>JBGAFZ010000014.1:0-86141 GCA_044227005.1 Aggregatilineales bacterium
CACTTTGTAGCTGCTCTGCCTCCCACTGTTGGGCAAAGCCCAGCCAGAAATCATCGACATGACAGAATAGTTCCAGTAAACTCATTTTGGATGCCTCTCTGGTTGTGGTTAACCTTGAGAGTATCTTATCTCTCTTTGAGGGGCATCCCATTATCCCGAACTCAGGTTAATAAAGCTGCACTTGGCCGCCCCTAACCTCTATTTAACGGCGAAAATAAACTTGTTTCGAAAGATATATTCAAGCCGATTCATAGCAAACCTAAAATCCTACTTCTTTTTCTTTGGGACATTTAGAGTAAACCAGAATGTTGCACCATGACCTGCCTCGGAGTGCACGCCAATATGTCCGCCATGGGCTTCGATGACGCGACGTGTGATGGCTAAACCAAGACCGGTGCTTTTCTCGTCGCCCGTGGGTTGGGCTGACAAGCGCGCGAAGTCCTGAAATAAGCGTTCTTGATCTTTGGAGGTTAAGCCCGGTCCTTGATCCTGCACTTCGATCCGCCACTCACCTTTTTTATGCATTGCCCGAACCAGTACAAGGCTACCTGCCGGTGAGTATTTCACGGCATTTGAGATCAAATTATCCATGACCTGCCGTAAGCGCATGGGATCAGCAAGCGCTACTCCTGTCGGAACGGATTCTAAAAGTACAGTGGTTCCTTTGGGTTCAGCAAGTCGAAGGTGACGGAGAACGACTTCTTTGAGAAAAGTACCTAACTCAATCGGCACCAGATTGATGGTGAATTTTCCGGATTCAATGTGGGATACATCGAGCAAATCGTTGAGCAGATTCAGCATATACCGAGATTGGGTATCAATGTCAGAAAACATTTGTTCCTGTTCTTCTGGCGTAATGGTAATGCGTTCGTTCATCAAGAGCGCCATCGCCAGTTGAATGTTGCCAATGGGATTGCGCAGATCATGGGCAGCAACGCCTAGAAATGAGTTCTTCAAGTCATTCAATCGCCGCAGCTCTTCGTTTTTGCGCTCTAACTCGGCCTTCTGGGCTGCCAATTCAGCAACTAAACGCCCCTTCTCTACCATGACTGATAACTGTCCAGCGATTTGCTGAAAAATATCCACGTGGACACTGGCGTACATGTTAGGTTTACAACTGGAGAAAAACATGAACCCAATCGGCTCACCATTAGCGATTAGGGGACAGGTCAAGGATGAGCGGATACCCTCATCCAGTATCGATTTGGTCGATTTTGAATTGGGTTTCTTTTGAGCGTAGGCAGCAAGATCATTTATGATACGCGGTTGTCCAGTGCTCATAATCTTTTCAAGCGTGCTGCCAGCCAGTGCAGCGGCATAGCCAGCACCTAAGCGCAAAGGGGTATATTCTGCTTTCGCCCAGCGGGCTTTAACACTTTGCCCATCCTCTGTGATGAGGGAAACACCAATGCGATCGTAGGGGATAAAATTCTTGAAGTCACGATAGACGCCTTCAAGAATTTCATCAAGAAATAGTCCCGCGTTGACCCGTGCTGTAATCTGCATGATCTTTTGGAGTTCACGGTAACGAATTTCAAGACTTTGAGCGAGCTCGTGAATAGCAACCCCGATGCGACCAATTTCATCGCCGGGGAATGCAATTTCTTGCTTCTGCACAATTTCCACATTATGGGTATCGTCTGATGGCATAATGAACAGCACCTTTCAAAAGAGTCGGTCGTATAGCCTCAATCAGTCAAGGGGATGTGCACCGTAAAGGTCGTCCCTCTCCCCACTTTACTGACAACAGTGATTGTTCCACCATGTAGTTCAACAGCCTCCTTGGCGATGACCAAACCCAACCCCGTACCATGAATGGTTCCAACATTATCGGCTCTATGGAATGATTCAAACAAATGGCTCAGGTCATCTTCCGGGATACCAATTCCCTCATCTTGTACGCTAAAACAAACCCTGTTGTCTACGTGTTCCAGTGTGATGGTAATCGGCTTATCAGGAGATGAGTATTTGATGGCGTTTGACAAAAGGTTCGTTATGATTTGCCGCATCAACTTTTTATCTACTTGGACAAAGGGAAGGCTCTTCTCGGAGGAGTAGTAGAATTGATGGTGGATGTCTTGTCTGTTCTGATATTCATCAAGAATTTCCCGCCAGAGGGTATCCAGATTGAGTTTGGAGGGTTTGTAGTCGAATCGTCGTGCCTGTAGGCGTGCCAGTTGTAGGACGTCGTTCACAATATCCGTCAGAAAGTCAATTTGTTCAATGGTATTACTGAGCTTTTGACTAATCTGGTCATCCGAAAGCCGATCTCTGTAAATAATTAAGGTCTCACTTATGGCTCGTATGGTAGCTAATGGCGTACGGAATTCGTGTGAAGCCATTGACACAAAGCGGGTTTTGAGTTCGTTCAGTTCTTTTTCTTTTTGAACTGCCGCTAGCAGCGATTGTTCGAGCGCTTTACGTTCATTGATGTCGTGGAAGGTGCAAACGAAACTATTGTCCGTGATGAAACCGAGGCTGATTTCAGCGGCAAAAACGGTGCCATCTTTACGGAGTGCCTCGACATCGATAACCAGCTTGTTCCGTGCTGTGGCAGCTTGTTCAAGCTTTGTGATGATGTTTTCGTTATTAGGGCTGAGGAGTACCTTGAGAGACTTCTCAAAATAATCATCTTGTTCACAGCCAAACATTCTGTTGAACGAGTCATTGGTTTGTTGGATTGTGAAATCACGATGGACGAGGAGTATGGCATCGGTGCCACTATTGAGAATAGCTTCGACACGTTGTTTGGCTGCGTTCAGTTCGGCAGTGCGTTCAGTAACACGCTGCTCCAATTCAGCCGCATGCCCTCTAACCTCTTCATACAAATCGGAATTCTGTATGGCAATAGTCAGGTGATCGGCAAAGGTCATCAGAATCGACTGATCCTCTTCGGAAAAGGCAGATGGTCTCCGACTGCCAACCGTGAGCACTCCTGCAACTTCTCCCTTGATGATGAGTGGCAACAATATACGTGACCTTATCCCTTCGCGTTGTAAAATCGCCGTTTCAGGCCAATTCCCACGCTCACCAACTTCGGATTCTGAGTAAGGGATACGGTTTGTGACCAACCATTCAATTACCGAACCGCTTAGGGGGCGCCATTCACCGGGAAAGAATAAAGGTTCATGTTGGGTCCATTGTCGAACGACCTGCCATTGGTCTCCATTTTTGTTGAGCCGCACGATTGCGGTCCGATCAAGTGGCACTAACGTCTGTAATTCTTTTACAAAGTTGTCGTAAACTTGATTAATATCGAGGTTTGAGGAGATGATATAATCAAGATGGTTAATAGCAGTCATGCGTTCACCATAGCGGCGTAGTGCGTCTTCCGCCCGTTTTCGTTCCGTTACATCCTGAGCGATTTTCGACGCGCCAACGATTTTCTCCTGCCCATCTTTGAGCGGTGATAATGAGACTGAAACAAAAATCTCACTCCTATCTTTTTTCAGGCGGATCGTATCATAATTTCGTATTGTTTCGTCCGCTGCAATCTTCCGTAGAAGCATCTTTTCTTCGCCTAACTTATCGGGTGGGATGAGAATACTAATCGGTTTCTGAATGACTTCACGCGCCGTATAACCGAATATTTTCTCTGCCCCCTGATTCCAACTTGTGATGATCCCATCTAACGTCTCGCTGACGATTGCATCATTTGAAGAACCGACAATTGCTGCCAAATGGGCCAGTTCCTCATCTATTTGTTGTCGGTCAGTGATGTCATCCACCATAACGATTAAGCCAGCAATTGAGCCATCAGCAAGCCGGTGAGGTAGCAATTGCGTACGTGTGAGGCGTGTTCCTGTACTGTAAGGCATTGGGCGCTCATAGCGGACAGTTTGACCGCTGAGAGCGGCTTCGATATCCGGCCTTACAGTCTCAAATGCTGTTTGTCCGATAATTTCTGTAATATGCTTACCCACGATTTGAGAGCGGTCTAACTCAAATAGCTTCTCGTAACCATTGTTGACAAATTGATAATGCATATTGTTATCAATGTAGCTGATTAAGAGAGGAAGAGACTCTGTAATTAGCCGAAGCTGCTGTTGACTCTTTTCCAAGGCAGCCTCAGCCTCTTTCCGCCGTGTAATATTGTGAAAGTAGACTGATAGGCCTGTTCGAGTGGGATAAACTTCGACCTCAACCCATGCTTCCAAAAATGAAGAGAAGGTTTCAAAACGAATAGTTTGCTGCTCTTCCAACGCCCTGTGCATTTCTCGATAGGCTTGGGTATTCACACCCTGAGGGAATTCTGTCCAGATATGCTTTCCGATAAGTTCTTCGCGTTTTCTGCCCCAGAGTTGTTCGGCTTTGCGATTGAGGTAAATGAAGCGCCAGTCCGAATCGAGGCCATAGAACGCTTCGCTGATGCTTTCGAGGAGATTAAACGACTGGTCAGAAGAAAGAGTAAATTCCTCATCCTTCGTCTGATCTCGATCCGTTTTTTCATTCATGAGTTTTTACCGGTACATAGAGTCTGTTCCTTAATTTTACGACCGGATAATTCATTACTTCCATGACGTTTACGAGGGTAATTCCAGCCTGTGTCTGTTCGAGAAAGTTGGCGAGGTTATTCATACCATGTTTATCCAGAACACAATCATATAATTTTTCTTTAAATTGTCAGTAAGTTGAAATTCAAAACTGTTAATGTTCTCTTAATTGTACACCTTCGTAGCCGACTTAGCGTTAATTTTCGCTGGAGGCATAGGGATTCCTCGGTGATTGGGCCGTTATCGAAGTGGCGAATGAGCCTGAAGTCTGGAACGTTCCGAAGAAGCTACTGCCGCGTGGTGCTAAAGAAGGCGACCACCTGCACGGTGACTAAGTTTGAAGTAAACTCACCGTTACCATTCTACTCAAGTGAGATCGTTTCCTATGCCTGATGTCTTCATCTCTTACTCTCGGCAGAATCTGGAATTTGTGCAGCAGATCGTAACCGCACTCAAGCAAAGCGGTAAAGACGCTTGGTTTGACCAACTCAAGGAACCGCTGTTGGGCATAGCGGCAGGCGCACCGTGGTGGAAACAAATTCAAGATGGCATCGAGAATGTTGATAACTTCCTCTTTGTTGTCAGTCCCAATTCGATTAGGTCTCCTTACTGTCACGCTGAAATCAATCATGCTCGTGAACATGGCAAACGATTAGTTCCCCTTCTGTATTGTGGTTGGATTGGTGAGGCAGAGACTCGTAAAACGATTGATGCTGCGATTGAGGCCATTCCTGACACCGAAGAGATACCGGGAAGCGTCACCAGCAGCATACTGAATCTGAAGAAGTTGGTGCGTGCGAATTGGCTTGCTATTAGCGAGATTCAGTATGTGGTTTTCGCCTCATCTACACCCTTTGAACGGTCACTGGAACAGCTTGTTCAAGCACTTGACCTCGATCTTGCATGGGTGAGGATGCACAGCCAATTGACGCAAGCAGCGAAGCTTTGGGAGGCAAACGATTTTGATGCTGATTTTCTCTGGGGTACAAATCGACTGAAGTCTGTCAGAGAAATGATTGAACGACGAAAGCCTGTACTCGATTCGGTGGTGCAAGAGTTTATCAAACCGGAACAGGAACGGTTACTTCGTGAACTTGAAACATTGCCGAAAACGGCTGCAAGCCATGAGCGCCGCCGGGACATTGGTGACCGGCTGAGTGTGATTGGGGATACACGTCGTGGCGTGGGTGTGAAAGACGGTATTCCTGATATAGCGTGGCTTCCGGTCGAGGGTAGTGCGAAGCCCGTTGAGTTTCATGATAAAGACGGAGAAGCTTATGGTCCATTCGTTGTCCATCCCTTCTACATTGCCAAATATCAGGTGACATATACTCAATATCAAGTTTTTATAAATGCTGAAGATGGATTCAATAACAGCACATGGTGGACGGGAATGCCAGAGGAATTCCAGCAGCAGCTAATGGGTAATCAACGTACCATCTCGCAGAATAACCCACGTGATAGCGTATCATGGTATCAAAGTGTGGCGTTTACTCGCTGGTTGGATGCAAAACTTCGTGAAGCTCACTTGCTACCTGATGAGAAGTTGATAGTGCGACTACCAACCGAATGGGAATGGCAGTGGGCGGCACAGGCTGGTGAAGAAGAACGGATCTTTTCGTGGGGTTACTGGCAAGAAGGATACGCTAATACCCGTGAAGCCGGTTTAAGCCGGGCGGTGGCTGTGGGCATGTACCCGCACGGCGAGGCGACTTGTAAGGCTTTGGACATGAGTGGCAATGTCTTTGAATGGTGTCTTAACGATTATGAGGACCTTGAGATCTTGGATGGCTATGGTAATGGTAAGCACAAGGTGGTGCGCGGGAGTTCGTTCTATCTCAATAGGTATGAGGCCCGTGTGTCATTCCGCGGTAGCTACGATCCGTACAAATGGGACCCCAACTTCGGTTTTCGGGTGGTGTTGGGTTCCCCTATCGGGCAATCTGGACTCTGATTTAACCGGCGTACTTTTGCTCCAACGCGGCGATCTCGGCCTCGACGTTCTTGAGCAGTTTCTGGGTCATCTCCAGCCCAAATTGCTGCCCTGCTGGCTTGCTCAGGATGGTCGCGACCTTCTGGCGGAATATCCCTGCCGACGCTTGCAGTTCACCCAACTTACGTGCCACATCCGGCGGTAGGTTGGGATTGATCGGCGCAACAACAGGCGATTTCTTGGCCCTTACCGGCTTGTCAGC
The DNA here is from genome assembly GCA_044227005.1 of Aggregatilineales bacterium. Taxonomy (GTDB): domain Bacteria; phylum Chloroflexota; class Anaerolineae; order Aggregatilineales; family Phototrophicaceae; genus CFX2. Next base: position 6,689 of record JBGAFZ010000014.1, read on the forward strand.
CTTGCTTTGAGCAGCTCTCGTCTTAGCCAATAACTGTTCCGTCTGCACCTCGGTGGCGAACACGGCCATGCTCTGCGTATCCGGATCGAAGGCGCATATCCCCTCTACCAGCAGCGTATCAGCAGGGTCTGCAATAGCCGCTTCAACCTTCTCCCATTGTTTCGGCGCGACGTAGACCGCGAATGTGGTCGGTGTTGATGGTGGTTTCGGTATACCACGCGGCAAGTTGTCAACGACCGGCAGGTACGACATGGTGGTGACGATAACTTCGGGACGCTTCTCGATGCGACCGGGGCGTCCACGCAGGGATATTCTCATGGATTCGATAACTCCTTGCTCGGATTGGAGCGCTTGAACGATGCCGATACGGTCAGTCCACGACATGAGCGGCACGCCAACGGCTGCGATGCCATAGAACACCTTATTACGCTCATTATTGTCCAGCTTGGCGCGAACCAGTTTGAAGAAGATCCCGCCCTGTGTCCGACGACGCGAGTTGTCAGGTAGCATCATGCCACCGTTAGCTTCAATCTCGGCTGTGGCGGCGTACATCTCACGGGCGAAATCTTCACCGCACTGGCTAACAATGCGTCTGATCAGCCTGATGACACCGTTGCGCCGTTCACCAAGTTTGTTGGCAATCTCGCGGGCTATGGTTAGGGACTGTGCATTCGTGAGTTTGTCAGTAGTCATAGTTGCTTATTGTGTAGCACGAAGGTTGTGGCAAGAAGATACCACTGCCCTACCCTGTTCTTCAAATCAGAATGTGCCAGCTTCTTAAGGCTTGAGCATATATACCGATGGAATGGGTTGTGGGTCGAAAAGTCTCGCGGGATGAACTATTTCGTCGAGGCATCGTCGTTGTGGGACAACTGGCTGCTCTGCCACTAGAGGAAATCCAGTCTGTTGCGGGGATTGGTGAAAAGAACACCCCCCGTATCAAGGCACTGGCGCAATGCTGTAATTATCCTAATAAAATGGAGTGTGTGAGTCTCGATTTGTAAAATAGAGCGGATGAAGATGAAATGTCACTTGCCGCAAATTTTGAGCATGTCGGGGCAGTGTCGCTAATATCGTACTGCTGCCGCTCGTCAGTGGAAAAATCGCGTGACAGACGATTACAGAGGTAATCCACAGTTGTGTGATAGTCCACATCCCAGAGCCTGGCAGTTTTATCGGGGCTTCCGGTTAGTATGTAACGTCCATCCGGTGAGAAAGCTACCGATTCCAGCCCACTGGTATGACCAACAAAACGCCGCAGTTCCTTGCCTGTTTGTATATCCCATAACCGAGCAGTCTTATCCATACTGCCACTTAATATGAAATGTCCGTCCGGCGAGAAAGCGACTCCCCAGATGCCGTCACTGTGACCGACAAACTGCCGTATCTGCTGCCCGGTTCGAACATCCCAGAGCTGAACCTCACCAGTAGAATCACCGGTGAGTACATGAATATTATCGGTAGAGTAAGCCACTGCCCAGACAGGATTGCCAACATCAAATCTGCGTATCAGCTCACCAGTTCGAGTATTCCACATTATCGCTATCCCGTCATTTCCGCCGCTGAAGATATAGCGGTCGTCCGGTGAAAAGGTCGTTCCCATAAGCCAGCGCGTATGCCCGGTAAACTGGCGAACTTCCTGACCACTCTTAACATCCCATAGATGCACTAGCGTATCATTGCAACCGGTGAGCAGGTACTGTCCATCATGAGAAAAGCTGATCCCCCCATTTATATTGTCCATATGGACAAACTGCTGAATTTCCTGTCCCGTCTGGATATCCCACAGGCGAGCAGTTTTGTCCAGACTGGCAGTAGCAATAAAGCGACTGTCAGGCGAAAAGGCGACGTAACTGATGCCACTGGTATGCCCTCTGAAAACACGGAGCTGCTGACCTGTCCGGGAATCCCACAGCCGTGCAGTCTGGTCAGAATCTCCAGTCAGTACATATTTGCCATCCGGTGAATAAGCGGTATCCCAGACTTCGCCGGTATGCCCGGCAAAGATGGGTAGTTCTGGCGTAATCTGAAGGCTCCATAAACGTGCGGTAGTGTCGTAACCGCCAGTGATGAACGATTGACCGTCCGGGGAGAAAGCAGCACTGAGTACGCTGCCGGTATGAACTGTAACATGGCGTAGAACCGCACCTGTAGCAAAATCCCATAGCCAGATAGTTCCATCCCCGGCTGCTGTCAGCACATATTTCATATCAGGCGAAAAAATGGCTGCATTGATGCCTTCTGTCTGCCCCACAAACTGCCGGACTTCCTGACCTGTTGCGGTGTCCCACATACGGGTTGAGCTATCCGCACTGCCAGTAATTACCAGATGACCATCCGGCGAAAAGGCAATCCACTGGATGCCGCCTTCGTGACCGGTAAACTGGCGAATTTCTTGTCCATTCCCGGCATCCCACAGCCGGGCGGTCCGGTCATCACTGCCCGTCAGTACATATTTGCCATCCGGCGAGAAAGCGACAGACCACACGACTCCAGTGTGACCGGTGAACTGGCGGATTTCCTTCCCGGTTTGAATATCCCATAATTTTGCCGTATTATCGGCACTCCCGGTCAAGGCAAAGTGATTATCCGGCGAAAACGCGACCCCGGCAATCCAAGCGGTATGCCCGATAAATGTTTGCAGCGTTTCACCGGTAGCGATATCCCACAGCCGGGCAGTTTTATCAATACTGCCGGTCAGCACATAGCGGCCATCGGGCGATATCACCGCATCCGACCTGTCCAGCCCGTCGGTGTGCCCCGCAAAGACACGGATTTCCTTCCCGGTTGCCACATCCCAGAGCCGTGCAGTAGAGTCGTCACTGCCGGTCAGCACATAGCGGCCATCGGGCGAGAAAACCACGCTGGTCACATATCTGCTATGCCCGGTGAACACCACCCGGGGATAATCAAGGCTGGCTGCCCCGACAATGGCGGCATCGCCCTGCGGCGAATATTGAGTTTGTAGTGAGCGAATACTGAGCAAAGCTATGATGTCTGAATTTCCGTTTTGAGCCAGCAGGCGTGTTGCTTCAGCGGCGAGCCGCTGTGACTCGGAGCGGCTAAAATTGGCATTAGCCTGAACCAGATTGGTATCGCTGGTCGAGCGCGCATTTTGAGCATCACTGGCGCTGTTGATGGCAATCCCGGTCAATCCAAAAGCCCCGATGGTCGCCAACAACAGCACCACGACCAATATTCGTAAGAAGCGTACTGAGCGCCGTTCGAGTGCTTTTACTCGCGCCTGATTTTCAACTTCAACGGCTTGCTCACGGTTATGCTGGTTCAGGCTGGTTTGAAGGTAAGCTCTTTCTTCCGACGTAAGTGCCAGTTTGGTTTCGACAACCCACTTTTCGAACGTTTCCAGTCGTAAGCCGCGTATCAAGTAACTTGCATCCCGCTGAGCATTGTGCCATTCGTCTGCTAGCAACATTAATTGCCGTTGCAACTTGATGTCATCGCGGTTGTTGTCCAGCCATGCTCGCAGTCTTCCCCAATCACGGAGAATCGCTTCGTGAGCGACTTCAACGGTTGGGGTGCGGGTGCCGGGGTCGTTGTCGAGCGAAAGTAGGCGATAATTCGCGAATGTGCTGATGATCTCGTCCATCATTACGGTGTTTGTCGACAGTGATCGCAGTTCGGAAAGTGTCGTTCGACGTCTCGTATCTTCAACCCCCTCCCCCAGTGTAACTAAGCGCAGGAAGAGCTGCCGCACTAATTCTTGACCCTCCTCAGTCAGATTCGCATAAAGTTCATCAGCTCGTTTGGCCAATGCACCGACTAACCCGCCAATGGCATGATATGCATCATGCGTCAACCGGCGCTCATCCCGGCGCTCAAACAACTCGGTTAGGGCGTATTGCAACAGAGGTAAAGCACCGGGTTGATCATGTACATCACTGGCGATCTTGGAGACCAATCCTGCTTCGAATTGGACACCCTGCCGTTCGGCAGGACGAACAATGGCACGTTCCAATTCTTCTGCCGTAAGTGGTACGACCACCAATGTATGTTGGCTGACCAGTTCACTGAAGTGAGGATGCATTAGTGGACGGTCATAGAAATCTGCTCGTAGGGTGATGACCACCCGGATACCACTGCGCGGGTCTGTTACAGCGGCATACAAGCTCTCTAAAAAATGGAGTGTTTCAGTTTGATCTTTGACTAGTGTGAACACCTCTTCAAACTGATCGATAACCAATAAGAGATGAGAGCCTTCCGGGAATATCTTACGGGTTACGCGGATCAAGCCACGCTCATCTTCACGCAAAAGCGGCAAAAGGTTCATCCCCGGCGTGGCGGTTAAGCGTGTAAGGGTAATATCGACTTCATCCAGAGGATGCGATCCCGGCATGATCTCGGCCACATACCATTGATCTGAACCCGGAACGGCACCTTGTCTCAGCAGCGGCAGCAGACCGGCTTTGACCACGCTCGATTTCCCGCTTCCGCTTGGCCCTACGACCGCCAGAAAACGGTTCGAATCAGATAAGGCAGCCAATTGGCTAATGATCTTGTCCGTCAGTTTTTCTCGACCGAAGAAGTCGGCAACATCGGCTTCTTGAAACGCGAGGATTCCCTTATAGGGATTCGTTGTTGGCAGAGGTGCGAGTTCCTCAAAGTGGATGGTGGCACCACCGCGCGATGATTTGAGGGCCTGTGCGAAGGCAGTAGCCAATTGCCGTGCATTGCCATAGCGTTCACTGGCTGATTTGGCAGTCGCGATTTGCAGTACACCGTTAATGGCAGCCGGTAAATCCGGTCGGATCTCCTGTAGAGGCGGCAGTGGTTCATTGAGCGTTTTGTTGATCAGCTCGGCGACGCTGATCTTGGGAAAAGGATGACTACCTGTCAGTAATTCATACAGAATGATTCCAAAACTATAGACATCGGTTGTTGGGGTGACAGCCTCTCCCTTGAATTGTTCGGGTGCCGCATAGGCAGGGGAAAGTAAGTTCAAGGAGTTCGAGATGGTGGTCGGATTAATAACCTTGGCTATACCGAAATCGGACAGGTAGGCATTGCGTTCATCATCAAGAAGGATGTTGTCGGGTTTCAGGTCACGATGGATGACCCCATTCCGGTGGGCAGTGGTCAACGCCCCTGCGATTTGCTCCAGCAGTTTGGCGATAGCCTCAAGCGACCAGGGATCACCATTGAGCGATTTGCGGACGCTGCCACCCCGCAATAAGCGCATGATCAGATACGCACCGCTTGGATCACGCCAATAATCGTAGAGGGGAACGATGTGAGGGTCTTCCAGATGGGCGACCAGTTGGGCTTCGACTTCAAAGCGACGGATGAATTCGGGCTGGTTGGCGAACTCTGGCAGAATAACTTTGATGGCAACTTCGCGACCAACGGCAGGCTGAAAGGCGCGATACACAGCGCCAAAGCCGCCTGCACCGATCCGCTCCCGAAGCTCGTACCCCTTGATCGTTTGCCTGCTAAGGTTGTCCATGACTCCCCCTCGGTAGCCGGGATCTTGCGACGCAACCAGAATTATAAAGCCGTCGAATTGATTCAGATTCAATGGTTATTAAACATAATACGGAGGGTTACCTTGAAAAATTGGTGCTAGGTGTAATGAGCTCATAGTGACGTTCGTTATCTGGAGAACGACTCAAAGTACGCCTGCCGACGGAGCAAGAATGAGAGTATGCGGTATGGGGCACAGTGGGATCTTCCCAGATGGAGAAACATCGTTCCGTGTGCTGGACAGTGTGGGGAATGTATTTGAGTGGTGTTTAAATGATTATCGAAATCCGCAAATCATGGAGGGCTACGGGAATGGAGAGTGCAAGTTGCTGTGGGGCGGTTTCTTCGATGACTTTCAGATCGCCACCGCGTCGTCCCGCAGCCTCGACCACCCACGCTCCGATAGCGACTACTATGGGTTTCGATTGGTGTTGGGTGCCCATAACCCGCTTACCCCTCAGAGGGCTGTAAGCCTGCTTCCAAAAGTGCCGGGCGACTACGGTTTTCCGGTTGCGGCGAGGGCGGCGGGATAGCGCCGGTGGGTCTGGTCTGCACACAGGATGGGCGGTACGGGGCGCTGCTCGCGTCAGGCATATAGGGGCGACTTGGAGTCATTCCCGCCGCCCCTGCTCTACCGCATCTTCAACAGTCTAGGTCCTTAAGGCTTAAGCCGAAGAGGTACCGGTTTTAAGGTTTAGGCGGCTACCCACTAAACACACCACTTCCAGTCATGTTATAGGTACAACCGGGTAACCCTTCTTGAGATGGAGTGTCTACCCATGTCATTTGGTAGGTCGTCGGTGACGTAAAGGTGATGGTGAGCGTCCACAGGTTTTGCTCATGTGGAAACACGCCCTGATAAACATTATCACCTATTCGAGATAGGGTTCGCGGTATCCAGCCACCCCAGAGCATATTGTCCCGACTATCGCTGAATGTAAGGTTCACCAGATAGTGACTGACGTCCCCGACCGCATTACTGGAAGTCGGATTCTGATCACAGGTATTGGTGGTGACCGAATGGGTTTGGTTCCATCCTCCAGTGCGTGGTAGTCCATTGGTGATAGCGTCGGCAGTCTCAATAGCCGTCTGGACTTCCGCCTGAGTGAGTGATGGTGCTATGGCAATCTTTTCAGGCAGCCCTACTGTAATGGGCAGGGTCAGCAGCTTGTCACGGTTGTAGGGTTGTGGATAGGCTGGTGTACCGGATGCGAGACCGTTGGACTCCAAACGAATAGTGGAATAGGTTCCCTCTGGAACACTCTGCGATACACCACCGGCTGTGAGTTTCACTGCCCCTTCAATTACCGTTACCGTCATAAGATTGTCCGGTTGTGCTTGCAGGTAAACTGTTGAGCCGATATTCATCTGGACACCGTTTGTTGCGGTTCAAAAGGTAATGGACAAAATGAGAGGGTAAACTAAGAGAGACTTTCCTAGGCCATAGAAAGCAAAAAGGAGCCAGAAATGAGCCAGGAAAAGAACTCAGCACAACGCACTATTGACACCATCCGACGGGAAACGAAACGACAGCACAGCGCAGAAGAGAAAATCCGAATTGTACTCGAAGGACTAAGAGGTGAAGAGACCATCGCCGAATTGTGTCGACGAGAAGGCATCGCCTAAAGCTTATACTTCAAGTGGAGTAAAGAGTTTCTGGAGGCGGGAAAAGCACGTTTGGCGGGCGATACGAAACGCCAAGCAACCAGCGATGAGGTGACGGATATTCGTCACGAAAACGAGCAGCTCAAACAGGTCGTAGCTGAGCTGCTGTTAAAGAACCGGGTGTTGAAAAAAAGTGTGACTGGCTGGGCGAACGAGCGGGAGGAATGATGCGCTACACACCCGCTGAGAAGTTCGAAATCATCCGTTTGGTCGAACAAGCGGATGTGCTAGTTAAACAGGTGTTGACAGAACTAGGCATCGCCCACAGTACCTTCTATGACTGGTATCGCCGTTATCGCGACCTGGGATATGAGGGATTGGCAAATCAGAGTTCCCAGCCGCACCAATTCTGGAACCGCATTCCCGACAGCGTACGCGAAGAAGTCGTCCAGACGGCATTGGAACACACCGAACTCTCGCCTCGCGAATTGGCTTGGCACATCACTGACCATCAGGGCTACTTCATCTCTGAATCCAGTACCTACCGTATCCTCAAAGCCTGTGATTTGGTGACCAGTCCGGTCTTTCAACTGGTCAGTGCTAAAGATCACTTTGAAGAGCCAACCACTCGGGTCAACGAATTGTGGCAGACCGACTTTACCCAATTGAAGGTTGTGGGTTGGGGATGCTACTATCTCTGCACCATATTGGACGATTTTTCACGTTATATCATCGCTTGGCGTTTAGCACCCACCATGACCAGTGACGATGCCAAAGCCACATTGGATCTGGCCGTAGAGCGAACCGGTGTCAGCCACATTAAAGTTGATCTGCGTCCACGCTTGTTGTCCGATAATGGCGCTGCTTTTGTGTCGGATGAACTCGCCAAGTACCTTGAACACCATCACCTCCGTCATATTCGTGGTGCTCCCTACCATCCGCAGACCCAAGGCAAAATTGAGCGCTACCATCGTTCCATGAAAGCGATTGTCAAGCTTGTGAATTTCTACTTCCCCTGGGAACTGGAACAAGCCATTGCTAGTTTTGTGGATTACTACAACCAGCATCGTTACCACGAATCACTCGACAACTTAACCCCATCCGACGTTTTCTTGGGCCGTGCTCAGGAGGTGCAAACCTATCGCCAACAGATTAAACAGCAGACTTTCATTTCACGCCGTCAACACAACTTGGTTTTGAACACCTATTCGTGATATTCTGGAGCTAAGTCTCTCTTCTTCCAACCGCTTTTTAGTCCGAAACCTTTTGACGACATACAATCGCCCTGCCCTTTTTATTTATTTCCGTCACCATATCCTCGTATTTTGTTTCCTAAAAATATATCTTGAAACCCTGTCTGTTTTTTTCAAAACATGAGAGAGCAATTGACGCTTTTACGCTCATACTACTGACTAAAAAGCATGTTGTTGTCAGCCACTACGAAGGACTAAAAGCTTTATTTGATGGGAATTTGGCCGATTATGCGAAGCAAATAAATCGTTAGAATGGATAATTTACAAGAGTTTTTTTCGATGTGAAATCGAAGCACTTACAGGTGGAGAGTGATATTCCGATAGGTACAGGCGGTTATTGTTTCAAGCCTTGATAGCCCTCAAGGGCTTCTAGTGCTTCTTGAGAGCCGATATGCTTTAATGCGCCTGTCACATTAAAACGCACAAGAAAGTTATCATCCCTTAAAGCGTCAATCAAAGCGGGCACACTCGCCACTGATGCTTCACCTATTTCTCCTAATGCCCATGCTGCTTCTTGCCGCACCTCGACATTAGAATCTTTTAGACATGTGATCAAATCAGGTACGCTTGATGCTGATGCTTCACCTATTCGTCCTAATGCTTGTGCTGTTACACGGCGTATATTGGCATTAGTATCTTTCAAGGCATGGACGAGATCAGGTACAGATGGAGCTGCTACAAGCCTATTTTCCAATGTCAATGCTGTATTTCCTAATGCCCATGTTGCGCCAAGTCGTATACTGACGTTGCTGTCTTTCAAGGCATTAATGAGGTATGGAATAGCTGGGGCAGCTTCATTATGTCCCCTTACAATTAATTCACCTGCTTGCTGTACGCGCTTATCATCTGACACATAGCTCAACATATCCATTTGCTTGGACTGGTTATCTGGCATAAAAATGGCAAAGATTTGTCCTAATGTCCATACCACTCCCCATTTTAAATCCCCATCAGTCTTTAAAGCTTCTAGTAAAGCCGGCACTGCCCATGGCCCGATAGATGCTATCGCTGATGTTGCCTCAAACCGTACATCATAATCAATATCTTTTAACGTATTAATCAAATTCGGTAAAGCTGGAATAGCGGTCAGCCCAAAACTCTTTAATACATTTACGATTACCTGCCGCACATTTGTGTCTGAATCTTTTAGTGCCTCAACTAGAGCAAGCATACCTACAGGATCTGCTGTACCGATATTTCGCAATGCAACAGATGCCTCATGTTGCACTCGTTTGTCCGTATCTTTCAAAGCGCGAATAAGATCAGGTACAGCCGGAGCTGCTGCCTTGCCGATACTCTCTAGTACCTGTATGACTACATAACGCACGTTTGCGTCCGTATCTTTCAAAGCATGGATGAGATCAGGTACAGCTGGAGCTGCTGCCTTGCCGATACCCCTTAATGCACTCATTGTCCCCTCACGCACGCGATCATCAGTGCTTTTTATGGAGGCAAGCAGCGCCGGTACAGCCGAAGCGCCAATGCGTTGTAATACTTCCACAAGCTGTGCGTGTTCCCAACCATTTGAATCTTTTAAGGATTTAATCAAGATAGGTGTAGCAGGAGCAGCATTTTCACCCATAAGATAAAGTGCTTCCTGCGCAATATAGTAGACATCAGGTTCACCACTTTTTAGAGCCTCTATCAAATCTGGTACTGCGGGTGCCCCGATGCGTGCAAGTGATTTCGGAAGCTGTACACGCATAAGTGGAAATGCATCAGCACCTTTGAATGCATCGATCAAAGCAGGTACTGCTGGGCTAGCCGCTTCTCCCAAATCGCTAATCCGAGCGATAAAACGTTTTCGACGCTCAGGCCACCAACGATCATACCACCTTTGATGAATGGCTTTCTTCAATCCCGGCAAAGCAAAATAGCTTTGCAGTGATTCGTGATAAAAGCGGATAATATTTCCTTCTTCGACCAGCACTCCAAGACTAATACCTTCACGAAGTATACGTAATCCAATGTGTCGTTGAGCCCACCATGTTGGTGCTGCTGTGCCCTTACTACGTGCAATCATGCGGAATGCGAGACGCTGTAATCCACGTTCAAGCAGCTTCCACTCTATTTTGACGAGTCCCCGTTTATAGTAATCATTGTAACGTTCAAGAGTATAAAGGCGGTACAGATCATTTAAGTCAGTTGGGAGTTGTCCTTTGTCACGATAGACTTCAATCAGCATAACCAGTGTGTATGGGTTGCTGGTGATGTTTTTCAATGCAATATTATCAGCGAGTTTTTCTAGTAGCTCTGAGCTACCGAGTCGTTTCTGTACAAATTCCTTCACACGCCTAGTATCAAGTGGTTGGACATGTACAACCGGCAGACCGAGATTGAGTATTTTGTCATAATCCCGCAGACGACAGGTAACAACAGCTCGAAGATCAGGATGGGTTTCTAAGAAAGCTTTAAGTGAAGCAGCACGCTCTTTTGCGCTTCCACCATGTTCTGGCATTTCATTCAGGCCGTCTATGAATAGCCATACATCTAGGCGGTTCATAGCAATTTCAGGGCTGTTTGGTAGATAATGTTTCTCCCACCAATAATTCAGTAGCTCTTTCGCAGCAGGCGGGTTCTGGCTATCGCCAAGGAACATCCATAGTGGCAGCGGAGGAGGTATGTTTCTATAAAGATTGTTTAGCCAGTTTTTATGAGGACTGGGGGTTTCAAGACGGGCATGGGCAATGGTGCTCACTATTTGTCGCAGCGTTGTGGATTTGCCAGCGCCTGGGTCGCCAATTATGACGAACTGTTTGAAATCTCGTACCGCTTGAGCGATGTCGTCGTATTCACGAAGTCGATCACCGGGGTGTTCCGGAGCGAAAGCGTTTGTGTAAGCATCGAAACGGGACTCAATAATGGCATCTCCTGCTAATGCTACAAATGCAGTTTGTTCTTCAGCAAATGCTCGCAGGAGTCCTTCTAGATAGGCTTTTTCATCAGGTGCTGATGGGCGTTCGGAGTGTTTGTGCTGCGCCCCATAGCGATCCCAGAGTTGGTCAATGCCTGCTGTCGTACCAATTGCACCTGCAACTGCTGTCGTAACCAGTAGCAAAGGATTATCTCGATCAAACGCAAATCCATAAACTGTATAAATTGCAGCTATTGCAAATGCAAATAACACGATGAGCCACAGTGTACGGCGCATGGAAAACTCATTATAATAATTTATTTTGTTAAAAATTACAGCTGATTTACTAGAATATAGGCTACCTCTATTCTCTACGTTCGCCAAGTTTGTTCGTTTGCTTGTATTTCCAACTCCAAGCTAGCTGTTATATTTGAAATAGTTCGGGTTAATGTTAAGTTCAAATGTAAAATTATGTATCCAACTATCACTTGCAGCCCTGCCCTGCTTTGTCCAAAAATGAGATCACTACTGATATGGTATGTCCTTATACGGCTGATGATATTGTTGTCAGTCACTGCGAGGGACTAAAAGCTTTATTTTAGTCAGTTATTTGAAGAGGAAATTAGGGCAGCTTTTGAGGCTGCCCGTATGCTCCAACTACACTTTTTTGTCGTTCGGTTTGGTGTCGCCGAGCGGGGACGCAATCTTGGATGAAAGCTCCTGATCGACTTCGGACACTGACTTCTGAACCTGCTGAATCCAGAGGTCGAGTTCTTCTTTGAAAACCGTCTCCACATCATGGACGAAATCAGATTTGAATTTGGAAGTTTCGCGATCCGTTTCGGGTGTGAAATTCCATTTGAGATCAAGCTGACGCAGTTTGTTGGCCGACTTCAAGTAGATGGAATAGGTGCGACCGTACATACTGAGTCCGGCCAACATATTGACGCTAACTGAAGCGAAAGTGGTCACTGCAACCCATGGTGCATAACCCGCGAAGACCAGAATAGATCCCATTGCGCCGATGACGATGCTGGCAACTTGTAGGTTCCGCATCTCCCGGTACTCATTGAAGCTCTTGTCCACATACCAGTTGTGTTGATACCAGAGGCGATCTTGGAAGTAGTTAGTCATTGAAAGTGACTGAAAGGCATGGTCACCACCGACGTCTTTTAGATCCTTTTCCAGTTCACCCGGTGTCTCGTCGATGCGCGTAAACAAGTCGACTTCGATTGTACTGTAGCTATCGGCATCCTTGATCTGGTCGGTCAATAGGGTCTGCCGCTCCAGCAGCGTTTTCTGAAAGTAATCGCCAGCTTCCATCTTGTACAGATAGATGTGGCGGCGAATCATCTCGGCACTAAAGCGGTACTTAGCCCATAGTTCACTTGGGATGAAGCGTGTGGCGTAAGCCAGAAAGCCAGATGCAAAAAGGGCGAAGACAAAGACCAGTAATTGCAGCATGCCTTGCGTGAAATTTGGGATAAAGAACGTGAGGATGAACAACAAGATAATCGCGAAGCTGATGACCAGCCCTGCCCCGATATGGAGACCGATACCTCTCCGTGTCCATTTCTTCTTGCTGGAGGCAATCAAACCTATAATGAAAAACGGTACAACAAGTACGTAGGCGTAAAAGACAACGATAGAAAAGGCATCTTGTTTGGCAGCGATGATTACCGCCACGAAGCTGGACAGGAAGCCCATGAGGATGATTATGGCACGGATACGGATGTGCTGCTGTTTCTGATTAAAGGAGGCGCGGTCGTATTGGAGTAATCTCTTCCATGCGGCACGCAATGCGGGGTCTGATTCGGGAGCGATATTGACGGGTGTGACTTGATCGGGGAGCGGATTGGGGGCTGAAGTCCCATTTAGCTTGTCAGTGGAAACATTCGAGACGCTATCGATCATGAGCGAAGTCTCCTTGAGGGATGGACGTGCTCCAGTGTGAGCTCATCCATGAGTATTTGATAGAAATTATAATGATGTATTGTGTTGTGAACATAGTCCCCAACTTCAGGGGGGGTAGAAGTGATGCGAGCCTTCTACTGAGTAAAGACCGTTGTCACACTTTCGCTACCCGAATGTTGTTCGTACGTTATAATCTGCTGCATTATTTAGTGTGCACTATCTCAATCCACAGGTTCTTATGCCCACACTGTTTATCTCCTACAGCCGTCGCGATACTGTGGCTGTGGCGCGACTAGTAGACGATTTAAAAATGACTCATTACCGCTGCTGGTTTGATCGGAATGATATTCATGTTAGCGAGGACTGGCAACTTGCAATTGATCTTGGAATTGATCGGTCGGATGCAATTGTATTGTGTTTGTCAGCTACAGCTTGCATGTCCCCAAATGTCAAATATGAAGTTGACCGTGCCAAAAGCCAAAACAAGCCAATTTTTGCTGTCAAAATAGCCCCTGTACCGGACGCGGAGTTAGTAAAAATGGGGGTTGATCGCATCCAATTTGTGGATTTCAGTGAGGAAAAGACTGATGCGTGGGAAAAAGGTCGACAGCGGTTATTGGATGATTTGGTTCATGGCAATCAGCGTGTTTCCCCACACGATTTGCGCCAGCAGCGCGACCGGAACAATCCCAAGTATGTGCTGCACCAAACGTATTTGAAGCAACTGGCTGAGCGCATTGGCACACTCAATCTGGCACAAATTAACCCGGAACAGACCCAAGCGGTGTACTTGGAAGATGTGTATGTGGATTCGCCAACGGGGTTGAATATCAGCATTGAAGTCAAGGATTGGCAGGTGATTGACTGGTGGCTGAGCCGGGATAAAGCTGGTCGAAGCACTTCACCTATTGATAGCCCTTCTAAAGATCGCGATGTTTTGCCCCGTACACGCCCGGAAGAATTGGGTTATGAGCGCCCACCCTTTGAAGCACTCGTAGGGGGTATCGATGAACAGATAGCCAATTTTCGGAAAGAACATCCAGATGCTAAGTCGGACAAGCTTTTCTCAGAAGATTTTACACAGCATAACCCATGGAACAATGGCACAAAATACAATAATACCCATCTACATCTCAATCATCTGGCAGCGGCGTGCGATCGCTTGGTGATCTTAGGTGCGCCGGGAAGCGGCAAAAGCACTTTCGTCAAATATTTAGCGTTATGCCTTGCTGGTTCGGGGATAGAGGGATGGACTCGTAGTGCCAAAATGGCACTCTTGGATAATTGGCCGCACGGAGCACTGACCCCGGTGTACATCGAACTGCGGCGGTTTGTGGCTTCCAAACACTTCCCTACTAACGTGAAGACTCCGGCCACGGCTGACCACCTATGGGCATATATCCAACAAGACCTCTTAGGGGAAGATTTGCGGGAGTACGCCGAAGACTTGCGCTACGATTTAGATAATGGTCATGCAGTGCTAATACTCGATGGTCTAGATGAAGTTCCCTACCCTGAAAGCAAACTTAAGGCGCGGCAGCAGCAGTTGATTGGATTGGCACAATCGATCAACACGCGTTTTGCCAACAGCCGGGTGTTGGTTGCTAGCCGCCCCCATGCCTACGAAGGCTGGACTCTGCCGGGGTTCAATGCGGTGATGATCACAGCCTTTGAGGATGAGCATCGGGTAGTGTTGTCCGGTCGTCTGTACCGTGCTGCTGGCTTGGATAAGAGCGCTGCTCAGGAGAAAGCACAGGCACTGAATGACCAGCTTGAGCAGATTGACCCGGAACTGAAAGATCGCCCATTATTCGTCACATTGATGGCGATTATTTACCTGAAAGGCGCAACTGAAGGACTACCGACACGGCGTGGTGTGTTATACCGTGCCAGTATTATGCTGCTGTTGGATCGTTGGACACAGGGTAAAACGGGAACACCTTCACTGATTGAAATTTTAGACGATCAATCGCTGGATGATCTGTATAAGCGTTTGGCAGCGCTGGCTTATGATGTCCATAGCAGCTATGGCGATAAGCCGGGAACACCAGAAATCGATGAAAGTCTACTGTACAAACATTTGAAACCATTGGGACGCACGGTGGCAGCGGAACTAATTCCGTATTTGAGTGAAAATGCCGGGGTACTGGTGTCACCGGGACAGGACGATGAAAAAGATGTGTTCCATTTCGCGCACCGCACCTTTCAGGAGTATCTGGCGGGAGCACATCTGATAAGTTTATGCGCGGATGCTGACTCATTCAGCCTGCTTGCTGAACAGATGATGAGCAAGCCGGATGTGTGGCGGATGCCGTGTACATTAGCAGGAGATGTACTGGCGGATACTGACCGTAAAAACGATTTATGGCAACTAATCGGTGAACTACTGGAAGATGACCCGCCAAGGGAGCGCGATACAGTGGAATGGTGGGTGGCGTGGCTGGCCGGGACGATTGCTGTCGAACAAGAATTGCATACTCAAACCAAACTCAACCGTCGCACCGAGCAGCCCATCCGAGATGGATTGGTGGAATGGTTGGTAAAACTGATCGAAGTCGGTGCACTGCCACCGGTGGAACGAGCCGGTTGTGGACGGGCATTAGGGTTGTTGGGAGATACCCGACAAGGTGTAGGGCTACAACCAGATGGATTGCCGGAAATTAAGTGGTGTGATGTCCCTGTCCCTCCGGATGGTAAGTTCATGATGGGAGATGATGACCAAGATGATAATCCGCGTCGGGAAGTGGAACTGAAGCAGGGTTTCAGGATGGCGAAGTATAAGATCACCTATCAGCAGTTCCAAGCCTTTATCGACTCAGGTGAATATGAGGATGCGGAGTGGTGGGCAGAGATGCCAGAGGAGTATCAACGCCAGCCAATGACAGAACAGAATAACCAGTATCAAAACCATCCACGCGAGAATGTGTCGTGGTATCAAGCCGTGGCGTTCACGCGCTGGCTGACAACGAAATACAGGGGTGCTGAGTTGATTGGGGAGCATGAAGAAATTCGATTGCCGATTGAGCAGGAATGGGAGTATGCGGCACGTGGGACAGATGGACGAGCATATCCATATGGTAATGACTTTGGTGCCACGAAGTGCAATACAGAGGAAACGGGTATTGGACAGACGAGCGCAGTCGGTATGTTCCCTGAAGGCGCATCACCGTTTGGGGTAATGGACATGGTCGGTAACGTGTGGGAATGGATTATGAACGATTATAGCAAACCAGAGATTGTGGACGGCTATGGGAACGGCGAGCCTAAGGTGGTGCGCGCGGGTTCGTTCGCTTACACTCAGGCCAGCGCCCGTGCGTCTTTCCGCTACTTCGACCTCCCGGGCAGCGATTACGCCTACTACGGTTTTCGGGTGGTTTTAGGTTTCCCAATAAGGCAATCTGGCCTCTGATTCTCTGCGCTCTGAATCTCTCGGCGTGAGCGTAGCGAGCCATATCCGTGGGATACTTTGAAAGTTAAAACAGAAGGGTGTTGAAAATATGATCCCGTAATCCCCACGTGTCAGCGTAACGGATGTGGTTGAATCAGGCAGCAGCGCAACCGAATAAACGTTACAATTGTCGAATATAATCTTTATCCACACCTCGGAATCATACTATGCCCGAACACATCCCATTCTTCCGCGTATTTCTATCATCACCGGGTGATGTGAACGACGAGCGCAAAGCCGTCTTGGAGGTGTTGGAACGCCTGCCCAACCGCCCTGCGTTCCGTGAAAAAGTAGGCTTTCGTGTGGTAGCGTGGGACAAACCGGGTGCCGATACACCGATGCTTGCCACCATGTCCCCGCAAGCCGCCATTGATGCTGGTCTGCCACGACCTTCCGAGTGCGATATTGTCATTTGTATTCTGTGGTCACGGATGGGGACACCGTTTGCGATGGAGGGTGTCGAATATCTTTCTGGTACGTATTATGAATTATTGGATGCTCTCAACGGAACGCGCCCTGAGACCATCATCTATCGCCGTACTGAAGAAAAATTATTTAAGTCAGATGATAAAGATGGGCAGCAGCAGTACGAACGGGTGAAGTCGTTCTTCTCTGGCGAACTATTCTATGATCCGGCCATCAAGCAAATCCGACGCGGGGTGAACTCCTACAGCAGTCCAGCGGATTTTCGTGAGAAGTTTGAGACCCATCTTGAGGAATTGGTCGTCCGTTTGCTTAAGCGTTACGAGACTTCATCCACGAAGGCTGAACCAGCCCTTCCTGTAAGCATCACCACCATTGCTTCAAAGAAGTGGGATGGATCACCCTTCCCCGGCTTACGCTCATTCACGAAGGCTGATGCGCCTATCTTCTTCGGGCGGGAGCGTGAGACCGACGAACTGCTCAAACGGGTGGCTGAGAATCGCTTTGTGGTGACGGTGGGAGCATCTGGCAGTGGTAAGTCGTCGCTGGTTGGTGCTGGACTCCTGCCACGTTTGGAAGCCAATGCCATCAGCAGCGAAACAACCGGTAGTAAAGACTGGTTTGTGGTGCAGTTCACACCGGGACAAGGCGACCATCCTTTCGCGGCGCTATTCGATGGCATCATCAAGACCTTTGAAGTATTGCGCCCTACCCCATTTGAACAGCGGCGGGTTAAGAACCAGTTCGTTCAAGATGTGCTGGCTGACCCGATGACCGTGTGCGATACCTTGACCGGAGCACTGGAAACCGTTAAGGCACCCGTATGGGCAGAAGTCCTGTTATTCATCGACCAATTTGAGGAACTATTCACACTGGCAAAGCCTGAGAGTATCGCCCCATTTGCGGCGATACTGAGTCGCTTGGCTGTTCAACCCCGCGTTCGTGTGATTGTCACCATGCGGCATGATTTCGTGCATCGAGCGATTGAAATTCCTGAATTGGCAGCACTCCTCAATATGGCATCGTTCAATCTGGCAGCGCCAATGACCGGCGCACTGGCGCAAATGATTAAACGGCCAGCCGAGTTAGCTGCATTGGAATTTGAAGACGGTTTGCCGGAACAGATTCTGAGCGATATGGGCAGTGCTGCGGGTGCTTTGGCTCTGATGGCTTATACATTGGATGAACTGTATAAGATCGCTGATTCACGGCATGATCGGCGTTTGACATTGGCGGATTATCAAGGATTAGGCGGCGTACAGGGTGCCATTGGCAAACGAGCGGAACAAACCTTCCAGAGATTGAGTCTCAATGATAAAGAGACACTTTTAAGACGTGTTTTTCGCGAATTAGTGGAAGTGGACGAGCGGGGAACTGCCACCCGTCAACGAGCGTCACAAGGACGCTTCGGAGAGCAAGAATTGGCTCTGGTCAGGGCATTCACTGATGCTCGATTGCTGGTAATGGACGAGAATGAAGTTGAAGTGGCTCATGAAGCGCTGTTCCGATCATGGGAACGGTTAAAGGACTGGATAGTCGAAGCACAAGAAGACTTAATCCTGCTGCGACAGATGCGGAATGCAGCGCATGATTGGCAAACCAAAGGCCGTCCTGACTATCTGCTGTGGCCGCAGGAACGCTTGAAGCTGGTTTATGCCATGCAGGAACGGCTCAACCCTGAATTAAATGAGTTTGAGCAAGCATTTACTGAGCCGGAGCAAGCGCGTTTGCTGCGAGAAATTGCCAACATCGAGACGGATCACAAACGCCGCCGTTGGATCGGGGAACGGTTAGCGACGATTGGGGATCCACGAACGAACATCGGATTGGACAAACAGGGTGTGCCGCAGATCGATTGGCTGTTGGTGTCTCCGGGTGGAGAGATTGAGATCGAAAGCTGGAAATTTTGGGTTCAACCTTTCTATGTGGCGAAGTACCTCATCACCTATCCTCAGTTTCAAGCGTTTGTGGAGGCATCAGACGGATTTAAAAACGAGCGGTGGTGGCAGGGATTTCCAGATTGGTACATCAAGCACAAAATCTCCAGCGCAGTTGCCCAGTATGAGAACTACCCACGAGATAGTATGTCGTGGTATCAGGCAGTCGCCTTTGGCCGCTGGTTGGATGCCAAGTGTCATGAACATAACTTGTTTGCAGAATTGCTTGATGGAAACTGGGAAATTCGGCTGCCAACCGAACAGGAATGGCAGTGGATGTCTCAGAATGGCGTCGAAAAACGCGAGTACGCGTGGGGAAAATGGGATGAACGACCACGGGCGAACACCGCCGAAGCTGGTTTAGGAAATCACAGTACCGCAGTCGGGATGTATCCAGAGGGTCGGGCAGAATGTGGCGCTCTGGATGTGGCAGGTAATTTGTGGGAGTGGTGCTTGAACGATTATGTGAATCCAGAAGTGATCGACGGTTATGGCAATGGTGAAGGCAAGGTGATGCGGGGCGGGTCGTTCGGCTACTATCAGGAACTCGCTGCCGCATCGTATCGCTCCAGCAGCCCCCCAAACTTCAATAACGACTTCTTTGGTTTTCGGCTCGTGTTGAGTGCCTCCCATCGCGTCTCTGGATTCTGGCACTCTGACCTCTGGAAGCGAGTGAAACGAGCTCTCTGAAGCTCTGCTGTTAGGATTGGGCGGGGCTTTTTCATTTGTCAGCCCCATAACGGTTATAATTGTCGAATATACGCCTTGTGCTACTTCGGATACTTATAATGCCAGATGTGTTTATCTCTTACTCTCGGCAGAATCTGGAATTTGTGCAGCAGATCGTAGCCGCACTCAAGCAAAGTGGTAAAGACCCTTGGTTTGACCAACTCAAGAAACCACTGTTGGGTATAGCGGCGGGAGCACCGTGGTGGAAACAAATTCAAGATGGCATTGAGAATGTTGATAACTTCCTCTTTGTTGTCAGTCCCAATTCGATTAGGTCGCCCTACTGTCATGCTGAAATCAATCACGCTCGTGAACATGGCAAACGATTAGTTCCACATTGCGGTTGGATTGGCGAAGCAGAGACTCGTAAAGCGATTGATGCGGCGATTGAGGCCATACCTGACACAGAAGAGATACCGGGCAGTGTAACCAGCAGCATACTGAATCTGAAGAAGCTGGTGCGTGCGAATTGGCTTGCTATCAGCGAGATACAGTATGTGGTTTTCGCCTCATCTATGCCCTTTGAACGGTCATTAGAACAGCTTGTCCAAGCACTTGACCTTGACCTTGCATGGGTTAGGATGCACAGTCAGTTGACGCAAGCAGCGAAGCTTTGGGAGGCGAACAATTTTGATGCTGATTTTCTCTGGGGTACAAACCGTCTGAAGCCCGTCAGAGAAATGATTGAAAGGCGAAAGCCTGTACTCGATTCGGTGGTGCAAGAGTTTATCAAACCGGAACAGGAACGGTTACTTCGTGAACTTGAAACATTGCCGAAAACGGTGGCAAGCCACGAACGTCGTCGTGACATTGGCGACCGGCTGAGTGTGATCGGGGATATGCGTCGTGGTGTTGGGGTGAAAGATGGAATTCCTGATATAGCGTGGCTGCCGGTTGAGATCAGCGGGAATCCTGTCGAGTTTCAGGGTGAAGATGGAACGGTTTATGGTCAATTTGTTGTTCAGCCCTTTTACATTGCTCAATATCAGGTGACGTACGCGCAGTATCAAGCCTTTGTGGAGGCTGAAGATGGATTCAACAACTTGACATGGTGGACAGGAATGCCAGAGAGAACCCAACAGCGAGAATTGGTAAATCAGCGCACCAAAACGCTGAATAACCCGCGTGATAGGCTGCCATGGTATCACTGTGTAGCGTTTACCCGTTGGTTGGATTCGAAATTACGCACATTTGGTTTACTGCCAGATGAGAAGCTGGCGGTTCGTCTGCCGACAGAGTGGGAATGGCAGTGGGCGGCCCAGGGCGGGGAAGAAAAACGAGATTATCCATGGGGAGAATGGCTGGAAGGATATGCTAACACCAGTGAAACAGGTTTAAGCCGAGCGATGGCAGTGGGCATGTATCCCCATGGAGAGGCAGTTTGTAAGGCACTGGACATGAGTGGCAATGTCTGCGAGTGGTGCCAGAACGATATATATAACCCACAAATCGTGGATGGCTATGGGAACGGCGAGGACAAGGTGGTGCGCGGGGGTTCGTTCAATCGCGATCGGTACCCTGCACGTGCGTCCTTCCGCAACTTTAACAGCAACCCTTTCAATGGTTTCAACGACTTCGGTTTTCGGGTGGTGTTGGGTTCCCCTATAGGGCAATCTGGACTCTGATTCTCTGAACTCTGAATTTATCTCAGGGCAATACGAATATGTGAGTAAGATGGTCGAGGAAATCGGGCGCTTATTAGGCGGTTGGATGCGCCAGAGTCAAAGCAAAGACGGAAAGAAGAGTCTATAATTCGGGTGAGTTCGCCTCTTAATAACTGCCGAGTACGCCCATGCCTGAACATATTCCCTTCATCCGTATTTTTGTTTCTTCACCCGGTGATGTGAATGACGAGCGCAAAATCGCACTGGATGTCATTGAACAGTTACCCTATCGTCCTACCTTCCGTGAGAAAGTTGCCTTTCGCGTCATCGCATGGGATAAGCCCGGCGCAGGAACACCGATGAGGGCAACCCTCACGCCGCAGGATGCGATCAACAAGGGATTGCCCACCCCATCAGAATGTGACATTGTGGTGGTGTTATTCTGGTCGCGCATGGGCACACCGTTCATTCACACTGACGGTATGGAATACCAGTCCGGTACCCACTGGGAGTTACTGAACGCGATTGAAGCAAAACGTCCCGAAACAGTGATTTACCGCCGCACGGATGACCCGCCGTTCAAGGTTTCGGATGCAGACTTTGACAAAAAACATGCTCAATATAAAGCGGTGCAAGACTTTTTTAAGTCTGATTTATTCTATGGGGCGGATGATAAAATCAAACGTGGCATCAATATGTATAAAACGCCCGATGATTTCCGCCGCGCCTTTGAGATTGATCTGGAAGTGCTGGTGCTGGACATTCTCAAACGCATGGACGCTCATGTACAGACTGAATCGCACCTGAAAGATGACGAGAATGTGACGACAATTCAGACACTTGCATGGGACACGCGCAAATCGCCATTTCCCGGTCTCCATGCGTTTAAAGAGGAAGATGCACCCATCTTCTTCGGGCGCGGCTATGAAACCGATGCATTGGTCAAACAGCTTAACGATAGTCGTTTTGTTGCGGTGGTGGGGGCTTCGGGCAGCGGAAAATCATCGCTGGTGGGAGCAGGCTTGATCCCGCGCTTGCGGGCGAATGCGATTGAAGGCGGTAAAGATTGGCAGATTGTACGCTTCACACCCGGTGAAAATCCCTTTGATAGCCTATATGACGCGCTTTTGAGCATCTTCCCACAATTCAAGCCAAACCCACTGGAAGCACGCCGCGTCAAGCAGAACTTTATGGCTGATATACGTGAAGCACCTCAAACCCTGCTCGATATTTGCATCGCAGGGCTGGAAAATCTGCCAGCGTGGGCGCAAGTTCTACTCTTTGTTGACCAATTTGAGGAACTATTCACGCTCGCAAACCCTGATGATGGCAAGTCCTTCGCTGTCATGCTGGAGGCAATCGCTAAGAGTGCGCGTTTACGGGTGGTGGTCACCATGCGGGCTGATTTTTATCATCGCGCTGTCGAATATCCGCAGTTGGCAGAGTTGTTACGGACGGGTTCATTCCCACTTGCTATCCCAAAACGCGATGCCCTGCGCCAGATGATCGAACGCCCGGCTGAACGTGCCGGATTGACTTTTGACCACGCGCTCGTGGAGCGTATTCTCAATGATACGGGCGACGAACCCGGTAATCTGGCGTTGATGGCGTATGCGCTGGATGAACTCTACAAACTGGATGACGATAAGACCCTGACCCATCACGAATACGAACAGTTAGGCGGGGTGCAGGGGGCAATTGGTACACGCGCCGAGAATCAATTTATGGCACTTGGCATGGATGAAAACGTGATTCAGCAGGTCTTCCATGCGCTGGTCGAAGTTGATGAACGCGGCACAGCGACCCGCCGCCGTGAGCAGTTTCAGTCAGGCAGCCTGCCTGACGATGTGCGAAGGCTTATCAAAACCTTCACCGATGCGCGTCTGCTTACCACAAACTATGATACAACCAACAAAACGGCTACTGTCGAAGTCGCCCATGAGGCGATTCTCCGCAGTTGGCCGCGCCTGACTGCATGGATTGAAGATACACAGGATGATCTACGTCTCTTGCGGCAGGTACGTAATGCGGCAGCGGAATGGGGCGAAAAAGAGCGTCTTGATTATCTGCTGTGGCCGCAGGAACGGTTGAAGCGGGTCTATTCGATGCAGGCGCGGCTGAACCCCGATCTGGATGAAGTGGAAAAGGATTTCATCGAGCCGGAGCAGAACCGCCTGCTGCGTGAAATTGAAATCATAGCGACTGATCATAAACGTCGCCGCTGGATTGGCGAACGGCTGGCAACCATCAGCGATGGTCGTTCAGGCATTGGACTAGAGGAGCGTGGATTGCCGCAAATTGACTGGCTGCCGGTTTTGCAGGGTGGGCAAATGGAGATTGAAGGCAAGTCCTTTACGGTTAGGCCGTTCTATGTCGCTAAATACCTCGTCACCTATTCGCAATTTCAAGCGTTTCTGGATGCGCCGGATGACTTTGCGGATTTGCGCTGGTGGCAGGGTTTTCCAGAAAAATACATCAAACAGGCGATGTCTACCGCCGTCGCCCAGTATGACAACTACCCGCGTGACTCGGTGTCATGGTATCAGGCGGTCGCCTTCAGCCGTTGGTTGGACGCGAAGTACCGCGAACACAGTTTATTCGGTCAGTTTCCTGCCGGAGATTGGCAAATCCGTCTCCCAGCCGAACAGGAATGGCAGTGGATGGCACAAAATGGGACAAATGCTCGGCAGTATCCCTGGGGTGATTGGGACGAACAGCCGCGTGCCAACACGACTGAAGCGGGCATCGGGGATCGCAGTACGGCTGTTGGCATGTACCCCCATGGTCGGGCGGAATGCGGCGCACTGGATGTAGCGGGAAATCTGTTTGAATGGTGTCTGAACGACTATAAAAACCCGGAAATTATCGACGGCTATGGTAATGATAAAAGCAAGGTGCTGCGGGGCGGTTCCTTCGATTACGTTCAGTACGTCGCCGCCGCGTCGTTTCGCTACGACAGCAATCCGTACGACAGGAACCACAACTACGGTTTTCGGGTGGTGTTGGCTGCCCCTATTGGCGCACTCTGAACTTTATAGCGCCGCAGGCGCGTCTCTGACCTCCGACTCTCTGGTGCTCTAAGTGAGCGAAGCGAACGCCTCTAAGGGGG
This sequence comes from Aggregatilineales bacterium, assembly GCA_044227005.1. Lineage (GTDB taxonomy): Bacteria > Chloroflexota > Anaerolineae > Aggregatilineales > Phototrophicaceae > CFX2. Next base: position 31,043 of record JBGAFZ010000014.1, read on the forward strand.
AATCCCCCACACTCTTTCCGGGTCAGCGGAGTCGCGTTTGGGGGGGCGCTATACTGGTGCTGCTGGCTTCGGTCAGTCAGGCTGTCGGGCAGGTGCTGAGGGGCGGTTCCTTCAATAACAATCAGTACCTCGTCGCCGCGTCGTATCGCAACAACAATCCGAACAACGATAACAACAATTACGGTTTTCGGGTGGTGTTGGCTGCCCATACCTTTCTCACCCTTCAGAAGGCGATGCTGCTGTATCGTTTGCTCCCAAAAGTGGCGGGTGTCTACGGATGTCCACTTGCGGCGAAGGCGGAAGGATAGCGTCGGTGGGTCTGGTCTGCACGTAAAATGGGTTGTACGAGGGTGCTGCTCGTGTCAGGCACATATTAAACCTTGGGCGCAGCCTGAACTTATTCCGTCGCGCCTGCCCTTCTCAACTCACCCGGCGTACTTCTGCTCCAGTGTAGCGATCTCCGTCTCGACATTCTTGAGCAGCTTCTGCGTCATCTCCAGACCGGCTTGCTGCCCTGCTGGCTTGCTCAGGATGCTGGTGACCTTCTGGCGGAATAGCGTAGCGGATGCCTGTAGTTCGCTGAGCTTATGCGCCACATCCGGCGGTAGATTGGGATTAACTAGCTCAGCAACAGGTGGCTTCTTGGCCTTTACCGGCTTGTCGGCTTTGCTCTGTGCAGCTCGCGTTTTCGCCAATAGCTGTTCAGTCAGCACCTCAGTAGCGAATACCGCCATGCTCTGGGTATCCGGATCAGTAATGGCCGTTTCAACCTTCTCCCATTGTTTCGGCGCGACGTAGACCGCGAACGTGGTTGGTGTGGATGGTGGTTTCGGTATACCACGCGGCAAGTTGTCGACGACCGGCAGATAGGACATGGTTGTGATGATGACTTCGGGACGCTTCTCGATGCGACCGGGGCGGCCACGCAGGGATATTCTCATTGATTCGATGACTCCTTGCTCGGTTTGGAGCGCTTGAACAATGGCGATACGGTCAGTCCACGACATGAGCGGCACGCCAACATCTGCGATGCCATAGAACACCTTATTACGCGTGTTATTGTCCAGCTTGGCGCGAACCAGTTTGAAGAAGATACCGCCCTGTGTCCGACGTCGTGAGTTATCCGGCAGCATCATGCCACCGTTGGCTTCAATCTCGGCTGTGGCAGCATACATCTCACGGGCGAAATCTTCACCGCACTGGCTAACAATGCGTCTGATCAGCCTGATGACACCGTTGCGCCGTTCACCAAGTTTGTTGGCAATCTCGCGTGTATGATTCTTTTGCATTGAACCTTAAAAAGATTCGCCAACATCGTGGCCGAGTAAAATCCCCTCATCGATAAGATCGATAGGAGGAGAAATGATGGAAGCACTATGGGAGTTTGAGCGGATAAAACTATTCCAGTTCGTTCGTGACCATCCGGATTGGTCGAGCACACGTTTAGCGGAAGCCGTCGGACATAGCCTGAGTTGGGTGAAGAAATGGCGACAACGGTTCCAAGGGGCTAAACATCTCAGTCTTGAACTCTTCCAAAGCCAATCGCGTGCACCAAAAACTCATGCTAAACAACTCCTGCCAGTGGTTCGCAATGCCATTTTGAGTTTACGTGATCAACTGAAGGATGTTTACAAACGAACGGTCGGTTCAAAAACAATCCTCTACCATCTTCATGATGACCCATTATTGCAGCAGCAAGCAGCTTTTATCCCGCAGTCTATTTCGACCATTTGGCGAATACTCAAAGATGGTGGACGTATTCCGACCCGTGTCCATGAGCATCACCCGGTCGAACGTCCTGAGCCGATGCAACATTGGGAGATGGATTTTGGACAACTAGCTGATCAAGTGGAATTTTTGAGCGTGGTTGATCGGGGCACATCTATTCTCGTTGATACCCAAACCGATCACCATTTCAATGCGGAAACAGCCTTGTTAGCTGTAACCAAGTTATTTTTGTTCAACGATTTGCCTCAAAAACTACGTTTTGATCGTGACAGTCGTTTTGTCAGCAGCTGGGCAATGGATGGATACCCGTCACCCTTAGTGCGTTTCTTGTTGTGTATCGGTGTTGAACCCGATCCCACTCCACCGCGTCGTCCCGATCTCAAACCGTTTGTCGAACGGTCGGTGCGAACCCTCAAATATGAATGTTTGTGGGAAGCCCACCCGGAAAATCCTGCCAAAGCTGACGACATCCTACGGGAGTATCGCTATTTCTATAATCACTAACGCGCCAACCAATCCTCAGCCTGCCAGAACCGTCCTCCCTATCAGGCTTTTCCCAATCTACCCAAACGGCGTGCGCTCCCTGAAGAAGTCGACCCGGATGCTTGGCTCGATCATTATCATCGGTTGCTTTTCAAAAGGCGGGTGGGGTCGAATGGGATAGTGTCGATTGACCGGCACAGTTACTATGTCGGAACGGCTTATGCAGGGGAACCGATCATCGTTCAACTGGATGCCCACTTGCGTCAATTCATCGTTATCCAGCGCTCACAAGTGATTAAGCAGTTTGATATTCAAGGCTTATACGGGGAACCAATGTCCTTTGCCCAGTACTTGCAGCTCATGCTGGAAGAAGCCCGTTCGATTGATCGCCAACAAGCATTGAAGTCACCACGCTAGGCTGTTATCCTCTGGTTTCCTAATTTCCCAACTGTCATTTGTAAGCAGCGTTTTCTCGCGGCCACGATGTTGGCGAATCTTTTTAAGGTTCAATGCAAAAGAATCATACACGGGCTATGGTTAGGGACTGTGCATTCGTGAGTTTGTCAGTAGTCATAGTTGCTTATTGTGTAGCACGAAGGTTGTGGCAAGAAGATACCACTGCCCTACCCTGTTCTTCAAATCAGAATGTGCCAGCTTCTTAAGGCTTAAGGATTTTGGGCTGAGACTTGTTATGCTTTTAGAGTCCTTAGGTATGACTCTTAAGCCTTAAGAACTATCTTCTTCAGAGTCCTGTTGCTTTGACAGGTGTTTTATTTCGATCCGCTCCAATAGATCCCGTAACCCTGTCCACCCGGCGACAAACTCTTCCCGGCTACAGTTCTCTAATCCCACAAGATGCGCCGTCCTGTCGTAGAGATGTCCCATGCTGGCTTTGAACTCCTCGCGCGGCGGAAACGAGGATACGACCGGCTTGGGTGGGTTGGCTCGTTCTTCCATCAGCCGTTGGTGGGCTTTACGACCCTGCTCTATTCCTTCGACCACGTTCAGACAGGTTTTGAACCAGTTCTTCTCTGCGTACGTCAGCTTAGCGTTTATGGCCTTGCCGTTGATGACTTCAAAAGGATGATCCCAACCGGCTACCCCTGACCAGAGCGTGCCTGTGTGGGTGGCGTAATCATAGACGAAGATGAACTGCTGGTGACGTTCATTCTCAAAGTAGGCAAAGTAGCGATCGGTGTCATCGGTCTTGATGAATGGCGGCATACCCGCTTGTTTGTCATGGTTGTTGGTGGCGGTGAAGATCGGTCTATGGCGTATTTTCTTGGGCATGAGATCGACTCCTAAGGCTTAAGGCTTAAACTGCGGTTGTAATCAGTTCATGCTGATGAAAGGGGATTGTGGATTTTGATTGACTTGGGAAATGCTAATCTGCTGTAGGACACCAAAAATATCCATCTCAATCCAGCCTTCAGTGATCAAACCATGTTCAATCTTGAACACCCCTATCGTAGGTAAATGCACATGTAGCTGCGTTGCCGCAATGCCGAGAAATACTCCTGTGTGCGTTCCTGTATACGTGATGCGTAATACCAATCGTTTTGCGGTGACGATACTCTCTTCTATATGCATATTCAGGTCGGGGAACGACTCGTAAAAGCTATCGATAAATGCCTTGAAACTTGACCGGCTGAGACTTGGCATCATCGGTACATGTGCCACGAAATCAGCCGCAAATATCGTATCCGCTATCTGAAGATCGGGAATATTAAACATGTTTTCAAGCTTTTGTGTTAATGCACTTCCCCGGTTGATAGACATTCAAGCACACTCCTGAAGTAAGTAGCCAATATGTACGAGCCAATGTGATTGTATGGCTTTGCGTTTTGTGCGTAAGTACCTCACGTTAGAATCCTTACCTTTTCCATACCGATAATCTGTCAGGCAAAACTGTACTGAAGACTTGATTGGGAACCATGAAGTGGTTAGCACTTTGCAAAGAACGGTGATGCACGGGGGTTTGGCCGCGTGAAGCGCTATAAACAGGTGTGGAAAAGGTGTGGAATATGAACCGCTGTGAAGAATCATACCTATAATCACACATAACATGGGTTGCATCACAGGCGGGGGGGCGTATGGATAATCTTAGTGGGCAGAATATCAAAGGCTATGAATTACGAGAACGCATAGGTACGGGCGGATTCGGTGCCGTTTACAAAGCACAGCAGTCTACGGTCAATCGAGAGGTGGCGATCAAGGTTATATTGCCCCACTTCTCAAATCACCCAGATTTTATACGCCGCTTTGAAACTGAAGCACAACTTATTGCTCGTCTCGAACATCTCCACATCGTTCCTCTGTATGATTACTGGCGTGATCCAGATGGTGCGTATCTTGTTATGCGCTGGTTACGGGGTGGCAGTCTCAAGGATGCCTTACATAGAGGCACATTCACTCCGGAACAAGTGGCTCTGATTTTGGATCAACTGGCCGCTGCATTGGCTACCGCCCACCGTAGTCAGGTTATCCATCGGGATCTCAAACCGGGAAACATCTTGTTGGATGAGGATGGAAATGCCTATCTAGCCGATTTTGGTATCGCGAAAGATGTCAGTATTCAGGGACAGGTGACTGAGCCAGATGCAATTATCGGTTCACCGGACTACCTTGCTCCTGAACAAGCCCGAGGTGAAATAGTCACACCAGCAACTGATATTTATAGCCTTGGTGTTGTGCTCTTTGAGATGCTAACCGGGGAGCATCCTTTTCCCAACATCAGTTCTGTCGAACGCTTATATAAGCACCTCAACGAACCACTACCCTTACTCGTGAATTTAGCAGATGAGGTGCGATCAGCCATCAATGATGTCATCCAAAAAGCGACTGCCAAGAACCCAAAGGAACGTTATAGCGACGTTCTTGAAATGGCGACCGCTTTTCGCGCGGCTGGTCAGGTTCAGAATAAAGGCAGCCTTGTTGAAACCCTGACGATGCGTGAACAAGACATCCTTCGACTGATTATCAATGGTCGCTCGAACAAGGAGATCGCAGAAGAGCTGGTCATTGCGCTTAACACCGTCAAATGGTATGTCACACAAATCTATCAGAAACTGGGAGTACGAACACGCGTCCAAGCGATTGTTCGAGCACGTGAACTACACCTGATAGGCGATGCAGCACCGGCAGCCGATTTAGACATCAAAACAGTAGTCCCGACAGATGAATTTCACCCGATCAACCCGTTCAAAGGACTGCGATCATTCCAGATAGCCGATAACCGAGATTTCTTTGGCCGCGAAAAGCTCATCGCAAAGTTAGTCAAACGCATGGGTGAGGTGCCGCCACAACGTGTTGGCATACAAAGTGGGGAGAATGAAAGTGGGCGATTTCTGGCTGTTGTCGGGCCGAGTGGAAGCGGTAAATCCAGCCTCGTAAAGGCCGGTCTCGTCCCTGCCCTATGGCGCGGTGAACTGCCGGGTTCGGAAAAGTGGTTCATTATCGATATGGTGCCAGGGGCACATCCGCTCGATGAGCTTGAAGTTGCCATGACCCGCATCGCAGCTAATCAAGCAGAACATTTACGAGAGCATCTGGAACGGGATGAACGCGGTCTGGTACGCGCTGCACAACTTATCTTGCCTGACGACAGCACCGAACTCACGGTTGTAATCGATCAATTCGAGGAAGTATTCACACTTGTAACCAAAGAAGAGGAGCGACTCCACTTTCTCAATCTGATTTTGGGTGCGGTCAATGATCCTCGCAGCCGGGTGCGAATAGTCGTAACACTCCGTGCCGATTTCTATGATAGACCACTGATTTATGACGGTATGGGTGAGCTTTTCAGAAGCCGTATCGAAACCATCTTGCCCCTGACGGCTGACGGCTTAGAACGAGCGATTACGCAGCCAGCAGAGCAAGTTGGGGTGCGCTTTGAAACCGGATTGGTTGCCAAAATCATCAGCGAGGTCAATTATCAACCCAGTGCCCTTCCCTTGCTCCAATATGCTTTAACCGAACTATTTGAACTGCGACAGGGACGATTGCTGACCCATGAAGCCTATCAATCGCTTGGTGGAACAGTAGGCGCATTGGCGAAACGAGCCGACGAACTTTATCTGAGCATGAGTGCAGATGGTCAGAATGCCACACGGCAAATGTTTCTGCGTCTCGTAACACTCGGTGAAGGAGTCGAAGACACACGTCGGCGCACACTGCGTTCAGAATTATTGGCAGTCACATCTGAACCCGAAACGATGGATGAAGTGATTGATAACTACTCAAGTTATCGGTTGCTGTCCCTCGACAATGACCCGCAGACCCGTTTTCCAACGGTCGAGGTGGCACACGAAGCCATTATCCGAGAATGGAAGCGTTTGCGGGAATGGTTGAATGACGCTCGCGAAGATATTAAGTTACAGCGTCAATTGTCCGCTGGGGCTGATGAATGGGAGGAATCCGGTCGAGAGCAAAGTTTTCTGCTGCGGGGTTCCCGATTATCTACAATGGCAAAATGGTCAGATGAAACTCAACTGGCGTTGACACACAAGGAACGCGCCTATCTGCAAGAAAGCATTCAGGAACAACAACGGCAAACTGCCGCAGAGGTAGAACGGCAAGCGCGTGTGAAAGCCTTGGAAAGGCGCTCAATACGGGTTCTGAGGGGATTGGTGGCAGTGTTATTTGTGTCTGTCATTGGGGCTTTTGGCTTAACAGGAGCAGCGGTAAACCAGAGTAATCTAACCCAACAGGCATTGGCAACCAGCGACGCCAATTTTCGCCATGCGGAGCAAGTCCGACTGGCCGCACAAGCACAAAATCTCATGAATGATGGGGCAAATGGGAATCTACCTGCCCTACTCGCAATTGCAAGTCTGCGCTTTGGCTATTCTGAGCAGGCTGATGCGGCTTTACTTCAGGCTTCAGCACGTGGAATTGTCAAACATCGTTTTCCTAGCACAAGCATTGCTATAGCCGGGTCTTTTTCGCCTGATGGAACACGCTTGGTGACTATTGGGTCAGACCTCATCGGGCGGCTGTGGGACTTTCAAAGCGGCCAACAGATTCGTGAACTAAGTGGGTCAGCTGGAATTCTACGGGATGTCGCCTATTCCCCGAACGGCCGATACATTGTCGCCGGTGGAGATGATGCGATTGGATGGATATGGGATGCGGAAACCGGTGCAGTGCTCCACAAGTTAATCGGCCATGCCGAGGGTAACCAGATACTGTCTATTGCCATTTCACCGGACAGTCAGCGTATTGTCACCTCATCCTTTGACAATACCATTCGAATATGGGATGCGACTACTGGTAATGAACTTCATCAGATGACTGGTAGAGCCAGTGTGGCTTTTTCACGCGATGGGCGGTATATCGTTTCAGGGGGTGAGGACAAAATCGTTTATCTTTGGGATGCGAACACATGGCAAGAAGTACGTCAATTTGTGGGTCATACAGATTGGATTGATCAGGTTGCTTTATCCCCCGATAGTAAATTGATTGCGTCAGCCAGTGATGACCATAGCATTCGTCTCTGGGATCTAGAAAAAGGAGATGAAATTCGACAGTTTACAGGCTACCCGGGTTGGGTTACCCAGGTGGATTTTTCACCGGACGGACATTGGCTTGTAAGCGGAGGCGATGATTTTACAATTCGCTTCTGGGATGTCGAAAAAGGAGACGAAGTAAAACGCTTTTACGCTCCCAACGGCCTATACAGCGTCCGGTATTCGCCAGATGGGAAATATGTGTTGACGAGTGGGCAGCCTGATATGTTGTTATGGGATGCTCAGTTTGACGCAGAACCGCGTGTTATTCATGTGGTTGATCCGGTGACTGGGGGTGGTGGACCATGGCGCGTCAAATACTCCGCCGACAACAAGTATTTATTGACAGCAGGACCGGATATCGCCCAAATCTGGGATGCGGCCACCCTGACGAGGCTGTATACGCTGGAACCTAAGACCACCATCCGGGATGCTGCTTTATCACCTGATGGGAAGTATCTTTTCGCCAGCACGAATGCCCCGGACACAAACGCTTATTTGTATGAAGTGGCTACCGGCAAAACCATCAGGACTTTTGTCGGACACACGGCTGAAATTAATGAAGTTGATTATTCCCCTGATGGCAAATATGTGTCGACCGGAGGGTTTGACAATCTCGTGATTGTCTGGGATGTCGCAACCGGGCAGCCTGTCCAACGTTTTGAGGGTCATACCGCTGCAATTGGTGTTGCCATCTTTTCTGCCGATAGCAAAGAGTTGCTAAGCAGTGATACGGGGGGAACGATACGGCTGTGGGACATTGCATCTGGAAAGCTGCTCAAGGTGTATGCTGACGAGGCGGCTGGTGTCATGAACACCGCATTTTCATCGGATCAGAAACGCATTGCAGCGGCTCGTTTCGATGGTTCTTTTCAACTGTGGGATAAATCCAGCGGTACGTTACTCCAAACCTTAAATGGCTATCCCGGTTTGGGAGTCGGTGTAATGTTTTCACGTGACGGTCGGTATCTGTTGGGATCGACGACTGATCGGGATGTTCGGCTCTGGGACACGACCACTGGCGCACTCATGAGGGCTTATTCAGGACATCGTGAGGGCATACGCTGGGCAACATTTTCGCCGGATGAAAAACAGGTCTTAGCCGTGGGCGGTGGAGACCTCGTGATCTGGCAACGCGATTATCAGGATTTTGTGGATACTATGTGCGCTGAACTACCGACTGATTTTACGCCACAGGAGCGGCAGACGTACGATATTCCGGCCAATCAACCTACCTGCCCCCAGTTTGTTGCGGCTACAAGCTAGTGCTGTAGCATCATCTGATTTTATTAGGACTCCGAATAATCGAAAGACCTCCAGCACGGGGGTCTTTTCATTTCTATTCAACAATGTATGCCCTTAATACGCGAGATAAATCGTTCCACACCTTTTCCACACCGGTACTCTTGCTATCTCCCTACCTCCCCAAAAGTGCTTCTCGTCATAGATTGAGGACAGACACGAAATAACTTTGGAGGAGGCTATCATGTACAACTTGAACCAATATGCGAAGGATCAGTACCACCGTTCACAGCAGCTACAGAATGCCCAACAGCAGCACCTTGCAGATATGGTTAGTGATCGAAAAGAATCGCCAAATCGCCGTCCATTGTTCCATAACAAGAGTCGGTTGCTCCTGATTGCGTGTGTCACCCTGGTTAGCATGTTCATCCTGTCAGGCACCATATTTGCGGATGACAAGCTGGAGCGCGGCGAGACTGATCCTTACTATGAGCAGATGATTGCTTATCGCTTAGGGCATTACTACTACGTAACCGGCGACTATGAGCGTGCTATTGAGTACTACGAGCAGGCCATAGATGGCATCCCAGAGGCGGTGCTTGCCCGGATGAGCAGTCTTCGTGATCTGTATTGGTATAAAGGTGATGCGTTACTCAAGGCCAATCAACCAGAGGCTGCTTTGATAAGTTACCTCTTTTATTTACAGCTGGCTGGTGGCTCAGCTACAGACACTGAAGTTCAATTTGTGAAGACATTGTCTGCGAGCATCACAAGTGGAAATATGGCTGCTCTAGAGCCATTGGTTTCTGCATAGTTTAGTTCGTTCTATGTGAAATTTAGACGGGATAAGATCATCCTGCTTAGACTGACTCTAAGGTCAGCTGTGGCTTTCGGTGCTTAACATCAAGTTTACCGGTTTTTGACGATGGACACAGATCGTCCGACTGTTAAGCCTTAAGAACTGTACCGCCCGTCACTTCAGAAAGGTGCCGCTGCCGTCATAGTTCAACCCACATTTCCACCCCTCGTTTCAATAGTCTCGTGACCACTGGAAGGTGGTGGGTGTCGGGAACGAAACGGTGACTGTGGTGTAATTGCCGTAGTTATTATCCATGGTTGTCGAGTAGGTGTTATCAGCAGTGCGGTGCAAGACGAACGTGACGTTGGAGAAATCATTGTCGTATGACAAGGTTTGCCAGTCATCACTAAAGGTGAATGGGAAGGTCCAATAGCCAGTGTCTCCAAGAGAGTAATTAGGTTTAGGGCCGGGACAATCGCTACGGGTAACGGTTACTTGTGCACCCCATTCTCCGCTTAGAGGTAACCCATCAGCGATGGCAGTTGCAGTCTCTACAGCGGTTTCAACCTTTGCTTTTTGGAGCGGTGGCTGGATGACGATCTTATCAGGTAGCCCTACACTCACCGGCAGTGTCAACAAGGTGCTCTGGTCGTAAGGTTCCGGATACGTTGGTGTGCCAGATGCTTGTCCGGTTGCATCCAATTTTACTCGTGAAACCGTCCCTGCTGGTACACCCTGCGAGACGCCGTTGGCTGTTAATTTCACCGCTCCTTGTAACACGGTGACAGTGAGCGCATTACTCGGTTGGGCTTGGAGGTAGACAGTTGAACCAACATCCACTGTTACGCCGTTGACATTAAACGTGACCCGCTGTCCACCTTTCGGAGTCTGAATGAGTATCCCGCTGTCAGGAGCTTCGGCACAGGGACGGTCGCCTATGCCGGTACTGAAGCTGAAGGCCTGCATCGGGCCAAAGACCGGTTCTTCAGGTTTCACTATGTGTAAGCGGTTCATATCCTCAGTGGACTTGAGGAAGTCAGCCGCTACCCAGCCTGTTCCATCCTCTGTTTTCATCCGTAGCCATGAACCATCTTTTAGACGTCCGTTCACGGTTACGGCTTGTCCCACCTTGAGTGATCCAATCACATTGTTGGCTGCAATCACGGGTCGCAGTCGGACATTAACCCCACGCCGTGCCGTCATCTCGAGTTCGACGGGTACCCCATCGGCATCGTCTATCTGCACGTTACCGAACAGCAGGAAGGTCACATTCTGACCCGGAAGCGTACCCGGCAAGTTCGCTTGGAGCTTCATCAGTGCGACACCCCATGACTCGTCGGTTAGGCTCATCGAACTGAGTTCAAGGGCTTTCAGGTCAACTACATTGGCGATGTCACCAGACTGGTTAAAAGTCAGTGTCTTACCGTCTTGAGTCGTGGCCTTAAGCTGGATGTTGCCGTAGCAGGCTTGGTTACGACCAAGGGTGCTACAGTGGTGGTCAGCCGTTTCAAGGGCGGTTTTGACGAGGGTCGGACAATCCACTTGAGCACGGACTACCAAGGTGAAGGCAGCCAGTAAGCAGGTCATCAGTGCTGATAGGTGCAGCCGGTTCATAGTGTCCCTCTTCATGTGTGCAAGTCTACTCTTGCTGATAGGTATTCGACTTACTGTGTCGGGCATGACATCGAACCGACCAGTCTTGTAGTCGAAAGTCGGATTGGCGCAGTGTGCTGAGTGTAGGGTTTAGTTGGGTGCTGTCGAAATAGTGCAGCGTAGACCCTGTCGCGTCAAAGTAGCGGGTATGCCCTTCCAACCGGGCATGGAAGTAAGGTCGCTTGACACTGCGTGATGACCGTTTCATCAACACCACACGTTCAATATCTTCGTCCCCACTACGTGAAACGGTAGCATTGTCGGGCAAGGAGACTTCGATTAACGGGTGACTCTGCTCTCGAATAGCGATGTGGTTCTCCTGAACATCAATATCACCATGGTAGTAAGGTGTGTGGAAGAACTGCCGTTCAACCCATGCAAACATCCGGTTCGAGTTAAAGGCATGTAGAAGTAAGACTTGGTGTTCATCGAGTAGTAGTGAGACTGAAAACTCTTTGAAGCGGACTCCTATGTACCGGGTCTCGACTGCGCTGAGGACGATATGAACCTCAGCGGTCGCAATTGTCAGTCCTTCAGTTTCAAGCTGTGGTCGCCATGTTGCAAGACTGGCTGTGCCGATGAGGGTTACTTCGAGGACGGGGTCAACAATCGTCACATACTTGACTGTGTTAGTCATGGTCAGTGCCTGATTCAGATGATCGAACAGGTTCAGGTCAATCACGGAACACCTATCGATGTATCGATTCTACACCTCATCATCTCTAAACGGCTCGTTGATGTTTTTTAATCAGGACTCCTAGAGTATGTTCTTAAGGCTAAACTTGTCGGTCAGATGTTACGTGAGTATACGAACCCAGTGACTCTGATTAAGATCATTCGGTGCTCAGGGTGGTGAGGTGACGATATAATCCCTACCCTACCGTGTCATATGCTTGAACATTGTCCATCTTTTTAGCGTCCGCACATCGTCCTATATTTCAACGCTGATTGCTCCCTCAAAGCCTAATGGGTGTTCGCATGAGGGTGTAGGACGATGTTGATAGCCCAGAATGTAGGATGACGGACACGATAGATGAGAATCGTTGATGATTTGTCTGACAAAGCAATTGGCATGTCCAATCTAGTGGTCGCACGAGGTGCTAGTACCTGAGCGCTGCCAGGCAGCAGCGCAGCGTCCGCCCTACGGACGCCGAACTAGCCAGCCGCTGAACGTGTGAAGAACACACGGTTGCGGTTAGCGTTGTGTGTCCCTATTTGGAACACAGCGCGGCTGGCCAGTCGACATTTTTAAACGCACAAGTGGGAATAGTCCAAGATCAAGAAGAAGAGAACCGTTGAGGATTTGTCTGACAAAGCAATTGGCATGCCCAATCTAGTGGTTGCACGAGGCGCTAGTACTAGAGCGCTGCCTGGCAGCAGCGCAGCGTCCGTAGGGCGGACGCCGAACTAGCCAGCCGCTGAACGTGTGAAGAACACACGATTGCGGTTAGCGTTGTGTGTCCATATTTGGAACACAGCGCGGCTGGCCAGTCGCGAGCTAAAACGCTCGCTCCTCAGGTGCCGGAGGGCTTGATGTGCCGCGCTCAGGCGCAGCACCGCTGACCCAGCCCTTCGGTGCTGGTCAGCGTGTCGGCTCGGCGTACCGAACCGACCAAACGCACCTGGCAGCGTTGCGCCGGTGTTCGTTTGACAAATTCAAATACGGCGTTCTGTCCGACGTTGAGCAGTCGCCCTATTAGGTGTCTATCTGTGATGTGACTTACCTGTGGGGTTTAGGAAGCCCAAACCCCGTCTGTCAGACAAACTCTTGTGTTATTTCGTGAGCTGCAACTGGCCATGCATCGCCCTGTTTGCCATATGGATTTTCTCATCGTAGGCTTGTTGGGTCTGCCACAGTTTCCAAATGATGCTCAGCCATCGATTCCCTAATGCCCGGTACGCTCTGGCAGCGCCGTGTCCCCGTTCAATTTGGGCATCAAAGTAGGCACGCGCCCAGTTCGATTTTCTAACGCTTTGGCGTGACAAATCATCTACGGCCTTGCGAATCTTGTGAGAACACGCGGTGCGGAATTCAATAGATTTACTTTCGCTCCTCAGGTGCCGGAGGGCTTGATGTGCCGCGCTCAAGCGCAGCACCGCCGACCCAGCCCTTCGGTGCTGGTCAGCGTGTCGGTGCGGTGTACCACACCGACCAAAAGTACCTGACAGTATCGCGTCGGTGTTTGTAAGACAAAATTGTGAATTGCCCGCTGTCTGACAGGTCTGTTGTCTGACACGACATCTGTGTTGTCCTGAGGCACGACAACAAACTTGTCAGAGTGTCTTACGACTGCATGGCTGTGTATTTTGATCGCAACAGTGTGATCAAGAATCCGGTTGGGTTCTGGAGTGTATGACGCTTCTGAATGAGCTTTAAAGCCATTTCAAGATGGTGTTCGGATTTCATGAGCGTGATACGACGCGCGTTGGCGAGGCTGAGGGTTTTTCCACCCATTTCATTGATGGCCGTGTAGACCTGTTGTGCCAGCGTTTCCTGGCCACTGTCAGACAATGGCTTGTGGAAGTTCGTGTGCGATTTGGGGACAGCCTTACCCTGTTTGGGTTTGGGCATCGGCTTGGAATATTTCTGTACTTGTGCTGAGTGCGGTTTGGTTAAATTGGGAACTAAAAATATCTCCATAGCTTGTTGTCTTTGGACTTGCTGTTTCTGAATTTCAGCAACCAGAGTTGCATCTGGTTCCGCATCTCCATACCAGTAAATATTACTCCCCTGCTCGCTCAGATTCACCCCGTTCCCCTTCGCCAACAGCATGGAAGCGATTGTACGCAGTGCCGGATATTTCTTGCCATTGGTTGTGATTAAGACCGCGCCGCGCATCGGTTCATCTAGTGGCAAGCGCTCAATATTGCCCCATCGTATCGTCGTTTCGAGGTAAGTTGACCGGGAATGGATCGGAATATCTCGGTTATAGGTGCTGATGGTGGGTATGGTGACTCCCAGACGATGGGCTAACCAGCGACGGGAATATTTACCCGGACGACGCTTAATCAGTTCGCGGTGCAACGCCATACGGGTTTGATGCGCTGTAGCCAGATCGGCCCGTTCTAGTGGATCACTGTTGGATAATTTCACACCTAACAAAGCACATAATTCCGCAATCGACGGTATTCGGTAGGCGTGTTCCGGACGACCGCCATGAGGTTTTTCCTGATCTTTTGCTGGTAACAAAAAGCATTTTTTGTTATCCAATCTGCGTTTCGATCTAGCAACCGCGTTAGCGGTCAAAAGGGGGCTTACGGGGGAAACGCGGCGGAAGAGAGCTTGGCCACATGTGACTTGGAGTGCGTTGTAAATTGAATCCCGTCCGACCAACCCTTTCAAGGCGCGGATTGCCTGTTGTGTTCGTATGATCTGACCGGCTTTGAACCCTACCATTAGTAACCCTTCAATAGTCCGGATCACATAAGTCATTTTCTGTTGCATCAAAGCTTCCCGCACACTGTTGGGAAGGTGTCCTTTGACTGTCTGTCGTGCCGAGCGCTGATGCTGGGCTGGTCGTGAGAAGGCACTCCGGATGGTGGCGAGGGCTTCGCGTTGGCGCTGAGCAGGATTTTCGGAGTGTGTGCTTTGATGGACATGCAGCTGCACCAAAGAGGTTTGTGTCTCTGTCTGCGACCAACCGGTATCTCTTGCAAATAAGCTGGTACGGAACAGGGCTTCGTTTCGCCCCCCTTGTTTGCAGCTGTTGGTATAGATATTGGCAAGGTCTTGATCGGTCGCTTTGAGCGGTTTACCAGGAATTAAAGCTGTTGCAATCGTGCTTTTCAGAACAGATTTAGCTTGTTTAGTCTGATCTGTGGTGCAGGTTGCAAGAAATGTCTGAATCCTGCGAATATCGCGATCGGTGAGGGTTTTGGGCATTCCACCCCTGATGATGGTGTAAGATCTGCCGTTGATAGTGGTGGGCGGCGCAACCACATAGCGACCATTAGATAGCAGGTCTATGCCCTGCCCTTTCTGACTGTCGAAGTGTAGATGGTCGGGGAGTTTGAAGTAGAGATGTGGCAGCTGCCGACCGGCTGAACGAACGGTATGCGTTTCAAGGAGATCCGGATAGTGGATTTTGAAGCGTTTGAAGACCTCTTCATCATCGAAATCCAGCACGATGAGTTGGCTAACCCGTCCTGTGACAATGCCCAGACCGCCAACGTTTGTCCATTGGCGCTGGTCATTCAAAGAGGCGCGATAGTGTTGATGGATAGTCCACGGGATATTGGGTATCTTCGGACGGGAGGAATCGAGATCTCCGTATAGCGGAATCACTGACCAACCGAGGTAGAAATACGCTTCGGCAGCAGTGCGTAAAGTTGAGGCTTCGTTAGAAAATAGCAAATCAAACCCGATCTCGCCGGATTTGACTTGCATGCACAGAAAATATTCGCTATCATGTGAAATGAAAGCGGATACGTCCGGGCGCATTCAATAAAGTCGCCCCGGCGGCTGATGTTGAATGCCTTCTTGGAACTTTCTCAGGGTTTAGAAGGCATTTCGTTTTTATAGGGTAAGTGATGGTGTTCTCACACCTTTGGTGTCCCCTACTCTACCGGGACACAATCCCCTGTTCGTTCATCATTCTCCGTCAGACAAATAAAAAAGCGTCACCCTCGTAATGATGAAGGCGACGCTCCCTTGTTAGATAACTCAGGTGATTTGTACTCAATTCGTGTTATAATTGGGTACAGCGTCGAACTCCGGTTACGAGTTCGGCAATCCCTTGAAACCCTAAGGCGGGCTTCGGCAGAAAGACGAGTTTGCAGCTCGTCTTTTCTGTTTATGGGAGTGTTAATAGTTAGTATAGCCCTACCACCCGACTCATGCAACCGAATATTACAGGTCAGGGTATGCAAAATTCCACATTATTGAGGAATTTACCGGTAATTTTCCTTCTCGCTGATTCTTGAGAGACTAAAATGTGATTTATGAGCCAATCATGGCTTTGTTTAGATTATTTCTTCGCTGCCAAGCGTGCCTGAGCCAACCGTAACCCCCCTGCTGCATTCAAATCGGCGGGATGGAGTCCTGAAAACTCACGCCATTTGGTGTAATCGATCACTTTGCCGTACCAACCTTGTAGATGTGGCATGATATAGGCGGCGTTCCCACCGACGACCAGTAATCCACTGATGTCCT
The DNA here is from genome assembly GCA_044227005.1 of Aggregatilineales bacterium. GTDB lineage: Bacteria > Chloroflexota > Anaerolineae > Aggregatilineales > Phototrophicaceae > CFX2. The sequence continues at coordinate 47,607 of JBGAFZ010000014.1, forward strand.
TGAGACCATCGAAGCGGGTGTCGAGGGCATTATTGGCCAGCCAGTCGGCATACTGCTTGCTCAAATGATCCAACATGGGCTTTAGATCAATCGATGCACTGCCAAACTGAAACACATAATCACCGCTGGCACTAGCGAGACGGAGTACCTTGTCGATGTCATCTAATGTAACGGCAGTCAAATCACCCCCTGCCCCCTTCACCCATTCCAGTAGCGGTAATCGAATGTGGGTATTGCCTCCACCGTTGGCGATGCTCGATAGTGGTAAATCCGCAGGGTTAAACGCAGCGTTGTGCAACCGGAAGACGTTGGCCGTGTAGGCGCCGACATCAAGTAGAACCACATCCCCTGCCAGCTTAGTTGCCAATTGTGACTTAACCCCATTGGTGTCGAGCATGAAGCAGCCAATGGCAGCATAGCCCTCTGGGAAGATTGATACGTTGTTGTAGGACCACTGCCGTGGCTTCTTGTCGCCCTTCAGCGAGATTTCAACGCCCTGCGCGGTGTATGCGTCGATCATGGGCTTCTTGAGGTCGTTGTACATAGCCGGTGGGCACAGGAGTGTGATGTCCACACTGCCCGACTTGATTCCTAGTCGAGCGAGAGCATATGCACTCAGGAATTGATGATGCTCACCGCCGTAGCGATTGGCACCCATATGGCGGTCGATGCCCTGCCGGTTGAGGATCAGTGCATCATCACCGACGGCATAGGTATCGCCGCGCCAGACGGCTGAGGTGAAATCCAGTTCATGCCCCTGCCCTAAGCCGAGGGTTTGGGATGTGATGCGTGTTCGGATACTTGGAAAACTGATGCTCTTTTTGGAGCCGGCCAACATTGCACAGGTGTTGCCGTTGCCGCAGTCTACACTCGCTGTATAATTTGTCATGGTTGGCGCACCTCAATTGCGCTGATTTTGAAGCCCCGTTGTCCACCAGCGGGGTTTTTAATTCACTGAAACATCGAAAGAAAATTATCGGCAATATCATCGGCTGACATAACAGATGCTTGTTTGACTTCAACTTTAGGCGGTGCAGGTAAATGTTTCGGGATGTCGTGGTTGACCAACTGCCTGGTCTCTACCGGTTGCAGTTGCTGCTGCTTCAAAATCTGCATGAATTGCTCCAGCGCCTCAGCTGTACTGGGTGCAAACTGAGCTTTGTATTGCGGGAACATATCGAAGAGAAGCGGCAAATCCCCCTGCTCCAAGGCATAATAGAGTGCGACAGCTTTGCGAAGATTGGTGATCTCCTGCTTCCCGCTTTTCCAGAAGTTGAGGATTTCCTCGACATGCTGGTCGACAGGATGGTCGTTGCGAAACAGATATTTCCGAGCGTGACGCGGAACAGGTTTGCGTTTTGCTGCCGACTTTTTCTTAGCTGCCATCATTCGCTCCTAAAGTATCGCTCCTAGTGCGTGTCGCACTTAGGAGTGCAGTTCAAATGAATATCCCATTCTGTACAGTTTAACTTGTTCAGTTGTATAATTCAATTACCATTCTGTGAATTAAGGAATAGTCAAATGAGAACAGGGAAAGTCGCGAAACTCTTCGGTGTAGATACTAATACAGTTGCCGATTGGACGTTGCGTTTTAGTGATTTTTTCACACCTGAGGCTAGAGGAGAGGTTCACAGTCAACGGGAATATCAACCGGAGGACTTGATTTTAATCAACACTATTCGTATGGAGAGAAAGCAAAATGCGACTTGGGAGAAGATAAAAGCTGATCTTGTTGCCGGTCATCGAGTTACTCAACTTCCTCCTGAAGCCATGAATATTCAGGGTGACAATGCAATGCAGGTTTACACGGAACTTCGAACTCTTCAATTAGAACTGAAGGGTAGTATAGAGGAAAACGCGCGGCTTCGAACTGAATTAAGCTCGAAGGAAGCGGCGATGAGTGAGAAAGAAAAGGAAATACGTGAATTAGAACGTGCAGTTGGAAGATGGCAAGCAATGGCTGAAATGTATGAGAAGATGTGGAAAGATGAGAAGGGCAGTGAGAAATAATTCTGAGACTGCCCTCAATAAATCACTTAACTAGCCCATTGTGCCGCTAGAATCTCAGCCTGTTGTAGCACGAGGGTAGCCGCTTTTTCTTGCAGATCGGGCGGGTATCCGTATTTCCGCAGTATACGCTTCACCAAAATGCGCATCTTGGCCTTCGCGCTTTCCTTGACCGTCCAGTCGATGGTGGCGTTTGCCCGGACGGATTGCACCAACTCCAATGCGATCACCGCCAGTTGCTTATCCCCAAGAACATCAATCGCAGATTTGTTTTCAGCCAGCGCATCATAAAATGCCAGTTCATCATCACTCAGTCCGAGTTGTTCGCCTCGTTGCCCGGAGTCGCGCATTTCTTTGGCGAGGTCGATGAGGTCGGCGATGACCTGTGCTGCGTCGATAGTGCGGTTCTGATAGCGATGGATGGTTTGTTCAAGCAGATCGGCGAAGGATCGGGCTTGAACCACATTGCGAGAAGCCCGACTGCGGATTTCGTCGTTGAGAAGTTTCTTGAGCATCTCCAGCGCGAGGTTCTTCTGAGGCATGTGCTTCATATCTTCAAGGAATTCTTCCGAGATGATGGAGACATCAGGACGTTTGAGGCCAGCCGCACCGAAGATGTCGATGACTTCATTCGACACCACAGCCTTCGAGACCAGTTGTTTCACGGCAGAGTCGATGTCATCCCGATCATAACCGGCGATGTCAGACGGGGTGTGTTTGTCGAAGGCAGCACGAACGGCTTGGAAGAAGGCGACTTCATCTCGAATCTCGACGGTTTCATCAGCGGGGACGGAAAGGGCATAGGATTTGGATAGTTTGCTGACGGCATCCATGAAGCGGCGTTTGCCGTCGCGCTGCGTCAGGATATGTTCCATCGCAGCCGGAATAACCGACAGCCGTTTGGCAGGGGCATTGTCGAAGAAGCCGTCGTAGTCGAATTCATGAAACATGGCGCTGACGATGTGATACTGGTCGAGCATGACGCCGATAACCTGTTCCAAATCAACGGCAGGGAGTCCTTGACCGCCTTCCTGCGTGTAGGTTTCAACTGCTTCTTGGAGATCAGTTGCAATGCCGAGGTAATCGACGATTAGACCACCGGGCTTATCACGGAAGACACGGTTCACACGGGCTATCGCTTGCATGAGGCTGTGACCGTGCATGGGTTTATCGACGTACATGGTATGCATCACGGGAGCATCAAAGCCGGTGAGCCACATATCACGGACGATGACCAGCTTGAGCGAGTCATTCGGGTCTTTGAAGCGGTCAGCAAGGGCCTTACGGCGCGGCTTGTTGCGGACATGCGGTTGATAAGCACCGGGATCGGCTGCGCTGCCAGTCATGACGATCTTGATCACACCACCATCATCGGTGTCATCGTGCCATTGGGGGCGAAGGTTGATGATGCGTGCGTAAAGATCAACCGCGATGCGACGGCTCATGCAGACGATCATGGCTTTCCCGTCGAGTGTTAAGGTGCGCTGCTCGAAGTGCGAGATGATGTCCTGCGCGACCTGATCCAGTCGGGTTTCGGTGCCAACCATGGCTTCAAGTTGGGACCACTTGGTTTTGAGTTTCTCTTTGTAGGTCGGTTCTTCGCCTTCGGTCACTTCTTCGAAGGTAGGGTCGATATGTGGCCGTTCTTCTTCGCGCAGTTGAAGACGAGCGAGACGGGCTTCGTAGTAGATGGGGACGGTTGCACCATCACTGACGGCGCGTTGGATGTCATAGACGTCGATGTAATCACCGAAGACCTGACGGGTGTTGGCGTCAGTTTTTTCGATGGGCGTGCCGGTGAAGCCGATGAAGGAGGCTTGGGGCAGGGCATCGCGCACGTACTTTGCGAAGCCGTAGACGATGGATGCCTCATCACCGCGTTCGAGCACCCGCGCACCGAAGCCATACTGGCTACGGTGGGCTTCATCCGCAATGAAGATGATGTTGCGGCGTTCTGAGAGCAGGGGATAGGTGTTCTCCTGACCTTCGGGACGGAACTTCTGAATGGTGGTGAAGACCACGCCACCGGAGGCGACTTGAAGCAGGGCTTTGAGATGGTCGCGGTTTTCAGCCTGAACCGGTTCCTGACGGAGCAATTCATGACCGGAGGCGAAGATGCCAAAGAGTTGATCGTCAAGATCGTTGCGGTCGGTGAGGATGATGAGGGTGGGGTTCTCCATCGCGGCATTCTGGATGACCTTACCGGCGTAGAAGAGCATGGAAAGACTTTTACCGCTCCCCTGCGTGTGCCAGACGACACCGACGCGCTGATCACCTTCGACACGGGAGGCTTCGATGGTCTTTTCGACGGCTTTGTTGACGGCGTAATACTGATGATACCCGGCGACTTTCTTAATCAGTTTGGAGTCATCTTTCTCGAAGACAACGAAGTAACGCAGGATGTCCAAGAGGTGGTCGGGGGCGAAGACGCCTTTGATGAGGGTTTCAAGTTGGGTACGGTGTGGATCAAGACTGTTTCCATCGACGGTGCGCCACGGCTTGAACCACTCCCAATTGGCGGTGAGCGTACCGAGCCGAGCAGCGAGGCCATCACTGATGACGAGTAGACCGTTGTAGGTGAAGATCGAGCCGATGTCGTCGCGATAGGTTTGGAACTGCTGGAAGGCGTTCTTGATGGTGGCGTTGGAGTCGGCAGCGTTTTTGAGTTCGATGAGGACGAGGGGCAGGCCGTTGATGAAGAGCACAATATCCGGGCGACGGTTGGTACGGGCGCGGGTGGTGTGGTTCACATCGGTGACGGTGAACTGGTTGACGGCTAGAAACTCATTCGCTGAGGGATGGGCATAATCAACCAGCCAGACTTTATCGTGGCGCAGTTGGCCGGAGTCACGGAAGGAGACATCAACACCTTCGGTGAGGAGTTGGTGGAAGGCATGGTTATTGATGACCGGATTTTGACCGGGGGTACGCTGGATGCGCCGGATGACTTCATCGACGACGGCGGGGCGAACAGGGGAGGGGATGTGCGTGTTGAGGCGTTCGAGGGCAGCACGGAGGCGACCGATGAGCAGGACTTCGGCGTAGGTGGTGCGTTCGGCTGCGGGTTCTTCAGGGGCGATGTCTCCACCGTGGATATAGTCGTAGCCGATGTCGCGGAGCCATTCGAGCGCGGCGAGTTCAACGGTGTCTTCATTGAAGCGGGGCATAGGAGATCGACTTTCCGATAGTAGAGGTTCATATTTCTTCAGACTCTACCACAGAGATTAATGCCCGAACAACAAGCCTTTCGCATGGCACTTTATCCGCTGAAAATGGAGGCGGGAATGAGGGAGGGTGGCGCTGAAAGGCGACTCTTGAAACACGGGAAGTTCGGCTGGTGCCGCTTAAACGACACACCTTCAGCGGATGGCTCGGTCATGTCTGCCGCGTGCCAATATGGGTAGTCGTGCAGCGGTAGCAGGGGAGGGAACCGCCGAAATAGCACACAACAGCACAACATGGGCATTGTTTGTGGCGGCGGTGTCGTCCACAGAATTGCTACGCTTATCGTCGGAATGACAATAAGTGATGGTGTGATTTTAAGTTGCGGAGGACGCACGCGTCCTCCCTACAGATTAGTACAAATGAGCGATGAGACGAAGCCCTAAAATGTGGGGGGATTACTGGATTCGCTTAATGCGTTAATTGGATTTCGCATCAATTATGCTTGTCTAGCCTTCCAGTAATCTTCTTTCTGTTGTTCTATTTTCAGTTCCCCAGACAATACGACCGCTACGAAAGCCAATATAGCGCTCATTATTTGTGATGACTTCGACGTTTTCTTGAAGGCGAGACGTAATAGGAATAATAGTTGTTTGGACTTGCTCACTCTCTATCATTTCCCATCGATCATCGTGTGGGTTTTTCCGTGCCCCAAAAATCCGATGAACTGTATTCAAAAAGCCTGTCTTGGTTATATCGTAGGTCACACTGGTAATAAAACCAATGACAAAGGCTGCAAAATCGGGCGAAGCAATTAAGGCAGCGGCGGCATTTGATAGATCTACCAGCAACTGCGTACTGGCGGGATGCGTGAATGAGCTGATCTGTAGGATATTTTGGCGACGCTCAACCAGCAGGGCTAAATCTCCAATATCATCGGTTGCAGATAATAATATCCATGCTATTTCATTAAGGGCTTGTTCAATTCTTAGGGCAGTGCCTAAAGTAAGCTTGCTTTGATAGTGTATGACCAGCGCATTGTCGCGGGGGGTTGTCACCAAGTCACTTAACATTCGAACAAAAGGCTCTTCATACCGGCGTTCATATAATTCGTTGACAACTTGATTTAGCCCCGGTTGCAAAAGCAGAATTAGATCTTTGATTACGGCTTGCAAATCAGATGGTGTTTCAATAACCGGGGTGTAGATTTGCAATAAATCAAATGACTGGAGGAGTAAAGTGTTTTTGTCTAGCAACAAAGGGACTATGGTTTTCCCATTGTCTCGTGCATATTGAACTTCATCTTTTACAAATTCCGATTGTGCAGAGGACTCAGAAATTAGTACGACCAAGACGGTGGCGCGGTCTATGCCATTTCGTAAAGTCGAAAACAAGTCTTGCCCTATCTTCAACAGATTCTTGTCATAAAAGGTGGTAATGCCTGCCCGCGTCAATTCCAGTTGAAGATGTTCAGCCAAGTATTTATTAGATCGTGCATAACTAATGTAAATTGCGCCCTCTAACATGTTTCCCCCTAGATAGTGTTATGGCTCATCAAGAGTAATCCGCTAAAAATGCTTTGATACCTGTAATCATGGCTTCAACATCGGCACGATTGAATTCCTTGAACTCACCGTGGGCAGCATAGTTTCGGATTTTTGCCCATGATTTGAGCATATCGGCCTTAGCGTTATTGAACACATTGGCGTTAAGCAAATCGACAATCATTGGATCGAGCGTTTTGTAGTTTCCATTCGACTTCTTAGTGTCAATGACAGGTGTTTGACGCTGACACAATTTACGGAGGCGATCTTCCAAGATACAACCGGCTAAGACAGCAGCAGGAACATGATCATTTTGCCCTCGTTTCCCTTCACCAAGAAGTTTTTCGGCTTGTTCCATGTAATCAAAGGCCATATTGTTTTCGATAATATTGGGCAAGGAATCGAACATGCCTTCTTCGTAGCTGGTCTTTAGTCCTCTGATGTGTCCTTGAAGGGCTAAATAATTAGGGCTATTCCATTCATTGATCTCTTTACGTATTTGGTTAAAGTGAGGATTGGACGGCGAAATAAAGTTCATCAACGAAAAGAATTCTGTCTTGACCTGATAATAGCCGGTGTCGCTAGCCGATTTGCTGATGGCATGATTGAGTACGAGGGCAAATAAATCCCGTATTTTTTGATCAACCTCTGGCGGTAAGGGCATTACACTATCCCCTCGATGAAACTCTCCACATTCTCCACCCGTACTTCGCCGCTGATGAGTTTGGGGAGCAGGGCATCGCGGGTTTGGGCTAAGGTGCGTGACTCAAATAGGTTGTTTTTAATTCGTTCCAGTGATGGCTGAATCTGGCGGTCGAAAGCATCAGCAATTTCTATAGATGGAAACGCAATTTGAATTGTTTCAAATGTTTCTCTGGTAATCGTATCAAAAACTGTACCATGTGTACGCTGTAGTAATTCGACTACTGCAAATCGTATCAAGAAAAACACAAAATAATCTGGATAGTTTGCTCCGCGAATGGCATAACACGACTGATTCATTGCCATTTGAACTCCTGTGAGCGCCAACTTTCCAACTGTACCTCGTGCAGAGATAATCGTTGTCATTTCAGGAAGAATTCTTGTCGAACTATTATTGACCCCGGCTTGCGTAATTTTTTTATCAGTATCAATAACGAACACATCAGTTTCTGAGGGTACATCTTTTACTGAGAACCAAGGTATATCTCCATCCCAGTATTCAGCTATTGCTGTTTTTGGTGTACCACCGCCAATTAGTTCAATTCCATCACTTAGTACGCCAACCTGCCAGCCTGCGGGGATGGGGCCGAGATGGCTATCCTCGAAGTGGTCGGGGAAGAGGGCGGCGGTGGCGGCATCCATGCCGGAGGGCTGCTCACCGCGTGATTTGGCGTGTACAGGGTCGAAGTCCACGAACCATGATTGGAAGAGTGCACGGGCGGTGGCTTCCAATGTGGTGTTCATGCGGCGGTTGAGTTCGATTTTGTCGTCGAGTGAGCCGAGGATTTGGGCGATGGCGCGTTGTTCGGGCAGGGGAGGGAGAGGAATTGATATAGCTTCGATTTGTTTGTTGCTGATATTTACTTGATTTGCGCTCCCGGTTGCTATAGAGACCAAGAACCATTGTATCTCTGCTTGGGTAAGAATGAAAAATAGGTAATTCGGATCAAGGAGATCTTGTCTCTCAATCACTATTCTTCCAACGCGTTGGTTAATGAGATATGTATTACTGTTGCCTTTAAAACGTGCAACTCGTCCAACAATGGAGTTGGGCGCTTGAATGCCTGATCCTGTCATTGAAATAAGTATGTCACCATGCTTTGCATAAAATCTAGCTACCTGAGTCGCGATTTTGGGGCTAACGTAATCGGTTTCAGAAACATCTATTTCACGGTGATGGATATTTTTAATTTTTAATACAGGAACACCATTCACTTGAAAATCTTGACGGTTAAATGCATAACCACCCTGAACAGATATTATTCCTGAAAGTGGTTTTATGGAAAACAAACTATCCATCTTGTAACCTCGCCAGATTGTCGTTGATGATAGGTTTCAGTGGATTGGTCATGCGTTGTCGCTGTAGGGTGGGAGGCTGGCGAGTAGGCTCTCGACGGCAGCGCGGAGGGAAGGGAGATCTGTCTTGACTGACTCCCAAACGATGTCGAGGATGACCTTGTCGTACTGATGGATGAGCACGTCGCGGAAGCCGGCAAAATCTGCCCAAAGAACGTCAGGGTATTGGCTGGTGACATCCACGCTGAGACGTTTGACGATCTCGCCGATGACTTCAAAGTTGCGAATGATGGAATCTTGATGCATATGCGATTGACGAAAGATGTCTCTACCCTCGGCGGCAGTTTCTTCAATCCGTTCAATGCGTTCGAGAATGTCGCGCAGGAAGATACGTTGGTCTTTGGTCATAGGGCAACCGCATCTTTGAGAATGTAGGGGCGCAGTTCATCGCGGAGGTGGGCAGCGCTGGCAACTTCGACCCGACAACCGAGCATATCCTGAAGGGTGCGAACCAATCCAGATAACTTCAAGAGGCTGAAATGGGCGGGTAAATCCACGAGGAAATCGACATCACTGGCGGAGGTGGCTTCACCCCGTACCACGCTGCCGAAAACGCGAATGTTCGAGACGCCGTATTGTGCGGCTACCCGCAGAATATCATCGCGGTAGACGCGGAGATCATCCAGTGTTAGTGCTTGTCGCAGTTGTTCACTCATAGCCTAACCTCGCCAAGTTTTCTTTAATTATAACTTCAAGTCGGGCGCTTTCGGCGAACTGATCGCGCAGGGTGGTGGTGAGGCGGAGCATCTTTTCCTCGAAGGGTTCACCGTCGTCTTCAATATCGGCTGCACCGACATAACGGCCGGGGGTGAGGACGTATCCGTGACCGGCGATTTCATCGAGGGTGGCTGCTTTGCAGAACCCCGCTTCATCCTGATAGCCGACTTCATCGGTGCGCCATGTGTGATAGGCGGCGGTGACTTTGTGGATGTCGTCATCGGTGAGGTCGCGTAGGGTGCGGTCGATGAGGTAGCCCATGTGTCGCGCGTCAATAAAGAGGGTCTGACCTTTGCGGTGGGCGGCTTTGGATTTGTTCAGGAACCAGAGACAGGCGGGAATCTGGGTGTTGTAAAACAACTGCGGGGGCAGGGCGACCATGCAATCCACCAGATCGGCCTCGATCATCTTCTGACGGATTTCTTTCTCGCCGCGTGTGTTGGTGCTCATCGAGCCGTTGGAGAGGACGAATCCAGCGCGTCCACGTGAGCCGAGGTGGTAGATCATGTGCTGTACCCATGCAAAGTTGGCGTTATTGACGGGCGGCAGATCAAACAGCCAGCGCGGGTCTTCTTGGAGTAGGTTTCCGCCCCAATCACTCATGTTGAAGGGTGGGTTGGCGAGGATGAAGTCGGCGCGAAGATCGCGGTGCAGGTTGTCATGGAAGGTGTCGGCAGCGTGAGTGCCGATGTTGCTGTCGATGCCGCGAATGGCGAGGTTCATCTTGCATAAGCGCCATGTGGTGGGGTTGCTCTCCTGTCCGTAGACGGAGAGATCACCAATCTTGCCACCGTGTTCTTCGATGAACTTCTCGGACTGGACGAACATACCGCCGCTGCCGCAGCAGGGGTCATAAACGCGGCCTTTGTAGGGTTCGAGCATCTCAACCAGCAGACGGACGACCGATTTGGGGGTATAGAACTGTCCACCTTTCTTGCCTTCAGCGCTGGCGAATTGGCCGAGGAAGTATTCGTACACCCGTCCCAAGATGTCCTGCGAACGGCTGCTCTTGTCACCCATAGCAATCGTGCTGATGAGGTCGATGAGTTCACCGAGACGGCGCTTATCAAGATTTTCGCGTCCGTAGTCCTGTGGCAGTACGCCTTTAAGCGAGGGATTGTCGCGTTCGATAGCGGCCATCGCTTTGTCGATCAGGATGCCGATTTCGGGTGATTTGGCGTTCTGTTGGAGTTTCGTCCATCGTGCGTCTTGTGGGACGTAGAAACTGTTCTCGGCGCGGTATTCATCGCGGTCTTCGGGGTCAGCGTATTGGTCAGCGGCGAGACGGTCGTAGAGTTCTTGGAAGGCGTCCGAGATGTACTTGAGGAAGATCAATCCCAGTACGACGTTCTTGTATTCGGCAGCGTCCAAGTGGCCGCGTAGTTTGTCAGCGGTTGCCCAGAGGGTCGATTCGAGGTCGGCGGGAAGTCCGTTGGTGGTGGGTGGCATGGGTGACTCTCGTTCAAAAAGGATTTTTATTCGTGATGTCTATTATACGGTGGGGGAGGGGGAATGGGAAATGAGTTGGGGGGGCAATGCTAATCCGCTTGTACAAGAGATTATCGATCATCACAAGGCGGTGCTGGAGCAGTTCGCAGCGATTGCGGGGGACTTGGGATTGGAGGCGGTAGAGTAGGGGACGTTGAAAATTAGCCGTTGACCTTGGTGTTAATGTATTTGCTTCTAATGCTGGTTATAATGTTTTGCTATAACACCTACCTTTGCTAATTGGACAATTACATGATTAAAGTCTTTATCGGCAGTACCAGCAATGATCTAAAAGCCTATCGCCAAGCCGCTTTGTCTATATGTGAAACGCAAATCGCGGATTTTGCGCCTATCGCTATGGAACAGTTCGGTGCATATGATACGAGTAGTGTTGAGCTTTGCCTCAGAAAAGTACGCGAAGCAGATGTCTATGTGGGTATCTTTGCTCATCGTTATGGTTATATTCCTCAGAACGAAACACGCAGCATAACTGAGATGGAGTTTGATGAAGCCAGTCGAATTGGTATCAGTCGACTTTGTTTCATCATTGATCCTGAATATCCTTGGAACCCTAAATTTATTGAGTGTGAACAACAGCCTAAGCTAGACACTTTTAAGAGACGTATTGATCGGGAGATGGTTAGAGCGTCTTTCACCGATGTTGAGAGTTTCAAGACTGAGTTCATACGCTCGCTCCGGAATTGGTTACCCACGTTCCAAGCACAACGCTTGCCAAAAGTTGCGAAAGATGATGAAACATTTGATATCGTTCTTCCTGAGGAACCATCCTTATTGGTTGGGCGTGATAATGACCTCAAACTAATCAAGCAAGATTTGGGTGTTGTGCCATCTGATAAAAAGCGAATCGTTGTTATTCAAGGTTATCCCGGAGTAGGTAAGACTACATTAGTCAAGAAGATCGCACATGATCCGGAAATGCGGAGGGAATTCCCTGATGGAATCCTTTGGATTAACATAGGACATGATCCCAAAATCAATGATGAATTGAATGAATTGGCTGATAGTCTTCGCCTTTCCCTGTCAAGTAATAAACCACATGAAATGCAAAAAGAGATTCAGCGAAAGTTGAGAGGTCGAAGAGTTCTTCTAATTATCGATGATGTTTGGAATCCAGAGCACGGCAAATATTTTGATGTCACTAGCAATGAAGGTGCTATCCTCTTTACAACCCGTCTTAATTCAGTTGCAGATAATCTTAATCAGTACTTTAAGTCGGGTACCATACAACATCTACGACACTTAACCGAAGATGAAGGTTTTCAATTGCTAAGTCATGTTGATGTTGCACCACAATTTTCTGCCAAATATCCTCAAGAAGCACGTGAATTAGTGAAGGAATTAGAAGGACTGCCTTTGGCTATAAAAGTCGCTGCAGGGTTGTTCGAGACACGTGTCCGTAGAAATCTTCCAGTTGATGATTTGGTAAAGAATATTAACACCCAAGCACTGGGGGCTAAGGTTGAAGATCGGTTTGATCCGCTTACTGGTACGACACCAACAGTTAATTATGTTTTTAAAGAAAGTACGGATGCATTAGATAAAGAAGCGCGAATCAAATTTGCTGAACTCAGTGCTCTACAAACTAAGCCCGCAACTTTCTCTCTTAAAGAGTTGCAAGCTGTGTGGCAAGTTGATAATGCAATTATGGTTGTTTCACGCTTAATTGATTACGGTTTGATTGAACCGGCTGATAATCAGCGTTTTCAAATCCACTCGGTCGTAATGATGCATGCACGTCGATTAGCAGAAGAATATGGAATACTAGATGACTGAAGAATCTTCACAATCCCGACCGATTTCTGCTATCCGATTATCACTTGTTCAGAGTTTCTTGGAAAGTTGTCATATCTGGGAAAAAACTTATAAACAACGTGGAGAAAAAAGCGACAATGTTGTTAAAGAGTTCAAAGATTCTTGGGGACAGATTGAGCCTGCTTACGATTGGGCTGTTAAATATATGCCCAAATCAGACGAATGGAAATCGCTGTATTGTCAATTGACGTTTTCACTCACTTATTTCTGGCGACTAACTAGCACAGTTGAAGACATTCAACGCAAGTGGTTATTATGCGCAGTTAAAACTTCAATGGCTATCAAGAGATACGATCTCAAATTAATATTTGTAGAGCGTCTAGCCGATCTGTTTTATGATAGCCATGCTTTTCGGAAGTCTATATTCTACTACGATTTCCTTTTGAGAATTATCCAATCTAGTTCTGATAACAACCGTAATGGAAACCTCCTAACAAGTAAAGCGAATTCTATTCGTGACAGCAAGCAAGATTCAAAGTCTAGCAAACAATCTTTTTTTGAAGATGCTGAAGCTTTGTATCAAGAAGCTTTAAGTCTTAAGCCTGATGATTTAGCCATACTCGAGAGAATATATAGTAATTACGGCATTCTAAAAGTGAGGCTTGATCAACCCGATGAAGCCGTAAAGCTTTTCCTACAGGCCTTATCAATTGCTCTTCAAATTGGCGATTTGGTTGCACAACGAAGAAGCCTCGGTAATTTATCAAGTGCATATCAAAATCTTGGTAATTTCGTAGAAGCCATGAAGTGTGCTACTAAAGCTATTGAGGTCGCTGATCAAACCCGTGAACCGCGTGGTCAAAGCCAAGCTTACGCATCACGGGGATTTATACATCGAAAGCAAGGTCGTTTGGACGATGCTCTCAGAGATTTCAATAAAGCATTCGGAATAGCTAAGGAAGCGAAACTTCTTTTGATTGCAGCTCGTCAAGCAGATAATGAAGCCGAAATCTATTTTGTTCAGGGTGACCTGATTAAAGCCGTTCAGCAAAGTGAGTTTGCTTATAAGATAGCCTTTGATCGCAATGTGGTTAGGGAAATAGGGTTTCACGGTTATACACACGGTTGGAACTTAATAGCCTTAAAACGGTATCTTGAGGCCATTGAGGTATTGAGCAATGTTGTTGCTCAAGTTGGTGGGCAAGCTACTATGCAGGCTTTAGTTACTCGAGGTATTGCCTATCACCTTGATGGAAAATGCGATCTTGCTTTACAAGATGTGAATAAAGCAATACTTCAGGCGAAAGAGGCTGTTTCTAAGAGTGCGCAGTATAAGGCATGGCAAGTGATAGGGTTGGGGGAAGTATGCAAAATACTTTGTGGGGCAGGTGATATTGAAAATGCATTCCAAGCCTACAAAACTGCTTGTTCGATTAATGGCGAACGCGGTAGTGTAGAGAGACAGTACATCCTGTTGAATTATGTTGATCCTGATAAAGACCATAGATTGAATGTTATACGAGATTTTTTGTTGCCTTACTTTGACACAAAAAACTCAACCTAATGGACGTTCGTCTGGTCTTATTAGCCATAACTCCCCGATTAGTTTGTTGTCCCACATACTACGGGGAACTATGTTTTCTACAGCTTCTGTTTGCTGTTCTGTGTTCCGCCAAACATCTATACTCTGTTCATGATCGAGTCCAATTAGTTTTTCTAGGTAATGGTCTTTAGTGTTATAGAGCGCGATATATTCGGCTTGGTAAATTTGTATTAAGTAGTCACGCAGACTGTAAAAAGCTGGTGATACTAGACATCCCGCAGAGCCACTTCCATCTCCCGTAGATGATTGACCCGTATGTGTGTAGCCAATGTGTAACATAATTTCTGTTTTGCCCGGTATTTGTTTGTTAGGTCTTAGGTGTAAATCCTCGGTTACAGTTTGCGGAAAATAAAAGCGTGCTTCTATTGGACTTTCTGGATCACCCGGTTTGGTAATGTGAAATGCGTAGTTGATATTTTGACTTGTGGCAGCACTTTGGCTTCTGTATTCATATTGCCTATTTCCCCTTATTGAGGACAGTAAATAGCTATCCCCCTTAAAATTGCGTGATGAATAGCTGGTCCACGGGTAAGAAACCTGGACTTTGTTTTGGTATACGATGAACAATGCACCGTTATAGTGATCCCAACCTTGATCGTGCTGTAGACCTGGTCCTAGATCATATTTCAAGGGCGGCAGCCATTTTGTTAAGCCAGCGGGAATATCATATGAGGATATTTCATCCGAGATTTTAGGGGGTGCGTCGAGTGTGATTGTGTTTTTCAGTGTGTCGGTTTCTACTATTCGGTACGTTTTTGAGGACCTACCTTCGTCATTTGCTAAATAAATTGTGTCAAAGTATTGGTTGAGTTTCATCGATTCAATAGGTTTGTCGAGTTCAAGGGTGCAATCGCCTATAAGGGTGGCTTTGTTACCATGTATCCTGCCTGCGAAACTATCGATGATGATTATTTTTGGACGGTAGTTGATCATCCATGATGTAATGTGTGTGGGTAAGGAGGCTAACTGAGTATCGTGTGGATCAAATTTAATGCGATTAATCAATGCGTCAGTCTCTAGGATTTTAAACGTACCAAATGAGTTATCGTCAAATGTGACCTTAATAGTATCAAATCCGGCTCTTACATGAGATAGATCAATAAGTGCATCTTCCAAATATAACCAATTCTTCTCACGTCGTCCCTGCGTTCCATTTGGGCATACCCAATCAACTGATTGATTATGCGATGTATTTTGGTTAATAAAATATTCTGTTACAGCCTCAAGCAATGCGAGGTTACTCCAGTTTTTAGGATCAAGAGTTTCGTAACGAAATCGTTCTGAATTTTCTAAAAGTTCCAACCAGTGTTTCTTTTCTTCGTTGTGCTGTATATGCCATTCTTGAGTAATTGTAGTATTAGTTAGGTTCTCAAACATCAATTTCACCATTCATATAGATAAAGCACTGAATCATGGCATATCTCGTCATATTGAGATACATCGTCTGGAATTTGTACTCAAAAACCCTATAGTTTCTTCATTCCCTAAAGTGTTCAAATGAGCAGAGATATACTGTATCAACCATGCTGCCATTCATTCCTCATCACCCAAACGCTTCTTACGTTGTTCAGCACGCAGGTGTTTAACCCATTCAACCGGGTCTTCGATCTCTGGATAGAGCAAGTCAATCGGTTCCAGTTCGTCTATCAGACGGTTGAGAGATTGACCCCAGTGTTCAGTACGGGGTTGAACGTCGGTGATGTCCTGTTCGACTGACGAGGCGATCTGCTCGATGAGTTGAAGGCGCTCTCTGGGGGCCAGTTTGAGCGCTACAGCCAGCACTTCTTCCAATGACGCGCTTGTGTTCATCCGTTTAATCCTCCAGCACTATGGTGTTTATTGTAGCATTGTCGTCAGACGGTTGCTTGCTACCGTAATCGTGTGGGGGTGTGACAAGACAGGGGCAGGTGAGTTGTCATGATGGATGATGGTCGCGCCTTTTGGACAGGGGCTAACAAAATAACAGTACAAGTTCATCAACACAGACACGAAATCCACATTGGGATTACTGATTAGAGTATGACACCTATTTTTCTTTCACAGCCATGATCGAAAAGAGTAGTGGAATCTCTGGAAGCGGATAAGGCAATCGTCGCCATCCTTCTTCATCTTTTTCAACAAATGGAAAGTGCATCCAAGATGTGTAAGGGAATTCGTGTAGATAGCTTATTCTTAGGCCAGAATCGATTATGCTACAAACCACTTGTTGAAGTGTGTGATGCCATTGGTAAGCGAGTAGTTTGTCAGAGGACGGGGCTTTTTTCTCGACATAAGGGATAAGCCGTATAGCTCTGGCCGTATTATTAAAGTATGATCTCTTGGCGTATAGTCCTCTTACATCATCAGAATTATCAAACACATGTGTGAACGGATGGAATTCTGCTATATACAGAACCCCGCCCGGTTTTATGAAATGGGCTGCGTTCGTTGCCCATTCTTCAACACTCGGCAACCAAGGTAAAACGCCATATGAGGTAAACACAATATCAAATTGGGTATCAGGAAGCACATCTCTTAACTTACGAACATCAGATTTAATGAATTGAACGTTTTGAATACCCATCTCATCTGCAATTTGTCGAGCCTTCATAATCGCTCGGTTATCAAAATCTACACCAATAACTTCAGCCCCCATTTTTGCCAAGGAAATTGTGTCCAACCCAAAATGACACTGCAAATGAAGTATCTTTTTTCCTTCTACCGATCCAAGTTCTGAGGTTTCAAGAGGCATCAGGGTACTGTCAATTTCTTTATTCATGAATTTGGCTACCGGGTACTCTTCAGAGCGAATATTCACCTCAGTCCATTCACTCCACACGAGCTCATTTTGCTTAAGGCATTCTTCAACTGACGGAATTGCATCCTCATTTCTATATTTATATCTGGGTGCTCTATGTGTTCGTTGTGAGTCGCGATCTCGAATTTGCGTGAGGAGTGGAATATCGGGGTGAACACTTTTAGGCTTAGTCGCGCGTTCGTCGCTTGCTGCATTGTATAGGTGCAATAATTCCTGTCCTTCTGGAGTGCCATCAAACCCATACGACACAAGGAATTCCATGAATGTCTTATATTGTGGGAGGCCATTCTCAAGTGAAATCATGCGTTTTAAGGTTTTGTGAGAAAAAGATCGTGCTTCCGCATGGTTTATGCTTCGCCATTTGAGATCATATTTCTCAGTCAGCAGTTCCTCTACCCGTTTCTTAAATTTCTTAATCATATTATGCTCCTGTTAAATAAATTATATATTGCTGTGGACACATTGGACACTTTTGACCACTGTCCAAAATCCCTGTGGTAAACCGATTACCTTTTGCGAAGCGTAGACTTACGCGAATGCTAATCGAACGATATTCAATAAGAGAAAGGATCCTATTATGACCGGGTTCCGTCGTCTGCGAATTGTCGGGATGTTTGCGTTATTGGTATTGGTTCTTGCGTCGGTCGGTGGTGTAAGTGCACGAGATGGATACAAACCAATGAAGTTGGCTGTGTCGTGCGAAATCACTACCGGAGATTATTTCTGGAATTTGATTGTTAAGGACTCGCGTAGTGTGGATTGGGGTGATGTTCTCGATACTTGGGCGGGGGGAGTCGCTCCGACAAACGACTTTCTCACACCTCTAAAGTACATACTCCAGACCGCCGGTGAAAATGCTCGCTACTTGCGCGGTGATGTGATCCAAATCAAGGGCTGGTTGGCACCTGATTCCGATGTGGGTTACGCAGAGATTGATGTTCTTGATGATAGTCGGGTTGTTTACTCCGAGTATTATCAGATGGATTCTTTGTTGATACCTGGAATTTGTGGCGAACCGATAAACGACTAAAGCTACTTACCACGACTTGAAGGCTGCCCAATACAAACTGGGCAGCTTTTTTACGATATTCCTCGGAACGTTCCGGCATAACCCGACTCATTTCATTACCATCCAATGGTTTGAATCTTCGAACCGAAAAGTCACCACTTGGCTGTTCAGATATGCTAGGCTAATAACACGCCCGTTCTATTACATTGCATAGCTTTAGAGGATTACATGGCAGAAATTAAAGAACCGAAAACATGGCAGATAGGGGAGTATTGCTACGTCACGACGCAGGATGCGGCACGTTATCTGCATACCTCGCACGATACTTTGCTGAGTGAGGTTTATTTGGGTTGGTTAGTGGCGGTGAAGATCGAATCGCGGCAGATGATCGAGCTTGAAACGCTCAAGGCATATGCCGTTACACGCAAACAAGCGCGGCGTGGGGCATGGGTAGTTCAGAACGTTCCAGAAAATCAGGAGGCGAGTTCTTGAGCCTGAATGTCTAAATACTTGCTATACTCTGCGATGAGTTCATCTTCATCGCAGTAGGTGTGTATGGCAACTAATCTTCCACCAGAATTATTCCCTAAAGTGACACAGCTTCTGCAACCATACATGGTTGATGTGGACGAGCGCGAGGCATGGCTGACACAAGCCTTCTACCTCAAAGAGCCCCGCTTGTATCAGATGGATAGGGCAGGGTCAGCGATGGTGTTTACGACGCGCTGTGTGCGTACACTGATGGAATTTGGGTGCTTCACCGATCCGGAACGAGAACATAGTTTAGCCACGTTACTCAAAACCATTCGCTATGGCTGTGGACCGGATAAACAGTCTGAAATTGATCTTCTGGTGCCGATAGTAGACGAGATATGCCATGAACCGGATAAGGACGACAGCGCGACCACGCCGTCGCCATCTGTGCCAGCGCAACCTGTTACCGTCAACACCCCTTTAGGAGATCGCAGGCCGACCGTCTTCCTGAGCTATTCACACGGTGACAAGGAATTTGCCGAGCGGCTGATTGGCGATTTGCAGAGAGCAGGGCATCAGGTATGGATCGACACCACGGCACTGAAGGGCGGCGATTTGTGGGTACGCGCCATTGCTGAGGGAATCATCAACTCGTATGCGTTTCTGGTGGTGGTCAGCCGCAAAGCATTGCAAAGCCAGTACGTGCAGGACGAAATCACATGGGCGAAAACCCGCAACAAGCGGATTCTGGTGGCGCTGCTGGAAGATGTGGTCAGCGACGTGGAATTCTTCCCACTGGTGAATATCCAAGGTGTCAAGTTCTACGATACAGATTATTCTGTCGCTATCCAATCGCTGATAGCTGGATTGCCTGCACCGTCGATCCAATCAGAAGGCATCAAGATTGAGCCAGCACCGGTGAGCCAAAGAGCGCTGGAACTGCAATATCTCGACCGACTGCGCTTCGAAATTCTACTCAACACCGAGAAGTATACCCCACTGGCCGGTGAATCACAGCACCAGAAAGTCATCAATGCAAGTCAGCTTGCTCCGGTGGTGATGCGACCGGAATATGCGCTTCTGGGACGTGAAAAAGATGCCATGCGCGAAGTGCGGAGGTTCGACAACGCGGTGGATGAGATTCGGAACCTGCGGCGGGTAGTGGTATTGGGAGAGCCGGGGGCAGGGAAGACGACGACCTTGTGGAAGCTGGCGCGGCAGCTTGTAGACGAGGCGATTGAAGATCCCAAGAAGCCGATCCCGCTGGTGATCCGTTTGGGCAAGTGGACAAAAGACAGTCAACCTTTTCAGGATTTTATCGCGCAAGAATTGGGCGAACTGGGATACTGTTTGCCTGCTTTAATGAACGAAAAAAGAGCTGCTCTACTACTGGATGGTTTGAACGAAATTCCAGTATCGCAGCGTCGACAGGAACATAATGATAAAGATCGACAAGTGAAGGTGTTGGTTGATCAACAACCTGATTTGCTAGCTGTCATAAGTTGTCGTGCACTTGATTATAACCTTGACTTGGGCTTTGATCGGATAGAGATTTCACCTCTTGACCCGATACGGATTAGAGAATTTGTTCAACATTATCTGAACTTCGAACTCGGAGAGAAATTATTTTATCGTTTGGTTGGTGAAAGTGCGGCACAAACAGAAAAGCTATTCCTTGAATGGGAATCAAATCGCCTACAAAATCCAATGCGTATTTTCTGGGTTGAACGTGAATTACCTAACAAGATGAAATGGGGCTTAAGTTGGAACAGAGATGACAATAGTTATTGGGATCAATGGCTTCGCCAACGGGATCAACCTGCTAGCTTATTGGTAATGGCTCAAAACCCGTATATGTTGTCGATGTTGACACAATTGTATGTGACTAATGAGGGAGAGTTGCCGGATAACAGAGGGGAATTATTCCGTGACTTTGTGCTAACACTCTTAGTACGGGAAAAGATCGTAGCTATAGACAAAAGCACTCGTCGCCCTTTGATAGATGCAGCAGCAAACCGACTGCTGGATAAGTTATCTCAACTGGCATATGAAATGCAGTTTTGGCGAGGATATTCACAGGACAGTAACGCTTTGACAATATTGCCTGTTGGACAAGTAAGGAGAATTTTGAGTGATGAATATCTCTATCTAGCAGGCAGCGCTAGTATTTTAAGCGTAGGTAGTGGAGTACGCTTTAGCCACCAGCTCTTGCAGGAATATTTTGCGGCACGACAAATGGACGCAGCAATCAAATCAAATCTCAAAGCTACAACCATTTGGAAGCCTGATAAATGGTGGGAGCCAACCAACTGGGAAGAAGCCACAATTCTATTGGCTGGATTGTATAACGATGACTGTACGCCTATTGTGAAATGGGTGGCTGATGCGAACCCAGAAGTGGCAGCACGTTGTATTGTTCAGAGTGGAGCACAAACGCCAAATGAAACACGAGAATGGTTGCGAAATTTATTATTACCGCGTCTGACAAATGTTGCTCAGACTCCAGATGCACGTGCAGCAGTAGGACGCGCATTAGGAATGACCAATTTGGACAGCCGATTCGGGGTGGGAGTGGATAAAGAAGGCCTTGTGGCTATTGATTGGGTTGAAATTCCCACAGGAGATTTTTTATTCCAAAAAAATCAAAAGGTCAATCTGCCAACCTTCCTAATTTCGCGCTATTTAATCACATATGCACAGTTTCAAGCGTTCATTGACGCGCCAGATGGCTTCACTAACCTGTTGTGGTGGAACGGATTGACCATGGATGAAAAACACAGTAATGTACCCGGCGATCAGGCTTTCAAATATGGAAATTATCCACGCGAAACTGTTAGCTGGTACGAAGCAGTTGCGTTTTGTCGATGGTTAAGTAGCAAACTGGGGTATGAAATACGATTACCGACTGAAGAAGAATGGGAGAAAGCTGCGCGGGGAACTGATGGTCGTAAATACCCGTATGGAAAAGAATTTGACCTAACCAAGGGCAACACTAATGAAACAGGAATCGGGCAGACCAGTGCGGTAGGAATCTTTCCAAATGGAGCATCGCCATTTGGGGTAGAAGATATGAGCGGCAATGTTTGGGAATGGTGTCTAAACGAATATTCGAAACCCGAGAATATTCAACTGGCTAGTGCAGCTTCTCGTGTTCAGCGAGGCGGTTCATGGAACTTTGATTATTATGATGCAAGGACTGGATCTCGTAACTTGGGCACCCCAAATAGTCGGTCTAGCAGTCTTGGTTTTCGAGTTGTTTGTCCAATTGTAAGTGCTGATGGTGATAACCTACGGCAGATTTTTAGAAAAGCATTTGGTGTGTTCTAGGTTTTGATTTCTTGAAATAGTTTTTGCCAGATTCTGTTGGGGTATGTGATCCTGGCAACGCATGTGAATGGCATGATTTGTAGCGCATATCATGGGATTTAAGCTGAGATATTGCACATCTACACCCTACGACCATTTTGACACAGACTGTAGTGACCTTAGCTGCAGTTTTCGGTAAGTGCATTGTCCTTCAAAGCATCATCATTCGAATTGATGCCAGCCTTAGTAATCGACTCACCGCCCATTGAAAGCACACTACATGGTCAACTTCACCCGCTACGGTCACGTTGAAGTAAGTAAAAACTAGAGTGTTTAGTCGCCTATAATCTAAGAGGGATTGGCGTTATGCAGAATTGTCTTATTAGGGTTCAGGAATTCATATAAGAATGGGGATGCCCTACCCGAAACCCGATAAGGTAGTAGCGGTAGGCTGGGTCGGAACTGAAACGTGCTGCAGAACGTGCATCGTGCTGAATGATGCCCCACGCTCCACCCCGCAAAACACGCTCAGCAATAGAATTCAGGTTTTCGCGTCCGTCATCAGCTTTATAGGGATAAGGAAATTGTTGAGAGTTATAGATCGAAGTTGTCCACGCATAGGCGTTGCCTGTCAAATCGTAAACCCCTTCAGGGGTAGCGTTGTCGAACAGGCCGATGGGTGTGGTGCGCCTGATGTGACTCTCAAATGTATTGCAGCGGCTGACCATGAATTTTGCACCGTAAGGGTATGCTCGACCTTCTAGACCCCGTGCAGCAGCTTCAAATTGGACTTCTGTGGGTAGTTCAAAGTGTGTTCCAGTTTGTGCCGAGAGCCATTTGCAGTAGGCACGGGCTTCAAACCAACAGATGCCAACCACCGGTTGCAAGGGATTGTTGTAGGTGGTGTCGTCCCAATACTCAGGTTGGCGATAGATTTTGCCGGACGGATACCACTCGTCGAGTTGTTCCTCAAGGCGATCTTTCTTCCAGGCTTTCAAATCGATCCATTGATCAGCTTGTTCAGATGTGATTCGATTCTGCCTGATTAATCCACGAATACCATCAGTAGACCAAGATTGAAGGATATTCCATAAATCACGATAATTGGCTTTTTGTCCATCTGTGGGGCCTTTTCCGTGCAGCCACGCTAGCAAATTGGGAGTATCCCACCATCGTTCGTCCTCGTAACCTCCAGCAGCCATGAACAGGGCATATTCGGCGTTGGTTACGGGGAATTGGCCGATCTGATAGGTGTTGAGTTCGACAGTGTGTGCTGGTTTCTCACGGTCGTAATCATTGTTATCATCACCAATCGGATAGGTTCCAGCCGGAATAGTGACCATCGGCGGCAATAAGTAGTCGCCATGTGTACCAGTCTTGCGGATGAAGCGCGGGTCGCCCAAGTTGCCGAGCGCATTACCAGCGGCAATACGGGCGCGGAGGTCGGCAGTCATGTCCTGTGTGCGTGCGATGAGTGCCTGTTGGATTTCATGCTTGAGGGCAGGGGAGATGCTCACTTCAGGCGCGGCAGCACAACGAGCCGCCAAGGGCAGGTTGACGGGAATCAGTGCTTTGACGAAGGCATCCGGTGTCCCACTCATGGCAGCGGCTAAGACGGTGGTTTCTTCCCATCCAGTGGCCGCCAGAGGAGGCATTGGGTCGCTATCGGATAAGGTGGAGATGGTGTCATCCAACGAAGGTTTTACGAGATCGGCACGCCATTCGGACTGTACCAAAGCCGGATTGGGTTGTTGTGCCAGTTTACGGGCGGCGAAGAATTCTTGCAGCAGTTGGTGGAAGAAAAGGATTTCTCCTTCAGCAACATCTTCGTCGAGGACATTGAGGGCAACCCCGGCCTTGAGGATGTCCTCATCGCGGTCTTGCTTGAGCAGGTCGCAAGCGTCATCAAAGTCGATGCGAATTTGTGCACCATCCGAGTCTAAGCCTTTTTCCTGCATCTGGAAGGCTAATGTGGTCAGCGATGGGATGAGTAACCCGCGTTCGGGTAAGTCAACGGCATTGCGCCATTTGTTGTTGGTCAGTTTGTTATGGTCTCGTTCGTTGAGTAGTCCATTTGGCAGGAAGAGGCTGTTACCCCGTCCGATCTCACGCTTCAATGCCCCACGTACATAGTTGGTGAAGAGGCTGGCTTTGCCTTTGGGGATGTCTTCGGTGAGTTCGACCTGCTCGACCAACAATTTCAAGAAGAACGGCACGCGGAAGACTTCAAGTTGTGGCGTTCCGGTCAAGGCTTGCCAGATGGTGTCCGCCTTCGCAGGGAGATAGGCGCTCAAGAAGTCGCGCACCTGTTCATCGCTCATAGGCTGCACCACGATTTGCGGAACACGCAGGTCGCTGCTGCTGAGGGAAGCACTGTATTCGAGGCTGCGGCAAGAGAGGATGACCCTATTACCGGCAGGGACAATCTCCTGAATGAATGCTTTCCAGAGACCGACCTTTTCATGATATTCAGCCGGACTGCGATGGGGCATTTCATTGAGAGCATCCAGCAAGAGCAGCAGTTTCCCTTCATCCAAGAGTTGATTGAACGGCGGCAGGGTAGGGTAGCGGCGTTTCCATTCGGTGTTGAGCCAGTCGCGCGGTGAACTGCCATCGCGGTAGTTGTTCAACTGGATGAAAAAACTCAGTCCTTCGCCGTCGTCACGCAAGCGGTCGATAGCATCATCCAACTGGAAGCGGCGTAGGAGGGTCGATTTTCCCGAACCGGGTGCTCCGAGTAGTACCAATGCAGGGTTATCACTGAATTCTTTGAGAATGTCACGCAGATCGTTGAAGCGACGCTGTTCCTGTGCCTGCCAGCGCACTCCCTGAGCATCTTCGCCTTGGTCGATGAGTAGCGTTAGATTGATGAAGCGGTTATCGAGTTGGTAGCGCGGTTCTGACCATTCGGCGATGCGCCCTAAGCGGTACTCGGTCAAATCAGCGGGTTTATGCTGCACGATCTCTTTGATCTGCTGGCTGGTCAAGGCGATGCTGGCCTTGGGGTCATGCACCGTTTTCAGGAGGGCATCGAGGGCTTGGGGCAGCGTGCGTTCTTCCGCGTGATCGTCCACCATGATGCGATCTGCCGCTTCCGGCTTATCCGGTGGCGTGAAATCCTTGCCCAATTCCTTCAAGACCTGTTCCAATGCCGATTGGAGTTTGCCACCTTGAGCATCAATGTAATTGTAGGCATACATGCGGCTGTGAAGTTTGCACTTCTCGACGTAGAGCGGATAGATCGGTTTCCGTTCTTGATCGAAGAAGAACCACTCGCGATGAACTTCCTTGCGGTAGGGCATGGAACTGTCGGACAGCAACAGCACCATGCGATCACAGTCGTTCAGGGCTTTCTCGATGGTCATATCCCAGTCCGCGCCTTTGCGAATGTCGCTGGCATCGCGGAACACCTTCACACCGGCAGTCTGTAGGTAGGCTTCGACCTGCTCGGCGATGGTTTGGTTTGGTCGAGCATAGGATATGAAGACGTAGAAATCACCCTTAACGGGTTCTGTGGGAGGCGCAATGGCGGGTTTTGCAGGTGCAGTACCTGCATTGATCTGTTCGATCAGGTTGTCAGCAATCTTCTGTCGATCTGTCCCTTGGAGGTTGCGGACTTCTTCCAGCAGCGCGACGACGGCGAGTTTGCCTGCTGCGACCTGCCCGAACTCATTCAGAACCCGCAGCAGTTGGACAGCGAAGGGATAGGCTGCACCTCGCCAGTTGATGCGTCCGAGTACTGGACTGCCATATAATGCGTTTTCAACCAGTGCTTTGCGGTCATCGGGATCGCCCATATCGGAGAGCAGGAAGGTGACGAGTTGATCGAAGAGTGCTTTATCCATGCGGACATCCCGATTCAGTGGGTGGTCTTATACATGAATAGAGAGTAGCACAGGATTGAATAAATGCACTAACAGGTGAGGTTCAATCGCTGAAGATGTTAACGATAAGCTGCTCTCATTTCATACTCAGCACCACATAATCATCGGGATTGAGTTCAACATGTGTGTTCCAACTTCCGGTATCCATAAAACCAATGAGGCGGCCATCGGCAACAATCTCCCATGATTTCAGGGGATGTGATTCAATGATGATGTTGTCTTGGGGGCGTATCTTCATGAGCCAATAGACTTGACTAATGGTCTCCCTACGCCTTCGGGCGAGTTGCTTCACGGTACAAATCACGGGTGGTTTCAATCCATGCCACTGACGTAGGGTAGGGCGTTTCGTCATTCTGTTTTGTACCCCGGCTTGTGCATAGCTGGATCAGAAGCCCACTCCAATAGATCATCCTCGATAACGGTGTAATACGATACGGCTTCACGATGCAAATTGGCTCTCAGCTTACCATCCAGCACCGCACGACGAATGGTTGCTTCAGGGAATGGGCGATCGGTAGTCTTGAGCAGCGCTTCAGCTTGTTTTAGCGTCAGGGATTTGATTTTCATGCCCAATTTCTCTCAAGTGGGTGACCTGATGACTGTGTTTGAAGTGCCATCATATTTTCCATAGTATAGCAGTGATGTGTTGGAACGTTCCGGTGACCTACCCATACGGATTCGGCACGGTCTTATCCAGTTGCTCGGCTTCTATCGTGTGGGCATATTACATGGTCGTCTCGCTCCGCTTGTGACGGGGAGATTTAAGTCTTAAGAGAATGGATGGCTCATCAGTACCCCAACTTGCGGTTAGGATAGCAAAGCCGTGGCGAAGTGTAGCTTTGTTAAGAGAACCTAACGCCAAAAACTATAAAGCATGTCAAAAAGTCTTGGAATCAGTATCTAGCCGATCAACAGACAAATCATCTGCTCTTTTATCCTTCTTTTTCCCTAGTTCGCCAACGGTATCTAACTGACGTTAGATAATACTTATGAATCTTTTCTCAAGAGAATTGCACTTGGTCGTAGCTAGGCTACCTTTACCCATGTAAGCATCCTGATGTGGCGACAAATCTTTATACCTGTGAGATGTAGGCCACATAAGTAGCCTAACTTGTCGCAGGCTTTGATGATCTTTGTGTCGTGTATTTTGTTATGACGTAATGGGATTGGGGTCGAGCAATCATTTTGAGATTGCTAATGTATGCCCAACATTTAGTTCGGAATACCAGAGCAATTACCTTGTAATTGAATAGCGTCTTCCCGAACCCAATATCCATTCACTAATTTGTACCAGACAAAGCCGCTCGTATTCTGATATTGTTTAATAACTTCCATGCTGCTACCAGCAGATAGAGTTCCAACTTTCGCGTTATTGGTACCTGGTCCATTTCGTAAATTGGCTTCACCATCATTCGCTAGGACGCTACAGGTGAAAGTATTCGTTGCGTCATTAGATGTGTTCGTAGCACCAGGAGCTCCGTCTATAGGTTCTAACCAGTAACGATCAGGTGCTGCTTCGGCAGTCCAGCCAATTAGCCCATTGTAATTCACTTTCCACCATGCATATCCGTCAGCACATTCTGGCCCATCCAAAACATCAAACGTGCCACCAGGTGGAATTTTGCCAATTTCATCAAAGCCTGCACCGGAACCTTTTCTTATACGGTTAGAGGTTGAATCACTTACCCTTCCTTGCTGGCCAATCTGAAGGCGCGATGTCAAGGTGTCAACACAGGACAGATTAGCGCCCCCATTGACATTGACCTCTGCATCCGTGCTCTGTATTTCTACTGGTGTAGGGGAGGGTACTGGCAAATTCTCTTGTCCTGTCAATATTGATGGCGTGGCGAACGAATTGGAAGGTATCTCTAGCGTTGCAGTCGCTGCTATTTCAGTGACTGATGTGGTTACAGGTGCAGAAGCTTGGGTTATAACAGACGTTCTGTTAGGTATAAAGGATAAACTCTCAACATTATCAATGGCAAATTTTGTTTTACTCGCGTCATTAATGTTGACGAGATAAGTTGTTTGGGAGGTGTAAAACGTGGAGTAGGCAATATAGGTACTATCTGCGCTCCATGTCGGCGTGATGATACTTGAGAGATCGTCGGCTAGCGTTTTGGTTTCGTCACTAGCAATATCTATCACAAGAATAACAAACTTTGTATTCAAAAAAGCCCCTATGAGAAGATGTTTTCCATTTGGCGACCATTCAAGTGAGTTCGGTATAAAGTTACTGCTATCATATACTTTTAGAACGTGGCGGTTTGTTCCATCAGGATTGATGAGATCAATTTTTGTTTGTGATGCTTCAGTCGGATAAGTATCGCTTTCAAAAAAGGCTATTTGTGATGCATCCGGTGACCAACGAGGCATACTTTCAGTGTTATCTGGTGTATTCGTTATAAAGCGGAGTCCACCGCCATCTGGATTTATGATTACTATATCAGAGTTGTTTAGATTATTCGCCTGTATGACGATTTGATTACTCACGGGAGACCAGTTTGGCGATATATAGGCTATATCCCGGTTCGTTGAGGTGATGACACGAGGTTGGTAGGATTCAGCACTCGTTACCACAATGCCATGATCAGATATTTGCTGATAAACGACATTTTTGCTGTCAGGTGACCAAGACAGTTCACTGCCTGGTCTACCTTCGAAAGGAATTTGAAGCAGTAACTTCCCATCTGCACTAAAAATAGTGTCACGAATCGTAAACTTGGATGCATCTGGCGACCAATGAATTTCTCCGCCGCATAGCCCCGTATTTGCAGTTAGCAAATCTTGAAGTCTATCGCCTGCTTGAGAACTTGTTGAAAGGATACAATCGCCTCGCCAAAACGAAACTTCTGGTTTTACATTACTTGCAGCGCTTGAAACGCTAGATGAGGAAACAGCCATAAGAACAACATTATCGGAACGCATGACCGCAAGCAAACGACCATCTGAGCTGAATGCGACTTCCATAGCGTTCTGCAAAATTGGCCCTGTTAAATCTTTTTGTGCTGTTAAGTCGTAGACTCTCAGAACCTGATCAGAACTGGAAGAGACAGCAGCTACTACTTGGCCGGAAGGAGCAGGTGCCATACGATCCCCAAGATCTGTAAACGGAGACTTTAACTGTTTAGCAGTGGTTGCATCATAAATTGCTCCGCCCTGTCCAAACAATAGTTTGCCATCTGACGAAAACTGAACATGATAATTCTCTACATCTCGATTTTGTGCCAATTCATTGCCTGTTTTAGCGTCAAAAACGACAAGGCCGCCTTGGTTTGTGCCAGCGCCTATAATAGTCTGTTCATCTGGACTTAGGAGAACGGTGACACCGTTTACACGTGGCAATGCAATAGGGAAACCTGTATTGACATCATACCAATGTGCTTCGCCACTTTCACCAGCAACTAAAACCCTATTTCCATCAGCAGTCATTTCAATTGAGAAGGTTGCGAAACCATTTGCTATTAGATCGTCCAATGCAGTGAGCAGAACTTTGCTCGTAGTTACATCAAAGACCAGAACATTAAAGTCATTATTGTCAATAATATTCACAGCAAGACGATTATTATCGGCACTAAAGTCGAAATCAGTAGCGCGCCCGCCGTGATCCCAAGTGTACTTATTGCTTGCGCCTGTTGACAGGTTCACGACACGAACACCGTTATTGTCATTGAAAGCCAAAAGTGATCCGTCTGGGCTGAATTCAACGTGTTTTTGTTCGCCTAGTCCAATGGATTGTGAGGATAAGATATTGCCGGTAACGCTATCATATAAAGCAATTCCTGTTGAGCCTGTTTGAGCATCTGTTTTGGAACCAAACAGAGTTCCCCCGTCCGGACTGACTGCATATACTCTATCGAAAGTGCGGCCATCCTCCTCAGCAAAGGACCAACGCTTGAGTGGATTGGTTAGATCTGCTCTTAAAAATGAAATATGGCCAAAATCGGATATCAAAAGAGTTTGACCGTCGCTCATCCAATTGACGGATGCCGTATTAAAGTCGATTTGGACTTGTGAGTCTTCTGTATCGATGATTCTTAATCGATTTACTTTGCTGTTGCTTTCTGGGTTCCAAATCCCAATGATTCCTCTATCGGAGTCTCCGCCATCAAAAAACATTGCTCTTGCACTTATAGCCAAGTTATCATCAGTCTTATTAAACGCGATCGAGTTAATAACGCTTCCGTTACTTTGTACGTCAGGGGAGGACTGTAGGATGTTGACGATTTGTCCTGAAGCAGCGTCCCAAACAACAATTCGATCACCGATTAAATCGCTCACAGTTTGGACTCCGGCTACATAGCGGTTATCCCTATTGAACACAACTTTGTTAAAAGGATCAGTCCAATCAGAGGTCACTAGCGTTTTGATTTTTTCGCCTGTTTGAGCATCCCATAAATAGACAGCATTGTCGTCACCTGTGGTGGCAATAATCTTCCCATCACTACTAAATGCAACACCTTGAATATGGGCGGAAGCACCAGTTGCCTGCCATTTTTCAGTGCCAGTGGTGATATCCCATACATGCAGAGTAGGATTCTCTCCTCCAGCTACTAGCATTTTCGAATCAGGGCTGAACGAGAGGTCGTTTATTTTCCCTGAAAGTTCTTTCAGTATGCGAAAATCATTTAGTGCATTGGGTTGTACAACAACAACCCCGTTATCGCTTGAGTAGGCAATCCAGCTTCCATCCGGTGACCATGCACCTTTTGCATCATAGGAGGCTAACGTTGCACCTCCATATTGTGTAAGTATTGAAAGCTGATGAGCATTTTCGCTTGTTATGACAGGTGTTTGATTGGGTATGACAGAGTGTGCAGTTATCGTTGATGCTTTTGTGTAATCTTCTTTATTCGCGAATAGCGCATCGAGCGGTGAGGGAGTTTTAGTGATACTGAGTGTGTATTCTCTTGGATCGGTATCATAATCAGTTCGTCCAAGGTATATCTGATATGTAGAATCTTCAGGGAGAAAGTAATTCAATGTTTGTTGTCTGTCATCACCTTCCGAAAGCATTACTTCGCCTCGGACAATGAGCTCAAAATTAATATGCTCACCTTGAAGTTCAATGGTGATAGTGTCATCTTTTTTGCCCTCAAACTGCCAAGGACTGACATTGTTTGCAAGCGGATCGTATGTGGCGTGAACAATATCACCATAGATCAGCAGTTCAGATACTGTTTTATCAGTATTTGGTTGTAGTACATCAAGAGGATTAGGATCTGCTGTTGGGGTTGGAGCAGGCGTTGACGTGATGATGATCGCTTGAGAGCCTGCGGGTGTCACTTTGCCTGGGACGGGCCGCCAACTGATTGAAACGATATTGTCACCGGTAGTTAGCTGTTGTGTGTTACCACTTATCAAGTCAGTGATACACAAATCGTAGATAGGCTTGCCAGGATAACGAATGACTGGGCCACATTTATAGACTATTGATGTGTTGTCTGGTGACCATACACCATACATTTCATCTGTTTCATCATAAGTTAGTTGTTCAGGACTGTTCCCGTCCGTGCCAATTGCATACAAATCATAATCTGTAGCAGGTGACTCATTATTGTCTGGAATTCTTGCTGAGAATAGTAATCGGTTATCGTGTGACCAAGATACTCCGTAAAATTCATCGAATGGCATATCGATTGTGCGAGGTGAACTACCATCTGCTTGAATGATTGTAATTTCACGTATCTTGCTGATATACGCGATCTCAGTACCATCCGGTGACCAATCAAAGTCGGGGGTGCTATGATTTGTGGCGACAGCATGGGGATTACTACCATCCGTATTGATGACATATAGGTCTAGGTTACTGGCAAAGTACGCAATCTGCTTGCCACTCGGTGACCATTTTACGAGTATGAGTGATACGCCTGGGTTATTTGCGGCGATTTTTTGTGAGTTACTACCATCGGCATTAGCGATAACTAAGCCATCGGCAGCAGCATATGCAAATTGAGTGCCATCAGGCGACCAAGACATGAGGGCAAAGCCACCCAGCAGTAACTGAGATGGGCTACCCGTCGTATCCGTCACATATAAGTTGGGGGCATTTTCTCTCGTTGAACCAAAACCGATTGTATACACCTGATCTTGTGCAGAGGCTGTAAAGGTGCAGAGGCTGATTAAAAGAAGGAATATAACGGAGATAGTGCGGGCAAAGGTGTGAGCCACAATGTTTTGCCTATCTTCTAAACTATGTTGATTAAGAATTACACAGAAATCACTTCATTATAGGATGAAATTACAAATTGCACATTTATGTAAAGTGTTAAGTTCTAAATTGAATTCTTTAGTACCCCAACTTGGCCCTCGACTTAATGACCTTGATGTCATGAGCCTTGGCATAGCGTAGGGTGGTGTTCTCACTGGCGTGTCGGGCAATGACTTTGACGTCCCCAATGTAGGTTCCGGACTCCAAAAGATCGCTAATCAGAGTCCGACGGGCATCATGGGGTGCGAAGTCTTTAGCGAACTGCTTGTACAAGCCGTCATCGGTCATGGGTTTATCTGCGCCGAGATGATCACCCTTCAGCACCCGTGGGAAAACATACTCCCGATCCGGCATCTGAGCTTGCCACGCTCTCAAATGACGCGCCAAGCTGCCCAAGAATGGCACATAATCGACCGCATCGCGTTGACGGCTTTTTCCGCCCACCACCTTGATATGTTCCTGCTCGAAGTCAATATCAGCCCACTTGAGCTTCACAGCCTCGAAGCGTCGGAGTCCCGCGTAAAACAGCACAGCCAACAGCGCACGATTACGCAGACCTCGTAGCAGGGGATGACCATTCTCAGCGACCGGATAGGCGGCGATCAGTTCGTGTACCTGACTACCATCCAATCGCTTGCCAGGACGCTTCTTACCTTTGCCATTGTCTTCTACAGGCACCGCATCTACAGACAACCGCATCAGCTTGAGTTGGGCGTAATAGGTTTCCAGCACGAGGTTGGAGGTGTCGGCACTGTGGAGCGTCTGTACCAATCGGCGTAGATGGGTTAGACGGGCTTGTTTGGTAGCGCGTGACAGATTGCGGCTTTGGAGGTAGCGCATGACATGGGGAGCAGACAGTTCAGTCGGGGTGATCCCGTTGTCTGCACACCAACTACGCCAGTCTTTGAAGGTGTGTTCGTACTGGCGTTGACTCAGAGTAGACATACCACTCAGCAGCACCTCGATCATGGCAGCATAATCGGGTGGGGGTAGGTTCACTTTAAGGCTTAAGGAATCGCTGTCAACTGGTGTTATGCTCATGGGGCTATTATACCAGATAACTATTGAAAATAGTTATTTACAAGAGCTATTTATTCAGCAATCAACCATGTGCAGAAAATCCCTTATTTTAAGATTTTATTATTAAGATATACTGAATTGCAGGTAAAATTGCAGTACCAATAGGCTATCGTTAACCTCAACATAATCAGTATTATCAAAGGGGTAGCGACTATCCTCATAATAGCAAAAGTGAGGGTTGTGCAATTGTCTACTAACGCTTCTTTCAGATAATACTTGACACAACGATTCGAGATAAGGTCAGTTTGCATATCGCATCTGACGCTGAATTTAGGTTTTCCTGTTGCCGGACATAATAAACGGCACCTGAATATAGGAGGACAATATGTCAACCTTATTAGGGCAAAGTCTGGGTCAATATCAAATCCTTGATTTCCTCGGGGAAGGCGGTGTAGCTCATGTGTACCGCGCTCGCCGCATCAGCGAGAAAAAAGATGTCGCGATCAAGGTTATTAAACCCGGCATCATTGACTTGAATGATCTGTTCAA
This sequence comes from Aggregatilineales bacterium, assembly GCA_044227005.1. Lineage (GTDB taxonomy): Bacteria > Chloroflexota > Anaerolineae > Aggregatilineales > Phototrophicaceae > CFX2. The sequence continues at coordinate 81,209 of JBGAFZ010000014.1, forward strand.
AGGTATTAAACGCGAAGCGCTCATTAGTTCTTCACTCCGTCATCCGCATATTCTCAATGTCTTTAGCTACGGCGAACATGAGAAAACAGTCTACATGGTCATGCCATTGCTCGCTGGTGGCAATCTGGCTGATGTCGTGCGCACACAAAAACTCTCGCTCATTGACATAGGCCGGATTGTAGATCAGGTGGCGTCAGCATTGGATTACATTCATGATCACGGATTAGTACATCGCGACATTAAACTTGAAAACATTCTCATAGACGATAACGGGCACGCTGTACTTTCGGATTTCGGCCTCGTAAAGACACTGGATGAATCAGCCAAAAGGCGTTTCTGTAACAAGAAAGATACTTGGCGTTCAACCTGTAAAGGCACTGTCATCGGGACACCGGGTTACATGTCACCAGAACAATGCCGCTGCGAAGTAGTAGATGGCCGATCAGATGTCTATTCATTGGGTGTGATGCTATTTGAATTATTGGCTGGTGATCTCCCTTTCAACGCCGAAACGTCGATCGAAGCCATGTATATGCACATCGCGAAAGAACCTCCCACAGTTTCAAGCATAAATCCAATAATTTCGCCGGAACTTGATGCGATTGTCAGTCGCGCGCTTGCCAAAAAACCTGAAGATCGTTATGCCTCGGCTGGCGAATTAGCTGCCGCTTTCAGATTTGCCATAACCAATTTAAACTCATCAGCCGAACAATCCCAATCTAGTTCACATCACCTTCGGCGCGAATCATCAACACGTTTGATGATATCAGGACAAGAATCTAATCTCGCTATTTCTCAAGCATCCGTTTCTCACGCCATTACTGCGCTGGCCGTTGTAACTGGCATCACACTGCTAATGGTCATGTTCATCCTAAACACAATCAAATAAAGCACAGATTAACGCCTGTTCTTCACATATTCGCAAAAGGAGTCCATTCATGGATTTATTTCGTGCGTCTAATATTGCAGATTCTCAGTCGGATACACTTGCGTCCGAATTAGTATTCCTCCCGAACTGGCAAACAGCCAATTGGGATTTATTCCTCGAATATACGCAAACACAAATGGTTGCTCCCGGAACCATTATCCTACGTGCCGGATCGGATGAGCGCTCGTTATATATCGTTGCATTTGGTCGGCTTAAGATGATGATCAACCGCAATAAGAGAATGCGCCGGTTCAACTTAACAGGCACCAAAAAGCCAGCATCAATGAGTGTGATCGAAAGTGGCGAAGTCATTAATGAGTTGACATTTCTTGATGGCAAGCCCAGCACGGCGAGCTTTCAGGCACTGAGCGAAACTCAACTCATCTATATGAATTACGACTCGTTTAACATGTTTGCCACCCTACAACCCGAACTCGCTCGTGAGGTGCTCCAAGACCTTGGTCGTTTGGTCGCATTACAAACCCGCCGCCTAACCGCTTTATTGTCCCACTATACCGAGTAACCCATGATCAATAACATCCCTTTCCCGAACTATCTACAGATGCGCCGGGTCGTGCCTCAAAAACTTTGGCAGCTCAGTCGCTTTTTCACAGTAGGTCTTGGATATAGCTTGGTAGTCACCTCGTTTTTACGACCACAAGTTGCATTGTTCATTTTCTGGCGGATGCTAGTTCCGATTCTGCCGATCTTGTTCTTTGTGGCACCGGGGGTGTGGCGCAATATTTGTCCAATGGCTGCCCTCAATCAAACACCACGTATGTTCAAATTCAGCCGCTCCCTTACACCACCGGATTGGCTAAAGAACAATGCTTACATGATCGGCATCATCATGTTTCTGGTCATCGTACCAACTCGCAAAGTCTTGTTTAATACCAATGGCTCTGCGTTAGGATTGCTACTGCTCTTCGTATTTACTTCTGCTTTTCTTGGAGGATTTCTCTTTAAGGGGAAAAGTGGCTGGTGCAGTAGTATTTGCCCCCTGCTTCCGGTGCAAAGACTATACGGTCAAACGCCAATCATAAAGGTTCCTAATGCCTATTGCGAACCATGTGTTGGCTGTGCCAAAAACTGTTATGATTTCAATCCTTCGATTGCTAATATTGCCGACCAGTATGATAGTGATCGGCGCTACAGTGGTTATCGGCGATTCTTTGCCGGAGTATTCCCCGGCCTCATCTTGGCTTTCTATATCGTCCCGGATCCACCCCAAATTGATATCCTTTCTATGTATGGGCGTATTATTGTGATCGTCCTCATAAGTCTAGGTATATTCGTTCTCCTAGATACATTTCTGCGGGCATCGTCTTTCCGTCTATCAACACTATTTGGTGCGATTGCCCTCAACTACTACTATCTTTTCAATATTCCGACCGCCGCAAAAACGCTGCAAATTCTCACAGGTATCACGCTGCCTATATGGGTGCTGTGGATCGCGCATCTCACACTCTTTGTTCTCAGTGGGGCATGGATTTATAGAACCTACCTTAAAGAACGTGTCTACGTACGGCAGAGTGCGTCACAATCCTCTCAAGTGAGGGTGAGCGCTGCTCTGACGAGTTCAATTGCTGCACATCAATCTCGTATTGCTGGTAAACCCGAAGTTACCATCAAGCCCGAAGGCAAACGCATTCTGGCGACACCCGGATGTACCTTGTTAGAACTAGCGGAGCGAAATGGGTTACAAATAGAAACAGGCTGCCGTATGGGAGTCTGCGGTGCCGATCCGGTTGCCATTCTCGATGGCATGAACAATCTGTCAAAAATCAGTAGCGATGAGCAATCCACGCTTGATCGATTGGGACTCGCCGAAAATACGCGAATGGCTTGTTGTGCGCGCATCAAAGGACCCGTATCAGTTGCTCTCAAGCCCGAAAAACCGCGTGTCTCCCGCAGCAGTGCCATTGCCGGTTTCCACTATGACCCGTCGATCCGTAACATTGTGATTATCGGCAATGGTATTGCCGGCATCACAGCCGCTGATCATATTCGTCGCCGCCATCCCGCCTGTCAAATACACGTTATCGGACGAGAAAAACATCATCTCTACAACCGCATGGGTTTGGCACGGCTTATCTATGGACGGTCAGCCATGCAGGGCTTGTATCTTAATTCAGACACGTGGTATGACGAGCATCAAATCACCTGCTGGCTAAATACTCAGGTAACATCCATCGACCCACAGGCCAATACCATTACCTTGGCAGATGGTGAGACTCTCCCTTATGACCGTCTTATCCTTGCTACTGGCAGCAGTAGCACCATTCCCCCCATTGTTGGCTATGGCATGCCGGGAACATTCGTCTTGCGAGAAGCTGACGATGCCATGCAGATGCGCCAGTTTGCACAGCAGAATGGAAGCAAATATGCAGTTGTCGCGGGAGGTGGATTGCTCGGAATAGAAGCCGCGTACGCCCTTCATAAGCTTGGATTAGCTGTTACTGTCTTAGAACGTTCTCGCTGGCCAATGCGCCGACAATTGGATGAGCGCGGTGGCTATTTCTTACAGCAGTATCTCGCCGCTATTGGAATCACGGTCGTAACCGAGGCGGAAACCGCAGCCTTGCATGGTGGTCAACGTATTGAAGCAGTAATGCTCAAGGATCGTCGCACATTACCTTGTGATGTGTTTCTCGTGTGTGCTGGCATTAAACCGAACATTGATTTAGCAATCGAAGCCGGTCTGGCACACAAAAATGGCATTCTTGTTGATGAACGCATGTGTACCAGCGCACCCCACATCTATGCCGTTGGCGATGTTGCCGAATATGGTGGACAAGTCTATGGATTATGGCCTGTGGCAGTTGATCAGGCGCAGGTGGCTGCTATCAACGCGGTTGGGGGTGATAAAACGTATATAGAGAAACCACCTAGCACGATGCTCAAAGTCGCGGGTGTAGATCTGATGTCGATCGGTCGTTTCGAATCAGAGTCTGCCTTTGATGAAGTCATTGTGCTGGAAGAGCCTGAAACTTATCACTATCGTAAATTGATTATTGCCGATGGCAAAATTGTTGGTGCAATCTTGCTCGGCTATACACTCGAAATCCCATTGGTTAGTGCTGCTATCAAAGAAGGTCGCAATATTGAACCCATTTTGAATGAGCTGCGTGCCGGCAATTGGGAAATTCTAGGCGACACCACCGAACCATTGCTTGAACCCACCCGTCGTAGTCAGGTCTCTCATTTTGCCCATTAAGGGATACAGGTAGCGAAGCTGTGGCAAAGTGCAATTCTCTTGAGAAAAGATTAAATAAGTGCTATCTAGGATATACAATCTATACTGGAATCGTATGTCTCAAGAACTATATCTTGTGAGACTGTAAAAAACGATGTCTCATTTCATGTCTCAGAGATAGATTCTCAGAAGGACTAAGATCAAATGATTTGTTTGTTGATCGGTTAGGTACTGATTCCAAGACTTTTTGATATGCTTTATGGTTTTTTGGCGGTAGATTGTTCTCTTAATAAACCTCAGTTCGGGATAAGAGCTTCGAGCTGAGGGAGATCGAGAGCAAGGGAAGGTTTAGTAGGTTGGTGAGAATAGGCAATTAACCCACAAACGACATTGACCATGTAATTGGCAAGACTACGATGGCGGGTGTGTTCGATTTGAGAAATATTCTTGAGTTGGTCAATGATGGTTTCCAAGATGCTGCGCTTGCGTAAAAGGAGTTTGTCTGAGAGCAAGATCAAACGGTTTTTCATCTTCGATTTGAGACGTGTAACGAGATGAATACCGCGCTGAAGCAATTGTTCAGTCAAGGGTTGCGAGAGATAACCTTTGTCGCCAAACAGCTTGCCCCATAACCATTTTGTGAGTTGCGGGACAGGGATGCGGTCATCGACATTGCCAGCGGTGAGGCGGCAAGCCAGCAGTTGACCACGATCATTGACGACCAAATGCAGTTTGAAGCCAAAGAACCAATCCACCGAGTTCTTGCCCCGCTGGGCAACATCTTGAAACACCCGATGACGAGGAATACG
>JBGAFZ010000015.1:0-82379 GCA_044227005.1 Aggregatilineales bacterium
AACTAATATTTCCTGTAGCAGTGTGAGTGCCTTATCCTCCTGCTCAAGATGCCAATAAGCGATACATTCGAGGAGCTGAACGTCGAGCTGCATCCAAGCGAGCGCCAGCAGACCACAGAGCGCATTCAGTCGACGCAGCAGCTCAAGTGCCTGCTCAGCCTGATTTTGGGTGATAAGAACTTCTGCTTGTGTGATGTAGCGCCAAATTGCCGTGCTGTTAGGCTCAATCCGTTCGTCATCGTTTTGTAACCGCAGCGTCCACTTTCGCGCGGCGGCGAGATCACCACGCATCATTTTTAAACGAATGCGATTGATTTCTAAAAGCTCACGCATCTGGGTCAGGTTTCCGGATTGTATATGACTTTCCATCTCGGACAGAGCTTGTTCTGCCGCTTTGGGATGCTGCCTTGTCTGTTCGATCCGCGCTAACGTGAGATAGGCGGGTAACAGCGCATTCATATAGATCCAGGGCTGCCCAAACTGAAGGCCAAATCGGACATCCTCTGCTGCTTCATCCAGATTATTCCAAGCGAATTCTATCAATCCCATTCCACAATAGGCCATAGCTGAAACGATTCGATATGTTTGAGGATCCGTTTTAGCAGTGGCTATAACATTTCTAAAGAGTTGAGCCGCCTCGTGTAACTGGCCGAGGAGAACCAACATGTTCGCCTGATTCGATTGAAAGAGAAGCCGTGTTAATTCATCCGGAGGATGGGGTGGAAACGCATCACTTTCAATCGCCTGTTGGCCTGCAACCGTATTGCCGTCTGCCCACTGAGCATAGCCTAAGTTGCCCAGCGCACATCCCCGCTAGCGGGCACGGCTATGGTTTTGCTCGGGCTTGTGCCGCCTTCGGCTCATGGCAAAACCATGCCGCCCCTTGGGTGAAGGTGGGCGACCCCGGCGTGCTATTTTGACCTGCGTAAAAGTTGCAGATTACCAAAAGCATAAGTGGTTATCGATCAGACGGATGTGCTGTGAAGGCTGCGTTCGCTCGAAAGGGCAACGCTGTAAACACTGCCCAACGCCGATGTGCGTTGACAGTCTCCTACAGATGATCGCGCTGTCCAGATTATGCCAAACGCTCCCGAACCTGTGATGCAGGATCAGCTTCTCTGTTGGAGCAGAGCAGTTGGTTTTGCTAAGCTGCACATGGGCAGTCGGAGCGCAGATCGTCGTGGATGAGGCAGCGAACACAAGAAGCTGTCTACCGGAACGGCCAACGTCTCGTGGTCACACCTGCAAAGGTGTGCCGGGGCGCATTCAGGCGGCAACCTGCGCGGATGAGCGCTTCTCGACCTCACAGTTATCAAGGCTGTGGGGTCGTTTTATATCCTATTTCCACTGTCAGGAGAGAAGTCTATGACTGAACCAAAACAGCATACATGCGCAGTTGGAACGGCACGAATCGGCTATCGAGGTCACACCGGACAACGGGTATTGGACACAACCATCAAAAGTGCAACCGGATTGGGAGCAGTATTCGCACCAACATGGTCAATGGTTATGGATTGGAAGCGAGGCGTAATCGATTGGGATACCTACAGTAAACAATACACCGAGCTCATGCGCGAACGGTATCAGAAAAATCAAGCGACTTTTCTCGAAGCCCTAGAAAGTGAAGAGCTGATTGTCTGCTGCTATTGCAAGGATACCTATGCCAGTACACGACAGTGCCATCGATACTTGCTGGTCGAGATTCTGCACAAGGTTGCGGATCACCATCAGATTGACTTCAAATCGCTCGGTGAAGTTCACAATTGCTGACAAAACATTTCTTTTTAAACCCCATCCAATGACCACTTATTTTGAAGTGAGGCTGATATGAAACCGATCACGCACCTCATGATTGCAGGCAGTCGCTACTCGACCTATGAAGCGCTGAATTATGCTCGTCGTGTTGTGCAACGCGCACACCAATTAGGCTACACGATTATTGTCGGGGACAACCCGAAAGGTGTGGATATGGCGGTGATACAGGAGTGCCGTCGGCTGAAAACGAAAGCACTGGTGGTTGGCATCACCAATTTTCCCCGTAATGGCGGGTGCTCACACGGTAGTTACATCAAGATCGAGCGAGATACCTATCGGGCAGCAGGTGGCTATCTGTTAGATCGCTATCACACACGCGACCGCTGGATGGTGGACAACGCAAATGTAGGCATGTTTATCTGGAACGGCGATAGTCGAGGCACGAAAGATGGATACGACTATATGTTAAGCCGCCATAAACTAGCCCATCTCATCACCTTTAAGTTCAAGGAGGCTCGTCATGGCTGAAAATCATATTTTGGCCGTTCATACCTATGGTTCGCAGCGGGTGAAAAACCCTCGAACGAAAACGATGGTGAGTGCCTACAAAATAGGTTATTCCAGCGCTGCATGTGAAACCTTGTTGATCCTTTATGGGTCAAAGGCGCGGGATGTGTCATCAGCGCAGGCGTCATATCGCTACGTTCAGATTGATGGCGATACTTCAGTACGGCACGGCTATCTGCTGCTCAATGTGACTGCCGCCGAGTTGGCGCAAGCGGAAGCGGTGACACGCCGCTATCATCGGGCTGCTGTTTTTCTCTGGAGAGAGAGCAAGTGGTTGGAACTGCCTAACAACAACAGTACGGAGTATATCCAACCCACCGCCCATTCTGGCCCGAACTTCGATCCATCTGGTTATCGCCCCGTCTCACCTACTACAGGCGAAAAAGAAGCGGCCGTCGAAGGCATCCACGCAGAGAAAAGCCAGCGCGATCCACAGCAGTGCCCATGGTGGTGGTTGATAGGGGATACCTACCCAAAACGAGAAATCCTCAAACGCTATGGCGCACGCTTCAGCAGCAAACGCCGCGCGTGGTATTATGTCGGTTGGGAACTTCCTGTTGGCATCCAGCAGCTCGTTACTGAACCCACGCCAGTTGAACCGGAAGTGATAGTACAAATCGAGGATGATGCGCCCTGCTCCGATGAAGAAGCTGAGCGTATTTTGGGCATCCATCTCGCACCTCAATCGTCGCGCACTACCCATGATGTACTGTCTATCCAAGCAAGCGTAGCACCCGCGCAGGACACAAATGGCTTTCGTCAGACAGGTGAAACATCTACTGAAGTGGTGTTAGACAGTATGCCTGTGCTGTCGGACGTCGCTCCGAATGTATTATCTGATGCCCCTACCGAACCTCAGCACATCCGTGTGTATAAACCCCAATCGTTTCCCCCACATGGCACAGCGCTCGATGATGTGCAAAGCGCGATTATACAAGCAAAGACTCAACCATTGCCCGTCTTACAACCTGTGATCTCGTCTCAGAAACGCACATTGGCGGCTATCGGACAATCCTATGTGGGTGAATTGACCGGGAGTATCACCGGCAATGTGTACTGTTACGGTTATGCTATCCATGATGGCATTTGCGTCTACATCAATATGGGCGGGCCGCGCATGGCAGTTGAGGCTATTCGTGCGAAATTCAGCAAAGGCGAGATCGTGAACTGTGTCCCGTGGGATGCACCGACTATTGAACTCACCGCAGGTGAAGGCAACAGCGGCATGTATCACGACTTCATGCAGAACATCCCCGAAGCCAAATTCATGTCGCTCATCCTCTGCCACGATCTGCTAGTAAACCCGAATTACGGCGGCAAGTCTACGACCTTCGTCTTACGAACATACGAAGCGCAGGCCATAGCGAAACTCAAGCATCATGTTACTGAATTGGTCAAAGTACCAGTGTTCGACGACTGGGCAAGCTATCTGTATCACGCTGGACAGAGTGCCATGCTCGTTCGGCAGACACGCTCCGCCGGAGACATTGACCTACTCACCGTTGATCTCGATATTGATGCCTGGACTCGCCTCATCACAGGAGGCATCGAACAAGGCATTATCTTCCTGCCCATAACGACCTAATTTTATCCTGTCCGATTTTCAGCCTCCCGTCATGGATCTGACCGGCGGCTCTTTTCGATTCCAGAAAGGAACATCCCAATGGCACGCGCTGAAAGCAAAATGGTCATGGGCTACCTACCCATCGAACCCCATCATCACCCAGCAATTCTGTCGCTGGTCATGCCGGCCACACCAGCAGTGAAACTACTCGATCCCTTTGCTGGAGAGGGTCTATTTCTGGACGTGGCAGCTCAGGCATGGAAGGTCACACCGTATGCCAATGAGTTGGATGGCGAACGCGCTCAGGACTGTATCGAGCGCTTTGGTCCGACCCAAGCGGTACGCTGTGATGTTGAACGCTTGCTAGCTTCCAACAATGCTTTTGGCGCGGCGTGGCTCAATCCGCCTTATGACCATGATAAAACGACCAAAGCTAATAAGCGCGTCGAGTTCGCCTACCTACGCCACAGTTGGAAGTGGCTGCAAGATGGCGGATTGGCGCTATGGTGTGTGTACAACCAGCACATCACCGAAGATGCTACTGCATTTCTGGCGAAGAATAGCAGTCGAGTGGATGTCTGGGCACTGCCGGGAAAACATCAGAATGAATATGATCAAGTAGTCGTTGTCGCCATCAAAGGAACACATCCCAATCCGACAGAACTCTATCAAGGCATTCTGGATGGCAAAGTTAACCCACGTCTCTTGACCGTGCAAGCTGAGCCGTTGTATAAGCTGCCCGCACCACCTCAACTCACCCGTTTTGTGTTCGCACCAGACATCATCGACGAAGAGCAAGGTCTACGACTGATTCAGGAACAGGGCGCATGGAGAACCAACGGCTTTCAGGCTCTGCTGGAAGTTCCTTCGCCCCAGAAGTCAATAGAGCCGGTTGTCGCACCGCGTCCCGGTCACATGGCGTTGGTGCTGGCAGCAGGTGTCGCCAATGGTGCGGTCATTGAGACTTCTGACTACGGATGTGTCGCCATTCGTGGCAAAACGCAGCATGTCGAGCAGATCGCACGGGTCGAAGTCGAAGCGGCAGCCGGTGATCCGGAACGGCAGGTCAAGAAAACCACGATCCGGCTCAAACCGACGACCACGCTGACGCTGCTGGCACAGGATGGTACGGTGGTCGAAATGGATGGCGATGAAGCCCTACTCGGTTTCATTACTGCCAATAAGCAAGCATTAACCACCTATCTCAACCATAAGTTCAAGCCGATGTACCGTTTCGACCTGAACGACATGGGAGGATGGTTAGATCGCATCCGCCTTAAAGGCAAATACCCCATGTACACCGCCCAGAAACATGTCGCAGCAGCTGTAACGCGCGGCTTTCAGGATCGCGAGAGCATCTTACTTGTCGGTCAGATGGGAGTGGGCAAAACGGCCATCGGAGGCTCAACGGCTATTGCCATGGCCGCAGGCGTAGTCGAAAACTTGCGTGGACAAATCCGCGATGATCAAGTGGTTCTGATTGTCGCGCCACCTCACCTGATTGAGAAGTGGAAGCGCGAACTGCACAGTATCAGCCGCAACATTCTGGTCGAACGGTTAGATCGCCATGAAGATGTTAAAGCCTTTATGGACAAGGCGGCGCGAGCAGGAGCGGGCATTGCCAAAATCGGGCTGATTAAGCGCGATATGACCAAGCTGGGTGCGGGGCGAGAAGCAGGCATCATCTGGCGTGATGAATGGGTCGCGCTGTGGCGGCATGACGCACCCGTGCCTGAAGGCTATGAACCCAAGCAACGGTTGGTCAAACAGCGTGTTCCGAAATGTCCAACCTGCGGCCACACCGTCATGCAAGAAAAGAAGGGAGTGGAAAGCCCTGCCTCGGAAAGCTGGCTCAAAGGCGGTAAACGGTTATGTTCCGTCTGTCAGACACCACTGTGGCAGGAAGCCCGCGATAAAGGTTCACAGCCGAAAACGGGTCAGAAGTATCCAACCAAAAATCCGCGCTACCGCATTGATGAGTATCTCAAACGGATTTATCCAGATCGAGTCTATCTCCTCATCTGGGATGAAGTCCACGAGTGTGCTCATGGCGATACCGGGAATGGCGAGGCTTTCAACCGCATAGCGGGTTTGTCAGACAAAGTGTTGGCGATGACCGGCACGCCGTTCAACGGACGATCCTCATCCATTTTCAATCTGGAATATGTCCTCAATCCGCGCACCCGTCAGCGTTACAACTGGGGAGGATCACCCCGCCTGACCCGTAAGACACGCGGCGAACGAGGATTTCAAATCATTGCCGCAGACAACAGCAAGCAGCGTGGGCGGGCTGAATCACGCTGGGTGGCCGATATGGGGGTACGCGAACAGGTGATTGAAGAACGTCCTTCATATGACAAAGAAACTGGCGCATTCACCGGGACATCGACTTACGAGCGACCCTACGAAGAAGCACCTGGCATCTCGCCGCTGCTAGTGGCAGAAGTGCTGGATCATGCCATTTTCTTTAGCTTAGGGGATCTCGGTAAAGCGCTGCCGAAATACGAAGAAATCGCGCTGCCAGTGGAGATGGATGCCGACACCTACGAACAGTATGACCGCACCCGTCAGCAGTTAAAGGACTACCTGATTCAACGGCGATGGGAGGGCGATACGACTTTCCGTGGTGCTTATCTCCAATGGGCAATGGGCTGGCCGAACGCCGCACACCGTCCCCATGAAGTCATCCACAACATCAAACACCCCATTACCGGCGAGAAGCTGCCGCACATTGTCACCAGCATCCCCTCGTACGGTGAAGACCGAATCTTTGCCAAAGAGCAGGCACTGATTGATCTCGTGCGCTCAGAACTGGAGCAGGATCGTCCCTGCGTCATCTACATTCGTCAGACATCGACACGCGACATCCAACCCCGTATTGAGCGCCTGATCCGTCAGTATGTTCCTCTGGCAAATACCTTCATCCTCAAGAATACCGTCGAAGCCGAACGGCGAGAAGCAGTCATCGAAGCCGAAGTAGCCAAAGGAACCAATGTTGTCATCTCCAATCCCGAGTTGGTTAAAACCGGGCTGGATCTGGTATTCGCACCGACGCTCATCTTCTACGAGATTGTCTTCAATTTGGGAACGATGATGCAGGCAGCGGGACGGTCTTACCGCCTCAACCAGCCTCACCCGCACTGCAAAACGTATTATCTCTTCTGCGAAGGGACGATGGAGCAGACGGCGGTACAGCTCATGAGCCGCAAACAGCGTGCAGCCAAACTGCTGACCGGTGACATCGGACTCACAGGACTCGACGCGCTGACGGAAGGCGAAGGGGGATTTGAGGAAGCGCTGCTCAATGCCATTGGACGCGATGAAACGCTGCTGGATCCGTCCGAGCTGTTCAAGCAGTCTGGGACACAAGGGGAAATCGACACCGAAGATGCAGCCTACTGGAATGTCGAATTGTCTGACACTGAGCCACTGCCTTCTGAAATCGTTCAAGCCCAACTCACGAGCGAACTGGAAAGCGATCCACTCATTCACGAAGCCCTGCTGCTCGGCGGGGTCATTGCTGAAACCAAAACTGGATCGTTCGGACGAGAAGTGACGAAAGCAGTCATTCAAGATTCTGAATCACAGGGGTTTGGGCAGTCCATCAACCGCTATCTCGACAATGTTCATCTCATCGCAGATGACCGTAAACGTGCCCAATTGCAGGCCAAACTGTTTACTATTTTGTCGAACGGCGTTCAAGCCGATGATGGCACCTACGCGGTCATGGGCCTGTGTGATCCGGAGTTCAATCAATACCCGGTACACACCGAAACGCTGACACGCCATGTGCGAAAGTGGTTAAAAGAACATCATTTTGTCTTCATTGGATGTGAGCAGGAAGTCGCCGTACAAATTGTCCTGTTGGCAAAGCAAGAGTTGGGCATAGGTCGCTTACTTGAGTCGACATCCAACCTTCTTGAAATGCATCCCGTCATCGTCGGCACAAAATCGAAACAGGCCGCGACATCCCAACAACGTAACCGACAACCCAACTTGCTTGCTTCAGGCAAAAAGACAAAACCTCAGCCTACAGTTCTGCGACATGAGGAACAGGATGAGACCGCACTGATGCAGTTGGCATTGTTTTAAGGTGGTCAACCATGCATCCCGATATGCTCGAGTTCATTGACCTCCTTTATCGACGCTGCACATCACAATACGCATCGTACCCTATCACTTTCACGGCTATTCATCCGGATGGTCAGCATCCCACACCTTCCCGCCACATCTTACTGAATGACCCAGCGGCGCTGCTCGATGCATTACAGCAGTTGTCTGACACGAACCAAATGGGCTGGGGCGCGTACTTCGCGGTAGGGCTGCGCCGTCCGGGATTGACCCGCTGGCAACGGGGTGGCGCGGCGGACGTGGTTGCGCTGCCCGCGTTCTACACCGACATCGACCATCCAACAGATGCCACGCTCACAAAACTTAAAACAATGCTGCTACAGCCCTCCATCCTTGCCCATTCGGGCGGTGGCATTCACGCTTATTGGCTGCTGGATGAACCCATTACGGATCTCAGCGCAGCCCGATTGGTTTTACGGGGACTCGCAAAGGCATTTAATGGCGATAGTCTTTCACCGGCAAATTCGTTAAGGCTTCCGGGAACGGTTAATACCAAACCAGAACGCGGCAGCGCACTATGTCACTTAATTGAACTATCAGACCGCCACTACAGCCTGTCAGACTTCCAACCATTCACACTTCCAGTACCTAGATCACCAACTTTAGAACCGGATGTTTCATTTGTTTCTCAACCAACAACCAACAGAAAGCTCAATGAGATGTTAATCCACGCTATCACGACGATGCTCTACCACAAATATGCGGCACGGGAACAGCGGCAAAGTGAGTGGATTGCGGCCCTGTGTCCTTGTGGACATGCCCGTGACAGTCCGGGCACACACTTCTTCTGGAATCCCACCCTCGGTTGCGGCCGCTGTCATGGACGACATGGCACGCTTCGTCTCAGCGACCTGTGTTCCATATTAGGTATCAACGCTGCCGCTTACGGTGGCATCTATCGCTAAAGTAGAAAGGACAAAAGCCTACCATGTCTGACAAGCATAAAAGCACTAAACCAGCCGCGCCGCCAACCATCATTACATTGACTCTACCTTCGCCATCAGGTGGTGGTCTTCCACTGGATCAAGCCACTGCCACCCTGCTGATTCAGCGTGGTGATCTGGCACATGTCAGTCAATTCACCTATGTCGTCATGGATGACATGACCACCGCCATCCGAGAGGCATACACTGCGCTCGCCGCTGTCGAAGCCCAACCGCCTGTCATCCCTGAACTACCCAAATATCCGCCTAAATCTGAGCCAAAAGCAACGACTAAGGCGGGACAGAAGACCGTTGTAGCAGAAGAACCAACCATCGATATTCCGCTCAAGAAGGGAACGCTGGCCGTCAAAATGAGTTGTCTCAAGATTGTCGGCGGCGAAACTGATGCGGCAGCCTACCGTCAGGCGGTACTGATTGGCGGAAAGCTCATCGACGGCAAACTGTGGGATGGTCAGTCGCCTATCCGTATTGACGACGTGTACGCCGTGCAGCGCAAGCTTAAGCATTTGTCCAACGCTGAAATGGGACTGTTTGCGTTGGAAGATTTCGTGCAGGTGAGCAGTGCTGCCGATCTGCCGGAAACCATTCAGGACTTTGAAAATGATGCTGTCGAAACAGTGGACAACGGTATGGAAAACGAACCGCTGCTGCTCACATGCAGCCCATCACTCAACGGGCAGCATCTGGACGATGCAACCGACGAATAACAGCTTCTGATCCAGTCATCCAATCATATCGATCTTGTAAAAATAAGGAGAACCTCATCATGTCCGACCCGAACCCCACACAACCCCGTATCTTCAAAACCGGCGCAGTTCGCATCATTGAAGACCAATCGACCGCTGGCTTGGATAATGAAGCAGTACGCAACCTACTCAAGGCGACTTACCCCGAAATCGCCAACGCCACCATCCGTGAAGTCATGACCACTGAGGGCCAGACTGTGGTCGAGTTCCTGCCGCAGCCTGGACGCAAAGGCTAACCATCATGTTTGACGCAGGCTTAACGTTGACCAGCCTGCGGGACTGTCTTGCACAAATCGAACCGGTTCAACTCCTGGGGATGGAACTGCTCAAACAAAACAGTACTCATCCCCAGAGGCAATGGTTCCCTGCTGGCATTCCCCGCAATCAACTGGTCGATGCAGTGACCGAATTGGTGGGTTACACCCGCCGCTGTGCATATGCTGCTGAGCAAATTAGCCAACTGACTTCGGTGCCGCTGACCTCTGTAATCATTGTGGAGTTTGGACTATGACCCAATTGCTCGACATTCAACAGCTTCTGGTTAATGAGATGAATACCAATCCCGCACTCTGTCTTGCGAATGTGGTGGCTTGGCTGGATCCCTGCTGGAATGAATTTACTGACGATGACGACGATTATGCAGGTGATGGCGGACTCGGTCTGGCGCTGCGGGTGGTACGCAATTCGTTTCCTATGATCTATGTCCAGGTTATCGAGCAGCTCCGTGAGGGACACTCATGGGATGACATTGATCGTTTTGTCTGCCGCGAAATCGAGAAGCTGGGTATTCCGCTGGAAAACCTTGAGTGGATGGGCTACGGCATCCCCTTACCGTCCTATGGTGTGAGACTGGAAGAACCCGACTTCTACGAAAGCCATCCTGATTTAATCCCCATCCTCGCACTTTTTCGGATTGATCCGACGGCTGATGACGACACTGTGGATGTGCCGGAAAGTGTGCAACTTGTCGGACAATTTATTGCTGAAGACCTTGAGCAGCATCTGGATGAGTGCTACCGCCAATTGTCGTGGTTGATGCAGTGGTTGTTTTCGTGTTCGGGCAATTCCGTCATTGATCTCGATTACGAAGCCATGTGCGAATTCCAACCGCTGTCGTGGGACAAAGACGATCTGGAATTTGCCATCGCCATCATTCAGGAAGCCGATGAAATTATGTCTGAGGCTCTAAAAGGTCTCGCCTTTCTACAATCCGCCCCCGAAGTCTTTGCCGCTCTTGGTGAGAATGTGCGGAGCATTTATAAAGCCATTAGTAAACAGCCAAAGGAAAAACCCCATGACAAACCTCGCGTTCGATGTATCTGGCCAAGCCTTGCAACAAGTGCTGACTGAACAACCCTCGCTCGTGCTTCGGTTTTACAGTTATGGTGTGATGCTCGAAAAGTGTGAGAGGGATCGGGTGACCGAGTATCCGGTTGATCCCGCCCAAATCGCGCTGGCACTTTCAGCCAAAGTGGGTTTTGACACCGGGCTGCTGACCGGAAACACCCTGCTCGTGCGTTACGAAGGTGTGAAGAAAACCATAGTTGAATACCGGCCACCGGGAAAAACAGGCTTGTATTTTGAAGGCTCGGAAGCTCCACTCCGTGTCCCACTACCGGGAATGCTCATGATCCGGGTGACAGCCGAGGATAAATTGCCACAGTATCAAGTCTATGCCATCAAGAAACGCCCTGACCACATGGATACACCCTTGTTTCATTTGCCACTGCCCAATGTCTTCACCAGTGGCAGCATTTGCTGGGGGACGGTTCCATCTGCTTCCGAAACGGCGCTCAAGAGTGGTTCACTGGTCGAAGATTGGGCCGTCTTCCTCGGCAGTCGCTTTGGCGATCATGGCTGTAACGGCAAATCCAAATCCCATCCGCAAGACATCCGGCAAAAGTTGATCGACCTCGAAAAACGCCATGCGCGTGTTTATCCCAAGTCCGATTTGATCCCGGCGCAGCGCACCCTAGCCCAAACGCTCGGTGATGATCGCCAGTGATTGCCGAGACTCAATAATGGGCTTCGCCAAGGATGAGATTTTCTGAAATTCAATTACTCGTGAATGAGGATAGGAGGACACAAACATGAATGTTTTTGATCCGTTCATGCATTTGCAAACCGTGACTGTAGTCGGTCTGGGCGGAACGGGTTCCCAAGTGGCACGTACTGTGGCGCGGACGGTCTACGACATGCGCCGGGCGCGACTGCACACACCCACATTGGTTTTCATCGATCCGGATGTGGTTGAGGAAAAGAACGTTGGACGGCAGCTTTTCGCCGCTGGCGATGTCGGGCAGAGCAAGAGCCGGGTACTGGCTCGCCGATTCAATCAAGCCTTGGGACTGGAGATTGCTGCTGTCGATCAACCCCTCAATGTCCGACAGCATATCGAACGTAGTGGCAACCTAGTCATTGGCTGTGTAGATAATCACAATGCCCGCCGTGAATTGGCAAAAGTCGAGGGCATCTGGCTGGATGCAGGGAACCATTATGACAGCGGTCAGGTGTGCATTGGCAACACATCGGATCGTGAAAATGTACTGCGGTACATCAATGGTGATGAGGGCAAGTATCGTTATCTGCCTAGTCCTGCACTACTCTTTCCGCAGCTGCTCGAACCAGAACCCCAGCCTGTCCCACAGCCCAACCTCTCCTGCGCTGATCTGGTGGCACGCGGGGATCAACATCTTTTAATCAATGATTTGGTAGCTTGTGTAGTCGCGGGCTATGTCTACAAACTGCTGCACCGCCTGCCCATAACCACCTTTCTCAGTTATGTCAGTGTGGATGGGCTGTCTGTCCGCAGTCTGTCCATCTGCTGTGATGAACTCCTGCCTTATTTGCTCAACTCATAGGCATCGCGGAGCCAGTTCAGGAGTTGTTCATCTACATCACTCACTTTTTCCAACTTCACTGTATGTTCAAAACGTCGAGCGGAAAGCTGCTGTATGCGTGTTATCCGAGGATCATCAATCTTGTAGTCCGTTCTGAACTCCAAATTGAAATAGGCTTTACGTGGATGAACCCCAGCAAAACCGCTGTTTTTCTCCAGATGAATGGAGGTTTGTTTAGGTGCAACGCGAACTTCGCCAAACTGTTGAATCTGCTCAATTAGACAATCGAATGTTGCTCGAAGTTCTGGCGTTTTGCCCTCAAATAAGCTGTCTACAGAATTCACGTCAGTCATCTAGTTGCTCCTCTAACTTGATCCGACAAGTTGCGTAACGATCCCAATGATGCATCCTCCCACAATACCAAGCACCATAATCGGAACATAGGATTTAGTAATAATCGCATCTGGCAGACTCAGCAAAACACCCAGCAATAAGCCGCGCAAAATGGGATTAACACCAGGCAACGCATTAGGAATAAGAAAGCCAACGGCAAAACGATTGATGAAAGCCCCTAAAAGCGCCGCTCGCTTATCTGAAAAAGTCAGACGAAGCATCGGTACTGTCGCTACGATACCGAAAATGATGCCTAGAATAATGCCAAGAAAGAGGTTAGTCATGATCTATTCCTAAAAACTCATCTCACCCATTATAGCACATACGTTCCCTTTCCTGTTTCACCTATTTACTTCTCGCACGACAACATTTGACCTGTTTGGAAGGTAGGAGGCATATTCATGTTGAAAGGTCAACGCCAAAACATCCACCACTCAAAATTGCCCAAACCCGGAGCCTTAGGACATATCGTGGGGCTATCTACGGTTGACCCAAAGCGTCTGTGTGTGGTCAGCTATTATCCCCTCACAGATAGTACCGATTATCGTTTTGGCATCGGTATTCACACTGCTTTTGTCCGATTTTTGGACAACCACGAAATCTGCCGCTTCAGTGGCATCTGGTTTCAGGAGGAATAAGCCGATGCCTTATCAATTATCACTTTTTACTTTGGACGAGACACTCTCTGATGATCCAATCCGAATGCTGCGCGAAGGTGCATCTCTTGTCCTGAGCAGTCCGGCGGTAAAGACTCGGATGCCACGTGTCATCATCTTCTAGAACGCCATCAGGCTGAAGCATGGATGGGCGATGTGACGATGGTTCTGCAGATCTCGGACGTGCGGAGTGGCATAACACCACGGATTACGTTCACAATCTAGCACGACGAAAAGGTGTCCTCCTGTACATCGTTCGTTGGACTAATGGCGACCTGATTGATCGCATCTGGCAGCGGTATTACAGTGATCCATCCCGTCCCTGCTGGCCGTCCAGTTAAGTCCGCTACTGCACCTCCGATCTCAAACGAGCACCCATCTCCCGCTGGATACGGCATACTTATCCAACGGGAAAAGTCATCTGTGCCATTGGTCTGCGGGCCGAAGAAAGTACGAGTCGGGCCAAAAAGCCGACTGTGACGGTTCGAGACGACTGCACCGCTCCGACCCTAAAGCGTTTGATCTTGAACTGGTTACCGATTCATGACTGGACGTCCAACAATGTGTGGGATTGTATCCGCCAGCATAACGGCATCGCACATCCGGCCTATAAGCTCGGAAACACACGCTTGTCATGCGCGTGCTGCGTGCTCGCCAGTATCAACGATTTGCTGAACGGAGCCATCCATAACCCTAACACCTACCGCGAACTCTGCCGGATTGAAGCGGTCACCGGCTACAGCTTCCGTCAGGGCTTCTGGTTAAGTGATCTCCAACCGGATTTGCTGCCGGAAAGTACCCGGATCGCAATACAAAATCATAGAAGGAGAATTGCATGAACAACGATTACACACACCTCCATTGGAAACCGGTTTTACTGGTGAAGGTGACACACCTACCCCTTGGTCAAACCTATACCGGACTATCCGTGAAACGCCTCTATCTGGCGGAGCATCCTGATGGCATTTTGAGCGCGGATTGGACATTACCCGCCGATGAACGCCTCATTCCTTTAGTCCAGTGGACTGGCTGGAACCTCCAGCGCGATGCCCCTTTTGAATTTCCCGTCCAATATAAACGTGGGGGAGTCGGTGTCCCTTCGCTGATCCCATCTGGAACATGGGTCCTGCCCTACGATGAGGAGCACTATCGCCTGTACGAGCGGGTTCAAACGGCGATCAGCTCGCTGTTGATGCAAGTCGAAACCGCACCCACAGCTCCTCAAACGCTGCACATGCTCACCCGTTGGATTCTGTAAGAAACTGTTTATATCCTCTCAAGACTTTGTTTCTCATCCCTAAACAAGGAGAATCTCATCGTGAATACCACTGATATTCCCACTCAGCAAGCACTCAATCGTTACAACCGCCTGTTTGATAACGAGAAGTACACGGGCATTGCGGCCATGCTGGCTGCTGATTTACGCGCATATCGGGACAGTGCGCGAGTGGCCGACGCAATGAACCTCATCACCGATACTGCCTTATCCCTCTGTCAGCACCCTCACTGCGAACAATCTTGGCTCAAACTCGCGGCCGTCTGCGGACAGAATGCGATGACGATAGCTACTATTGATGCGATCTATACCTATCTTCTGATTTACCAGCAGCACAAAGACACTGATGCCGATGATTTTGAAGCAACAGCGAAAGCACTGTTGAAAGCCTACGAATCCGATGACACATTGCGAACTGCCATATCCTGTGCCAATGGTGTCCACGGCTGGCGCGGATGCATGGCTTACGAACTGCTGGCTGCTTCAGATTATCTGATCCAAGCCGCTATCCAACTCCTCGTGCATGGCAATGTGTCTTACATCCGCGAGAAACTGCAATCTGGATTGAGCCATTTGACCAGTGCCCTATATGAAGGTGTGAAGCACAGTGATGCACCTCATTTGTTCAATTTCAAAGCGACTTACTTCCCTGACCAGCACGATTAATGTTCAGTTAAGCCTGTATCTGTTCCGTTACCATCTCGTGGATTCACACTCCTGTCGATCTCCTGTTTTAGCTATATCACTGTTATTCCTTTTACTGTGACGGCTTGCCATCTAACCCACAAGTCGATTTGTCTCTGACCAGTCTAGCAGGTGCGGCAGCATCTCATACCGCCTGAACTCGGCACGCTTCACCCATTTCTTCCGGGCTTGTGCCAGACGAATTGCAGACAATTCGTCCTCACCAGAAATGGGTAGCGCCCTTCGGGTGAAAGCTGCCTGATTGCACCTGCTCTGCGTGGGTCAGAAATCGACATCGGGTCGATGGACAAAACAGCGCACAGCGCAAAGGAGTAAACAGCATGGGTACGAGCATCAATCTTCAGGTGACCGGTTTCGTAGGCAGCGATCCACAGTTGAAAACGGTTGGGGAACAACAGGTTGCCAGTTTCAGCATCGCAGTCAGCCGCAAGAACGGCGCAGGCAAGAAACAAACCCTTTGGTTACGGGTAAACTGCTGGAATAAGTTGTCAGACATCGCCGTTCAATATGTCAAAAAGGGTTCACTCGTACAGGTGACAACCGAATGGCTGCGTCCGAGCGCATGGATGGATCAGGGTGGCGCACCGCAGGCCAGTATCGACTTGGATGCGAATCGTCTGGTACTACTGGATCGAGTAGAGAGTGATGATACGGAAAGCGACAGCGGAGATATTCCATTCTGATGTAGGTAAGACAAGCAGAAGCGGTGCGAAAGTGCCGCTTCATTGTTGACTAAATCTGCGAAACGCTTGACATAATTAGCACTGCTTGATAAAATTAGCACTATGAATGAAAAAGAAAAATCACTAGGACAAACACTCCAAGCCGCGCGCGATGTGAAGAAACTTTCTTTGCGTGGAGTTGAAAAGGCTGTTGGGGTATCTAACGCTTATCTGAGTCAACTGGAAAGTGGCAAGATAAAACAGCCATCGCCCTCGGTGCTGCATAAACTTGCCGAGCTGTATGAGATTTCGTACTCGGATGTCATGCGGCTTGCTGGTTATCCGGTTCCCGACCAATCTACCGAAGAACATAGTCTGTCTAACTTTGAATCCCGTATCGGATCTGTGACTACAGAAGAGGAAACTGCTTTGATTGAATATCTCGAGTTTTTACGTTCACGGGGGAAGCGGAAGGGTTAGTATGGTTTGGTCATTTTCTGGTAGCCGTACATTTAGAAAGTGTCAACGTCAGTGGTTTTTCAAAACGCATGTGGCCAATGCGTTGGCGAAGGATGAACTTCGTCACGAAGCATACCTTTTATCTAAGCTCCAATCAGTTTCAGCGTGGCGAGGGAGCATTGTCGATCAGGT
This sequence comes from Aggregatilineales bacterium, assembly GCA_044227005.1. GTDB lineage: Bacteria > Chloroflexota > Anaerolineae > Aggregatilineales > Phototrophicaceae > CFX2. Next base: position 16,891 of record JBGAFZ010000015.1, read on the forward strand.
ACTATCTACCCATGTGGTCACTAGCCTGCGACGTAATCAATCTATTAGTGCTTCAACACTTCATCGACACGCAAGCCAATTGTTTGAAGAACAACTTGACTTTGCACGGCAACGCAGAATCCGCGAACCAGGAATGACCCAGAAAGCGGCTGGAACAGCATATGTTGCCCTTCAAGACTTTGAAGACGGATTTACCATTTCTGATGAAGAATTAGATCAGGCATGGAGCGATATACAGTCTGCCCTAACGAACTTTCTGACTATGCATGACCTTATTCAGATGCTAAGAAAAGCAGATTATCTAGTATCTCAACGCGCATTAAGTTTCTCATACAACTCAACTTCACTTCGCATGGTTCCTGACCTGATTGCTTTTTTCCCTACTGATCCTCCCACGATCATCGATTGGAAGGTTCATGCCTATGGAATGCAGAATTACCGTCTCCAACTGGCGAGCTACGCGATTGCACTCACCCAATGTAAACCTCATGTAGATTTTCCAGAGACGCTTTCACAGTATTCACCACAGGATGTCCGGCTACTTGAGGTGCAGTTGTTAACACAAGTTCAGCGGCAGTACTCCCTGACTGATGCTGACGTGGAAGCAACCTATTCATTTATTGCTCGAAGTGCGCGTGAGATGAGCTTGGCTGTTGATGGGAACAAAGGAAAAACGCTCACCCCACTGGACTTTCCAGTCACTCTTGATCCTGAAGAATGCCAACGCTGTTCATTTCGCTCAATATGTTGGGAGTATTCATAAGCATGACCACTTTAGAGACTAACATCTTCCCCATCACAAACTTGACTGACCTTATCTCAGAGTACAAGTTATACCGCATCAAAGGCCTAAATAAGGATCAGAGCGAGTACTATCAGAATTGCCAAACAATCATCGAAAAACTCAGCTACAGAATGCAAAATCCGGTTACTGTGATTGAACGTGAAGGGGTAGCTCATCTGGTTGTGTTGAACGATGGTAAAGAGCCACCACCGAATATGGCGCTTGTCCGCGCGACGGTTGTTTTTGAAGCATATCCTGAGATTTTCAAGCTAGACTATACGGTTCGCTCACCAGAGAACGACACAATTTGTCTTCGCTTCCTTGACTTCATCATTCAAGCACCGCTCTATGCGAATAAAGAACTCTGGCAGCCAGGTGCGGGGCAACCATTCTTTAAGAAGATTGCCGAGAAGCCACAAGATCATGAGCCAGCAAGCGATCTCAATCTTTATTCTGGGTTTGCGGTTCGTGCCACAATTACTCCCACAGGAGGGCTAGGTCTCTGTATCGATGTCACCAGCAAATCGATCAGCAAAATGCCACTCCCAACCCATTTAACACATGACGAGTTTGCCCGGTGGAAAGACAGACATGTCATCTATCGCTATGGTCATAGCTGGTACGATGTTCAGCTTGTTGGCTTGAATGACCTGAATGCGACGGAGTATGTGGTTACTCGGGATAGAAAAAATATCCCACTCCTTGAGTACATCGTACAAGACTGTCAGAAACCGATTCCACCAGAGCTTGCACAAGTTCCCCATGATGCATCGGTTGTGATTTACACGAACAATCGTGGTGAAACACGGGCGGCGCTCGCTCCCTTATGCTATCCAGTGTACGGGACAAATGACGATGATGCAGGTAGCCAGCACGGAAGTACCATTATCCCGCCCCACCGTCGCCGATATGCGATCCACCAGTTTGTACGTCAGTATTTAAGACGGCTCAAGTTCGGGAACACGTATCTCCAGCTCGCTGAGAACTCTGTAACGATTCCGCATCAAATGTTTATCGTACCTGACCTCCGTTTTGGCAGCTCTACTGTGTTATCAGTACGAGGAACACCGGGAACACGTCACGTCAGCTTGGATGAATTGGGAAATACAAGGATGTCTCTGCTACGTGATAGGCGTGTTGGCTTCTTCAGCAGGGATTCCCTGGATCGTCAGTATCTCATTGTCCCGCAGAGTGTAGCTGACAGTTATGGGACTCGATTTAAGGACGATTTGAAACAAGCCATGAACGAATTGTTCCCTGATGATTATGACCCGATAGTGGTGACATATAACGATAGAGTGCCGAAGACATATGCACGTCAGGGAAACGCAATTCTTGACGCAGTCGAGGCGAAATGTACTATGTCAGGATACGCTGTCGTCATGATTCATCACACAGATGACAGGGGAACGAGAGAAGAAGATCAACTGGGAGCAATGGTAATTGCAGAGCTGCGCAAGCGATTTGATATCACGGCAGCAATCATTCATTCAGCAGTAGGTCTGGAATCCTATCGACTTACTCAACAGAATGGAACGCCCCAGTACGTTGTCCGTGATGACAAGCGTGGTTTGTTATCCGGTTATATGCGTATGGTCGCTCTCAATAAGGTGTTGCTTACCAATCAACGCTGGCCGTTTGTCCTTGAAACGCGCCTGAATGCTGACATCACTATTGGTGTTGATGTCAAGCAGAATACTGTCGGTTTAGTCATTATTGGAAGCAACGGCGCAGATATACGGACATCATTCAACACGTCACGTCAGAAAGAGAAGCTCGATGCACGACAGATGCAGGCATATTTGGTAGATATCATCCGCCGCGAAGCCGCAGCGCGAACCGATCTTATCAAAACCATTGTCCTGCAAAGAGATGGTCGCGCCTACCAATCCGAGATTCAAGGAATACGAGACGGTGTTGACCTTCTCAAGCGTGAAGGAACGATTGACGCTGATGCCACCATTACTATACTTGAACTTGCAAAAACCTCCCAGGTGCGTTTTCGCTTGTTTGACACTGTAGTTGAGAACGACCAGTTACGTACTTACAATCCGCAGATTGGTTCCTATTGCTGTCTTACCGAGAATGAAGGGTATCTCTGCTCAACTGGACGGGCATTCCGTAGGCACGGGACAGCGAAACCGTTATTCGTCAAGCGTATCGAAGGTTCCATGTCGTTGGAATTATGCCTGCAAGATTTGTACTACTTGACAGCATTGGCATGGAATCGGCCGAATGACTGTTCGCGCTACCCAATTACGACAAAGCTCAATGATCGATTCTTGGGTGAGGAAGCCACAACCTATGATACCGATGCACTTACCATCGAAGCCATTTTGGAAGAGGAGAGCATTTATGAGTAACCCAGGACTATATGCGAGTATTTACGAGCAAATCCGTGAATATGCTGAATTGGTTGATACTGTTTTGATTGGACTGAAGTCAGGCATGAGCAAGCCTCATGATCCTGCACGGCAAACACTGGGTAATCTTCTTATATCCCTTGCCGGCGAGACATGGGAGAGTTTACCCACTCGTATGATTGCCCTCATGCTCCGTGATACCCACAAAACCAGTCAACAAAAATGGCAACAACTGGGTCAAGCTCTATTGGCAGAGCACTTCGATCCGAATTTTACCAAAGACCTTGAGGATCTTGCCGTAGCCTTAGAGCAAGAGCAAGCGGGTACAATCACGAAAATGAGGGGAAGCATACGTTGAAGGAGTTCTTTTCCGGCTCAATTAAGCAACATCAAGAACGATGTGCCCGTTTGATGGAACGAATTCCGCGTAACTTGCCACGAGAGTTTCACGCACTTGCCCAAAAGTGTAGGGATGAATTGCAGCAACTGCATGACAATCTAGGAATGCTATTGAAAGATACAAGAATGCAGATGCCAAATTACCAACCGGAACGCTTGCGGCAATTTCGACGCGTTGTCGAGTACATGAATATTCTTGAGACGACAGCCATCGCAGCTTTGGCACGACACAACGATGATGACTTGTTTCTCAATCGACTTATTGAGCATATTCGGTCAGAAACGAATTTTCCGTTACTCCCACCTATCGTCACATCTCTTTCACAGCAGTATTTTCACATTTATCCAAACTTGAATCTGTTGTTTGTCCCTTTGAGTGAAGGAGATTTTCTTCTTCACCTCCCAGACTTATACCACGAACTAGCGCACCCCTTGGTGACTGAACGATATGATCGGCGAGTTCGTCCGTTTCAAGCTGCGTTTTCACAAACGCTCGATACTGTTTTGGAGTATGTGGCAAATGAACAGCAGAAAGAGGAGCGACGCCGAGGTCCGCAGCGAATTGGTTTCTATCTATACCTCTGGCAGAAATCGTGGCTAGAGTGGACGACAGAGTTTTATTGCGATCTCTACGCGATATCCACTATTGGCCCAGCCTTTGCCTGGTCACATATTTACCTCTGCGCAAAATATGGAAACGATCCATTTGAAGTTCCCACGATGAGTAGGCAAAGCCATCCTGCTGATGATGCTCGGATGAAAACCATGCTCTGCGGTCTCAGACTTTTAGGCTATACCCAAGAAGCAGATGTGATCCAAACAAAGTGGGAAGCGCTGCTTAATATTTCTGGCGCAAAACCAGAGCCAGAATACAGGCGTTGTTTCCCAGAGCAAATACTCCAGCAAATTGCGGAAATCGCTATCCAGGGGGTAGATGATATTGGATGTAAGGTTGCATCGCCGAAATGTACCACTATGATACATACGACACTCAACGAAGCATGGACACAGTTTTGGCGCGCTCCCATGCAATATATCACATGGGAGCGACAGGCAGTTCAGAAACTCCGGGGTTTACCTTAATTAAATTAATCCCCTCAGTCAAAAACAGTCGGTTTCATACGTTGGGTAGAACAGCAGAGTATCGCACGTATGTAGTGTAGACATGGCGAGGGATAATCTTTTTAGACTGTCAAGAATCAAGAACAGCTTTTGTCCTTGTAATATTCATTTTCGCATCAGCACGTCTGACAGAAAGGCGCTACCGACAGCATCGCCCCCTCAGCCCTCCAACACTAATATGTATCCCACATTCCAGTGTATTGGTTTCTAGAGCGCTTGATGTGACTGAGGGGGTGACATTTTTAGACGGTAAAGAAGCAAGAGTAGCAAATTTCGGTGGAAGTGGATACGTTTTGCGTTGGGCATGTGGCGACAGCGTGCTGCTTGGCAGCAGCACCAGCGTTGCGAGGCAACGCCGACCCCCTCAGCCAACGATGTATTTCACACGTTGGTGGTGCAGCAGAGCTACAGCCATTTGTGGCGTAGTCTCGGCTGAGGGGGGAGCGAGCTAAAACGCTCGCTCCTCAAACGCCGGAGGGCTTGATGTGCCGCGCTCACGCGCAGCACCGCTGACTCGACACTGGGGTGTCGGTCAGCCTGTCGGCACGATGCATCGTGCCGACCAAACGCATCTCACGATATGCGTTTGAAAACGTCCGACAAAATATGCTCTATCCCTTTATTTATCACCACTCAAAACACAAGTCATGGCATTTCTACAGACCATTGGGCGGCCAGTAGTTCGGCCTGTTGTAGGACAAGTTCAGTAGCAGCATCTTGCAAGTCTGGTGGATAACCAAACTTCCGTAAAATGCGTTTGACAAGTACCCGTATCTTTGCTCGCGCTCCTTGCTTAACTGTCCAATCAATCGTCACATTTGCGCGAACGGATTTCAGCAATTCAAGGGCTATAACCGCAAGCTGCCTATCACCCATTACTTGAACTGCTGTTTTATTTTCTGCCAGTGCGTCGTAAAAAGCTAGTTCGTCAGGTGTTAGGCCAAGTGACTCACCATGAGCATTAGCAGCACGAATATCTTTCGCAATCTCAATCAGCTCAGTGATGACCTGTGCAGCATCAATTGTCCTGTTTTGATAGCGGTGAATTGTCTTCTCTAATAAATCAGCGAATGAACGCGCTTGCACCACATTTCGTCCAGAACGGCTGCGTATTTCGTCATTAAGCAATTTTCGCAAGAGTTCCAACGCCAGATTCTTTTGGGGCATGTGTTGGACATCTTCCAGAAATTCGTCTGACAGGATAGATACATCAGGGCGTTTGAGACCAGCCGAACCGAAGATGTCAATTACATCGTTCGAGACAACAGCCTGTGACACCAATTGTTTGACAGCAGAATCGATGTCTTCTCGTGCGTAGCCTTCAACAGGTGTATTCTTATCAAATTGGCTCCGTAGCGCTTGGAAGAAAGCAACTTCCTCACGAATATCAACCGTTTCGTCGGCGGGAACGGCTAGTGCAAAAGACTTCGAAAGTTTACTGACAGCATCTATAAACCGACGTTTACCATCACGTTGAGCGAGAATATGATCCATTGCATTTGGAATAATGGACAAACGTTGTGAGGGTACATTATTAAAGAAACCGCTGTAGTCAAAGTCATGGAACATGGCGCTGACAACATGGTACTGGTCAAGCATCACGCCAATAATTTGCTCTAAGGCATCTATTGGTATTCCCTGACCACCTTCTTGGGTATAGACATCAACAGCTTCTTGAAGGTCAGTGGCAATGCCAAGATAATCCACAATCAGACCACCGGGCTTGTCACGGAAGACACGGTTGACGCGAGCGATGGCCTGCATCAAATTATGACCATACATCGGTTTATCAACATACATGGTATGTAGGACTGGTGCATCAAAACCAGTCAGCCACATATCTCGAACAATTACCAGCTTCAGAGGGTCATTCGGGTCTTTGAAGCGCTCAGATAAGGCTTTTCGACGCGGCTTGTTTCGCACATGTTGTTGATAATGTTGAGGATCGGACGCGCTGCCCGTCATCACAATTTTGATTACACCTTCATCGTCAGTTGGATTATGCCAGTCCGGGCGCAATTTGATAATCTGCTCATACAAATCAACGGCGATACGGCGACTCATGCAGACGATCATCGCTTTACCATCAAGCACTTCAAGGCGCTGTTCGAAGTGGGTCACAATATCCTGTGCAACTTGCTCCAAACGGCTCTCAGTGCCAACCATCGCTTCGAGCTGTGACCACTTGGATTTGAGTTTCTCCTTAATTGTTGGCTCTTCACCTTCAGTGACTTCCTCAAAGGTTGGATCGATAAGGTCACGTTGTTCCTCGCGCAGTTGGAGGCGTGCCAGACGCGCTTCGTAGTAGATGGGTACGGTTGCTCCATCGTCCACTGCGCGTTGGATGTCATACACATCAATGTAATCTCCGAACACGTGACGAGTGCTGGCATCGGTCTTTTCAATGGGCGTACCAGTAAAGCCGATGAACGAGGCGTTCGGCAAGGCATCGCGCACATACTTAGCGAAGCCATAGACAATAGAGGCTTCATTCCCACGCTCAAGAATGCGTGCCCCAAAGCCATATTGACTTCGGTGGGCCTCATCAGCGATGAAAATGATGTTACGGCGCTCCGACAGCAAGGGATACTCGGCAGCGTGGCCTTCGGGTTGAAACTTTTGGATGGTGGTAAAGACAACACCACCAGACGCGACCTGAAGCAGTGTTTTAAGATGATTGCGATTTTCTGCCTGCACTGGTTCCTGACGGAGAAGTTCTTGACCGGAGGCGAAGACCCCGTAAAGTTGATCGTCGAGGTCGTTACGGTCAGTCAAGACAATCAGTGTAGGGTTTTCCATTGCAGGGTGCTGGATAACCTTCCCCGCATAGAAGAGCATAGAGAGACTCTTACCACTTCCCTGTGTGTGCCAGACTACCCCAACACGCTGATCTCCATAAGTGCCGGAGGCTTCGATGGTTTTCTCGACGGCCTTGTTGACAGCGTAGTATTGGTGATAGCCCGCAACTTTTTTAATGAGATTAGAGCCATCCTGCTCGAAGATGACAAAGTAGCGCAGGATATCCAATAAGCGTTCAGGAGCGAATACGCCTTTGATAAGGGTTTCAAGTTGGGTGCTGTGCGGGTCGAGTTTTGAGCCATCGACGGTGCGCCACGGTTTGAACCACTCCGAGCCAGCAGTGAGTGTACCGAGTTGGGCTTCGACTCCATCACTGATAGCCAGCAATCCGTTATAGGTGAAAATCGAACCAATGTCATTCTTGTAGGTCTGAAATTGATTGTAGGCGTTACGGACGGTAGCATTGGCGTCGGCAGCGTTCTTGAGTTCAATGAGGACGAGAGGCAGCCCATTAATGAAAAGGACAATATCCGGGCGGCGATTGGTACGGGCGCGGGTAGTGTGGTTGACATCAGTTACAGTGAACTGGTTGACAGCCAGAAATTGATTAGCGCGAGGATTAGCGTAATCGACCAGCCAGACTTTTTCATGCCGGAGCTGACCAGCATCTCGGAAGGTAACATCTACGCCTTCGGTGAGGAGGCGGTGAAAGGCGTGATTATTGACGACCGGATTCTGAGAGGGTGTGCGTTGGATTTTACGGATGACTTCATCGACGATAGAGGCGCGAACGGCGCGAGGAATATGGGTGTTGATATGTTCAAGGGCGGATTGGAGGCGACCAACGAGCAGGACTTCGTTATAGGAGGTGCGCTCGGCAGCGGGTTCTTCAGGCGCAATGTCCCCACCGTGAACATAATCATAGCCAGCCTCGCGGAGCCATTCGAGGGCGGCGAGTTCAACGGTGTCTTCGGTAAAACGGGACATGGCGTATGAATCCTAAGTAGTAGAGAAATATATATTCTAACTCTACCATAGGGATTAGCACCGGAACAACAAACTTTTGTGAATTTTATCCGCCCAATTGACAGGCGGGAGCTTCGGCTAGTATCACCGAAATGACGCTATTAGCAGGCGGAAAGCCCAGCTAATGCCGCTGAGTGCAGCGATTGGCTCCCGTGTGTCCACCCCGTGCCAATGGGTGTGCTGCCGCAGCGGATATGGGAGAGGCAATTGCCGAATTGCTGCAAAAACTGCAAAAAACAGAGGTGTTGTTTGGGATAAAAATAGGTTGAGTGTTTGATGAATGATGATTTTTTCATCATCACAAGGTAGCACATTTGAGAAAATTCCTAAAGTCCCCAATTATTAGGGATTGGAGGTGTGAGGATATTACATGGATGTACGTATTTGTGTTTTAAGCATCAGCGTATTGATGATAGTGTCATAATTCGGCATTAAATGAGCGCGCGTTATTTTTTCGACATTTAATAGACGTAACAACTCTGGCACCTGAGAGTAAGGTAATAAAAGAGCCTTAGGATATACTGATTCGACGATTAACCGCCTAATCTTGAACATTTCCTCTGTTCGAATCGCTGACGCATTTAGATCAAGTCGTTCGCCTGTTTCAATGTAATGTAAATCATTCCATATATCGAAGGTAAATAATCCATGCTGGGCATGAGCATATTCATTTCGCCCTCTAGGAACTGAGATCATCTTAAAAGTATCAATGACTTTTCCATTTTTGTTCACGAGTCTCTGAAATCCTGTGGGAATAGCATATACACCAATATACTTATCATTTTGACTTAATCCGTTGTTCAACGCCGTTTCTGCTGCAAAAAAAGCGGCGACAAGCGGGTGACTAGTCCAATCTAAAAGTCTTGTGGGCAATCCATGATGCTGAGCCAGCGCCAGAATCTCATTTTGGAATAAATATTTGTCATAATTTATCTCTTCACCTGTACTTCTTAAGTGATATATAGCTTCTAATTCTATGAAAAAGTGAAATGCAAATTCAGAAGCTGTGTCAATTAAGTCTTCTGACCCTGAAACATAAAATCCAATCTCATCAGCCATTGAGATCCATGATTTTATGAGTGTAATTTCAAGATGAGTTTGCCGGGCTACTTGTATGACTCTATGTTCATCTTTAGGTTCCCATGGCTTATTAGAACCTTTTTCTTTCAATACTTGTTTCAAAGCTGGTAAGACACTTCGTTCCCATATATCTGACTCGATTTTTTTCCGCATTTTGATAAATGTTTCAATATTGGATAATTTTTTCCGGGGTTTAGGCTTCCGCCAAACCAATGGAAGAAGTGGCCAACTAGCATCTCCCTGTCCGCGGTAAATCCACCCGTTGTCAAGCGGCTTACTTGGGGGAAGCAACCATAAATCATTGGATGGACGCAAAAGCTCTAAATACTCTTGCGCAGTATCTACAGTTCCAGTGTTAAATATTGGCATTTAGTTTTGGGCACTTTACGGGGTTGGTGACGAAATAGAATTTATAGTTGCTATAGCGGTTAGAGTTACAGTTACGGCGTTTTGCTGATTGTTTTCCTCTATGATCTTTGGGATGGCAGTGGCGGCAATTGCAGCTAGCGCTGTAATAATAGCAACAATGATTTTGGTTCGATTTTCACTTAACCAGCTCTTCTTCTCAGGAATTTGACTATATGGGGTATATAAACGAGGATGGTCTGTGAGAAGTCCCGCAGCAAATTCTGCACGAAGAGTCTGCATTTTTTCAAGAGTTTTTCGTATGTTCCATAAGGCGATTTCTGCGTCTCTAATAAAATCAATCGCATCCTTTAAATTAACATCTGGAGAGCTAATTCGATTGAGTAACACTAAGCATTGAGTGCGAAGTTCAATATACTTTTCACTGTTATCTGACGAAATATATTCTCTAATTCCTCGATTATTTCTGTCGTGTGAATAATCCGGAATATCTGCAATCAACAATTTGAGTTCGGATATTATGCGTTCAAATTCACTTAGAAGTTCTTGTTTCGAATTAACCATATCTTTACTTCCAGAACGTTCTTCTTAAGAGGTACTTAGCTAACTAGGCGGTGTCTGCGCAAAGTTGACTAATACAATGCGATTTTAGAACCAGACCCAAATTAATCATAGTTGAAGAAACCATATTCGCAGGATCTTCTCCGATGTCAGAGCTTTTTTGTGGCTTACCCGACGCATCAATCATATAAGCTCCTTTAACTATGCCTAGAAATAAAATAGGAGATTCCCAACTTTTGTCGACTAGAAACACGGGTGAGCCTGAAGACCCAAAAAAAGTGGTCATATCAATTAAAATCTCAGGTAGCCCCATAAAATCTTTAGCGGGATGAGAGGCAATAATTCCTCTTCTGACAACTGGAAAATTATTATGTTCATCCCATATTCCACCTGGATAACCATACATAAGCACAGGATCAGCTACAGATAGTGAGCTTTCTTGCTGAAGATTTGCAATTAGGTCATTTGATATCCATTTAATATATAATGTCAAACCCTGTTTTGTCGCCTCGGCTTCTATTTGTTCGAAAGGTATGATGCACAGATCCCAATAGGGATCTTCTGGCTCATATATGTCAATACTTGTTGTGGCAAAAAACACCCTTTTTGAGGCATTAGCTGGAAAAATGTCACCGTCTTTAGCACATCCAGCATGTAAATACAAATGAAAATTACGGGTATCACCAATTACGTGCATATTGGTAACGAGGAACCTCTTAACTATCCCTCCCTCGCGATATTCGAAGAAAAAGCCGGTTCCTATGCCCTTATCTGTATCAATTACAACAGTGCTATACAACAAATCTTCCAGATGCTTTGAAAGACTATCCATGAATACCCTCTAACGGTGACATAGCTATGCTATGTCAGCTATATAATTCTTATATTCACCTACGCGCACTTCTCCACTAATCAACTTGGGTAGCAATACGTCGCGGGTTTCGCCCAACTGCTGGGTCTGCTCGTAGTTTTGTTCCATGATACTCAACATGGGAAGAACCAGTTCATCGAAGCTCTGAATTACTTCTGGCGACGGCATAACAAAAAGTGGTTTTTCTAAGCCATCAGCTGGAAGCATGTTTACTGTCGTACCATTCGTATATCCTGCTATGGTTTCGTGAAAAATGCCTGTCTTTAGCAAGTAATAAATGAAACGGGGAGTGATATATGAATCCTCATGAGGGGTAACACGATAAAGATGGTGCGAATACAGTGCTTCGTCATACTTTTGAGGAATAATAGCTGGATAACCGATAAGCAAAAGATTGTGACCTTGCTCAGTATTGGCAACAATCACATCCCCCGCTTTGGCAATGTGGCGTTCTTGATATTCACCTGAGTAGTATTTCATACCCTCGTATTTGTATCCGCCGCCCTCATAAACCGAATTTAGGTTATGCATTGGCAAACCTGTACTCATTTCTGCCAATCCATCACCTTTATAACTTAGTCCTTTACGAGCGTTGATATGATTTGAGAGAGGCTCGACTCGCCACCCAGCCGGAATAAGGCCGAGTTCGCTGTCCTCGAAATGGTCGGGAAAGAGGGCGGCAGTGACAGCATCCATGCCCGATGGTTGTTCACCGCGTGATTTGGCGTGGACGGGTTCGAAGTCAATGAACCATGATTTGAAGATGATACGGGCGATTTCTTCCAGCGTTTCGTTCATGCGGCGGTTGAGTTCGATTTTGTCGTCTAGAGAGCCGAGGATTTCAGCGATAGCGCGTTGCTCTGCTATCGGAGGCAGAGGGATCAAAAATGACTCAATATGGCCTTTAGTGATTGCCCTTCTACTACCACCAGAATTGAAGGATTCTATATACTGTTTAATACTAGGGTGCGTCAGATATGAGAGCAAATAGCCGGGTATGCACAAATCGGGATTTACGCGGATAATCGAAACATGCTGATTTACACAAGCAGGCAGAATTTCATCCGGCACGATACAAGCTCTTGAAAATGTTATACCATCTCCTGTGATGTTCAAGAGAATGTCATTAGGCTTTAGCCATACCCCTTTAAGATCTGCTGCCTGTTCATCAGAAATGAAGGCCAAACCTGCGATATCAAAATGTCTATCATATACATTCTGGCTACGGATAAACGCGAAATTATTACGTTCAGCCAAATAGGTTTCACTTCCGCCTCTGGGCGTTGATCCAGAGCCAATTTTTTGTGTGATTTCACTAAGTTTGACCAACTTCCAATCAGACGGAATTTGATCAAATAGAGAGAAATAATCACTCATCCCAGCCTCGCTAAGTTGTCACGAATGATTTGTTCAAGTCGGGCACTTTCCAAAAACTGCTGACTAAGTGTGTTGGTCAGACGGAGCAACTTTTCATCAAAGGGTTCATCATCATCTTCGACATCGGCGGCACCTACATAGCGTCCGGGTGTGAGGATGTAGCCATGTCCGGCGATTTCATCTAATGAAGCCGTTTTGCAGAAGCCCGCTTCATCTTGATAACCGTCATCATCGGTGCGCCATGCGTGATATGTGGAGGCGACTTTGTTAATATCATCATCGGTGAGATCACGCAAAGTACGATCAAGCAGATAACCCATTTGTCGGGCATCTATGAACAATGTCTGAGCTTTGCGGTGGGCAGGTTTGTTCTTATTCAAGAACCAGAGGCAGGCGGGAATCTGGGTGTTGTAAAACAACTGCGGTGGTAGTGCGACCATACAATCAACGAGATCAGCCTCGATGATTGTATGGCGAATTTCTTTTTCGCCGCGTGTGTTGGTACTCATCGAACCGTTGGACAAAACTATACCAGCCCGTCCACGTGTTCCGAGGTGGTAGAGAATGTGCTGCACCCACGCGAAGTTGGCATTGCCAACAGGAGGCACTCCAAACTGCCAGCGGGGATCTTCGGTGAGAAGCTGTCCGCCCCAATCACTCATGTTGAAGGGTGGATTGACGAGTACAAAATCCGCACGGAGATCGGGATGTAGGTTCTCGTGGAAGGTGTCGGCGGCGTGTGTGCCGATATTGCTATCAATTCCCCGAATGGCGAGGTTCATCTTGCACAAGCGCCATGTGGTCGGGTTGCTCTCCTGCCCATAGACCGAGATGTCACCGATTTTACCGCCGTGCTGCTCGATGAATTTCTCGGACTGAACGAACATACCACCGGAACCGCAGCAGCTATCGTAGACTCGTCCACGGTAAGGTTCGAGCATTTCAACCAGCAGTCTTACGACTGGCTTGGGGGTATAGAATTGGCCGCCTTTTTTGCCTTCGGCGCTGGCGAACTGTCCGAGGAAGTATTCGTAGACACGACCTAGTATATCCTGTGAGCGGCTGCCTTTGTCACCCATTGCTATGGTGCTGATGAGGTCGATAAGTTCGCCGAGTCGGCGTTTGTCGAGGTTTTCGCGTCCATAATCCTGTGGCAGCACACCTTTCAAGGACGGGTTATCGCGCTCGATGGCGGCCATCGCCTTGTCAATGATGACACCGATTTCAGGTGATTTGGCGTACTGCTGAAGTTTAGCCCAGCGTGCGTCCTCTGGCACAAAGAATATATTCTCGGCGAGATACTCATCGCGATCTTCGGGATCAGCATATTGGTCGGCGGCGAGGCGCTCGTAAAGTTCTTGGAAGGCATCCGAGATGTATTTGAGGAAGATGAGACCAAGTACTACGTTTTTGTATTCGGCAGCATCCATGTGTCCACGCAATTTATCAGCGGTTGCCCAGAGCTTCGATTCAAGGTCTGTGGGAAGTCCGTTGGTATTAGTTTTTTCGGCTGTCATCGTCGTTCCATATAAGCAATATTTAATCTCATTATAAAAGCCGGAGTCGCTGATTATGTCTTAAGTCTATGTTCGAGCGCAAAAATTCCTAATATTACCAACTCAGACTCGTAAAATTCCCGCTTTGCGAATTGCCAATTTGCCATAATGGGTTTGAGGCATTTATGAGGATGTGGCTATGACGAATAAAACAATACGGCGCAGTATCACAATGACGCAGGAAATGCGTGACCGGTTGGCCCTATTGGTGAGTAAACAGCCGCGTGATACGACCGAAGCAGATGTCATTCGCGAGGCAGTGCGATTGTATTTGGATAATCAAGAGGACATGATCGGCAGCCGCAAACACTTTCAGAAGTCGCTGCAAGAGCGAATGGACAAGCTGGAAGCTGCAATATCATTTCATCTCAATATTCTTATCTACCTGCTGGCAGCGCTCGAACCAGAAGGTAATGCCGACCGCATCGCGGAAGCCATCATCGCTGCACGTCGTGACGGTGAAACCTTGTTGGCGCAGATTGAAGCCGTCCGTGAGATGAAGGCTTCCAAGCGTTGAGTAAGGCAATCATCGTTGTGGATTGGGCATATAAGGGTACAAAGCGTAAGGGGCATGGTACAGGACGTAAGGGGTTAAGTTCCACACTGAAATATCTTCAGTATCGGGACAAAGTACAAAATCAACTTGCCGAAAATCATGATTACGAGCGCTGGCAAGATCGGGGTATGGGGCTACATTGGCGCGACATCATGAAAAACTGTGATGCTCTCCAAAGTAAACATGTATTGGGGTGGACATGGGTTATTTCACCAGCCCCTGACCTAATGGAACTTTTGCCGGAGGAACAGAGGCGTGATTTAGTATGTGATCTCACTGAACGGATTGTTGAAGATTATTACCTTGAACGTGGCTACACAATCCCAGAATACAGTTTCATTTTGCATGACCGTCAGGCCAATATGGATGACGAGGGTGAGACGATGCAGCAGCTTCATACTCATGTTGTACTACCGGGGACTGCGCCTCTGCCGGGGTTTGATCGTGAGGCTGTGTATAACAACAAAGAGCGCGGACATGATGCCTTATTTAGAGAGATCGCGAGTCGTCATTTCAGCGAAGCATTAGATCGACTCGTTGGTCCCGAATGGCATCATCTCCGTGACGAAGAAAAACAAATCGAGCCGGAACAACCCGATCCAGACGATTTGGACGCATGGTTTCCAAGTCTCTAAAAATCACCCTCACAATATAGGTTGCACAATACCTATCACTCGTTTAGAAATCTTTTCAACCGCTTGCTCGTTCGCAAGTTTAATCGCCGAATGTAGCGAGGTGCAGGTTTTCCATTCAAACTTCCACCTCTCTCCCCGCGATCAATGAGCTGTGTTTCGAGGACAAAGAGATTTTCAAGCTCAATGCGCTCACCTTCGATGATACTTTCTGCCCACACTTCAATTAGTGCTTCGAGCATCAACTGTATATCACGATTTTTCAATCGCGTTCGCTGACCAATCCCCCGTACCATTTTGTTCTTTGTCAGGGTCATGATGTCACCTCTTTTTCAACTGTCAATCGCATTTGTCGCCGTTTCCGCATTTCGGATGTACTAACTACCTCGACGTTGCCACCACTTTGTTTTTGTGTTTCAGAGGCAATTTTCGTCATCAATGCTGAAGCCGCCAATTCAAGGGTTGGATTGGATGTCGATACGATTTCAGCAGGTATCGATGTTGATTTCGGTTCCACTGGTTTCAGATCGAGTGAGATACCGCGTTCCAGAAGTAGAGGTTGGACATCCTTCACCGCATTGAGTCGTTGCTTCCAATCATCACGCTCGTAGAAACGAGTCAATCGGGCGTTTAACACAACCTGGGTTGCAAATCCCGCCTCAACATAACGAGCGAAGATGGTGCAGTTACCTACCTGTGGGGTAACCACCTCATCGTCTGTCAGTAAGGGACGCTGGCGCAGATGGCTGTTCGGATCGTCGGTATTCGCATCAGTGGTTGCTGTGCCGCTGGCTTTGCTATAAAACTCGGCTGTATCCGCATCACAACCGCCGTAGATGACTTGTGTAGCCAAACCTGTGAATAGCGCCTGAGTCCCCTCATTGCCGTAAATCATGTGAAACTGTCCCTTGGTTTGGGCTCCAATCATGATCGAAATACGTCGTTTGCGAACGAGATTGACATCGGCTACTAGGCTATCCAGCTTGCCGAGTGTCGGAAACTCGTCGAGTATGATACCGACCGGAACGGGCAGTGGCCCTTTGTTGCGCTCACCAATCGTATCGAGATCGAGCATCAGCTTACGCAGTGTCGCACCCAAGTAGGACGCATAAACCGCACGCATCCGTCCCGGACAGGTCAATACGACAACCGTTGACTGTTCGACAATGAGTTCGGTATCAAAGTCCGAAGCCGAGGTATTGGCGCGCACATTAGTGGAAGCCCAACCGGTGAGAGCCGTTGCCAGCGTCGCCACCACATTCGAGGCCACCTTACCATCTGAACCGACTGAAGCAATGAAACTGTTGGCCAACAGTGCTGCATCATCCCTCTTGGAAGCTAGCTTCTGGGCTAATCCCTTGAGATCATTCATCGCATTGTAGATTTCGCCTAAGTTCGGGAAGCGAATCAGACAGGCAGCCAATAATGCTGCCGCGCTATCTGTCCAGAAGCGATTGTCGCCTGCCGCAGATGGCACCAGTACATCGGCAATGGCACGGGCATCAGATACATTGTCAATGCCTTCGGCCAAATTGTAACGTGGCCCGATGGCACTGGTCGGATCATGTACCACTACTAGATGGCGGGTCACCGCCGCATACTTGAGGATATGACCTGTAATTTCACCCTGCGGATCGGCCACAATAAGGGAGTGTCCGGCCAGCATCCGGTCGGCAATGGCGGGCAGAATAATTCCCTGCGTTTTGCCGGAACCGGGGCCGCCAAGCGTCAGAATGCCTCGCGCCACATCTTCACCACTGAACGAAAAGCGCCCCGTGCCAAGGTCGAGCCGGCGTTTATCCTCGCCCCAGAATGCACCCAGCAGGGTCAAGCCCTCTGCATCTTCACGGCGGAAGCGTTTGTACTCACGCATGGTGCAGAAGTGTGAGGAACCGAGTGCGCCACGTTTGACCTGCGGATTACGAAGGCGATCCACCCGTTCACGCAGCCAACCGCCATTCTTGATGCCGCTGTGCAGCCCGATGGTCACAAAAAACCAGAGCATAACCAAAATCATGCCGAATATGAACAAACGCATGGCATTCACATTAGATGGTGCACCATTGAGAAGTTGGATAAAACCACTCGCGGTCTGGCGTCCACGTATGGGCTGCACCGCCACATTCCCTAATAGCATAAGATAGAGTGCGGAAACACCTATCAACACAACGCCATAGGGGAGCAGTTGTGCGACTCGTTTCCAGCCCATCCCGCGCTGAGGGTCGCTGGTACGTTGGATACCGGCTCCGAGCAGCGCACTGACGATAACGGGTGTGAGGAGTGTCAAGCACAACAGTGGGGCGAGACAGCCCCCAAACAGGGTGCGTCCCGCCGTGAACAACCAGTAGAACATGAGTGATGCCTTTTATTCCGTGATTTTGATGTCAGCATTCAACTGCATAGGGTTTGGACTCGATCAGCGAACTCGCCATCGGCTAGAAATCCAAATCCGGTGTAGTGGGAGCAATCCCGGCTTCATCCGGCTTGTCCACTGATTGCACTGGATTCGCAGGCAATCCCTCAGCCTCGATACGGGCTTCGTGCTCAGCATTCGGATTATAAAGATGCCAATCAGACGGATCATGTATGAGAGTCAAGTCATCATTCTGGTAAGCTTTGAGGTCATCACCTTCCAGCGTCTTCCATTCCACCGGCAGCCCTTCTAGCCGTGCCACTTCTTCGGCCAGTTCCGGTCCATCGAGTACCCCGGGCATCAGATAGCCCTTGAATTCCTGACCGAACTTATCCGCAGCGACTGCCGTTTCAAAGTGTGCCATCTCCAATATCTTAAAAGGCTCATCTTGTGGTATAGGTGGAGTCTCTCCCCTATCCGTATCACGCTCAATAGCGGGGTAGACCACCATCTGCAAAGCATGACCCAAGGGTTGTCCTTCTAGGTCATTGACCTGCAGCGTATCCAACCGCCAATACGGGTTCTCGACCGCCGGTGGCACAGGATCTTCAAGTCGATCACCAGCCGTATTCCAGTAGGGGTTAATTTCCCCTTCCAACTGCTGCGCCAGTGTTTCGAAGCGATCAGGAGGGCCTTGTGTGAACAGGCGTGGGTCAGCCCGATTGCCGTCCAGCCAGCCGTTCTGCATACCCACCAGTTCAGCTTTGTGCATCACAGCTTCCAATCCACGCTCATCATAGACTTCGAGCAGCTCGTCCCGCGTTTGCAGCGCCTGTTCGTGCCCATGCTCATCATCCGAATCGTAGGTATTGAGGGTGATGGACTGCATCCCTAACGAACCACCGGGTTCTTTCCAGTACTTCTCAACCGCCAGTTCTTCCGTCCACGGATCGGCCCCTTGCACCACCACGGCATAATTGACATGGTCATTTACTGGCTGGAGCAGCTTGTTAGGCGCATGTTCGAAAGTCGCTTCAAACCACGCAGCGCCTTCTAGGTCTGTGTTTGCCTCAGGTTCATGAGCCACGGAATCGACCCATGACCGAACCGGTATGGGTTGATCGGGTGCTTGCGCTTCGAGAAAGATAGGGGTATCCGGTTCGGTATCCATTTCAGAAAAATTGAGCTCCCGTTCGCGGATGGTGGTGAATGGATCGGGTGGTCCCTGCGTGAACAGGCGTGGATCATCCCGATCCGGATTGATGACGTGGGCTTCGACTCCGGCGAGTTCCACCAGCATCATGGCTGCTTGCAAATCGCCTTTGTCCAGTAGCTCATGAGCAGTTTCAGCATTGGCTCGTGCGGTTTCCCAATCGAGTTGGGGAATGAGCAGTCGCTCATACTCATGGTCTTCTTCGCCCCATGACTTTATGACATCCAAACGCGATGCGCCATTGGCCGCAATCGCGTCGACACTGTAGTCTAGCGTTGGTAAGGGTTCCTCTCGTGGCATCATTCGCTCCATCGCTCGTTCGCGTTCAGTGGTGAAGGGATCAGAAGGCGAATCGTTCTCAAAGAACACGCGCGGATCATCACGACTGGGATCGAGATATCCACCCACCTCCGCCATGCGTTCAGCTTGATTGAGTGCTGCTTCCAATCCCTGCGTTTTCAAGACCGTCTGTAATTCCGTCTCATCTGTTCGCGCCTCTTCCCACATGCCATATTCGGCGATCGTGAAGGTGTCGAAGTGCCGTTCACTTCCTTCCACCCATGTTTTCACGGCTTCGAGCGAGGGTAGATTATTGGGGCCAACACCATAGCCAAAGTAGTAATCCATTAGCGTGGGTGCGGCACCCATATTCAAATCATTCGGATTTTGAGCCACCTCATCTAAATGCTTCATCAAGAGGTCAGAGCGCTGTCGGCTCGACAGCGGTTCAGGCGCGTTCATGATCGCCTCCAATCACTATCCGCTGAAGCCGCTGAGTACCAATAGGTGTGAAGACTCCAACCGGGATAAAGGTGGATGGCTGGATGGACCGTTGGATGAGGAGCCGCACCGCCATTGAACGATTGACCTGCCATGCATGTGCTAGCTGCCGTAAACGAAGATCTTCTTCCGGGCTAAGGCGGACACTGAAACGTGACGATTTGGACTCGCTCATAGATCAATCTCCCAGTTGTCGCGGGTATAATCCGCGATTTCTCGTGCCGCATCCGATTCGAGTTCCACGCCGCGTTCCTTCTCCCACAGCTCGCGCTGGTTAGTGGCTAGCGCCATACCCTCGGCGGCATCAAAACAGTGGTCGATGCCGTCTTTCTGGGCCACTTCAATCAGATATTCAGCAGCGCTGTAGGCTTTGTCCCAGTCCCCCGGCACACAGGGCGCCAGTTGGGCTTCCATCTCCCCCGTTTCAGAATTGCGCCCCAGAGACAGGATGCTGGTGACACAATTCTCACGGTCATCTTTGTCCGGTTGAAAAACGCCGATCCAGTAGGCTGTTCCGGTTTCAGCATCGTAAAACGGCGGTGGATCTTTCACCGGGTCAAATCCTTCAACTTGAAGGCCAATGGCATTCAAGGCTTCAAACGCGGATCGATCTTGCTCAACTGCTGGAGCAACGCCGCCCAGTTCAATCGCCGTTTGAATAAGCGGATCATTCAGGTCGTCAGGCGGTTCGTCTCGCCCCGCTATACTCCCATCATCCAACTCGCGGACCTGTTCGTAGGCGGCGTATTCTTCGGGTGTTGCCCCTCGCCAGTTCTGTGGTTCGGAATTCATGGTCGAGGCTTGCCGTTCAGCAAAGTCAGGTACTTGATGCGCTGCTAATCCCTGATCGTGAATTTGCTCTTGCAGCGTGTGGTAGTAGGCAGCGGCGATATCGACATCCTCAAATGCGGCAATCGGTAGATAGCTCCCGCCTAGATCGCCCGTGTTGAGGTTGGCGTACACATCCATCGCCCCGATCTCATAACTCGTGCTGTCATCCGTTTCGCGCTCGACACCAATCAAACGTGCATCGTGCCAACCCCAGTTCTCATCCAGTGGTTCAGGTCGTTCAAAGCCCTGCAACCCATCTTGCGAGAGCGGCACATCCAGCAGCTCGTCAACATCTTTGGGTACGAACGGATCATCGTCCGGCAGCCACGAATCATTGAGCGCGGAATAGGCGAAGTCGTTAGGAACGCCGGTAAAAAGATCGTCCGGAAAAGGATCCTCCGGCATCGAATACGGCTCGTCGGGTAGTCCCCAATCGTCATAGTCAATCGGTGGAGGCTCTGGCATAAAGTCATTGGCGCTCATGGACTTACTCCTGTGCAGGATGCAACATCAGGGGTTTGGGAGCAGCACGACCCTTGAGCTGCGCTAAGGCAGACTCGGTCGCTTGAATGACCTGCGGTTGAAAGCCCTCCCAGAATCCGCGCAGCACATTGAGGCGCGTAATGTCACCCGCTGCAATTCCGTCAAGCTGCTCTTCAAGTTGAGCGGTATAGCCATAGGCCAGCACGCCAGCGAAATGAGTGGTCAGGAAATCGCACAACCGCATCCCATTTTCCGAGGGAACCAGACGCTTTTGACTAAGTTTGATATAGCCTTTGTCCTTGACAGTTTTGACCATGTTGGCATAGGTTGACGGTCGTCCAATCCCACGCTGTTCCAGTGCCTGTACTAGCCCGGCTTCAGTGTAACGGGCAGGTGCACGGGTCTGATGTTCCTCGACATGCGGTGTGACCAGTTTGAGCGGCTGGTTTTCAGTCAACAGTGGCAGTGTCGTGTCCGTTTCCGCGTCGTCGCCCTCATCCGCCGGTTCTTGATAAACTTTGAGAAAGCCATCGAACAGCAGCGCACGCCCCTGCGCCCGAAATTCCATCGGAAACGGTTGTCCCTGTACTTTCCCTGCATAAATGACGGCACCGGTGAGGGTGTAGAGGGCGGGAGCCATCTGCGAGGCCATGAAGCGCTTCCAAATGAGTTCATAGAGTGCCGCGCTATCGCCTTTGGCCTCCTGTGGTAGGCGCTGGATGTCGGTTGGCCGGATGGCTTCGTGGGCTTCCTGAGCGTTAGCTGTTTTTATGGTGTAGGTGGGTAGTTCAAGTGGCAGATAGTCTGCGCCATGCTCACAGGTGATGGTGTCACGGGCGGCGCTCTGAGCTTCAGGCGCAACCGATACCCCATCCGTGCGCATATAGGTGATTAATCCTTGTTCGTAAAGAGTCTGTGCCAGTACCATCGTCTTGTCAGGCGACAACCCCAAGCCTTTGGAGGCCGCCTGTTGAAGCGATGCTGTGGTGAAAGGGGGCAGCGGATGACGGGCTTTAACCGTGCGTCCGGTATTCCCTACCCAGAGCTGGGTTTGACTGAGCAGCGCTACCAATTTGTCCAGGGGTTCACGGGTCTTGAAGGTACTGTCCGCCCCTTTGATCTGGTACAGTTTGGCTGTAAAGGCTTCATCGTTAGTGACCAACTTCAGGTTCAGTGTCCAGTAGCTTTCAGGCGTGAAACCTTCAATCTCGCGCTCACGGTCGACTACCAGTCGCAAGCAGACGGTCTGTACCCGTCCGGCAGAGAACTTGCCATCCAGCGCTTTAGCGGCTAATGGAGAAGCCAGATAGCCGACAAGCCGATCTACAATGCGCCGCGTCTGCTGAGCTTCAACGAGATTTAGATCCAGTGTGCGGGGATGATTGACCGCTTCCAACACCGCCTCTTGAGTAATGGCATGAAACATGACCCGATAAACGGTTTTTTTAGTTGGCAGCTTCGCCAATTTGAGGATATGCCAGGCGATGGCTTCGCCTTCCCGGTCGGGATCGGTGGCGACATATATGGCTTCAGCCTCCTGAATGGCTTTGAGCAGTTTCTTGACCAGATTGCCTTTTCCGGGCAGAACTTCATAGGTCGGACAGAAATCAGCGTTGACCTCAACACCCAGTTCCGCTTCAGGCAGGTCACAGATGTGGCCAAGGCAGGCTTCCACTCGCCAGCCTGCGCCTAAAAATCCAGCGATCTTTTTGGATTTGGCGGGCGACTCAACAATCATCAATTTCATGACGGTTTCCCTTTCTGAACCAGCTTGGCTGCCGGTTCTGATTTTTCAGAGGGTTTGTGTAAGCTAAGATGCGCGGCCAGTTCGCGTTCGCGCAGCGCCAACCAGATCGGCCACTCGCGGTAAGCGTGATAGGCTTGCTCTTCAATGGCCTGCCACGGCGGCGGATTAGACGTTTTTTTGGACATGGTTTAGGTACTCCGAAAACGGGCCAGTTCGCCGACGGTCGGACGGTTGTAGAGGTACCACAGCCCTTCATCTTGAATATCGAGGACGTAGTGAAAGCGGGGCAGCGCGGCAATGATGTCGCGATGCTGCTGGTTAAGATGCTGAAATGCGGCATCCTCGTGGAAGACATTCATGCCCTGCCGCTGCGAGAAAATCACCCGGATGGGACTGTTCTCGAACACCAAACGCGCTTTGCCATCCAACATGACGCTCATTTGTTGGTCAATGGAGATGAGTTTCTTGCGCCGGGTACGAAAGGTCTTAGCCGCTTCAATCAGGAAATCCAAGAGCGAGGGATGGCGCATCAGGCGATAAACCTCATCCACCGCGATGATGCGTGGCGTTTCATCGATCAGGCTGTCGCGGCGAATGGCGCTCAAGACCTGCGTATAGGCCAACGCCTGTAAGATGGGATCGCTTTCCAGATCATGGAAGCTGAACACCCGTGGCCCGATCCAATCCCGCCCGCCACGGGTTAGATCGACATTAGTGGTGCCATTGAGAAAGCTCGACCACGGTCCGCTGCCGGTACATAAACCGGCGATCTCCTGTGCCAGATTGCGGGCGATGTTTTTGGTTTGCGGGTTATCGCCCAAGCCTGACAGCACATCGCAAACGATGTCGCAGGTCGGTGATAAATCAGGTGTCACTTTGCCCAACTCTGGAAAACCACTGAACAACACTTCTAATGCTTCACCCAGCAAACCTCGTTCGAGGTTTTCGCGCTGACCACCAGATAGGGAGCGTCCCATGACCGTTTCATAGATTCGGATGGTGTGATTCTTCTGCTCGATCAGGGTCGGAAACATCACATCCTGCGGATTAAGACAGGTGGCTTTGGCGCTCATGACATACCACGGCAGGCCGAAGGCTTCGGCGATGTACTTGCCGTGTCCCATCGGCTCCAGCATGTCGAAAGCGATCCCAGTTTCGGCGTACTCGCGGGTCAGGTAACAGTTCAAGGCAAAGGTTTTGCCGTAACCGGACGAACCGACCCAGATTTCATGGGTGGCGCGTTTATCCCGCCACGAGTTGTGGAAAACCGGATAGAACGCACCCACGGCTTCCCCGCGCAGGACACCGTCCGTGGTCGCCAGCTTGCGGTAACCCAAAGGCGACAGCATCAAGGCCAGTTCACGCGATGTGACCGGCCAAGTGGTATCGGGCAGACCAATCTCTTTGGTGCTTTTCGGCGAGAAGAAGCTCACGGAACGGGCCAGTAGTTCACCCACTTCCTGACGTAAACTGAACCAAGCCCGCGTTTCCGACAAAATAGCCTGCACACGTTCTTTAAGAGTGTCCAGATCATCGGCTGCGACGGCAATATGGACACCGACCGTATGCAGCAAATCGCCAGCGTTAATCTCAGCTAATGTCTTGCGGCAGTCTGTAATGCGCTGTACCGACCGGCTGTCTTCGCCGGTCATACCCGCCAAGTGAACCTGATAGGCCTGGATGATGTTTTCGACGGCATTGATGCCGCTGTTGCGGTCATAGGATTTTGGGATGTCGATACAGATGGCCAGTGGAAAATTGAGGAGCAGCAGCACGGGCAGCGGACGAAAGAAGTTCCATGTGGTCGGCGCAAATTCGTAACTGGACAACACTGTCCAATACGGACGACCACCGGGACGGCCAGTGGGTG
The DNA here is from genome assembly GCA_044227005.1 of Aggregatilineales bacterium. GTDB lineage: Bacteria > Chloroflexota > Anaerolineae > Aggregatilineales > Phototrophicaceae > CFX2. The sequence goes on from JBGAFZ010000015.1 coordinate 41,660, forward strand.
TGAGATGCCAGAAGGGTGCCTCACGCAGCGCATATTGACCTTCAAACAGAGGTGGCCAATCTGCCACTGAAACGGCGGTATCGAAAGCCGAGGTCATGGCCGCGGCTTGGGCACGCGGATTATGTTCCGACCACAGCGCCATCCCGCATAAAGCCCGTTGGTAAGCGGCATCCGCTTGCAGCGTTTCGTAATGACGCCGGTATTCCATGAGGAGCTGCGCCCGCTGCACATCATCGGTGGCACTGATAGTCTGTCCCACGGCTTCAATCTTGTCGTCGAGCGTAGCAGGCATCTGCCAGCAGACGAATCGCGCTGATCCCGACAGTGTCCGCACCCAATTAGCGAAGCGGGCTTGCAGTGAGGCCACACCTTCTTCGGTGGCATGCAGCGTAATGTCAAAGGGTTCAAGGCGGAAGGTGTGAACCGGATTGCTCATGACGCCTCCTCCAGCGGATCGCTGACAAAGCGCAAGCCGTCGTCATGATCCGCCTCGACTGGCGATGTGAACAAAGTCCACTCGCGTAGATCAATGCCCACATCGGATTGGAGCGAGGCAAAGACTACCGATCCATCCAACTTGGCCAGTCCCGATGGCAGTTCCAATACGGTAGCCAGCTTGCCCAAGCCGCTTGAGGGTTGATGAGCAGCAGCTAGCAGCAGCGCTCCCCGCACTTGATACAGCAGGCGCTGCCACAAGGGCAGGCCGCCGCGCGTCCCAGTCATGACCAGCAGTGTGATGCCGCAAATCGTCCCAACCGGTACAGAAGCTCCAGCTGAAGCAAACCGGACGATGGTGTAGACCAATCCTCCACCGACGGCTGCCAGCAGCAGCCGCTTGAAGGGAATGCCTAGAAAACCTTTTTCATCCCGCAGAAGCACATGTGATTTGAAATCGGCTGACATTGGAGTGACCACTTATGTAAAGGCGATGAGCGTGGTGACACTGGCGGCGAAGATCACGAACAGCAGCCCGATGACCACCTGACTGGCGGCTTTTGGATTGTCTTTCTTCCAATCTCCGAGCAGCGGCCACGACGACCCCATATACATAATGCCCAACCCGACGAATCCAATGACGGCGGCAACCGGCGCAATAACCTGAACGATCCCCTGAACATCCCCAAACAACTGTTGAATAAACTCGGCAATAGTCATCTGCTAAACTCCTCTGGCTGAATTGATAATGGCGAGTCAGGTGGGAAACTGTGCGCCATGACGCAAGTTATGCTTTATGATTTGAGGTCATCTGGCACAAGAAACGACTACTCACCTGACTCACGCATCAGCGTAGCAAAAGCGGGTTGAGCGACCCTGCGAAAATTTCACTCAAGGGGCATGAAAATTACGATATGAATAAGAAAAGTGAGGAAGTCGTGATACTGACCTTGTTAAGAATTCGGATTTTGAGGACTTGACCTTATAGTGACTATAAGGTTTAGCCTAAACATAGGGAGGCAACTGATGGTTTCAATTAGTGAACTCAGCCAACAAACAGGGGTTTCAACTCAGACAATCCGTTACTACGAACGAATAAGCCTGCTTCCGCTGCCCAAACGAGCGGACAATGGCTATCGAATGTATGACGACCAAGATGCTGAGCGTCTCCGCTTTGTCAATCGAGCGCGAAGGTTAGATTTTGCGCTCGAAGAGGTTGCCGAAATTCTGGCATTTCGAGATCAGAATGAGCCGCCCTGTCATTATGTTATGGATGTGATCGGGCAGAAAATCACAGAGATTGAACAACGCATTGCCGATTTACAACGTTTACGCGATGAGCTATCGACACTGTATCGCGTCGGTTTGACCATGCCGGAAGATATTGATATGAAACACTGCGTTTGTCACCTGATAAAGACCGGTTTACCAAAAGAGGATGGAAACAATGAGTGAAGAAATCAAAACAGTCCTATCGACCCAGCAAAAAATCTGCCCTACTTGCGGTGCCAAAGGTAAGATCGTAGATGGAGCAACTGTAAAATCCATGCTAGCGGTGAGCTTACGTCTGGTGCGCAATGTAACTTATCGTTTTTGTTCGATCACAGATTGTCCTGTAGTTTATTTCAGTGAAGATGGTAAGCAGCTATTCACCACAGCCGATGTTCGTGAACGGGTCTACCAGAAAGAACCTGAATCGAATGATGTCCTGATTTGTTACTGTTTTCAGCACACATTAGGCGAGATTCGTCAGCAAATTGACCAATCAGGCGAGAGTACAGCCCTTGAAGACATTAATGAAGGAATCCGCACTGAACAGTGTGCCTGCGACTGGCGCAATCCACAAGGGAGCTGCTGCCTCGGCAACGTCAGCCAGTTTATGCAAGAGATTCAATCACAAGTCTAGGTTGCTGAGGTTTAAACCATGCAGAAGTCTCTAATTACGGATTGTTGTATCGTCATTGTGCGAATTGTATTGCAAAACGATACTCCCCGATGCCCAAACTCGCGTAAGGTTCACTGGCCCAAGGCCAAACGAGTGTAAGATCAACAGCTTGCCCCGGAAGCAGGTCAAGGGCTGTCATGCCCTCACTAGGAATTCTGGGACCCGGCGGTTCTGCGGCGTATCCTAACGCTAACCAAATATCATCGGGCATGAGGTTTAATTTTTCGACTCCACCGTTGTATAAACGCAGACGGGTGGTCATTTGTCCTTCGGTTTGGGTCACACCGATAATCTGAACATCGACTCCCGCAAAACGCGCTGGCAGCGCCGTGGGTGTGGACATGAGTGTCGGTTCAACCGGTGGCAGCAATCCTGCGCCAATCAACTCACCCGTGCGGGTCAGTTCCTGATCCGGCGCATAGCTGCCGGTGACCAACATCCGTGTTCCGGTGGGTAGTCCGTCCCGGTCAGTCTCGCCAATCAGCAGCAGCACCAATCCAGGCCCAATCTGACGGAAAATATCCGTCTCGCTGCGGCGCACACTGCGTTTGGTGGCAAATGTATAGGTCAAAACCGCACCTGTATTGAGTGTAACTGTAAAGACATCTCCAGTCTGAAGATGATGAAATAGGATGGCATTTTCCGGCGCAAAAGGAATACCAATCACGGGCCGTACTGACATGCCGCTCAAGAAGGAAGCGGTATCCGGATTATCGTCAAATTTCCATTCGGCGGCACGGATAGTTCGCCGCTGTACCACCCATACACGCGGCGCTTCATTATTTCCCGTGCTAATTTGCAAGCTGACTGGATAGGCCGCGGCACGATCTGCATCGCCGGATTGAACGATTGCATCCTGTTCTTCCAGCGCCAGTGGTGTAGGTGTTGGGCTGATACGGAGAGTCGCTGTGAGCGAGGGTGTCACGGAATGCGCCACTACCGATGGGGATCGACTACTCAACAGCCGGGTAGCAATTAAACCCACAAAGATCAGGGCAACAAATCCTCCGATAGCCACCAGCTTAAGCGAAGGCGGATGCTGCCGTGTATCCACACCCGCTGTTTCAAGACCATCATCTTGTTTGGCGGCGGTCTGCACACGGGTCGGTGTGCGTGCCCAGCGGGAACCGACTGGAACCAGTGCCGTTTCCAGATAGCGTCGCAGCAGTTCGCCGGACAACTGCCGTTCAAGAATATCCGAACCCGCCGCGCCTGCTACACGAACTTCGCCATCATATGCCGCTTTATACGCCTTCTGCCGATCGGTTGGCACCAGTTCCCAGAGTGCTATTAAGGCTTCAGTGGGCAGCCCGCGCAGTTCATCGACCGTGTGGAAGGTCAGTTTGTCGCTCATGCCGTCACCTCCGGTTTGACCTGTACCGTCACATCAACCGGTACAGGCATCTGACCTACTGCCATAATTTGTTCCGGCAGCAGTCGAGCCCGATTTTCGAGTGTACCCACTTCGGTGCGGGCATCGTCCCAAGACAAATTACGGTCTTGCTTGACCTGACCCACTAACGCCTCGCGGGTATCCGGTGGTAGGGTTCCGTCCGGCGAAGTCTTCACCTCGCGGATGACATTCTCCGTCTGCTCGCCAGATAACCCCATCCTCAGTGCCTGATCGGTAAACAAGCCGAAGCGGCTGAGGTTCTCACTGATGGGCATTTGTCCTTGAAGCGGGTTTAACCCCATGGCTTGGGCTATTGCGGCAGCAACAGCCAGATGATCCATGCCACCTGTCAGCGGTTGACCTGAATGGTTTCTCTCAGCCTGTGTCTGACGAATGACATCGCCTAAGACTCCGGCAACATTCTCGCTGCCACTGACTTTCAATTGTCCATTCAGCATTTGTGAACGGGCACTGTTTCCCAGTGCATCAGCCGCCTGTTCAAGGCGGGTAGAAGCTTCATCCAGTCGGAAATTGGGCGATGAACCACTGCTGCTCATCGTATCGGCGATCTGCTGCTCCAGTTCTTCTTCGTTCATTTCCGCTGCATATTCACTGTGCTGGTGTTCAGCCTGATTTTCAGGCACAGCAACCGGCGTAAATGTTCCCGTGCGCTGAGGATATATAGGAACGAATTGTCCGTCTTCGTCTTCATACCAGTCGTCAACGGCTTGCATATCGCTCGCGTTGCGCTTCCGTTGGCTGCCAATCGGAACCGTCCAACTTTCAAGTGCCTCGCCGACTGCTGGAATGAGCATGGGTCGGCTGATGACTCTTTCTTGTTCGTCATAATTGGCGGCAGCGGGGTCGCGATCCGTCAGCAGCGCCGTTCCGAAGAGTGGGCCAGCGACCCGTCGCGTAGTCGCACCCTCAGTGAACTGTTCCGCCGCTTCTCCGAGTTGTGTATTACGAACTCCTGGCAGATAAGCCAGTGTCCGTGCGGCACTGGTGATCTGCTGCACCCCACCCAACGCCAAGCCAGCCGCTTGCGCAGGGGTCGCGCCTTGAATCAAAGCATTCATGCCTGATAGGGCATTCGAGCCAAGAGTAAGTGTGCCACCTACGACAGCAGCACCCGCTCCCACTGTCAAGGCTGCCGCCGCGCCCGGTGTGATGAACACGCCACCGCTGGCTTGACCGAAGGCACGGAAGAGCCGGTTGAAACTGTTCCAGACGGCTTTGATGCCTGACCACAAGACGATGAGCATAAATACGAGGCAAATCAGACCAATGCCCAATACAACGAGGCCATTGCCGCTGGCGGTACCCACCAGAAAGAAGGCCACCACCAACGATTGGATCAAGGCAATAATGAGGGTCTGTATAATCAGTTCGACCCACAATTCCAGAATCGAACGGGCGATAATTTCGGTGCGTTTAAAGAATGCAAACAAGATGGCACAGCTAAAGGAGATGAAGGTCAGCCCCTGGGCGATAGTCAGCAGCAGATACACTAACTGCTCACACAGCCCGAACAGCACCAGCGGCCATGAAGTCAACAAACGTCCTTGAGCCTTCGAGGCCATTTCAAGGCTGTGCTGGCGTTCTTCATCGGTCAGCAGTTCATACAACTGACCACTCTGGGTGTTGTCAAAGAATGAACCGTGCCAATCCCATTCATTGGGTAGCGCACGAGCGGTATAACGTCCCGTCGCTGGATCGGGAGGATGCGCGCGGCAGGCCAAGTCGCGAAACGGAGGGTGATAACCCATGATGTCGATGCCATCTGCCCGAAGATATGAGAGTGCGACATCCAACCCATCAATACTCTGCGGCGTACTTACACCGGGGAGATAAGTTCCCAAGTTGTCGCACAGGGGCAGCAGTCCCAACTCGTCGGTTTCAACGCTGCTCAGCGAATTGAAAGCACCTCCTGCATTGGCTTGCAACCCATTCAGTGCGCTCAGATAAAAGGCTTGACCGATGCCTTGACGGATGTCATTCATTCCCTGAAATAAGGATGGGCCGATACTGAAAAACAAGGCACCGGCCAGATACCAGAGCAAGGCACTCCGCGGCTCGACCACATTCAAACGAACGAAGACCGATAGTAAGTAGGTAATGCCCAAGACGAACAAGGCAACAATCAGGGCGACATTGACGACCAAACTCAAGCTGGCGTTGGTTTGCTGGATCAGTGGCACAAAAGCCTTATCTGCCAACCAGCGATTGAAGAGTTCAATGGCATAACCCATCATAATGAAAGCACGCAGGATACTCCAATGAATTGAAGCCAGCGAAAACAAGAGGTTGTAGTAGAACGCATCGATCTGAATTTGCATCCCGCGCAGGATGTCGTCAATAAAGGGCATACGTGCTCCTAACAGTATGGATTGGGCTGATTGACCCATGTAATAATGTTTGATGTTGAGGAGGTGGTTGGGTCGAGATGGTAAACGAACTGAGTCGGCATACTTGAGGGTAAATACGCCGCCATCTGCATCGTTTGCGTCTCACCCGGATTGAGGCGGTAGCTCTCATAACGAAAGACAATATCTGCCTCACGCGCAGCCGCTTCTGACGCGCCCCATTGACCGATTTGTCCATCTGCCAACTGACTGACAAATATCTGTCCGGCAGGAAAGAACTCATAGGGTGTCGAGCGCTGGTTCGTCACGTCGAGCTGCCATACGGCAATGGGCTTTGTGCCTGAAAGAGCGACAACATTCGACAGGCGAAATTGGATACCACCCACTTCTATGTTGTCATCTAGATAAAATGGGCGTGGTGGGCGGATGACAACGGGTGTTAGTGTCGGCTGCGGAATGGCCGTTGGAAAACCGGGTGGTACTGTGGGTTGGATAACCGGAACAGGCGTCGGACATTGAAAAATAGGCTGTCCATTGACCAGCATCTCCGCCAGTGTGCCGGTACAGGCCAACTCCGACACCATCAACAGGATCGGTACGAGCAAAAGACAAACAGGCCGCTTCAAACGGTTCGTATCATGGCTCAAAATGAAACCTTCACCTTTAAGGGATTAAGCTCGGTTGGTTGCCCGGTGTGAGCAATAGTGTGAAAGGCGCGATATCACCACTTCGACTGCGCGGAAGATTCCAAACACGCCCAAAATAGGGCACGACCACCCGCACGTCCGTATCGAGCAGAAATTCGATTTGGGCGAAACCGCTGCTATCGGTAAATCCCTGCGCAATCACACGGTTGGTGCCCACGGTGACAATCCGCACGGGAATGCCTTCCACCCCTTCAGCCGGATCAACAGCCCGATTACGATTTTCGTCGTAGGCAATGATGACGGTGACTTGAACAGGACTGGGAGGAATCCGTAACTCTGTGGGTTGGAGCGTGGGTGGCGCACTAATGAGTTCAATGCGTTTGACGGGGATTGGAGCGGGTGTCGCCGTTTGAGTCATTTGCGGTGGCGGGAAAATCAGGGTGTTGCTGCTGCCATGAAAAACTTGAATGGCATCTAGCCCAACCGTGTTGCCTTCGCTGGCATTGTTCTTGCGCCCGCTGTTCCCCATAATAAGCTGATGTGTCCCTCTTCCAACGAAATACACTTGGGTTCCGGGAAAAGACAATTCCCGGGCGTAGGCATCGATAGTATCGAGGAGCTTCCCATCGACAATGAGTTCAAACATGCCCATATTGCGCGCTGCCACATAGCGCACTCTCAGACCTTCGCCTTCAAAGGCGAAAGCAATAGTGCTGTAGATTTCCTCGGAGCGGTGATATTCGCCACGACTGGCTTCACGCACCAATCGTGATTCCCACGGCGAAGAATAAATGACATTGGGATTGTCACTCTCAAAGCTGTACCAACCGGGATAAGGTGGTGGCAGCAACGTGGCATCCGGCAGCGGTTCAACCGGGTCAGGCGGCGCAGACAGCAAGATCGTTCCTGCTGGAAAGGGTGTCAGCGAGGGAGAAAGGTAAACCCCTGGCATAACGGCACTTAAGGACAAAACCCGTGTTGCTAGCGTCGCAGTTGATGTTGGAGTCGCACTCGCCGTCGAGGTTGCCGTAGTAGTGGCTGTAAAAGTCTGCGTTGGTGTGGATGTAATCGTGGGCAAAGGCGTTGCTGTAGGCCGAGCAGACGGCGTGAGCGAAGGCAAAACCATCAAGGTGGGTAAATCATCTGCTGAAAGCTCACTGAGTAACGGCACAGAGAGGAAGGCCGCGATGCCCCACACCACCACACACGCCATAAGCAATATCCACAGTATCCGTCGTCGCATCGTGACCTCCTCACCTGCTCCTCCAAATCAGAGTAGCAAAAGTGCTGAGGCCAACGGTTGAAAATTTACCACTCAGGTGAAGGAAAATTTCATCCGCAATGAGGAAATTTACAGCGCACTTAAAATGGTGAAGCCCTCCGCCACCGCACGACTGATGAGATGTTCATTGGTTTCAACCCCGAAGCGGCGGCGCAATCGCTGCCGTATCGCATATATACGCCGTGGCGATGTCCCCATCTGGTAGGCAATCTGGTTGACCGAAATCCCCTGTGTTAAATAATTCAGAACTTTTCGTGCTTCGGCATCCAACGTTGAGACGACTTGACGCGATTGGAGCATAATCAAATATTCCGCGTTTGCAGTAGGCGACAAATATGGACGATTTCGCAGTACAGTTGTCATGGCGGGAAGCAAACACTCACGAAGCGCATCACTACGAAATAGGTAACCCTTTACACCATGTGCAAAGAGATTGTGGATGAGCACACCATCCGACGTAGTCCCCACAACGAGGACAAATGTATTTGGTGATTTGCTCCGTATCGATTCCACAGCACTGAGGACATCCGAATCATACAAACACTCACTCAAGATGGCAATTTCGGGTACGTGCAATTCAACAATATTAAGTATGTCACCCAATGTTTGTGAGGCACCGACTACATTGTAATGTTCGTCGGTTTCAATAATGGCTTGTATGCCAACCATCATTAAATCACTGTCATCCGCTATGACTACCTTAATTGTCATTTTCTCTCCAAAAGAAGTCATACGTTTAGTGCGTCGCAAATCTTAGCCAACATGAGCACAGAAGTGGTTATCAGTAAAATAGGTTATTTATTAGAAATAATCATACACCAATTCTTACGGATTGAATAATGAGTAATATGCATGGGCGCAAAACAATGTGCGAAGAAGGACGAACTAATGAAGTATCATTGAAAGGGAAGACATGCATACTGACACCAACACCTACTGCAAAAGCGCTTACGTGTTCTGCGCTGGACGCTTCCCGTATGCAGGTGAAAACAGAGAGCGGAACTGTCTTACAACCGAACAATCTCATCAGCTCCTAGATAACATAAAACAGAGCAAGTCGATTCTTCAGTATTCTAGCGAAAGGCATCTTCGATTCATCTTCATTAAACGACTTGGTAGCGCCGCCGATATTATCCACAGAATCTAATTCGAACTTGCTCAGATTAGGTATAAAATATGTTACATAAATAAGCCAATAAAAGATTAGTTTATGAATTACACCAGTTCGTTAAGTTCAAAACTCCGTACATTATTACATGAGCTTCTTTCAAGAGAAGAAAGTGAAGCAGTGAATGCAATCATTGATACATGGCCCATTAGTTATGCTGAGCTAGTAATATTTGACAATACGATGGGAGGTCCCGGCTTTTCCAACGTGAATTGTGATAAATCAGGACGTTATGACATCGATGATCGCGACATATTTCGTCCTTTGCAATATATTGGCCATTATTTTTTATTGGCTGTAAAAGATGAATCTGCTGGAGCGTGGTTAGCACGCGATATTGTACAGGCTGGTGGCATTCAACTTGAAAGTATAATTAAGCGGATAGCGCAAGTAGATCGGCTCCCACTTGGGCAAGCACTTATGAAACCTCTTGCGAGGCTAATCATTAACCCACTAGACTGGCAGCGTATACAGCAATACACCACACTATATAATGCAGCCAAACATAACTTAGATCAGCCTAAAGATACACATTTGTTTTCCTTTGAGGAGGCAATCTTATCCTATTTTATTGTGCGAAAATTAGCTACTAATTTATACCCGTTGGCCAAAATGAAAACGGATCTAAAGGTTTTCAATCAACAATGTCCATAAAATGAAGCCAAGAATGTTTTGTAATAGCCGTCGAATATTACTTTCAAAACTTGATCAATTCGTCTTTACGGAGATTGTATTTCAACAGATCAAGTTGAATAGGCAATACCATAACAAGCCTAAAACAGGCCAATAAATACCACAATCTTTTACAATCCTAAAGCGCTCAAAGATGTGTTAATGACATAGACTTGATGGAATGAGATCTTTCTGGCAACCGACCTGGAATTGGCGTTTTCCAACGCCACTACACCTAGGATTTCGTGGAGAGTTATTTATGACGGAGAAAAAACCAGTCCCACCGTATAAATGGAATGGTGGGGCATTTAACCCGCAACAATCCGGATTTTTTCGACGCTGGAAAAATGCATGGGATCGAGGAGAAGCTCTTGAAATAAAGGGACAGACAGATTATTTAAAGTGTTATCTCTTTTATTTAGCCATCGAGCCGCCTTACGAATCCGTTTTGAGCGAATTGCTATTCCTTCGTGAGAGCTATGGAGATAAAATTGATTATCTTCATAACAAAATTGCAGACTGTTATATTCTTCTCAATCGTTTTGTAGAAGCATTTGAAACCCTTAAACAACTCATTCAATTAGGAACTCGTCAAGTACTCTTGGCGAGTACGATTTTGAGTTTGAAATTACTTACAGGTCACCATATTGAAGGCAAAGAACTATTGTCCTTATATGGACCAAAACTCACTACATTTGGTAAAGATCATCTAGACTACATCGCTGAGTATCTCGATATTATGCTGGAGCAATATGAACGCGAAAATGAAATTAATCTAATCGCGGAATGGGCAAAAAACGCTCACAGTTATTCCCATCGAATCAGCTACAACATATCTTTAGCAGATGGATTTACAGTTGAAAATGTAAATACGAATTTGAAACTTTATAGTTTCAGAGATTGCTCAGGTGCTCAAATATTCGCTAAAGAAATTACTCGTCTGGCAGAGAATATTGTCAGGGAAGACGCCGATCTGCCTCATGTAGGTGCTGGTTGGTTGAGCGAAATGAAACTATACCAGCAAATCAAAAGATCATTACCCGATTTCGAAGTTAAGGATCATAATTCACCTAATTGGTTGGGCAGTCAACATCTCGACATTTTTATTCCAGAGCTACAAATTGCCTTAGAGTATCAGGGAAAGCAACACGATGAGCCGGTTGAATTTTTCGGTGGCAAAGAGGCCTTTGAAAAAACACAAGAACGTGATGCTCGCAAGAAACGACTTTGCACCAAACATGGAGTTCATATTATATATGTACGCCCAGGCTACGAAATATCTGACATCTTAAACGAAATTAGCGCTCACTCAACTCAGAAAATCAGCTTCGTAGAATCCTTTACAGCACTTAGTGGCAAACCTCCAAAAATTAAAGACGCAATCAGTGGCAAATTACGGGAGATTGATGCGAATGCAGAGTTGGAAAGAGTCACGTATGAATATGAATTACCTCCAGAACTTTACGTCGAACCCATAGAATTTGATCCTAATTACAAGGTTTCACCTAAAATCGTTAAGCGTCATCTTTCATTAGGGGATGAAATTAGAGAAATATACAAACAACGAAAGACTAATCCTGATGGAGTGGATAGAGTAATTGAATTATGTAAACAGCAAATTGAACTATCGGTCGATATAGCTCACTATCGTCATCAGGATCGTTTGAAGCTTAGTGCTTGGTGTTTACAGCAGGCCGATAAGTTTTCTAACGATGCAAAACAAAGCCAAGAGTATGTACAAAAAGCCCAAACAATAGCTAATTCGAGGCTTATGGGGACAATGTATTACTCTGGATACAATCAGCTAATTATTATCTATGAAAACCAACACAAATTTGAAGAAGCCCTCAAATTGGCGATAAAAGCTAGGGCTTATTACTGGGATACAGAGGAACATTGGGATAAAATAATCGTTCGAATGCTGACACGTATGGGGAAATAGAGATATATTGCATTAGCTGCAAATGTGGTTGCGTCGAACGTCCTGAAGAGGATTATATAGATGTCACTTATACCTCTTATGCCCACCTAACTTACGATCATAAAACCCTTCACAACCATACATACCCTACATAATTCTCGGTCAGACATGAAGGGTATGTAGGGTTTTGCATGGTATGTAGGGTATTTTTAGCCGCTCAATTCATCAATTGGTTGCACCTCGTATCGCCTCATCATGTCCAAGACTTCTTCTGGTTCAATCGCATAACTTATCCCATCAGTATTCCGTTTACGTCGCCCTTCATCAGCAAGATGTAAGCGCTTGAGGATATGACCAATCCACTGAGAATCACCCATTCGTTCAATCGATTGTCCGAGTAATGCCGCCACACGCTCACGTAAATCAGCAGCACGAATCCAAATCAAAGCGCTGCTGTGTCCGCGTGTCAGAAGTTCGAGAGCTTGGAGTACAGCTTCTTCACGATCAGAAAGCGCCTTACCTTGACTCAATTGCTCATCCCATGACGCCGCTTCTGAAATTGCACCCAGCAAGCCGGTAATACCACCTTCTTCCTCGAAGAATGCAGCAAGTGCGACTAACGGAGACCACAATTCGCCAGAGCGATTATGTAAAGTATGTAATTCGGGACGCTCAAAGTAATTGCGGTAAATCGACTGAAAATGTGTGAGTGCAAGGGTATATAACTGGTGCCTGATGGCCGCTCCATCAAAATCGGCTGGAAAGGTGGGCATCTTGCGATCTGTCCGTCGCATTGGAACCGCAATGCAACGACTGGCAAGAATATCTTCTAGACCTGCAATCGCAGCAAGGATTTTGGGTGAATACACATCGAAAGCCTGCGGTTTCATGTCATCACCAGTGATGCGAATCGCAGGCATTCCCTGCTTGTATCCACTGTTCAAAAGTTGCCGAATTTGCTGCATACCGGGGTCTTTTGGATTATGAAATCGTTCGGCCTCGTCAATGCCAACGGTACAACTCGTCGTATGGATAAGGCGGAACATACTTGGTCCAGTGGGGTCGGATGTATTGACCATATTAAACGCCAACGGCTGTGCAACGCGAAGGACTGTACTTTTACCACTGTTTTTCGGCCCGTTGAGCGCAAGGTAAGGATAGGCCGGGAACATTGTATAAAGGTATGTTCCGATGACCCATAAAGTAAGCACCCGACTTTCAACGGGGGTTTTAAAGTCGAGATAAGCGGCAAATAGATCATGTATGGTATTGAATACCACACTTGGAGTGATTGTTTCCCCATTCAAAAAGCGCTGAATGTCACTAAAACGCCAGCGCATCAGAAATTCCGAACCTTCTGGAATAACACGGAGCGCGACTTCATGCCCGTTGAGTTGGATAATCTGTTCATCGGTCAATCGTCGCAATTCGCGCGTGCCAGTAACCAGATAGGGTTGCGTATTGAGACGATTGTCTTTTGTGCGTTCGATTAGCGCGACTGTTACCAACGCCACCTCACGCTGGAAACCCAATGCTGGAGATAACAACGGTACGTCGTCACCTAAAATCTGTGGCATATCGTTTTCAGCCTGTTCCTGTTTTTCACTCTGCGCTTTTGCGGCTTTAAGGATGTCACTAAAAACACGCCCTTTGATACCGACTTTACCCATCTGTGTTTTGAACTCAGCTAGCGCAAATTCATCAAGGTCAACGGCGTATTTGAACAAATCGCGCAGGCCGTCCTGTCGTGCCAAACCTTCTTGATTAGCGGTATAGATAATTTCCGCTTCAAGCCAGTTTCGTGCTTTGTTGAGTAAGGCGGCGGCATCGTCAGCTGTTGCCCGACTCTGCACGAGCCACTCGTTGGCATCTTTTACTCCATTAGGTAATGTAGGGATATAGGTTTCCGAATGCAGTGTACGGGCAATCTCCAACGCTCTCTGCATCGCTGGAGGCGTATTATCCAATCCAACGAACAATCGGTAGTGACCTCGCAGCTTGTTAATCAGGTTATCATTGACGGTCATACCACCAATCGCAACTGCCGGAATACCCCATTCGGCAAATGTAATGGCATCGGCCTGCCCTTCAACCACGATTACCTGTTCTGCATCATCACTGTACATGGTGTTGAAGTAAGGATGCCGTTCGCCAATAATTTCGGCAGGAGGATTGTAGTGCCGTTTTCCTTCAATAGAACGTCCACTCAGATAGACTAATCGGCCCTTTTCAAAATGTGGATAGACAATCATGTCCGCGGGAAACTTGTTCACCACTGATCGCCAAGCATCTGTGAGATTGAGATCAGCTAACAATTTTCGTCGATCCTGAGGCATAAAACCCAATCGTGCAGCGCGGATGGTCGTGGTTTGCCATCCGCGTTTGTAAGTGACGTAATCAAAAGCCGATTTATGGCTCACAAGTGCTTCATGTAGCCGACTGACAAGCTGTCTCTCTGCCCAAGTTGCCGATTGCTTCAAATCTGTGTTTGTCTCAAGAGTTAATCCGGCACGTTGGGCGAGGTAACGGACACTATCCATGAACATTATGGTATCGCGATTATTCCATGACGTTCCATAGTTCAGAAGATAACGCCCTGTAAAATCGAATACATCACCAAATTCACCGTGCGAGTTCCAAAAGTAGACGCCCATTCCGGATATGTTCCAAATCGATGCTCATTATTTTGTCTCCAAGCAAAATTTAAGATAAGCCATGTCAAAAACATGACCAAAACGAATGAAATTCACTTGCGTGGAGATTCGGGACATGATACATTGTTAGGTAACCAGCCATAACAATGTCATTGTCAGCCGCGCTCCAGCGCCCGCCCACCTCAGCATTTGCTGGTGGGTTTTTATTTTTATAGGGTAAGGGGTGGACTTCTATTTCTAAGAATCATTATTTCCTCCTCAAGCTTGTTGCCCCGGGGCAACAAGCTCACTCACTTTGTAGATGTTTTTCCGCCTCATCGATCAACCGTCTTATCATTTGAAGTCGCGCCCTCGCAAGATTTGTATCGTGTTCTTGGCGAAGCAGGGCACGCGCTAAATCAATACCTGACATTTCATTACCGTTCCGTGTTGCCCGAGCGATTTGCATTGCAGGACGCGGAATTGACACCTCACCATCGTCTTTCGCCTTATCGCTATCTTCTGTGATCTCTGTTTCGCAAATATCACGCACTTGCTTACTTGTGAGATTGAGGTCAATGATTTGGCGAACAATCTCGGTGTGATATTCCTGCGATAAACCAGTGACATAACGAAGTTTCTTCTCATCAACGTTATAGCGATCTGCAAGCTCTAAAGCTTCATCAGAGAGTTTGAGCAAAGTCTTGTAACGACTGAATTGAAAACGACTGATGCCACCCATCGCGCTAAGGAGTTGCGTAGAAAACTCCTGTTTGCTTTGCAAACTAAGGTCAAGCGCTTGGCGATAGAAATCATTGGCAACAGCATCTGATGGGATTTCATAGCCATGTATTGTCAACATCAGTAAAGCTGCCTGACGTGCCATCGCGACAGCGGTCAGTCCTGAACGGGCGGTGTTCTCTTTTGCTTGGCGAAAAGGAGACGCTTGTTGCGCTGGGATGAGGATGCACGGAATCATGCCATCACCGGTGTATCCCGGAATGAAATCGCGAAGCAACCACGATGCCCAGTAGCGCCGCTCACCGGTTTCAATGCGGTAAAGTTGGGTTACACCTTCAGTAATGTCAACGACTGTTAGAGGGTTTACCTGTCCGTCGTCTCGAATGGTCACCGCCAGAGTAACGAGATCCCTTAGTAAAGATTCTTCAGGTGACGGTGCAGCTTTAGCCTGGTCATCTGTTTCGTCATCGCCGCTTGGCAAAAGATCAAGCAGTCCATCGAATGGTCGGCCTCGTTGTCGGGCAGCTATTTGTGCCGATTGAACCAGCTCCCGTAGCGCTTGTGTCGGGGTCAAGCGATTGTTATGGAAAGCAAAGTGCAGTCGCTCAGGCAGCACTCGGCGCGGTTGTACCGGATCGGGTCGCACCAGTTCCAGCAGGATACGCTCGACGTGCAGCCCATAATCTTGAAACTGTTCCATCACTTCGCCGCCGAGCATATCATCAGTTACAGAGGCGAGTAAGGCATCCAATTTGGATGTGTTGTCTCGTTTGCCGCTCATGATGCTGTACCTGCGATCAAGCGGCGCATGAGCGTTCCAACCAGTTGGGCATAGGCTTTACTAGCGGGCGCTTTTGGATCATAGCTAAACACATTTTGATGGTCGCGATGAGCATATGACACCGCTTCGTTGGCTGGGATAACACCACACAGCATCTTGCCTAGAATGTTGTGAGCTTTAATCTCCTCTAGTAAATGATTGTGGCCTTTGACTCGAGTGTCCATTTTGGTGACAAGAATGCCGCCCACGTGTAAGTCAGGTCGTCGCCAGCCTTCGCGAATATCGTTGATCTTACTTAAAACACTGAGCAAACCAACAGTCTCGAGATATCGTGGTTCGACTGGAATGAGAGCATCGGTTGCAGCTACCAGCGCCATCTCGGTCATCAAGGAAAATGAGGGTCGAGTATCAATGACAATCGCAGCATAGTGTCCAGCCAATTTGCTCAGTGGGTCAGCCAGTCGATAGGGTGCACCTGCTACTCCCATCATTTCACGCTCTGCACCTTCGAGCAGCGGCGAAGCAGGTAATACATGCAAATCAGCATCCCAATGACTTTGGACGATGGCATTTGCTAATACGTGTGGAGCCGTTTGTCGATCAGCCATTAACACCGAATACAGGCTGTCATCGGTACCAAAATCGTTTCGCCCGGTGGTAACCAGAGTCGCATGCCCTTGGCTATCAGTGTCGATCAGCAGTACACGATTGTTCGGTGCTCCAGCACGGCGGAGTAATCCCACCATGCCAAAGGCAATATTGGTTGCGGATGTCGACTTCCCAACACCCCCTTTGTGATTGGTCAGTGCGAAAATGCGGGTCATACAAAACCTCCTCTATAAAAATGACGAATGGTTCGCCGAGAGGCTGCCGACCCTGCTACACTTCTGCATAAGGGTCGCGCTGCCAGTACCAGCGAGACTTTAAGGTGGGTTGGGGGAGGGGATGATCTCTCCCTGTCCACCGCAAAGCACAACTCCGTTGTTCCTATTCGTTTGTAAGAAGGTTTTCGAGGGCAGTCCGCTGTGGAAAGCGAATCAAATCCAGAAACTGCACAAAGTCACTGGTGTCACGAGAGAAAAAAATCTTCGAGGGTTCATCTTGGGTGTCATTGGGGTCACTTAATTGGACTTGTGTCGAACAATGTTCAGAGGCGCAAACAAATTTTGTTTGCTTGATTTGCGCTTTCGTATCATCGTTTATCTCTGAGCAAATGTTCATGAGATAGGCGAAGGGCGGAAGTAAGTCCACCTGTATTATTTCCCCATCACTATTGACAACAATCCTCTCGAATATCAGTTGAAGCAATTCTTTTTTATCACAAAACTCCAGCTTATTGTAAAGTATACTAATTTTGGCAATTATGGATAGGGCACTATCCAAATTGTCAATATGAACAGTTTGTTGCTGTTGTAGGGTTCGTAAAGTACTACGAATCATTTGACGACGGTCTTGCCAGTCGTTCCAAAGCTGATCCCAGACAGTTTCACTAATTTTCTGGGTCGCAAGCAATCTGGCCATTCGTGCTTCTTCATTATCAATGTTTTTTAGCGTCTGGGTTAGTTCTACTAGCTCGTTAGGCCGATTATGCCCAAATTGATTCGCGACGTTACTCGTATATGCTTCGCGTATACTGGGCAGCAACATCTCATCGATTTGAATTTGAGCTATGACCGAGGAAATGTGGTTTTCAATATTTTCACATGTGATGTTTATCTTACATTTCGGAACAGCATAGTAACGATTGCCACCACCTTTGCGGGATATATTGGGTGTGGAACCAATCATTTTGACTAAATGATTGGTACTAGGGTTATTTATATAGAGCAAACCACGTAATAGATATTCTCGTTTGCGTCGCACCATACGATGTTCAAGTCTTTTCGATAATATCGCTATCCCTTGCTCAAATTCTTCCGTAGATACTAGTGGTGTCCAATTTCCGCGAACAGTTTTAGGCAGGATATTGGCATTATCGCTAACAACCCATCCAGCATAGAACCAGTTATGAAAGATGCGTGACAGGGCATTTTTGGACGATTTTAATGACCCGAAGCTGGATTTGCGACCGAGCAGAATCGGGAATCTGGATGTGATCGGGAACGCATATGAGTACCTGATCGGGCGGTTTGCCTCGGACGCGGGGAAGAAGGCGGGCGAGTTTTATACTCCACCGGAAGTGAGCGAACTGCTGGCGAGGCTGCTTGATCCGCAAGAGAATGACCGGATTTGTGATCCGGCGTGCGGGTCGGGGTCGCTGCTGATCAAGTGCGCGAAGCGGATCAAGGGGGAGAAGTATTCGATCAAAGGGCAGGAAGTGAACGGGAGCACGTGGGCGTTGTGCATGATGAATATGCTCCTGCACGATATGCACGTGACGACGCGGGACATCATCTGGGGGGACACGTTGAAGGAACCGCGGGTTCTGGAAGATGACCATCTGATGAAGTTCAATGTGGTGGTAGCGAATCCTCCATTTTCGTTGGATAAGTGGGGGGCGGAGGGCGCGGAGAAAGACCGATACGGGCGTTTCTGGCGCGGGGTTCCCCCGAAGAGCAAGGGCGATTATGCGTTCATCAGCCACATGATCGAGATCACGTTCAGAGAGGCGGCGGAGAACGGGCGGGTGGGCGTGATCGTGCCTCATGGGGTTTTGTTCCGTGGGAGTTCGGAGGGAACGATCCGGCAGCAGTTGATTGAGGAAAATTTGTTGGATGGGGTCATCGGGTTACCTGCGAATTTGTTTTACGGGACGGGCATTCCGGCGGCGATTTTGATTTTTAAGCGGAACAAGCCGGACGATAATGTGTTCTTTATTGACGCGAGCCGTGAATTCGAGGCGGGCACGAACCAGAACAAGCTGCGGGAAAGCGACCTCGACAAGGTGCTACAGGTATACAGGGCGCGGGAAACGGTTGAGAAATATGCGTATCGGGCGCGTGTGGATGAGATCCGTGAGAATGATTTCAACCTGAATATCCCCCGTTATGTGGATACGTTCGAGGCGGAGGAGGCGATTGACCTGAAGGCGGTTCAGGCGGAGATCCACGACCTCGAAGGGAAATTAGCAGATGTGAAATCCCGAATGGCGGGTTATCTGCGCGAGTTGGGTCTGGAGTAAAAAGCAGAGAAGACACTGCGTTTTACCACAGAGTCACAGAGGACACAGAGAAATACTGAGAAAACAAAGGCATTTTGAACCGCCAAGACGCCAAGGACGCCAAGAGATAGGCAGAAAAGGCAAAGGCATTTTTGCCACAGAGCCACAGAGGGCACAGAGAAATACTGAGAGAGTTGAGAAAATGTGTAGGGCGTATCTCCTGTTTAGGGCGATTGGCGAAGGTGGCGATTTTTAGGACGGATTTGTGACAAAATGGGTGATTTTCGGCGGGTAGTCCGGCTGGCGATGCGGCAATTGTGTTGGTGGGTTGTCCGACGACAAGATTGCCATATCCCCGTTGGAGTGAGCGCAGAGCCGATACGGTTGAGGGCTTCGAGGGTGACGGGCATGGTTTCCTCCTAGACATTATCCCATTTGTAAGTGGGCGTGTGTCCCTCAAGAGGGGTATAACAAAATCGAAACACGTGTTCGTATAATAGCACGAAAGTTCTTATGTGGTCAAGTTATAAGACGGTTTGAAACGTGGTGGTTTTGGGTGAGGCATTGGGTGGTTGGTGGGGTGTAGCGAATGGGTTGGCGGGTTGCGCCGCCTTGGGCTAAAGCCACAAGGCTAACGGGAAGACAAGCCCACTAAAGGGGCTATTTTAGGGAGAAATAAGTTGATTCCTGATGGTTGGCAAAAAAGCGAACTAGGGTCTATTGCAAATGTGACATCTGGTGGCACTCCAAATCGATCTAACAAGGACTACTGGGGTGGATTAATTCCTTGGATTACAACAGGGGAGATAAATTTTAACCTCATAACCGAAAGTCGTGAGTTTATAATGGAGGAAGGCTTAAAAAATTCTTCAGCAAAATTATTTCCAAAAAACACCATTTTGATGGCAATGTATGGTCAAGGTCTAACAAGAGGGCGAGTTGCAATACTAGGAATAGAAGCAACAACAAATCAAGCTTGTTGTGCGATTATGATTGATAAAAACAATGACTACTTGTTTGCCTACTATTTTCTTGAAAACAATTACGATGCGATACGCGAAATGGCACACGGGGGAAATCAAAAGAATCTCAGTGGTGAGTTAGTCAAGAGTATTCCTATCCTTCTCCCTCCGTTGGAAGAACAGCGGAAGATTGCGGCGATTTTGAGCACGTGGGATGAGGCGATTGGGTTGGTGGAGGCGTTGATCGGGGCATTGGGGCGGCGGAAGCAGGCGCTCATGCAGTTGTTGTTGACGGGGGAAGTCCGGTTTGCGGGGTTTGCGGGGGCGAATACTAAACAAAGCACCATTTATGGTGAAATACCTACTGACTGGTCAATGCAAAATCTAAACATATATTGTGATAAAGTGACCGACGGAACTCACGATACACCTCAAAAGCAAAAAAACGGCATACCTTTAATTACATCAAAAAATCTACTTCAAGATGGAACTATAGATTTTTCAACCGCAACCTATATTTCTCAAGAGGATTTTGCGCTCATTGACAAACGAAGCGGGGTAAACACGAATGATGTTTTGTTTGGGATGATTGGAACCATTGGAAATCCCGCTATTGTCTATGATAGTTATCCTATGTTCGCAATAAAAAACGTCGCTCTATTTCGATTTGGTGGTGACTTTATTAGAGCTAATTGGTTACGTTTCATTTTAGGTTCTAGTCAGTTTGAGCAAATCATACAAGAAAACCAATCTGGTAATGCTCAGAAATTTTTGCCCCTTAATTTTCTTCGCGAAGTCAAAATACCAGTTCCAAAACGAGACGAACAAGAAAAGATCATCGAAGTTTTGCGTCTAGTTGATCATGAAATTGACTTATTGAACGCACAAATGCATGAATTACGCATACAAAAGCGGGGGTTGATGCAGCAGTTGTTGACGGGTACGGTGCGGGTGTAGAAATCCTCTCCCCCAGCCCCTCTCCACTTCGTGGCAGAGGGGAGAAGATGACTCATGGCGAGCGTCTCGGTTGGGCGGGTTTGGTCGGCGGGCGGAATGAATTCCGCCCCTACAGGAATGCGGCGGTGTGTGGGGGGATGTGGCAGTTGTTGACGAGGGCGGTGTGGGTAAACATATGAGTCAAGAACAAGATTTTCAAGTGGCGTTAAGTAAGTATTTAAAGGATGTCCATAAAGTTTCAATCTTTGGGCCTCTAGGTTCAGCTAATACCGCCGATGATCATACAATATGTATGCAGCGGATTTATTTGGACGAAAATGGGAACCGAACGCGCAAATTGGTAGTAGCAAATACAAGCAGATTGAAGTTTCTAGAGAAAATAGCAGCAATGTTTGAGGGGAAAATCGGGCGAGTTCTAGTTGAGAGGTTAATTGAAGATGCAATTTATCAAATGGATGATTTCCCTTGCAGCCACCCAGAATTCGAACATCACTCTTTAGAAATATTTAACAAGCTTCAGCCCCATTTTAAACTTAAAGCAGAGGCAATAGTTCCACTGAACAACATTAATATTTATGGTTACGATTCTATACCTCTGGCAAGTTCCATCCTAAATGTTAACCGTCCAGAAGTCCTTTTGTCGCTAAAAGCTAGTCACCCCGAATTTCAAGATGATATAGCAAATCTTGACGGTAAGTGCTTTCTCACATTTCCTGTATTAGGAGATGATGAAAGTCGTGAGCGTCAAGTTGAAATTGAAGTTCAAAAGTCGCTTACTGTGCTTCGGTTTGTAGCAATGTGGTCGTCTAAAATAAGGGATTGCAGACGGGTTAAATACAATCCGGCAACTGTTGTAACTGCACGGGAGCAAGGAAAGCGTTTTATTCTTTACCAGAATGTTGAAGAAGCCAATCGTCTTCAAGGCTACAAGATTGATTTTGTCAGATACTTTTTCTTTAGGCAAAATGAAATAAAATTTGCCCATGAATATTTTGGGCTAGATGATATAAATTATCACTATGCTAATGTGAATAATGTTCTTTCGCAAAGAGTAGTCAGAGCGCTTGAAATGTATGATAGTGGGGTCACTGCTTTAACTAATTGGCAATCAACCTATAGATATATTGCAAGCATAAATATTGCCCTTCCTAAATCTAAAAGTAATGGGCAAGAAATCGTTAAGCGACTCACAACATTAATAAAGTTTGGCGGATATTTCGTGGGCAATACTAAAGAACATGACACGGAAGACGATGAGGAAAATAATTCCGACATCGAAGATTGGGAAGGGATGATTGTAAGAACAGCAAGCCCGTTTGAAGGTTTTTACGCCTTACGAGGGAAAATACTTCACGGAAATCTTCCTCTAGACGAAGTATCTGACGAAACAACTGAAGAGTGCCGAGTATTGGCACATAATGCAGTTCGTTTGCTGGCGTATTTGACACGAGAATTCAATTGGCAAAATGATAAGGACGCTGATAAATGGTTTAAGTCACCAGTCTATCCCCCAAGTCTAAAACAGAGCACGATAACAGAATAATGGAGTCTTGAATCATGGCAAACAACAGCATGGAATTGAAGAAACGTTTTGATGCGTTTTTGCGCGAGGCGCGGTTTGCAGAGAAGCCATACCGGTTACTGGGTGGGGCGCAGGTGACTGATAAGCTGGTGAGTGTGCTGGTGTCGTATCCGGCGGAGGGGGATCGGGGTGCGTTCGTAGCGGGGATGGTGGAGACGTTGAAGGCGTTCGGGCTGGACGCATCTGATCCGGTGCGGCAGAAGAGCGGCGTGCGGATTCAGGCGCGGTTGCTGGCGGTGGAGAAAGCCGAAGAGCCCCCTACCCAACCCTCCCCGTAATAATGGCAAGGCCAGAGCAATAGGTGTTCTGGTTAGAGCGGGCGGGATTCATCCTGCCCGTAGACAATCCCGCGATAGGTTATTGATCCATTGAACCCGCGCATTATTTTTAAGAGAACTGTTTATGTCACAAATACCTTCGTACCTTGAAGATCGGATTTCGCAGATTCCAGCGCTGCGGTTGTTGATGGCGATGGGGTGGCAGTATGTGCCGCCTGAGGAGGCGCTGCGGCTGCGGGGCGGTAAGCTGGGGAATGTGATCCTTGAGGGGGTGCTGGATGAGTGGTTGTGGTCGCATAACCAGATCGTGCATAAGAATACGGTATATGCGTTCAGCGAGGCGAATCTGCGCGGGGCGATCCAAGAACTGAAGGAAGTGCCGGTGAATCAGGGTCTGATTCCGGCGAGCGCGATGGCGTATGAGCTGCTGACGCTGGGGACGAGCGCGGAGCAGATCATCCAGCAGGATCGGCGGAGCTTCAGTTTGAAGTACATCGATTGGGAGCATCCTGAGAACAATGTGTATCAGGTGACGGATGAGTTCAGCGTGGAGCGGCGGGGGAGTCATCAGACGTACCGACCGGATATCGTGCTGTTCGTGAATGGGATTCCGCTGGTGGTGATCGAGTGTAAGCGGCCGGATCAACAGACGAGCGAGGGTAAGAGCGCGGTGCATGCGGGTGTGAGCCAGATGCTGCGTAATCAGCAGTTGGAGGATGGGATTCCGCAGTTGTTCGTGTACGCGCAGGTGTTGATGTCGGTGAGTGTGAATGAGGCGCTGTATGGGGCGACTCGGACGGCGGCGAAGTTCTGGGCGGTGTGGAAAGAAGAAAGTCATCAGTTGTCAGTCGATAGTCAACAGATGAATACAGAGGGGGAACTCAATCGGCTCATCAATTTGCAGTTGAGTGAGGCGGAGAAGGATCAGATTTACGGTTGGCGAGATGATGGGCGGTGGTTGCGGCAGTATTTTGATCAACAGGCGGCAGGTGGGGATCGGTTGGCGACGGTGCAGGACACGTCGATTCATGCGCTGTTGAGTCCGGCGCGGTTGTTGGAGCTGGCGTATCAGTACATTGTGTATGACAACGGGGTGAAGAAGATCGCGCGGTATCAGCAGTATTTCGCGATCCAAGCAACGTTGGAGCGGGTGGTGCAGTTGGATGCACAGGGCAAACGGGCGGGCGGTGTGATCTGGCACACAACGGGGAGTGGTAAATCGCTGACGATGGTGATGCTAGGGAAGGCGCTGTCGATCCAGTTGGGGCGGGCGAATCCGCGTGTGGTGATTGTGACGGATCGGGTTGATCTGGATGCGCAAATCTGGAACACGTTCCATGCGTGCGGAAAACGGGTGGTGCAGGCAACATCCGGTAAGCATCTGATGGAGTTGATCCGCGATCCGGCGAACGAGATCATCACGACGGTGATCGATAAGTTCGAGGCGGCGGCGAAGGCTAAGCTGCGGGATGATAATCCGAATGTGTTCGTGCTGGTGGACGAGAGTCATCGGAGCCAGTACGGGAGCAGTCACGCACGGATGGCAGAGGTGTTCCCGATGGGGTGTTATATCGGGTTCACAGGGACGCCGTTGTTAAAGCAGGAGAAGAGTACGGCGGTCAAGTTCGGCGGGTTCATCCATAAGTATACGATGCGACAGGCGGTGTCGGATCAGGCGGTGGTGCCACTGTTGTATGAGGGGCGGATGGTTGATCTGGATGTGGGGAAGGATGCGCTTGATCAGTGGTTTGAGCGGCGAACCTCATCTTTGACGGATGAGCAGAAGGTTGATCTGAAGCGGAAGATGAGTCGCGCGGAGGAAGTCAACCGGACGCGGTCACGATTAGAGGCGATCGCGTGGGATGTGGCGCAACATTACATCAATAATAAGCGCGGGACAGGGTTCAAGGCGCAGTTTGCGACTGCCAGTAAAGAGGTAGCGATCCAGTATATGTATGCGCTGCAAGACGAGGGGATCGAGTGCGCGGTGATCATGTCGTCACCGGATACGCGTGAGGGGAATACGGATGCGGACGAGACGAACCTCAAGCCGGTGCAGGATTTTTGGAAGCGCATGATGCAGATGCATAAGACCGAGAAAGAGTATGTGGCGAATATCCTGAGTTCATTTAATCAGGAAGACGGGATCGAAATCCTGATCGTGGTCGATAAGTTACTGGTGGGATTTGATGAGCCGCGTAATACGGTGTTGTACGTGGATAAGTCACTGAAGGAACATGGTTTGCTTCAGGCGATTGCGCGTGTGAACCGATTGTATGAGGGTAAGGAATACGGGTACATCGTGGATTATCGCGGTGTCCTGGGGGAACTCAATGAGGCATTAGAGACGTATAACGCGCTGGAAGCCTATGATGCGGAGGATGTGGCGGGGACGGTGACGGACATCGGTCAGGTGCTGGCGGAACTGCCGGGACTGCATGACCATCTGTGGGCGGTGTTTGATCCGGTGCTGAATAAGGGCGATGCGGAGGCGATGGAACGGTTTTTGGAACCGGAAGATCGACGGCAAGTATTTTATGACGCACTGAATGCTTATGCGAGCGGGTTGAAGGTGGCGCTGGGGGCGGTCATGTTCTATGAGCAGACACCGGAAAAGAAGATCCAGAAGTATAAGTTTGATTTGACATTTTTCCACCGGCTGCGGAGTTCGGTCAAGCTGCGCTATGCGGAGTCGGTGAATTACGGGGAGTATGAGCAGAAGATTCGTAAGCTGCTCAACGATCACATTAAGGCGGATGGGGTGAGTGTGCTCACGCCAGAGGTCAATATTTTTGATGAACCTGCATTCGCTCAAGCAGTGGCGCATCTGGAAAGTCCGGCGGCGCGGGCGGATGCGATTGCGTATCGGATGAAGAAAACGGCCATCGAGAAGATGGACGAAGATCCGGCGTTTTACCGCAAGTTTTCGGAGATGGTCGAGGATACGATTGAGGCGTATCGGCAGGGGCGGATGAGTGAGTTGGAGTACCTTGAGCAGATCGAATCTCAGTTAGAACAGTTTCGAACGGGCAAGGATAATTCACTACCTGAGCAGCTTGCTCAAATGAAGGATGCGGGAGCGTATTACGGTCTGCTGGTTTTGCAGTTAGGTGTCGATGGAGTAGCGTCACCGATGGCTGATCTGGCGATTGCATTTGAGACGACCATCAACCAGTTCAAAGGACGCGACTGGGCGCACAATTTGGATACAGTCAATCGATTGAAGAACGCGTTGGAAGATCATTTGTATGACTTCAAACGGACGTACGACATGAATATCAGCGGTGTTGTTATGGACGCGATTATTGATGGTGTGGTTGAGACGGCCAAGAAACGGGATAACAGCGGCGTATGACAGTGCTTGGCGGACAACATTCGGTTCAGTTTGGAACGACCGCAATTGAATATGAGCTGACTTTTTCTGAGCGTAAGACGCTAGCGATACATGTGTATCCAGATAGGAGCGTGGTAGTCGATGCGCCGATGGGCAGCAGCTTGCAAGCGGTGGAAGCGAAAGTCAAGAAACGTGCCGGGTGGGTCTTGCGCCAGCAACGCCAATTTGAGACCTACGCCACACCTAACCCTCTACCACGACAGTATGCAAGTGGTGAATCATATCGCTATCTGGGGCGGCAGTATCGGTTGAAGGTGGTGGCTGATGCCATCGAACGAGTGCGGTTGAGCCGGGGGTATTTGACAGTTAATGTTGAAGATCCGTCTGACACAGTGCATATCCAGAAGATGATCACCGTGTGGTATCGGCAGCAAGCCAAACGAGTGTTTGACGAACGACTGAAGGTGTGTTTTCCACGTGTGGAATCATTGGGGATTAGTTACCCGACTCTGATGGTTCGACAGATGAAATTACGATGGGGCAGTTGTACGGCAGCAGGGAATATCATCCTCAATATCCTGTTGATCCATGTGCCCAAAGACTTGATCGATTATGTTGTCCTACATGAGCTGTGTCATCTGAAAGAACATAACCACAGTCCGGCATTTTACACGCTGCTGGCACGTGTCTTACCGGATTGGGAAGATCAACGGCGGCAGCTAAATCAGATTGAGTTACGTTAATTGGTTCGTTGTCAGACGAAAAGTGTCAGACAGGGTGCGATTTGGGTGGTTCGGACGCGGTATGCGTCCGGTGGTCGCGGGCAACCGTGACCACACGCTGACCAGCACCGAAGGGCTGCGTCGGCGGTGCTGCGCCTGAGCGCGGCACATCAAGCCCTCCGGCACTTGAGGAGCCAGCTTTTTAGCTGGCGACCGCCTCAGCCTAGAGTACCCAATAGAAAGGGGTAACTCTTGTGCGCCACCAACGTGTGTCACACATGGTTGCCGCTGAGGTGGTTCGGCGTCCCTTAGGGACGCTGCGCTGCTGCGAGGCAGCGCGTGATACATCCAATAAGTTGCAGTCAATCTACAACTGATTATGCAGTCAAATCTGGAAACAATACTTCGGGATATCAGTTCAACATAGCAAAACTGGTTTGAGATTTGGAATTCTCATCCTATAATGTATCAAGCGCGGCAATACGAAAAGGCCAATCATGACAGATAACACTGAACTACGTGATATTAACGCTGGGAATGTCAATTTCGGTGAACAGATATTCAATGGCAACGTCTATATCATCAACGGAACAGTTACCCAAGACAAACCCACAGAACAAACCCGTGTATTTCTCTCGTATGCGAGAGCCGATGATGACTCGAACTATGATGATCCTGCCAAATCATTATTGCGGCGGCTAACGGAAAATCTGACGAATGCTGCGTTTGCTGTCTGGTGGGATCGAAAATCACTGCCATCACGTAGCGTGCCTTTTAGTAAAGAAATTGAGACCGCGATCCGAGACTCTGATCGATTTGTGCTAGTGGTTGGTCCAAATGCAAGCACATCGGAATGGGTTCGCGCAGAATTGAGGTATGCGCTTGAGCTGTGTAAGCCCATAACAGCGATTTTGCGAGCAGGTGATTATGATTTGATGCCCGTAGAAATTGAACGGATCAATGCGATTGATTTTAGAGCGCCGCGCAAATACGAGGACGCACTGAAAGACTTAATAACCCGCTTGGGTCAACCGGCTCCGCTTGGTAACATGCTCAATGTCAAACCTTTGCCTACGGCACATGTGCGCCGCGCCAAAGCCTTTGATGACGCCCACGCCGCAATATGTGCTGATGCGATTGCACCAACTGTCATTAGCGCGCCACCTCGTGCTACAGCCGTATTTGGTTATGGTGGAGTCGGGAAAAGTACTCTGGCTACCGCACTGGCACATGACTGCGATGTTCGGCGTACGTTTCCGGACGGGGTTATCTGGCTGGAGGTGGGACAAACGCCGAACCTAAGCGCCCTACAGGCATCAATAGGTGCAACTGTATTTGGGGACAACCGTGAAAATTATCAAGATGCACACACTGGTCAATTGGCGCTATCGCAGATTTTGCATGGCAAAACAGCACTGATCGTCCTTGATGATGTTTGGGATCACCGAATTGTGGCTCATTTTCCTATTGCCGATACAGCATGCCGTTTATTGATTACGACACGCAGCGGCGCGTTAGCCAAGCAAATTGAGGGAGCCGACATCCGCCTCAATCTGTTATCACCCGAAGAAGGTGCAGCGTTGATTGCCAAGCGGGTTGGAGGAGCGGCCGATGATACCGTTTACAAGGCCATTTCAACAGCGCTTGGAGGGCACACACTAGCGATTGCTCTGGCGGCGGCGCAGTTAGCAAACGGATACGCGGATAATGCGAGCGACCTGCTGAGACTCCTAACGAAGCGGGAAAATCCTTTTGCACACCTGAAACTTTCGGATGATGATGACGAAAAGACCGGCGATAAAAATGAAAATCTTGAACTATCCCTCTCACTAAGTTACAAGGTATTAAAACCCGATTTGCAGCGGCGATTTCGCCTGTTAGGGATATTTGCTCTTGAAAGCAGCTTTACACGGGCGACGTTGGCCGCAATTTGGGGTGACGAAGATGAAGATGACAGCCGCGCGCCCTTGAAAACACTGCTGGATAGCGGATTGCTTGAGGACAGCGGCAACGCAAGATACGGGCAACATCGACTGCTGCGCATTTACGCGCGGGCACTGCTTGACGAGGCGAATGAACTCGATGACGCAGCAAAACGCCATTTTGAGCATTATTCAGGATTGCACGGATCAGAACAAGATCATACTGATACAGACTATCTCCAAAGTATTACGATTGACTTCGAAAACCTATATATCGCGATTGAGTGGGGATTAAAACATGCGACTGAAACAGGATTGGATTTCATCGCCACACTCAGTAATTATTTAGGTGTATATCAAGCGACCGCAGTTTATCAACCGATGCTTATAGATGCCCTGACAGCAGCGGAACGTGTTGGGTATGTAGAGGGGCAAGCCAATACCCTTAGGGCGCTGGGGGATTTGTCCGTCCGCCAATCCGAACTGGAGGCGGCGCGCGCCTACTACGACCGCGCGCTGCCGATCTACGACCAGATTGGTACCCGACTGGGGCAAGCCAATACCCTTAGGGCGCTGGGGGATTTGTCCGTCCGCCAATCCGAACTGGAGGCGGCGCGCGCCTACTACGACCGCGCGCTGCCGATCTACGACCAGATTGGTACCCGACTGGGGCAAGCCAATACCCTTAGGGCGCTGGGGGATTTGTCCGTCCGCCAAGAGGAGCTGGAGGCAGCGCGCGCCTACTACGACCGCGCGCTGCCGATCTACGACCAGATTGGTACCCGACTGGGGCAAGCCAATACCCTGCAAGCGCTGGGGGATTTGTCCGTCCGCCAAGAGGAACTGGAGGCGGCGCGCGCCTACTACGACCGCGCGCTGCCGATCTACGACCAGATTGGTACCCGAGTGGGGCAAGCCAATACCCTTAGGGCGCTGGGGGATTTGTCCGTCCGCCAAGACGAACTGGAGGCGGCGCGCGCCTACTACGACCGCGCGCTGCCGATCTACGACCAGATTGATGCCCGACTGGGGCAAGCCAATACCCTTAGGGCGCTGGGGGATTTGTCCGTCCGCCAATCCGAACTGGAGGCGGCGCGCGCCTACTACGACCGCGCGCTGCCGATCTACGACCAGATTGATGCCCGACTGGGGCAAGCCAATACCCTTATGAGTCTTGGTGATATGTTGGTCAAACAGTTGTTGTGGACAGATGCGATTGATTATTATGAACAAGCACTTCCGATTGTCAGAGCGATTCATGATCGATTGGGAACCGCCAATATTCTCTATGATTATGGTCTTGCCCTGTATGAGGTGGGACAAACTGAGGCAGGTATTGAAGCCTTAGCCGAATGTGCTGCGCTTTTTGAAGCGATTCATTTTGAACGCTGGGTCGTTAGTGCCAAGCGGCGTTTAGCAGATTTGCTGCGTCGTTCAGGACGTGATGAAGAAGCTAATTCTATTACTACGCCATCCGACGAAAACGCTCAAAGGCAGCAAGCAATTCAAGCCTTACGTCAGATTTATGATCATGGGGGTGAGGCAGCCGTTCGTCAAGCGCTGCAAGGACAAGTAGAGGATGTCGTGATTGATCAGTTAATTGCCCAATTTGAAAACTCTCCCTCAACAGAATCAGAGGGTAATCCTGATCTTTTGCCGAAGCAGACGATTGAGATGCTGGCGGGAAATAGCATCGCCGTGAAAACTGGTGTGGCAGAGAAATTTGCCGAGTGGCGGGCTCAAGTGGATGAGTTGAAAACAGAATGGGGCGAACAAGGTGATGATTACATCGCAGAAACAGCGTTCGCCGATGCGTTGCTAGCTATTCTTGATGACCAGCCAACAGCACTTGCACAAGACAATCCGTATTTTGCTGTTGTTCAGCAGGTAATTGAAACTATTCAAGCCTATCAGAAAGGAAATTAGTATGCCGAATAAACCACGTCCGACCGTATCGATCAAGGGGAATGTTACCGCAGCAAATGTTAACTTTGGTGATCAGCAGTTCTCCGGTCCTGTGAGCTTCACGTTCAATGGGGCTCCAGCCGCGAGTGAGGATGTTCAGGCGCAGTTGCAGGATTTGTATCAGAAGTTGGCTGATGCACTGGCTCAGGTTCCGGCTCATCAAAAGGCTGAGGTCAAAGAAGTTCAGATGGCGGCTGAGGATGCGCTTGCCGAGACAGAAAAAGAGAGTCCTGAGAAAGATCGGCTTCAAATCCGTGGGGACAAGCTGATGGCTGCTGCGAAAAATCTAGCTGCGGTTGCCCCGATTGCGGTGCAGATCGCAAAAACACTGCTGTTGATCGGTTAGCATTTCACCATTGAGGACAGAAGCGGCACAATCGTACCGCTTCAATTTACCTCACAGCGATTTCAACTCAGAAGGGTATCTCACCGCCTTCAGTTTGTGCTTCCTCGTGATCTACGCGATCCAACAATACCAGACGGTTTGCGTCGATGTCCAAACTGGCTTGTGCCGTTCCTCCCTGATCAGTCCATGCGCTGGGACGCAGCCACTCGGTTGTCACCTGTACCAACGACCCTTTCTTGACGTACTGGGTGGCAACCTCGCCGAGTTTGTTCCAGCAATTCACACGTACCCAAACGGTCTGTTTCTTGCCACTGCCGTTCTTGCGGCTGACGGCCACACTGAAACTGGCAACCGTTTGCTCACCCACCGTCCGCACCTGCGGATCGCTGCCGACGAAACCGGTCACCTGCAAATTGATGCTTGTACCCATGCTGTTTACTCCTTCGCGCTGTGCGCTTATTCGTCCATCGACCCTGTGCCGATTTCTGACCACCCCAGAGCAGGTGGATCAAGGCAGCTTTCACCTGAAAGGCGCTACCCGTTTCTGGTGAAGAAGAAGGGATCCCTTCGTCTGGCACAAGCCCGGAAGAAAGGGGTAAAGCGTGCCGACCCCGGTCGGTATGAACGCTGCCGCACCTGCTAAGCTGGTCAGGGACTAATCGGCATGGTTTGGGTCAGATGGCGAGCGCCAGAGCTGAAAAGGTGTCACAGTGGGACGCACGCCTGTTGGTGACGGACAAGTCAGTGTGGAATCCAAGGTTTGTGGTGTGGCATACGGCATGCATTATGGTGGCTGAAGCAAATCGGTGGTGGGAATACAGTCTGATGACGGACGAACAAAGCACACTGTGAGACAGGTGTCACTATCGAGGATGACGGTACAACTCAGTGGCGGTCATGCTCATCGGGGAAAAAGGTGGCTTTGAAGTTGAAGAGCGCGGGGGTGTCACTTTCGCGAATACCCTCATAAAAGGCACTGGTAAGACGCCGCAAACCAGATTGCAGTTTCTCGCGGATGTAGCTGCCATTGGCATGCAACAACAGTTGAATTGCGGCTTGTGTGAAATAATCAACGGCTGCCAGTAGATCGTAAGCCATGCGTCCCTGCCAGCTATGGATGCCATTGGCACAGGCTATGGCCGCTCGTAAACTGTCGATGACTTCATAGGTTTTCAACAAGGCTTTGGCGGTCGATTCAAAATCATCAGCACGGGTGTCCTTAACTGGTTGAAAAAGCAACAGGTAGGTGTAAATCGCATCAATGGTGGGGATGGGTATGGCATTCTGACCGCAGAAGGTCGCTAACTTGAGCCATGCCCGTTCATAATGCGGATGGTGACAAAGCGACAACGCGGTGTCGGTCAGCACATTTAGGGCGTCAGTCACTTGTGGATTATCCCGATCCAGCCGAAGATCAGCCGCCAGACGTCGGGCAATGGCGGTGTACTGCGTATTGTCGAACAAGCGATGGTAGCGCTGAAGCGCTTGTTGGGTAATGAGGTCAGTGGTATCCATAATGCCATACTCCTTAATCGAATGAGGATTTGTCTTACAAAAGCCAATGGGTGAGCAAACGCAAGGTTTGGGGATCGGTGGGTGCGGTTTCAATCTGTGCCAGTATGGTGTGAAAGGTGGTTTGAACACGTTCATACAGGTGATAGTGATGGTCGTCATAGGGCAATACCCATGTGCCCGAAGCGATGCTCGCAGTCAGGCTGGTGTCGCCACGCTGGTATTGGATGGGGAGTTCGAAGGGAACATCGCGCTGCGGGTTCCAGCCGGTCAGTTGTACCAGTGGTTGGATGCGTTCATCGGCTGGTAAAGTCCAATCGGCGCTCAAAATGCCGTCGGGATGTTCGGCCAGATACAGGCGTTTGACCGACAACGCAGGGTAGGTGTCAGCAAAGGGAAGGTGAACGACTTTCACCAGTAGAACCGGTTTCCAGTTGAGGTAGGTACAGTCAGGGTTCATGAGACATCCTTTCATAGTTAGTGGGATCAAAACCACTTTGATCATGTTACGATTGCAATAAAACATCTAGCATTGAACAAAGTTCAATAAATTCACGGGTGAACTATGTCAAAGTCTATGCATGAATTTGTGCAACCTTCTCGTCCGGACCTCGAAAGTTACTGGCGAGGGATAATTCTATTTGGTAGCAACAGCGCGACTTATAAGTTTGCATTGGGTCTCGCATTGTTAGAGTTAGCTCAAAACGGAAAAAGTTCTGTTTCGCTCGAAGAATTGGCTGAGCCATACAGTCGATATTTAGTAACTCATATGAAAGCCGGTAAAAAACAGGGGACATCAGCATCAAGTCAATTTCTTCAGGGACTAGAACAGTACAATCGTCAAGAAATAGACCGCGAAAAGATGATAGAAAACACAGTACTTCGAGGATTTACAAATGTTATAGATGCATTTCACAATCTCAAAGGCGTGGAAGTTCCGCGTTTCTATGTTGATGAACGCACAGTGTCCAACAAACTACGTTTGACTGATGACTTATTGAAGTTAGCCAATTCAGCGCAATTTCAAAACCTTCCTCATGAAACTGAAGCAAGGTGGAAGCTTGTTGAGACCGCTTGGGATATTGGTCTGTCACGAACTCTCTTAGTTGTAAACTATGATGTCACTGGACAGGAATTGTTCGTTACAGATAAGAATTTAAAGCGAACGGATATCACATCTGCACGCGATGCCCTGAATGGATACCAAAAAGGGAAGTGCTTCTATTGTTTTCGCGACATTCATATCGCGGATCACAATGTTCATGTCGATCATGTATTTCCGCATATGCTGAAGCAACGTTTTAGAGCAGAAAATATTCCTGTAAACCTAGATGGAGTCTGGAATCTTGTTATGGCCTGTCTGGATTGCAATCTTGAGAAAAGTGATCAGAGACCTCATTTCCGCTATATTGAGCGATTATATAAACGCAACGAATTCTTTATTGCTAGCCATCATCCATTACGCGAAACACTGATAAATCAAACCGGCATGTTGGAAGGCACTCGACGTAGTTTCCTGATTGGACTATTTGAACAACTAACGGTCTTGGGCAAAATGCAAAATTGGCGTGCTGATGAAGAATTGGATCCAGCCTTCTAGGAGGTGAATTACTATGACAATTGAATATTACGATGAAAATGCTGCTCAATACTTTGCGTCCACTAAAGATATTGATGTTGAGAATCTCTATGAAGCATTCTTAAAGGAACTACCACCATATTCCTATTTGCTCGATGCAGGCTGTGGTTCTGGTCGGGATAGCAAATACTTCATAGAGAAAGGGTTTAAGGTTCATTCAATAGATGGATCACAAGTATTGGCACAATATGCAACCACCTACATCGGTCAGCTCGTGCATCATATGAAATTTGAGGATCTTGATGCTGTTGAAGAATTTGATGGTATTTGGGCATGTGCTTCACTGCTTCATGTGGCTCGAACAGAGATGGTTGATATTTTTTCGAAATTTGCACGAGCGCTGAAAGTCAATGGACTATGGTATGTGTCTTTCAAATGGGGAACACAAGATAGAATAGTAGATGGAAGACTATTCACAGACTACAACTTTGACACCTTTAGTGACCTTATCCATCATTTGTCTGAACTTGAAGTTGTCAGGTTGTGGAAATCAGAAGATTTGACCGGTCGCAATAATCATTGGCTAAATGCGATTATTAGGAAGCACCAATAGTGTCATATTGCCTATGCATTGTGTATCAGCGAATAGTTAAAGTTTCAGTGATTATGATGAGGACGGTCACTTATATCTCCTCAAACCAGATGCCACTGAAACGGTATATGGCGCTGTTATCGAGAAATCGCACCTAGCAGGAATGAATGCCAAGACTGTACGGACGAAGATTGTCACACAGTGGATAGGCGATGACGATGCACTTGCGGCGCGGATTGACGGTGGACAGTCCCACAATATACCCAACAGAACCGGGTTCAGGCAGCTTCGAGTGGTGAAAGTTATGACGGTGACTTTTGAGCATGGTTTACACCTCCCGCTGTACATACGGTAGTAGTTCGTCGCGGCAAATGGGTAGACTGCGGACAGACAGCGTATCGACACTGACATAGCTGAGGAAAGTGGTTACGGGTTGGCGGTGCAGGAGTTTGTAGACATACTCGGCCACCACACAAGCCACCAGATCATTGACTAAAATGTGTTGATCCCCGCGTGCCACCAAATCGGCGCAGGACAAGTTAGGTTGTGGGGTAGATTGAGGTTCTGGTTCGAGCAATTGTGGGAAAAGCACCGCCGGACTGGGGAGATAACGATACTTGCCCTCATCCCCCTTGATATGACGCCGCAGCAGATCGCGATCGCTTGTGTTACCCAGACAGACCTGACCGCTGTCGAAGTGATTGCCGGCATCCAACCAGATACCGTCCACCTGAGCCAGTTCACGACGAGCCTCATGATTGTCCACACAACCAATGACCAGATTGCCACTGCCCGTGATATGCCGCCGGACAGTGAAAGCCTGGTCGATAGCGGCGATCTCTAAACCCAAAGCCTGATTGAAGCGGCGTGCCAGCACATGGCTCTTGTGGTGTCCGACATCACCGGCAGCGTACAACTGCCGTCCGACATTCTTGTCCTCAACAATATCGGGATCAATCAAGACTACCTCGGGTGTGTGCAAGCGTGCCCGACGCATGTCGTAGACCATCCGGGCAAGAGAACGGGCAACCTGACAGCCGGTGCCACCTAATCCGACGACGGTCACAGTTTGCAGGTGCATGAAGGGATCAAATGTAGGCATGGGGATACACTCCTAGTCTTCGCTCAAAGTAGGTTCAAACGGGATTGCCTGGCTAGTTATGTGCGGTCATCACCGAGGACATGGGCTAAAGTGCGCTGCAGCGGGATCAAATCAGAGACGGGGTACACGCGAGCCTGACGTTTTTCGAGGGCAATCAAGTGCTGCCGGATATCCTGTGGATGCGATCGGGATTTACCTCCACAACCGTGATCACCAAAACGACTGCCGAGGAAAACCGACCAATCTTCAGTCAAGGTACTGCTCTTGAGGGCGGTTTCGGATGCTTGCGGCACACTGCCCCAACAGACACTGCCACTGGTGAAGACGTTGGGGAGTGGCAGGTGAAATAGTGAGGTGTCGAGTTGGGCAGGTCGCTTCCTGACAGCATACACCTGATACTGTGGGGAGGTGTTGTCAGCCGTGACCCGGATCATGAGCATCCCCGGTAAGGGGACACGCAGCGGGGTTTCCGAGCCTTCAAAATATAAGCCTGTTTTCCCCGGTGGTCGGTACTCCACCACGGTCTTCTTCACGCCTTCGTAACGGACAAGTAGTGTATTTCCGGTCAGCAATCCGGTATCGAAGCGCACTTTGGCGGAGAGTGCCAGAGCGATATGCACCGGATCGACCGGAAATTCGGTTACCCGATCACCCTCCCGCTTTTCCAGCATGACACCATAACTGTAAAAGCGGAGCACCAGTGATGGTGATTCGTGCAACACCCGTTCAAGGGCTTCACCAGATACAGCGGACAGGGGGTTTGACATGGTCTTGTTCCTTGGTTGGTAGACGGAGTGTTCGGTCGATGCGTTTCACATTGTTGGCGAGCATGGTGAATAGGTCTGGATGCGATTGCAGGAAGGCCAGACCGTCGAGCGCCTCCTTCATGATCTGGTCGGCTTCCTGAATGATGGCGATAGCGAAATCTAGATCGTCTTTGTCCCATGATAGCGGTTGGAACTCGCTCATGGTTTCGTAATCCAGATCGATCACCGAATTCCCTGAACAGGAGAACAGCCATTGCAGCAACCACGACAGTTGGCGGTAACCTGCCTCCGGGTGTTGCTCCAGATCTTCGGCGATCCATTGTCCGACGCAATAGAGAGAGTCCGGCACTTCTACGTCACTATCTGGCGAAACATCCCAGCCGAAGGCTTGCAAGACCGGGATCAGATCGGTATGGCTTTCGTAGAAGTCAGGATCTTCCAGATTGAGACCATAGGACGGTAACGGAATGCCATAGCCCATCCACTCGAGGTTTTCCAGCGGGATACCCCATTTTTCGATTTCGCGACAAACCAGACGGTCGATGTCATCCCACGACCCTCCAGCACGCAGTTGTTCAACCACCTGTACATAAATATGTGGAAATGACTCGCGCACCACCCGCAGTGCCAGACCGAGGCTGCCGTCTCCGGTGTCATCATCGTCTTCTTCCGCAAATGCACCCTGGAAGGGATCCAACCAGACCGCGGCATGTGCCAGACACAATTGTGGATCGGCACTCATACTGCTAACCAACACACTTTGGAGTTGCAAAAGGGTGTTCATAATCCGTACTCCATCAGGCAAAGGGTGGTGAGCGGCACTGCCGTGAGTTGACGGATGTGTTGTGCGGCATCGGCACAACGGCGGCTGTAGCCCAGCATTTCGGTGACGGCATCGGTCAGTTGTTGACGGGGAATGCCACTAGGGAACCACTGCCCCTGAGGATGGACAGGGTGTTGTTGGAGCAGTTCCATCCCCAGAAGCCGAACTGGTTCGATGTGGGTCAGACACTCGCACAGGCTGGTGAGCGATAAGCCTGTATCAAACATGATGGCTTATCCCTTGCGCCCGGGCTGGGGGAGAAATTCGACCACCGTCTGTCCGGTTTCGGTGGTCACTTCACGGAGGGTGGCATGGGCGATCTCGGGATAGGTGGTCTTGAGTAAAGTGCGAACAGCTTCATGGTCGAGGCCATGCAGCGATGCGTCCTCGATGATGCGCACGGCACCGATCTTGAAGATACGGGGTTGTGGAGGGGTTTGGTCAGACATGATAGATAGGTTTCCTTTCAGATAAATAGATTGATGTGGATGGTCTGAGTGAGACACGTGTTAATCGGTGGCATCGTCATCCGAATGATGACCATTCGTGCTAAATGGCGTAGCATTGCGAGTATTCATCAAAGGCAGATGTTCGTTGTCAATGTCCTCAACCGCTTGATTGGCGTCTTGTACGGACTCCGGTATGTCCGCCAGGCTTGCGCGTTGTACGAAATCTTCGAGTATGAAGAGGCTCATTTCGCTGTCAGACAGATGCTTGAGTTTGCGTTGGACGGCGTAGACATCGTCGATGCGAATGGGGGACTGACCATCCCATAATTGACCGTCGATGAGTTTTCCCGCCATCAAGACCGCCTGACGATAAGCGGCAGCATCGGTTTCACCACCGACGATCTTGAGATAGTTTATCTTGACGGCTACTGTGCCCTTTTTGAGGGGAATGTCGATGGTGGGTTCTTCATCAATAGCAGGTGATGGTTGGGCCTGCACTTTTGTCTTCGGCACGGACTTTGGTGCGGTTTTCGGTGGTTCCGGCATGACAGGTGGAGCGGCTTCGACGGCAGCCAGTGCTGTGTAGGCGTCCTGGATGGCGGTGGTCAGGTCGTCCATCAGGACATAGGTGAATTGACGCAGGTGCGCCAGTTCCCCGCGTTGAATGAGGAGCGTGGCGATGGCTTGTTCCAGTGGAAGTCCTCCATTGACGGGTGTCGGCAGGGTCAAGGTAATGAGGGTCGGTGGTAGTGCGTGCTGGTGGGTTGGCGTACGGTCAGACATAAGGTGGTTCAATCCTTTCTACAATAGAAGCCGCCGTAAGTGGCAGCATCGATACCTAAAATGGAACAGAGGTCGGTCAGGCGGAGCGTGCCATGGCGTCCATGACAACAGCCACAACCGATGGACGGATTCCAGCGGAAGTGCGTACCGGGATGATCACGGCGATGTCCGCAGGGACACAAGGCAGCAATCCAGACTTGCTGTCGGGTTTCACGTGCTGCAAAGTCACGGAAGAGCACAGCCGTGACCGCATCGATCAGGTGACAATTGAGTGCTTTGAGGTGTGGTTTATCGGTCTCTTGAACGATTGGTTGTCGAATGCGAGACTGCGGTGTGGACGGGATAAAGGACTGAAAGTCAGCCATGCGGTAGTGACGATCGCTGAGTTCAAGCAGATGGCATAACGCGCTATTCCGCCCTCGTTTAGGATTCAGGGTTCCGGACAAACGCATGGATTGTGCCGGTGACAAACTGTCACCCCTGAAAGTTTGAGCCAGTCCCTGTAACACCTGCCGTGCCGTGTTCAGATCGGTGGTTGGTTCTTCCAGCAGCCAGTAAGCGTGCAGACCGCAACCTGAATGAATAATGATGGAAGGTTGAAGCCGGGCTGCCTTGAGATCGGTGAGGGTCGTCCCGGTTGGGTGGTCGATATCCGCATAAAGAGCAGGGAGTACCAGCACATCAGCGATGCCACCCCGCTGCCAACGGGATAATCCCGCTCGTCGCAGTCCAACCGCGACATATGCGCCCCATCCGCTGCGATTGGTGTCAGACAAACAGTTCAGGGTGTTCAGTAAGGCATCTCGATCATGGAGTGGAAGGTGACGCGAGGGTGTGGCATGGGCGCCATCCGGATGAATGGCGCTGAAGGTCAGACAGCCATTAGAAAAGTGGGATTGGCAGCGCTGATACAAGCGATCCAGAAATGCCAGCGTATCGGGGTGCATGGGAGTCACTCCCTTAGAACAAGACTAGCTGCAACGGCATGCTTTCAGCCAGCTCGACCCTGTGTCGTTTCGGCTGTGGTTTGTCGGTTGTCTGGTCTGATTGGGGTGACGGGATACTGATCAAGGGATGGAGTTCCAAAACAGGCGATCCATGCTCGGCTGTCTGACTATTGCCTATGCCCAGCGTCTGCCGGGCTAATTGGACGATGTGGACGGCCACTTCTTGTTCACAACCGCTGAAGACAAAATGGTGTGCTTTCAACCAGTTGCGGACATGACGGATCAAGGTTTCGCTGTGGATGGGATAGCGGTTAAATTCCGGGTCAGCCAAGCCCATGACGGTGTAGGTGCCATCGTCAGCTTGAACACCACTTGTCAGGATTGTCAGCAAATTAGCTTGCAAGCGAGATCGCGTGTCATGGTCGGCGATGAGATGGACATTATCGAGATAAGTATTCAGGACAGACGACAGCCTTTCGGTTTCAGACTGAATAGGAACAATAGTGGAGCGAGTGGTCAGCACACCGCTCATGACACCCCCCAAGTGAATGGCTTCTTGAATGAGCGGGTCATGCTCCGGTGCAGGTACGGTTTCCGCCTGTTCGACATGCCAGTAGGCGGCATCTTCGGTATCAATCGTCCCCTCTGCTCTGGATTGTTTGAAGAGTTCGGATGGATCGAGCAAAGCCTCATCCCGTCCAATGGCATTGAGCAATGCTTCTTCAAACCCTCCTTCACCTTCGGTCAGCGCATCCAATCCGGTGAGACCGATGTCACCGGTCAGCAGTTTGGCGGCGCGTTGTTTGCGGCTCATGAGCTGGACAGCGGTGTGTTCCATGGTGCCTTCGCAGAACAGGTAGTAGGTCTTACAGTGTGTGTGGGTCTGATTGAGTCGGTAGGAACGTCCTGCCGCCTGCATCATGGTTCCCAGATTGAAGACGATTTCGTAGAAGATCAGGGTGGGGGCGAACACCAGATCCAATCCGGTCTTGACCAATTCAGGATTGGAGATGA
>JBGAFZ010000016.1:0-73416 GCA_044227005.1 Aggregatilineales bacterium
AACAGCGTCGGACGCGTGACGATTTACCGCACGACCTATACCATGTACGGCTCGATGCAGGTTTATCTCGACAACAACCCGACACCCTTCACGACTATCAACAACACCAGTTCGGCTTTCCTCTTCCAACAGTCCTTCACTTTTGCGGTTACGCCCGGCAATCACGTTATCACGCTTAAGAATGTCGGCTCGACCTACAGCGATCTTGACCAGATCACCTTGCAGGGAGTTGCTGCCCAATCGCTACCAATAGCGCCAACGGCAACTTTAACCACCACAATCGTGACAGTGACTCCAACACTGACACCGACAGAAGCGACTTTAACGGCAACGATCATTGCTACTGGAACACCTAGTCCGACATTGGAGACAACGTCTACCGCGACGTCAACCCTAGTACCCAGCGAGACAATTGTGCCAACCAACACACTCGTTCCAACGGATATTCCAACCAGCACGCCGATACCGACGGATGCGCCAACTAACACACTCGTTCCAACGGATATTCCAACCAGCACGCCGATACCGACGGATGTGCCGACTGGAACCCCAAGCGGTGCATAAAGCATTAATTCTGTAACAATGCATGAAACCTTCACAACGAGCAATTGACTCCTTGTGAAGGTTTCATCAATCACCGATGAAAGTGCTCGATTTCGCTCCAGAAATAGGTCCTGTAAATAACGATTTTCAAGAGTAGATAAACGATTCAGGGGGTTAAAAAAAGGATTGAAACATGTGTTGACAATTGTAAATTATTTTGGACGGTCGCGACCTAACAAAACCTGACAATTTTGAAACACATGGGAAGTTGAACATATGGCAGGGTGTACAGATATTCGCACCTAAAAAACAAGCAAATGTTTACAACATATACGATTTACAACTCATAGTAATATGGCGAATATCCGCCACTAAAAAAGCCACAATTTCAACAAACGG
Source organism: Aggregatilineales bacterium (assembly GCA_044227005.1). Taxonomy (GTDB): domain Bacteria; phylum Chloroflexota; class Anaerolineae; order Aggregatilineales; family Phototrophicaceae; genus CFX2. The sequence goes on from JBGAFZ010000016.1 coordinate 943, forward strand.
TAGGAGTTACGCGTATGCGTAACTAAAAAAGACGCAGCACTGCAAACTCTACAATCTATAAAAAGATTTCCGTGTTCTACGAGCCATAAAAAGGACTTGAGAAAACTCGAGTTTTCTGAGGCATAGAAAAACAGGGTGTTTGGATAACCCTATGCGCTACTGGAATCTTGCAAGTCGTCAAAGGAAGTGGGAGGTAGATAGCCCAAGCTGATGTGCGGACAATGATAATTGTACTCCAGACGTCACTGTTCAATTTGCAGACAACATCTATTGTGAGAGGAAGGTGACATTCGACACTACGGTATGCAAAGTGTTCATCATAAGCTGAGGCCAAATAGCAAAGTGAGACATGAAAATCAGCGATTTTAAGAGAGAGTTAAAAGTCAAAGCAAGGGAGCGTAGATTTTTTACGTGTTTAGCATGTGAATGACCTGCGGTTTGACTTGGTGTAATTTCGATTAGGCGCTGTTCTGTCGTCATTCTTTCAAGAATCAATCCTGATAGTAAGGATTGATTTCAGAAAGAGAGGGATTGCAGTGACGGATCTCAGCGGACAACATATCCAAGGCTATATATTGGATAGATTGATTGGTGAAGGAGGCATGGGCAGTGTCTATCATGCCTTGGATACTCATACAAACCACCAAGTTGCTGTCAAATGCCTCAAATCCAATATTTTGGAAGATGCACCGGATATTCTGGAACGATTCAGACGCGAAGGTGAGATCCTACGCAAGTTAAACCACCCCAATATCGTTCAAGTTTTAGAGACGTTAGAGGTACAAGAGCGATATTACATTGTAATGGAATACGTCGGTGGCGGTTCACTCCGTCATCTGCTTGACCAGCAACCACGTCTTCCCATCGACAGGGTTCTTTCTATTGCATTGGAATTGGCTGATGCACTTGCTCGAGCCCATCACCTCAACGTGATTCACCGCGACATCAAACCAGCTAATGTGCTGTTGGCCGAAGATGGAACGCCACGTCTCAGTGACTTCGGTACAGCCTTCATGTCTGATAAACCACACATCACTGAGATGGATCTTGTAGTAGGCACACCTGACTACATCAGCCCGGAATCGTTTAATCAGAAAGCGATTGACCAACGTACCGATGTCTGGTCATTTGGAGTGATGCTATTTGAAATGCTCTCTGGAGAACGTCCGTTTGGCGGTAAGACCATACTGGAAATGGTGAATGAAATTCTGCAAAAATCCCCTTCAGATTTGCAGACAATTCGCCCCGACATACCACCTGAACTTGCAACGCTCGTCAGAGGGATGTTACAAAAAGATATTGCAGCCCGAATCCCCAGTATGCGTCACATTGCTGCTGAATTAGAAAGGATTTCACGCGGAGAGAAAAGCAGTACTTCTAGTAACATCTCCAACTTTTTGAGCGACACACCCACTATCTCTGCTCCCCAAATTGTAACACCGTTGCCCGCACCTTCCCTATCAATACCCGATTCTTATTCCAGTGATTTAAAACCTCCGAGAAATGAACAACAGCGATTGTCGCTAGAGGAACTGGAAACGTTCATTCAAAAGCCACAGTTGCCACCCCACCGTGAGGTGATGGCAATCGTATGGGACGTGTTGCAGTTCTATCATCTACCCGAATCACGGGATACCGCATTACGGTTGCTCAATATGCTTTCGCAGCATGCCGATTTACGCGCATCAACTGGATATGAGATCAATCAAATTCTTTCTGCTGCGCGCGTGAAGCTCAATGATGAGAATTCAGCCACCACCAAACCTGCTTTACGTAGCCTATCCGATTCATTGCGTCGCCCTCGTTCCAGATTATTTTCTTCACTGACCTTTTGGGCAATCGCCATCTCACTCTTATTAGTTTCTGTAGCAGCAGCTTTGTTCTACCAGAATAGGACTCTAATAACGCCCCTCACTGCTGCACAGCCTAGTAGCCTTATACTCCCAACGTCAATTACTGAACAAGTGCCCCCAACCCCAATTCCTACGCCGCACCGGATTGATGAATTGGATAACCGTGCAGGTTGGATCACGAGTGTTCGTTTTGATCTTAATGGGAGACGGGTCATTACGACGAGTACCGATGGGGCTATTCGGGTGTGGAATTCCAGCATTAAAGCGTTGGAACATGTGCTTAGTGCGGGAAACGAAGCGCGCTCAGCACTGGCCGCCGATTATTTTTCAAGCGGATTTGACCTTACCGATATGGTCGTCGCTGGCTACGCCGATGGTAGTATCCGGCTCTGGCTTGTTACAGCGAGTCAACCCGTTCGTATCTTTCGGGGTCACATTGGAAGCGTGTTGGGATTGGCTTATTCTCCGCAAGGTGACCATCTGGTTTCCGCTGGTCAAGATGGCACAATCCGTATCTGGGATTTGAAGCAGACGAACACTACCGCAGCCATTGTCTGGAAAGGCCATGACGGGCCTGTTTTGGATGTGGCATATAGTCCGGATGGAAATCACGTAGCCTCAGCGGGGGCCGATGGAACCGTGCGCATCTGGGATACCCACACCGGTAGCGCTCAGGTGCTTGCCGGACATATTGACGCCGTATGGAGTGTTGCCTTCAGCCCGAACGGTCAATTTTTAGCTTCTGGTGACAACACTGGGACGATCAAATTCTGGCGCGCCTCAACCGGTGTGCAGCTTGAAGATTTACATGGACACGCAGGACCAATCTACGATGTCGCATTCAGCAGCGACGGATCCCTAGTATCTTCGGCCAGTCTAGACACAACCATCAAGATTTGGGACTTTGCTTCGGGCACGTTACTCACGACGATTATGCGGGAAGCACCTGTGCTCAGTGTCAACTTCAGCCCGGATGATCAACAGCTCGTGTTTGGTCTGGAAAATGGTACTTGGGGCGTTTTGCGTCTCTCAAATAAAAAGGGGAAAACGTAATCGCGGACGTTCATCCAACTTACAGCTTGGAAATATTGTTAAAAGTAACGGCATTAATTGAACAAAGTGGATTATTTGAACTAGGGGATTGCTATGAGGAATAGATACTTTTTTCAAAATGATTGGTTCGTTGTCGCTGTCAGTATAATCAGCCTATCCATACTGATTGGAGCATCAGTCAAGCATGTCGAGGCCAGCCCCATAATAGTGAATAGGAATACAGTTAATCAGACTGAGGGCAGCGTGAATGCGCTTCAAATGAGCTGTACTCCTTCAATGACAGTTGCAGCCGGTGATGTGGCCGGACTGATTGCCGCTATTGACTGCGCGAACACCCAACCAAACGATGATGTAATTAACTTGACAGCCAGTATTTATACGCTGACAGCAGTGAATAACGTTATGGCAGGCGAAAATGGTCTTCCGATTATTCAGAATAATGGCTCATTAACGATTTATGGTCACGGTTCAACTATTAGTCAAAATAACCTGCCAAGTTTACGATTGTTGATGGTCAGCGCGGGTGCAAATGTGACTATAGACGGCCTAACACTTAGCCATGGTGTTGCCTTTCCTCCCAACAACGGTGGCGCCATCTTGAACAGTGGCACACTAGCTGTTACCAACACAACCGTAATTAGCAATTGGGGTGATCTGGGTGGTGGCATCTACAACAATGGCACGATGACCCTGACAAACGACACGATCTCAAATAATACGGGAGGACCTGCGGGTGGGGGTGTCGCTAACTTTGGCAGCTTAAGCATCACAAATACTATCATTTCAGGAAATGCCGCCGATATTGGAGGTGGTTTAGCAATTCTGGGTGGAACAGTGACGATGTCAGGGGCAACCATTTCCAATAATCGGGCAATACTGAATGGTGGCGGTGGTATTTACAATAACGGTACTATCACTCAGATTATAAACACCAAGATTCTAGACAATACTGCGACCACAAATGGCGATGGTATTTCTAACAGTGGCACAATCAATATGAGCCAGAGTTGTTTAGTCGGCAATTCTGCTGGTCTCTACAATAGTGGAACAGTGGTCGCAACCAACAACTGGTGGGGATCGATCACTGGCCCAGCGGGAGACGGCACAGGTTCAGGGGATGGTGTAATTGGCACTTATAATTTTATGCCATATCTCAAACAAGCTATTATGAATTGTCCGTACGTCAACGGGGTGGTCCGCGAGGACGTCTATTACACATCTGCGGGGATACCCATCGTCGCTAATGGTCAGGGCAGCAATCCGAAAGGGGTACTCGGTAATGATACCGAAGTCCCTACTGCCCTACTCCTCGATCCATCTATCACATATTCCACCACTACACTGGGTGCTTTGAACTTCAACCCAGACGGTACTTTTACATATACGCCGAATAACCCCAACATTGGTGATGTAGATGCTTTCCGCTATCGGGGTCAGGATGCAGGCGGGAAGAATCTACCTTCCACGCTCGTATGCATTAGCATTTCCAATCTGAAACTTACGGCTCCACCGAGCGCCCAAACAAGTGTGAACCAACCAATCCCCATTAAGGGTATTCACGTTACATCGCCCGATCCTAACCAAATCATCACTTTGCAGCTAGAAGTGCAACACGGCACTTTGCAGATACAAGGCTCGCAAGTCAACGTCGATTTACAAACTTGTCGTGAACGTTTGGGCCTCCAAACAACGGCTCGTCCACTCTATCCTCACACTGGTGTGGCTGCTCCAGCGCTACAAAACTCAGGAAGCAGTGTCACCATATCTGGCACTGAAAACGAACTCAACCCATGGCTCGATACGTTGGTATACACACCGAATGCAGGGTTCGTCGGTGTCGATAACCTGATTATCATCGCTAATGACACGAGTGACGGCTTCGTGCAAGCCAATGTCGTCATCTATGTCATCGGGGAATCGTCATCAGCTATCATTCCGAATGCTGTACCTATTGGGCAAAATGACATTTTCCGCGTAGATGTACCGCCCGGAACCGTCACTGATGGTACGGTCTTTCTTCGTCTCATCGCCCGTTATGGAACATTCTTTGTCCCGAATGCTGAAATTGGCGATACGGTCATCCTAGAGTTAGGGGTCATACATGGCGCTGACCTGTTTGGCATGAGCCATGCAGGAGTTCCAATAGTGGCGTTTAACCATCCCGTTGAAGTTTGCATTCGAGGCAATGGTGCGGTGTACTATCGCGACGCGACTGGTGTCCCTAGAATCACAATTCCCTTACCAACCTATCGATCTGGCGAATACACCTGTGTGCAAATCCCGAATGCTGGCACTGTCGTATTAACAAATCGCGGTGAGAAACCAACGGAAACAACGAATAAGCCCGAATCCGAACAGACGCTTGTCGACTGTCAGGTACGAGTGAATAATCGTGTCAATTTGCGTCGAGAACCGGGGATGCAGGGAAAGATCATCACTTTGCTTCCATACAACATTGTCTTAACAGCCTTGAAGCGTAATGGGAATTGGTTATACGTCGATTATCTCGGCCAATTTGGGTGGGTGAACAGTCAATATCTGACCCCAACAGAGGGGTGTGGAAACTAAACACTCAAGTTCTGGATTGTATGTCGTCGAAGGCTATTGGACACTTTAGGGAATAGAGACAATGGGCATATTTTGGACTCAAATTGGCCCAAAAATCGCTCTTCAAAAGAGTGTCCAATTTGTCCGGCGACGTACATTATGATTTGTTCCTGATTGGTGCAGGTTTCCGTGGGACTGATTTGGTAACACTGGTGATTGTCTTGCCGCTGTTGGTGTTCGCCATCCGCAGCTATGGACGGGGTTCGCTACGCGGGGGTATTTTGCTAACAGGCGTGATGAGCTATTTTCTCTATAACGCTGCTTCGATGGCCTTCGGAGCCGCCTACAATAATCTGCTTCTGGTATACGTCGCCATGTTGAGCAGCAGCTTATCCGCTCTGATTTTGGCAATGATGGCAGTCAATCCGCATAAGTTGCGCGATAGTGTTTCCGAGACATTTTCTCGGCGTGCTATCGGGCGCTTTCTGATATTTGCTGGCATTGTGCTGACGTTGGTGTGGTTGAGTAGCATCATCCCTGCCCTGCTGCTTAATGTAGCCCCCAAAGAGTTGGCGCATTACACCACCATAGTCACTTATCCGCTCGATTTGGGCATCATTGCACCCTACGTTATTCTGACCGGGGTATTAGTCCTGAAGCGCATACCCTATGGCTATCTCTTTGCTGCTCCAATGCTGGTGCTGTGTACCCTGATCGGCATCGTCATTTTAGTCCAGACTCTTTTTCAGGTCAGCGCGGGAGTCCCCTTAACCGTCATGGGAATTGTGATTTTTTCGATCTCCTTTATGACAATGGCACTGGTTGCGGGATGGCTGGCGCTGAGTTACTTCCGCAGTATTCCAGACACGGTTCCTGCTCAATCACAAATAGCCTGAGTCATAAACCCTATTAGCGCTGCTGGTTAGAGTAATCGCTGGGTAAATCGGCAAGCCCGCATGAATCGGCAGGCGCACATGCCGACTTTGAAATGGGCGCTGATTACCAGTATCGTGGTGATCGTTGGTGGGCTTCTGATCATCCTTCTCAAAGCGGGGCATGTCCTGTAACGTTGGCAAGTCATACCTGCCCTCTTCGTTCATTAAAGCATTTGCCACCGCTCTGGCTGGTGGAAGCAAAACTGAGGAGATTTCAATGGCTAAGACTACGACCCACGCAATGATTCAAAATGTGAATGGCTCAGACCATGTTAAGACTTTGCGCGCTGCACCGGCTAATGCGCGTGATTTATCCTCTCTGGTCGTAGCAATCAACCATAACCACCAACTCACAGTGTGGTTTCCAAAGGAATTGCCCATTAAAACGGCTCAAGCAATGGCGAACAATTTCGCAGATGATATGAGAAAAGATTTAGCCGACTCCTAAAGCCCTGCTGTACCTCTCGGTCTCTGAGTAAGCTGCGCTATGCCAAAGTGCATGACACCAAAATCATTAAAGGCCGGGCGAAGTTGGGTTACTAATCCTCTACCTTCGGGAGAAGTGTTTCAACCTGTTGTTTGAGAGTGGGCAAATCGACAGTAACAATGCTCCATACCCTATTCATGTCTAAGCCAAAGTAATGGTGCACCACAAAATCTCGAAAACGCGCAATGTCAGTCCACTGAATATCAGCCATCAAGTCGCGGACATCAGTGGGGATATTCTTGGCGGCTTCGCCAATCGTCATCAGGTTAAACATGATGCCATCAGTCTCAAGCGCACCGGCTTTGAAAGCCAACTCATCCAGCGAGGCCATCAGCAGTTGTATACGCTCGATAGCCGTTAAAATGTCCTTGAGATACAACCTAACCAATCTCGGCATAACGAACCTCAGCCATCACGTAAGGAACGAGTTCCTGCCGCAAGTCTTCTTCGGGCACAAGGTCGATTTTCAGACCAAGGTTATCCTCAAGAAAATTCCATACCCGGCACCAGCGTTTCCACGTCCAGTCGTTGATGGTCAGCAAGAAATCGACATCACTTTCAGACGTTTGCTCACCGCGCACATACGAGCCGAATAAGCCGATTTTCTCGACACCCATAGCACTTAACTCCTCAGTATGGTCGTGCAGGAAATCGAGGATGCTGTCGGCTGTCCATCTGGTTTGTATGAGCTCGCTCATGTGCTACCTCATTAACTTGCTCTCTATATGAGCACAGTATACACCAGTAGGACTTCACACTGCGCTACACCAAAGCCTATGACGCCAAGATCATTAAAGGCCGAGCCAAGTTGGAGCACCAGAGGCTCTGAATAGTCGGTTCATCTATTCCAAAAACACTCTAACCAATTTGGTATAACGAACCGCCGATGCAAATTGGCATCTCGCAACGCAGCACTTCTCCATGCCACGATTTGCATGTCCTTCACCGAGCTCAGCCATCTTTCCCAAAATCGATACGTCTCAATTCATATCTCTTACTTTAGTTAGAGGAATTCCTACGCGTTTAGTTCTAATCTGGAATCAGATAGACCGAAGCATGATGAAAAATCGTGCAATCAATAATGTGATTCACGGACAAAATTACTTTTCATGAAAGGTATTGATCATGGCAAAACTGAATGCGATTTGGGTCGATGGCACAAATGTCCGTGCCCAAAATGACGGTTATTTTACGACACATTCGATGACTGGCCGAGCCGCTCGTTTCTCAGGCCACACAGCCATAGGGACTCAAGGAGAGTGGTTTCAGTGGTCAATGCCTACACCGGTCATTGTTGATGGGGTTCGGGCGACTGTAAACAAGGTCTTCGTCATGTATCAGACAATCGGTACAGCCAAGGTCATGGCGGTGCATGTTTATGATGCTGCCGTTCGCATCGCCACATTTGAGAACCTTAATTTCAGCGGTGATCATTTCAATCAAATTGACAATTGCAATGCATGGGCAATTCAGCAACCGCATTCCATGTTATATGGATTAGGTATCTCCGTCCTCGTTGATTTTGGTCCGCCGTCCAAAATAGGCGTACCTGAAATCCAATTCTTTACTGCTGGCGCGGACTTTTATACACCTTAAATCTACATAGGAGATAACAACCCATGTTCGAGTTTCCGACACGCACACCGGTGGACTTGGAACTGGATAGGCGGGTTACTGAAGAACTCGTTGCACTCCGCACCCAAGCTCCTGTAGTGGCTTACAGCGCTCCCCCGTCGCCCATACCCCAATCCGTCGATTTGTCTTCTCATTTACGCTATATCCGCTTCCAAGGCGGCGCGGGATGTTGGGGATACGCCATGTTAGCCGTATGGGACATTATGAATGATATGGCTTGCCCATATTCTCCAAACCTCTCTATGCGTCCTTGGCTGATGCTGCATAACAGAAGAGATCTTTGGGAAACCACGACACCTGATAAAGGCATGTTTACACCCGATGGCCGTTTTCATAAGATGACCAATCCAGAGTACGGATTTTTTCAGAGCTTTGGCAACACAACAGAAGGCAATGACCCTACCCTATTTCGCTATCCATCTCGATGGTCTGATGGCGGTTGGACCACCGAGCTTATCAACGAAGCCATGAACTATCGACTGGCTTCCTTACCCCAGACTATAGACCCGATTTCATCAGCCAATTTCGTGGCTTGCCTAGCAAATAATCATCCGTTCCGTATCAGTTTCAACTATACCGTTCCTCCTTCTGACAAGCCCCCAGCACCACCGATTGGTCACTGGGTTGCTGTAGTTGGATACGACAAAGCCACGCAGACATTCAAATGGGTCAACAGTGCCGGGGATAAATGGGCACAAGGGGGATTCCAGACGCTCACATTTCAGGAGGTGGACAATAAAAGTGCTCCCCGCGTGCAAATTGCCCAAATCACTGGAGCAGAATTTATTGACATTATTCCACCACGTCCCGTTCCAGCGGCACGCATTCACCTTCATCACGTAGACCGATCCAATGTCCATCTTTGGCTCAGCTGCGAAAACAGTCCACTGCCAAAAACCAAAATATGGCCGCACAACGTCAATGACAATTCAACCGATCTGTACTTTACCGTGCGTTTACCGAGCGAATTTGTCTGGCCGCCTTCACCGGAAAATCGCATCGTAATGGATTTGTACGACGAGGGAACCTACAGCCAAACCAGTGGAACATTACTCGAATTCACGGCTGCATTCGGCGACCACACCTTTACTACAGCAAAGCTTCCTATTGCATTCAAAACAAAGGATAGGTTGCGCATAACCATTCCATAAGGCCAGATAGGCAAAGGATAAACGTCGAACTGAAAAGACATGAACAGTGTGATCACGAGAACTGAAACGGACACACTGTTTATGCTATCAAGATCAGGAGCTTCTGAATTTGAAACCCTTCACTGAAGCTGCCGACCGTAAACACTAAAAATTAACAATTTCATCGAGTGACAAAATGACTGACGTCTTTATTTCTTACTCCCGTAAAGACAGCAAATTTGGCCGACAGCTTTATCAAGCCCTTATTGCCCATAACCGCACGGTGTGGATGGATTGGTCAGACATCCCCCAAACCTCTGAGTGGTGGGAAGAAATCACTAAAGGCATTGAACAATGTCACAACTTCGTTTTTTTGCTCAGTGAGGACTCGGTTGCCTCTCCAGTTTGTAATCTTGAAATCGAACATGCTCGAAACAACAACAGACGTATTGTCCCTGTACTAGTTCGCGAAACGGACGTCAAGAAAGCCCATGTGGCGCTCATCCATCAGGAACTGAGTGAGTTCCAAGATACGCTCTATCAAGGACGCGACATCCTCGCCATTGCCCGTGACAACTGGCAAAAACTAGGCGGTGTGAACTGGTTCAATTTTACAAATGAAGCGGACTTCGATACCCGCATCAACGATTTGCTTAATGCATTAGACGTTGACATTGACTATATTCACGAACACACCCGTTTGTTAATCAGGGCCAAAGATTGGGAGGCACATAAGAACCCCCCTAGTTTGCTTTTAGTCAATGAAGACCTCTTGGAAGCAGAAGGTTGGCTCTCCACAAGCCTTGCAGAGAATAAACACCCTTTGCCTACAGACCTCCAAAAGCTTTATATCCACGAAAGCCATTTGGAGCACACACGGGTGACAACTGAGACCCGGCGAATTGTCATTGAAAAAGAACGCTTAACGTTACGCCAACTCTTGAGTCTGCGTTTTATCGGCGCATTTCTCGGTTGTTGGATCAGTTTTGGCTACCTGATTTACTACCAGTACGCTCTAAACGATCCGCAAGGATGGTTCATATATCAAAGCACAATTACAGGAATTAGCGTAGGCGCGGTACTCGGACTGGGTTTCGGGCTGGTGATTGTATTAGCGACTGAAGGTAGAATCCTGCTCGGCAACAAACGATGGTATCTTGGTTGGCTGGCATCGATACTTTTATGTGTACTGGTTTATACCGGTTATGGGCTTTGGGATGCCCCCGTCGCACCCGTGATTACCATGCTGCTAACAGCCTTATGCTTTACCAGCGGCTTTGCTTTGAGTTCCTTACGTTCTTTCCATAAGGTTGTTCGTGCCGCAGCGAGCACACTGGGCATTTTATTGGCATTCTATCTTCCCAGTGTTTTGAGTAACGCCCCGCCCCTCTTGAATTTGACCGGTATCTCTTTCTTCCTCATTTTTAGCCTCGCTATTTTGATTGGATTTCTCACTTTCCTGCCCGAATTTTTCGGTCTGAGGAAGCACATCAATGAACTGATTAACTTATCTCCTAAGAAAGGAGTCTTGTCGTGAAAAAGATACATCTCCTGCCGCTCGCCATTCTCAGCTTTATACTCATGGTCGGGGTGGTACAAGCCCAACCACCTCCCCAAACTTGTGAACCCATCTGGAAGGAGATTTTAGATTCTGTCTCCCGCGCAAGCTGCCGTGATTTTGATAACGATTTCGCCTGCTACGGACATGGACAGTTATATGTGTCCTATCTTCAAGACATATCACAAGATCAAATTAAGTCATTTTCTTCCCCCGGTGATCGTTCTCCTCTTGCTGTCTTTAGCCAAATCACCACTACACCGCTTGATTACGACAGCCACTCCTATGGTGTCGGGGTTCTGCGTTTTGCAGCCGTCGCCCCGGCAGACAAGGAAGCCTATCTTGTCGGCACCAAATCGGGAGACTCGGTACAATTCATTCTTTATGGGGACGCTTATTTACAACCCAATCTCGCAGAGTCCAATATATCAACTTCGAGCGACGTGAAAACCATTCCGCGTCTGCCGGGATTCTATTTCTATACCGGAATGTCCTCGGAGCCACAGTGCATTGATCTACAAGGTTCACTCCCTGAAGGTGGGCTGCTGGTACAAAGCCCACAGGGCATGAAAGTTAAATTTACTGCGAACGGGGCGAACATCACAATCGGATCAAGTGTGCTGCTTCAAGCCGAACCGAACCGAACGATGGCTATATCGGTCATTGAGGGACAGGCTCTGGTTGAAGTTCCGGGCTATCTGCCGATGCCGCTGAGCCGCTCCCAGCAAACGATTATCAGCTTAGGGGGAGCCAATGGCTTACAGGCTGTCGGAGCGCCGGGTGTCCCATCGACAATCACCACTAACCCACCGGGCATTCTCAGTGTGTGCCAGCTTGCCGATCTCGTCGGTTTCTATAATCCCTGCAATACTGTTAATACCGTCAGTACCTCTAGACCATCCGCTCCGGACTTTACCAATGGACAGGCGATGATGGTCAGCGCAAACCCGAATGCGCTGCTGAGAAAGAATCCGGCAGCCAGTTCCGTTGATAAAACATGGCCGGTCGATTATGGTCATTGTGTGAGAGTGAATGATCCAAAATCTCAGTGGAACACATCTGAGAATCAGTATTGGGTACAGGTCAGCACCGAGGACAAGAAGCATTCCGGTTGGGTCGAAACCAATTCACTCTCGAAGCCAAAAGATCCGATTGCGACAGTCAGCAAAGCTGGGAATGTTCGCAGTGGCGATGATAAAAGTTTCCGTCTCATCACAAGCCTTCGTGTAGGGGATAAAGTTACGCTTCTGGGACTCAGCAGTCGTGGCACAGGATGGTATTACATCCGATTGTCTAATGGAACAGAAGGCTGGATAAGTCCCTCTTTGATCACAGTACCAAATGGTATCTGTTCCCTGAGCTACATCCGACCTCCTGATATAGTTGCTGCACCTGTCAAACCACAAGAACCAGTGCCAGATACAATAACACCGATACCGACGATTGATCTGCCGCCCATCACAATCATTGTGCCGTCGCCGAAGCCATCATTTACAGTAACGACCACAAAAATGGGCATTATATGTGCGAATGATGCTGCAATCATGCAGTTCCACAATAACTCGTCAAACGCAGTGAGCTACAGTTGGGATTTCGGAGATAATACGCCTCGTTCTAATGAGGTAAATCCATCCCATGCATACCAAGCCGCGGGTGCGCACTCCGGCGATAACTATTTTACTGTCATCTTGTACGCGACCAACCAATTTGGCACAACCGAAAATTTCAAATTGAACATTGCTGTCCCATTTCACAATCTTTGTTAAGCGCAGTGTTGCCAAACTTTGGAATGTTTAATAGGTCTGTGTTCAGCTAACTTCAGCTATATCAGTGTGAAGTCACTCAAACAATATTGAAGAAGCATCCGCTGTCCGCCTAGCAATTTACAGCAAAATAGCTAGGCGGATAGTTCTGTCTAGAGCATGTGAATTTGCATCGATGCTATAATGGATCAAAAGTAGGGAGGCAAGCTTGATACGCTTGGAAGTGTGGCTGCCATATGCACCTACTGCGGTGAAGTTATACATATGGCAGAGTATAGCATGTTCCTAGAAGATCATATGATTCTCCATAACGGTTATAGAATGTCTCTACCCTATCTTTCGCATCGATTACAGCAATGTTTCGAGCGTTCACTGTTGAGATGTTATTCGCTTATCCTTCCTCAAACCCATGATCGCGAAATTTCAGCATTCGGCTGTTCTCATTGATGGTGCGAACGGTAGCATCATCATTGGTAAACGCCTGCTGATGTGCCCAATCATTTCGAGCGGACAGCAGTTCACTTACATAGGACCGTTATGAATGGCCGAGCTTGGCGCGGAAAACATCGTTCCACCCAAACATCATCGCCTTCAGCCATGCCGGAGCATCCAGCGTCGCAATCGCATCTTTCTCAGTGGTAAGCGAATCACGCCCATAATAGGCATTGTTCTGCCGAAGAATCTGCTCAAGGTCTTGCAGGTAGCGGCTGCCTTTAAAATACTGCTTATACTCCCGCAGCACATACGGCCCTAGCCCATCCTTCAGCGCATCCATGACCTCACTGACGCGATCTCGATTGCTCTTTGCCATAATTCCTCACTCTGAAAATATGCCCCCTAGGAATTGAGGGTTTAATAACAAAATTAAATATGATATCATTTTATGTATTATAGATTATGGTCCGCCATTTGGAGGTCAACCAAATAATCAACCTCATGAGCGATTTGTGCGTCAGCTAATAACAGGTCTCGTTGTTCTAGGTATCGTTCTCGCTCTAAGCTGTGCATTAAATCTCAATTCAACGGAGGTGATTATGATAACTGCGCGATTAAGCATTAGCGCAGATATACTGGCGCTTACGGGTTTGGTTATTGGTGGGCCATAATCTATAATTGCCCCTACTCAAATAACCGCCCCTGCTCCGTCGCCTGACCCGACTCCGCCGCATCCCCGCCCAGCTAATCACCAGTGCGTTATAATCCCGCGCATGTTCTGACCAGCCCTTACGCTCACAGATGCTGTACAGCCGGTACGCCAGATTGCGGGCCTCTGCCGCCATATCCCGGGGCATCTTCGCCATCAGCATCGCCGATCCCGTTTCGCCGTGCGTACTCAACCGCTCGATCAGATGGTGCGTCGCCTCCCAGATCGTCGGACGCGGGTCTTCCTTCGGGTTCCACAGCCCCGCGTCATATTCTTTCCAATGCACCAACCCACCTTACCGCGCTCGGCCTTCACCAGACCAGCCACACGCACCCCAGCCACACTCGTGTTCTTTGCCCGTGCCAGCACATCAGCTTGACCGAACTCGCCCTCATCGAAGCCGAACTGCTCGAACCACGACACAGCGAACTGCGTATCCCCATCAATTGCCCCATCCTGCTCCGCTAGATACGTATCCAGCTCCTGATTGATCAGCCCCAGCGCTGTCCGCACACTCATTGCCGAGCCATCAGCCTCCAGCACCTTACTGTACCGGCTGTAGATTGCCATCCCCGGCCCGATGCTCGCCTGTGCCAGATCGACCGGCGCAATATTCCCTGACTGCATTTCCTTCAAGGCCGCAGGCAGTTCACGCCGCAGCGCATCCACAAACGCCCGCCGTGAAATTGTGGATGAATCGATAGACCTAACACGACATACTAGGACAATAGATGAAGCTAATGCATTAGCACCAATACTGACCAGCCTACCTCCCCGTTCAGTTCTCATCGGCCATGTGCCATTTATAGTAAAACCTGCATGTATGACGCTTTCAAGCATTGTCTCCCAGCCACTACTAGAGACTAAGGAAGCTCCTTGTTGCCCACCATCTTCTTCAGATTGCCGAAAAGCATTTTCAAGAGATAACAAACTATCACACCATTATAGATGTCACCCGATTAGCAACCTCAAAGCATGGGCTGCCATTTAAGAAAGCCGTTACGTCAATGTGTTAATCGGAGTTTGTATTCAGATTATCGCACTGATGTTCGCCGGGGTCGGAGGCAGGTGGTTCATGCTGATGTACATCCGTCGCACGCATCATCTCCCCTACCCTCGCGTTACCAACTGAACGCTGGACGGTATTCATGGCTTTTGCGCGTTGGGGTGTGGAGGCCTCTGCTTGCGTCGCTTTGTTGACTGCCCGTGCCACACGCATTGGGCCATTTTGTTTGTCGGGTGTAGCACGCTGAACATCCTGTGTCGACGGCGGCGCCGCCTTATCAGGTGTTTGTCGGACGTGCTGCTCTTGGGTTGTGTAGGGCATATAAGTATCCTTGGATACATTACTATGATTACAACTAATCTAGTGAACGAAAAAGTTCTATGACATCGTACTTTAGTGTTTTCTCAGCAAATGAATAAGGACTAACATTACTCTTGTTTTTGTGGAATGGATCAGCACCGTATGTTAATAACAACTTGATTAGTGGAAGTTCTACGGGATTTGGAAATACAGCCTCTGAGAGCGGAGTATTACCATATTTGTCCTCAATATCAATCGGTGAACCACTGGCGATCAAAATTTCCGTGGCTTGCAAATTTCCTTTCTGGGCAGCGGCATGTAATGGCGTGTGACCATGCTCTTTGTCGCCTCGATTAAGATCACAACCTCGATCAACCAAAAACTCCAATATATCAATTTGATTCTCTAAGACAGCTAGCTGCGGTAGGCTTTGGCCATATGGCATTATTTCGCAAGAAGAACTATCAGCGTCAAAAGCTAATTTGAAACCCAGTAAATCTCCAGTTTTAATTAACCTGTAATATGTATACAATTTTTCATCTTCCATTTTAGCAACCTCACGACCATTTAAGATCAGAACCGAATATTAGTACAACGCTATCTCTAACATCATGTTCAAGATTAGTTTATTTTGCCTCACGTCCGTGGTTCATGTTCTCTATTGGATCTTCAGGATGGTAATTATCAGGATTGTTATATTCGTGATGAAATTCTTCAGCGGTAATTCTCCCTTTAACATAATCGTCAACTAATTTCGCGTATTCGTGCTGTGGTTTATGCCCCATATGCCATTGATCCCAACGGTTCCTTGATTTGTCCCAAGTCAGTTCCTTTTGTTTGGGACCGGGATCGTAGACTTTACCATCAGGTTGTTTGGCTTTTTCCCAAACCGCATTCACGATACCTTCTGGGTCATCAAACTCAGGACGATTCTTCATAAGACGTGTACGTTCTTGTGTCCAACGAATCGCCTCACCTTCGCTCAATAATCGATCAAATTCTTTACGTGAATATGATATAGTAGTGTCACTTGCAACTTTAGTTTTCGCTCTTGATGGAAATTTAACAGTAACAAATTCGTCGGTTACATCAACCACTTTAGCACGAGCGAGACCACCTTTATTTGGAACAGTTACTTCCTCTCCGATTGAGATTTCTTTTACAGGTTTAGTTCCGAGTGCTTCATCTACTCTTACGTTGATTTCCTCAGGTACATCGACTCCACATAGAGGTGTCGAAAAACGACACCAAGTACCATTTTTATTTCGACGATAGGTATGCTCTCCAATCTTCACTTCAGCATCATAGTCACCCATAATTTCAGGATCCGAAACTGATTCGATATTTTCCGATGTTTTGACATTTTCTCTTAGTGTTGCCAATTCAGGATTAAGCTCAGGTGGAGTTTTTCGAAAGTTAATTGAATCTGCTGTTGTAGGTTTCTCACCCTTCATTCCTTTTTCAATTAACGCGGCAACTTTAAAGAGCGTTTGTTGAACATTCTTGGGTAGAAATGAAATGAGCTTCCCAAGCAATGACTTGGCAATAGCTCCGCCAAGCCAAGCCAATGCTAGCAAAGCAAGCATAATGCTTACAGAAATGCCGGATTCGGCAATACGTTTGTAATATTCACCATTGGTTTTAGCTTTTTCTTCACTTACTAAACTGCTGTCAAAATCTTCCAAGCTAGCTGCACTTTTGATTAAAACGGCCCCATCCATTACTATTGAAGCTATTAAAAGGTCTTCACCAATTGCGCCTGCTGATGCTAAACCAGCCCCGAATCCGGCAATCGCCCCCGGTATCGCCCCTGTACCACCCGCAGGTAGACTTACTGCTGCACCAGCCGCAAACCCGGAAATTGTTTCTGATGCAACTATGAAGAGCGCTATCCAACCATAAAAGCGATTTAGTAGTCCTACGAAGCCTTTTCCAAGCAACAGCATATCATCAAGTGCTTTAGAAAATTTGCCGTGGCTTAAATCAATAAAAATATTTATGAGATTCTCAGCCATTTCAGCGAATAATTTGCCGAGGCCTGTGCGAGCTGCTTTTGGTTCAGCTATTGTAGTTAGGCCACCAAATGGATTTAGCTGCTCCCCAATCGCCTCTTGTACAGCTTCCCACCACTTTGCCTTTAATTCTTTAAGCATCGGTAAAGCGGAGCCATACCATATAATGTAAAAATGTCGTAAATCAATTTTGCCAAACAGATCCTGTAGTTTAGCTTCTAGAACTTGAGGAACCGTTTCCAGTTTTTCCTCAATGTATTTCTTAATTTCATTGATGACTCTTTCTTTTAATTGAATAAAGTATTGTATCAGCTTTAAGCCAGCTAGAACTACATGTAGACTTAACCGAATGGACAATATCCCGGGGAAAATTCGTAATACAAGTGCAATTCCAGGTTTATCTAATGCACTAAGTATTCGCTGAACTGCTTCAATAGGGTCTTTGGGAACACTTATGCCAAGGAGTGAAGCCATATCAGGCAAAAGGCTCTCACCAAATCGCTGGATACGTGTAGGTGAGGCACTCATTTGTTCAGGAGAAAATTGATTTTGAAGATTAGTCGATTGCTTCTGAAGTTGAACCGCATCGGAATGCTTCATTTGAACTGATGAATTTCGATTTGCTGCCGTTTGCGGAGCGCTACCTTGCTGAACAGTATGCGTGAGTTCGTGGGCCAAAAGTTCACGCCCACTCGCCGCACCCGGGTTGTATTCGCCCTGCTTGAAGAAAATATCGTTACCTGTGGCAAAGGCACGGGAGTCCATTGAACGGTTGAGATGATCAGCGGTGGAGTCGGTATGGACGCGGACATGGCCAAAATCGGCACCCATGCCCTGCTCCATCGGTGCGCGCACGTGATCGGCGATCGGTTCTCCGCCACCACGCTTCGCGTTGATTTTGTTTTCGATTTCAGGCGTCACTTCGGGCGCCCTGGCAGCCGAGGCTTTCCGTCGGAGTTTGGCCTCACATGATGGACAAAGCGTAGCCTGAGGATCATTTTGCAGCTTTTGGGCACATTCCGCACAACGTTGAATACCCTCTGCTCTCTGCCGCTGAATCGGTTGCACCATATGGCTGCGTTGAATTGGCTTCAGGCCTTCGTTCCGCACCACCTGCCGCGCGACCGCATCCGCTTCCTGCTCGTGGGCGTCGCCGGGAGTGTTGACGGTGAGCTTGGTCTGAATAGGCATCCGCATCATGGAGCCAGCCCGTGCATTGCCGACTGAACGCTGCATGGCGGTCATACTTCGAGCGCGGTTAGGTGAACCGCCATGGGGATTGGCAGTGCTTCCGGTACCGGATGCCATTTGTGACATAGGCATCCGTGCGACGTGCGCGGGATTCGCCTGCTTTTCCGGTTGGATAGACTTTTCTTGAACCGCAGCAGGAGCTTTGGCGCTGGTTGTTTCTTGAGGTGCTTTGGTTTGAGCCATAGTGTTCCCTACAGAATATCCTCTTGAATCCAGCCAAAAAACGGGTCGCCAAAATCACCCTTTGTAATGGGTTTGCCCTGTTTTTGGTACTCGCGGGCAACAGAAACCACCAGATGTCTTTGACTAATGCGCTCTAATGTCTCCGTTTCTGGCAATGCATTGAGTGCCCGGAAGGCGGCGTCGATCACAATATTTTTGAGGCTGCCACCCGCCAGCTTAAAGCGTTCAGCTAGCACCTGAAGTTCATTGTCAGAGGGTGGTTGCACCTTTGGCGGGAACATCCCCTTCCAAATTTTGAGCCGCGCTTCGGCATCCGGGAATGGGAAATCAATAATCATGTGGATACGGCGCATAAAAGCGTCATCAATATTTTGACCGAGATTTGAGGCCATGATGACGACCCCGGTATATTCTTCGATGCGTTGTAAGAGATAGTTCACTTCAAGGTTTGCCCAACGATCCTGCGCTTCTTTAACCTCACCGCGTTTACCGAAAAGAGCATCAGCTTCATCAAAGAACAGAATGGCATTAGAGGATTGAGCCTGTTTGAAGATGGTACTCATATTCTTTTCGGTTTCGCCGACCCACTTGCTGACGACCGCCGAAAGGTCAATTTTGTAGAGGTCAACCCCTTGATCTTTTGCCAGCAGTTCCGCCGCCATTGTTTTGCCCGTACCGCTAGACCCGGCGAATAAGGCTATCAGCCCTGTGCCAAGAGATAGGCGCTGCTCAAAACCTAAATGGGTGTAGACATAATTGCGATTACGAACACGGCTCCGGAGTTCGTCTAATTTCTTCCTGTTAGCCGGTGGCAAAATTAAGTTTTCAAAGGTTAACGTGCTGTGCGGCTCTACACGTCTTGCCATGGACACCAACTGTTGGTTGGATTGCAACCGGCATCCGGTGTAAAGATCATCGACAGTCAACAGGGGATTGGCGGGGTCCCGGCGGTTTGCCAAGTTTTGGGCCGATACCCTCGCGTTTTCAATCTGTTTTTCGGTCAGTTGAAAGTTATTAGCCAACAAATGGGCAAGATAGTCCGGGTCAGGCACCGGCTGTGAAAACCCTTCAAAGATGTCTAATTGGGCAAGCCATATCTGCTTGCGAATTTCGAAGCTGGGTATGGGAAAATCTAACCGTATAAATATGGCTTCAGTGAAATGATCGATTGGCTCCCAGAAAGTTTGGCTCGCGAAAAAGGTAATTCCCAAATACGCTTCAGCAGCCGTGACCAAATAATCCCACATATGGGCTGATTGGTCAGCACGCAACAAGTTCTCACAGCCTGTCCAATAAACAGGTCTTTTATACAACCGTGCCTCGCGGTAGACCAGATCAACCATCCGCTCCCAATTTTCGCCGGAATGGAGCAGCCGATCGGTTTGAACAACGATCAATTCTTGTTCAAGAGCGGTACAGATTGCCTGAGCTACTTTTAATCTACCACTTCCATACGTGCCATATAGAAAGAAGGTAACGCCAGTCACTGCTTTTTGACGTGTTGAAAGCCAACTGGCTAATCGTTTAAGGTTCTCAAGGTGTTCCCGGTCACTAAATATTTCTTCCCAAACGACCCGCTTTCCTGTACAGGAAACATATTTACTGAGCCGGTTGTCGGTCGCATCCTGCCCCATCACGTAGGACACAATGCGCCGATCAACCTCTACCGAACGCAAATGCGGTGGCAAATCTTTACGTTCATCCGCAGCAATCTCAATGAGGTGGAATGTTTGTAATGGAGCACTTGAATCAAATAGGCTGCGTAAAAAACCGATATCCGGTTGAACCGGTTGCAAAATATTTATAATAAGGTCGATGCTGGCGCGAGAGCGGGTCGCATCATCCTGTAAATAAGCAAAAAGACGGCGATACCGTTCATCCAATTCGCCTAATAGTCCGATCAGCAAGACATCTCGTTCAAGAGAAGTCAAGTTCAATTTTTGTTGAAGCTGGTGGAAGCGAAGTGTCACCGTTTCGTCTGTATTGGATACACGCTCCCGTATCAATGCTTCGAGCAGCTCGGCCTGTTCCCAATATAGATGAAGCTGACTATATAAATCGGACGGTAAATGATTAAGGTCAGGCGGTATAAAATCCAAATGGAGATACCGATTTATCTCGGCATCTGAAACTTGTAACATACCCCATGTGTTGCTTGGTTTATCTTTACCGATGGTGTGCAACCATCGTACAACATAGGCACGAATGAGGCAGTCAATACGGCGTAAATGATCCCATAGATATTCTTCGGACGAGGAATATTGTTCAGAGTCGTCCACATTGGGTAGGACATAATGAGCCTCTGCCGCTACGATATCCTCATCGGTTTCCACCTGTGGACTGTTATCAGCAGGTGGAATGTTCGTTTCGAATTGCGCATTTCGCTCAGTTTTGCGACGCAGAAACCGATTGATCCAATCGCCTAGCGGCAAGAATTTCATCATGCCTCCTGAATTTGAAAACAAATACGACGGTTTCCCAACCACGAAATGGCATCAATGTCTGATAAATATCCTGACATCCGCAGCACAATATCCAGTGGTCTACTCGTGAGTTCCACAACTATCGTTTGATCTGTAATAACGATAGTTCCCGGTCTGCGAATGAAATTTTCCAGCAGATAGGCCGGGCTTGAAGGCGCAAATTTCCCCAGCCAACGCGCCCATAACCGCAGCAATGTATTCGCTGTTAACAATACAGTGAGGCTTGGATCAATGGCACGCAGTTCTTCGAACTGCAAAATATCTAGCAGTTCCAACAGATGAGCCGTTTCGGTTAGTTCCGGAACCGTGTGAAGGGTTGGCCGCTTGCCAGTGGCGGCTTCCCAGTCATCAAGCCACGAAGCGATGACATCGGATTCTTGCGAAGGTTCTGAAAGAGTGGCGTTAAAAGACCACAATCGAGGCGTCTCTGTACCAGCGATCAAGATTATTGGCAGATGGTCAGGCGTGAGTTTGTGAACCGTTATAGAACTCGCAGGCACCATCCCCTGCCCCACTAATAAACGTAACACATTACGCTGGAAGACCCGTTTTTGAACAGCATCCTTATCCAACCCTGTTGTCTGTAAGTCTTTTAACTTAAACGGTGTTTCTATACCTGCGCATGCGAGTAAACCGGGATCAACACGATCACCAATCAGCCCTTCTCTTCCTGCCCAATACAAACCGAGTGTCGCCAGAAATGCAGGGATAGCAGCCGTAAAATCGGGCGAATTTGCCAATAGAGCCACCAGCTTGACATCTAGAATGGCACGCAGCAGCAGAAACACTCCAGCGCAAGCTGTTGAGATCGTGGTAGACTGTGGTGCTTGTGGCAAGAAACCTGTTCCAACGCCAATCATTTTTGAAGGCAGTGACAGCTTGATGATTGAGCCGCTACTTAAGCTCGTTTTTCCCATCATCAGCCGGATGACAGACCAACCCATTTCGCCGGTACTATTCACAAAACGTAAAGCACGAACGGTTAAATCGCGTGTGGCAGAAGATGGAATATATTGCAGAAGTTGTTCTAAGCCCTCCGGCAATAACTCAATCGTAGAAGCCTGCATTGCCAATAACCATACGTAAACCAAGTGCTCGATAATGGGCATGGTGATGCTGTCTTCTGACCATTCATGATGGTGCGATAACAAAATCGCGAGTACACGGATCGCATTTGCCGCTGGATCGGATTGGGACAAGTCGAAATACAGGCTGGATGATTGCAAAGTCTCATGTAGGGCTTCTATTAATTTATATTGGCGCGGAGACGCATGAACATTCATGTTTCGGACTGGTAGATCGGATGTGAATGGCACAGTTGATTGTGGAATCGCCATCACCTGTCTTATCAGCTTGTCAAAATCCAACCAATCATACTGCCGACGAACTGCTGCAAAACGATTTTCAAAACGTATGTCGTTGGGCAGTAAGGGGCGAATAAGCCGCTGTTGTATAAGATGCGTGAATATAAAAACCATTACTTGCAGCAAAGAATCTGTATCTAACCAATCGGAGATCGGTGAATTTTGGGCTAAATAAGCCTCAAGTTTCGCATCTTGATCCAGCGGATTATTGATCCACCACTGAAGCGAATCAGCGATACGAAAGGCCAAGGTCAACAAAGGCCGTATTTGTGCCGTGGTTGCCTGCTGTTTGCCGCTTGCTGCCTGCCAAACCTTACGGAGTGATCCCGCATCCAGTAGACCCAAAACGTTGTCCAGCGAACCATGCTGGTACAGAGAAGCCATTATCAAACCCAAATAAGAATGGTTATCCTCTAGGACGCGAAGCAGTGCATCCTGTACGCTCAGGCTTTCTAAGTCGGCGAAAGCCCCATAAAACCAACGATCCCAAGCCTGACCTTCGACCAAGTCAATTAAGAAATGGGTTATATAATCGGCTTGATTAGGAAAAGTGACCAGATTTTGGGAGTCCTCATCCTCTTCCTGTATCGCGTGGATAACGGCTCTTGTTAAATGGGTTTCCCACTGTTTGACAATCATCGTATCCGTCTCGCCCGTCGCTAGCACTAAGCGCACATTTAATTGGCGCAGTACATAAACGGTCGGATCATCAGCAAAATTGAGATCAAGGGCCGCTTCCCACCGTTGAACCATATCCGTTTGAGCAAGGTGATCGAGACGCTGTTTGACTGCTGCCATAGCGTTTTGATCGCCAAGGACATGGTAGCGATACTGTAAATGACCGATGCGACCATCCATTACTTACGTTTTCCCCTGCCCGTGGATTTTCTTGTCGTTCCGGGTTCCAGAAGCTTATTGAGCGCATCTTTAATGAACTGCGCAGTCTCCGGGTAAGTCTGAATAAGGTTTTCGACAAATTCGTTCGGATTCTGAATGTTGGCATTTGCTACTTTCATCCGTTCCTGTACTGTTGGCTCGTCCCCCGTACTGAACTTCTCCTCAAGCTGTCCCGTCTTTTCTATCCGTTGGTAGAACCGTTCCAATAGTGCTGTTCCGCCCACCCCCCCGGACATATAACTACCCAGTATTATTTGTTTGGCCTCATCACTCAAAGGTTGCACCCGTTTCGTCAAATCGATCGGTTCATCTTTGGTATTGATGATCTTGTCAGCTTTTAATGTGCCGTGAATAGTGACCATGCAATCATCAGCATTAATGGTGATACACGGAACAAATTTCGACTCATAGCTTGACCATGAACCAATCACTAACTGGGCATGGTTGCCACCAGTTTCCGGTAATTCAATCCGCAGTTGCTCAGGCAGCTTATTTTGAGCATCCCCTTTAATGTGGTACATCTGCCACGGTTGGGCAGTTTCATTTAAGGCACGCTCCTTCAGCGCCTTAAATTCCACTCCCCCACCGTTGACCTGTACTTCACCGTTGATGGTGGTATTACCTTGAATAAAAATTTGGCCATCGTTCTTAATTTCGAACTGCGGATCTTTGGGAGGTGACTGAGCAGATTCTTCCTTTAAAAAAACTGCAAAACGCGGGTTGTCATTGTCATCAGGCATACCGATTTGCAGTTCGGCAGTTTGCAATGGGGAATGAATAACTGCACCGACTAATCCCGCATAAGGACGGTCAGAAATATCAACACTATAAGGCTGCTTCGGGTCTGCCAAATTGCGGCGGATTTGCCCAAGAAACACGGGCCAATCTTGAACCGGATCATCGGGCGGCGTTCGCGTGGCAGAAAACTCCCAATCGGTTTCTGGAACGTCTTTAGGCTGACTGCGACGATTGCTGGTATCTAGGCGACCGATTTCGATCCGTACAATGGTACGTTCTTGGGTACGGTAAAACGGACCGGTGCCCGTCACACCGTCGGGCAAACACCCAATATAACCCTTCCCCGGTGGATCGCTTTCTACGCGGCCATAGACGATATAAACATCCAGAATGTCACTGTCGTTATTGTCAAAAACCTTCACCTGAATGATCTGGCCTTGGGCCATAATCAATTCGCGCCCATAACCATCGATGGCGATACCGGGACGAATGATGAACTGATTGCCAGAAATACTATCCCAACAAAGTTCCAACCCGCGCACGATACCCCATGTGTGATGCGCGATGTTATGACGACGGCGCATCGCAAGCAGATAGTTTTGTTCGTCGGTGAAATCTTGTGTTCGCAGGTATTGCCCTTCGAAGTAATTCACGCGGCTGATTGTATAGTCATCCATCAATAACCGTGCCTTTGATTAATTCAAACGCTGAATAGTGACTGACTGATTGGCCTTAGAGAGAATTGTTTTACCCTCTTTCGTTACAGCTATAGCGATGATTGCCACCAATACTTGACCCGGATTCGGTGAGTTAATTTTGCTTGGTGGCATCCGATATGTTGTTTTCGGGGCAATATAGGCAACAGTAGGGCCTAATTTATTCTCGTGCGGGGTGGTATCCCCCGGGTAAGTCACGAATTCAAACACCTGAAGATCATGCAATAGGTTAGAGGTGGTGTTTTGTACGTTCACCGAGTAATTAATATCTATCTTCGGAACCGACAACTGAAGATCATTAAAAGTAATCGCTAAAGCAGGGTTTCCTTGATCGCCGTTGTATAAAATATCAAGGGATTCGGTAGACGAAGCGAGGCCATGCAACCACGAGCCGATCATCACATCACCAAAACGATGATCGGTTGGATCGGCGGGGATCGGTGATAGCAGTAGTTCGCCCTCAATTTTTAATGTGCCGGTCAAGGTCACGGTACAGTCAGCGCTGAGGGTCAAACACGGTACAAACGGCTTAAAATCCTCGCGGGTACCAATAGCAAATCCATAAGCCTTTTGATTCCCTTCCTTGCCGGGGTTAAACATCTCAATACGAAGTTGATCAAGCGCTTGTGTTTCAGGTGGCGCATCCGTCGGTTTGAACAAAGTCCGGTAGAACTGCCACGGAGCTGCCTTTTCTGGTGTCGGACGCGGCGTACCAAAGTGCAGTCCTCGTGCACCTACTGACACTGTTGGCTCTGGCTGTGGCGTATCGCCCACACTTAACCAACCACCTACCGCGACGTTGCCCTGCAAACTGGCTTGAGCTATTTCTGTATTGTCGTGGTATCCAACCTCCAAACGCTTGGTCATCATGCCGGCTCTATCGGTTAAATTCACGGTAAAACGACGCGATATGCTGTTGCGATCCAATAACCCCATCCATCCCTGTCCGCTTGGAGTCATTACCTGTTCACCGAACAACTCAGCATAAGGACGGTTTTCGGGGCTAATCTTAAAGGTCTTCCGATCTATGCTGCTAAGCTGACCGAGGAATACTGGCCAAGCCTGTCCCTCATTAGGCAGTAGTTGCCACGGCTGGAAATCCTCATCCGCTTCACCGACCCCATCAGGCTGCTGGTGGGCTTTGGTTGAAGTGCTTGCAACACCCTGCGTAATTTGCAAACAGGTTTCCTCGCGTGTTCGGGTATCTTTGTTAACAACCCTACCTTTCTGAGATGGCGCGAAGGGGACTTCCCGATAGATCAACCATACGTCAAGCAAAGATGGCGAATCATCATAATACGCACAGGCTTCAATCAACGCGCCGGTTTCGATCCGAAGCAGTTCGGACACAATCAATTCGCGTCCATAACCGTCAACCGCCACACCGGGCTGTACCAGCAAGCCGTTCAGGTCATCATATTGCAACGCTAAGCCCCACACAATTCCCCACACATGATGGGTGATGTTGTGACGCTGCCGTGCCTGTACATGATAGCGTTGATCGGTCGCCAAATCGGCGGCTCGCAGTCGCTGCCGTTCCAGATAATTCACTCTTGTAATGCTTGTCATACTTATTTCCCAAAACCAACAATGCGCTCACCAAATACTTCAGACTTGATGGTTATTGCATTGACACTCTCGCCCGGACGTGCATAAAAACTGCGGCTAAAGTCCAGCCCGGAAACTTGATCAAATAACGCCGCGTCAGAAAGCGCTAGTCCACCCATAGGCATATCAATAGCTAAAAGGCGAAGTTCCGCTGCCACGTCATCCTTTTTGCGCCATACGAAGCGCCCTAGGTTATAGTTACCTACCGGTGCAGGCCAGCAGTCCAACCCCAATGGACGCCGGAACGGTGGCTGGTCATCCACCCCCAAAACCTGATACCGCGTCCCATTACGGCCATCTCGTGACTTTTGCACCCACACACGCGCCAACGGCACATCAACTTGATCGTCAGCAGCACCACCACATTCACACTGAAGTGCGTCAATCAGCATGTCGAGAGCTATCCACCCCAAAACCGCTCTCATCTGGTCGAATAAGCCATTCGTAGGGAGTTCTGCAAGTTTCTTTTCAAACTCTTTGATTTGAACATCAACCGCTACGAGATGATTGTTCATTTCATTATGCTCTTGGGCCAAGGGATTGAATCTCAGATATAAGTTGTCCAGCTCAGCCTGAGTCTTTTGTTTTTCCAGATCAATCGTCCTCATCTCATCAAGCATAGGTTGCATTTGTGCCTCAACCGCATTCATTCGCTCTCTAATAGCCTTGCGTTCTTCCTCATTACCTGCATTAAATTGGTCACTGAGTTGCCCTAACTGATCATGTAACGGTTTCATTTGTGAATTAAGATTGTTTAGATCATCAAGAGTTTTGTTCAATTTCGTTGAAATTGAAGAAATCTCATCTCCGAGGGGACCCGTTAATCGTTCAAGTTCGATATATCTGGCATAACCCGCAGTATAATCAGCGCGAAGCGCCGCCAGTTGGGCTTCCAACGTTCTACGGTCAGCCCCAACAGGAACAGATAAGTCAATACCTTCGAGCCAATCGCTGATGAAACAAAAATGGTGCAGTGGATACTTGGCAAGCCAATCCATCAGCCACTTTCTAAACCCGACAATATCTTGTTGTTTTAAATATCGTTCGTAGGCATCCTGCAATCCACGTACCAGCTTTGTATACTCAATGCCCTTCTTCTCCCACGTATCCGTCGCTTTGGAGCTATCTGCACTCGTCAGTCTCGGAATGATGGTCGCAATTTCCCGTGTGCGTGTGTTTTCACACTGCCCCAACTCGCGGCAGTTGCCACGCCCCAATGTGGTCTTGGGATCACTTTCAAGCTCGTCATAGTGAGCAAACAGGTCAACCCTATACACATCCGACGATGGCCCACTAAACAGTGGAAATTGAATCGGATCAGGTTGAGATTCATCCTCTTTTGTACTCCGGCGCGGGATCGCACACGGGTCTTTCACACTCTTGAACACGACACTTAAATCAACGCATTGTGGTTCGCAGATGACAATGTCGTCACCACAGCCGCTCAGGGCATACCCCGGCGAAATGGTGACTTTACCCGATTGCTTTGAGTCACACTCACAGCGAACTTCCAGACCGCACACCACGCCCCAACCATCACGGAAACGGTTCAACCGCAGCTTACTTTGAGTCCAGTGAAGGAGCTGCGTCAGATCTTGATCACTCAATACTTGCCCGTGAAAGAAACGGGGCTGCACCAAACAATCTAACTGGCAGCTAACCGATTCACATTCTCTACAACCACAGTTACACGGTTTGCTGTTGGTTTTTGGGCTAACATCTTGCTTATAGCTCATCATTTAATCCCCTCTAGCCGCTGGTGTTAATCGCTGTTCAAGTCACGGTTGGTTTTACGGCTAATCCGTAATATAGAACCAGCTTTCAAACGTTCCGCCTTCTACCCCATCGCCGCTCGGCTTCCGGCCTCCAATATGATTTCCATCGACTGCTTTGCCATGACAATCCAAGATGAAATCGCACTTCAAGGTGATATAAACACGCTGCCCGCCCAGTTTGTTTCGTCCGTGCAGAAGCGCCTTATTAATGGTGAACACGGCGATATGATCGTTTTCCCCTTCGATGTGCGGCGGCTTGCCATCCTCGTACGGCATAAATTCTGCCGCTTCATTGACACCGCTGTACTGCACCAAAAAGGTGTACGAGTTCACGCCGGTTCCGGTGGGAATCTCACCTTCTTCGTCTTCTCTAGGTTCCCCAACGAAGACCCCAATTAGATCGGGCTTTCCGTCTTTGTTTATATCAATAC
The DNA here is from genome assembly GCA_044227005.1 of Aggregatilineales bacterium. GTDB lineage: Bacteria > Chloroflexota > Anaerolineae > Aggregatilineales > Phototrophicaceae > CFX2. Next base: position 29,812 of record JBGAFZ010000016.1, read on the forward strand.
CGACCACCCCTTCAATATGTGGTGGAGCCTTCGCGGCAGGCGCGGGTGCCGCTGGAGGTTTTTGCAAACGCCGGTCAAAATGAATCTCAAGCCGCCCATTGAGTTTGTTCAAATCAGCGATGCTCATCTTGCCGCCGTGCGGCCAGTTCGTCCAAACAATATGGGTCATCGAATCAGGTGGAATAAGCAGTTCGTGGCGACCATCCATGTCAATATCAAACCACGGTACGGTGGCGCATAAAAAACGGTTGTTATTAAGATGTGGGGTAATCAAAGCCAATGGAATTAGCCCGCAGCATGAACAATGCGAATCTAAACAGTTAGACATTGGCCCCGGCTTATCTTCTCCGCAATCATCCCGGCAGGTTGTGTTAGGACTGCCAGTCAAAGTTTTCCAAAAATCACCAGCGACTTCGCTGCGCTTCTTAAAAACAATCGCGTATTCTTCTCGTATGCGGTTGGCTTCCGTATAGGATGGATCACAATGATCGCCAGTCAGCGCGCCCACCTGTTCGATATAAGTCTCGGTGTACTGAAGGCACAGGAAAAAATCTTCCAAATAGACGCTGCCGTCATCTGGCTCGATAAAGTGGCTCGTTGTGTCGTTTTCAGGTTGTTTAGGTGGCAGTGGCAGTTCGACATAATGGACATCATTGACGTAAATTTCACGCCCGTAACAATCCAACGCCACCCCCGCCGTAATCTGCACCCAGTGATCTTGACAGGTAACATTCCAATGGGGCTTTACACTTAAGCCGCAAAGAATACCCCAACCATGAAACATGCGGTTGTGAGCGCGTTTATGACTCAGGTAGTAATCCTGCTCGGCAGAAAAATCACGCGCGGTCATATATTTACCGGTAAAATAACGGTTACGTTCCTGCGCGATATGGGTCGGTTCTTGTTCCAATACGCTTGGATGCTTTTGCTGTTCTTTTGGCATCACCTGCCTCCTTGCTGATAGACTGTGTAAATTGCCGCTGTCGGCTGCTTCTTGCAAATGCGAGTCTTGTTTAGTTCTCCAGTCTGATACCGGGTGATAAATAATCATTGGTCTGCGGTTTGGGACGTCCCGCCAAAACGGCATTCGTCCCGAGTGTCGGCACCACGCTTGACGGATCGACCGCTTCACCCAACTGCATTTTGGGATAATCCCCCAAGATTGTGTCGAAACCGATGCAGCATTGTTCGTCCAAGCGAAAACACGATTGCACCAAACACAGATCATATTGGGTGTGAGCTGGTTTTTCTGCGTCTAATGCTCGCCGCAGCATCGCCTCTGTTTTTGCATCCTTCACCCATACAGCCGGAACGAATATACGGAAGCGATGGGCATACTCATGAAAATAATCACTTTCAGGGCTGCCTGTGGATACCAGTTCCACTTCCCCTTCACGGGCATTGCCGCCCAATTGCAATCGCTTAACAACCCCCGCACCCCATAACGGCGCGCCAATTCCTAAATTGCCATTGTGTTCCATAGCCAGAATCATGTGTTGGCGTTCACGAAATCCCTCAACGATCTGCGGGAAATCGTAGAGGTGTTCGGCTGGAAGCCCTGTGATATTCTGCAAATACACACGCAAGTAATCCCGCAGACTTTCGAGCGTTCCACGATGCGAATAGATGCGTGGCACAGCTTCCAACATGCGCCGTTTTTGCTCCCAATTCCAATCCCCTTCTAGTGGAACGGCCAGCCAATTCGCGAGCATGTTCATAAACACGCCAGTTTCTACCGCTTTCGGATCAAAAAACGCAGCCGTATTGCTAATCTTGGTTTCAAGGCTCTCCCACTCCGTCTGGACAATCGCCAAGAAGTGTTCGAGAAAAAGGCGACTTTCATCGTCCGCAGCATAAATAGCGGGTAAATATTGCAAATAGGACTCGCGCGGGTAATGAACACGTACTGCATGAATAGCGGGCGAAACATAACCATCGCTGACAAGTTTCAAGCGCAGCCATAGATACTGCCCTGCCCCGCTTTGAACCAATAACTCCGTCGGCTTCTGTGCGTCATCTTTAGCAGGTGCAGCCAGAGTTTGCATGGGCGCAATAATGCGGCAGTTCGTCTCCCACAATTGGTCGTCCAATGCCGCAATATCAGTCATCGGGCGCGACCCATTATCAGTAAAGGTCGAGATGATGATGCTGGCTCCCGGTGGCAGATCGCCCAGTGTAAGTTCGACCCGATGCCATTGACATTGGTAAATCTGGCTGTCCAAAGCCGCGCTTATCCAGATACCTTTTTTGGAGTACAGCTGCTGCGGGGCTTTTAAGACATCGGCTTCTAAACGTGCTGCTGTACCATCGCTATTAAACAGGCGCTGCACGTTATCCTTAATGAAACGGGTGAAGTCGACATCGGCTGGCAGCACCTTATCCGGCATATGACGACCACACGGCAGGGATAAACTTTCCGGCAGCACGAACCGCCCTTTGTCATCCTTATAGATAACCGGCGTCGGAAAACGGTCACGCACATCACCCGGATCGTTTGCGGAAGCCAACCATCGACCCCGTTCATCGTAAATATCGAACTTTTTGGCGATCGCGTCATAAAGATAAATCCACCCCGCCTCATCTACGATCACGCGCGACCAACGATCCGCTGCCCTCGGCACGTCAACCAACCGTTTTGGCGTATGCATTCCTGCCTGATGCAAGAAGACACGGCCATAACGCTTATCCAAGATGTAGGCCTTATCCCGAACAGCAAACACATCAACCGGATACCACGGAACTTTACCTTGATAAGTGGGCCAAGGTTTACGTCTTGCTCCTCCCCAAACATGCAGCAGTCCTAGCGAATCGAGATCAAAAACCTGTACACGATGATTTTTCTGGTCTGCGACATACAATATGTTTCCAAGAATGGCGATATTCACCGCATTGTGAAATTGCCGGACTTCCCGACCCAATCCGCCAATTGTGGCGAGTGTCACAAACTGCTTTTGTTCTCCGTCGTAGCGTTTAATATACTGGGCAGCTTCGCTACCTTCCCCCGATGACGTCAGCAAGTACAAGCTATAATCGTCATCAAACGCCATACCGCGCGGCAGCACTAACCGACCCAAACTCCCATCTTTCGAATCGGGTGCGAGGTCTCCTTCGGGATCAGCAGCAAGACGAATGCTCTCGCCGACTGCCGTCATAACGGTTTTTCCAGTACGCCATCCTGTCAGGTTATTCAGAAGGGAACTCGTTGGACCTTCGCTACGCATCATCTACTCGTTTCAAATATCGTTATAAGGAACAGGCGTGATATCATGTGATGCTTCACCGTAGATCAACATATCGCGCATCTTCAGCTTGACCGGGTCCGTTAGTCCCCCATCATGAGGTTGCCCGTCAACACGCAGCGTCAAACTCTTGACCACTTTGACATCCTTCACTTTGAGAATGACCGCGTAAAGATTGGTTGGATAGAGTTCACCGCCAAATTCCCATGTGCGGGGATTCAAATATTCATTAATCGCAGCAATCACCTGCCGTTTAACTTCATCGAAGGCCGCGTAAGGTTGCACCTCCAATGTCGCTTCCACTCGTATTGCCTTGTAATCCGGCCCTTTGACGTAAACTTCTGTCGTCAATAAGCGAAAATCATTCAGGTATTTACACACTTGTCGAATAATGTCGGATGACGGCTTCGGCGCAAGATCGTCGTTATCGGGCACGATAACCACCGTAACGGCTCCCGGCACTTCAACGCCCGGATGATTAGGGTTAGCCAACGCGAGGGCTTTGGCCTGCAATACGCCGCCAACTTGTTTTGCCAGCACTTCATAATCTTCTGGAGTAACAGCACGGTTACGAGAGCGAATCATTTCGGGCGCACTGCGCTTTAACTCGTCAATGCTTTGTTCGTCTTGCCCACCTTCGGCGCGGCGTTCATTGGTCACACTCTCAACACCGTCCACCGAACCCAATAACATGTTGACCGCTTTAGAGGCCACATTGCTGTTTTGCCCGCCGCCGTACCGATAGCTGCGGGCTGTGATGGTTGTGCCGGCCACCGGAATAAGCCCATTCTTGCCGTCACCAAAGCGGATTGTTCCGCTGGTAGCATCCAATACGTAATGTGGCGAATCGAACTTGGAATGAAGGAAGTCATCCACCTGTTCCCAAACCGATTCCGCTTGGGTGGAGCTTTCCAATACCAACTCCAGTGTTTTACGGCTCACAGGTCGGCGTTCCAATGTGAATGATTGATCCGGTTCTCCATCACTCGTCCCGACCACTTCATCTCGCACTGTACTCAAATTTTCAGCAGCAACCACATTTGCACGGATGAAAGCAATCTTTGGCACGCGGCCTGCCGGATACGACTCCCCAACTAGACGGCAGCGCAGCCAATAGCACTCTTCGCTCACTTTTTGCAGCGATGTCGCCTGCAGGTCACTTGGGCCTTGAATTTCAATGTAGCCCTCGCGAATAAAGGCCGCGCTTTCGTCCTTATATACAGTTAATTTGCGCCAGCGTTGTGTATTTTCTGGAAGATATTCCCACTCCAACTTGACCGGCGGAGTTGGCGGTATAGTGGCATCCGCAGCCTTTTGAGCCTTGCCAGCCTGTTCAGCGACCGGCAGGAAGACCCGCAAACTGATTTTTGCAGGGAAAACATTTGCATGGTTTTCCGGTGCTTTGAAACCAAGATATAAGGCACTGCTGGGATCAGGCTGGAATCCAAATGGAAAAAAGGAGGTATTGCCTGCCTCGTTTGCCGCTGTTACATCCTGAAACGAATTACCGTCATAAACCTGCACATGGCTCAGAGGGGCACGTACCAGATCCAGCCCTGAAAGTGTTTCAAAAATAACCAGATTGCCACCTTCAGGCGGCTGGGCGGCGACAGGTGTTCGCGGCTGGATGCTGACATTAGTCTCGACATTCGGATTTGTAGTGAATGTCAGATGAGCAACTGCGGGTATTGCCGGACGTAACTGCATGTTTAGCAGTTGCAGAAACTTAATATAATTTCGTTCTGGAATACGATTCATTTCGTAATACAGATTTTCCGTCAAATAAGCAAACAGTTGCAGTAGCGCGATACCGGGGTCACTATCGTTATAATCAGTCCACTCAGGTGCATACAACGGTATACGCTGCCGTGCATCGTTATAAATTTGCTCAAATCGACGGCTGTCCAGTTGCGGTACTTGGGCTTCCAATGGCATAGATCGTTCCTTAGCCTGACCCTTCGTTGATGAAGAAGGGATATACCAGATTGAATAATGAGTTAGTGGTGCGGACACGGTAGTCGATACGAATCAGCAAGTAGTTACGCGCTTCTGGTTGCGTTTCCACCCGTACATCGAGCACATCGATACGCGGTTCGTAACGCGTCAGCGCTTCCCTGACCTGTATCTGTACCATGCTCCTCAATGCCGCATCATTCGGCTGAAACACCAGATTGTGAATGCCACACCCAAACTCCGGTCGCATCTGCCGTTCACCGGGTGCCGTACTCAAAATGATCCACAGGCTTTGCCGGATTTTTTCCTCACCGCTGATGTAATGGAGCTGCTTATCTGCTGCTGGCTTAACCAGAAAAGGCCATCCACGTCCGATAATGTCCTTATTCATATCAGTCTCCAATCGATACTTTGCTCACAGCGACCACCGAACCAACAGGTACATCTACCGGATCGTTACAGGTAAGCGCCGTATCCCCATCACGGGCCGCAAATTGACCATTGATTCGCACTGACGAGCTCCCCTTAATAATCCGAGCTTGGTTGGTCGGTGGCTTGACGAAGGTCCCCCCGATTGGAATGTGCGGCGGTTGGTTCGTCGCCGTGCTGTTGACAGTAGCGGCTGCCTGCCCTTCAATCTTGACATTACTGCTTAAGCCGCCATTGATTGTTCCCATAAACGCATGTGATACCGGCACAGGCGAGCTGGGTCCCGGTGGCTGAATGATGTGTATGTCAGTCGCTTTTATATGATCATTTTGTTTAGCCGCTGCCTTGCCCATCATCTTTCCCCTTGCATTTGAATGATCAAATTCTGCTTGACGCATCCATCAAGGCGTCAGTTAATATCAATGGTTGTGCCTACAATCTTCATCTTGTTATCCGCCTTAAGCGTCATATTCTCGCCTGCGTGGATTTCAACGGTTTTGGCATCAATCGTCAACTTGCCGGACTTGGCACTGATCTCCAGATTCCCGGTGTCACAAGTGATTTGGATGTTGTTACTGGCTGTATCGATTACCACCTTGTGTTTGCCATCCTTATCAATGATCTCGATCTTTTCTTTGCCTTTGGTATCATCGAACTTGAAAATATGACCGCTGCGCGATTTTATGAATCGCCAGTTGTTGTCCTTCGTCTTCCCATCATTTGGCGGCGGTTTATCAACCGTACTCCACACTGAACCAATGATGTAAGGACACCGTATATCGCCTTGCACAAAAGCGACCAGCACTTCATCACCAACTTCTGGACACAAGAACAAACCGCGTTCCGGCCCGGCCATAGGCGTAACTAAACGCGCCCAATCACTGCGGCAGCTTTCAAAAATCGAGTATTTGACCTGTATACGTCCCAATTTCTCGGTGTCATCAAGGCTGACAACTTCAGCGTTAATCAAGCCATACTCCCGTTTATCGCTCATGTCAGTTTTCCTCGCGGCGGCACTCGAATTGAGTCATATAGCCGCTGTCATTAATCGTATGAGTGGTCGCGGTGACAAAATAATGTCCGCTGAAACGCTGTCCCAATCCCGTCAGCAATACCGTCGTTCCCGCTCTAAGCTCTGGCAAACCCATCGTTGAGCCACTGGCCTTTATCAAATCCTTGGTGATTTTCTTGAGCGTTTCATCCGCGAGATATTGGGCTTCCGGTTGGGTATGTACCGGCTTATCAGTAATCACTTCCTCATACCCTTTAACCGCCTTATCAATATCGCTTTGACGTCCCTTGGTGCCTAAGCCTTTATTCTGTATGCTGGCACGAGTCGCTGAAGCCGTAATGGGTTTCTTGTTTTTGGCATCCCAGCCTTTTACAGTGACCTTTTCCACTTGGTTAGCTGTAGTTAATGTGGGCTGAAATTGCATTAAACTATTGCCATAATGCAGTTCATAGGTCACCTGCTTTACTTTGTCTGATGGGTGAAAATGCAGGACAGGCTTAGGCCGCTTGGGCGGTTCGGCTTCTTCCACAAACATCTCATAACCTATGCGGTGAGCGCGCTCCATCAAGAACACAATATCGAACTGATTATTTTGGAAGACATACTTATTTTTGGGTTCCTTCTGAATCAAATTCTTCTCGTCATGCAAATCCATACCGAGGCGCTGCGCGACTTGTTTGGCGATCTGCGAATCAGTCAAATTCTCGTAAGTGTGCGATTCCTGCTTTTTTCGTGTTAACCGGTGCAGCGTATTGACCCCGCTGATCGAGAGCACGGATTGACCGGATGCTGGAAAGCTGGGCTTCAATGAGGTGATTTCACCCGTAATCATGAGTTTGGTGCGATCAGTGCCATTAGCCTTTTTCCCCATATAGCCCATCGACAATTCTACGATTTGACCGGGGTCGAAGGTGGTTTCGTCGCTATATTTAAACCAGCCCATTTGCTCTTTCTCTTTGGACTGTCCGCCGCTGGCGCGCTGCTGACCATGCTCCCATTGGTTAAAAATGGTCAGATCGAAACTATCCATTTCCTGAATATTGTCTTTATAAGAAACCTCAATAATGTCGCGCACGATATTCAAGCTGAGTTTCTGCTTACCCACTTTTACGTCAAAGCGTGGTACGTAAAAGTCATATTCCTCAAAAATTTGGACTACTTTTTCTTGGGTTGTCATAGGCTTATCCGTCAGGGTCTTGCCGCGAAAGATCGGCATCAAGTGGCGGAATATTCAAAATCATGCCGGGTTTTAACTGACGTGGTTTGTCTAACTTGTTCCAACGTGCGATCCAACGCCACAAGCCCGCATCCTTGTACTCGGCATAAGCAATGCTGCTGATTGTGTCTCCTCGCTGCACTACCCGACGCTTCGTATAATCGGGAGATTGCAAATTAAGCTCCCTCATCTGTTCTTCCAGCGTCTTGTATTCACGAAATGTGACCTGTACGGTTGCACGTAATGGAATGCCATCCGGATTAAACAGCGTGAACTCCTGCTGCACACTTTCGACAATCGCTCTAAAAGCAATTTCACCCCAACAAAACTGGATACGGGGCGGTGCATGTGTTTTGGGCTGTACCTTCACCAGTTGGTAAATTGAACGGGTCATTTGCGTAACACTCTTAGCGCTGCCGCCTAGTTGACCATCACTTGATTCAAGGTCGGCGCTTGTGCTATCAAAGAATAGTTCCAATGTCAGCTTTTCGTTTTGCCCGCGTACAAATTGCAGAATTGGCGAATCTAGTCCCGGTATACCTGCCTCAGCAATTTGGGCAGATTTACTCAGCGTGTATTTAGTTGGATTGAACTGAACATGAATAATCTCAGTCAGACCGCGTGTACTATCGATAGCCTCTTTATCCATATCCAGAATTTTGATGTAAGCCTTTGCCAGTGCCATTCGTCAAATCACCCTTCAATGCCATCCGGCGCAATTACGCTGCGGCGAATGGTGGTTGCTTCACGATTTTGTTTGTTTTGTCGCTGAGATTCTTCGATGCGCTTGATAATGATTTTGACCAGCTTCTCAATCTGCGCTTCGGTCAAGGGCAAATCACCGTTAAACGTCAACACATCGCTTGTCATTTTTTGAATGTGAATTGGCATGATTGATTATTTCACTCTCGCTAAACCGTGATGGGCTAGTTCAAACGTTTCGAGTGCAACCGTGTTCTGCATAGCATTCAAATCCGGCCCGGTCCATTTGAAGGGAAAAGCTCTATAAAAATCCCATTGCAGCATCACATCTTGCCCCGACGGATCAAACACCACAATCGAGCCTGTCCGATACTTGACCTTGCCTTGTGTAATGTCCCAGTACCAATCCCATAATGCCCGGTCAACAATCCCGCGCTTCAGTACAATTGGAGTCTGCTTGGTACGTCCCGGAAACTTGAGAACGTGGGTGTTCATGCCACCCTCCATGTACTCTTGAACTTCGACCTCCAGATTGATTCCATTGCATTCACTAAAGCCGCCCTGTGGTTTCTCATCAAAGCGGATTTCAAAACGAAAGGCCGCAAAGGGATCGTTACGTTTACCGGTTTCAGTCATCAGCCTTTTCCTCCAAAACCTCACTGCTGCCCTTGGTCTTGCCGATACGGATAATCACAAACTCAGCAGGCCACGGCGGTTGCAAACCAATTTCGGTAATCATGAGTCCCTTGTCCCGCTCATTCGGTGGGTTAGTGGTTTCATCACACGTCACACGAAAGGCAGCATTTGCGGTTGCCCCGTCCAGCATGCCACGCCGCCATAAGCGCGTTAAGAAGGCGGTGATGATTCTGCGGTTATCCGCCCACAGTGAATAATTGCTGCTTTCAAAGACCATCCAGTGGGTATTCGTTTCGATAGCTTCCTCAATCATGATGATCAGCCGCCGTACATTGATGTAGCGCCACAGGGAGTCACTGCTCATGGTTCGGGCACCCATCACGCGAATACCCTGCCCTTTCAAAGCGCGGATTACATTGACACCTACTGTATTCATCATCCCGTGAGTGGTGTCATCCACCACCACGCTCAAACTATGGACACTTTGCAGCACTTCGTTAGCCGGCGGTTTATGTACGCCCACCTGTTGATCAACACGGGCATACATCCCCGCCACATGTCCACATGGCGGTACGAAACGCAGAAGATTGTTGGGATCAAGCACTCCAATCCACGGGTAGTAAAGCGCGGCAAATTTGCTATCAAATTCGTTTCGCAGATTAATAATTGCCATGCGATCCAACTGCGGTATGTTCGGGTCAATTAATGCGACACGATCTTTTAAAACCTCGCAGTGGCTAATCATGGCTTGCTGCATAAAAGCCACTTGCAAGTTATCCCATTGCGGAGGTGATTCACGAACTTGCTCCGCATTGGCTTGTCGTTGCAGCGCTAGGAATGGATCACCATGTGGCTCATCCATATCACAACGCGGCGCGGGCGTCTGCGTTTTCGCAACTGCACCCATTTGAATTTGAACGCTGTCGGGCATCGCCACGATGCTGATCTCGTCAATCAGATTAAAAGTCGCCAATCCCCACAAAACATCTTGGGGTGAGCCAACACCGCTCAAATGCGCTGGCGTGAGTGTGACTAAACCATCAGTCCCACCTTTTAAACTTCCTGTAATCTTTGACCATTCAATTGGCAGTTTGAGAACGGAACATTCATATTCATTCCCTCTCACAACTCGTAGTAATTGAGAACCTGAACGCGCATCCACGACCGCTTCCTGCCGTGGTTGATCGCTCGAAGCAGTTTGTACGTCACGCGGCTCATAAAGTACCCGCGCTACGTTACGCAAGTTGTCGATGCTCACGTTGGGGTTGTATGCATTCAAGTCCAAATCTCGCCATATTTCCTGTGTCCCATCCGGCAGCCGGACAAACAGATTGAACTGTTTTTCATTCGTCCGCTGTAGTAAAACACGGATATTTTGTCCCCATACGCCCGGGCTAGAAGCCTCCAGCCCAAATAACACTTGTCCCTTGCAATTCTGGACGGTGAGCGATGCCGGCGTCGCTCTCTCAGGATCAGCAGCTCGTACCACCCAGCAGTCCCGTCCACCGTTCGCGAAAAACCCCTGTACAGCATAAGCAAGATAAGCCTGTGGGATAGGCTGCCCAAATACACTAGTGAATTGCATCCAGCTTGATATTTTGACCGCCTGATGCAAAGGTCCACGCTCAGCAATGCCTACAAAACCAGCAATATCGGTACGCATGCCATCAATCGACCGTGAACGATCATCCTGCCACTCAAAATACACACCCGGTGTGTTGTAATTGAACACGTTGCTGACTTGCTCCTGCTTATGCTGAACCCATTAATTGGCTGACCTACACTTTCAAAGGTAGGGAGGCTGAATCACTTCATCACAAGTTCAATGGCTTCGACGGCAATTTCCAACGTTTCGATTGCCACTTCGTTATTCTTCGCATTCATCGCTGGCCCGCTCCACTTGGTCGGCCAACCTGCATAGAAGTTCCAGCGCATCACCTCTTGGCGACCTTCATCCAACAGCATGATCGAACCCGAATGGCGCTTGGTCTTGCCACTCATAACCGTCATGCGCCACTCCCACAGTTCTTTGGAACGGGTATAGCCCCTTTTAAGGACGATATTGCTAAACTTCCTTAAACCGGGAAGCTTGCGTACGGTAATATCTTCGTCGCCATTCCGGTATTCAATCGGGTCAGTGGTCAGATCTAAACCACTAACTTCGGAAAATCCGGCGACGGGCATCCCTTCAACTTCAATCTTGAAATTGAAGGACGCATAAGGGTCATTGCGTTGTGCAGTTTCTGGCATCTTGGATTGCTCCTTATGGTTTTAAAGTTATGTCGTAGCTTCAGCCGTGAATTGGCTAATACGGAAAATGACGAATTCGGCAGGTTTAACCGGCGCGATTCCAATCAAGCAAACCAAACGACCATTATCAATATCATCTTGGGTCATGGTTGTCCGGTCACAGCGCACAAAGAAAGCCTGCTCCGGGTTAGGCCCCATCAGCGCCCCGCTACGCAGAACACCAATCAAAAAGTTGGTGATCGTCCGGCGCACGGCGGCCCATGTCTCCTGGCTGTTCGGCTCGAACACCACCCACTGCGTACCTTCTTGAATAGATTCTTCAATAAAAATAAACAGGCGGCGCACGTTCACATATTTCCACATACTGTCACTGGACATCGTACGTGCACCCCATAAGCGGATGCCCAAACCGTCACTACGAAAGTCACGAATACAATTAACCCCGATTGGGTTCAGAATATCCTGCATCCCTTTAGGAACAGGGAACTCTAAATCCATTGCATCGCGCACAACTTCATTCGCGGGTGCTTTGTGTACACCGCGTTCGATGTCGGTTCGTGCGATGATCCCTGCCACATGACCGCCGGGTGGGATCAATTTTTTGGTGTTGGTGGCCGGATCGTAAATCTTGATCCATGGATAATAAAAACCCGCATAGGTCGTGTCTTGTCGCTCTTGTATATTCGAAACTGAAGATTGGCCTTGTTTAGCAGAAACGATGGCGAAACGATCTTTCAGCAGTTCACACTGCTTAATGACTTCGTCGGTCAGTGCCTCGCCATAACCGGTTTTAACTTCATCAGGTGCCAATAACAGGGCAACTTGATCAACATTAGCCAGCGCCTCAAGCCCCGTTCCACGCCCCAACAGTTCCAGAGAAACATCAAGCCCCGATGGGATAAGGGTATCTCCAGAACCTTTGTATTCTGCAACTGTAATCGCAGCCCCGTTATCACCACCACTCAACCGTGTCAGCGCCCATGCTGGGCCATCAGCCTCTGGCGTGCTAGGTGGTGCCGGATTTTTAGGTAAAACCGCATCACTGGCTGGATTCCACCACACCTTTACCAGATGCGAATTCGAATTCAATACGGTTTCGATAAAATTACTATCACCGGGTTTCAATGACAGATTGTCGTAGACCTCGATGGCATCTGGTTCCCGGCGGCGCTTGCGTCTTTCCTTATCGCTGGAATTGAAAGGATTGAGCGGGTTTACAAATGGATCACTATCCGGAAATCCATCAGGAAGAATACGGTAGTAGATAATCGTGACTTTAACCAAATCGTTATTGCCGCTGCCTGCTGGCGATACCATAAGGGCGATACCATCACCCCACTGACCACGTCCACAGGCCACAACTGTCAGTGGCCCTACTGGTGCCTGTGATGCAACCGCACCGTTCCCTACAATGCGCGAGACAAAGCAGCGCTGTCCGCCATTTGAAAAAAAGCCTTGTACCGCATAAGCCAGATAAGACTCATCAATGTATTTCCCGTACCAGCGTTGGAATTCCAACCAGCTCGTAATCAGTCGGGCGTCTTCTGGCCCACGTTCGGACTGTCCCACGATGCCCATCGTGCTGGTTGCAACCCCTTCAATTGACCGCGCCCCGGTATTTTGCTCTTCAACATAGACACCGGGCGAAAGATATTCAGGCATACTCATTTCTCCTCGTGTTAAACATTTCTATCAAAAAGATCGCGTGACTTTCAGACGAGGTGCGTAGCGTGTCTCCCCTGCCGGAATAACAACCGGAGAAAAGAGTTGCTGCTGCCCATCAGTTACGATGCTATCGATCGTCGTGTCTGCTGCTTGATTGGTAAAAACGAACGTCCACCAACCCTCTTGATCTGTGACCACACGCCCCCATTGGTTCGGCACTTCAACCACCACACCGGTGGCTCCGCGCCCATTTTGATCCACAACTTGTCCCACAATAGCACTTTGAAGCCTGACATTAACCACCATGCTCGGTTGATAACGGATGTCAGGGATCCTTCTTATGTGTTCAGAACCATCAGGAAAGTTAAATTTCACATCAAGAGTAAGGTTTTGTGGTACCGCGTCACCGCGAGTGCTGTGCGGTAATGTAAGCACCCAATCGCCATTCGCCCCTGTCACATACTGCACCTGCTGCCCATCGACAGCCGCGCTAATCGCTACATCCGCCATTCCACTGCCGTCCACATGGCGCAGTGTTCCGCGCAGCAGCTTGACTGTTTGTGGATACGGATAAGCGGTTGACGGCATCAACGCGATCGGTATCGTTTGTGTAGGGTAAGCCATTGGAATAACTTCATCGGGCTGCTCATGCGTCAAGTAATAGTCACTGACTACACGAAGCACGTATGTTCCAGATCGCAGCAAATCCCGATGGTTCATCCCTTTGCCCCGTTGCACTTTGCCAAAAAATAAGAAGTAACCGCTTGGGTTCTGCTGCACAATTAACCGCAAAGGCTCAGCAAAATAGACTCGTTGCCCATTAATCACTTCAGCCACCGCGTAAAATGCCACATCCCCCATAGGACGCGGGTTTCGACCGGATAATCCTCGCTGCTGTGCAAAACCATCAACCACATCGAAGATGGCCTGAACTTCCCATATACGTGTTTCGAGGATGACAGGACGTGCGTTTAGCATTTGGCTTTTTCTTTAGCCACCGCACTCTTAATGTCGTTATTGAAACTCGCCTTTTTGTCATCTACAGCCCTCTGTGCGACGTCAATCTCATGTTGGGTGGCAAGCAGGGTTTTGTGGGCATCACTTGTAGCTGTCACTTGAGTTGAATAAGCCTTGTATGCCTCGCTGAAGGCCAGCCACAATTGTTCTTCGTATGCTTCACTGATTAAACGGGTCAGCTCAGTTTGAACTTTCTCAATGTCGTGTTGCAAAATCAAAACCAGAACACAATCACATTTAGCCAGCGCCTCTCTGGCAGCCTTTTTGAGCTCAGTCAGCCGCTTAGTAACCGCTACGATGTTCTTACTCAAATCCACCAGCGCCAATTGTGTATCGTCCAGCGCCTTCTTCTTAGTGACCAGAGCCGCGTCGGCTGCCTCAGCTGCCGCTTGTGGCCCACTCAAGGCGCTTTGCTTTGTGGCGAGCGTAGCGGTTAGCGCATCAAGCTCTTCCTCAAGCTTCGTGCGCGCCTCATTTACCGCTTTAATAACTTCTTTGTCCGTACACTGTTTACCCACTTCTGTCTTCAGGCTGTCAGCATCGTCGCTTTCTTTCTTGGCAGCATCCTTGCTCTTCTGATATTCCGTCATCCCCTTAGCAATATCTGTTCTGGCTTTCTCTAGCGCCGCTTTTTCATCATTTTCCTTCTGAACGCGTTGAGTTATTTCATCCAACCGGCGCTGCAGGTCCTCAATACTTTTCACAACCATCTCGTTAGGCATCTCTCTCTCCTTTTATCCTCAAATAAACTCGTCTAAATTTTCCGAAGGGCATTTTTGTTTTAGTTGTCGGAACCGGGAATTCCGCCAAATTGCCCTGTTCGCTTGACCACCCGCGCACTGACAATCGGTAGGTTCGAATTGATTTGCACCACCCTCACTTGGTAGCACACCGATAAGCGATAAGCCTCCCGTAATGCTTCCCATATGCGTGTCAGTTCCTCTAGCGACAACCGGCATAACACAATCCGCAGTTCTTCTGCGACCTGCTTGTTGGCATCCAGCAGCGTGATCGTGCCGTTGTCATGAAACGTCTGAAGGATTCGCCCCATCAGCATTTGATTGGTCTGAATATTGTTTCCAAAAGGGGTAACCAAATAATATAAATTGAGTGCAAGCGGCGCTTTTCTCTGTTGATTATTCATCTCGTACTGGTTATTTTGGTTTTTTAGAAACTCGTTTTCTGTGACTTGGTACAACCACAGGGATAACTTGGTGGATTCATTGAGGTCAGCCTCAGAGGGATTCTCAAACACGATATCACCGTCACTAACCAGCGGTTCAAGTGCCGGATCATCTTTGAAAGAGGCCAGCAAAATATCACGTAATTTTTCAGTGACCGCATAAATAACGTTATAATCAGCCATCAGAATGACTTCTTTCTTGCTCCACGACCCAACCAGCGCGCAAGCACAACCTTCAGATAGTTACTCTCCTGCGCCATACGGCAGCTGGTTTTCTGGAGAATAAATTCCACCAACTTTTCCATATGTAGAAAGTGAATGCGCTCTTGGGTAGAAATATTTTCCACACTTCCCCACCATTCATATCCCTTATCGCGTGATTCTTTTCGAATACGTACAATAAAAACATGCGGCGGATCGTTCCCTAAACCGGTCATTTTTAATAATCAGAACCTTTGTGTTTGCCAATAAAATCCCGGTTCTTACTGTTTTCACATTATGGGGTATTGATCTCACGGCTTAATCACCGCAGCCTCACGACCTCATCACACAGCAAAATTGCTTCCGGAAACAAAAGAGCGCACCACTGGCACGCTCTTTCATAGGCTCAAATGACTTCACTCAGAACTTTTCATGTAATGATCCATCCGCATGATCATCAACTGCAGTTGGTTCTGTAAATCATCGATCTTTTTGTACGTCTGCTTAATAAGCTCGACCATCTCATGACGATCATTGACTTCAAAACTTTCTTCCTTACCTGCCCACCCGCGGACTTCTTTTTGCGGATGAAGAGCAACGATTTTGTCAAATAGAGCCTGCGTTTTTTCATCGGGACTAATCTGAAGTTCGTTTTTCAGCGCCATTTTGCATTGATGATATTGGCGAATCGCCAGCGAGCGCTGTCCGTTTTCCATAAACAAAGAAATCAGCATACGGTGAACGTCTTCTCGCAAAGGATCGAGGTCGAGCAGTACCCGTCCATAATGCAGACTCTTAGAAAAATCCTGTTTCTCGATGTAATGTCCTACAACGTAATTCAGCATTTGGATATACATATCGCGGAAACGCTCATGCTCACGCAGCGCCCAATCATCGTATAACCCGTTGAGAATGCCAAAGTTATAATGCGCCAAACAGCCTTCAATGGCTTCTAAATTTTCAGGTGTAATATCATAATCTTTATGACCAATTTGTTTGGCTTGATCTTCAAATTCGGCTGCATCTAACCAATAATCACTATCTGGATTAAAACGGACATCGTGATCTTGGCGATCAGTCAGTAAGTAACTTCCCTTCACAACGCCTTCCGGTTCAATTGCCACTCTTAACCGCCACAAAGCCGTACTCAAACAACTACTTGCCCGTGCTTCTTCAGTATCCTCCCAGAACATTTCCATCAGCACCTCGCGCGGGAAGCTGCGATGTCGGTTCATGACCAGAAACGCCAGCAGGGATTTCAAAACCGAAGTGAGATTAATTTCTTCAGGGTAATCACTGCGATAAACTCGCACCCCTCCGAATAAAAAAATTTTCAACGTTGACATGCATGCATCCTCCAAGATTACGTGCCTTAGAGATAGATACCGTTTTGAGCAACAATCAATCGGGTACCTCTAAACGATATAAATGCATTCTGAAGTGAATTTGGCACAAGTCACTTGGAAACAAATCAGCCGCGAGCAGTGTCACGGCTGAAAATTCAAGAGGAATTATTCTTATAGTGTTTTTTGCGTCGCCGGTGATCAGGCACGTTCTTGAATAGCGCTCACCCTATCCTGCCGACTATTGGTGAGGCTCATCATGCGTATGTTCCGCCTCGGGTTGGACGTGAACTTTGATATTCGTTCTCAATGTCGCGACCGCAGATTTTTGATCTGTTGAGGTAACGGCAGCATTACCTAATTTTTCGATATCCCCTTTAACAGCCTGATCGCCCTCGCACCACAGTTGTGCCAGCCTGCCCACCAACATCGGAGTTGCGAACGACGTGCCTTTCCATTCGGCGAAACCATAAGGATTGATGTACAAATCACGGTCAAACTGCTTCGCATCATCATCACAATATGGATTGGGATTAATATTCAAATTGCCTGTAAAAATGCTGATAATCCCCTCTCCACTATCCACATAATCACCTGTCCCCGGTAATGGATGGGCATTGTCAATATAATCGCCACCAAATGCCCAGAAACCAGCACTTTCCGGTTGATCAGGGCTATTCGAATAATTAGCAGGAGTTTTGCCATCACGCTTTAACGCGCCAACACCGGTTACACTCGCCAGTTTTGCCGGGTAGCGCGTCTCTTTTTCTGGCTTACCACGTTCTTTGTCGGAGTCATTCCCTGCCGCGGCGAACACCTTCGCCCCGATCGTCTGTATACTGTCGGCAAGCGCAGTAAACAAATCGTTAAGCTGCTCGGCAAATTCTTCATGCTTTGCTGTAAACGATGCCAAAGTTTCTGGTATAGCGGGAGCGACCTGTTTTCCAGTAGTCTGTTGATCTGAAGTTGTCGACCGCTTTTTTCCACCACAGCAGTCATCATCATTTTCCCCATCATCATGTCCATCAACTGGAATCGCTAGCGTAAAACTGCAGTTGATGAAAGCTTTTGCAGTCGATTGACCATGAAGTTTGATAACCTTGTGGAGTCCGGCGGCGAAACTCGTAAATGTGCCACCACCATAATTGCCAATCACCTCTAGTACATGAATTTTCACCTTCGGAACCAGCAAATGAAGGATGCCAGCAATAAACAATCCATGATCAGACGAATCATAGTGATGTTTGCCCAGCGCGTACGGATCATCCGACAAAGCATCCGGTAAGGGAGCTGCGGCGTTCGCACGACGTGCGTTGTGATGCGATCCGCCCAATGCCTTAAGCCGTTCTTCAGGTATGTTAACAACACTCAGATCGCATCCCACATCCTTGGCATAGTGATAAGTAGCCATCTTGGTATAGTACACATCAGGAGTTGCAATCCGCTTAGCTTTTTCAGCTTCACCCTCAGCTTTAGTCTCATCCAGAATACAGGCGTAGTAGCAGCCCAGCATTGGCCATTTTTGAGTTGCCGTTTCGATGCGGCAGCGCTCAGGAATCGTATCCAGAACATAAATGACCACATCCTCGCAAACCTCGTTACAGGCGTCTTCAAGGACTTCCTCATCACAGGCATTATCCCCTGCGGCTGCACCACGATCAAAAGCCGAACGAACATTGTCTTTTACATGATCAATCATGTTCCAGCTAACAACAGGCCGTGGCGGCCCACCCGGCCCATGCGGTCCCAATCCAGTATGAAGAGCACTTCCGGCAAACCAATTAGGCACAATGCGTCGAAGCGTACCCACCTTTCTATTGTTGCTATCACGAATATCAACACCCTCTAAGTTATCTGTGGAATTCCAAAATCGATCACAAACCTCAGCGACATCAATATCAAAATGATGCACGCTAAAGAAGGTGTACATGTTCCTGCCTTGCCGGGAAAATGTTGTGGGCAAAACACGGGCTTTTACACTTGCGGTCTCACTAATCAACTCTCTGCGGTATAACGTTTTCCGCACTAAATCGATATCAATTACTTCCACACCTGCCTCGTGTATTACGTAACATACAATTTCGTATGGTACAAAATAGTCTCGCGAATTCCGAAGAGGCATGTCATCCGGATTAAATTTATGCATGTCATTATCTTTCTATGCAATATTGAGCGGCTTCCCATCGCCAATAAGTTGAAAAGCACCCCAAAAAGCAGGGTGCAAATTTTCATTGTGAGCCAGTAATTCGCATTGGGCAGCTTGTAACGCCCCCACCTTGGACCTTCCCCCGCACAATTCCCGATAAAATGTCTCCATCAAAGCATAGGTATGTGTTTCATTCACCCTCCACAAACTAGCGATTAGGGTTCCCGCACCTGCATATAAGAATCCGCGTCCTAAACCAATCAGCTCATCCCCTGCGACCACCTTTGCCCGACCGGTTTCGCAGGCGCTCAAAACAACCAGCTCGTAACTCAGATCACATTGCAGTAAATCGTCGGTATAAACCGGCCCGTCACTCAGTTCGATATAAGCAAAATCCGGTTGGTCAATTCGGTGCTCACCGTGTGTGGAAATATGCAGAACTTTGCGCGGCCTTTGTTGTAATCGGCTTCGCACAGAGTCCTCCCCTACGAAAAATTCACCCCCCATAAACCGGTGAACCATCTCACCTTCGGGGATCGTATGCGTCAATCGCCCTTCCCAATTATGCGCCAGTACCATCGCCCCGTTTTCTCGATCAGGGGTCGAGCGAGACAGCAGCGCGGCACTCGGTAAAGTCACCACTTCATGCGTTCTAATCAGATACGTACCACCATCTCGCAAAATATTAAAAGGAACTTGGTGCAAAAACCCGAACGGGATAATGATTACCTGCTTTTTCTGCTTCAAAAGTTCTGCGACAGGTTGCAGTAACATTTGGAAAAGTTTTTCACCGATCCGCTGTGCCTTGACCGTTAATCCTTTAATTCGCGTGTCGTCCGCGCCTGTTTTAAGCGCAAAATCTAAATTGCTCCACCACTTATCCTCAATCAGTTGCCGTATTTCAGTCGTACTTCCGGCACAAGCATAAACAGCAGCCGAATCGCGGCTTACCGCGAAACACCAAACACGATCTTGATCCGCATAAAACTCGATCAAAAGCGCGTCATCCGTTATATATTGTTGAACATCACTCAAACGAACGACATTGTCGCTGCTCGCAGCCTCAACTTCCGAAAATAAATAAAGCTGATCGGTGATATGGCGCATCTGCTTTTCGCAATCAATGATAGATTGCTGAACATCAGTATAAACGCCAATTTCCCGGTACCACGCTCTAGCCTCAGCCTCACCCACCGGCGGATTCACCTGTAGGCGGTTAAGCCAGCGGTGACGGTCTCGCAGTGTGCGTAGTTTTTCTAACAAGTCATGCGTCTGGTCAGTCTCAGGCCATCGCAGCCTTTCACGCTGCGTCAAATAATTCCGAAACACCTGTGACTTCAACTGCTCCAGCGTATCAAAAGCCGCTTCCATCTGATTCCCGCTTAAATAAATGTGCATTAGGCGATGAAAAGGCAGTAATTTGTCCTCCAAGAAACCTGTTCGCAGTGAAACAGTTAGCGAGCGTTCCATCCGGCGCAGCACTTCCAAAGCCGCTTGATAAAAGCGTATACTACGGTTCAATTGACCGGACTGTTCCAGAATCTGCCCCAACACAAGGTAACTGCGATAACGTACAGGCAGCCAATTTTCTTGGCGCGCCCGCACCATCGCTTCTTGCGCCAACTCTTGAGCAGCACTCAGATCACCCGACAACATAGCCGCTTCGGCCTCGAGCAATACCGCATCAATCCAATTCGTTAATTGCTGCCCCACTTTAAATTGTTTAACTGTGTTGTGTGCGATTTCGCGCGCGTTTTGGAAATCGCCTTGATGCAGCGCAATCTGCCCCCGCCGCAGTTGAATCAAAGCCGCCATATGCATGTAAGCTTTGAATTCTGCCTCGGCCAACCCGAACGAATCCAAGGTTTCATCCCAGCGTTTGAGGCGGGCTTGTGCCGTTCCCAAAAATAAAGCGGTTAAACCAATCTGATGATGGTGATCAGCATGCTCTTGGCAGCGTTTCAAAACCTCGCTGGCTAATTCATAGGCTTCTTCGTTGCGGTTCAAGGCCAGATAACAGTCAATCACCGACAGCCGCGCGAAATCCCCCCGATAGGCAAAATGTCCGGTCAGATTAGGAATAACAGTATTCAGCAAAAGGTGGAGCGCCTGCCGGTATTCACCCCGCACGATGTGGTTATTCGCGATAGCGTACTCAGCCATTGCGGCTGATGATGGGATTTTCGCCTCTAACAAAACCTGACGCGCATAGTCGAGATGTTCCAGCGCAGGCTTCAACAGTCCCAGATTGTTGTAAGCATATCCCGTGTCGGTATACAAATGAGCCAGCATGATTTTAGACGAATGTGGATCATTTTGTTGCTGAACCACCTTCGCAGCCTGCTGGTAATGAGCAATCGCTTCTTCGTACTGTCCCATCACCACATAGGCCAACGCCCAACCATGATGCAGCCGCAGCAGCCGGTCATACCTTCCTGCTTTCTCAAAGATCGCTTCAGCGGCCACAGCATCTGCAAACACCCTATCCACATAAGTGGATCCCAGTTCTGCCCCAATCGCCAACCGTACGATCCGTGTACGTGCCCAACCAACCTCATCGTTGCATTCATGAAAAATGGTCCCTGCAGAGTCCAGAGTTTCCCATGCTTCTGTGAGATGTCCGGCATGAGCGAGCGTATCTCCTCGCGCCATCATCCCCAGACCGACCAGACTCCCCTCTTCCCGCCGTTCCCCAATCGCAATAATCGTATCCGCCAGTTGTAATGCCAACTCCACATGACTATCCGAGGTATGCTCGACACCAAATTTCAGGCAGTTAGCGATACCTTCAGCGATTGTGCTGGAAGACTGTACAGCGATGACAATCAGTTCTTCAGGGTCAACATCAAACGGAACCACAAGCCGAGGCTGAAATTCAACGGGGAGATAAGACTTCAAACACTCAATCGTGTAATCATCAGTGATCTTCATCAATCTGCCCTTTAATATAGTGTCAGACCTTACACGATCAAATCAACACCTTCTAAACGCAGAATTTGCTTAGCGACAGCGTAGATGCTCAGTTCGAATAATCCTGCTGTAACCTGCTCAAACATAAAGTTCTCATCATCATCAATGATCGCTATAAACCGCCTCTGCCCGCTGGCTGTCAATTCTGCGTGACCGCCTATCCATTGCCCTTCATTCTGGCTGTCGATAATCGTCCCATTAATCTTCAGACCATCGACCAGCTTTTCCAGACGCAGCATAACCGTGATAGAACCATTCTCGTAATTCAAAATACGTTCACGGTCCCCGGCACCTCTCAGTTGACCACTGGCAATCAATGGACGCGGAACCAGCAGCGTAACAATTCGATCTTCTAATTCATGCAACCGGTTCTCAAGTTGTTGCCAGAAAGATTCAGTCTGAGAAACAGTATTAATGGGAAGCTCATTCGTTGTGAACATCATTTGGAGTTTTTGCACCTCTTCTCGGCATACAACGCAGGCCTGAAGATGTTCTTGGATACTCTGATAGATGTCGAACGTAACGACTTCCATAACAAAGTCCGCTAATTCATCAGCAGTTGGACAATCTGAACGGTACATGATCATATGTACCCCTTGTTCTAACTTCCGCATATGCCCTAGCCGCTCCGAGCAGTAGGCACATATCCCTAAATGATTTTGGATGTCTTCATTCGCTTCGCCGTCCAGTACAGCGAGCAAATCATCATCACTTAAAGGGGATTGCAAAATACATTCTGTAAATAAAAACGTCATAGTCCCCTATTGCTTATCTCTATCGATATAAATGTATAAACATAAGCTGAAATCACAATGAGTTTGTGATCATCCTGTTATTCGCGTCCCTTACAACAGGTCTCTAAGCAAATCATTAAGCGGAGCATCGTTGACAATTCGCCGCCTTATCCGTTGAAGAGCGACGCGTACCGCATTTTCATTTTCCCAGATGTGTGAATAAGCTGTGACGATTTCTGTCCGGCTCAAATTTTGCTTTGCCCAGCAGTCAAAAAGGAGGTGGTCATTTTCGTCTGGCAGCAGATAAGCAATCCGCTTCTCAACTTCCAACCGGACAAGTTCTTTTTCAGTCTCAACCCGGGGGTTTTTAGGAGCGGGTATATTCTCTAAGAATTCATTCGGGTCGTCATCGAGGGTTACTTGCTGCTTATGTTTGGATGAACGTAAATATTGGGCAACGGTTCGTACCAGAGCCACACGAAAATAGGCTAAAAGTGGAGTAAGTGACGAAAATCCGCTAAAAGCCTTGCCCTTTAAATGCTGATAAACAAGTACAAAAGCGATACTTTTAAAGTCATCAATCGTGAGTGATTGCGTGTCGAACAGCTTAGCGTCTCGAATCCAAAATCGGCTCCAGACATTTTTATAGACGGTCAACACATGTCCTAATGCATAGTGATCATCTAAAGCAAAAGCACGCCGAATCAACTCAAAACAAAAGTTATCATCCCGACGGGCAGGCTGTTTTTTTAAAGATTCTTCCACACACTGATTGGCCAAATCATCCGTCGGGATGAGATTAATTTCGATAGTCATTCATTTGCAACAGTTATATTGTGGCATTTATCGTCATAATGTATTCCGCTTTGGAATAATTTGCAAATGAATAATAATCAGTAACCTTAATTCGCCCCTTCGCTTTCTTTTTTAAGAAACAACATCTTTATCAAAAAGAAGGCATGTACCACAATGCGGATATGAATCAGGAGAATTTTACGGCAGCATGAATTTCAAAGGGCACAGCCTGCTAGAGGTAACAGCAGAGCAAGTTATTAATTCTGCGAAGCACGACCTATTGATTTGAATTGCGCGACTTAAGCATTTCCTCGATGCGCCCTTCCAATTTGCCAATTTCTCGTTCAAGCCGCCGCAGCTCACCTTGGGCAGCCTCATTATCGCGCTTTCGCCCTGCCCTTTCCTCTTCGAGTGCCTGTGCAAGCTGAGTAGCGCGTTCCAAAGCGGAATCCCGCTCCTGCAAAACTTGAGCCAGCTGCGTAGCCTGTTCAGCCATCGGCACTGGGATAACGCGCGTATCCGTAATCAGAGCATTCTTGGGAAACTCTAAATTCCGAAAGCCGTCCGCCAACAATTTGGCAATTTCCGGCCAATCGGTAGTCCCATTTGACCGCAGCTCCCGTATACTGTTAAGGATAATGGCATCCTCTTCCGTATAAATTCGCTGCACCGAACCAGCCACGCCCAACGCTTCTCTGCTAAAGAAGTGTTTGACTTCAGGCTGTTTCATCCAATTGAGCAGCGTTTGGTCAGCCACTCCAAGCAGTTTTGCCAATTCTCCGGATCGCATTTGCCAATTCCTTTGCATATTTGGCACTTCTTATTGCGCATTGTGCCACTAGATACTATAATGCCAATTGGCAATAAAAACAACCAAATCGCACCTAGGTGCGACACACACCTAGTGTGATCTTATCAGGAGTGCCAAATGGTAGCCAAAAAGAAGTCAGTCGCGAAGCGTAAACCAGTTCCACGTCACACGCGAAAGTACCAATTCCGCAATGACCATCCGATGGATCAACATGTAGAAAACATTCTCAACTTCTGGAAAACAGGCAAACAAGAAATCACTAATCTTCGCAAAGCCATTGCCCTTTATTATGCCTTGGAGCAGGGCGATTTGCCGATTTTATTTGATATGTTCCCTCAATATAAAACCCAGTTTGCGCCCGGCACAGCCGAAGCACTCGAACAGTTCATGCAAATTTTGAAACAGCAGCAGCCCGCAGCCCTTGGAGCAGGGCAGTTGCAATCCATAAAATATGATCCGCCCATTCCATTACCACCTAAAGCAGAGGTTAGGCAAACCACAGCTTCGGTCTCTGCTGAAACCATAGCGGATAATTTTCTGAGTATGTTCCAATGAATGAATCAAAAACCCCGCCAGCGGTCAAAGGGGCCTCAAATCAACGCAATTGAGGTGTGCCAACATGACAAATTATATCGCTTCCGTAGACTGCGGCAATGGGAACACCTGCGCCATGATTGCCGGTTCTAAAAAATCCATCAGTTTTCCCAGCATCCGCGCTCGCATCACTGCCCAGACACTCGGGCTGAGGAAGGGCCATGAACTGGATTTGACCTCGGCCGTCTGGCGCGGCGATAACTACGCCGTTGGCGATAATGCACGCCTCGGTGTCAAATCCGGCAGTGTCGATCTCACGCTGCTCTGTCCGCCAGCCATGTATAACGAACTCAAGAAGCAGAGGTAGGATGACTGTCCTCCCTAACATCACCAAACGGTTGCTCACATCGCCCCAAAGTATGCAATAATGAGCAGGTAAGTAGATTTAAAAGGGTAGGGCCATGCTCACACGACAAAAAGAAATGACCCCCGAAGAATTTATCACCTTCGCCAACTTACCGGAGAACGAAGACCGCAGGTTGGAATTCATCAACGGAGAGATTGTCGAAATGTCACCCGGGCGCAGTACCTATTCAAAAGTTGCGATTGTCTTAGCGGCTGTTGTCTACAACTTTTGTCGCCAACACAATCTCCCCTACAATGCCAGCGGGAGCGAAGGCGCATACCGCATAGGGAACAACACCGTCGCGCCGGACTTTGCTTATAAAAATACTGAATTGATTAATGAATATCCGGACCCTGTGCCGCCGCTCTGGGCGGTAGAAGTCATATCACCGACCGATAAAGCGGAGGCCATTCGGGAAAAACGCGAAATGTATCTCCGCGCCGGAATCCTGCTATGGGAAATTTATTATCCCTCGCGCAGTGTAGATGTCTATGCCCCCGGCAAACCCATGAAAACTTATTCAATAGGTGATGTGCTCGATGGCGGCGATGTTCTCCCCGGTTTCACGCTGCCTGTTGCCGAGCTGTTCGCGTAGGAGTTGACATGCTCAACCTACACCCCATCACCAAAGAACAATTTGATGAATTTGTCATGCGTCCTGAAAATCGGGATCGCAACTTTGAACACATCGCAGGGGAGATCGTTGAAGGGGTATCCAACGGCACGTCATCACGCAAAGGATTGATCTTGGTGGCCGAAGTGCAAGTGTTTGCAAAGCGCCATAAACTCGGACGCTGCACCGGAGCGGATGGCGGTTATGTCGTTGCAGGCGAAAGCTACATCCCCGACGGCGCATTTATGTCTTACAAGCGCCAGCCCGAACCCAACGACGAAGCCTATAACCCGCTCGCGCCGGATCTTGCCATTGAAATACTTTCTCCCGGCAACACCAACGACGAAATCACCCATAAAGTCGGCAACTACATGGCCGCCGGAACTGTCCTCTGGCTGGGCAATCCCGAAACCAAAACCCTCGACGTCTACATTCCCGGCCAACCTGTCAAACGCTTGCGCATCGGCGACGTCCTCCAAGGCGGCGTGGTGCTCCCCGGTTTCAGCCTGCCCATCGCCGACATCTTCGACGACCAATAACGGCCACCTATTTTTTATGTAGGGGTGTACGACTTTGCGCCTTCGTCTTTATTCCGATTTCCGATAAAGGTCGGAGGGGAGGGCAGATCTTCAATAAGGTTTGTAAACTCATACCAAAATCGCTTTACAGAATTGAACTTTTGTTCCATAATCAAGAGAGCATCGCACCTTACATGGAGATCAAATGACGCTTGTTACACGAATTACAAAAACCAAACAGAATATCTCGGCGGCTCCCTCCCGTGCACCCGCTGCAGCACATGCACAAATTGCACGGCGGCGAATAGCTCCCTCACATCCGCTGCAAATGCGCCAATTCAGCGCCGCGCTCCCGTGGTTCCGCCGGCGCAAAATGTCAATTCAGCGGCATCACGGCAGCCTCCCGCCAGTCATTTCGGCGGGAAATCTGCAAAATATGCAAAACTTGTGAATCTTGTGAATCAAACCCGCGCTCCCAACACGACTTTGTAGGAAGGGAGTAGGGTACTAAGCCTGCGAACGTGCTCACATAGGGCGAAAACGTGCTTCAGCCGCGTATCACATACCATTTCATTGAGTAAATTTTTGAGGGAAAAAACTTGAAGTTAGGGATCGGTCTTCTCGCTCTTCAGCCTGAATGATAGATGCCAGAACAACCAAAAATTACCGGTGATCGGTAATTTTCCTTATAGCAACATGTAATTTTCAGTTGCGAGACTCGTGGGGTAGGGCTATACTCACGATTAACAATCCCATAAAACAAAAAGACGAGCGACCAACTCGTCCTTTTGCCGAAGCCCGCCTTTGGGTTTCAAGGGATATCGAACTCGTGAGCCGAGTCCGACGATACACCGGATTATAACACAAAATCGGTGTAGAACCCAAAAACCAATTCTCAAGGTTAGCGGGGCGTCACTCTCAAACACGGGGGGACGCCTTTTTTGTTGCTCGGTTTACTGGAGTGTTATTGAACGAAACGGGGAACGTGTCCTAGAAGAGTAGGGGACACAACAGGTGCGCGAAGCACCATCACTTACCCTATAAAAGCGAAATGCCTTCTGTCAACCGTGAGAAGTTCGAGAAGGCATTCAATCAGCCGCCGGGGCGACTTTTTGAATGCGCCCGGACGTATCCGCTTTCAATTCACATGATAGCGAAAAACTTCCACGTAGGCAAGTCAATTCCCGGCAGTCGGGATTTAATTTGCCTTTTTCTAATGATTTCCAAACCTTATTAACCTTCGCCGAGGCCTATTCCGCCCTTGGCTACTCGGTCATTCCACTCTTGGGTGATCTTGATCCTTCCCGTCCCAAAGTACCGGCTGTCCCTTGGAGCGGCTTTCAACAGTGTCGCGCCTCTCATGATGATCACCGCCAGTGGTTCACAGAAGCCGGTTTTGGTGGCTTGGGCATCATCACCGGACACATCAGTCAGCTCGTCGTCCTCGACTTCGACTCCCAAGAAGTCTTTACGGATTTTAAAACCCGTTATCCCGACCTTCTCGAAACCCATACAGTTCGCTCAGCTGGCCGTCAGCTTCCGCATCTCTACTTCAAGCTGCCCACATCGCTCCACATCTCGAGCATTAAGGGACAAGGCGCGGATTTACTCTCTGATGGCTGTTATGTAGTCGCGCCCCCCACATCGATTAATGGACAATGCTACAAAATTACGCGCGGTGGTATGCCCAAAATCCTCACCGAACGGGACGTCCGTCGCCTTCAATCCTTTCTCGCCTCGCTGAAGTCTTACAGTAAGCTGCCATCTCATACGGAGCAAAAGCCAATTCCAATGCTTCCAGATGTTCAAATTTTATCGATCAAACCCACTGAGCGAGATCTTGAACGTCTTTACCGTTACCACTGTCAGCGTGGAGGACGTAACGAGGCGTTGTTTCGTACCAGCCTCTACGCCCGCGATACCGGTTGGAGCGAATCGGAAACACAATCCTGTTTAGTCCATCTTCATACCCAACAGCCTACGCACACGAATCACATCACGGAAAAACCTGCGCGCCGCGAGATTGAAGCTCAAAAAACGATCCGGAGTGCCTTCTCTCGTCCCGCACGTCCGACAAAACCAGCGCCTCGACTGGGTACCGCCCAGCTTTCCAATAGTGTCCGCGAAGCGCTCATCCAATGTGGTATGACTTATTTTGTACGAACCTATGACGGCTTACTCCATACCGGTGTACGTCCCGGTCAAAGTATTAGTGCCCAACAAGCAGTTGCTTCGCTCAAAGGTCTCGTCGGACGCGATTCTGTGCTCAATGCGCTAAGAGCCAAACAAGGTAATCAACCGCTTTTCTCCCCCGTAAGCCCCCACTACGCTGTTGCTAGTGATAACCCCCAACAATTATCAAAAACTGCGTATTTGATTGAGAGCAAAAATCAGGAAAAACCTATAGGGGGACGTCCCGCCACCTATTATCAAATGCCCTCTAATGCCGATCTCTGCCGTCTTCTGAGAGTACCAATGACCACTTCTGACCACCTACAACCAGACGATATTGCCAGCGCTCGCAAAACGCGTATGGGCTTACATCGGGAACTCATTAAACGTCGCCCCGGCCAATATCCACGTCGTTGGTTAGCCCGTCGATTGGGCATCACCAAACGCACTTTAGATGCTTATAATCGCCAGATTCCCATCCATCGACGAATCATGTATCTTGAAACGCGTATCACGTGGAAAACTATCGAGCAACTCCCCTTTGACGAACCGCTTTCGGGAGCCTTTCTAGAAAGTGACTACGGGAAAAAATATCCGGCGCTGCGCACCATCGCTGCCCGTCTGCTGGCAGAAGGCAAGGGCATCTGTCTCAAACAGCAAACGGCCAGTTTCTATTGGTACGGGGATGAAGAACCCACTCTAAAGCGCATCCATCTTCAGCAAGCCGTGGTCATCCAGCAGGAGCGTATCCAAGCCTTCATAGCACACCAACCGCTTGACCAGCGCCCCCGCTTAGTCTCGCCTCCCATCAAGCCGGTCACGCACACTAAGAAACCTGTGTCCTCTCAAAATTTTCACAAACCACTCAAAGATAATATCCGGGAAGCACAGGCGCAGACACTCTATCACCACCTGAACCAAATCAGCACCAAACAGCTCAGCTTAGC
Source organism: Aggregatilineales bacterium (assembly GCA_044227005.1). GTDB lineage: Bacteria > Chloroflexota > Anaerolineae > Aggregatilineales > Phototrophicaceae > CFX2. Next base: position 59,304 of record JBGAFZ010000016.1, read on the forward strand.
CAACGCCCGACGCTTGGTCGCACGTTATGACTCTCAGGCATTGGCCGTCGCCCTCGACCGTCTAAAAACCTTCAAAACCTTGACCAATCCAGTCGGCCTTCTCGTCACCCTCTTGCGTGCACCCTGAAACAATCTCGCTCCTGCACAAGCTCTTGTCATACAAACAACAGGGTAGGGCAACCACATTCTATGCAGATCATTAATCATTCTCTTGTCTGACAATTAAAAGCAGTTCAATTGACTAAACGTCGTTACTGTATTTAACACGCACTAGTCCCTTTGTCAGACACCATGCTTTATATGATTTTGTCTGACGGACACGGACGCAAAGTTGCCGGGTGCATTTGGTCGGTTCGGTACGCCGAGCCGATGCGCTGACCGACACCTGAGTGTCGCGTCAGCGGTGCTGCGCGTGAGCGCGGCACATCGCCCCCACCGGCGATAGAGGTGGCAAGCTTTTAGCTTGCGAACCCCTCAGCCGAGAGTACGCCACAAATGGCAGTAGCTCTGCAGAACCACCAACGTGTACAACACACCGTTGTTGGCTGAGGGTTCGGCGTTGCTTTGCAACGCTGGTGCTGCTGCGAGGCAGCACATTGTTGTCAGTTTCTATACCCAAAACGGACCCAATATCACAAACTCACGCAGCTCTTGATTCTTGACAGGTTAAAAATTTCAACCGCGCATCAAGAGATACCTAATAGCCCTTCTTTTCCTCAGAAATAACTCCTGTAAAAATGATATACATCTCTACAGGCTACCCATCATGGAAAGATCGCGCCGGCCACCCAGTTAATACCGATTCGTTCATACTGCTGATAACGGCCATCGGTCCGTTCTACATAGACTTCAAGGTTGGAACTGCTGCCTTGAAGAGCACCAATCACGCGGCGTACATCAGCCCCGAAGGTTGTGATTTGGAACCAAGTGGTGTATGGCCGAGTTGGAGAAGGCGCGGGCAAAATCCAGTGTTCAATCTGATTTCCAGTCTCGACGAAGAGCTCAAAAGCACCCGGTGTCAACTCATCGCCATACGGGTCGAGCGTTTCAATCATGCATGGGCCGGTATAGGTTCCCTTGCCAAAGGCCGCGACTTGGCTCCATGTTCCCGTTGCTGGTTCACGCCGGAAATGTCTGAGCTCATTCGCTGCCGCACCAACATAGTGCAGTTCGCCTGTCTCTTGCTCAAGTTCAGTTGGGATGTTGAGACGGCTTGAAACGAGAGCAGGGCCAGACGCGACGATGCCACTCGTAGCAATAACAGCATGTTGATACCACGTTCCCGGCGGCTTCTTCCACGGCGAGCCGTTATGCTTTGTCCAGTGCTCAAGGGAACCTGTTCGTGTTAGCACCACCACTTCAAAATCCCCCGGTGCACCCCGATTGCCCTGAACAAATCCCGGAATGCCCATCGGATCTTTGGGGCCGAACAGTGTACCGTCAAACCACCACTGCGACGCCTGATCGAAAAAGACGTGGCGCATAAAGCCCATCGTTGACCGATAGACCAGTTCATAGTTGCGATTGAAGGTGCTCTGCACCGCTGCCGGGCAGTCGAGCGCATCCGGCCCAAATCCCCGCCACTCATCTACTGAGCGTACTGCGCCAGCCGCATTCCAGCTACCGGTTCCACCCTCACGCCAATGGAGGTCAATATTCATCCCGTTTCGGATGAAGAGTTCACGGTTCTGATGTGCCGCGCCATTGCCACTTTCGATGATTACCCCATTACGTCGCCGCCGCTTCGTCCAAGGGTCAGGATTCGTATTACGCATCCCTGTCCAGCCTGCGTCCTCGAGCCATGCTTGCCCATAAGCAACACGGATGAATCCCCGATCACCCCACGCAGCGCCCCAGCTATTCTTGACAATCCAGCAGCCTTGAAAGTCGTTGAACCCCACCACCAGCATCGCGTGAACGCCGCCATCCATACTCGTCGCACGCGCGTAAATACCTGTCGTTCCCGTGAAATCTTGCGGCAGCGTACACATCACGGCCATCGGGCCGACGAGATTGAGCCACTTCTTCTTTTCGGAAATCTTGCCTGCACCAAGTGAGGTATGGGCATTCGCATCGACGCGCACGGTACGACCGGCACGATCCGGTGTGGGGGATAACGGCATTGCAGTCATCGCTGCGCCATGAGGTTTCGCTGTATAAAGCACTGCGGCTTCGCTCCAAGCCATACAATCGGGATCTGCGATCCCATAGCGCTCTGCCGCAATCGACGCCTCGCCCAGATTGCCTAAATCCCAGGGTTGTTTTCCTGTGGCACGCCCAAGATCACCCTCAGATCGACGACACCACACCCCATGTTCGATGCGAACCATCGATTCATAGAGAGCCGTCATTGCGAAAGCCCAGCAATTCGGTGCAGAGCCTTGGGAGCGAATACTCGAAATCCAGTTCGCATTAAAGCGATTGCGCCAATCGACGATAGCCATGAGTGAGCTCCTTATCCACGATCTTCGGAACGGTCACGTTTACGGGACTGTTTGGATTTCGCCGACTGCTCCTTACCGAGCAATCCTGCTTTGCGCCACAATTTCTGCAGCTCGGCATTTGCTGGCGGCGCACCTTTTTTAAGCAGTTCATCCAGATCATCAGCCAACAAGCCGGGGGCATCCATCGTCCCATCGCCGCCGGTTGGATACTGGGGCATAGGCTCATCGTCAGAGAGCGTAGGATCGGGTTCCCAAGGGTTTCCAAGTGCACTTAGGCGCTTGCGAAGATCACCTATCGTCACCAGTGGCGTCTCATCTTTCTCAGCACTTGCAGCACGCTTCTTGCTTTTGTTGCTCATGGATTCACCTCTCTATGATCGATACAAACCGGTTCAGAAACTACTATGGGCTTAAAGAAGGGCATCCAACTAAAAGCAAGGGCGGGAATGGCCTTCACAAGACGTACGACTTGGACTCATTCGAGTGCGTGTTAGATTGGGTTACCAGTGGGACAGGGCAATGCTGAGTAGTTACACACGAAGTTGATTACTATACATAATAGCTTCTTATCTTTTGAACGCAAATTGGGCTCTCTTGAGCCACCAGCAAGTAAGTGTCAAAAGCCATCCGCGATGCAACTGTGACCTTACAGAACCCGCCGAGGTAAAGTGTCGGTCATGGTTTTTGATGAAAGCCAAATATGAACCTAGGGGGTATAACCCTTAGATACAGTTTGAGAGCTATTGAGACTTCAAAAATCACAGGTATCATACGGAACTGGGTTCCATCGCGCGATGGAGACTGTTGTGATACAAAACGTGCTGGCGATCATCATTCTTATCGGCATCGTCTGCTACATCTAAATGCCCGGCGTAAGCATCGTCAGGGGTTAGCACGCCTGAGCCAGATAGGGTAGGGGCCGAAAGCCATGGCGCGATGCGGGGAATATACAAAAATCCATTTACCACTACAAAAGCTAATGGCGTACATCTATTTGTATCGCGCGATACAGCATGGCATTTGCCGATCAGAAGATGTTATAGGCGGTTTCCATCGCGCGATGAGAGAGAGTAGGGCGAGCGCGGCGTATCAATTTAGATGCGGATTGTGCAAGTCTATGGTGCCGATTGTATAGTAGAAGTTATCGGCAAAGTACAAAGGGGCAAATTAAGATGGCGAAGACGACCCAACTGCGAATGTACACCATCAATAAAGGCAAGATGGATGAATTTGTAAAACTTTGGCGGGCAAATGTTGTGCCGTTGCGCCAGAAATATGGATTCACGGTCGAAGATGCTTGGATCGTCGAAGGCGAAAATCGCTTCATATGGATCATGTCGTTGGCAGACGGGGACTGGAAAGCAAAAGATGAAGCCTACTTTGCATCACCAGAACGGAAGGCGGTAAATCCTGATCCCGGCTCATTCGTCGCCCACATGGAACTGCGGTTTGTGGTTTCGGCACTGGAGTGATTGTCGTGTCCGAAGACATCGTCCCACATAGAGGCCCACGAACATCGTCCTACACCCTAAATCGGCGTTATCCTGTCGGCAAATTAGACCGAAGGAAACCCTATGCTAAGCGAACATGAATGGGTTTACGAACGCATGCGACTCCACACACTCGTGAAGGCACATCCAGATTGGGGCGCTCGCCGCCTAGCACAAGTACTCGGTCATGACACCAAATGGGTGGCGAAATGGAAATCCCGTATCCTCAGTTCGCCAAAACTCACACTGGAAGTCTTTCGCAGTCAATCCCGCGCTCCGAAACACCTCCCACGCTGTACCAGCCCTGAAGCGAGATTATCGGCGAACTACGAAGAGAATTGTCAGAGCGTTATCATCGTCCGGCAGGAGCGCGGACCATCCAATATGGAATCAGTGAATATCTGAAGCAGCATCCTAATGCCCCAATATTGCCCCACTCACGGGCTGCGATTTACCGAGCATTGCACGAACTCCAGATCATCTCACCGCGCCGTTCGCGCTGGCATGATCCGCTCGTATTGCCAGCGCCTATGGAGGAACGGGAAATTGACTTCGGTGAAGTCTTTTTGCGAGATGATGACACCGTCTTTGAGTTCTTTATGGTCGTGGATCGGGGTACATCCCGCCTGATTTATCTGGAAGGTTCAACCGGCTACAATGCTGAAACAGCGCTCGAAGCCCTTGTCCGCCTATTTTCGACTTGTGGCTTGCCCAAACGGTTGCGTTTCGACCGTGATCCTCGGCTTTGGGGTGCTTGGACACGGGACAGCTATCCGTCACCTATGATCCGTATGCTGCGCGTGCTAGGTATTGAGGATGTTCCTTGTCCGCCGCATCGCCCTGACAAGAAACCCTTCGTTGAGCGGTGTATTGAAACCTTAAAGTACGAGTACTTTGCTCGTTTTGCTCCAACTACTCTCGTGGAAGCTCAAGAGGTCTTGAGCCAATTTCCGCACTATTACAATAAAGAACGACCGCATCAGGGGCAAGCCTGCCGGAACCAGCCTCCGGAAATTGCATTCCCAGAAGCTACCTTGCCGAAATTGCCTACATTACCAGACATGGTACATCCGGATAGCTGGCTGAGCAGCATTCAAGGACGGATTTACCAACGGAGGGTCACCAGTGATGGCACAATCCAAATTGATCGACACACTTATGGGATTGGTAGCGCCTATCGACAGCAGCCAGTGGCTGCCCACGTCTTTGGAACGGAGTTCATCGTGGAATATCAGGGCGTAATGGTCAAGCAACTACCGATTTGTGGCTTGTATGGTCAGCGTATCCTCTTCGACAGTTATCTGATTTTGTTGCGTGAGGAGGCTCGATCCTTGGAATTACGCTATCACAGCCTCTGGCGCAAGTCAGGTGACAGTAGCTAATTTGCCGACAGGATAACGCCGATTTAGGGTGTAGGACGATGTTCGTGGGCCTCTATGTGGGACGATGTCTTCGGACACGACACGGTTTGAATCTTCATACCGAAAAGTCACCCGTTTGCATTGCCCTCGTGATAGGCTAATAACACAATCGTTCTATTACACAACACTACAAAATAGGGTGACAACATGGCTCAACAAGAACTCGATATTTACCAAGTCGGCGACCGGCAATAAGTGATGCTGCACGAGGCAGCGCGTTATCTCAAAATGAGGATGAGCGATGTGGAAGGGCAGATCGCGCTCGGTAAGCTTGAACTCGTTCAGGATGAAGGGCGAGATTTCATCGAACTGGAAGCCCTGAAAGTGTATGCCGCCAAGCGCAAGCCAAAAGTGTAGGGTTTGAGGTCAAATTTAGGATTGCGTAATCTGTCAAGAACACGCAATTACCTCAAGAATGCTATTCTATCCTAACAACGTGTTATACTCTGCCACGAGAACATTCTGGCTAGGATAGGTGCACATGGCTGCCACATTTCCACCTGATTTTATCACCCGGTTAAAACCGTTGATTTTGCCGTTTACAAGCACGGTAGAGGATCGGGATAACTTGCTGACCGAAGCCTTTTATCTAGCTGACCAGCGCCTCTATCAGCAGATCAAGCGCGAGGGTAATCCGAACGGCTTCTGCATTAACTGCATCAAGACCTTAATCGACTTTGGCTGCATGAGCGATGGTACTCATGCTTTAACCCCGCTGCTGAACACGATCCGGGCACAATCCGGTGTGGATAAGCAGCGTGAAATTGACCAGCTTGCGCCACTGGTGAACGGGTTGTGTGATCAATCGGACGCCGCTGCCGCACCAGTGTCCCCTGTACCGCCGAAAACGCCCACTCAGACCATCAACACCCCGATTGAACAACGTACGCCAACGGTTTTCATTAGCTACTCGCATCAGAATACCGAGTTTGCCCAAAAGCTGATTACAGACTTACAGCAAGCAGGACATGCGGTGTGGATTGATACGACAACACTGCGGGGCGGGGATCAGTGGATGCGCTCTATTGCCGAGGGCATCATCAACTCATATGCCTTTATCCTGATCGCCACCAGACAGGCGCTGGAAAGCATTTATGTGCGGGATGAAATCACATGGGCCAAGCAGCGCAACAAGCGAATTGTGACGGTGCTGCTGGAAGATGTGGTGAATGAGGTGGGGTTTTTCCCACTGGTCAATTATCAGGGCGTGAAATTCTACGATGTGGCCTATGAGACGGCGCTACGTGCGTTATTAGCCGGTATCCCCGCGTCACAGATTACGACTGAAGCAGGCGAAAGTACTGCACTGCCTGTTGTCAGCCAACGGGCGCTCGAACTGCAATATCTTGACCGGCTGCGCTTTGAGATTCTGGTCAACACCGAGAAGTACACGCCGCTGGCAGGATCGTCCCATTTCAAGAAAACTGCAGTACTCGGAACCATCGCGCCGGTGGTGATGCGACCGGAATATGCGCTGCTGGCGCGGGATCGTGAACAGGTGCAGGAAGTTCGGCGCTTTGATAACGCGGTGGACGAAATTCTGAACTTACGGCGGGTGGTGGTACTGGGTGAGCCGGGGCAGGGAAGACGACGACCCTGTGGAAGCTGGCGCGGCAGTTGGTGGATGAGGCGATTGCCGACCCAAGCAAACCAATCCCGCTGGTCGTCCGGTTGGGCACGTGGACTGAGGATAACCAACCTATTGAGGCCTTTATCGCACAGGAACTGGGCGAGTTAGGACGTTACTTGCCGAAATTGCTAAGTGAAAAACGTGCAGCCTTGTTACTAGATGGCCTGAACGAAATACCGGTATCACAACGTCGGCGCGACCGAAGTGATAAAGACCAGCAGGTGAAGCGGCTAATTGAGCAGTATGCTGATCTGCTGGCGGTGGTAAGCTGCCGGGCGCAGGATTACACGTTGGATTTGGGCTTTGACCGGATGGAGATTACCCCGCTTGACCCGATACGGATTCTGGAATTCGTACAGCACTATCTTGACAAGGAGGCCGGTGAAAAACTCTTTTACCGATTGGTAGGGGAGAGCGCAGCGAAAACCGAGACACAGTTCTTGGACTGGGAAGCAGGGCGATTCCAAAACCCGATGCAGGTGTTTTGGAATGAGTATGAACTGCCAGATGGTTTGAAGTGGGGTTTTAATTGGGATCAGGATAGTAATACGTATTGGGAGCGATGGCTGCGTGAACGGGAGCAGCCAGCCAGCTTGCTGGTCATGGCGAAGAATCCCTACATGCTGTCGATGCTAACGCAGGTGTATGTGTCCAACGATGGGCGGCTGCCGGACAACCGGGGTGAACTATTCCGGGACTTTGTGCTGACGCTGCTGGTGCGGGAGAAGATCATTACGGTAGACAGAAATACACGCCGCCCGGTGCTGGATGCAGCCTGTAACGAGCTGCTGGATGGCTTATCACGATTGGCGTACGAGATGCAAATCCAGCGGGGGCAGGCAGAGGATGGCAATGCCTTGACAGTGCTGCCGGTGGGGCAGGTGAAGAAGTTCCTCAATGACCGACAGCTTTATTTAGCGGGCAGTGCCAGTGTGTTGAGCATCGGCAGTGAAGTGCGTTTCAGCCACCAGTTGTTGCAAGAATATTTTGCGGCGCGACAGATGGATGCAGAAATTCAAGCTGGCCGGTTAAAGGCTGAAACGATCTGGAAATCAGCGAGCTGGTGGGAGCCGACCAACTGGGAAGAAGCGACGGTGCTGCTGGCAGGGTTGTACAGTGAGGATTGCAGCACTGTATTAGAGTGGGTGGCAAAAGCCAACCCTGAAGTATCGGCACGGTGTATGGTGCGAAGTGGTGCACAGACACCGGAGGCGACGCGGAAACGGTTGCAACAGCTTTGGTTGGCGCGATTGACGGATGCGAAGCGTGAGCCTGAAGCGAAGGCACGAGCGGCAGTCGGACGAGCTTTAGGAATGACAGACTTGGACAGTCGTCAAGGAATTGGGCTGGACACAAATGGACTGCCGGACATCGACTGGATGGAGATACCGGCAGGAGCGTTTCTCTATCAAGATGGGCAACAATTGACATTGCCCCGTTTTGAAATGGCTCGCTATCCCGTGACCTACACCCAGTTCCAAGCGTTTATTGACGCTCCAGACGGGTTCTACAGTCCGGAATGGTGGGAAGGGCTGGCGGCAGATGACGACCCCGGGTGATCAGGCTTTCAAGTTTGGCAATCATCCGCGTGAAAGGGTGAGTTGGTATGATGCGGTTGCGTTCTGTCGCTGGTTGACCAGTAAACTGGGGTATGAAGTGCGGCTGCCGACGGAACAGGAATGGGAGAAAGCGGCACGGGGAACAGATGGGCGCGAGTACCCCTGTGGTAATGACTTTGATGCCACGAAATGTAACACGGCTGAAACGGGCATCGGGCAAACGAGCGCGTTAGGCATCTTCCTCGATGGTGCATCGCCCTATGGCGTGCTGGACATGAGCGGGAATGTGTGGGAATGGTGTCTCAATGAGTATAGGAACCCCGACCATATCCAGTTGGGCGGAAGTGAGAGACGTGTCTTGCGGGGCGGGTCGTGGCTCAACGATCCTGACGGCGCGCGTTCTGCGTACCGCTTCGGCTACTTTCCGGCCTCCCGTAACCTCAATCTCGGTTTTCGTATTTTGCGTCCCCCTTCTAAAGATCGCTGAACGCTGATGGGGCGGTGCTGCGCTAGCAGCAAGTGCGTATGCACTAGCCCCGCTGACGCCGAAGGTCTAGATGTCGTTTTATTATTTTGATTGTGCTATAAAATGTGTAGTTGATATATTGATGTGAAATTGTTTAACTCTGTTTGATAACTATGCTCCTCGGGACATAGTGATCGAGGTGTGGAATGGCAGAAGTATTCATTAGCTATAGCCGCAAGAATGAAGGCGAAGTTAAGCGTCTAGTGCAAATATTAGAACGAATGCGACATCGTGTGCATTATGATCAGGATCATTCAGGTGGACATGTTTGGTGGGATGCCATTCTTGCAGATATACGCCGTTCTTCAATATTCATTATTGCATTGTCCTATGATTATTTAGACTCCTTGCCATGTTCCCTCGAATTCCACTATGCCTTGGCACTTAATAAACACATTCTGCCAGTTATGGTTGGACAGGTTGATTATGACAAAGTACCAGCTAACATCTCACGTTTAAACGTTGTCCAATTTACGAAGAATAATGAGGATGACATATTAGATTTGGCAGGGGCAGTCAATGAGCTTGATAAAATGCCTATTCCAGAACTGCTTGATCCACTACCTGAACCACCAAATGTGCCTATTCCTCGTATAAGTTTTTTGCTAGAACGACTTGCAAAACAAGATATTGAACTGACGTTGTCAGAACAAGAAGCTATATTTAACGAACTATTGGGTCTGTATCTTAAGCAAAGTAGTCGCGAAAATGCTCGCTTTGCACTTATGAAATTACGCCAGCGGTCTGAACTGAGAGCACATTTTGCCGAGAAAATAGATGATTTGTTAGAGCTTTCCAATGCTAGGCCAGAGCCTATATCCGAGAAGAATAAAAACAATGCCGTAGTGCCTCAAAAAACGCTTCGAAATCGACCGGTATTTTTGTGGGGAGGATTGGCGATTGGTTTGATTGGCTTGATCATTGTTGCTATGACAATTTCGCGTGGTTGGAATAGTAAAGATGCTACAGCAACTAGCGCACCTTTGGGCGTAGCTCAAGACATCACTATAACTAGTAATATAGCGATAAAAACAGACACTCCCATAAACGCTCCAACTCTGGCTGGTGGAAACAATACCAGAGCAGTGACTGTAACAGTGGAATCTACAATTACATTGACTAGCACTGCGGCCCCAACCAACACTTTGACACCGACTTATACCGCATCGCCAACTCGCAGCTTGGCAGCGATGTCGAACTATGAGAAGACATCTACTGCTATGGTTCCAATGTTCGATGTTCAAGTTACGCCTGCTGAGTTTGGGTCTGGTGGTACCCATATTTCGTTTTGGAATGGTTTGACAGGATCCGACGGCGTGGCAATAGTTGATCTGCTAACAAGTTTTGTTAAGGAACATCCAGAAATATCAATTACTTTAAAGGAAGTTCCTTGGGGGGTGCTTTATGCTAAGTTGCAGGATGTCATATTAACTGACACTTCTCCTGATATTGTTATCCTTCACTCGGCTGAACTGCCACAATTTGCTAGTCAGGGACAGTTGCAAGATTTAGGTAGTTGGTATTCGGACAGAGGCGGTTTTTTTCCTGTTGATGATATTACACCTACTACCCGTGCTGGTATGGACTACAAGGCCGTGACCTATGGTATTCCGTATGACAATCATGGTCGTGGTCTGTGGATTAATAGAGATGATTTCAAGAGGGCTGGTGTTGATCCCGACATTGTTCCTCCTACGAACTACAATGGTTGGGTCAACCTATTCCAACTACTGGCTCTTGATAATAATGGTAAGAATGCTACTGATCCGGTATTCGACCCAACCAACGTTGCACAGTGGGGCTTTGCTGTTGGTGAGTGGCCGCGTGTCAACTTCATGTCCGCTTTGGTACAAAATGGCGGTAATTGGCTAAGCGCCGATGGCAAGACCATTACTGTTAACTCAGATATCGCTGTCAAGGTTCTGCAACAGTTCGTTGATCTGGTTTACAAATATCATGTATCTCCTCCCCCATCCGGTTACGATACTTGGCAAGGTTTTGGTGCAGGAACCGTTGCTATTCTCCCCACTGGTACATGGTTCCGTAATCAGGCAATGATGTTCACAGACATCGACAGTGAAGCTTGGACGAATTTTCAATTTGGTCAGAAGCCCGCCACGTGGTTTGGAATCCATACATGGATGGTTCCTGTAGGCGTAGAGGCTGACAAATTGAATGCAGTAAAAACTTTGGTTGAATGGATAAGTAATAATCAACTTGGAGTGGCGGTGGCAGGTCAAGTTCCAGCTCGCATCTCTTTGCAAGATAAGCTTGATCCCATAAATTATCCGTCAAACATAACTATCGGTAAATCAGTACAAGAGTATGGTACTTCTGATTGGTCGGCTATTGCAGTTGATGAGATATATGCTGCACTTGACCTAGAGCTTGATGCTGCTCTAGATGGTCAAAAAACGGCTAGACAAGCTCTAGATGACGCAGCACGCAATATGCAACAAATTTTGAATAGAACACAACCCTAGAATTTATAGTTGATACATGCTGTTTAGTGCCCTAACTTGGCACGGCTTTTAATCACTTTGGTATCGTGAGCTTTTGCATAGCGCAACGTCGTGTTCTCACTAGCATGGCGTGCGATGACTTTCACATCACCGATATAGGTTCCAGACTCCAAAAGGTCGCTAATGAGCGTCCGACGAGCATCGTGGGGCGCAAAATCCTTGCAGAACTGCTTGTACAGGCCATCGTCCGTCATTGGAGCGTCAGGACCAAGGTGGTCGCCTTTGAGCACACGTGGAAAGACGTAGACCCGATCTGCGTTTTGGTTGTACCATGCCTGTAAGTGTCGCGCCAAGCTGCCTAGAAATGGTACATAATCGACGTTGTTGCGCTGTCGGCCTTTTCCACCAATGACTTTGATATGTTCCTGTTCAAAATCAATGTCTGACCACTTGAGCTTCACGGCTTCGAAGCGCCTGAGTCCCGCATAGAACAATACGGCCAGCAGTGCCCGGTTGCGAAGACCGCGCAGCGACGGCTCGCCATTGACGCTGACCGGATAGCTCGCGATCAATTCGTGGACTTCGCTGCCATCCAAGCGTTTACCGGCCCGTTTCTTGCCCTTGGTGTCGTGTCTGAGGACATCGTCCCACACTGAGTGCCAGTAACATCGTCCTACACCTGCAAAGAGAGGGTATCCTTTCGACGAACTAGCCGGAAGGAAAACCCAATGCCGAGCGAACATGAATGGGTCTACGAACGAATGAGACTGCATACGCTCATGAAAGAACATCCAGATTGGGGTGCTCGCCGCCTTGGCCATGCGCTCGGGCACGATCCCAAATGGGTGTTGAAGTGGAAATCGCGCATCCTTAGTTCCTCCAAACTTTCATTAGAAGTCTTTCGCAGTCAATCCCGTGCGCCCAAGCATGTCCCACGCCGTACCAGTTCGGAAGCCAAAGCCATTATCGGCGAAATACGTCGGGAATTGTCTGAACGTTATCATCGCTCAGCAGGAGCTCGTACTATCCAATATGGGATTAGCAACTATCTGAAGCAGCATCCTAATGCTCCCATGTTGCCGCACTCCTGCACAACGATTTACCGGGCGCTGCACGAACTCCAGATCATCGCACCACACCGCCCACGCTGGCACGAGCCGCTCATTTTGCCATCGCCTATGGATGAATAGGAAATTGACTTCGGTGAAGTCTTTTTACGAGATGATGACACCGTCTTTGAGTTCTTCATGGTAGTAGATCGTGGCACATCTCGCCTGATTTATCTGGAAGGTTCAACCGGCTATAACGCCGAAACGGCGCTCGAAGCCCTTGTCCGACTATTTTCAACCTGTGGATTGCCCAAACGGTTGCGTTTCGACCGCGATCCTCGCCTCTGGGGAGCTTGGTCACGCGACAGCTATCCTTCACCCATGATCCGTATGCTGCGGGTATTAGGCATTGAGGACGTTCCTTGTCCACCGCATCGTCCAGATAAAAACCTTTATTGAGCGGTGTATTGAAACCTTAAAGTATGAATACTTCGCTCGTTTTGCCCCGACTACGCTTGCAGAAGCTCAAGAAGTCTTGGAGAAATTCCCGCGCTACTACAATGAAGAGCGCCCGCATCAGGGGCAAGCCTGCCGGAACCAGCCTCCGGAAATCGCATTCCCGGCAGCTTCTTTGCCTCAATTACCGACGCTACCAGACATGGTACATCCGGATAACTGGCTGAGCAGCATTCAAGGACGGATTTACCGACGGCGGGTCACCAGTGACGGCACGATTCAGATCGATCGACACATCTATGGGATTGGAAGCGCCTATCGACAGCAGCCGGTAGCTGCGCACGTCTTAGGAACAAATTTCATAGTGGAATATCAGGGAGTAATGGTCAAGCAACTACCGATTTGTGGCTTGCATGGTCAGCGTATCCTGTTCGACAGTTATCTGATTTTGCTGCGTGAGGAAGCTCGAACCTTAGAACTGCGTTATCAGAATCTTTGGCGCAAGGTAGGTGATGTCCGCTAGTTCGTCGAAAGGATACCCTCTCTTTGCAGGTGTAGGACGATGTTACTGGCACTCAGTGTGGGACGATGTCCTCAGACACGACAGGTTCGGTTCAGTCGGTACATCATCCAGTGATAGCCGCATGAGTTTAAGCTGCGCGAAGTAGGTTTCGAGCAGGAGATTTGAGGTATCGGTGCTGTGCAGCGTTTGTACGAGACGCCGTAAATGCGTCAGTCGCGCTTGTTTGGTGGCGCGGGACAGATTGCGGCTCTGCAAATAGCGCATAACGTTCGGTGCGGATAACTCGTTGGGGCTTAAGCCGTTATCGACACACCATGTGCGCCAATCGTTAAATGTATGCTCATACTGGCGGCGGCTGGAATTCGACATGCTGCTTAAGAGCACGTCGATCATGGCCGCATAATCGGGCAGGGTAGGGGCATGAGTCAGGGTGTTTGTGGTGGGTAGGATTTGCATCGCGCGATAGAATTTGCCTCGTTGACGATGCTTCTATTATACCACAAATAAGTCTTGAAAATGGCTATTTACAAGATTTATTTTAGGGTGAAAATAG
>JBGAFZ010000017.1:0-64389 GCA_044227005.1 Aggregatilineales bacterium
ACAGGGTCGATGCTCAACCCAAACGCCATCTTAGCCTTTTTCACATTGGCTGGGACTGGCTTATCTATCAATGGAGATGTGGATTAATCAATCCACATCCCTCAATCCTTTATTTTTGATTTCTGACATCCTGTGAGGCCGCTGGCAAACCCAATCCCGCTGCCTGTGCTGACCGATGACATCACCAACCGGATTGGCAATCTTGGCGTCGGACACCCTATCACTGAATCGCCGCATCATCAGCCGAACCACCCGCCGAATTGTCACATAATTGCCAAATATCAGGCCGACTATTGCGTCTATTTGAGTAGGCGCAATTGACCTTTTAACCTTTAACCGTTGTCCTGCGCCGCCGCCAAGAAATAAACCCAAACTGCACAAGTGAATCTGAAGAAATTGAAGAATGTTGCGAATCTTCGGCAAATCACTCCCTCAAATGCGCTGGAAAGCACGTTGTGCCAAATGTAGATTGTGAAGTTTGCGAATCATGGGTCTGTATTGAACTGAAGACTGATGACTAATGACTGGTGACTCACTCCGACATCGCCGACAAGCGAAGCAATCCTGTGGACACAAAACGCATTAAGTGTTGGACTTGTAGCTTCAGACTTCAGACTTGTAACTACTTACTCAGATTTCAGCGCAATCACCGGAGGCAGACGCGCCGCGCGCAGTGCTGGATACAAACCTGCGCCCAATCCAACGCCGGTCGCCAATATCAGTGCAAAAATCGCCAGCTCTGGTTTGATGACAAACAACTGTCCGCCAATTTTGGAGGTGTCAAACGGTAGAAAATTAGCAATACTCGGTTGGCTAGGATCAGGTGTTCCTGCTCCCGCTAACGCGCCGTTGATCAGGTTTTGCAGGAAATACGATAACCCAACGCCTGTCACCCCGCCGGCCAGCCCGACCAATCCGGCTTCAATTAAGAACACTGTGAGTACGTCGCGGTCAGTCGCCCCAATCGCTTTCATCAGACCGATTTCACGGGTACGTTCCAAAATCGCCATGGTCATCGTGTTTGCCACACCAAACGCCGCCACCAGCAGCGCGATACCACCCACACCGCCCAAAATCAGGCGCATTGCCATGAAGAAGGAGTTGAGTTGGTTAATGTATTCGCCCATCCCGCCCGATTGGAAGCCTAATTTGCGGATCGCTTCCGAAATACTCGTGACCGTTTCGCGGTTTTTTGCCCGAATAATCACTTGATCATAAGCGAATTTCTTAGGATCAATTTTCGTGCCCGTAATCCATTGGTTGTAGTTGAGCACCTCTTGTATCGGCATCAGCATCGAATTCCCAAAACGGTCATTCTCCGCCAGTACAGCCACTGGTTTAGGGGCAATGCTCCGCTGTGTTGGGGTAGCCGCTGTATATTGATACAGCTTGAGTTTGAATGCTGTAGTAAAGAGGTCAACCTTTACGTTCGATTGGTCACCTGTGCCGTTGGGATCATAGAAATAATCCCCCACGTGCGCCCCGATGATGACCTGTCCAGTCTCTAAACTCAGCGTACCTTGTTGGGCGCTCAAGCCCATATACGGCAGAAGTTTGGGGTCTATACCCTGTATGTTAGCGTATCCCGTATATTTACCGGCGCTGATCTCCCCACTCTGTAAATTGGTCATTGGGATAACCACAGCGATGCCCGGAATTTTCCAAAACTTGTTGACTTCCTCAATCGTCAATTGCTTGATTTGAGTCGTTTGTTCATCACCCGACCTGACGTTGTAATTAGGGCTAACATCCAGCTCCAGCAGTTGAGAATTACTCCCGATGCTGGCCTCAGCCGCTTGCTGTAACCCTGCTGTCAGGGCAACCAGCAAAATAACAGCCGTTGTACCGACCAGCACGCCGCCAGCGGTCATCGCCAACCGTGCCCGTGCCCGATTTAAATTGTTGATAGCGAGCAGTCCCAGTTCATACAGCATAGATCATTAACTTCTCATGATTTCCGTCAATCGTTCCAGAATTGCCATGTCCGAAAATCCGAATTGTTTCTAGCTCCCCAGTCCCAGCAAACCAAGCAGCACCCGACCCAACAAATCTCGACTGCTTAATGTGGGTTCTGTCGGAGCACCATTGTCTCCGTTATCAGGGGGTGGTGTACCAAAATCAATCGGTGGGGGCGCGGGTAACGCCTCCAATTGGTACGTCTGCACGATTGTCTGTGGACGATTGAGATCATCGGTGTAATTCAGTGTGACCGTAATCACGATCGCCCCCTCTGCGGGTGGCATGAAACTCGCATCCAAGGTCGTTTGGTCATCGTTCCGTAATGGCCCGAGATACGTTGTCTCGCCGCTCATGATGTCTGCATTTTCCGTCGTAATCACCGCGTTCGTGAAGTTGACCGCTTTACGCCCTCGGTTCGCAATTTCCAATGACAAACTCAAAGAGTCACCAACACTTACCTGTGTCGGTAAAGGATTAACTTCCTTAATCCGAATTTGTGGGGGAACAATCACCGCGAGGCTTGCCCGTAAATTATCCTGTGAAAATGAGCCGTCTGACCGTTGATAGCGCAATGTAATCGGTAAAGCATAGATGCCACTATCGACCGACCCGCTCACGATGAATTTTTGAGAGAGTGTGATGACCTTATCTTTTTCGGCTGGTACATCCCCAATATTCAGTGTTCCTACCGAGCCTACCGGCGCGAATGTACTGCTCGGATTAGTCGTGGTTGAGGCGCTTGCCCCCGGTGTCGGATCAATCCCCCCTCCACTTGAATCCACACCTCCAAAGGTGACGATCAGCCCTTTGGCCGCGTCGTTACCAATGTTCCTTAGGTTGAGAGTCAGGCTGAATTCTTGACCGGGCGTCAATACATCAAATCCGGTATCGAACGAATCCACGATCATCACCGGAGCAGGCATATCTACTTTCGCTACATTCAAGGTCATGCTGGCATTCGGGACGTTTTTCGCTTCCCCTTTTTGGAGATAACTAATGGCTACTGCCTGTGATTGTGGCCCTGATTTTGCCGTACCGCTCACGATTAAAGGCATATCGACGCTGGCACTTGCCCCTGCTTTAATATCCCCAACCGGGAAACTATTACCTTGTGCGCCTGCCAGCAAGATACCGTCTGTAGGGATCGACACCAAAACCTGTGAGGCGGTTTCGTTACCGCTGTTCATGAGCAAAATCGTAACCTTAACCGGTTGCCCCGGTATCACAGGGCTAGGGTCAAACTGGTAGCGTGACAGAGTAATTTGGGAGGCTTGCGGTTCAGCGTTGACAGTGACAGTTAATGAACCTTTGCTGGTGTATGACTGACCGCTGAAATCACGGTAGCTCATCGTCAGTCCGACCGTTTGTGGCCCGTCTGGCGTATCTTTAGATGCCACTACCGCTATCCGCACGCTAAAGGCCGCTGTGACTGCTAGATCAGGCAGTAAAACATTAGATTGACCGTTGGCCGAGACAAACTTTCCTCCGGGATCAACCGATATGGATACACCCTGTGCTACACGACTGCCTTGGTTGACAACATCAAATGTAAAAGTTGTGATGTCACCCGGCTTGATCGTCGCTGGATTAGCCGAAAAACTGCGTATCAAGAGTGAAGGCGCACCGGGTAAATCGGTTGGTATCGGTATCGCAGTTGGAACGTCTGTTGCCACCGGCACAGATGTGGGAGGGATTGCTGTCGGTGGTGAAACGACGGTGAGCGTAAACGCTGAGTTGCTCCCGCCTTGCGAATCCGTAACCGAGATGATGTATTGCCCAACAGCCAAGTTACTAGGGATTGCCGCTCGTAACTCGGTGCTGCTCACCAACGTGACTGACAAATTGCCCGAACCCACCAGCGCGACGCTCGTGGTTGATCGGAATTCTGTTCCTGTAATCACCAGAATGCCGCTTTGCCCGCTAATTATCTGCTTCGGTGAGGTTGCCGTAACCGTGATCGGGGGGACATCAGTTTGCGCCGAGACAATGCCTATCCCTAATGTGATCAAGATTGTTGTGATGATGCTCAATAATATGATCGGTGCGCCTAAAAGACGTTGTACGATCCCATAGTGATGGTGAGTCTGTTTATTCCGCATACTTTTCTTCCTCGACGGGTGTCCCTTCACTTGTATCCTGACTATTTGTCAGTGGGGGACGGGTAATGTTCTTTGCGCGTATCAGCCGGTCTTCGATAATGTCGCCGTCTTTCAGGCTGATCATGCGGTCAGCGTAACTTGCAACATTTGAATCATGGGTGACCACAATGATTGTTTTCCCTTGCTTTCGGCATAAGAACCGGAGCATTCGCATAACCGTTTGTCCGGTTTTACTATCGAGCGCACCAGTAGGTTCATCCGCCATGATAATCGGTGGATCGTTGAATAATGCCCGAGCAATAGCCACCCGTTGCTGTTGTCCGCCGGATAACTGGTTTGGTCGGTGGTCGATGCGTTCTGCCATGCCCAGCGCGGTCAGAATACGGAGCGCCCGACCCTCACGCATTTCACGGTCAGTTCCTGCAAAGATTCCCGGTAAAGCGACGTTTTCGAGTGCGGTCAACGTGGGTACGAGATGAAACGCCTGAAAGATAAAACCGATTGTTTCGCGCCTAAAAGTGGCTAATTCTTCACCAGTCATGCTATCTAGTGGGTTATCAGCCACCACAATTTCGCCTTCACTGGGACGGTCAAGACCTCCCAACATATACAGGAGCGTACTCTTGCCTGAACCGCTCGGCCCCATAATAGCGATGAATTGACCAGCAGGGATGTCTAAATCAACCTGTCGTAAGGCATGTACCCATTGGTCACCCAGTTGAAAATCTTTACTCAATCCCCTCACTTGTACGATCGGCGCTGGATGAGCCTTTTCTGTGTTCGGTACATATGGAGATGTCGTTGTAATTGCCATAACTTGTTTTTGATCGTCATTTCTCTAAACTCGCACCTATCAGGATGCCGAGTTTACTAGTGTGGCTTGTTAACCTTTTTTAGGTATTTCGGTCGCACTATCTGGATTAGCTTCTGCCGTTGCTATAACGCCACTACCAGCCGGTAAAGCCAGTGGCGTGCCAAAACGACTGTTATCGTTGGTTGCTGGATCAGGCGTCGGGAAAGCATCTCCTTCGCTCAACGTACCATCCGACGGTACGCCTCCGTCCTCCGGTAAGGAAATGGGTTGTGGTAATTCTGTGCTGGCTACCGTTGGCGCAGTGATAGCTCCCGTCAAAACTGGAACCAGCACGAGGATCAGCACCCATACCACGACGACGATGCCAACCGCCCACACTTTACCATCAAGTGCTTTCCGTCCTCCGATATAGACCAATACCAGCGTCCATAACCAGAATACAGTGAGCCGTGAAGTGAGGGATAGCAATATACTGCGCAGGATGGGCGATAAATCGTTATAGCCTTTCCAGTAATCCAGCAAACCGGAAATTCCACCCGCACCTACTTTGCCCCCTGCGGCGAAATAAATAACTTGTAACCCTGCCATGATGCCCAAAGGTACGGTCGTCCAAATAGCGATTTGCAAGTTTTGACCGAAGCTAGGACGCACACCATTGAAAAGCGGTACTTCACAGAGGATAAGCGCCAGAACGAACCAGCCTAACAAAATACTGGTTCCGCTGATCAATGCTGTCACCCATGTCGAAGAAATATCAGAGGTCGTGCTTCCAGTGTCAGTTGGTGTATTCGTACCCAGATCAAATCCGGAGCCACCACTGGGGCCAGTCGGAAAGCCTCCGCCTGCTGGATTTCCTGAAAAATCTCCCGGACTACTTTGAGGTATTGACGGTGTTTGTGAGACATCACCACCATTGATGAGTGCATCCTGCCGTACAGCACTGAAACCATTCAGCGCCAGAATGAGCACGGCTACCCAAAACCACTGCCGTGAACTACTGGGTGTTTGGGGCAGGGCTAAGAAAAAGCCATTCGGTTGCAATGCCACTGTCCAAACTTGACCCCACAAACTGCGTGGTCGTGCCTGACGTATAATCTGTATATCGCGGTTGCGAATCGGTTGAATCTGTCGATTAGTCATAACGGTGTTTGAACTTCCCGTTGGTTAGCTGAAAATGTATTGTAGTTGACCGCATTCAATCTGTATAACGATTGATACAGTGCAAAAGTTCCAGTGCATTATTATGTTGTGCTACCTGCGGACTGTCAACAACGCTTCACCGACGCTTAGGCGATGATCAATAAATAGGGTTCGTAACATGGATATGATTGGAGGATGCTTAAACGATAGTGGTAAGGCATAATCTCGTCCACACATGTTTTGGTCCAAATTATTTTTTCAGGAATTAATCTATGGCAGGAAGATTACAGGATAAAGTCGCGTTTATTACAGGTGCGGGTAGAGGAATCGGTCGGGCGATTGCTTACAAAATGGTGGCTGAAGGAGCCGCAGTAGTGATTGCCGAACTTGATCCTGAGTCCGGCACGAAGGTTGCCAACGAGTTAGTGGCAGCCGGACATCGAGCCTTCTTTGTTCCTACCGATGTCACCAATGAAAGCAGTGTGCAGCAGGCTATCGAACAATCCGTCGCCCATTTTGGTAAGCTCAACATATTGGTCAATAATGCAGGTATCACATTTCGCTACACAGCGACAACCATGAGTGACGCGCAGTGGAATGCTGCGATGGATGTGGATGTTAAAGGTGTGTGGTTATGCTGCAAATATGCTATCCCTCACATGCAGGCAGTGGGTACGGGTGCCATTGTCAATATCTCCAGTGTGCATGGACGGGTAACTGCTCCGAAGCACTTTCCCTACGGTGCTGCAAAGGCCGCTGTGCTGGGTTTGACTCGCAACTTGGCTTTGGATTACGGTTCCCAGAATATCCGTGTGAATGCCATCTGCCCCGGTTGGGTACGGTCTGAAGCGGTGCAGGAGTGGATAGACTCCCAACCCGATCCGCGTGCTTACGAAGACCGCATCCTAAGTTTTCAACCGCTGGGCCGTATCGGTTCCCCGGAAGAAATAGCCAATCTCGTTTCATTTATAGCCAGTGACGAAGCCAGCTATATGACCGGTGCCGAACTGGTCATTGACGGTGGCCTGACGATCCAATATCCACAGTAAAAAGGACATTTTTAATGAAAGCGTTAGTTTATGATGCACCTTATGAAATGACTGTACATGACGTGCCGCAGCCGATTGTTGGCGCGGATGAAGTGCTCATCAAGGTGGCTTATTCGGGCATTTGTGGTTCGGAATTGAGTGGTTTTGAAGGAAAGAATTCACTTCGTAAGCCGCCCCTCATTATGGGGCATGAGTTCAGCGGAACCATCGTAGAATTGGGAAACTATGCCTCGGTTATGCGTCCTGACCTGAAAGTAGGTTTACGGGTTACAGCCAATCCGCTTGTAACCTGTGGCCATTGTGATTATTGTTTATCAGGACGTCAGCAATTGTGTTCCTCGCGTAAATTGCTGAGTGCTGCTTTACCCGGTAGCAATGCCGAATATGTATCAGTAACAGCCACTAATGTGTTGGTATTGCCGGATGAAATTTCGCTGACTGCTGCTGCTTTGACCGAGCCGATGGCCTGTGCTGTGCATACTGTACGGTTAGTTTCCCCACAAGCCGGTGAGAGTGCGTTAGTGATGGGTGCTGGCCCGATTGGCTTGCTCACGATTCAAGCCTTAGCAACTTACGGCCTGAAGAAAATTTATTGTGCTGATCTCAATGCTGAACGCTTAGCAATGGTTGAGTCGCTGGGTGCAGTACCGGTCAATCTCAAAGAATGGAATGGTCCGGTGGACATTTCCATTGATGCGGTCGGTGCCAACAGCACTCGCCTAAGCTGTGTCAAAGCCGTTCGTACAGGCGGAAGAGTAGTATGGGTGGGTTTGCATGAGGCCGAGTCACCCTTGCCCATTAATGATCTCATTCGTCGCGAGATTGCCTGTTACGGCTCATTTGGCTACAGCCCGTTGGATTTCAAAGCGGCTTTAGATGGTCTGGCACAGGGATATTTTGGTTTGAAGGATACATGGACGCGTGTTGAACCCCTGAGCGCGGGGAAGGCTTGTTTCGAAGAATTATTGCATGGTTCATCAGTTGCCAAGATTTGGCTGCAACCCGGAGACTAACGATGAAGATTACTGCTGTTAAACCGATGGTATTGGGAACGCCTTGGCGTAACTTGACATTTGTCAAAGTAGAGACCGATGCCGGTATCTATGGTTTAGGCGAAGTCCGGTTGAATAATCGGACTAATGCTTTGCTCGGATATTTGACCGAAGCTGTGCCGCGTTATGCAATCGGGCTTGACCCATTTGATACCGAGTCACTGCTTTCACGGATGAGCATCAATGACTATGGACGCATGGGCGAAGTAACTATGTCCGCTGTATCCATCCTTGAAATTGCCTGTTGGGACATTGTGGGTAAGGCGCTTGGACAGCCTTGCTACCGTCTGATGGGCGGTGCCGTGCGCGACAAGATTAAGGCCTATGCTAACGGTTGGTATACGGTCGAACGTACGCCGGAAGCCTTTCATGCGGCAGCACGGAAAGTTGTGGATCGTGGTTATCTGGCATTAAAAATTGATCCGTTTGGGGCAGGGCGCTATGAGCTTAGTTTGGACGAGCAAGCACGATCAGTGGCGTTAATTGAAGCTGTTCGGGATGCGATTGGTCCTGACCGTGAAATTATGATTGAGATGCACGGGCGTTTCAATCCGGCCACCGCTATATTGATGGCGCGTAAGCTGGCACCATTCCGTCCTGCGTGGATTGAAGAACCGTGTCCACCGGAAAATCTGCCTGAATTGAAACGCGTAGCAGAACGCGTTGAAATCCCCATCGCCACCGGTGAACGGCTTCATACCATGAATGAATTCCGTCCGCTGTTTGATCTGCAATCCGTCGACATCATTCAGCCGGATATTACGCATTTTGGTGGTATCGCTCAAACACGGCGTTTGGCGGCATGGGCGGATGTCTATAACGTGCTGGTTGCTCCGCATAATGTCGGTGGGCCAGTAAGTACGGCTGCTGCGCTGCATGTGGCTGCCTGTACTCCCAACTTCATGATTCAAGAACACTTCAACGACTTCTCGGATTCGTGGGTGAAGGCTGCTGCGCCGGGTGTGCCAGAAGTTGTTGATGGATATTTCGCCCTGCCAGATAAGCCGGGCTTGGGCGTCGAATTGAACGAAGCCTTATTTGCTGAACACCCCTATGTGGAAGGACATTTCGACTTATTCAAGGATGAGTGGCAAAAACGAGACGGAAACTAATCAATTGGGAGAATTTACCGCAATGGCGAATCATTATCCGCTTCTCGAAATGAATCCGATTCAGGCTTATGAGCAGTATATGGTGCCGGGGATTATGCGTCCCGGTGTGGAACTCATGCTGCAATATGCCTTACCCCAACAAGGTGAGCGGGTATTGGATATCGCATGTGGAACAGGGATTGTGGCGCGTACTGTTGCTCCGCTGCTTGGTGCTGAAGGAACAGTAACCGGCCTTGATATAAATCCGGCGATGTTGTCTGTCGCACGCGGTTTACCCCAACCGGAAGGTGTGGCCATTGATTGGCGCGAAGGTAACGTTATGTCGATGCCGTTTGCAGATCAGGCCTTCGATCTGGTGCTTTGTCATCAAGGATTGCAATTTTTCCCTGATAAAGTGGCTGCTTTGCGTGAAGTG
Organism: Aggregatilineales bacterium; assembly: GCA_044227005.1. Lineage (GTDB taxonomy): Bacteria > Chloroflexota > Anaerolineae > Aggregatilineales > Phototrophicaceae > CFX2. The sequence continues at coordinate 9,641 of JBGAFZ010000017.1, forward strand.
CGGCGTGTCTTAGTATCAGGCGGGCGGTTGGTGGTGAATGTTCAGCAATCGCTCACCAATAATCCCATCTATAAGACGCTTAATGAGGTGCTGGTTGCGAAGATGGGCATTCCTGCACTTGCCGCACCTTTTTCTTTTGGGGATGTTGAACTGATGCATGATGCCTTGAGCAAAGCGGGTTTCCTACAGGTTGAAGTCATCCCTGTGATGCAATCAATTCGTTTTGCAAGTATTGATGTTTTCCTTCAGGCTTCGCTGATTGGCTCCGCAGCAGTTATCCCCATATTGGCTCAATTGGATATGAGCGCTAAAACTGAGTTAATGGATCATATCAAGCAGGATATGACCCATACATTGCAGGATTTTTTGACCGAAGATGGCAGCTTGGTTATGCCGTTGGCTGCTTTAGTAGGTCGAGCCGTCGCCTGATTCGATGATGGGGCTAAGCTGTTAGCCCCTCAATGAACCCCTTTAAGGTGTCGATTGCTTTGTCGTACTCGTCTAATGGAATGTGTTCATTAGGCGTGTGGTCAAGATTGCTATCGCCGGGGCCGTAAGCCACAATCGGGCATGTCCAGCGAGCCGCGACGGTGTTCATGTCGCTGGTGCCACTTTTGAGAACGAAACCCGGTTGACCACCTTGATTACGAATTGCACCCATCAATCCGCGTACTAGTGGATTACTCCGATCCGATTGGTAGGCGATTTCTTCTCCCCACACCCGTAATTGCCCGTCTGGTTGGGCGATGGCTTTGAGGGCTTGCGCCACATCATCCGGTGTGATGCGAGGAGGCAACCGGAATGAAATATGCATGTTGAGCGTTTCATTGAAGTAATCAGAACTGGTGTTGATTGACCGGAGACCCGGCAAAAGCTGGTCGAAAAAGCGGTCGATGCCAGCGTTTTCGCGTTCTGCCCAATCGAGTACCCGTTGCCAGAATTCCGATCCAAGTGCGCCAACGGTGGGTTCCGGACGAGCAGTGTGTGCAACCTCGCGCCGGAGGGTGTATTCAATCAGCACGCGTCCTTTATAACCGAGTGTGATGCGGTTGCTGCTGCTGGGTTCACCGATGATGCAGTAATCAGGTGTGAAATTTTCACTCACATACTTCGACCCCTTACCGCTTGAAATTTCCTCCTCAACGCAGCCCGCCACAATTACACGCCAGCCTTCTGGAATGGTGGCTTGTGCAGCGGCCTCGGCAAAGGCACACAGCGAACCCTTGGCGTCCACGCTTCCACGCCCGTAGAGGACATAACCAGCGCTTAACTCGGAGAAAGGCTGGGTAATGGGTTCGGCGTTTTGCGCCTGATCTGAGGCGTTAGTTTTTTCTATCCGCACAGGGATATCGCCGGGGAAAGTGTCGATGTGACCCAATAATATGAGGGTATGAGGGGCATTGGTCGCTCCTCGAATACCGAAGGCATTACCAGCGCCATCGGCATAGGCTTGAAAGCCACGTACGCTCATCCACTGAACCAAATATTGGACGGCAGGGGCTTCGAGTGTAGATGGGCTATATCGCTTAACCAGTTCAAACAGTAATTCGGAATGGGGCATAGTTCTATTTCATGTGATTGGATGTAAGTAATGTGCTGTAGTTTATAAAAAGGACGCGGATTATGCCACCGTGTATTGCGAAAAACAGGACATTTATTGATCAGAATGGGCGCAATAGTTCATTTCATGAGCATGGATAATTGTCGTGGTTATCAGCCTCGCAACAGATTGTAACTCCGCTTTCAGTTAGACATCGTCGCCAGATTTCGTTACACTCAGCTTCATTCATTGACTCATCAACCACGATACAAAATAAACCAATGTTCACTAATCGTAACGACTTACTTCAACGCAATCTAGCACAATTTAATTATGGGATCGCTGTCACCGATGTCGATGGTGACGGGGATTTTGAATGGCTAGTCGCTGGCTATGGATTTCCTAACAGCGTATACAAATGGACTGGATCGGTTTTCGAAAATGTAACCCCTGCGGCGCTGGCTGATGCAGGGCGTCAGGCCATCGGAGTGGCTGCTGCTGATCTGGATGGAGATGGTGACGAAGAAATCTACATCCTGAATACTGATAGTTTTCAGGGCAAAAAACTGTTCGCAGATCGCCTTTTCGACCGTAGTGACGGCGAATGGACGGATTTGTTCGGTTTGCCTGCACATCGCGATGTGATGAACTTAACGGCAGGTCGTTCCGTGATCGCTGTTGACCGCGATGGTGATGGTATTTATGGCTTTTTTGTGTCCAACTATGGTGGGCCGATGCGCTTGTATGAGCTTGATGAAGATGGTCGGTTACAAGATGTTGCGCCACGTGTTGGCTTGGCTCTAACAACGGGTGGACGTAGCGCCGTGTCACTGCCGTTATTGACGACCCGCATGGATATTTTTGCGGGAAATGAGGATGGTGCTAACTTCCTCTTTTTGAATACTGGTGAAGGTCATTTTGAAGAGGTTGCCGAGGTAGCGAACCTGACTGATGCCTCTCAACACGCGCGCGGGATCGCTATTTTGGATGCCAACGAAGATGGCTTGTTCGACATTGTGGTTGGTAATTGGGAAGGCTATCACCGCTTATTTATTCAAGATTTTGGGGGTAAATTTGCAGACGATGCACCCCCTGAAATGGCGGCTCCTAGCCGTGTGCGAACGGTGATTGCAGCCGATTTTGATAACGATGGGTATGAGGAAATCTTTTTCAACAATATTGGTCAGCGCAATCGGTTGTTTGCGCGGCGAAATAGCGAATGGGTTCAGATTAATATCGGTGACGCCCTTGAACCGGCTGGATTAGGTACTGGTGCAGCCGTGGCGGATATGGATGGGGATGGTCGCCTTGAACTGTTAATCGCACATGGTGAAAGTGCGATGCAACCACTTTCGTTGTACCACACCCCGCAAAACGATAATCATTGGCTGCGTGTTTTACCCTACACCATACATGGTGCGCCTGCACGGGGTGCATTGGTGACTCTAGAGAGCAACGGACGTACACAGCGACGGGTGATTGATAGCGGCAGTGGTTATCTGTGCCAGATGGAACCAGTCGCTCATTTTGGTTTGGGCAGTGCGACGCAAATCGACCGTGTCGAAGTGCGTTGGCCAGATGGTGCTATGTTTACGCTGAATCGACCGGGCATTGATCAACTCATCAAGGTGCAACATCCATACGGTTTTTAAGTTGTATTTGCTGCAAATTTTGCATAACTGCCGCCGAAAATGCAGGCGGGAAGCAGGGGAGAAGCCGCTGAATCGACACTACTCAACAGCGGGAAACCCGGCTACAACCGCTGTGTGGGCGGTCGCTCCCGTTAATCCGCCACTTTTTCACACTTTTGCAATTTCAGCGGATGGACAGGAGCGAGCCGCGTAGGATTTCTATTCGCTTGTTTTAGGCAACGAAGTGTTTGAACTGCGGCAAATACTGCTTGTTTTGCTCAAACATCTGGTTGACCATCTTATGGATTTCATCCATCGAGCAGACGGCAGCGGTTAATGGATCGTGTAGGATGGCCTGGAATGCCAGACGCGGATTGCCTGTGAGGGCAGCTTCGACAGCCATTTCCTCGACGCTGGATGTCAGATAATCGAGGGCGGCACATTGGGGTGGTAGTGCGCCGACATGTACCGGACTGAAGCCTTTGCGACTGGCCCACACGGGAACTTCGACACAGGCATTTGGCGGTAAGTTGGTGATGAGGCCGGTGTTGGTCACGTTGCCGTAGAACTCAAAGGGATCGCCACCACGCAAGGCGTTGATGATGTACGAGGCAAATTCATGACCACGTTCTAATGGGAACGACGCCGAATCTGCCAACCACTGCCGATTTTCCTCTTCCCAATTGATGTTACGTTTTTCGGCTTCGGAAACGATGTAGCCATAGACGCCGGGATTCCAACCTGTGCCGTGGGTGCAGTATTTTTCGATGAGGTCAGGACGTTTGCGGAACCATGCGTTGTATTCGGAATTATGCCCGCTGGATTCGGTCACGTAGTAATCGAGCTTGAGGAACATTTCGTTGCGAACGATTTCTTCGTTGTAGATTTCGGGGCGTTCGCTGACTGCTTTACGGATAAGAGGATAGGCATCTTTGCCATTCCACTTGAAGTTCAAATACCATGCCATGTGGTTGATGCCAGCACAGGTGTAGGTGACTTCATCCATCGGCGCACCAATCCAGCCCGCTAACATTTCGGCGGTTCCCTGTACGCTGTGGCACAGGCCGACCATCGGTATCTGGCTTTCGCGGGTGATGGCACGGCAGAGCATGGCCATCGGGTTGGTGTAATTCAAGAGATAGGCGTTGGGCGCATAACGTTCAATATCGTGGATGATGTCCAACATGATGGGGAGGGTACGCATGAAGCGGAAGATACCCGCTGGCCCGCGCGAGTCGCCAATGTTGATGTCCACGCCGTATTGCTTGGGGATTTCCAAATCGTGTTTGAAAACGTCTACACCGTGGCTGTTGATGGTGATAATGACGATGTCGGCATCTTTGAGGGCGGCAACGCGGTCGGTGGTGGTTTCGAGCTTGGCGGGATAGTTGCCACGTTGGATGATGTTGCTCACGGCTTGACGGGCAATATCAAGGCGACCTTCGTGGGTATCCACCAACACCAGATGTGAATCGGAGAGGGCTGGGAAGGTGAGAATGTCGCGGGTTAGGTTGCGCGTGAAGACACGGCTTCCAGCTCCAATAAAAACAATTTTGGTCATAATATTTTTCTCCTCCAATGAATACGCTTTTTGTGGCTGATGCTTGGGGAGTGTGCCACCATCTTAGTGTAGGTGTCAACCATAGTCGGTTATAGGTGGAAAAGGCATCCGGTGCCCATTCAGCATTGTGGCGTAAAGGAATACAATGCTATTCAAGCGTAACAGAAATCGGGACAAATAGGGTGACATTTTGGTAACTTTTTCGCAGGCAAATCACTAACGATTTTGAGGGAGAACGTGACGAGATGTTGTAAGGGGATGGTTTGAAAGTGGTATGCTTGTGTGGCGTGAGATTATTTTGACGGGTAAGGGTTGCGTATGAAACGGTCGGATTGGATATATATTGTGGTGATCGCTGTTTTGCTGGTCATCATTTTTCAGTTGGTTCAAGATAATCGTAAGAAGGATGCGGCACTGGTCGCTCTATCATCCACTGTAATCGCGCCAACGACAGCTTCAACAACAGTCGCTCCGACACCAGTCCCGCAAATTTCGACGGCTACGGTAGCTCCCAGCCCGACTCCTGTGCCAACAGCTACGCTTATCGTGACCTCAACCGTGACACTTGCGCCGATGGCGACCAATAAACCGTTTGCGACGGAAGCGCCTAATCTAGCGATTACCCCGATTGAGGGTGCATTGTATGATGTTACAGGGACGGTCAATGCGCTAGGGTGTCCCGATACCCGCTGTAAAGTGATTGATGTGTACAAGAAACGCAGTATTGTTGTGGTCACGGGGACTGTGATGGGGACGACCTACAAGAAAGAAAAGACGCGCCTCTGGTATCAAGTGGTTTTTCATGATGGGCGCAAGGTGTATGTACATGGCGCATTTTTGACGCCGCATGTGAAAGCTATCCTCAGACAAGCAACTGTTACACCTACACCTTAGCTGCCTGAACTGTCGGTATTGGAGCAGGCCAATTCGCTTTTAGGAAGCGTATTCCATTTAGTGCTATTTGAACGGTGATCATATTGTTATTGTCACCGTTTTTGTAGTCATGTGATGAGTATTTTTGTGTTAAAAAGAGGCACTCATTACGCCTTGTTTTTCGTACACACTTGTTTAATGTTGGGTAAATTTGCTTTTTATTTATTATAGTGTTAATTATTATTAATCGGTTGCGATGAGTTGTGATGTTCAATAGGGGAGGTTCACATGTCTGGATTTCGGTGGCAGTCGAAGGTCAATACAGTTCTTCTGGTTGTTGTCATTGCACTGCTTTCAATGTCTTTCTTGCGTTCCCAAGCAGCGCCAGCCGCACAAGAAGCTGCGCCTATGGTCATGTCTCAGGAAGATGCCGAGAAGTTCGCAGAAAAATTTAATGCTATTTTTGACGGTCCCTCTGTTGATATTGCAGACGAAATATTTTCACCGGATTTTGTGGGGCACGCACCGCTCGCACCGAAGCTTGATCGCGATGGCTGGAAAGCCTATGTCGGCAGTTTCTATGCGGCGATTTCTGATATGAAAGAACAAGTTAATCAGGTGATCGTCAGTAAAGATCGTGTGGTCTTACACGTGACCTATACCGGAACGCATGATGGTCCGTTGTTTGGTATTCCTGCAACCGGAAAGAAAATATCACTGGATGGCATTGGTATTTTCAGCTTCGATAAAGATGGTCTCGTCACTGAGAACTGGGCAGTTTTGGATGTGGTTGGGCTGTTGGCACAGATCGGGGCGTTCCCGCCTGCTCCTGCCAAATAGGACTCGTTAATTGATCTTGTCGAGAACGGTGATCATAGTGTTATGGTCACCGTTATTGTTTCTACGACGTGTATCTTGCCACGAATTATGCCGGTCGAGCGATGACGACGAGGCGTTCGCTATAGGTCTGACTTGCGGCGTCAAAAGACGGAATATCGCAGGTGATCAGCGTGAGTTTGCTATCTCCGCTGGGGTAAGCAACCGTTAAATCGTCGTAATGGACGGTTAACTTCTCTGTCACCACATAGCGGCGTTCATTGCCATCTACAGTGATGATGACCGGATCGCCAACGTTCAGTTGGTATAGGCCAGCGAAGATACCCGGTCTGCCATTGGGATAGGTAGAGTGTCCACCGAGGACAACGTTGCCGTTACCATCAAACCAAGCAGTGCCTTGCAAGTGACCGACACGCTTTTCCCACGGATCAATTGCCCAGCTATAGCCATCAAGCGGAAAAGTAGTGATGCCTGCGAAAACGTTGACTGTCGGCAACGACAAGGTTGTCCCGCCAGATGGTGCGGCGGGTAGGGCAGGGGCGGATTCTTGTGTATTGGCCTGTGGCACGGCTGTCGGACGTGGGACGCGGGTGGCGCGCGGTTGTTGTGTCGCAATAGGTTGCGCTCGTGTTGGCGGTGGTAAGGGTGTATCGGTCGGTACCACGGCGACGATTTCTGGAACCCGTGCGGGAATATTCCAACTTTCGATGACGCCATCGATGCCTGCGCTGACTGCCCATGTGCCATCTGCGCTGAGTGCGACACTGCCGAGCATGGTGGCATTGCCTTGTAAGATCGTGAGGGGTTGACCGCTGATGGAGTCCCAGAGGCGAATCGAACCATCGAGGCTGCTGGTGAGGAGTCCTCGCGGGGTGAAGCCTGTTCCAGTGACTGGCCCATAATGCCCGTTGAGTGTGAGTAATAATGTGCCAGCTTGAGGGGGAGACTGGCTGACATCCCAAAGCCGTGCGCTACGATCCCAACTGCTGGATAACAAGCGGCTGCCATCTGCGTTGAAACTCAGGGCGGTTACGGATGCGGCGTGACCATCTAGACGGGTGACAGAGTTATCGTAGAGTCCCCATAACCAGATGGTTCCGTCGGCGCTGCCGGTTGCAATCCGGCGTCCGTCGGCACTAAAAGCCACACTCCAAACCGCACCGTTGAAATTAGTCAGGCGCGCGAGTTCTTTCCCTGTGGCGGATTCGCCAATCCAGATGATTCCGTCGAGGCCAGTGGTTGCCAGCATCCGTCCATCGGGACTGAAGGCCACACTGGTGACCGATCCGCTGTGATGGTTGAGAACGGCGCGCGGGGCGAATGCCAGTGCATCCCAGAGGCGGACGGTTGTATCCTGACTACTGGAGGCAATCACACGATTATCGTTGTTAATGGCAACTTTGGTCACCCACGCTGTATGGCCGAGCATTTGCCCGCCTAAATCCCCAGTAGAGGTATTCCAGAGGCGCACGATATTGTCTCGCCCTCCGCTGACAATTAGACTCCCATCATGGCTAATGGCAACGGCATCTAAGGGCGTGGTCGGGATTAGATGGTCAGGGGTTTGAATGAGAAGCGGCGTGGATTGTAGACGCGCGGTTAGGGTGGGCAGCGCGAGACCGATCAACACGAGTAGGAATATGAGACGGCGTGTGACCAAGTTAATCATCCAAATAAAGTGGGTTTATATAAATTAGCAGTGAAGTGTCGTCGGTGTGGTCTATAGTATGCCATCAGTGGAGAGTGTCTTGCAAATAGCTATAAATTCGCATAGTCAATAAGGTTAATAGTCTATTATCTCTGTTCGCACCTCACGTAATACCTACGCAAGAAGTATCGACTATTCTGATACAAGATCAAAGGAGGACTTCAGTATGGGTAATCAATCTACCAAAATTGCCAAGTCAGATGCTGAATGGCGACAGCAGCTCACCCCACAACAATATGCAGTTACTCGCCAACAGGGTACTGAACGACCTTTCACTGGCGAATACGTCCATAATAAAGCGGACGGAACCTATTGCTGTGTAGGTTGTGGGCAAGCACTGTTTTCATCGGCTACCAAATTTGAGTCCGGTACAGGTTGGCCGAGCTTCTGGGATGTGATCGAGCAGGGGAGTGTTGAACTGCGGCATGATTACAGTCATGGGATGCACCGTGTTGAAGCCGTATGCAGCCGATGTGACTCGCATCTGGGGCATGTGTTTGATGACGGACCACAGGATACCACCGGACAACGCTATTGTATCAATTCGGCTTCGCTCAAGTTTCAGAAGAAGAATGAGACAAGCTAGGCCGGTTGCAAAATAGCAGTAATAAAAGACCGTTCAACAGAAATCGAGGGCGGTCTTTTTAGTTCCGGTTTGGAGCAGGGATTTTTTATCGCAAGCGGCGTCCACTGCCCAATACCTGTCGACGACGTTGGAAATACCCTGTCACTGCTGTTATGCCCAGCCCACCCAATCCGATCAGGCGCATGAGGCCACCCACGATACTTAATGGGTTAGTAGGCGCTCCGGTTGTGAAGTTGAGCGCATTGATAGTGGCGGGGTCAATGCCAGCCCCTTGAAGTAAATCAGTCATTGCGGTGTTGGCAGGCCGGAAGAAGATGTAGCGTTCGCCGTTTTTTAGGAAGATCATCATTTGGATGCCGTTGCGCTGGTTAATCTCGGTGACGTTCCCCGCGTTAATCTGCGTGGCGATGGCACTGATGTCATTAATCCGGGTTGCACCAACCGTATCATCACCCATGGTCGTCAAGATAATGCTGACGATGAACAACACGAGACATATTCCCATGAGAATGAACACCAATCGGGCAGAGGCATCCAGATTACGACTCACGGAGGTATCCCTTCGCTACGCTTTCGGTCAATATTTGCTGCACATACTCGCCCAAGGTGGCAGATACATTACCAATCGGTTCCATCCGTTTTTGAACTTTGGCTAAAGTAACGCCTGCTTTTTTCCACGAGCCACCGCCCGTCACATAATTGTCGAGGAGGGGTTCAAGGCGATCGAGCGCATTGGCAAAACGTGCTTCAGGCGTAGCAATCGCCTCAAACTCGTGCCATAACGTCAGCAATTCGTCGCGTTGGGCATCCGGTAGCAAACCGAAAATGCGTGCCGCAGCCCGTTCTTCCCGCTCGGCCTTGTCGGTATAGCCCTGCGTGTCATAGGCGAACGTATCACCCGCATCAATTTCCACAATGTCGTGAATCAACACCATTTTGACCACATGCGTCAGGTCAGTACCCGGTTCGGCATATTCACCGAGGGTCAACGCCATCACTGCGAGGTGCCACGAATGTTCAGCGCTGTTTTCGCGGCGAGAGTTATCCATGAGTGGCGTTTGCCGTAATACATTTTTGAGCTTATCAATTTCCATCACGAATTGAATTTGCTGCGCGAGATGAGTGTCTGCCATGCAATCTCCTTGGACAAAGGTGGGATGTGATGCGGCCTATTATGACACAACACAGCGTTGTCACATATCGATTGGTCATCAACGCGCATTCGTTTGCTGATGAAACTTTTCACGTTGTATGACGTAGTGTGCAGGTAGTGTAAAGCACATACTTAAGGGATGCATTGTGAACAATCACCAAAAGCAGTTTCACGCCTTATCCTCATTTGCACTACTCATAGTTGTGGTCAGCTTATCAGCTTGCGGATTGTTGGGAGGCAATCACATAAATTGCAGTCCTGATATGCTTACGATGCTCAAGATTCAGCCGCCATCCAAGACCAAAACGGTTTCAGAAAGTTGTTCGATGGATATAAATCCGACCTACAGCGCAACACTAACCATCACCCCGGCTGATTTAGCGGCTTTTCAACAGACCAGCAATATCACCGACTGGAAAACCAACGAAGCGGATGTAAGCTTTTTTAAGGATAAAGTATCCGGTTTGAAATCACTGCTGTCCGGTAAATATGGTGACGGAATCATTAGCGAAGAAATCCTGATCGATACCAGTAATACGCAACAATATACCGTCTACTTTGTACGCTCTTATGTCGATTAACGACTTTCCCATGATGTAAATCAACCAGTTGGTTGATTATGCCGTCATCCAATTGATGCTGCCTAAATAACCGCCTGATGGACGACAGTTCTAGCACGATAGCTTATCGTATTGAATATCTGTTCATCAGGCATGTAATAGTTTAGGAGTATCAAATGAAAAACTTAACCCATTCACAGATTTGGTTATTGGCTTGTTTCATTTCAGTAGCGGCAGTACTCGCAACCACATGGTTCTTGCAGGGAACCGTACAGACTTTTGCTTTTATCATCATTTCGATGGTCTTTGCTTTCTTTGCAGTTACCATGTCCGCACGTCAAAAGTCTAAAAATCAGTAGGCTGCGTTAACGGTTGTTGGTTGGTACAAATCGAGGTTGCGAGTCAAAATTAGTGTATGGAAATCCACAGTGATAGGTCATACCCTCATAGCCTCGATGCATGGTTACGCTGGCTCCCTTTTTGGCGAGTATTCTTTATACTCATCTTGAGCGGATTGACCGTTGCTGTGATTTTGAACGGCGGGGTCGACATTCCGCAGATCATTTTCCTCAGTGTGTTGCTATTGATCTGGTATGGGGTGAGTTTACGTTGGCAGTCACGCCCGACAGCTATGCGTGCTGTTTACTTATTGGCTTACCATGCCGTTGGCTGGTTGGTCTGGTTTGCCCTTACTGATATTAATCCTGCCTATCTGTTTGTGCTCTTTGCTCTTTTTCCACATCTATTCATGAGTTTACCGCTGCGATGGGCGAGCATAGGCGCGATGATGCTGATGTCACTCACGATACTGCGTCAAATCATGCTGCCGAATCAGCGGCTCGACACGTGGCTCATCTTATTTTCGATTACCACCATAGCCGGTATCATTCTGGCGTCGTTCATCGAAGCTATTATCAAAGAAAGCACGGTGCGACGGGAACTGATCCATAAGTTGGAAAGCACACAGCGCGAATTGGCGGTAGCAGAACGGCAGGCCGGAATAATGGACGAACGACAACGTCTTGCCGGAGAAATTCATGATACTGTTGCGCAAGGATTGATCAGCATTATCACTCATTTGGAAGCCGCTGATGCCGGTTCAGATACGAACACGGTTGATGTAAAACAGCATATTGACGAAGCTAGAAAGACTGCCCGATCCAGCCTGACAGAAGCACGGCGTTTTATCCGGGGAATGCGTCCAGAAGCCTTGGAGAAACAACCTTTCGAGCTTGCAGTTAAGCAGATGGTTGATGATTGGTCAGCTTCAAACCGTGTTCCGGCGACATGGCGGGTTACGGGAATTCGCATGTTATTATCCTCCGAACAGGAAATTGTGTTGCTGCGTGTCATTCAAGAAGCCCTTACCAATATTACTAAACATGCTCAGGCGCAGCGGGTGAACATCACCCTGTCTTATTTAGTGAACACATTGATTGTGGATATTCAGGATGACGGTTGCGGCTTTGATCTGGCAGCTATGCCGATAAATCCGATTGAACACGCTGGTTATGGTCTACGGAATATGCGTGAACGCTTAGAAAGTATGCAAGGACAATTGACAATAGAAAGTGCCTCCAACAAAGGGACAACCGTGGTTGCTGAAATTCGTTTGAGTGGAGAGCCGATTAATGCCTGAACCCATTCGTATCTTGATTGTGGACGATCATCCGGTGGTGCGTGCTGGAATCGAAGGTATGTTGGCACGGCAGGACGATTTTGTGATTGTGGGTGAGGCCGAAAATGGAGAACAGGCGGTTCGTCTGTCGGCTGAGCTTCAACCAGATGTGGTATTGATGGACTTGCGTATGCCTGTCATGGATGGATTGGAGTCTATGTTGCACATTCGCCAGCACAATTCCCAGATACAAGTCGTCATTCTGACGACCTACAATCAGGATAGGGATGTGTTGGCGGCACTTAACGCCGGAGCAATAGGCTATATGCTCAAAGATGCTCCACGTGAAGAATTATATCAAGCGGTTCGGGCAGCAGCGCAGGGAAAATCAATCTTGCACCCCAGGGTTGCCGCTACTCTCATCAGTCATATGCGTGACTCGGCGCTGAGCATCCAACTGAGTGAACGCGAAATTGAGATTTTGCAGTTGGTTTCAGAAGGACGCGCCAACAAGGAAATCGGAAACCTACTGTTTATCAGTGCCGCGACCGTCAAAACCCATCTCATTCATATCTTCAACAAACTGGATGTGTCTGATCGAGCAGCGGCAGTCCGCGTGGCACTTGAGCGAGGTATCCTTCAGCTCAGACGTGATTAAGCAGCCTGATTTACGAGATGTTACCCGCGCCGGGGGTATAGCTTGAACCAATCACGCTGTTGGCTATGATGGTATCGCACTGTACCACACCGCTGACCTTCACCATGCCGCTGTCGATCGTGACTTGACCCGTCGAAACCGTCAGTTGGGCACAATCGACGTTTAACTTTGCGGCAGACTGAATATGGATACCAGCAGCATCCAATGTGATGATGTTGCCGTTGGTGTCCTGAATAGTGATGTTGGCATCATTGAGCGCGATCTGTTGTCCAGCACGATTTCGAAAATGGAGGGTGGCGGCATCCTGAGTGGTACGAATGCCAATATCCTGCAATTGCTGGGGTAGGGTATTGCCACGAAAAAGGCTCAGAATGCTGTTGAGAAAACTACTCATCGCCACCTCAGATTTAATTTGCTAACCACTGGCTTGTGAAGCGAATTTGTGTTGCAACATGGGCAGCAATCCACCTGCGTCCATGATGGCTTGTACCGATGGCGAGAGGCGAGGGAAGGTGAAAGATTTGCCTGCCGCGATGACGGTGGCGTTCACCAGATCAATCTCGATGCTATCGCCAGATTTTACAACGGCGTTCAGTCCGGCACATACAATCGGCAGCACCCCTTGATTAATGCAGTTGCGGAAGTATAAGCCGCTGAATGATGCCGCGATGATCAGGTTCACACCACAATATTTGATACTGGTCACACCTTGTTCGCGGCTACTGCCCATCCCCCAATTGGAACCAGCCACAATTACATCACCGGCTTGCACCCCTTTGGCAAAAGTCGAATCGAGATCTTCGAGCGCATGGGCGGCAATATCTTCGGGGGTCTTGAGGGTGTAGGTATATTTACCGGGGAAAATGACATCCGTATTCACATTATCCCCGTATACCCAGCAGCGGTGTGTGGTCATGGTTAGTTTCCTTACTTCAGGCGGAATGAATGCCCCTGATTATGCCGCAAATTGCGAGCGCAATCTATAGCAATGAAAGATTGCGTCTCTGATTTTCTAATGTCCCTCAACGCTTCCTTATGCTTATATAGCAGGATAATTGGACTATAGCGTAAATTAAGCAGTAAGGGCGGTCAAATATGACGTGGGATATGAAGTGGTACGATGCGGATCACACAATTTTGTTATTCACCATCCAGAAAAACTCAACATGGGAAGACTTTCATCTGGCTATGAACAATTATGTGAGCGAACTTGCGGCAACCAGCAAGACTATTCATGTGATTATCTACGATGAATTCGGCTTACCACCGGGAAATCCCATGCCTCATTTTCGGACTCAGATGCAAAAGACTGAGCACTATCGGAACACTGGCCTTATCGTAACCGTGAGTCCTCATTCGTCGATGGGATTTCTTCAAAGTGTTGTTGACCTCACCAGTCGTTTTATGCGTATTGGCCCCAAAAAAGGGGTATTCGTCAAGTCGATTGATGAGGCGGTAGAACGCATTCACAAAGAACAAGCGCGCGTTAATCAATCGGTCTAAATCACAAAACCGTAAATTCTAAATTCTGCCTCAATCCTAAAGGGTTAAGACTATTCATAGGCATGATAATTGGAATAGCACACAAGGTGAAAGTTAGGCGATTGGATGAATGTATGGCATGGGACATGAAGTGGCTTGATGAAAATCAGACAACTTTGGTTTTTACGGTGAAACCCGAGTCGACATGGGATGATTTTCAAATCGCTATGAATCAGTTTGGTTTTGAATTGGGCAGGTCAGGGAAAACACTCCATGCCATCATTTACAACGAATATGGTTTTCCAAAAGCGAACCCCATCCCGCACGTCAAAAGCCAGATGCTAAAACTTGCAGAGTTTCCCAACAAGGGCTTGCTTGTTACCGTCACGCCCAAACATTCTACTAGTTTCCTCCAGAGCATCGTTGAATTGATTTTTCGCTTTATGGGGCAGGATATGAAGACCTGCGTATTTGTTAGAACCATGGATGAAGCCGTGAAACGTGTCCAACGAGAACAACAACGATTTGTTCAATCGGCTTAAATCCGTTTGATAGGTAATCAGCGCTTATTTAAAGTACAAGCTGTTCGAGTTGTATCACCTGATTTTAAGATAAGCTGTGTATTCAAATCTATCCAATCTGGAGATTATTTGAATGGATAACGGTATAGCACCTAACTCCAAACTTATATCGATTGCTAAAAAAACAGGCGTTACACCAAAGCAGGTGCGAGACGTTATCCTGAACAACAATGTGTTGATTCCCGATAAAACATACCGCGCCATTATCGGTGCGCTTATTGAGGGCGGCGAGGGGACTTATGATTGTATTATTGTTCGGTCTGGCAAACAACAACGTACCCCGCCCCGATTGACCAATGACTATGTGGGTAATCTGATCAATGCTATGAACGAGACGTTGGCTTCAACGCCTTATCGCATTTCGTATCATGTGGGCAACCGCGAGGCGATTACAGCCGATATTTATGATGAAATATTCCAGAAAAATCCTGACAGTGGTTTGATATCCATTATTCCACATAACATTGATCTACTATCCGATGTGTGCCGCCAACACCAACGTCCTTGTATTTTCATCGATTATCAGGGTGATCGACGTTTTGACCGAGAGTATGTGATCAATATCTCTAATCGCCGATCTATCAAAGTCGCAATGCAGCACTTGTTTGATTTGGGGCATCGGCGGATAGCTTTCATTACCGGTATGTTATCAATGACAAGTGCTGCCGAGCGGTTAAGCGGCTACAAAGATGCTTTAGCTGAAGCCGGAATACGTTATGACCCGAGTTTGGTTAAAGAAGGGAATTGGTCTTCGGATACCGCCCGTGAATTAACCTATCAATTGCTCCAATTACCTGACCGCCCGACTGCTATAGTGGCATCTAATGATGTGATGGCGAGTGGTGTCATCATCGCCGCTCGCGAAAAAGGTCTAAACATACCCTCAGATATTTCAGTGATTGGATTTGATGACATACCAATGGCTGAAGATATCGTACTGACTACTATTCGTCAGCCTATCTCCATGATTGGCCAACATGCTGTTCAATTGATGGTCGCGCTGCTCGATGGACAGACCGTTTCTCAGCACGAATACGATTTTCTGGCGGAACTCATTATTCGTGGAACCACCAGCCCGATTTCGTGATGTTTAACCCACAAATTCCTGCGGATCAGCAATCGCGCCAGCCAAGGCACTAGCGGCGACCACATACGGATTGCTCAAATAGGTACTGGAGTCGGTTGTCCCCAAGCGTCCTTTGAAGTTGCGGCTGCCGGTCTTCGTTAGGCACTGGCACGCATATTTATGGTTACTGGGAGACCTTCATACATCTCACGTGTTGAAAGATTTAGAATAGTCAATCCAACTATTTCGCCAGTTTCTGTATCAATGCGTAAAAGCATATCATCACCAATTTCACGCGAGATAGCAGGGCGCGGTGTTCCCACAGAGAGATAAAGGACATCTGACTGTTGATCGTATGCCAACTGCATTACTTTGTCTTCTTCCATGAGTGTTTCACCTGATTTAATCTGATCCGTTGCGTAAATGGTTGAGATAAAATTTTGGTCAATGCGTTTAACAACCACAACCACCCATTTCCCCTTTAGAATTCCATCTTCAAAACGATAGTACAGTATACTACGTTTATCACGCACACTTTGATGTACTTCGTCTGGTTGTGCAAGTACACGATCAATTTGGTCGATAAAATCAACAGTTTCAGGATGCTTCATTAAAATCATAGCACGGACTGAATCAACAAGGATGATTTCGTCACCAAATACATCTTTATATGACGTTTGGCTCATTATTCAATCCTAATGGTTTAGTCCTGTTGGCCTAGATAAATTCCTGCGGATCAGCGATGGCTCCGGCTAATGCGCTAGCGGCGACCACATACGGATTGCTCAAATAGGTGCTGGAGTCGGTTGTCCCCAAGCGTCCTTTGAAGTTGCGGCTGCCAGTCATGATGGTGGCTTCGTGAGGCGCTGGCACGCCTTGATGGTTTCCCATGCACGGGCCGCAACCCGGTGTGCTGATGGTGACACCCGCTTCGAGTAAGGTCGCTAAAGTGCCGTCATTGGTCGCATCTAACAACACTTGCGAACTGGCTGGAATGACGACGAAGCGGCAGGCTACTTGTTTACCGCGCACGACTTCGGCTGCTGCGTGCATATCAGACAGTCGGCCTCCGGTGCAGGTGCCGATCAATGCCTGTTGAATGGGCGTCCCAATTGCATCTGTCAGATCAACCACATTATCAGGCAGGTGGGGCAGGGCAATCTGAGGTTGTAACTCACTCACATCTAACGTATAGACTTCATCATAAACCGCGTCGGCATCCGGATACAGCGGGGTATAGGCACGCATCCGATAGGGATTACGTTTGGCCTCGGCTGCACTAATCCGTTTGCGCCGTTCTTCGACATAAGCCAGCACCCGTTCATCAGGGGCGATATAGGCACACATCGCGCCAAATTCGGCCATCATATTGGGCATCACTGGCAGTTCATCAATTGACCAATATTGGATGGTATCGCCACTGATTTCGATGGAACGATATTGCCCACCCCCAACCGTTTTATCTTTCATCAGTCGCAGCGTCACATCTTTAGCAGTCACGCCCGGACGCGGCTTACCCGTCAGCACTACTTTGAAGGTTTCCGGTACACGCAGCCATAATTCGCCAGTCGCCCAGATAGCGGCGATCTCCGTGCGCCCTAAACCCATACCGAAAGCACCCAACCAGCCGAAATGGGGCGTGTGGCTATCCGACCCCATAATGACTTCACCGGGGAGAATGACCGCTTCTTCGCTGTGAACCTGATGGCAGATGCCACGACCCACCTCAAAGAAATGTCCTACCCCCTGAGACTTCACCCATTCGCGGATTTCAGCGTGATTCTGGGCGTGTTCGGTGGAGGGAGCAGGTACGGCGTGGTCAAGCGTGATCGCCATGCGTTCGGGATGCAGCACCTTGGGCGCACCAATCTTCTCGAAGATTTTGCGGATGGGCGCGGTGTTGTCGTGGCTCAGATAAATATCAGGCTTCACATCCAGAATGTCGCCTACACGGGCGCTGCTGACGCCTGCCGCGCGGGCGAGTGCTTTTTCGGCAAATGTATATCCGCTCATGGGTGATGCATTGTCCTATGGTTAGTGCTGTTATGGTCGTAATTTCGCATAATGCTACCACGTTACGCAGTCAGGAGCGATGTTTATGACTATAATATTTACATCATGGAGAAAGAAATTATGCCAAAAGCGTTGTTCTTTAATGTTCCGGCTCATGGACATGTTAATCCTTCGTTGCCATTAGTGGCTGAACTCGTCAAACGAGGGCATCAGATTACCTATTTCGATAGCGAAGCTTACCGTGCCAAGATCGAGGCTGTTGGCGCGGTATTCCAACCTTATGTAAAGGTGCACGATGATTATTTCGAGACGAAGGGATTGCATGGTGGACTGCCGCAAAAAGTCGCTTACGAATTGATGACGACGACTGAGGAAATACTGCCAGAACTCCTTGACACTGCAGAACGGTTGCAACCGGATTACATTCTCTTTGATGGCATGTGCCCGTGGGGCTGTATGGTGGCGCGTATTCTGAATATTCCTGCGGTTGCTTCTCTATCTCTGCTGCCTTTGAACTCGCCACCACCGAGCGCCATGTTTAATTGGCAAGTGATGTCGGTTATGCTTCCCGCGCTGATGAGCCACATTAACAAGGGCATTCAGGCCAACCGGCTCTCACAAGGGTTGGGCAAAAAATACCATGTTCCAGCACTTGGAATGATGCAAATTATGAACTCACCGGCTGATTTGGAGATCAGCTATACGTCTTCATACTTTCAGCCTTATGCGGATACAGTATCAAAAGCAGTCCGCTTCGTCGGGCGTACGATTGACGAAACAGCCACCAGCAGCTCATTCTCATTTGAACGGGTTAAAGGACGGCCATTGATTTATGTTTCACTTGGCACGCTTAACAATGATGACGTGTCGTTCTTCCGAAGCTGCATCCAAGCCTTCACGGGCAGTGATTATTATGTGATGCTCAGTACCGGAAATCGAATCCAGCCGGATACGTTTGGTGATCTCCCTGAGAATGTGGCTGTCTATGACTGGGTTCCACAGGTCGAAATATTGAAACGGGCTGCGTTGTTTATTACCCACGCTGGATTGAACAGCGTTCATGACGGTCTCTATTTTGGCGTGCCGCTGCTCTTGATTCCACAGCAGATTGAGCAGTTTATGACAGCCATACGGGTTGTAGAACTGGGCGCGGGTTTGATGCTTAAAGCCAAACAGGCTAATGCTGAGTCGATCCGGATGAATGCCACACGTCTGCTGAGTCAGCCGCGTTTCAGGGATGAAGCTAAGCATATTGGAGAGACGTTCCGTTCTGCGGGCGGTGTGGCGCGAGCGGTTGATGAGATTGAAAAGCTTTTGAAAGAGAAAGGGTGATTTACGCTTCCGAATTTGTGCTATCCTAAGGTCAAGATAGGCGACTGTCACTTTAAGTTGAAACCTCCGCGACAATCTGTTTGGGGAGTAACGAGATGAAAGTACAGGAGATCTTACAGAAAAAGCCGAATCAAGTTTTTACCATTCACCCCCATCAAACCCTTTACGAAGCCAGCAAGATACTCGAAGCCAACAATGTCGGTTCGCTCGTGGTTGTGGATGCACAGCACACGCTGATTGGTATCCTTTCCGAGCGGGATATCGTGCGCCAGATGGCCCAAAAAGCTGGTGCTGCGGGTGCTGTGACGGTTGGCGAAGTCATGACCAAGGAAGTGCTGATCGCGCTGCCGGATGATGATGTGGCTTATCTGAGCAACACCATGACCAATAACCGTATCCGTCACCTGCCCGTGTTGGAGCGGGGCGAACTCGTCGGTATCGTATCCATCGGGGATGTCGTCAAAGCACAGTTGGATTTTTACGAAGGGGAATCGCATTTCCTGCAAAACTACATAACGGGTGGTTATACCTAACCACGCCGCGTCAGGTGTCAGTACGCCTATCAGTTTGAAGTTAACAGTTTATAGTTGACAGAAAAAGTGAAGTTTGCGAATCAGGCATCCGGTTGGGACGGCGGATGTGAGGGAGCAATATGCCGAATATTCGCAATATTCTTCAGATTCTTCATTTTCGCAGTTTCAGTTTCAAGTCTGAAGCTTTTATACAAGATCCGCATACCTTTTAATGTCCGGTTTGTCGGCGGTGTCGTCGTCGTCGTCGGACGGTTTTATGGCGCATGACCATTCAAGCAGCAGGTGCGGAATACGTTCACTCCTAAGTCTATTTTAGAACATTTGCACCTGTTTGTAAAGCGATTTCGGTTTGAATGTCCAAACCGGAGTGTCAGAGTTTTTAGATGTGATTAGTTCTTACGGCGTGTTCCCGCTAATGATGCTGTAGAGCAAGTCTGCCGCGATCTTATTGGCCTCGATGCTGGGATGCGAGTCAAAGCGGTTGACCAATAGACTCAAGGTCGGCTTGCCTTCCAAAAGGGGGCTGATGTCGGCGATCTGCACATTCGGCTTATCCTTGAAGAAATCGCGAACGCGCTGGAGCGCAGGCTGCGACTCTTTGATGGCGGCCAACTGCGGCCACAGCAGCACGATCAGCTTGGCGTTGTGATCAGTCGTCCACTGGTACATCTTTTGCAGATTACCCGCCTGTTCGTTCCACACCTTATCGTCCAGATGCGCGCGGATCAAAACATCGGTGAAGTTGGTATTCTTCTGTGGCGAGGTGAACTGTGCGATGTTGTAGTAGGCATAGTTCGGCACAAAGAAATTGAGTGTGAACCAACCCAGAGGCGAATTCACATCTAGGAAACTAAAGACACTGTTGGGATTGGTGGCTTTATCCCGAAACAGGATGTAATCGACGTCGTTGAGGTAATAACCGAGCACCACAATCTGCGGTAAGCGCGGCTTGAGGTTGTCGTAATAGGCGCCCAGATACGGTGTTTCGACATCCGTATCCCAACCAGATTGTGCAACTGTGTTCACATCGTAGTTGTCGCCGAGCAGCTTTTCCAACACCTGTGGATAGGTGTCGTCAATGTTGCTGATGCCGTGTCCGGCAGTAAATGAATCACCCACAACGGCGATACGAGTCAAACCGGGAGCATCCGGCTTGGGTTCATAATCGCGATAGCCGAGGGTATTCTTGTAGGGATAGTAAAAGTTCTGGTACCACCAGTAATTCATGGCGGTGAAGCCGTAACCATCGGTGGTGATGTAGAAAATGCGTAGATAGGCTTCTGCGCCCCAGAAAATCAAGAGTATGGTGGTCAAGGTTACCAGCACGCCTGTCCATTTGCTGCTGCCGAGGCGTGTGCCCATCGCGCGGACAGTGGCAACATCGGCATCGTAACCGAGTAACCAGATGAACAACCAACCGATGCTGCACAGGTAGCAGAATTCGATGTTGGTTAATCCACGCCCGTTGGTCGGTTGTTCTTTATAGACCCACCAGCCCACGGCGAGTGTCAGATACACCAACAGCGTGAACCAGTAAATCAAGGGATGCGCACGTAACCAGCGAATCGGCGCACGCAGTATCGCCGGACGGGTTGATGTGAACACCGTCAGCAGCGTAACAATGACGATGATCGCCAGCGCCGGAATAATCCACAGGGTAGGGGAGATGATGGTTTGTGTGATGTCTTTATCGGTGATGGTCGCCGTCACGGTCGGAGCGGCTAAGATGCCAAAAACCAGCGCACCAATCGCCAGCAGTATCCAGATGATTTTGAGGAAGCGTGAGTTCATAGCGTTTGTAGCGTGTTTCTATAATTAGTTTGACTGACGAAGTGCTTTTTGTTTCTTGCGTTTGCGTATATCTGCAATTTCGGTTTGCCGTGCTTCTATTTCTTTAAAGTCCGGTGGGGTCGGTTGATGATCTTCTGTGTAATAGGTCATTGCCACTGAAAGCGGATCAATGCCTGAAACACGAACATGTAGAACTTCGATGCCAACCAATTGATCATCTTCATCGAGATCGAGCAACACCGACTCATTGATGGGTTTTGTCGTAATAACGAGATTGTCTGTTAGTTTGATATACATAGCATCCGCTACATGATCGTAAGTCAATTTCACAGCACACCTCTACCCCGACTATTGATCTTCTTGTGTATGGACAATGACCGTAACAATGATCAGGTTGTTTTCATCCACGACGACTTGTACCGTAATCGTTTCTTCCCACGTAGCATCATAAAAAGTATATTCATACAAATCCGTTCCATGCGGTTGTTCAGTGATTGTACCATTTTCCAGTGTCAGCAGAATCTGTGCTTCACTGATACCTCGTTGTAACATCCGTGCCGCAGCATGTGTGCTGACTACATAGTCCTTATTATTGGCTCGAATAACGTAAGCCATATCATAGGTTTCCTACGGTTCAATCAAGATTAATTATCTTTCGCGCAGCGGAAACCCACGAACCAATTCCGCTCGTCTTTCCCGCCTTTGAAGCGTGCCGTTAGTCCGGCACCAAAGTCGATGTAGTTATGGACGCCACCACGATATACCCGTTCCACGCTGGTATCGTTCAGATCTTCGCGGCCATCCGTGGCAGTATATGGATAGCGTTTATAGGCGCTGCTCACCCATTCCCACACATTACCGGACATATCCAACGCGCCCACCCATGAAGCACCCGCTGGTTTGCTGCCAACGTCGGCGGTCTGGTTGTTGGAATTCTGGTCAAATACCAGATTATCCACGACCAGATCATTGCCCCACGGATACATCAGCCCATCCGGCCCGCGCCCTGCATATTCCCATTCGGCTTCGGTGGGCAGTCTCGCCCCCCGTTTGGCACACGAATCACGCGCTTCCGACCACAACAAATTCTCGCGCGGACGATTATCACCTGCGAAGTTGCCCTGATCGCCATATTGCTTATTGGTCACTTCGGTTTTGTCGATCCAATACGGTGCGTTGAAGCAGATTTGGGTGGCAGGACGCTCATCGCGGCGGCCTTTGTCGTTGCCCATCAGGAAGCATCCGGGCGGCACTTCGACCATCGCTACACCGTTAATCGTCTGCTCAACCGGCGTCCAATCGGCGTTTTTGGTGATTGGCGCCATTGTCGGCGGCGCAGGCGTAGCGGTCGGGACAGTTGGTGTAGGCGTACACGCACCCATTAAGATGAGGCTAAACACGGCGATGACTGAGAAAAAAAGTGATTGACGGGAGGGGATGACTAACTTGTAATTTGTCACTTGCAACTTATGACTCTTTATCACTACAGACCATCAACTTGCGCTTGTATAATACCCCACGATGATGATGTTGGATATAAGGAAATACAGCCCATGTTCCGACGATGTCTCGTAATTCTCATGCTCCTTCTCTCTACAACTACCGTAATGGCACAGGATGGAGTTGCTACACCGGGGGCAGCGATGGCCGCTACCATGGCACCGTTACCAGCCGGAATCCCTGATCCATCCGGATACCAATGGTCATTGGTGGCGGATGGCTTCGATAGCCCATTGGGACTCATTTCTGCCAACGATGGCAGCGGTCGCCAATTCGCCGTCGAGCAGAGCGGCAAAATTTGGATCATTAAAGATGGAGAGGTCAGCTTCGATCCCTTCCTCGATATTGGGACGCTCATCCCACAAACCGTGTTCCAAGGCGGTTATACCGAGCAAGGTTTATTGGGCTTGGCCTTCCACCCGCAATACAAGGACAATGGGGTTTTCTTCATCGACTATATTGATACCAATGGCAACACGGTTGTTGCCCGCTATCAGGTCAGCAGTGACCCCGAAAAAGCCGATCCCAACAGCGCACGGGTGGTGATTACCGTCAACCAGCCGTATCCCGATCATAACGGTGGCAACATCGCTTTCGGCCCCGATGGTTACCTCTATATCGCGCTCGGTGACGGGGGTAATCCTGATGATCCGCTGCGTAACGGGCAGAATATGGATACGCTGCTCGCCAAAATCTTGCGCATTGACATCAACGCCACCCCCTACAAAGTTCCTGCCGATAATCCATTTGTCAATGTGTCGGGTGTCAAACCGGAAACGTGGGCATCCGGCTTACGCAATCCGTGGCGCTTCAGCTTTGATAAGCAAACCGGAGACTTGTACATCGGTGATGTCGGTCAGTGGGCATATGAGGAAATTGATTTTCAACCCGCTGGTCAAGGCGGGCAAAATTACGGCTGGAGTGCTTATCAAGGGATGCATCCTCATATCAAACAAACCATTCCGGTCGATGAAAGCAAGCTGACCTTACCTGTATTGGAATATGCCCATACGGAAGGCTGCTCGGTCACTGGCGGCTATGTTTATCGCGGTACGGCTTTACCGGCCATGAACGGCATTTATCTCTACGGTGATTATTGCAATGGACGTGTTTGGGCGGCAAACCGTCTGGCTGATGGCACATGGCAAAGTTATCTGTGGATGCAAACTGGTTACGTCATCAGCTCATTCGGGCAGGACGAATCCGGCGAACTGTATGTGGTGGATTACAAAGGCGCTTTCTACAAACTGACCGCGGCGGGGTAGGGGTATACCGCGCCGCCATCGATTAAGGGGCTGGTGAGTGTTAGGCATTCGCCAGCCACGAAATCAGCTTTTCGGCATAGGCATCAGGCGCTTCGAGCGGCAGCCAATGGCTGTAGTCTTTGAAGTGGTGTACCTGCTTCGCGCCAAATTTATCGGCAAAGCTTGAGTCCGCGAAGGGATCATGGTCACCCCACAGCACCATCGACGGTTTCTGCTGCATCAGCGTCTTGGATTTCTCGTCCCAACCCACGAAATCTTTAGCGGGTGTGCGTTCCCGATACATCCGCAAAATAGTCTTGCGTACCTTAGCCGATCCGAAACCGCTGGCAAAGGACGCATCGACATACGACTCGGGCAGGGCAGGGGCAAACTGTTTCATTGAATTCTTGAACATCGACTTGGGTGTCATAGCCAAGAATTCGCCCAACAACGGCACACGATACAGCTTGGCGAATCCGTGCCAATCATACTCGCTGTGGAAGGTACTGTTACTCACCACGACACCCCGTACCCGCTGCGGATATTTGACCAGAAAGGGCTGCGCATAATGGCTGCCAAAATCGGCGCTCAACAGATATATCGGCTCCTGAATACCCAGCGCATCCAACAAGCCATTCACCACTTCAGCGAAATTATCAACCGACATATCAAAGTTAGCCGGCATGGTGGAACGTCCAAAACCCGGTAAGTCAATTGCGATACAGCGCACCTTATCCTTCAAGCGTTCGATCACCGGTTCCCACATCGCGCCGGTATCCGGTGATCCGTGTAACATCAACATCGGAACGCCTTGCCCGACTTGCTTCACAAAGATGTCTGCACCCTTAACCGTGACCGTTTGCTCCATTGTTCCTCCCGTGATATAATATGAACATGAATTCACATTCGTATTTACAATTTCATTCTATGCTAGAATAGAAACTTGTCAAGCGGAATGATGCAGAAGAAACTAATGGTCACTCAACCCAAGCAAAAACGTAGCCGTCAACGCGTGGAGGCTATCCTCAACGCCGCCTCCGAATTGTTCGCTGAAGTCGGATACGAGTCCGCAACTATTGTAGAAATCGCCGCGCGATCCAACACGGCAGTCGGTTCGATGTATCAATTTTTCGCCAACAAGGAAGCCATCCTTTACGCCTTGATCGAACGTTATGTAGCGGCTGCCACCGCGACCTTCGCCAACATGCAAGTCGAAACGTTTCCAGAAATGACGCTCGAGCAAAGCATCAAGGCTATTTTGGTACCGCTTAAGGCCTTTATCAAAGACAACCGCGACTTCAAGGTCATCTTCTCCACCACGCACGGCCCGGCCTTCCTTGAGGAAACCATCCGCGCCATGGATGCGGATTTTCAGGCACGTACTGATGCCGCGCTGGCACAGGCACGCCCCAACGTCAGCGCTGCCGAACGTCGCAAATACAGCCTGGTATGCATGGTCATCATGAAAGCCATGCTGGCTATGACCACGACCACCACCGAACTCACCTTTGATGAAATTTTCGAAGAACTGGAAGCCGTCTATCTGCGTTATCTGCTGCCTGTCATGGGCTGATGATGCCAAGTAGGCATCACGTTTCCTTTTCGTCTGTGCTGGATTATGATTATTCCGCTGTCCGTAATCCCTGTATGTTTTGCTGTGCGTCATCCTCTCAAAGCTGACGACTGGCAACTGTAGACTGGCGACTGAATTATGAAACTCTCCATCGTCATTCCTGCCCGTAATGAAGAAGGCAACATTGGCAAAACCCTCCATTTGCTCACTGAGCATCTGGATAGCGCAGGTGTGACCAACTTTGAGATTCTGGTGATCGATGACGGCAGCAAAGACCGTACCGGCGCGATTGTGCAGGCCGAAAATGCCCGTGATCCGCGCATCCGTGTCATCCGCAACAATGGACGCAACGGCTTCGGCAGGGCAGTGACCTACGGGCTGACGCATTTCACAGGTGACGCGGTGATCGTGTACATGGCCGATGCTTCCGATGCACCGGAAGATGTCGTGCGCTATTACTACATCCTGCGTGACGAAGCCGACTGTGCCTTCGGATCACGCTTCATGCGCGAGTCCAAGATTTATGATTACCCGCGCTTCAAGCTGGTCATCAACCGCATCGCCAACTTCGCCATCCGCCTAATGTTTAACCTACCGTATAACGATGTCACCAACGCTTTTAAAGGCTACCGTCGCCATGTTATCGAAGGCTGCCGCCCGTTTGTCTCGCCACACTTCAACCTGACCATCGAAATTCCACTCAAGGCCATCGTACGCGGTTACACCTACAAAATCATGCCCATCACATGGCGCAACCGCGATATAGGCGAGTCCGCACTCAAGCTCAAAGAGCAGGGCAGCCGCTACCTTTACACCTTATTAACCGTATGGTTTGAATATCTGCTGGTAAGCCATGATACTTACCGCACCGACAGTGGCGAATTCGTGCCGTGGCGGGCAGAAGATTCCACTGTTGAGCCTGCCGCATCACCTGAAAAGTAAAATCGCCCCACCCACTAAAGGAGGAGAAGTTATGGCTATTGGAATCATGTCCATCCTGTTCATACTGCTGTTCATTGTAATGAATCCCACCATTGGCGTATTATTTTTCATACTTGCCCCATTCATTTTTGTTTTTGGCATAGGTTTTAATGTACCGCTGCAAAATTAGGCTATAATAGCTCACAACGGTTCATTTAGGGCGAAAATATGAATGACTATAGTACGTTAACGCCAATGCAGTTAGTTGATCTTCTAGCGGATAAAACCCAACGTCATGCGGCAATTATCGCATTGATTGGAGGCATTACCGCCACCGAGCTTCGCAAAGTGAAAGTGAGTGACGCCGCCAAACAAGCCTTGATTGCCGGCCTAAAACATCCCAACAGCAAAGTTCGCTGGTGGTGTATTCAGCTTATGGATCACATTGCCGATGAAAGTTATGTGCCATCCTTGATGCAAGCTGCTTACAACGATCCTACGCCCAAGAATCGTCGCCATGCCATTCATGCCGTCACCTGTGAGGTCTGCAAACCGGATCGTCAGCGCTTAGATGTTGATGTCCGCGTTGACCTCATAAGCATCGCCCATCATGATCCTGATATATCAGTGCGCGAAACCGCCTTGCACGAATTGGAGCAGATTAACGGGGCAGGGTAGCTCAAGATATGACGTTCGACACTATAACTTCATAAGCAGTTGGCTTATAAAGACTGTAATGCTGTTTGGCATAGCAGTCATCATAGGCAAACAGGTAGGCGTCATGCGCAGCAGCGTGTAACGCCTTTTTGTTTATTTACGCCATCACTGGGTACTATGGAAACACGTCAAACAAAATAGATTGGCTTATTTGAAAGAGTAGAGGGCATCATGCTTAGTCAAGAACGCGACAATAAAAGTATTTGGTATCTCATCCTGATTAGCCTATCGGTGGTGATGAGTCTGCAAGTCATCCGCGTGTTCGTTACCTGCCTCGTCAACGCATTTGGCGAACGCTACGGTCAAACACTCGCGGCTGTTCCCGCCTTAATCGCATTCCTCGCGCCTTTTGTGGCGCCCTTCGTCGTTAAGCTGCTGGGTACGCGTAAAGCACTCATATTCAGTGTCGGCGGCCTTGCCATCGCACGCTTGATCATGCAAATTTTACAGGATATCAATCTCAACTTGATTGTCTCCGGTCTTGCGACCATGCTGGCACTGATCGCACTAGTACAGGCTTTCTCGCGTTTGAGTTCAGCCAGTGCGTTGAGCCGCCGCCAGTTTGCACAGGCCATCTTCATCGGGCTAACGCTGGAAACAGCGCTGCACGGCGCATTCTTGACATGGGATTACGTCTGGCAACCCGGTGTGATTCCTTCCGTGACCGCTTTGCTAGTGTGTGTCGTCGCCGTTTACGCGCTCCTGTGGATCGATTTTCAAGATCAACCAGCCTCCGCACCAGGTCTTCGCAATTTGCTTCCCCTCGCGGCCATCGGTTCATTTTTCATGCTGGAAATTCTATTTCTGCAAAACATGGCTTTTATCGCTTCTTCCTCACATACCTCGTTGGAAGTCGCCTTTGCTACGATTCTGATCGGTAACGCCATTGGCATATGGATACCAGACTTCTTCACACGGCAGGGGCTGCCTGTTCGCCTGATTGCCGGAGTCGTACTGGTAATATGTGCTTATTTACTCGTCTCGACGAGCGGCGCGGTCATTATCCTGATCGTGCTGATTGGGCAAGCAGCAAGCGCGGGATTACTCGGCTCGGTATTGGGTAGCCTTTCCAATCCTAATCCGCACCCTGACACATGGCGCGTATCCATTGTGATCGGCATAGGTAGCCTGTTATTCGTCCTCTTGAGCATTCTCTACTACATCGGCGCACTCATAACACTACCGTTCTCTCCGAGTATCTTGCCCCCACTGGCTGCGGTATTGTTACTTCTAACGGCCTTCGTACCCGCCATGCCTCTAGCGGATACGTCCCGTACTTGGCGATTGGCTGGTCTTCCTGTGCTTCTGCTGCTCATCCCGCTCGTGCTGTTCATCACGCGTCCTGCCAGCTCTGCGGTTCCAGCAGCGACCACCAGCTTCCGCTTAATGGACTACAACACCCATCAAGCCATCACCTTTGATGGATGGCTCAATCCCGAAGGCACAGCCCGCGTCATCGAAGCACAAAAGCCGGATGTGATTGCCCTTCAGGAAATCAGCCGGGGATGGTTGATTTCTGGTAGTTTAGATGTCGCAGAATGGCTATCCCGTCGGCTGCAAATGCCCTACGTTTATGCCCCCGCACATGATTATCAATTCGGTAACATCATCCTCAGCCGTATGCCGATCACCAACTGGTCATTCACACGGCTTCCCTTGCTCAATGTACCGATGGGGCGCAGTCTCATTCAGGCGGATATTGATCTCGGCGGCGGTAAATCCATCACAATCATCAATACCCATCTGTCAGCCTATGCCAGCACTGATGATCGTGTTCCGCAGGTACAAAAAGTGATTGAAACGTGGAATAAATCACCGCGTACCCTGATCATGGGTGATATGAATGCTCATCCCGGCGATACGGATATGCAGCTTTTTCTAGATGCCGGTTTGACCAGTGCGCAGGATGCAACCGGAAAGGCAGATCTCTTAACCTTTAGCTCGGCGGAACCAGTCGAACGTATTGATTGGATATTTGGTACGGCGGAGTTTAGCTTTAAGGATTTCGAAATCCCGTCAACGCAAGCATCAGATCACTTGCCGCTGTTGGTCACAGTGGATTTGAACGGATAGTAAGCACTCACAAAGGCCGACAGTTGAAATGCATATTGTCGGCCTATCCCATCGTATGCCCCCAGATCAGCAACCCGTATGCTGCCACCAGCATCGCTAGCACCACGAAGTTAAAGCTACTGACATTCCGTTGGCGTTGCGCCGCTCCCGTAAATGAAACCAGAACAACCAACATGATCCCGCAGACACACGCCACACCCGCATATGAGAAAATGCCACTGGCTGTCACATCGCTCGCGCTAGGGCTACCCGACTGGAATCCGGGGAGCAGTTGCGTACTCACCGGCACATAAAACAACAGCGCCAACAATCCCACGCATCCCACGCTGAACCATCCCCCCAACCACCCCGCAAAACCAATGGCTAGATTGTTTGCGAGGATCATGCCCACGAACACCGATAACGCACCAGCCCCCAACAAAATTTGCTGCGGATAACTGGCCGTTAAATACACCAAGCCATCTTGGATCGAAAGCGGCGCTTGGCTAAAGTTGAGGCTTCCCGCGTACAGCAGGGCAGCGCCAACGCCCATAATGATGCTCGCAAAACCAATCGGCCCGCGCAAGAACGCCCATAAGCCTGATCGCGCATCCAGCCGGACTTGCCCCAAAAATCCCGTCAACAACCATCCCACGGGAATCACCCACGCAGGTAAAATAGCAATCGGTTTTTCCACACCCCACAATGGAATCTCGCTCATCCCATATAGCAGGGCATTCACCCCCGCTGGCAGCCATAACAACGTACTGGCTAACCATACCGCCACGCTACGCGTACTGGTCGGTTCGATCTGTTGCAATCCGTCTGCGCTGGCGAAATACAACACCAGCAACCGGATATAACTCAGCGGATTCCACACATGCAAACGTTTTGTATAAACGATTGGGTTACCTGCTACCACTTTGGGCTGTGCCTGAGCTTCTTGAATCGGGCGCGTCCGTGCAGGTGCGCGTAAATCAGGCCGCTTGAGGTGATCCGCCAGCGCGTCTTGAATCTGGTACATCCCCTCGGTGTAATCTTTGCGCAGATCCGCTCGCTGCACGGTAATCAGTTCAAAGGGCACCGCATTCTGGGTTTCACCGCGCACGATCACCGGAATAATCGTCACATTTTGCGCACGGGCATAATCCAACTCGCGCTCAATCCATTCGGATTTCTTGGCATCGGGCGAGAGCAACACCACAATCGTATACGAACCTTCAATCGCCGCCTCGATCGCATCTTTCCACGATGGTGTCCCCGGTTCTAAGGCCTCATCATTCCACACGCTAAACCCGCGTTTGCGCAGATCATCCGTCACCCGCAGCATAACCTCAGAATCAGTTCGGCTGTAACTCAAAAAGACGTCATACTGTTTTGCCATCTGTACCGCCTTTAGGATTGCATCGTACCAGCAAGACCGCTTTATTCATCTATAGATTGCATGCTCTGTAATACCTTATGAAATAAATTTTATACTGCATTCGGAAGTTGCGATACCGTTAAATTACGGCTATATTCGTGATTATTAACATTGTTGCTAACGAGAATAAAAACTGTGAAAACCGAGAAACAAAAAATGATTGATGGCGAGCTATACAACGCCATTGATCCTGAATTGTCGCAGGACAGGCTCAATGCGCGCCGTTTGACCCGTTTGTTTAACCAAGCACTTGAATCAGATTTCGATGTTCGAATCCAACTGATTAAAGAATTATTCGGTTCAACCGGCCAAAATGTATATTTGGAACCTACTTTTCGCTGCGATTATGGATACAACATCCACGTCGGTGAAAACTTTTATGCGAATTTTGACTGTGTGTTTCTTGATGTGTGTGAAATCCGCATCGGTAATAATTGCTTGATGGGACCCGGTGTTCATATCTATACCGCTACCCATCCCTTAAATGCGCTTGAACGCATATCCGGAGCAGAATACGGTAGCCCGATTACCATTGGTAACAATGTTTGGATCGGGGGGCGTGCTGTAATCAATCCGGGTGTGAAAATTGGGAACAATGTTGTAATTGCTTCAGGTGCGGTTGTCACCAAAGATGTTCCCGACAATATGATAGTGGGTGGCAATCCGGCTAAGATCATCCGCGAAGTATAAATTCTAACTGAGCGCTGGTGTATAGGGTTTCCAATCCAGCGCGAGTTGTTTTTGCCTCGAAGAGACTCACATACCAAATTCTAACCACTGACCAATTTAGTTAACCATTCTGTTCCCTCAGAATGGTTTATGAATTGCGCATGGAAAAGTGACCAAAAAGTAACCCTTTGCCCCTCATTTTGTGCTACGATTGCCTTATGGTTGTTCATCTCGCCTCAAAGGGAGTCTAGGTGTTTACAGTGCTTGGCGATTACCATTCCTCTATGCTAGAAATGAGGTTGTATTCACTGCATCGTGGCATTTCTCTTTGCATTTTCAGCGCCATTCTCCCGTCCAGTCGCTGCACCAATGCAGCGGCAGACACACGCGAGCCAGTCGCTGAATTTGTGTCGTTTCAGCGGCAATAGGCAAGCGTCCCGTGTTCCATTTCGCATGCTTTAGCGCCAGCCTCCCGTCTTCCCGCTGATCACCGACGCGGCAAAATGACACAGTAATGCATAATGTGCACTTCACTAAATTAGTTTTGGCGACTTCGCAATTTACCTGTTATCTTTAGTAAAAGTTTTATGAAAAAGGTAAACTGTTATGGCGCAAGCGACTGTGAATCCAGCACGTCCATATGGTCTAGGTGTCTTGCCCAAACTTGCTGCTAACCCGCCCGGTTTCTTTCTCGAAACCCTGAGCAAGCGTGGGAACTTGGTTCAAATCAACCTCGGCCCGGCGCGCCTGTTACTCGTCCATCACCCCGATCACGTCCGCCACGTCATGCAGGATAACGCCCGAAACTACGGTAAAGGCTCGATGTGGGTCGCCATCCGTAAAATGGTCGGGAACGGTTTGCTCGGTAGTGAAGGAAGTGTCTGGTTACGCCAGCGCCGCCTGATGCAACCTGCATTTCACCGTCAGCGCCTCGGTGGTCTCGCCAACAGTATGAGCGGAACCATCGCTGAAATGCTCGATACATGGAGTGAACGCGCCCGTCAGGGGGAGACAGTAGAAGTCACCCGCGCCATGTCCGATCTCACCATGCAGTTGATCGTCCGCACCATGTTTGGTACCGGTCTTGACCCGCAAGAAATGCGCGAGATCGGGGATGCGTTCGCCACTGCGCTCAAACTCATGAACACCCGTATGTGGACGTCTTTCTTACCCTTCAAACTACCGCTGCCCGGGGATGCCCAATTCCGCGAATCGATTGAGAAAGTCGATCGTTTCGTTTATGGTTTAATCACCGAACGCCGTCAAAATCCAACCGACTCCAACGACCTGCTCAATATGCTCCTCGAAATCCGCGACGATGAAACCGGCGAGGGCATGACCGACCAGCAGTTGCGCGATGAAGTTTTCACCATCTTTCTTGCCGGACACGAAACCACCGCTACCGTTCTGGGATGGGTCTGGTACGTTTTGAACCAGCATCCGGAGATCGAACGCAAACTCCACGCCGAACTTGACCGCGTTTTAGCCGGTCGACTCCCATCGATGGCAACCTTGCCACGCCTCACCTATACCAAGATGATCATCGAAGAAACCATGCGCTACTATCCACCTTCGTGGATGATCCCGCGCTCGGTTGAAGGGGATGACACCATCGGTGATTTGAGCGTCAAGAAAGGCACTACCGTCCTGATTAGCCCGTATGTCGTTCACCGTCATCCTGATTTCTGGGATGATCCTGAAACATTTGATCCCGAACGCTTCCACCCCGATCGGGTTGTCCCGCGTCAAGCCTATATTCCCTTTGGTAGCGGACCGCGCCTATGCATAGGCAACAGTTTTGCTATGATGGAGATGCAGCTTATTTTGGCGATGACCGCGCAGGCTTTCCGTTTGCGCCTCTTACCGAGTATCACAAACGTCAAAACGACAACCATGCCTACTTTACGCCCCAACAAACCTTTAGAGATGACGTTGGAAACCCGCACCAAACCGGTCTCCAGCGCTACATGGCTCATCGCCACCGAAACTGGCGAGTATGCGGTTGTCCCATCGGAAGAATCAACAACAGGTGAACGTGGCTAAACGCATTCTCATTACAGGTGGCGCGGGTTTTATTGGTGGACATATCGCGGAACGCTTGCTCGCACAGGGGCATCAGGTCATCGCGATTGATAATCTAGCGACCGGCAAGCGTGAAAACTTGCCTGCCGCTGCACAACTCATCGTGGGTGATGTCAGTGATCCAGCGATATTGGATCAGGCATTTGAGGGTAGTATCGATGCTGTCATGCACATAGCAGGGCAGGCCTCAATTAGCCTGTCTTTCGCTAACCCTGCGGCTGATCTGAATACCAACACGCTCGGAACCATTCGCGTGCTTCAAGCCTGTATTCAACACAAAGTCACACGCCTCTTGTTCGCCAGCTCCATGACCATCTATGGCGCGACACCCATTACGCCCACACCCGAAAGTGCGCCCCCTGATCCCATCTCCTATTACGCCATCACCAAATACGCTGCCGAGCGCTACGTCCATGCGACCGCTATCCGTCCTGATCTGGATTTCAAGTTTAACGTGACATCTTTCCGCATGTTCAATGTTTATGGGCCGCGCCAGAGTCTCACCAATTCTTATCAAGGGGTGTTCGCTATTTTCGTGGGAAATGTCCTGCGTGGCGAACCCATCCGCATCTACTCCGATGGCGAACAGGCGCGTGACTTCGTGCACGTAACCGATGTCGCCCGCGCGTGGGTTGATGCGCTCGATGCTACAGCGAGCTACGGGCAGGTTATTAACCTCGGCACCGGCCAACCAACATCGGTTAATCAATTGGCTGACTTGGTTCTAGCAGCCTTCGGTCATTCGCGTGACACTTATCCCGTCGAGTATCGTGTTGCTCAAGCAGGAGATATGCGTGTCTCAGCCGCAGATATCACCCGCGCACAGGCTTTGCTCGGTTGGACTCCGCAAGTAGCGATCAACACCGGCATGGCCGAAACAATCGCTTGGGCACGTAATTCCTAGCCGAATATCTGCTCGCTTATATAGAAAGACCCAAAATGAACCAAACCTCAATTCCGCGTTCTGAATATCCGCGCCCCCAGTTTGTCCGTCCTGATTGGCTGTGCTTAAACGGCGAGTGGGAGTTTGAGATTGATCAGGCTGATAGTGGTGACCATCGCGGTTTGCCCCAACGCCCTCTGACGAGCAAGATTATCGTGCCGTTCTGCCCTGAATCTAAACTTTCAGGGATCGAAAATGTCGATTTTTTAAATGCCGTCTGGTATCGGAAAGTGGTCACGATTCCGGCTGAATGGGCTGGTCGTGATATCTTGCTTCACTTTGGAGCGGTGGATTACGATACGACTGTGTGGATTAATGGCGTGGAAGTCCGGCGTCATCGCGGTGGTTTTACCTCCTTCACCTGCGATCTTCATGGGGTCGCCTCGGCAGGTGAGACGGTGACTATCCTTGTACGCGCACGTGACTCGCACATTCCCCCGCAACCACGAGGGAAACAGTCACAGCGCTATGGCGCATACGAAGCCCTTTATCTGCGTACAACCGGCATCTGGCAAACTGTTTGGTTGGAGCCTGTGCCGGAATCGCGTTTGAACCGTCCCCGCATCACCCCCGATCTAGCAAACAGCGCCTTTCATATCCAACAAGCCATCACCCGACCAAGTGCCGGTATGAAAGTCCGTGTTGTCTTGAAGAACGGGGCGGAAGAAATCACTCATGCCGAAACACCTGTCGGTTATGACTTCGCGCCACAACTCACGCTCTCAATTCCAGAAGGGCAGCGGCGTTTGTGGTCAATCACTGATCCGTTCTTATATGATCTTGAGATCACATTGCTTAACGCGGATGGCTCCATAATCGATTCTGTGCAAAGCTACGCCGGTCTACGCGGTGTCAGCCTTGATGGCCTGGCGGTCAAGATTAATAGCGAAACGGTCTTTCAACGGTTGGTACTTGATCAAGGACTTTATCCGGATGGCCTCCTCACAGCACCGAGCGATGAAGATTTGATCCGCGACATTCAACTTTCTCAAGCTGCCGGATTTAACGGCGCACGTTTGCATCAGAAAGTCTTTGAAGAACGCTTCTTGTATCATGCTGACCGCATGGGGTATATCGTATGGGGCGAGTTTGGCGACTGGGGTTGCCGTGTCCCCAGCGGTACCGAGAACGATCACCAGCAACCGACAGGCGCTTATATCACCCAATGGCTCGAAGCGTTGGAACGTGATTATTCTCATCCGGCGATTGTCGGTTGGTGTCCATTGAATGAAACATGGCAATCTACCAGCGACCAGATTACCGCGTTGGATGACGCAACATGGGGCATGTTCCTAGCGACTAAAGCCATGGATTTGACCCGCCCAGTGTTGGACACATCCGGTTACTCGCATCGTGTCTATGAAGCGGATATTTACGATAGCCACGATTATGACCAGAAACCGGAAACATTTGCCGAACGTCATGCTGGTTTGGCTGATGGTAAACCATATCTCAATGCTCCCGATCCTAAGCACCATCGGAATGTTATCCATGCATGGTCCATACCCTACAATGGACAACCATTCTTTGTAAGCGAATTCGGGGGAATCTGGTGGAGTCCCAAGGCTGCTAAAGGTGAAGATTCGTGGGGATATGGTGATCGCCCAACCAGCATTGATGCATTCTATGAACGCTTTGAACGACTGTGTAATATTCTCTTGGATAACCCGCACATGTTCGGCTACTGCTACACCCAATTAACCGATGTGTTCCAAGAACAAAACGGCATCTATACCTTCCAGCGTGACGAGAAGTTCGATATGGAACGCATCCGCCGTATTCAACAACGACGTGCTGCTATCGAAGCCTAAGCAAAACGCAAAGCAAGAGTAGAGGTAAAAAGGATCAGCAATGGCAAAATTTTATGACACCATCACCCCTTATATCCGCGAGTTTATCCAAGCTCAGCACATGTTCTTTGTTGCCAGCGCCCCGCTGAGTGCTACAGGTCACGTCAATCTTTCTCCAAAAGGCCACGACTCATTCCGGATTCTTTCGGATTCACAGGTTGCCTATATGGATCTCACGGGCAGTGGTAATGAAACATCCGCTCATGTGGCTGAAAACGGACGTATCACCTTCATGTTTTGTGCTTTCGATGGTGCACCCAACATTGTGCGTCTATTTGGTCAAGGGAGAACAGTGCTTCCAAGTGATGCCGAGTGGGAAAGTTTAATTACGCACTTCACCCCTCAACTTGGCACCCGTCAAATTATCGTGGCCGACATCCATATGGCACAGACCTCATGCGGTTTCGCCGTTCCATTCATGGATTATGTCGGTGAACGCGATGTACTGGATAAGTGGTCAGAAGCCAAAGGGGAAGATGGCCTCATTGAATATCGCCGTGAAAAGAACAGCCTCAGCATCGACTCGCTGCCCACCCCATTAGGGCAATGCCTCTAAACAGCAACAAAAAAGGTGTAGAGCTTGGTTCTACACCTTTTGATTTCCCTAAAGTGATAGGTTATTCCCCCTGAATAAATGAACTTTCATAGGGGTTTTGGGCAGGGCATCCCGTCCAAATAATGACGTGAACTTTCTTCTCAAAATCAGGCCCGACATTCAATTGATACTCGCCAGTGGTGAGCTTATACAGTGAGAATTCATAGTAACTAGTGATGAGTGTATTGGTTTCTGGATTCTCTGGCAGTTTTGCCAAGTTTGCTGCACTTACATAGATCGCTTTGCGCGGTTTTCCAGTCTTTGGATTAATGCCAAGGACTTCGATATCACAGGTACCATTCTTCTGTGTCTTGGTATAAAGCGCATAATCCCCGTAACAATTGATGCTGGTATTTTTGGGGCAAGAGCAGGGCAAGCAGGCATAGGTTACTTGTTGAGGCAGGGCAGTCAAGATAAGAGTGATGGTAGAAACCAGCACTACTGACATCGAGAATAGTTTACGCAGTAACATGATGTTTCCTTATCGATTTTTCGTGATGTATGAAATAAATAGTATATGAATCATGCCTTAAGCGCCAGATTGAGTGTACGAGAAATTAAGATTAACAGGAGATGAGAGCGAATTGACAAACTAATACTGTTAGCTTAAATTCTAATTATATTAGCAAATCAACAAGGGCGAGAAATGAAAACACAATTCCTCCAAACAACCGAAGGTACAATTGCCTATGATGACACGGGTAATGGGCAACTCGTCATCTGTGTACCGGGCATGGGTGACTTGCGTCAAGAATATCGCTTGTTAAATCCTTATCTCGTCGACGCGGGCTACCGTGTGGTGACCATGGATGTCCGTGGGCATGGAGAAAGCAGCGTAGGTTGGTCTGACTATAGTAACGTAGGTGTTGGAAGAGACATTTTGGCTCTAATTAAGCACTTGAATGCAGGTCCAAGTATTATTGCTGGAAACTCTATGGCAGCCGGCGCAGCAGTTTGGGCAGCTACACAGTCACCTGATCAGGTTGCTGGTTTAGTACTACTCGGTCCTGTTGTGCGTAATGCTCCTACACCAGCTTATATGACATGGATTATGAAGGCCCTATTCGCTGATCCGTGGGGTGTTGCAGCGTGGGGAATGTACTTCAATACGCTGTTTCCAACCCATAAACCCACTGATTTTGTGACCTATCGCCAACAACTGCTGACCAATCTAGGCCAACGTGGACGGTTGACAGCATTACGCAATATGATATTTGCGCCGAAAGATGCTTCCGAAGCCTGTGTGAACCAAGTTAAGGTTCCAACATTCATCGTCATGGGCACCAAAGATCCTGATTTCAAAGACCCGATTGCAGAAGCCAATTGGTTAGCCGATCAAACACATGGTAAGGTTATGCTGGTCGACGGGGCAGGGCACTATCCACATGTGGAAATGATTGATCAGACGGCTCAACCCATTGTCGATTTCCTAAAATCAATCGAGGTTGCACATGACGCGTAGAGCCGGACTAGATCCACAAATGGTCGTACAAGCTGCTGCTGACATGGTCGATCGTGATGGGATCGATGCGCTGACATTGGCTGCATTGGCTGCCCACTTTAAAGTGGCGGTGCCTTCTCTTTATAACCATGTCGGCGGCCTGCCCGGGTTACAACACCAGCTTGCGATTCTTGGTAAGCGACAATTGGCACATCAGCTTGGTCAAGCGGTAATGGGTAAATCTGGCGGGGATGCTGTAATGGCAATGGCAAATGCCTATCGAGCATATGTCAAAGCTCATCCCGGTTTGTACTCATGCACGCTTCGGGCTTCGCAGGATAATGAACCTGAAAGCCGCCTGGCTGACGAAGAAGCTGTCGGAATTGCGCTTAAAGTTCTCGCTCACTACAACCTGCATGACGAAATGGCCATTCATATGGTCAGGGGATTCCGAAGTTTAGTACATGGCTTTGCATCACTGGAAATGGGTGGCGGATTCGGGATGCCGCTCAGCTTGGATGAATCATTCCGCTTGCTCATACAGGGCTATATCAAAATGTTAAGTGCGTAGAGGCACGATGTTGATTAGTGAGCTTCAGTGTCTCGCATTTCTGAACGGTCAGAAGCTCACCATCAATAAAACCAAATGGGGCGATCAGCTTGCGACAAACAAGTACATTCATCGCAAGCTGATTACCTACCCGATCTCACACTTGAGGTTATTCAGGAAGTACTTCGAAATTACCCTCAGCAGCTATTTGCCCATCAATATAGATTTCCACAAAATACGAACCAGAAGTTAGTACAAACGTATCACTATAGGCAATTGCCAATGGCAACACGTATGAACCGTCAGTGCCACTCTCCCATGTCACAAGCTTACGCCAAGACGCATCTTCTTCCCCATTGATGTAGACTTTGGCTAATAGTTCTTGACCATCTTTCATGCCGCTGAAGTCGAAGAGGGCATCCATTTCGGTCACGCCGTATGGGAATTCATCGGCAATGTCATGGTTCAGGAAGGTGTTATCTTCAGCGTAAACCGGTTTGGCAAATACCAGATTCTCGACTTTCGCGGTGATCGGCTCAGCCGGAGGTCTACCGTAAAATTCCAGTGATACAGCCAGATTCCGCAGCCCGTTGATTAGTTCCGGCGCAGCTTGAATGATAGCGTCCTTGTTGAGGAGCGTGGTTGCAGATGGCGTTCCTTCGCCGGTTTCAGCAATGGTCTTAAGTGCTATCACATCATCCGAACTGTTTGTCAGCGACCACCACAAATTTGATGAGAGTTGTT
The DNA here is from genome assembly GCA_044227005.1 of Aggregatilineales bacterium. Lineage (GTDB taxonomy): Bacteria > Chloroflexota > Anaerolineae > Aggregatilineales > Phototrophicaceae > CFX2. Next base: position 49,468 of record JBGAFZ010000017.1, read on the forward strand.
CATTGCGGCTCTTGGCCTCGGCTACTGCATCGCTAGCGATGGTCATACCACGCTGGTATTCGGCCTTTGCAGCTTCGATTTCTCCCTTTGCTAGTAGCGCCAACCCGACATCAAACCGTATCCACAAATCTTCTGCATTCGGATATTGTTCGATTGCGGCGCGTCCGGTAGCAATCGATTCGTCAAAGTTACCAAGCTGATATTCCATCCACGCCTGTAGACCGATCACATTCGCAGTTTCGTTACCTAACGTACGCGCTTGTTTTAGGTCAGCAATGGCGGTTTCATATTTCCCTAGATTCTCGTAGGCGCTGCCTCGGGAAACAAATGCGGCAGTATAATCCGGTACAGTTGCGATAGCTGTATTAAAAGCTTCAACAGCAGGTTCGTACTGCTCTCCATCTGCTAAAATCGAACCTTTGACGAAAGCTTCGATCGCGTCAGGATGATCACGTAAATCAAATACCGGTTCGCTATAAGTGCTGAATGCCCATATAGAGGCGACCATCGCCATACCGATACCGCCGACTGTAAAAATAAGACGTGGGATACTGATTTCAATGGTGGCCGATAAACCCAACAAGAACAGGGCAACAGCCAAAATTGTTAAATGGACGATATAGGTGTTGGCCTTGGTATCCCATGCATCTTTAACTGCTGCGGCTGCCGTATATTGCTCATTCATGCGGATTACATCGGTCAAGTAGACATCGGCTACATAACGGTTGTAGTCCATTGTGCCAGTTGTCGAATCAAAATAGGGCGGTTGCATAATAGGACTGAGATTCAGGAACGATTTTTGCAAGACTTCATAACGATTACTTGAATTGGTATCGCCACGACTGTCTGCGGAAAATGCTAGCGTGCCTAACTCTACATATTTTTGATAGGCTTCATCGTAATCAAAATTGACCCGCGTTTCGCCATTAATACGGCGTCCAACCAATTCAATCGCAAGACGAGTAGCATCTCGCCCAGCATGGTCATCGCGATTTCCAGCATCATTCTGCAAAAATGCAACTACGGTAGCAATTAAGGTAACGACAGCGATCAGGATCGCAAGGAGTTTTTTAAACAATGTATCGCTCATGATCTAGAGTTTCCCCATTTCTACAAACAAGGCTGCTATAGACCCGGCAAGGAAAATTGCTGTGCCAATTGATAACAACAGATATTTCAGTTTTTTGCTCTCAGTAGCTTCTATGAGGGTATAGAATATCAACGCCACGACCAAAACCGACACTGCGATTAATAGGCGATCGGTATGGCTGCGTTGGGCATCGGCCTCGTCAAAGCTGGGTTGCGGATTGGTGTCTTTTTCGCGGGAAACGGTTGCTACATATTCACCCGTCTGGCGTGACAATGCATAGGTTCCATCACGGTTCAGATATTCATTGGGGAAGGCCATCCCAGCAGCCGTCGTCAGATCATGCGTATCGGCAAGTTCGTTGACTAGTGCAGCCGATGCATCAACTGCATCTTCCGGCAAGGCAGCGAGTTCTTGTTCGATCTGCGAAGCGGTCTCGCGATATTTATAGTAATCAAGGAATGAAGCATAATCGGAATACCCTTTGACAGATGCCAAGGCATTGGTTTCTGTTAGGTTAATGGTAGCGCGTATGCCGGCAACGTCAGCATCACCAGCAGCATCAGCCGCGACAGACGCACGCCATGCAACTACAGCACTGATTACGCTGACGGCTGCAATCAGCAACGCAACCAATGTGCTTAGGTTATTATTTTCTTGTCCCGAATCTTGTTGTTTTTCTTCTGCCATTATTTTCTCCGATGAAATGTGATTAAGATGCAGTGCGCAAATGATTTGGAATGAGTCATTATCAATGATCTCAACCGGATATTATCATGATTATGTGCTACAGAACCTTGTGATTTTAACTGACTAAAATAGGATTTATTGTCAATAAAGAAAAGGATACATTTCAGTGGCAGAGATGACCGCATTAATGCCCATAGAAGTAGAGGAATTTACCAGCGGGTTATTCGATCAGGCAGGTTAAGCAGATTAGGATTTGAGCCTAATGGATATTCTGAAACTCGAAAGCCTATTCAACTTTACAGGGGCTAGCCCTGCCCTTTTCAGCCCATGAATCGTAGTGCAGTTTGTGCATCATTCCCGCTGAAATGACAGGCGGGGATACGGGAGAATGGCGCTGAATCGACACTGTTGAGAGACGGGAAGCTTGGCTAATGCCGCTGAGTGCAGCGGTTGGCTCGGGTAATGCCACCCCGTGCCATTTGGGGTGCCTGAGCAGCGCCTACGAGGGAAAAAGGCGCTGAATTGACACTGTGAAATGCAATTCGAATTACGCTAAACAAAGTAGGGACGATCAAGAAGAATACAACCAAAAACCTCCGAAATATAGGTGTATGCCTATACTTACAGAATAGCACAAAACGAGAGGCTTAGGGTTACATTTTGTCTCTTATTTTTGAGTTTCGGCACTAACTTTACAGGCGAGAATACGACAACATTAGTTAGTAGACCGTAAGAAAATGGTTTGCTGGCACATTTAGCAAATCGTACTCCCCTACCCTACTCCGCACTCAGGCAACCCGACAGAACCAATCCTAGTATGGCGCGGTGGTATCCAAGCTCCAAACTTGAATATCATCAATGCGAATGATGCCGCGTCCAATGGCGCTAAAGGCAAAGGTTCCGGGGGGAAGCTCTGATGAGTCTTTGGCAGTTAGTATCTCGGTATCATCAACAAAGATTCGGATAATGCCTTGTACAGCAGATAAGCGCAAGACGCGCCATCTTCCGATTGACGATGTACCAGCAGTGGTCGTTTTGATTAAGTCGTAGCCGCGATAAAGAGCCACCTGCCCTGTTGGTTGCAAGACAACGCTATACGAACCAGCGCTGCTCTGGCGAAGGTTTAAGCGAATACTGCTCGAGGACATCAATACCCGCAATTGAATAGCACTATTATTGAGCGTGTCGTAGGCAAAGGTTGCGTCACCGCTATCATCGGTTGCCTGAAGCATTTTTGCGCCCGGATCACCAAAGAGTATCCACCCTGCCCCGAGCTTCCAATGATTGAGGTTGCCGCTGTCAAAGTTATCCGTATATACAGAGTTTAGTGGTGGTTCTGGTGGCAGCGCATCTTTGGACACAATGGTGACGCTTCCGCCAACAACAGGCACTTGCTCGGTGACTTCAACTGTTGCATCTGGCGCAGGAGCGGTTGCTGTGGGTTCGATCTCAACGAACAATGGCGGAGGAATGACTACTTCCGGAAGATTATCGAACGCTTTTCCATCGGTCAAAGGCGACGTGTAAACTAATAAATCCATCATTAAAGAAGCACCGGTATCGGTATCTTTAATGGTTAAGTTACTGGCTGCAATGCCCGCTACTCCCATTTCTCGAACATGGGTGATGAAATGCATCAAATCCATAACTGAGCCTGTAGCGGTTATGCGAATCGCACGTACAGCATAGGCCGAGACGGAGGGTACTGGTTGAGCAGCTTGACCACCGTTATTTCCACTGGGTTGTTTTAGTCGGGATGTCGGATCTGTGCTTTGTCCATTCGCATCCAATGAATTTTGAGTTTGCAAGTTAGCAATTTCAACATTGGTCTCTTTAGCGTACTCATACAATTTTTGGAGAATGGCATCAGCCTGCACATCACTCATGAATATATCGGTATTGGACACTAAAGCGGTTTGATTGGTTTCAATGCGGCGCTTCAATATCGCAATATCAGCCGAGGGATCAGATTGAGCAATTTGCGCCTCGACAGCTTTTTTCCCATCATCGGCTTGTTTTTGCAGATCCTGGTAGGTGCGCCAATGTGGGACAATATTGACTACCGCAAACATAGCCAACCCTACCCCAACCATACATATTAATAACAAGGGCAAGAGTGACCTTATTTTCCCAATGATTGAGCTAGCTCCGTCCATTCCCTGCATTCACTTTCTTGATTGTCACGGAAATGATGAAATCCGTTAGCTTCAGTTCAATAGTCGGTTCGGGTGTCAAATTTGCGGCATTGTTTGGAGTTGGGGTCGGCCCTGCGGCGGAATTGGGTGTTACAGTCGGCATGGGTGTAGCTGTAATAAAAACACTTTGCAGCGTGATCGATTCGACCGCTACTGTATCAAATAAATTTGATGCACGCAGCATATCAGCGTAAGCCATCGCAATAATTTCTTGTTGGGCGCGGCCTGTTATACGAACACCTGATTCGATCTGAACCACACTACTCACATTCATCTGGTTGGGATCAAAGGCGCTAATGGATGCCATTACAGTGGGCCAATTAATGTAAGCAGACATCAATGAGGCGCGAATACTTTCTAGTGCCTGATTTTGTGATTGTATATCCGCCAATTGTGCAGAAAGTGATTCTTTAGCAGGATCAACCTGAGGAGGAGCATTAAGCGTTGATTGAATACCTTCCAACTCGGTCGTCAATTTTTCGTTGGTGCTTTTAATGGTTGTTGAAACAACGTACAACGGTAAGAAAAGAATCATCAAACCAAATAGCACAAGCCAAATGACAATTTTTGAACTGCCAGCCGGAGCTTCATCCCCTTGTAATTCATCTTGATCCTCAATGAACTCATCGGTCGGCTGCACAGTCCATCCCTTTCAATCAATTCAGAAATAACAGCGAGTGAGATAATAGCAGAATCATAGCACCCAAGCACAGAAATGGTGCGTAAGCAATCTGGCTTTTCCAGCCCGCTTTTCGGCTGACTAATAACACTACCACTACAAGAGCGCCGACACCAGCGCCTACCAATAAGGCTATCAGCATTTGCGGAAATCCGAAAGCGACACCAATTAAGGTGGCTAGCTTCACATCGCCGCCGCCCAGTTCACCGGGGCGCAACCAAGCCGTCAGGAAGAAAATACCGAAGGCCATTGCTCCACCCAGCAAAATGTTCATAGTTTGCCCGGGTAATGCTAGCAGATTAATGATCAACATGGCAGCAATAGCCGGATAGGTCAGCACATTGAGTACTAACCTATATTTTAGATCAATAATAGCAATTAGCAGAAAAAAACAATACCCGCATAATGCAAAGAGCAAAGCAACTGATGAGCCGAGTTGTGACCACATGATACCAAAGAACAAGGCAGAAAGCAGTTCGATACCGGCATCAAATGACAGCCATGACGGCTTAAGCGGTTGTTTTCCGCTTAGTATTTCGAATACGGCAGGCCAGTTAGAACGCGAAGAGACTGATTTGGGCTTCTCGGTAACCGAGAAACGCGGCAAATAATCCGATAGTCGATTCAGCACATAACCGGCCAGCCAACCTAGCAATAAAAACATAACCATCGTCATTATAACACCTGTGATTAACCTACTCGTAACCGCCCCGGTAGTGACAGAATAAATTCAGCACCGCCCCCATCCGCATTGCGCACTTCGATGTGTCCGCGATGGGCTTCAATGGTGGAGCGGACGTACTCAAGCCCTAGCCCGATGGTCTGGTGTCCATTGCCACTTGATGAACCGCGATAGTATTGTTCAAACAGATAGGGTAAGTCTTCTTCAGGAATACCGGGGCCGCTGTCCTGTACACGTATCACTGTTTCGTGGTTATTGAAGATGACATGCACGCTTATGTGACCTTCGCTCGGTGTATATTTGATTGCGTTATCAATCAAGTTCAGCAGACTGCGATATATCAGCGCTGGATCACCTTGAATCAGACTCGGGGTTCCCATTACTTCAAAATGCAATTCAATCGCATTTGACTGGGCAGCGGGATTCATTTCTTCCAATGCAGAGCGCACAACCTCCAACAGATCAAATGCTTGTTGTGTTAAGGTTGGCTCCTCGATCAGATTGGTTACTTCGATTAGACGATTGACGAGATCACTGAGGCTCGTGCCGTTTTCTCGAATTTGACTGACAATTTCGAGGATTTCCGGTGACTGATGTTCATAGCCATCTAGCAAACTGGCATAACCAACCGTGGACTTCACCAGATTCTTCATATCCAGCGAAAGAACAATGTTTAGGGCGGTGACAATCTTGGAACGGCGCAAAGACATCCGCATAAGTGTCTGATGTAAGCGAGCATTATGCACAGCAACCGCAGTTATATCGGCGATGACTTGCATGATTTTTTCGTCATTCTCGGTAAAGAAATGCCCACGTTCACGATTGGCGGCTGAGAGTACGCCGAATGGTGTTGACCCCAACATCAGGGGGACATAAAGCACCGCTTCTACGAGGTAGCCCGTTTTAATCTTTACCTGTGCGCCATCTTTATCGCGATGTGAGCGGGAGGGTTTACCTGTGCGCATCACCTGCCCTGCTAGTGTATCCACTACGGGCAAGCGCTGAATTTGCTCATTTCCTAACCCGTTCCCTGCTTCAAGGAATAATTCTCCACTCTGTTCATCAGCTAGCCAAATGGAGATTTCATCGGCAGACATGTGAAGCTTCGTCATTTCCATAGATTGCTTGAGAACGGACTCAAGGTCTAGTTGTGACGTGATGGCCCGCGCAATCGTCGACACATTTTGGAAAATGTCATTTGGTTTGCGGGAGGGCTGAATAAGAGCCGGCTGCCGTATAAAGTAAATGGTAAACTCTAAGCGCCCCAAACGTATCAAATCACCGTGGTTGAGCGCGTAGGGTGTATTGACACCAATTGATGTGCCATTTAGACCCGTTCCGTTAGTACTTCCCAAATCCACTAAATAGAGATGGGTTTCAGTCGGACGGATGGCAGCATGGCGACGCGAAAGTCCCATTTGATCGACGTTGAAAGCTCTAAAGATTGCGTCAAAAGCTGCGGCTTCTTGCCCGCGCCCTAAAACAACTTCCCCATAAACATCTAAGCCTACCCGTACCGTTGAATCGTAGGCCAGATCCAAGCGGATACGCCACTGGGCTTCGCCAACTGCCGGTGTTCCTTTAGGAACAGGGTGATAAATAATGTCAGGTGAAAAATTAAGCTGCTCACGCAGAAATTCATCGCTGAGTTCGCTGGTTACCTTCTTGATGTGATCGCTGGTTGGATTCATACCAGTTCATTCTCCTTTACCCGAACAATGTTGGTCGGTTGTTCACCGCGCAGTTGAGATGATACTGCTTTAGAAAGTGTCAATAATTCGTCGATTGAGACCGGCTCGATGCCTTTTAGTAGAATGGCCTGACGCTCGGAATTCTCTTCATCGGAAAAGACACTCGATAAGAGCGATTGCATTTCGGGCGTGACTTCATCTTTTTTGGTCTCGGTCGTCCCACCGCTCAAGGCAGCATTCAAAGCGGATGCTGTCACTACCGGAGCTGACGGGGTTACTGGAATTTGCGGTTTGGCGGCTGGAGTCGGAGTTGAAGCCGCTGCCGGAGTAGCCGCGCTCGAAGGTGCTGCTTGTCGGGGAGATCGACCGACGGCAGGAGCAACTTCTTCGCCATCTTCCTCTGCATTTAATTGCAAGTTTTCTTGTCTGAGGGCATTTTGAGCTTTACGCCGTTTTGCCCGTGAACGACTGGCTTTCATGCGTGGTAATACAGCCAGTACCATCGCCGCAACAATGAATAACACGGCTACGACTACGCTGATTAAAATTGCAGGCTGTGACAGTATTTCGTCGAATATTGGCATGATTAGTGTCCTTTATACCTAGGCTGCACCGGACAATATGCCGGCAACCATTGGCGGAACTAGGAGAAAGCAAATGCCAGAGATAAAAACGATCATCGCCAGATACAAGGTAATCTTGAGCTTATAGCCACCGTCGCAGAAGATCATCGCTGCTGCACTAACGACACCTAATATCAGCACCATGACAAGCGTAAGTGCGCCCAAGAATTGCAAGTCACCTGCCGAGAACTGACCAATGGTCAAACTTGCAGCGGATGCCGCAGACATTGAGTCCGAACTCTTGGGCATTAACTGCGCCACCATAGAAGCGAAGTTGGTCACGATGGAGAGCACGAAGATCATCAAGCCCGTTACCACGGCCTGCATGACGGTCGCCAAACCGGAGAACGTACCGGCGGTTAGGCGTCGCTTGGAACGAAGCTGGGTGGTCTTGGCGGTAAATAAGGAGCAAAGAAAACCGACGCGTTCCGGGTCGCCGCCAATTTTGACTGCGCCGTAGAAAATATCGCTCACTTCGCTGATCAAACGACTTCCGGTTTCCAGACCAAATTTGTGCCAGCAGGTGGTAGGTTCAACCAAAGCGCTTAAACGGGTACTTAGGCGATCAATATCCGGTTCGAGTGTGGGAAACGAGCTGAGGTCAATTTTGGTGAGTGCTTGCTTGAGGGTTGTACCGCTGGAAGTCGCCATACCACCCAGAGAACGGAGGAAGGTACTGAACTCAATATCCTTCTTAACCACTTCTTTGTCACTCTGCATACTGATGTAGCCGACCGGAGCCAAGATTGCAGCGGCGATCATCATCGACCAACTGATGGGCAAGCCTATAATGCTTAATATCACACCCAAAACAACGGATGTCGGGATTAAAATCCGCGACAAGCGTAGGGCTTGTTGTTGCTGTGGTGAGCCTTGTGCGGCTGGAACAATCATGTTTTCCTTAGGAGCCGAGCGCATGATAATCCATGCACCAAAGGCTGCGACGAAAACACCTGTTACCACAAGCCCCATCATCATGGTTGGGTTCAGGGAGTAAATCATGGCTGAAACTATCTGAATGATGATGATTAGGGATACGGACATCACAAGTGACGAGAACGCGTTTGTCCACTGCTTCAAGCCTTCGAGATCGCGTTCGTATCCGTTTTCATAATCTTCACTGGTAACACCTGCTTCTCGTGCCAGATATTCGGCTAAGGGTTCACCAGAACGTAAGGCATCCGAAAGACGTAGGAGAAACGTCTTCATGTTTTCAGATTTGGACTGCAAACCAATCGAACGGCAAGCTTCCGCATAATCGTAGCGAAACTCATCGACCAAGGTGTTGACTGCTTCAAAGTAAGCAGCAGCATTCGATTTGGATTGGGCGGCGATTTCAAAAATCTTAGAACGCGATATACCAGCAGCAGCCATTGCTGACATATACGTTAATTGATAAAACATGTCGAAAGCAGAAACGATCTTAAAAGAGCTTTTGCTTGCGTGCTTCGGCAAGGACTTGGAAGAACTCATGGAAATCCGTTATCCCTTTCTCTTTGTGCAACTTCTCGAAAATTTTGGCGCGACGCTTGACTTCGTTATAGATCTCTTTACGTCGATGTGGAGGGATACCTCGTTTAATAGCCACGATTTGTTCTAGAAGGTAGCTATTCATATAGCCGGGGAATTCAAATTCGTCGGTGGTCGAATTCCAACGGAACGCTTCCAGAAATGAGAAACTCTCGGTTATCGGGTCGTAACCAATAATTTCATTGATGCTCATGACACGACGTGCTGAGCGTCCATCTGCCAACCGGACAGCGGATTGAATGACCGCTAGGTTGAGGTTATCAATGTAGGTCTTGGGAATATTGATAGGATCACCCGTCAAACGCTGGATAAGCTTTTCAACCGAGGCCGCGTGGAAGGTGGACATGACACCGTGACCGGTCTGCATAGCCTGAAAAGCGACTACGGCTTCAACGCTACGAATTTCACCGACGATGATATATTCGGGACGTTGACGAAGGGCTGCTTTGAGTAGTTCAAACATGCCAACATCGCTGCCTTTTTTCTCGCCGCCACCACTACGCGTGGATTCTTGAACCCAATTTTTGTGAGGTACTTGAACTTCCGGCGTGTCTTCGATGGTGACAATTTTGGCATCACCCTTGATGAAGGCGGTAATGGCATTCAAGAGTGTCGTTTTGCCGGAAGCGGTTGCACCCACGACAAAACAGTTCATATTGTTTTCAAGCATCAGCGATAGATACGCAGCCATTGTGTAATTGAGACTTTTGAAGTCAACCAATTCCAACACACTGGTTGGTGTGCCGGAAAATTTACGGATGGTGAAGTTGCTACCGCGCTTTGAAATCTCACGTCCATAAACGATGTTGATACGAGAACCATCGGGGAGGATAGCATCGACCAACGGATTACGAACCGTCACAGGGCTCTTAATCCATTCACCTAGCCAGACCGCAAAATCATCGACATCATCATGATCCACAAAGGTAATTGAGGATTGAACACTCTTAAATATCTTGTGTTCAATAAAGATATGCCCTACCCCACTGCAACTAATATCTTCGATATTGTTGTCAAGGAGTAAGGGTTGCAAAATTCCAAGACCAACCTTATCGCGGAGCACACGATAACGAATGGCTTCTAGCTCAGGAGGAGTAACATAGACTTTTTCGAGCTTAGTCTTAGCACTTGTGACCGCTTGTTTTTGTGAAGTCGTACACAGCGTATCGATGAGTTGGAGCAAGAATGCTTTCTTTTCCTCAGGGTTTTCCAGACGACCAATATCTTCCGCCCAGAGGACGAGCTTTTCTTCGATACGAGGCATTAGCCTATCTGTATCAACAACGATTGAGGGTTCGATTGAAACATAATGATCACGCGCGCCACTGGGGTCAGGGTAAATATGAACAAAGAGACCTTCTTTAATTGGATAAATGAAGTTCTTGTATTCAATGTTACCTAAAGCTCGTGAAGGCTTGGCATAATATTCTGGAACGCCTATTTTCTCGAGAGGGATGCGCTGCAAATAGGACGTCAGAAAAGTTGACTTTGTACAGGCTTCCAGAAGCGTTGGAGCCAGCATCGTCTGCAGTTGATCCAAGCTATAAACAGGTTCCAAACAAAATTCAAAAGGAAGTACGCTGAGTGCCATGCGATTTTATCCTCGCGCCTTGCTGATTGGAATGACGCGCATTCCCCAACCCGGTTCAACATCAAAACCGAAAATTGATCCTGTACCGCTGGCTGCGCCACGAATTTTGGCAACTTCTAAAGTCTTGACTAACTTTTGCCCATCCTGAGCAGACTTTAAGTTGAGATGCGCATCACACATTGAACGGATGGGGCCGAGCATATCGTTATTGACACCATCAGAATGCAGGGTGACCATCACACTAAGTCCTTTGGCACACAAGCGTTTGCATTCTTCGAAGAAATGAAGAACTGTTTGATCATTGCGTGCATGGACAATCGCTGAAGTAAAGGAGTCGATGACGATGACATCACGCCCCATTTCGCCTTCTTTTTTCATTACGTCAATTAATGTCTCGACAGCAGCTTCGCCTAAGTGCGAAAGTTCCATCGGATAAATCTTGAATTTACTCATCAAGAGAAATTCAAAAATGTCCAGATCGATACTCTTCATCTGGGTAACCATGCTTTTTACGCTATTTTCACTGGAAAATACGCTGACAATAAAGCCATCTTGAAGCGCTCCCCACATAATTTGTTGGGAAAGTACTGATTTACCTGATCCAGATGCGCCTTCAATTAAGGTCAGCGATCCTACAGGTATACCGCCGCCCATACGGCTATCAAGCTCAGTGTTATGACCCGATATGACCTTTTTGCTTTTGTCTTTAGCGGACATCAGACACCGCCTTCTTCCTAGTTAACATTTATGCTGAATGCGAAGGGGCCGATTTGAGATACCCCATCACTGACCGTGAATAGGAAACTGTCCGGACCGGCGCCAACATGCGTATAAACAAAGTTGCCGTCATCAATATCTTTCTGTGTGAAAGTTGTTTTGCTGATGCTGCCCTGACTTGGAACCGAGGTTATTGTGTACGTTAATTGATCGGCAGTGTTATCTGCATCCGTTGTCCGCAACATCGCAGTGGTAATGGCAGCACTTGTTTGAGTCGGTAACGTCAAGCCTACGTTCGTGGTTAAGGTTGGTGGGACACTCACGGTGATGATCATGGTGTACGGGCCGATCATATCCTGCCCATCACTGACTGTAAACTGAAAGCTATCTGAACCACTACCGGTATGGTTGTAATGAAGTTGATCTTTGATCAGATCATATTCGGTAAATGTAGTACCTAGATTGAGTGTGCCTTGAGTGGGCGGTACAGTGACCGTATAAACCAGATCGATTGCATCGTTGTCGACGTCAGTGGTTTTTAATGCTGTTTCGTTAATGATTTTAGTGGATAGATTGGCGATCGTAATCCCATTATTGACCACATTAGTCGGTGGGGTGTTCCGAATAAACACGCCAGATAAATTAGCGCCATTTTTGACCGCGAGCGTCACTTGTACCTGTGTGGCAGGTGCAACGGTATGCGGTAAATGAACTTCTACAACAATTTGTTCGCCGGGATTCAATATTCCGGGATCGTATGCTTCTGGAATTCCACGTTTCGCATCAGCATAAATACCGGCAACTGTCCACTCATTATTTGATGGACTACTCTCGGCATAAGGAACCCAAGTGGTATAGGCTTTGCTAGGATTAGACGTATCATAGTACCGGACGATGACGTCCCAGTTTTTGAAATTGGCAACTTTCTCGCTGCCGGTATTCTCATAGATCATCTGAATGGTATTGCCGCCGTTGATTGTTTTGGCATTGATCTGTTCAAAACTGGTACGTGCCTGTTCCATGAGGCGCGTTTCCATTGTGCGTAGCTCTACTTGATAGGAGTATTGGCTGGAAATGACAGCCGAAGCCAGCGTAAGCACCGCAAACAGATTGAGGAAAACCATCAAGAAAGCAGCAATAACTGAGTCCATTGTGTCACATGCCCATGAAATATTCTGCGTTAGCGTCTGAAACGGTGCTAACCTTGGCGAAATAGCGACCGGTTGTTAGCGGTACGCCATAGTGAACAGTGATTTTTAGCGTAGCATTTGGATCCCATTGAGCGGCATTTTCTATAGTCCAAGTCCAATACGGGAACCCTTTACTGTTGTCGACTGAATAGGGTATGCGGGCAAAATTACCCTCGGGGCCAAAAAAGAAATCCGTTTGTTCGATGGCGTCTATGCGTGCCTCGCCAACATTCTTGACCCAGATGAACACTTCGAACTGACCATTACTGTTCGTATCTTGCCAGAAACCTGTATCATCCAGTTCACCCGATGCATGAATGATATTTATTTGACTCTTCATGCGATCCGTGACGTGGGTTGTCATACTGTTAATTGATTCGCCTCCCTTAGTTACGGCGGGATAAGCGGCATTAAATAAAAGTACTGACATAATCATGCTGATAACGATCAGCAATGCGGTAGTAATTGCTTTATCCATTAGCTTTTAGTTTTCCCCCAACGCACTCCTGCCCCGGCATTCTGGACACCTGCAATTAAACGAAGGACCACATTTGGAGTGTCTACCGGTTTTTCATTCTCGGTATTTGGCGCGGGAATGTGCTTAACCGGATCTTCGCGTTGAACAGGCGGCGGTGCAAGCGGTGCTGCTTTCGGTTTCGGAACAGCTTTATATAGACCTGCTGGTTCTTGCTGTGCTGATCTTGCAGGTGATGGTGGTAAATGCGTTACCACGGGCGATGGTGAATGTGGTGCGACAGTTGGCTGCGGAATATGGTTATTAACTGGCCGTTGAGGCGCCTTATTCACTGCATTGACTTTTACAACAGGCAAAGAACTGGTCATTGCAGCAGGGCGTGATGGAATGGTCGGTTCATCGGCTGCTGCTGCATACATATTGGTAAACCGCAACAGGGTATCGCTCACTTCGGGCGAAAAACGTCTCTGCTCGGTGTAATTGGCAATTAAGTCCCGAGTACGGGTAACCCCAACGTTCTGAATGTTTTGCAAAACCCATTCTTGTTGCTCGTCCAATGACGCCAACATGGGTTCTTCAGCCGGGCTTAGGGGCGGCATCGATTTTGTAGGCTTCACCGGGCTGCTATTTGGCCCCATCTTGCGAACTTTTGGCGCTGGGGTCGCCCGATCATATTCATCATCGTCATCATCGTCGTCAGATGACGGTGCAGCCGCAGTGTGACTACCACGTAAGGCAGGATAAGCATTAGTCAAAAGGTGAGTCTGAATATCCAGCAAGATTGATTGTATCTGGGTCTTCAGAATTTGAACCTCTTGCTCGAGGGCTTGTATTCTTTGTTCCGCTTCCATTACTACTGCCCTTCCAACACTTTATATGATCGGGTTGCTACAAAAAATTTGCCCTACAGGCACGGCCAAGTGTGTAGGGCAAATGTCTCTTATGCTCGTTAGAGCAATAGGACGCTTATTATTGGGGGTGGCGGCCGTGCCATTGGTTTCCCAAGTTGCCCCCGTACAAATGTAGACTCTGGTTATTAATTCGAGTCGATTGTTGCCTCAACTACAGGCCTAGCGACTAACCAGAGCGTGCTGCTGATGATGATAAGTACAGGAAGTAATGCTAGCACCAGTGAAAGCATTACCTGTTGAACAACTTCGGTTTGAGTATTCGCTGTCGTTGTCGCAAACACTGCACCAGCAACCACCAAGAAAAGTACAATAAAGAGGGTCGAATAAGCGACTTGTCCATTTTCAGATTGTTGTAGTGTTGATCTCTTTGTAAACATGTTCCCTCTTTGACTTAGTGCTTGTATAAAAATTAAGTTCTGTACCAGCACCTGTCGGTATTTGACCAACAGGTGCTGATTACTGGATAAATTAGTTTAGATTCATGACTGCCTGGATGGCTGCCGGTGTCGTGCGATTAAGATTCAGAACGGCACCCTTCGGCGGCTTGATTTCCAGATTGAAGGCGGTATTCGCTGCCAATTTAGTGGTCAGACCGGAAAGTGTTACGGTGATTTCTGCCAATTCGCCTTCTTCGAGCAAATCATCGGCTGGGGTCTGCTTGCTAACGATCCAGACAATGTCCCATGGAAGGTTATTCTCGAATTGTGCCTGATCTTTGTAACCAATCACCACTTCTTTGGCAGTGCTGCTCAGGTTAACCGGGGAGCCACCAGCGACCAATGACAGGGTGAAAATCGCATCATTTACCATACCCGCACCAGCATTAGCAGCGGGGTCGCCTTCAGCGATGACCGAACCCTT
>JBGAFZ010000018.1:0-48037 GCA_044227005.1 Aggregatilineales bacterium
CGCACCACACTCCATGTACCCGGTGCACCATATGTATTCAGCCCACGAACACGGAAGGCATATACCCCGTCCGGTAAGGTCGTGGTGGTGACCTGTGTGCCGTTCCCCTGCCACTCAAACTCTAAGACAGTGTTAAAGCTGGTGCTGTTATCCACCTGCACCTGATAACTGACTGCCCCATTTACTGCATTCCATGACAGGCTAACCAATGGATTGTTGGTCAACGCCACCACACTCCCCACCGTTAATACTGGTGCTGGTAAGGCGGGCGGGGTAATAGTGATAGTGCGGTATACACCATTTACAGGAGTTTCGCCTTGCTGCAAGATGCGCCAATAGTATGTCCCATATGGGAGGCCTGACGGCAACGTGTAGGTTGTTACCAGACCTAGGATTTTATCGACCACGAAGGTAGAGAAGCTGGTACTATCGGAAATTTGAAGCCGATAACCTATGGCACCGGGTACACTCGCCCACGTGAAAGTAGGGGTCTTCACGGTGCTAAAACTATTGTCCATCGGTGACTTACCCAAGAAGACAGTAAATTGCGGTGTATTGCTCCAGATCTCTTGTGCGCCTTTTACCGCAGCTACACGCCAATGATATTGACCTTGATCCAACTCTGGGTGCACAATTGGGATTGTATAGTTTGTTGACGAAACCGTCACATCTAATAATGGGGTACTAAACGCTCCATCAGTATCGGCTTGGAGATGATATTGTGTCGCTCCACCAAAAGCCGTCCATATAAAAGTGGGACGCAGTGAGTTAATGATTGATAGATTAGAAGGCAAATTGGCGCTTGCGGAATTGACCGCAAGATTGATGACACCTGCCGCGGACGCGGCCTTCGAGTCAGTGACGGAAAAGGTCAAACTATCAAAGCCACTATAGCCGATGCGAGGGATATAGGTATAGAACGACCCTATCTGCCGTAAAATGCCATTGGTTGGCTGAGCAACAATAGCAAAAGTATACGGGGCATTGCCACCAGCCGCGTCAAGTGAAAAGGTGATGCTAGTATTCTGGAAAGTGGTCAATTCTCTATTGATGGCGGTCACAGGCATTCCAACAGTAATGCTGACAGTGCCACTAGCAGTGGCACCGAGGGCATCAGTGACCTGATAGGTAAAGCTATCTGCGCCACTATAACCCGTATCAGGCAAATAATTATAGCTCAATCCGCTTCCAGTTAATGTGCCGTGCTGTGGTTGTGAAGTGACGCTATAGCTATATGGCGATTGGCCGCCTGACGCCCCAAAGTTGACCGCAAGAGACGTTTGATAGTTGGTAGTAAGGTTTGGATTGGCTGCAACCAGTTGGGGCTTCACCTGAATGAGTACCTCACCCGTATCAGTATCGCCATTGGCATCCGTAACCTTGAAGGTGAACATGGTTAGGAGGGCAAAACCATTGTCAGGTGTAAACGTCAGATTAGGCAGGTTTCCAGTCAACGTCCCTGATGCAGGCTGCGTGAGCACTGTAAACGTATAGGGTGCTTTGCCATCAATTCCTGACAGAGTAATGGGCTTGCTGGTTTGGTAGCTGGTGGTGACCTTTTGATCCACCGCAGTGGGTTCAAAACCAGCACAACCGAGAATGGGATTGGTCAGAAAAGGCGTAAACTTTACATTCTGCCCACTGATACCTGAGCCATAACCACTAGCAATACCTCCCGGCCCGCTCACCGAACCCCACCAATTATTGACCGCCGTAACACCACCGAACCAAATGGCATCGTAAACTGTGCTCGATTTATGATCCAGCAAACAGCTATTTGCGATACTCACAGTACTACTGCTAAACAATTGATTGTTCGCAATACTGCTACCCACGGAGGCGTCGTTCTGATCGAAAATGGATTGATTGATAACGAAGTGTTCGCCATTACCCTTATTGGCGAGGGCGCCACCTTGTGAGGATATGTTATTTTTAAAGTGGCTACCGGTTATTGTTACTGTGTTACAGACATTATAGATGCCACCACCGCCATAACTACCCAGATTGTGCTGGAAAAGGCTGTTGCTGATGGTTGCCGGGCCACAACTCCATAACCCACCACCGACAGCTGCCTGATTATCTTTGATGGTGCTATTGGTAATTTGCAACTGAACATTAATACCACCGAAGTAGAGGCCACCGCCGTTGTAACTTGCTTGGTTATCAGAGATGGTAGTGGTATCCAGCAGGAGGCTACCTGTACTATAGATCGCGCCACCGTGATCCGTGTTGAAGTTCTGCCCCACTAAACGGCCATTCCGTACTGTCAGATTATGGAGTTCAAGTGTTGCACCGATATCAACGTAGAATAAGCGAAAGTCCGGCGTTCCATTGAGGCTGCTGCGCTCGATAATCGAGCCGCTACCATCGATACGAACGATGCTGTTAATGACCGGTAAGCCATTGGTACCTGTTAGCGTATTCTGTGGCTGCGTGAGGGTATAAGTTCCCGCAGTGAGTTGGATAATGTCATCTCCACTACCTGCGGGACAAGCATCAACCGCAGTATCGGTATTGGCGGCTTGAATAGCTTCTCCCAGCGTACAGTTCCCGTTATTCACGAAGGGGACTTCCTGATTAAGGCTATTGACCAAAATGGCTGTAGCATCGACCGTGATGGATACGCTACCGTTCTTGATTTGCCCATCGGTATCGGTTACCGAATAATTGAATGTATCCTGACCGATATAGCCCGCAGTCGGGGTATAGCTGAGGTTGGGCGGCGTTCCAGTCAAACTACCATGTGTAGGTGATGCAGTCACAGAAAATGTGTAATTAGGGATACCGCCGGCGGCACTCAAGGTAATTGGCAGCGACGTCTGATAATACGGCATGGACAGATTCTGGTTGATGGTCACCAATGGCCCTATTGGGCAGTTGGCTGGTTTGGTCGTTATAAAGGGCGCATATGTGACATTATTACTGATAGCATCTCCTGAACCCTGCGCCCCACCTGAGGGACCGTTGGTAGCCCCCCACCAATTGTTGACAGCATTGATAACCGTATTGCTACCATTATTGGTAGTGTCGTTATTAAAACTAGTTCCTTGATTGGATACGAAACAGTTATTTGTGAGAGATATATTCTTGCTGCGTGTAATGTTCAAGCTGCTGCCCAGATAAGTCGCCTGATTCCGGGTGAAAATGGTTGAGGTTATGTTGAGGTTAGTATCCATGTAAAGTTCAATCGCTCCGCCATATCCAGCAATATTGTGCTCAAAGCGACTATTTTGGATCGTGATAGTATTCCCACCTCCCCATGTATATATTGCACCTCCTCGGGAGAAACTATCCGCAGGCGTTTGATTATCGATGAGCGTCACATTATTGAGCGATAGATTTGCTGAATTTTGTATCTCGATCGCGCCCCCTTGATTAGCATAACCGTTACTTAATATCAGATTGCTCAGCGAGAGGGTTCCGTTTACCACACTGAAGAAGCGGAAGGTGGGTGTTCCGGGAAGGTTGCTGCGGCGAATCGTGGCACCGTGACCATCCACCGTGAGCGATCCATTGATTAATGGAAGTCCAAGCTTTGTCGCAGCTAGTTGAGTAAGTTCATAGGTGCCATTGGTTGCAAGATGTACGGTTATCGGCTGGTAGGCAGATACTCCATACTGAACAGCGGCAACCAAACCAGCGACATCACCATCAGCAACATATACATTCTGCGGAGCGGCAATATCACAAGAGGCTGGTCGCGTGGTTAGCCGTGGTTCCAAATCAACATTAGAAGTTCGTGGCCCCTTACCCCACCAATTGTTTATAGCATTCATGGTTGCCGGATAGCTGCCCACTTTTGCGTAATATACTGATGCGTTATTCGTTGCGGGAACATCGACAAAGCAACTGTAACTGGCCTGCACGTTACCGATCGCCCATATCGACTCGCCTTCAACACCTGAACCTGAATCACCTGTATTGCCAACAAAGACACTGTGATAAACATTTAACGTTCCGAGATTCATAAAAATCCCCGAGCCCCTGAACGTTGATGTATTACCTACAAAGGCGCTATTCGAGACTGTAATCTGGTTGGTTTCACCTATTCCGTAGATAGCTCCGCCTTCGTTGACTGCATAGTTATGATCAAACTTGACGCTTTCAACGGTTAACGAACCAGTGTTATAAACCCCACCACCTCGGGAATTGCCGTAGCCTTTGCTAAGAGTCATGCTTTGGAGCCGCAAAGTTCCACTGTTCGAGAAAATGCTCAACGCTGAACCAGTGGGGGATCGTTGGATATAGGTCACATCCATACCAGCACCGCGGATAGTGATATTTGCGCCAATAACTGGCAACGGAGCGTTTAGAGTTAATGTTCCAGCAGGGAGTTCAATAACATCCACATTACCACCCGCAGGACAGGCATCGACCGCTGTGTCATTGTTGGCGGCAGTGATGGCTTCCCTTAAAGAACAATTTCCATTATTCACAGATGGTGATTCGACATTGGTGGTGTCCACCACGATGGTCGCAGAAGGCAGGCTGCCCACAGTGATGGTGATCGTACCTGTGTCAGTGTTGCCGAGTTGATCCTGTACGACAAAGTCAAAAGTATCCGTCCCGCTAAACGTAGCGACTGACGAATAGGTCAGATTAGGTGCGGTTCCAATGATGTATCCGTGCTGGGGTGCAGTGGCTATAGTGAATGTATACGGCATCGCTCCGCCTAAAGCGCTTAGGACAAAATCCTTATTGGTAGCAGAAGCGGTCGTGAGGGATTGATCCTGTGCAACGAGCGGGCCTATAACTATTGTCACAGTACCATCGGCAGTAGTACCGTTCGCATCAGTAACCGTGAATGTGAATGTGTCACTTCCCTCATAACCGGCAGCCGGTGTATAAGTCAAATTTGGCGATGAGCCTGTGAGTGTGCCATGCGCGGGAGTCGAGATATTACCGAAGGTATAACCTGGCTGCCCACCAATTGCGCTGAGAGTTAGATTCGCTGGTGTATTCAGCGGCGCGCCAAACACTCCATTAGTCGCAACTAATGTTGGAGCAACCGTGATGGTTACCGCTCCAGTGGCCGGTAATCCATTCGAATCCAGTACGCCGTAAACCACTTTGTCGGTACCGCTAAAGCCCGGATTTGGCATATAGGTGAGATTAGGTGCGGTTCCAGTCAACGTGCCATTGGTCGGGTTGGTCAATATGCTAAAGACGTAGGGGGCGAGACCACTTGATGCTTGCAAGGTTAGCGCCACATTGTGATTAAAGGAGGTAAAAACGGCTTGATCACTTGCGGCAGGACAACCCAGAATAGGCGTCGTGACGAAGTTGTTGGTCTCAATCCATCTACTAACGGAATCACCAACATAGGGTAGAGCTGATTCGGAACTTGGACCAGAGGCCGCGCCCCACCAGTTATTTTGGAAATTGAGCCAAATGGCATTGCTATTTCGATTTGACACACTTGTGTGACCATTACCTGCAATACATGAATTAGTCACATTTCCTGACGTACCACTCATACCTAAACTTGTCAGTTCACCTATTGTAAAAGCAGTACTGTTACGAGCAATAATGCTGCTGGTGACGGTGATAGCACCAGTGCTGTTGATCGCTCCGTTTCCATTTTGAGCCTGATTCTGGTTGATGGAGCTACCTATAACCAGCAAGGTGCCTGGTTTGAGGTTGTAGATGGCCGCCCCGCTAAATGCCCTGTTGTTAAGGACTTTGCTATTGAGCAGTGTAAGGTTGCCCTCGTTGTAGATGCCTGCGCCCAAACCGGTGGTACTCAAATCTCCGTTACTGATTGTTAGGCTATCTAACGTCACGAAACTTTGTGGGATAATCTTGAAGATACGGAACCACGGTGCATTCGCAGCACGGGTAATAACAGCGCCGCTGCTACGAATAGTCAATGTGTCGCCCAATGCAGGTAGACCATTGGCATTGTCTAGGGTGCCAGAATACACGGTTGAGAGTGTATATGTGCCCGGCGCAAGAATAATGGTGTCCGCACCGGGACTTGCATTTGCAGCTACAATGGCAGCTATCAAACCGGCTACATCACCAGATGCGATCTGCAAGGGAGCATGTGTGTTAATCGTTATGGTGGATGTCACGCTATTGCTCATCGCATCAACAACCGTAACGGTAAATGAATCCGAACCGCTATAGGCATTTTGTGGGGTATACACAAGATTCGGCTCGGTTCCACTGAGCGTGCCATGAAGAGGTGCGGTGTGAGTGTAGCTATAAGGGGACAGTCCACCCGTAGCGATGACAGAAATAACCAGTGGTGTTTCGTATTGGGTCGTCAAAATCTGATCAGACAACGCAAGAGGTGTGCCGACTGTAACGGTGATCACACCCGTGTCTTGATAACCTACTGAATCGGTTACGCGATAAGACAATTGATGGGTGCCGGAATAACCGGCATTCGGGGTGTAAATCCAATCCGGTGTGCCGCCTGCTACAGATCCATAGTTCATTGGCGGCAATACCGTGATTGTATAGGGAGGAACGCCACCTGTGGCTCCTAATGGGAGCACTGTATTGGTTTGGTACGGGGTAAAAATGCTGGTAACGGTTGCCTTTAGGATTGCTCCATTGGAGACCTTAACGGTTCCAGTGCTGGCGCTGCCATTGGCATCAGTCGCAGTAAAGGTGAAGCTATCGATGCCCGTGAAACCGTTATTAAACGTGTATGACAGTGAAGGTGGTGTACCTGAAAGTGTTCCATTTGTGGGCTGGGAAGCAATTGAGTAAGTAAAGAGGGGGCGTCCACCCGTAGCCTGCAACACAATCGCTTTGGGCGTTACACCCTGTGTATACAGATATTGATTGGTAGCATGTGGAGCAGACGCTACATTGATATTTACCGTTCCTATATCCGCAAACCCCGGCGAATCAGTCGTCCTAAAAGTAAACGTGTCCAAGCCCACAAATCCGTCATTAGGCGTATAGGTGAAAATAGGTGCTGTTCCGGTCAGTGTGCCGGAAACTGGTCCCGAAAGGATATCAAGAGTATAGGGCGATACCCCACCGCTCGCGGTCAAAGTGATGTTAAGCGGCGCATTAAAAGGTGTAAATAAGGTTTGGTCTTGTCCATTCAGATCCCATGTTACAGTGAGGTTGATTGTGCCGGTGGAACTAAAAGCACTCTCGTCTGAGACTTTGAAGGTAAAGGAATCGGAACCAACAAATAGCGTATTGGGTGTGTAGACAACATTCGGCGGCGTACCCGTCATCGTGCCATGTTGGGGATTAGTCAAGACTGTAAAGGTATACGGTGACCAACCGCCGGTTCCAGTGAGGGTAACTGGTATTCCAACTGGATTATAAGGAGCGGAAAGTGTTTGGTTGGTGGCAGCGATGTCGCTAGTGATCTTGACACTGATGGTTCCAGTCGCAGATTCACCACTGGCGTTTGTAGCTGTAAAAGTAAACGAATCTGTTCCCACAAATCCAGGGTTTGGTGAATAGGTTAGGTTGGGGGCAGTTCCCGTCAATACACCAAATGTTGGATTGGTCGCAATCGTAAATGTGTAGGGTGGAAGCCCACCTGCTGCCGCCAAAGTGATATTTTGGGGAGTACGGTATAGCGTCGTGAGATTCTGGTCGAGCTTCGTGGGTGGATGGACCAGGCATCCAGATGGTGGTGAGGTTAACCAGGCATTGGGTGTGATAATCGTCTCCACGACTTCACCGATTTCATTGGTACCGGGTTGAATGGGGCCATCATAACGTCCCCACCAGTTATTGAGGAAGTTCACCGCCACGTTACCCAAACGGCTCACCGCACCACCTAAAGTTGCGTAGTTTCCGTAGAAACAGGTATTGCTAACGTGAATCTCTCCGGCATTTTGAACCCAGACCGCTGCCCCCTGAGGATTCGTGATATTAGTAGCCAAGTTATTTAGGAAAACGCTATCGGTGATTGTGGTTAAGCTGGTATTGTCTGTACCAGAATGAGTTACCGCACCGCTAGTGAAACCAGAGGATGCTGAATTACCTTCGAAACGAGAACCCGTAATGATGAGATTCGCATCATTCTTGACTCCACCAGAACCGCCGGCGGTGGTTACATGATTGTTCAAGAAGGTACTGGTATCAATGGTCATCGTGCCATTGTTATACACTGGTGTGTAGGTGTTATTGCTGAAGGTTGAATTCGAGATCAAAACGGTTCCAAACGTATTGGATATCGACACATCAGAAGCGTTTGCGAAACTAGTCTGTGAAACGGTGGTCGTCCCTGCAATCACCGAAATGCCAGTGATATTATTAGACGTGAATGTACTGTTTTGTACAGTGAGCTGGCCGCGTGTATAGATTGCGCCGTCGCGACTTATTCCGGGAACAAAAACGGCATTAGCCAGTGTTAAATCTTGAATAGTGAGGATTCCCGTTGTATCCACCTCAATGTACCGGAAATCAACGTTGCCACTGCGCGTAAGCGTGGCATGGTTCGCTTGGAGAGTGATATCACTGGTGATTACAGGCAAAGCGTTCTTGCCTGTGCTGCTGGTGTTATTGAGGGCAGTCAAGGTATACGTGGCGTTATTCGCCAAACAGATAGTATCAGCGCCGGGGTTTGCATTCGCCCCGCTAATGGCATCGATCAAGCCATTGACATCGCCAGCCGAAATAGAGAATAAACAGATTCCACCGCCCCCAAGACCACTGACCTGTGGTTGTGTCGGGATAAGGGTGGCGGTTGGTTCGATAGAAATGGTTGATGTAGGGGTGGGTGTGCTGGTTATCGGAGTGTCAATTGTTGGTTCGAGGGTTGTGGTCGGCAGTGGGGTTTCGGTTGGCAATAGTGTTTCAGTGGGAGGCAAGGCAGTCTCAGTTGGCGTTTCAGTAGGGATGTCCGTAGGGATTAGTGTTGGTGTCTCAGAAGGTGTTTGAGTTGTATCAGCAGGTACATCTTGAGCCATAACCGTTACGGCGAAGAATATGATGATAAGAGATGCCAATAACTTCCGAAGATTAAGAAATTGCATTTACAGAACCCTCTATAAATTCATGCAATCAAATATAAATTAATTCATTGTCAATGATACACCTTTCTGTGACCTAACAGGATTATTTGTTGTGAACTTTTTACATAACAATATATATTACAACGCAGACTTCAGCCACCCGTGGTGCTGCCCACATAAACCGTTGACAATTCACGCTTGACCACCTCATGGTTTCTTCTATTCCTGGCTCGATTTTGGAGAGTAGTGAACAGGCAAACAAAAACCACCAGCATACGTGGTGGTCGTTGATCAAATCCGGTTATACGGCTTGGACCCGAGGGGAAGAATTCCGTTAACTAGGCATATCATGCTGTTTGAAATAGTTATTCCAGCATCAACCAACAGTCGTAGTCGTTACCCTGATAAAGCCCAATTGCGCGAAACAATCCGCTTAATGAGGCAAGATGGTATGAGCTACAGGGAAATAGGACGCCAACTGTACATCGATGCATCACGGGTTTGGCAACTCTTCAAAACTATAGATAAGAACAAACTCTGACACCTCCTATTGCCCAACAATCTTTGAGCCAATGTTCAGGATAGTATTGGACACCGTAGAAGATGGTTTTCTCCTTATCAACTCACCACAAACTGATACTCGCCGGCCACTAGCTCGTGAACAAACCCTTCGGCAGGTTGCCCATTTAAGGTGATGTTGTGAAAACCTCGCTCAGGCAAATATATGGTTGCGGTTGTGTTGGGGGGGATGATCACTGACCACTCAAACGCATTTTCATTGATCGTCCACTGAGACAATAATTCGCCATAGATCGTTTTGAGTTTACCAGTCGCATGGGTCAATCCACCACCGGGTTGAGGACGTAAAATGCTGTGTTTATAGCCCGGGCATTCTGGATCAGGTTGGATACCAGCAATCACGTTGTAGAACCAGCTTCCAATAGAGCCATAAGCGTAGTGATTGAAGGAGTTCATCACCACATCTTCAAAGCCAAACTCTTCTGTCCAGCCATCCCATCGTTCCCATATTGTGGTTGCCCCCTGTGTCACCGAATAGAGCCACGACGGCCAGCTTTTTTGAAACAAGAGCGCATATGCAGTCTCAAGCTGACCATGACTGCTGAGTACATGGGCTAGATAAGGCGCGCCAACAAAACCCGTGGAAAGATGAGTGTCACGCCGTTTAATGTCCGTTGCAAGCTCAGCGGCAGCCGACAGTCGTAGGTTATCAGGCAAGAGATCAAAATACAGCGCCAGTACATATGCGGTTTGAGTGGGTGTAAACACATCCGTATTAAAAATCTCGGACGTTATAGGGCCGTAATCAACAGCTCTTACGTTACCGCGCGAAATCGCATCGTTGCGTTCTAAGCGCAAACGAATTTCGGAAGGCTGAGCTATAGGAACCGGAACGGTACTGCCTCGCAAGTAGCGATCAAAGAAAGCCTGCTTAATTTTCGAATGGAGTTGTTGGTAATGTTCAACGTCCTCATACTTCCCGAGCGCTTCAGCAATGCGAGCCATCAAACTAACATCATAGGCCCAAAAAGCAGTACCGATGAAGTCGCGTGGTGTATCTGCATTGATTGATAGCCAGTCACCAAGCCCCGGCCAACCTTCATATTCGGGTGCACAGCGAATGTAATCGGGGCTAGCATTCTGATGAACGAACTTCATGAACCGCGTCATGGTTGAATAGTTCTCTTCAAGGATGCGTGTATCGTTATAGCATAAATAGATTGTCCATGGGACAATAACCGCTGCATCAGCCCAGGCTGGCCCACCATCCTCAGTAAATTCGAGCCAGATACGCGGCACAACAGGCGGAACATTGCCTTGCTCACCCTGGGCATAAGCCAGTTCCTTCAACCATTTGGTCAAAAAACCGGCGATTTCCATATTGAATGCGGCAGTACGTGCGAATACCTGAATATCACCTGTCCACCCCAGACGTTCATCGCGTTGGGGACAGTCGGTTGGAATATCTAGAAAGTTACCTTTTTGAGACCAGACGATATTGTGCTGCAATTGATTAAGAAGCGGATCCGAACATTCGAAAAAACCAGTTGCTGGCAAATCCGAATGGAGCACCACACCGGTGATTGTGTCGCGGTTTACAAGGCCGGGATAGCCTGATATTTCGACGTACCGGAAACCATGGAAAGTAAATTTCGATTGCCAAACTTCTTCGCCATGCCCCTTAAAAGTATAATAGTCAATCACCCGTGCCGTTCGCAGGTTTGCGGTATAGAGCGTACCATCCGGATTTAAAACTTCAGCGTACCGAAAAGTAACTGTTTTACCTGCCGGAGCACTACCTTTGAAGATCACACGTCCAACCATATTTTGCCCAAGATCAAAAATGTAACGTTCAGTTGTGACCGTAGTCCAATCGACGGGATCGCTAATTGGCTTTAACTGCTCGACGGGACGCACGGTTGGACCATTGGTCGCAACCAGCTTAATCCCCGGATCTTCGAAACGTTCAACACTCAGCCATCGGTGATCATTAAAGTTAGGGGTATCCCAAGTGGGTAGTTCTAGCCGCGCATCATATGCCTCGCCCATGATCATGTCATTTTCGAGGATTGGCCCGAACTGATGCTTCCATGTTTCATCCGATGCGATTGTCACTATATGACCATCCATCATCGTGATCTCTAACTGCGCTAATAAACGGGGACGGTCAAAGTATGTTTGACGGTGATGCCAGCTAATATGTCCCACTGCCCAACCATCACCGAGAATAACACCCAGGACATTTTCACCCTCACCGAGTAGGTGCTTAATATCATAAACTTGATATTGAACGCTGATGTTGTAGTCTGTCCAACCGGGTGCAAACACATCTTCAGTCACTGCATGACCATTGATTGAGCATTCATGCAAACCAAGTGCCGTCACGTACAAGCGTGCTATCTTTATTGGCCCATCAATTTGAAAAGATCGGCGTAACAAAGGCGCAGGAATAGTGCTGCGTGGGCCACCTGATAATGCGGCACCAATCCACTCTCCTTTCCAATCAGTACGATTCAGCAAGCCCATCTCGAACCATGATGAATCACTGTGATTTTCCTGTTGGTTTTCGTCCCAGACAATTACTTTCCAGTAGACCCGTTTACGTGAGATGAGTTCAGTACCTGCGTATGGTATATGCGCGGATTGATGTGTCTCAATTTTGCCACTGTCCCATAAATCGGCGATACCTTTGTTCAACTGCTCAACTGTGCTGGCCGCTAGGATACGGTACGCTATCTGACGCGCTCCACGTCGATTGGTTTCCATCTGCCAACTGAGGCGGGGAACTGTAACATCAATTCCTAACGGGGTACTTCGATATTCACACATTAGATTGGTAATTAATGTCATATCAATATGCTTTCTATTGGTCAAATAAAATAAAATGTCAGGCTAATAATAAGTTTAGATTTTCGATGTTATTAAGGTATCCAGGCGCAAATAAAACCATGCATTCCGCTACTCAGCGGGTTGCGGCATTCAATTTCTTTTGGTTAGCAGTTGACTAGAGAGCAAAAACTTGATTTTCTGTGCGTGCCCCTCCTAAATGTTGACCCCCGAATATAACCTGCGGAAATTCTTTGTTGACAGTTCTGAAAAAATTGGTGTCTTGAACAGCATTTTCTATTTGCCAGTTATCCCTTGATTGCTCCAGACATTGCTCCACGTATGAACCAGTTGCGGAACAAAATATAGATGATGATGAGTGGGATAATGGATATAAATATTCCAGCGTACGTGACTTGAAAATTTGTCGTGTAAGTCCCGGTATAACTTTGGATCAAGGGCAACAGCGTGGTGTTGTTCGTATCCAAATAAATATACGGCCCCATAAAGTCATTCCATAAGGAAGGCAAAATCATAACCGTCAGGGTTGCCATTGGTACCTTTAGATTAGGTAGCAAAATATAGCGAAAATATTGAACTGTGCTTGCACCATCGATCTCAGCCGATTCTTCTAACTCTTTGGGTATGGATGAAATATAGCCGGTGTAAATCATGGTACCTAGTGCGCCACCCTTAATCTGGAGTAGGATGATCGCAAGAATTTGACTGATGTTACGAGTAGCCGAATTAGCTACATCGTACCCGGGAATCAACTTCAATAACCCTTGGACTATCATATACTGAGGGAGCAGTATCATCATGAGAGGGATAACAGCGCTTAGCAGGTACAAGTTATAAACAAATATTTGATCTCTGCGCTTCAAACCGGCCAAACCGAATCCAGTAAACATGCTAAGTACGTTCAAACCGAGGATACTCGTTACGGCGATTATTATGGTTCTAAGCAGTGCTGGCCAAAACTTGCTGTCGCTCAGTAGAACGATCCAACCGCTGAACACTGAATAAGGGGTAAAATAATCTTTGATCTTTTGCTCAGGTATATTGAACTCTTTAGAGACTCTCTCCAGTGTCCAGCGTGCCTGAATATAAGAATCTGCTGGAATGCCCAGATCTTTCTTGACTTTATCTAAATCCAGATTGTAAAAAACAGATAAATTCCCCCACTGATATTTCATGTCCGCTTCTTCCGTTGGCGGAATCGTGAGCCACAAATCAGTAGAGTTCTTTGTGCCCACGAACGTTCGAATAAAGAGCGCATACATGGGGAAAAGAGTAAACAGGGTATACCCAACGAAAAACGCCATAATAAATATTTTTGTGATTCGCCTTTGATTCAGGAAAAGCGAAATTAAACCGCCGTTATTTGCCTTATCAGTTTTCCACATGCTAATTTCCTATTACTCGTTAAGAATCATATTGGAATCGGCGCTGAACTTTTTGTAGGAGTAGCCCCATAACCAACAGGGGAATACCCAGTTCAAGAGCCATTGCTAGACCTACGGCTAATCTACCCCGCTGGAAACCGTACGTGAAAAATAAGATGGATAAGAAGGAAGCTTCTTGGTTACCGTACAAACCACCTAGAGCGACCAATTCATCAAAAATATTGAATGAACCAATCAGACAAAAAATGGTCGCAATTAGAAATGAGGGAATCATCTGCGGGAAATAAATTCGGATCAGCCTCTGCCAATATGAAGCTCCATCCACAGTGGCGGCTTCAATCGTTTCGGTAGGAATTGAAAGCAATCCGGCTAAAAAGATCGCCATGTTGAAGCCCGCATATCGCCAACCCGTCAGAAGCGGCAAAATGAAATCAATACCTGATGCCGCTTTAATATCAATTGGTTTATTGATCAGGCCAAGATTAATAAGGAGTAAATTCGCGGTTCCTGTAGATCGGGCAAAAAGCATTGTCGCAATAAAACCTACAGCAAGACCCGATAGCATCATCGGCAGATAAATGATGGTAAAAAAGCCGCCGCGAAAACCTACCTCATACATCAAAAGAGCCAGTACGAGCCCAAACAGATAAACCATGCCATAGTTCAACAGCGTAAAACGAATTGTTCTGCCGATAGCCGGCAACACTTCATCTTTGATGCCTGGTTCAGTAATGACCCGCGTAAAGTTGTCTAGCCCTACAAATTTCGAGTCGGTGTCCACAAAACTAAGCTTGTCTGTAAAAACGGTCGGCAACCCCAAAAAGAATGGAAGAATTGTTAAACCTAGAAATAGGATAAGCTGAGGCAGGATAAAGGCCCAATCAATCAACAAACGACGTGCGGCACGCCGTCCACCCAAGCGTTTTTCGATATTCGATATCATAATGCTCTCACTAATTTTGTCAGGTATACCGCCAAGTGACTTCCACGCACTTGGGCAAAAACTTCTGGTCGCGTGGAAGCCATCTCGACAGCACCTGTTCGGAAAAGATCAATGGGTGATCATTGCGCTAAAAGCTGTTCTGATGTGCCAATCACCCATCTTTTTCAGCTTATTTCTTCGGGAACTTGTAGCTCGCCTCAAAATTTGCTTGAGCCCAATCCAAGAGTTCTTGGACCGTTATCTTTCCGGTCATAAGCTCGCCAATTTTTGCTGATGCATTCCCATTATGATCCCAAGTGTTTGTCGAACCGGGCACCGCATAAGCGCCTGCTTGAGGTTCAGCCCATTTCGTGGGGTCAACGAACTTAACATTCTCAAATGCGCCACCAGCGACATCGATATCTTTTCTAACGCCTTCCCATTGGGCAGCACCCTTCAAATCCAGCGGCTCATCGAGTTTGTAAACTACTGGTGAGCCTTGGCTCTCGGCGCGCATCTTGACAACATCCGGGCTGTGCCACCAAGCCCATGCTTTCTTAACCTGCGGGAACTCTGGCAACTTCTGTACACCCTCCATAAGGGCGTACCAGCGGAATGTGTCAATGGGGGCAAGATACTGTACCCATTTGTCTAGTCCAGAGGCCGGCGGGGTTGCAGGAAGACCGAGTTGTACGACTGATGGATCGGCTGCTAATGTCTTGTCCCACAGCCACGGACCATGAAACACCATGACCGACTTCTTGGCGATATAACTGGCTTCAAAGTCAGCTTCCCACTCACGTGTCCACCAATTTTCAGGGAAGATACCCTTGTCATACGAATCTTTGAGCCACTGGTATACAGGACGCCATGGCGAATCCGGATCATTGAACTTCTTCTCAGCACGCCAGCAAGCATTCTGGTTCTCCTGTTGTCCTTCGGGGAAAGCTAATGCCCATGCATTTGCCCAAATCAGTGGAACCAACGGATGCCAGCCTTGATCGAGGAAGTGTTCTACATTGGGATTCGACTTTGCCCACTCGGTACCTTTCTCAAGGAGAGTCTGAAGCTCTTCCCATGTTTTGACGCTGCGAGGGTCAAGGCCTGCCTCTTCCATGAGATCTTGATGCCAATGCCATGTGCAGGTCCAAGGAGCCATAACTTCCAAGGCTCGTGGGCCGGGGACACCATATATGTCGGTGAAAGCATTTTTAATGTCAAACGTCCAACGATCCCACCACGGGAAATCTTCGTCGCTAAGTTCGCTAAGGTTCATGTAAAGCTTGTACGCTTCAAGTGGTGTATCGAGTGTGGTTGTGGGAGTTGTAGCAATATGAGGAATATATCCGCCCGCGATTCTTGCCTGTAATGCAGCAACTTCATTCTCATTCACAGTAAAGAGATTAATTTTGATATCCGGGTTCGCACGTTCAAAAATATCCCAGATTTCCCGTTCAAGATTCAAATATTCGGGTTGGGTTGCAATCACATCAAGCGTAACTGTTCCGCCTTGAGCAAGAGCCTCAGCGCTCTTCGCTGCGACGACAGTTAGCCCCTGCGAAGCGAGCATCGCTCCAGTCCCGATTCCCATAATTTTCAACATTTCACGGCGAGAAAGCTTTTGCATCATAACACTCCTTAAAAGTCATCACTATAGTTTGTCAATGAGCACACTTCAGTCATTTCTAAATAGGACCAATTTAGGCTTGGATGATCACCCCCTTTGCACGGATAGATTGGCAGAATGCGATGGATCAACGAATAGGTAATTCGCCACAGATAAATGACATTTTCCGTCCGGGATACATTGGCTAAATATTGATGTAACGAAAAATAGTTTGGATACAAGTTGGTGGCGAAAATTCCTTGTAGCCCTCACTAACTTATCCATCGCTACAACGACATGATGTTTAAATACTTTTTTGCGAGGTTCATTCATCCAAGACTTAATCAGTCCAGTACAAGTTAAATAAAACTGTCGATCAGAATGAACCGATTGAAACTCGCCTATAAACCCAATATGAACGTTCATATTCACCTTAAAAAAATATAGTATCCGTTCTCAGTAGAGACGCGAACACTTATGTTTATGGCAGACTTTGTTTAACTGAGGTTTTCATGTTGTATGAACTCCATTTTGTAGCTCTGGAAGCCAAACACTCATCTCTGATTTTCCACGGTTATCCCATGCGAAATAGGGGATAAATTGGGTTTCAATTACCCGTGTTTTTTGAGGCAAAACTGGACGGTACAACTGTTTATCCCATGACTTGTGTTCGGTTGCGACCGCAGTTCCTCGTAAAACGCGAATATCGCCGCCAAATGATGGGTCTCGTTGGAGGTTAAATTGTGCGGTTCGAGATATTCCTACATCAATGATCTGTACATCGTCCGGTAAATCAATTGACTCAAGACAGTAAACAATCGGACCCCGTTGAATGGCAAGGTGATTACGCGTTTCTTCTACCAATGGATGTGACTCGATGAACTCTACTGGCATATTCAGCGTTAATTCCACCACATCTCCGGCGGACCATTCACGTTTCAGATGAACATATTCCCCTGAGCGTGGTTTCTCGTTAACGGCTACACCATTCAGCGTTATATGTGCTGTCGTACACCAGCCGGGTATTCGCAAATGGAGTGTGAACACAGCCGTGTGCTGAGGGGTAATACGAAAAGCAATTTGCCCATCCCAGGGATATTGAGTCTGTTGGTTAATTCGGACAGTTGATCCGTCACATAATTCGATGTTTGCTTCACTGCTACCATACAAATTGGCCCATATGCCATCGTCCGACACACTATAAAAATAAGATGCGACCTGAGCGATCGTACGGACAATATTAGGCGGACAACAGAAACAGCTTATATAGGCTTCACGGGATCGTCCCCAACGCAGTTCGAAGGGCAGGCCATCAATTTGCCGGAGGGTATTGGTGTAAAAATATCGTTTGCCATCCAAACTGATCGAAACAAGCGCGCTGTTGTAGAGAACGGTTTCAGCAATATCGGCAAAACGTGCCTGACCTGTTATCGAAAGCATACGCCAATTCCACAGCATGTTGCCGATATTGGCACATGTTTCATTGTGTGCAGTAACGTTGGGTAACTGATACTCGCGCCCGTATGCTTGATGAACGCGTGTTATTGCCGCTTGGTCAACCGAGCCATCCGGTGATGCGCCGTCATAAAGCGCCCCACAACCACCGGTTACATACATTTTAGTAGTGGTCACGCTGTGCCATAGGGTTTCAAGTGTGGACACAAGCGTCGAATCGCCTGTCTCCATATAAATGTCAGCAACACCTGCATACAGGTAATTGGCACGTACCGCATGACCCGCAGCCGCCATTTGGTTGCGGAATGGTAAGCGATCCTGATTATCATCACCGCCATTGGTCACTAAATCACGGATTTCAACGAGATTTTGAGCCAGTTCAAGGTATCGTGGTTCGCCCGTTGCGCGGTACATATCCACAACACCCATATAATGGGATGGACAAATCGCGTTACGTGCCAATTCCTTGGATGCTGTTTTATAGAAATTGTACAGGTAGTCAGCGGCTGCTCGAGCCACTTTCATCAAGGTCTGTTTGCCGGTGGCTTGGCTATGCACACAGGCAGCAGTCATCAGGTGACCCATGTTATAGGTTTCAAAATGCAGCCGTTCTTGAAAAGAATTCGCCTGATTTCCCTGTCGCTCTTCGATCACTACAGGCGTGTGAATATAGCCATCTTCACGTTGAGAACGGCGAATTGTCTCAATAATCTCATCCATAAGTTGATCGAGAGCGGCATCGTGCGTAACGCTGTAGACATGTGCGGCGGCTTCTAGCCACTTGTAAAAATCACCATCATGCCATTTAGGCCCTTGATGTTCGCCCGCTTCATACCCGGCTGCGATTCGAAAATTAGTGTAGGCATGGCTTATCTCCGGGTCACGCAGCAAATCCCACATATGTGGCACCATAACCTGCCGGCAAACGTCGAAACGCTCTGCCCAAAAACCGGTAGTTAAGCGAACCGAGGATGCAGGAATGCTGTATAACTCTCGAAACGGACTGTTCGATAGCGCCATTGGCAAACCTCCTTCCCTAGAAATTGGTTCGAGGTGCTGCTGTCGACTCTCTTTGTACGAGCCGTGCAGTTGTTTCGATGATTTGTTGTGGACGTTTTGGATCAGTCAGGCGTGCAATGAGAAGTTGTACAGAAATCCGGCCAATCTCCTGCCCACCTACATCAACTGAGGTCAGGGATGGATACAAGTTCTCGCCAACATGCGTATTGTCGAAACCGGCAACTGATATATCGTCGGGAATACGCAAGCCATTTAGCCCTAAGCTCCGATACACACCCATCGCTAAGTAGTCATTGACCGAGATAATCGCTGTGGGACGGGGTTGATATTGGAGCAGTCGGTTCGTGGCTTCCGTACTTTCGGGTATCGTTGGCCCACAATATTCAATCATTGATAGCAGTTGATACTTCTTAACAAAATGCTGATACGCGATAAGCCGTTCTTCTGCTATCTGTTTATGCGCTACACCCATCACCAGTCCAATATGACGATGTCCTAATTCATAAAGATGATTGAGAAGTACGTCTGCTGTTTTTTCTTGAAAATAGAGTACGCGGTCAGCGCCATCCCAAGTACGCCCAAGGGTTACGACTGCGCCACCACGCTGAATCAAAGAGCGCATTTCAATGGGGGATTGTACGGAATGGGTTGTCGCCAAAATGACACCGTCATAACGGCGTTCAATGAGGCCGCGCAGTGTTTCAACCTCACGTTCAGGGTCAAGGCTGGTATGGGTAATTTCAACCCCATATCCATTTTGATAAGCTTCGTTATGAGTTCCTTCAACAATGTCCCAGAAGTGGAAATTGTGGACATCCGGGATCATAATCCCGATTTTGTTTACAACCCCACGGCGTAAATTTTGGGCTATCACATTGGGGCGATAACCCATTTCTTGTGCGGTATGGAGTACGCGTGCTTTAGTATCTGCATGAACTAGATCACTATCTTGCAGCGCTAAAGAAACGGTATTGATTGAGACATTAACCCTTTGGGCAACATCTCGTATGGTAACTTTTTGACTTTTTGTCATAAAAATAGATAATAATCTCAATATGAACGTTCATATTGAAGTGATTGTAGCACAAATTCAAAACTATGCAATCAGATCCTTCTAAAAGAGATATTTCCCAAATAGACATTCTTCCTAACTTTCACAAGGTGATGAGATGACTTTAAGTGATCATATCCAACAACTGCGCGGTCATATTCGGAAGGATTACTCGGGCATGTATCGGGAGGCAGGAGGCAATCTTTCCTACCCGTTTCTGACACCCGGCAGTCAACAATATGCCGATGTGCTCTGGGACTGGGACTCTTGGCTATCCAATGTCGCGCTGCGGCAGGTTCTCATTGAAAATAATGATGCAGAAGCAATGAAACATGCCCTTACCTATGAGCAGGGATGCATCCTCAATTATCTTTCCTACGGAGGCATGGATGGTTGGATTCCAATCCTGATTGATCGAAATGAAACGGTGAAACGTCCTGCAGATATCCATAGCGAAAATATGCATAAGCCTGTCTTGGCACAGCACGCTGCATTTATCGTACAACAATCAGGCGATGCTGAATGGCTGCGCGAAAAAATGTACTACTTGTTGACGTTCCTTAATAACTACTCCAGTCATCACCGCCATGAGTCAGGTCTGTATTATTGGCAAACTGACCGTATGATCGGCGTGGATAATGATCCCGGCACCTTCTTTCGACCACCAAAAAGCTCCGGTTCAATTTATCTCAACTGCCTCATGGTTCGCGAGCTGGAAGCCGCTGCATTTCTGTGCGACAAGCTTAATCTTGATGAGATCAGTAAACACTTGCGGGAAGAAACAAAAAGTCTTGTCAACGCCATACAAGAACACTGTTGGGATGAAAGGGATGGCTATTTCTACAATGTTGATTTGAATTTGCTCCCGATTGACCATTCAGCATGGCTTCATTCAGGCTATCCCCGTCACTGGAACACGTTAATACAACGCATAGGGGTCTGGACAGGTTTTATGGCGTTATGGGCAGGCATTGCAACGCCAGTACAAGCTGAGCGAATAGTCCACGAACATTACCGCAATGAAACAACTTTTAACGCTCCTTATGGAGTGCGGTCTCTTTCAAAACTAGAAAAGATGTATTCCATACGTGCATCCGGCAATCCATCATCGTGGTTAGGCCCAATATGGGGAATTGTCAACTACATGACATTTCGCGGTCTTGTGAAATACGGCTTTGAATCGGATGCGCGTTCATTGGCTGAAAAAACCATTACCCTTTTTGGACGAGATTTAGAACGATTTGGCGCACTTCACGAATATTATCAACCTGAGAATGGCGAACCGATCCTCAATCGGGGATTTCAGAACTGGAATTATCTGGTTTTAAACATGAGTGCGTGGATCGAAGGGCGAACTGTAGTAGCCGAATTTTAGGCTCAATTCTTTAGTAATTCGGCTTCAGCCTTGCCTGTGTGTGTGGTGTAATAAGCGTAGTGCAAACAAAAACCACCAGCATACGTGGTGGTCGTTGATCAAATCCGGTTATACGGTTTGGATCCGAGGGACTTCGTCCCGTTTCCTAGCCAGAAACAAGGTTTTGGCCTTCCGATTGCTCCCTCAAAGCATCCTGATAAAGCTCAACTGCGCGAAACTATCCGCTTAATGAGGCAAGATGGTATGAGCTACAGAGAAATTGGACACCAACTAGGCATTGACGCATCACGCGTTTGGCAACTCTACAAGAACCTAGATGGAGATAAGTGTTAACTCATCAAAATGGATAATTTTCCATGACTAGTTGTGGTCTTTTTCACCTCTCGATTGGGGTTTTGAGGCTCGCAAACCTGATTTCTGACCGTTCCATGAGCGCGAACGCCCACCTTGAATTATCAACGGTTCCCGTTTGCAGCACCAAACATCCTGAAAAGACCCACCTGCACGAGACAATAGTGTTGATGCGCCAAGACGGTATGAGCTACAGGGCAATCGGGAGGCATCTCGATATTGACTCTGCACGAGATTGGCAACTTTTCAAAACTATAGAACTCTGGCACCTCCTTTTTTATGCATTTTTACGGCCAGATTGCTTCGTTTTTTTACCATCAATTAGGGTTTGGAGGCTCTAGAACCTGACTTCTGACCGTTAGTTGCGAACGAAAGCCTATCGCAAGTTATCAAAGATGCCATTTTAATGCGATCTTAAATTTTCAGCCGGTAGCCAACGCCGGGTTCAGTAATGAGGTAACGAGGACGGGTAGGGTCGGCTTCGAGCTTGTGTCGTAACTGTCCCATATAGATGCGTAAATAATGGCCTTCGCTGAGATAATTTGGTCCCCAGACCGAACGCAGTAGTTGGCTTTGGGTAACTACTTTACCGGCATACTGCACCAGCATCAGCAGCAGCTTGTACTCAATCGGTGTCAGGTGGACTTCTGTTTCATCGACGAAGACCTGCCTGTGCGCCATGTCCACCTTGAGGTTACCAGTTGTAAAAACCGGTTCATCCGTACCCTGTGCCACACGTAGGGCATGGCGCAGTGCCACCCGCATCCGGGCTAGCAATTCGCTGGTTCCGAAAGGTTTGGTGAGGTAGTCGTCTGCGCCTGCATCGAGCGCCATTACTTTATCATGTTCCTGATCTCGTGCCGAAAGAACGATGATGGGCATATGTGCCCATTCACGTAGTTGGCGGGTGACATCCAACCCATCCATGTCGGGTAAACCTAGATCGAGAATGATCAGATCAGGATGCTGCAAACTAGCCTGTCGGATACCTTCCTGCGCCGTGCCAGCTTCGAGGAGTTTATAGCCGTTACTGGTCAGGGTAGTGCGTAGAAAACGCCGCATCTGGGGGTCATCTTCGATCACCAGAATGAGCTGAGTTGTAACCTGTTCATCCTGCAAATGAGTCATCTTCCAAATGTACCTGTGGTGGTTCGCCATCCAAAGGTAGTGTAAACCGAAAAATAGCTCCACCGCCAGCACGATTTTCCGCCCAGATGCGGCCACCATGCGCCTCGACGATAGCGCGGCAGATGGCGAGACCGAGTCCGACACCGCCAGTGGTGGTGGGGCGCGCTCGATAGAATTTCTCGAATATACGTTGCTCGTCACCTGCTTTTAAACCTGCTCCCCGGTCAGCAACCTCGATCACGATTTGTTTATCCGCCGAATGTGCAGAGAGTTCGATAGGCGTACCTTCCGGTGTGTATTTCACTGCGTTTTCCAATAAATTGACTAGAACCTGTTCGATCAACACGCCATCGATTGGTACAAGTGGTAAGGTATCGGGAAGTTGTGTCTTCAGCGGATGATGCTCAAGGATGCGGTCGAGCCGCAAGATGGTGGTGCCGATGACTTCTTCGAGTGGTTGCCATTCTTTGTCTACCTCTACACCCGATTCAAGTCGAGTCATCTCCAGCAAGTTCCCGACCAATCGATTTAGTCGCTCAGCTTCTTCATAAGCAATCAGCATCAGTTCGTGGCTGTGCGAATCGAGCGTTTTATTGTTTTCCAGTACGCCGCTGACCGCGCCGGTGATTGCTGCCAACGGCGTGCGTAAATCATGGGATACGGAACTTAACAGCGAATTGCGCAGTCGTTCGGTTTCAATCTGCACCTGCGCCCGTTCGGACTGCGCAGCAAGACGTGCGCGTTCAAGGGCAAGCGCTGTTTGGTTACTGTAAAGTTCAAGCAGATGCATTTGATCGGGTGAGAATAAACCCTGTGTCGGGGGTGGATACACCCCGACTACGCCAATCTTGCCTTGTGGTGTTTGCATCGGTACATATAACCCCTGTGAAGCGGGGAGCGTTTGTGAACCCATTCCGGCTTCTTGCCCGTGATCATAGACCCACCGCACTACCCCTATTTCCGGTTCAGTTACCTGCTGTTTGGAGTAATTTGATCTGTAGGCGTGTAGCTCGCCATTGGCATCCGGCAGAAACAGGACAGCCTGTGAATTGAAGGTTTCTTGAACATGGTTAATGGCCGCATTAGTAATGGCTTCGACGCCATTGTTATTGGCGAACTCGCGGCTCATACTATAGAGGTTTGCGGTGCGTCGTTCGCGTTCACGAGCAATCTCCACCTGTTCTTTGATGCGCACGGTCATCGTACTAATGGTCACTCCGACCAGTAACATAACACCAAACGTGATGAGGTATTGGGTGTCGCTGACTTCAAAGGTCAAATGTGGCGGGATGAAGAAGAAATCGAAGGCGAGAACACTCAACAAGGACGCCCAGACGGACGGCCCCCGCCCATATCGTACTGCCACCAGCACAATCCCCACCAGAAACAACATGATAATGTTAGCGGGGGCGAAGTACGGGAACATGAACGACGCCAACAATGCACAGACCACGATGATAAAGGTGGCATAAATGTAATGTAGCCATCGGATTTGAGAGGGCAACAAGGACTCGGCAATTGGTATGGGTGACGTTTCAGCAGCGTCCCCTGTGATGACATACACATCAATCGAACCGCTGCGCCGGATGAGGTCGTTCAGTACCGATCCGAATAGTAGGTCACGCCATACCGAATGCATGGGCTTACCGACAATGATCTTAGTAACGTTATTTTTGCGTGCATAATTCAATGTGGCTTCGACCACATCTTGTCCCGTTAACGTCGCTGTTTCCGCGCCCAATTGCTCGGCCAAACGCAGCGTCTGAATGACTCGATTGCGGTCGGTTGTTGAGAGTCGTGCTGACTGTGGTGTTTCCACATAGACAGTCACCCATTCCGCGTGAAATCCAGTCGCCATCCGTTTGGCAGCCCGCACCAAACGTGCTGCTAAAGGGCTGGGGCTGATGCACACCATAATGCGCTCACCCGCTGGCCAGATTTGGTCGATAATTTTGTCGCTGCGATAGGCCTGCATCTGGGTATCAACACGCTCGGCTGTGCGCCGTAATGCTAATTCGCGCAGCGCCATCAGATTGCCTTTGCGGAAGAAATTCTGGAGCGCGTGTTGTGCTTGCTCTGGAATATAGATTTTGCCCTCGTTCAAACGCTTGAGCAAATCCTCCGGTGACAGATCAATCAACTCTACCTCATCCGCTTCTTCGAGGATCGAGTCGGGAACGGTTTCGCGAACGATGGTGCCAGTGATCTGGGCGACCACATCGTTCAGGCTTTCGAGGTGCTGCACATTCATCGTGGTGTAGACGTTGATGCCCGCGTTGAGCAGTTCTTCAACATCTTGCCAGCGTTTGGGATGCCGTGATCCTTGAACATTCGTGTGGGCTAGTTCGTCCACCAGAATTAGGGTTGGTTTACGCGCGAGCGCAGCATCAAGGTCAAACTCGCGTAGTTTGGCTCCCCGATACTCTACCACTCGCGGCGGAATCACATCCAAACCTTCTACCCGTGCTTGTGTTTCGGGACGGCTGTGGGGTTCCACATAGCCGATCACCACATTCATGCCCTCGATGCGTAACAGGTGCGCCGCGTCCAACATGGCATAGGTCTTACCGACGCCCGCTGCCGCACCGAAGAAAATCTTTAGTTTTCCACGGTGTTTACGCGCTTCGACTTCCTGAATGCGCATCAGGAGTTCATCGGGATCAGGACGTTGATCGTCCATACACAGTTCCTTATTATGATCGTTGACGACCATTGTAAAATGAAACCTGCTGATCGTGTCGACCAGCTGTGTTACTGTTTGCGCCTTGTCGCGCCGCTTATTTACCGGTTGTGGTGGGTTTTAACGGATATGATTGGTCAAGCGCCAGATTAAGCTTTAGCACATTCACGGTCGGTTCTCCCATCAGTCCGAGAAATCGACCTGTTGTGAAACGGTCAATCAGCGTTTGCACCGCAGACTCATCAATTCCACGCAGCGTGGCCACCCGTTTAAGTTGATAACGCGCGGCTGCCAAACTGATATGCGGGTCAAGTCCGCTGGCTGAGGCCGTCACCAGATCAACCGGTATTGCGAGGTCGTTACTCACCCCTGCCGCTGCATCCGCATCTTGAAGAGCTGTGATGCGTTGCTGAATCGTCCCCTCTGAACCGATCAAAGCGGGATTTAGCGGCCCGTAGTTTGAGCCGGACGAAGCCGCCGCATCATAGGGAACTGGACTAGTGGCAGAAAGTCGTCCCCAGAAATAACCCGGACTACTAAACTGCTGCCCGATCAGTTCCGAACCGACTACCTTACCGCCTTCGTCTTTGATCAAGCTGCCATTGGCTTGATGGGGAAAAACCACCTGTGAAATCGCTGTGATGGCGAGTGGATAGATAACGCCCGTGATGATGGTCAGCACGATTAGCGCACCCAGAGCCGGACGGAATACCTGATTCCATTGGGGTTGTGTTTGAGTGTTCATAGGGACTCGCCTCCTTAAGCGAGGTGCAGCGCGACCAATATCAGGTCGATTACTTTGATGCCGACGAAAGGCACGATCAGGCCGCCCAATCCGTACACCAGAAGGTTGTTACGGAGTAATGTGGACGCGCCTACCGGACGATACTTGACACCGCGCAGCGCCAGCGGGATCAAGAATATGATGATGATGGCGTTGAAGATTACTGCCGATAAAATCGCGCTGTTAGGAGTTGCCAGCCCCATGATGTTCAACGCTTTAAGCTGGGGATAAGTGGTGGCAAAAGCCGCTGGAATGATGGCGAAATACTTGCTGACATCATTCGAGATGCTAAAGGTGGTCAATGCCCCGCGTGTCATCAACAACTGCTTGCCGATCTCTACAATTTCGATCAACTTGGTTGGGTTCGAATCCAGATCGACCATATTGCCCGCTTCTTTAGCGGCCTGCGTACCCGTATTCATGGCGACCGCCACATCCGCCTGTGCCAGTGCGGGCGCATCGTTTGTCCCGTCGCCCGTCATGGCGACCAATCGACCACCGGCCTGGCTTTCGCGGATCAACTTGAGCTTGGCTTCAGGCGTGGCCTGTGCCAGAAAATCATCGACACCGGCCTCAGCCGCGATTGCAGCCGCCGTTAACGGGTTATCACCCGTAATCATGACTGTCTTGATACCCATGCGGCGCAGTTCACCAAAACGCTCCTTGATCCCCCCTTTGACGATATCTTTCAGTTGGATGACGCCCATCACCTTGTTGCCGTCCGCCACCACCAGTGGTGTTCCACCCTGACGTGCGATGTCATCCACTGCTTTTTGAACAGCAGGGGGGAATTGTCCGCCGAGTGCCTCGACATATTTCTTAACCGTATCTGCTGCGCCTTTGCGTATCTGGCGTCCGTTCAAGTCAACCCCGCTCATACGGGTTTGGGCGGTGAAGGGCACGAAGGTCGCTCCCAAAGCTTTGACATCGCGTTCCCGCAGATTGAACTTGTCTTTCGCCAGTACGACGATGCTCCTGCCTTCGGGCGTTTCGTCTGCCAGTGACGACAGTTGTGCTGCATCTGCCAGCGTGTCTTCAGTGATGCCCTGTGCGGGGATAAAAGCTGTCGCCTGTCGGTTGCCTAGCGTGATTGTTCCGGTCTTGTCAAGCAGTAGTACATCTACATCCCCCGCTGCTTCGACGGCACGTCCCGATACCGCGATAACATTAGCCTGTATCATGCGATCCATCCCCGCGATGCCGATGGACGAGAGCAACCCGCCGATGGTCGTCGGGATCAGACACACCAGTAGCGCCACCAGAACCGTCACCGTGATGGGACTGCCTTGTCCGGTTGAAGTCACAGCATAGATTGAGTAGGGCAGCAAAGTAGCGGTGGCCAGCAGAAAAATGATCGTCAATGAGGATAGCAAAATGGTGAGCGCGATCTCATTGGGTGTTTTCTGACGTTTGGCTCCTTCCACCATGCCGATCATACGGTCCAAAAAGGCCTCA
Source organism: Aggregatilineales bacterium (assembly GCA_044227005.1). Classification (GTDB taxonomy): domain Bacteria; phylum Chloroflexota; class Anaerolineae; order Aggregatilineales; family Phototrophicaceae; genus CFX2. Next base: position 27,518 of record JBGAFZ010000018.1, read on the forward strand.
CCGGGGTTGGTCGTGATGCGCACCACCAACCAATCCGAAAGCACACGTGTGCCACCTGTTACCGCGCTGCGATCTCCGCCGCTTTCGCGTATGACGGGGGCACTTTCGCCGGTGATGGCGCTCTCATCCACCGAGGCCACCCCTTCGATCACTTCGCCGTCTGCCGGAATAGTATCGCCTGTCTCGACCACCACCACGTCTTCTTTGCGTAGCGAGGAGGCCACAACTTGTGAATAGGTCGCCCCATACTGTGGGCTGCTGAGTTTCTTGGCCGTGACGTCGCGTCGGGCTTTCCGCAGGGCATCGGCTTGCGCTTTACCCCGCCCTTCGGCCATCGCTTCGGCAAAGTTGGCGAAGATTACTGTGAACCACAACCACAGACTGATGGCGAAGATGAAGCCCGCTGGTGCTTCACCCTTGCCGACGAGGGCTTGAATGAACAAACCCGTGGTGACGGCAGCCCCCACTTCGACGATGAACATGACCGGATTGCGAATTTGCACACGCGGATTAAGTTTGATGAGTGAATCCACCACCGCCCGCCGCACAATTGGCGGATCGAACAGTGGACGAGCTTTAGCACGGGTTTCGAGTGTCATGATACAAACCTTTCTGGATACCTGTCCTGCAAGATGGTTATTGGGCAGTGAAATCGAGATCTGAATCCACTAGCCCCCTACCATCATCAGATGTTCGACAATCGGACCTAAGGCCAGAGCCGGGAAAAATGACAACGCCCCGACGATGATGACGACGCCAATCAGCAGTGCCACGAACAAAGGAGTGTGGGTCGGCAGTGTTCCCGCACCAGCAGGCACGAGCTTCTTGCGAGCCAACGATCCGGCGATGGCAAGCGTTGGGATAACCAACCAGTAACGGGCGAAGAACATGCAAATGCCGAGCGCTACGTTGTAAAAGACTGTGTTGGCACCCAATCCGGCGAACGCACTCCCGTTGTTGTTGGCGGCGGATGAAAAGGCATATAAAACCTCGCTGAAACCGTGTACAGCCGGTTGTCTATTCCAGATTGTGGCAAGGCCACCTTCGCTTACAACCGCGATAGCTGTGCCTATCAAAACCAGCGCAGGGGGGATGAGGATGATGACCGATGCCATCTTCATCTCATAGGCCTCAATTTTCTTGCCGATGTATTCCGGTGTACGTCCGACCATCAAGCCGGATACGAATACTGCGATAATGGCGAACACCAACATCCCGTATAATCCCGATCCCACGCCGCCGAAAATTACCTCACCCAGTTGCATTAACCACAGCGGTACCAATCCGCCCAACGGGGTAAAAGAATCATGCATGGCGTTGACTGAGCCGTTCGAGGCGGCGGTCGTTGTCGTTGCCCAGATCACCGAGCCGACGACACCATTGCGCGTTTCTTTGCCTTCCATGTTGCCACCGGATTGCAATTCGCTGCCTCGTTGATCGACCCCCAGCTTATTGAAGGCTGGATTGCCCGATTGTTCAGCCAGATATCCCGCGCCCAAGAGTGCTACCAGAATGATCGTCATGGCGATCAGAATCGCCCATCCTTGACGGGTATCCCCGACCATTTTGCCGAAGGTGTAGCACAGACCTGCTGGAAGCAGCAGGATTGCCAGCATCTCAACGAAGTTAGAGAGCGGCGTCGGATTTTCGAAGGGATGCGCTGAGTTGACGTTAAAGAAACCACCTCCGTTTGTCCCTAACTGCTTAATGGCGATCTGCGAGGCCGCTGGACCAACCGCAATAGTCTGCGTTTGCACGCCTGTAGCGCCTGAATCGATGGTTGTGGCAGTCTGGTAGGAAGTGAAAGTTTGTACTACCCCTTGCGAAACCAGCACCAGCGCCAGAATAATCGAGAGTGGCAGCAGGATGTACAGCGTGCCGCGTGTCAGATCGACCCAGAAGTTACCAATGCTCTCGGAGGAGCGCCGCGCCAACCCTCGAATGAGGGCGATCAACACAGCCATGCCTGACGCTGCCGACACGAAGTTTTGAACCGTGAGTCCCAGCATCTGCGTCAGGTAGGTCATAGTGGTTTCACCGCCGTAACCCTGCCAGTTGGTATTGGTAGCGAAGCTAATAGCGGTGTTGAATGCTGAATCCGGCGTCATCGGTGTGGTCAAGAAGGCAGTGCCTTGGTTGAATGGCAGGGTAGTTTGAATCCGTTGGAGTAGATACACGACCAGCGTCCCAAGCAGATTAAAAACGATGAAGGCCAGCGCATACGTTTTCCAATTCATTTCAGTGCTATCACTCGTCCCTAGTAAGCGGTAAATCCAGCTTTCAGCGCGCCCAAAGACCCGGTTCAGGATGCTTTTGCCTTCATATACATGCGCCATATATGCACCGACCGGTTTGACCAGTGCGATCAGCACCACGAGATAAATGCCAATTTGCAATACGTTGTTGCCTATCATGAGAACATCTCCGGCTTGAGCAACGCGACGATCAAGTAGAGTAGTAGTCCTAGAGTGATTAATCCGACGATCACATATAACCCGTTCATCCAGTACCCCCTAAACACGCTCAAGCAGCGTGATGAACCCCCAGCACAGGGCGAACAAAAGCAATATCAAACTGACATACACGAGATCCATATGTACCCCCTTTTATGTTTACGGCTCTATTGTGTGCTGACTACCCGTAAAGTGTGAGTAAGTAAGCGGGATACACCCGTAAAAAATCTGTAAAGATGGGTCTTAAAGATCAGCAAATCGATAACCGACACCGGGTTCGTTGAAGATATAGTGTGGCTTTTGAGTGCTGGAAGGATCATCCTTGAGTTTCTTGCGGATCATATTGATATAAACGCGCACAATGTGTTCAGGATTGGGACTGTCTGTGTCGCCCCACACTTTGTGGAGCAATGTGCCGAAAGTGATGACACGCCCCGGATGCGTTGCTAGCAAATGCAGTAGTTCATATTCCTTAGGTGTCATGTGAACAAATTCTCCAGCTAACGTTATTCGTCGGCTGATAAGGTCAATTGACAGGTCGTGAATATGGACTTCTGAACGCGGGGAATGCGTTTCCTCCATCATTGTGCGTCGTAGAACGGCGTATATCCGTGCGTCCAGTTCGTCCATGTCGAATGGTTTGGTAATGTAATCGTCCGCGCCGATCTTAAAAGCAGCGAGTCGGATCGGTTTTTCATCGCGTACCGTAAGCATAATGATTGGCGTACGGGTCATTTCGCGTAGTTGGCGGCACAGCTCCAATCCGTTGGGTTCGGATTGCAGGGTGATATCCAGCAAGATGATATTCGGATTCAAGTGGGCGATCATCTCTAGAGCGTCCGTGCCATTCGTCACCGATGTAACCAGATAGCCGTAGCCCGACAATCCGTGCTCTAATAATTTGCGGATTGCCAATTCATCATCCACCACAATTACCCTTACACCTACGTTTTTATTGGGCGTATTCATTGTTTGTTCCTTCCACTTTCGCTTTTAGCGTAAGCGTCCTGACCATAAGGATGCAGTTAGTAATCTCACACAAGCCGTAAAAAATCTGTAAAGATGGTGTGGGTTACTACTGCCCACATTAATCGTTGGCCATTCATACTTGACCAAAAGCGAGGTATCGCTAGGCTTCACCGCTTCTTTTCATGCTAGTTCGGGCTTGGAAGTCAGTGAGTAGGCAAACAAAAACCACCAGCATACGTGGTGGTCGTTGATCAAATCCGGTTGGTTTGGACCGAGGGGAAGAGTTCCGTTAACTAGGCATATTTATCAGTTTAGTATCAATATTCCTGCATCAACAAGCAGCCACAGCCGCTATCCTGATAAAACATAACTGCGCGAGACAATAGTGTTGATGTGCCAACAAGGCATGAGCTACAGGGAAATTGGAAGGTGTCTCGACATTGACTCTTCACGCGTTTGGCAACTCTTCAAGACCATAGAAGAAATTAATCCCTAACAGCATGTCATATAATTTTTCATAGGAAGTTCTTGCCTGAAGTGTTGTCTTTTGAGTTCTCAATTGGGGCTTTGAGGCTCGCAAACCTGATTTCTGACTGTTCCGTGTGCGCGAACGTTTACCTTGAATTATCAATGGTTCCCGTGTGTTACACCGACTATGGATAAACTACATAAATTGCTGATGAATTTTAGTCACTTCGACACGATGAATGGAAACAAGTGCGACTATAATCATTCACACAGTGATGTTGGCTAAAAGCAGTTACGGACTCATAAACTTAAACAGGATATTTTGGGGATGGTAGATGACAAAAATCAAGAAATCAGAACTCAAAAATCATCTCCTTAAGAGCATACAAATTCTTAAATCCAAGCTGAATTATGCCGAGTACTGCTACTTTATTCTCGCAGTTTTATTTTTCTACCATTCAGGCAGTGCCGACATCGTTTCGGCGCGTCCGATGACAAATTACCAAACTCCACGAATAGTCACGACAAGCCGAGCAACTGCGCGTGCCACGTTTCAACGAAAAAAGCGGGATTCAGAGGATGAATTGAGTGAAGCCTTTTCTGAATATGAAGGCCTTAATCCACAATTGAAGAATGTCCTGCTTTCCGCTATCCCTATCCCTAAAATTACTGCTCCTATCTTGAATGGGTATTTAGATCAGGTCGAGCAACTTCAGAACGAGACCAGTATTTTTTCGAACACAGAAAGTTTTAGTCTGGCGTATGACTATTGGATTTCGCAGTTAGCCAAGTTGACTGTCAAGCAGGGGAGTTCGTTTTACACACCTCGTTCAGTCATTCGGCTGATGGTTGGCATTACGAAACCACGTGAGGGCATGACTATTTATGACCCGACGGTTGGTACGGGTGGTATGTTTACCGAAAGTGCTCATTATATTAAACAGCACGGGGGAGACGTCCATTCAGTTGCGTTTTACGGATGTGAAACGGCACCCGATATTTGGGCTATTTGTAAAATGAATCTGCTGGCACACCGCCTCGAAAACATCACCATCGAGCAACAGGATGCGCTGCTCAATTCTCATGAGCTTTTCGGGAAGTTCGATCTCGTTTTGCAGAATATTCCCCTGCCGGATGAGTCGAAGAGCCGACGTTACATCCATCAACTAAACGAAGCGTTCTTGAAGCACGCGATTAGCGGCATGGCTGAAGATGGTCGAGGTGCATTACTCATGCCATCGACGGTTTTACAGGAAGATCACGACGATTTTTGGCGGCAGATTATCAACCAAGATTGGCTAGAAGCGGTCATTAGTTTACCTGCGAAATTGTTGCACGGTACAAATGCCTCGGCTTATGTCATCGTGATTAACAAGCAAAAAGTAGAGTCCCACGAGGAAAAAGTGTTGTTTGTGCGCGCTGTGGATAGCCCCTTACCCTATACACGACACAATGAGCTTGAAGATAAAGATATTGATGCCGTGATACATGCTTACGAGTCGTGGGAACGTGTTCCTGACTACGCCAATATCGTGTCCAACAGCATGATTGGAGAACATGGTTACAAGTTGAGCGTCGATAAGTATCTGAGTGTTGATGATGGATCAGCCAATATCGATATTACGGCTGCGCTCAAACGGTATCACTCGGCGGTACAAGAACGGGAAGCGGCAGTAGGGCGTTTGATGAAGAGTTTAGAAGCCCATTATGGTTCTGTAGAACCAGATTGAAAGCCATCATGAAATGGGATTCTAATCCTCTCGCCAATGTGTTGAAGATCAGTGACGTTTATGTGGATTTGCGCGATCAGAATCAATACCAATATGCTGTACTCCATTCTTATCCACGCGGTCTGGTATTGGAGGCTAAAAAGACCGGCGCGAGCTTTAAAGGCAAACAGCACCAGATCGTCCAAACAGGGCAGTTTGTCATTTCTAGCGTAGGTATGGAACAACGCCAGTGGGGAATTGTGCCGCCGGAACTCGATGAGGCGGTAATCCATCGCAGTATCCTCTGTTTCGATATTCATCCACTGTTAACCACCAACTACTTCGCAGCGTATCTGGCGACTCATCAATTTAATGAGAAGGTTTTAGATGCGCGTACACGAGGCGGAAAGCTGGATATCAGGCACTTTATGGCGATCAATATGCCATGCCCTTCCCCAGAAGATCAGCAACGAATTGCCGAAATTTGGGCGTACACCCTGAGCGCACTGCATCACACCATGGATGCCTTTAAAAGTATTACCGAGTTGAAATCGGACGTAGCGACGGATTTATTTCATACTGTAAGCTCCAAATGGGAACCGAAACGACTGGGTTCGTTGGTCACAGTCGGCTGTGATGAGGGCGTTGTATACCCGTTGTATATGGCACCGGACGGGCAGGTATTTCAGGACAGGCCATACGCATCGGATGCGATCGGGGTGAAGCCTAGTGCAGAACTCGACAGTCAATACTTGTACTACTATCTTGAAACCCAACACAATGCGCCACAGTTTGCTCGTCGTATCGCGCAACACAGCCCGGAAACCGTTATTAATGGGCTAGATGTGGTTGTACCGACACTTTATGAACAACGCAAGATTGTGACGTTACTTCAACAGCATGACGACGTTTTACACAAATTGGCGATCGAACAAAACGAGCTACACCATCTGACCCAATCTATCATGGAGCTGGTTTTCAGTAGGAATTTACCCTCCCAAGAAGCCTTAACCTTACTCACCACTTCTTAGCTGCTATGTGGTTGATTTGAGGCCAGCCCAATCAAAACATGCTTATGAAACCGCATCATTTTCGCAAACTGCACAACTGGTTTTATGTCGGCGATGTCGTCGTCGTCGTCGGAAGTAGTTGTCGGAAGTAGTTGTCAGTTGTCAGCCCAATACAATGCAATTTAACCACAGAGACACAGAGAAAAAGAGAAAAGAGAACACACAGATTGGTTTTGATTCGGAAAATTCTGCAGATTCTTCAGATTCGGAAGCTTTTTGTGATTCGGCGGCGATGGCAGCAAACCATTCCATTCATTTGAACCGCAAAGACGCAGAGAATAGAGAGAAAAGGCGGTACCACACTAAGTGGTGGATGACATCATTTAAACTATATACCCCACCCCAACCCCTGCCCGAAGCGTCAGGGAGGGGCTTTAAGGATCTTCATGGATTATCATCTCAGTGACTACCACCGTCTAGTGGGGGGTACCTGTAACCACTACTACTAAAGTTAGGGTGGAGGTCATATGGTAGATGATAATCGGAGGGAGCACACATAGGTGCTCCCCTACAACACAATCTTGGGGAAGTAGTATCTCACGTATTTTGTAACCACTATTAACATTAGGGTGGAGGTCATATGGTACGTGATAATCGGAGGGAGCACACATAGGTGCTCCCCTACAATCCATTCTTTGGGAAGTAGTATCTCACGTATTTTGTAACCACTATTAACGTTAGGGTGGTGGTCATATGGTACGTGATAATCGGAGGGAGCACACATAGGTGCTCCCCTACAATCCATTCTTTGAGAAGTTGAATCTCACGTACTTTTCAACTACTACTAAAGCTAGTATAGAACTAAAGTTCTTGACCTGTCAACGCAATTCGGTTCGAGTTTCCAAACCTTAGCCGGAGTAGCAGCGTTTGGAAATTGCTCGCGAAACCTCACATTGCCTTAATCGCCAGCAGGCGCAGGTTGCACCTTGGGAGCGGACATTTGCGCCAAGTCGTCACGCACCAAGGTTACTTTATAGTTGCCATGACGGTAGGCAGCAGCAGCAATGGCGTGAGTACCGACTGGAAGCGTCAGAATAGCGAAGATAGCCAATGCAATCAGTTTAAGGGCAGCGGAGGGCATGAGGATAGCCGCACCGAGCAATAGACCCGCCAAGCCAACGGTTGATACTTTACCGGAAGCATGTAAACGGCAATATAGATCGGGCATACGGACGAGACCCAAGACGCCGACAATGCTGAAGCCTACACCAACCCAGAGTACGATCAGTCCAATGATCTCCATTTTAGAATACCCTTCCTTCTGAAATATAACGGGCAAGCGCTATGGTGCCGATAAAGGCAAAGGCGGCCAGTGCAATCGCGACGTCAATAAACATGACGGTGTTGCGCAACACAGCCAGCACAATAATGATGCCGATCAACAGGGTGGTAATCGCATCAATCGCCTGTAACCGATCAGGCGCGGTTGGGCCAACCCATGCACGGTAGGCACAGGGGAGAATCAACACTACCAAAACTAAAAGGGCACCTTGAATACCGACTTGAACTAGACTGCTCATTTGTTAGTTCCTCCCAATGATGCGGCGCAGTAGATGCAGGCGTTTTGTCTGGGCAGCATCGGCATTCTTTTGGGACGCATCCACATCTAGACAGTGAACAAACATGGTGTGGCTACCGTCAAAATCAACCACCAATTCACCGGGGGTAATGGTGATCCCATGTGCGCTGAAGGCTGCCGTAAAATCACCTTCTTCGGGGTCTTGCGTGCGAACAGCGATGATGCCGGGGTTCATGGGTATGGTGGGGTTGAGCACCCGTTTAGCCACATCAACGCTGCACATCCAAATATCGCGAGCAAGGGTTACCATATAAATAAAGAAAGCCGCTATTTGATCAGGTAAGCGTTTGTAGTTGATCTGTAGCTTTTGCTGCTTGAGGCTTAATAGGACTGCACATCCTAGAACGAAACCCACGAGCAATCCGCCGAGATTTACACTGGCGGTTACGATCATCCAAACGATGGCAAAAGGAATGGCGAGCAAGAGCGTAGCGAGCATATCTATCCTCCCAACACAGCCTGTATATAAATATTGGGGTCACCTAAACGAGTCACGGCAATGGTTGCTGCTTCGACCAAGGGCACGGCATATAAGCCGAGCAATACACACAAGGTAATGAGCAATGCGGGGGCGACGATGCTATCCCCCACCGATTTGAGCTTGAGGGTGTCGTCCGGTGTCTTCTGGAAAATGTGTTGCCACGTGCGTGACATATAGAGCAATGTGATCAAGCCAGCACCGACCGCCAGACCTAAGACCAGCCAGCTTTGAGTCTGAGTACCGGCCTGCACGATGGTCAGTTTGCTAATGAAGCCATTGAGGGGGGGAATGCCGGACAGAGCGAGGCCACCTAAGAGATAGAGAACGCTAATCAGGCCTAAGCTGCGCCCCGCTCCAGCAACATCAACAAGGGCGGCACTTTTATTGGGCATACGGCTGGCGATGGCTCCGGTAATCATGAGTAATGCGGACTTGATGAAGGAGTGGTTGAAGGCGTAGACAATCGCTCCAATGAGGGCGAGCGGTGTTCCCCAACCGATGCCAACCAGAATGAAACCAATTTGACCAAAGGTTGAATAGGCCAACATGCGTTTGGCGTCATAGGTTCGCAAAGCGGCTAGACCACCAAAAAAGATGCCGATCACGCCGAGGATTAAGAGGAGTGTTCGCACCAGCGGCGCTTCGTCAATGAAGAGCAACATGGTCAGGCGAATGAGGCCATATACCCCTACTTTGACGACCACAGAGGAGAGCACCGCATGTACTGGTGTGGGGGCTGCCGTGTGGAAATCCGGTTGCCAGAAATGGAACGGGAACACAGCGCTTTTGAGCAGGAAGGCACACATCAAGACTACGGCGGAGGCTTGCGCGAGTAAGGGACGCTGACCACCTTCGAGCAAGCGGGCAATATCGGCTAAGGTGAGAGTGCCAAAAGTCGCGTAAATTGCACCAATGCCGAGCAAGAGGAAGAGTGATCCCATGGCGCTAATGAGCAGGTATTTGATGGCGGCTTCCACACCGAGTTTGTTATCGGAAATAGCAACCAAGACGACCGACGACATAATCATCAGTTCCTGAAAGACGAACAAGGTGAAAATGTCGCCGGTGTAGAAAGCGCCGTTTAATCCGGCTGACATGCACAGGAAGATGGGCATAAAGGCCGGATAGGAAACACATTTATCACGGCAACCGAGGATATATAACGTTCCACAAGCTACGACAGTGGTCGCCATGACCTCAAAAAGCGCAGAAAGCATGTCGGGAGCGAGGACAATGCCATAAGGCGGCATGTAGCCACCAATGCGGTACATTTGCAGACCATCACTCCAATTGAGGGCAAGGATTGCCAAACTTGCTAGCCATGCAACGGTGCTGGCGGTCATGCCGATGATGTGCTGTACGCGCAGATAGTGAGCGGTGAGAATACACAGCGCCGCACCGGTGAGCGGGATAAAAATCGGAAGGAGGACGAGCGGATTATTTGACATCATTACCCTTTAAGTTGATCCAATGTGTCCAAATCGGCTGTCTTGTAACGCCGCGCAGAGGCTGAAATCAGTCCGAGCAGGATGGCATAAGTTCCGAAGCTGATCACGATGGCGGTTAAGATGAGCGCCTGTACAAGCGGATCACTGGTGACGGTTTTATCAACATTCTGAACATAGGCAGGGGCTTGTCCGTTGAAGGCACCAACGGCGAAGAAAAACAAATTGATGGCGGTGAACAGAATGTAGAAACCCATAGCGGACTTGACCATATCACTGCGCAGGAGTTGAAAAGTTCCAAAGGCAAACATGATGCCGGTCGCAGCTGCAAAGATCACGTTCATAGGGGTTCAACCTCTTTGGGATAAGCGATGGCTTCCATAACCGTTGTAATGCTGCCAAGGACGGTCAGGAAGATGCCGGTTTCGTAGATGAATGTTGACGACAGATGAAGATTCGCGGGTAAGGGAACATCAAAATTTACATGGGCAAGGAAGGGTTGTCCGAGAAACATCGGGAAGACAGCATTGGCGATAACAAGGGCTACGCCGATGCCGATCAACCGACGCGCCGGCAACCATCCAAGTTGTTCACGGGCTTCGTGGTAACCAAAGACGATATAGGCAAGGGCTACGCCTAAGCCACTGACGACACCTGCCGTGAAACCGTCACCGGGGCCATCACCACCATACAATAAATGAGCCAACGCAATCAGCAACGAGAGTGGCAGAACGATGCGGGTGATGATGCGGGTGAAGGGTGTCGAAAAACTGGGGACGAATGAATCTTCGCCGTGATGGTGCATAAGATGATCTACATAGGGTGCCGGTAAAATCGCTTCTGATTCAACGGCGGCAGTTTGTCGGTTGCGGTTAAGTCCAGTGATGACATTGGTGATGCCCTTGGGCCAACGGGCGCTGGCAGGTGGCTTGGAAAGAATCGTTAGCACACCGAGTGCAGCGACGCTAAAAACCGTAATTTCGATGATGGTGTCCATGCCGCGGAAGTCGGTCACAATGGCACCGACCACATCAGGGAAGCCGACCAGCCTTTCAGTGTTTTCGAGATGCCACGTGGCGATGCTTTCGGGCTTGGGGCGGCTGGTAAGGGCGGCCAAGACAAATAAGCCGACGCCGATACCGATACCCCCCGCGATCAGTACGTCACGGATGAGACCTACGCGTGATTGCACCCACAGGGAGGCAATGGCTTGCTCACGTTCAACCGAGCGAATGCGTGCCAACATCACAATGAGCAGGACAGTACCCAAGGTTTCAACCATGAATTGAACGAGTGCCACATCGGGCGCAGGTTCGATCAGGAACAGACCGCCGACACTATAACCAGCTACACCGAGGGATAAGGCTGCCATCAAATGACTCTTGAAGAGGATGCTGGCGAGCATCATGCCTAAGCCGAGCACAAGCATCACGACACGCAGAATATCGAGGCTGGGGTTAAATTCAAACAGCAGCGGTGATCCAGCGAGATGGGTTACGCCAGCGGAGGCTTGTAGCAGGATGACACTGGATAGGATGACCGCGAGATAATAGCGCAGCTTGCCACCCTGCGTACGTAAGAGAAGATCACCAACACGCTCGACGCTATGAACGGTTTGTTGATAGATGTGTGTACCAGTGGGTAATGCCAGTATGAGCCACTGACGCCAGATTGAACGCGTAGCAAATATGGCCGCACCAGCAGCGACGGCAATCAGACTCAAGAGGAAGGGAGTATTAAAACCGGAAAATAGCACCAGATGTAGCTTTTCGCTCCCCACAATCATGTGTACGAGTGGTTCGACCAAGCGTGATAGTCCAAGACCCGCCAGTATCGACATGAGGGCTAAAGCGGCAGGGCCGAGCAAAAGACCATTGGGGGTCGCATGGAAATGGTGTATGTCAGCGGGTTTGCCAGCAAAAACATCCCAAAACAATATGGCAGCCATCGCGACTGTTAAGGCGGCGCTGACGACGATGATTACCAGTGCGAGCGGGTTCGCTAACATGGACTCAAGGAGCGTCTCTTTCGCGACAAAACCCAACGAGGGCGGAATGCCAGCCATTGAAAGTCCGGCAACAAGGGCAACCACTGCCCAACCGGGCATCCGGCGGGCAAGCCCACCCAATTTGGTCAAATCGCGTGTTCCGGTAGCGTGGTCAATAGCGCCAGCGGTTAGGAACAGGGCGGCTTTATACAAAGCGTGCGCCAGTATACCGACGGCTGCTGCTTTCAATCCTTCACCGTGCGGTAGGCTAATGAGGGCAACTAAGATGCCAAGCTGACTGACGGTTGCATAGGCTAATCCGGCTTTAAGATCAACCTGCCGCAGCGCGAACAGTGATCCGATTAAGGCGGTCAGCAGCCCGATAATCAGTAAGCTGTTTTGCCAAAGGGCGGTATCCCCTAAGGCTGGTGATAAGCGCAGCAGGAGATATATACCTGCTTTGACCATGGTGGCAGAGTGTAAGTAGGCGCTGGCTGGCGTGGGCGCACTCATGGCACCGGGCAACCAGAAGTGAAATGGAAACTGAGCGCTTTTGGTAAAACAGCCGAGCAAGATGAGTAGCGTAAAGGCGGTGTAAAAGGGACTCTCGCGCAGGCTGGTATTGGCGATAATTTGGTTAAGTTCCATTGAGCCGGCAGCATTGCCAAGCATCACGAGGCCGACAAGCAGGGCTAATCCCCCGCCGCCGGTGATGATCAGTGCCTGTAAAGCACCTTTGCGGGCGGCTTCGCTCTCACGGTTAAAACTCACTAATAGGAAGGAGATGATGCTGGTGAGTTCCCAACCGATAAAAAGGGTCAAGATGTTGCCAGCCATGACCACGACCAGCATGGCGCTCATGAATGGCAGGAGCAGGGTGTAAAACCGATCCAATGAATGTGCGTCATCAAAATAGTAAACGCTGTAGAGGATGATCATCGCGCCGATGCCGAGGATCATGAGGCTAAAGAGTAACGATAAGCCATCCAAATAAACTGAGAGACTCAGCCCTAACTGTGGCACCCACGGGATGCTAATCGTCACATGGCCGACTTCTTTAACGGTGGGGATAAATGTGAGCAACCAAACGAAAAGGATGCCCACCCCTGTTGCCAGTAGCCATCCGTAGATTTCCTTGGAGATAAACTTTCTCACCGCAGGGCGCAGTAATGCAGTTATGGCGGGAGCTAAGCTGATGATTCCAATTCCGAACAACCGAACCTCCAATAATAGGTGGAGTGGGGAATGAACATCCCCACTCATCTATTCTTTATAGAAACGTATGGATACTAATCCCCCACCGCAGGGGCTCTAACTGAAACGTTATCCGCATCCAAACTAGCTGGAGGACGTACATCAGGCATGATGGTCTGTGCATGTTCATAGTCGTCGATAAAGACATTGATTTCATCAACTTTCTTGTTGACATGTAACATTCCGACAGCTTTGAGGGCACCAAACATCACAAAGGCGAAAGCTGCAGTAAAGATGACAGTAGCCGCAGAACCAAGAATTTGCACACCCATCAAGCCAAAGCCACCGCCTAACAACAACCCCGCACGAGTGGCTACATCTACCCCTGCCGGGGCAAAGGTAAGACCAGGCTGACCGAACAAGCCAATGGCTAATGTTCCCCAGATACCGCACGCAGCATGTACTGCAAATGCACCCACCGGATCATCAATGTGAAAGCGCTCAACAGTATCAGCAGCGACAACAACTAAGATACCCGCAACTAAGCCAATAATCAGAGCTGCCCAAGGCGCTACAAAAGCACAACCAGCAGTAATTGCGACTAATCCAGCCAACGACCCGTTCATAGTGTAGACCAAATCCCACTTCTTTGACCGAGCGTACTGATAGAACATGCAGGAAACCATACCAGCACCAGCGCCAAGAGTTGTATTAAGGACAACTAGACCAATCAGTCCTGTATTACCCATTCCAAGTGTTGAGCCGGGGTTGAAACCGTACCAACCGAACCACAAAATCATGGTACCAATTGTTGCTAGTCCTAAGTTATGTGCAGGCGGAAGCGGAAGCCATTTCTTATCTTTGCTCCAACGAATAGCGCGTGGGCCAAGCATAATTGCGCCAACAAGTGCAGTCACACCACCTACGGTATGAACGACAGTGCTCCCTGCGAAATCATGAAACCCTTGTTGGAACAACCAACCGCCACCCCAAATCCAATGCACAATAATCGGATAACTGACTGCGCCCATGATAATGCTGTAGATTAAATCACCGACAAAGTCTGTACGTTCTGCCATAGCACCGGTTGTAATCGTGCTAGCAGTTGCAGCAAAGGCAAATTGGAAGAAGAAAAAGGTGAGTGTGTCAATTGTTCCAGTTTGCGCATATGCGACGGTACCACCTGTGAATTTAACTGCGTCACTGAGGAAGAAATTCGAGGTACCAATCAAACCACCAGCACTAGTGCCAAATGCAATACCAAAACCGACTGCCCAGAAGGCAATAGCGGTAACGCCTGCGTCAACAAAGTTTTCCAACAATGCGTTTACTGCACTTGTCTGACGAATAAGGCCTGTTTCCAGCATTGCAAAACCGCATTGCATGAAAAATACCAAGAAACCTGTTAACAGTACCCAAGTAGTATCAACTGCTGTTTGGGTTGCCATCGGAACTGCATCTTGGGCATGGGCTGTTCCCCCGAACACCGCCAATACCAAAGAAGCAATTGCGATTGCGAGGAGCCGACGCAAATGTCGATTGCGTTTATTCATCTGATTTTCCTCCAAAGCAAATGTAGTTACGATTGGAGGCAGTTTACTGAATTTTAAAAACTTATCCCTATGATATTGTTAACAACCTTTCTCAAAGACGTTTGGTCATAGGTTACAAGATGAACTTACCTCAAATAATTTACCAACTATAAGTTACTTAAGTTTGCATTAAATAGACAAATAAAGACCAAAGACTACAAAACAGATATTAACTTATTCAAGTTGTATATATTTAAGCGAGATTAGTGGTAAAAATGCCTAAGTGACTCCTTATCAGAGTGTATATATCACTCAACTCCTAGTTCCTTGATCCATTTGCTGCATGTAATGACTAGTGATATCTTGCTTCTTCAGCAATAAATTATCCTCTTTTATAATGAGGTTGGCATTATCGCATATTGTATATAACAGCCAAACAGATTGATTGTCGGCCAAAGTTTTCGGGACATTACTTTCTACATCTTGCTTAGTTCACCGTGTTCGGTGTTGACCGAACAATCCGAACAGGATATCCTCTTAATATGGAAAACATTGATAAACAACAACAATTTGTCGAAGAGTGTGGCTTATATTTCGAGCAACTAGGACTGACACGTATTGCTGGGCGAATTATCGGCTGGTTACTCATCTGTGAGCCACAATACCAGCAGCAATCAGAACTGGTCAAAGGACTGGGAGCCAGTAAAAGCTCAATCAGTGTAGCGCTCAAAGACCTGACGACTTTATATCTCGTCGAACGTTTTTCTTTATCGGGAGATCGCCGCACGTTTTATCGCACCTCGAAAGATATGTGGAGCCGATCATTTCGGGCGCGAATGAATCAGGTCAGGGAACTAAAGGAATTAGGTGAACGCGGTTTAGAAGCACTACAGGGTGATTCGCCTAAACGTCGCCAACGGCTGGAATTTATGCGCGATATGAACGCCTTCATGGAAGTCGAATTCCAAAAACTGCTTGATGCGTGGGATGCGATCAATAAGGCCAAAGGCTACGATAATTTGTGAATTTATAACACTCCTTTGTAGGGAGTGATAATTTTGCTACTCACACACCAGCGGATTAGTAGGGTGAGGGAGTCACAGCGCATGACAAAAATATTGATTATCACGATTGGTTCACGCGGGGATATTCAACCATTTGTGGCACTTGGCAAAGGATTACAAGCGGTTGGCTATGAAGTTGCTTTACAAACAGCCGAAGCCTATCAGCCATTTGTACAGGACAATGGGCTGCACTACCTCTACATGAATAATGAATTCATGAAACTCACCGAATCAAAGGCCGGACAAGCCGCAGCCGATGGTGGCAGCAGTCTAAACCTGATGAAAAAGGTGATGCCGATGCTGCGCCAGATGCTTGAGGACGAGTGGCAGGCAGCACTAAGCTTTAAACCTGATGTCATCATCTATCATCCAAAATCACTTGGTGGCTATCACATCGCGGAAAAGCTCGACATTCCATTTTTTATGTCGCTGGCGCTACCCTTTTATACACCAACCAGTGCCTACCCAAACCCGATTATGTCGGGCATTCGCTTGGGCGGCGGTTTCAACCGCGTAAGCTACAAACTCATGGGGTTGGCATCTGCTCCTTATATGGGCGTTATCAATGATTTCCGGGTTAATACGCTAGGATTGAATAAACGTGGGCGCTTTGCCAGCGAACTCGTCAAGCCCAAAGGTGAACCTGTGCCTGTACTGTATGCGTACAGCCCGCATATCTTACCTGTACCAGACGATTACCCGCCGCATGTTCATGTGACAGGGTACTGGTTTCTTGACCGAACCGATGACTGGCAACCATCAGCAGAACTTGTGCGTTTCCTTGAGGCAGGTGCGCCACCCATCTATATCGGTTTTGGCAGCATGTCTGGACTAAAAGCTCAAGAACGCGCCAACATCGTGTTGGAAGCACTCAAGAAATCCAACCAGCGCGGACTATTGGCAAGCGGCTGGGGAGGATTGAAAGTCACTGATCTACCAACTAATGTGTTTATGCTGGAACAAGCACCTCATGATTGGTTATTTCCGCGTATATCAGCCGTCGTGCATCATGGCGGCGCGGGTACAACTGCCGCTGGATTACGCGCAGGGAAGCCCGCCGTAATTGTTCCTTTCATTGCCGATCAGCCATTCTGGGGCAAAGTGGTGTATGAACTGGGTGTCGGACCGCAGCCCATTCCACAAAAGAAACTCACCGTAGATGCTTTAGCGACGGCAATCAAAATGGTGATCACTGATTCGGAAATGCGTCACCATGCAGAAGCTGTAGGCGAAAAAATCCGAGCTGAAGATGGAATTGGTAACGCAGTGGCTATTATTAACCGGACGGTTATGCACGTGACCCAAACAGCAATACCCTAATTTTCTTAGGCGAAAATTCCAAAATCACTCTCATAGGTGAACAAGCGCATCTGTCACAGAAACTAATTTAGGTCTTGACCCGTTTTGGTCGAGGATGAATAAGAGACACATTCAAGATAAAAGAGCGGCTTCATACTGTGTAGGGCTGCGGTAGCCCAATAACGAATGCAACCGCTGGCGATTATAAAAATCTCAATAAACTCGAACACAGCTGTGCGGGCAACCTGCCAGATAGGAAAACGCTCAAGATCGGTCAGTTCAGCTCGCAGAGTGTTAAAAAAGCTCTCAATCGCAGCATTGTCAGGATCACCTTTGTTGCTCATGCTGAGTTGGATATGGTGTTCTTTCAAGAGCGCGAGATAGTTGTCAGCGGTGTACTGGCTACCGCGATCGGTATGGTGGATTAAGGCGGCCGGATCCGGAATGTTTCGCTGAGCCAAAGCCATGCATAAAGCAGCAATTACGAGTACCCCATCGCGATGCAGGCTCATGGCCCAACCGACGATGTGACGGGATCAAGTATCCAAAAGGGCTGCCAGGTATAGCCAGCCTTCGTCCGTCCAGATGCCCACCATATCACCGACCCATTTTTGTTTGAGGCCGCTGGCGCTAAAATCACGTTGCAGCAAATTCGGGGGAACCGGGCGATTATGGCGACTGTCGGTGGTCTGCGCGCATCGTTTCGGGCGACGACGGAAACGCAAGTCGTTTTCTTGCATCAGGCGCACCACCTGTTTGCGTGAACAGTGCAGCCCCTGCTCTCGTAGAGCCGCGTGGATACGTGGACTACTATAAACACTCCGTCCCGCTTGATATGCAGTTTGGATGTGCTCTAGCAATTGGGCATCTATTTGCTGGCGCTGGCTCGGTTCATGACTGCGCCACGCGTAGTAACCGCTCAAAGATACTCCCAACGCACCACATAATATTTCCACTGATGCCTCTTGACGGCTCTTCTGTATGATTCTGTAGCTCATACGGGGCTCCGGCTGATAATGTGCATAGCCTTTTTAGCACATCCCGCTCTTGACGCAGCACCTCCACTTCCCGCCGCAACCGTTTCAATTCGGCTTCCATCTTCCCCATATTTCCATTACTGCCCATTGCCTTGCCCACTGCTTGAGAGCCCTATTATCCGCGCCACAGATACAAATTATTGTCATTGATCCCCAAATCACGTGCGATTTCAACGATGCGAGTGGTTCTTGTATGATTTTTACGGATAGCTCCGAGAGAGTGCAGTTGACATTGTATGATTCTTTTGGATCAGACCCTAAAATGATTCTCCAACACGCATTGAAGTCACCTCGCTAAGCTACCATCCGCTGGTTTCACAACCCCAATTTGTAAGCAGCGTTTTCTCCCGACCACGATGTTGGCGAATCTTTTCTGAGTTCAATGCAGAAGAATCATACAATGATGTCAATTGCACTTTTGAGGAGCTATCTGAGAAAAATTATACAGTTCCCGTTTGCAGTGCCCCTAATTAGTTGACAAAAATAGTTTTAAACTGTATAGTTCAAAATATGAGCAGACCAAAAGAATTTGACGAAAACATAGTAATTGCCCGTGCAATGGAGCTATTTTGGACGAGTGGTTTTGAAAGTACGCCCCTTGATGTACTTGAAGAGGGTACTGGACTGAATCGTTCAAGTATTTATAGCTCGTTTGGTGGAAAACTTGAGTTATTTTGCAAGTCACTCGACGCTTACAGTGCTGGTCCTTGCAGAGATCTAGCTCGCCCATTTCATGATTTTCAAGGTGGGCGTGCAATCCATGGTTACCTTGAGAACTTACGTGCATTTGTCCAATCTAAAGATGCTCGAAAGGGTTGCTTGATGGTCAATACCAGTATCGAGACGATTGGTGATAAGGCGATAGGCGAGCGTGTAAATACACATTTTCGAGTGCTTCGCGGTTACTTTTATGATGCATATATTAGGGGTATTCAAGATGGGACTGTGAATATGAAATTGTCTCCAGAAGAAGTCTCTGATTGGTTGATCACTTTTGTGAAGGGATTATTAGTTGGTGCTGTCACAGGAGAGTCGATTGATGCACTTGACCGATCAATCTCAACGGCTCTCAAACAGCTTGGGCTCGGAACAGATTGAATATTCGCAAATATAAACATCCTATAAAGGACTGCCAATGATAAACACAAAACATCGATTGTTGTTGTTTCTGACTTTGATGCTCTCTGGCCGAGCTATGACATTGGCATTTATTGGTCGAGCTGGTGGTTTTGCTCCCGGTGATCCACCTGCAGCATGGCTAATGCCACTCATGGGTGATGCACTGATCGGAATTAGCGCTCTTGCAATAGCTTATCTTATTTGGAAAAGGGTAGACCTCTTCACATGGACCGCTGTTATAGTATGGAATGCGATAGCAATTTGGGATGCGCTAGCTGCATTCTTGATACATCAAACAGTACCATGGCCGTCATTCTTTATGATCCAGACTTTCGGACCATCCATGTTTTTTGTGACGGCTATGATTCACTTACTCTGTATTTTCCTCATCGCTCGACCAGAAGTTCGTCGTCATTTTCTTAAGCGCTAGTCATTGAATTGATACGGTTATGTAGAACACATTAAATTAGGTTCACTAGTATCTGTTGCTTGTCTGGTTTATGTTTCAGGCGGAATAAGACGGTATCCAATTCCGCGTATTGATTCAATATAGAGAGCCTGATTTGGCTGCACACCCATCTTTTGCCGAAGATTCAACACATGAGTACCAATTATTTCACGCGCTTCTTGGCGACTACAGCTATAACCACAAGCTGACTGAACCAACTCGATGTAACTAAAAGCGACACCGGGTGAGCGACATAGATCATGCAATAGGCGATATTCAGTAGGTGTTAGATCCAATCCGCTTCCATTTAGTGTGGCACGATATGCATTTATGTCCAATTGAATGCTACCACATGTAAACAGTTGTTTAGATGATGACGACTGAACATAACCATGCTGTAGCAGTGCACCAGCGAACTGCTCAGCTACATCTTCTAGTGCATTACGGCGTTGCTCTCGTTCTTGGGATTCAAAAGCCTTAGCAATTGCTGCTAGAATCTCTTCATTTTTTACCGGTTTTAATAAATAACCTCAGTTCGGGATAAGAGCTTCGAGCTGAGGGAGATCGAGAGCAAGGGAAGGTTTAGTAGGTTGGTGAGAATAGGCAATTAACCCACAAACGACATTGACCATGTAATTGGCAAGACTACGATGGCGGGTGTGTTCG
>JBGAFZ010000006.1:0-319163 GCA_044227005.1 Aggregatilineales bacterium
CGGTACCGGGTGCGGTCAGTGGGTGCGGCTCACCGCATCCACTGACGCGGCGTGTGCCTCACACCGCCGCCTCGGTGCCAGCGCCGCAGGCCGCTGCACCGCAGCCCTCCGGCGCATGAGGAGCCAGCGATTTAGCTGGCTCCCCCCTCAGCCGAGACTACGCCACAAATGGCGGTAGCTCTGCTGCACCACCAACGTGTGAAATACACCGTTGGCTGAGGGGGTCGGCGTTGCATCGCAACGCTGGTGCTGCTGCCAAGCAGCACTCTGTCGCCACATGCCCAACGCAAAACGTATCCACTTCCACCGAAATTTGCTGCTCTTGCTTCTTGACAGTCTAAAAATGTCACCCCCTCAGCTGAGACTATGCCACAAATGGCGGTAGCTCTGCTGCACCACTAATGTGTACCACACCGTTGTAGGCTGAGGGGGTCGATGCTGTCCTAAGGACTGCGGCGCGGCTGCGAGGCAGCGCTACATCATTACATAGGTGATAGGGAAAATGAACCTAGAAGGATGAATGCTACGGCTGCTTCTTGATAGTCTAAAATGCGATTTCCGTCGCTGGGACTACTCCGCTTGACTAGTGCAGAATGGTCGGAGAATATAAGTTAGCGATTGGATATCTTCAACTTAAACTAGGTGGAGCACGTTAGTGACTTTAGAATATAATTCCACCTCTTTAACCGAGGCTAACAATACAATGGCATATCTTCACTCTGGCAACCTCCAATCTCCCGATGCAATTGAGCAATTATTTGGTGCAATACGAATTACCGTTAGCGATGGTGGAATTTTGCATCTGAACGTATCGCGATGCTCCTTTATGCAGCCACGGGCGATTCTTGCTCTAATTTCCGCAGCGCGACTCTGGCATCGATTGACTGGGCATCCAGTCGTATTAACAAATATTGATAACAGGGTTCATCCCTATCTTGAACGGATGGATCTATTTCAGGTGTGTCGAGACTTCCTTATCGAGCAGAAAGAACTTGCTAAGTCGAGACGATTTGACAGATCTCCAGACAGTAATAAATTACTAGAGGTTTTACCCTTACCCAGTGATGAGGATGCTAATGTTGAGGCTGTGACCGACGGTATGCGGCGTGCTGGACAAATTATGAGGAGTTGGATTGACGATGAGAATCGCATTCAGTCGGCACTCACTCTGCTCTCCGAAATTGGGCAAAATATTGTTCATAGCGAAGATGTTGGTTATGCGATTGTTCAGCGTTATAAGCAACCGTACTCTGAAAACGCAGAGCTGGCAAGTGAAATTCATGTGGCTATTGCAGACCTAGGTATCGGTATTCAAGCATCATTGCTGCACAATAATAGTTCGCTCAAAACAAAATTTGAGCAAGGCTCGGACTTCATTCTTCATGCTCTCGAACAAGGCGTTTCTGGACGCGCTGAAACACGCGGTATTGGTCTGTATCAAGTACGTGAACTCGTCCGCAAATGGCAAGGAACTCTGACAATCCGGTCTGACACCTCCTCGCTGCATATTGAGGACGAAAACATCGAAATTCAGGATAGGTTGACTTATGTTCCCGGTGTGCAGGTATCAGTTATCGTCAGAGGTCGCGCAGAGATCTGGTAAAAGTACTTGCATATCAAACGATTTGGGATTACACTACTCTTCAGTAGAATTTACTGATGTGGTTATGAACATAAAAACGATAGATATATCGGCCTTAGCGCAAACAATAAAGATACCAGGAGACTATCTGGTGAGCCGTCCCGTTGGTAGGCGTTTCCGTGAATGTTTGCTAGACGAA
This sequence comes from Aggregatilineales bacterium, assembly GCA_044227005.1. GTDB lineage: Bacteria > Chloroflexota > Anaerolineae > Aggregatilineales > Phototrophicaceae > CFX2. The sequence continues at coordinate 1,782 of JBGAFZ010000006.1, forward strand.
CTTCATTGTCTATCTATCAATGACATTGCAGTATTAGATTTTTCACACATTGATATTATGGATGCTTCATTTGCTGATGAGGTCTTTGTCAGTATTGCTGTCGAACGCGGTCAGAAATATTTAGAAATGCCACCTTTTGTGTTAAGTAACCTATCTGAGACAAATCGGGAAAATCTAGATATTGCTCTTTTCAGTCGTCCCGGTAGAGAAACAGGTGTAAACAATTGTGGTTTGCTCATTCTAAAGTCGGGGCAAGGCGTTGAGCTAATCGGGAGATTCCAAAAACAAGTTGAAGAGACCTACTATTTATTACAACAAAACAAGACTTTGACAGCCGCCGACGTTTCGGAATTGGCAAAAATAGGGGTCAGCGCGGCAAGTAACCGATTAAAGGTTATCTACGACTTAGGATTGGTTACCCGCGAAGAAATACGCGATAGTCAGGGAAAGCAGTTTGTTTATCGGGAAATTGCGCTCCCATAAGTTTTTTTGTATATGACATCAGTAAAATCTACTGATGAGATGACCGGAGGAAATTTTGATAGCAGCAGAACGTATAGAACAAGTGCTGAAATATTTATCGATTGGGTTGCTTGAGCAAAACCAAGAAGCCCATGAAGGCATTCGTCGTCCAGTCACTGTTCTAAATGATTACATTCAGCGGGGTTGGGATCAACTTTCACTATTGTGCTTTGAGTTTAGCGTCGATCCCCCGTACCACCTTCCCGATCTCGTGCAGTGGTTGCATCAGCCTGTTGAAGAGTGGGGTGAGTTCGGGCATTACTGTCAAAATCTTGGATATTCAGGGGCACTGCTAACATGGGGAAGGCCGACTGAACTCTGTACTCATCTAGGCGGTGGTTTGTACCAAGCTTACAACCCACATCTTGAGCTTCAAGATGAAGCCTTTAAACGTATCTATACCTATTGTGATACGCATAACCTTGCTCATGATTACAGTCGTGCCCGTGAATTCTTGAACCGAAATGTCATCATTCCCAATATCTTTTCCACCCTCATGGCGGACAGTAGTTGGGATGACGAGGTACGGCAGCTTTTGAAACGCTGTTACGAACCCATTCCTGCTAACTGTTACAAGATGAATGAGGGTGAAGTACGTATCGTTCTCTGTCCACATTGTGGGTGGCCTCTGCAATGGCGTGGAGATGAAGCTTATTGTCATATGGGCGGTATGTGTGAGCAGATCGTTGGTGATTTATCCCGCTCACGGCTCATTGAACCCTTAGATGACAAAATGGTTCGCACTACAGAGGGAATTCAACGGTATGTCGTCTCACCTGAGATCGAACTCATAAAATTGGCTGAAAACCTTGGGGAAAATTACAGTCTTGAATGCATACTTTGGCCCAATGTTGATAGTTATGATCTGCTGGTGACGTTGCCAAGTGGGAGACGCTATGCGGCAGATATGAAAGATGTTAGCCCTCTCAATATTCGTGATCTTGCGAACAAAGCGCGTGACTTTAACCGCCTGCCAGAATGGGACGAGGCTTACTATATATTCCCTGATTACAGGGCTAATCCTAGTTACCTAAATCTCTTTGATGAACATTGGAATCCAAATCCGCAACTTAACTTGAAACGGGGAAGTGTCGCACAGTTTATTAACGCCATTCGGAAGGAACTCCCAGATGAAATCTAACAATGAGTGGAATCAGCTCAGGATATTGTTTCAATCGCATCCAGACATACCAGAAGGCTGGCGGCGACAAGATTTTGACCTGTTCTTTGAAGTCGAGTTCGGGCTTTTTGCCTACGAGCGCATTGTGCCTACTGAAATTGAACGATCCTGCGATAAGGCTTCGGTGCTGTTTTCTGGTTACTTTATGCAGGATGTTCACATCGGAGATGATGAAAAGAAATGGTCTTCTCTATCACGACGGGTGCTTCAATATGTTCGCTCATCAACAGCATGGAGCAATTGGCTTCGCTGGTATACCGATCAACCCATTAATATACGCCTGTATGATGTCGACCTCAGTAACGACAATTTTCAACCACGTAGAACCAGCGTGGTAATGAAACAGGATCGTCTTGAAGCATACGCACACAAGCTCAACACGAGTGAAGGAAAAACCAAAGAGCGAAAAACGAACTGGGCAGGCGTTGGGCGCTATACATTCGAGGCTCGGGGTGAGCTTTATGAGATCAGTATCTCAGAGCAGTTGGCATCCTATACTGCACACGAGGAGAAAAATATAGGATCCCGCATCAAAGACAAGCGGCAACCGATTGTTATTGATTTTGATAATCTGCGTGCTCCTGCTGTTGAGTTATCAGCTTTAGATCCCAGCCGGGATTGGGAAAGCTGGTTGACAGCGGTAGAACTTGCCTTGATTGATAGCGGTATTTTGCAAGATGGTCAGCGGCGTTTTGTAATTTCGGATGTTTTTCATCTGGTCGGTCGTGTCGGCGCAGGTAAATCAACACTTATCCAATTGATGTGCTTCTATCTAGCAAAGCAGGGAAAACATATCACGATTATTGCGAATACAGTAGTGGAAGCGGCGCGTCTGGCAAACTGGTTTCGTAAAGTTGGCATAAAGGCAACGCCAGCCCTTGGAACGAACCTTCAGGCGCATAGGCTGAAGTATGGGCAGGCAAACCACGATGAACTAAGCCCCGAGATAGTTTTCCACCCACATGCTCAAGCAATCCCAGCTCTGAACTGGTTTACAGGATCCTGTGCCTTAAGTGGAATGACCGCAAAACCAATTCCGGTTGATTCACTACCCTGTTACCGTCTACAAGATGAGCAAGGTCAAAATCATATATGTCCACTATTATCAATTTGCTCTATTCATCGTGTGCAACGTGATTTGATTGATAGCGAGATTTGGATTGTGAATCCATATAGTTTCCTGTACTCCAGAGCACCTGAAAGACTTGGGTATGGGGATGTCCACCTGTTTGAAGCAGCCTCTCGCCATAGTGATTTGCTGATCGTTGATGAAGCAGACAGAGTACAAGTCCAATGGGATCGTCTGTTTGCACCTGTAAATGATCTAGCAGGTTCGGATACCTCTTTGCTAGATGTTTTACATATAAGTATGGCATCGCAGTCTATGGGAAGGCATGGCAGACAACGCATTAAGCGCACTCATTACCAACGCCTTAAAGACCTCGATAATCAGTCCAATATGTTGTCTGACCATATTTTAAGTCTACTTTTTAAAAATCCGGACTTAGTGAAATGGGTCAAGCGTCGTCAACTTACAAATGTTGACATGTACGAACGGCTGTCTAACGAGTTAGCCCGAGAAAATTTTAATCCGAATGCACATATCAACGAAGACGTAAAAAATAGACTGTCCGAAGAGTTTGAGATCTATTGGGGCGACCCTCTTACGCGGGAACGGGGCGACCTGTCGGAGTGGGTAACAGAAATCGTAGTACGCAGCGCCGATATGCGTCCCGATGTACCTATCGAAAACCTCAAAAGCTGGTTACAGAAATTGGTTCCTTGGGAAGTTAGCGAAAGTCCGCATAGTGATGCAGTTGTCTTACGTTTGCAATTTGCATTGCTGCTTACAGCTCTCACTAAGCGAGCAAATGATATTCTCCACCAACTCTCATGGGCGGGATCTGAACTCGGACAAACTATGTCAGGTGAGTTTCAGTTACCAGATACATTGTTTGATATTATTCCTGAGCCGCCCTTGGGAAACATTTTAGGGCTTCGGTACTTCGACAACGAAATCGACCAGAGTGGTTCACTCAAGTATCTCCGCTATTTGGGCATCGGGCGCTGGTTTCTGTTAAATTTTCACAACCTATATGACAACGTATTAGATGTTGATGGGCCACACATTTTTCTAACCTCAGCCACAAGCTGGGCACCTGATTCATCTTTCTACCATATTGCTCACCAACCGAACGCTATTTTATCGCCGCCAAAAGGTGAGACTGTAATAAGTGAAGAGGATCTAGTTACTGTGGAGTTCCGGCCTCTCCCAACTACGGATGGTTTTTTAAGGGTTTCTGGGACACAGGGACGAAGATCCCAAAATCTTCGTGAAATGACCCGTCGCCTCGCGCAATCCAGCAGTATGACCATCTCTCCAATTCAACAGGAGTTAGGGCATTGGAACGGCGAGCGCCGTGTTTTGTTAGTGGTAGGTAGCTATAAGGACGCAGGGATTGTTTGGGAGACCCTTGAATCGCTACCTGAGTGGAATGGAAGATCCGTGCGTTTACTTCCAGATGATAGCGAAGTCATTGAGGAAGGTTCGATATTTGCACGCGAAGTAGAAAAATTGCGGCAATATAAGGCAGAAGTATTGATTGCGCCGTTACTGGCAATTCAGCGGGGCTTCAACATCCTTGATGATTGGGAAGGCGCACTTCTCGGGTCTGCATTCTTTCTTGTACGTCCCTATCCAGTACCGGACGATATCAGTCAACATATAGTGAGCTTGAATGCATGGGCAATGAAACAACTTACTAATGGACGATTTCTCAACGAGAAATACGCGGGTCTAGGCCTGAAGGCATTGGGAGAATATCGCAGACTGGCGTATGCTGAATGGCACACACGCTTGAACTCAGGTCAGTATGGTCTAGACAGTATTGACAAGTTTCTGTATCCCGAATTCTTATGGAACCAGTTCGTGGTTGTTTGGCAAACCATTGGTCGTCTTATTCGGGGTGGGCGGGCCGCAAGAATTTTTTTCATCGATGAAGCCTTTCATCCCCAGAATCAAAACCGAAAGATACTCAAAGACTGGTTACTCATGCTCAAGTCGGAATTTGAGTCTGAAGACGCTGTTCATCGTGAATTAATGAACCGGCTATATGGCCCCGCGTATGCTGCACTGAAGAAAATCGAGATGTCTTTGGGAGAAACAATCAATGGCTAGTTCAAATGAAATTCTAAGTCCTCTCGCTTGGGAGTTAAAGTCAATTCCTGAGGAGCTAAGGGAACTTAAAGTTCTCAGGGTTACTGATACCTTACGCCGGTCAATCAATTCGCTTAAACCTGAACCAGAACACAAAGAACCTGCTGTACGCAGTTTGTATAATGCATTGCCGCCGCTTGCGCCCGAAATTATCCACTTTTTTCCGGGATCATTCTCAAATCAACCTACCCATCCTTATTGGCTAGCTGCTGAGATACGCCAGCAAATTGATCTCAAATACCTGTTGCAAGGTATGCAGGCATGGGCGAATGCCTGTTATGGGGGCAAAAGTACACAAGCTGCAAATGCTGCTAATTGGTCTATAGACGATTTCAAATGGGACACTCTCGATTTAGCGACTGCAAATCAAGGCATACAGAAACGTGTATTGCCTGCTATGTTGGCACGTTATCTGTGCCGCCAGCAAGAATACGAGTTTATCCTACGGGATACTAACGGCAATCGAACTCGTTCGGAACGTATGATTATATCGGTCAATCCCCGTGCCGTTAACAAAGCTGAGTTAATTTCTTGGCCGCCGCGCAAAGTAACAAATAATCGTGGTTGGGCCTCTTACTACTCTTACTTCCAATCATTTTGGTTGGATATTATGCCGGGAACCAATAGTCTCTATATGTATTCACATTCTGGTGTTCGTCGTTGGCAATCTCGATCATTACTGGATGGCGATTTCGCAAAAATTAAGCAGGGGCGAGGCAAAAATGTTTATTTGCTGCGTGAGAATAGTTGGATGACACAAAGCGAGTCACAGCCGTTTCTCGTTCCAATCACTCTGGCGCGTTACGGCTCAGATTTCTACTTTGTAGGTCACCAACCGCGAGTGCTGAATGCGCTCAGTATGACAAGTATTCCTGACGCAAATGTTTTTGCACAAAATGTTGAGAAAAGCTTTCCTGAAATGGCCCTTGTGTATGATGACATGATTAAAGATGCTCATGAAATTGGCAAGGGCATTGAGATGAACGACCATCGCGACACGCTCGGAACGCTCAATGAGGTTCTGCCTAAAGCGCTGGTTCCAATGTCGAATTGGGAGAATATCCAAGGAGGGCGTAAGTATCGTCGAGCCAGTAAGAGCTACGCCGAAATCGGTGGCAAAACCGCACTGGAAGAAAAACCGGACACCGAACCGCAAATACCTGACGAAGTTCGTACGAAGGCACTTAGTGCTATTCCAAAATCTATACGGATTGAATTGCATGTAGAGGATATGCGCCCTGTAAAAGAGCAAATCCTTAAAGCTTTTGGCTTATTAAAGTCAAACCCGGATGCTTTGGATCAAGATCATGTCGAAATTAGCTTCGGAAGTGACGGACAAAAACTTATTCTAACGCCGTTTAAGGAAACCGATCTGATGGAAGGGTTACCGCCCTACGCTTCTGATTCTGATGAGGCAAACCTAGATGCGATGAACCGGCGTATAAACGAAATAAAGACAAAATTACCAAAACCGAAAGAGCGTACAGGTGTTCTTGTCGAAATGCCTTGGAAATCCTACACAGGCAAGCTTGCGTTCACGCGACGCGATCCCAAGCAGGCAGTTGCACGCGGGCTTGCTCTGTCCGGGCGTGTTAAGCAAAATATAGTTCCAATGAACGAATCAAAGAACTACTCCCATAGGCTTCAAAATGCACTTAGCGACCTGCTGCGACAATTGGATTTTCGGCTTGAGCCACTCTATGATGCCTCGTTCAAAAATACCGCTTTGCCATCAGTGATCGATTTGATCGCTTTTTATCGTATTCAACTCAATGCAACATCTAAGGGGGAAAAAACGGTACAAATTCCCGTAATTAGCCTTGTGCGTTCCGGGGAATATTCGACAAATATTTGTGTGCCAACTGACAAAGGATCTTCGCGTTGGTACAACAACACAACAGATGGTCTACTAGCCGCAGCTACGCTCGAGAATGGTTTCGATGAGCAGAACTGTATTGCTTTCTATAAAGAAGCCATTATGGCACTCAATATCTCACGGGATGCTTTGCTTATACTGAGTGATCAAAATATGCGGAAGCTGTTTCCAGAGTTGGAGGACAGCCAAAACCACGATACACGAATTACTTTAACGGGTATTCTCAGTGCTCAGCCCAAAGTTCGACTTGCTCGCTTACGAATGTCCTCTCAAAATGAAGCCGCTCATATGGTGCCAAATGACCGGCGCAGCAAATATCAGGGGCTATACAAAAACGATCATTATCCCAATGTATTTTGTTCACTTCATAGTCTGCCGAATTTGCAACCAAACAGTGAATGGACACAAGTTGATCGTGAGGAAGAACAGTCACGCAACATCTCGAATGTGCAAATAGCCTTATACAACTTAGCTAATGGCGATATAGCCGAAGAATGGGCTTGGCTCGTTCATCAGTTGCGTCGTCAATCCTCTCATACTGATATTCCAACGTTATTACCGGAGCCTCTCCACTCTGCCAAACTTATCTCTGAGTATGTATTTCGGGCAAATCTTGAAGATGATTATGGCGATGAAGTTTCAAACGGATATGACTAGCATAATCTTCTATCCTGTGACCCCACAGAATTGAGTGGGTGGGAAAAGTTTGTTGTAATCAAGTAGAAGCGGTACTTTCGCACCGCTTCTGTTGTCTTACGTTTGTCTACTCTAGAACGGAATGTCACCACCTTCGGTTTCTGATTCATCGCTCTCTAACCGATCAAGTAGCACCAGTCGGTTTGCGTCGATGTCCAGACTTGACTGGGGTGTGCCACCCTGATCCGTCCATGCGCTTGGACGCAGCCATTCGGTTGTCACCTGCACCAGTGAACCCTTCTTGATGTACTGCGCCGCGACATCAGCGAGCTTGTTCCAGCAGTTCACGCGCACCCATAGGGTTTGCTTCTTGCCACTGCCATTCTTGCGACTGACCGCTACACTGAAGCTGGCAACCTGCTGCTCACCTACAGTCTTCACCTGCGGATCGCTGCCCACGAAACCTGTCACCTGAATATTGATGCTGGTACCCATGCTGTTTACTCCTTTGCGCTGTGCGCTGTTTTGTCCATCGACCCGATGTCGATTTCTGACCATCACGGAGCAGGTGCATTGAGGCAGCTTTCACCCGAAGGGCGCTACCCATTTCTGGTGAGGACGAATTGTGTGCAATTCGTCTGGCACGAGCCCGGAAGAAATGGGTGAAGCGTGCCGACTTCAGGCGGTATGACAGGCTGACGCACCTGCTAGACTGGTCAGCGACAAATCGACTTGTGGATCAGATGGCAAGCCGTCACAGCAAAAGAGGATAATAACGGAATGGCAAAAACAAGGGGATCGGCTCGAGCATGAATCCTCGAAATGACGTGGGAACAGATAGGGGCTCAACGGAACATCAGTCGTGCTCGTCAGGGAAGAAGGTCGATGTGAAGTTGAACATTCCCGGTGTTTCGCTGTGCTGTACGCCTTCATATAAAGCACTGGTCAAATGACTCAAACCGAATTGCAGCTTCTCACGGATGTAGGTCAGATTGCCATGCATGAGGAGTTGGATAGCGGTTTGGATCATATAGTCTGAAGCAGCCAGCAGTTCGTAAGCCATGCGTCCGTGCCAGCTATGTACACCATTGGCACAGGATACGGCGGTTCGCAAGGTGTCATTGGATTCGTAGACTTTCAACAGTGCTTTCGCTGTTGCTTCAAAATCATCAGCACGGGTGTCCTTCACCTGCTGGAAAAGCAGCAAGTAGCTATAAATCGCATCAATTGTCGGGATCGTCACCGCGTTCTGACCGCAGAAAGTCGCCAACTTGAGCCAAGTCATTTCGTAATGGGGATGTCCACTCAAACTTAATGCCATATCAGTGATTAAATTCATCCAATCAGATACCTGACTGTTTTCGCGGTCAGCACGGATATCGTTGGCAAGGATCGCACCGAGATAAGCGTACTTAACGTTGTCGAACAGGGCGTTGTAACGATTGAGCGCCTGCTGTGTGATGACATCAGTTGTATTCATGATGAAATTCTCCTTAATTGAGTGATGAGAAACAAATGTCTTGAGTAGAACAATGTCTCGTCCTATAGGCTCCAGCGACTCAGCATTCGCAGTGTTTGGGGATCAGTTGGCGCTGTCTCGACTTGCATCAGCAGCATCTGGAGGGTCGTTTGGACACGCTCATATAGGTGATATTGCTCATCGTCGTAAGGCAAAACCCATGTCCCATAGGGGATCAGAAAAGAAACACGCCTATCCCCTCGTTTGTATCGGACAGGAAGATCAAAAGGTACATCGCGCTCTGGTTTCCATCCTGTCAACTGCACAATCGGTAAAAAACGTTCGTCAGCTGGTAACGTCCAATCGGCACTCAGAATTCCGTTAGGATGCTGTGCTAGATAGAGGCGTTTCACCGCTAATCCAGTCGGCATGTCATTGAAGGGTTGGCGGACAACCTTCACAAACAGGGTGGGCTGCCAATCAAGCCTGGTGCAATCGTCAATCATATTTTTCTCCTTTTGTGGTCATGCACTGCCGCTCTCGTTTCTTCAGAGAGCAGTTCCGGTCTGAGGTCGCTCAGCCAGAAATCTTCACGGAAACTGTAGCCGGTGACGGCTTCGATACGGCACAATTCGCGGTAGGTATCGGGGTTATGAGCAGATCCATTCATGAGGTCGTTCACATCGGCCAGTACACACAGCGCACACGACAATCGATGATTGCCAAGTTTGTAAGCGTCGTGGTAAATATTTCCATGCCGTCGAATACCATTCCAAACATCTGTGTCTGTCCAGTCATGGATCGGTAGCCAGTCAAAAACAAACCGCCGCTTGGTCGGGGCGGCGCAGTCATCACGCACAGCGAAGGTCTGACGTTTCGCTCGGGTATGGCTCTCCTCCGCACGCAACCCCATAGCACATACGACCTTTCCCGTTGAAAAGGTATTCCGTATCCAACGCGAGATGGGCGCCCGTTTAAGGTCGGAGGTGCAATAGCGGACTTTACTGGACGGCCAGCATGGACGGGATGGGTCTTTGTAATACCGTTGCCAGATGCGATCAATCAGGTCGCCATTGGTCCAGCGAACGATGTGCAGAGGTACATCTTTACGTCGTGCCAGATTGTGAACGTAATCTGTGGTGTTATGCCACTCGGCTCGTCCGAGATCAGCGTGCACCATTACCACACCACCAGACCAACCTTCAGCCTGACGACGTTCCAACAGATGATGACACATCGCATCTGAGTCCTTACCACCGGATACACTCAGTACCAGCGCTGCACCTTCGCGCAGCAGTTGAATCGGATCATGAGGCAGTGGCTCGTCCAAGGCAAATAGCGGAAGTTGATAAGACATCGGCTTACTCCTCCTGAAGCCAGTTGCCGCTGAAACGCTGGATGTCGCTGTTGTCGAGAAAGCGCACCCAGCAGCTATGAATACCGATGCTGTAGGGATGCACGTTGTCACACAGCGGATAGGCAACGACGATACACTTACGATGCGGATGGACAGTGGACAGTCCGACGATGCATCCGATTGTGCCGGGTCTGGGTAATTTTGAGTGGTGGAAATTCTGCCGTTGGCATTTGAGCATCGAATTACCCGCCTTTATCATCTGCTTCAAAGGACGAAAACGTGTTGCCATAACCGTTGATGATCTCAACCACCTTGCCTGACTCGCTTACAATCCGCTGAACGGTAGTCTGCGCTTCAGCCAATGAGTAGAATTGACCGTAGTCCCCAAGTGTCTCGCCTTCGAAGTCACGTAAGCAATAAGGTGGGACTGCTGTGTTATTCGTGCTGGCTTCACAAATTTCAGGCGGAATTTCGAGTGCCATTGCCGATCCAGCAGGTGCAAAAGCGAAGGGATGTTCAATGGATGAACGGGCGATGTCGAGCCATTCCGCACGCTGTTCAACCCAAGTGATAACGTACTCACCTCCAACCGGCAGCACAGAACCGTCAAAGGCAGTCACCTCCTGAACCAACCGAATGCGCCCTTCGGCATAAAAGTGTTGCATTTCGCCGTTCACTTCGGCAATTAACGGATCACCTTCTTTTATGGGGTGAAGCGCGTCTATGAATAGCTCAAAGTCATCGGCAACTGTGACTGTCACTTCCACCAAGCTATCGAGTTCCAGTTCATTGGCCTGACGGATGGCTTCCTCCATGCCTTCGTCTATCTCGCACGTTTCAGCGGCAATATTCACATGTGCAGTAAAATCCTCGATATGCTGCGCTTGCAGGTCAGACAGATGGTGCATCAGGATAAGACACCAATTGTGAACGCCAGCCCGGTTATAGGCGACGACCCGCACACTGCTGTCGAGCTGCTCTGCAAGTTGATTAACCGCGCGGATATAGACTTCGCGGTAAACTTCAATCCCATCAGGCATGGCCTCGCCGTCGGAAAAGCCATATTTACTCTGCATGTCTTCCCAGAAACGCATGGTGAGCATCCTTTCATGAGTCTGTAATTGTGAGATGTAAAACGGAAAACCGACGGGATTAAGCCTGAAGGTAGGAGAGGAGTTCGTCGCGGCAAATCGGCAGGCTGCGGACAGACAACCCATCGACACTGACATAACTAAGGAAGGTGGTTACGGGCAGGCGGTGCAGCAGCTTGTAGACATAGCCCGCGACGACACAAGCCACGAGATCATTGATTAAAAGATGTTGCTCACCACGTGCGACCAGATCAGCACAGGAGAGGTTGGGCTGTGGGACAGGCTGGGGTTCTGGTTCGAGCAGCTGCGGAAAGAGTAGTGCCGGGCTGGGTAAATAGCGATACTTGCCCTCATCACCATTGATGTGCCGCAGTACATTTTCACGATCCGATGTGTTGCCGATACACACTTGCCCGCTGTCGAAATGATTACCGGCATCGAGCCAAATGCCTTCAGCTTTCGCCAATTCACGGCGGGCATCGTGGTTATCCACACAGCCAATGACCAAGTTGCCACTGCGCTCGATGTGTTTGTGGACATTGAGGGGTTGATCGATAGCAGCGATTTCCAGCCCCAAGGCTTGATTAAAGCGGTGTGCCAACACTCGGCTCTTGTTCTGCCCGACATCGCCAGCCGCAAACAACTGCCGTCCGACATTCTTTTCCTCAACGACATCCGGGTCTATGAAAGCCAATGCGGGTATGTGCAGCCGCGCCCGGCGCATATCGTAGACCGTCCGCGCCACGGTACGTGCGACTTGGGAGCCTGTTCCACCTAGTCCAACGACGGTCACGGTTTGAAGATGCATGAAGGGATCAAAAACATTCATGGTAGTTTCCTCCTATCCACATTCACTAGTAATTGAATTTCAGAAAATTTCATGCTAGACAAAGCCCATTTTGAGTCTCGGCAATCACTGGTACTCATCCCCCAGCGCTTGGGCCAAAGTGCGTTGTGCCGGAATCAGATCGGACTTGGGATATACTCGCGCACGGCGCTTTTCGAGATCAATTAACTTTTGTCGGATGTCCTGCGGATGGGATTTGGATTTGCCGTTACAGCCGTGATCGCCAAAGCGACTGCCAAGAAAGACCGCCCAATCTTCGAGCAGTGAACCACTTTTGAGGGCAGTTTCGGAAGCTGTCGGAACGCTGCCCCAACAAACATTGCCGTTGGTAAAGACGTTGGGCAGCGGTAAATGAAACAAAGGCGTATCCATTTGATCGGGGCGTTTCTTGACGGCATAGACCTGATACTGTGGGGATTTATCTTCAGCTGTTACACGGATCATCAGCATTCCCGGAAGCGGGACACGCAGTGGGGTCTCCGAGCCTTCAAAATACAAACCGGTCTTACCGGGTGGTCGATATTCGACGACGGTTTTCTTCACACCTTCGTAACGCACGAGCAGGGTCTTTCCGGTCAGAAGCCCGGTATCGAAGCTCACCTTGGCTGAAAGTGCCAGTGCGATTTGGGCGGGGTCAACCGGGTATTCCGTCACCCGATCCTCCTCACACTTTTCGAGCATCACACCATAACTGTAAAACCGAAGCACGAGCGAGGGCTGCTCAGTCAGCACCTGTTGCAAGGCTTGGCCAGACACATCGAACGCGAGGTTTGTCACGTTGTTTCTCCTTTGGCTGTTTACTGAGGGCTTTATAAATGCGCTGCACGTTATCATCGACAGCGGCAAAGACTTCGGGTTTGGATTGTAGAAAGGCCAGACCTTTTAGAGCCTCAGGCATAATTTCGTCTGCCTCTTGAATGATGGCAATGGCAAATCCCAGATCATCCTTGTCCCATGTCAGTGGCTGAAATTCACACATGGTGTCGTAGTCGAGATCAATGACCGAATTGCCCGAACAGGAAAACAACCACTGCATCAGCCACGACAATTGGCGGTAGCGTTCATCCGGATGCTGCTCAAGGTCTTCGGCGATGAATTGTCCGACAATGTGCGCGTATTCCGGCACATCCACAGTGTCGTCGTCGGCTGTGGGATCAATCCCAAATGGCGCGAGTAAAGGGATCAGATCAGCATGGCTTTGGTAGAAGTCAGGTTCTTCCAGCCGCACCCCATAAGACGGTAAAGGGATGCCGTAGCCCATCCACTCGAGGTTTTCCAGTGGAATGCCCAGCTTTTCGATTTCACGGCAGACGAAACGATCAATGTCATCCCACGACCACCCGTCACGCAGTTGTTCAATCACCTGTACATAGATTGTGGGAAATGAGTTGCGTACCACCCGCAGCGCCAGACCCAAGCTATCATCACCTGCGTAATCGTCATCCTCATCCGTGAAGTCGTCCCAGAACGGATCGAGCCATGCGACGACATTCGCCAGACACAGCATAGGATCGGTGTTCATTCCTGTAACGAGTAGCTCTTGAAGCTGTACGAGATCAGTCATAGTCCAAACTCCAAAATGGGTATGGAAGTTAGCGGCACAGAAGTGAGATGGCTGATTTGTCCGGCAGCATAAGCGCAGCGGCGGGTGTAACCCACCAATTCCGTAACCGCCTCCACCATTTGATTGCGGGGAATGCCTATTGGGAACCAATGCCCTTGGGGATGGGCGCTGTGTTGTTTGAGCAATTCCATCCCCAAAAGCTGAACCGGTTCGATGTGTGCAAGGCAATCCCGCAGGCTGGTCAAGGTTAAGCCTGCGTCAAACATGATGGCTTACCCCTTACGTCCGGGTTGCGGCAGGAATTCAACCACCGTTTGCCCCTCGGTGGTGGTGACTTCGCGGATGGTCGCGTTGGCGATTTCGGGATAGGTCGACTTGAGGATGCCCCGGACTTCTTCATTGCTCAGGCCGTGTGTAGACTCATCTTCGACAATGCGAACAGTGCCAGTCTTGAAGATACGGGGTTGTGTTGGGTTCAGGTCGGACATGATAAGGTTCTCCTTTTTTAGAATATCGTTGCGATTGAATTGGACTGAATCAGAAGGGGTTATTCGTCGTCGTCATCGTCCGGGTGATTCTCGTTGAGTGAGGTGCTGCCTGTAATTAGCAACGGTTCGATTTCCATACCGTCGTCGGTTTCGACAGCATCATTTTCAAAATCCTGAACGGTTTCCGGCAGATCGGCAGCACTGCTCACCTGCACAAAATCTTCCAATGCGAACAGGCTCATTTCAGAGTCGGATAGGTGTTTGAGCTTGCGCTGCACCGCGTACACATCCTCGATGCGAATTGGCGACTGACCATCCCATAGTTTGCCATCGATGAGCTTTCCAGCAATCAGCACGGCTTGACGATAGGCTGCCGCATCGGTTTCACCACCGACAATCTTGAGGTAGCTGATTTTGACCGCCAGCGTTCCTTTTTTGAGTGGGATGTCGATGGTAGGTTCTTCCTTCACAGTGGGCTTCTGTTCGGCTTTTGGCTTTACTTTTTGCTCTAGCTTCGGCGTATCTTTCGGCGGATCGGGGATGACGGGCGGTTCGGCTTCAACACCAGCGAGGGCAATATAGGCTTCTTTGATGGCGGTGGTCATATCATCTACCACGACATAAGTGAACTGACGCATGTGCGCCAGATCGCCGCGCTGAATCAGCAAGGTAGCGGTGGCTTGATCCAGCGGAAGACCGCCATCTGATGGTGAAGGCAGAGTCAGTGTGATGAGGGTTGGCGGTGAGGCTTGTTGGGTGTTTTTCTTCTTGTCGGACATGGTGTGTTTTGATCCTTTCTACTTTAGCGATAGATGCCACCATAAGCGGCGGCGTTGATACCCAAAATGGAACAGAGGTCGATGAGCCGGAGCGTGCCATGCCGTCCATGACAACGGCCACAGCCGATGGTGGGATTCCAGAAGAAATGTGTACCGGGTGAATCACGGGCATGTCCACAGGGACACAGGGCCGCGATCCACGCACTTTGCCGCTGTTCCCGCGCCGCATAGTCGCGGTACAACAGAGTCGTGATGGCCTGAATTAACATTTCATTGAGCTTTCTGTTGTCTGTTGATTGAGAAACACATGAAACATCAGGTTCTGAAGTTGATGAACAGGTCACTGGAAGCGTGAACAGTTGGAAGTCTGACAGGCTGTAGTGGCAGTCTGATACTTCAATCAAGTGACACAGTGCGCTGCCGCGTTCCGGCTTGGTGTTGACCGTCCCCGGAAGTCTTAACGAATTTGCCGGTGAAAGATTGTCGCCATTCACTGCATTTGCGAGTCCCTGTAAGACCAGCCGTGCTGTATTCAGATCGGTGGTGGGTTCATCCAGCAGCCAGTAGGCGTGAATGCCGCCTCCCGAATGTACTATCACAGACGGGGGGAGCGACGCTCGTCTGAGTTTGGGAAGTGCCTTATCCATTGGAAGGTCGATGTCAGTGTAGAACGCGGGCAGTGCTACCACATCTGCCACACCACCCCGTTTCCAGCGGGTCAATCCAGGTTGTCGTAGCCCGACCGCGTAGTACGCACCCCAGCCCATTTGGTTCGTATCAGACAACCGTTGTAGTGCGTCGAGCAGCGCTGCACGGTCATTCATCAAGATATGTCGTGAGGGTGTGGGATGCTTACCATCAGGATGAATAGCAGTGAAGGTGAGGGTGGTCGATGAGCGTAGTTGTGTGCAGCGTTCAAAAAGCAGATCGAGAAACTCCAGCATATCGGAGTGCATGATCGCACCTCTTAAAACAACGCCAACTGCATCGGCGCGATTTCATCCTGTTCATCGATTCGACGACTCTTGGGATTCAGTTCTCTCTTCTCGTCCGAAGCAAGCAAGTCGCGTTGTCGGTTATGCGATTCGGAAGCTGCGGGTTTTCTTGATTTTGTGCTGACCATCAGGGGGTGCATCCCCATAACGTTCGATGCCGATTCAGGTAAGCGACGTATACCCATATCCTGCTTCGCTAGAAGGACGATTTGTACAGCGACTTCATGCTCACATCCGGCAAAGACAAAGTGGTGTTCTTTCAACCAGTTTCGCACATGGCGCGTCATCGTTTCGGTGTGTAGCGGGTAGTGATTGAACTCGGGATCACACATGCCCATGACCGTATACGTGCCATCGTCGGCTTGAACACCATTCGACAGCATAGACAGTAGTTTTGCCTGTAATTGGTCGCGTTTGCGGTCATCGGCGATAAGGTGAACAGAGTCGAGATAGCGGCTGACAAACTGTCCGAACCACTGCGGTTCAAAGTCTTGAATGACAGGTGTCGTTGTTTCCTGTCCAAGCGATTTAGTCTCGATCTCAGCAATGACACCGCCAAGTTGGATGGCTTCCTGAAGGAGCAGGTCGTCTTGCAGTTCCTCTGTCCGTTTCGTTTGAATAACTTCAGAAGTCGGTGTTTCAGCTGCGGACAATTCGACGTTCCAGTAGGCCGCATCCTCCGTGTCGATCTCGCCCTGCGCCTCAGATTGCTTGAATAGTGCTGAGGGGTCCAGCAGTGCCTCGTCGCGTCCAATGGCTTCGAGTAAGGCTTCTTCAAACCCGCCTTCGCCTTCGGTCAGGGCATCTAACCCGGTCAGCCCGACATCGCCAGTGAGCAGTTTCGCCGCACGCTGTTTGCGGCTCATGAGCTGTACCGCTGTCTGTTCCATCGTGCCTTCGCAGAAGAGATAATACGTTTTGCAATGAGGATGTGTCTGGTTGAGGCGGTAAGATCGACCTGCTGCCTGCATCATCGTCCCTAGATTGAAGACAATCTCGTAGAAGATGAGTGTCGGAGCGAACACCAAATCTAAGCCAGTCTTGACGAGTTCTGGGTTTGAGATGACGACATTGGTTCCCTTGGTCACTTCGGCTTCGATGACCGCTTCCCGCCGCTCGGCTTCGACCGTGTTCTTGAGAATGAAGGTATGGGCCAAAGGAACATGCTGGCGGATCAGGCGCTCGATGCGCGGTTGGATGTCGCGGGTATTGGTCTGACGAATGTAGATAACACAGGGACGATCTTGTTCTAACTCGGATCGCACGAGGTCGATGAGTGCCTGCTCTTTAGCAAAGATACGGTCTTCGCCGTAAGACGGTATACTGGTGACGATGTGGGGCAGCTTCTCACCGGTAATGGGGTGTTTGATATTATGGATGACTTCGTGGGGACGGTGTGACGCGTTCGGCCAGCCCATTGCCCATTGTAAGTATGCTCCTCTGAAAGTCGTATCGCCTTCCCAACGGCGCTGAATCAGGTAGTCTTTCAACTGTTGACGAGTGCGGTCATACTGCTCATAGGTGTCGGCATCCATTTCCACGGGCAGCGCAATTTCTTCATATTTCGGCAGTGCTTTACCTAAGTCCCCTAAGCTGAAGAAGATAGCGTGATCCAAGACTTCGGCCACCAGCAGCGGCGAGATGCCCGGCGCTTCTTCGTAGGGTCGCTCGTAGGTCGATGTGCCGGTAAATGCGCCTGTTTCTTTGTCATACGACGGTCGTTCTTCGACAACCTGTTCGCGCACCCCCATGTCAGCCACCCAGCGCGACTCAGCGCGACCGCGCTGCTTGCTATCGTCGATTGCGATGATTTGAAAATCGCGTTCGCCGCGTGTCTTACGAGACAAACGCAGTGCACCGCCCCAGTTGTAACGCTGACGGGTACGCGGATTGAGCGCATATTCCAGATTGAAGATCGAAGACGATCTGCCGTTGAAAGGTGTACCGGTCATCGCCAGTACTTTGTTCGCCAACCCGGCAATTCGGTTGAAGGCTTCTCCGTTGCCGGTGTCGCCGTGGGCGCATTCATGGACTTCATCCCAGATGAGGAGGTAAATACGATCCGGATAAACACGTTTAAGATATTCATCAATGCGATAGCGCGGGTTCTTGGTTGGATATTTCTGACCCGGCTTGGGATGTGAACCCTTATCACGGGCTTCCTGCCACAGCGGTGTCTGACACACAGAACACAGTCGTTTGCCACCTTTGAGCCAACTTTCTGAGGCAGGACTTTCCACACCCTTCTTTTCTTGCATGACGGTGCAACCGCAGGTCGGACATTTCGGTACACGCTGTTTGACCAACCGTTGGTTAGGTTCATAGCCCTCGGGCAATGGTGTATCACGCCGCCACAGCGCTACCCATTCATCGCGCCAGACCACGCCAACTTCACGCCCAGCTCCCAGTTTGGTCATATCACGTTTGATGAGTCCGATTTTGGCGATGCCTGATCCCGCCTGTTCGGCCCTGTCCATAAACGCTTTGACATCTTCATGGCGGTCTAGTCGTTCCACCAGTATGTTGCGGCTGATGCTGTGCAGTTCACGTTTCCACTTCTCAATCAGATGGGGTGGCGCAACAATCAAGACCACTTGATCATCGCGGATTTGTCCATGCAAGTTTTCGACCACGCCGGCAGCTATCGCAATGGCGGTAGAACCTCCGATTAAGGTTTTTCCTACTCCCATCTGACCAACGAGTAAGATACTGTCTCGCTCCTGAAAACCGCGTGTCGCGGCTGCTGTGACGTGTTTTTGAGCAGTGTACATGGAGTATTTTCCCTTGAGCCGGATGTGATTCAACCAGCGCCCCATGCCGTTGAGGTCGAAGGTGTACATTGGCTTGAATTTTTCATTCAGGTAGCCTGTCAGAGACTGCTTGTTTGCGGTTATAAAACCGAGCAGCGCTTCATCGCCGTCCATCTCGACCACCGTTCCATCTTGAGCCAGCAGCGTCAGCGTGGTGGTCGGTTTGAGTCGGATCGTTGTTTTCTTGACTTGCCGTTCTGGATCGCCGGGTGCCGCTTCGACTTCCACCCGCGCAATCTGTTCGATGTGCTGGGTTTTGCCACGAATGGCGACCTGCCCATAATCGTCAGTTTGAATGACCGCACCATTGGCGACACCTGCTGCCAGTACCAACGCCATGTGACCGGGACGTGGCGCGACAACCGGTTCAATTTGCTCTGGTGGTGGAGGAACTTCCAGCAGCGCCTGAAAGCCATTGGTCTTCCACGCGCCATGTTCCTGAATAAGCCGTAAACCCTGCTCTTCGTCGACAATATCCGGCGCGAAGACAAAGCGAGTGAGTTGAGGTGGTGCAGGCAGTTTATAAGGCGGTTCGGGCTGCGGGGTTAGTGGACGAGGATGAGACTTCTCATCCAATATGTCTTGATAGAGTTGGATCGGATTGGGATGTGTGCCTTTGCTGGCGGCAACGACCACTTGATCGTATTCACCCTGATGCTTGCCTGGCAGTGCCCACACATCTACGCGACTGCTATTTTTCGCTAGAAATGCAGCAGAATCTTCGGTGATGTGCTGGTTGTAGATGCACCACAGCGCCAGACCACCCTCTTGCAGCCATTTCCAACTGTGACGCAAGTAAGCGAACTCAACCCTTTTGTTTGCCTTTGCGGTTTTGTCATGGTCATAAGGCGGATTGAGCCACGCCGCGCCAAAGGCGTTATTGGAGGCTAGCAACCGTTCCACATCACAGCGCACAGCCTGCGTTGGACCAAAGCGCTCGATGCAGGCTTGAGCGCGTTCACCATCCAATTCGTTGGCATATGGGGCGACATTCCACGCTTGTGCCGCAACTTCGAGAAATAACCCATCCCCGGCAAAGGGATCAAGCAATTTCACGGAGGGTGTGGCAGGGGTAACTAGTGACAGAATGGCAGCGTAATGATGTTCTTCAATGGGCAGATAGCCCATGACCATTTTGCTTTCAGCTCGTGCCATGAGAAGTTCCTTTCGAAGTTTAGGGTGCAGAAATTAGCTGCTGGAGGTAATGCGTCAGATTGGCTGTTCGCTGAATTTCATTTTCCGTTAGCACAATCACATCATCGAAAAACAGCGACAACGTCTCTAAGCGCAGACTGCCAGTATCGTCGTCGTTTCGGTGGGCGAAGCTGCCATTCACTTCAAGCGCGAAACGCTGTAGGCCAGTGAAGATGATGAAATCCACAAAATAGGGGTTTCGCCCTTTTCGCTCAATAATGTACTCACGCTCCCAACCGATACCGGGGATTTCACAGAGTGCCGCCTCCACCTGTTGTTCCAGTGTGGTTGGATGCTCCTTGCGCTTTTTTGCAGCCGCGCGGATGGCAAAATCACGCCCCTTAATACGGGCTGTCGCTTCAAAACCAAGCGGTGCGATTAAAGTACAGTGACACTTGCGACATCGTTTGACCTTGCGGGCATCAGAAGGTTGGAGTTGGCGGATATGCCCACAGTCTGGGCAGACATGAGGTACACGTTTGCGATTTCGTTCCTTTAACATCTGACCCTCCTCTGATGGAATCAAAACAGCCGCTTGCCTTGTTGTGCAGCAAACGGCTGTCAGAATTGGCTTGCGAAATTAGGAACTGGCAGGTAGAGCAATCACACCCTGTTCAAGACCACCGGTAATGAGCCGCGTCCAAGCGTCTATATCCAGATCGATAGTGAGTAGGTCAATATCGCCTGCCGAGCGCGTATTACGAATGAGCATGGCACTCTGCCCAACCTGATACAGGTATCCTGCCCACTCGTCGAACACCGGCACTTTGACCAGTTCAGTCACGCAATGCTTGAGTTTCGCCGTAGCCTGAGTTTCGCTTGTTCGGACGATGAAAGTAGTAGACTTACCGCCGTAATTCGGGTTTGTCAGTAGACCATGGCACAGGATGAGGGAGGTGAATTTGGCTTCGGGGATGTTCTGCATGAAGTCATGATACATGCCGTTGTTGCCTTCACCTGCGGTCAATTCAATAGCAGGTGCATCCCAAGGGATACAGTTCACGATCTCGCCTTTGCTGAATTTCGCTCGAATGGCCTCAACTGCCATGCGCGGCCCACCCATATTCACATAGACACAAATGCCATCGTGAATGGCATAGCCATAGCAATACACATTGCCTGTGATGCTCCCTGTCAATTCTCCCACAGACGATTGTCTAATAGCCGCCAATGTGCGTTTCTGAGGAACTACACCTGTGTGTAAGACAAGCGTGGGTTGTGTCTTTGCCTGTATAATCGCGCTTTGTACATCGTCGAGCAGTGTGCTATCTGTGGGAAGCAATTGTGGTTTATAGACGCGGATATGCTGAGACTCGGCAGGGCCATCGGGTATGACATTCGGATTGGCTTCCGACGGCACAGGGATAATGTCTGGCACCGCTTCAGTAGCTATCTCAGCTGTCTGATGAAATCTACCTGTCTCCTGCGTCGGCGTTTCGTTTGTCTGGATAGACAGTACATGATTGGTGGTGAGAGACGATTGAGGTGCGAGATGGACACCCAAAATACGCTCGGCTTCTTCATCAGAGCAGGGAGCATCGCCCTCGATTTGCACTATGGATTTTCGTTCAACGGGCGTGGTTTCAGTAATGAGCTGCTTGATGCCATCAGGGAGTTCCCAACCCACATAGTACCAGGCACGGCGTTTGGTACTGAACCGTGCGCCATAACGTTTCAGGATTTCACGCTGTGGATAAGTATCACCGAGTAACCACCACCAAGGGCGTTCCTGCGGATCCCGCTGGCTTTTCTCGGCATGAATACCTTCAATCACCGCTTCTTTTTCACCAGTGGTCGGCAAAACCGGACGATAACCAGATGGGTCGAAGTTAGGGCCAGAATGGACGGTTGGTTGGATGTAGTCAGTACTACTATTGTTGGGGAGTTCCGACCACTTGCTCTCTCGCCAAAGAAACACGGCAGCGCGATGATAGCGGCGGGTTACCGCTTCGGCTCGAGCTAAATCGCCAGCGGTCACATTGAGCAACAGATAGCCATGCCGCACTGAAGTATCGCCGTCAATCTGAACATAACGGTATGACGCATGTGCCGATGACACATCCCGCGCCTTTGCCCCATACAGAGTCAGTAAGGTTTCACAGGCCGCGCTGGAATAACCTATTTTATAGGCGCTGACCATGCTTTTCGTTTGAGGGTTTTTCACCCGCTGCGAGCCGTAGGTATGAACGGCGAGAATGTGGTTTTCAGCCATGATGAGCCTCCTTCAACTTAAAAGTGATGAGGTGTGCTTCCTTATGGCGGCTCTGCATATAGTCGTAACCGACCTTTGTGCCTTGACTGTTGCCATTCCAGATGAACATGCCCAAAGTCGCGTTGTCGACCATCCAGCGGTCACGAGTGTGATAGCCATCCAACAAATAGCCACCTGCCGCCCGGTAGGTATCCCGCTCGATCTTGATGTAGTTGCCATGTGAGCAGCCACCATTACGGGGAAAATTTGTGATGCCAACCACCAACACTTTCGCCGTTAGCCGACGACATTCCTGCACTGCTACCATATCCACACCTTTTGGGTTATCTCCCACCACAATCGTGTAGCCCAATTGATGCGCTCTACGTACAACACAACGGGCATACTCTAAGGCTTCGCGAGTTGAGTAGCGACTGCCAGCAATCATCAGATATATGATTGGTTTCATATCAGCCTCACTTCAAAATAAGCGGTCATTTGATAGGGTGTAGAAAGAAATGTTTTTATGAGCGATTATGAACTTCACCGATGGATTTGAAGCCAATCTGATGACGATCCGCAACTTTGTGCAGAATATCAACCAATAAATAGCGATGGCAGTGTCGTGTACTCGAATGAGTATCTTTGCAATAGCAGCAGATTATCAGTGCATCGCTTTGTAGTGCTTCGAGAAAAGCTGCCTGATTCTTTTGATACTGTTCACGCATGAGCTCGATGTATTGGTTGGTGTAGTTATCCCAATCTATCCTGCTGCGTTTCCAATCCATAACCATTGACCATGTCGGTGCAAAAACTGCACCTAATCCGGTCGCGCTCTTAATCGTTGTGTTCAATACCCATTGTCCGATGCGACCCCGATAACCAATCTGTGCGGTTCCAACCACGCATATATGCTGTTTCGTTTCAGTCATAGACATCACTCCTGACTGTGAAAATGAAATTAAAACGACCCCACAGCCATTGATGATTGTGAGGTCGAAAAGCGCTCATCTGCGCAGGTTGCCGCCTGGATGCGCCCCGGCACTCCCCTTCGGGTGTGACCTCGAGACGTTGGCCGTTCCAGTAGACAGCTTTTTGTGTTCGCTGCCTCATCCACGACGATCTGCGCTCCGATGGCCCATGTACAGCTTGGCAAAATCAACCGCTCTGCTCCGACAGAGAAATTGATCCTGCATCACAGGTTCGGGAGCGTTTGGCATACTATGGACAGCGCGATCATCTGTAGGAGACCGTCAACGCACATCGGCGTTGGGCAATGTTTACAGCGTTTCCCTTTCGAGTGAACGCAGCCTTCACAGCACATCCGTCTGATCGATAACCACTTATGCTTTTGGTAATCTGCAACTTTTACGCAGGTCAAAATAGCACGCCGGGGTCGCCCACCTTCACCCAATGGGCGGCATGGTTTTGCATGAGCCGAAGGCGGCACAAGCCCGGGCAAAACCATAGCCGTGCCCGCTTGCGGGTATGAACGGTGGGGTGGCGTGCTATCCTGCGAAATAAAAGTTGCACTAAAGCAAATGGATTAGACAACGGATGAGTGAGGTTCGTTCATTGCCAAGTGAGACAATGTTTGGCAAATCGAATGGAGTTTGCGAGAGCGAGAGCAAAACTAAAGTACAGTGTCAAATATACCTCTTCTTTAAGAGATTAATAAATTCCATCCCACAGTATTATTTGGATAAAACCTAACAAAAATAATACTTTAGTGAAACTTAAAGGTTTCGCAATTTAACAGGGTTCCGCTTGTTGCTTAATTGATACATTTCCTTCTGAGTTCCATTCAAGCCATGTAATTAACTCATTCCGAAACCTAAACTCTAAAAGATGATCGTGTTGTAATCTACCAACTACTACACTAGGCGCAATACCAATGTGTTCGGCAAACAAACATATATCTTCTTTATAAAAAGATGGCTTTCCTTCTCTATTCAGGTTTCTTGACTGAATAAAATACTCTAAATCCTCAGGAGGGATTAGAAAATCTTGTGCAAATTGATCGGCTTCTTTTTCAATTTCTAGGGATCTCGATTCACTACTGTCTTCATCAACAAAAACTTCTTTTTTACTGTGTAATAGTATATGAGCTGCTTCGTGAAAGAATGTAAACCAAAATTGATCATCTCTTTTATAGTATAAACTGATCGCGATTAAAGCTCTTTGCGGCGATAACCATTGACTGGCCCCGAAAACTCGACTCTGGGATAGCCCTGGTATAAACGCAACAGCAACACCTACCTGTTGGCATAAATTAGTAAGTACTGATTGATAAAGGTTCGTTGATGGTCTTTTACTTGTTAAGTCACGAATTTCATATAATGCCTGTCGAAAATCTTCCTCGTTGTAAGGAGAACAATCAAACCCGATACCAGTTAATTCAGCCTGCCGGAGCCAAGCTGCAACTGCAACATCATCCGCTGAATACTTCATGGATTTTCGAAAGGCAACACTTACTCTTTCACTCCAAAGGACCTCCCATTGCTCTGGGGAAACGACACCAAAGAAGGTTAAAACCGCTTTCAATGTATCAATAGGTTTGTCTTGTTTTGTTATCCAACCCTTTTTAACAAGCTCTTTATGTGGAACTTTTTCAAGCCAATGGATCCATTGTTCAAGTTTTTTGTTTTGTTGCGCCTCTGCGATTGATTCTTGATAACGTCGCTCTCGCTCATTCCAAAATGAGGCTGGGATACCGAGCGCCATTTCGAGTTGCAAAGCTGTCTCAGGAGTGATTGAGGTCTTTCCCTTAATAATTTCATTTATTGTTTTTTTCGGACGACCCATTCTAAGAGCTAACTCTGCCTGTGTCATCCCTTTTACTTCGATTGTTTCGAGCAATGTTTCTCCTGGATGGGACAAAAAATCTGGAGTGTATTCAGTTCTTGTATTATTCATAGCTATTTTCATCCAAGCTAATAATTTTTATGGTTGTCACTTTTCGCCAATTGAGTAACTTTCCTTCAAAACAAGTCATATCATCAACTTCAGAAAGTATTCCTGCTGGTCGAATTGTACAAATCGTAATTAAGGAAGGATGATTGGTAACTTGCTGGCAATGTAAAGCTGGCAAAGTTCTAAGATCTTCTAAATTACTAACGGCGTCTAATTCATCTAGTCTTTGACGCATGCGTCTTGCCTTCTTATCACCATATTTTTGAACCAATAGCTTCAAAGAAATAGCTTCTATCAGCAATTGTGGATCCTTGAATAAAATCAACATTTATCAGTTTACACCGTAGATGAATACTCAAAATTTTTATTAACCTCTTGACACCACAAAAACTTTTTCATACTATGGTAAAAAGATTAACTCAAAAGGTTAACAATTTCAAATCCCTAAAATGGGTTAATCAATTTTACCAGTAAAAACGTTAGGTAAGTTTGTATAATTTATGGAGGTCAACGATGAATAACATCACGTCTGAGCGCACCGAAGGAGAAAATACTTCGGCTGACAAGAAGAAGACGGTAACAATTATTGTGGACGGAACTCCACATGAGTGGCCAAAAGGTGAAATCTCTTACGCAGAAGTAGTGACTCTCGAATTTCCCGACTATCCACAGCACCCTGAAATCACCTACAGCGTAAAATACAAAAAGGGTCACGGAGACAAACCCGAAGGAACTCTTTCGCCGGGTGCCTCGGTAAAAGTCAAGGAAGGAATGATCTTCAGTGTTTCACCAACTGGTCAATCATAACGACGACATACAGCGATTAGTGGACAAGGGCTATGCTGTAGCCCTTGATAGCAGTTATCTCGTTGTACGAGATATTCCATATTTGGACTCTGAACGCAACTTACAAATTGGTGCCATCGTCACTAAATTGGTATATACCGATAAAGATAAAGTGATGCAAGATGATCATCAAATTTTCTTTGCAGGATCGGTACCTTATAGTTTAGATGGAACGCCAATCCCTAATCTTGGAGGTGGTACTACTCAACTCACTCTGAGCGATGCAAGCAAAGATGTGGTAGTACAGCGTTCTTTCTCAAACAAACCTATACCTAGTGGTAAATTTCAGGACTTCTTCGAAAAAATCGAAAGCTACGTCACGATCATATCTGGACCTGCTATGGAGCTACATAATGCCAATCCACATACGTTTCGTGCAGTTCCGGATTTGGTAGTGGACACTGTTTTCAAATTTAGTGATACCCTGACAAGCAGGGCAGAAATCACAGACCTATCTGGCAAATTTAAGGATGATGTGATTGCTGTAATAGGCTTGGGGGGTACGGGTGCCTACATCCTAGACTTCTTGGTAAAAACACCTGTCCGAGAAATTCGAGCATTCGACTTAGATCTCTTCTATGTACATAATGCTTTCCGGTCACCGGGCCAGATTGATGAATCCGACTTCAGTAAGCCGAAAGCTGATGTTTACCTAGAACGCTATACAAACTTCCGGACTGGATTGTCCACCAATCGCAAATTCATAGACGCATCATGCCAAGAAGATCTAAATGGTGTGACCTTTGCTTTTGTTTGTGTTGATAAAGGATCATCACGAGCTGGCATTTTTGATCTTCTCGTTTCCCTGAAAATTCCTTTCATTGATGTCGGCATGGGACTTGATAGGAAGAGAACATTACTTAACGGTATGTTGCGTACGACTTATTATTCTCCGGAAAATAACCGAGAAATGATAGCTAAGAGTTTGGCTCCCCTCGCGGATGATCCGAATGACCTATATAGAACGAACATTCAAATAGGCGAACTTAATGCACTTAATGCGTGCCTAGCAATTATCAGATTTAAGCAGCTGCGCGGCTTCTATCTTGAAGAAGATTCATATGTTAATCTTCTCTTCGAAATTTGCGATCTCAAGATAGTAAGTTCAACTACAAATGATGAAAATTGAGCTACAACATGTACATTACATGCCAAACGAACTCAACCCCAACATTTTGTATGTTTCGGAAGAATTCGGTGCTGCTGCACACTTGTGTCCATGCGGATGTGGAACCAAGATTAGGACACCATTGGGACCAACTGATTGGACACTATATCAGACTCGCAATGGACCAACGCTCAGACCATCAATTGGTAATTGGCAACTTCCTTGCCAATCACATTACTGGATAACCGAGGGCAAAATCGTATGGTCTAATAAATGGACCCCTGATCAAATTGCTGCTGGTTACCATGCCGAAGAAGTGCGGCGAAACAATTACTATGCCACACTTGATCGTAAACGCAGTGGAATTCTTCGAAGGCTGTGGACGTTAATAAGAACGTTGTTGCATAGATAGTTATCTTTGCATTTGTGGGGAGTTATTGGAACTGGATTAACGCTCGCCTAACGACCACATGTAATTTCCCATTCCCTCTGTTCCTACTACGCATTCGCTAAATTTCATTTCCTCCCAGAATAAAAGTTCTACCCAAATTCAAACCAACTTCATACTGATTTGAAGCAAAAACGTTGAGCCGAAAACGAACTTCTGTGCTAGTATGGCCTTCGCATAACAAAAATCAAACATAACTTACGCCAACTATTACAAGGTTTTTGCATTGAACTCCCCAAAAGAACAAGACCTTTTGAATGCCATTGCCGAAATAAATAAAAAACACGGCATAAATACTGTTTATCGAGGGAGCAGTGAAGAAGCCCCTACCTATCTGTCTACAGGTATTCCAGAACTCAACAAACTCATTGGGGGTGGAGTATTGAGGGGCGGTTTCACTGAGATTATTGGAATACCAACGTCAGGAATGATGACCTTAGCACAGCACCTCATGGCAGAAGCACAAAAAATAGGTGGTGGGGCAATCCATATTGATCTTTCGGCGACGTTTGACCCTTCCAGTGCGCGTTTTTGTGGAGTCAATGTATCAGAACTCTTGCTGCTCCGTTACGACTTCGAAACCTCTCTCTCAGCGCTGTATGACATTATTGGGAATAACTTCACCGGGGTCGTGGTATTTAATACCCTACCCCAACTGCCTCACGAACAGCAGCTTGCACTCGCACAAACCATCAATCGGCTCATGCCAAAGTTGTCGAATACGCAATGTGCGTTTATTGTGCTGACCCTTGCTCAAAAGGGACATTCGCCGATAAGCCAACATACAAATCTGAGACTGCACACCGCGTTTAGACGACTCTTGTTAGCGGACGGTGAAATCGAAGGCTATGAAACGACCATAACCGTTTTGAAGGATCAGCAGGGGAATGAAGGGAAACACGTTGTACTCCAAATCACACTCGATCAGAAAATTTCTGGATGGGAAACATGATTGCGTGTGTATATATTTCCAACCTTATAGCCCACATTGAAGGTCGCAATCCGGTGTATGCGGGTAAACCCGTTATCCTCATCGCCGAAACGGATAGAGTGCAAGGGGCATCACTTGAGGCAACCCGTCAGGGTGTTCGCATGGGTATGACGAGGCGGCAAGCACAAGCGCAGTGTCCAGATGCCTGTCTGCTGCCTACCAATGACCTGCCCTACCTTAAAATCACTGAAGCAATCGGAGATGTGCTGCTACAAGACTTTACGCCCAACATTGAGTTAATAACGGGTTTCTGGAAATGGATACCACCAAAGAAAAGCAAGAAAAAAGCGCCAGCAGTCCCTGATGCTTCGGCAGCAATTTACTATTTGGATTTGGGGAGGCTCAAGCCAACGGATGGGCTTTTCATCGTCAATCAACTCAAAGAAACCCTCGCAACAACTTTCGAGCTTTCACCACTGGTCGGTCTTGCAAGTAACAAATTCACGGCAGGAGTTGCCGTTCACTTTGCAAAACCAGATAACCCTAAGCTCATTCACTTTGGATTTGAAGCACGTTTCTTGTCCCCCCTTTCTGTAGCCTACTTGAAACTTGATAAAGAAACGGCGCGGCGCATGAGCATACTCGGCATTAAAACATTGGGGCAGCTTGCCAAAAAGTCCTCAGAATGGGTCTTTGGTCAATTCGGGAACAATGGACGCTTATTACACCAACTGGCACAGGGCAAAGATGAACAACCCGTTCCTCTACGTGAACTAAAGCCTAAGGTATACATTCAGAAAGTCTTAGATGGAGGGGTAGAAGATAAAACGGTTGTCGAGTCTATTTTAGAGATGCTCGGAAGTGAGATCGGAGCGCAACTTACATATCGCAATCTGATGACTTCACTACTCGATCTGACACTTCACTTGGATGATGGAAGCTACCTCCAAACGAACCGTATATTGCCGGAAGGAACGGCAAACGGGAAGCTCGTGGGGCGAAACCTCATGCGCCTATTCAATTCATCTGAACTTTCGTCGGGTGTTGTTGAAATAGACGTGATGGCTTCAGAGTTGACTCCACTCATTATTCAACAACTTGATATATTCGGTACGCCCTATGTAAGCAACAGTAGTGTCACGGATGTGCTTTACAAACTTACCGCTCGTTTTGGGGATGAGGGTGTGTACTACGTGCGTGATCGTGAACTGACTAATTGGCTACCAGAGAAGCGCTATACCTTTGAAAAGGCTGAGGTGGCATGAGTCTCTTTTGGCCTAATGGCTATCCGATTGTCATGCGAACTGACGGGCAAGGTCGCCCAAACCTGTTCATTTGGGATTGGTATACAGGCACACAAGAGATTTGGCTTATATCTGATCGGTGGTCATTTAACGATCCTTGGGGAGAAAAACCACAGAAAAGAACGTACTACATCATTGCCACCGAAAGAGGAACTATCGCCATCCTCTTTGTCGATATACTGACAAACGAATGGTACGTTCAATGGACATATGATTAATGTTTCCCTTTGCTCATCTGCATGTCCATACGTGCTATAGCCTCAACGATGGAACGGACACACCAAAAGAAATGGTGCGGCGGGCTGTTGAACTTGGTATGCAGTACATTGCCATTACTGACCACAACGCTTTCTATGGCATCATTCCCTTTATCGAAGCCGCTAAAAAATACGGTATTCAGCCGATCATTGGCGCTGAAATGACCTTAGAGGGTGGCTTTCATATCACCCTCCTCGTTGAAAATGACGTTGGATACGAAAACCTCTCTTACCTCATCACGGTTGCCCGCCATAATGCTCCTAAAGGCAAGGGCATACTGCCCCTCAAAGAATTACAAAGCCATACGCAAGGCTTGATTGCCCTATCGGGATGCCGGAGAGGGGAAATAAGACGCGCGATACAGCAGAAACGCTATGGCGATGCGAAAGCAATTGCCAAGCGCTATCTGGAGTGGTTTGGGCAGGGTAATTTCTGGATTGAGTTACAGTATCACGATCTTCCCGGTGAACAGCGCGTCATACGCGACTTAGTGAATTTAGGTAAGCATCTCAATATTGGCTGTGTAGCAACCAACAATGTTCACTACACAACGCCGGACAAACAATTGTTGCAAGACATTATGGTGTGTATTCGGCACAATATCACCGTTGATAACGCTCAGGGCGTTCGCCGCCCAACTCACGAATTCTATCTCAAGTCCCCTGAGCAAATGGCAGAACTTTTTGCCGAGTATCCCGAAGCGATCACCAACACCGTCAAAATAGCATCGCGTTGTCACTTTGAACTGCGCTTTGGTATTCAAGATTTACCGACCTTCCCCACACCGAACAACATACCTGCGATAGATTATCTTCGACAGTTGTGTGAAACCGCGCTCTACAACAGCAAACCGAAGAACATGCCAGATGCAATACTTCGGTTACAACACGAATTACGGATCATTGAACAAAAAGGTTTCCAAAACTATTTTCTGATGATTTGGGGTATGACCTGTTTTGCACGAGAGAAAGATATTTGGTTTAACGGACGTGGCTCGGATGGAAACTCATATGTGGCAAAACTTTTGGGCATTAGTCCCGTTGACCCACTCGAACATAATTTGGTTTTTGAGAGGTTTCTCTCTGAGGAGTCAGATAACGTTCCTGATCTTGACATGGACGTTGAGGCCAATCGGCGAAGAGAAATGAAGCAATATGCCCGTGATAGCTATGGTGCAGATCATGTAGCAACTACTTGTACCTTTGTCACTTATCAACGGCGGTTAGCTATTCGGAGAGTGGGAAAAGCACTAGGGATAGCAGAAAAGAAACTAAAGGAGATTGCTTCAATTGGGGATCGGGATGATACCATCCCTATTCTTGCTCCTGAGTTCAAGTCGTTTGCCGCCTTCTGCGCGGCTGTGATAGGTCTGCCCGATCATACGGGACAACATAATGGCGGCCTCATCATTATGGGTACTGAGATATATCGGCGCTTCCCCACTGAACCTGCTGCGAATGGCGATGGAGATGTGATGGGGTGCGATAAGGACATGCTTAAAATAGCCCATATCGTTAAAAACGACATTCTAGGGCTTCGGATGCTGCAAGCAGTTCATGAAACCATAACGCTTGTTGAACACACGTCAGGTAAGCATGTTGAAGTTTCTGAGTTAACCTTTGATGACCCTGCCGTATATCAAATGCTCAGTAAAGGGGACACTATAGGGGTTTTTCAGTTAGAAAGTTCAGCCCAAAAGAACCTCGCGCCAACGTTCAAGCCACAAAACCAAAGAGACATCGAGAAGATGATTTCTATTATTCGTCCGGGGACTGTTGCAGGCGTGAAAGATTTTGTTGCCAGACATACCGGAGTTCAAGCCATAACCTACCCCCATCATCTTCTTGTGCCAGCACTCGAAGAAACAATGGGCATAATACTTTGGCAAGAACAAATCATCCAAATTGTGAGGGATGTGGCGGGTTTTACTGGTGGACAAGGGGAGCAGTTCCGCAGAGCGTTAGCGGGTAAGCGTCCTGTAGACGAGATGGAAGAATTTGGCAATCAGTTCATTTCGGGTGCGCTCAAAAACGGGGTCACCTTAGAAACCGCCGAACAGATAAAGAAGACGATGGAAAAGATAGGGGGCTATTGGTTTCCCCACGCCCACGCGGTAGCCTTTGCGATACTTGTTTACCGGAGCGCCTATCTCAAATATTACTGGCCTGCGGAATTTGGAGCTGCTTTACTAAACTGTCAACCGATGGGGTTTTGGATTCCAGCCGTTATCATCAATGACCTGCGTCGGCATGGAATTGGGATTAAAGGAGTGGACATTCATAAAAGCAATGGCAATTGTACAGTAGAGGGCAACAGCGTTCGGATTGGTCTCAAATACGTCAAAGGCATTGGCAAACGTGCCATTGAGAAGATCGAAACCGCCCGAAAATACGGGCTATTCCGCGATTTGATTGACTTTTGTAGAAGGACGAAATTGCCGCGTGCAATTACAGAAAAACTGATCCTCGTGGGGGCGTTTGATGAATGGGGGATTGAGCGACGGAAACTTTATGAAGATTTGGGGAGGATTGGCAATTATGATGGGGCATTAGACCTTAATTTCCCTGATGAAAACAAAAATCATGATCCGCTCACTGAACTTGAGCTTTACGGTCTGGAAACACAGATCATGGGATTGTCAACAGGGCGACACATCATGTCTTTTTATGAAGACTGGATGCGGAGCAACGGCGTATTGAACGTTGACGAGTTGGACACGGTGAAAGATGGTGCACTCATAGAGATCGCAGGAGCGAACATTTTGTGCCAATCACCGCCAACCGCAAACGGCGTTCGTTTTTTGATGATAGAAGGTGAACGAGCAATGATACAGGCAATTGTGTATCCGAGCATCTACAAGCAATCTCGAAGTACTATCCGATCTTCACCCCTGCTACAGATTAAAGGTAACTTTCAAAAGAATGGAGATGTCATGAATATCGTGTGCGACGAAGTCCTCAAGTTACCACAGCTAAGAAGCAGAAATTGAATAGTCTACTTCGGAGTGGAGAAAAAGAAGACACAGATATGTTGCAATCTATTGAAAAGAGAGTATTTACGACATCCAGTGGGGACAATATTCTGGTGAAATAGCTGGCATACTGGTCGCACTCGCAAATCACAGCCCTTATTTTATAGAGCATACCGGACTAAATCACATTATCATTGCCCTTGAGGGGCGTAAGTGCCTCACCGTCCAGTGGGAAGACGATCTTCTTTGGAGTGTAGTTATTACAACGCATGGAGAGAATGAGGCAAGTGAGCTTAGAACACAAGGTATTGAGCCTGTTTACCTTACGACAATTGCCTGATGCTCGTTCAATTCCTAAAGCTACAATCGAGGAGACTCGCTGATGATGAATGGGTGAATTAACCACTTTGTCATGTTCGAAGGTAAACGAAGCGTGATACAAATGATTGTCCGCCTGAGTATCTACAAGCAATTTCGTCATATTATCCGTCATGCGCCTCTAGTGGATAAAGGGCAAACTGCAACGCGAGGGCGCTTTCACAAAGAATATTTGTAAAAGCGCGGCCAATCTTGGATATGTTATGAAACAGGTAACGAGAGTGGTCTTGACGATTCTTATTTATGCCCACATGTAGGACACACGTTACTTAAAGTAGGTAAATCGTGGGTAGAGGATCTATTGATCTCATTATGTTCAAAATGCTTATTCTCAATAATGCAACTTAAATACTCAAAAAACGTTTCTGAAGATAAATTGTACATAGCTCCACGAGCACCCTGATAATAACAATTCAATGCACCCATAGCTTGGCCAAACATCAAACAATCTTCAATTGAACTCCTAGAAGCAGAGTTTATCTCTCGTATACCGAGCTTGAAAAATGAATGAATTATTCCTGCGCTGCACCAATCTCCAGCTCCCGCTGTATCTTGTGAATGCTTAATATTATATGGATCTAATTGTTCCCAAGATTTTTGATCTCCTAATTTGTATTGCAGCCCTTGATCTCCTAACGTCACTACCGTTAGGGGTATATTAGTTTGCTGGATAAGTTCTCTAGAGCGGTCTACTCTATCAACTGATATCTTTACTATGTCTGAAATTTCCAAACATTCTTTAAATAGGTCTAAATTGTTTATTCCAGATGGTTCGAAGAATATAATTGCTCCATTTTTCTTATAAGCCTTTGCAAGTTTAATTGAGCTAGGTTGCACTCTATCAAAATAGAAGTATTCAGACGTGCGTTGTAATTCAGTTATCATATCCACACTTTTTAAAAGCGCTGGCTTATAGGGTGGAAGTCTGTGCTGACAGTGTGGGCAATAAAAATCATAGGTATGACTAAGTGATCCATCTTTTTTGGCACGATTTTTTTGAATTACCAAAGGCGTTTTCATGTCATCAGATATAGAAAGTAGATTAGTTTTTACGTTCCAATAATTCAGCTCATTTACCATGATCTCGCCTGCCAAATCATTTCCAATGCGAGCTATTGGAAATGTAAGCCATCCTAAATAGGCAAGAATCGTCAAGACATTACCACATGAACCTCCCACCCAAATCCCAATGGGGTTCTGTGGGTGTCCATTCATTACAATATCTAGAGCAACAAAACCAGTGCCTACGCATATAGAATTGGGTGAAGATTGGAGAAATAGGTCTTTAAGATTCATAACACTCGCCTGCCAGCCACATTGTGTACAATTGCCCGTTTTCTTGCCCTCGAATTTGATCTATGTCTATCCTATAACCTTGTGCATCAACGTGCAACATCCCAACTTTAAGAGGCTGTTTGGTACGCAATTCATATGTGACTAGAAGCGCTCCCACAGATAGTAACTTGCTTGAGTGTGCTGAAATAGCTGCTCTACAACCTCTCAAAGGATTTAATGCTTTGTCGTAGTGCGCGATTACCGCATGTATTTGACGATACACGTCAAATGGATTGTTTTCTGATGCATAAAAGATACTCTTAGGTTCAACTCGCCACTCATCAAATAGAGTGCTTCTATATTCTAATAAGAGATCATCCCCTCGACGCGGATTCAGAGAAGGATGAGGCAATACTGGAGATATTTCATCTGGTCGAAAAACAGAATGGATACGCTCTAGTTGAGTTGACTGATTCTCGCCTAAAATCGGGATCCATACTTTAGGCATTTCGGCAGTTGATTCCATCTCCATATCGCTTCCAAGACCGTGTGGATAAGTGACGCTGTCGTCAACTCCAATATCCGTAATTGCAATATCAAGAAATGGATTTTCATTCACAATTACATGTAAGTTTTGATTTTTATATTTTCCAGTCTCTTTTTGATTATCGAGTATAAATAAAATCTTCCCAATAATTGAAAAATAAATTGAGCGAGGCATTGCGCTAATATCTACGATGATATCGGAAAATCCTTCCAGATCAGCGTCTGAAAAAATTTTGGCTGCGTTATTAGAACCGACTCTACGCCTCCCCATGACACCCATTGTTGACCACATAACAACATTTTTGTTGGTAAGGTTCCCTCGATTCATTAACAATTCACCCAGAGAGTCGTCATTAGTGTTTGTGAGTTCTATTTGTTCGGGAGATGTTGAATTAATTCCTTCGTCTAAAGTTATAGTAAGACAGTCTCTACGTCCATCGCCCCCGATTGAGTATATTGCCTCAAGCCCATTACACATTCTGGGGTCAAACCCTCTACCGACGATATACAAAATATCTCGTCTTTGTTTCAACAAATAATCTTGCCAAAAAGAATAAAACTCATCATTTGTACAGATAAAGGATGGATCCCAACGCAAAGCATTTAGCACTGACATCAATTTATCCTAAAAGAGTATTTCTTGTTCGCCAGATTGTTTATAGCCCAACTGAAGCCATTTATTTAGCCGAGCAATGTTTATATGACGCCAACCCCCGTATTGGAGCGAAAGATCAGCATGACAGCATAACCAGCGGTTTAGGTATAATACAAGATTTTGATCTCCTTTTTGTCCTTGCGTAATTATTACAGGTTCAAGTAAATTTTCTGCTATGCATCCAGATAATATGAGCACCAGATCTCGATACTCTGGGTTAGTAGTGAAAAGTTCTTTGTTTGACAAAAAATTACGATCGGAGATAGATAGTGCTATGCCCGTAACTCCAGGTGCATAAGGGGCAGTCGGTTTATACGTCTCAGCTCTAGCAAACTGTTGTATGGATGATAATAAGCGTTGCGCTTTGTCGCCATGCGGAACTCGTCGAGGAATAGATTCCCAATACGTTTTGAGAGATTTTTTTATGATGCCTTGCTGTTTCTCTGCAGAAATAGTTACATCGTCCTTGAGCAGTTTTATAGAAATGATTTGTTCAAAAAGCTCCCCAGCTAAATTCAAAAAACGCTCTATGTTTGAAGATGCGAGTGATGATAGAGTGGAAATTCCATAATAATATGGAATGTCAAATTCATTAGATATAAAGAGTTCAGCTGCTGCTCTGATTTCAGAGGCAGTTCGATCTAATTCTTCATATGCTAATGGTAAAAAGGATAATTGACCTTTCCTAACTTCTCGCTCAAGCTGAATTTCTGTAATTCGCAGGTCAATTGCGCGATCTTTTGGTGTCCCGACCGAAATGGATCCATTGTTTACTAAATCTCTGAACCTTTCATATTTTCCAAAATTTAACCGAAGCTTTTCCTCGATAGTACGAATTGCCTCTAGGTATGTTGAGTTCCATATATCCTCGTTGAGATCGTCTTGTAGATAGGATGTAAAAGAACCAAAATTAAGATCCGAAGTTAGAAAATCTGAGGCAAACATTGTTCTTTTGTCTGCAATACTTACTACTGTATTCCTAAATTGTCCTCGTTTACCTCTCCAGTAATCTTCTAGTTTTATTGGCTCATCATATTCTCGTCCAGGGCTGGCGCCCCGTGCAAGCAATTCATCTGGAGCGAGGGCCTCGAGGCGTTCTGCAATCCATACACCTGTGGGCCAACGCTCACTCAGCAGAGTGGCAAAAAGCGACTTGCGCTGATTCTCAGCAAGTTTATGAGCATTATCGAGCATTACAAGAACTCGGTTTGCAATCGGTTTACCTTGATATTGAATAGCATCAGCTCTCATAAGCGCTAATGAAAAAAGCGTCTCATTTCCTGTTATATCTGTTTCTAAGCTCGGACCATAACTTCCAATTGCTTTGCAGATATTCTCTTCTACTTTTATGATCCATTCATACAATTCTTGACCTGAACAAGGAAATCGCCGTAAGAGCCACTCCGGTATACTGGCATGTACGGGTTGTAAAATTTCCAGTTGGTTTAAATCAATTGGGTAATTCAAATGTTTTAATATGCATGCACCTCGTAATGTGCTTAGAATTATCCGTGCATTTAGTAATGCAAAAAATAGAAGTTCACGCTGTTGCAAGTCAACTCCGTCCAAATCTTCTAATAATGCATAGCTGGCTTCAGCCGAGAGTAATATTCCTAGTACATCAGGGCCGCCTTCATTCAACATTTCAAGCGATTCCATACGTTTATAAAGTTCTCTATAGTCTTCATCATTGCGATTTCGATGTAAGGCTAAAAGAGCAGATGGAGTAAATACGCGGAATAGAGAAGTTTTTCCACATCCCGGGGCTCCTTGAAAAATATGTATTCGATCCCAATTATCGGTTGGAATTAAGTCTAGGGCTCGGGTTCCAAATAATCTTAGAAATGTAGTTTCTGATACTACAGGCTCTGCCGCTCTTAATTTAAAAGGGTTACGAGGCTCTTTCATCTGATTTATCTCCGATGCCTACTAACCCGTGGAAAGAGTCCATGAAATTTGCGTGTTTTATCGAACCAAAGTAATGGAATCGAGTTGTTAGGTGTGTTGTGAGAAAGGATTACGGGTAACGCCCCTTCATCGTATCCAAGATAAGGTCGATCACATCGACCAAGTTTAAAATGTCTATCAACTATTTCTTCATCAAAATAGGCTTTAAGTAATTCGATGAACTCTTCATCATTTTCGTTTCCCACACGTAATTGATCTGAAATTTCTTGAATTACATGAATACTAGATGTGGCATTTCCACCGTATCGCTTAATACATTCAGGTAGTTCATTGCTTAAATGCATTTTTGCTGTCGTTGTGGCACAATATAAAACAACACTAATGTGGATATTATTACCATCGAGAACATCATATAACTCTTGATTTTCCGAATAAATCGAACTCAATACTTTGTTAATTTTCCCCTTATATATGTTGTTTTCTTTACGTAAGAAGCTAAGACCGCTTGCAGAAAAATCATCAAGTAAAAATAAAGTGCAAAAGCGATTTTCCGATACACTGGTTGGGCGTCCTAGCATTTTAGACAAATCATTTGCTAATTCTTGTTGCATATCGTGTGCGCGTTCTTCTGATATTTCGTATGTTTGTCTTATTTGTTCATTACTAAGTTGAGGATTACTTCTACGAAACGTCCCAATATAGGATCCATCACTCAATCCGAGAAACAAACTGCGTCGTTGCAGAACCTGATATTCTAAACTTCCAATTATTCTAGATACCAAATGGTTGGAAATCCCTAAATCGGAGGCAGCTCTCTTAATTAGTACTGGTCGAATAAAATCTGGAAACGAAATAGATACTAGATGATTCATTTCAGCATCTGAAATAAAAATTAAACGTCTTCTAACAAAATCATATGCTGCTAATCGTTCTGCATCGTTGTTAAATTGATTTAACCATACTGCTAAACTCTCTATAAATCGCATTCCGGTAAAATACTGTTGATATTCATCGTATTTGAATGCGGCGAGAGCTTGAAGATCTGGCCGTTCCCGGGCTACGTCATCAGCACTCCAATGCATTACAGTTGCAAGAAGTCGTTCAGCCAAATTATCACGCACGATTTTTAGAGCCTCCACGTAGCTTGAAATCGAAATGTGCATAATTATGTTCAAGTCGCAATGCGCGCAAATAGGTCATAGTTCCAACTACTCCACGACACGAAACTGAATTCATGTTCCAGCAACTATTTGGATCTGGAGAAACGCTATCGACACTTAGTGAATATGGCGTACTTAGAAGTTCAAAATCGTTACCTGGCCATTCACCACGATCTCCTATACATAATATTTTCCCTGCAATTTGGTCACTGTCCAATTGTTTTTGCACACTATAAACCAAATTTTTCTTAGAAATATTTGGTGCCAAGATATCGATTGAATGACTCGACTCTACTAGACGCATTCCCATCGGATTTGACCTGTTTAAGATATCAAGCACAATCGATTTAATCCTGTTCCACCACTCAATCTTTTTAGGTTCTATAGTGAGCTGATTAGGACGCAGTTGTAGTTGGGCAATATCTAAAAATTCCTTACGATTATTCAATATTTGATTCAATTCTAGGAGAAGATCGTGAGGTAAATTTGAGATTTGAGGATGTGTTTTATCATTCAAATAGCTTATATCACTGCCATTGTAATATCCGATCAACATTTTACCTGCAAATTCACGACCTACCTTCTTGGACAGATCTTTCCGTACAGAGTCACCACGGCCAGTTGCAATCGCAATATATAAACCACTTTCCAGCATCTCATTCAATAATTGTGTCATATTATCTGATATGCCACTATATCTCTCATTAGATGCACATAACGTTCCATCATAATCTAAAACGATCGCGGAAAAATTTGCCGTTGATAATCGCTCTCTGTACGCCTGATATGCGGTATGCCAGTACTCAATAAGTTCATCAGATAGTTCGGTGATTTTGGCTACCTTAGTTTTACTAACGATTGCATCTGCTTCATGCTGATGCAGACCTTTGGTAATCGATTTATTTTTCTTACTATATGTATGAGTTAGATGATAGAGACGTCTTCCGAATTCTGGTACTTTTGGCTTTCCAGGATCAATTCTACGCTTACGGCCTAATAGCTCCACTATATTAAAAACATGCGCTAGATGCTCTAAACTTCCTGTAGCACCTTCATTTGATGATTTCAAATGCAATTGAGGAATATTCGGGGGCAACTGTGCTAACGTTTTTGTTGCCAATAGTTCTTCAGAAGGAGCATAAAGAGCGATAATCCCAGTTGTTTCAATGTGTTTAGCAAGCCAATGGTGGCGACCATGACCAAAATTTCGGAAGTCAGCAATTTGTATTTGAATTAAGCCCGCTTCTGTGCATTTAGACTCGAGATCGACTGCGGCTACATGAGACCAGCCACCAAATAGAACTATCCAAGTCTGCTTATTTAATAATTCACCACTGTCAGATTTACTTAGCATCATTTCGGTTTCTTCTAAGCGCGGCAAAAATAAGGGGAATATCCACTGTTCATAGCTAAACATACTATAGGCCCGAACTAAAAGTACAGCAGACGCTATGAGAGAGTTGGTTGCCAAGAATCCATCTTTGCCCGACGACAGAGAATACTCAGCTACGTGTGTATGAGGATATTGTAGAGAAATATCTGTCAGGGGAGTATCTTTTTGCATACATAATCCAAGAATATTTCGCGCTCCCTCATCAATACCTATCCTAAAGGCCGATAAAATATCTTTATTTTTTCCACTAGCACTTGCAACGATAATGTTCGAGTTTCGAAGCACAGAGCGCAGTGTAGATGATATTTCAAACGGAGTAGCTGCTTTAGCCAGAGTACCTATACTTTCATGTAAGTGGGCCGCTAAATGTGCAACTGTAAGCGAACCTCCTGATCCAATGGCAATTAGCGGTAAATAAAGAGATTTTGAGACAAATTCACTCAATTCCTTGATTTCCACTTGTATTGCCCACTGGTATATTGTGTTTATTTGTATAAGTTCTTTTAAGTAATTATTTGACATCATATATCCCAATCTATCCAGCTACTTACATTTGACAATGAAAAGAGTTGATTTAATCTATGACATCTCTAAATACATTATTTTTGGAACATAAATTTGCATTTTCATGAGAAGATTTATAGTGAAAGTATAAACCACTTATGCGTTTTGCACAAATGTTCTGATAAAATATTGAAGGAAATGGGCGATCGTCTTAAATAGCAATTTTGATAGCAATCCTATTTCTTTAACATCTGATAAAACTACCTATGCGAAGTTGTGCATTGTTTCGTCCACAAGTACACTTGCACAAGATTCAATCAAATACCGATAAACGATATATCTTGATATAAAGTTTAGAGTATTTATGTGAAAAATCTCTAAAGCTACAGGTGAGATACATCTTGTCAGACTCGCATCTTATCCCTCCCGAGTTTCAATTTGATTTGCGTCGGGCACAAGAGCATGAACAACGCTACATTCAAACAGGTCAAATCGAGGCACTTGACGCTGCCGCACAAGAATGGAAAAAGTTATTGGCTCATCCTTTGTTTGAAAATACTTCTGCTGATTTTCAACTGGGAGTTATGAATGATGCTGCTGGGATTTTCCTTCGTCATTACAATGTACTTGGCCAAATCGATGATCTGAACCTCACGCTCTCTCTATGGAAGGAAGTAGTATTGCTAACTCCTTCCGATGCACCTACTCGGCCTAGTCGTCTCAACAATCTAGGCATTGGGCTGCGCGAATGCTACAGGCGGACAGGGGACACTACCGATCTCGACGAAGCGATCCAGAGGTGGCAGGAAGCGGTGCGATTAACCCCAACTAGTTCACCGTCTCGACCGATGTATCTTGGTAACCTAGGTACAGGACTACGTGAGCGCTATCAACATAGGGGAACTACCTTGGATCTTGATGAAGCGATCCAGAGGTGGCAGGAAGCGGTGCGATTAACCCCAACTAGTTCACCGTCTCGACCGATGCATCTCAGTAATTTAGGGATTGGACTACATGATCGTTATATACAAGTTGGAACAAACACTGATCTTGAAGCGGCCATCCGGATATGGCGGGAAGCTTTACAACTGACGCCAACCAACTCTCCTGATCGGCTTAATCGCCTCAGCAGTTTGGGTGTCGGGCTGAACAACCTTTACTTACAGACGGGTAACCCTGCTCAACTCGACGAAGCTATCGAAGTATCTCAAGAAGCAGTGCAACTAAGCCTGCCTGATGCACCTGATCGACCCGCTCGACTGAGCAATTATAGCATCGGACTAAATGAACGTTACAAGCGGACGGGATCCTTGATAGACCTTGACGAAGCTATCAGGGCATGTCAGGAAGCAGTGCAGATGAGTCCACCTAATGCACCTGACCGGTTAACTTATCTTGATAAGCTTGGCAACAGGTTACGCGAACGTTACAAGCGAACGGGATCCTTGATAGATCTTGACGAAGCTATCAGGGCATGTCAGGAAGCAGTGCAGATGAGTCCACTTAATGCACCTGACCGGCCAACTCGACTTAGCAGTTTAGGTATTGGACTACATGAGCGATATAAGCGGACAGGAGAAATTACCAACCTGGAAGAAGCCATTAGCAACTACCGGGGCAGTCTGCAAAAGCTCCCGCTTGATGCACCGTCCCGACACGCTCGTCTCAACAGTCTAGGTCTCGGTCTATATGATCGCTACCTACGGACAGCAGATAACAGCAACCTAGAAGAAGCTATCCGTATATCTCAGGAAGCACTGCTATTGCTCCCGCCTGACACGCCCGACCAACTTACGATCCTCAATAGTTTGAGTGTTGGGCTACATGAGCGCTACAAACTGACTAAGGACCGCACTGATCTA
Organism: Aggregatilineales bacterium; assembly: GCA_044227005.1. GTDB lineage: Bacteria > Chloroflexota > Anaerolineae > Aggregatilineales > Phototrophicaceae > CFX2. Next base: position 44,448 of record JBGAFZ010000006.1, read on the forward strand.
GATCAGGCCATCTTAATGTGGCGAAATGCGGTGCGAGTATCCTCTCCAGACTCACCAGACCAACCAATATATCTTACCAATCTGGGGGCTGCACTTCGCGATCGATTTAAGCAGACGGGGGTAAACTCCGAACTCAAGGAAGCAATTAGCTGTTATTTTCAAGCTTGTGAACTGGGCCGCTTGGCTTCACAAGAAATAACCCTGCTTAGTAGCCTCGCGTGGGGACACTGGGCACTGGAACGCCAGTCGTGGGCAGAAGCTTGCCAAGCATTCGATTTTGGTCTGCAAGCCATCGAGCATTTATTCGCTAATCAGTCCTCTCGCTCAGCCAAAGAGGCTTGGTTAAATGAAACACGTAACTTAGCTGCCGGGGCGGCTCTCGCATTTGCTAAAGCGAATGATTTGCCCAAAGCTCTGGAAACTCTTGAAAGTGGTCGTGCTCGACTGCTTGGTGAAACCTTGGAACGCAATCGGCGCGATTTGGAGCGATTGGCTGAGATAGGATATCCGGATCTCCTCGAGCACTATCGAACTGCAGCGCTTCTGCTGGATGATCTGCAACACTTGGGAACATCTGAATCACGACTGTCCAATTGGATAAGTCAGATAGAAGCAGCTCAATCCAACCTAGATACTTGCATTGCCGAAATCCGCCAAGTGCAAGGATACGAAACTTTCCTGTCGTCGCTCTCGGCAAAACAAATTCAGCAGCAGGCGCAGTCAATTCCGTTGGTTTATATAACTGCTACACCCGTCGGTGGTCTGGCGCTGCTCGTCACCTCAAAAGCGATTCAGCCCATCTGGTTAGGCAAGTTAACTAACGCCACTTTATTCAAAAGAGTTGTATCGGAAGCAGAGACACAAGTAGCTGACAGTTATTTTGATACCTATATGAACTGGCAATATAATTTCACGGATCAGAAGGTCATTAAACACGACAAACAAGTAGCGGAGAAAGTATGGCAAGCTGCGCTGGATGATATCCTCGCTTGGTTATGGTCGGCGGTCATGCAACCTGTCGTGGCAAGTTTAGAATCACAAAAAATTCAACAGGCGGTCCTCATCCCCGGTGGGTTACTAGGCCTACTCCCATTGCATGCCGCCTGGACAGACAATCCCACAACACCTACTGGTAGGCATTATGCAATGGATACGGTCTGCTTTACCTATGCACCTAGTGCCCGCGCTATGCAAGAAGGACAGGAAATCGCTTCTCGCGCACGCCCCGATGCTCTGTTGGCGATTGACAATCCTGACAGCTCGCTGGAAAACGCCACTTATGAAGTGCAAACTGCTTTATTCGGGTTTGATAAGACACTTCAGCTATCCGGTCAGGAGGCCAACCACCAAACAGTAACAGAAGCAATGCCCCACTATTCCGTGCTACATTTTGCCACTCATGGACGAGCAAATTGGCTGGAACCTTTGCAAAGTAGCTTGCGACTAGCGGATGGCGAACTCACATTAGGTGAACTGCTTGATAGTCGACTACCAGAGACGCGCTTAGCGGTACTCTCGGCCTGTGAAACAGGTGTCCTCGGCACGAAGTTGCCTGACGAAGTAGTGAGTTTGCCGAGCGGATTGATGCAAGCAGGTGTGGCAGGTGTGGTCGCATCGCTGTGGGCAGTGCAGGACATCAGCACGGCCATGCTGATGGCTCACTTTTACGAATTATGGCGTCAAGATGGACTAGCGCTGTCTGAAGCACTTCGTCAGGCACAAACTTGGATGCGAGATACGACCGATGGTGAAAAAGCCGCTTACTTTCAGACATTTCTGCCCGAGTTTTCCAATCCCCGTATGCCGGATGAAAGCGCCCAAGCATTCTACAACGCAGTGATATTCAATGACCCGAATACCTACAGCTTCTCAAATCCTTTCTACTGGGCTGCTTTTACCTATTCCGGAGTTTAGCGAGCTTAATAAGGAGACTAAATAATGTTCAAGCCCGAAGATGTCGTACATGCTGCTGAGGTTTTATATCCGTATCTGCCTGATTTACTGGGCGATAAGTCCAAAGCCATACAAATCGAATTAGATAATCTACTTAAACAGGCTAAGGAGGGCAAATCAGTAGGTAACCAGATTTCGGCACTACTAGCTCGTTACGAACCCACCCGAATGTGGATGCGATCAGCGTTAGTCGGGGACGAGTCATCTACTAGAATTGATCGATTTTCAGGGCGACCGGTTAGCATTAACGCCGGATCAATATACAAGTGTCCCGAGCCAAGCTGTTTGTTTGTATGGACCGTACGTGCAGCCGGTCAACCTATACCTCCTTGTCCAGAGCATCAAAAAATATTAGTGGCTGTAACTTCATAAGGTAACGACTATGCTTACGAAATTTGGGGAAGAAATTGGAACAAAACTCGCTGAGCAATGGTTAACCCAAGTTCTAACCCCAGCCTTCATTTTCTGGGCTGGGTTAGCCGGTATTTGGATTTCACGGAACGATCTTAATCAAGTGATCACAACGGCTAAGACATTAGATGCAATCGAGGTTGGCATACTATTCTTCGGTGCTTTAATAGGGATCGTGATCTCAGGCATTGTTATGCAGCAGGTGACTCTGTCACTTCTACGCCTGCTGCAAGGTTATTGGCCTTGCGTGCTTCGTGGATTGGCTTATTCTATTGCTGACTTTCGAGCCAAATGCCGCCAAGACTCCGAAGTTGAACGCTCTAGCCTTTCAGCTAACCCTAATCGCAATACTAAGGAACATCGAAGATTGAATGAATTAGAAATGATGTTGTACTACACCCCGGCAGATCCATCCGATGCCATGCCTACCACTTTAGGCAATATCTTGCGGTTTGCGGAGACCACGCCAGAGAAAAGGTATGGTCTAGATGCGGTAGTATGTTGGCCAAGATTATGGTTATTGTTACCCGAACAAATGCAAAAAGAATTGACATCGAGTCGAAGTGCGCTTGATCAAGGTGTAGGAGTTTTTGCATGGGGTTTACTTTTTACATTATTTACTCCTTTGACTCCTTGGGCGTTAGTGGGCTTAGTCATTGCATTTGGCGCTTACCTATCCCAGTTGAATGCCGCAAAGGCATACGCAGACCTCATAGTAACCGCATTCGATCTCTACCGATGGGAGCTATACAATGCTGTTCACTGGACTTTACCGTCAAAATCGGGAGCGCTTGAGATTGAGCATGGTAAGGCGCTTACCCTATTTCTGTGGCGAGGTGAACTTCCTACAGAGACTCAGTATCAATCTCCGCCGACCAACTGAGGCAAACGATCTTTATACAAATGAAATCTAGCTGTAAATCGTAGGTTTCGAGCCACTTGGACTATAGGTGAAACTTGGACGAAAACCGATCTATACCTCCCGAGATTCAATCTGATTTCCATCAGGCTCGAGAGTATGAAAATTTCTATCTACAAACCAACCAAATTGAATTACTGGATATAGCTGCTCGAGCTTGGGAACGGATTTTAAGCTATCCCTCCTTTAAAGATACTTCGGCCGATTTTCGTCTCACAGCAAATGACGATGCTGGAAGAGTCTTCATGCGCCTTTATCAGGCAGGTGGCCAAATCGCAGATTTGAACCACGCCATCGCTTTGTGGCAAGAAGCAGTAGAGCTTATCCCCCCTAATTCACCTATTAGACCCATACTTCTCAGCAACTTGGGTGTCGCATTACGAGCGCGATACACGAGAATAGGGAATAGTACCGATTTGGATCATGCTATAAACGTTTATCAGGCAGCGGCGCAGCTAACACCGTCTGACAATCTCGTTAGGCTTGTATACCTCGTTAATTTAGGCAACGGGCTGCGCGATCGCTATCTACTTAGCGGGAACACTACCGACTTAGACCAAGCCATCGCCAATTATCAAGAAGCGCTCTCTAGTACACCGCCTGACGCGCCTGAAAGATCTTCTCGCCTCACTAGTTTGGGCAACGGGCTGCGCGATCGCTATCTACTTAGCGGGAATACTGCCGACCTAGACCAAGCCATCGCCAATTATCAAGAAGCGCTCTCTAGTACACTGTCTAATGCGCCTGAACGATCAGCTTACCTGAATAGTCTAGGTAATGCACTGCGCGACCGTTATCTGAATTCGGGGAGCGCTATTGACTTGGGTGGGGCTATTCGTCTATTTCGGGAAGTTGTGCATATCACTTCATCTGAGTGGCTTAATTACCCTATGTATCTCAATAATCTGGGTTCTGCGCTACGCAATCGCTATTTGGAGAGTGGAAACATTACTGATTTGGATGAGGCTATCGCTATTTATGAAAACGCCCTTGCTATCACGCTACCCGAGGCTCCTAATCGCCCAAGCTATCTTACCAATTTAAGTGTTGGGCTACGCGACCGTTACATGCGGACAGGAAATCCCGCTGACTTGAACGAAGTTATTCGTGTGTCTCAAGAAGCAATCTTACTCACCTCGCCCGACTCGCCTAATCGTGCTGCATTTCTCAACAATCTGGGTAACGGCCTCCGAGATCGCTATAGAAGAATAGGAACTATAAGCGATTTAGACGAAGCTTTACACGCCTATAGGGAAGCGATTTCGCTAATACCTCCTGGTGACCTAGACCGACCTAGTCAGCTTAACAATTTGGCAGGTGGTTTGCACGATCAATATCTTCGTACAGATTCCATCGCAGATTTGAACGAAGCTATTCGTATATCTCAAGAAGCAATTTCACTCGCTCCGCCCAACTCGCCAGACCGCGCCGCATTTCTCAATAATCTGGGGAACAGCTTCCGAGATCGTTATAGAAAAACAGGGACTGTAAGCGATTTAGACGAAGCTTTACACGCCTATAGGGAATCAATCTCACTAACTCCACTGAGCACACCTGATCGACCGACTCGGCTAAGCAATCTAGGTGCTGCACTACGAGACCAATACAAAAAAACGAAGTACATAATTGATTTAGACGAAGCCATTCACGCCTATCAGGAAGCCGTGCAATTGATTCCGACCACCTCACCTGACCGAATTGGGTGTCTCAACAATCTGGGTAATGGTTTGCGAGATCGCTATAAGCAAACAAAGATAATCACTGACCTAGACGAAGCTGTCAGTTGCTACCGTCAAGCTTGTGAACTAGGCAGCTTGGCTTCGCAAGAAATAACTTTGTTCAGTAGTCGTGCTTGGGGTTTGTGCGCACTCGAACGCCAATCGTGGACGGAAGCTTGCCAAGCATTCGATTTTGGTCTGCAAGCTAGCCAGCGTTTGTTCGCTAACCAGTTCTCACGCTTGGCCAAAGAGTCTTGGTTGACGGAAGCGCGTGGGTTGGCTTCTCGAGCAGCTTTTGCCTTCGCTAAGGCAGGTGATTTGTCCAAAGCTCTGGAAATCCTTGAAAGTGGTCGTGCTCGACTGCTTGGTGAAACCTTGGAACGCAATCGGCGCGATTTGGAGCGATTGGCTGAGATAGGATATCCAGATCTTCTGGAGCGTTATCGAGCGGCTGGTCTACTATTGGATGAGCTACAACGTCTAATAACTACTGATGTCCGCCCGGTTGATTGGCAGCATCAAGTGGAAACAGCCCAAACCGATCTCGATGCCTGTATTGCCGAGATCCGCCAAGTGCAAGGATACGAAACTTTCCTGTCGTCGCTCTCGGCAAAACAAATTCAGCAGCAGGCGCAGTCAATTCCGTTGGTTTATATAACTGCTACACCCGTCGGTGGTCTGGCGCTGCTCGTCACTTCAAAAGCGATTCAGCCTATTTGGTTGGAAAAGTTGACCGACACCGTCTTAGGTAATAAAGTACAAATAGAAACGGATACTGTGTCAGCTAACAGCTATTTGGGTGCCTATAATACATGGTTGCAGACCATCATTGACAAACAAGTAGCGGAGAAAGTATGGCAAGCTGCGCTGGATGATATCCTCGCTTGGTTATGGTCGGCGGTCATGCAACCTGTCGTGGCAAGTTTAGAATCACAAAAAATTCAACAGGCGGTCCTCATCCCCGGTGGGTTACTAGGCCTACTCCCATTGCATGCCGCCTGGACAGACAATCCCACAACACCTACTGGTAGGCATTATGCAATGGATACGGTCTGCTTTACCTATGCACCTAGTGCCCGCGCTATGCAAGAAGGACAGGAAATCGCTTCTCGCGCACGCCCCGATGCTCTGTTGGCGATTGACAATCCTGACAGCTCGCTGGAAAACGCCACTTATGAAGTGCAAACTGCTTTATTCGGGTTTGATAAGACACTTCAGCTATCCGGTCAGGAGGCCAACCACCAAACAGTAACAGAAGCAATGCCCCACTATTCCGTGCTACATTTTGCCACTCATGGACGAGCAAATTGGCTGGAACCTTTGCAAAGTAGCTTGCGACTAGCGGATGGCGAACTCACATTAGGTGAACTGCTTGATAGTCGACTACCAGAGACGCGCTTAGCGGTACTCTCGGCCTGTGAAACAGGTGTCCTCGGCACGAAGTTGCCTGACGAAGTAGTGAGTTTGCCGAGCGGATTGATGCAAGCAGGTGTGGCAGGTGTGGTCGCATCGCTGTGGGCAGTGCAGGACATCAGCACGGCCATGCTGATGGCTCACTTTTACGAATTATGGCGTCAAGATGGACTAGCGCTGTCTGAAGCACTTCGTCAGGCACAAACTTGGATGCGAGATACGACCGATGGTGAAAAAGCCGCTTACTTTCAGACATTTCTGCCCGAGTTTTCCAATCCCCGTATGCCGGATGAAAGCGCCCAAGCATTCTACAACGCAGTGATATTCAATGACCCGAATACCTACAGCTTCTCAAATCCTTTCTACTGGGCTGCTTTTACCTATTCCGGAGTTTAGATCTGATTTATCAAAAATGATGACATGGCTCTAGAATCGCCTCAAATTTTAGGCGGATTTTCACCTTCTAAATCACTCAAAAACCAAGCGATAATTTCGGTGAAATACCATTCTAACTAAGCGTTTTGAAGGAAAGTGATTTGTACACGGAATTACGTCCAATCGAGTTTATGATGCTAGACACATGATCATATTTCCAATTTTGCAATTTGTATCACCAACGCTGTCTTGGCTAGAAACCACACTTTAAAGACAATTTTTGGGATCATATTGCTGTCAGTGTAAGATTAATTCATATAATGCTATTTTCATCAATCTCATTCTCAAAAACTAAAACTTTCAGCAGTAGCCTATATGCTCTTCTGCTTCCGGTCTTGAAGTCTGTCGGACATGTAGCACAAAAGTGGGAAAATTATAGATTACTTAACGTCGTAAATCCTTCTGCTACAGCCCTGCTGATAAGATGTTCATTCGTTTCGACACCAAAGCGATGTCTGAGGCGATCTCGAATCGCATAGACTTTTCGGGGGGTGATTCCCATCCGATGAGCGATTTGATTGACTGAAATGCCTTGCGTTAGGTAATTCAGAACGGCTCGCGCTTCACTACTTAAGGACGTTAGCGTTTGGCCGGATTGGAGCGTAATGAGATATTCGGCGTTGGCGGTCGGTGATAAATAAGGTCGATTCTTTAGAACTGTCCGGATCGCCAGCAGCAAACAATCGCGCAGGGGATCACTTCGATACAGATAACCTTTTACGCCGTGCAGAAACAGATTATGGATCAGCCCTCCGTCAGTCATCGCACCTATGACTAAGATCGATATATTTTGCGACTTGGCATGTAGAGTATCTACGGCATTTAAAATGTCTGTGTCATAGAAGCATTCGCCTAAAATCGCAACATCTGGAGCGTACAATTCAATCGCTCTGAGGACTTCATGTAAGGTCTGTCCTGAGCCAACTACACAATACGTTGCGTCTGATTCAAGGATGGCTTGAGTACCAACGATCATTAGATCGCTATCATCGGCTATAACAATCTTGGTCGCCATATTTCCTCTTCAGGCCTAGCCCTTTATAATATTTCCCTTTGGCAGATAAATTAAACCCGCCTATTTATACCTATAAAATAGGTTTTTTATTAGAAATGATTATACAATCATTCCATGCGCTTGATGAAGTCAAAATCCGCCATTTTCGTACAAGATAGTTCAATCCCTCAAATCACCAAATGAGGAATGGTTGTTGCCCTGCTAAAATGACCGGGATTATAGGTCATTGATGTCAACTGTTAAGCTAACCATAAGCCCATCAATGCGCTACGAAAACATCTAGCCTTTTGCAAACGTACACAAACTAATGCTGGATAAACGCCGCATATTTGCCTGTAATGTATGCCCTCCCATCGCCTTCAGCATAATTTTCTGCTGCCGATTTCGGTGCAAATGTCCAGTTCTCTTGAAGAGCCCGAATAATGTAGCCCGCCACATTCCTGCAGGTTTGGTCTTTTGCATGTTCGATTACCTCTGCTACACGCTCAGGACCATGCTTTTCGATGAGTTCCTTCGCTTTGGGATATCCAACCCCAGAATTCCCAAGTGACACGAGAATTTCTTTTTCTTCTTCTCTTTTACTGCCCACAACAGCAGCAGAATAATTGTTGTGTTGTATAGACTGATGGATATTATGCTGTTTTGTTTGTAAGTTAGAGTCTGTTATGGATTGGGTGGTTTTAGCTGAATAAATAGGCTCATCGTCGTCAATTTCATTGAGCTGATTGAGCTCATTGAATTGGTCTGAATGTGCTTCCTCCAAGGGGTGATTTTGAACATCCTCATTCGGTAATTGTGGACACATCCAAGCATGGACATGAAGCAACATGATGTCCAAGAATTCTGCTAGTCGTTGAATGAACTTGTTTTCATCCAAACGATAATGCACGGTTGGAGTGCCGTTAGCCTTCATAATTGCGCGTTCAATTCCGATGAATTCTAGAAAGCCATTGCTGTGCACACGTTTCACTTGTGCCTGCGACAAGTTGCATTCAGCATTCCAGTCCCGCCACGATTTGTAGACCCAGCCACCTACCTTCTTTGACCGTGGGAACCAGTGCAGCAAGCGAACGGCCATCACACCCGCGTTTTGATCACCTATTGCTTTGGCGATGAGGGCGGAAACCGTTCTGATATCTGGACGATTGAGTTGACGAACCACATTTTGTAGACGTGCGAGTAGATCAGGCTGACGGTCAAAGTCGCCAGCCGCAGAATAGCCATTCATTATTGCCTCCAAGCAACGCTGAACAGAAGTCGTATTTAAGAAACAGGACTGAAAGGCGGTTATTCAGTTGCAGGGGAGGAGGGACTGTGATACATTGTGATTACCACATCAGTAATGTATCCATCATCCGTCACCCACCTGCACGTTTTCGTCGGTGGGTTTTGTTTTCTACGGCGGCGCTCGAATATTTTTCACAATTTTCACCTAATAAAATGTTGCCACGTGGCAACATTTCTTTAATCTATTGAGCGTTCAGGATCGCTTCTGTCTCATCGATCAATTTGCGTAAGTGTTGAAGTCGTACCCGAGCTACGACAGCATCTCCTTCCTGTTCGACCAACGCGAGCGCCAAATTGTATCCGCTGAGTTCACTCACCGGTCGCATCAATTTCACCAATTGTCGGGCTTGGCGCGGTACGTCAGAATTTGAATTGTCCAATTCTGCTTTAGGACCTTTAACAAGATCGACAATTTGCTTAGCAGACAAATTCAATTGAATAACTTGTCGTACCATCTCAATTTGATCATCTGGGGACAGTTCCAGTAGATGACGCAATCGACCTTCATCAAGGTTGTGACGATCTGCCAGTTCAAGTGCCTCATCACAGAGACGAAGTAGTGCTTTGTAACGGCTGAACATCGGCGTTCGAATTCCGCCCATAGCTGACAATATCTCTGATGTGTATTCCCGTTTACCTCGCAATGTGAGTTCGAGTGCTTGCCGATAGAAATCATGTGTAACCGGCCCATCGGGAATATCGCAGTCATGCACGTATAGCAGCAAGAGAGCCGCTTGACGCGCCATTGCAATCGCAGAGAGTCCTGTTCGAGCTGTATTCTCCTTCGCCTGTCGAAATGCAGAAGCTCGTTCGGAAGGGGTGATGATACAGGGGATCATGCCGTCGCTCTCATAACCGGGAATGAAATCTCGAAGTAACCACGTCGCCCAATAACGTCGTTCGCCGGTCTCAATGCGATAAAGCCGTGTCACACCTTGGGTGGCATCAACCACTGTTAGCGGATTAACTTGCCCATCGTCGCGGATTGTTACCGCTAGATTGACCAAATCGCGAACGAGTTGTTCCTCGGGTGACAATATCGCGCCTTCAACCTCTGTTTCTTCATCTGGGTTGCCCAGCAAATCTAGGACATTGCTGAAAGGACGTCCATTTTGACGAGCAGCAAGTTGGGCAGTCTGGATAAGCTCTCGTAACGCCTGAGTCGGAGTCATTCGATTGGCATGGAAGGCTTGGTATATGCGATCCGGCAAGACCCTGCGCGGTTGCACCGGATCAGGACGTACCATTTCCAGTAGAACCCGCTCAACTCGTAAACTGTTGTCCATCCCCATTTCAAAGCCAACACCGTCTAACATATCCGCTGTAATCGTGTCGAGAAGACCCGTGTTGACTTGCCGCTTCTTGCCGTTCATGAAACGGCAGCTTTCTGTCCAGCAATCTCGCGAACCAACTTGCCGACCATTTGGGCATAAGCTTTGCTGGCTGAAGCTCTCGGATCGTAGTTGAACACGCTCATGTGATGGTGATGGGAATAAGACACCGCCTCATTGGCTGGGATCACCCCACAGACCAGCTGTCCTAATACGCTATGTGACTTGAGTTCATCGAGGAGTTGTTTGTGACCTTTGACACGAGTGTCCATCTTAGTCACGAGGATGCCACTCACATGCAGATGGGGATGTCGCCAACCTTCGCGGATCTCATTGATTTTGGAAATGACCGACAACAGCCCGACCGTTTCCAGATAACGGGGTTCGACAGGCACAATGGCATCAGTCGCGGCCAGCAATCCCATCTCAGTCATCAATGAGAACGACGGACGGGTGTCAATCACGATTGCGGCATAGTGGTTGGCAATCCTGCTGAGCGGTTCAGCTAACCGATACGGCGCGCCGGCTACACCCATCAATTCACGTTCAGCCCCTTCGAGCATCGGCGAGGCGGGCAACACATGTAAATCATCATCCCACGTACTTTGCACAAGGCAATTCGCGAGAACATTTGCAGCTTCCTTACGATCAGCCATCAGAACGGCATAGAGACTATTGTCTGCGCCATAATCCTTGTGTCCAGTCGTAACCAGCGAGGCGTGAGCTTGGCTATCCGTATCCACCAGTAGCACTCGACAATTGGCAGCGCCGGAGCGCCGGAGTAGTCCAACTAAGCCATAGGCTATATTGGTGGCGGATGTCGATTTCCCGACACCCCCTTTATGATTGGTCAGTACAAAAATGCGAGTCATTTTCCATTTCCTCCACAACACTCAACAAACCGATTAAGAAAATCGCTGAGGCTGGCAAGGACTTCGTAGAGGTGTGCTACACTCTTCTTCGGAAGTCTTGCTGGACGTGTCAGCGAGCCTTCAAGGTGGTTTGGGGAGAGGTTCGATCTCTCCCAATCACCGAAAAGCCGTGCTATAATGGGGTTGAGAATCGTGCTAGATGTGCACGTTGTGGAAATGCAATCAGTTGGAGAAAATGGGTTCTTTCGGGGTTAAAATGTTCGGTTAAGTTCCTGCCCTCCCAGCTTCAGTGCCACTTGCCACCAGATTAAACGTAACCGTCTGTAGGCTGAATTGTCGAATTACAGGCGTCAGGCCAACCGTATTGGGTATGCCCAGTACCCCTACAATCGGTAAGTCAGATCGAAGACTGTAATCAACACCACCGCTTACCAGATTGAGTACGATGATTCCCCATCCGCCGCCTTCTAAACTGTAACCCAATGCCAGCCGACTATCATCCTCGCTAAACACCGATTTATCAGCAACAAATTCCATGCTCGTTGCCACCGTCAACGGCAGATTAAAACTCGTCAATAAACGGTCACGTTGGCTGATAATCAATGCCCCTTGGTAAGTAGTGCTATTGGTTGCAACATAGGCCAGCAAGTTCCCACTATGACCAACTGCCACGCGTCCCGGATAATCATCAAATCCGGCAGCCAACGGCAATAGAAATGTGTCCAAAATTTGCCCATTGTTATCAACAGTCGTCACTTTCCCGTTCGTCGAATCATACAGTTGTACCGACCAGCTTGTACCTGTCACTTGTGCCGATGTTGCGAACCATCCTGCTACCAATAAATACAGCGTTGCCAATCCCCACACCGCTTTTTTAACCATAACTCGCGCTCCGCTTGGGCTTTTATGTCACTCTAAAAGTGTAGGTGCGTTGCGCATTGAACGCAAAAACGATTATGAGCTTATAGGCTTGTTCTTACGTAAAATTCGTGAAAGTTAATCTAAATTGCTTCCAATTTATTAATTATTCCACTAAAATTAGAAATATTAGTAACCTCTTTGTAATCTTGAATCAGCTTGGAACTGATCACATGCTGGCACCCATCACACGTTTTTTGACTTGCATTGACATCCCAGATAACGGCACCAACCGTACCACTCGCTTACTCAACTGGATTACATTGGCGATTAGCCTAATCGCCCTTTTGTATGTGGGTTTATTTTCTGTTTTGGTCGGACGTCCCGATATTATTGTTTTTGGCCTATGTGTCGTCGCGTTATCTACGGTGATCAACATCGCCGCCCGCTATGGTCAGACTCGCGTGGCTGTCTTTATCTTCGTATTGGGTATCTGGCTTATCATTACCGTCCCCAACTTAGCACCTGACGCCGATGGCATTTATGATGCCGCATTTACGGCTTACATTGTTCCCATTCTCTTAGCTGGATTTTTGCTCGGGGGCAGAGCCAGTTTTATTTTTGCCTTTATGTCGGTATTTGCTGGTTTAGGATTTTTACTGCGTGGACTTTCTGCCTCAGTTACATTCATTAGTGCAGAGCCAAGTTCCCAGATCCTACACTTTTCTTCAGAGAGTTTATTTTTTCTGATTGCCGCTGCGCTGTTCTCACTAACTTATCGTAGCATGACGGACGCCATAGATCGTGCACGCTCCAGTGAAGAAAACTTGCTCTTGCGCAACCGTGAGCTTGAACGCGAAGTATCCGAACGTCAGCTTGCCGAAGCCGCCTTGAAGGTGCGTGATGAGACGGCTAAGCAATTTCAGGACTATCTCAAAGAACTGCATGAAGTAAATGTCCGTTTGGCTGATGTTGCCACCCTCGATGAACTCCATCGGCAGGCAATTCAGCTTGGGCGTACTCGACTCGGCTTTGACCGGATTGGCTGGTTTGTGCCTGATAAGGAAACCACCTCGCTCCGCGGAACCTACGGTACGGACTTTCAAGGTAACATAAGATCAGAGTCGGACTTGGTAATCGAGCTTACCATCGATAATTGGACAAATAGTTTCCAGCGGTTTTCCGCCAATGGACACGTCTATTTCCTGAGTGATACCAAGTTGATGGATTATGATAAGACGTTAGGCATGGGTTGGAATATCTTTGCCGCAGTCTCGCACGGTGAAAAAATTCTGGGTTGGATCGCCAGTGATAACTTCATCAACCATGAACCATTGCATGATTATCAACTGGAATTAATGCGCTTATATGGGGCAATCTTAGGGCAGCTTTACGTCCAAAAGCAAACCCAACAAATGCTCGCCGAAAAAGAAAAGCGTCTCCAATTTGCCCTGAACGCTGCCAATATGCGCTCGTGGGATTGGGACATGCAAACCGGTGATATTGTGCGCTATACCATGTACGATCCTGATGCGGCTCCCATCTCCGCTGCAACGGCTGATTTTGTCGAACATATCCATGCCGATGACCGTAAAGAGTTCTTTGATGCCGCCACCCGTATGATTGAATCCAGTGGTATCTACGAATGTGAATTTAGATTTACTGAAGACGATGGTGCTTTACATTGGCTTTATGCACTTGGTCAACCGTATCGGGATGAAAATAATCAGCACATCGCAGGCGTAGCCGGTGTAATTCAAGACATTACCGGACGTAAGTCAATAGAAGAAACCCTTAAGCGTGCCGACCAGCAAGCAATGGAACTAACCCTTCAGAAAGAACGTGTCGGTGCCTTAACAGAGTTCATCAGCACCATCTCGCATGACTTTAAAACCCCGCTTGCCATTATCAATAACAGTTTGTATCTCCTTCAACGCATCAGTGACCCCGTCAAACAAAAAGACAAACTGAATCTGATCAAAGACCAGACGCTTCTACTCGACAAACAGATCCAAGACATCTTGACCATCTCTCGCTTAGATTACGCGCCGCAGGTGAAATCCCATCCCGTAAACATCAACATCTTGGCCTCCAAGATTGATGATATCTTCCGTGCCTCATTTGAAAACAAGAAGCTGACACTTAAACTGGAGTTAGAACAAAGCCTCCCGACGGTTTCAGCTGACGCTGATGAACTGGATCGTGCCCTCGTCAATTTGGTCGAGAACGCCATCAACTACACCCCTGTAGGTGGTACGATAACGATTACGACTCGTGTGTCCAATAAGCATGTTGAATGTGAAGTCTGCGATACTGGCATCGGTATGACATCGCAAGACACGCAAAAAGTCTTTAATAATTTTTATCGTGCCGAAAACGCCCGCATGATCAACAGTAAGGGCACAGGGCTTGGCTTGGCGATTGTCAAGAAAATTGTTACCAATCATAATGGAACAATTGACGTGGAAAGTGAATTGGGGCAGGGTACCTGTTTCCGTTTGCGCTTTCCGGCTATGGTTCCCGTTCAGTAATCGCCGTCCGAGTTATGAAATGCTTAAAAAATGCACTTTCGCTTGAAGCCATCTGCTTTATTTCTCTGGCTATCCCTTAGTCCTTTATTTCTCCTTCAAGCGTCTACGGCCTTCACTCAATCCTCCACTATTCGCGCATCACGTCTTGGCATCACCTTTATTAGCTCTCTAGACCATCCTGCTAACGATTTGCGCTATCAACGAGCGTTATTGCTCGGTGCAGCATGGAATCGCTGGCCGCTCTATTGGGACCGTCTTGAAGTCGCCCCCGGTGCCTTTGATTGGACAGGTTACGATCGGCTCGTCAGTCAGGATGTCCAGCACGGCCTTTCCATCAACGCCATCTTATTAGGACGTCCAGCTTTTTATGCGCAGGGTGGCGGTATCCAGGGCTTAAACGTCGCAGCATTTAGCGATGGTACCGATACACCCGCTCCCGGAAAACTCCCCAACCCCGCTAATCCGTGGGCAACGTTTGTTTATGCAGCCGTCACCCGTTATAAACCAGGTGGCATATTAGCCGCTACTCAACGCTGGCCCTCTGGTGCAGGGGTAACTGTCTGGGAAGCATGGAACGAACCTGATTTGACCATGTTTTGGTCGGCGGGTGTTGAACAATATGCACGTCTGCTCAAAGTGACTTATCTGGTTGCACATCAAGCCGATCCCAACACCAGAGTCATGTTTGGCGGTCTCGCCTATGGCAATCCGGATCAAGATGATTGGCTGGCAAAAGTATTGGCGATCTATGCCGCTGATCCTGCCCGCCAAACCTATAACTGGTACATGGATCAAGTCGCCGTTCACAACTACACCTATGCTCGTCGTAGCGGCTTAGTCGTCAATCGCATCGAAACCGAACTCGCCAAGCATGGCTTGAGTCGCTCGGTTTGGTTGAATGAAAGTGGTGTCCCTGTTTGGGATGACTACCCCGGTCCGGTTTGGACGGCCTCAAACCCTGCCGAACACCGCTATCGTGCCACCATGCAGCAGCAGGCTAACTTTTGGGTTGCCAGTACCGTGCTTGCATGGGCATCAGGCGCGGATGTGGTCTTTTATCACCAACTATATGACGATTGTGGTAATCAATCCAGTGGCACCAATTTCCCGCCTCATAACGGCGAACTGTGTGCCAATGGTGCGGTCTGCGCGGGTGATGCTTTTGGTCTCTATCGTAATGAACGTGGCGAAGCCTGTTTCAGTCAGCATCCACTCCCCGGTTCCCCTCGCCCTGTTGCTGCTGCGTTCTATCGCCTTGCTCAGATATTCGGGCAAGTGCCTTTCACCAATCCGAACATTAATGCACAGGACGGCAGCACTGTAGTCTCATTTGATCGACCATCCACAGGTGAACGCGTCTTGGTCATGTGGAATCGTACCACCGCCGATCTTAAACTGGATCTGCCAGCTTTCGGTGATACAGCCCAACTCTATGACATCGGTAGTCAGGATTACGCCTTGACGCCTGCCGACGGCAAATACACCATTAGCCTTCCGCCGCTGACATCCGATAATCTCCCCGGCCTACCATCAGGTGAAGTTTCAGGTATTGCTGGCGCACCGCTCATTCTTGTTGAAAAAGTGAATCCGCTTCTGCTGGTCACCAATGTGCCACTGGTCATAACCCCCGGCGCTTTGACGGCGACTCAGTCCCCTAATCCAACTGTTGATCCTGCCACCGATACCACGCCACCCATTCCCACCGTTGCACCCTTACCGGTGATCAGCCCGCCCACCTTTACCGTTTATTGGTCTGCTACCGATGACAGTGGTATCGATCACTATTTCATTTGGGTACGCCTCAACGGAGGAAAATGGCAACCGTGGCTCGAAACTGCCGCCACACAAGGACAATATACGGGGCAATCAGGCAACACCTATGAATTTGCGGCGTGGGCGCTTGACCTCGGTGGCAATTGGTCGCTCAATACCGACCTCACACCTCAGGCCATGACTTCCGTTCAATAGTGACCGCTATTCTTTTGATTCATCGCCCACATGTGCAGCCAACTTGTAGAGGAACATTTCCACTACCGCGTCTGGTTCCCGATAACATTGATCCGCAGGGACACGCACCACCATCAATCCCTGTTCGCCAAAGCGTGCATCGCGCCATTTGTCCGCTTCAACTGAATGTTCGTGTTGAGGCCCATCCACTTCCAGAATGCCCCACTTCCCCTGATGGTAAATCAGGAAATCCACCTCACGCGTCTGCCTATGATTTTCAGTGTGCAGGCGAATTTTGGGATCAGCGAGGAACATCAAACCTTTGTTGTCCAATGATTTAGCAATCTTGACCTCGCTGTGTGAGCGCAGCGTCAGACCATGCCATGCAATCGAACGATACTCCGGTTTGGGGTTTTGCTGACGTTTTTTATTCGGCTTCTGTTTAGATGTTGATGGCTTCAGCGGATTGCCTTCGGCTTTACGACCCATACTCCGTATCAGTCGGCTTTGTTGCCGATTGCTGTAAACCAGATAAACAATGACGAAACCCAATAGGGCAGGGGTGAGCTTGGATGCTACCCCCTGCACCACATTGAAAATATCCAGCAGGGTAATAATCACGCTGATACCTGCGATGGCGAGCATCACACGCCGCATGAGTTGTCCGAATGGATTAATCCGCACCCGCTTTACTCCGCATCAAAACGTGTGCCCAGCGCCGCAGGTGGATCAGATCGCAGGAAGTTGCGCGTGAATTTTTGAACAGGACGCGGAAGCACCATCAAAATTCGTTCGATCGCACCACTGCTGACCAACAACAGCGTCACAATCATCAATACCCACGGGATACCGTTCAGGATAACCACCGGAATATTGAGTGTTGCTGATCGTTGTGCGACCGTCGCAAACGCACGTAAAGCCGCAAATAAATACGCCCCCAACACAACCCGGAAAGGATGCCACCCGCCAAAGATAACAATCGCCAGTGCAATCCACCCATCACCAGCCATACTCGGCGGTGTTGTCCAACCTGCTTTGACACTCAGTGAATAAGCCGCTCCCGCCAATCCCACCAATGACCCGCCGATAGCCACATAGATATACCGCAGTCGGTTGACCTTGGTGCCTCGTGCAAATGCTGTCGTTGGACGTTCCCCAACTGCGCGCAGAGCCAACCCCTGCCGTGTACGGAAAAGCCAATACCACGTGCCTATCACTAGCAGATAACTTAAATACACCAGCAGCGTTTGCCGGAAAAATATTGGCCCCACCACGGGAATATCTTGGAGAAACGGGATCGGTGTCTTGAGGATTTGTGGCCCCGGTTGACGTGCATAAGGGTCACCGAGGAACTGTGCCAGATCCGCGCATAACAGGGTGAGCACAAACCCGATAGCCACTTGATCTTGTTTGAGTTCAATGCCTGCCGCCGCGACGATCAAGGCGACCACTGCGCCCACCACCATCGCCGCTAGCAAGCCGACAATCGCGCTCCCGCTGACAAACGCCGCCGCGAAACCGACCATCGCTGATAAGATAATGCTGCCATCGAGTGACAGGTTGACGACTCCCACACGCTCCGTGATCGTTTCGCCGATGCTGGCGATCACCAATGGAGTCGCGTTGGCGATAATGCTACTGAGTATATTGAGCAGTTCTTCACTCATTCGGTGATATCTCCGATGACACGTTGATTTTCGGCAGTAGCAGTAATTGAAGTAGGCTTAGAATGATCTGTGTTCTGGCGGCGTTCTTGTAATCGTTGGCGTAGCCCGTTAAAGAGCAAGACCACCAGCACCACAGTTTCCTGCAACACGCCCACTAACGAAGCATCTAACCGCAGATCAATTTTTAGCTTGGCGCTTCCGCCCAACAGCAGCGCGAAAATAAGCGTCACTACTGGAACCCATAACACCCGCAACGAAACCAGTAATACCACCAGCAGTGCCAGAAAGCCAATGCCGCCCGACACCAGTGGCCGTAAGTTACCGAACGTGAACAACACACGGTACGAACCCGCGATCCCCGCGATCAGACCGCACACGATGAATGCGCTCAGTGTACTGCGTCCGGTTGGCACACCGAGCAGCAGGGCTGACCGTGAGTTTTTGCCGGTTGCTTTGAGTTGTAGTCCCCACCGTGTACCGCGTAGTGCCAACCACGTCACCACGATCACAACCACCACAATGATAAACGCCAGCAGACTCACGTTAATTTCGGGCGAAATCGGCGTCAAAATGGCATCCCCTGGGAAAGGTGCTGTACCGCGTGAATTACCACCTGCTTGAGCACGCCACGGCCCTGTAATCAGCGTGATAGCAATCACATTCGCGATAGCGTTCAGTGCCACCCCGCCAAAAATCTCGTGCACCCCTAAGTACACCTTGAGCACACCCGCCAGACTCGCCCACAATCCCCCCCCGATCATCGCCACGATAATCTCTATCGGAACTAAAAAGGGTGCTGGAATTTGCCAGTACAGTGCCACCCCTGATGCGAACAACGCGCCCATCAGGATTTGTCCCTCAACGCCGATGTTCCACAATCCCGCCGTAAAGGTGACCACTAACCCGATGCTCGCCAGCGTCAACGGAATCCAGAAATTGATCACGTTGCTAACAGAAGCCATATCTGCAAATGCGCCGCTCCACAGCTTGGATGCAACCGCCCCTGGATTTGCCCCCACCAGCAGGATGATCACCGCCGTGACCAACAGCGACACCACAATCGGGATGACGCCGAAACCGATTCGAACGAGTAACGATTGATTCTTCATGCGGGATGTACCTCAACTTGCCCACCGATGAGTTGACCGATTTCATCAATGGTGGTGCGGCTGGCATCCGGAATTTCAAAGACGCGCCCCGCATAAAAGACCAATATCCGGTCACTATATGCCACTAATTCATCCAGATCCGGCGAACTAAAAATGATCGCTGCCCCGCGATCTCGCCGTTCCAGAAGTTGCTGCCAGATCCATCTCGCCGAGTCGACATCAAGGCCGCGGGTCGGTTGTTCCAGTGCCAATAACACAGGCGACTCTGGCATCAACGCCATTAACACCCGTTGTTGATTACCGCCCGATAGCGTTTCGATCATACTTTCAGGGCGACCACGCACATCATACAGTTTGATTTGCTTCTCACAATGTTGGCGTGCTGCCGCCCAATCAATGACGGTCCCTGATTCGCTTGCCAGCGCAATGTGTTCGGTCAGGTTCAAGCCGCTAACCAATCCTTCTTCGAGTCGTCCCGCCGCACCGAACGCCACCCCTTGAGACAAAAACGTACGATAAGCCTGTCCTGTAAGATCTTGCCCCTTCAGCGAAATGCGTCCGCGTGCTGTTTTCTGCAACCCGACGCATGCTCGCAGCATCAACTCTTGACCACTGCCGTCCAACCCCGCCAGACCGATAATTTCCCCCGCCTTAATGCGCAGGTTGAGATCGTCCACGTGCACCCGTTGACCGTGTATATGCACTTTGTCGAGTGTGAGCGCGTTCGGCGCGCTCGATAAATCAATCGGTTTACGCGTATGCGGTGCCAATTCCTGCCCGAACATCAGCGAAACCAACTGAGCATTTGTCGCTGGCATTTTCCGCGTTCCGACCAATCGCCCCGCCCGTAAAACCGCTACCTCGTTACACAGTGCGATCACATCCTCAAGCTTGTGCGATACCAATAGCACCGACAATCCATCCTTAGTTGTCAGCGCCCGTAACGCATCAAACAAAATTTGCTTTTGTTCAGCCGAGATACCCGTAGTCGGCTCATCCAGAATCAGCATCTTAACGCCCAGCGTCAGCAGCCGCACGATTTCCATCTGTTGCCGTTGACCGATACTCAATTGAGCGATCGGCATGTCAGGATCAAGCTCGAAGCCGAAGCGTTGGCTGATTTCTTTTAGTTCACGTATGGCTTGCTTACGCGGTAGGAAGAATCCGTCACCACCCCCGTAGATGAAGTTTTCGAGGACGGTGAACGCTGGCACATCCAATGGGTCTTGCTGAAGCATCCCGATACCGTTACGGATCGCCGCTTGCGGGCCTTTATACGCCACAGGTCGGTTATCAATCCAGATTTCACCACTATCTACCGGCTGAAAACCCGAAAGAATCTTCATCAACGTGGATTTACCCGCGCCGTTTTCGCCCAAAATACCGACGATTCGCCCGCCTTCAAATGTCAGATTGATGTCATTATTGGCATGTACGGAACCGAATCGCTTATGGATGTGTCGCAAAGTGACTTGCATTGTTTACGCCTTGTGGGTGTCAATCGCCTGATTTTAACAACACGTTAGGTAAGGCGCAAAGACGTAAGATACAAATATCTGGCTGCAAGTTATACAAATTACACTAATGACATGGGGAACGGAGTTCTATAATTCGCCGGATACCCATCGGCTGAGGATACGTTGTGTGGGCAAAAATGCGAGTTCGGGGAGCGAATCACCGTTAAACCATCGAGCATCGAGCGCATCATCTGCCGCCTGTAAGCTGCCGCCCACTACCGCAGCCGCATATGCGATCACGATATCAGCTAACCCGCCATCATCCGGTGTATGAAACACATCCAACAACCGCTCAATCTTGACGATCAGACCGGTTTCTTCTAGCACTTCACGGCTAGCCGCAGCCGCTGGATCTTCATTCCACTCCATAAATCCCGCTGGCGTCACCCATAATCCTTGTTTTGGTTCATGCGCTCGTTGAACCAGTAGTACTCGATCACCTTCGACGATCAACGCCAGCACCGCCACACTCGGCGCGAAAAACACGATATGACCACATTGGCTGCATACCGGACGCGCCACACCGAAACGCATCTGCATCTCAGTTGGCGCACCGCATACGGGACAAAAGTGGTTGATGCGTTCGCGACTCATAGCCGATTACGCCGCCGTACAATCGTCGTCCCTACCGCCACCAACAGGAAGACTATCCCCAAAACCATCACCACAATCGGCAGCACATCGCCTGTAGTGGACGGTAAATCAGGGATAGGTATTAATGTAGCCGTTGGCGCGGGTGTTTGTGTCGGCATACTGGTGGCGCTAGGTTTCGCTAATTCCGTCGGAGCAGCCGTTGCTGCCACAAACTCATCGATTGTAGATGCGGCTGTGGCTGTCATCGCAGGTTGTATAGCCGCAAACGCGAGGCTTGTCGGTTCAACTTGAATTTCCTCGCTTGGTGCAGGAGGCATAGCCGCCGCACTGTTAGTTTCACCACCACTGCTCGGTGCTGAACTCTGCAAGCTAAAGTCAGTTGCAGTTGCTTCATCAGTACGCCGTTGTACATCGCTCGGCGCGCTGGCCGCCGCAGACGAACCAGCCGCGATACCATCATCGATTGTTTGTGTCGCTTGAGCACTATCGCCTTGAAACAAGGGAAGCTGACCACCAACCGGCGCTTCTGCTGGAGTGTTTTCTTGTGTAAATCCATTAACTTGCCCAGTCGCACCCGTACCGCTCGCGTTATTATCGGTTGTACCAGTCGTTCCGATGTCACTGAGCACTTCTGCGTCAGTTGCCGTCACCACTGCCGCTTTATCCAATGTGCCAGCATCAGCCGAAGTTGCAGTGGGTAAAAATGCTGATTGTGCCCCTTGTGCTGGAATCGCCAGTGCATTCGGGCTACTAGCATTGGTTCCGCTAAACAGATACGCCCCCACCGCGAACAACACGATTGCCGCAGCTG
The DNA here is from genome assembly GCA_044227005.1 of Aggregatilineales bacterium. Lineage (GTDB taxonomy): Bacteria > Chloroflexota > Anaerolineae > Aggregatilineales > Phototrophicaceae > CFX2. The sequence continues at coordinate 66,836 of JBGAFZ010000006.1, forward strand.
TCGATAGCGCGCTGAATGTCGCGCTCGTAAACAGCGATGATGTCCTTCGGGCATAACGTGCATCCAGCGTGAAGTCTCGTGGAGCTTTACGCAGCGGCAGGTTATTCAGCAGAGTCACCGTCGCTTGCAATGCGTCCAATTCATTGCGCAGTTCCGCCTCAGCTTGCAGGCGCACCTCAAATGCAGCGCGTTCTGTGTCGCTTAGCGCACCGTCGATATAAGCAGATAGAAGTTCGTAATCCAGATCAGTTAGCATGTTAGAGTAAGACTACCGTTAATTCACGTCACCTTTAAGACGATAAACACTGGGCAAAAGTTCCTGCACGTTTCCCAAACAGTTTCGTACCCCTGCGCGCGCCCGACTCAATCGTGATTTGACCGTACCCAGCGTCGCGCCCGTGATCTCGGTTATTTCTTGGTAATTCAAACCCTCAACATCGCTCAGCACCAGCACCGCACGTTGGTCTGTGTGCAAACCTTCAATGCATTGTTCAATAGCCCGCGCCAATTCGGCCTGTTGCGCCGCTTGTTCAGGCGATTCGCCATCAGCAGGTAAGGGCGGGCCATCATCCGCATCTGCACCCGGCAAATCCTCGATAGCCGTTACCGGACGCCGTTTGCGTCGCCGCAGTTCGTCATAACACGTATTGGTTGCGATTCGGTAAAGCCACGCGCGGAAGCTCCCCCCGCGATACGTATCCAATCGCCGGTATGCCGCGATAAACGCATCTTGAGCCGCATCCGCCGCACTCTCCGATTCGCCCATAATCCGGTATGCAAGCGAATAGACCCGATCCTGATAATGCAGAACCAGCCTGTTGAATGCCGTCATGTTTCCGCGCACCGCCGCAGTTATGAGCGCAGATTCATTTTCGAGTTCGCTCACCATTGACAATCCGTGTCCAAAAATTTAAGATATATCTTGTTGATCGACATGAGCTTAAATAACTCATTTTTGACCAATACACATCAGCCGATGTGGTGAAACTGGCAAACACAAAGCACTCAAAATGCTTCGCCTTAACGGGTTTGTGGGTTCGACTCCCACCATCGGCACAATCAAACAGTCCTTCGGGGCTGTTTTTGTTTTACTGCGAGCATGTTAATCGTTTCCCTGCCTAATTGCAACCGCTTTTCCTCTCCGCTGTTGCCCACCTCGAATCCTTGTCTTGCTGATATATACCGTTGCATCCCCATTAGCAATTGCAACCCTGAAATACTGACTCTCTTTCATCTTGGTTGACTATCAATGTACTAACCTTTTCCTTCGTAAGCCATGAAGTTTACTTCGATTCTTTACAACACCTTTTGTTTCATTTCACTTTTTTATAAGCGATCTCAAATGTGCTACTATCAATTATTAATAATCAATTACACATTATTTCGATACTGCTGGATACTTTAATGGTACATCTACATCGTAGGCCGATTAAACCCGTTTCTCTCTCAGATCAGGTATATGACCAGTTGCGTACCGATATCATTAGTGCCACGCTTGCCCCCGGCACTAAGCTTGTTGAACTCGAAATTGCTACTCAGATGGGGACGAGTCAGGGGCCTGTTAGAGAAGCGCTACAACGGCTAGAACGTGATGGCTTAGTTGAACGTCAGGCTCGTAGTGCCACTTATGTAAGCAGTATATCGATCGACGAAATGCTCGAGCTATTCTCTGTCCGTAGTGTGATTGAAGGGTTTGCCATTCGCCGCGCTGCTCGCTTAATTTCATCCGTTCAGTGCGATTATCTGGATGAACTAATCCAACAAATGGCAGATGCGGGCAAAACGAGTGATATGCTAAAACTCTCAGAATTTGATATGCAGTTCCATAAAACGATTGTGGAGTGTGGCGGAAGTTCGAGCCTCCTCCGAAGTTGGATAACACTTTCAAGTCAGATTCAGCGCTTTGTTGTTCAGTCTCACCCCCGTCACTATTCCGACTTGGTTGAAGTAGGTACTCGTCATCAACCTATCGTGAATGCATTGCGTGAACAACATAGTGAAGGCGCCGCCAACGCTGTACAAGAACACATCATGCTCATTTGGCACATAATAAACCCTTAATTGTGCGGGCAGAATCAGAATTACTGCCTGATTTCTTTGTATATAGGTCAAAACATACGGTAGCGAGTCTTTACTACAAGACCGCCAAAATGCGCCTGACTACAGTTATTTGCGTTGGAAGAAAGGAGAATTTTTTTCACAACGTGCCCTGTTTGCAAAAATCAATTTAAGGAGATTGAAAACATGAATAAGAAGTTAACTCGACGTGATTTTCTTCGTACTGCCGCAGGAACTGGTGCTGCGCTATTGGCTGCAAGTCAAGGCATCGCCTTAGCCCAGGATGCCACCGCCACCCCGGCTCCCTTACCTCAAGGCGCTGCTGGCAAACTTACCGTTATTCAAAAAACAGAATATTTTCAGGCTGCTCAAGATCTGATCCACGATAACATTGTCAAGTTCGCCGCCGATAAAGGGGTCGAGCTTGATCTGTCTACTGCAAACCCCGAACTGTTTGGTGACTTTACCGCCAAGATGTTGGCAGCGGTTCAGGCTGGGAATCCTCCAGACTTGGGTTATCACACAATAAGCGTTCCGCAGCTCTATTCGCTGGATATTGTGGAAGATGTTTCAGATGTTGTTGAACAACTTATCAGTAAATATGGCACCACAATCCCTGCCGTTGCTGAATTTAACGCCAAGATTGATGGCAAGTGGTGGGCTGTACCATTTAGCTGCAACTCTGGTGCATGGTACGGGCGCAAAGATGTATTCGAGCCTGCTGGAATTGACGTATCGACACTCGATACATGGGATAAGCGCCGCGATGCCGCCTTAGCGGTCTCGAATGCTGACAAGAATATGTGGGGTTGGGGGATGACCATCAATAAGAGCGGTGATGGTCACGGCTTGATCGTAGGCGTCATACAAAGTTTTGGTGGTAGCTTCACCGATGAAACCGGTCTCAAAGTCGTGTTTAACTCCCCTGAGACTGTCAAAGCCGTCGAATGGTTGGCCGAAACCTATACCAGCGAGAAATACAAGCCGATGCTGCCACCCGGTATCGAAAGCTGGACAGACACCAACAATAACGAAGCTTATCTTGCTGGCACGATCGCCATGACTTTGAATCAACCCAGCGTTTATGCCAAAGCCAAAGCGGACAAGAATCCGGTTTTTGAGAACACAGTCGTTATGCATCCCCCCAAGACATTGGATGGGCGTCTCTTAGAGGGTGGTAACATCTTCTGGTTGACGATTTTCAAAGGCGCGAAGAACATCGACCTTGCCAAAGAATTGATCCTCAATATGGTTGACCCGGCGAACTTTGTCCCCGTATCTAAGGTCGGCGGTGGATTGAACATGCCCGCATACAAGAATATGTGGACCGATGAAATCATGGGTGTTGACCCTAACTTCGTAACCTTCAAGGAAATCTTGACTAACCCCGATCTTTTCTACGGAAACTCCCACCCGGCCAAGCCTAATGCCTTGGTCGATGCCATCCTCGCGGCTGCAATCCCCAGCCAAATGATGGCAAATGTCACCACGGGTGCGATGAGTGCTGCCGACGCCGTCAAAGATGCCCACGACAAAATCGTCCAAATCTTTGAAGAGGGTGGCGTTTCACAGAGCTAATACAACGCTTCTGTTGAGAGGGTGGCTTGTCCATCCTCTCTCATATTACCTTTTGCTAGCTGCTGACATAGTCAAACGGTCATACATGTGCTGCTGATGTGTGTCACAAATGAAAGAGGCTAACTTTGGAAAAACAAACAGGGCTGGAAACTGCAATGCCTATGCCCTCTGCTGCCCGCCACACTAGACGGCTAGAATTAATTTTTGGGCGCGATTGGAAGATAGCGCTAATTTTCGTGTTGCCTCTTGTTGTAATTATGGCTGGCCTCATTCTCTGGCCTTTTATTAATGCGATTTTGTTAAGCTTAACAGTTCGTTCAGTTGTGACCCGAAAAGATGAATTTGCGGGCTTAGCGAATTACGCGCGCTTGTTGCGTGATACCGAATTTCTGAGCGCTGTAGGGAACACCCTTCTTTTTACGGTTGCATCCATTTGCATCAAGTTCATCGTTGGCATGGCTATTGCACTCTTACTCAATAGCCGATTACTTTTTCGCAGTGTTTTGACGGGACTAATGCTCTTGCCTTGGATCGTCCCCGAGGTTGTTACAGCTTTAACATGGCGCAGTATCTATGATCCGATCTTCGGTGGATTGAACCCGATTTTGCTTCAACTCGGCCTAATCAATCGTCCAGTCGCATGGCTGTCTGAACCCGGTTTGGCGATGGCAAGTGTGATCGCTGTGAATGTCTGGAAAGGCATTCCTTTTTATACCATTCTCTTGCTTGCAGGTCTTAAAGCTATCGAACGTGAACAACACGAGGCTGCCGAAGTCGATGGTGCCAGTATCGTTCAACGTTTTAGGCATATCACGTTGCCCGGATTACGCTACGTCATTATTGTGACGATATTGCTTTCCTTTATTTCGACATTTAATACATTTGGGCTGGTCTATTTGATGACGGGGGGCGGCCCCGGTGGTGCAACCAGATTGTTTTCTATTCTCGCATACGAAAAGGCCATCATTGGTCTGCGCTTCGGTCCCGGTGCGGCAACCGCTTTCAGTATGGCGCCCATCATGGCCGTAATCATCTTTATCCTTGCCCGTGTGATGCAGCCTGATCAGGTCACTCACGAGGGTAAACGCAAATCCTTTATCGATCGGTTTTATCATCAGATCGGGAAGGGCTTTTCGTGGCTTCTAGATGTCATTATTATGCCAGCCGAATGGCTATCACAGCTATTTGACCGGATTGCGAAATCTCTGCTTCCTCCTGATAAAACAGGTCAATCTCGTTTGAAGCGGGCGCAGCGCGAACGTGCCGGCATGGGATTTCGCATGTTGCTATTGGTGCCCATGTTAATCTTTGTATTGTTTCCGTTTTACTGGATCTTTATAACCTCCTTCAAGACCGATCTCCAGATTCAACGCTACACCTCAATCTACTGGCCGGAACCGTGGACAATTGAACAATACCATTCATTGTTGACCAAAACATCGTTCCTGTTATGGTTTCGCAATACAGTTATTGTTGCGACCCTCAGTACCGCCTTGTCGGTATTAGTGGCGGCTTTGGCTGCCTATGCCCTCGCACGGCTCAAATTTACAGGTGGCCGCCTCCTAACGACCTTGCTTTTAGTCACCTATCTCCTGCCCGCTTCGCTCCTCTTTATCCCTCTATACCGTATCTTGACTGATTTGGGGATAATTAATTCCTATACCGGCTTGATTCTGACATACCCGACCTTTTTGATACCCTTTGCCACATGGGTCATGCTCGGGTATTTCCGCTCTATTCCTGTTGAACTCGAAGAAGCTGCACTAATTGATGGCGCAAATCGGTTGGTTGCCTTCTGGCGGATCACCTTGCCTTTAGCAGCACCGGCTTTGCTCTCCGTTACTCTATTCGCTTTTACCAACGCATGGAATGAATTCTTATTCGCCTTTGTGTTTATAACGAGTGATAATCTGAAGACGCTTCCTGTAGGTCTGCAACTGCTCGTATTCGGCGATATTTACCCGTGGGGCAGGCTGATGGCAGCATCGCTATTGATGGCAGTACCCGTAGTTTGTGTTTACATCTATGCGCAACGATACCTTGTCGAAGGGATAACGGCTGGTAGTGTGAAGGGCTAAAATAAAGTCTGGTGATATGACTATAAACGAGGAGCACGGCTTTAAGTCGTGCTTCTTGTTTCTTAAAACCTTTTCGTAAACAGGCGATCAATAACGCTTTAAGTGGTTATCGAAGAATCAGGTTACTCTAGTGATGTTGTAACCCCAAACCCAATTCCAACCATCCCCCAACCGCCTTAACAATCCTGCTCCCCTAATTCGGTTAGCAACTTCATCCCGAAAAAGCTACCAAAAAGTAACCCATTCCCTCGCGTTTTCGCGTAAAATGAGCATATAACTGTGTCTTTCTGACGTGGAGTCTCCGTGCCTAATATCCCTGCTTTTTCTCCTCTTTCTCTGTGCCTGTGCGAAGCCTCCTGTGGACTGTGGTAAAACGCCTTTGCATTGCATTTCACTTTGCATTGATCTTGGCGTCCTTGGCGACTTGGCGGTTCAATTGCGGTCCATTTGTATTGCATTTTGCTTTTGCATTTTCAGCGACTACTCCCTATGCAACCGCTGCAATTTCACAAACCGACGACGCGGCAGACACACCCGAGCCACTCGCTGCATTTGTGCCATTTCGGCTGCAATAGCCGAACTTCCCGCGCTGCAACGCCATGCCTTTAGCGCCAGTCTCCCGCATTCCCGCCTGCCATTTCAGCGGATAAAGTGCAATTTGTGCAATAAAAAATCAACCAGCAAGGGCAACAAGCGCGCCCCTACTGATATCACTTATGGCTTGAGCTTATCCACCCGCGCCAGCACATCATCAATGAACGGATATTTGTACACACTGCTCCACGTTACCACCCAATCATATTCCCGCAGCGCTGCATCGCGTTTACCCTGACTTTCCAAAATCAATCCGCGCAGGTAATGCCGTGTGCCCGTTTCAACACTCGCCAACGCCGTGTCAATCGCCTTTAGTGCCACATCATATTTCCCGATCCCGTACGCCGCCTTCGCCTGATACTCATTCACAAACGGGATCAAGTTCGCCGGTAAACCGTCTGCCACGCCGTCCAACAGGTCAAACGCTGTTTGATAAGTCTCTTTATCACCTGCTTTGGCCTTATCAATTAGGATACGCGCTTGTATCAGTTTGATCTGCCCGTCCGGAACAATATTCGTTCCCAACAAAGCATCCGCATCGTCCTGTGCCGTGTTCATATCGCCCGCTGCGAACGCCGCTTCCATCCGTTGGGCTTGCGTCCGCTTATTCTGTGTCAGGTTAAAAGCCTTGGTCAAATCAGCTTGCGCCAATTTATACTGACCCTTATTCGTATACAGTTCCGCCCGCGCGATCAACACATCTGCGTTGTCACCGGCTGTCAAAGCTTGAGAAAATGCCTGTAGCGCTTGCTCACTCTTGCCTTCAGCCATTCTCGCTTGACCCAAACTGATGTATCCGTCCACGCTCCCCGGATAGTAATAGAGATAAGCTTGTGAATACAGTACCCCTAAACCCGCTTTATCCTGTGCCAGTGCCGACTTTATACGGAGCTTGTGTGCTCCCTCCGTGCTTGGATCAATATAGAGCGCCAGAAACGCCTGATAATCCGCTTTATCGTACTCTTTCTGCTCGAAGTAAATCTCACCTTTTTCAACAAACAGCCGTACATCCGATGCTAACTCAGAAACCGCTAACCCTTGATCCAGCGCCTTGATCGCCTTCTCATAATCCTTGGTGAGTCGCGCACTTCCCGCCAGCGCCAGATACGGCAGATTGAAACGGGCTGAATTGGCTAAGGCTGTTTTTGCTTCTTCCTCAGCCTGTGCCAGAAACGGGGCAGCAGCGCTGTTTTTCCCATCATCGATAGCCTGTTTCGCCAGCAAATAATCGGTGTAACCCAGCGCCCCGTAAATAACGGCCTTTGTATCACCCTCTGTCGTATCCTGTAACCGTTGTTTCGCATCTAGGAGTGTTTGTTTGGCGTCTCCGTATTGCTTCTGCCCGATCAGCGCCAGCGCCGAGTAATAGTAAGGCGCCGGATCAAAGCTGTTCGCCACGCTCGTGATTTCGGCCTTAAGTGTCGGTAAGGCTTCCTCGTATCGCCCGTGGTCAATCAATACAATCGAGTTTTGAACACCCTTCGCGAACGCGGGTGGGAAAATCTTGGTCGGTAGTGGTTCCGCTACATTACCATTCGGGATTTGAGCTGGAACCGTCGGGCTAGGTGTGAGTGTTTGTTTCGGTGTGGGCGATGGAGTAGGCGTATCACCCGGCGTGGCTGTAGCCGTAGCCGTTGGCGGACGTGGTGTATAGGTTAGGGTAGGGGTAGGCACGAACACAATCCCTCTTAAAGCAGGTGTGTTCCACACGATTCCGTATCCGGCTAGGAATAGCACCACAAGACCAACTGCTACTCCTCCCGCAATCGCCGCTCGTAACCCCCATATGTCGCGCTCACCAGCCCGTCCTTTGGTCTTTTGTACCCATTGGACGCTTGGAACCCCTTCCATCCGTGATGCCAGATACTCCTGCATCATAGCGTCCACTTCATCTTGCAACTGCGCAATCCGTTGCGGATCAGGTGTGGGTATCCCCGGTGTTTGGGAAGAAGCTGCGATTGTTGCTCGGTTATCCGGCCTCGATGGTAACGAAGAGACTTGGTTAACCAGTTGTTCGCGCGTCATCCCCAACGAATTTAATGCCTGAATACCCATATCATTGTTGGGATTAATTTCCAGTAATCGGTGCAGATAAAACATCTTTTCGCGCTGGTCACGCGCTAAACTGACCAACCACAGCCACGACGCCTCGTTCTTGGGGTCGATTCGTAACGATTGCTGAAGCAGTTGCCGTGCTTGATCAACCTGTCCCGCTTTCGCAGCCGCAATACCCTGTTTACGCAGTTCTTTTGCTTGATCGCTTGCCACGTCTCACTACTCCCCATTAAGCGATAATTACATCTGCATTGTAACCTAAAGCATCGTTTGTTGAAATCAAAAAACCGGATGCTCTCGCGTCCGGTTTTTTAAATCTTACGTATTGTCCCTAAATTACGGGGTGTCTACGCGTGTGATGCGTCCTTCAACCTCTGGATTAATCGGGCTGTTGGCCTTGATGTAATCCCCCAAAACAATATCCAACGGGCTACCACCGTCATATGCGTTGGTCGAGTTGTCCTTGAACACGCTATATCCGTCACCACCACGGCGCATAAAGTCATTGCTGACCAAGCTATAAGTAGCGTTCGGGTCAATTGCGCTATAGCTGCCGTCTGCGCCCAACACTTCTACGCTGACGATGCGCTTGCCCGCTTCTTTGCTCCCGTCCCAACTGAAGCGAATACCGGAAACCTGTGGGAAGCGTCCTGCACCACTCTCAACCTGTGACACGCCGTTTTCAAGCGCTGCCACAACATCTGAACCCTTCAATTCAAAGGTGCTGACCAGATTGCCGAAGGGCAGGACGGTCAGGACGTCACCTTGGGTCACTTTCAGGACTTCAGCCAGCTTCAGGTCAGCCGGAATTTCTACCCCAACCGGAACGTTCGAACGGATGCCACCACCGTTGGTGATAGCGATCTGTGCCTTAGAGTAGGCGCGCATAGCATCAGTAATCAAGTTGCCGAGGTTGCATTCCTGTGAACGGCAGATTTTGCGGTCGCCAACTAGGAATACATTTGTTTCACCAATGACTTGCTTGGTCAATTCTGAAATGGGTACGCGCAAATCATTGACAATCTTCAGCATATCAGGGTCTGGCGCAATATAGCGTGACAGTAAAATCGTATCACCGCTTGCACTCGTAACCACGCCATCTTTATCCCACTGAACGTTCAAGCGCCCCATGTACTTCAGGCTGCTTCCCGCTTGGACGATGTATACATTCTTGCCGTCTTTATCTTTTGCGACGACTGGATACGTGCCTTCTGCCCCTGTGTAAGTGTTGCTCAGCAGTGAATGGCTGTGACCACCAACAATGACATCAACACCGCTCAGCTTCGTAGCTATATCTTGGTCTACTACCAGCCCAATATGGCTTAACAGGATGATCTTGTTGACACCTTGAGTTGTCAAATCATCCACAAGCGGTTGAACGATGCCTGCGAGATCCGCGTTAAACTTCACATCCGGCCCCGGAGATGACAAAATGGCAGTATCAGGTGGTGTCAGGCCAATTACACCGATTTTTTGCCCACCGACTTCTAAAATAGTGTAGGGCTTAATCTTGTCTTTTAGATTGTCACCGAAGGTCACATCAGATGTAACGATAGGGAATTTGAGCGAATCCACAAACTTAACAAGTGTATCGTCACCATCATCAAATTCATGGTTACCCACTGTCATAACGTCATATTTCATGGCGTTCATAATCTGTGAGGCTTCTTCGCCGCGCCATTGTTGGTGGAATAGCGTTCCTGTAAAGCGATCTCCGCCGTCCAAAAGAATACTATTTCCGCCTTCTGCTCGAATTTGGTTGATGACCGTCATCTCACGTGCCGCACCACCATCAGTAACACCATCTAGTTTGGCATCATATGGCCCATAAGCACCATGCACATCGTTCGTATGCATAATTGTGAGCTTAAAAACTTCATCTTGGGCAAATGCAACTGAACTGAATAGCCCCACGATGACCAACAAAACCATCCCCAAACTTAGTCTGCGTAGCATCCTGTCCTCCATGAACAAATAATGTAAAACTATGGCTGAAAATTATTTAGCCATGTCCAAACCCAATTTAAGAAACGGTTAAGCTTATTGACTCATTGCATAACCTATTCGGTTGTGAATTTTCCAATGCTAACAAGGGTTATACAGGTGGCCATGGGTAGTTTGGCCCACCCGGCCCCGGTTGTGGATATTTGCGTGATTTAAGCAAATGTTGAATACGATGTTGGAATGCGTGAATCTCACGCTCCGTGATAAGTTCGTTTAGTGCTTGGCGGTAATTGCTCTTCTGGTTGTCAACTTGCGTGCAAAGCCGTTCAATATCCTCAAGTAGGAAATCTTCAATCGGCTCACCCGCAAAATCCCAGACAACGGTACGTAATTTAGGACTGCTGTTAAAAGTGATTCCGTGGTCAATTCCCCAAACATGTCCTTGGCTGTCCACAAGACAGTGACCACCTTTGCGGTCAGCATTGTTTACGAGGATGTCAAATGCACAGATTTGACGCATTTGCGGGAGCTTGTCCTCGTCAAATTCAAAATAGTTGAGTTCAGGGTCGTGCTCAATAAAGAACTGCATGGATCCCAATCCATGTGGTCCTTGCCGAAGTACAGTAGGCGGGACAATCTGCCATTGTAACAGTTCGGAAGTGAGGAATGATGCCATTTCCCGCTTGCACAACATTCCATCAGGAAAGTCCCACAATGGTCGTTCGCCTTTTTGGGGTTTATATACCGCCATCAAGCTGTTTTGATTGTGGTTGATAGAAAGCAGAAACGTATAATTGGAGCTCCAACGCATCATGCCATGCTCAGCTTCAATCGTACCGTTTTGCAGTATTTCTACCACTTGTTGGCTTGTAAGACCTTGCGAATCGGAAGAGCTGGTATTTGTGTCCATACTTATGACCAGTAGTAGACTAACCGACCGTTCTGTTTGGGATCAGCCCGCCCGGAATTAACAACTTCCAGTGCTTGCTCGCATAACAATGCCATTTGGTCACGTTTACACCATAGCTTAACTACACCCGGTTCGACTTCACTCAATTCGTCTAAATCGGTAGTAGAAACCAGTTCTTGTGCCACCAATACGACGAGGTCATGATCTTCGTCATACCCCAAACCCATTTGTGCCACTCTAAAAACCGGTTCAATCGGTTCGCGTAGATCCATATCAACACTACTCAGGTTGATCAGTTTTGCATCGCCACTTTCCGGGTTACGTTTATTGAGATCATCGAGCATTTCTCGAATCGCTTCGCTCAAAGCGCGAGCTTGCTCTTTTTCGATAATGAGAGAGACGAGTTGTCGACCCTGTCCACTCTGCAAATGGAAAATCCGCTGGCCTCGGGGTCCAATGGTGCCAATGGTGATAAAGTCCACCGGATTGAGTTCAATTTCTTTGCCTGGCATATCCAATCTTTCACTAATAAAACACGCGTAGATGGTGCTGCTTAGGCTGTTTTTTCAGCCTGTTTAGCTTGCTTACGCTCTTGCTCCATTTGTATGATATGAGCCATGTCGTTCATCGTTCCAACATAGGGACGACCAAATCCTAACGACAGCATACTGATCGAAGCCGGTGTAATTACAATACGTTGAAACTCATCCAAATGCATACCCAAATAATGAGCAAGTAGCATCTTAATAATATCAGCATGAGTCACAACGGCTACCGTTTCACGAGGGTGCTTACTGACCAGTGCTTCTATAGCGTTTACCGCACGGGTTTGTACACCCCTCATGGTTTCGCCGTTCGGAAATTCTGCGCGAGATGGGTACTGTTGAACCACTTGCCACATCTTACGACTGGTTAGTTTACTGATCTCCATGCCTTCCCAGTCACCGTAACGGACTTCGCCTAATTCAACGGTTTGTTGGATAGTGAGTTGTTGATGATACTGCCGAATAGCTTCTGCCGTTTCCATCGTGCGTTCAAGCGGACTCGCATACAAATAATCAATCGGCGTTTCAGCCAATCGTTTACCGAGCGCTGCTGCTTGAGCTTGACCCTCTTCATTCAGATGAACACCGGGTGTCCAACCGGCTAGTTTGCCAGTCTTAACAAAATCGTTTACGGCGTGTCGGATGAGCAGAATTTGAGTCATGCGGCTTCTTTATTTAGATGAGTATCTCTATAGGCGATAATAGCATACTTAAATTCAAATGCACACTCTCTTTTAGCGTAGGTTAATCAACGCGGACGTAGCGCCCAGATTGTGCCTCCCCCAAGACTGATGTATATCCAACCTTCGCGGCTGACCGTAACATCATAGGGGTGATGTTGCCAAAAACCACTGGCTTGATAGTGGATTTTTTGGAGATTGATGAACGCCCAAAGAGGATGCCCACTTGGGAGTTCTGGCAAAATCACATGAGGTTCGAGTGGCTTACCTTCGCCATCAAATCCAACGGTGACTAATGTGTAGCCATTTAAATAAGCTTCATTATGGTTTCCACCCATTGTAATGAGTAGTTGTCCCTCTAATTGGGGAAATGCGTTCCCTGAATATGCGACCATCCCCAAAGGATTACTGTGCGTCGGAAATAATAGTGCAGGAACCGTACTCTGTTGGCAGTCAAAATCTCCCATTGATTTGTCAAGTTCGTTCATGCCGATACAATGCGGCCAGCCGAAATTGTTTCCAGCAACTACGCGATTTAGCTCGTCATAGTTTGTTGTGTAAGGGAGATTGTCTCGAGATGTATCGGTGACCCACAGTGTGTTGTCTTTGAATGCTAAGTCACTTGGTTGGCGTAACCCAGTCGAAATGACTTTTCGGTCGTTACCATCCAATGCAAAACTCAGAATGACCCCGCGATCAGCTTCTGTTTGTTGGCAACTGTCACATGCTGCCCCAATTCCGACGTAAATCCGACGATCAGATCCAACACTAATGCCACCAGTCCAGAATCCGGCACCACTGGGTAAATCATTGATTAGCGTAGTCACTTCTTCATTGACCAATTTGTAGACGTGCGTTCCGCCTGAAATGTAGAGGGCTCCGTCGAAATAGGCCAAACCATTTGGTAATGTAAGTTCTTTTGCAACCACATGGGGTGCATCCGGTAATCCATCTTGATCTGTATCAATTAACGCAAAGACTTCGCCGGATAACGGTCGTGTGGCATATAGAGTTCCATCGGGCGCAGCGACCAATGATGTGAATCCCATTTCGCCCCCGGACTCATCATGGATAACAAGTTCAGCACAATAATAGTTTGCGTTTACCCATGGCGGATCAATCAAATGGGGGCGTTGACCACATGGGGGGAGATCCTGCGCCGCCTGTGTTGGCTGTGCCGATAATGTTATTGCGAAGAGGATGATTAATGAGAATTGCCAGAGAAGTTTCATTGTTGAAGTGACTAAAAGTATATGAATTGAGTGTCCATAAATGTTACCTGAAAAACCACATGGGCAAACCTACGTCTTCAATACTACAGTGATCCTTCTAAGAGTTTTCAGATGAGAAAGGGGAGTTATTTTAAGATTCATACACTATAATAATCCCATATTCTGTCTATTTTAGGGTTGAAGGATGAAACTTGGACTTATTGCGGACATTCATGGAGATTATGCCGCACTCCTAACCGCTTTAGATCGGCTTGACAACTATCATCATGTAGATGAAATTCTGTGCGCGGGGGATTTGGTTGGGCGTGGTCCAGAACAAGAAAAAGTTGTAGAACTCATTCGTCAACGTCGGATTCCAACCGTCAAAGGGAATCATGATGAATGGGGTTATGGTTTTGATCAGCCCAATGCCAATTTTCTGGAAGATTTGCCAATTAATTGGCAAAAACATTATGATGGCTATAACGTGTTTATGTGTCATGGGAAGCCGGGTAATAATATCTGGGGGTTGTATCGAGATCATGTTTCCAACACACTGCTTAACATGATGCTCGAATCTTTGGATGCGGATGTGTTGATTGTTGGGCACACGCATGTTCCGATGTATATCAAAGTGGCAAATGGATGTGTCATTAATCCGGGGTCACTCTATACCTTTCATAGTACCCGTGTAACCTCACATACCTATGGAGTATTAACATTGCCTGAAATGCAATTTGAGTTATTCGATCTGATGACCGATCCCATTAAGCCAGTGCTACCATGACTAACCCACCTGAAGTACCAGCCCAACACTATACGCGTGAATATTTCGAAAAGTGGAATTACGCGGATCGGGGTCTAGGGAAATACAGCATGTATTGGTTTGCACGCCGATATTATGCGTCTTTAGTTCGCCGATATGCGCTTCCCGAGCAGGCAGGGCAGCCCCGAAAACTGCTTGAAATGGGTTGCGGTTTAGGTCATCTGTTGGGCTTACTACAGGATGATTTTCACTGCGTTGGTATCGATCTGATTGACTATAGCATTGAGCAAACACTATTAAATGCGCCTAAAGCTGAAGCTTATCAAATGAGCGCGGATGATTTGACTGCTTTTGAGGATGCTTCCTTCAGTGTAGTAGTTGCTTTACATCTTGTGGAACATTTGCCAAACCCCGAGCACACTATTCAACAGGTCAATCGAATACTAAAACCCGGTGGATTATGGTTATTTGCCACTCCACATCCGGATTATGGTATGCGCAGGTTCAAAGATCGTGACAATGATGCGATCGGCAAAGATAAGACCCATATCAATGTTCACCCGCCTAAACAGTGGCGAGCATGGTGTGAGCAAAATGGGTTTAAGATGCTCAAGCATTTTGGTGATGGATTGTGGGATGTTCCTTATCTCCCTATTATTCCAAAAGTGGTGCAATTCGGATTATTTGGGATTCCAGCTTTAGCACAAGTTGTTGCCCGAACCACATGGACTCCGCTTTCGATGGGTGTCAACCAAATCGGAATTGCTCGAAAACTGTAGGCTGTAATTCGTTACAAACAATATCTAAGACCAGTATTTAAGCTGGTCTTTTTGGTTTTAACTACCGACTTGTTACAATCGTTTTACATCGTCGGTTGGTAAGTAACAGGGCTTTCGTCAAATGGAGTTTAAAATATCTGCCGAGAGCGTGACCGATTGGCTCAGATACATTCATAATGCCGGAGAGCCTTTAAACTGGATTGCTCAATACGAAAGTAATTTGTTATCGGTTCTACAACAGGGGCTTAATCACGAGCGATACTTTCGCAAGTCATTCGAACTCCTTTCACTTGTGTTTCCATACTTTGCCCTAACGCTATCTCATAATCAAATTTGGTCGCCTCTTTTGAGAGATGCGTTGCTAATGGCGCAAGACATCAAAGACAATGAGCTTCAAGTCAATGTTTTTCGCTGGATGGGCGAGGCGTACTTAAAAACTGGTCAGCATGAATCCGCCCGAAGTGCCTTTTCAACAGCCCTAGAACGCGCTGAGGTTGGTTGTATAGATGACATGATTGTCTTGGGTTATACGGGCTTGTTCAAACTCTTCTGGTTTGATTTGGATCAAATAATCAACAAGAAATTGGTTGATGTTGCGCTTGCGACTGCGAAGCAAGTCCAAGATAAAGCTTTGCAGGCGGGTTTGTATGATGCTTTAGCGTCCGCGTATGTCCGACTGGGTGATACTGACATTGCTCTAGGTTATGGACAGACGGCATTTGTATATTGGCGGTCACTTAAGGATCACTCCGGTATTGGACGTGCAGCCTATACGCTCTCTGCGATATATATGCATATCGCCCAGCTAAAGGATAATAAACATTTCCTAAGCTACTCAATGTCTTTTTTGGAAATTGCACGAGACGAGTTAGCCCGAACTGATGATGTGTGGCAGTATCCCTTGTTGGCTTACGAGCAAGCCAGTATCTATTTTCAATTGGAAGAATTTGAAGAGGCTGCTAGTTGGTATCAACAGTCATTGAGCGAAGCCGAAAGAATGGATTCTCCCCATTACACTTTGATAGCACAGCATGGATTAGGACTATCACAATCCAAATTGGCTCAGTTTCATTCTGCTCGCAGCTATCTGAAATTGGCTCTCAGCCGTTGGGAAATACTCAAGAATAGCTATGAACAGGCGAGTGTTTTAGCTGGTTTAGCGGACCTTGAAATGCGAGCAAATGATAAGGCATCTGCGAAGGAATACATTAATATTGGCTTGCAGCGTACAGAGGATGTTCAGGATGCCAAAATGCGTCATTATCTACAAGATCAATTTCAAGATATTATTGTTCAATTAGGTGGCTGAAGTTAATCACAAACGGCATTTTCTTGTGGAAGAATGCCGTTTGTACAGACCTGCATAACTATCTTAGAAACTTGGTGGTGGAGGCAGTGGAGGCCACGGTCCCGGCTTCTTCATGCTATATGCTCCTATGATCACATCGAACGATGTAAACAGATTTGCATATTTGCCCCTGATGAGTCCCAGAGGATCGGACAATAACCGGACAGTATTCGGACAGATTTTGTTAGGCGCAGCTAAAATGCGGATGTTTGGTTACTAGCGTGGGTTTTGAGTTAGGTAGACGGTGGGAAGCCGACTTGGAAAGATGCTTATTTCACCATATAGTTAGGTTGCTAAACCAGAAAACATAAACGTGGGACAAATGCTGTCTTTCACAGAATTGAAAGTTCTATGCTGCGAATTGTAGTGTTAGTACTGTTGTTTATTGGGCGAGTTTTTCCGGCAGTTTTGCAGGACAACCCACCAGATTACTCGATACAGCTTATTCAAAATAGCTTTAGTGACGATGGTAATCAGACGATTGTTAAGTTTGATGTCCTAAATTCTGGTGGTGATGCTACAGATACTTCGACTGCCACCTTAAATTTGATCTCATCTGGTGAACAGATTACGACCGCGTCTATTCCGCCACTGGTTAATAATGGGCGCTATACGGTCGTTATGCAGTTCTCGAATAATCGATTTGCACCGCGAAGCGTGGAATCGTTCCGAGCCGCTGTTGGAATAGGGAACATTGAGCAAGAAGGCGCACCGAGTGCACAGGATAACTTTGCCCGTATTGTTATTACTTTCCCATCGACAATTCCTCAGCCACAGGTCACACCGCCAGTAGAGGAAATTACTGGTGTTACACCTGCTACAACACCAACTGCCGACGACCAAATTCAGCAACTCCTAGCAAAACTTAATATTGACCCAAGCCAACCCGAACAGAAGACCTTTTTAATCGGATTGATTATCGTCATTTTGGTTTTAGTCCTGATTGTAGGACTCGTTTTGAGACTATTGTTTTCGCGTACACCTAATTTTGGTGGGTGGCAACCATCTTATGCGAATTTGCTGCCGACTGATCCAAATACGTTAGCGGGTCGGCGTCAACAGTGGCAGAGCGTGGCACAGAACAGTTTAATTCCGCCTACAGGTGCTGAGGGAAGTGTTCATGTACGAAAGCTTCCAACCGGTGTGAATGAGGAGTATTTGTCTGGTTGGAAGGTTGTTGCCTTGCGGATGAGCCAATACGATATGTACGGGCGCGTAAATCGTAGTGAAATCATGGCAAGTAAAGGTCTGATTAATCGCCTCAATTGGGTTATCCGTAAGCATGAAAAGTTAAGCAATGATCAGTTGCTACGCCAGCTACGACCTGCCGCACACGAACTAAGCCGGCAGGTTCGCAAAAAGGTGAATGATCGTACTGCAGTGCTTCCTCTTGCGTTGGATCTTCGGTTACAAGCCAAACATGGTGATGTGCGCATATGGTTTGAGCTGTACCGAAGGCAATATAGTCAATGGGCACAAATTGACCGTTGGGAGCCAGAAATGATGATACAAGGTAAGTTCATGTATGAGACCTTAACCTTGTCCCTGTTCGGGCAAAAACCCGGCGAAGATTTGAAATACTTTCAAAAACGTCTTGAAGACGATTTAGTGCATATTTTAGGCGACATTTTCAATCCCCCCACACCTACTACACCTCTTCGTTCGGATGCCCCAACGGATCCACATCTAATGCCTGTCAGCATACCAATGGAGAAATAAAAAGGTCGGCGAAAATGCCGACCTCATCATCTAGATCAATTGCATGACTAGCTTTGGGTTGTAGCCACTACGTTGACTTCAGGTTTTTCTAGTGTGCCGATGGCCGAAACGAAATAGATAGTATTCTCTTTTAGCTCTGTGCCAGCGAGATCAAGAACCACAGGTTTCTTCTCTCCGGCAGGGACAACCTGTAGATCATACGTGCCTGCTTTGATGTTGAGCGTATATACACCGTCATTCTGTTTCCCGTTGATCTCTTGAGTGCCGGGATAAGCTAACTTCGGTATAACCACAAATTCACCTGAGCGTACATCGACAGCCGGGGCATCTTCAATCGCATGGAAGACAATGACACGGGTGCGACCTTTTGCTATTGCACTATGATCTTCCTCAATAGCCACTAGCTTAAGTGTATTGTTCTTCAGTGAACCAATGGCTGCAACAGTTACCCACGTGTCTGCTTGCAGATCAAACACGCCCGAGCGGATGCCGCCTTTTGGCACGGCTGACAATGTATAGCTGCCCGGATCAAGGTCAATCCAATCTGTAACGGATTTGTATTCCAAGCCCTTGATCGCGCTGGGTGCCCCATTGACGAAAATATCTACCGCTGGAGTATCTGGTGACAGATGGGCGACACGAACATGCACCTTGCCCTCGGCCGCTGCAGCAGGCGCGACTGCGAAAACGAGCAACAAAGCTCCAACTAACGTGAAGAGTAACTTACGCATAATTTCCTCCCTATTTTGTTGTGAAGCAAAAGAACTCAGAACAACTTTATCAACGACGTGTCAAAGGGGAAATTGAGATTCATTAATGGCTTATTAAAAACCGGGATGGAAGCCAAAATAATGAGAATAGTTAATCAATTGTGCGAAAGGATTGCGATCAAGATAAGTGAAGATTGAGTAGAACGAGTAAAATTACTAATCGGAACCTAATACTGGAAAAATTTACTCACCGTTCATATTGCCGCTCACTGCGTAAATAAGAACACCGAGTGCGGCAATAATAAAACTTCCGATGATTCCAATGGCTTGCAACAGGCCGAAAAGAGGTTGCGTTGCGGTGGTGCTGCCGTGTGATCCAAACCCAACTACGTCAGCGGTTCCAGACATGGCTGCGAATAAAAGCCCTGTCAGAGCCAAGCGAATACCAATTTGTTGGGCAAGATTGGCTGGATGACCAACGTAAAAGGTGAACTTCACATAGATGAGCGCACCAAGAATCAATAGTGTGAAACCAGCCAAAATCGTAAAGATTTGGACGATGCCGATACCTTTGGCAGGACTCAATCCTGTAACCCCGGGAAACAATCCCATGAATGTCAGAACGGTTCCAAGTGCCCCCAACGCGATACCAAATTGCGCAATACGTGGCATTGTGTGCGACCTAACTGGCAGGTAGTGCTTGCCGGAGTTTGCGGATCATATTGCCACCCATGATGGATTCGGCATCAGCAGAGGAGTATCCTCGCACTGTGAGTGCGTTTGCAATTTTCATTAGATCCGTCACAGTATCAAGATCTTCAGGTATGCTTTCTTGTCCAAATCCACCATCAAAATCAGTGCCGATACCAACGTGCTGGGCACTTCCGGTGAGTTGGCAGACATAATCTATCGCATCTATCACACGTGCTAAGGGAATCTTGGATTTAGGATCACCGCTTGCCCAATCATCACTCAGGAAACGGTTGTAAAGCACGATTCCCATCACCCCATCGCGTTCCGCAAGTTTGCGAATCATGGTGTCCGTGAGGTGACGATCGGTATTGCGGAAGGTTCGTGGATTGCTGTGGCTAGCGATGATAGTTCCATCGTAATGATCAAGTGCTTGTAAGCAGGCTTCTTCGGCCAAATGCGAGAGATCTAGGATAGCTTTGAAATCGGCCATTACGTTTAGCAATTCAAAGCCTAATTTGGTGAGTGGTCCGGGGTTACCTGTACCGCCGGCGTAACGTGTACCCGCCCATGCAGGGCCAACAATTCGTAAGCCGCGTTCATACCATTCCTCAAACTGGCGTGGCTCAAGGATCGGGTCGGCATTCTCCATGAGTAGCACCAAGCCTTGTTTGTGATCCGCGGTTGTTTTGCCGTCTTCCCACGTTTTTAGGACAGAATCAAGATCAAGTACTGTTTTAACCAGTTGGATTTTGTCGCTCTCATCGGCAATTCGGTTGTAATAGTCAAGCTGATCCTGAGCAAGTTTGTAAGCTTGCTCAGGAGTTTTGTAACTGAAGCTAGACCAAGGTTTGTTGGCTTCACCATCATCCGGCGCTACAAATATGGTGGAAAAGACTAAGGCGACGCGCCCTAGTAGGGCATCTGGCAAGCCGATTGTGGACGTGCCTCGATGGGCAATCATTTCGGGATCGGTCTCTAGCCGACGGGTTTCAAGTGCGCTGCGACGATAGTCACGTCCGTAGCAAAGCGCGTTATAGGCAATATCTTCGTGAGCGTCGACAATAATCATGGGGGATTGTCCTGACTACGACTACAATGGATAGGGAAACCACAGCCATCTATTGTATGCAATCACGCGCGAAAAATCCAAATACTGGAAATGTGCGTAATGGATTGGTAAGGATGTCGGACTAGAGTGTTAGCAATCTTATTTTAAGTGGGGATATGATGAAAACAACGTATAAACCGAGTGTTTGGATAAGCGGTTTGATAGGCGCGCTTGTGACCGCTTCTCTTATTGCTGTTTTTTATTTAGCACAGCAGCTCGTCGGTACTGCTTTTGTTCCGTTTGATGTGTTTGATTGGGTGGGGCGTGTTGCACCCGGCGGTTTGATTACATTTGGTATTGATTCGATTGTCAAGGTCATCACTACGCTGAAACTCGGTGAGCTTTCTAGTGCAGCTAAAGGTGCTGAGCTGACTTTAGCAATCCTTGGAATGTTTGCGACAGGTGTCGTGGCTAGCGTTGTTTTATATGCGATTTTGCCTCGGCTAAAAGCTAGCCAGAGCCAAACTGCAGGGCTGATTGCGGGATTAATTATTGGCGTGCCGGTCATGCTTATTAGTTCGACAGTGGACATCAACTCGACACAATCCAAGTTTATAAACGCGATATGGATAGTTTTGGGTTTTGTTGTTTGGGGCATGGCATTAGGCAGTATTTATGAGCGTCTTGTCGGCTCACAGAATGCTCTTGCAAGTAATGACGCATCGGTTGAAGCGATTGATCGTCGGCAGTTTCTTGTGCGTTTAGGTGGTGCTACGGCTGCCATAACTTTGGTGGGAGCAGGTTTAGGGGCGTTTCTAAAACGATCGTCGTTGCCGGTCACTGATGTTTCAACGACTTCGGTGGCTTCTAATGGTTTGCAACCGTGGTCAGCTAGTAATAAATTGCCAAATGACGGGGATCTTGTTATTCCAGCACCGGGAACCCGCCCTGAACTCACCCCGGTCACAGAACATTATCGGATTGATATCAATACGATTCCGCCGGAAATTATCGAGTCCGAGTGGAAGCTGTCAATCGGTGGGCTGGTAGAGACACCTTATGAAGTGACGCTTAAAGATTTGAAGAGTAAGTATGAGCCGATCCATCAGTTTGTGACGTTAGCTTGCATATCTAATCCGATTGCGGGAGAGCTTACAGGAACTACTCGTTGGACAGGGCTTAAGTTAAAGCAACTTGTTGCGGATATGAAACTGAAGCCGAATGCTACACACCTAAAGATTACGGCTGCTGATAATTTTGATGAATTCATTGATATTAAGACTATCAATGAGGATGAACGGGTCATGTTGGCTTATGAGTGGGATGGTCTGCCGTTAGCTGTGGAACATGGTTTCCCGCTGCGGATCTATATCCCTAATCACTATGGTATGAAACAACCCAAATGGATTACCAGCATTGAGGCAGTTGAGGGCTGGCAAGAGGGCTGGTGGGTTCGTCGCGGATGGGACAAAGACGCCATTATGCGTGCGACTTCTGTGATTGATACGGTGGCTGTTGATCAGATTATCACAAAAGATAATGCTAAGTTGATCCCTGTGGGTGGTATTGCCCATGCAGGTGACCGAGGAATATCAAAGGTTGAAGTACAGGTTGATGGAGGGGAGTGGGTAGAGGCGCAGCTACGCAAGCCGCTTTCGGAAGTAACATGGGTGATTTGGCGTTACGATTGGCCGTTTAGCACCGGGTCACACACTTTTACTGTCCGTTGCTACGAAGGTGACGGGACACCTCAAATCGAAGCGGATGCCGGATCGCGGCCAAGTGGTGCCACGGGTTATCACAGTACTCGTCAATCTGCCTAGTCAGGTTTAATTTTGGAAGATAAAACACCCGGTACCTAGCGACCGGGTGTTTTGTTAAAAACGTAAAAATAGTTAAGAATTTGTGAATTAATTCTTGCCATATTGACTTAGAATCAATTTATCCATATGATGAGTGTATGTGGTTATCTTCCACTAATTATCAAATATCTTTCAGTTCAGGAGATCTTATCATGTTGTACATGCCCCGTGAAGAAGGCCAAGGTTTGGTTGAATACGCATTGATTTTGGTTCTGGTCGCCGTCGTCGTTATCGTCATTCTCGCTCTGCTCGGCCCGGCCATTGGTAACATTTTCTCGAACCTCGTCAAGAATCTGTAATTCTCAACGAACTCACTATCGAAAAAGACGGGCTAGCCCGTCTTTTTTATTTCTATCTTTGTTTGGTTGGTTTCGGTGCAAGCAGTGCCGTTGCAGTCTGAATTAGAATTGGGCGTTGGGCTGTTGGAACGGCTTGTACGGTTGCTGGAAAATTAAGGGCTTCATCCGTTGAATGAGGCAAGTTCTTTTCAACAATACTGGCTACGGTAGCTGCTACTTCAGTATCAATACTGTTGTATTCCTCAATGGGTGCTTGGACGCGGAAAAATCCAACGAGCACCAATCCTCCGATGAACGAAATTAAGACAATAATGGTTAGCCAAATGCCGATACCACGATTTTTCGCACGCGCTTTGGGTGTTAGTACCTTGAGTGGCAGGCCAGCCTGCGCAGATGTCACTAACTTGAGTTGTTCAACCAAAGCAGGTAATGGGTAACTGGTTGTAAAGTCGAATGTTTTGAGATGGTTAATCAGTTTTGAAGCAGGGGCTGTTTGTGCGCTTACGACAATGACATGTTGACCATTATCAAAGGCTTGATTAACTAGGTCTTGGACGGATTTGTTCTGGTTACCGGATGGTGATGATAGCATAACCAAGACGTGTTCTTTGGCTTTTGGTAGGGTTTCGGTAAGGGTAAAGCCCTGTGTCTTGAGGTCTTGTGCAAGTCGGGTTGCAAGTGCCGAGTCTTGAGGATCATAGGCGAGCGTAATCATGAGAATGTCCTTCTATTTCCTTTGAAACGTACGTATGAAATTGACAATATCCCATCGCTGTGAGTCTTGTAAGGTTGAATCGCAGGCGGGGAAGATTTGCCAACTTTGAGCTGTTGCCAAAAAGAGTTTTTCATCGCGGGTGGTGGGTAATCGTTCAAGAATGCGGGTTTGATCGGTGTTTTTCCACGTGGGACATGAAGACTCGTATAGGGTTTTGCCACGCTCTAGTGAGAGGGCATCTGGTAGATTTGGATTCACGAATTGAGGGATCGGGTTTAGAGTTGCTTCGTATTCTGCTTCTGTGTTTTGTATGAGTATGATGCCAATGATGGTGAAAATTATAGTTGCAACGATTGCACCAAGCGCAACTGCGAGTGTGGCAGGACGCAAGTCTAGCCGATGATATAGCCAATTTGCGGAGGGATACAACATCCAGCCTATGGCCGCGATGACAAGCGCAAGTGCAATAAGATGTTGAAGGCGTGGAGGTTGTGACTGCTGTACGGATGCTGCGTCTGTAATATCCCAACTGAATGCCGCGCGTTGCGTTGTTCCGTCAGAAAGTTTGAGGTCAAGCAGTGACCACCATGTACCCGCGCGATCAATTTGTGCGCCCGTTGTGATATACAAGCCGTTATCCGCATTTTCTGTTGTTTCCCATGCGCTTCTTTGGTCATGGGCTGGATTCACCATTTGAAGGCTCATACTGAGATTATCAAGTGGTTGACCATTGCGGCTTATCAGTGTGTCGTAGGTGTTAACTCCCGGTCCGCCGGGCGTGATTGTTAGTGTGATTGATAAATCTTGGAGTTGTTGGGTAGCGGTTGGGGAGGCTGCACCTTCCTCAATAAAGTAGGGAATTGGAACCGGAGTGGCGTTTAGTAATCCAACGCTGGCTAGAACGGCGAACGCAATCAGCGATTCTAAATGAAGGCTAGGAACAAAGGTTTGGACACGCTGGGTTAGTGATTGGAAGCGCGCAAATCGGTCTGGTTGGAGCGCCATGTGATGAACTACTGCGATGAAGAGTAGTCCACTAACCAACAATAATTTGAGTAAGAGTGCTGAGCCAAAGGGAGTGCGGGTTACATCTGACGGGGTGTAGACCCATGTAACGGCGCTATAGATGCCGGTGGCGATGACAAGAAATACGCAACCGGAGGCTAGACGCGAAAAACGTTTCATGACTGCGAGCAGGGCTTGCCGACGCTGGTCACCTTGATAGGGCGCTAGCGCAGACGGCAAGATCAATGCGAGTGCGGCTAGGCCACCAACCCATAGACCAACACCAATGGCATGTAGCCAGTCGTTAAAGGTGGCGACCCACGGCCAGATAATCGAACCGGCTGCGTGGCTACCAGCGCTAAACGTTCCAATGACGAGCAATAGTGCCCAACTGTTGGCTGTCCAAAAGGGGCGTACTGTTTCGGGCTGTTCTGTTCGTAGATATATGCTGAGACCGAAAAGGATGCTGACGAGCAAGAGCAGCAGCATGCGGGCTGACCATAAGTCTCCGAAACGGGTGCCGACCCGAACGACACTCCAGAGACTTTGGGAGATGACTTGTCCCACGTCGGCATCAAAGAAAACCATGCTTTGTTGCAGCATAGCCAATAGGTTTCCAGCGAAGGTGACTACGAGTGTAATCAGCATGAAGCGATTGAGGGCGGACATCACACGGGGAGGGAGCAATCCTGCCGGATAGGATTTGCTTCCCCAAGCCGGTACCAGAATGGTTGAGTATAGGACGCATAGGCCGAAGAGCAGCATGGTTGAACTAAGAGTGATGGTGCGCCAGATGGCTTCAAGCGGATTTGCTTGATTGAGGGCTGCGTGTCCGTTTACTCCACCGACTTCTTTACCTACAAAAAAGACGCGACTTTGAGCGATGACATGCCCATCACTAGCGAAGGCTATTCGCATATCGACAATGTAGGCGCCATCGGGTAAGTTGCGGGGGAGGCGTGCGGTTAATAAGGCGTTATTTTCCTGCGAAACGCCACCTGTAGCGATGGTTGCACCTGATGCATCACGGACGGTTAGGTTTGTAAATCGCGGTTCGAGACCTTCGCTAAACCAGTATTGAAGGCGTGCAGGAGCGCGTTCTAGTACGGCTCGATCTTCCGGTATCGAGCGTAGCAAATATCCGTGTGCAGAGACCGGATTCAGTGTGAGAAGTAGCGTGAGGACGAATAAGACGGATAGTGTGAAAGAGCGACGGGAACGCACAGCTTGCATGACGATTAATCTAGCTTGAAGCGTTCATCAGTATTCGTTGTTGATGTCGGTGTTGGTTCGGCTGATTCTTCCAGACCATCCGGGGTGGTGTTACGGCTGCGAACCCAACTGATGCCCATCATTATGAGGAAAATTGCGGCGATGGAGAGGAAAACAAGTTCATCCCAACCGCCGAGTGAACCATGCGCCAGGACGAATACAGTATGCATAATACGCTCTCCAACTACCTAGACCAATTAGCTAAGCTTTCTTGATGGGGGCGATTTTACCACAAAAGGGTGATCCTGTTCAATTTTTCACGAAGCGCTCAGGTAAACAAAAACGCGCTGGACATGCGCGTTTAAGAGATACGCCCGGTAGGAATCGAACCTACGACCACCCGCTTAGGACGCGGAGACTCTGCCTCTGAGTTACGGGCGTATATTGATTTTGAGTATACTCGTTCCACAGTACATAGTCAATCAAGTGTCAATTTCCCGATGGCGATGCGATGCAATGTCCTAACTGTGCCGACAATCAATATCAGAAGCTTAACGGAACTGTAACTGGTAAACAACGTTTTAGGTGTGGGTGCTGTGGGCGAAACTATACCGTTGGAGGAAGCCCAAGAAATGCAACTGTTCGTGAATTGAGACCCATGAATAAGTGTAAGTCGTGTGGGAGAGAAACGCCGAATCCTCGATATTGCTCTCGCTCATGTAGTGCTACTTATTCAAACCGTGCGTTTCCAAAGCGGACGCGCAGTGTTCGATTTTGCAAATACTGTGGCGTAGAGATATTACCAAATAGACGGGTCTGTGATCTTTGTAACCCTAGTTTAGTTGATTGGTCTAAACGAACACTTGGGGAAGCTCGTGAACTAGCGAAGTATCAATCGAATGCTCAAATTAGAAGTGTGGCGCGGTACGTTTATCGTGCGTCAGGTCGACCATATGTTTGTGTTGCGTGTGGTTATGACAAACATGTGGAAATCTGTCATATTGAAGCTATTAACAGGTTTCCCGAGGCGACCACAATTGCTGTTATCAGTCATTTGGATAATCTTGTAGCTCTTTGTCCAAATTGTCACTGGGAATTCGATCATGGATTGTTGCAACTTGATTTGTCTTGAATGGATTGGATGCAGTTTTTACTGTGTGACATTTACTGCATAATTGTCGCCGAAAATGCAGGCGAGAGTGCGGGAGCTTGGCGCTAAAACGTGATGATTGCTACACGGGAAGTTCGGCTGTGACCGCTGAGCGCCGCGAATGGCTCGGTCAATGCCACCCCGTGCCATTTGGGTCAGTGGCATAGCGGCTATAGGGGAGCATTCCGCCGAATATGCATAAGAATTTGAGAGGGTGATTGAGGCTAAAGCAGAGGGATTCATCGCTGATTTTTGTGGTTGATGAGTCATAGGGTGAAGGTTGATTTCGTATATTTATCAATATTCATTTTAGAACAAAAAGGCTAGTAAGTCAAGGCGTGAAGTAGAATACTTCGTATTATTCAGATTTGAAACGCGGGCTAAAACGCCGTTGACGGTCAAGGAAGAACTTGATAAACTTACTATTATGATTTATGAGTGAAAACTATCAGTAAGTAACTCATGGGGCGATGGCGTAATCGGCAGCCGCGGGAGACTTAAAATCTTTTGTCTTAACAGATGTGTGGGTTCGAGTCCCACTCGCCCCAATACTTAAAGCGCTCTAAACGGCGCTTTTTTGTTTGGAGGAGACAGTGCGTAGTTATAGTGAACTGCGTCAGATACTTGTCTTGTGGGAAGCTGGAAAATCGAAGAAGGGCATTAGTCTTGAACTCGATATTCCCCGTGCTACGGTACGTGATTGTATTTATCGTTATGGAACGGTTGCTTATCTCGAAGCTGTTATGCGTGGCGAAGTTGCGAGACCACCTGATATTGTAACGCCTCGATTGCAACCTCGTAAGCTGATTGTCCCTGCGTTCAAGCCAAGAACTCGGCGTTACACAGATGTTGAGCTGAAAGAAGCGATAGCCTCATCCTATTCATTTGCGGAAGTGTTGCGTAAGCTCAATCTTCGTAATGCGGGTGGCAATTATGATTTGCTGAAACGAAGAATACAGACGCTTGATATTGACACTTCTCATTTTATTGGCAGGGCATGGCTGCGAGGTAAAGAAAATCCATTTATTCGGCAACGAGCACTTGAAGAGATATTGGTTCAAGACTCAACTTATGTGAGTACACAAAACCTCAAGAAAAGACTTATTCGAGAAGGTATTTTTGAGCATCGATGCATGTCGTGTGGACTTGATACGTGGATGGGCAATACGATTCCACTGGAGATTGACCATATCAACGGGGATAGGCGCGATAATCGTTTGGAGAATTTGCGGTTATTATGCCCTAATTGCCATGCGTTGACAGCGACTTACCGCGGGAAGAATAAGAAAGCCGTCAATCGAGAGTAGCCAATTGACAGGGCGACATGTAGGCGAGTTATGCATTGACGGAATAGGTTGCGGTCTACTAGACTGGCAGCAAGGCCAAAAGGTGAAAGCATGTCTGAGACCAATCAACAGCCCTATGTCATTGACAACCGTGTTTGCCCACAATGTGGAGCGGCGTTTACCTGTGAAGTGGCAGCAGGACAATCGCAATGTTGGTGCTTCACTTTGCCCCGTATAATATCTTTAGATGAGTCTGATGATAAGGGGTGTTTGTGTCCTGCTTGTTTAGGGGCAAAGATCGCAGCGCTTGGCGATCCATCCGCGACCTAACCCCATATACTTGATTAGCATTGGAGTGAACGGAATGACTGAACAGAAGTCGTATTTAATTACGGGTGGTGCCGGGTTTTTGGGTATTAACCTCACGCGCTATTTATTGGCACGTGGTCATAAAGTGACCTCGCTCGATATTGCACCATTTGATTATCCTGAGAAGAGCCAGATCACCGAGATCACCGGTGATATTCGTGACCGCGCCGCAGTAGATAAGGCGATGAAAGGGATCGATATCGTGATCCATACAGCGGCGGCACTGCCGTTGTATAGTGAAGCTGATATTATGTCCACTGATCTGGACGGCACGCGGAACATGATTGATTCGGCGTTTAATGCTGGCGTGGAACGTTTCGTGCATGTGTCGTCAACAGCAGTGTACGGCATTCCGGATCATCATCCGTTATTGGAAACGGATAAGCTGGATGGCGTAGGGCCGTATGGTAAGGCCAAGATTGCGGCTGAAGAAGTCTGTTTTGGTTACCGCAAGAAGGGTATGTGTGTTCCTGTTATTCGTCCCAAGTCGTTTATCGGGCCGGAGCGCCTCGGCGTGTTCGCTCTGTTTTACGATTGGGCGAAGGACGGGCATGGGTTCCCGATGTTGGGCAGCGGTAACAATCGCTATCAACTGCTGGATGTGGAAGACTTGTGTGATGCGATTTATCTGACATGTACTTTGGATAAAGCAGTGGCGAGTGATACTTTCAACATTGGCGCGAAGGAATTCACGACGATGAAGGAAGATTATCAAGCGGTGTTGGATTATGCAGGGTTTGGCAAGAAGATTACCGGATTGCCAGCGGGACCGGCAATTATGACTTTGCGCGTGCTTGAGGCGATGAAGATTTCGCCGCTGTATAAGTGGGTGTATGAGACAGCGAGCAAAGATTCGTTTGTTTCGATTGAGAAGGCCGAGAAAGTTCTGGGTTATAAGCCAAAGTTCTCTAACAAACAGGCGCTCATTCGGAATTACCAATGGTACAAAGAGAATCTAGCGAAGTTTGAAGGGCAGTCGGGCGTATCGCATCGCGTGCCGTGGAAGCAAGGCATCCTTGGTGTGGCGAAGATGTTCTTCTAGTCATCCTCTAGAAAGTCAGTAGATTATATGGAAGCCTGTCCATGCGGACGGGCTTTTATTTTGTCTATTGACATTGATTTGTTATTTGATAAGAATCTAATTAGATAATTGTCTAATTAGAAGGGTCTAATGATGGACAGTGGGCAGTACGAAGATTTGTTGGAGTTGTTGAAAGCGGTTGCGGATGAAAATCGGCTGCGGATGGTGGGTTTGATGAGCGAGCGCGCTTATACGGTCAGTGAGATGTCGGGGATTTTCAATTTGACCGAACCGACCGTATCGCATCATGTTAGTAAGTTGCATGGTGCGGGGTTATTGCGACTACGCATGGAAGGCAATCAGCGATTCTATAGCATCAATGAAAAACGATTGGCGATGTTCAAGGGGTATGTGAATACTATTGAGACATTGCCTACTCAGGCAGAGAAGCCAAAATCGGATACGACATGGATTGAGGTGTTGGATTGGAGCGAGGCCGATAAAAAGGTGCTGCGAGATTACACCAAGAATGGACGGCTGACGCAATTGCCTGTCAAAACCGCTAAGTTTCTGGTGGTGTTGCGATGGTTGATCACCAAGTTCCAATTGGGTACGCATTATACGGAAAAGCAGGTGAACGCTATTCTGGGTGAGGCGCATGAAGATTATGCGACACTACGGCGTAGTTTAGTGGATTACGGTTATATGCGACGGGAAAGGGGCGGTGGTGATTATTGGTTGACGCCAGAAGATGAGCAAACTGAATAACCAATGAAACCGAGGGTCGATGCCGTTCAACCCTCGGTTGTTTAATCCACTTAATTAGGCGCCGAGAAAACGGCTGTAGAAGGGCTGCTTCGGTTGGTCACTGGTGTTAACGAGGCCAAAGCCATTGTGCATGGAGTCTGCCCATCCGTACCAGACGCAACAGGCTACTTTGCCGGAATAGAGTGTCTTTAGGCGACTAATGAAGCCAGTGGCGTAATCGGCAACATCGTTCGGCGGATCATTTGGACGGTCTAGAACACCCCACTCGGTAATCCACACAGGAGCGCCTGCCAATACTTTGCTATAGGCGTCCACATCATCATCAATGCTGCCGAAGGGGCTATATTTGTTGCCCACTGGCCCGCGTCCGTAGGAGTGACAGGCGATGGCGTCTGGTCGGATAGTGCTGGGCATGGCGGCAATGGTGGCGCGAGCATAATTCGCACCGAGGAATGGCCCACCTACATGACCACCTGTAATGATTTTGACTTTGGTATCCACAGCGCGGATGGCTTTGATGGTTTCTGAGAGTAGGTAGGCGTAATCTGTAGGCTGCATGGGAACTGCTGCCGATGCGATGCTCATGGGCGTATCCTGCTCGTTCCAAATTTGGTAGGCGGTTATCCAGCCAGTAGAGACAAAACGCGCAGCAATACGGCGGGCAAAGTCGGTGAAGCGTGCGGTCAGTTCGCGCCATTTGCCAGTATCCATATTCGGCCAGACATAACCCGCACCTTCGCCATAGGTTTGATGGGTTAACACCAAAATGACTTTTAGCCCTGCTTTGGCGTAGGCCTGAATGTAGGGAGCGTAGAGGTTGTAGGCAGCATCGAGGTCGGTTGAACCCCGTCCCATTGATACGGCATAAGCGAAACGCACGAAGCCTGTGCCTTTGAGGCGTGTGGCATCGGGTTTGCCAAGACGGTGCAAGATGTCCAGATTCACGCCTGTCATGTTGAGCGCGTTGAGACCGCCTGTTTCATCGGCTACAAGATATTGGGCGGCGGCGTAACCTTCAACAGTTTGCGGCGATCGAATTTTGATCCATTGGTTTTCCTGCCCGACTTTGAGCAGGGTGCGGCCATGTGGTTCAAGGGATTCGATACGATCATAGGGGGTGAGTTGCCCGACGACTTTGAAATCGGTGCCTGCACGTTCACGAATACGGAGGCCGGTTACGTTGATTTTTAGGAGTAATCCCTGCCAGTAGATCATCATGGTGGGGTCAACGATGTCCGCCAAGATGTAACCACCCAAGCCTTTGCCGGGTTGCTGCACGACTAGTTTGATGGTGTCGGCACTGGATTCGGCAATCACATCACCGACTTTGAGCGTTTGTCCAATGGTGACACGGATATTATTCAGTCGAGCGTAGGTAACGACATAGTTTAGGCCGCTAAGAGTGGTCGAGACCTGAATATACTGCCCATAGCCGAGGTTATTGGTTTGACGAACCACACTGGAGACGATACCTGCGGCAGACGCGCGAATGGGGGTGCCGATGGGTGCGAAGATTTCAAGACCTTCGTTGGGTTTGCCATCTACGGAATTGGTGTCATTAAAGCCGCGTGTGATACGGGCTGGACGGGCATCCGACGGCCATTCGAGGGTGAAACGATCGCTAATGTTGCCGGGGCTGAGCTTATCGCCATAGCGGTCATTGAGCGTAATGCGTTGTTGAAGGATGGCGGCGAGATCGGTGGGGGTGGCAACTCGAATGACATCGACACGGACAACCATCGGATAGATACGGCGGATATGCGAGAGGGCGTCATTACCAACCCAGACGCCGGGGGCTTGTATCGCGGTTATGTTACGGTAGCGATTGAGGTCATTACCTGCGGGTGAGCGCACAATCACAACGCGTGGAAATGCTTTGGTATAGGCGTCCGTGGCTTTTAACCACGTCATGAAGTCTAGTTCCGGCAATACGAGCGCATGGGAGATTGGGGGCTGCGTCGTCATTGGTCTTCCTCCATCATCATGAAAAGTGTTTCCATTGTAGCGGTAAAAAAGGAATTATACCGCCGAGACCCTAAGTGTGGGCTGGACAATGGGTGAGGCATTTTGGATAGTGAGGCGTCACAAGATCGTAACGCCTCGCTGGAAACGGTGCAGAATCAGAGGGTGACGAATTTTTGATAGAGGGGTTGCTTAGGCTGATCATTGGCACCAACTAGTCCGTAGCCATTGTCCATGCCATCTGCCCACGCATACCAAATGGCGGCAGCAACCTGCGTCGGATATTGGGACTTGATGATGTTGATAAAGCCGGTGGCGTAACTGGTGACATCACCGATGATGCTGTTATCGCCCTGTCGATCCAGTACACCCCATTCGGTGAACCAGAGTGGTTTTCCGGGGAGCACAGTGCTGTATTTGCGAATTTCTTCATCAAGCGGGCCGAAATTGCTAAATTTGTGACCGCTTACGCCGCGTCCGTAGGGGTGCGAGGCGATGCCATCAGGACGGATATCGGCGGGCATGGCGGCAAGGGTGGCACGGGCATAGGCGCTACCTGAATCGGGGCCGGTGGTGTGTCCCCCCGTAATGATAGGGGTTTTGGAGTCTACGCTGCGGATGGCACGAATGGTTTGGGTGAGCATATTGCCATAGTCTTTGGCGGGAATGGGGACGGCAGCACGGGCGATGGCAGGCGGCGTATCCTGCTCATTCCAAATCTGATAACAGCTCACTAATCCGGTGCCAGCAAAGAGGGCAGCGGTGCGCTTGGCATAGTCAGCATATTTTGGAATCAGGTCATTCCATTTACCGCTATCCATAGTCGGCCAGTTGTAGCCTGCGCCTTCGCCATAGAGTTGATGGGTGAAGACCATGAGGACTTTTATGCCAGCCGCGACGTAGGGTTGTAGGAATGGACGCACGCGGTTAAAGGTCGCATTGACATCGGTGTTGCCGTAGGTGTTGTTGGTTGGGTTGTAGGAAACGTTGAATTTCACACGAATCCAACCGATGCCTTTGAGGCGATCAGCAGAAGGATGCCCCAAGGGATTATGCATATCGAGGTTCATGCCGGTGATTCCGGTTAGGGCAGGCATCGGGGCAGGAATGGGGAATGGGCCGGTATATTCCTTCAAGAATTGAGCGGCGGTAAAACCAGTGAGGCCTGTTTGGGTGCGAATATTGATCCATTCACCGCTAACGCCAATTTTCTTGCGCGCTGCATCGATAGGTTCAATGACTTCGAGCACGTCGGAAGTGCCTACTTGCGTCAATGGGTTGCCATCGACGGGTTTTTCGCGGACACGAACACCACTTTGGATGGGTGAAAGATAGAGTTTGTCTTTCGATGGGCCGGGAGTTGGTGCGGGTGCTGGAATAGGCGTCGATGGTAATAGGGGGGTGGGGTCAATGGTTTGGCGGACAGCGAGACTGATATCGGGACCGACAGATTCACCGATTGCGCTTCCAGCGGTGACTGATTGCCCGACCGTGAGCGTAATTTTGCGAAGGTTGCTATATACCAGTAGATAAGCGCCTGATGCGATTTCGATGCGGTCTGTGGCAACGACGGTCACTTGGCCACTTGCCGCTGCTTTGACGACTGATCCAGCCGCAGCGGCTATTTTGACAACACCTGTGGCTGCATCGTAGGGAACGGTGATTTTCCCCGAGTCTGACGGCCATTGTAAAACAAAATTCGATCCACCCATCAAACACCTCTTCTAGTTGATTAATAGTTACCAATAGTTTGTAGCTGATAGATTTAGTTCGTTCATTCGTATGGCGAAACCCGATCACATATGGCGGTTAGCGTTGCTATTCGATCGGTGGAAGAATTTGTTTATAACTTCCTCCTCAACATAAATGTAAGGCAAAAGTTTGAAAGTTGAACCTTAATATCTATTGTAACTGGGAAAGTGTTTTGGCGCGGCGGTTGCGCATCAGGATGAAACCGATGGTTTGAAATGCTAGTCCCGCAACTGCTAAGGAGAGGGTTATCAGCACAAAGACCTGTTCACGACTACCAAGACGTTGGTAGAGGATGGTGTGTATAAAAGCGAGTACGACAAGACCGTAATTAAAGCGCTGCAATAGTTTCCAGCGTTTGCCTTTGAAGTATTTGAGGGTGTAGTCATTGGAGAGGGCGAGGAGCATGATCAGGATGAGGGTGGCAATCAGACCGATGTTGTTGCTGATACCTTGTGGTGTGGTTAATAGATCGTAACCCACTCCGCGCGGTTTAGGTTTGAGAAAAAGATAAATAATGCTGCCGCGAACGCGGATTATAAGGACGCAGATTACATGAATACAGCCTGTTAGTCCTGCCCATATTCCGACATCACGGCGGAAATTTAAGTTAACTGGATTACGACGTTGTTGAAAGAGCTTGAAGGGGCCGATCAAGAGCGATACGACAATGAGTATGAGTGAGATGTATCCGCAGCCGAGCGTGAGCATGTAGTTGAGGTCGGCAAAAGGCGAATAGAAGTGAATGATGACACAGGCAATGACCGTACATATGAGCATGAGACCATGTGTGCGCCAGCGTCGCCAGCCGATATTGAAGAGTGCGAAGAGGGTCATAGCGTAATGTAATCTTTTGTTACTAGGCAACCGGTATGTTTTGATTATAACCTTAAGCAGGATGAGCGGCTGTATCACCCGTTTGTTTTAGGGTGTGAGTATGCCGTATAATCACCTAGAGGGTATGCCTGCCCGATAATAAGGATGCTTTATGGCGGATGATTTAATCGGCAAAACTATAGGCGGCTATCAGATACAGGATGTGGTCGGACGCGGCGGTATGGCGACTGTGTTCCGTGCGCATCAAGTATCTATGAATCGGACTGTTGCGGTAAAAGTACTGCCTGAACAATATGCGAAAGACGATACGTATATTCAACGTTTCAATCAGGAAGTCGCGATAGTTTCCAAGCTTGAACATCGCAATATTGTGCCGGTGCATGATTATGGTGAATACAACGGGCAACCTTATATTGTGATGCGTTATATGCCGGGTGGCTCGGTCGATGATGTGTTGAAAGACGGTTCGATCGAATTGGAAACGGTCGCCGACATTATTGATCAGATTGCACCTGCATTGGATTATGCCCATAGTAAGCATGTACTGCATCGTGATTTGAAGCCGAGTAACGTATTGCTGGATGATGACGGCGGCGCGTATTTAACGGACTTTGGTATTGCACGGGTTTTGGGCGAGGCCGCACCATCAGGAATTACAACGCAAGGGGTGGTTGGCACTCCGAGCTATATGAGTCCGGAACAGGCACAGGGGATGCCTCTGGATGGTCGTAGTGATATTTATGCTTTAGGGATCATGCTGTTTGAGCTGGTGACTGGTCGCCGTCCCTTTGAAAGTGATACTCCATATGGTATCGCGGTGATGCAAGTGACTGCACCGCCTCCATCACCACGTTCGCTCAATCCTAGTTTATCATTTGCGGTTGAAGAAGTTATTTTCAAGGCGCTGCGGAAGAAACGCGAAGAACGCTTCCCGAACGCGGTTGCTTTGTCCGAGGCACTCAAGCGGGCTGTGAACAAGCCTGTGATGAGTATGCATGATACACAACCGGGGTTTCAAAGACCGACTGCGCCGGAGCCTGCGGTGCAATCTCCGCCACCGCAGCAGGTTGTCCCGACGATGCCGCAACCGGCATATGGTGTTCAGATGGTTCCACCGATGGCTTCTGCGCCACCAACGAGTGGTTATTCACAGGGCTATAATGTTCCGCGGCGTAAAGCACGATCCGGCAATGTGTGGGCAAGCGCTGCACTGGGCGGGTTAATCGGGTGCGGATTATTGGCGCTGGTTGTGCTGATTGTGACGATTGTGGTCACGAATATGAACCAACGGGCTAACGCGACATCTGCGACACAGGTGCCAGGGCCATCAACAAGCGATGGATCGGGCGAAGGGCAGAGTACGATACCGACGTTGGATGCGACGAGTGCGGCGGGACGGTCTACGCTTATTCCGAGTGTGGCGACGGATGTTGGTACACCCGTGGTTGCGCCAGTGGGGGTACGTTCGACCGAGGTTGTTAATGCGATATTACAAGCGATTGGCGGTTCATTGGTCTATTTTGATAACCGTGGTGACAATTACGAGATTTATTCGACTAATCTTGCCAGCGGAATAGAAACGCAATTGACCAATGATAGTCATGTTGATGATTATCCGGCGGTATCACCGGACGGTAAAACAATCGCGTTTCAATCAGACCGTGATGGCGATTTTGATATTTATGTGATGGATATTGATGGGAATAATGTGCGGCAACTGACCAACAATACGGTGCTGGATAATGTGCCGAGTTGGTCACCGGATGGTCAGCAGATTATTTTTTCGTCGGATACACGGGGGGATGGTACGTTTGATGTGTATTCGATGCGACCCGATGGCAGTGAGCTTCAGCAATTGTTTTCGAATGGGAAGCGCAATAGTCATCCCCGTTACAATGCTGCTATGACCGCATTGGTTGTTACGACTGGGGTTCCGCGCGATAGCAGCACGTGGGAAATCGGGCAGTACGTTTTATCGACGCAAGCGTTTAGCTTGTTGACCAAGAATGATACGCGTGACCGATCGCCAAGTTATAGCCCAGACGGTAATCAAATTTTGTTTTTGACGGCAGGTATTGATGGGCATATGGCATTGGGGGATTCTGCGTTGGCGGTTATGAACGCGGATGGTAGTGGGGCGCGGATTCTATATGACGGCATCGGTTTGGAGTGGGGCGCGGACTATAGCCCAGATGGGCAGTACGTGTCGTTCACAACAGTGGCGGCTGCAACTGGACACGATGAGGTTTTCATCATGAAAGTGGATGGCTCGAATATCGTGCAAGTAACGAATCAGGGCGGTCAGTCGGCGAGTTGGGTGGCGAAATAAGCGGAATGCTTGTGATGGTTCGGTGAATTCGATCAGTACTTATTGGTTTTGTGGAATTATATGGTCAGTGGTCGACATGAATATGGCAATGATGTAGGGGCAACTCGCGCTGAGATTGTTGCGGAGCAAATTCGACAGGCTATTCGCGCGGGGGCTTATGTCAGTGGTCAGCGGTTAATTGAGTTGCAATTGGCTGCCAAGCTGAATGTTAGCCAGAATACGATTCGTGATGGGCTGCGCTTGTTGGAGACAGCCGGTTGGGTGGTTAAACACTCCCGTCATGGTGTATTCGTGCGGTCGTTTACATATGACGAAGTGGTTGAACTGTACGCGTTGTGGCAGGCTGTCGAAGGATTAGCGTTACGGTGGTTGATGAAGAGCGCCACGCGAAAAGACCTCGCACAGTTGACGCGAATCATCCAGACGGCGCGGAAAGATATGTTGGAAGGTGAACTCGAAGAGTCAAGCGAGGCTATCTTTGAGTTTCATACCCTGATCGGAAAGCTATCGGGGAAGGCACAAACCACAGAGATACTCGGCAGTCTACATAATCGCATCTATTTGTTGGAAATCATCCGACAGATGCGTACTCCCCGCAGTTTGCATAACCACGAAGCACGATTGTTGATGTATGAGAAACTGGTTTCTTTGATGGAAGTGAGCCAGTTTGATGAGGCACGTGCGCTGTTGGAATATTTGATTCAAAGCGATTGTGACTCGTTACTGCCTCTATTTGATTGATGCGGCTTGTTCGAGCTTATAACCTGCAATAAAGGTTTGAATAAATCCTTTGGTGTCGTCATCCAGTGGGTGTGTGAGTTGTAAGCTGACTGTTTCGTTGACAGCCGTTTCATCGTCGCCAAATTGATCAATTAGATTGCCTATCAGACGCATTTTGTGTGCTAACTCAAGGACTTCAGCGCGAGACATAACGGTGGAGGTGTGACCCTCGACGTAGTATTCGGCATCAAAACTGAGAATGGTGTCGAGGAGCGGGAACAGGCGGCGAGTGGTGTAATGGCGCACAGGGGTGTAGATGGCATCGTAGAGGCAATCGCCAAGAAAGAGCACACGATCAGGCAGGATGTGCATCACACAAGAGTCGTGTGCATGATCGCCGCCGACGTGTTGGAGATGTACGCTTACGGCGCCAAGATGAATGTCCAGCGAGTCGTGATAGATGATATCAGGCTGTGCAATTTGGATGGTACGCGGGGTGGGAAATTCCAGTTTGATGTTATCCGCACAAAAAGCAATTTCTTTGCCGGCGGCTACACGTTCATCAAGGGCTGCATCGGTCCATGCATAGCTGGATTGCACACGAATCTCGGAGGCGGTCAAGGCATGAGCGATGATCGGAACGGCGAGCTCGGCTGCGCCGAAGATGTGATCCCAATGCCAATGGGTGAGAGCGACATAGTTCGGATGGGGTACATGCGCGGCGGTCAATGCGTCGAGAAATAGGCGCGTATGGGCGGCAGAGGCGGCGCCTTCTAGCATCAGGGTTTTATGGCTGCCGACTACAGCGCAGAGGGATGGGCGGTCAGGTTTGCCCGGTGACATCCAATAAACGTGATCAGTGATGTGGGATAGGGTGGTTTCGGGCAGCATACGACTCTCAATTGGCTAAAGACGACTCAGGTGTGAATTTTGCAGGTTCCGTCTTCGCAGACTGGCATTCCGAAAAGCCGATTGATGCGGTAACGGTGACGGGCGATGAATTTGTAGACTTTATCGCCTAGTATTCCCATGCCGGGTAGTTGTAGTAGTAGCCATACAGGATAGCCGAGCGGGAGTTCGCGCAACATGCGGCGAACAGCAGGGAATCCGCCAATCAGTTGTCCGTCGGGCGTGACGAGGTGCATCTGCCCCATGGCGACTTCGTAATCCAAGGTCGGGTAACGCTGATTGACTTCGTTCCAGTTGTGGATATTCAAGAACTCGACGCGATGCAACCAATCGAGGGCGATCACTGTGCGGCGAGTTTGGTTGCAGATGACACAATATCCATCGTAAATGGCTGTGACCATTATGGCCTCAAGAGTTTATTCGTGAAATTAAGTACAGTGTATCACGATTCGGATAAGCGACTCATCAGAATGCAATGATAGATTTTAGGGGAATAGTAGGGGTGGCGAGTTAGTCGGGTTAGTAAGCCCCGTGGCGCAAGAGGACGCGGGGCAAGGTCATCACGAGGATTTGAGCGTCCATGCCGACGGACCAATTTTCGATGTAGTAAATATCGAGCAGGCACATTTCGTCAAAAGGGACATCGCTACGGCCATTGACCTGCCAGAGTCCTGTCATACCGGGGAGGGTTTGCAAGCGCTGCATGTGCCACGGTTCATAGAGCTGGACTTCGTCGGGTGTCGGGGGGCGTGGGCCGACCAGACTCATTTGTCCACGAAGGACGTTGATCAAGTTGGGGAGTTCATCCAAGCTGGTGGCACGTATGAAGCGTCCAACGGCGGTGATGCGCGGATCATTCTTGATTTTGGGATGGCGCGGGTCTTCGCCTGATTCTTTGACGAGCTGGGCGCGGAGTTCGTCGGCGTTGGGAATCATGCTACGAAATTTGATGAGATCGAAGGCTTTTCCGTTGAGGCCAATTCGCTTTTGTGTGTAGAGGACAGGGCCTTTACTCTCGACGCGGATGGCAACGGCGACTAATAGAAACAATAAGAGCCATGCGGGTGCGCTAAGCACTGTTAGTCCAACGTCAATCATGCGTTTCATGACGCGTTGGTGACCGAGCAGTACGGCATCACCTGTGACCCCGAGTAATGGAATGCCGTCTAGGTTTTCCACTTGTACCTGACGCATATTGAGTTGGAAGAGGTCAGGGACGACACGTACTTCGACTTTGGCACGGCGGCAGACATCGATGAGGTCAAGTATGCGATCATGTTCACTCCACGGGAGTGTGATGATCACAGTATCCACCCCGTGATTCTGGATGGTTTTACCGAGGTTTTTGAGGCCGCCTAAGCCTTTGACACGGCCTAAATCGGTGTTGGCGCGTGCCGGATCATCGTCGACATAACCGATGGGTAAATAGCCGAGTTCTTTGCGGGCGATCATGATGCGGACGACAGCCATGGCAACGTCACCTGCGCCAATAATCAGGGTGCGTTGTACGCCATAACCCTTAGTGCGAAGGTAGGCACGAACAATACGACGGACAGCGCGGACTATGGCTAGGAGTACGATGCTGATGGCGGCGGCATAGAGCGCCATCAAGCGGCTGAATACGAGTGGTTGGAAAAGGAAATATAAACCTAACAGCACTACGGTGGAATTGGTTACGCCGTTGATAACGGCATATAGTTCATCCCAATAGGAGCGACCACGGTTGTTTTTATAGAGGCCGCTGGCGCGATAATTGATATAGACCATCGCGGCGAAAATGGCAGTGTAGGGTAGATAGGGTTGGAAAGGCGCACGGTTTGGATCAAATACCGGACGGATAATTTGTAGTTCGTAACGGATGTAGTAGGCAATGGCGAAGGCAACGAATACGAGCAACACATCCAGCACGGGATAAAAACCCGCTGGCATGTAGAGATTTCTTTTAGGTGGAATAAGGTTGGTGCTACTCATGACTATTGAAGTACACGTGAACTTTCATAATAAATCTAAGGGCTATTTTGATGGAGTAGTATATCACTACTTATAGGCTCTGGAGTGCGAATTGGTAACTCTGGATCGTTTGAACTGCCGTTGAGTTCCAATTATAGCGTTTCGCTTCGATCAATCCACGTTGCGATGCGTCTAGTCGCCATCCGGCATCGCTATAGGCTTTACGGAGTGCTTGTGACCACTGCTCTACATCCTGTGGCGGGAGCATTAGTCCAGCAGTGCCGGCAACTTCCGGCAATGATGAAGCGTTGGACACGATGACCGGTGTTCCACACGCCATTGCTTCTAGGACTGGAATACCAAAACCCTCGAATATGGACGGATAGAGAAAGGCTTCGGCGCTATTGTACCAGAAGGGAAGTTCCTCGATAGGCAGATAGCCCGGAAATTGAACAGAGTCGCCCAATTTGAGACGTTCAATCGTTTGGAAAATGACTTCATAATCCCAACCTTTACCGCCTGCCAAGATTAACGGTAAACGTTCGGAGGGAGGAAGTGCCGCGTAAGCTTGCAAGAGTACAGGTAGATTTTTGCGCGGCTCCAAGGTGCCGAGAAATAACCAGAAGCGATCAGGTAAATTGCGGCGTGTACGAAATTCGGCAATCTGGTCAGGTGGCAAGGGTTTGTAGACATCAGGATCATAGCCGGGAGGGGCAACATCTATTTTATCAAGCGGGATGCCAAGTGATGTGTGGAGGTCGTTGGCTGTGCTTTGCGATATGGCGATTACACGGTTGGCGCGGCGGCAGGATAAGGCAGTGAATAAGCGTAAGTACAGGCGGCGGGATGTTGAAAGTACCTGCGGGTAATGCAAGAAACTGAGGTCATAGACTGTGATGATACTGGGCTTGGTTAAGAGCAACGGTGATACAAAGGCCAATCCGTGATAGAGATCAAAATCGTTCAACTGGAATGGCTGAATGGCTTGTTCCCACAGAATCCGTTTAGGCGGGGAATCGGTATCCTGACGCGAACGGCGTACATCCATTCCGTTAAGCTTAAGGGGATTGGATGCCCCGACCATCGCCGTGAAGTGCCAATCATCAGGGGCTGCGGCACGGAGGTTGAGCAGCGTGTGATAGATATAGCCGTGGATGCCAGCAGAGCGATAGCCCGCTTTACCAGAGAGTAGATGTGCGTTCAATCCTATGTGTGTCATGGGGTAAGATTATAGGCATAGATCATCAATGCGCGAAGGGGTAATTGGATGTGTTCTGAGGATAAGGGTTTTATATGGTGATTTCAGGTGAGACTGTTTCCCATCTTGTTGAGGTGGCACGTATTCGGCGGGGATGGATCAGCGAGGTTATTTGGTCACCGAATGGGCGAGTGATTGCTGTCGCGAGTGCTGAGGGAATCAGCTTCCATGATGGGCAGACACTTGCTTTGATGGGGAAGCTGGAAGGACATGAAGGTCCGGTTAAGAGTATTGCTGTTAATCCGGATGGTCGGTTGATTGCTTCAGCGGGTGCGGATACTACAGTTCGGTTGTGGGATCTTCAGGCGGCGGGGAAGCAGCGAATCCTACGGGGACATACGGATGCGGTTGATGCAGTAGCGATGAGCAAAGATGGTTTGCGATTGGTTACGAGTGGAGCAGACAAAACGGTGTGCTTGTGGGATGTTGCGAGTGGTCAACAAATCCGTACGTTTGAAGGACATACAGACGAAATTACGAGTGTGGTCTTTTGTTCAGGTGATGATTTGATAGCAAGTGGTGGATGGGATAACACTGTTCGTATTTGGGATCCTGAAGGACAGTGTAAGAATGTCTTGCACCATGCGAGTTGGGTACGACATCTAACAGCCAGCCCAGATGGGAACATGGTTGCTTCGGCAAGTCGGGATGCAACTGTTAGATTATGGGATGCTGAGGCGGGTACAGAAGTGCGGAGGATTGAGGCGCATCAGGCAGGGGCAGACGCAGTTGCGTTTACGCCTGATGGTAAACTGCTGGCGACAGCGGGGCGCGATCATGCTATTAAATTCTGGGATGTTGACAGCGGAGAATTACTATTTAGTCTTTTGTCACATGAAAAGCCAGTGTTGACGGTGGCATTTAACAAGTCAGGGACACAGTTGGCGACTGGCAGCGGTGACAATACGGTGCGCGTTTGGCAAGTGGATAATCGCATTTAGGGATGTGGGGGGATTGATTCATCCCAATAGGTCAACATTTGATCACGTGCGTGGCGGTACATGGTCGCTTCGATGGTATCAAACTGATCACGCGGGATGTTTCCCCAAAGATCGGTGTTCATGCGTTCCGCGGAGTCGAGTATAGCGCGCAATTCGTGGGGTTGTTTGTTGATACGTTTGCCTAGTACTTCGAGTGTTTGGCTGGAACCTACTGGATAGAGTTGCTGGCTAATAAAATTGCGCCAATCCACTAAGATGCGATCCGGCATGAACGGCAGCCAGTTACCGGGAACTGCCGCGGCTAAGTTCGGTTGCTGCCACGATTCTAATGCGTGATAATCGCGTTCATCCATGTAGATTAGCACGATGTGAAGCATGAGAAAACGGAACTGATGGTTTCCCCATTCGCGGCGTGCGAAATGTGGGCCGAGCATTTCCAACGACCATGATTCGTCAATGGAGAGATGTGCTACATATCCAGCAATAAAGGCTTGCTGCGCTAGCGTGGTTGGTTGATTTAGTGTGGGGTTTTGCTGAACCATGACACGCCAAGGGTGTTCGGTGATGCCCCTGTCGTAGCTATAAAAGTGGGTTGATTCGCGCGTTAAATCGCCATTGGTACGGGCATCCGCAGCAATGTTGCCCAACAAGAAAGCTGGTTTTTGAAGCGCAATCGCCGCGCGAATGTGAGCAGGTATCTGTTCATCCAATAGCAAGCGTTGTGCAGTTTGTAGATGTGTAAATGGTGTTGGCATAGGGTGATTCTAGCGTTAGGCATGACACATTGCGAGAGCCAGCATTATGGTCAAGGTTAGAATTTGACGCGCCAAACCCGCTAAAGCTTTCTGTATCCGAGCTTGAGAAGTGCTTCCCTGCAATGGCGTTTGAAGAAGGCATCTTTGTTGTTTGAGGCGGCTAGTAGAGGTTCAATGGCGCGTGGATCACGGAGTTCACCGAGTGACCAAGCGGCATAATAACGCGACCAATGACCTTGCGCGTTTAGCAGCGGGATTAAGGCATCGAATGATTTAGCAGCCCGTAATATGCCTAGCGCTTTTGCAGCGTTACCACAGGCCAAGTCAGCAGAATCGGTCAGTGTTTCGATCAACGCAACAGTGGCACGTTTGTCCCCAATTAAACCTAAGGCTAAAGCAGCATTCCCGCGCACATAAGGATCGTTGTGCTTGAGAGCGACAATCAAGGCTGGCACTGCTCTTTTGTCCTTTAACGCTCCAAGCGCTTCGATGGCGGTTCGCTTCACATTGGCTGGTGATGTTTCCACGATGTGTATTAGAGGTTCGACAGCATCTTTATTGTTTAGTTCGCCTAAGGCGGCGGCCACTTTTTCTTGCACAGTATCGTTGGTATCGTTCAAGGCCGCGATTAGTGGTGGTACTCCACGGGCGTCATCTAG
This sequence comes from Aggregatilineales bacterium, assembly GCA_044227005.1. Taxonomy (GTDB): domain Bacteria; phylum Chloroflexota; class Anaerolineae; order Aggregatilineales; family Phototrophicaceae; genus CFX2. Next base: position 111,308 of record JBGAFZ010000006.1, read on the forward strand.
CTGGCCTAATCCCCAAGCGGCATATTGACGAATACGCCAATTCGGATTTTGGAGGGCGTCGACAAGGTGCGGGATCACTTCTTCGCCTATTTCGACGAGATCAATGGCCGCAGTCTCACGTACGTCATGACTACTACTGGCGAGATCTAAAATGAGTTTAGAAATGTATGGGGTGTTATCTGATCCACTCATGAACGTATTCACCATTATGGTAATAATCATGAGTATACTGTAATTTTGCAGTAATACAATTAAAACATGTTAAATTATGGGGTTTATTATAAATCCTGATTGGGGTTAGTATCTCTACCCAAGAGATCAAGTGTTTGTTGTTCAAGTTCCCATAACTCCAGTTTTTCCTGCACTTTTAAGAAGTTCCGTAAGCGACGATAGTTGTCACTAGCTTCTTTTGTCCATTCGCGGGCGAAATTACCGGAGTGAATTTCTTTGAGCGCATCTTCCATAAGGCGTTGGAATTTCAGCTCATCAAACCGATCAATGCGGCTGGTCGTGCCATACTGGTTAATCCGTGGGGCTAGGTTCAGTGTGTTAAGAAGGCCATATTCTGAGGCTTGTTTGAGGTAAAACGCGAGTTCGCCAGAGAGATATAATTCAGTGAAAACTGCTTCGGGCGGATAGCCACGCGACAGGAGTAAATTTGCTGCGGTCGTAAGCAGGTTATGCAAGGCCGGTAATATTGCTTGATGCACGAATAGATCGAGTTCTGTTTCTTGCTCAAATGTAACTTCGATGCCGCCTTGACGGAGCGCACCCATAGCCTGTGCTACGGCGAGAATGGTATTCCAACTCTGTCCACTGGAGTCCTGCCCGACTGCTACAAAGCTCAGAAATCCTTGCCCTGATTCGTAGAGTTCATGTACGGCAGCACCGGGAATTCGCGGCGCAATAAGGCCAACATCAACGAAGGGAGGAGGTTCGATGTAGCGGAACATCACGGTATAGGCACTGCTAAAAATGAGGGTATGACCACGCCGTAAGTGGGGGGAAATTTGCTCCAAGTAGATTGCGGGCATAATTTCATCCGGCAGTAACATAATCAGAATATCGCTTTGTTGTACGGCCTCGGCGATACTTCCAACAGTCATACCGTCCGTTACGGCTGCTTGCCCACTCATATCATTGAGGGCGCCAATCATCATTTGGACGCCACTTTCTCGAAGATTTTGGGCTACAGGACGCCCGAATTTACCGTAGCCAATTACCGCGATTTGTTTGTCTGCTAAGAAGGCGGCATTTGCATCTTCATCGTGATAAATGACGGTCATAGTTGGTGATCCTTATTCATGGGGTTGATGCGGTGTGTCGGTGTGATTGTAGTCTGTTTAGAGGCGAATAGCCCAATATGGCAAATTGTAGCCATTTAACTCAAAGCCAAAACGTTGGTAGAGGCGACGCGATTGCAGATTGGATTCTTGGGTGTTGACCGTCATCATGGGAATGCCACGTCGGGTGTAGCGCTCTAATAGGTCACGGAGTAATGCACTACCAACTCCCCGCCCCTGTGCTGTTGGATGCACCGCAAGCCGCGCTAAATGTGCACCATCAAAAAAGAAGGTGGAAATTTGGAAGCCGATAATGGCATCATCGAGGATGGCTACTGTGCAACTAGATGCAATCCGGTAGGCTTGTCTTAGATCATATACTGACATTTGCCAAGGGGTGTCGAATGCTGCTTGATCTAGGGTTGCAAGCTGCGGAATATCTTGCATTTCGGCGACACGAATGCGGGGACTGTCCGGTAGTGGGGGCGGGACAAGATTGCCACCACGCGCTAGTGTAATAATTTCTTCACCGTAGGCAAAACCCAAGGTTTTGGCAAAACGGGCAATCCAATCGTTGATGATGAGCAGGCCGACAATATGGACATTTGATTGCTTTAAGAGTGGGAGGATCTCGTTCCAAAGCGAACATATGACGGTTTCAGGATCAACGAGATCTGACACGGCTGCAAGGCGAATCCATGTGCTGCCGTTTAGTGGGGTGGAAAGCCCCAATAATCCCACAAGGCGACCCCTATGCCATGCAAGATGGGTGATGGTATCGGTTGTTTCTAGCCACTGGTCACTGTCTAGCCAGTCGAGGTGACTGTGAACGTAATGGCTGTGAAACAACAAATCCCGAATCGCTTGCAAATGGCGGCGTTGATATGGTGTTATGGTCAGTGCAATCACTGGAGCAACACTCATGATTAGCGGCGGTTCAAGCGTGTCGGATAGTCCGGGCCGGTGATCGCAAAAATGGTACAGCGGCGTTGATCGAGTAATCGGCTCCGGATACGGGTGTCAATGTCATTGATAATTTTGTGAGTAGTCATGACGGTTGGACGGTGAGAGACATAGCGATAGTCTAGAATCTGGAAGAGTTTTTCCTTCGCCCAACTTGAGCCTTCGGTAGTTAAATCATCTAGAACTAGAAATGGTGTATTGCGCACCATCTGGAAGCGTTGATCGAAGGTGACAGGGGCATTCGGGTTAAAGGTTACCCGTAGATAATCCAGTAGATCCGGTACTGTTACGAAAACGACATCAGCACCTTGTTGTTGGCGGTAGTTCGCAATGGCTGCTGCTAAGTGTGTTTTCCCAGACCCATTTGGACCAGTGAGTACAAGCCATTCTTGAGGTGCTTGGGCATAGCTTACTGCTAGATGCATGGCACGTTCGAAATTACTACGTTCTTCGGGCATAAGTTTGGAACGAAAATCGAACGTTTCGAAAGTCATTTCGCTATAGGCAGCCAAGTTCGACAATTGATCATACTGAACGGGCGAGTATGTCCGGTAGTCGGGAGCGGTTATTTTGCCACGACTGATGAAATCTTTGTCTTGAAGGCGACTACGAATTCGTGGATCGAGTGTGTCTAGATCCGCATTGGTGGTGATGATGGTGGGTAGCCGATAACTGTAGCGGTGGTTCAATAGCTGAAACAGTTTTTCTTTTGCCCACGGGCTAGGACTTTCTGCACCCAGATCATCCAAAATCAGTAATGGTGTTTGGCGAATACGTTCAAAGGTTTCGTCATAGCTGAATTCAGCGGATGGGGAGTAGGCGCTGCGAAGATGATCCAGTAAATCTGGAACTGTGATGAATATTACCTGCTGACCTCTTTGCAATTGCTCATTGCCAATAGCAGCAGCCAAATGGGTTTTACCGCAACCGTAAGTCCCTTCAAGCAGTAGCCAACCTTGAGGATTCTCAGCATAACGGGCGGCATTGCGCAAGGCTATGTCCAATGATTGGCGTTCAACGGGTTTTAGTGTTGGTTGTTCAACGTCGAAGTTCTGGAAGTTTTTGCCGGAATATGCTTCTAGATTACTCAGGCGGCGCAAGCGTTCACGTCGGTCGTTGTCGGCTTCTACTGGGTTATTGGGACACCGGAAAAGCTTGCCAAAACGTGGGTCACCAACTGGGACGTCATAGCGAATAACGCCCAAATTTTCGCATTGGGATTCGCCACCGCAAATTCGGCAACGATAATCATCCGGCTCAATGTTTGATGAAGTCGGCGTATTGTCCGGAAACATATTGTTTCCCATCTTGTCCATTAGATCGCCCAGCATGTTCATCGCTACGGCCTTCTCTTTCCCAGCGTTTCAGAATTGAGTTGATATAACGCCAACTGCGTTTGTTCATTTCGACTGCCAGCCGAATGGCATCGACTACCCATTCGGCCGGGTATTCCTGTTCAGCATCTTTCAGCGCATCGGCAATCATGGCGCTATCTACCATGCCGATATTTTCTTCGTAGACTTTGTAGATGTTGGGGCGTTCCGGAAGAATTTCAATGGGGCGACCGTTGATCCCTTTTTGGTAGTAGCCCGCTTGAATTTGACTGACTAGCACGCGCCCTTTTTTTGTATTCATGCAGAAGAGTTCGATTTCACCAGTGTCGAGTGGGACGGTTGTGCAGAGTAGACTGCAACGGGCAATGGCACGGGCGAGTGCATTTTCGAGCGCTACTTGCGGATCCGTTTTGGGCTTTGCTACTTTGATTCCTTCCAACAAGGTTGGATTATCGTACTCGTCTCGCAGTAGATAACGGAAATCGCCTTCTTTTTGGTTGAGCGCCCAAAAGGAATAAATTGTAACCTTTAACTCGGCTAGATCATCAATCATCGGTACTAATTCGGTGAAGAAAAGTGCCGGAAAAGCCGTTGGGCTGAGTTGGCTATTATCAGGGAAGCCTTCAAATCGTTTCATTAAATATGGCTCAAGTCCACGCTGCGTTCAGCCGCGTTCATAAATTTGGTCAAGGTCTTTTCAAAGTACAGCGATATGGTTCCTGTTGGGCCGTTACGGTGTTTTGCAATGATGATGTCGGCCTGATTTGGAAACTCGGTCGCCTCATTGTACATGTCGTCGCGGTAGAGGAACATAACGATGTCTGCGTCTTGTTCTAGCGAGCCGGATTCACGTAAATCCGAAAGCTGGGGACGCTTATCCTGACGCTGTTCAACGGCACGGGATAGCTGAGCGGCAGATAGAATAGGAACATTGAATTCGCGCGCCAATTCTTTCATGTTACGGCTGATGAAGCTGACTTCTTGTACACGATTGTTTTCGTACGAGCCGCCGGCATTCATGAGCTGTAAGTAGTCCACCACAACCAAGTCAAGACCATGTTCACGTTGCATACGCAAACATTTGGTTCGTAACTCTAGTGGGTTAAGGGCCGCACTATCGTCGATATAGATCGGGAATTTGCTTAGGTTACCTGCCGCGTGCACGAAACGTGCCCATTCCTGTTGGTTTAACTGACCGAGACGCAAGCTCTGGCTGTTGATGGCTGATTCCATTGAGATGAGGCGCTGTACAATTTGTTCAACACCCATTTCCATACTGAAAATCGCGATGCGCTGACCTAAGCGCGCCATGTTTAATGCAGCCGAGAGCATGAAGGACGTATTATGGTTGACAATGCCGTTGGCAACAAAGCTGTGACCATCTGGCACTGTCAAGTCATAGCAATGTTGCATACCTGCATCTTCAATGCTTATTATTTCATCCCAGTAATATTGATGTTCTAAGAGATCAGTTACTATGGGTGCATATTCAGCAATTTGCTGAAGTTTTGTATAGCTCGGACTTTTTGTGCCATTGAAGTATTTGTCCGAAGTTGTCTTTTCGAATACATCCTCTTGTATTTGAACGGCTACAAAATCACCACACGTGAGTTCACTAAGTGGTTTCCAAACTTTATGACCTGAAGGGGATAACACTAAAACAGGATGCACAAGGGTACCTGTAAGGGAATATCCAGCCCGTGTTTGAAATCGAAGGGTTGGGCGTATCCCACTATCATAAAAATGGGATGTTTGTTTGATACCATTGGGAGTTTGTACACCGATTTCAAGTGGGTAATAGAATCCACCTTGATCGTCAGCAATTGCGTTAGTGTTTTGAGGCAACAATGTCTCGATCGGAACAATTCCGTTATCGGTAGGTATGAGTGTGCCAGTGGCTACACATTTTCCCATTCCCGGGCGTCCTGCGAAGATGATGAGGTCGGACTTTTGGAATCCACCTAATAGTTTGTCCAAATCTTTGAATCCGGACGGTACGCCAAGAGGCGCGTTGCGGTTCGCCATGAGGTATTCGATGCGGTCAAAGTAGTTACTTACCGCATCCCGCATGGGGATCAGTTCTTTACTGAGTTTGCGTTCGGTGACATTAAAGAGACGTGCTTCGGAATCCGAGATGACTTGCTCAACGGTTAGTTCTTCATTGAGGGCAAGGGCTTTGATTTCATCGGAGGCAGCCATCAGACGGCGGCGAGTGGCAGAACGTTCTACGAGTCTGCCATAAACTTCGGCATGAACTGAGGTTGGCGTGCTATTGATGAGTTGGGTGAGATAGGCGGGGCCGCCGATTTCGGCAAGATGCCCCGTATCCTTTAATTCTTGGGTAACTGTTAGATAGTCAATGGGTTCGCCACGCTCGTGCAGACGCGTGAGGCTTTCCCAAATATAGCGATGCCGAAGGATGAAGAAATCTTCAGCTTGGAGGAAGGCTGCAACCGCGAAGTAGGTGACCGAATTGACTAATACTGCGCCAATAGTTGCTTCTTCGGCTTCTTGACTATAGGGTGTTTGAAGGGTTCCCCAATTTGCAACTGGATCGTTCATATTCGTCCGGAAATAGAGATAAAAAACGGCGCGTAATCGTGGTAGACGGGCGCACCGCTTTTATTGATAGGCTATGACCGGCATTGCCGGGAAAATGCGATTATTCGTCGCGGTCGTCTAGGTCATCCAGATCAAGGGTATCGACAAAATCAGCAAAGGCACTGAGACGTTTTTCGTCGCCTTTTTCTTCGGTGGCTGATTCGGAAGCCGATTCTTTTTCGATGTCTTCGTCCGGTTCACGTGCTGCTTTATCCATGACCGATTCATTCACGAATAGGGGGACCGCAGCGCGTACTGCCAAGGCAATTGCGTCACTGGGACGCGAGTCAATTTCGATTTGTTCGCCAGCAACTTCGATCACAATGCGGGCATAATACACTTCTTGCCGCAAGTCGCTAATCAAAATATGAGCGATTTTGCCACCCATCTCGCGAATAACTGAGCGAAGTAGGTCATGTGTCAAAGGGCGCGGCGTAGGCAAATCCTGTAGCTTAACTGTGATCGCTTCCGCTTCGCAGGGACCGATCCAAATAGGCAAAAAGCGTTCATTATTTACATCTTTTAAGACAACCACCCGGTGCTGAGACATCAGACTAACCCGGATACTATCAATAATGACTTCTATCATAAGGTTTTGTAAACCTTTCAACCAATAAACAGCGATTTTGCTGGAGTTGAAATCATTATAGCGCTTTCGACGGGTTGCCAGCAACTAGCAATAAGGCTGACTATTGAATTCTCATGCGCTCATAATTGGGTGATGTGCTTTTTGTCACGTTAATGTGGCGTCATAGTTAACTTTTCATAGGTATGGGTTCGTCATAGACTGGAAATGTAAAACGATTAACTGTGTGGAGAATAACGATGAAGGTCTTGGTTGGATATGCAACTGTGCACGGCTCGACAGCTGAAGTTGCACAGCGGATAGGTGACGTTTTAACTCAAGAAGGGCTACAAGTAACGGTAGCAGATGTCAATACTTTGACCCACGTTGACGATTACGATGCATTTGTGATGGGCACTCCCATCCATGCAGGTACATGGTTGCCGGAACTAACCGGATTTATGAAGACCCTGAAAAATAGAGCTTCACGTACACCGGTTTATGTCTGGGTCACGTGTATTCGTGTCCTAGAGGAATACGGTATGTCTCATGCGATGGATTACTACATGATTCCGGAAATCATGAGCCAATTGAATATTCGTGGCAAGACTGCGTTTGCGGGTAAGCTGGATATTGAGCAAGTGGACTGGAATGAACGCTGGTCATTGGCCGCGCGGTATGATGGTCATGCATGGCCGACAAACTTTGACGGTGATTTCCGTGATTGGAAGAAGATTACGGATTGGGCATTGGAAACCGCAAAGGATATTCAGAGCGTGGTTGTTAGCGAGTAAGGCTAGAATCTAGCTGGTTCGAGCGTTTCGATTATACTGAGGCTGTCTTCGTAAGTACGAAAGGCAGCCTTATGTTTTATAGGTATAGCACCTCCTTGTGGGTGCGCTTTGACGATATTATCATCCGTGATGTGCGGGTGATTGGTGGTTAGTTATTTCCCCATGTATCAAATGCCCACGCCAGTTCGTCTGGTGAGGGTGTGTAGTTACCTACACGCCGGACGACTAAGCCACTGGCATAGTTGGCGAGGCTGGTGGCTTCGGATAATGAAGCACCGGCCGCAACTGCTAATGTAAGCACAGCGATGGTTGTATCACCCGCGCCAACAGTATCGTAAACATCTGTCACGGCAGGAGCGGGACAATGGGTTACTTCACCGGCTGTTGTGCAAACCGTCGCGCCGTCACCACCACGTGTTATGACCATGCCTACAGTGAGTTGAAGTGATTGGCATAGATCGTGAGCAGCTCGGGCAAAATCCTCGTTGGAATTAAGTGGTTGGCGTAAATAATCTCGTGCTTCATCTGCATTACATTTGACCACACCGAAAGCGTGATACTTTTCAAGTTTCCCCTGTGCATCGGCTGTTAGTAAGATGTTGCTCCCCGCAACTAATTCGTAAATTGAGGTTACTAGCGAGGGGGTTAGTAAGCCTGTGTGATAGTCGGAGAGCAAGATCGCGTTTACCCGATTGATTTGCTCGGCTATGGTTGTCTGTACGTTTTGTTCGATGGCTGGTGAAATCGGCGCGCGAGAGAGGGTATCGAGACGCGCGACCTGCTGCGGAAAGCGTAAGCCCATGTGTGCCATGATGCGGGTTTTGACGGTGGTTGGTCGCGATGGGTCGGTGATGAGGGTGTTGGTTTCTATCCCCTTGGCTTGCAAAACATCCCGTAAATTAGTGGCGTTCGTATCTGATCCGACGATGCCGATTTGGATAGCGGCACTCCCGAGTGCGACGATATTTGCGGCGGGATTTGCTGCGCCTCCGGGGATAAGTTGGCGTGATTCGAATTCCAGAACTGGGATAGGTGCTTCACGGCTAAGGCGGGTTGTATTGCCGATCAAGTATTCGTCGAGAATGAGGTCACCGATAACGAGTATGCGCTGTCCGGCAAGCTTTGGAATCCAGTGTTTGAGGTTAGCCATGTTCACCCTTGAGTAAAACAGCAAGTACAAAGCGGGGCAAACGCAACATGCGGCGAATGCGCCACGGTTGTAAATAAAGCCGATACATCCATTCTAATCCCGAACGGCGCATCCATAGTGGTGCGCGAGGCACGATGCCAGCGATGAAGTCAAATGAGCCACCGACGCCCATCGCCATTTTGACCTGTAAACGGGGAAGATTGCGGGCGATCCATTTATCTTGTTCGGGGGCGCCATAAGCTACAAAGAGAATATCTGCGCCGCTGACATTAATGCGGTCTACAATCGCATCTTCTTCGTCAGGTGAAGGGCTTCCACTATAAATTCCCACGATTTGGAGGTTGGGGTGTTGTCGCTGAAGTATTTGAGCGGCTTGAGCGGCTACGCCGGGGGCTGCACCTAGAAAGTAGAGTTTCCATCCGGCTTGTGCGGCACGTTCTGCTATTTTAGGTACACCATCCGAGCCAGTTACGCGTTCCGGTAGTTGATTACCGAGGTGTTTTGCCGCCCAGAGTAAGCCGACACCATCAGGGACACAGAGATCAGCACGCGATAGGATGTTACGGAAATTCACATCATCACGAGCAATCATAATGAATTCGGGATTGATGGTGCAGACGTGGTGAATGCTATGCGATGAAACCCAGTCACCAATCAGATCCAGCCATTGGGCATATGTGATAGAGGCTACAGGGAGGCCAAGCACTCGAATTGTTTTGTCCCAGCCTATTGTTGCCTTGAGCGCTGCGCTTGATGGTGAGGCCTGTTCAGGTATAAATTGGCGTGTTCCGGTAAAGTCATTGTTCATGATTTGGTGGACGGCAGTTAGGACATGTTCTACTGTGACCATGCGCATACAAGTGCGGGCGGGGCATCCTTCACGCAAGCCGATACCGTGCCCAACGTAACTACACGGGCTACATTCGGGAGCGCTGCGGACAATGATTGCTTTTGAGGTGGGAGTCCATGCTCCCCATGCGTCGGTATTACTAGGACCGAAGATGGCTACTAGCGGTGTGCCGACTGAGGCGGCGAGGTGCATGATGCCGCTGTCTGCGCCGATAAAAAGATCGGCAGATTGGATAATGCCTGCAAGTTCAGTCAGTGTGGTTTTGCCGGATAAGTCGAGTGGGCTGAATGACATACTCGTTTTTACGTCGTCAACACCGTCATTTGCGCTACCTACAAGGATGATTTGAGCTTGGTAACGCTGGTGAAGCTCATCGGCAAGGGCAGCGAATCGGGACGCGTCCCAACGACGGGCGAGGCTGTAACCGCCACTTCCGGGATGGATAACTATGGTTTTGCGTGCTGTCTTTTGCCTGCTTAGTTCGGAAGATACATCGGAGGATTTTACCGAAACACTTGATGGGCGCGGGGTGGGAGATGCACCTAATAAACCTACTAGATTGAGCCAATATTGGGCTTGATGTTTAGCGCCGAAACCGGCGTCTGGAAGCTTTTGGGTGAGGAACCAACCATTGCCATTGTCGAGTCCGATGCGACGCTTTGCACCGGAGGCAAGGGCTATCATTGCGAATTTGAGTGTGCCAAGTTTAAGTGTAAAGTGATGAAAGAAGATGACCGTATCAAAATGACCTTTTTGGAGATCGAAGACACGACGCAGATTAGCGGGTTGAAAGAAAGCGTATGATCCGTTGAACAGCTTTTTGTCGAAGGTGATGATTTCATCGACAAGATTCGTTCCTGTGATAATCGGTGCACTATGGGATGTCGTGAGCAGTGTGATATGGGCGTCCGGTTTGGCTTCACGGAGGGCAGCTAAGGCGGGGGTTGAAACAATTAGGTCGCCTATATCTGCGAGTTGGACAATAAGGTATCGATTAGGCATATGAGGCGGCCTTGTCGATGCGGTGTAGGTTTATGGCATCACTCGGTTTCATGGCTGATTTATAGATGGTCTATCACATTTAGTAACTGAGAAGCGGCTGTATCCCATGTGAAATTTGGGGTTTGGTTATACCCAGCCTGACTCAACGCGTGACGTAAAGTTTCGTCGTTTGAAAGTTGGCTCATTGCGTTAGCGATGGCTTCAACATCTAGTGGATTGACCAGTAATCCTGCATCGCCGACAAGTTCGGGTAAGCTGGATGTGTTGCTGGCGATTACGGGTGTGCCGCAGTACATCGCTTCAAGGACTGGAAAGCCGAAGCCTTCATAGAGCGACGGAAAAACCAATGCTAATGCTCCTGCGTAGATTGCTCCTTTGTCCACATCATCAATATAGCCTGTGAGGTGAATACCTTCAACCTCGGTTGCCCATGCAGGATCGTAGAGCCAGCCTTTACCACCAGCGAGAACTAAGCCAGCCGTGTCGGTAGGATTTTGCTTATGCCAAAGGGCATAGGCTTGGACGAGGCGCTCGATGTTTTTGCGCGGTTGGAGTGTTCCGATGAATAGAAAATACCGTTGGGGTAACTTGTATTTTTGACGTACAACTTCTATATCCGTTACGAAAGGTTTATCCACACCGGGGTAAACAATATGAACTTTGTCCGCTGATGTGCCGTAGAAGTGGTGTAAGTCATTGGCGGTTGCTTGACTGTCCGCAAGAATGGCGGTTGCACGCTTGGCACTATACCGAGTCGTCCAGTCGAGATAAAGACGCTGACGAGGTGGGTGCGCCTGCGGGAAGTATTTGAAGCCGAGATCGTGAACGGTGACGATGGCACGACCGGGAAAGACAAAGGGTAAGGTGTGGGCGGGAACAAAGGTGACATCGGGTTTATCGCGCCAGAGCGCGGCGGCGAAGCGTAGATGTGTCCATGCCCGTTTGAAGGGGATAATCTGTTGTTGGACTAAGGGTGAGGTGGGAAATAAATCGGGTTTTGGTTGATCTCGAAAATAGAGCGTTAGGCGATGGGTCGTATTGTGACGAATGAGCGCACGAATGAGCTGGATGGCATAGTTTTCGGTGCCGGTAACACGTGGAACGGTACATCGGCTGGCATCAATTGCGATACGCACTACTGTCGCTGCCTGAATACCAGTGGGAGTACCCAAATTAATACGATGATGACGATGGCGACCGGCCAGAGTGATGCGGCGATGAAGGTTACATTGGTGTTGAGTAGCCCTAATGTCATAACTGATCCCGCGATCCCTGCGACAATGAGGATGAGTGACGGGAAAGTTAAACGTGAGTCAGCAGGATGAGACAAGAATCGTGTGAGCAGTCCTGCAAAGCCGATGGCTGTCATGAAAAGCGGCCAACCGTTGGTTAAGCCGGGAGAGGCCGGTTGTAAGAGGTAAAAGAACAGCGCGCCGACTAATAAGGCCGCGAGTCCAAAGAAAAGTGATCCGGTTGCCCAGCGGCGTGAAGACAGCCAACGCGACAGAAGTGTTATCCCCAAGCCGAGCATTACGACGAGGATGATGATATTTGTATCGGGCGCGACTTTTGAGGTAGTGAGCGTAAAAGTTAGCCAAGCACCTAGTCCGATGAGCCAAACTGCGGGAATGATCGATGTCATTTGACCACGTTTGAGTGTGGTCATTGGCGGGACAGGGAAGAAGCGCTCCGGATTATCCATGCGTGCTTGACGCTCAGCTTTGGCTTGCGCTTCGGCTTCAATTTTGGCGATGCGGGATAGTTCGGCAGCTTCTTGTTCAGCTACTACATCACTGAGGCTGGAGACGGCAGCCAATGCGGCTTCGATATCTAGGCCGTCGGTGACGTTGACTGGAAGTGAATCGAAGGCAACCTGTACAGCCGGTTCTTCAATGGATTGAGGCGCAGCGATGTCTTCTGGTTCTACCTGTTCAGTGCTAGCCTCAGAGTCTGGTTGAGTAGAGGCAAGTCGTTCGACAGGCGGAGCATAACGCAAATCATCATCACCCGGGACAAAATCCGAGGATGGAAGGTTCGATTCAGGGGTGAGGTCACGTTCATTGTTGGTCATGATGGATATTATGGCGGTTTTTGGATTTATGCGCCAGAGGAAGTCCTCATGGAGATTGTAAGATGGATTTGACCTAGATGATAGAATTACTCAGTTTAAGGGTTGATTGTCGTTTTGGCAGCCAGTATAATTTTACCCTCATGGCGACGTGGCCAAGTGGTAAGGCAAGGCTCTGCAAAAGCCTGATGCGCCGGTTCAAATCCGGCCGTCGCCTCATGCAAGGGCGGGTACATAACATACCCGCTCTTGTCTTTTGTTAAGACCGTGTGAAATCTCCTCAAAATTCCTTATTTGTAGTGGATTGAGGGGTTTACAAAAAACAAATACGGCGTATCATCTAGATGTTGGAGATTATTCTCCTAACCCATTGTTTACGTTCGATAGAAGGATCAAATGACCGAGGGCAGTAGTCATAAGGAACAGCCACACTTAGCCATCGGCGATGGCGCCCAACGGTAGCGATCCCCTCCAGACAGATGTGTCACCGGGGGTAGCGCCACAAGCGTTATCGCCGTCCTGCAGCTTCGCGGGATAAGGGTGACAAGTTCCAAACTTACAATCGCATAGTTTAGTTTGACGGGTAAACACCGAGTCTTTGGCTCATGTTTACGCTATCGCATCTGTATGGAGGACGTTATGTACAATGATCTTTTGCTGAATCGTCTTGGGGCGACCCCGATGGACGATCCTGATGAACACGTTCAAGACCTCATCGAAGAGATTGAAGAACTGAAAAGCTTGCTCGGCCCTGAGGCTCAGCGCCTGATTAATGACCTGCGCCCACGCATCGTTACAGATGACGTGTACGAGGAGATGGAAGAGCAGGCGACTCTGGGTGACCGACTGGCTGATAAGATTTCGACCATCGCCGGTAGTTGGCGCTTCATTATCTTTTTCTGTTTGTTGATGGCTGTATGGATTGGTACGAACGCGATACTCGGAAGTCATGCGTTTGATCCGTTCCCATTTATTCTGCTCAACCTCGCGCTCAGTACGCTGGCAGCTTTGCAAGCACCTGTTATTTTGATGTCTCAAAATAGACAGGCAGCTAAAGATCGGGCGGTTGCACAGAATGATTATCAAGTGAATTTGAAAAGCGAAGTTGAAATCGCGGATTTGCACCGTAAAGTGGACTCGTTGACCGAGGCCTTGACGATGCAGACGCGATTGGTAAACGCGTTGGTGGCGGCACGGCATAAGGAATTGAGCGCGACCGTCCGTGCAATGGAAATCAACCGGATGGCAGCAGTGCCTGTGACGAATGGTAACCATAACGGGCATCATATTGAGTAGATAAAAGTTTTTAGTCGATAGTTGGTAGACAAAAGCCAAAACATCACACTGACAGTAAATAGTGGTATAGAGAAGGGCAGGACTGGTAGCAGTTTTGCCCTTTTTTGTTATACTGTGCGTAGAATAAATGTTCATATGTGGGGGTGGCTTCATGAATGGGAAATCTGCAGGCGGTGTGAGTTTTGATGCGGTGAAATCAATCGCGCTGGCATTACCGAGTGTGCGGGAGGGAATTACCCACGGGAGTCCATCGTTGTATGTGGGGAAGAAGTTCATGGGGTGTATACGGGATGATGGTGAAACGCTGGTGTGGAAGGTGGCGATTGTCGAGCGTGATTTACTGGTTGAGTTAGAGCCTAAGAAATACTTTATCACTGATCATTATGTCCCGTTTGATTATGTGTTGGTGCGCCTTTCGGAAGTGGCTGAGGATGAAATCGGCGAATTGGTGCGTAAGGCATGGCGTATGCTGGCGTTAAAGACGTTGGTGAAGGCGCATCCGGAAATTTAGTGGAGGGCTTGCCAGCGAACAAGCCCATCTAATGATGATGGTTATTTAGCGGCCTCAACAAAGATTTTGCCGGGGTTGAGGATGCCATTGGGGTCGAGGGTTTGTTTGATGGAGAACATAACATCAAGGCCAGCACCATGTTCGGCGGGCATGTATTTGGCTTTGCCGATGCCGACGCCGTGTTCACCTGTGGCCGTTCCCCCGAGTTGGATGGCTTTCATGACGATGAGGCCATTGGTTTCGAGGGCGTTTTGATACTCGACATCTCCACTAAAGGGGAATTCGACGTGGATGTTGCCATCACCAGCGTGACCGATCATGTAGCAGGTGATGTGGCGCTCGTCACGGAGTTGCTCGACATAGGCGATGAGTTCGGGATAGGCGCTGATCGGTACGGCGACATCATTGATGAAGAAGGTTTTATCGGGATGTGAGCGTACCATGATTTCGTAGCTGGCATGACGGGCGTGCCAGAGTTTTTTGCGTTCGGCGGGGTCGGTGGTGGAGCGGAAGCTGAGCGCACCCATGTCATCACAAATTTCCTTGACCATTTCGAGACCGGCAGTCAGGCTGGATTCCTGGGCGGCGTGAAACTCCATGAAGAGGGTGGGATGATCGGTGAGATCAACCCCTTCGGCTTCGCGGAGCATTTTGGTGTGGGTGGCGTCGATGAGTTCGAGGGCAGCCGGATCGAGGCCGCTACCACGGACGGCGACAACGGTTTCAACGGCGGTACTGATTGAGGAAAAAGTGGCGATGGCGGCGCTCATAAACTGAGGGATGGGAACGAGCTTAAGGGTGGCTTCGGTGATGACGCCGAGTGTGCCTTCGCTACCTACAAAGAGGTGTAGGAGGTCATAACCAGCAGATTGTTTGACGGAGCGTGATCCAACATTAATAAGGCGACCATCCGCGAGGGCGACTTGCATTTTGAGCACGTTGTCTTTGCTAGCACCGTATTTAACAGTGCGAATCCCTGCGGCGTTGTTGGCTAGCATGCCACCGACGGAGGCATTGGCACCGGGGTCAGGCGGGAAAAACAGGCCGTAACGGGCAAGTTGGGCGTTGAGATCTTTGTGACCGATGCCGGGTTGGACGGTGACCTGAAAATCATCAGCATGGACGGCGACGATGTTGGTCATGCGTTCGAAGGACATGAGGATGCCACCGTGTACGGGAATGGAATTGCCTTCTAGGCCTGTGCCGACGCCCCAAGGGGTGACGGGAACACGGTGTTCGTTGGCAAGTTTGAGAACATCCGCGACTTGCTGGGCGGCGGTAGGCCAGATGACGACTTCGGGCGGGACAGCATGGTGTTGTGATTGGTCTTTGGCGTGGAGGTCAATATCGGCGCGGGTGGTACTGACGGACTGCGCACCGAGGATGGCGATCAGTTGGGAGATGAGGTCAGCGGTTACAGGGTTGAAAGTGGGCATGGTGATTTTCCGTTTGTGTAAAGCAGTTTGACTATTATTTTAACCGCCAAGATGCCAAGAACGCCAAGCCTAATATCGAAGCACATTCAAAGAACCAGCGAAAAGTGAGAAATGCTGCGCAAAATTCGCGGATTGTGCACCATACTCATCCGCTGAAATGACAGGCGGGAGTGCGGGAGATTGGCGCTAAACGCATGTTGTTGTGGTGCGGGAAGCTCGGCTGGTGTTGCCGAAACGACACAACAGCCGCGAGTGGCTCGGTTGTGTCTGCCGCGTCGTCGGTTTGTGACGTTGCAGCGATTGCATAGGGAGTAGTCGCTGAAAATGCAAAGGCGGAATGCATTTTTGCCATAGAGACACCGAGAAATGCCGAGTGGTTCAATGCAAAGGGAAATGGAATGCAAAGGCGATTTACCACAGAGGCACAGAGAAAGAGAAGAAAAAGCAGGGATATTAGGCACGGAGACTCCGAGTCAGAGTAACACAGTTATATGCTCATTTTACGCGAAAACGAGTGAGAATGGGTTACTTTTTGGTAGCTTTTTCGGGATGAAGTTGCTAACCGAATTAGGGGAGCAGAATTGTTAAGGCGGTTGGGGGATGGTTGGAATGGGGTTGAGGGCGAAAAGTGGATGTTCTTCAACATCGGTTATCTGTCTATGCGGAGGATGGCGTGGTAGGCAATAGTGAGGGCGGATTTGCGTAACCATGCGAGGAACATGCAGAAGAGAACCGCCGCCACGAGTATGAGCGGGATGAGGCAGTAGATAACGGAATCCAAGCCCATTTTGTGACGGGCGAAATCGTCAATCATGAACCAGAGGCCTGCCATGAAAATGGTTTGCAGACCGTGAATGACGAGAATGCCGAGGAAACCTGCTAAAACAGCCAAGGGCGTATTGCGGATATAGCCAGCGATGATGAGATGCAATGTCACAATAATACGCGAGCGAATAATGGGTTCAACCATCAATGCGAGCGCGAGTAGTAAAAGGCCTGTGCACAGTATCCAAGTTGTGGAACTGTAAAGGGTTTGTGCTAGGAAATCGGATTGGTTGGGGAAACTTTGATAGAGGTTATAAAAGTTATTGAGGGTTAATAGGATAACGAGGGAAATGCGTAATCCCACCTCTGTGACGGTAAACGGCCATAAACGCAATTGGGCGATGGCATCATGGGACATGAGGATGGTGCTGTTGTACTGGGGGGTGACGCAAAGGGCATCCCAATAAGTCGAATTCAGTTGGGCGTGGAGTTTGCCGAGGATCGCCGGTATGGAGTAGAGACTGGAAGTAAGCATCATGCAGATGGCGATTATCAGTGTGAGATTGATCAAGGTATAGGCATCAATGGATGCAAACTGGGCAAGGTTGATGCCTCCGCCAAGCCAGCAGGTGATGGTCAGAAGCGGTAAGCCGATGAGCGCAACTTGGTTGGATTGGCGCAGATGCTTTTCCGAGTTAATGAGTTTCAACCGCTGCCACATAATGAGGAAGAGCGGATTTCGTGTATCTACAGCGTGGTGAGGGAGTAGAAAGTCCAGCATGGTGATACACGGGACTTTCTTCCACAACCTCGAAATAGAATAGTAGCGTACGAAGTTTTTCATCGCTCGCTATACGACGTTAAATTCCTTGATAAGTTGACCTTCGGCAAAGCGTTCGGCGCGAAGTGAGGTGATGTCGAGGGTGTGGGCGGCGCCATCCAAGATTTGCTCGCTGATGAGTAGACCGGCAATGGGGCCGTGCATGAAACCGTGTCCGCTGAAGCCTGTGACGGCGTAGAAGCCATGCAGTGCGGCAATCGGGCCGATGATGGGGTGGGCGTCCGGTGTGACTTCATAGAGGCCAGCCCATTCGGTGAGGCGTCCAGCAGTTTCCATGATGGGCAAGCGTTCCATGGCTTTGTCCATGTGCTGCATCGTCCAGTCGGGTTTGACGTTTTGCTCGAAGGTGGGCGGTTCGCCAACCACGCTCATGCCTGTGAGCAGCCCTGCGCCTTCACGGTGGAAGTAGAGGCGTTGGGCAAAGTCGATAATGAAGGGGAAATCGGACGGGATGGTTGGCATGGGGGTGGTGACGAGAATTTGCTGACGTTCGGGATGCACGGGGAGGTCGATGCCAGCCATCGCAGCGATGGGGGCTGACCACGGGCCGGCAGCGTTGACGACGGTGGTGGTTTGGATGGTGCCGTTGTTGGTGTGAACGGCGGTGACTGCTCCGGCCTGGACATCAATGCCTGTGACTTCGACGCCATTAAAGGCATGGGCACCGTTTTCACGGGCGGCGGCGATGTAGCCGTTGACCACGCCGGAAGGATCAGCGATGCCATCACCACCGTAGTAGCTACCGCCGATAATGCCATCAAGGTTGAGGAGTGGGACGCGCGTGGCGATTTGTTCGACGGTGAGCAGTTCGGACTTGATACCATGACTGTTTTGGAGGGCGACGTTGCGCTCGAACTGCTGCATCTGGGCAGGGGTCGAGAGCAAGAAGAGGTAGCCACATAATTTGATGTCGATGGCTTGTCCGGTTTCTTGCTGGAAGTTCTGCAACATGGCAAGACTCTTGATAGAGAGTTCGATGTTGATGCTGGTGGAGAATTGGTGGCGGATGCCTCCGGCGCAGCGTCCGGTGGAACCTTGCCCGAAGAATTCCTCTTTTTCAAGGAGCACAACGTTACGGACGCCACGTTTGGCGAGATGATAGGCGGTGCTGGCTCCCATAACGCCACCGCCGATGATGACTACATCGGCTTGAGCAGGCAGTGAAGGTTTGTTCATGGTTAGAATTTTCCTTGATGAAATTAACCGAATAGGCCGCGACGTTCTTTGGCAGGTACGGCGTGGGTAAGGGTGGTCAAGCCACCTAAAGCGGGATTGAACAAGGGACGCTGTTCATCCAGCAGCAATTTGAGGTCATGCGGACGGGCGCGGTGGTTGACCATCTCTAGGAAGCTACCGCCCTGTTGGAAGAGTGCTTTGATAGGCTCATCGGTGACGGTCGCCCAGCGCCAATGGGTAGGATAGTAATAGTAGTAGGTGATGTAGGCGGCGGCAGTGGTGACAGATATGCCACGGAAGTTATATGCCCAGAGATCGACACCGGCATGGGTGGCGGCCTCGGCCATGCAGACGAGAGCAGACACGACTAAGAATTGGCGTTGGAAGCTGGCAGCATCACCGCCATCAACGGCAGTGGGAAGGTAGCCTTCGGGGCGAATCTGGGTGATGGTGTTACGAAAGACTTCACATCCGGCTTCGAATCGATCATCGGCATCGAGCACGATACCGGATACCAGATTGAGAAATCCCAACCAGATATGATCGATAACGGAAGCGGTTTCGGGTGGGTGTTGGAGTTGATCGCAGAAGTTGGTGTAATCGGCTGACCACGATGATAACCCTGACGCGAAGGTGGCTTGATCGCGGACGAGTTCGGCTGCATGGGCTAGCGTGATGCCACCAGCGAGGGCATCAAAGTAGGTGGCGTAGGCGTTGATGTTGAGGCCATAACCCGATTGAAGGGCTTGGGCGACTATATCACCGGACTCATGGTTGCCACTCAGACGGAAGTGGAAGGCGTGTAGCATGAAGTCGGTGTCATTGAGCGGGTCTGAGGCGGGGGTGTGTTTGTTCAGGAAGTCCCACGCGGATTTGAAGGGTTCTTTGTTCAGGTGTTCATGCGCTGCCTGAATATGATCCTGTGTGAAGTAAAGGCCACTGTGTTGAAAGTTGGGCATTGAGCGTTTAACCTGCTTAATCGGTTCGGTGTTTGGATGCGACTCGCGTATTTGAATCGACGAGAAGATATGAAAAATTATCAAAATCGTGGTGATTATAGCGCATTTATGCAGCGCCATTAGATGTTCGGTGTATACTATTGTGTGTGAGAATTTTGTAACATTAAAGCGGATATTGCCGTGACAGATCACCCAGAAAATCTAACCTCACCCGAACCCGCGAAGAATCCGGACGACAGCAGTTTGCGTTCGCCGATCCGTCCTGTACATCCTGAAGCGGGGGAAATTACCCGCGCAACGCCGCCGAAGAGTGGTTTGATTGCGAAGGCTGCGCAATTTTCTGCTGAAAAGGCGATGGCTGATGCAGATGGCACGCCGAAGAATGCCATGCCTGAAAATCCGCAAGCGGCATTGGAATTGTTGCGCCGGAAGATGGAATTTGTCGCGAATGAGTTTGGTGAGGGAAAAATCAATCGGGCGCAGTTCAATGCTATCTATGGGCGTTATGGCGAGCAGCGAACGATCATTGAGACTTTGCTGAAGCGGAATCCAGAAAATCCGGCATGGAAACAGGCGGCGGCTCCGGGGCACACATCATTTTTGCGGCAGCATTTCGAGTCGCGTTTGGCCTATTATCTGGTGTATCAACACAATATGGCGACGCCGTTGATGATGGGTGGCAAGCAGCAAGCGAACATGGATCAGATTAGCACGGTGTTGCAATCGCTGTGGCAGATGAGCAAGCGTCCCAAGATTGGTTTGGCACGTAAGGATATGGGCGGTGGGCAGTGGTTGGTGCTGGCGTTGGGTGAGTTTGCGGTGACGTTGGCGATGTTTATGTTAGAGCCTTCGGTGGCGCAGGCGACCTTGGTGCGTGATTTGCACAACGATTTTGAACGGGCGAATCGGCGGTCATTGAGTCGTGGGACGCGGTCGCTGGATCGGTTTGTGTTTCCGCAGCGGGCGCTGGCGGAGAAAGATTTAGGAAGTCAATAGTATTTAGTCGTTAGGGATTAGAAAAAAGCCAATACCAAGTCTGTAATCCCAATACGCTACTAAAGATTTGGGGAGTTAGTAGTATTTAGTCGTTAGGGATTAGAAAAAGCCAATACTAAGGATTTGTGGAGACAGTAGTTTATAGTGGATAGTAATTAGGAAATGCCCAAATTCGAGTGTAGTGGGCGTAAGGAATTTGAATGGGGGATTACAAAAAGTTAGCGGTTTGGGGCAAATCTTATCAACTGACACTTAAAGTTTATTCTGCGACCAAAACTTTTCCTCAAGAAGAATTATTTGGATTAACGAGCCAAATTAGGCGTGCGGCTTACTCGATACCTGCAAATATTGCAGAGGGTTCAGGGCGGGGTACCGATAATGAACTCATTCGTTTCCTGCAAATTGCACTCGGTTCAGCGAATGAACTTGAATTTCACTTGAGCCTCACGCATGATTTAGACTATCTTGAAGCCAATGCGTACCGTGAACTAGAAGATTCAATTCTTGAAATACAACGGATGATCGTTGGTTTGATTCAGCATCTCAAACAAAAATCGCGAACCTAAGGTTAAATCACTATCATGCTGACTAGAGCAAGGGTTGGGGGCGGGGAAGCGCGTCGAGCTGCTTGAGGGTGGTGGCACAGACCACGCCGGAGATGTTAAAGGCGAGGTTGCCTTTGTCGTCGATGGCGAGTGCGCCGGGGGCGGCATTGAAGGGCGGTAGGTCGGCGATAAGTTGTAACTGTGCAGCATCTTGAAGCAAGTCGAGGGCGTGACGCTGGTGGGTGGGTTGTAGGTCATCACCTGTGTAGAAACGGATGACGCCGGTTTCAGGATCGCTGGTCACGACGCGTTTGCCGTCGGGTGAGCAGATCATACGCCCGATGAAATAATGTACCGATTGGCGTTTCTTAATTTTACCGCTGGTATCCGTCAAGATAATTTCGTGACCATCTGATACAAAGATGGCAGATCCGCCGTTGGCGATGGCTAACGACGATTGTGAGTCCTCATCTAGGTTTAGTTTGAGATCGAAACTGCCGACACTGATATTTTGTTGGAAAATGTGGAGCTTACCCTTGGAGTCTAGTGCGGCAATTGCTCCTAAGAGCCGATCCAAGCCGAGGGCGATTAAGTTGGCCTTGGCTTTCAACTCCAGTTTGATTTCTTTTCCATCCAATTCCAAAAGCAGTTCATCACCTGTCATCCAATATAAGCGTAGTTTGCCATCGTTGGTGGTATAGAGCGTCATCTGGGCGGTACGCACCAAGGGGAGATAAGCGCCGTTGGGTGCAACCAAGCTGGCAATAAACTCGATCCATTTGTCACTCTGGCGGCTGACGGCTTTGTGTTGGTGCTCACCGACTTCAACACCGGATTCAAGATCAAAGTAGGTGGCGCGATCCCGTTGAGTCCATGCGGCAAGGAGTGGTTGTTTGCCGGGGAGGATATGCAGACTCTGGATTGCTTGATTGGTGAGATGTACGCGCCAAGGCATAACGTAACCTTTGTGCCGATTGGGATATTTAGGTGAGTGATTTGGGATAAGTGTAGTGGAGAAAGGAGAAGCGTGCAAGGCGCGTCAGCTAAGTTTTACCGCGCCTTAACGTATTCACTGTGCAAACTAAGCCTAGCTGGCAGAAGCTTCGATGGCGATTTGACCGCGTGGGGCGGTGATGCCATAGCGCAGTTTGATGTCGGCTGAATCAAAGTTGCGGGCTTCTAGAATGTCGCCAACGAGGTAGTTGTAATCGACAGTGCTGAATTTGGGTTCGATGCCACTACTGCCGCGATTGAGTTCAAAGTGTGCTGCAACCGTTGAAGGAACAAAGACAGTAATATCGCCTTGTCGGGCGACAAATGTGCCTAGTGAGGCGTCACCGCGCGCACCGAGCGGTTGATAAACCGGCAGCGTAACGAGGGCGTTGCCTTTGATCAGATCCATGTTGAGGCGTTCGAGTGATAACCCGCTCATGTTGAGACTGAGGGCGCCATCTGTACCTTTGAAATCCACATCGAGCGGTACGGAAGCTGGTAGCTCCAGACGGAAGCGACCACGTCCGATGCGTTCCAGAAGTGGGAATTGATTGGGCTGCGTTTCCGAGATGGTGAGATTGGCGGTGTTATCGTCGCCTTCAACATAGGTGGTTTGGACGAGACTTTCGCTGCTGCCGACAAATTCGCCTTTGATGATGCGCGTGTCCAGCGAACGCACGATCTCGACATCGGTGCTCAAGGTTTGGACACTCACGCGGAGCAAGTTGATGGTGTCGGCGACAGGTTGATTGATGGGTGCAGTGTAGTCTGAGCGTTGACCGCCCGTGCGGCTGGAGAAGGCGGTTGTTGCCATGCCACCGACGAGTAAGCCACTCACGACGAGGGCGATCAGGCTGCCGAACTTCACCCGGTCACGGAGCAGAATGCCAAGCCCGATGATGACGAGCAAGACCGGCCATGACCGATTAATAAGGTCACTGATGCCAGCGGGAATGACATTGAGCGCGTTCAACAGGAAGAGAATTGCTGTGACGAGCGCAGTAAAGCCGAAGAGAAGATTGGTACGACGAGGTACTCTCATCCGCGCACCTGCCTCAGAAAAAACGCTATGGCTAGGACGAGTAGTAAAACCGGTGCAAACAGATTTTGTCCGGTCGGACCTTGAAGATTGCCTGTGACCGAGGCGATCCAGCCGATAAGCGTGAGTATGCTCAGCACGATCACCAGCAATAGACGTCCAGAACCTCCTGTACGCCGTGTGGCGAGTGATTCCTGGGGGATAATCCACCAGAAAAGGAGGTAGAGAGCGGCGAACGCGCCAAGTGATATCAGGCTTAGGAGGATGAAGGCGAAGCGAAACCACCAGACATTAAGTGGAATGATAGTGGCTAAACCGCCGCAAACCCCGCCGAAAATGCGATCTGTAAAACTGCGATACATTACTGAACAGTCATCCGTTGGTAATTGTTATGGGCAAGTAGGCAAATGCCAACCGCTTTTCGCAAGCCATATAAATTAGAGTCACATCACTATAACCTCAGTGGGTAATTTGTGGCAAGCGAGAAGTTGGAAGTAATGTTATTGGCGGGTAAGGTGGGTGACAATCAGCATCAAATTTCCGAATTGGAGTTCATCGCCTTCACGCAGACGATAAGGTTGATCCGGTTTGAGGGGTAAGCCGTTGATGCGTGTGCCGTTGGTGCTATTGAGGTCGGTGATGTAGACCATGCCTTCTTGATCGTTGATGGCGGCGTGAACGCGGGAGACGCCGTTGCTTTCGCCACCATAATGGGAGAGTTCTAACATCAGGTCATTGGCGGTTTCTTCGTCGTCTGCACGACCGATTAAGATGCGAGAATTATGCGGGAATTTTAGGGTGCGGGTGGTGTTGGGGTGAATTTGCAGCGTCATACGAACAGAGCGCGGAAAGACAGAATGCTCTGTGCCGGATTCGCTCACAGACTCATCCGATAGATCATTTTCTAACGGCTCAGATTCGGGCAACATAGGCATTCACTTCAGGATTATTTACTGAGGTAATTGTGGCAGACGAAGCGAGAATTGGCAACCAGCTATTATTACTCGTACAATCGGAGCAGTGAAGGAGTTTGTTCATGCGACGATTGAAGTTTGGTTTGGTCTTCATCTTCATATTGCTTTTGGTCGGACGGGGTTCGGCATTTGCGCGCGCCATCCGTCAGGGTGACCAGTGCATTATTGAGGCGAATGAGACTGTAGAAGGTAATCTATTCGCTTTGTGCCGAACACTGCAAATACGCGGCACGATTAACGGCGATGTATTAGGCGCGGCAACTGAGGCCAAAATCAGTGGCAAGATCACTGGCGACATTTATATGCTGGCTGGTCAACTCGAAATTACTGGCGATGTAGGCGAGGATGTGCATTTTGCTGGCTCGGTGCTGCATATTTTGTCGGCAGCGAAACTTTCTAATCCTGAAGCAGATTTGATGAGTTTGAGCTTGAGTACGACGATTGATCCGGGTGCAAGTGTGCCGGGTAATGTCACGGCGGCGGGGTATCAATTGGTATTGAATGGGCCAGTGGGGCGCGAACTCAGTTTTTGGGGGTCGGCGCTGGTCGTGAATAATACATTGGGTGGTGATGTTGACGCGCAGGTTGGTGATCCGCAGTCAACGGGTGTATCGCAATTGCAAACGCTGATTGTTCCATTCGGGTGGGATGTGCAACTGATTAACCCTGGATTGACGATTGGCGAAAAAGGAACGGTTGGTGGGCATTTGAATTATACGGCATCCGTTCCGGCGACGATTACTGGTGTTGTAAGCGGTGAAACGACCTTTACTAAAGCAGCGTCACAATCGGATTTGACACAGATTATTCAGCCGGAGAACCGTGGTGCACTACGGCTTGTGGCGACTGAGGCCATCCACGAGTTTGTGGTGCTGGCGTTAATTGGCATTGCGGCTTTACTGTTTGTGCCGCGACCGTTCCAAGTTCCTTTACGGGCGCTGCAAAGCCGGACGCTGCCGAGCGCTGGCGTGGGATTGTTGGCGTTTATCGTATCGTTCCCGATCACCATTGTAGTGCTGGTCTTGATTATCCTGCTGCTGATCGTGCCGCTGGTTGTTCTGCAACTGGATGGATTATTTGTGGTCGTGTTCAGCGGATCAGTGCTAGGGGCATGGGGCGGCGCAGCAAGTGTGTTTTATTTCATGGCGATATTTATTAGTCGTGCGGTGGTTGCGCTGTTTATCGGGCGGATTATTGTACGGGCAGCGATTGGGGATGATGGCAGCCAACGGGTGGCTTTTATTAGTCTGTTGGTGGGGATTTTCCTGCTGTCGATTGTGGTTTCTTTGCCAGTAGTGGGGATTATCGTCAGTGCCGTGACGGCCTTTATGGGCTTGGGTGCGATTTTGATTGTGCTTAATAATCAGTTGCGATCCTTGCGGGAAACGGTTCCTGCTCCTGCGCTGCGCACGAGTTATTCGACGGCGGTGCGGCGATCTGATGCGCGTTCTTTACCTCCCCCATTGATTGATGATCAAGGGACGCCGGGTATGAATAATTTGCCAGCAGGTTTTGAGTGGTGGGACGATTAATTGGTATCTCCCAGACTGATGAGTCTATGGGATTTGTCGGGCATCAAAGATGGGGATGGCGTTGTGGACAGTGGCGATCAGGGTTGAGGTCGAAGCGCCGAGTTGGGCATAGCGGAGTTCAAATGTGTCACCTGTGGCGGTGGCATAGAGATAGGTAGACGCGTCCACAAAGTAGGGATAGAAGGTAGCGTTCGGTAATTGTTGAGGTGGTTGGTCGGGCTGACCGAGCCAGTAATCACCGGAAACGCCCTGAGGAAATATGAATTGATTGCTGTGAGGCAGCCACTGAGGAACGCCAATGTTTCCGGCTGTACCTGAAGCATAAACAACTGGATTTGTACCGTCACCTGAGGCAATCATCATTTCAAATTCGTTGGTGGTAATGTCACCTTTGTGCCGTAAGTAGGCGAGATGGGCACCATCATCTGACCATTGGGGAAGGCCGAAGAAGCTGGCCTGAAGTGTTCCCCGTTGGGTTTTTGTGCCGTCGATGGCCAAGTGCCAGAGGGTAACGAGCGCTGTATCGTCATTATAGACGAGGTCTTTATCTGGAACGGCGATGTTTAGGGCGTTGCTGTCACTTTCCCAAAAGGGTGGTGGTATAAAGTCGTAGTCCGAGGCAGTACTGACTGCGGGATAGTTCAACAGAGTCAGTCGATTCTGTCCGTTGCCACCGACAAGGGTGATTGTGCCGTCGGTTGTGTTATATGCGCCGGGTTGGATGATGGCGATGTGGTTGCCATCCGGACTGAGTGTAAATCGTCCGGCTTGAGGAGATGGCAAGAGTTGTTTATAGGTGCGGGTGGTCGCGTCTACGAGCCATAGATCATTACTTTGGAGAATGATGCGTGAGGGTTGAATATAGGTGTTGAAGTACAAGCGATTGTTGGGTGCCCATTGTAAATTCCCGATGTGGAGAAACTGAGGGTCGCTGGGCGATAAGGCGGCATTGGGAACGATTTCAATGGGTGTTGGATCGGTTGGGCGTATTAGCCATAAGCTGGCAGGGGCAGGCGTTGTATAGGCAATGTATTGGCCATCGGGCGAAATATGTGGTTCAAGCGCATGGACACCTGCATACTTGGTCGGGGTATCTGATCCGGTTTGCCAGACGTAAAGATCCCCACCCTCAACCCATGCGACAACGAGACGCGAATTGTTTTCGGCATGTAGGGTTGATGTGGCGAAAACGAGCAGGGAACTGAGGATCAGTAAAATACGGTATGGCATAAATCGTAAAAATCCACAGAATCAAGAGTATTTCACGCTAATTATAGTCGGAAAGTCGGGTTTTAATGCGATTTCAAAACGAAGCAGACGCAGTTACCTATATTTTTCGGTCGATGCGCAAGCTCCGTGGTCAACAACGTGGTACTGATGAACAGACGCGGGATATTGGTCCGACGCGGCGATTGTTGATGGCTCATAACCTGTTGTCTACTCAACGGGAATACGCGGTGGTGACAGGCAGTAAAGGCAAAGGCTCGACGACAGTCATTACTTCAAAGGTGTTGCAGCATCTGGGTCATCGTGTCGGAACGATTACCAGCCCACATCTCGTGAGTTGGCGGGAGCGTATTCGGGTGGATGGTCGAGTAATCCCTGAGCCTGATTTTCTGCGGTTACTGGATGGCTTTGCACCGGAGATTGACGCGATTGAAGCGAATTTAGGTGATCAGAAGTACTTCAGCCCACAAGGGATTTTTTTGGCAATCGCGCTGCGCTGGTTTGATGAGAATGATGTAAAAGCGGCTGTGCTGGAAGTCGGACGGGGTGGACGGTTTGACGATATTGCGGTGGTGCCGAATAAGCTGTCGTTATTCACACCGATAATGCTGGAACATCCGGATTACCTTGGGCCGACGTTGGATCGAATCGCATGGCATAAGGCGGGAATTATTAAGCCCTATAGTTATGCGTATAGCGTACCGCAGCCGTTAGAAGTTTTGAATGTGTTACAAGCAGAGGCTCAACATCTGGGGGCTGAATTCAATTGGATTGCCGAACGGGATATGGGCGTGTATGTCGGTACGGACGAGGACGGCATTCGCATTGACATGGGGCGCTACGGCGTGGTCACGCTGTCGTTGTTGGGACGTTACCAGATTCCGAATGCTACGCTGGCGGTGATTGCTGCTGGTAATATGCATGGACGGTTACGGGGGGTGCATCATGGTTCGGCGGAATATGTTACGGCAATTCGGGCTGGACTTTCGGATGTGACGTGGCCGGGGCGCTGTCAGAAATTACAGGATCAGCCAGCGGTGTATCTGGATGGGGCGATCAATGCGGAATCAGCAGGGCTATTGGTCGATAGCGTGCGTGATCAGTTAAAGTCACCGGTGGTGTCCATCATCGCAGTGCCGAATGATAAGGATTATGAGGGTGTGTATAAGGCGCTGGGGGCGGTGAGTCAGTCGGTAATCTTGACGGAAACTGACCGAAATCCAATCTTGCACTGGCTACCTGAAGATGAATCATTGGCGGTGGCACGAACCTATAACAGTGATGTTCGGTACACGAAGCGACTGGCGGATGCGGTGGAACAGGCAAAGGCACAGGTTGGGGAGACTGGTACTATCTTGATTGTGGGTACGCAGTCGATTGTGGCGGATTCAACCATGTTATGGGGAAAAACCTATGAGACGATATAGATGGAATCTGGTTGTGCGCCAAAATGCGACGATGGATTTGAGGGCTTGAGATGAGTTTGTTGCGACGGATAAATGAAAATCGTATGCCGCGCGCAGGGGAAACCGTGAGAATATTGCAAAATGGACGGATTCTGGCGCAAGGTTATGTAGTGATTGTTGACCGAGAGACTATTTCTGTTGCCGGAAAAGGGATTATTGATCTGGATACAGACGAGGTTCGACGGGGGTTGCATGATGGCAGTATTCGAATTGAACGCAACCCATAAGTGTTAAGATCGGGAGTTGTTGTAGAAGATAGTCTTAAGGTTTGTAAGTAGTGTTAAGAATAGTATCTTCGGGTGAAATTTAGAACACATCATTTGGATAAACTGCTCAGGAAAAAACGCCACAATGTATTGACAAGCCTCTGTGATTTCCATACAATCGTCATTCACGTAATTTTCAAATAAAGCCAATTTTGACTATTCAAGTAATAGTCAAGCGGTGAAAATGTTGTAACCCCAACACAATTTGTTTAACACAGGTTCCAGTCCGGAACGTTTTGATTCATGAAGTCCTCGTGAAGTGGTTGAAATAAGGAGTGGTACATTGGACCGACTTAAGAATATTAAGAACTATGCTCGCACGGCAGATGTGCAGGCGTTACCGTCGTTGATCGAGGTGCAACTCCAGTCGTTCAAGTGGTTCCAAGAAAATGGTTTGGCGGAACTGTTTGACGAGATCAGCCCTATCGAAAGCTTTAATCATAATCTGAAGTTGTATCTACCCGGTACCAGCCGCGAGTCGCAGGAACTCGGTTTGAAGTATTGGTTTGAAGAACCGAAGTACAGCCAAGAAGTATGCCTCGAACGCGATATGTCGTTCTCGGCGCCGTTGTATTTGCGGGTGGCTTTGGTCAACCGTGAAGCCGGTGATGAAGTTCTGATTTCCGACATCTTCATGGGTGACTTCCCTGTGATGACGGACAAGGGAACATTCATCATCAACGGTACTGAGCGCGTGGTCGTCAGCCAGTTGATCCGGTCGCCCGGTGTGTACTTTGATGCGGACGAAGATCGTACAACCGGTCGTTTGCTGTCGAACTCCAAGCTCATTCCAGACCGCGGCGCATGGATGGAATTTGAAACCCGTAAGACCGATTACTTGACGATTAAGTTCAATCGTAAGCGTACTATTCCTGTTACCATTTTGCTGCGCGCATTGGCTGCTGTCGATGATGGTATGCCGCCGGAATGGTCACCGATTAAGACCGGCAGTGATGAAGAATTGCTGTCGCTGTATGCACATGTTGATACGAACCCCGATCATCAGTATTTGGCGGCAACGCTGAAGATGGAACCGGTCTGGGAATTGAAGAAGGAACAAACTGTCGCGGAAGCTGCATTGCTGGAATTCTACCGGCGTATGCGCCCCGGTGACCCGCCAACACTTGATAATGCGCGTGAATATTTGGTCAGCCAGCTTTTTGACCAACGCCGTTATGATCTGGAACGCGTCGGTCGTTACAAGTTGAACCAACGTTTGGGTCTGGATAATCAAATTCCTCGCCGCGTGCGTATTGTGACCAAGTCGGACATCGTCAAACTGGTCGAACGCATGATCATGATTAACAATGGTCAGGCGGGTAAGGATGACATCGACCATCTGGGCAACCGCCGTGTGAAGACTGTCGGCGAATTGATCCAGAATAAGTTGCGTGTCGGTTTGCGCCGGACTGAGCGTGTGGTTAAGGAACGTATGTCGATCCGTGAGTCGGATAACCTGTCACCTGTGACATTGGTGAATATCCGTCCGGTGGTGGCTGCGATCCGTGAATTTTTCGGTTCATCACAATTGTCCCAGTTCATGGAACAAACTAACCCGTTGGCAGAACTGACGCACAAGCGCACTCTGTCCGCGCTAGGTCCCGGCGGTCTGCGACGTGAACGTGCAGGTTTCGATGTCCGTGACGTGCATCATAGCCATTATGGTCGTATTTGCCCGATTGAAACTCCAGAAGGTCCGAACATCGGTCTTATCGGTCGTTTGGCAAGCTATGCCCGTGTGAACGAATACGGTTTTGTTGAGACTCCGTACCGTATGGTTATCAAGTTCCTTGCACCGGACGATCCTAATTTGTTGGGGCGTACGATCCGCGAAGATGTGGAAACTGAAGGCGGCAAGGTTATCGCTTCTGACGGTGACATTGTAGATGCCGATTTGGCAAAGAAGTTGCAAAAGGCTGGCGTCGAAAAAGTGCCGGTGATGCCGTTTGTAAGCAAAGAGAATGTGTATCTTTCGGCGGATAATGAAGATCACTTCATTGTGGCTCAGGCTAATGCGCCGCTAGATGAACTGAATCAATTTGCGAATGAGCGTGTTTCGGCACGTTACAACCAGAAGTTTTTACTCATGTCGGCGCGCCGTATCGATTATATGGATGTCGCGCCGCGTCAAATCGTGGGTATCAGCGCTGCGCTCATTCCGTTCCTCGAACATGATGATGCTAACCGCGCATTGATGGGTTCGAACATGCAGCGCCAAGCTGTGCCGCTGTTGAAGCCTGATGTGCCGATTGTCAGCACCGGTATGGAAAGTCAAGCGGCTTATGATAGCGGTCAGGTGTTGGTATCTGATCGCAACGGTGAAGTGATCAGCGTACAGGGTGACCGGATTATCCTGCGCGAAGAAAATGGCAGCGAACATATCTATCGTCTGCGTAAGTTCAACCGTTCAAACCAATCGACCTGTATTGATCAGCGTCCGGTTGTGTTCAAGGGACAATATGTGAAGAAGGGCGATGTTATCGCTGACAGTTCATCGACTGATCACGGTCATTTGGCACTCGGTCACGATGTGTTGGGTGCGTTCCTTTCATGGGACGGCGGTAACTACGAAGATGCATTGCTGATTAATGAGGAAATGCTGCGGAACGATAAGTTCACCAGTATCCATATTGAGAAGCATGAACTGGAAGCCCGTGATACCAAACTGGGGCCGGAAGAAATCACCTATGACATTCCGAATGTCGGTGAGGACGCGCTGAAGGATCTGGATGAATTTGGTATCGTGCGTGTGGGTGCTGAAGTCGGCCCGAATGATATTCTGGTCGGCAAGATTACACCCAAGGGTGAAAAAGAACTTAGCCCTGAAGAAAAACTGCTGCGCGCAATTTTCGGTGAGCAGGCTCGTGAAGTAAAAGACTCATCACTGCGGTTGCCGCATGGTGAGAAGGGTAAGGTCGTTGATGTTAAGACTTTCACCCGTGATGAGCATCCTGATTTGCCAGCAGGTGTCGAGAAGATGGTACGCGTCGGCGTTGCGCAGAAGCGTAAGCTGACGGTCGGCGATAAGATGGCAGGGCGTCACGGTAACAAGGGTGTTATCTCGAAGATCGTGCCTGTGGAAGATATGCCTTATCTTTCGGATGGTCGTACAATTGAAATCATCCTCAATCCGCTGGGTGTTCCCGGTCGTATGAATATCGGTCAGGTACTCGAAATTCACCTTGGTTGGGCGGCTGATCGTCTGGGTTTCCGCGCGATCACACCAGTGTTTGACGGTGCGAAGGAAGCTGAAATTCAAGCTGAACTGGGACGCGCGTGGATGATTGACCGTGCGTGGAAGGAAATTTCTGATCGCGCATGGGATTGGTTGAATGGGTTTGAACATAACCCTGACGACTTTGAAGACGATAACGAAGTGCGCCGCCTGTACATCCATTCATGGTTGGGCGAAAACAGCATTTATGATGTTGATAAGCTCCGTACGGATGAAGTCTATGCACGTCGTGCTGTACTGGCCGAGTGGCTGCGCGAAAAGGGTTATAACCCTGAAGGTGCGCTGATCTTTGACACAACCGAATTGTTGTTGTCTGAACGTCAGAAGCGTGACGAGTACTCGCTGTTGATTTCACTGCGCGAGTGGAGCATGTGGGCGAACCCCGATGTCGAAATCCCAGCGGATGCGGATTACAAAGAGTTGAAGCGTATCGCTGACCAGATCATGTTTGACTTTGGTAAGCCGGTGCCGATTTATGGTAAGCACACGCTGTACGACGGACGTACTGGCGAACCGTTTGACCGTTCAGTGACGGTTGGCTTGATCCATATGCTCAAGCTGGCGCATTTGGTCGAAGACAAAGTCCATGCTCGTTCGACTGGCCCGTACAGTCTGGTTACCCAACAGCCGTTGGGTGGTAAGGCACAGTTCGGTGGTCAGCGCTTCGGTGAAATGGAAGTGTGGGCGCTGGAAGCTTACGGCGCGGCTTATACGCTGCAAGAAATGCTCACCGTCAAGTCTGATGATGTGCAAGGGCGTGTGAAGACTTACGAAGCGATTGTGAAGGGCGAACCGATTGAAGAGCCGGGTATCCCGACCAGCTTCCGTGTGTTGGTGAAGGAACTCCAAAGCCTCGGTTTGGCGGTCGAAGCTATTTCCGAGAGTGGTGAGGTTATCAAGTTCGGTAAGGACGAAGAGAAGTCCCGTATGCCGAAGATGGGTACTGGTCTCCTGAGCCTCGCCGGAGACACGATGGACTAGCTTGGGGTAAGACCCAAAAGCAAAGTAATTCAGAACGCCGTATTGGAAACGATACGGCGTTTTTGTTTGGGGTTATAATCTGGCGAGAGAGGATAAAAATGCACATTACTCACCGTCATGATTGGAATGTAAGTCCCGCAGAAGCTATCGCCCTGCAAAAGTCGCTGGCTGCGGAGGTCATCAGCAACCAGCCGATTGACGTTGGCGCGGTGCGGTTGGTGGCAGGGGTTGATGTTAGCGTCAAAGATAATGTGTCACAGGCGGCTGTGGTGGTTTTGCGGTTTCCTGAATTGGATGTGATTGAAACGGTATTGGCAAAGCGTCCTACACCGTTTCCGTATATACCGGGGTTGTTGAGCTTCCGTGAGGGGCCGGTATTGGAAGAGGCTTTTCAAAAGTTGCAACATGAACCGGATGTATTCATTTTTGATGGTATGGGCATTATGCATCCACGACGGATCGGAATTGCGAGCCATATGGGGGTGTGGTTGCAGAAGCCGACAATTGGCTGCGGCAAGACTTATTTCTTAGGGAAGTATGATGAGCCGGCGCAGGAACGTGGTGCATGGAGCGTGTTGACTGATAAAGGTGATGTGATTGGCGGGGTGTTGCGAACGCGGGATGGTGTTAAACCGGTTTATATTTCGCAGGGGCATCTGGCTAACTTAGAAACGTCTTTGGATCTGGTGATGCGCTGCACGCCAAAGTATCGGTTGCCAGAGCCAATCCGTCAGGCACACAATGCGGCGGGGAAATTCGGTGATTAGTCAACTGTTACGATGAGATATATATGGCATCAGCCGTTGTAGGCTGGTGTGGGCAACAGGGGACGACCACGCTCGTAGACCTCGATCATTTTGGCAATATCGCCTAAAACATCACGTACCAATGATTCGCTTTCGCCCATCGACATATACGCAATGATGTAATGGGCATCGCCCACGGTCACAACTCCGGCATCATCAATCACACGACCCAAGCCACTCGGTAAATCGGTTTCCGGTAAGATGCCATCTTTGCCCATGTAACCGTTTGGGAAGACATATTCGAGCGGCGATTGGTAGTCGGTTGCGGGGATGGAGAGCAAGGAGGCGGTCGCCAAAATCGCGTCATGCATGGTATCCCAACGGGCAAAAGATTGGCCGCGTTGGAGAACATCGTATCCATGCGCTAAGTCAGCTACCGTGAAGAGGTTATCAACTAGATAGGATTCGCCTTTGTAGAGCATACTGCGGTTGTTGTTGGGAGCAAAACGTTCATCAGTGAAGCCGACGGTAGGACTACCCGGCCAATCCCAAGAGTGCATACCATTGTTCATGCCGATTGTGCGCATGAGGAAGTTGTTGAACTTTTCGATGGGATTAGCGGTGCCTGTTACCCGTTCCGCGACTTCTACCAGCATGGTGCCGGCTTCAGTGTTGTTGCTGTAGACAATGGTGCTGTATAGGGGGGTGCCCTGCGTGTCATTCCATTGGTCGCGGGGGGTATGCAAATAGTAGTAGAGGGCGATCCATGCCTTGAAACAACTGGCAACCGGATAGAGTTTGTTGGCTTGAATTGTGATGCGAAATTCTTGATTGTTTTGGGCGTTGATACGGCGGAAATCGAGCGCCATCTCCAAGCCAGAGAAGGTGTTTTCTAGAAAGAGACGGATGCTACGGGCTAAGTCAGTTTCTTGATCCCAGTCATTGGGGCCGGATGGTTCTTGAAGATGCGGCACAAGAAATGCTGCGGCAAGTGTCTTTAAGAAGTGGCGACGCGATAGTAACGTGTGGTTCATAGTCACTGTGGAAAGGGGCAAGACGAACTTGCCCCTATTGTGATTACCAAGCGTAGGCTTCCGGCGCAGCTCCACC
Source organism: Aggregatilineales bacterium (assembly GCA_044227005.1). Classification (GTDB taxonomy): domain Bacteria; phylum Chloroflexota; class Anaerolineae; order Aggregatilineales; family Phototrophicaceae; genus CFX2. Next base: position 146,012 of record JBGAFZ010000006.1, read on the forward strand.
GGGACCCGGCCAAATTTCATCCAGTTTCTTGAGTTGTTCCTCTGTAAACTTGATTTCAAGGGCACGGAGACTGCCAGTGAATTGATCCATGGTACGCGGCCCGATGATGGGGGCAGTGACGACGGGGTTATTGAGCAGCCACGCTAAAGCGACATCAGCTGGTTTCTCGCCGATGCTGTCACAGAATGTTTCGTATGCGGCGAGTTGATCGGCCTTTTCTGTAAATGCTTTTGAACGCGTACGGCGCTGCCCTTGATCTTTTGTACCGCCGAGGATACCACCCGCTAATGGACTCCAAGGAATGATGCCGACGCCGTAGTGTTCGCAGGCAGGAACAACTTCAAGCTCGATGGTACGAGCAGCAAGGTTATACAAGCTTTGTTCAGAGACGAGACCCATGAAATGGCGATTCTTAGCGATTTCATTCGCCATGGTGATGTGCCAACCAGCGAAGTTACTGCTACCAACATACAGAACTTTACCTTCACGCACCAATTGCTCCATGGCCTGCCAAATTTCTTCCCACGGGGTGGCACGGTCAATGTGATGCATCTGGTAGAGATCAATGTAGTCGGTTTGCATACGGCGGAGGCTGGCTTCGCAAGCACGCTTGATGTGCAGGGCTGAGAGCTTACTTTCATTCGGCCAATCGCCCATGTCACCATAGACTTTGGTGGCGATGACCGTTTTTTCGCGGCGATTACCGCCTTGAGCAAACCAACGACCGACGATTTGCTCGGTTATGCCTTCGCCTTTTTTCCAACCGTAAACATCGGCTGTATCAAAAAAGTTTATGCCTAATTCGTGAGCCTTGTCCATGATGGCAAAGCTATCGGTTTCAGCCGTTTCAGGGCCGAAGTTCATGGTGCCTAAACAAAGGCGACTTACTGATAAACCGGAGCGTCCCATGTGTGTGTACTGCACGATTTGACTCCTGTGGAATGTGCTTAAAATAAACCCTGCTTGATTGTAACAGATCGCGTAAATTGAAGAAAATCATGGTTTTGAAATGGTCTCTATTACTGCCTTCGGTGCATGTACTTGCTTATAGTGAAGTCAGCCAAGGAGATGAGACTATGATACGCAAATTCCTCAACCAATTCGCAAACTTGATTATGAAACCCCTGTTGTCTTCACCCCTACATATCTTTGCAAGTAGTCGTATCTTGTTATTGAGCGTGACCGGACGTAAAAGCGGCAAGGTTTATACGACACCGTTCGAGTATATGCGGGAGGGTAATGAAGTGACGGTATTTACCCAGAAAGAACGCCTATGGTGGCGCAATCTGAAAGGCGGCGCTGAGGTTCAACTCCGGCTCAAAGGTCGGCAGGTTAAGGCTTTTGCGGAGCCATTCACCAACGATGAAATGTCCTTATCAGATGCAGTGCGCCGCATGTATCCTTATATGAGTGACACGCAGCGCGCCAATATTGAATCGACAACCGTTTGCATCAAGATGAAATTGCAGGAATTAGTCTAATTCCATGCTTTTAGGAGTGCTTCAAGATCCGCATAAATGCTGTCGGGTTTGATCTCGCTGATCTCTGCATCGGCACGAGTGGACACGCCGGTTAAGACAAGGGCGGTTTTGAAACCGAGCAGGGATGCACCTGTGATATCGGTATTGAGCCGATCCCCGATCATGAGGGTTTGGGCGGCAGGTGTGCCAACTAGGCGGAGGGCGGCTTCAAACATGGGGGCATCAGGTTTGCCCATGACTAAGGGCTGTTTGCCTGAGGCGGTCTTGAGGGCTGAAACGAGACTGCCTGCGCCGGGAGCTAGTCCTTCGGGCGTGGGGATGGAATTATCCTGATTGGTGGCGATGAAGGCTGCTCCTGCTTGAATGAGGAAAGAGGCTTTCTTTAACTTTTCGTAGGTGAGATTGGTATCTAGACCGACGACTACTGCTCTGGGCGCTGTGTCGTCCAAGGTGAAGCCGCCCGCAATTAGGACGCGCCGTAATCCATCACCACCGAGAACATGCATGGGCGAACCTGCCGGATAGTTGGCTTTTAGATAGCTGACGGTGGTGGTGCTGGACGTGATGATTTGCTCTTCGCGAACATCCGGCACGCCGAGTTTGGTCAATTTGACGACGTAGTCAGATGGGGATTTCATGCTGTTGTTGGTGGCTAAGACGAAGGGTAGGCTGCGCTGACGAAGCATTTGGAAGAAGGCCACCATGCCGGGTAACGGTTCATCACCGCGCCAGAGAACGCCATCCATATCACTGACGACGGCTTTAATGTTGGAGAAGTCCATGCGGTTGACTCGCTTTCATATTCGGATTGTTCACTGAATGCCTAATTGAACCGCAAACAGGCTTAGAACGCAATCAATGATTGGCGCTGTGTGATGGGCATCGGTATGATTTGGAAGTGGATTCGGTTAGCGTGGAGTATGAGGTAAATGACATTTTCTATCGTGGCGTATGATCCAGTGGAAGCGGCATGGGGCGTCGGAGTGGCGAGTAAATTTCTGGGCGTGGGTGGGATCGTCAATTGGGCACAGGCCGGCGCGGGGGCTGTTGCTACACAGTCGTTTTGCAAGGTGAGTTTTGGGCGTGACGGATTGGCGTTGATGGCACAAGGTAAGAGTGCGCGAGAGACGCTGGATAGTCTGCTTGCGAGCGATCCAAAGCGCGAACAACGTCAAGTGGGGATGGTTGATCTGCATGGTGGGACGGCCGCTCATACAGGACGTGAGTGTTTTGATTGGGCGGGACATATTGTGGGCGAGGGGTTTAGCTGCCAAGGTAATATCCTCGCGGGAAAACAAGTGGTTGGTGCAATGGCAGACGCGTATAAGGCGGCGAGCGGTGAATTGGCGGATCGGTTGGTGGCAGCGTTGCTAGCAGGTGATGATGCAGGTGGTGATCGACGCGGGAAGCAGGGAGCAGGTGTGCTGGTGGTAAAGTTCAATGGTGGATATGGCGGGGATAATGATCGTTATCTCGATTCCCGTGTGGATGATGATCCTGAATCTGTCAAAAGGTTAGCGAAGTTGGTCAAGGCGCATCATTTGTTTTTCGGACGACCGCGACCGGAAGATTTAGCGCCGATTACGCCGTCGATTGCGGGGGAAATTCAACACTGGTTGCAGACTCAAGGTTATATGAAGCAAGCAGTGAGTGGGGAATGGGATGCCACTAGCAAACAGGCTTTTTGGGCAATGGTGGGCAACGAGAATTTGGAAGAACGATGGAGTCTGGAAGGGAATACTGATCTGATTGATCAGGTTGCACTAGATTATTTGCGGGAACGTTTTGGCAAGTAAGCAATTAGCCGCAATCGTCGGCATTTTGTTGTTGGGTGCGGTGCTGCGATTTCATGCGCTAGGGCAAGATGTTCGGTTTCATCCTGATGAGGCGTTGTTTGTGACGTTTGCACGTCAAGCAGCTGTTCAGGGTGATTGGTTGTTACATGGCGTGCTGGATAAGCCACCACTGACGATTTACGTGAATGCGGTGGCTTTGACTGCTTTTGGAATTACGGTGCTGCCGAATGGTGTGCTGACGCTTGATAGCCACTCAGGGGAATTTGCTGCGCGGGTGACGGGTGTATTTGCCAGTTTGTTGCTAATGGCTGTTGTGTATGCGTTGGCGAAGCGGTTGTATCTGGTTGGCAGGAAAGATGGTGGTCAGTTTGGTTCACTGACACCGTATCTGGCAGCATTGCTGGTGGGTTTATCACCGCTGGCAGTAGCATTTAGTGCAACGGCCTTTACCGACGGATTAATGCTGTTATGTGTGGTGATCTCGTTGTGGATGGTAAGCCGCAGAAAGTGGATGTGGGGCGGCATCTGGTTGGCACTTGGTTTATGGTGTAAGCAGCAAGCGTTGTTGTATGTGCCATTGGTTGTGGTGATCGCGTATGTGACTGAGCGAGGCGCGGGGTATACAGTATCGGTTAGTAAAGTTGTGCGTTTTGTCGTGCCAATTGTCGTCGGATTAGGGATGCTGTTTGTTTGGGATGGGGCGCGTAGTCAGGACACGAGTCTATGGGCGCTGGCAACCGTTAATAATGATCCGGGGCGGTTGGTGCGGATAGATGAACTTGTACCGCGATTGCAGGAATGGTGGCATTTCGGGCAATTTATGTTAGGGGGTAGCTTTGTAACCCTGCTAGTGATGGGTTTGGCGGTGATTGGTTGGGTAAGTATTTTGCGAGAAAATTGGGATCGGCCGAAGTGGATTGATGGTGTTTTGGCTGGTTACGTGATTGTCTATTTGCTCATTCACTGGTTAGTAGCGATCAATATTTATGACCGTTATTTGTTGTTGATTCTGCCGCCAAGTTTGTTGTTATTCGCGAAGGGAATTGACGGATTGTTGTGCAGGTTCAAAGACGCAAAGATGCAAATCGGCGTCATTGGAATAGTGGTGGTGATTGGTTTACCGGCAGCGTGGGCAGCGAGTGAACATCAACTGCCGATTGGGGGTGACAGGGGGCGACATAATGGCATAGAAGCGGTTGCGGAATATCTTAACCAGCAGTCGCTGGGTGCGATTGTTTATGACCATTGGTTAGGCTGGGAATTAGGATATTACATGGGGACATGGTCGGATAAGCGGCGGGTTTATTATCCAAATCCGGAAGTATTCGTTAGTGATGCGTTATTGCAGCTTGATCGTGCCCCACGCTATTTTGTTGTGCCTGATTGGGCAGACGCAACGGACTGGTTGCAGTCTTTGAGGAATGCTAAATTCGAGGTGCGCCAAACGTATCATCGAACGCCGTTTGCCGTTTATGAATTGCTGCGACCGAATTAGCTGGTAACTGTGCGGCGGCCGGTTTTCAGCACTTCTTGAACCGTTTTTAAGAGGTTATGTGCCAATGCGGGTTTGGTGATATAACGATCTGCGCCTAAATCCAAGCCCTTACGGATAATTTCGGGTTCAGCGAGGGCAGAGACAATAATAACGGGGAGGTTATCAAAGACTTTTGTTTCGCGAATTTGCCTGAGTAATTCCAATCCATCTACGTCAGGCAGCATTAAATCCAGCAGCACAAGATCAGGCAGCGGTTTCTGGCGGAGTACCTGTACAGCGGTCGCTACATTTAGCGCACGGATTAATTCAAACCCCCAGCGTTCAAGAATAATCTTTATGAGATCTTGAATGTCGATTTCATCGTCTATGACTAGAATGCGCTTTTTACCCTCAGCAGACACGGGCAGTACCCTTCCGAAATAGCTGGATGTATATCATGATGCCTATTCTTACTGTAGCTTGCACCCTGTGTAAATTCAAGACTTTAGCATTGAGACTTTGCTTAGATTAATGCTTTGTAGTATGCTGTTGATGATGTAACGAATATGAAACGAAAGTAACTGCTGTATGCGTCTGCGAAACCGATTGGTGTTGTTCATGGCTCCATTAGCCCTCGCACTAGCGGGGTGTTTTCAGCAGGCTGGGACTGCATTACAGGAGCCAATTTCTACTAATCAGGCGGTGAGTGTACCCGCTACGAGTATTCCGCTGCCAACTGATGTAATCCCTGACAATAACGGGCAGTTGCCCAATTCAGATACTGCCACGCCGGTTGTGAACACTGTTCCAGATACCAGTAACCCGAACACTACAAACCCGCCTGTGGCGCTCACGATTATTTCACCGACCAGACCTCTGCCAGAGACCGCGACACCGCAGTCGGCTGTGCCAACTGAAGCTAGCGGACAGGTTGTAGATGGGCAGATCACGCCAACAGAGGGACAGTTTATTACCCCGTCGAGTCCGTTGGGACCGATTACACAAGTCCCTGTTGTCGATGCAACGACTGTGGGTGACGCTACTGCAACGCCATCAGGATTGGTGACGCCAACTGCATTTTCGAATGTTGACACGTCAGGTGGTTGTACACATACTGTGCAATCCGGCGATACGTTGTACCGGATAGCGGTCAAATACGACATTACTGTGGTGCAACTGCGTGAGGCTAATCCGCAGGTAAATGGTGATATTATTCAGCCGGGCGATGAACTCAAGATACCGGGGTGCAAGCCAACCAGTGGTGAGTCAAGTGGATCAGGCGCAGTGCAACCGACTGCTGAACCTGCTGTTCCTGCGACTGCTTTGCCCGCAGGCAGCCAAACCTATGTGGTCAAGCGAGGTGATACTCTGTATACGATTTCATTGAAGTTTGGCGTGAGCATGGATGCTATCCAGACCGCGAATAACTTATCTAATCCAAACCGGATTAATCCCGGACAGGAATTGGTTATTCCTGGGAAGTAAGCTTATCCGGAATTGAGACGATGGATTGATAAGAGGCATGGTAGAACACCGTGCCTCTTTTGTTGAGGTTAGTAGCTAATCTAGTTTGTAGAGTTCCCCATATTTGGTACGTAAGTATTGGATATAGGGTTCAATGCGGAGTGGCCCACCTGTCACGCGCTCGGTTAGTTCGGCAGTCGTGAATTTGCTGCCGTGCTGATAAATATTGGTACGCAGCCAACTGTGCAGGGTTTCGAATTGACCCTGTGCTATTTGAGTTGTGATTTCGGGATGGGCTTTTAAGGCGCTTTGATAGTACAAACCGCTGAGGATGTTACCGAGTGTGTAGCCCTGAAAGACTCCGCCAATTGTGAAGGCATACCAGTGCACATCCTGTAAGACGCCATCTTGATCGCTGGGGGCAACAATACCTAAATCGGTTTCATAGCGTTCGTGCCATGCTTCGGGCAGATCTCGAACAGAGAGTCTGCCATCGAGCATTTGCATTTCGAGGTCGAATCGGATCATGACGTGAAGGTTGTAAGTAACTTCATCGGCATCCGTGCGGATCAGGGAACGTTTGACGATGTTGATGGCACGATAGAAGGTGTCCAGCGAGACTTTACCCAATTGCTCGGGGAATTCAGCTTGAAGCTGCGGATAGTAATGTTCCCAGAAACCACGACTACGCCCAACAATGTTTTCCCAGAGGCGTGATTGACTCTCATGGACAGCGGCAGAGGTTCCACCAGCGAGGGGAGTGCCCTCATAGGCCTGATTGATGCCCATTTCGTACATGGCGTGACCTGATTCATGGAGGGTGCTGAAAAGAGCATCGCCAAGGTCATCCTCACGGACGCGGGTGGTGATGCGAATGTCACCTAGCGAGAATTTGGTCATGAAGGGGTGATGTGTGAGGTCCTGACGACCACGATTGAAGTCATAGCCATATTTCTTGATGACTTTCAGCCCAAAATCAAGCTGCTTTTGCTGCGGGTAAAATTGTCTCAGGCAGGAGTCATCGGCAGGCTGTTGGCTGGTGATGGATTTGACAATTGGCACAAGTTGTTCACGCAATTGACTGAATATTGTGCTTACATCGGAGGCTTTCATGCCATAATCAGCAAAGTTGATAAGGGGGTCGGCAATATGGGTATAGCCGGGAAAGAAGTCAGCCATTTTGCGGCTGTAATCGAGTGTTTTTTCCAGTAACGGACGGACATGATTAAAGTTGTTTGCAGGACGTGCTTCAGTCCAAGCTTGATAGGACAGGGCATTATGGTTAGTGAATTCGGCAACGAAGGACGGCGGAATGTTCACGGCTTGCTCAAAGGCGCGTCGTGAGACACGGATGAGGCTGGCGTCGTCTGAATCGTAGGGTAGGCTTTCTTCGTACGGGCGAAGGTCATCCAATAGTTTTCCAATAGCCGGATCGATTAACTTTTCCTGTGCGAGTTTGCCGAGGGTTGCCATCTGGCGACCACGGGCTTCGGCTCCACCGGGTGGCATGTAGGTCGATTGATCCCACGAAAGAAGTGCAGATGCGCTGTTCAGATCATTGATTTCTAATAAACGTGCTTTAAGGTCTTTTAGCTTGGTTTCCATGTTTTATCCTTTTGGTAACTTGATCAAATTGTACAAAGTTGGTCTCTTAGGTGGTACATTGACGAAATGGTCTGTTGAAAAGGGTTTATAGTATAAGTACATTCAGGACGGTATCGATGTTCACTTATTATCTACAAAACCTTCTGGAGAATAAATTTGAGCGCTTTACACCCCGCGTTTGATTGGCATGAAGTCGCAAAATTAGTTTTGACCTCGCGCATGGTTGACGAATTGGAAGAACAGGAACTTGTTCCTCAAGGGTATATTAACTACCAATTTTCTGCACGCGGTCATGAACTCGGTCAAGTGCTGCTCAGCCAATTGATGACTCGTCCCTTTGATGCTGCTAGTGCCTATTATCGTTCCAGAGCGTTTGTTTTTGGAAGTGGTTTAACGATCGAGGAAGCGATTGCTTCGGATATGGCGCGGGCGGGTGGTATCAGCGGTGGGCGTGATATTGGCGTGGTATTCAATTTGCCGCGTCGTCGTCGTGCTACGATTTTGCCGATGGCTGCTGATGTGGGGGCGCAATTCACACCGGCAGTCGGTTGGGCACAGGCAATCCGTTTCCGTGTGGATCATCTCGGCGAGACTAAGTTGGATGATAGCATGGCGGTCGTGTTCAGTGGTGACGGTGCTGTTGCAAGCAATGGGTTCTGGGCAGCATTGACGATCGCAACCACGCTGGAACTGCCAATTCTGTTTGTGGTTGAGGATAATGGATACGCGATTTCAGTACAAACACCGGCTCAAACCCCCGGTGCGAATATCGCGGCTAATTTAGCGTCATTTAAGCAGTTGGCGATTTGGGACGGGAACGGTACGGAACCTGCCGAAACGGCTGATCTGGTGGTTCAAGCAGTCGATCATGTGCGGTCAGGAAAAGGGGCGGCTTTGCTGAGATTGACTGTGCCACGGCTATCAGGTCATTCAAGTGTTGATAACCAAGCGTATAAATCCCAAGAGACTTTGGCTTCGGAATGGGCGCGTGATCCCATACCCGCACTGCATCGTTATCTGGTGCCTGAATTAATGAGCGAAGAAGAATGGAACGCACTGCAAGAATCGATCCATGCTGACATTCTAGCAGCTCGTGATGCCGCGATGACGCACCCGTTTGCAGAGGCACATACGGTGACCGAGCGCGTGTTTTCGGTAAAGGGCGAACCGCAATTGATCGGTGGGTTGGTTGCAGAAGGGATTGAGCTTCCTGAAGGCAATCCTGTGGCTCATCCACCCGATCCGCGACGGTTGAATATGTTAGAGGCCATTCGGCGGACATTGGATTCGGAATTGCATATTAACCCACGTTGTGTGGTGTTTGGTGAGGATGTCGGTATAAAAGGGGGTGTCCATGCCGCGACCTTGGGATTACAAGCGACACATGGGGCGCATCGGGTGTTTGACACAAGCTTATCTGAAGAGGGGATTATCGGACGTGCGGTTGGAATGGCATATGCAGGATTGATGCCTGTGCCAGAGATCCAATATCGCAAGTATGCTGATCCTTCGACGGAACATATCAATAATTGTGGGACGATTCGTTGGCGGACGGATAACCGATTTGCAGCGCCGATGGTCATTCGCATGGCGGGTGGGTACCGTCGGATCGGTGATCCGTGGCATAGTGTGACTAGTGAAGCAACGTTTGTGCATCAACCGGGATGGATGGTGGCGGTTCCATCGAATGCTGAGGATGCGGTCGGTTTGCTGCGGGCGGCATTACGTGGAAATGATCCGGTGATCTTTTTTGAACATCGAGCGATGTTGGATGCCAGTTGGGCACGACGTGCGTATCCCGGCGATGATTACATTGTGCCGTTTGGACAGGCCCATGTGGTGCAAGAAGGTCATGATCTGACTGTGGTGACGTGGGGTGGCATGGTCGAACGGTGTGAATTAGCAGCAGCCGATGTAGAAGGTTCGATTGAGATTATCGATTTGCGGACATTGATGCCGTGGGATAAGGCATGTGTACTTGAGTCGGTTAAAAAGACAGGGAAGTGCTTGATCGTACACGAGGAAATTTTGGTGAGTGGTTTTGGTGCGGAAATCGCAGCTACTATCGCACGCGAGGGGTTTGTGTATTTGGATGCACCGATAGAGCGGATGGGTGCGCCATCTGTGCCTGTGCCGTTTAGTACTGTGCTGATGGACGGGGTTGTACCCAAAGTGGTGGATATTCGAGAGCGGATGGGTGAACTTATCAAGTTCTAGGGTAAAGCGATTGCCAGTACCTCAGAATGATATTTGTGGAGCAGGGATAAGTGAATTATCCCTGCTTTTTATTTCATGTAGGAGGTCTAAAGTTGTACGTAGCTATTTTCGGCTAGTACAAAGCGATGAGTCGCTGGCATATGGTTGGTGGATGAGAGTTGAGCGTTATCGGCCAACAAGCTCGAGTCGATACGGCCTTTAATGTTACTGATGGTACAGTTTTTCATCACGATGCTGGCTTCAATTTCACTGCCTTCAATGGTGACATTATCGCCAAGTGCGGTATAGGGTCCGACATAACTATTCTTGATGGTGACATTGTCGCCGATGATGACAGGACCACGAATGACGCTATCAATCACCTGACTATTCTTGCCGAGGATGACACGGTGGGTGACGACCGAGTTACCGATAATCTGGTTTTTGTCTTCGTTGGCAGGGGTGTAAGGAAGTTCTTCGAGTACCAATTGATTGGCAAGAACGATTGAGTCGGGTTTACCGGCATCGATCCACCAGCCTTTAATGGTATACGAATCGACACGGTGGCCATCATTGACAAGGGTTTGGATCGCGTCAGTAATTTCGAGTTCGTTGCGCCATGATGGTTTGATACGGGCAATCGCATCGAAGATGCTGGGGCGGAAAAGATACACGCCCGAAATTGCCAGATTTGATTTTGGTTCTTTGGGCTTTTCGACGACACGGGCAATTGAACGATCAGGATTGAGTTCGGCGATACCAAAGCGAGTCGGGTCTGACACTTCACCCAGCGCAATGGCTGATTCGGCACCTGAGCTTAAGAAGTTTGCGAACAAACTCGTCATTTTATCCTGGAAAATGTTATCCCCAAGGAATACACAGAATGGGTCATCGCCAACAAACTCACGGCAGAGACCGACGGCATGAGCCAAGCCTTTTTGTTCGGCCTGAACAATGTATTGCAAGCGAATACCGAGTGCAGAGCCATCGCCCAAGGTTTGCGGAATGGGCGAATCAAGTTCGTTGACGACGATTCCGATTTCATTGAAACCTGCTGCCTTTAGGACATCGAAGGCATAGCCAATAAGGGTCTTATTCGCGACTGGAACGAGGGCTTTGGGCATCGTCAAGGTAACCGGACGCAAACGTGTTGCCTTCCCGGCTGCAAGGATAACGGCTTTCATGAATGGCTAAACCTCCAATGAGAAGTGAAAAATCTATAAGTCATAGTTTCATCGTACATGAAGAATAGGTTTTGGGGCAAGAAGGTTGTTATTAAGCAAATTGTAGAAATGGGGCACATCATAAGATATGCCCCAAAAACTCACTTGAAACTATACGCGGTTGTTACTGTAGGGCTTTGTCTAGGTATGCGACTGCCGCATCCAAGACAGGATCACCTTCAGCAAACAAGGTTTCTTCGTTTACGGGTACCTTAACGGTCGGTACGACGCCTGTACCTTCAATGATGATGTTGCCTTTTGAATCCAGATTACGACCAACGGAGTACTGGAGTTGTACACCATCAGGCATGGCATAAGTGGCTTGACCACCACCGAGACCACCGGACGGATATTGACCGACAATGGCGGCACGATCTTGAAGGGTCATGTCGTAAGAGAAGAATTCGCAGGCACTGCTGCAGCTTGGCCCGACCAGAACTGCAATCTTGCCGTTATAGCGCAAGTTTTCCGGCGGGAGGATGTACTTGGTTTCGAGGTTCGGATCGCTATAGAACTTGCCGAGCGATTCGTCGTAACCAGCCGAGTTGCCGACGTCGACTTCTTCATTAAAGAAGTAAGCAGCCATTTGGTCAGCCAAGAAGCCACTTCCTCCACCATTTTGACGCATGTCAATGATGATGCCGGGAATTTGGTTTTGGTTCAGGGTGCTCATCAAGCGTTCCCAGAGTTGAATGGTCAAACGGGCGCTGTCAGCGAAGCTGTCGATTTTGACGTAGACGTAGCCACTATCCAGCACTTTGTATTCCACTGGCAGTTCAAAACCGGTCACACCCTTGGCGAAGGATGAGAAGCGCAGGCTGTCCCGTTCTTCGATGGTTTTTAGGCTAACGGTGCTGCTCTTGCTATCACCGGGGTTCTTATACTCAATTGAGACATCAGTATCGACCGGGAAACGAATAGCATAGCGTAACTGCTGTAAGCGACGTACATGGTCACTGCTGAACGGGGATGACCACGGTACGGTATCGCTAAGCGCTTTGTCGATGGGTGTTCCGTTAATCGAGAGGATTTCGGCTTTTAGTTTGATACCGGCTGATGCGGCGGGACCACCATCGAGTAGGAAATTGACGATGACGCGTTTATCATCCAATTCACGGATTGCCATACCCAAACCGCCACCAATAGCGGCGCTAAATTCTTGATTGTCAACCGGAGCGCTCAAGTGTCCATCAGGGATTGACCAGATGAAGTCGCGCAGGGCACGTTGATAGGCAGCGGAGTCACCGTTTTTATCGGCTTCTTCAAAGCGTGGTAGGAATTCAGCTTTCTTGGCTGCCCAATCGATTTTCTTCAGCTCGGTGTAGGCATATTTCTTGCTGAACATGTCGACCATTGCCTCGAAGGCTTTGGTATAGTTGGATGAAGAGAAGTCATCCTGAGCAGAGCCTTCGCCTTCGATCAGATCAATCACTGGATTACGGGTGCGATCAAATGTGAAGGGAGCGGTGTCCATGTCGACGATCGTATACCCTTTGGGCAACAGGACAATCGGATCGTCTTTGGTGAAGAGTTTCTTGTCGTCCCCGAAACCTGATGGGAAACCCTGCTTGTCATCAGGCGCGTATACGATGTACTTACCACCGATGACTTCCCCCTTAGCGGAAGGATTCGGGTCAATGCGGAAGGATGCATATGCACCTGACCAACCACCACCGAATAGATCACGCTTTTCGAGGAATGGATCACCCCAGATATTGTTCCAGTAGGCAATGGCATAGACCATCACACCGGGATCTTTGCTGGCATTTTGATCCACATCACGCAAATCACCACCCGGCTCAACGGGGAGGTCGATACTATAGGTGAAAGGCGACGTAAAAAAGTCAGAAGTGATCTTCCCTAGAACTTGTGATTTTTCAGGAATTTGGAAGCCGTGGTTACGATCTACAAAACCAGCCTCATCTTCAAGGATAATAAGCGGTTCATCCACACCAAGTGTGAAAAAACCATTGGTATAGGTCACATTACCTGTGACTGCGACAGGTCCACCTTCGTCATTAACAATCTTTGCAGGTGGGATGGTTGAATCCTGTGCTGCGGCTACTGAAAGTGAGCCAGTTATCAGCGACAAGAGTGCAAGCATCCACAAAATGGAACGTTTAATGCGCATCGAGAATCTCCATCCTTGATTAAGCAAAAGAGGGAGTGAAACAAGTTACTCCCTCTCTGATTATAAAGCACAATGCAATAAGCTGATGGTTAGAATCGGCGGGGTCGCATGGGTACGCGACGTGAGAAGTCGATGAATATATTGCGGCGATTGGTTGGAATGAGCGGTTTTTGCGCTTGTTCCCAAACTTCGTCGGCAATTTCCCAAACAGCATTTGGACGCCCAAGACGACGAGCATTTTCCGAATGGCGCTTCAAGCCTTCAGGACCTTCGGCAAGCCACTTGGCAACCGCTTCTGAGGCTTCTGTGGGGCTAGGGGCATAAATACCTGCGTCATTTTCGACAACATAGTCTACATTGCCGGTTTCTTGGCCGGGAATGGCATCGTAAAGAATAACGGGCAGGCCAGCGATACAGGCTTCGCTGATGGTAGCAGGGCCAGCTTTGCTGACGAGAATATCGGCGGCTGCCATGAGTACGGGCATGTTGGTAACAAATGGGTACACATGGGTTGGCTGATTCCAACGGTCAGATTCAAGCTTTTGTTTGAGTACAGCGTTACGGCCTGCGATGACGATTAACTGGCACTTGAGGCGCATGTCATTGACGGCGCGGGCGGTTTCATAGAGCGCCCCCATGCCTTCACCGCCACCAACCATCAATACGGCGGGAAGGTTTGGATCCCATCCTAGTTCCTGACGAGCAGAGGCTTTGTCGGTGAGACGGCTGGCAAAATTGGGATGTACGGGAAGACCTGTGACTCGCATTTGATCCGGTGAAAGGCCACTTTCGAGGCCACGATCAAAGGCAGGTTGGGTGGGAACCAAGCAACGATCGACTGATTTGTCGTACCAGAACATGTGGGTAGTGACCAAGTCAGTGACGACTACCATGAAGGGGGGACGCTTTTCAAACTGCATGAGACCCTGCATGGTGGTACGGGTGAGTAGTGAATGAACCGAGACAATCAAATCTGCTGGATGTTCTCGTAACATACGCAGGAGGCTTTTTTCTAAACTGACGTATATGCCTTGTTGGATGATCTTGGCATTGTTACGGGTATTGGTGAGTTTATAGCCGACACCCCAACCCGATTTGCTGCGGTTGACTATCCATGGGTACATTTCCGGCATGTATTTGAAGGGGAAAGGCGAATAAGTGCGGAATACATCGACCATGTCGATGCTAACTTCGTCGGGATGGCGGATAAGGAGTGCGTCACGGATAGCTTCTGCGGCTGCCCTGTGCCCACCTCCTGTATCTGAGAACAGGATGAGAATACGTTTCATGCAAATCCCTCGCTAAATTAAGCTTTGATGTTTGTGGTAGTGTTGATCAGATCTATTTAACGCAGCACAATCTGTCGTCCATAACGAAAAGATTATCTGGACGGTTATCTCGTAAGAAACTCCTATTTTTAATACCACCACACCCGCATTTTTTGTAGGCTGATGCTGTAAGTTATTCCTATGTTTGTGCATCTCGCCTACGGTTATATTGTTTAAAGTGCCCCGATGATAACACATACAACCCCATTTTACGTACTATGTTACTGAATCGTTGTAAATAGGCACGTCTATAGCTGAGGCGAGGGGTGTGCTATACTGGTAAAAATGATGATTAGCAGAAGTGGAGCTGCTCTTGGATCTCAATCCTGTAACGTTACTCATTCGTGCCATTGCATTATTGATCGGGATGACTATTCATGAGTTTGCTCATGTGTATGTTGCCTACCGGATGGGGGATAAGACAGCGGCTGATCAGGGGCGTTTGACGCTTAATCCGCTGGTGCATATTAATCCAATTGGGTTCTTGATGGGTGTGATCATCGGTTTCGGGTTTCTGGGGTCAGCACCGATTAATCCGTATCGGATGCGGAACCCGCGTTGGGGATATCTGGCGGCTGTAGCAGCGGGGCCGATCTCTAATCTGTTGATTGCGGTTGTGTTTTCGATACCGTTTCGCTTGAATCCTCAGTTGATTTTCGGGTCTTCTTTCTTGAGCCAGTTGTTGTTCCAGATTGTGTTTTTGAATATCATTTTGGCGCTTTTCAACATCATCCCGCTGTTCCCTTTGGATGGCTGGAGCATGATGTTATCGATACTGCCCCCGGATCAAGCACGGTGGTGGCAAGCTAACCAACAGAACAGCCAGTACGTATTCATGCTGTTGATTTTGTTGAGCTTTATTGGCGGTTCTTTTAATATTCTCGGTGTTTTGATCAGTCAGCCAAGTACGCAGATTTTCCGCATATTGGTTGGGTTCTAAGCTGTTTATGGTGTTTGCGCCAATCGTTTATCGTTTACAGCAAGGTGTACGGGCGTTGTTTGCGTTTTCGCAAACCGTCGATTGGGCATTGGCAGAGCGGTATTTATCGCCACGATTGCTGGATTTATTCCGGCAGATGAATCGTGATGAGCAATTGCATAGTTTGGCTGTATTACGCGATGTGTTGGCGCAAGGTGATACACCGACTGAGTTAGCGGAAGCAACTTTATTACACGACGTGGGTAAGTCACGTTATCGTATCGGGGTGTGGCAAAAGACGTTCGCGGTCATTGTTCGTGCGATTGTACCGGATGCTTATTACCGTTGGAGTAAAGGCAATCCTTTGAACCTGTTGGAACGTCCTTTTGTAGTGTATGAACAACATCCGGTATGGAGCGCAGACATGTTGCGTAAGGCGGGGGCATCTGAGACGGTGTGCTGGTTAGCTGGTGAACATGCAACTGCTGCTGAAAAGTGGCAAAGCCATCCACAAGTGGAATGGTTAAGACGATTACAACAGGCTGATAACCAGAATTGAAAGCATTCTTATAGGGTTGGGTGTTTTATGGCGAATGTAACGGTTGCAGTATTGGGATTAGGACGGATTGGGGCATCGGTAGCGTTGGCACTTCAGCGTTACAATCAGCGCAAAGAGGCACGTCATACTTTTGAGGTGACGTGTGCTGATATGCGGATTGGCGTCCGTGAGGATGCATCCAAAATTGGATTGGGCGATAAGATTGAACGTGATCTTTTCACCGCAGCATCGAAGCGTGATATTGTGGTGTTGGCATTGCCGTTGGCTGAAATGCAAGATGTGTATAAGGCTATCGCGGCTGATATGCGCGCTGGTGCTGTGGTCTTGGATATGTCGTTGCTCAAGCAACAGTCGTTGGAATGGGCGGGTAAGTATTTAAGCAGCGAAGTGCATATGATCGGCATGACACCGATTGTTAATCCTAAGTATCTTCATGATGGTTTAGATGATACGGCACATGCGGCGGCTGATTTGTTTGATAAAGGCAGTATGTTACTTATGCCAACGCTGCGAGCCGCTAAAGAAGCTATCGAACTGGCGTCCGACTTTTCTGGATTGTTGGGGGCTACACCACATTTTTATGATCCGGTTGAACATGATGGAATCGTCAGTTTGACGGAAGGATTACCGGCGTTATTAGGGTTGGCAAGTTTTTATACCGCGACCCGCTCGCCCGGTTGGATTGATGCCCAACGCGTTACCAATCCGTCTTTCGGACGCTTGACACATCATATGTACGATACGCATCCAGATGATTTGCGCGATTTGTTACTCAAAAATGGCAACAGTTTAGTACGTCAGACAGATGAGTTGATTAACACTCTGAAGTCTTTGCGGGATGTAATTGCTGCTCAAGATCAGGCGGCATTAGAATCTGCACTGGAAGAAGCATCTGACGCGTATACGACATGGATCAACCGCCGTTCAAATGGCAAGTGGGATGATACGAAGAGTGAACCTAGCGGCACGTCGATTGCTGGACAGATGATGAGCGGTTTGATGGGAGGCTTCCTTTCAAAGCGGTTGTCGGGTGGTAAGAATGGCGATGACAAGTAGCCGTCGTTTCTAAGTACTCGTTCAGTTTCTATTTACACGACCTCTGAGTTAGTCAGGGGTCGTTTTATTGTGGTGAATAGATAAGTGAGGTGCGACAAGAAACCGTACAGAATGCGGACATTAGCTCTGTGATTCATGACCTCCCAATGCCTTATTTAGGCATTGTTTATCTTGATTTCAGCAACTCCTCAGTTGGTAACTCTATGTTTTAGCCGACGATAAGCAATGATACTGAAAGCGCTTATCATTGGATACTCTGGGAGGAGTATAAGATTATGATCAACAAACGTCTGGGTGTTCGTACAGTTGTCGCTCTGCTGATTTTCATGCTGGTCGTTTCAGCATTCGGCTTCGTAGCGGCACAGGATAGTAGTGGCGCGCCGTTCCTGGGTGTCGGCTTGGGTGCAGCGGATAAAGGTGTCAAGGTTGAGCAGGTACAGGCTGGAAGTCCCGCCGATAAAGCGGGCATAAAAGTCGGAGACATCATCAGTGCAATAGATGATAAAGCTGTCACTGCTGATACGATCCGTGATGCAGTGACTTCACATAAGGTCGGTGATGAAATTACAATCTCATTGACACGTGGCAGTGAGAAACTGGATGTGAAAGTGACCTTAGCGGCTCGTCCAGCCACAGAAAATACAACACCTTCGCAAATGGCAGATCGCCCAATGCTGGGTGTACAGCTTGAGGATTCGGATAAAGGGGCGGTTATCCGACAAGTTGCGGCCGGTTCTCCGGCAGAAATGGCTGGCTTGAAGGTTGGTGATGTGCTGACGAAGATCGGTGATACATCGGTTACAGATGCAAAGTCAGCCAGTGCTGCGGTACAGGCGTTGAAGGTTGGCGATGAGGTTACTATTGAGGTCACCCGTGACGGCAAGACTGTTACGGTGAAGGCTACACTTGCCGCGGGTAAGCCGTCTGTAGTTCAGCCCCCCATGCTGAACATGCAATCAGATCGCCCTATGTTGGGTGTAGAGCTTGAGGATACAGACAAAGGTACTGTAATCCGTTCAGTGGTAGCAGGCTCGGCAGCAGAAATGGCTGGTTTGAAGGTTGGCGATGTGTTGACGAAGATCGGTGATACTGCGGTTACAGATGCGAAATCAGCTAGTGCGGCAGTGCAAGCGCTGAAGATCGGCGATGAGGTATCTGTTGAGGTTACCCGCGATGGAAAGACTGTTACCGTAAAGGCGACTCTTGAAGCGGCGCCAATGATGACTCCGATGATGGGCGGCATGGGGATTACATATAACTCCAATGACAAGACTTGGACTCTGAATGGTTTGCCAGAAGCAAGTGATTTGTATAAGGCCGGTCTGCGCGAAGGCGATACAATCACCAAGTTTGATGGTAATGCCTATGACCCTGCTGGTTTGACGGCGTATCTGGCGAAGGTTACGGCGACAGATATCACAGTTACCGTAACGCGTGATGGTAAGGATCAGGATATTAAGGTTCCCACTGATACCCTCAAGATGTTTGGTATGGGAGGATTCGGTATGCACTCTGGTGAGATGCCATTCTTCAACATGCCTTTCGATGTGATGGGTGGTGGTTCACGATTGGGTGTGCAGTTTGTGACATTGGATGCTTCGGTTGCTAAAGAACATAATGTCACTGAAACGGTTGGTGCTTTGGTGACTAAGGTGATGCCTGAAACTCCGGCTGAGAAAGCGGGGCTTAAGATCAATGATGTCGTGACCGCAGTTAATGGCGATAAGGTTAATGCAGAACATACACTGCGTGACTTGCTTGTGAATCATGCGCCGGGTGACAGTATCAAATTGGACGTGATTCGTGATGGAAAGACCAGCCAAATTGATGTCACGCTGGATCAGATGCCGATGAGTAATGCGTTCCAATTCTTTGGTCAGGACGGTGCAAACGGCTTCCCGTTTGATATACCGACACCGCAGCCTAGTTCGCCCTTGGAAGGTGGCTCGGCGATGTAATTTGACATCGTATAGCTACACGTTCAGATAAGTTTGAAATGCCCGGCCGTTACAAGTCGGGCGTTTTATTTACACTGGACGCTTGAAGGGGTACTGTGAAGGCGATTATAATGCGCCTCATTTGTGACTCTAGTGAAAAGTAGAAGTAATGAGTATTCAACAACAACTGCTCGACCGTCTGAATTCCCGCTCTGCCCGTGTGAGCATCATCGGGTTAGGCTATGTGGGGTTACCACTGGCGGTAGAATTCGCAGAAGCCGGATTTACCGTGATCGGGTTGGATGTGGCGGCTGAGAAGGTTGACAGTATTAATCGGGGTGAAAGTTATATCATTGATATTCCTTCGGAGCGGGTGCAGCCATTGGTGAAAAGTGGCAAGCTTCTCGCAACGACGCGATATGAAGATTTGCGAACGGTTGATACGGTGAGTATTTGTGTTCCGACTCCGCTTAATGCGATTAAGGAACCGGATATGTCATTCGTGATTGACGCGGTGGAGTCGATTGCCCAGATTTGCCATGACGGCATGTTGATCGTTTTAGAGAGTACCGCTTATCCCGGTGCGGCAGAGGAAACTATTCTCCCCCGATTGGCACATAACAGCTTCAAAGTTGGTGAGAATGTGTTTGTGGCGTTTTCTCCAGAACGAATTGACCCTGGTAATCCACGTTATCATCTACGGAATACCCCCAAAGTTATCGGTGGCGTGACTCCGGCATGTACCGAGGTGACGATTGCCTTGTATAAGGCGGCTGTTGATACGATTGTGCCGGTGTCATCTCCTAAAACAGCCGAGATGGTCAAGCTGATGGAAAACACGTTTCGCGCTGTGAATATCGGACTGGCGAACGAAATGGCGATCATGTGTGATCGGTTGGGTGTTGACGTGTGGGAAGTGATTAAAGCGGCAACCAGCAAACCATTCGGCTATATGCCCTTTTATCCCGGCCCCGGGGTTGGTGGGCATTGTATTCCGGTTGATCCGTTGTACTTGAGCTGGAAGATGAAGACACTGCATTACAACTCTAAGTATATTCAACTTGCGAGCGAGATGAACGCCTACATGCCGCATTATGTGATGGATAAAATCACAAATGCGTTGAACGATGACGGCAAAGCGGTACGTGGTGCGAAGGTCGTGGTTTTGGGTGTGGCGTACAAGCGCGATATTGATGATGTGCGTGAAAGTCCGGCTTTGGATGTGTTGAAGCTACTCCATGAAAAAGGTGCGGCAGTGGTATACCACGATCCATTTGTGGCACAACTGCGACTGGAAGATGGTACGACAATGCAGAATGTTGCTTATAGCACCGACCTGCTAGCGGGTGCGGATTGTGTGGTGATTACTACTGATCACAGCCAATTTGATTACCAGCATGTACTGGATCATACCCAGTTGGTGGTGGACACGCGTCACGTTACATCACCACGAACTGGTAAAGCGCGGGTCGTGTTGCTATAGCTGCCGACTAAATCAATCGCGAATTGACCTGCAATAGGTGTGCGGAAGCTCAAGTTGTATGATGGGTAATCTGCGCTATACTGAAATTATTCCGTTGTTTTAATAATCAGAGCAGGATAGGTTTATGGACTTACCGTTCCACCTTAAAGCACTTCCGCCCGAAGCCTTGGATGTCCTTCGCTACTTTGGGACGCTGAATGATCCTGTTGCGCATGCCATGAAGATTACCGATGAAGTTGGATTGAGTGACCGTACATTTGGTAAGGTTATTCGACGGTTGGTGACAAAAGGCTATCTGCAAATGGATGGCGACCAAGCTTATCGTTTGAGCGAGAGCGGGTTGGACGCGGTCGACGAGTTGGCTGAATTTGATGAAGCTTTCCCCGGCGAGAAAGTCGTGCGTAAAGCTCCAGAGGAAGAAAAAGTTAGCCGAAAGATGGTATTGGTAGTGCCCAAGACTTTGAAGTCCGGTGCTGCGACTTCGTTTCACATTGGCTTTCATCCGGCGGGAAGTAATCAGTATTTGGACGATGCGGCGGAAATGGTTATTCGCGTGTCATTGGTGAATGCTGAGCCTGCGCGTCCGCAAGAAGCTGTTTTTGACGTTGAAAATGAAGCGGTATCCAAGAGCTTTACGATTACAGCCGGTGAACTGAGTCCGGCACGGGTAAAGATTCAGGCTTTCCAATTGGGGCCGAACCCTGATGATATTGCAGTAGCCGGTGGTATGTATGTTGATTTGGATGTTACCGGTGATGCCACAAATGCGCCGATGGTGGCGTATTCGGCAACGATCAGCATTTCTAAACAGGTAGATTAATTCAAAATATGGCCTCTGAATCGTTTGCTATACGCTATCCACGACGCGTGGTATGGCGCGTCATACTGCGTTTCCTCGGATACGGGTTGTTGCGTTTGCTTACGCGTTTGCGGGTCAGCGGGTATGAAAATTTACCACGTAAGGGACCTGTCATTCTAGTGGGTAATCACGTTGCCATGTTGGAAGCGGCGATGATGGTGCTGTGTTCACCTTATCAGGTTGAGTTAATTGGTAATGGCGATATCCCGTTTGACCCCAAATATGGGTGGGCGGTTCATGCGTGGGGGTATATCCCGATTCAACGTGGCGTGATGGATCGTGAAGCGCTCAAGACCGCTCTGGATGTGCTGAAGCAGGGAGGCGTAGTCGGTATTTTCCCTGAGGGGGGCATTTGGGAGTCTAGTGGGAAGAAAAGTAAGACTGGTGTTTCGTGGTTAAGTTATCAATCCGGTGCGCCAATCGTACCGATTGGGTTTGGTGGAATAGATGGGGCGTTAGGCGCGGCGATTAATCTCAAGCGTCCTGAAATTACCATGAATATCGGTTCTGTTATTCCGGCGATAGATCCTGATGCATCTGGCAAGGCACGTAAAACCGCATTGGAAGATGGGGCTAGTTACATCATGTCGCAGGTGAATGCCCTGATCCCTGAAGCGGATAAGAAACGTTGGCAGCGAGTTTATGATGAGCGGTTTGAATTGCAACTTCAGGTCGAGAGTGCTGAAGGCAAGGTGGTTGGAATACCACAGGAACTTCAGATTACGCGTCCTGAGATGCTGGCAAAGTTTTTCCACCGTCCCCTGCTTCTCGATGTGTTTGCACGTAATTTGAAACTGCCGGTTCAAGCTTTGCAGGCTCTGGATACTGAACATGATCCGGTTAAGTTGGCTGATGCATCTGATGTGGCGTTGGGTTATTTGAAAGACAATCCGTATTTCTTGACGTATCGGTTTGGATACGACGAGGGCGGTGCCATGGAACAGGGGTTGCGGCAGCTCAGTGCTATCGGACGGTGGGCTGGTCAACAGCGGTTGCGGTTGGTGGTTAAGCCCATACGACGTTTCCGGCAACGGGGGCATGAGGGCGAATTTGTCGAAGAAAAACCGGGTTCAATCCCATTGCTTTAGAATGAATTATTGCTAAATAGACGATTGATTATGAAAGTTATTTGATGTTTTATTTTCTTTCGCAGGGCGTGAGTATTGCTTTTGCAGCAGGGGCACAACCGGGGCCATTCACGAGCTTCTTGATTGGTCGGACACTGGCACAGGGATGGCGTAAGGCACTCATTCTAGCACTTACACCATTGGTGACTGATGTGCCAATTATTATCATTGTTTTGTTAATCCTCAAACAATTCCCTCCCGAATTGATCCGTGTTATACAACTGGTTGGCGGTTTGTATTTGATGTGGATCGCATATGGTTCATGGCGACAATTTCGATCGGGCGGTGGGTCATTTAAAGCTGAAACTGGTGCTTTGGATGGCGTCAGTCCTGTACGGACGCTGGCGCAGGGTGCGGTGATGGGGTGGGTTAGTCCCGGCCCGTATATTTTCTGGGCGACCATCAATGGACCGTTGTTAATACAGGGACTGAACCAATCGGTGCTGATGGGGTTGGCATTCTTGATCGGGTTTTATGGCACGTTTATTGTCATCCTTTCGCTTTATGTTTTGGT
This sequence comes from Aggregatilineales bacterium, assembly GCA_044227005.1. Lineage (GTDB taxonomy): Bacteria > Chloroflexota > Anaerolineae > Aggregatilineales > Phototrophicaceae > CFX2. The sequence goes on from JBGAFZ010000006.1 coordinate 169,164, forward strand.
GTTTGATCGTCTGCGGCGGATTGATGAACGGGTGACACGTGGTATTTTCGTGTTGACGCTGGTTGTGATGCTCTTGTTTGGACTACGGCTCATCGGTCAAGGGTTGGGAGTCATAAGCGCGTAGGGCGTCAAAATCGCTTTGAATAACCTGCTTCTTTACCTGTTCGTTATTTGCACTTTTATCCCCTAATATCCCTTCGGGAAGTATTGCCAAATCAGTGAATTAGGATTGTCTTGGAGTGCTTGACAAAGAGACTCTATTTGTCATATGCTGTCAACGATGTGTGATAAAAATTACAAACGCTCCATACAATATTTCTTGTTTGTGATGGATCAGTAGTTATGGATGTTAGGTGAATTATTATGATTGAAATGCCCAAGCATGTATGGATTGAGACACATACGAATGATGCTGGTGAGTCCGATTCGTGCGATGTGATTGTCGAGCTTGAAAATCACAGAATCTATACGTCAATGTTCATCACAATTCCGTATTTACAGCGTCAAATGGAATTGAGCTACACTGTGAGCAAGCAGCAACCGGATGCGCTTCCGGTGCGCTATGCCGTGTTGGAAACGCCGCATGTGGTGGTTGAAAATCTCGAACGGGATACGATCGAAGATACGATTGATAATCTGGTCACTTTCGATGTGTTTGAAAGTGTCTTTACGTTGGTTACTGATGACGAGACGCCTCGAACTACTAATCCGGGCAAACGCGCTACTACTGAAGTAGCTGCGGTTGTCATTTCGGATGTACTGGTGGTAGATGGGTAAAACGCGGGAAAACACCTGACGAACACGCCCTAAGCCGTTTATAATACGCCAGACATTCGATCTGGCGTTTTTATTTGTATGCGGGAATTGCAGTAAAACCGCACAGATGGAGACAGAAGCGTATCACTCCGGCTGAGCGCAGACTGGGAAGCAGCTCACCGTTATCAGCGCAATATTAGGAGCAAATATGTCCAAGCAAGATTATGTGAACAGTCAACTTTACCGTATTCGACATTCAACGGCGCATATTATGGCCGAAGCGATGTTGGAGCGGTTCCCGGATGCACAGATTGCGATCGGCCCGCCGATTGAGGATGGGTTCTATTACGATTTCGGTTTGTCCCAAGCACCGACCGAAGAGGATTTGAAGTGGGTAGAAGACCGGATGAAGGCGATTATCCGAGGTGGATATGACTTCAATGTCAAAGAAGTGACGCCGGATGAAGCGCTGAAGTTCTTCAAGAACCAGAAGTATAAGGTTGAACTGATCAATGATCTGGTCAATGGGCGGGTGGATGAAAATGGCAACGAGATTGCTTCACCAGCCGAGAAGATGACGTTTTATACGCAGGATACGTTCACGGACTTGTGCCGTGGTCCACATGTTAAGAACAGCAAGGAAATCAATCCGGATGCCATTAGCATTACGTTCAAGCCGGTGGCAGGGGCTTATTGGCGTGGTGATGAAAACCGTGAGCAACTGACGCGTATTTATGGTACGGCATGGGAAACGCCAGAGCAGTTGCAGAGTTACCTGAACCTGCTGGAAGAAGCCAAGAAGCGTGATCATCGTATCATCGGTGAGAAGCTGGGACTGTTCACGATTAGCCCATTGGTGGGTAAGGGCTTGCCGCTGTGGAAGCCGTATGGTGCGACGTTGCGCGATTCGTTGGAGCGCTGGTTGCGTGATGCCCAGATTGAGAATGGTTATCTGCCAGTGGTCACACCACACATCGGTAACATCAAGCTGTATGAAACGTCAGGGCATTATCCATATTATAAGGATAGCCAGTATACGCCGATTGACGTTGATGATGACAAGTTCTTGTTGAAACCGATGAATTGCCCGCATCACATCATGATTTATAAGAGTGAACAACATTCGTATCGTGATTTGCCGATGCGACTGGCAGAGTTTGGTACGGTGTATCGCTATGAGCAATCAGGCGAGTTGAATGGGCTGACGCGGGTGCGCGGCTTCACAGTGGATGATGCGCATTTGTTCGTCGCGCCTAACCAATTGTTGGAGGAGTTCAAGAAGGTTGTCAGCCTGATCCAGAACATCTTCAATTCGCTCGGACTGATCGATTTCCGCGCACGGGTGGGTACGCGTGATCCGAAGAGTGATAAGTATGTGGGTGATGACGAGTTGTGGGAAAACGCGACAAGTGCGATTATCCAATCGTGTGATGAACTGAATCTGCCGTATACGGTGGAAGAAGGCGAAGCGGCGTTCTATGGGCCGAAGCTGGACTTCATCGTGCGCGATGTGTTGAAGCGCGAATGGCAGTTGGGTACGGTTCAGGTGGATTATAACCTGCCGGCACGCTTTGAACTGGAATACGTGGCGGATGATAATAGCCGTCAACGTCCTGTGATGATCCATCGTGCGCCGTTTGGTAGTATGGAGCGGTTCGTCGGTATTTTGATCGAACACTTCGCAGGGGCTTTCCCGGTGTGGTTGGCTCCGGTGCAGGTGATGCTTATTCCGGTGGCGGATCGTCATGTGGAGTATGCCCAAGGTGTTGCCAGCCAACTGCGTAAGAAGGGCATCCGTGTGGAGATTGATAACGGCAAGTCGCGTATGGGCGGCAAGATCCGTGAGGCGCGCGAAAAGCATATTCCGTTCATGTTGATCGTTGGGGACAAGGACATTGAGGCGGGTGCAGTGAGCGTGCGCTTGCGTACGGATGAGGACTTGGGTGCGATGCCGCTAGCCGATTTCATCGCTAAGGCTACAGGCTTAATTGAAAGCCACTCTCTCGAATTGAAGTAAGCGAAGCAGATCGGATTGAACCGCCAAGGCGCCAAGAACGCCAAGTTCAATACAGAGTGATTTGATACAAGAGGCGCTTGATGGCGCCTCTTTGTTTGTAGAGAGAGTGTTTTATATGAATGACATTTTAAGTGGGCAAATTGAAGATATTTTCGGGATCGCGCCCGTACAGATTGAGAATTTAACGGGAGGATGCATCGGTGAGGTGTATCGGGTTGAACTTGAGGATGGCCGGTCGGTTGTGGCGAAGGTGGCTGACGGAACGGGTGCGACGCTGGCAGTCGAGGGGTACATGCTGCAGTATTTGCGGGAGAAAAGCCGATTACCTGTGCCGGAGGTGTATCACAGTGCGGATACGGATACGCTGCTGCTGATGGAATTTGTTGAGGGTGAGAGTGAACTGGACGCAGGTGCACAGGAACATGCGGCTGAGCTGCTGGCGGATTTACATGGCGTACGCGGGGAGATGTTTGGATTAGAACGGGATACTGTGATCGGCGGGTTACATCAACCGAACCCACGTTATGAGCAGTGGATACCGTTTTTTCGAGAACAGCGGTTGTTATACATGGGACATGAAGCAGCACGAGTGGGTCGCTTGCCGATGGCGTTATTAGGTCGTTTGGAGCGATTGGCGGCACAGTTAGAACAGTGGTTGAACGAACCAGCTTATCCGGCGCTGATTCATGGAGATATGTGGACGACGAATATTTTGGCGCAGGACGGGCAGATTACCGCATTTCTTGATCCGGCGATTTACTATGCACATCCTGAAGTTGAGCTGGCGTTTAGTACGTTGTTCGGCACTTTCGGGCGGCCGTTTTTCCAACGGTATCATGCGTTGAGGCCGATTGAAGCGGGATTTTTTGAAGTGCGGCGGGATATTTATAACCTGTATCCACTGTTGGTACATGTACGCTTGTTCGGTGGTGGGTATGTGGGGGCGGTGGATCAAATACTCAGAAAGTTTAATGTATAACCGCAACGATGCAGACGCAGATAGTAGAAGAGGGGTTTACCGAGGCAAACCCCTTGATGTAACAACGATTAGCTGACGAGCTTAGCGTTCAAGGTGATGGGAACGCTGGCGAGGGCGCGCGAAATCGGGCAGCCTTCTTTGGACTTCTGAGCGAGTTCGTCAAACTTTTCCTGTGTGACGCCGGGTACTTTGGCTTCAACATTGAGGGTGATGCCATTGATGACCGGCCCTTTGTCATCGCGGCCAAAGTCCACAAGGGCGGTCGCTGCGATGCTTTCCGGTGGGAAATTGGCGTTGGTCAATTGCGCCGACAGGAACATGGCATAGCAACCTGCGTGGGCTGCACCAATGAGTTCTTCGGGATTGGTTTGGCTGTTGTCTTCTTCGAAACGGGTCTTGAAGGTGTAGCCGCCTGCGAGTGCGCCACTACCACCCTTGAATGTACCTGATCCTTCTTTAAGCGTACCCTTCCAAACGGCTTCTGCTTTACGGATTGCCATAGGTTCCCCTTTGCTATGAATAAATACCGATGAAAATACGATACCATAGGCGTTTTAGGTTATCTACTACCAATCATCAAAATCACCAAGTGCTAAGGTTTGGTGGTGATGGATTTGCGGTTGGCGTGTTACTATCTCAGATACTCGTTGAGAGTTTTCAGTTGACTGTTAAAGCCATTCTTGAATTTGTGCAGATGTGCTGCGGGATAAAAGGCTTTAAAGGAGAGGGATTATGCGGCTGGCAATACTTTCGGATATACATGGGAACTTAACCGCACTTGAGGCGGTATTACAGGATATGGAGCAGGTTGGGAGTATCGATCTGACATGGTGCCTAGGTGATCTGGCAGCGTTTGGTTCACGTCCGGCTGAGTGTATCCGGCGCATTAAAGGGTTGGCAGAGGCGGATGAGGGGAAGAAATTTAGAGTAATCGGTGGGAATACGGATCGTTATTTGTTGACCGGCGAACGCCCGACATTTGCTCCGGCGAAGGATGAGGATGCTTTTAAGCAATTGGCGCGTGAGTGGGGCATCCGTGACTCGGCGTTGAATTGGGGTACGGGACAACTGAGTTATGAGGATTATGAGTTCCTCAAAAAGATTAATGGTCATGAACTGTCTAGGAAGATTGACGGGTATGGTTACGTGATTGGTTATCATGCTATACCGGGGAACGATGAGACGAACTTGACCCCTGAAACGCCCGAAGATGAAGCGCGCGATTACTTTCTTGATCGCGAGGGGTGGTTGGGTGTGGGTGGACATACGCACCGGCAGATGGATCGTGATTTGGGACGCTGGCGTGCGATCAATGTGGGTAGTGTAGGGATGCCGTTTGACGTTAAGGGGCAGGCCAGTTGGGGGTTATTCACATTTGAAAACGGACAGGTGCAGGTGGAATTACGGCGTGTTCCGTTTGATGTAGAAAGCGTAGTAGCTGATTTTGAGGCGGTTGGATATCCAGCACCTGAACGTGCGGCGTTCATCCTGAGAGGGTGAAACGCAGTCTCTTACCTAACTGCGTAGTGATGCGAGAGATTAACCAGAGAAGATAAAGATGGATTTTGAAGACAAACGCGGCAAACTGTTAGAAGAACTTCAAGGCGAAGCACATTACGGGATTTTTCTGGCGGCGCAGATGGGGGGCGTGCCTCAAGAACTGCAATTGATTGTGCAGACGGCTGTTTTTGATGCGCAGGTGCAGGGGTTGCGACCGCGTAATCAGTATGTGATTCGGGCCTTGGGAGTGGTCGAACACCGTTTGAGTCTAGGGGTGTTCGGTAACTTGTTTATTGCAGATGAGCATCCGGTACTGCTTCATTACAATGCGCCGAGAGCGACTATTCAGTTTGAGGGGCAACCGGATGATGTCAATGAGCTGGTGCTGGATATTAACCAAGCGTATTTGAGTACGTTTGGGCCGTGGCGCGAACTGGCGAAGGATATTAACCGGACGCAACCGCTGGTGAATTTGTTGACAGGGGGAAGCGGTGTTTTGGGGACGATGCCTAAGCCGGGGGCTGAGCGGATGGTGCGTGTGTTGGCGCATCATGGGATGCAGGCGACATTGGACGAGAGCCGAGCGTATGAGGAAACGGATGAACACGGGCGCTCTCGGAATATGCGCTTGCTGGGGATAGACGATTCGTATTTTATCGCGCTGGATTTTAGCGTGGATGAGTTGGGGAAAACCTAGATTTATTTAAGGGGATCGAGTGCGATGGACATGCGAAATCAAGTGGCGCTGGTGACAGGCGGGGCGTCGGGGTTGGGGGAAGCGTGCGTTCGGCGTTTCACGGGGTTGGGGATGAAGGCGATAATCCTTGATCGGGATGCTGAGCGTGGGAAGGCATTGGTGAGTGCTTTGGGGGAGGCGGCACGTTACGCACAGGCAGATGTGACGAGCGAGCGTGATGTGCAGGGCGCGATTGATCTGGCGCAGGAGGCGTTTGGTGGGCTGAACGTGGTGGTAAACTGCGCGGGAGTGGCATGGGCATCACGGACGGTCGGGAAGGATGGCCCGCATACATTGGATTTGTTCGAGTCGGTGATCAAGATTAACTTGATCGGGACGTTCAACGTGATCCGGTTAGCGGCTGCGCGGATGGGGCAGAATAGCCCAAATGAACAGGGTGAGCGAGGGGTTATCATCAATACGGCGTCGGTAGCGGCGTATGATGGGCAGATCGGGCAGGCGGCATATGCGGCGTCAAAAGGAGGAATAGTGGGGATGACACTCCCGATTGCTCGTGATCTGGCACGGGTGGGGATACGGGTGATGACGATTGCGCCGGGAATTTTTGAAACGCCGATGGTGGGCGGTATGACACCAGAAGTACAGGCGTCGTTAGCGGCGCAGATTCCGTTCCCAAGCCGATTGGGGAAACCGGATGAGTATGCTCAGTTGGCGCAGAGCATCATCGAGAACCCGTTCTTAAATGGGGAAGTTATACGGTTGGATGGGGCGGTACGGATGCAGCCCAAGTAGTAGCAAAGAGTTTATAGTTTATAGTCAATAGTTGTTAGTAAAAATCAGAACGCAGACAATGTCTACATGAGGCAGTTACCCAAAAGTACGAAGGCAATTACAAAATACACAAAATGCAACTGTTGTGCAGATTTTGCATTTTCCCCGCTGAAATGACTGGCGGGAACACGGGAGTCATTTGCTGAATCGGCACTTTTGCAAAACGGCTGGCTCGGCTATTGCTGCTGAGTGGAGCGCATGCCCCGGTCACGTCCGCCGCGCGCCATATGTGCTATGACTGCAGCGGATTTACGGGAGTTCCTCGCCAACGAAACACAATCTGATTGTTAATCTAGAATACAGTAAAAACACTGCTCAACCTATAAAAATTCTACTGCCGACATGACTCTTGAAGTACTGTTTGATTGGACTGATATTGTAGAACATGTGTACGGTTTTGTCAAGGAAAATGTGAGGTAAAGTCGATCGTTTTTAGTCAGTCGTTTGTAGACAAATGCCATGCTGGAAACATAGTCATAGGCTCCAAATAACAAGTCGCAAGCAACCAAACAAATACCTATCAAAATGAGTGAGCCGACTTCGTTTGCTCGTCAACGATCAGTCTACAGTCGGCGGCTTTGCGTTAGGTTCGTGTTGCGATTTTCCGTCCTGATATTTGTCCCTGTTCTCCACCCTGCAATTCAATCCTAAACTTGGAAGGTAAAGCCGTTTTATCCATTATGGCGCATAGGAACTAGATCATTGTATGGGTAGGAAGTCCAAGTCAATAAGTGGGTAGGACTACCATAAGTGGTGGATGACATAATTTGGCCATCATACCCCACCACAAAGCGTCAGGGAGGGGCTTTAAGGATCTTTATGGGCTATAATCTCAGTGATTACCACCGAAAATGTATCTCTACCGTTTGGTGTGGTGCTACCAGCTAGGCAGGCGATTTGGTGCTGACCGCGCTGTAGATTTCGTGGAGAAAACGGCTGGGACGGGCGGATAGCTGGCGGGTATTGGTGAGGCCGACGGATGCGGCGAGCGTTGTCCATGTGGCATAGGTGAAGGGGTAGGGAACCCATTGGTTGCCATGATCGACATTGTATTCGATGACGATAAAGCGTCCGGCGGGTTTTAGGTAGCTGATGAGCTGGCGTAGGATGGGTTGTTTATGGCGGTGAAAGTGCAGGGCATTGGCGACGATGAGGCCGTCCAGTGGTGGGAGTTTGAGCGATTGGGTGAAGTCCGCCACGCGGTAATATGCGGTGATGTTCGGGAATTGTGCCGCAAGGGCGTTCTGGTTTTGACGCAGCGCAGAGGCATCTTTGTCGATGGCGTAGATGGTCGCGGATTGGCCGAGGCATTGGGCTAAGGCCAGCGTGAAGGCACCGCTGCCCGCGCCGAAATCCGCCCATAGGCCGCCTGTGGGTGGAATGGCCGCATGGATCAGGTTGACGTGATCGGTATGATTCATGGGAGTTATTAGTTAAGAGTTGTCAGTTGAGCGTTTATAGTTAGTCGTCAAATGTGGTTAAAGGGTGAGGTAAATACTGATTAAGAGGGCAAGTATCAACCTGCCCTTTGAATTCAGTGTGCTAGACGAGTTCATGTGCCACAGCGGGGGCTGGTGTGTGCGCTGGTTTGGACATTTCCCAGCGACGGAGTTCGGTGCGGAAGGTGAGCATGAGAATGGCGGCTGAAACGAGTATGATGCCGTTGATTTCGATGGCGGTAGCGACACCGAGATGTTCAGCGACGTAACCGACGATGAGTACAGCGAAGGTTTGTAAGCCAAAGCTAATCATGGAGAAGAGGCTGAGGACACGTGCGCGCATCTCTACGGGCGTCATGAATTGGACGAGACCGAGTGAGGTGGCGATGACAGTTGGTGCTCCCATGCTGCCGAAAAAGAGTGCTAGTGCAGACAAGGGTAAGGAGCGCGATGTGGAAAAGACGAATATCCAGATGCCCATCCAAATGGCAACTGTGCCTAAGGCGATACCACTGCGGCGGAGGGATTGGAATATGGGCATGACGAATAGGACGGCTATGAGCGCACCAGCGCCGGAAGCGGCTTGTAATGTGCCGAGTGTTTCGGCGTTTCCTTTGAGGAGTTTATCGGCAACGGCGGGCAATTGACTGAAGATAATGGACATGACGAGCAAAACGGTGAGAGTCGAGAAGATGAATAAATCTTGAAGGCGCGGTTGGGTTTTGAGATAGCGCAAGGCTTCGGCTAGATCGCGAAAGGGTCTAGCAACCGTGTTCTGTGAGCGAACCTGATTAGAACTGAGGGCGGCGAGGCTAGCGACCACTGCTAAGAAGCTAAGGCCATTGACCCAGAAAGCAGGTGCAATGCCGATACGGGCGACGACGATACCGGCTAAGGCAGGGCCGATCATGCGGCTGACCTGCAAAATCATGGCGTTGAGGTTCACGGCTTTGCGGAGTTCACCTGTGCCGGAGAGGTCACCGAGAAAGGTTTGCTGAGTGGGTACGTCAAGCGCATTGACGACACCGAGGCAAAAGCTGAGGACATAGACATGCCAGATTTGTACCAGTTGATTTTGGACGAGAAAAGCCAAGATAAAGGCAAGGAACATGGCGACAATCTGGGTTGCGATGAGTAATTTGCGCCGATCCATACGTTCTGCAATGACACCTGCGAAGGGGCCGAATAAGAGAAACGGTAATGCGCCGAGCATGGCAACGATGCCACTGGCAGCTTCAGAACCGGTAAGCGTCCAGACTAACCACGCTTGAGCAGTGACCTGTAGCCATGTGCCGACCAGGGAAACGGTTTGACCACCAAGGTATAGTCGCAAGTTGGGAAAGCGCAACGGTGAAAAACTAGCACGCAAAGTCGAAACGACGCTCGTCATCAATGAGTCTCCGATAACTGTGTTTATTCAAAATGATAAGGTGTGCGGATTAGGGTTACAAGACACCAATCTTGATGGTTTATTGAGGTGGATTCTTACACTGTTGCGAGGATAAGCGTTTGTTGAGGTTGTCAGGTCGCGAGAATGGTAGGACTATTATAAGTGGTAAACGGTTAATTTGACCTACATACCCCACCCCAAACCCCTCCCCGAAGCGTCAGGGAGGAGCTTTAAAGATCTTTATGGATTATCGCCTCATTGGTTACCACCGAAAATGTATCTCCACCGTTTAGTGTGGTGCTACCGCGAGAATTCGAAGTTATTGGGGATCAAACAAAGGCAAGACAGGTTTAGAGGGTGGCTGTGACTTTGGCACCAATGGCATCTTTGAGGAAGGCTTTGACGATATGGGCAGGGATAGCAAAGCCAACATCAGGGCCGGTAATCATGGTGTTGATACCGATAAGGCGACCGTCCGAATCAACAACGGGGCCACCGGAATGACCGGGGCGCATGTGGAGGCTGAGGGCGATCCATTCGCGTCCGGGTTGCATCTGTCCCATTTCGGGGAGTTGATCACCGACGCCGATAATCACGCCAGAGGTTACGGCACCCTGTACGCCCCACGGATGACCGATTGCCATCACCCATTGACCAGCTTTGAGTTTGTGTGAATCGCCTGTTTGGATTGTGGGTAAGTCGCTGGCGTTGATGGACAGGGCGGCGAGATCGAGCTGATCATCCGCTGCGATGATGGATGCTGGAAATTTCCGTCCATCGGATAAGGTGACGTTGAGGTTGTTGTGTCCACGAATGACGTGGGCGTTGGTGATGATGAGGCCATCGCTATGCCAGATTGTACCTGCGCCTGCACCCTGCCCATTACTAATTTGGACAAGGCTTTCGTGGACATGGTCGATGCGGTTGGCGAAGGCATCATTGAGTTGTTGAATGAGATCCGTCATTGGGAAATCCTTGGTCTATGTTCATTAGCTCTCAAAGGCGAACTAACGTTTGTGAAAATAGATGAGGGCGATAGTGAACCCCTTCCCGCAGTGGAGAAGGGGCAATCAAGCGGTTGGTGAGGCTGAAGGTTAGGTGCGTTCGCCAATGGTTACTGGAAGGTCGTGTAGTTGACCACCGCGTACGATTTTGGCGTTGATGGTCGCGCCGATTTGAGTGCTGCCTAGTGCGCTGAGTAAGTCTTCCATATCCCCGACCGTATGGCTGCCGATGGCAACAATGGTGTCACCCATGAAGAGACCCGCTTTTTCGGCAGGACTGCCTGTTTCCACTGAAACGATGAGGGCACCCGACTTTTGACCGAGCGACTCGGCAAGGGCAGCCGAGAGACGAGCCGGTTGGACGCCAACACCGAGATAGCCGCGACGCATCTTGCCGTGCTTGAGCAAGTTTTCGACGACGTATTGGATGGTGTTGGTTTGTACGGTCAGGCTGACCCCACGCATGAGGCCGGACGAGTTGATGCCGATAACATCACCACTGGCACTGACGAGTGGCCCGCCTGAGAAACCGGGATACATGACGACATCCGTTTGCGCGAAGTATTTATTTCCGTCCTTGTGAGGCATGAGTGCACTAATGACGCCGAGTGTGGCTTGAAGATCATCACCGGGGCGACCGACGGCAAGGGCGAGATGACCGATACGAACGGATTCGGCGGATGCCCATGTAGGAACGGTCAAGCCGGTAGAATCAGCGCGTAGGACGGCGATATCGGTGCCGGGGTCACGTCCGACGAGGGTGGCGGTCACGGTCTTGCCATCGGGGAGACCGATTTTGATGTTGTCTTCGATTTCGACAACATGATGTGATGTAACAATGATGCCGTCGGCTGACCAGATCACCCCTGTGGCGGGCATACGGCGGCGAGCGGCAACGCGGACGGTGCTCTTACCGGCGGTTTCAACAGCGCCTGCCATTGAGTCTGATAAAGTTTGTAGAACGTCTGCCATGAGAAACTCCTTATAGCTATTAGCGGGTAGCGATTGGCTGTTGGCTTTTAGCTGAATGCGATAGGTTTAACTGATACCGTTATCATCGCACAGTGGGACATTAAAGTCATTCTACTTGTGGGGAGTGTGAAACTGGACGAATGGGTAGTATGGCTCGTTTTGTTGATTTGACGACAAAAACCGAATATCTATTCAAATAAATCGTTATAACCAAAGAATTAATGGGAAATTCACAGACGGTAGCGTCAGATTGGCTATGAATGCGATTACAATGGGTTAATGGATTCTTGATTACGAGTTGGCTCATCAATTGACCTGTAAATTGATGATTTAGAACGTAGTCCACGCGATGACTGAGTGATGATGATTATCCGGTTGCGCCAGTATTTGATCCCTCCCCATTTCCCCCGTGACGAAGACAATCTTGTTGCGCGCATATTGCATTACCTCATTCTTGGAACTGTGGTGATTACGGTTGCATTCATCGTTGTATCGCAGTTTTTGGGATTGGCTGGGAATGCACAATGGATTAACTGGGTGGCGCTGGTGGGTCTCATTGGTTTGTTTATGCTGTTGCGTAAAGCGTACTTGCGAGAGACGGCATGGATCTTTTGCTTTTTGATGTGGGGTTTGGTTACCGTAGCGGCGTTTGAGGGCGGTGGGTTGGGAGACTTACATTTTTCGGTCTCCAGCATTTTGGTGGTTGTTCTCGCAAGTGTGTTACTGGGTAGACGCGGTTCGGTGATATTTACCTCGCTGGTTATCCTCACGTCACTGGTCATTTACTATTTGTTTCCGTATGCGGGATTTTCAGCGGATAAGTCTAAACAGCTATTTAATTTACTGCTCGATGATTTCATTGTGGTGGCTGTCAGTTTCTTTACGGGGTTCTCGGTTCAAACTTTAAGTAAGACCTTGCAAAGGGCGCAGCATAGCGAGACTCAACTGGCAGAGCATGTTAGCAGGTTAAAGGTTGAGATTGAAGAACGGCAGCAAGTCGAACGCGCTTTGCTGGCTAGCCAAGAAAGTAGCCGACAATTACAAAATAGGCTGCGTAAGCTGAATGAAGTTAGTTTGGCGCTCGCCAAAATAGACAAGCTGGAAGATCTGTGCAAAAAAGCTGTCGAGCAAGGACATGTGCGCCTCGACTTTGACCGGCTTAGCATTTGCTTGCTCGATGACAAGAAATCAGTGCAGATGGCGATGCAACTGGATGGAAGTGGCAAGATTCATACATTTAAGACTGCGGAACAGATCTATCAATTTGATCATGATATGCAGTTGTTTGGTGACGCCAATGGGGTTGATGTACCCGTCAAAGTCTTTGATAAGACTGATCTTTATGATGAGCAGCATAAGGTGATTGGAAGCGGTTGGCGGTTGGTTACAGGGTTATTTGACCACGAGAAGCTGATTGGTTGGATTGCTGCGGATAACAGCACCCATAAGCGAGAATTACAACCGAGTGACAATGAAATATTGCAGCTTTTCGGAGTGACGTTGGCGTATTTGGTCACGCGCCTTACTTCGGAAGCGGCATTGACGAAGATGGCGTTCGAAAAAGAACATGTTGAACTGGTGAATGAACTGATCAGTAACCTGTCACATGATTTGCGCACGCCGTTGTCGATTATCAAGACGAGCAGTTATTTGCTGAAGCATATTCCAGAACCGGAACGCCAGCTTGAGAAATTGACGATTATTCAAGATCAGACTGATCGACTCGAAAAGCTGATTGCGGATATCATGACGATGATCAAGTTGGATCAGAGCGAGACGATCACGCTGAAGCCAACGAATTTGAACGAGATTATCGAGAAGTTTGTGGTGGGATTTCGGGTAGCGTTGGAAAAACGGCAGCAAACATTTGATATGGAGATTGATCCCCAAATTCCGTTGGTGCTTGGGAGTTCGGATGGGTTGTATCGTATCCTGACGAATTTGTTGGAGAATGCTAGCCAATATACACCGGAAAACGGTTCTATCGGCTTACGGACGTCGATGGTTGACCGGATGATCGTGATGGAAGTGCGTGATAGTGGTATCGGTATTCATGAGGATGATCTGCCTCACGTATTTGAGCGGTTCTATCGGGCGGATAAGGCACGGTCGCTCAAGAGCGGCGGTATGGGGTTGGGGTTAGCGATCACAAAACGGTTGGTCGATATGCATGGCGGCAAGATTGAAGTGAGCAGTACAGTGGGAGTCGGCACTGTGTTTAAGGTGTCGTTCCAACGTAGCGCAATCAGCAGCACTACAGCGAGTGTGGTACAAGAGGATAAGGCGGCTGAGGTTACATCACCTGCACTGCCGAGTTAGATATTTGGGACTGAGATAGGGAAATAAAAAAGCAGATGACCATCAATCATCTGCTTTTTGTTTAGGTATTTTTAGCGTTCGTTGATGACCGTGAAGATCATCGGGCGGCGGCGGGTTTCGTTGTAGAGTACGCGACCGAGATTGTCATTCAATTTGTCGCGGCGATTGCCGTTTTGGGAATGGGTGAAAACATCATTGATGGTGGTCTTAACGGTGGTCATCAAGTCGCTGGCATCTTTCAAGTAGACAAAGCCACGCGAGATGATTTCCGGCTCTTCGATGAGTTCGCCACTCTTTTTATCGACAGTTACCACGACCATCATAAAACCATCACGGGCGAGGATTTCACGGTCGCGGATGACAGCGGGGCCAATATCACCGACTCCGCTACCATCGACAAAGACGTACCCACCGGGAACACGCTCGGTTGTGCGGAGGCCATTCTTATCGGCTTCAATGACATAGCCATTTTCGACGACAAAGATATTTTCATGGGAAATGCCACAGGTCATGGCAAGTTTGGCATGGGCGCGCAGGTGACGTAATTCACCGTGTACAGGCATGAAGTACTTTGGATGGGTGAGGTTAATCAGCAAGCGCATTTCTTCTTGACGGGCGTGACCGGAGACATGCACTTGTGCGATTGGATCATAAATGACGTCCGCACCGCGTTGGAAGAGGCGGTTGATGGTACGACTGACCGATTCTTCATTGCCGGGAATGGTGTGCGACGAGAAGACGATGGTATCACCGGGTTTCACGTCAAGTTGACGATGGCGTCCGGTAGCGAGGCGGCTGAGTACAGCGGAGGGTTCACCTTGAGCGCCTGTAACCAGCACCACGACTTTACTATCCTGCACCTGATTGATGCGGTTAATATCCATGAACATGTCGTCACGGACATTCAAGATACCGAGTTCACGCGCCATTTTGATGTTGTTGGACATGCTGTGTCCGGCAACGGCGATTTTACGCCCGTAGCGTTCGGCAGCAACGGCAACTTGATGGAAGCGCGATATCAGTGAGGCAAAGGTCGCCACCATGATACGGCCTTTGGCGTTGCGGAACACCTGATCAAAGGCGTTATCAATAACGCTTTCGGAAGGCGTCCAGCCGGGTTGGTCGGCGTTGGTGCTGTCGCCCATCAGGAGCAACACGCCACGCTTGGAAAACTCGGCAAGTTTGGCATAGTCAGGCTTCTTGCCATCGACGGGTGTATTGTCGAATTTGTAGTCGCCGCTATGGACGATAATCCCGTAGGGCGTATTGATACCGAAGCCTACGCAGTCGGGGATGCTGTGGCAGACATGAAAGCTTTCGACCACAAAGGGGCCGATACGCAGGATATCACCCGCCTGAAAGATATTCGTGGTGGTGGTTTTGTCGAGTTGGGCTTCTGCCAGCTTAACGTTAATTAGCCCTGCCGTAAGGGGTGTTGCCCAGATGGGCACCTTCGGGAAGGCCTGAACGACATGTTGTGCTGCACCGACATGGTCTTCGTGACCGTGGGTGTAGAGGATGCCATGAATTTTGAGGTCTTTACGTTCGGTGAGGTATTTGAAATCCGGGATGATATAGTCGATGCCGAGCATATCATTGGCTGGGAACATAATGCCAGTATCGAGGATAAGGGCATCGTTTCCGAGTTCAAACACGGTCATGTTCTTGCCGATTTCCCCAAGTCCACCGAGGGGAATTATTCTTAGTTTTGGTTGTTTAGCCATATAGCGCAAATCAACCGGGTGCAACCTGTGGGCACTCGGTCAGTTCCTTTCTTCTCGTGTTGTTAGAGTACACGCTTAATAATGTAGACAGGTCTTGTAATAATCGTAGTAATTTGAGGGGCATATTTCATTTGAAAACATTATACCACAGAATCTTAAGTGTGTTGAAATTATACGAAAAGCACCGAGTATTTAGGTTAAGGCTTGATGAGACCGAAGAACAGGGAAGTAGTATTGAGTACTTCCCTGTTGTTTGTTGATTACGAAGATGCGTTTTCGATATAGCGTACGCGCAGTGCGTCATGCATCTGATCAATGATTTTGAGCACCAAGTCAGGGCGATGTTCACCGGGGGATCCACCCATTTCGATAAATGTGTTCTTGAGGATTTGTCCCCAATTGCCGGTGCTGCGCAGTTTTGGATCAGCAATGAACTGCTTGATCGTTTGGGCGTTGTGACCGTGCGGCGGTTCAAGCATACGTGCCAAACTGATGTAAACATCGTCAATGTCACGGGGCGGGATGTCGACATCAATGTCGTAGAGGGCTTTGTGCATGAAGCGGCGTTTCATGTCGTAGAAGTCTACTAATGTCATGCGGTCGCCGGTAGCGGTGGTGACCAAGGCGTCGGTGCAATGACGGTCTGATTCATCCTGACAACCGATGAAGGTCTTGGTATCCAAGGGGCCGAGGATTGACCACATGAGTTTGTTGTCGTGCATGGGTTCGAGGTTGCAACCGTATTTGCGGAAGTAGTCTTCAATGATGATATGGCTGTATTCGAAGTCGATAAGGACAGAGGCCATGCGCGAGGCACTGACGGATGCTGGCATACCAGTGCTTTCGAGCGTGCAGATACGCTTGCTGGTCGAGAGATCAGGGCGAATGCGTCCGATGGGGTTGTGCATGACCGAGATCATTTGTCCCAAGCCGTCATCAAAGAGCATGGCGCGGGCTGGTGAGTTGACGCGTTCTGAACGAAGCAAGGTGCTGTAACGTTCGAGACCATTCTTGGTCAAGTGCGGGCTGGTGGGTAAGTCCAGATAACGTCCGGTTGCGGTTACGCTACGCAGAAATTCGCGGGTGCAAAGCAACTCGGGATCAAGCGTGCCGTTCACAAAAGGCGAGCCTTTGAGTACGGCGGCGTTGGCAACGGCTGAAGCACTACGAAGCATAGTGTAGAAGGCCAGCAAGCCGAGTGCTTCACAACGTCCCGCCAAATCCAGATGGATGTGGCAACCCTGATTGCGGAACATCTGGACGTAGTTGTCGGTGGCCGGATTGACGTGATAACGGGCGTGGGCTTGATGCAGACGTTCGGCATATTCAGGGAAGAAGCCGTTGACTTCTTGCATGAGGTCAACCGCTGTCTGGACTTTGGGATCTTCGGTCAGTTTGAAATCTGACTCAAAGGGATAGGCTGGCATGATGGCGGTTCTCATGCCGGTTTCTTCGCTGGAAATGGTCAATACTTTGAGGATGCCACCTAATGAAGCACGTGTTTTGTGATAGCCAAGCACCGGAGAGAGATGGGTCTCAACCTGATACTGTCCGGCTTCGCGGTCAATTTGGGGTGTGAAACCAAGTTTTTGGGCATGACCACGATAGACTTGCATGAAACGCTGCATGTCATCTTCGGATGGATAATCGCCGTTGGTATGGACGAGCCCTAACTCAATTTCAGCACCGAGGTAGCGGAGCTTGGTATTGGGGTCGTCGGTTTCGTGGAGGTTGGTGTGGTTGACACTCGGATTGAAGTTGTAGGGGACAATGGATTGCGGGAAGGTTTTCTTGCCACGGTAACGGCTGCTAACCGCAGAACCGAGTACGTGTTTCACGCCATTGACTTCGGCCAGTACGATGTTGGCAGCACGACTATCGGCGGGATCGTAATAGGTTGAGACGGGTGCGCCGATGGCATCTGATAGTTGATCTAGTGGCAGCGCTTGATTGTAGTCAAAGGCGGCAATGTCTGTTAGCGCTTGATTAAACTTGCGCTTCTGCGCTTCGATATCCTGCCAAGGGATATTGGCGCTAAAGTCTAAAAGTTCCTGGTTGCTCGGTAGTGGCGAGTCCATGATAACGATACTCCCCCGAAATGGCGGTGTGGCTTGAAATATGGGGTTATTTTGGCTGATCTAGGGCATTCATACAAGCCCCGCATAATGATCTCATAAATAAATGAAGGTTGATGATTGACATGATGTGTTCATTTGGACTGCTAATCGATGAGTAGATGGCGCCCGAGGAGGTGAGTGGCTTCAATTTGGAAAGGGATTGCATCAGGATGCGGGTAGTGGTTGGAAAAATAAACCGTTTCAGTCTATAGTATTGTAAGTTCTGACTTTATCTATTCCGCACGGAGCGCCACATGGAAACAATTTGGCATTTACCACGGATTGAAATTCGTGATCTGAAAACTGTGAATGAGACTCGACCTTCTGCATTGCTCACCGGTGCGCATTCGTGGGAAGTGGCTGGCAAGTATCTCAATTTGCCGCTGGTGATACAGGCGGAACCGCACAAAGCTGACCATGATTTCTTTAAGTCGCTGGCGGCTGATTTACCTCCACAAGTAGAAGTGATTTATGCGGTGGGTGGTGGTTTGGTATCAGACTGCGCCAAGTACATCGGTTGGGTGCATAAGCTGCCGGTGGTGACTGTTCCAACGACATTGAGTGTAGATGGTTTTTTCACGGCATTGGTGGCAGTACGTGAAGCGGGTAGTGTGCATTATGTGACCACTGGCCCGGCTGAGTCGATCATCATTGACTGGGATATTATTAGCAGTGCTCCGGCTCATTTGCGCGGGACGGGGATCTGCGAGTTGTTGAGTATCGTGACGGGGTTGTTGGATTGGCGTTATGCGGCGGAGCGGAATAAGACGACGCAGGAAACACGCTTCCAACCGTGGGCAGCGGGATTGGCGGCTGGTATCGCTCAACAGGCGTTTAAGATCGCGCAGGGGGTGGGTCAAGGGAAGATCGAGTCGTTGCGAAACCTGCTGGACTTGATGTGTACCGAAGTGGCGTTGACTAACCAATTGAATCATAACCGTCCGCAAGAGGGCAGTGAGCAATATTTTTCGTATGCGATTGAAGGCAAGACCGCTAGTGGTTATGGAATACCGTATGCAGATTTGGTGGGGCCGGGCATTTTGATTGCGGCGGCACTTCACGGGCAGGATATTGGGCCTATTCGCGATACGATTGAATCGGCTGGTATTCGTCTTGACCAGCTTAAACCGGATGATGTGCGGGATACGTTAAAGGGTATGCCGGGGTATGTCAAGCAACATGATTTACCTTACAGTATCTTCAACGAAATTGTCTTAAGTGATGAAAAGATTGCCGAAGTTATGTCCAAGACAGGGTTGGACGTTCACGGCTAGTCGTGGGTTTTATTCACGCTTATCTCGCTGGCCTAAAATTTTAGTAAAAAGGAATGGCTTGAACCGGTCATTCCTTTTTTGTTGGGAGCAAGTTGCTTCCGCTAGAATGTAATCACATTCACTTTATAGTAAGGATCGTCACATTATGATTCGATTTGGAACTGATGGCTGGCGTGCCGTTATCGCCGATACATTCACATTTGAAAATTTACGGTTGATTGCTCAAGCCGTTGCTGACTGGGTGAATTCAAATCATAAGGGACATAATCCGCCAGAAGTGGTGATCGGCTACGATACACGATTCCTGTCTGATCGGTTTGCGGCAGAGGCAGCACGGGTGATGGCTGCCAACGGGATTGTGGCGTGGCTAACGCGAACGGATTCGCCGACGCCAGCCGTATCATATAACGTGAAGGCGAAAGGGGCTAACGCGGGTATTGTAATCACGGCCAGCCACAATCCACCACGCTATAACGGGTTTAAGTTGAAGGCGGCATATGGTGGAAGCGCCATTGCTGAGGATTGCGCACAGGTTGAGGAAGCGCTCTTGGTAATGGAACGTGAGGCACGCGGTCCAAACCTGATGGATTATCAGAAGGCTGTGGATAAAGAACTCATCCGCACTTTTGACCCGTCATGGGCGTATTATGAACATCTGGCGACACTGGTTGATCTCGATAAGATTTCGGGCGCAGAATTGAATATTGTGTCGGATGCGATGTGGGGATCAGGCCGCGGGGCGTTCCAGAGTATTTTGTCGCGCTCACGGTGCACGGTGACCTCCATTCGCGATTCGCTTAATCCGGGCTTTGGGGGTATTCATCCCGAACCGATTGCCCGATATCTCAAAGATTTGGTGGCCGCGGTTCAACGTACGCAGGCGAATGTGGGTTTGGCAACGGATGGTGATGCTGACCGAATCGGCGCGATTGATGCGATGGGGAATTTCATTGATCCGCATACGGTATTTGCGCTGACGCTGCGGCAGTTGGTTGAGGGTAAGAAGCAGCGTGGCGATGTGGTGAAGACTGTTTCAACCACGTTGATGATTGACAGCATATGCGAGAAATACGGACTGACATTGCATGAAACGCCGGTGGGATTTAATCACATCGCGGATTTGATGGATAAGAAAGATGTCTTGATTGGTGGTGAGGAAAGCGGCGGCATCAGTGTACGAGGTCACATTCCAGAAGGCGATGGCATCCTGATGGGGTTGCTGTTGCTGGAAGTGATGGCTGAGAAGCGTGCACCGCTGCATGAGATCGTGGCGGATTTGCAGTCTACATTCGGGCCAGCGCTCTACGACCGGATTGATGTGCGGTTGGCGCATCAAGTGCCGAAGAAGCAGATGGTGAAAATGTTGGTGGATGCCGCACCGAAGCAAGTGGGTGGAGAGAGCATCGTCAAGGTGGACACACTGGATGGCGTGAAGTTCTATCTGGCGGATCATAGTTGGTTGCTGATTCGTCCTAGCGGAACTGAGCCAGTGCTGCGGATTTATGCTGAGGCGCGAACGGCTGATATGCGCGATGCGTTGTTGAAGATGGGTAGCGATATGGGGCAGAAGGTTATTCAGTAGGTTTCGATACAGATAGCAACTTATAGAGATGGGGGCATTGTCGCCCCCATTTGATTCTTTGGTTAGCCAACGTTGGTGTCGTCGGGCATGAGGATGTCGCTGCTGACACGGTAGACGGGTTGGAGTTGCTCTTGCGGCGGAATGGTGTTGGTGACATTGACCACTGGCGCAGAAGCGGCGGGTGAGGTGACATTGATGACTGGCGCGGCTTGAGTGCTACTGCTGCTGCCTCCTGTTAGGCGGCGGAGCAAGTCAAACCAGAAGGGTGCACCTTGTGCGGCGGCGATGGCAGTCACGACCAGACCGATAATCTTCCAGATGAGATTGGTCAACCAGTTATTGCTACCGGGGAGCAATGACCAGAAATTACGGGCGTTGTCGCGGGGATCGCCTAGGCCACTATCAATTTGGGACTGAATGGTGTTTTGCACACAGGAATTGATGTCCGCATCGCTGACGGTGGC
The DNA here is from genome assembly GCA_044227005.1 of Aggregatilineales bacterium. Taxonomy (GTDB): domain Bacteria; phylum Chloroflexota; class Anaerolineae; order Aggregatilineales; family Phototrophicaceae; genus CFX2. Next base: position 190,229 of record JBGAFZ010000006.1, read on the forward strand.
TGTGCCAAACGATTTGACACAATCCTGTCGTAATTCATCGTTTACATTGACATATACCCAGCCAATGGGCAGATTGAGTGAGAGCAAATCGTTCAAGGTTTTCTGTAACGCTTGCGCCGATTCGACGGTGGCCGCTGCTGCATCAGGAGAGGGTGCACCAGCGGTCGCAGATGGTGTTGGCGTGGCGAGTGCATTTTGTTCAACGGCGGTTTTGGCGACCTGTGCAACGGATTCGCGTAAGGTTTGGTCGTTCCAGAGTGTTTTGGCGAGAAGCATGGTGTCTACGTTGAGGAGTGCTGCAATCGTCAACCCGACGAAGAAGGAGACGTAGGCAATCTTGCTTTTGTAGAGCGAACTGGTGCGGTTCATTCCATCGTTAAACCAGTTTTCGAGTTTATTGCGGGCATCATCCATGCTTTGGGCGGTGGTGAGAATGGTTTTGACCGCATCACGAAAGACTCTGTCACCGATTTTGTTGATGCCTTCTAGGAGAGGAATCATCTGACCGGATTTTACTGATAGCCGTCCAAGTGTATCTTCGGCGCTTTCGAGAGCGTAGGAGAGCAAGCTGCGTTGGTCACCATCCGGCAACTGCATGATGGTTTCACGCAATTGAGTGGTGTCTGTATCGCTGAAACTCCGTAAGTCACGCAATTGTTGGCGTAAACGGAGTTTTATGTCGTCATTGGGGAGGGCGTCGATGCCTTGTTCGACTAAATCGAAAATTGCGGTGCCTCCCTGTGAGGAGAGGATGCTCATAAGTGCTTCAACAAAGGTGCTCGGTTGAATATTCGTGACCTTGGTGGTCGGGGCGTTGATGATAGCATCGTAGCGATCACCCATGCCTTTATCGATCTGAGCATTTGGATCGGCTAAAGCGAGCGAGTGCAGGCGCGCATCGACGAGTTGGATGAGCGGGTGCGCTAGAATTTTGGCCTGTAACTCTTTGTCGCTGACGAGGAGTAACACGCCTTCTTTAAGGTTTTTTGCACGCCAATTCAACAGGTTACTAATGAATGTATTCATTTGTGTAACGAGTAGGCTGAGTAAACTGAAGACGAAAAGAATACCAATCGCAACTTGTATGATAGGGGCCATACTTAGATTGCTCCACTTCACATGCAGGCGCCGATTTTGTATCAGCGTCGTAGATTGATTACCGAAGCTGTAGTGTAGCACCAGTTGGTGAATTGGAAAAATGGCGATAGATGAAATGGCACGATGAGCGTATAATTTTTACCGCTTTACTTTCACACTAGTCAGGTTAAGGAGTTTTCGGACTTATGGCATTCAATAAGATTGTTGTCCCGCAAGAAGGGCAGAAAATCACCGTTCAAAATGGCAAGCTGAATGTACCGGATAACCCAATTTTGATGTTCATTGAGGGTGACGGTATCGGCTATGACATTATGACCGCCAGCAAGCGCATTTGGGATGCCGCTATTGAAAAGAGCTACGGTGGCAAGCGCAAAGTCGCATGGATGGAAATTTTTTGCGGCGAAAAGGCTGCTGGTGTTTATGATGGCAATTACATGCCTGAAGAAACTTTTGACGCGTTGCGCGAATATATTGTTGGCATCAAGGGGCCGTTGACGACACCCGTTGGTGGTGGTTTCCGTAGCTTGAACGTTACCTTACGTCAGGTGTTGGATCTGTATAGCTGCGTGCGTCCTGTGCGCTGGTATCGCGGTGTTCCCAGCCCAGTTAAGCATCCAGAAGAAGTGGATGTGGTCATTTTCCGTGAGAACACTGAAGATGTGTACGCTGGTATTGAGTACGAAGCCGGAACACCCGAAAATGCCAAGCTGGCAAAATTCTTGCGTGAAGAATTGGGTGCAGAATTTTTCGAAGGTGCTGGCATCGGTATTAAGCCGATCAGCGCATTCGGTAGCAAGCGTCTGGTACGTGCTGCTATTCAGTACGCCATTGACCACAAGCGCAAGAGCGTGACATTGGTTCATAAGGGCAACATCCAGAAGTTCACTGAAGGCGCGTTCATGAAATGGGGTTACGAAGTAGCCGCACAGGAATTCCCGAACGAAACCATTTCGTGGGCAGACGTTGAGAAGAATCACGGTGGTAAGGTTCCCGAAGGTAAGATCCTCATTCAAGACACGATTGCTGACATCAGCTTCCAGAAGATGCTGTTGCGCCCAAGCGAATTTGATGTGTTGGCAACTCCTAACCTGAATGGTGACTATTTGAGCGATGCGATTGCAGCCGAAGTCGGTGGCGTCGGTATTGCCCCCGGTGCCAACATCGGTGACGAAGTTGCTTTGTTTGAGGCCACACATGGTACTGCTCCGAAGTACACCAACCTCGATAAGGTGAACCCCGGTTCATTGTTGTTCAGCGGTGTGATGATGCTGGAACATATTGGTTGGCAGGAAGCCGCTGATATGGTGACCAAGGCATACGAAAAGACACTGGATCAAAAGGTCGTTACGTATGACTTTGCCCGTCAGATGGAAGGTGCGAAGGAAGTTAAGACCAGCGAATTCGCAACAGCCGTCATCGGCAATATGTAGAATGGGTTAATGTGATCGCGCGCGAGCCGATCCATTTGCTTGGTTAGATTTACTGAACAGCCAGCTAACACACATTTGTGTATGCTGGCTGTTTTTATGGACTATTAATTGCCAGTATAATGAATTGCGTAACGGATTTACGTTTTTGACGGTAAGTGTATTGAATGCATGATACTTTTTGCATTATTCTGTTAAAGCAGCCTTATACTATATGTAAGATTAGTAATGTATGATAAGTACAGTGTTGCACTGAACGAGAGCGAGATGGATCAACTGAACAATCTCAAAAGAGTTCTCATTGTTGATGATGAGGATATGACGCGTGTATTGTTGACTCACATTCTCCAACGAATGCGTGTTGATGGGCTTGAAGTGCTGTTAGCTGAAGATGGCGAAGAAGCATTGCGCATGGCAGATGAGCAACGACCGGGGCTTATTCTGTTGGATGTGCTGCTGCCAAAGATGAACGGTTATGATGTTTGCCAGCGGGTGCGTCGCATGCCCGACTATAATCCGTATGTTGTGATTTTGACGGCGCGCGGTAATAGCAATGATCGGCAACGAGCAGAGGCCATTGGTGCCAATGATTTTATGACAAAGCCGTTTAATCCAGCCCGATTGATGAACCAATTGAGCCAGATTTGGGGGCTTTAATTGTTGCCTCATTTAGATTGATGCGTTTTATCATAAAATGAGTGACAACGTTTTTTATCCGTATCCTACAATGAGTTAAGAATGCATTCTATCGCGACCAAACCGGCTATGAATTTAATGCTATCGTCCACAGTGCTAGGCGATTTAGTCTCAAAGTTTGAGGCGATCTTTGGCCTGCAAAACGCGGTGGCGATTTTTGATTCAATTGACACGCTGGTTTCTGGTGCTAGGGTTGATGACCGCTTGCCAGAGTATCGCGAAGTGTTTTATGTAAATAACCAGCCTGTCGGGTCGGTTGTGTTGTATTGCGATGCGGCGGATCCGGTGTTACAGCGTGCAGTGGTATTTTTTGCAGCATCTCTTTCGCGGTTGGCGCAGGAATCTCAGCGGCGTGATGAGATGGCTGATGAAGTGCTGGCACGATACGATGAACTCAATTTGATTTATGAATTGGGAACTAAGTTTGCTCAAGGTGTTGGACAAGAGGAAATCGTTCAGTTTGTCCTGACTGAGACAAACCGGATTGTACAGGCTGATGCCGGTGTAATTTATATTTGGGACTCGGCAAAGTCGAGTATTGCGCCGGTCAGTCACTTTGGTAATAAAAGCACATCTGATTTTTGGGGTGGGCGGCTGCGCGAACTGGCGTTGAGTACGTTGTATGCTTACGATCAGGCACAGTTGTTTGAGTCTGACCGTGTGATTTGTGCACCGCTACGCTTTAATGACGAGTTGTTGGGTTCGCTGCTGTTGGTGTATGAGCGTGATGATAAGCGCTTCCAAGCGAGTGACATCAATTTATTAACGACGCTCACACAGAATACGGCTTTATTCATCTATGTGGCGCGTCTGGTTGCTAAGCTGGCGCACGAAAAGTCGGAGCTTGAAAAGACGCTCACTGAATTGCAGGCCACTAAAGATAAGTTGAGCCAGAACGAGCGCTTGAGTATTGTTGGTCAGACGGTTGGTAGTCTTATCCATGATATGCGTAAACCGCTTTCAAACGTGATGGGCTACGCAGGATTGCTCCAAGAAACTGATTTGACTCATGAAGAGCGGTTCGAATTTGCCGGACAAATTATCAAGTATATTGAAGTATTCTCGGCAATGGCACAAGAAGTTTTGGACTATACATCTGGCGATGCAGGTGTGAATAAGTCGATCACAACCGTTGAGAAGTTCATGAAGTATGTAGCGGATTTGCTGAATCCGCCGGGACTGGCGCGGGATACTAAGATTATTATCAACTACGATACAGCGCGTGATTGCCTTGTTAATGTTGATGCACAGCGGTTCGTGCGGGTGTTCCAGAATTTGGTGAATAACGCGGTTGATGCGATTGAGACACAAGGTGGTAGCCAAGTTGAGCTACGAGTCGAACCGGTCAGCAACATGATCCGGTTTATCGTGGAAGATGACGGGCCGGGTGTACCGCAGAAGATTATCGACTCGTTGTTCCAACCTTTTGTGACGATGGGGAAATCCAACGGTACAGGGTTGGGGTTGGCGATTGTTGACCGTATGGTGATGGCACACGGCGGCAAAATTCGGTATGAGACTGCACCATCAGGTGGGGCACGCTTCGTGTTTGCCATTCCGCTGGCATAATAATCTCTATAGACGAGTAAATTGAAGACAAACAGAGAGGTTTTTATGCCTCTCTGTTTTTATTTGGGGATTAACCAGCAGTAGCGGTTTGAAAGGTTTTGCCGTCGGTCAGGTAGCGTTGGTCAGCTTTCATGGGTAGATATGCCATTGTGTAGCCGTTGGGAAGTGTCACGGTTTGCAGACTGTCGGGATTAGCGGCAAATGTATCTAGGCCTTGATCAATGACGACCACTTGCCAGTCTTGACCTGCGACAAGGCCAACATCAGCCGCGCCGATGGGTTGGTTGACGTAATCAGCGCCTTTGGCTTGACCTTCGTTGACTTCAAACTTGGAACCTACGGTAAATCGGGCGAATTTGTAATCCGGTAGATAGAATTGGAAGAAACGCCAGTTTGCCGCAAGCAAAAGTGTATTTTCCGGTTTGAAATTGGTTTGAACTGCGGTGATCTGGTTGTTCAATTCCTGATCATGTTCACGGAGGGTGCTATAAGTCAGCAACTTGAAACTGTTAGCGCCAAGCGGATAGGTGGGGCCGATAATGAACACGGCTGCGCCGAATAGGGCAATGAGCGCGGTTGCCGTTCGCAATACAGTGGGGCGGGATTGGAGTAAGCGGTAAAGTCCTTGCGCGCTGATGACAATGAGAGCTGGCAAGAAGACAAAAACCAATCCTTGCTGTCCCATGTGGATGAATGCATAGAAGATCACGGCAGGTGTGATCCACAGGAGCAGGAACCAGACTTTACGGTTGGTTAACCACTGCCGGAATTGCGAGGGGATTTGTGGCAACCAATAAAGCACCGGTAAGGCGGCAACTGACCATCCGTACAAGGTGTAAGGAATTAATTTGTTGAGGATGTTGCGTTTGAGGCCAAATTCACCGGCACCATCCAAGACGGAGGTGGTGGTGAAAAAACTGGCCGTAAAGGCCGAAGAACCATCCAGATAGGCACGGATGCCGCCACTAATTGCCATCAGTGGAATGAACCACGCTGCGGTGACCAATCCTCCGAGTACTAATGCCCCGACAATGCGCCAGATGCCAATACGGTAACAGGCGAAAATTATCATGGGTGCGAGGAAGAGCAAGTCCTGCTGGCGAAAGCCGCCGACGAGTGCGAGGAAGATAACGGTTGGCCATAGCAGACGTATGTTGCCAAGCATGATACGGTAAAGCAACCATGCAGCAAGTGTGATGGCGAATAAATCCAGCGCGTGGGGCAGCGCGATTTCTCCGTAGAACCAGAATAGTGGGCTACTGATCAGAAATAGGCTGGCAATAATACCAGTGGTTGTGTTGAACATGGCACGTCCAAGTCCGAACATGGCGACCGCAGCTAGTCCTGTACTCACAATGCTAATCAAGATCATGGTTTGCTGCGGGTTCTGGACAAGGCCGTTCACAGCCTGAGCGATGACAATATAAACAATATAGCCGGGAAATTGTGGCGCACCATCCTGTACGTTGTAGTGCAGGATGCCGAAGGCCATATTGACCGAATCCCAATGGTATAGATATTGACTCTGGAAAGGCAGGCGGGTAATGACCGCTAGCAAAAAGAGTCCGAGCGCAATCCAACGCATGTTGCGGGGATTGTTAATGTCTAGGGCTGTGGTCAATCTGTTCCTCCAATGGCGTTCTTTAGGTTTTGAGCATGCAGCTGTTGTTGTACATCACGACGATGCAGCAATCGTGGAACGAGCAGGTATACCGCGACGACAGCGATCAAGAGCGGGATCAAACTAGCGAAGCCCGGTAGACCGGCGATCATGGCGTAGTTACGGGCGATTTTACCCTGCGACAATAAAGGCAAGGAGTAATCGAGAAGGGTGTTTGAGGCATTCATCAGCGCGAAAGTGGTCGGCCATGTTGTGACTTCAGGCCATGATTGCCCCGCTATGTTCATACCCCATACACTGAAGAATGAAATCGCAATGAGTATGGTAACGAGTGCTTTGCCCCATGTTTTGTCGAGCAGTTTGTTAAATGCGAAGATGATGGGCAGTACGAAGAAGGGTAGCATCGGGATGAGGTAACGCGGCCCGATGGTAAATCCACCCCACCACATGATGCTGGATGAATTGTAAAACAGGAAGAATGCGACAAAGAGCGCAATTGCAGTCGTTGCACCGCGGCGATCTTTGAGTTCCTTCCACATCAGATAGAAGCCCCAAATGGCGAGAAGCAGGAATGGTGAGGTGATGAAGATGCCGCGTACTGGACTAAAGGTGAGTCCGTAGAGGCGGAGTAGGTTGTCGCCAGAGGGTAGTTGCAGGCTTAGGAAGCCGGACTGATGTTCGCCTTGCCAGTTGGTGGAGTATTTGTAGCCCACAGGAATGATGGTGTTGAAGGCGAGTAGGTTGAAGCCTGCGAAAATGATGAGCAGGGGCAGTGCACCGATGATTATGCGATAGAGCGCAATGCGATTGGGCATGCGGTATAGCGCCCAGAGGAATAAGATGGCAAGCGCTGGGATGATGGGATATTCGGTGATGGCTGAGAAGCTGAACAAAACACCGACTGCCCATAGCCAGTTCAGACTAGCGTTTTCGTAAATGACACGCCAGAGGAGGTAAAAGCCCACAAAGGCGCCGAAGGCTGCTAGCTGGTGCTGGTAAAGTGCATTGCTATAGGGAAAGGCCATCGTCGCAAGACCATAGGCCAGCGCTAACACAAATGCGTAACTTTCTTTTTTGGCAAAGCGACAGGCCATCAGGAAGACGACCACACCCAAAAGGGCTGATGGAATGGCAGAGGCAAAGAAGGTTATGAAGGCCAAAGCCATGTATTCGTATACCGCTTGAGGACGGATACCTTTCCCATCAGGATTAAGCGTGTCACCCAAACTGCCGACACCTTTGCCACTGTTGATGAACTTCTGAATGGGTGGCAGTGCGGCGACACCCTTAAATACCATGTAAAACGGTAAGGCAAGGAGTGACGGGCCAAGTGATTTGTCACTGTAGAAGTTGCCGGTACAGTCACCACCGAGCACATTAGTAGGATCGGCTTTGAAAGGGCCGGGGAAACACGCTAAATCGCCCGTGTTGGTGTGATAGTCGTCAATTTTGAGCGTCCCTTTGTCACCAAAGGCATAGACGATGTCCGCCCGTGAATTTGCGCCCCAATCTGCCCACTTCGGAAGGAAGTAGCCGTAGCATATCGATAAAATAAGAAAAAGTGTGATTGCATAAGTCCGTCTGGAAGGCTGCCCAGTCATATTGGCTTCAGTTCTCCATGAATAGTGTTGCGAATTTAGGCTACTTTGAATACCTTACAAGCAAATAAACGACAAAATACTTGTCGTTAGGATTATCGATAGATTATTTCTAGTAGGGCACTAGGTATCTGCTTTGCCGAGGTAGCGTGCGAGCAGCAGTGCGATGAGCGCAAAAACGATGAGCAAGAGTCCTGCCCAGATGGCGGCATTGATGTTGCGTTCAAACTCTTTATAAATGAGGAGCGGCATCGTCTGTGTGATGCCTTGTAGACTGCCTGCGAAGAGGATTGTTGCCCCAAATTCCCCCAATGCCCGTGCCCAACTGAGGGCTAAACCAGCACCAAGCGCACGACTTGATAGCGGCAATGTAATTTCCCAGAACAGCAGAAAACCATCTGCGCCATCCACACGACCGGCGGCCTCGATTTCAGGTTCGACCATTTGAAAGGCGACTTGTGCTGAACGGATATAGAAGGGCGCGGCAACGAATGTTTGGGCGATGATGACGGCGAGTGTGCTAAAGGGGAGTGCAAGGCCGATAGTTGCTAAGGCGGGACCAAATAAGCCGCGCCGACCGAAAGCGACTAATAAGCCTAAGCCCGCGACAGCCGGTGGCAATACAACGGGTAGTTCAACTAATACACTGATGAAGCGTTTGCCTATAAAGTGGCGACGGGCGAGGGTATAAGCCAAGGGAGTGCCTACCAAAAGGGTTAAGAGCACAGTGACCGAGGTTGTAAGGAAACTCAATAAGATGGCTGAGAGGAGAGTTCCCCCTGCCATTTCTTCCCATGCGCGGGTTTGTATGGCTCGTAGAAGAAGGGCAATGATCGGTAGGCAGATAAATAATAGCCCGATGATTGCGGTTATGGTCGCGGCAATGCTACCGATGGCAATGGGTTTTGTTGGTCGCCGCTTGATCACGAAGTTGACTTTCAGGCTGGATGTCACAAAAAGCACCGGAGTTGTTTCCGGTGCTCATTATCATAGCATAGGTGAAAGTGTCTTACTTCGAGACAGGAGGGGCATCGCGAAGGCTGAGATTGACCAATCCACTCACATAACGCCCGCCGCGAGCATCACCGGGTACGATGACTTGTAATCCATCGAGCGGTTTGCCGTCTTGTTCATAGGCTACCAATATCGGTTGGTTGCCAAAATCTGGATCGATTTCGCCCCATGCGATGACCGCTTGATAGCCATCACTACCGGTAGCGACAATGTATGTGCTGAGTTTGTCATTTTTGATGTCACTGTTAAGATTGGGCTGGGCGGCGCTCAGAATGTCCCACAGTTTTACACCAGTGAAGGTTGCTTTGACGGTGTCTTCGCCACTCTTATAAGTTGTATCAATTGTTTGTGCTGTGAAGGTCTGTTTTAACACATCGGCGGTGAGATTTAGAGGGTTAAGTACTTGCCCATCAACAGTCAAGGAACCGTCGGTTGGTAGTGTTATGATGGCTGGTACTGCTGGTATACGGATGGAGATAAAACCCCATTTCACGAGTACATCTTGCCCTGCATCTGAAAGAACATAATCAATGAATTCACTTGCCAGTTTGGGATCGGCGGCGTCATTGGTCGCGGCGATCGGATAGGCTGCAAGGGTATTGATGGCATCGGGGATCTGGATGGCGATTACTTTGTCGGCAATGTCTGGTGTCACATCGGATTTGTACACAATGCCAGCGTCGGCTTCTCCCAATGACACTTTGGCTGATACTTGCCGGACATTGTCTTCTTCGGAGACGACATTCGCCATGAAAGCAGTTTTGTAAGCATCGCCGTAGCTGGGGTCAGTGACCAATTTCGTCAACATGGCATCGGTGTAGTCGCGTACGGGAACTTTGGGTGCGGCGATCACTAACTTTACGCCCGTGTTAGCGAGATTGTGCAAGGTTGTGATCTTGGCAGGATTGTCGGCGGGAACAATCAAGATAAGACGGTTTTTTGCAAAGGTGTGGGGTTTGCCTGAAATACGTTTGGCATCACTGGCTACAGTCATTTGTTTGGCATTGGCGCTGGCGAAGATGTCGGCTGGTGCACCCTCTGTTAATTGAGTCGCCAACGTTGATGAACTTCCAAAATTGAAAGTAATTTCGATGCCTATGTGCGATGCTTTAAAGTTGTTACCGATTTCGGTGAATGCATCGGTGAGGGATGAAGCGGCAAAGACGGTTAATGTTGCTGTGCCCTGGGCTGTTGTGACACTGAATACCGATAAAAGTAAAAGGGTTACGGCGAGAATGATTGCCAGTATACGACGAGACATGTTTGCTCCTTGAGTCTATGTTGATATGGTTTCCAATCGCGCAATCCAACCAAGAATGGCTTCCATCTGAGTGATTTCCAATTCAAGTGCGAGGCCACCAATACTGTATTCGGTTGGATGTCGTTGTTCGATTAACTGTTGGTATTTGTGTTCACAGGAGAGTTTTTGATATTGAAGAATTTGGGTCGGTGGGATGCCTAGAAGATGGGCGATGTATATGCGGCTGAGGCATTCGACACGAACACGCCGTACACTAGGAGAGGGCAGGGTTTCATTCAGCCACGCTCGCACATAAGCTTCACCCGCTTCGGTAATATGGTAGACGGTGCGCGGTGGAGCATCGACTGAAAAGGCTTCTTCGCCGACGATAAAACCCTGCGTTTGGAGCCGTTTTAAAACTGCGTAGAGCTGGCTAGTGCTTAAATGCCAAACCCGTCCAAGTTCATTGGAATCCTGAAAGGTTTCTAGCAATTGGTAACCATGCTGAGGTTGTGCCAATAGAAGGCCAAGAAGGGTTTCGTCAGGTGTTTGTTGATTCATGACCCCTATTCTATCGTGGAATAGGGTCGAACGCAAACCCATTGTCATAAACGGGATAGGGGAATAGAATCAGATACACTAATGAACATTACTTTGGTTGAAGGTCGGGCGCTGGTTCATGAATATATTGATTGTCGATGATGATTACCTGAGTCGGGAAATATTGCAGGCGCATATGGAACACGCCCACTTTCATGTAATACTTGCCAACAGTGGCGAAAAGGCTTTGGAGATGGCAGTATCCGAGCAACCGGATATTATTTTAATGGATGTGAATATGCCGGGGTTGAACGGATATAGTGCTTGTGCTTACTTGAAAAAGTCGCCGCAGACCCACTTTATTCCTATTCTGTTGATGACAGCGATGGATGATGACACGAATATCGCCCTTGCTGCAGAGGCAGGTGCAGATGGATTTGTTTCTAAGCCATACGATATTCATAAAGTGCTTGACCAAATCAATCATTTGACAGGGCAGTGAGTAGCGAATTATCTGACGATTGCCCACCGAAGTCGTCGTTAGACTGGCAAGCTGTAGTAATCGCTGGTAAAAAAGCTCTACGTATATAGACAGGCTGGCAGAATGACATTAGGTAGAAGGCCAACCCCTCGGCGTGGACGTGATAGCTTACCAGCATGGCTCATATTCTTGGTGGGTATTGCGCTGGTATTTGGTGCGTATTATGTGTGGTTAGGCATCCAAAGTTTTTTACGTAGCGGTGGGCGCGGAATCATTGAATCCACGCGGAGCGCGGCTATCGTTTCAACGGCTACTGCGGAATTTATCCAGACTGGCATCCCCACTGTACGTCCGACAACCACTCCTTTTCCACCTTGTGAGCCGTTCATCGTGAGTGTGGCAAACGCGCGTGTACGCAGTGCCCCAAGTGATTCTGGCACAGTGATTACATCATTCTTTATGGATGATCCGGTGTGTGTGGAGGGGCGAGCGGCACCCGATAGTGAATGGTATATTATTGATTGGAAACCGGAGACGCGCCGCGTAGATATTGCCTATATGCACGAGAGTGTGATTGTCCCTAAGAACCCGACACCAACACCAACGAGAACACCTAAGCCACCACCAAGCGTTACCCCTGTCCCAACATTGACTCCATCGTCTACACCGAAAGTGACTGCAACTGAAGCGCAAGAAGCGACGCGTACTAATACGGCTGCCCCAACGATTACTCTGGACGTTTCACCTATCGCTACATTAGCCAGCAATTAGTGCGCGTTGTAACCCAATTTGAAGATGCGGTTGATCCATAGACGGGGATGTGATTGCGTCAGAACACCAGCAATTACGCGCAGTACTCCTCCTATCACAAGGGCTGTAGCCAGAGGGAAATTCCCTCCACTCAAGAGTCTGCCAATCATTGGTCCGATGAACAAGGCCAAGAACGTAATTTGATGATAGGCAGTCGTATAGGCTTCTTTGTGTTCTGTGGGGGTACTGTGGCTGAAGAGTGAAAATAGACCGATGTTCACGATGGTCCATGATGCACCACCAATGGCGGCTGAGATCAACGTAAATGGAAGTGTATGCGCCATTGCGATGACGAACGCCGCAATTCCTGTACCTGCAAGACCTACAGCAATCATTGTTCGATTGCTCATGCGCTTGACAATATAGCCTGTCAGTGAGGCTACTAATGCACCGGCTGCTAACTCAACCAGACCGAAATTACTGAAGAACCATTCGTCAGCATGTAAGGTGTTTACCATGTAGAGTGAAATGAGTGGTCGAATAGCCGAAAAGGTTATGAAACTCATGGTGACGAGTGTTGCGATCAATTGAAATGCAGGGGTCTTCCATGGATTTACGCGCTGAGGGGAAGGGGTTTCGGGAACAACGACCAGTTCCGGAATGGTTCGGACTTTGTTGACGTGCCACCAACTGCCGAGTGACAAGATAAACGCAACCACGAACATCGCTTGATAGTTCATTGGAAAGGGCGCATGCTCAAGCCAGAAACCCATTGCAAGGCCGCTTAGTGCAACTGTTATGTTGATCGACATCATGCGACGTCCACTGAGCATAGGGATTTTCTCGCCACTAATTGCTTCGCGCATCATGACGACAAAGCCGACTGCTGCAATGCCTTGCCCAATTGCTGGTAAAAGTACGGAGAGGATCAACCAGATAAACTGTAGGTTAGTCGGGAAAAAGGCTGTTAGCGCCGGAAGTAAAAATGCTAGGCGGAATATTATACCCGGAACGCGTATGGCTTCTTCTCTGCTGGCATAGCGGCTCATCCAGCGGGCTGCAACTGACGATGCAATGAGTAATACAAGCGCAGGTAAGGATGCCATCCACGTGAGCTGCGTTACGTCAGCGCCCAGCCGGATCGCATAAACTTCACGGAAGCGATCGATCGAAGGTAGCGCAAGTCCGAACCATACGACATCATAGACAAAATGACGGAAATTGGCATTTTCAGTGACAGATTTGTTGGCAACAATGCGTGAAGCATTCATGGAAAGCGGAACATCCTCTGTCTTAGATTGGTTTGCAATTTGCATGTTTTTGAAAGCGGGAACTAAACTCGAACGATTGGCAACCTAAACTATGGGTCAAGTTGTTTGATGTTATGAATTAGTTTATACCTAACTGAATGATACAATCTTAAGGGAATTGTGCAAATATCCACAATGTTACCATTACTCATGTGGTTGAAACAGGATAAGACTCGCTGTATAGTGGAGATAACATATTCTCCATAATGAATACGATGGAGTCATTGCATGTCATTCTTTGGAAATCGCCGTCAAGTCGAGCCTAGTTTAACTCCACCAGTTGAATCCGTTCAGATTACTAAACCTTCACTACCTCAACCTGCGGTTGGGTTTGATACCGTTTTGGGATCGAACAGTGTTTTGGAAGGTACGTTTCAGAGCAACGCAAATGTGCGTTTGGACGGCACTTTTAGCGGGGCGCTTGAAATCAATGGGAATATTTTGGTGGGGGAGACAGCCAAAATAAAAGCTGATATTAATGCCCGCAACATTTCTATCGCGGGGGCTGTTCGCGGCAATATAACAGGCAAGAAAGTACAAGTGTTGCGTACTGGTCGCGTGTGGGGTGATATTCGTGCGACCGCTTTGACAACAGAAGAGGGCGCTTTTATTGATGGTAAGATCACGATGATCGGGCATGAATCCTCAGCGTCTGACTCTTTGCTTACGGAAGCTGTAAAACCAGATACGGTAGAGAAAATGCAGCAAGATATGCACGATGCGGCTGATCAAGCTAGCGAGTCTTTGAACGAGAGTGATACAACAACTGTTGAGTCCGAGCCTGATTCAACAACACCTACTCTCTGATCATAATCCTGCCGTTTAAACCGATACGCCGGAGATTCTTATGCGTCGTTTGCTAAGTGTGCTGTTTATTTTATGTCTTGGGGCTGCTGGAACGGCTACTTTGCTTCAGCCGGATCATGTTGTGACGCGTCCGCTGCAACTGTCGGTCATCATCATTGTTATTGTGATCCTGTTGGATCGCATTTTTGGCTGGTTTAAGGCGAAGCGTGGTAGCGATATACCGCGTTCGTTGGTCGGTGAGATTGAGCAGCTTTACTTCCGCTGTATGCGAGAAATGCTGAGTGATAATCCGAATCTGTTGCAGGTTATCAACGATCTTCAGCGAATATTGTCCATCGATAAGAATTATAAGAATGCTCAACATTACCTGAACCGTGCATTGCTGTTACGCGCGCAAAGTAATGGTAAAGGTATTGGATCGGTCTCACGCAACACGGCTGACTTCCGCAAATTGCAGGAGCAACTTATTGATCCTGATCCAGCTATACGTAAATCAGTCGTAATGGAGTTCATCCAATTTGGTGATAAGGCGGTTGATCCGCTGATTGCTTTGTTGATGGATGATGATAGTGATGTGCGGGTTCATGCTGCGACTGCATTAGGTTGGGTCGGCGGACCGGAAGCGGTGCAACCATTGTTGGTGGCACTTAATGATGAGAACCAATATGTTCGCCGTTATGCGGCACGTGCGTTGTGCTGGGTTGTTGATCAATCCGCTATTGAGGGGTTGATTGAAGGTCTGAAAGACTCGGACTCATATGTACGCCAATATGTGGCACGTGCGTTGGGGTGGAGCCAAGATAACCGTGCTATACGCCCGCTGATCGAATTGCTGATGGTCGAACAGAATGAAGATGTGCGGGAATATGCCTTCACAGCTTTGGCTGATTTGGGCGAGCGCAATGTTCGGGTTGCACGTCCATTGGCCGTTGAGGCATAACATGCAGATTAGTCTTGATGTGGTTGATTTGCTCCAATTACAGGAAATTTGGAGTAGGCGACCGATTGTCACTGCATTTACCCGTCTAGAATCCCGCCCCACTTTATGGCCTTCCACGGATAGTTTTAGTGTGGAAGAATTACTCCCCCGGCTTTCGCGTCTAAAATATTCTCCTGCGTGGTTATCACGGCGCGGGAATTCGACCATTAGTGATCCCGCTCGTATATCACTCTGCGATCTTTCTGATGAACATCTCCTTGAATTGTACCCTGAAGCAGAGTCGCCAATAGCCAAGCGTTATTCACTTTTCCTGTCAGTTTACAATTGCTATCTGGTTGCACGTTACGAAGGCTCGGTGATGCATACGGCTGCTGCACTACAGTTTTTGGCACGAGTGCGGCATTTCGATAGCCGTCAGGTTCTGGACGCCAGCCATTTACCGGCTCAGGGGTCACCAGAGTGGATTCCGATGAACATCACTGATGAAATTCGTGGACTGGATGATCGGTATGAGGCGGCTGAACCGGGCGCACCTGCGACCTATGTGGTGGCGGAAGAATTTTGGCCGTTGTTGACGAAAGCACTTCCTGAAGATGTTGATGCAGCAGTCCAATTGGCAATGGAAGCAACGGACGCGGAATTCTGCCAAGTTATGCGTAATGCACTGAATGAGTTGATGGCCCTGGCGCATACATGGTATCGATCACCGTCAGTTGTGGGACTGTCTTACCAGCGAAAATCGTAGTATCTCGTTAGTGGGTATTTACGCACATCATACCAGCCCATTAGGTTGACGCTTGAATCGAGGATTATATGATTAAGGTGTTAATGGTTTGCACTGGCAATATATGCCGTTCGCCAATGGCAGAATATGTCTTGCAAGATATGGTTAATAAGGCTGGATTGGCTGACAAAGTGAGCGTCGATTCAGTTGGGATTAGTTCTGAAGAAGTTGGCAATACGGTGCACAGTGGGACAGTGGGGGTGCTGCGTAAGCACAATGTGGCTCATGATGCGCTGCGTCCAGCAAGGCAGATTACTGACCGTGATCTCAAAGAGTTCGATTATTTGCTGGCGATGGATCGTGGACATTTAGGGTATTTGAAACGTCATGGTGCTGCCAGTAGCGCGATGATTGAATTGTTTCTAAAAGATGCGCATGATGCCGACATTGTAACCTATGAAGAAGTGCCTGATCCATGGTATGACGGGCAATATGACCGCACCTATGACCTAGTTACTAAAGGATGCGCTGCATTCTTAAAGCGTTTGCGAACAGAGCGAAATTTATGACTCGTGTTTTGTGGCTGACTGATATTCATCTTAATTTTTTGCGACCACTCCAGTTTGAAAAATTTTGTCAACAAATCAATTCGGCTGAACCGGATTGCATTGTCATTTCTGGTGACATTGGTGAAGCGCCACGTTTGAAGTACTATTTGCAGCGGTTTGAAAAACATCTCCCGTTCCCCATGTATTTCGTGCTAGGTAACCATGATTATTATGGTGCATCGTTTGAAGATGCCGCTCAACTGATAACCGACGTTACCGCGAATTCTCAACTCTTACATTGGTTGACATCAGGTGAGATTGTGCAGCTATCCGAGCAGGTTGGTTTGATAGGGCATGATGGTTGGGCAGATGGACGCTATGGCAATTATGAAAATTCGCAGGTGATGTTGAATGATTACCTTGCCATACGAGACTTTGTTGGGATGACGAAACCGCAGCGGTTGGGGTTACTTAATCAATTGGGTGACGCAGCTGCACAATATGTGTTAGAAGTACTTCCGAAAGCACTGGCACGATATGACCATGTTTATTTTGTAACGCACGTACCACCGTTTCGAGAAGCGTGTATACATGATGACAACTGGTTACCGCACTATGCTTCTAAAGCAGTGGGGGAGGCACTGGTGCAAGTGATGTGTGAACATCCGGTTAAGGTGCTCACGGTGCTATGTGGACATACTCATACCCGAAAGCAGATTCAAGTGCTTGATAATTTGTATGTCATGGTTGGTGGAGCAGAATACAGCCATCCGGAAATACAATACGTTTTTGACGTGTGAGTTTAGCGATAGGTTTTGCCACCGCTGCTGGCCGAACGAGGTGTTTCTTTCTTCTCAGACTTTTTCGCTGCGGACGTTTTCTTCAATGCAGCCGGAAGATTTGATTTGGCTTTTAGTGTCCGTTGAACTTCAGTCGTCAATGTTTCACTATTGATATGGTCGCCTTCGAGCGGGATATTCAAAGGGACAATGGCCGCGATTGCTAATAGTCCGAACAAAAAGTAGCCCGCTACAGCCAATAATGCTCCGACTAAGACGAGAATGCCATAGATGATGTAGCGGTTACGGGGATCGGCGCCATCAGAAACATAACCACGCACAACGGTAACACCATTTTCTTTGGCTACGTGCCCACTTAACCGTGTTGTACGCGAAAAGCGACGTAAGACAGTCGTGCTTACGCTGAGCGAGAAGTTTCCGTTTTTTTCTACCCAACCATCAAGCCGGCCATTTTTTTGGTGCAAGCGTTCGTTGAGTGCCAGCATACACTGAGACACAGTCTTTTCAGAGTAATATGTGAAATCCAAAGCCTAACCCCCTCAGTTACTATGTGGCATTTTAGCAGGTGAAAGGGTAACGGTAAATAATGGTAAGTACTGTTTGTTGAAAGAGCTTATTTCAACTCATTTTAAGATCACTCGTTTATGCAAGTCCGTATCCTGTTGCAGCATAGTTTAGGGCAAATAGACAGTATCCGGTTTGGGGGGCAATGGGTCATCTAGTAGCCATTCTTGAAAGAAATCTTTGAGATCCTGTTTGCTGATTTCGATTGCGAGGTTGGTGAAGTCCGAAGTGGTGGCATTCGCGTATTTGAAGCGATCATAATAGGTGTGGAGGATGTTAAAAAAGATGCTATCACCTACTTTTAGACGCAAGGCGTGCAGAGTCCATGCGCCACGTAAGTAGACGCTGGTGTTGAATAGGTCATCTCGTGGGGGATTCGCGGGTGCTGGACCATTTTTGAATTGACCTTTTAAGACATTGTAATAACTGTCCATTTGGCGGGTCATTGCGGCTTGTCCACGAGCGTGTTCTAGCCACAGCATACTGGCATAGGTTGCGAAACCTTCATTCAGCCAAATATCTTTCCATTGGGCAAGACTAACACTATCGCCAAACCATTGGTGGGCTAACTCATGTGCGATTACGGTTTGAGCACTGGTTCGTCCTACGGCAATATCTTTGCCAAAAAGGATCAAGGTCTGGGTTTCCAATGCGAAACTGAGTTTGGTATCGGCAACGACAGCGCCGGCTACCTCAAAAGGATAAGCTCCAAAGATGGAGTTGTAGAAGGTGATCATTTTCGGGAAATCTGAAAAGGTTTGTGCGAGTTGATCCGCTTGATCTGACGGGAAATAGTTGCGGATGGTGATGCCGTCTTCTGTTGTTGTCTTTTGTATAGTGAAGTCCCCGATATTAACGGTAACGAGATAGCTGGCGATTTCATCGCGTGTTTCCCACGTATAGGTTGTGGTTGGATCGGGGTTGTCGACGACTTTTTGAAGCTGACCGTTAGCTGCCACAGTGTATGCATCGGGTACAGTCATCTTTATGGTGTATGTGGCTTTATCAAGCGGGTGATCATTGACCGGATACCAAAAAGCTGCGCCATCTGGTTCGCTGGCTACATAAACACCATTATTGTGGCGAGTCCAACCGCGAGCGAATACGTCGTAGTAGCCTTCTACACCATCACCGGGGATGCCACTGTAGGCGATTTCAGTCTCAAATGTTTCATCCTGTTTGAGCGTTGCATCGGGTGTAATTTGAAGTTCACGTCCATCACGTTTATAGGTGGCTTGTTTGCCATCAACGAGAATGCTCTCGATTGTAAAACCTTCAAAGTCGAGGTTGAAGCGGTTTAGATCAGTGTAGGATTTGGCGAGCATGGATACCGCGCCGCTGAGACTATTGTTGGTTTCATCCCATGTCAAATCCAGCGTGTAATGTTTGGCATCATAGCCGCTGTTGCCAAGTTGTGGGAAATAGGAATCGCCCAAACCATCGCCGCCATTTTTAGGCGGATTGTCTTGCGCAACGATTACATTTGTGAACAGCCAAACTGTGAACAAGATCAGGACTGATTTTTTCATTTTTGCCTCCAGCTTGAAGACCATCTTACACCTGCATGACATTGATGGCGACTGCATAAGGTTGAAAACACTAGCACCTCATGTACAATGTGAAATGAATAAGTAGCATGAGGTATAGAGGCATTTGCGTGTTCAACGAGCATCACGTCGAAATAATTCGCTGGGTTTATGCGGTTGCTTAGCTGCTACACTGCTTTTGGTGGTCGTACTGGCTATAGGGGCAGTCGTTGTTTTCTTGAGGATGCCCAATATCGCATTGTTGGTAGCAGGGTTTAAACCGCAAGGCAGTACGACGCAGTTGTTCGCAGGACAAGCTGATACACCACCGATTCAAGTGCAAAACGGAATCAGTCCGCAGACGGCTGTGGTTGATCTTGGTACGGCTGGAAATCAACCGTTGCCGAGTAATAGTGTGCAAACCGGTACGATTGATGGAAGTTTGGCGGCTACGGTTTCATTCACGGAAAGTGACTTGATGAATTTGTGTCGTCAGCGGACTACTTTTTGTTCTGATAGCAACCCGCAGTACCGAAATGTGAAAGTTGATTTGCAACCGGGCGGCGGGGTTGTATATGCCGATGTGAATGTGCCGGAACTTGGATTGGCACAAACTATTGGTGTAGTACTTCGGCTTGATGGAACGCATCGCCAATTTGAGATTGTAGGCGTAGATATGGGCGGAACGTTGTATGGGCTGCCAAGTGGGGAATTGGGCACACGTCTGCAAGATGTTGCGAATAAGGCCAATGCGTTGTTGCAGACCGCCAGCCTAAACACTGACAGTGGGGATTATAATCTGTCTGATATTCATATCAATGCGAATAGTATAACTTTTGTGATGCGCTAATTATGGCACGAAAGCCGTTTGCTGAAGCCCAATGGGTTGCACTGCGTGAGGAAATGCGTGAGTTAATGGTTGATACTGCGCGGCGGGGTCAACTGATTACCTATTCCGAGTTGTGTGCGCTGCTCAAAACGGCATATCTGCATTATCACTCGCCGCAGATTGTAAAACTGCTAGATGAGATTGGTATGGCAGAACGCGAGGCAGGCCGCCCGATTTTACCGGCGGTAGTCGTTGGAAAGCAGAGTGGTATACCCGGGGCGGGCTATTTCCGCATTGCTGGTGATGTTCATGACGGTGAAGGCAGTGTTGATCCAAAGGTGAATTGGGAAGTCGATTTGCAGGCTGTTTTTGATTATTGGAGTACGCATTAGCAATGAAAATCTTGATTACTGGCGCGTCGGGACGCTTGGGCAGCAAGTTAGTGACAGTGATGGCAGCACGGGGGCATGATGTTACGGGTGCTGATATTGTCGGTGATCAGGTGACGCGACTCGATATTGGTGACTTCGCCGCAACACAGGCATTGGTAGATAGGTTGAAACCTGATTTGATCATGCATCCTGCTGCATGGACGGATGTTGATGGATGTGCACGCGAACCAGAAAAGGCCATTGCAATTAACGGATATGGTACGCAACACGTCGGTTTGGCCGCGGCACATGTTGGTGCGGCGGTTCTTCATATTAGCAGTAATGAAGTTTTCGATGGTAAGAGTGGACGTGCATATCGCGAATATGATGTGACTAACCCGATTAATCCTTACGGTTACAGCAAATGGGTGGGCGAGCGTTCACTCGTAAATATAAACCCGAAACATTACATCGTGCGCACAGCATGGCTTTTCGCACATGGTGGCAAGAATTTTATACAAGCGGTGTTGAATGCAGCACAGGCCGGTAAACGACTGCGGGTTGTCAGCGATGAAGTGGGTAATCCTACTTATAATGATGACCTTGCGGAAGCGTTGAGCCAATTGGTCGAAACAGGACGCTATGGCATTTATCATTTTGTGAATGAGGGCGCATGTTCACGGTATGAATTTGCTCGTTACTTCTTGGATAAGGTTGGATATAAAGATACTCCGATAGAGAAGATCAGTGCGCCGGAATGGCCGCGCGCGTCTGTGCCACCAGCATACGCCGCGATGACCAATTCCGCAGGTAAACATATCGGCATAACATTGCGACCGTGGCAGGAAGCAGTCGATGAATTCCTAGCCAAAGAAGGATTGCTGAAGTAAGTGGCTATAAGTACTGAAACGGTCAACACGTTATCAATCATTATTCCGAACTGGAATGGTGGGAAATTCCTACCTACTTGTCTGGATGCGCTGAAACGACAGACTTACCCGTATTGCGAAGTGATTGTCGTGGATAACGCTTCTGTTGATGGTTCGCAGAAACTTCTTCAAGAACTATATCCGTGGGTGAGATTGGTACAACTGCCTGAAAATCGCGGTTTCACAGGTGCGTGTAATGCCGGTATTCGAGCTGCAACGGGTGGTTATATTTCATTACTCAATAACGATACCGAAGTTGATGTGGGGTGGGCCGCCGCAGTAGTTGATGCGTTTGAGCGTCACGCTGAAATCGGTATCGTCGCTAGCAAGATGTTATTGTTTGATAAACGCGATCATATTCATACGGCAGGTGATTACTTTACGGTTGATGGCCGCGCGGGTAATCGAGGTGTATGGCAGCAAGATCACGGACAATTCGATGAGGAAGAGTATGTCTTTAGCGCCTGTGGGGGATCTTCAGCATACCGCAAGTCGATGTTGGATAAGATCGGCATACTGGATGACGACTTCTTTTTTTCATTAGAAGATATCGATCTGGCATGGAGGGCACAGCTTACAGGATGGCGTTGTCTTTACACACCAAAAGCCATCGTGTACCATCATTTGTCGGCAACCGGAGGTGGTGTTACAGCCAGCTATTTTGATGGTCGAAACCTGATTTATGTGCTGGTGAAAAATTATCCCGGTGCACTCTGGCCCAAGTACGGGCGATTGATTGTGCAGGCGCAGTTCAAGCTGTTTTGGGAAGCACTACACGCGTGGCGTGGGGCGGCAGCACGGGCACGGTTGCGTGGTATGTGGGCTGGTTTGTGGCATATCCCGTTGATCTGGCACAAACGACGTAACATACAGGCCATGCGAACGGTTTCTCCTGACGCGCTTGAAGCAATCCTTTGGCCGCCGCAGTAAGATCAGGTTTGGTACTCAAATTTGCTAAGGACGACAGTAGAATTGAACGATCAAAAAACGCCGCTGCTTTCGATAGTCATTCCGGCGCATAATGAAGAGTTTCGCCTTCCCCCTAGTCTTGAAAAGATTGATGCTTTCCTCAAAACACAACCCTTCGAAGCTGAAGTAATCATTGTCGAAAATGGCAGCACTGACCGTACCGTTGAGGTTTCGGAAGCTTTCGCGGCTGAGCATCCTTATGTGCGGGTTATTGAAGCTGCTGTACGGGGAAAGGGATTGGCCGTTAAGGAAGGTATGCTGATCGCAAAAGGTGATTACCGCTTCATATGCGACGCGGATCTTTCGATGCGTATCGAAGATGTGATACAGTTTTTGCCGCCTCACAATGATGGTGCAGATGTCATTATTGCCAGCCGTGAAGGTGTGGGTGCTAAACGGGTTGGTGAACCAGCACATCGGCATTTTATGGGGCGAATCAATAACCTAATTATTAAACTCACGGCTGTTCGTGGTTTTGAGGATACACAGTGCGGATTTAAGATGTTTAGTCGAGTAGCTGCTGAAGATCTGTTCCGCGTACAGCAAATGATCGGTATTGGTTTTGACATCGAACTGTTATTTATAGCCAAAAAGCGCGGCTACAAGATTAAACAGGTGCCGATTACATGGTACTTCGACGCAGATAGCCGGATGCGGATTATCGGTGACTCGTTGAATTTGTTGGTTGAAATCTGGCAAATTCGGCGTAATTGGTTCTGGGGGATTTATGCCAAACGTGAAGCGCGCCCTCACGACCGCCAGTCTGCAAATTGAAGAGGCTTGCTGGAAGGTCGGTTGTAAGCATGTGGTTGGAATTGATGAGGTTGGACGTGGGACATGGGCCGGTCCAGTCGCTGCAGGAGCAGTGTGCTTGCCGTCAGGTCGTACTGATTTACTGACGATACTTGAAGGTGTTCGTGATAGCAAGCAAATGACACCGCGCCAGCGGGAAAGATTGGTTAGCCATATTAAAGATGCTGCAATCGCATGGGGAATTGGAATTGCGAGTAGTGAAGAGATCGATGCTAATGGTATTGTTCCGGCTACACGTCTGGCGATGAAGCGTGCGTTAGAAGCTACTGCGATAAAAGCGGATTATTTGTTGCTGGACTCGATCAAGTGGGATGACCCTGAGCATGTTCCGTACCAAAGCATTGTTCGAGGCGATTCACTCTCATTAAGCATTGCATCTGCAAGTGTATTGGCGAAAGTCTGGCGGGATGACTACATGCGTCAGTTGGATGTCGTTTTTCCAGCATATCATTTTGGACAACATAAGGGATATGGCACGGCGCAACATATCGCTGCCTTACATGAATATGGGGCGTGTACAGAGCATCGGTTGTCATTTGCCCCATTGCGACATCTTTCGAGTGATGCGACCTTATGAAATTAGCTCTTGTTCATGATTGGCTGAACCAGATTGGCGGCGCCGAAGATGTGCTGGATGATCTGGTTAAGTTGTATCCAAACAGTCCACTTTACACCAGTATTTATGCGCCGGAGTTGATGCCAGCGCACTATCGTCAGTGGGATATTCGAACCCTGTGGCTAGATAAACTGCCGGGAATCCATAAGCATCATCAACCGTATTTACCTGTCTATCCGTTGGGGTGGGGCGGGTTGGATCTGTCGGATTATGATGTGGTATTGAGCAACAAAAGTGGCTTTTGTCACGGGTTCCAATACGGCAAGAATACCCTGCACATTTGTTATTGTCTGGCCCCAACACGCTACGTATGGCAGCTTGAAAATTATGTAGCACGCGAGGGGTTGGGGAAGCCGGTGCTGGCGGCATTACGTCCATTGATCGCAGGGATGCGCCGATGGGATTACGCAGCTGCTCAACGAGTACAGCAATTCATCGCTATTTCGAGCGATATTCAAGCGCGCATCAAAAGTTTCTATGATCGCGATTCGGTGATTATTTATCCGCCGGTGGATACGACACGTTTTCAACCAGTTCCTCAAGATGAAGTTGAAGATTATTATTTGATCGTGTCGCGCTTGATCCCTTATAAGCGGATTGATTTGGCTGTACAGGCGGCAACCCGTTTGGGTGTTAAGCTCAAAATCGGTGGTCGAGGGCGTGATCTGGAACGACTCAAGACGATGGCCGGACCAACGGTCGAGTTTTTGGGATACGTACCGGATGAGGCATTGCCGGGGTTAATGGCGCGGTGCAAGGCTTTCTTGTTCCCGGGGTTTGAGGATTTTGGGATTACGCCGGTACAGGCTGAAGCTGCTGGACGGCCTGTGATCGCGTATGGTGGGGGTGGTGCGTTGGATACAGTGATACCCGGTATAACAGGGGAACTCTTCAGCGAGATGACGGTTGAAAGTTTGATAGCTGTCATGCAAGGCTTTGACGAGTCGCGTTATGATTCGGGGTATATCCGCAAGCACGCGCTCCAATTTGATACACAGGTGTTTAAAGATCAGATTACAACGTTTGTTGATCAGTCGTGGGCGACTTTCCAAGAGCAATTGCGGATTGGTGTAAACTAGACGCAGGGACGATCAACTTCCTTGTTGGCTGGGAAAAGGTAGCTATAGCAAATGGAACTCATTCTCTTTTTTCGAGTATTGCTTCGGCGCTGGTGGTTGGTGCTGATTCCGGTTGTCATTGTGGCTGTGGTGGTTGTTCCCCAGTGGTTGCGCGAACGCTCAAGCGCGAGTGGTGGCTTTAGCGTTACGGTACGGTACACAGCGGCGCAAACTGCTGCGAATGTCACTCCACGTGATGGAGACTATCAGGATGTGTGGTTAGCATCAGAGTTGGCTGTAAATGCGCTTACGGATTGGGTGCGTACCAGTAGCTTTAAGGACGAAATCGCTAAGGGTATGGCTGATTTGAACGGCGCAGCGTTGGGTGTGGCTGCGGATAATAAGCGCAGTGTGGGTCAACTAATCATGAGCTATCCTGATGAAAAAGCATTGACCGCTATCACACAGGTGGCAATGGATGTAATGAAGACGCAGGCACAGAATTATTTCCCACAATTGGGCGGGCAATCGGCGCAAGTTACGTTTCTTGATGCCCCTGTGATTGTGGCGTCACCGCCCCCGATTGCAAACCGATTTGCCCCTTTGATCCGGTTGGCATTGGGGTTGCTGGGTGGAATCGGGCTGGCTTTGTTGTGGGATTATCTTGATCCATTTGTGTATCGACGTGAACAGGTCGAATCAATTGGTGTACCTGTTCTGGCGAGTATCCCGAAGAAGTAATAGCCTAGCGTAGAATAATTTACTAAAAGCGGTGCTTCGGGATTGAGTGTTTGTTGAACGTATCGATTAGTTGATGAGTTTGGGGCGGATTGGCTGTCCGCCCCGATTGAACAGTATTATTCTTCCTGCGAGTAGCCATCACCATCAGCGTAGCGGGCGCGGAGTTCCTGTGAATGGAAGTACCACGCAGCGGCGAGGGTGACCCCACTAAATACACCCCCGACGAGGATGCCAACTACTATAGCTTGTACAGGCAGGTTGTTCTGGGCGAGTGAAATCATCACCATGACGATCATGCTGAGGATGACACCTACAGCGGCTGTCATTCCGGGCGCAAACCAACCGCGGCGGATCGACAGATACATCCCTGCTAGTACCAGCGCAAAGATTACAAATAGAAGTAGTGCTGAACCTTGCATGTTTTTCTCCCTACAACGTTTTCAAAATAGCCCGAACCGGGGACGCGCAGGCCAAGTCAAGTTTTAATGGAAGTGCGACGAGTTCATAATCCCCATCAGGAACATCGCGTAGTTGAAGTGTCTCTATATTGACCATTCTATAACGGTTCAGGGCGTGGTGGCATAACAATTCTTTGCTAGTAAAGGCATCTACAGAAGGGGAATCTAGTCCTATGAGTACGATTCCCAAGCTTGCCAGCCAGTCGATTAGTTCAACAGTTAAGTAGGGGAACTCAGTCGGCCATTGGTCGTCGGGGAGGTCGCTGACGTGGCTATGGACGAGCAGGCGCTCGGCTCCGGTTAGGTTGACATGCGCGAAGTCGGAGGGGATGAGTCCACCATCGCGACGGGCGACCGTGACTACTTTTGCCCGACCGATATAGTGCGAGAGGGGCATATCAATGGGATGAGCACCGGCGGCTTCATAATGATAGTAGGCATCAGCATGGGTGCCGGTATGGGCGCTGAGGTTGAGCGTCACGAGGTTTACGGATGCCCCATCCGCGATATTCATAAGTGGGTTGACACTATAGTTGGTGTCTCCCGGCCAAACGTGCAGCGATGGTGTTACAGGGCGAGTGATGTCATAGATCAAGGTTGATCGGCTCCAATTGTGTGTTGAAGGTCGTGTATGTTCAGTCTAGCAGATTTGCGAGGCGGAAAGGTAACAGTCAGAATAAGGCACTGATAGAGTTTCTTTACATGGAGCGTAATTATGACGAATTTATTCGACCTGACGGGTAAGGTGGCGATTGTTACAGGGGCGTCACGGGGGATCGGGCAGGCCATCGCAGAACGATATGCTGAGGCAGGGGCTAAGGTGGTTATCAGTAGTCGTAAGCAAGATGGTTTGGATGCGGTGGTAAAGGGGATAACCGATAAGGGTGGAACAGCGTTGGGCATAACCGCGCATAACGGCCAGAAAGAAGCCTTGCAAGGGTTGGTACAGGCAACAATAGATGCTTTTGGGCGCGTGGATATTCTGGTGAATAATGCGGCGACCAATCCGCATTTCGGCACGTTATTGGAGGCCGAGGATAGCCTGTGGCAGAAGACGATTGAGGTCAATATTATGGGCAACATGTGGTTGACACAGGCTGTGGTCAAATACATGAAGGCGCAAGGTGGGGGAAAGATCATCAATGTGGCCTCGATTAATGGGATACGACCGGGGCGGATGCAGGGTATTTATAGTATGACGAAAGCGGCGATTATCAGTTTGACCCAGACGTTGGCGATGGAACTGGCAAGTGAGAATATTCAGGTGAATGCGATTGCGCCCGGATTGGTACAGACCAAGTTCGCGAGCGCAATCTGGGCGAATGACGATTTGTTGAGTGAGATTTTACGGCGCACACCTGCCGGACGAATCGGGCAACCGGATGACATTGCGGGGATCGCAGTGTATTTGGCATCGGGCGTGTCCTCCTTCGCGACAGGGCAGGTGTTTGTGGTGGACGGTGGGGTGATGTTGGGAAGTATCTAGATCGTAGTCGATAGATATTCGTTCAATACAATATTGATTACCCCAAATGTCGGTAGTGTTTCTCGGTGGTATGTGATCTATTTGTCAGATGCTTATATTTTGGCGCGCATGCGGTTGCCTTTGGCGTTGTGCTCGAGTTCCACCAAGCCGAGGGCTTCCATTAGGGGCGGGATGTACATGCCGAAGCGTCCGCGATAGCCTTTTTTGAGGCCGTACCAGCCGCCAATCGGGTTGTCTTCGGAACGTCCCCACGCTTCGATGGTGTCTTTTTTGGCGGGTTTTTGCTCGTCGGCGCTGCCAAGTTCTACCCACTCACCATGCTCTTTGAGCATCTCGTGAAGGTCATTGATGGCGCGGAGGTCGTAGTGCAGGACGGTTTTGCCGACGGTGCAAACGAGGATGGGCGGGTCGTGGGCTTCATCCTTGTACATGGTGTAATCGGATGTGCCGGGTGGGGTTTTCAACTGCCAAGGGTCTTGTTTGGTGCCGCTGCCTGTTGCCATAAAAGCCTCCAAGATTCAGAAAATTCTGCAAATTCTTCATTTTCACACGTTCATTTTAGTTCAAATTGTGAAGTTTCACCGGAACAAGCGATTTGGATGGCTTTCATATTACTTTTGGGTTTGGTGAAACGACCGATAACCTCGACCTGTGCGACTCACTGGTTTATGGCGGAAATAGTGGCGGATTCACCCGATTATTGGCAATGTTGGCAGTATTTCAGCGGCTAATCCGGCTAGAGTCGCGGCAAATTTGGATGGTATGACTGACGCCATGATTGCCATAAACGTTTTGTTGGTGACATCTATAGAGACGTTTTTGTGGCGAAAAAATCTCAAATTCATGGTGATGACCGTTTCAGAAATGCACGGAAGAGGCACGCCTCTTCCCTACAACTTAACAAGGTGTTATAGGGAATAATTTCATCACATATCAAATTGTCACTATAATATTCACTGTAGAACAAAAAGGCTATTAAGTCAAGTTTGAAGATGGTTTGTAGGACTACCATAAGTGGTGGATGATATTATTTGAACTACATACCCCACCCCAAACTCCTCCCCGAAGCGTCAGGGAGGGGCTTTAAAGACTTTTATGGATTATTGCCTTCATAGATAGCCCCGAAAATATATTTCCACCGTTTAGTGTGGTGCTACCAGATGGTTTGTAAGCTGATTGGATGCAATAACGACCAATGGAAGCTGAAAGTAAAAGTTGGAATTATATTTGATCGCTGATTAGCAAAAGGGGCGAACACACAGGTTCGCCCTACACAATCAATGCGGAGAGAGATTAATTAACCTGAGTTCGGGATAAGGAGATGCCTCTCAAAGAGAGATAAGATACTCTCAAGGTTAACCACAACCAGAGAGGCATCCAAAATGAGTTTACTGGAACTATTCTGCCATGTCGATGATTTCTGGCTCAGCTTTGTAAAACAATGGGAAGCGGAGCAGTTACAAAGTGGAGAAAAACAACGACGACGGGCGGGACAGTTGTGTGGCAGTGAAATCATGACCATTTTGATCTACTTTCACAGCTTTCGACAGCGCGACTTTAAGACCTACTACACCCAATTCGTCCAAGTGCACTTGCGCGGGGAGTTTCCGAATTTGGTTAGTTACCAGCGTTTTGTGGAACTTACACCTTCAGTTTTGATCCCATTATGTGCTTATCTGCGTCAGTGTTATGGACAGTGCAGCGGGGTGAGCTTTATTGATTCGACACCCTTAGCCGTTTGTCACAACCGTCGCATTACCCGTCATCGGGTGTTTCAAAATGTTGCCCAGCGTGGCAAGAACTCAGTGGATTGGTTCTTTGGCTTCAAACTCCATCTGGTCGTCAATGATCGCGGTCAACTGCTGGCTTGTCGCCTTACCACTGGCAATGTCGATGACCGCATCCCTGTACCTCAACTGACTAAATGGCTGTGGGGTAAGCTCTTTGGCGACAAAGGTTACCTTTCTCAACCATTGACCGAACAATTACTCCAACGGGGTATTCATCTGGTTACTCGTCTCAAATCCAAGATGAAAAACCGCTTGATTTTACTCTCGGACAAACTGCTGCTTCGTAAGCGCAGTATCTTAGAAACCATCATCGACCAGCTCAAAAATATTTCTCAGATTGAACACACCCGACACCGTAGTCTCGCTAATTTTATGGTCAATCTTGTTTGTGGGTTGATTGCCTATTCTCACCAGCCTACTAAACCTTCTCTTGCGCTTGACCTCCCTCAACTAGAAGCCCTTATCCCGAACTGAGGTTAATTAGCTGATGTGGTTGCGGCGGCGAGGCGGGCGGCGTACTGGCGTTTGTAGTACTCCAGATATTCGCCACTCTTGATCTTGCGCCACCATGATTCGTTCTCACGATACCAACGGACGGTATTTTCAACGGCGGCGTCAAAATTGATGCTGTCGTACTGACGCTTCCAGCCGAGTGCCTTGAGTTTGTCGGCATTCATGGCATAGCGGCGGTCGTGGCCTTCACGATCCGGCACATACTTGAGCAAGGTTTCGGGCTTGTTGAGGTGCTTGAGCATCAGACGGATGACATCAATATTGGTCTGCTGGTTTTCGCCAGCGATGTTATAGGCTTCGCCTGCTTTGCCCTTGAGCAGGACGGTTTCGATACCACCCGCGTGATCTTCAACATGCAGCCAGTCGCGCACCTGCATACCGTTGCCGTAGACGGGGAGCGGACGGTCGTCGATGGCTTCCGAGATAAAGAAGGGCATGAGTTTTTCGGGATACTGGTAGGGGCCGAAGGTGTTGCTACCACGGGTGACCACGGTATTCATGCCGTAAGTGACGTGGTAGGCGCGTACCATCAGATCACCACCGGCTTTGCTGGCAGAGTAGGGACTGTTGGGTTTGAAGGGGTCATCTTCGAGCGAGAAATGATCGCCTTCGATGTCGCCGTAGACTTCATCAGTGGAGACATGCAAGAAACGCTCGATGCCGTGTTTTTGGGCGGATTCGAGCAGGATATGGACGCCAACGGTGTTGGAGTTGATGAAAGCGTCGGGCGAGAGAATGCTACGATCGACATGGGATTCGGCGGCGAAGTTGACTACGGTATCAATTTTGTGCGATTCGTAGGCACTCATAACGGCTTCGCGGTCAGCAATATCACCCTGCACAAACTGGAAATTGGATGCACCGTTGACGGGCGCGAGGTTGTCCATGTTGCCCGCGTAAGTCATTTTGTCGTAGGCAATGATGTTGAATTCAGGGTGGCTTTTGGTCATGCGGCGGACGAAGCAGCTACCGATGAAGCCTGCGCCACCTGTGACGAGAATGTTTTTCATAGGGATTTGGTCTCCTTCTAACAAGGGGCAGGTTAAGCGGCTGCCCCACAACAAATCAATATGTCAGGGAATTTACCCTAGCGGACTTGCTTGCACCTTGCTGGCGTCTGCGGCTGGAGTGGTGGTCGCTTCGGGAGCCGGAGCAGGCACTTTAAGGACGTATTTCTCGATGGCTTCGGCAACACCGTCTTCATCATTGGTTTTGGTGGTGGTGTTGGCAACCGATTTGACATGGTCGTTGGCATTGCCCATTGCGACGCCTAAACCTGCCATTTGGAGCATTTCGACATCGTTTTCGCCGTCACCAATCGCCATGACTTGATTGGCGGTAATGCCCATTTCCTTGAGCAGGACTTTGAGGGCGCTGCCTTTGGAGGTATTGGGCGGCAATACTTCGATTTCATCGGGGATGCCTGCCGAGAGCAAACGCGCACCACTGCCGATTTGCATACTGAGCTGCCAACGCAGCGCCATAATGCGGCGTGAGTCTTCGGGAGAGATGGCGATGATTTTATTCACCGGTGTGGTATCGAGAATGTTTTGGAGCGGACCGACTTCTTCGGGCGACGGTTCATGAAAGTGGGTGGTCAATTCTTCCATGCGCTTGCTCATCTTGCGGACGAGGATGCGGCTGCCGCTATAAACACCGACGAGATAGTCACGATCTTCGGCGAAGGTGATGATCTGACGGGCGAGCATAGAGTCGATAATTTGTTGGCTGTGGACACTGCCATCGTTGTTGAAGGTGATTGTGCCTTGATTGTAAATGCCGGGGGTGGTTAGTCCGAGGCGTTTAACAAGATGTTTTGCTGAGGCGAATGTCTTGCCGGTGGCGATGACGATCCGTACACCCTGCGACATAGCTGATTTGAGTACCTTCTCGGTACGTTCGGTCATTTCATGCTGGGTGTTGAGGAGTGTGCCATCGAGATCAATGGCGATGAGTTTAATGGGATGCGTAGGAAGTGATTCAGTCATAATTCTCACAAATGGTTAGTGCAATGAATTGCACAGGACTTCAGAAAAGTTTCGGGTAGTCGAGCGCGATATTGATGGTAGACCCGACAAGGTTGGATTGGTTGGTTATGGGTCTTGCGCGTGCAAGAAATCCCACATGCGTTCGATAATGTAATGAGAGGCATCATCCGGAAAGAGACCTGCAATTTCAGGGTCGGAACGCAGTTTGGCGTTGCTACCCCATAATCCAAGACTATTTCGGACACTCATCCCATAAGTACGATGGAGACTAATGATGTCTTCACGCTTCATGTTTTTGAGTTCGTTTTGATTTACCTCATCCATTTTCGACAACAGGTACTGGATCGATTCGGCGACTGTTTCTGGTAAGCGTTCATCGGTCATGAGCCACCTCCTCGGTGTCAGCAAGGATACCCATGCAGAAATCATGATGATAGGGGGAATAAACCGTCCCTATCATCAAGCTAGATCTAGATGACCCAGAGGTTGCTGTGGTCACCGATGTTCATCTTGAGTGCTTTGGGTTTGTCGTCGTTACGGCGTACCACGGCATGACGTCCGACGAGGCTATCTTGCATACGGGCACCGATATCAGCAAGGGTACTGTGTTCTAGGACAATGCTGCGTTCGATTTCACAGTTTTGGATGGTGACATCGTGATAGATGCTGGTGAATGGGCCGATATAGCTGTTTTCGATGACGGTGTTTTCGCCGATGATGGTGGGGCCGCGTACCACACTGTTGATGATTTTCGCGCCGCTTTCGACGGTGACACGACGATCAATTTGCGAGTTTTCGACGGTGGCGTTGACCGCGATGCCGGGAACCAGTTCTTCAAGTACCAGACTGTTGGCTTCAAGCATATCGGTCGGCTTGCCGGTGTCGATCCACCAGCCTTTGTGGACATGGGGGAACACGCGCAGACCAGCATCCACTAGCCATTGGATGGCGTCGGTGATTTCGAGTTCGCCACGCTTGGAGGGTTTAATGCTGTTGACCGCTTCCCAGATGTGCGGGTCGAACATATAGATGCCGACTAGGGCGAGGTTGCTCGGTGGATTCTTGGGTTTCTCGATGAGCTGCTCGATGCTGCCATCGGGGCGTAGTTTGGCGACGCCATAGGCCGTGGGATTTTCGACCTCTTTGAGTACGATCTGGCTGTTCCAATCGCTGCTGGCGAAGTCGCTGATGAGCTGACCGATGCCGCCCTGAATGACGTTGTCGCCGAGGAACATCACGAAACGGTCATCACCGAGAAAGTCACGCGAAATCTTGACGGCGTGAGCCAATCCATCTGGACTTTCCTGGGGGATGTAGGTGATTTTGACACCGTGTTTGCTGCCATCACCGATGACTTCTTGAATTTGCGGTCCTGTTTGACCGATGACGATGCCAATTTCGTCTACGCCAGCATCGCGTATGGACTCGATGACCCGTACCAAAACGGGTTTATTGGCAACCGGAATCAACTGCTTGGCATTGGTGTAGGTCAAAGGATACAGACGTGTACCTTTGCCGCCGCTGAGAATCAGTCCCTTCATGTGGTTCGAACCTCACTGTCTAACTCAGACGTGGGTAAGCGTACACCGATGTGTACCCCTACAAAATTCAGTATGCTTTATTATTAACCGATTCGCCCTTGCAAGAGGCCAAAGATTATTACAATTGCTAAAATTAGTAAGAATCCCCATGCCCAACGCGATCCCCCTGTCATCGGCGGCAGGGCTTGGCGGGAAGGCGCGTTTTTGGGCAGCTTGTCCCACGCAGCTTGGGCATCAGGGTCGGGTGGTAGGTCTGTGTT
This sequence comes from Aggregatilineales bacterium, assembly GCA_044227005.1. Taxonomy (GTDB): domain Bacteria; phylum Chloroflexota; class Anaerolineae; order Aggregatilineales; family Phototrophicaceae; genus CFX2. The sequence goes on from JBGAFZ010000006.1 coordinate 223,844, forward strand.
CGACATGCTGTATCACCGCCTGTAAACATGGGCTGACGCTGATGCACAGTCCATTAAGACCGGAACGGAATAGGCTTGATTACTTATACTCGTTGCCGACACTCTCTTTGGGGGCGTTGCTGAGTACCGCACCAAGGATACGGACGTGTACGCGTTCGAGCGCTTCGCGGGCGCGGACGGTATGATCGCGGCGAGTGTGTCCGGCACGGATGACCAACAGGATACCGTCGAGCTTGGCGCCGAGCAGGGAAGCATCGGTGGCGGCCAGAACGGGTGGTGCATCAAACAAGACGTAATTGGCGCGGGCTTTTAGGACACCGATCAAGGCATTCATGCGCTGGCTGCTGAGGATGTCGGCAGGGTTGGGCGGCAGGGGACCGGATGGCAGTATTTGAAGGCCGGGGATGTTGGTATCAGCCAATGGCGGTGAGGACATCGCCCCATCTTCGATCATCATGGTGGTTAAGCCGCGTTCATTGGGGATACCCCAGATTTCATGTTGGGTTGGTTTGCGCAGATCACTATCGACCAGAATGGTTTTGTTGCCGCTCTGAGCAAAGGTGACGGCCAAGTTCGCTAGGACGGTGCTTTTATCATCACTCTGGGCGGTGGAAGTGATGAGCAGGGTGTGCAATGGATTTTCGACACTGCTGAACATGAGGTTGGTGCGCAGGCTGCGAAAGGCTTCGGCGGCATCCGCACGCGGGTCGGTCAAAGTGATCAGATTTACAGTGGGCATGGTTCTTCCCTATTCGTGAGCAGGTGCATCGCTTTGATCGCACCAATTTAGGGTGAGCATTTCGCCCACCACTACGACGAAAATAGTTGATGATGAGATGTTAATTCGACTCTGGAATGGCGGCCAAGACGGCAATTTCCATCACGCGTTCCAAATCTTCGCGGCGACGGATGACGCTGCTTTCCAGATATTCGAGCACGAAAATGATGATTGCGCCCACGATCACGCCTAGAACTGCGCCAGCGATGGCATTGATGCTGGGACGAGGGTGATCCAGACTGTAATTGGGGTTATCTTGGAGTAAGGCGTTCACCTGATCCGAACGTTGTACCTTCTGGTTCTCGGCATTACGGAACTGAACCAATAGTTCACCCCACGCTTTGGCGACACGGTTTGCCATCTCGCCATCGGGTAGATCAACCGAGATTTTGATGGACAGGGTGAGTTGATCCGGCACAACCTTGACCGCACCGAGTAAATCGTTAGGGGTCATATCCAGTTGGAGTTTGTCGATGACATCGGCGGCTCTATAACTGCTGGCGAGATAGAGGCTGTAATTACTGAGCAATTCCTTGCTGGAGATGGTTAGGCCGTTATCGCTACGAGCGGGTTGGATGAGTACAGTTTGGATCGAGCGATAGATCGGCTGTTGTTGCTTGCTGAGGTAAAACGAGGCTCCCGCAGCTAAGATCGCTAGCACGACCACAATCCATGCTCGCCGCGCGAAGATCCGTCCATAGTCGAGTAAATTCATATATCAAGACACTCCTAGACGATAGCTATTGGTGATGAGTTGTTCCCATTTAGCAAAATCAACTGCCGTAAATGTGAGACAGCCTATCCAAATTGCTTTCAGACGAGGCGATTGTACCACGTCCCGATTTATCCTGTAGGGCGCATTCCCACCGTTTGCACTGCTCTTTTGGCTGATAATCAGGTTTTAAAGAGGTCGATTTGTTGAAATTGGGCATCGGTGAAACGTGCGGCGATTTCGCTCAGGGTTATCTTTTCGGTCGGGTGCAGATAGTCCGGCGCGATTTCTGCTAGCGGCAGGGCGACATGGGCGAAGCGTAGGATGTCTTTATCGGGTACGCGCCACGGCTTGTCGCCGTACTCCAAAATGGAGTCGTTCCATAAGGAGATGTCGAGGTCGATGGTACGGGGTGCGTTCTTGTTGTTCGGATCACGCATCCGCTTTAGTTCGCGCTCGATCCAATCCAACACCGAGCGTTTAAGCGTAGTGGCATCCAAGTCGGTCGTGGTCTTGACGGCGAGATTGAGGAAATCGGCTTGATCGGTAAAGCCTTGCGGCGGTGTGCGGTAGGCGTGGGAAACCGCTAAGAGGGTACAGCGCTGGCCGATGAGTTCGACCGCGCGTTTGAGATTGGCTGCGGGATCGATGTTTGATCCGAGTGAAATGTAAACGGTAGCGACGTTATTGGAAGTCATCGCGGGTTCGTTCGATCACTACGCCGACACTATCAGCAAAGCGTAAGGCACCGGGTTTGTGGACGCGCACCTGTATCCATTCTGCTCCGTGATCAACTACAGCGATACGCGCAATTTCGGCTGCCATTTTTTCAACCAGATTATAGGTAGATGATTCGACGTGGGCGATGATGGCTTTGGTCACTGTGCGATAGTTAAAGGTGTCGTCGGGATTATCGGTCACGCCGGAGCGGCGCATATCGGTGCGAATACGAAGACTGATGACCACATCCTGTTTATCTTTGCGTTCGTGCGGACTAAAGCCAATGATGCAACGCAGGCGAAGATTGTCAATTTCTATAGTGTCCATTGGTACAGTCACAAATCTAACTCCCTCACTCTTTACGATAACTGTAACATATCCATATGCAGTAAGACTAATTGCTATGGTTAGAGTTGGATGTTAAGTAAATGGTGTGAACTCGTTTAGCGTATCCTGAAATTTGGGGAGGTTTGGCAAAGAATGCCCTATAATAAAAGCTATACAAAAGATGGTCAAAAGGAAGTCAAGATGTACACAAAGCGCACAGAACGCTCAAAGATAACTCCCGTCGATACCCAACTGTCCATTGACGATAAAATGATGTCCGAAGACTTCAAGCGGATATTTGAACTTGGTTTGCCTCCGGTAGATACCGAACGGCTCGAACACGCAACAGGTGAGATTTTAACGGCTGTCGGTGAAGACCCCAATCGTGACGGTTTGTTGAACACACCTCACCGTGTCGCCAAGATGTATACGGAACTGCTGAGCGGTTACCGTACTGATCCGTCCAAGCTGATTAATAACGCCATCTTTGATGTGGAATACGATGATATGGTGATTGTGCGTGACATCGAGTTCAGCAGCTTGTGCGAACATCATATGCTGCCGTTCATCGGTCACGCGCATGTGGCTTACATCCCGCGCGGCAAGGTCATCGGTTTGTCGAAGATCCCACGTATTGTCGATATGTTCGCGAGCCGCTTGCAGGTGCAGGAACGGATGACGCGCCAGATCGCCAACTTCATTAATGAAGTGCTTGACCCGATGGGTGTGGCAGTGGTGGTGGATGGCAAGCATATGTGTTCGATGATGCGCGGTGTGGAGAAGCATGATTCGAGCATGACCACCAGCACAATGATCGGTGCTTTCCGCACGAACACGTCAACCCGTAACGAATTTATGGCACATCTGGGACGCGTCCAGATGAACTTCGGTATCTAGTCCTCGAAAACAAAAACGCGGTGGAGTCTGAACCTTCAAACTCGACCGCGTTTTTTATTGCCTAATTTCTAGTTCAGACTAGCCCTGCGATTCGGACTCCATACGTTTGCGGACATCATCGGCTACGCGGCTAAGCACATCATAGGGCTGAGCACCGCTGACCAGATATTTGTTGGCGAATATCAAGGCTGGTACACCCTGTAAACCGAGCGCTTGTGCCTGTGTAATATCGGCTAGGACACTGTGCAGGTATTCGGGGTTATCGAGGGCGGCGGTAAAGGCTTCAGCCTCTAAGCCGACACTTTTCGCCACATCAACCATGACATCCAGTTGATCAATGCCACGGGCATCTTGCCAGTAGGCGCGGAACATGGCGTCATGATAGGCTTTGCCAACACCCTGTTCTTCGGCGTACTTTGCACCGATGAGGGCGGGGCGGCTGTCGATTCCAATGGGGCCGTGAGACATTTTTATGCCGTAACGTTCGAGCGCCATCGCTTCCATCTGGGGGCGTCCGGCTTCGATTCGTTGGCGTAAGGCATCCGGCATAGGCGGAGAGCCTTTGGGGCGCAGTTCATAGGAGCGCCAGAAAACTTCGACATTGTGTGATGCGGTTAGTCTCTCCAAACTGGAGGACACTAAAAAGCACCACGGTCAGACAAAATCTGACCAGACATCCACGCGAATGGGGGTATCTGCCATGTTATTCTCCTCAATGTTAAGTGCTATGGGTTCTTGACGACGAATACGGCATAAACCTTACTCATCAATCGGTGCTTTAAAATCATAAATACCGTCGCGAATGGCCCAACGCTGTTTGGTGCTGCTGCTGACGAGCGTATCCCCTTCGCGAACCAGTTCTTCACCAGAGCCGGGGGCTACGAATAACGAGTCCGTGGCGAGGTTATCCGGTGATGTCCCGATGGCGGTGTTTGAGGTGAATATGCTGGGTGTGTAGTGCAGTCCGGTTAGCTGTAAAAGGCCGTCCAGTCCAGCGAGGAAGCGGGACGGAACATGATCTTTGATGGCGCCCACGCGGAAGAAGGAGACCGGCATACTACGCTGTGTGCTGAAGCCAGCACCCGCCAAGCGTTGACGCATATAGGTCGGGTGGAAGTCGAAGTTCAACTCGACAAATTCAACGGGTTGCAGGTCATTGGGATCCCACTTTTGCAGACCGCGTGAATAGCGATAGAGGGCTTTGATGTTGCGCTTGTTGGCGTACTCCAAGATCAATTTGCCGTTTGGAGCGAGTACACGCCGCACTTGACGTAAGGCGATGTTAACATCTGCAATATGATGGATGACGCGGATGATGGTCGCACCATCGAAGATGCCTGCACGGAAGGGAAGTTGATAGGCGTCGGCGGCGACATACACAAAGCGGTTGCTGGTGCCGAATTTTTCCTGCGCATATTGAAGCTGCGAGAATGAATAATCCACGAGGACGACTTGATCGTACATGTGGTATTCACTGGTTAAGCGTCCGAAGCCTGCGCCGAGTTCGAGTAAACGATGACCGTGTTTGGGCAACAGGCGACGTAAAGCGATGCGCTCAACTTGGTCTTCGTAATTCCGCCCTTTGCCTTCCCAAAACTCGGTGCGGTAATTGGAGCCTTCGTAATCACAAATGGGAGGCCGGATATCGGGCTTGGTCATACAATCCTCATTCTACCTGACGAACGATTGCATTGCGGTAACTATCATGCAACTTATTATATGCCAAACCCAACACCCATTGAGAGTCCACGTGTAGTAAATTCTCATAAAGTGTAGGGGCTGAGCTGGCAACCCCTACACGGATTTCTAACTGCCGGGTGTCGCGACGATGCCTAAATCACCACCACCGGGGACGGGTGTGGGAGCGGTATCGCCGGGTGTTTGACCGTTATTGGGCGGAACTTCAGCCGTTGGTGATTGCCCTGCGCCCTGCTTGGATGGACTGTTGGCGGTGGTGGCGTAGGTTCCGTTAAAGGCGGCAGGGTTGATACCCGCATTTTGCAGATTGGCGATGGTTTGGGCATTCATCGAGGCGGGTGTATTGCCGTTTTGATACAACTCGGGACGGATCAGTGAATCCAGCAGGGGAATGCCGCCAATGGGGACGATGCCGGTTTTTGCGGTCAAGTTATTAGGCGGAATTTCGGCATTGGACAGCGGATAGTTGGTGCCAGCAGTGGTCGAGTAACCCGGCCATGGATTTTGGCTGTAGGGAGTTTCAGCGAGCAAGTTGGGGGCGTTGCCGCTCAAAATCTGGCTGACGAATGGCCCGACCTGACTGAAGTTATCCGGTAGATTGCCGAGTGCGCGTACCAGCGGTTCAAATAATAGGCGCAAGTTTTCGACTGGATCATGGATTTGCGTTTGGTCGAGCGGGATCACAGCGCGTACTTTCAGGTCAACCGGCACATCGAGGCTGACGGTGACATCTTGCTGTACGGGGAGATCAAAGGCTAGCGATACAGGCAGACGTGTACCAGCGGGTAAAGTCAGACTGACGGAGGCATTGCTGAGGTTGCCGACACCGGGAAGATTGATGTTGGCGGCGACATTCAACGGCACAGGCTGCGTGAGTGTGACAATGGTTTCATTGACGTTGATGGGGATGTTGGTTTCCAACTGGGCGTTGGCACGATCAACATGGATGGTATCCTGTACCGGAATAGTCCAGTCGATGGTAGCGTTATTGAGGCCGACGAAACTGCTGTGTAAGCCTTCAAGCAGTGGTTGGGCAATGTTCTTTTTGAGATCAAATATGGTCAGACCCAGTACCAGCAACACAATGACCAAGATGATGTTCACAATGAACGAAAAGACGATCATAAAGCGCCAGAAATATTTACCAATTGCTTTCAACACGCGCATGGGTGGCTCCTTCGCCGGGTAGTCTCTGAATACACTGCTCACTATACAACGCGCAACTGTCTGCAAGCAAATAATTTTCTAACCATTAAGGTTTCAATTCGTTACAGCGGTTTGCTGCTTGTGAGCTTGGCGCATCCACAAACATTATCTGGCTATTTGTGCTGTGCTGTTCAATCATTAACGCTTGCAAGTGAATATTAACTGTGGAAACAAAAGTGCTATGTTTGCGAAGCAATTGCCTAGATTGATTTTTAACCATGCCGATGCGTGGGGAATTACCCTGATTATTAGCCTTGTGGCCTTGGTTGTGCATCCGCCGTTCCAAGCGCGATACCTGAGTGTGCCGCTGGTGCTGGCGTTCTGTTATTGGCTGGGGTTTGCGGTCAATGATTATTTCGATGCGCCGTTTGATGGGCAGGATGCGAAAAAAGGGCGGGGCAATTTCTTTGTGCAGGTGCCTGTAACGCGCTTGCAGGCTGCGTTGTCCATTATTGTTTTGGTCGTGATGTTGGTCGCGTTTTTCATGCCGTTCGGGGTGAAAGGTGTTGTAGTTGCGGCTTTCGGTACTTTCGCTATCTGGGCATATTCGTCACCACCCTTGCGCCTGAAAAGCCGCCCGGGTTTTGATCTGCTGATGCATATGATCTTTGTGCAAACGTTTCCGTTTCTCGCCTGTATGACGTTGGTGGGGTTGCAGTGGACGCGGATGGATACGGCGCTGATTTCGATCTTTATGTTGACGTCACTATCGGCGCAATTGGAGCAGCAGCTTCGGGATTATGCGCTGGATGTGGAGACTGACCGGAACTTTACGACGACTGTTGGTGTGCCAACCAGCTCGTTTTTGCTCAAACTTACGTCAGGAACGTTGATCGCGTTGACGACCTTTTATGTATTTGCGGGCATCATTCCGGTTAATCTGGTGCCGTTTGCGCTGTTGTTCCTGCCGCTGCTCATTCACCGGTTTTTTAGAGGTGCGGTGTCTTCACGTCCTGAGCCGCTTAGCCGTGCTTTATTGGTTGCCGCGTTGGTGTATGCGGGTTATGTTGGCACGAGCGGATTACTCAGTTTGCGCTGAATCATTCCTTTCATATGCAATAAAAAATCCCCATCAGTTTCGGTGGGGATTTTCTTTTTAGTGGTTAAGCTAAATTTGGACTAGAGGCCAGCTTCGCGGCGGAGGGTTTCAGCCTTGTCGGTCTTTTCCCACGGCACATCGAGGTCATTGCGGCCAAAGTGACCGTAAGCGGCGACCTGCTTGTAAATCGGGCGGCGCAGCTTCAAATCACGGATAATGGCGGCGGGACGCATATCGAAGTGCTTGTGAATGAGCGCAACGATTTGGTCTTCGGGGATCACGCCTGTACCAAAGGTTTCGACGGCTAATGAAGTGGGTTGGGCTACACCGATGGCGTAGGATACCTGAACTTCAAAGCGTGAGGCCAAGCCAGCCGCGACGACGTTCTTGGCGACATAACGCGCCATGTAGGCAGCGCTGCGGTCAACCTTCGTCGGATCTTTACCGGAGAAGGCACCACCACCATGACGGGCGACACCACCGTAGGTATCGACGATGATCTTGCGTCCGGTGAGGCCAGCATCACCCAACGGGCCGCCGGTCACAAAACGACCAGTGGGGTTAACGAAGATGCGGGTGTTGGCGTCCAGCAGTTCAGCCGGCACAACGGGATTGATAATCTTGTGGATGACGGTTGAGCGGATTTCTTCGTTGCTCACATCCGGCGCGTGCTGGGTGGAGATGACGATGGTATCAATACGCTTGGGCTTGCCGAAAGCATATTCGACCGTCACTTGGCTCTTGGCATCCGGACGCAGCCACGCAATTTCGCCGTGTTTACGGGCTTCGGCGAGGCGGCGGGTCAGTTTGTGCGAGAGCGAAATAGTCAACGGCATGTATTCGGGTGTTTCGTCACAGGCGAAACCGATCATCATACCTTGATCACCTGCACCAGTTGCCGCGATTTCGGCCTCGGTCATCGTGCCTTCACGGGCTTCGAGGGCTTTATCAACACCCTGAGCAATATCCGACGATTGCTCTTTAATGGAGACAATGACGGCGCATGTTTCTGCATCAAAGCCGTACTTGCCGCGGGTGTAACCGATGTCGGTCACGGTTTGGCGCACGAGCTTTTCAATGTCGACATAAGCGGTGGTGGTGATTTCGCCCATGACCAGTACGAGACCGGTGGTGGTCGCGGTTTCACACGCTACACGCGCGTTAGGATCATGTTCGAGAATTGCATCAAGTACGGCGTCCGAAATTTGGTCGCACATTTTGTCGGGATGCCCCTCGGAAACCGACTCCGATGTGAAGAAATAATGGGGCGAAGTCATAAACGTGGTATTGCTCACCTGAACCTGTTCCTTTGTTGTCATGTACCTTTCCTCCAAAACAAAAAACGCCTCTCTGGAACAGAAGAGGCGTGTATGACCGTAACCGGGCTGCTCATCTTCCAGAGTTGAACTCTGACGGAATTGGCACCTTCCCAATGCTTTGGGGGTTGCCGCGACTTCGTAGGGCCGTATCCCTCCGTCGCTCCTGATGTGTGCTTTTGAGGCACGTTCAAGCTATGAAATTGTCAACCAAGAAACACTATAGCACGCTACAAATATGAAATCAAGTTCTTGATTGTGTTAACTCATCTTATTCATATTCTCGCACGCTGTTAATTAAGATTAGTTCATGCGAACATTGGCTTCGTGCAGGCGTTGATAGCGTCCTTGCCCGAATATCAGGTCTTGATGGCGACCGCGCTCGACGATTTCACCGAGATCAAGCACGATGATCTGATGGGCATTTTTGATGGTCGAGAGGCGGTGGGCAATCACGATGGAGGTGCGTCCCTTCATCAAATCATTGAGTGCATCCTGTATTTCGGCTTCGGTCTGGGTATCAACAGCCGAGGTGGCTTCATCCAAGATCAAAATAGGTGCGTTCTTGAGCACGGCGCGGGCGATTGCCAGACGTTGTTTTTGACCACCGGAAAGCCTGACTCCGCGTTCACCAATATGCGTATCATACCCTTCGGGGGTAGCCATGATGAACTCGTGTGCGCGGGCGGCTTTGGCAGCGCGAATTATATCCTCGTCAGAAGCGGCAAGGTTGCTGTAACGCAGGTTGTCGCGAATAGATCCATTGAATAAGAAAACATCCTGCAACACCATGCTGATGTTGGCGCGTAATGACGTGATGGTCATGTCGCGGACATCGATACCATCAATGGTGATGCTGCCGGATGCTACATCGTAAAAACGGGGTAATAAACTGGCGATGGTGGTTTTACCGGCTCCAGTTGGGCCGACGAGTGCGAGGCTCTGTCCGGGTTTGACCTTGAACGAGATGTTCTTCAAGGTGGCGACTTGTTCGTTATATAAGAAACTGACATTCTGAAACGCTACTTCACCCTGCAAGCGACCGACATCACGCGCTTTCGGTGTGTCGCTCACATCCGGTTTGATGTCCAGTACTTCCACGACATGTTGTGCGCCAGTCAGGGCTACATGCAACATTTCGTTCATTTGTGCCATGACGGTGATGGGCTGATAGAAGATATTCAGATACAGTATGAACGCCACCAAATCCTCGACCGCCATTTTGCCGTTGAGGGTGGCTTGTCCGCCGAACAACACAACGATAACCAGACCCAGCGCCGTGAGAAATTCGATAGAAGGAAACAAAATGGCCTGCATCTTGAGACCGTAAAGATGGATGCGGGTCGTATCGGTGGAATACTCGTTGATGCGCTGATATTCCTGTTTCTCCTGCGTAAAGAGTTGAATCTCTTTGATACCCGCCAAATTATCTTGAACAATCCCGCTTAGGATTCCGAGGCGATGGGACGAGGTTTTGAGGGCATTGCGCATCCGCTTGCCAAGAATAAGGTTGCTTGTCAGCAGCAAGGGCATCGGTAAGAGTGTCACCAACGCTAACGAAGGGTTTAGCGTAAAGAGGATGAAACCAACACCGATCAAGAGCAACACATTGACGGTCATATCGGGAATATAGTGGGCTATGAGGGGTTCAATGTCCCGTGTGTCCGAAATGACACGTTTAAGCAATTCTCCGGTTTGACGGTCAGCGAAGAAGCGAGCTGATAAATGCTGTAGGTGATCATATACGGCTACGCGCAAATCACCTACGAAGCTATAGGCCATAACATGCGCGATGTAGGCGTACAAATAACGGCAGAGCGCACGGAGCGCAAAAACGGCCAGCAGAATGAGGGCTAGCTGGATAACACGGTTGACCGCATTCGCACCGGTTTCGACGCGAATGATCTGTACCAGTTCACGTACCAGCCACGGATTGATAAGGTTAACGGCGGTAATGCCACCTGCTGCGAAGATGACGATCAGCATGTGCCAGCGATAGCGCCGAAGAAAGGGAAGCAAGCGCCGAAATGCGTACATGTAAGGACTAATCCTATGGAATGGAGTGGACGACTATTTATGTAGCTTACTCAAGGTTGGATTAGTCCATCTAGTGCCAAGTGTTAAAACAGATTTAACACTCATCTAGCGTGATGAGCTAGAGCGTTTCAAGATGGGTTTGTAACCATGTGGCATATGCCTCGCGCAGCTTCTTGGTGATCGTCCCCGGTGTGCCATCGCCAATCTTGATACCATCAATCTCGACGACAGGAACAATCCCGCGACTGCTGCCACTAATGAAGGATTCGCTAAACTGTGGGATTTCGTTCACATGCGCAGCTTGGCGTTTGACAGGCAAGATATCCGGGGCGACTTCGAAGATAATTTGTTGTGCGATACCGGGGAGAACACCGTCAGCGGCTGTCCGTAGCTCACCATTGATGATGGCATAAAAATTGCTGCTGGTGCCTTCTAGAATGTTGTTGTGTTCATCCAGCAATAATCCGGTAAAGATGCCCTCGGGAAGTGCAACCGTGTCGCGGTCGTGCATCCAGCCTGTGGTTTTGGCAACTGGATTGTCACGGGCGACGGTCGGTGGCAGGGTGATTGCTTTCACGCCGTTAATGTAGATTTCGGCGGGGTGACCCTTGAACGGCTCAATCGACAGGATCATCTGATCAGGCGTGCCGCTCGGTACTGTAATACGGTAGCGTACGTCATCAAAGCCGGATTGCTTAATCATATCGTGGAGTGCTTTCCGCAGAGCAGGGCGATCTAGATTCAAAGGAATATTGACCCGTTGGGCAGAGTCTTCGAGGCGATTTAGATGCGCGTCGAGCTTCAATACTTTGCCGTGATCAAAGGTGTTTGCCAGCGTATAAATGCCATCGTGCGGTTCGTATTGCACGGCATCTGCGAGTGAATCCGCATGGTATGGGGCGGGCTGTAATCCATCGGGGGTTAAGAAATTAACGAGGCAGGGTGACATAGAGTAAAGTTCCGTTTCATGCTGCTAAATCGACATCACTCACGCGATTATAGCCTAGTTTATGGTATATCGATCAAACTGAATCTTGACCCTGTAGGCCGATGATGATACAGTATACGCATCATGTGCCTGTAGCTCAGCGGATAGAGCATCTGCCTACGGAGCAGAGGGCCGGGGGTTCGAATCTCTCCAGGCACACTATTGGAGACTTTATCCGAACATTGATGAGCCATTTTGCGGCTCATTTTTGTTTTCCCTACATTGCCTTTTGTTACTCGTTTTGATACATCATTGATGTAAGCAAATGGAGGTAACAATTCCAACCTAATCAATTTACCTTCGCGATTTACCACAACACGTTCAACTATTTCACGCAGTAATTCTCGTTGTTGACTTCGTTCCAATTTACTAAACAGTATACCCACTTTTCTTATCAGCGTGAGGGCTGCGTCCAAATTTGCAATGTGCGTGCTTTTTCGTGCATCTAGTACATCAAGAGTTTTCCTTAAGGTTCGTCGACGATCTTGCCATTCAATCCATAATACTTCCCATGTCTTATCACTTATTCGTCCAGCAGCCAATTGTCGTGCCATTCGTGTTTCTTCTTCATCTATAGATTTTATTGTGCGAGTAATTTCTTCACGTTCATCTGGACGTAAGTGACCAAGTTTCGCTGCCAGTTCTGACGTGTATGTTTCTCGTATAGAAGGCATAAGGTTTTCATCAACTTGAATTCGGAACAGTGCTTCAGCAACTTGATTGTCGATTAGTGCACATGAAATGTTGATGTCACTGCTATATTGGCAGTAATATGAGGTTCCACCTTTAGGTCGCCGTGCATTCGGCGTGGATCCGGTTAACCTAATGAGAGTGGAATTTCGGTCGTCTTCTAGATAAACCAGTCCCTTAAGTAAGTACTCGTGTTTCCGTTTGGAAGTCCTATGTTCAACACGTTTGGTCAAAATATCGAGACCTGTCTCAAATTCCTCAGTTGTAACTAGTGGTTGCCAAACTCCACGTATAGTTTTTGGTGGAATACCAAATGTTTCGCTTACAACCCACCCTGCATAGAACCAATTGTGGAAGCGTTTGGATAACGTGTTTGTGGCAGCTATTCGTTTGCCGTTTTTTATTTCAATGAAAGGCCGACCGGAACGATATCGATAGCCACGACTGTGTAACTCTTCGCAAATCTGTTCGAGCGTTAACCTATCTTGCAACAACAAGTCCCAGGCAGTCCGCCATACTTTGGATTGTTGTGGGTCAGGTTCTACCCAGTGTCTGTGCCGGCCAGCAATAAGTTTATCTTCTTTACTTGTTCTTTCTTCCATGTTGAGATATCCGTCAGGGGCAGTTGTAACACAGCCGCCGCCACGTAATTTGGCGAGCAATCCTCCTTTTACTCGCGCACCTAATAGCATCGATTCTCTCCGTGCGAGAGTAAATGAAAGTGTCACTAAGATACGGTCATCAGCATCCATTGGATCGAGGTCTGGATTACTTGCGAACCGTACCCCGATTCCAATTTCATTTAGCTCATCCATGGCGCGTAGAGCTTCAGTATCATTTCTGCCAAATCTGTCCGGTCGTTCTACCGCCACATATGAAAATAGTCCTGCTCTTGCATCTTCGAGCATTTGCTGATAATTACGGCGATTCGGCGTACGGCCGGACTCCAAATCGGAATACTCTGTAATAATCGGTAATTCAGAGTGGGCGAGAAGTGTAGTTTGAATCGCAAATCGTTGGCGTTCTTGGGAGAGCTTGGGATTTTGTGACTCTTCATTGCTCGTTCGCAAATATATCGCCCATCCTGGATTGGGTGGAAGTCGTTTGTGACGTGCCAAAGTTTGCCTCTATAACTATCATGAAAATATAAGATTACAGCACATTGCTATTTTTGTGGTTTGGATGTTTGATCTGCTGCATTCTCATTATGAGGCGATGATTTTTTGGCCTCTTTTAGTATTTCTGCAACCTTCAATATTCGGGATAACATTTTTTCACGACTTTGGTTTTTCGACATACATTACCTTATTGGTGCTAGTGGAAAGTATGTGTAGGGTAGCGCGAAGATTTATGGGGTAATTGTCTCATTCTTGACACTGAGGCAAGCAAAATGTGACATTTGGGCTAGCAAAATGAGACATTACGGCAAAAATTTACTTTGTTTATGGTGATCCCTCTAGAATCTGCGCAATCTCATTTGCTATACTGGCAACATTAAGGAGTATTTCGTAATAGATCTATTAGGAAGTGTTTGTAATGGTTGATTCACGACGCATCCAAAGTGTGTTGGATGGTCTTCAGTATGATTTTGATGCCTTTGCGCTGGATCATTTTGTTCAATATTTGGAAGTTCGCCGGGGTCGGTCTGTCATTCGAGTGCCGTACAACTTTGAACCCGGTTTGACGGGACTCTGGATACCCGCAGAAACTGCAGATTACATTTTCTACACCCAATTTACCCATCCCATCCATCAAGTCCACATCATCCTGCATGAAATCGCACATATGCTTCTGGAGCATCCCTGCAAACGGATTGACCAGATTTTACCCGTAGAACTGGTCAACACACTTCGTATATCGAATAAGGTTCTCAGTCGCAGTTCTCAGCAAGCGAGTGGTGATGTGGAAGAACTCGAAGCCGAATCGTTTGTCTATCGGGTTCAAGAACGCATTGTGGCGGCAAAACGGTTGTCCTACTTAACCAATGGGCAATCGTCAATAGAAGGGCTCAATCGTTTCACAGACAGTCTTGGGCTGATGAAACGAACCCACTCATGAAGCTCATCAATGCGATTCTGTTGGGTTTGGCGTGGGGGATTTTTGCGGTGCGCTTGGGGCGGGCAGTCTGGTTAGGGCGATTCAAAGAAGTTTTGACCCGTCGTATTTGGGCACAAGTCTTCTTAGGGATGATTGCCTTCTCATTATTTGGTCCGGAAATGGAACCGATACTGGATGCGGTGTTCTTGAGTCGACCGGTGACACTATATGTCAAATCAATTGCTGTCCTCGGAATGGTGTATCTCTACTATTTGACTCTGCGGGACATAGATCCAAAAGCCAATGGGTATTGGTATTTACGGCCTTTGGGTTTGGGTACGATGGTCTGTTTCACGGTGATTTTTGGTGTCTACTTTTGGATGCCATTTGTAGCGGAATCAGATTTCCGGCTGGTCATGATTGCGGGTCGCGAACTTGTGTCCAGTGTGTTCATTTGCGTGGCAATCCTGCCGAACAGTCGACTCTTCTGGCAGCATGAACGGGTCAGCTCAATGCGGCTCAGGCATGCGGCCTCAATCGTTTGTTGTGTCGGGTATCTCATGACGGCCACCGGTACCATCGCCGTTGGTGTTCTGGTGCTCTTGGGCAATTATGCGCCCATAGATAGCCTGATACGCCTGTTTGTGCAACCCATGTATCTGGTTGCGGTCGGCTTTCTGGTGATCCTGATCCCGCACCGGGTGTTCGCGTGGGCCGATTATCCAACCCGATTGTGGTTGTATTGGCGACTCAGACGCATTGAGAAACGGGTGCGCAAGTTGGGGACGATTCAACAGAGTTATATTGATCTATCGCAGGGTGTACTCCATCCACAGAATTTGGAATTGGCGATTTACCGATCGCTGATTTTCGTCTTGGATTATCATGCTTTCATGCAAGCAACCGTTGAGGGAAAGCGTTTGTCCGAGCAGATACAAGATATCATCAATACTCCTCAACCTTATCCGGATTTATTAGCTGAAATCACAAAACTGAAATGAACGATATCCTTCCTGACAACCGAAACCCATGGGCTAAACTCATCGGCTTTATCTTTCATCCGGCTCTGGTTGGCGCGCCGACCCTGCTGACGATTTTGAGTGACATGAGTCTGGCAGAGAGTATCCGCTGGATCGGATTGATGCTCGGAGTGCTCTTGATTCCGAACATCCTGCTTCAAGTTGTGCTTCAACGTAAGGGGCGTTTTGTCTACCAGCGCCAGACACGACTTCCCATGTATAGCGTGGGTTGGGTCAGTGTGCTGGTGTGCCTGATGATCCTCATCGGTTTGAGTGCGCCGCGCGTCTTAATTGCCTGCTTGCTCGCCCTGCTGGTATGGATCCCATTTCAGTTGTTCATCAACCAAATGCTGACCAAGATCTCGATCCATGTCGCGGTCATCAGCGGTTGCTTAACCGGTTTGCTGGTTCTGAACAAGCTGGAGTCGCCCATCCTCAAACTGCTGGCAATCGTCATCGTTGTCCTGACCGCCTGGGCACGCATCAAAACCAAAAATCATACCCGCTTACAAGTGGTACTGGGTGCAGTCGTGGGTTGTTTGCCAGTTCTAATTGTATTTCCACTGGTGCTGCGTTAAGGTTTTTGACTGAGTTCCAGCCACTGTAAAACAAGGAGCACATTGTCACGGGCACGCGAGGAGAGTTGTTCGGATGCGCTCGTAATTTGTTGTACGGTCGGCGTTCCGGTGTCCACCAGTCGCTGGGCAAGATAATCGCGACAAGCGACTTCGGTCTGACAGCTAAAGTAATCCAGTGAGATCTGGAATAGCTGACACAGATTGCGCAAGGTATTTAAGCGGGGATCCGGTGTAGTCCCATCCAAAATATTGCTAAGGGCTTGCGTTGAAATACCCGCCGCCGCCGCGACCTCGCGCAAACTGAAGGCTCTGGAACGATGTTCCTTCGTCCACTCAAGCAACACATGGATCTGCTGACCAATGGTTAATTGGGGTTGGTCTACGTCACTCATAGGCAATTTAACCCGGGTTATCGAGACCGGGCAGTGGGGGGAGGTCAACCCCTTCCTTACGCAAGCGTTCAGCAGCTTGCACCCATTGGATGACTTTCAAAATATCTTGCTGTGCTTGTGGCGATAAGTGGGTGGCTCGGAATGAAATCTCATTGAGCGCAGATGCCTCCGGTTCATTTTTCTCAGCCAGTATGGCATAACATTCTTCGCGGCTACGGGTTTCAAAATAACGCAGGGGAACCTTGAAGAAACGGCATAACTCACGCAGGGTGTTGAGCTGTGGATTCTTACTGCGTCCCGACCGCAGTTGACTGAGTGTCGGCAAACTGACGTCAATTTCCTGACTGACTTCCTGAAGGGTATAAGGACGGTTGTCAGGATGTAGGACTTCCTCGAACAAGATTTGAAGTTGTTCCGCCACCGATAAGTAATTCATCATAAGACTTTCGTCTTGTAATATATCATATTCATTTGACTATTGTACCAAGTTTTCTATAATTGTGTGCATCAAGATCCTGCACCCATCTCCGATTATGCCATAAATTATGGAATTGGTGGGGGTGTCCTATTTATGACAGAGCCGATAGCAAAAGTGTCCATTTGGCTTGTCGAATAGGGTCTTATCCGCAGAAACTATTTATTGAAAGGTTAAAAGGGAACGGATAAATGCAAAATATCAAGACGATTGTTGTGGATCATCATGCCTTAAGTCGTTACGGCATATCCAGTTTGGTTTCGCATTCAAAAGCACCGGTACAGGTGGCCGCCATGTTTGCTGATCTGGAATCAGCCGAACATTATCTAAATGACCATCGCGTTCATATTTTGTTGATTGACGATGAATTACCACAAACCGATGAACTTGACGCGGTTGTCGCCCGCCTGCGAGAAAAACACTTAGGGATGAACATTATTGTGATTGGCAACACACTCAATCCCCACTATATCACACGACTGCTGGATAACGGCGCACGCGGGTTTGTGCATAAACAGGATCATATGGAAGACAATCTGGTGCTGGCCATCAAAACGGTTCGTAATGGGAAATTATATCTGTCGCCACGGGTCTCGGCTCTGTTTTACACGGTACGGCAGGTTCAACGCATCGACGGACTCAACGGCACCGATCTGCTGGTACTGCAGCTGATTGAGCAGGGCAATAACCCGCAAGAGATTGCCGCGCAAGTGGGACTAACCCCGCGCAGCGTCTATCGTATATACGGTCGACTGCGACAAGTACTCAATGTGCGTACCAATCAACAGATTGTCGATGCGGCTCGTAAAAAAGGATTGTTGGATGCAGCCCAGTAGGCGGAGGATGCGATGCCAATCAAGATCGTGATCGCCGATGACAGCGATTTGCTCATGCTCGGGGTGCAAGCGGTCATCCAAACCGAGAGCCTTTATGCGGTGGTAAGTGCGGTTCAGACCTTCGGTGACTTAGTGAAGGCAGTCGAAGAACACCAACCGGAAGTGGTAATATTGAGTGAGTGCTTGTATGACACGGATGTCTTCACCGCGATTGAAACCATCCCAAAACTATCGCCCACGACTGAGATGATGGTGGTCGGGATGACCCTGCAAGGTTCCTTGTTGCATGGTTTGTTCATGCGCGGGGTCAAAGGGTATTTGTATCGGAGTGATCCCCTGCAAGCCTGTTTGTTAGTGGCACTGCGCACAATCTTGCAGGGACTCCCGTTTTTGTCACCGACCGCCAATGCCGAATATCTGGTTACGCTGCAATCCGGTCACTACGGTCCACCGTTGGATGTAGAAGCCCGTACCGTTCTCAATCAACTAGCACGAGGAATTTCCATCAGCCAGATCGCGTTACAACTGGGAACTTCACCGCGGCGGGTGTATGCCATTCGTGACCGCTTGCGCCAACACTTCGGGGTGCAAACCAATGAACACCTCATCAGCCGTGCGGTCGCCGAAGGATTCACTACCTTGAGCAGTTTGTAAGTATTCCATCCTCATCGGGAAAATTCCCTACCCCATTCCGGAAATATTCCCGGCCTCGACCTCACCACATTTGCTACCCTGTGATTAAGGAGTAGGAGAGGAGGTCGCGATGGATCGACGGATTGTGTGGGGTCTGGTATGCGCCTGTGGGATCGTTTGGGGACTCGCGGCCTATCTCTCATTCCCATTGTTGGCTCAGCCAGCGGCAGAGTCTATCCCGACGTTGATGGTACTGCCTTCTTTGACACCCTCAGCTCGTCCGACGGCCACGCCTTTGCCGACGATCACGGCTACCCCCAGTCAAACTTTCACCGCGACGGCTAGTGCGACCGTGACCGCCAGCGCGACACCGACTGCCACTGCAACGCTGGCAACCCGTGTCCTGTCGCTGAATGCCATCATGCCCGGTGTGCTGCTGGTTCCTTCATTGACACCTTTGCCAGCCGGAACGATCTTGTTGCCTGCACCGCCCAATCCGGTCGAACCTTTGCCGGATGCCACTCTGATTTCGCCACCTTATCCCGGTTGGTACAGCTTTGAGAGCGATAATCCTAATGTGGTGTACGCTTCACCGTGGGAAGCCCGTTTGGTGCGGGAGGCCAGCCGGGGACAGTATCACCGTTCCGAAGCTCTAGACAGCCGTTTATCCTTTCGATTTGAGGGTGAAGGGCTGCGGCTGCGTTATGTGGCAGCCCGCAACATGGGGATCTTCGAGGTGGTCGTGGATGGAAGGGTCATCGATACGATTGATGCCTACGCCTCTGAATTGTCATTTCCCGGTACACAGGTGTATTTCGTAGGGCGTGGGATGCATCAACTGGTGATCCGCATCAGTGGACGGCACAACCGTGCCAGTGAGGGGAATACGGTTGGACTGGATGCTATTCAAGTCTTTCAGGGGAACAGCAACACCCTGATTATCCCGCCCTTACAGATGACCCTATCGCCGACGCCGCCACCATTACCGGTCAAACAGATCGAATTGATCAGCGCGCCACCCACCCAGCAACCGACATCTGTCCCGGCAGCCCCCAACCTGGTTCGGGTGACGGTCATCATCGGCTATGATGAAAATCGCAACCGTTCGGTGGATCCGGCCGAAGGTGTAGCCGGTATTCCGGTTCGGATCGTGGCGGTCGGTACCAATCGGGTGCTGGCAGATCGCTTTACAGATAGCAGTGGTTTCGCCCGGATCGAGGTGCTCCTCGAAGCCGACGCGCGGGTGGTGGTGCCCTACTTCGGTCGGGTTTGGAACCTGCCGCGCGGACGAAGCAGCGAGATAGCCCCCTTTACTTTACTGCTGACACCCGGCAATCAACCTGGCTTAATTCCCTAACCCAAGTGTGACATCATGACATTCTCTAAACCCTATTTGTTTGTGCTGGTGCTGTTGGGTCTGGCGGTCATGGCCTGTACTGGCACATTGGCCGAGATGCTTCTGAGCGGACAGCCCATCTTTCAATGCCCGACCGCCATTCCGGTCTCACAACCGACCGCGCCACCCGGATATCCAACCACAATTCCACAACCCAGCGCGACTCCGGTCATCATCCGTCCTCCACAAGCTTTTTATCCGGATGACAGGATTGATGTCGGGGGTGTGGAGTTCCGCTTGTCCCAGATTAGCGTCCGGTCCGGGCGTCAACCCATTGCCCTGTGGCGACTGGATGTGACCAACCAGCGCTCGACAGCTTACAGCCTCTTCCCGGCCGGACAGATGCAGGTGAGTGTCTTGAGCAGCGGTCAACGGGGTGCCTGGGGTGCATCCAGTGCGGCGGCGACTGAAGCCGGAATCTCCTTTCGCTATGAGAGTTATCGCCTCAATCCGGGGGAGAGTCAGTCGGTTCAATTGGCAGCCTATATTCCATCCGGTACACCGGCACAATTCACATACCGCCTCGACCCGACCACAGATGACACCAGCGCGCTCATCACCTGGGTCAACCAACCCAATCCGTATTGCTAGGAGTGATCTCATGCCGTTTATCGACGACATCCTGCAGGGGATGCAAATCCAGATCGATGCCTTCTATTACAATCTATTGTTCTCATTGGCGTCCATCCATTGGGGTATCCTGCGCGCCTTCATCATGATGGGCTATGCCATCGAACTCTTCAACCGCTGGTTGGCTGACCAAGCCTTTGTCCCTCTGATTCAACAAACCAGTGCCAGTTTGAGTGTGGTGGTCAATATTGCCTTGATCGTGGCCTTGTTCGTGTTGGGTATCACCTATTTGTTGTCGGTCTTTATCCGCTTACGGGTGGTCGAAGCGCGCAGTGCCTTGCTCTGGTATGTGGCCGGTGCCTTGTTCTTCAGTATCGGACCAGCCTTGTTTCAAGGGATGAACGATTTCCGCCAAGGGATTTCGCAGGCTTTTTACCTGAGCGCGCTCAACGGTCTGCAAACCAATGCTGGTGGGGCATTTAACTCTTTGAGCAGTGTCGAGACTGATGAGTTGGGTTTGCTGCCGCTCTGTGACAATCTGGGGACTTATCTCCCCGGTGTCAGCAAGCCACAGAGCATCGACGGCTTGGATGTAGCTTTGTCGTATCTGCGTGCCGACGGGATCGACATCATGGGTTATCATCCGCCGTTTCGGGATCTGGCCTGTCGGGCACATCCCCCTGATCCGGCCACCGGACGTTATACGGCCCGGACTTTACCCAACGAATGGGATTGGAAAGGTTCGTTCTTCGACAACACCCAGAGTGGGCAGTTGTACGAACTCTTGACCGATGAAGAACGACAGCACAGTCTGGACATGGCGTCGGCCGCACAAGGACGCTTGCTGACCGCCTGGCCGCTGGTGCTATTCGGATTGTGTGAACAACTGGTGTATTTACTTCTGACCATTGCGCAAGGTTTGACCTTCATCTCCTTCAGTTGTGCTATCCTGTTCGCGTTCTTCAAACGCACTGAGGTTATCGCCCGTTCGATCCTCGATTTGTGGGTGGAACTCATCATCCAGACGATTGTCATCGCCTTGATCCAATCATTGGTGGTGGCTTTCTTTCTGGTCGGCACAGCCAGCGGTAACGGGTTGGTGGTGCTGGGGATCGGGCTGATCTGTTTAGTATTCATGGTGATTGTGTTGGCATCGGGGATCAAAGCCGTCTGGAACAGTTTCAACCGGCTCTTCAAGGCTTTCGGTCAAGCCAGTGGCGGGGTATTCATGACACCCGGTGAAGCCTCAGCCATGGTGGTCGGTGCAGGTGCAGCGGCTGTGGGTGGCGCGGCAGTCATCGGTTCCAACGCCTTGTCGGGGATGAATGCCTTGATTCAAGGGGCGACACCGGCTCAGGCTGCGGGTTTAGCCTTAGGGGGTGTGCAGCAGTTGACCAGTGCCGCGCGCTCACTGGCTTATTTACCGGCTGTCCGCAACACTCCGCTAGGCGAAGCAGCCGAACAATTCACCGAAGGGGCTAGCACCCGACGGGTGGCCGGATCGTTTTTGGGTACAGCTTTGCTGACCGATCGTGATCCGGAGGCTGCTACCTATGATAGGCAGGGACGGGTGCTGGAACGACCGATGCTCATTCCGGCGGTTGGAGATACCTTGAGCAGTTGGACTGTACCACTGGGGAGCCAGTCCAGCAGTGGAGAGCGGCTTGAACCCGAATGGTTGGAAGATGAAGACGGCCTATTCATCCCCATCGCTCCCAACCGCAGCGGAACGTTTACACCCATAGCGGCTGTGGATCTCGCCGATAATCGGTCTGATGACCACCAACGCAGTGTCTACGCGGCTGAGATGAATGCCGAAGAGTTGGAACAGCAATTCGCGGATAGTTTGAGTAGTCAGGGTTCAGCCGCTGCCAATACACCGCTCGATCAAGCGGCAACCCGTTTGGAACAAGCGGCCAGTGCTTTGCACCTGCTCACCGGACAATTGAAAGTCAGCGGCAGTGATCCTGTAGCCGGGATTCTGGGGGATGTCATCCGCCAAACCCACGCTGAGCGCAGCAGCGGCGGTCAATCCCTGACCATAGGCATGGATCATCTGGCTGTGGCGGATGCCATGGCGCGGGTGATGGGACTGACACCGCTGCAAGGACAAACCCCGATCACTGAGAACCTGATCCGTTTCGGGTTATTCACCGATCAGGCGCTCAAACTGGGGCTATCCGGCGATCAGGCTGAAACCGTCATCCGCGAAGTTAAGCAGTCGCCGACAGGAACATTAGGTGATGATACCCGTCAAGCATTGGTCGGGCAGGTCAAACAAACTCGTGGCTTGTCATGGGAGGATGCGCGGGGTGAAGTCGACACCCTTGAAAACCGGGCACGCCTGCTGCCGGAACAGATCGTAGCGGTTGGCCAGATGCCGGTGCCACTGGCTGTCCGTGTCCACATCCAACAGGAGCCTTCTACATGAGTGACCAACTAACTTTTCACACGATCGATGAACTCCGGCAATTGCCGACCGAAGCCCTGACCGCCTTATGGGAATTGGTACCGACGGATCGTCAGAAAGTCTACAAACTGGCTTATGACGGGGAGGTACAAGCGGCTGGTGCGGCTGGATCGGACATCCTCGAACGGCAGTTAGCCGGGGAACTCCTGCGCCGCTATCTGGAAAGTGCACTGGTGCCGGTCGGTTCACGCTGGGCACGCACCCCGACCCGTGTCCAAACCGCTGCCCAACAGGATGAGGGATTGGAAGTGGCCGCCGGGGGTGTGACATCGCGCACGCCCTCCTTCAAACTGATGTCAATTGGAGGTGTTATCGCTTTGATCTTTGTCGGCATTCTGGCTACCCGCCTCATGGGCAATCGTCCGAGTGTGGTGGCAACCCAAACGGCCACCCCATCGCTCACCCCGACCGCCCGGGTCAGTCCGACGCCCACCCCGCTGGCGCTGGAAGAACAGGATACCATCATCCAATCCGGTGATGCTGATCGGGCGGCAGCGTATCCGGTCAGTTTACAGATCACGACGGACGATGGCGCTGCGCCACGGGTGTGGGTGGTGCAGCGGCGCACGGTACGAGCGGCCGAATGGAAGTATGACAGCAATCCCGATACAGCGTCCTTCTTAAGTGGCATGTCGGTACGACCGGTGATTGGCATCCCTTTCGCACCTGAAAATGCCATCCTCTTTCGTCACCTGAACACCGGCTCGATGTTCACAGTCACCCTCAATACCGGTGCCAGTCTGCGTTACACCTTTGCTAGCAAACGGGCGATCCGACGCAGTGAGACCGATATTTTCCGCCAGCTTGATCCGGGATTGGTGCTGCTCTTGATCGGAGAAAGCGATCGTGATGGGCTGCCAACTGAAAGCCGTCAATTGGTGCTGGGCAGTTATGATCCGGAACAGGAACTGGCGCGCACGGGTGAATTGATTGGCGCTCATCTGTTACCACCGGTTGATCCCACAGCGGTTCCCACGCCGACTGCTGCACCGCCGCGTTTCAGTGGCGTTGATGTGCAAATCATCGCCATCACCCACACTGAAAGGCAGATCACCACGCGTCTGCGCATTTACAACGGCAGTCCACAAGTGTTATCGCTTGTGCCGGATGACATCTGGTTGGCTCTGGGCTATAACCCTCAGCCGACCGGACCCAGGATTCCAGCTGAAGGTATTTCTACTTTTGATTTGCTGCCCGATCAGGCTGTTGACCTGATCCTCGATTGGCCGTGGGCAGGGGAACCCTATGCCACTTTGGCTATTGGTGCCTACCGATTTGCCGTAGCGGTCGGCAATGGACGTTAAAAATGATCAGCCATTGTAGGTAATAGGTTGTTATCGGCTCAAAAGTCACGGCTTGTTTCCTGTGGTTTCCACTACGCCATTGCTGCTATGACCCGGTAAAACAACTGTAGGTCAAGAAAATAAGCAACTGCCGGGTCTCTCAAACTGTGCGGCGTCCTATGCTGCGTGCTTTCTGGCTACAAAAACAGTGCTTCAACAAAAGCCATCATTGTGAAGGCTATATCCCTTATGGGTATTCCCGATCCAACTGAAAAATTCCTTGGCCTGTTGTGAAATAGTCGCAAGGTTGAACACCTCGACTTTGCTACGCTGATCAATGAGTTCCGGTGGGTGTGGTTTCAAGTGCCAGATGACCTCAACCGTTGCTATGCCTAGCCAGTCATGGCGCACCGCTAACCCGACTTCGCCGGAACTCATCAGCCTATCTTCACATAAAGGAGTTCAGCAGATGAGTATCGCGGATTTCATTCAACAGGTATTCGGAGATGTCCAAGGGATCGTTCAGGTCATCGCACCCATCGCAGCCGTCATTGGTTTTGTCGGTCTGGGAATCATGTATATGGGGTCGTCCTGGCCACTGCTGGGGGATTGGAAGAAGGACAATCCCAAAGCCGCCAGCCAAGTGGTGATCGGGTTGTTGTTCGTGATTTTTGCCGCCAGCGTCACCACCCTGATCGCCTTCAACTGAGGCGTCATGCGCATGTCAGCTGATTTCAAATCACATGTGCTGCTGCGAGATGAAAAAGGGTTTCTGGGGATCCCTTTCAAACGCCTATTGCTGGCCGCCGTCGGGGGTGGACTGGTGTATACCGTCGTACGCTTCGCCTCAGCCGGAGCCTCGGTACCGGTCGGGTTGATTTTCGGCGTCACACTGCTGGTCATGACCGGGATGCGCGGGGGATTGCCGCTGTGGCAACGCCTGCTGTATCAGATGCGAGGTGCCTTGTTGCTAGCAGCGGCTCAACAACCGGCCAGCGGCTTGGGCAAACTGGCAGCCTTGCTGGAACTTCCCGCCGGTCTGGTTCATCTGGATGGGGCACAGGTGTTTGTATCGCTTCAGAGTGGGGGCGGCATCGATCTGCGTGAGTGGACTTTGTTCACCTCGCCGGTTGAAGCCGATCACGATGACGGCTTGCGCTTCGTCGGAGATCCATTGGAGGAGGTGCCATGACAGCGCCGGTACACACCTTTTGTCTGGAACCATTCGATATCACGTTGCACGCCACTGAGGAAGGAGTGGCGTCCCTGCAATCCCGCTTTGCCAATTGGGCACGGACGCTGTCGGGACCGGCGCGTTTCGTCTGCTGGCAGATGCCAGCCACACTCGATGACAAAATCGCGACAGTCGGACAAACCTTGAGTACGACGGATGAGGTGCAGCGGGCGCAACTGCTGATGGAATACCGCCGTCATTACGAGAGCCTGCAAGCCGACGCCGCCTATCAACGGGCGCTGTGTGGGATGGCCTTGTGGTCAGAGCACAATCCACGGGCACAGGCAGCCGCCATGACCTCAGCTTTTGACACTGCCGTGTCGGTAGCCGAGTGGCCGGCTCTGTTTGAGGGGCAGTATGCCCTGCGTGAAAAACCCTTCTGGCATCTGGCACCCACCGGTCGTCCTGGAGGGCGTCCTGTCTGGACGATTTTATCGAGTTATGAGTTCGCACCGGCCACCTGGAACTTCTTCCGTCCGCTCCCGGTGCTGCTGCTCCTCAATTTCCCGCTGGCGATTTGTGTGGATATCCCCAAATCCTACGACCGCAACAGCGGCATCAACGCCATCGAGAACATCATTCAAGCCTATCAGGTGCATCTGGCAGGCGTGACCGGCGAAGATAGCCGGTCGGTGCAGCGGATCGCCGACTGCCGCAAAACGTTGGCTGAGATCAATGCCGGGGATTTGCTTCATACGGTTGGCATCCACATCGCGGTGGCGGCAGATGATCTGGATACCCTCAAAGAACGGGTGCAAGCCATCCAGTCTGAGACCCGGGCATGGTTCAACTTGCGCCAGGAAGTCGGGGAGTTGTTGTCGCGCTCGGTCAGTTTCTTCTCGGCCAAAAGCAGTAAGGAGATCGGGTTACCAGATACCAGTTGGCCGGTGACCTCGCGTGAGTTAGCCATGATGCTGTCGCCGCTGGGGTATCGCAAGCTAGCTTCAACCGACGGCGTGTTGCGGGGCGAGGCCGTGGGGGCATTCTATCCGGTCTTTCACAATTCGTGGCGCGACAAACGCGCCACCCATGAAATCTGGGTGGGGTCATCAGGTTATGGCAAAACTTTCGCCTTGAATTGTTATTTGACCCGCGAGTATGCCGAGACCGGGATCGCCTTCGACATGTTGGAACCGATGGGACATGGCAAACATATCGCTCAAGCTTTCGGACTGCCGTGGTATGTCATGAGCGCCAAAGCCACTTGCCTCAATCCACAGGATGTCATGTTCCCCACCTTGATCGAACAGAAGAACCACACCATCCGCATCTACGAAACCGTCATGGGACGGGCGTTGTCGGGTGGTCAACGCGAGAATCTGGAACGTGGATTATTGGGCGAGGCACTGGAAGTCCTGTTCAAGGGTTTTCCCGAACTGGGCAAGGTCACACCGGATTTGTCACCGACCTGTGCGGTGGTGTGTGATGTGTTGTCCGGTTTGGGCGAGAACCAGCAGACTAAACTCATAGCCCGCAATCTGGCGCAAGAAATTGCTGGTTTGTGTACCGGCAGTGGTCCATGGGCGAGTTTTCTGAATGGCATGACCAATGTTGATTTGACCCGCGGTGGACGCGACTGGATCGGTCCACGGGTGTTCAGCTTCCACGATCTGGAGAGTGATCCGATCTTGCAAGCGCTGGCTTATACCCAGGTCTTGAGTGCCATCCGCCGTGACAGTCTGATTGATGAAACCCCGCGCATCATCGCGGTGGATGAAGTCTACCGGCTGATGCGGCATCCCTCGCTGCTGGATTTTCTGATCGAAGCCGCCAAGACCTTTCGTACCCGGCGCAAGAAGTTGATCTCGATTGACCAGCAGATGAGTGTCATGTTGGATGGCAAAGCCCGTTTGGTCTTCGAGAACAGTCCTATCCGGGTGATCTTCTCGCAGCGCCAGGGCATGAATGTCTTCCATGAGGATGCTGCCTTTCAACACCTCAACCAGCAGCATCGCGACATCATCGCGGCGCTGCCCCGTTTCCACTACGTCCTCGACATTCAAGATGAGGGCTTGTGGTATCTGTACAACCGACCCACCGCCGGTGAATTAACCCGCTTCAGGAGCACCTAAAGCATGTCCAAACAACCTGTCAATGCACCACCCTGGCAAGCTATTGAAGAACAAGCCTACCACGCCTTTCGTGAGTGGCCGATCTGGCTCATCCTGCGCGAACGGGAGTTAGCCGCGCACCTGCGTTTACACAAAGTTCAACAACAACCGACAGCGGTCAGTAAGCCGCTGCACAAGGAGAAATCTGAATGAAGTTGATGCTGGTCGAATCCTCGGCCACCGCTCGGAAAATCGCCACCTACCTGGGAGCGGACTGGCGGGTCGAAGCCTGTTGCGGTCGTGTCCGCGACCTCCCTGAAGATGAATTAGGGGTGGCGGTGGATGATGATTTCCGTCCAACCTATCGCGTGTTGCCCTGCAAGAGTAATCTGGTCAGGAAGATCGTCAAAGCACTGCGCGAGGCGGAAGCAGTCTATCTGGCCACCGCTCCGGATCGGGAAGGTGAAGCCAACGCCTGGCATCTCCTGCAAGTAGCGAACCTTCCAGTTGACCAACCAGTCTACCGGGTGATATTCCCATCCATGACCCGACAGGCGGTACTGGATAGCTTGTCTCAGCCGCGTCGGCTCGATCTCCAACTGGTGGAAGCCCAACAGGCAAGCCGCATTCTCGACCGCCTGATCGGATATCTAGTATCACCGTTAGCCAGCCGGGCACTGTCAGGCGATTGTTCAGCCGATCGGGTGCACAGTGCCGCGCTACGCTTAGTGGTTGAACGGGAACGAGCGATTACAGCCTTCACTCCCGGTTGCCACTGGACATTGATGTTGGATCTGGCTGCTGGCAACCAACGCTTTAGTGCCAAACTGCACCAGATTCAAGGTGTGGATCGGGTGTTCCAGAGCCGGGAAATGCTGGATAAAGTGGTGGGATTGCTGGCTCAGTCACAGCTCTGGGTCGGGCACAGTGGTCGTAGCATTCAAGCGCGCCAGCCATTGCCACCCTTCACCATGGCCACCTTACAACAAGCCGCTGCTAGGGATTTGGGTTTGTCACCGGCACGCACCATGGCCGTAGCCCAAATCCTGTATGAACAGGGACGCATCACTTACCCGTGTACCGGCAGCGTGATAGTCGTGCCTGAAGCTCAACAGGCGGCACGCCGGTACCTGATGGAGGTCTACGGGCAGGAGTATGTCCCGGCTGAAGTTCAGACTGACCGCTCATCCGCTCAGGAAGGCATCCGACCGACCGATGTCTGCTATGGCGTAGACCATGAGCAAGGAGAGGGCGCGGCGCTCTACAACCTGATCCGGAAACGGTTTCTGGCTTCACAGATGGCTCCGGCACTCTACACGGTCAGCACTGCCGTCATCTATGCCGGCAAGCGTCAAGGTCAGCCCTTCCCGTTGGAATTCCGGGCACAGCGACGCATACCCTTATTCGACGGCTTTTTGAAGCTTTATCCGCAAGCTGCTGAGGAGGGCGAAGCGGATAGCGTTCCCTTACCGGTTTTGGATGAAGGCTCGCGTTTGTTACAGGTGGCGGCTCATATCGACCAACACCTCAACCGTCCACCTACCCGCTATACCGAAGCCGACCTGATCCAGGCGCTCGAACAGCACGGCATTGGCCGTCCCTCGACCTATGTTAGCAGTCTCAAAAGCTTGCGAGACAAGGGGTATGTCCAACTTCATGAGCACCATTTGCAGCCTACCGCCAGCGGTCAGTCGTTATGTGACTTCCTGATGACCCACTTTCCACAGGTCTTTACTTTGGATTACAGCGCTCATCTGGAAACCCAACTGGACCGGATCGCGCTCGGAGAGAGCACCCGTCCGCTTGTCCTGAAAGCGTTCTGGCAGGCCTTTCGTCCGCAATTGACGGCAGCGGTTGAGTCGCAGTTGGCACAGGTCACGCCACAACCGCTCAGCTTACATCCGCTAGAGGGAGGTTCGTCATGACACCACCGGAAATACCGCCGCAGGATTTTGATGTGCTCGAACCACCGGACATGGACTTCATGGATCTGGATTATCAACCGCTTGACGACCCATTTCCGGATGGCTGGTTGCCTCCGGATGAACGGTTTGTCCCCACGGACAGGCAATCCCTGCCGGATGTCCCGGTCTATCAGGATGGTTTACAAGGTCTCGACAGGGCTGAACCCTTACCTGCCAATTGGTCGTGGCATGATGCCCAACTGGTTGGACTGGAACGAAACGGGGAGCAAGGCAGTCAATTCGAAATCGGTTGTGTCGATTTGTATGCTGATGGACAGAGCGGCGATCTGGGTGGCAGTTATTTGCCGATTGCCCGTTTCGGAGATGTCGATGTGGCGGCAGCCTATTACCACGAACTACAGCAGCAAATCCACGAGACCGGTTTAGCCGCTCACGATATCCCGGCCTTTGCCGAGCGAATGGCCACCATCATGCAGACCGAAGCGCCGAGCTGGCAGAGTGCCGATCCGGCTGTTTATCAAGCCTATCACGACTTGTATGGTGCACAAGTGTCTCCGGAACGCAATGATCCTCCCAATGACCTGCTCGATCCTTTGTTTGAGGAAGCAGCGGCGCTGGGTGGGGTGAGCTTGCCCGATACGCCATCGCTGGATGAACCGGCCGCTTTTCAAGCCTTGAACGCCATTGGTATTCAAGCCGAAGGCTTCGATCTGAGCAAAGACCCACCGCCGATTTATGATCTGGAGACCGGAACCGCCTACTGGATCGGGGTCTTCCAACCTGACAAAAATGACCGCGACAATTGTGTCACCAGCATCCTATCGTTGGGACGTGATCCCGAAACGGGCACGCTCGAGGCGCAACTGGCACCCTGTGTCCCGGGTGATTGGGACAAAGCTTACAGCGCGGCTGAATACTTGATGGAGGTGGCTCAGAAAGACGGTATCGACCGCTGTTTGGATGCCGCCGAAGGCATGGCGCTAGCCACCGACCAACGCGCCCGTTGGGAAACAGAACGGGGACTGCCCCTGGATGCCCAATCCAGTCAGGATATTGCCAATTATACCCAAACCCAATGGGAGGTGGATCTATGAGCGACAGCAAGACCGTCCGTTTCAGTCTGCGCCTCAGTCCGCAAGAAGATCAGGCCTTGCAGCAGCTCGCGACTGCCTGGCAGATCGAGCGGTCATGGGTCGTACGACGGCTGATCCAACGCCACGCTCAAGCCCTGATCCCGTTCAGACCCATTGGCATTTTCACCCCGGTCGGTATCGTGCCGCAAACCGCACTGCACCTGGGAGAATCACATGAAACCGAATGAGCGTCTGACCAGCCGCCAACGTTCTGACATGCTGCTGCGCCATCTGGAGACCTTCGCCCAAAGCACCGATCCGATATCACCTTCTGACCCGGCGGCACAACCCGATTACTATTTCGGGTATGGCGTCAGCCCGGACAACCAACCCACACTGGAAGCCGTAAAGACCTGGGTGGAGGGGCAGGAACGGCGTTTCGATACCTTTACCATCGCGGCTTACCAGCACTATGATCAGGCAGCACCGCTCGAAGACCAGCTCAACCGCCTGCAACAAGACTCGGGTCTGGAAGCTGCCATGCATATGGCCGAAGCCACTGCTAATCGCAATGGTTTTCTAGATGCTGAACGCAGTGATCCACGCCTGTTTACACAGGGACCGGCTGATCCTTTTGGCAGTTTGCTTCAGCGAGAACAAAATCTCCCTGAAGCCGTGGGTACCGACCTTACCACAGCAGAAATGAGCGAACCCGCTCTCGGTCTGGATTATCAAGTTGAGGCGATTGCGGCTGACGGGGTGTCCCGAATAGAGGTCTGGAAAGTTTGGGGAGAACAGGACACGGCGCGCCAGGGTTTACATATTCCTCAACCGGATTGGGAGACAGCGCGTGCCACGGTTGAAACCGTTCAAGAACTGATGGCAGATGACAAACTGCAAAGTGCCATGACCCTGGTGGAGGTAGCGGCTGTAGAAGCCGGTGTCCTGGATCCGGGACGCGACGATCCCCGGCTGTTCACGCAAGGACCAGATGATCCCTTCAGCACCATCCGTGAGCGCCAATTGGATCCTATCCCGTCGGCTGAACTGCCGCTCATGCTCAACGGCTCATCGCGGGGACACGAGTCGCTTGAAGGCACGGCCTGGTTTGAAGCCACGTTTGAACAGGCACCGGTCGAACTGCTGCAACCGCTGGATGAGAGCGTGAATTACGCGCTGGTGCTGCAGGCAGCCGATCCCTGGAGCGAGGAACTGGCGGTCGAGAAGTATTGGAAAGAACCGGGCGGGTATTTGGGACTGCAATCGATCACCCTCAACACCTATGACCCGGACGACGCCCAACAACGGCAGCAGGCTGAACAAACCCGTGCCGATTTGCTGGCCGTATATGACGAACGGGGTTTGGAAGCCTTAATGCACAAAGCCGAGCTGACCGGTATGCAACAGGGTTGGTTGGATGGCAACCGTCCCGATCCCGGCTTGTTCACGCAAGGACCGGTCGATCGTTTCGAGACATTAGCACAGCTGCTGGAAGGTGAAATCAGTCCATACTGGAATACGCAGGGCGAAACGCTTGAAGCGCCCGTTGCAGCAGCTGAAGTTGCCACTCCTTACTGGCGACTGAATAGTTTGCCGGTCAACAATCCAGACGGGGAGGCACTCGGTTATGCCCTGCACATGCTGGTTTACCCCACCCTGGAAGACAATCCGGAGCATCCGCCGCTGATCCCGGAAAATGAACCGGTTCGGATGCTGGAGGTAGCACACTTCGAGACCCCGGCGGCCGCCGACCGCTTCAGCCAGGAATTCAGTGGTTATCTCTTGCCGGGGGTTCTGGAAGGACCAGAATTGGCGATTGAGGTGGCGCGTCTGGAAGGGTTACCACTGGAGTGGAAAACCCTGACCGGTGAAGATCTACGCGCCTATCAGGATCAAGCGCTGCCCCTGATCCGCCAACCGGATGAATGGCATCCCTACAACCCGCAGGCTGAACGCGCGGCTCGTGATGCTGCCGAAGGCTGGGGCGATTGGCAGAACGCCCCCAACCCCTCCGATTTGGATTTGTAGGTAACCGGAGGACTGCCAATATGTTTTACTGGTTGTTCACCAGTGGCCGGACAGGGCTGGGGGGCTGTCTGGCACCGCTCCTCTGTCTGACCTTGCTCCTCCCGCTACTGATCAGTGCTGTGTTAGGAGCTGGTATCCAACGCAGCGATACACCTTTACGCCGGCTGAACTGGCAAACGAGTTTACAGGTGCTGACCTACCTAGCTGTGCTGATGGGATTATCCAGCCTCTATTTAAGCTTATTTGGACATATGGCACTACAACCTATGCGCGGACGGCAAACTGTCAATGCGTTTATCCAACTGCTCAATGGCGCGCCTCCTAACCTGCATGCCAACCGTTTGTTTTTGTTCGGGATGCTGCTGCTCATGCTGAATGCTGGCGCAGCGCTGGGGCTGCACACGGCCATCAAGAATGGCGGTTGGTTGCGCGAACGGATCGACCGTTTGCGCACACCTCAAGTCAAGCGAGGTGCCCTGGGTTCCTCTCACTTTTGCAGTCCGCGCGAGTACAAACGCTTTCGCCGTGAAGATGCCGATGGCTTGACCTTGCTGGGCGCATTCTGGGGGGAGGATAAACGCCGCCTCGACCTGGGCATGGGACGCTTCTCCTTCAGTGGCGAAGATGTGGCGCGTGGCATCCTGACCTTAGGGGGTCCTGGTTCCGGTAAGACTCAGGGGATTATCTTGCCAGCTATTGCTGACCGCATGGTGGCCGGACATTCCCTGATCGTAGCCGATCCACAGGGTGAGATTACCGGTCATATCCTGAAATATGCCGCGGTCACCCGTCATCTGGTGGTGGTGCATGATCCGACCAGCACCGTCGGTCCGCGCTACAATCTAGCGGCGGGTATCGACACGGTCTCGGACGCCCGTGCCATCGCTGATGTGCTGGTTCCGTTGGCTGCAGGGGACAATCGTTTTTGGACGGACAGTGCCGCCGCACTGCTGGCCGCCTGTCTGATCCGCTTCCCCAACCTGGGTGAGATCTACAACGCCATGAATGACCTGAAGGGATTGGCACAGAAATTAGCGTCACGGAAGGATGATGCCGCGCTGCTGGCCAACAGTTTCATCGCTTCGGTCGGGTCGGATGGCAAGGTGGCTTCCAATGTGGTGGCCACCTTAGCCACTGCCCTGACCGGTTGGGCTTCCACGGATGTCCGTGCCAACACCTCCGCTTCGGACTTCGATACCGAACTGGTGGTGCAGCAACCGACGGTGGTAGTATTGACCTGTCCCGGACGGATGCGTGCGGTTTACGCCTCTTACTTAGGGGCGACCTTGCGCAAACTCATGTTGGATCTCGATACCATTGGTGAGCGCAACCAGGGACCACTCCCGGTTCCGGTCGGGGTGATCCTCGATGAGTTTCCGACCCTCGGAAAGCTCGACAGTCTGGTGGCCGATGTCAATTTGGTGCGCAAACGGCGGATTTCCATCATGATTGGTGCCCAGACCAAGGGGCAGTTCCACATGTTATATGGCAACGAAGGGACGCAGGCACTCTTCACCGGTCTGGCCACACAGGTCGTCTATGGCGGTTGTGATGCTGATACGGCTGAGTTCTACAGTAAAGCCAGTGGCACAGCCACCACCGACGCGAACCAAGATGATCCTAACAGCCACTTACGCCAGCGTCCACTCCTTACTGTGGATGAAGTCATTACCCCACAAATTGGCAACTGCACCATCTTCGCCCGTTATGTCGAGGCGGGTTTTGCGACGCAAGTGGTTCTAAACGCCCGTCTGACCCGTTTCTACGAACGGGAAGATTGGAAACGGCGACTCGCCGCCAGCAAGGACATCCAACCACTTATGCTGGAACGGGGTATCTCACTTGATTTGAATCAGGTTCCGACCCTACCTTCGGCTAGCGTACTAGCCGAAGATCTGGCTCCCACCAGCAACCCGCTGCTCGATTTAGCTGCGGCCACTCTCATGGACAAGATTGCCACCGAAGCCCGCGAGCAAACTGGAGGGAAGGTGAAAACAGTCAGCATCGCTGAGTTGCGTAAGGGTCGTCCACAACAATTGACCGGAGCACCGGAGCAAACATGACCTTGAACAAGAACCGGATGGTGCGCGAAATTGGACAGCGCACCCGTCTCAAAAACCGTGATATCCAAACCATGCTCGAAAGTCTGATGGAGGTTTGGACAGACTATCTGGTGGCAGGTGAACGGATTGAACTGGAAAATCTGTTTGTGCTGGAAACACAGAGCATTGACCGGGGTGCATCTGCCGGAGTCTTGAACGGGAAACCCGCACCCCGGCACATCCGGCGTTTGACCTTACGCACCAGCAAACGGTTGAAAGAACGCCTCAACCTCCCCTAATCCCGTGCCTTATCTGTCGGGAAACCAGGCATCCAGATCATCTGGATCCGGTGGAGATGGGGGTAAAGCCGGTTCATCTCCACGAAGCAGGTGCCATTCTGGACCGACAAGACGATCTAAGGCATCACCGAAGTGACGACTAGCGATCTCACGAAACAAGGCGTCGTGTCCCTTTTCTTTATTGTTATACACCGCTTCACGGTCTGAACCAGCGAGGGGAGCAGTACCCGGTAGGATAATATGGGTATGCAACTGTTGGAGTGGTTCCGAGCCATCCTCCGGTTCGGTGAGGCGATCGTGTAACACATAACTATACTCGGGGACATCGAAACCACGCGACGTATAGTATTCCTCGACAATCCGCTCGGTCAGATCCAAGACCAAATCGCGACGATCCGCTTCAGGAACAAGAGCCATGAGATCCGGAGCTGGGGAGATGACCCATGTCCAAGCCAGGACGTGTTTACTTTGGAGTTGGTCGCAACTTTCGAAGATGGAACGGTAATGTTGACCTAAGCCATGATCGACCCAGCGTTCGGGGTTATCCGATTGGAGGGCGGGGTCATTTCGATTTTCACGGTACTGGAGATATTTAAGGGTGGAACGGAGGCCTTGATGACCGGTTCCACGACCTTTACGTTTTGGTCCTTTATAGGCGAAATCGGTGACGATAATGGCCTTCATTTGAGGTCACGGACGGCCTTTATCTGGGCGAGCAAGGTAGCTCCATCGCGTTTAGAGGCGAGGATAGCCTTGGCGACGAGTTGAGGATCGGCCTCATAAAATATGGAGGTGATCAGGTAGATCAGAATATTCATATGAAAGGACATGTTGGATTCGACTTTATCCAAACGGTCTTGAAGGGACTTTTGGAAGTGTTTTCGACTTCCGATAAGGTCTTCTTGGTTATCCAGATAGAGGCGAATGGCCTCACGGATAAGGTCGGATTCGGTTGTGTCACGGGGATATTTACTGACGAGCAAGGCCAAACGGTCTCTCATTTCGGGAGTCATGGTCAAGCTACGACGGACGGTTTTCTTGGACATAAGGAGTTCCCCACCAGAATAAGTAGCTACCTCATTTTGACATAGTCTATATAAGGAGGGCGGGGAATTTTACGAGGGGGAGCGAGGAATATTAACCGGAGGGCGG
The DNA here is from genome assembly GCA_044227005.1 of Aggregatilineales bacterium. Lineage (GTDB taxonomy): Bacteria > Chloroflexota > Anaerolineae > Aggregatilineales > Phototrophicaceae > CFX2. The sequence goes on from JBGAFZ010000006.1 coordinate 259,745, forward strand.
TGGTATTAGCGAATAGGGATACAATACCCTTATAATACCTATTCACGAGACGACACTATTTACAAAAAATGAGCTTTAGACCTAGTAGATGACCAAGTGAATTAAGCAGGGTAAAGACGGGTGTTGAGACGCGCCTTTTCACAAGTGAAGCGCCAGTGAACAGTAGTTTGGTTGGCATTGCGTTCAGCTTCCCAAATACCAACTTCATGACGGACAAGGGACTGTGAGGAAAGGCGGCGATTGAGGCATTGGCGAGAGAGAACCGCAATTTCCAGTTCAACCATATTGAGCCAACTGGCATGAAGCGGGGTGTAATAAAAAACTAGACGACGCAGGATACGACGGGCTTCAACAGCGCCAAAAGTTTCATAGAGAGCCGAAGGGACATGGATATTGAGGTTGGCTAACACTAGACGGATTTGTAAGGCTTTAGGAAAGTAGACATCGACTAGAGCACGCATTTGCCGAGCGAAATCGGCTTTAGTACGCTGTTGGGTGACCGTCACATGTCGCCACGATTGGCGTGGGCAAAACGTGACAAATAGATTGCAAGTGCCTTCGCGTCGGTAGAGATAATCATAACGCCGCCGTTTGCCACTTGTTGCTGGAACCGGTTGAATAACCTCACTGACCAATTGATAAGGGCGTTCGTCAAAGCAAACCACCGGATAGAAAGGGTCATGGGCTTCGGCGTACAAATCCAGGATGGTTTCCATCCGTGCCACAAATTCCCAGTTGACATGGGGGATGCACCATTGCGCTTTCTGCCACGGCTTTAATTCGTTTTTTTCAACCGTTGCCGCACGGTTTCATCCGAAATGGTTTCCACCACTTGCATCTCGACCAAACGGTCGGCTAACATTTGCATCATCCATGTCGTGTGTCCCAGCGGTGGTTCGCTGCACGCCAATGCAACCAGTATCGCTTCCCCTTCGCCATCCAATTTGATCTGTCCACCGGGGCGATGATCTTCCTTAAGCGCATACTCTAATCCCCCTAACACCAGACGCTTTCGGATACGTTCTACCGTCGCCACATGCACACCAACACTCTCAGCAAGCTGTTCGTCCTTCAATCCTTTTTCGGCTGCCAACAGGATTTGTGCCCGTTTCACCTCACGCACCCCTGCTTTGCCTTTACTTAACAGTTGCTTGATTTGTACTCGCTCGTCTTCACTCAACCGCACTTCATATTTCTTGGCCATCGGTTCCATCCTTTTCTCTTGGAACCACTTTACCTCTTTCTCCTAGCAACTTCTACTTGGTCATCTACTAGGGCAAAAGCGGAAATTTTGTATTAGTTATTGACAGGTGCGGTGCGGTTGTGAACTGCACCTTAGCCGCTCTCGATTGCACCCTAAACCAATATATGGAGGGCTAGAAATTTTCAAAAAAACTATCATCTTGATGATAATCATCATTCGACGAAGGATTTTCACTTATGTCGTCGCTATATGTGACGACATCTTGTTCAACAAGAATTAGGTATTTTGTCTCGATCTTTTTTCGGCGACCATTGTTGAATAGCACCCAAAGCATTTCCCCATATGGCGGTACAACAACTTTTTCTTCAACAATGCCTTCGCCAAACTGTTGATGTCTTACGGTGTTACCTACTTCTATGTTTATCTTGATTGATTTGAAATTATCTCTCAGCATCTGTGACATAGTTGATGCTGTTAGGACTGCCCCTTTGCCCAACCTTCTAGCGACTAGTTCACCATCGTTCTTGAATCTTTGAAGCATCGCACCAACATCACCCAGAGTACTTGTATCAATGCAAAGTCGTAATGCAGTCCCTTGAAAATTAGTATCCATGTAATGATTGACGTGATTGTTGACGTTTCGCAATAATCCTTTTTCACCACTACATATAAAGAAATCACCGCCTTCATTGCAAAAACGATAGTTCATATAAAGACCATAACCAGAGTTTTGCCACACATCATTCGGACGTAGTTTAACCCCATCATAAGTTTTGCCAGAAATACCTGGCATAAGGGCATATTTTATGGCATCGCTATCGTCATTCAGCTTTAAATACGGATTTTGAGATAAGCTCTTACGTAGTCCCACCCCTATATCAAGTATGGCTAGCTCACCTCTATTAATTTTGGGCCAATATTGTGCACAATAGCCCAAAACCGTCGAGTCACTATGTTCAATAACATTTCGAATTATCTCTCGAAATGAGTAAGTGAAAATATCGACCAATTTTCCAGATGAACGTTCTGCTAATTGCTCCGCAAGGCCTTGAGCTATTGCTTCAATCTCATTAGTTGAATGAAGTTGTTTTGATAGGACATATGTGATAGGTATATATGTCGTTCCAGAAGTCCGAAAACCGGGATTATTACCATGTTCAAGTCCACACGCAGTAAAGAAACTCATATATGAGGCATATGATGTTGCATTTTCATTATTAATGTAGGCAATTAATCGAGAATCAGAGTAGCGCCTCTGAAGGTTCTTCATTGCTTGGGCGACAAACAACATACCGAACGGCTCAACCCACATAAGCCGTTGAAAATCAAACTCAAATATCCTTCGATAGTCTAAATTTGTAATTCGATTGGCGAAATCTACGGCGTTTTCAAGAGTAAGACGAGACGGGGCAATAATTCGGGTCAAATTTCCCTCTATCGAATACTAGTATTGCCTTATTCAAGATTATTTATTGTGCTATATTATCCAAAAGCAAACCAAATGCAAGACTTGAGAAAATAGTCGCATCAGCGATCACATATTCAAAACTTGGTTACAGAATTATTGTAAGTTCCAATACCATGTCTTTAGCTGATGTTGGGATGGTAAACTGAGGGTGATTTACAGTAAAGGAGTTTAGAATCATGGCAAGCAACAGCATGGAATTGAAGAAGCGTTTTGATGCGTTTTTGCGCGAGGCGCGGTTTGCAGAGAAGCCGTACCGGTTACTGGGTGGGGCGCAGGTGACGGATAAGCTGGTGAGTGTGTTGGTGGCGTATCCGGCTGAGGGGGGCGATAAGGCGGCGTTCGTGGATGGTCTGGGGACGGCGTTGAAGGCTTACGGGCTGGAGGCTGATGATCCGTCACGGCAGAAGCATGGCGTGCGGATTCAGGCGCGGTTGATGGCGGTGGAGTAAGGGATTATCAAGCGGCGACACGATCACATCTTGTTGGTCGCTTGCTGTTCCATGATTTGGTCATAGGTTATCAAACAGGCAATACCTTCGCGTGTAAAGTCTTCTTTGAGTTGGCGGCTGATGTGGCGTAAAAATTCGTTGATTTTTGTGCCGGATTTCGTGCGAAAATAATAGACATATTTGGTTGTATTGGTTTTTTGGGTGCTATAGGTGGCGTTGGTTCTAATGTCGGTTTCGTAGAATTCCCGGCTGAGCTTGATGTTGTGGATGGCGATTTCAATGCACTTTTTATCAGATGATTCGACGTAAGTGAGCATTAGATTATTGGTCATGGAAATCGATAATTTCAAATAGGGTAATGGGTCATTCACCGGTTAATCCTTATCGGGTATTTGACGTTTACATGAGGGTAACATACTTTTGAATTTGATTCGAAGTGGTGGTTATGATAAATTGTCCGTAAATTGATGTTGGGGAGAAGGACGCATGGTTAAAATCCAACAAAAATGGTTTGCGGTAACGTCGGTGGTGGTGGTTGTGATTGCTGTGTTGGTTAATAGTTTCTGGTTACTCATTACGTCATTGTTGGACGAGGAACAGAAATACAGCATTCTGCCATTTGTTCTGGCGGTGATCGTCACGGTGGTTATCGCAAATGGGGTGATTGCAATCATGCAGGGGTTTGATGTTTCGCCCTTTGATTTTTTACCAGAGCGTAGTTTGAAAGAGAGTTTACGTCATCAAGATCCACTTCGATTTATGATGACTACGAGCCAAGATGTTCACTTGCTGGCATCCCAGAGTCAAACGGCAAAAAATCAAAAACAATACGATTGGGTATTGGTTTTTGCGGAGGCATGGGTTCGTCAAAGTCCGCGTGATGCTAAAGCCTATGTGTTGTTGGGGGAAGCGCTGAATAAACTAGGTCGGCATCATGAGGCGATTGCGGTTGGCAAAAAGCTGAGCGATATTGAACCTTCGAAGTTTGAAGGTTTTTTGATCATCGGAGATGGTTACAGTGGGTTGGGGGATTGGGAACAAGCTGGCAATTGGTATGAAAAGTCGTTCCAACGGGTGACATCTCCATTTAAGCCGTTTGTTTTGGTTGATCTGGTACGCACCTATGAGAAATTAGGGTTGATCAGGGATGCAATCCATACGTTGGAGGAACTTATACCTTTAGTAGATTCGGTTTCTAGAAGCTACTATGAAGATCAATTGGAATACTTTTTGTATCTCAATGCCTAAAAACACTGTTAGTATTGTCCTTCTTATCGTTGGGTGACTGGCTAACGTGATTTGTCGGAATATGGTGAGAATTCAATGGCACAGGTTAGGTATCCCCACATGAGGTGAATGATGGCTTCGGCAAAGGTAAATGCGTCAAACCCATCATTTAGTTTTATATCATACCGGTATGTAATTCCCGAAAATTGTCGGTTATTGTTGATAAATGACCATCGGCTTTTTTCCGGTGTTAGCACAGGCGCTATTTCTAGAATATGATATTTATCTCTTTGAAGTATATCAAGAACCTTATCTACATTATCTCGGTCATTCGAGAGTACACGCATGCCGGGTTGCGCGACATTTGGGATTGCATATAGTTCTATCCGAACGTAGTTTTTTGTGAACATCATGCAACCCTTCTTTTATCAGGTAAATCGTCTGTACATGGACATAAAATCATAACTAGGAAATGAGCAGATGACCAATTACGTGCAAATTGAACGTGATTTTATAGAGCGAACACTGAAGATCCTCGATCAGTATGAGGAGGTTGTGCGTCCGCAGCTTGAATCAGCGAACCAGTATGAGGTCACGCTTTTGATGAACTGCCTGTTGAGACTGCTGGTTTATCCACAGCAGATCGCTGATAAGCAAGAATATCAACAGTTTTTTAATCTTTGGTTGACGGAGGAGTTGGTCATCCATGTGGGGCACGACTGGGGTATTTTGCCTGAGTATATTCTATGTGCAGGCGTCGACAATAAAAAGATATTTATTACGGTTGAGCAACTGACGATGCGCAATCTGGTGCGGCAAATGCGTAATCAGGCGGCTCATGCCCGGTATAATGTGAATGAGAATGATGCTACAAAGCAGATTGAGGCGATTGAATTCAAGTCAGATGGTGGTAGTGGTTTTCATGTGGTATTGCCGATGGAGCGATTGGATCGCTTTGTTCGTAAGTTGGCACAAAGTGCGCTAGATCATATTCCAGATGTGCATGCTTCGTGACATCGGGATTATTGGTGATTTTAGCTTGGTGCAAAATTCGGATTCTAGATGGGGAATGGTATAATCTAGAATGAACAAGCTTCTGAGGGATGGTATTTGTAGAGTAAAAAATGAAGTTAATAGTAACTATTGTGGACGATCAAGATGTTGATAATTTGATGAACGCACTGACTCGCGATCATATTGGGGTCACGCGTGTCAGCAGTACGGGGGGGTTACTAGGTCCGGGTAATTCCACGTTGCTGATCGGAGTAGATGAAGGGCGAATAGCACATGTTAAGAAAATCATCGCTGAACAAGCAGCACCCCGACAAGGTTTTGTCACATATACCTATTATAGCAGTATGCCCGTAACCAATCTCGTTGATGTTCCAATCGGTGGTTACTTAACGTTCGTCCTGAATATTGATCATTTCGAGCAGGTCTAAATATGAAAAAACTAATTCTTGCCATCATTTTTAATGCTGAAGTGGTAGATTCACTTGCACAGGCTCTAATAACGCAGGATTATTCCATTACGAAAATTAGTAGCACTGGTGGTTTTTTACGTCGTCAGAATACAACTTTTGTGATTGGAGTAGATGAAGATCGACTAGCAGGTGCTCTGTCTATCATTCGTGAAGTATGCAACCCATTTAGTCGTCCGGAAGGCCATGCCGCTACTATTTTTGTGTTGGATGTTGCTGAATTTGTCCGCGCTTGATTAGGGTTCCAATACAAAACTTTTGTCTGAAAATATCCCCCGATGTTGCAAAATGTCATTTTGGGTTGCAATCATTTAGCCTTTTCGAATGTTCAAAAAAACAATAAAGTTAGATATGTCCACTTAAAAACAATAACTATGGAGTTTTGTGTATTGGCGCGAGTCACTTAAGTGAACTGGTTTAGCAAATCCATCAGGTGGCAGTTGTCATACAAGATGGTATTTTGATACATACTATAAAATCCCAAACATAGATTAATAAGACACTACAGATGAATTTACAGACACCGTCATATCTCGAAGATCGGGTTTCACAGATTCCGGCGCTGCGGTTGTTGATGGCGATGGGGTGGCAGTATGTGCCGCCGGATGAGGCGCTGCGGTTGCGGGGTGGGAAGCTGGGGAATGTGATCCTTGATGGGGTGCTGGATGAGTGGTTGTGGTCGCATAACCAGATCGTGTACAAGGACAAGGTGTATGCGTTCAGCGAGTCGAACCTCCGGGGGGCGATCCAAGAGCTGAAGAATGTGCCGTTGAATCAGGGTTTGATCCCGGCGAGTGAGGTGGTGTATGAACTGCTGACGCTGGGGACGAGCGTGGAACAATTCATCGGGCAGGATCGACGGAGCTTTAGCATCAGGTATATCGATTGGGAACATCCGGAGCGGAATGTGTATCAGGTGACGGAAGAGTTCAGCGTGGAGCGGCGCGGGAGTTATGCGACGTACCGTCCGGACATCGTGCTGTTCGTGAATGGGATTCCGTTGGTGGTGATTGAGTGCAAGCGGCCTGATCAACAGACGAGTGATGGTCAGAAGGCAGTGCTGGACGGTGTGAGTCAGATGCTGCGTAATCAACAGTTGGCGGATGGGATTCCGCAGTTGTTTGCGTATGCGCAGGTGCTGCTGTCGGTGAGCGTGAATGATGCATTGTATGGGGCGACATGGACTCCGGCGAAGTTCTGGGGGACGTGGAAAGAAGAGAGTCATCAGTCGTCAGTCGATAGTCATCAGATGAATACAGAGGGGGAACTCAGTCGGTTGATCAATCTGCCGTTGAGTGAGGATGATAAGGCGCGGTTGTATGGCTGGCGAGAGGATGAGCGTTGGGTACGGCGGTATTATGATGATCAGGCGGCGGCGGGGGAGCGGTTGGCGACGGTGCAGGATGCGACGTTGTATGCCCTGCTGCGTCCGTGGCGGTTGTTGGAGCTGGCGTATCAGTTTGTGGTGTATGACAACGGTGTAAAAAAGATCACGCGGTATCAACAGTATTTTGCGATTCAGGCGACGTTGGAGCGGGTGGCGCAAGTTGATGCGCAGGGAAAACGGGCGGGTGGTGTCATCTGGCATACAACGGGGAGCGGTAAGTCGTTGACGATGGTGATGCTGGCGAAGGCGCTGGTATTGCATCCGGCGGTGAAGAATCCGCGGGTGGTGATCGTGACGGATCGGGTTGATCTGGACGCGCAAATCTGGAAGACGTTTTATGCGTGTGGGAAAAAGGTGGTACAGGCGCAGTCGGGTAAGCATCTGATGGAGTTGATCCGTGATCCGGCGAATGAGATCATCACAACGGTGATTGATAAGTTCGAGGCGGCGGCTAAGGCGAAGCTACGGGATGATAATGTGAATGTGTTCGTGCTGGTGGATGAGAGTCATCGCAGTCAGTACGGGAGCAGTCACGCGCGGATGGCGGAGGTGTTTCCGAAGGCGTGCTATATCGGTTTCACAGGAACGCCGTTGCTCAAGAAGGAAAAGAGTACGGCGGACAAGTTCGGCGGGTTCATTCATAAGTATACGATGCGGCAGGCGGTGTCTGACAAGGCGGTTGTGCCGTTGCTGTATGAGGGTCGGATGGTCGATCTGGATGTGAGTAAGTCGGATCTGGATACGTGGTTCGAGCGTCGGACGGCGAACTTGACAGACGATCAGAAGGTCGATCTGAAGCGGAAGATGAGCCGGTTCGAGGAGGTCAATCGGACACGGGCACGGATGGAGTCGATCGCGTGGGACATCTCGCAGCATTACATCAAGACGTGGCGGGGGACAGGCTTCAAGGCTCAGTTCGCGACGGCCAGTAAAGAAGTGGCGATTCAATATATGTACGTGCTGCAAGACGAGGGGATCGAGTGTGCGGTGATCATGTCGTCACCGGATACACGTGAGGGGAATGTCGATGCGGACGAGACTAATCTGAAGCCGGTGCAAGATTTCTGGAAGCGAATGATGCAGATGCATGGTACTGAAGACAAGTATCTGGCCAACATCCTAAGTTCATTCAAAAGGGAAGACGGGATCGAAATCCTGATCGTGGTGGATAAGCTGCTGGTGGGTTTTGATGAGCCTCGTAATACAGTGCTGTATGTGGATAAGTCGCTGAAGGAACATGGGTTGCTTCAGGCGATCGCGCGGGTGAACCGGTTGTGTGTGGGTAAGGAATATGGGTACATCGTGGATTATCGCGGTGTGCTGGGTGAGTTAAATGAGGCGCTGGAAACTTATAACGCGCTGGAGGCCTTCGATGCGGAGGATGTGGCTGGGACGGTGACCGACATCGCGAAGGTAGTGGCGGAGCTGCCAAGCCTGCATGACCGACTGTGGGGGGTGTTTGATCCGGTGGCGAATAAGCAGGATCAAGAGGCGATGGAACGTTTCTTGGAGCCGGAGGATCGGCGGCAGTTGTTTTATGACGCGCTGAATGAGTTTGTGCGGGGATTGAAGGTGGCGTTGGGGACGGTGGAGTTCTATCAGAACACGCCGGAGAAGAAAATCCAGCGGTATAAGCATGATTTGACGTTTTTCCACCGGCTGCGGAGTTCGGTCAAACTGCGGTATGCCGAGTCGGTGAATTATGGGGAGTATGAGCAGAAGATCCGCAAGCTGCTCAACGATCACATCAAGGCGGAGGGTGTGAGTGTGCTCACTCCGGAGGTCAATATTTTTGATGAGCCGGCCTTTGCTGAGGCGGTGGCTCATCTGGAAGGTGCGGCAGCGCGGGCGGATGCGATCGCGTATCGGATGAAAAAGACTGCGACAGAAAAGATGGGCGAAGATCCTGCGTTCTATCGCAAGTTTTCGGAGATGGTCGAGGATACGATTGAGGCGTATCGTCAGGGGCGCATCAGTGAGTTGGAGTATCTTGATCAGATGGAAGCGGCGTTGGATCAGTTCCGGACGGGGAAGGATAGCTCGCTACCAGAGCAGCTTGTGAATACCAAGGATGCGTCGGCTTATTTCGGGTTGCTGATCGAGCGGTTGGGTGTCGATGGGTTGGTATCACCGATGGCTGATCTGGCGGTCACGTTTGAGGGAACTATCAATCAGTTCAAGGGACGTGATTGGGCGCATAATTTGGATACGATCAATCGACTGAAGAACGCGCTGGAGGATCATTTGTATGACTTTAAGCGTGCGCATGAGTTGACCATCAGTGGTTTGGTGATGGATACGATCATCGACGGCGTGGTTGAGACAGCAAAGAAGCGGGATAACAGCGGCGTATGACAGTGCTTGGCGGACAATATTCGGTTCAGTTCGGGACGACTGAGATTGCGTACGAGTTGATCTTCTCAGAGCGCAAGACGTTGGCAATCCATGTGTACCCGGATGGGAGCGTGGTGGTTGATGCGCCTGTTGGCAGTGGACTAGATGCCGTTGAGGCTAAGGTCAAGAAGCGTGGGGGTTGGATACTGCGACAGCAACGACAATTCGAAACGTATGCCGTACCGAATCCACTACCCCGTCAGTATGTGAGCGGGGAATCCTATCGGTACTTGGGACGGCAGTATCTGTTGAAGGTTGTGGCTGATTCTATCGAACGCGTGCGCTTGAGCCGGGGGTATTTGACGATTAATGTTGAAGATCCGTCTGACACAGCGCACATCCAGAAGATGATCACCGCGTGGTATCGACAGCAAGCCAAACGGGTGTTTGACGAACGACTGAAGGCATGTTTCCGACGTGTGGAATCGTTGGGGATTAGTTACCCAACTTTGACGGTTCGACAGATGAAATCACGATGGGGCAGTTGTACGGCGGCGGGAAATATCATCCTCAATCTACTGTTGATCCATGTGCCGAAACGTTTGATTGATTACGTTGTCATCCATGAACTTTGTCATCTCAAAGAGCATAATCATAGCGCGGCATTTTATGCGGTGCTGGAGCGTGTCTTACCGGATTGGGAAGAGCAACGGCGGCAGCTCAATCAGATTGAGTTGCGATAATTGGTTCGTTGTCAGACGTGAAATGTCAGACAGAATGCAATTTGGGTGGTTCGGACGCGGTATGCGTCCGGTGGTCGCGGGTAACCGTAACCACACGCTGACCAGCACCAAAGGGCTGCGTCGGCGGTGCTGCGCTTGAGCGCGGCACATCAAGCCCTCCGGCACTTGAGGAGCCAGCTTTTTAGCTGGCGACCGCCTCAGCCTAGATTACCCCATAGATAGGGGTAAATCTTGTGCGCCACCAACGTGTGTCTCACACGGTTGCGGCTGAGGTGGTTCGGCGTCCCTTGGGGACGCTGCGCTGCTGCGAGGCAGCGCCGACAGTATTTAGTGGACACATCGTTACGAGTTACCGCCACCGAAATCATCCAGTACAGTGGTATTGGCGCTCACGTTCCACAAACCGATGTAGCCGCTGCTGGCATAATCCGGCCACGCGGTCACGTCCCGACTGCCTAGCAAGGTACCGTTTTTGTACACCTCGACGGTGCCATTGGCCTTTGCGCGTGCGCCGAAGCGATCCCCGACCGCGAACGTGACGCTGATGTTGGCTCCACGCTGTACCCAGCCTTGAGCGGGTTTATAGGTCACGACCTGTACCGTGCTGCTGGCGGGATTATAGAACACTTCGATGACCCCATCCGTCCAACCCGCACCTTGGCGCTTGAGCAGCAGATCAATCTCACTGGCGCTGGCAGCGATGGCTTTGAAGGTCACATACACTTCTTGATTGGCTCCAAAGCTGGCGGCATTCCAATACAAGGTGCCCCCATTGCCCACGTTCAACTGATTGCTGACTACAGTGTAACTATTGGTGTTATCCGTCCAATTACTGCCGACTGACCCATTGGCCCGGTTGAAGTTATCCAGTATGCCAGCCGTGGGAAAGACCCCACTGGTTGGTGTCGCCGTCGGTGTAGATGTACGGGTTGGTGTACTAGTCGCCGTGGGTGTGCGCGTCGGCGTGGGCGATGGTCCCGTCGTCGGTGTGCGTGTGGGAGTTGATGTTGGCGTGCGTGTCGGCGTATTGGTCGATGTGGGGGATGGCCCCACAGTTGGTGTGCGCGTGGGAGTTACGCTAGGTGTATTTGTGGCAGTGGGAGTACGGGTTAGTGTGTTAGTCGCCGTTGGCGTGCGGGTAGGCGTATTAGTAGCGGTAGGTGTCCATGTCGGCGTCGATTGCGGACTAGTCTGAATAAAATGGGCAAGAATGAGGCCGTTATCAGAGGAATCTGAAGCATTAATTCCGGTAGCCTGCATACGGATACCTAATGTTAGTCCATCGGGTGACCATTGTGCAGCCGTACCTTTTGCTTGAAGGGTATGGTTTTGCGACAACAGAAAAATCTGTGTTGTCGCTCCGGTTTGGATATTTGTAGTAAATGCAGCTACATCTTGAATAACACCAATTGCTGAGCTTACAAGGATCGGCTGATCCTGTGGGAAAACAATTGAACTCCAAAAAACTGTTTGACCATCTGGAGAGATTATTGCGTCAGCAAGATTACCGTGAACATAATCTTGAATAGTAACAATTGATTGACAATTCTCGGTTTCCATCGGGCATAACTGAATGGTTTGACTACTGAGTTCTTGAATTCCAGCACCTGCTACATTGACATATCGCAAACGAGCTTTTGGTTGTTGAGTTTGAGAATCCCACCATGTTCTTCCATATCCTATCCATCCACTAATGTCTGACTTAGATACAATAGTAGGCATGGTATTATGCAAGTCTTGCCAAGATCCGCTTTGCACATTGACCAAATACCGATTGTTTACCAGAACGCCATAATTATTGAATGGGAAGCGTTCCAGTTGATCAAAATCTGCACTACTAGGAATAAAACCATTTGGTTGAGTAAGGCAAAAAACTTGATTGGCATTGCTCGAAGCATTATAGAGGCTGAAAGTAATTTGATTACTCGCTGTACATTGTGGTGCTAATGCCCATCCATCGCGGCTGTATTCTCGATAAAGCATCGTATTGTTAAGCCAACGTGGCAATATACCGGCATAATATGGTGCTACAACCGGAGTTGTAATCGGATTAGTTGTTTGAAACTGCAATTCGACAGCGCTTTGCGAAAGATAAGCCCCGTTGATGCTTATCTGATATGGTTGAAGAACTCTTACGGGTGTGAAGATTACACTTTGTAACTGCCAACCTGGAACATTTTGAGCATTAGCAGTGAAAGTGTATAACCCTATAAAGAGGCATAAAACTATCCAACGAAAATATCTCATCGCGATATCATCCTTTTGTTATCCACAAGTACCATTACTGGCCGCACCGGGAGTGCCATTACGAATATTCTTTACATATCTTTGAGTTTCTGATGCAAGATAAGGGCAAACAGTTTGGAGGGTCAACGATTGATTATTCGCGGCGGCCAATTTTAAAGCAGAAGTAACACTGCCTGGGCCAAAGTTATAAGACGCGGCAGAATAAAGCCACAATGCTGACTGTCGATCTGCACTGGGAGTATTTTGCCATGCGGTACTTAAAATGCCACGAGGATCCGTGACGAGATTGCTGAGATAATTATAAGACCACTTCAAAAAGTATGCTGCATCATCAATTGCTTGAAGTGTCTCCTTGAAATCTACACAGTTCAATTCAGAAACAGGGTATTGACCTGAAGTTCCAGGAGCGGACCTCAACACACAATTTGATGTAATACCATCAATAGAGTCTCTATATTGCGCCCCAGTGGTAATGTTTTGAGGGGCACGTCCATCGATTACCATTTGAGCGGCTCCACCCGCAGCGGTAAATTGGGCAATTCCTGCTGCTCCTGCAGCATTCGCAGTGAATGCAGGTACAAGGCTAGACTCCTGCATTAGTAACACTTTCAATAGTAAGGGGGGAGTACCATGTTGTTGCGCCGAATCAATTATTTGATCATCAAATCGGTTGTTAACATCCAAAACCATCCGGTTGTAAATTCGGTTAAAACAGTTGGGATCAGTAAGAGAGCAGACTTGGATATTGGTCTGATATTCTGCTAATCCATTTATATAGGGATTTATGAAGCCAAATTCTATAGATGTATCAATGGGTGGGGATACTAGAATTCCATTCCCGTTATCCAAGCGATTGTCTACAGTGAGGTTATAAAGATTAACTATTGGCACAGTAGGCTCAAAAGAAAAATCACCTGTATTTATTTGTGCCACATTTAATCCGCTACATTGAGGATCTGTAACCCCGTAACTCGTAACAAACCACCCTGGTTGAGCGATACTAATATTGTCAGAATTAATGGTGACGTTGTTGATTGAATATGGTTCGTTGAACCATCCCGGCACTTGAATAAGTTTATATCGCCGTACATCCGAAATTGGAATGTTATTTAGTAGTGGGTCAAGTGAATAATCTTTAATACGGCGTAACTCCAATCGACTTACACCGCCTTGTGTAATCTGATGACTCTGAATAAAGACTTGCATTAAAACAGCTTTATTTTGTGAGTCAAAAAATGGCATTGTTACATAATCTGTCAATGAAAGATTACATGTACTTGGCGTAGGAGTTAAGGTAGGTGTCACTTGTAACTGAGGCACATTCCATGTCGAACCTCTGTCACGATTGGGAGATGTACCAGAAGCCAGTTGGACAGCATTACTGCTATCATTGTCATAAGGGTTACTCTTAATGAACAATGCGTCGGGCAATCCTCCTGAGATGAACCGGCGAATACAGGAAAATTGGGTTTCATCAGGCGACAAACTGATTGAAGCGCAATTATCAGCGGAGCGTTTGAAAATAGAGTTTGAAGGTGCAGTAGGTTGATACAACATAACGCTCCCGCCCACATCCCCAAAAAAGAAATCCCCATTTTGTTTGATGCGTGGCCGTGACCGAGTATCTATCGAGTATCCTGAGTTAAAGGAGGCATTAAACGCAGCAAGATCACTGCTACCTACAACTTTTTCCACAATTGGACAACTACCCGTTGGTGCGTTCAGTCCATTAAATCGGTAAAACCCCTCGGGATAAACAGAGGCCGTGCCAGAGTTCATGCCAAAATAAATATAGCCATTTTTGCCCCAATCCATCGTATTTGAATTAATGACAGCGAATGGAAAACTGGTCCGCAAACAATTGTCATCAAGGAAAAGGGTACGCGGAGATGTAAATTGTACGATGCCATTTTGTATACCAATGCCCGCCTGATAAATATCAGATGTATCAACCAGGTATCCACCCGCGCTGTAAGAATATGATTCTTGCCATGTTAAGCGAGTTCCGTCTGGCGACCAGCGTGGATTGGTTGCATTCACTGCGACACCAAGGGTGATAACGGCGACTTGTTGCAGCGCAGAATCAACTTTCCCGATACAAACCGTCTGGATAGGGAAAGGATTGGGAGGATTCCCATCAGTGCATACATAGGCTAATAAGGGTAATGTGGGCGACCACGTTGGCGAACTTATAGCAGTGTATGGAAGCGTCCCCTGAATGAGCGGATGGGCAATCGTATTCACCCCATAAACCGAATAAAGTTGATTGGTATTCGGAATGCCAGTCGTTGTGCTGATGTAGGTAATCGCTTCAGGGTTAGGAAGCGTGAACAAGGGTGCGGTTAAACTATTGGTTCCAATCCGGTTGGATACCGCGGCATTTGATTGACTTCTTTGTTGGGTTCGGTCATACCACCAAAGTTTCATATCGTCGATAGTTAAGCCATCTCCAGCCAATCCGCTAGCATTGATGCTTAATCCGCCGGGTGCTAAGGGGGACGCATCTATAAAACCTGTTACTTCAATCCCATCAATTGAAACCCGAACAACGTTATCAACCACTGATACTCGGAAAGTGCGCCATTGTCCCACGCTAGACGGCATCACGGTAGTCGTACTGATAAGCTGCCCAAGCCGATACAGATTAACTTGTCCATTAGCATTTAGTTCGGCGGAATAATCACCAGCACTACTCTGGCGGAGATTCATACGGAATACGCCGGTAGTAAAGCGTACTCGCAACTCAACTGCTACTTCGAACAAAGTGGGTAGCATTTGTGTCGAGAATGTTAAAGTTGATCCCGTATTGGTTTGCAAAGATTGCCCACCACTTTCAGTAATAACAGCCCAATTTGGATTGAGCGACCAAAACATAGGGATTGGAGCGTCGAACGAATCGATCAGCGTCAAAGATAGCGGTGGTTCTGGTGGCAATGGTGCTGATACCGTTGGTGTAACCAATGCGGTTGCAGTCTCGGTTGAGGTTTCAGTCAAAGTAGGCGTAAGTGTTCCAGTGAAGGCAGCAGTGCTCGTCAGTGTCTCGGTAGGCGACGCTGAGGCTTGCAAGGTCGGCGTTTCGGTTGGGGTTTCCGTCGCCGTGTCGTTGGCGGTCGGCGTGGGTAACAATGTTGGCGTTTCGGTCGGGAGTAGGGTTGGTGTGAGCGTCGGCAGCGGCGTCGCGCTCGGCAGGTCGGTAGGAATTTCGGTGGGCAGCAGCGTCGGAATAGACGTTTCAGTAGGAGGGCTAATAGGCGTTGCATCCTGTGCCGCTATCCGTGACAATCCCAAAATGGTCACACAAATAGCCAGCAGCAACGTTAGGCGGCGATTGCGCAGCATAGAACGACTCCTCTTCGGATGAATCGATATCGTTGTGAGTATATTATAATTTCGCAAATCGTCAATAATAGTAGGGCAAACAGAGGATTATTTAATGCTATTACAAAACTCTGTTAATAGTTACCCAAATGGAAGTAATTTGACATTGGCAAATTTAAGTCAGTTAGGCTACTTTACTGACAATATCTGAATGTTAGGTATGAGTCAGCCATCGGGTAAATGGTGAAATCCCAAAAACAAAAAGGTGAACAGTGAGGTGCTGTTCACCTTTAATTGCCCATTATCCTGTGAATGGGCAATTGATCGTGTATCAGGATCAGAAGGTTATGTTTTCAGTGTCGCTTCCGGTGTCATCATGATCCATGCGGTCGAGGAGTACCAGACGGTTCGCGTCGATGTCCAAGCTGGCTTGTGCTGTTCCCCCCTGATCTGTCCAAGCGCTGGGACGCAGCCATTCGGTAGTCACCTGCACCAACGATCCTTTCTTGACGTACTGGGTGGCAACCTCGCCGAGTTTGTTCCAGCAGTTCACGCGTACCCAAACCGTCTGCTTCTTGCCACTGCCGTTCTTGCGACTGACGGCCACACTGAAACTAGCAACCGTTTGCTCACCCACCGTCCGCACCTGCGGATCGCTGCCGACGAAACCTGTCACCTGCAAATTGATGCTCGTACCCATGCTGTTTACTCCTTCGCGCTGTGCGCTTATTCGTCCATCGACCCTGTGCCGATTTCTGACCACCATAAAGCAGGTGAACCAAGGCAGCTTTCACCTGAAAGGCGCTACCCGTTTCTGGTGAAGACGAAGGGATCCCTTCGTCTGGCACAAGCCCGGAAGAAGGGGGTAAAGCGTGCCGACCCCGGTCGGTATGAACGCTGCCGCACCTGCTAAGCTGGTCAGGGACTAATCGGCATGGTTTGGGTCAGATGGCGAGCGCCAGTGCAGAAAAGGTGTCACAGCGGGACGCAAGCCTGTTGGTGACGGACAAGTCAGTCTGGTATCCAAGGTTCGTGGTGTGGCATAGGTATGCATTAAGATGGCTGAAGCGAAGCGGTGATGGGAATAGAGTCTGACAATGAACAAGGCACGCTGTGAGACAGGCGGCACTGTCGAGGAGGATGGTACAACTCAGCGACCGTCATGCTCATCGGGGAAGAAGGTGGCTTTGAAATTGAATAGCGCGGGGGTGTCACTTTCGCGAACACCCTCATAGAAGGCACTGGTAAGACGCCGCAAACCAGATTGCAGTTTCTCGTAGATGTAGCTGCCATTGGCATGCAGCAGCAGTTGAATTGCGGCTTGTGTGAAATAATCGACGGCTGCCAGCAGATCGTAAGCCATGCGTCCCTGCCAGCTATGAATGCCGTTGGCACAGGCTATGGCTGCTCGCAAACTGTCGATGACTTCAGAGGCTTTCAACAAGGCTTTGGCGGTCGCTTCAAAATCATCAGCACGAGTGTCCTTAACGGCTTGAAAAAGCAACAGGTAGGTGTAATCGCATCAATGGTCGGGATGGGTATCGCATTTTGGCCGCAAAAGGTCGCCAACTTGAGCCATGCCCGTTCATAATGCGGATGTTGACAAAGCGACAACGCGGTGTCGGTCAGCACATTTAGGGCGTCAGTCACTTGTGGATTATCCCGATCCAGCCGAAGATCAGTCGCCAGACGTTGGGCAATGGCGGTGTACTGCGTATGGTCGAACAAGCGATGGTAGCGCTGAAGTGCTTGTTGGGTACTGAGGTCAGTGGTATTCATGATGCCATACTCCTTAATCGAATGAAAAGTTTGTTTACAAAAGCCAATGGGTGAGCAAACGCAAGGTTTGAGGATCGGTGGGTGCAGTTTTAATCTGTGTCAGCAGGGTGTGAAAGGTGGTTTGAACACGTTCATACAGGTGATAATGATGGTCGTCATAGGGCAATACCCATGTGCCCGAAGAGATGCTCGCAGTCAGGCTGGTGTCACCACGTTGGTACTGGATGGGGAGTTCAAAGGGAACATCGCGCTGTGGATTCCAGCCTGTCAGTTGTACCAGTGGTTGGACACGTTCGTCAGCCGGTAAAGTCCAATCAGCGCTCAAAATGCCATCGCGATGTTCAGCCAGATAGAGGCGTTTGACCGACAAGGCAAGGTAGGTATCAGCAAAGGGAAGGTGAACGACTTTCACCAGTAGAACCGGTTTCCAGTTGAGGTGGGTCCAGTCAGGGTTCATGCCAAGCTCCTTTTGTGATGGTGGACGGCGATCCGGGTAGTGTCGGGCAGCAAATCCGGTTGGAGATCGCTCAACCAGCAATCTTGACGGAAGCTGTAACCGGTGACCGCTTCGATGCGGCAGAGTTCTCGGTAGGTGTCCGGGTTATGGACTGCCCCATTGAGTAAATCATGGACGCTGGCCAGCACACAGCAGGCGCAGGACAAACGGGTATTGCCCAACGCGTAGGCGGGATGAGCAATATTCCCATGCCGCCGGATACATTCCCAGACAGCGGTGGATGTCCAATCGTGGATCGGTAGCCAATTCAGGGTCAATCGCCCTAAAGTTGGTGCGCTACAATCGTCCCGAACGGTGACCACCGACTTCTTGGCTCGAGCGCGACTTTCCTCCGAACGCAACCCGATGGCACAGATGACATTTCCGGTGGGATAAGTATTGCGTATCCAGCGAGAGATAGGGGCGCGTTTGAGGTCAGAGGTGCAATAACGAACCTTGCTGGACGGCCAACAGGGACGGGTAGGATCAGCCTGGTAACGCTGCCAGATACGGTCGATCAAATCACCCTGTGTCCAACGGACGATATGCAGTGGGATAGCTTTGCGGTGTGCCAAATCCTGAACATAATCAGCCGTGTTATGCCATTCGGCACGTCCCAGATCAGCATGTACCATGACCACATCCCCTGACCAGCCTTCAGTCTGACGACATTCCAGCAGATGATGACACATGGCATCCGAGTCCTTACCACCCGATATGCTCAGTACAAGAGATGCACCTTCGCGCAGGAGACGGATTGGGTCATGAGGCAGTGGAGTATTCAGGGCAAACAGAGGCGGTTGGAATGACATCAGGTTACGCCTCCTGAAACCAGATGCCGCTGAAACGGTGTATGGCGCTGTTGTCCAGGAAGCGCACCCAGCAAGAATGAATGCCCAGGCTGTACGGACGCACGCTGTCGCAAAGCGGATAGGCAATGACGATGCATTTGCGGCAGGGGTTGATCGTGGACAGACCGATGATTCGTCCGATGGTACCCGGTTCAGGCAGCTTCGAGTGGTGAAAATTTTGACGTTGGTAGGTGAGCATGGTTTACACCTCCCGCTGTACATACGGCAGCAGTTCGTCGCAACAGATGGGTAGACTACGCACAGACAGCGTATCGACACTGACATAGCTGAGGAAAGTGGATACGGGTTGGCGGTGTAGGAGTTTGTAGACATACCCTGCCACCACACAAGCCACCAGATCATTGACTAAAATGTGTTGATCCCCGCGTGCCACCAAATCGGCACAGGACAAGTTAGGCTGTGAAAGGGGTTGAGGTTCTGGTTCGAGCAACTGCGGGAAAAGCACTGCCGGACTGGGGAGATAACGATACTTGCCCTCGTCTCCCTTGATATGACGCCGCAGCAGATCGCGATCGCTTGTGTTACCCAGACAAACCTGACCGCTGTCGAAGTGATTGCCGGCATCCAACCAGATGCCGTCGACCTGAGCCAGTTCGCGACGAGCCTCATGATTGTCCACACAACCAATGACCAGATTGCCACTGCCTGTGATATGCCGCCGGGCAGTGAAGGCTCGGTCGATAGCGGAAATCTCTAAACCTAAGGCCTGATTGAAACGACGTGCCAGCACACGGCTCTTGTGGTGTCCGACATCACCGGCAGCGTACAATTGCCGTCCGACATTCTTGTCCTCAACAATATCAGGATCAATCAAGACCACCTCGGGTGTGTGCAAGCGTGCCCGACGCATGTCGTAGACCATCCGGGCAAGAGAACGGGCGACCTGGCATCCAGTGCCACCCAATCCGACGACGGTCACGGTTTGCAGGTGTATGAAGGGATCAAATGTAGGCATGGGGATACACTCCTAATCTTCACTCAAAGTAGGTTCAAATGGGATTACTGTTTTAGTTATGCGCGGTCATCACCGAGGACATGGGCTAAAGTGCGTTGCAGTGGGATCAAATCAGCCGTGGGGTACACGCGAGCCTGACGCTTTTCGAGGGCAATCAAGTGCTGCCGGATATCCTGGGGATGTGATCGGGATTTGCCACCGCAGCCGTGATCACCAAAACGACTGCCGAGGAAGACCGACCAATCTTCAGTTAAAGCACTGCTCTTGAGGGCGGTTTCGGATGCTAGTGGCACACTCCCCCAACAGATACTGCCACTGGTGAAGACGTTGGGGAGTGGCAGGTGAAATAGTGGGGTGTCGAGTTGGGTAGGTCGTTTCTTGACGGCATACACCTGATACTGTGGGGAGGTGTTGTCAGCCGTGACCCGGATCATGAGCATCGCCGGTAAGGGGACACGCAGCGGGGTTTCCGAGCCTTCAAAATATAAGCCTGTTTTCCCCGGTGGTCGGTACTGCACCACGGTCTTCTTCACGCCTTCGTAGCGGACAAGTAGTGTATTTCCGGTCAGCAGTCCGGTATCGAAGCGTACTTTGGCGGAGAGTGCCAGGGCGATGTGCGCCGGATCGACCGGAAACTCGGTTACCCGATCGCCCTCCCGCTTTTCCAGCATGACACCATAACTGTAAAAGCGGAGCACCAGTGATGGTTGCTCAGTCAGTACTTGTTCCAAGGCTTGACCGTTCCAATCAGAAATATTCATTTCTTGTTTCCTTTCTTTGAGAACAAATATAAGATTGTGTAATCGTGGATTAAGGGACTTGGTACATGAATTTGAGTCAATTGGAAGTGCTGGTTGCGATTGCGGACACGGGCAGTCTGACTGAAGCTGCTGAACTCGTCAGCTTGACGCAGTCAGCAGTCAGTTATTCGCTTAGTAAATTGGAATCTGAACTGGGCGTGAGGCTGTTAGAGCGCGGTCGTCAGGGCGTTATCATCACACATATCGGTGAAGAAGTGCTTCAATACGCACGTGGCATCTTGTCACAGATAGAAGTCATTCGACAAGTGACCGCTAAAGAACGGGGCTTATCTGTAGGTAAACTGCGGTTTGGTTGTGTGCCGACTATTCCGGGACGGTTGCTAACGGGCATTATTCGTGACTTCCAAAACAAGTATCCTGATATTGAAATAGTATTGTTCGAAGGCACACCACAAGAACTGACCGACTGGTTGGAAAAAGGGGTTATTGATGTGGCAACAGTCGTTAATGCAGCAAAACACAAATTATTTACGCCCTTCGTCCATAATGAGTTAAAAATCGTTGTCTCGAAAAACAATCCCCTTGCCAAACAAACAGAAGTTCTGCCAGAAATGCTTAAAGCTGAGCCTTTTATTGGCCCAAAGGCAGACTATGGCATAACGAGCCAATTCCCGATATTTCAAAATATATCTGCCGCACAAAATCGTTATGCGGTCAGCAATCACAGCGCGATGTTTGCCATGATTCGCGAAGATATGGGAATTTCATTGATGCCCGAAATGTTTATTGCCCACGATGATGACGATCTTGTATCGCTATCGTTAGTTCCTAAGTTATTTATGGATGTGTATCTTGCTGCGAATATAAAATCGCCAGCGATTGCAGCATTTTTACAGAATGCTTCACAATGGGCAAAGGAACATGGTTATGCTTTTGACCATTCATGAATTTTATTCAGGTGAAACATAAACAAATTGATTTTGTTTCATGCCCTTAATCCTCTATGCTGTCAATACTGAATAATCTAGTGTTGACAGTGAGGAGTCGGCATGTTTCAACAGTTGTTTAAGATGATCATACGCAATGGTGGCAGCGCACAAGAGTCCCCTTCTTTGGATTCGATGCTTGAAGGTATGGACAGCCATCTCGATAACTTCAAAATGCTGGTTTTGCCTGCGCCAGAGTCAAAACCCCGCACCCCGTTCGATGCCCACCTCCCTAAGAGCGAAATGGCATTAGCCAATCTCAGTTTGCGGCAAAAAATCAAAGTGATTCCCAAGGCACTGCCCTTGTTCCTGAACATGCAGCGTGCTGCTCGTATGTATGATGGTCAATTTCAGCCCAAAAGACGTGAGGCAAGTAGCAAATTTATCGGCGAACTGGAGGCATTGGCCCGGAGCGCCGGGGTAAAAGACATTAAGTATGTCAAAGTGCCGCATAATGCTATCTTCAAGGGTAAAGGCATTCCGCACGAGTATGCGATTATTTATACCGTTGAGATGGATAAAGAACCTATCGAAACCTCACCTAGTTTTGAGTCACAACTTGAAGTCATGCGCGGCTACAAAAATATGTCTGTCATCGGCAACAAGCTGGCGAACTTTATGCATAAGGCTGGTTTCGCGGCCTATCCCGGTACAGCGCTCGGCGGCATCACCGACTATGTCCATCTGGCAGAATTAGCCGGACTGGGAGCAATCGGGTATCACGGCCTGCTGATTACACCCGGTCAAGGCGCACGATTACGCATCAATACCATTTACACCAATATCGAAAACCTGCCGATACAAACAGAAAATGAACATGTCTGGGTGCGGGATTTCTGCGCGATGTGCAAAAAGTGTGTGCGACAATGTCCGGTTGAGGCTATTTATGATCAGCCCCAGCCCCGTGGTGATGGTGGTATGCAAGCGATTGACCATGCAAGCTGCCGCGAATACTTCACAAAAAACTATGGTTGTGCGGTCTGTCTCGCAGTTTGTCCTTTTAGTCACGTGGGCTACGATACCGTGAAAGCACGCTTCAAGGGCAATCCGAATGCACCCCAGTTCCATATTCCTGTGAACATGAAAGAACAGGCCAACTAAGTCGCTTCATTGGCTTACGGCCTTTTATTTTCTGTTTGCCAACTGTTTTGTAGATGAGCTTGATATTGGTCAACAGTGCGACCACAAGTTGGGGATGGCATTCCACTAACCGCAGCCCCTCTTGCGCTGCTTGCATAATCTCGTCAGCTTCTTGAATGATGGCGATGGCAAACTCTAAATTGTTTTCGTCCCATGATAGGGGTTGGAACTCGCTCATAGTCTCGTAATCGAGATCAATGACCGAGTTGCCCGAACAGGAAAACAACCACTGCAGCAACCACGACAGTTGGCGGTAGCGCTCATCCGGATGCTGTTCAAGATCTTCAGCGATGAGTTGTCCGACGCGATAGAGAGAATCCGGCACTTCGACGTCACCATCTGGCGAAGCATCCCAGCCGAAGGCCCCCAAAACAGGGATCAGATCGGTATGGCTTTCAGGAAAATCGGGATCTGCTAGATTCAAGCCATAGGATGGTAACGGAATGCCATACCCCATCCACTCGAGTTTTTCCAGCGGGATACCCAACTGCTCGATTTCACGACAAACCAGACGGTCGATGTCATCCCATGAACCTCCTGCACGCAGTTGTTCAATGACCTGTACATAGATGTTTGTAAAAGACTCGCGTACTACCCGCAGTGCCAGACCGAGGCTGCCGTCTCCGTCGTCATCATCGTCTTCTTCCGCAAAAGCATCCCGGAAGGGATCTAACCAGACTACCGCATGCGCCAGACACAGTTGCGGATCGGCATTCATGTTGCTAACTAACACAGTTTGGAGTTGCAAGAGGTCGTTCATAATCCATACTCCATCAGGCAAAGGGTGGTGAGTGGCACCGCGGTGAGTTGACGGATGTGCTGTGCGGCATCGGCACAACGGCGGGTGTAGCCCAGCAGTTCTGTGACGGCATCGGTCAGTTGCTGGCGGGGGATGCCAGTGGGGAACCACTGCCCCTGGGGATGGACAGGGTGTTGCTGGAGCAATTCCATCCCCAGAAGCTGGACTGGTTCGATGTGAGTCAGACACTCGCACAGGCTGGTGAGCGATAAGCCTGCATCAAACATGATGGCTTATCCCTTGCGTCCAGGCTGGGGGAGAAATTCGACCACCGTCTGTCCGGTTTCGGTGGTCACTTCACGGAGGGTGGCATGGGCGATCTCGGGATAGCTGGTCTTGAGTAGGGCGCGAACAGCTTCATGGTCGAGTCCATGCAGGGAGGCATCCTCGATGATGCGCACGGCACCGATCTTGAAGATACGGGGTTGTGAAGGGGTTTGGTCAGACATGATAGGGAGGCTTCCTTTCAGATAAATAGATTGAAGTGGATGGTCTGAGTGAGATACGTGTTAATCGGTGGCATTGTCATCCGCATGGTGACCGTTCATGCTGAATGGCGTAGCATTGCGAGTATTCATCAAGGGCAGCAGTTCGTTATCATTGCCCTCTTGTACGGACTCCGGTATGTCCGTCAGACTTGCGCGTTGCACGAAATCTTCGATTGTGAAGAGGCTCATTTCGCTGTCAGACAGATGCTTGAGTTTGCGCTGGACGGCGTAGACGTCGTCGATGCGAATGGGGGACTGACCGTCCCATAATTGACCGTCGATGAGTTTTCCAGCAATCAAGACCGCCTGACGATAAGCGGCGGCATCGGTCTCACCACCGACGATCTTGAGATGGCTGATCTTGACGGCTACTGTGCCCTTTTTGAGTGGGATGTCGATGGTGGGTTCTTCATCTTTAGCAGGTGGCGGTTCAGCTTGCACTTTTGTCTTAGGCACGGACTTGGGCGTGGTTTTCGGTAGTTCAGGGATGACAGGCGGAGCAGATTCGACGGCAGCCAGTGCTGTATAAGCGTCCTGGATGGCGGCAGTCAGGTCGTCCATAAGGATATAGGTGAATTGACGCAGGTGCGCCAGCTCCCCCCGTTGAATGAGGAGTGTGGCGGTGGCTTGTTCCAGTGGAAGTCCCCCATTGAAGGGTGTCGGCAGGGTCAGGGTGATGAGGGTCGGTGGCGGTGCGTGCTGGTGGGTTAGTGTACGGTCAGACATGAGATGGTTCAATCCTTTCAACAATAGAAGCCGCCGTAAGTGGCAGCATCGATACCTAAAACGGAACAGAGGTCGGTCAGCCGGAGCGTGCCATGTCGTCCATGACAACAGCCACAACCGATGGTCGGATTCCAGCGGAAGTGCGCACCGGGATGATCACGGCGATGTCCGCAGGGACACAAGGCAGCGATCCAGACCTGCTGTGGCGTTTCACGAGCTGCAAAGTCACGGAAGAGCACAGTCGTGACCGCATTGATCAGGTCGCGGTTGAGCGTTTTGGAGTGTGGTTTGTCGGTTATTTGACCGAATGATTTCTGGATGCGAGACTGCGGTATGGACGGGATAAAGTGCTGAAAGTCAGCCATCCGGTAGTGACGATCGCTGACTTCAAGCAGACGGCACAACGCGCCATTCCGCCCTCGTTTAGGATTCAACGTTCCGGGCAAACGCATTGATTGTGCTGGCGACAGACTGTCGCCCTTAAAAGTTCGAGCCAGTCCCTGTAACACCTGCCGTGCTGTGTTCAGATCGGTGGTCGGCTCTTCCAGCAGCCAGTAAGCGTGCAGACCACCACCTGAATGAATGATGATAGAAGGTGGAAGCCGGGCAGTCCTAAGATCGGTGAGGGTTGTCCCGGTTGGATGGTCGATATCCGCATAAAGAGCCGGGAGTGCCAGCACATCAGCGATGCCACCCCGCTGCCACCGGGATAATCCCGCGCGTCGCACTCCAACCGAGACATATGCGCCCCATCCGCTGCGATTGGTGTCAGCCAAACAATTGAGGGTGTTTAGTAAGGCGTCTCGATCATGGAGTGGAAGGTGACGCGAGGGTGTGGCATGGTCGCCATCTGGATGAATGGCGCTGAAGGTCAAACAGCCATTAGAGAAATGAGATTGGCAGCGCTCGTACAGGCGATCCAGAAATGCCAGCGTATCGGGGTGCATGGGAGTCACTCCCTCAGAACAAGGCTAACTGCAACGGCATGCTTTCAGCCAGCTCGACCCTGTGGTGTTTCGGCTGCGGTTTGTGGGTTACCCGATCTGATTGGGGTGATGGGACATTGATCAAGGGATAGAATTCCAAGACATGCGATCCATGATCGACTGTCTGAGCACTGTTTATGCCCAGCGTCTGACGAGCCAATTGGACGATGTGGACAGCCACCTCCTGTTCACAACCGCTGAAGACAAAGTGGTGTGCTTTCAACCAGTTGCGGACATGACGGATCAGGGTTTCGCCGTTGATGGGATACTGATTGAACGCCGGATCAGCCAAGCCCGTGACGGTGAAGGTGCCATCATCGGCTTGAACACCACTTGTCAGGATCGTCAGCAGGTTGGCTTGCAAGCGGAATCGCTGGTCATGGTCGGCGATGAGATGGACGGTGTCGAGATAGGTATTCAGGACGGATAAGAGTCCTTCGGGTTCCGGCTGAATAGGAACGATAGTGGAGCGAGTGGTCAGTACACCGCTCATGACACCACCCAAGTGAATGGCTTCTTGAATGAGCGGGTCATGCTCTGGTGCGACTGCGACTGCCGACTGTTCGACATGCCAGTAGGCGGCATCTTCGCTATCAATCGTCCCCTGTGCTCTGGATTGTTTGAAGAGTTCGGATGGATCGAGCAAGGCCTCATCCCGTCCAATCGCATTAAGCAACGCTTCTTCAAACCCTCCCTCACCTTCCGTCAGCGCATCAAGTCCGGTGAGACCGATGTCACCGGTCAGCAGTTTGGCGGCGCGTTGTTTGCGGCTCATGAGCTGGACAGCGGTGTGTTCCATGGTGCCTTCGCAGAACAGGTAGTAGGTCTTGCACTGCTGGTGGGTCTGATTGAGTCGGTAGGAACGTCCTGCCGCCTGCATCATGGTTCCCAGATTGAAGACGATTTCGTAGAAGATCAGGGTGGGGGCGAACACCAGATCCAATCCGGTCTTGACCAATTCAGGATTGGAGATGACCACATTGATACCTTTGGCGACTTCGGCTTCGATGACCGCTTCGCGCCGTTCAGCTTCAACCGTGTTCTTGAGGATGAAGGTATTAGCTAAAGAAACATGCTCACGGATCAGACGCTCAATCCGCGGTTGGATGTCACGGGTTGAGGTCTGCCGGATGTAGATGACACAGGGACGATTCTGGTCGAGTTCAGAGCGCACCAGATCGATCAGGGCTTGTTCTTTGGCGTACACCCGTTCTTCACCATACGACGGGATGCTGGTGACGAGGTGCGGCAATTTCTCACCGGTGATGGGATGTTTAAGGTTATGGATGACCTCGTGCGGACGGTGAGCGGCATTCGGCCAGCCCATCGCCCACTGTAAATACGCCCCGCGAAAAGTTGTATCGCCTTCCCAGCGCCGCTGGATCAGGTAATCCTTCAACTGCTGACGGGTACGGTCATATTGGGCATAGGTGTCGGCATCCATTTCGACCGGTACGGCGATTTCTTCATAGTGCGGTAGTGCTTTGCCCAGATCGCCCATCGAGAAGAAGATGGCATGATCCAGCACTTCAGCCACCAGCAGCGGCGAGATACCTGGCGCTTCTTCATAGGGACGTTCGTAGGTTGAGGTGCCAGTGAAGGCACCGGTTTCTTTGTCGTACGAGGGACGTTCTTCGACGACCTGTTCCCGTACACCCATATCGGCCACCCAGCGTGATTCAGCACGCCCCCGTTGTTTGCTGGCGTCAGACAGGATGGATTGGAACGCGTGATCACCACGGGTCTTGCGGCTCAAACGGGCGGCAGCACCCCAGTTGTAACGTTGTCGGGTGCGTGGATTGAGGGCATATTCCAGATTGAAGATGGAGGAAGAGCGACCATTGAAGGGGGTGCCGGTCATGGCCAGCACTTTGTCTGACAAACCCGCCATGCGGTTGAAGGCTTCGCCATTGCCGGTATCTCCATGGGCGCATTCATGGACTTCGTCCCAGATGAGCAGGTAAACCCGATCCGGATAAACCCGCTTCAGATATTCATCAATCCGATAACGCGGATTGCGGGTCGGATATTTTTGTCCGACAGCCGGTTGTGAACTTTTGTCACGGGCTTCCTGCCAGAGCGGTGTCTGACAAACCGCGCATACCCGTTTACCCCCATTGAGCCAACTGACCGATGCCGGAGTGGCGACTCCCTTCTTCTCCTGCATGACGGTACAGCCACAGATCGGACATTTCGGTAGCCGTTGTTTGATCAGCCGTTGCTGGGGTTCATAGCCTTCCGGAACCGCTGCCTCCGGTCGCCACAGTGCCACCCATTGCTCACGCCAAACCACAGCGGTTTCCCGACCGGCACCCAGTTTGGTCATATCGCGCTTAATCAGACCGATTTTGGCAATGTTCGGTGCAGCCTGTGCGGCTTTATCCATGAAGGCTTTGACATCTTCATGCCGATCCAGTCGTTCGACCAGAATATTGCGGCTGATGCTATGCAGTTCCCGTTTCCATTTCTCGATCAGGTGCGGTGGGGCTACGATTAGCACGACCTGATCCGGCGCAATCTGTCCGCGCAAACCGCTGACCACTCCGGCGGCCATGGCGATGGCGGTTGAGCCACCCATGAGGGTTTTGCCGGTTCCCATCTGACCGACCAGCAGGATACTATCCCGATCTTGAAAACCACGGGTGATGGCGGCTGCCACATGTTTCTGAGCGGTGTACATCGGGTACTTGCCTTTGAGCCGGATCCCATCCAACCACCCTCCGATGCCATTCAGGTCGAAGGTATACATCGGTTTGAACTTGTGGTTGAGGTATTGGGTGAGTGCTGGTTTGTTGGCGGTGATAAAACCCAAAAGTGCCTCATCCCCATCCATCTCGACCACCGTACCGTTTTCAGCCAGCAAGGTCAATGTGGTGGTGGGTTTGAGCCGGATGGTGGTTTTCTTGATCTGCCGATCAGGATCTCCGGGAGCGGATTCGACTTCCACCCGTGCGATCTGTTCGACCGGTCGGGTCTTGCCGCGAATGGCCACACGCCCGTAATCCTCAGTCTGGATGACCGCACCATTGGCGACACCGGCTGCCAGCACCAGTGCCATGTGACCGGGACGCGGGGCGACCACCGGTTCGATTTGTTGCGGTGGATGCGGGACTTCCAGCAGGGCTTGAAAACCGTTGGTCTTCCACGCCCCCTGTTCTTGAATCAGGCGCAGACCCTGTTCGTCGTCGATGATGTCGGGAGCGAATACGAAACGGGTGAGGGATGGTGGTGGGGGCAGTTTGTAGAGGGGTTCGGGTTGGACGGTCAGCAAACGGGGATGGGCTTTGCCGTCTAGAATGCTGTGATAGAGTGCCGTAGGGTTGGGGTGACTGCCTTTGATGGCGACCACCACCACTTGATCATATTCTGATTGATGCTTCCCCGGCAGTGCCCACACATCCACGCGACTGCTATTCTTCGCCAGAAAGGCAGCGGCATCCTCAGTGATATGCTGGTTATACACACACCACAAAGCTATGCCATGTTCTTGCAACCATTTCCAACTGTGGCGCAGGTAGACGAACTCAATCCGTTTGTTGCCTTTTTCGACCTTCGAGTGGTCATACGGCGGATTGAGCCAGGCTACACCAAAGGCATTGTTGGAGGCAATTAAGCGTTCCACATCACAACGCACCGCTTGTGTCGGTCCAAAGCGTTCGATACAAGCTTGAGCACGTTCGCCATCCAGTTCATTGGCATACGGTGTGACCTGCCACGCGCGTGCTGCCGCTTCCAGAAACTGCCCATCTCCGGCAAACGGATCCAGTAGTTTTACTGATGCAGAAGCTGGTGCCACCAACGACAAGATAGCGGGGTGATGCTGTGGTTCAATGGGCAAGTAGCCCATGACCATTTTGCTTTCGGCGCGTGCCATGGGATTGTTCCTTTCTGGAATCGAAAAGGACCTTCGAAGGAAGGTGTTGGACTGAACTGGATAAAATGGGGATTTATATGGGTAAGCTGATGATGTCTTGTTGGATACCGCCTGTAAGCAAACGCGTCCAAGCATCAATGTCCAGGTCGATACTGAGCAAATCGATACTGCCAGCGGAACGTGTTGGACGCACCAACATGGCCGCCTGTCCGGCATGATACAGGTATCCCGCCCACTCATCGAACACCGGCACTTTCACCAGTTCGGTGATGTGATGTTTGAGTTTGGCCGCGGCCTGTGCCTCATCGGTGCGAAGGATGAAAGAGGTGGACTTGCCGCCATAGTTGGGGTTCACCAACCAATCATGACATAGGATGAGGGATGTGAACTTGGCTTCAGGAATGTTTTGCAGATAATCGTGATACATTCCCGTATTTCCTTCACCGGCGGTCAGTTCGATGGCGGGTGCATCCCACGGAACACAATTCACGATCTCACCTTTACTAAATTTTGCCCGAATCGCCTCGACTGCCATCCGCGGCCCGCCTAGGTTGACGTAGACACAAATACCCTCATGAATGGCATAGCCGTAACACCACACACTACCGCTGATGCTGCCAGTTAATTCTCCGACACAGGCTTGCCCAATCTGAACCAGGGTGCGTTTCTGACGGATGGTATCCGCTTGTATGACATGCGCAGGTTGTGCTTTTACCTGAACAATCGCGGTTTGCACCTCGTCGAGTGGCGTGGCATCTGTCGGAAGACTGTGTGGTTTATAGACCCGAATATGCGGTGGTTCAGCAGGAACATCAACAGTAGGGTTATCCGGTGCGGCGTCAGATGGTTGACAATCTTCATCGGTGACTGTTGACGCACTGTCGTCTGATCCAGTCGGTAATGTTGTGTCTGATGGGTGAGGCGCAAGACGGACATTGAGGATGGCTTCAGCATCTGCATCCGAACAGGGCGCATCTTTCTCGATGGGCGATGCGGTAATGAGCCGCTGGATACCTTCGGGTAACTCCCAACCCACGTAATACCAGCACCTACGTTTGGTGCTGAAGCGTGCGCCATGTCGTCTGAGAATTTCACGCTGTGGATAGGTATCACCGACCAGCCACCACCATGGCGTTTGGGTTGGATCGCGCTGGCTTTTCTCCACATGGATGCCTTCCAGAGCGGCTTCTTTTTCGCCGGTGGAGGGTGAAACCGGACGATACCCGGATGGATCGAAGTTCGGACCGGAATGGGTGTTCGGTTGAAGGTAGTCGTTACTGCTATTGTTGGGCAGTTCCCACCATTGTTTGTCACGCCAGCGGTATACGACCGCCCGGTGATAACGGCGAGTCACCATCTCCGCCTGCGCCAATGCTTCGGCTGATACCGTTAGCAGTAGATACCCGTGTCGTACGCTTGTTTCTCCGTCAATCTGTACATATCGGTAGGATGCTTGGGGCGATGACACATCCCGCGCTCTCGTTCCATACAACTTCAAGAGCGTTTCACAGGCGGCACTGGAGTATCCGATTTTGTAAGCGCTGACAGGTGCTTTAGTTCGTGGGTTTTTCACACGCTGCGAACCGTAGGTGTGTACGGCCAGAACGATATTATCTGCCATGCTGCACCGGCTTCTGCCCAAAGGTGATGAGATGCGCTACTTTGTTGCGGCTCAGCATATAATCGAAACCGTGCTTCGTCCCTTTGCTCTCACCGTTCCAGATGAACAAACCGAGATTGGCATTGTCCACCATCCAACGGTCGCGAACCTGAAAACCATCCAACAAGGATCCACCGGCTGCCCGGTAGCTATCCCGTTCAACTTTGACATAACTACCCTGTGCACACCCGCCATTACGGGGATAGTTGGTGATGCCAACCACCACGACCCTGGCTTTCAGACGGCGACATTCCCGCACCACCGCCATATCCACGCCTTTGGGATGATCGCCAACGATGATGGTATACCCACGGTCATGCGCTCGTTGCACCGCACGTCGGGCGTAGTCCAATCCTTTGCCCGATAGATAGCGACTGCCTGCAATCATGATCCGATACTCTGTTCGCATATCGCTCTCCTTTAAAAATGAGTTGGATTTAGAAAATAAAACGACCCCACAGCCCATGATGACTGTGAGGTCGAAATGCGCTCATCCGCGCAGGTTGCCGCCTGGATGCGCCCCGGCACACGCGAGTGTGACCACGAGACGTTGGCCGTTCCGGTAGACAGCTTCTTTATTTCGCTGCCTCATCCACGACGATCTGCGCGCTCCGATTGATCCATGTGTGGCTTGGCAAAACACACCCACTCTCTCCTCAGAGTGGATGTGTCCCACAACACAGGTTCGGGAGCGTTTGGCATACAGTGGACAGCGCGATCATCTGTAGGAGACCGTCAACGCACATCGGCGTTGGGCAGTGTTTACAGCGTGACCCTTTCGAGCGCACGCAGCCTTCACAGCACATCCGTCTGATCGATAACCCCTTATGCATTTGGTAATCTGCAACTTTTACGCAGGTGACAATAGCACGTCGGGGTTCCCCACCTTCACCCAACGGGCGGCATGGGTTTGCCATGAGCCGAAGGCGGCACTAGCCCGAGGCAAACCCATAGCCGTACCCGCTTGCGGGTATGAAGGTTGGGGTGGCGTGCTATCCTGCGGGTTAAAAGTTGCACCAAAGCAAAGGGATATAGCTGGATTGTACGTCGTTAAAGCCATCCAGACATGTCAAAAAACACGTTACATCGCTTAATTCAAGCGATGAACAGCCATAATATCTTACCATTCATGAGTGTCCATAAGGTGTTGACGACATACACACTTCATCCAGAAAGCGCTTTAAAACGCTGTTGCGCGAATGTATTAGAATTTATTTTTCTACGTGTTGGCAACTACATATATGCTATAGGGTGACTTATGACTTTCTTCCCGCCATTGAATCTTATCTTCGTCATATCCTATAGGATTATGTAATTCGATAAGTCTCAGATGATTTTTGGTGAAAGCATCCCTATAATCTTGGTCTGTCCAATAGTAGTCATATAGAATTATATTTGTTCCGCGAATCAATAATTTTACCGTTTCACCACTATCAAACTGGCGTTTGTTTTCGGGAAAATCGTAAGATAAAGATACCCAATCTCCCTTATAGCCTTCCATTGATGTAGTGAGAATAATAATATGACCTGACGGTTTTAATACTCGCTTGAATTCACTGAGAATTTTCTCGATTTCAATCATTGTAGCAATTTCAAGAAAAACGAAACTTGAGAAGATCAAATCAAACGAAGAATCCTCGAAGGGCAAAAGACCACTTTCGATTTGTTGATAAGTACCCTGTTCATCTTTTTTTCTTGCCTCAGTTAACATATCATTGCTTGTATCAACACCTATAACATCAAAACCAAGACTCTTGAGAAACCGCGTAGATCTACCAGGTCCACAACCATAATCCAATGCCTGAGTCCCCTTAACATATTGCTTTGTGAGCTTAGGCACATCTCGAAATCCCAAGTAATGAGTACCATAAATACCTAGTTCGGAGTATTCTGTAGCATGTTTCGTATAATCGTGAGTTTTCACGGAGTCCTTCATCTTTATTCTTCCTAATTTTAAATAGAACTATAGTAACTCCAAAAAGTTGGACATGAAAGTGCGTATGTTTATATTAGCACTGGTTCTGGTTGTTGAACCTGCAATCGGTTTTCACGGCATAATTACTCTAGGAAATACCCCTTTCGAGACCTGTTTCATCTGCAAATTGCCATAGTATAAAGTGCCCTATATATTGCTAATTGATGTATGTGAGTGTGTAGATTGCCAAAAGATTAGACACTACTTCGTGGAAATAATTTAGGCTGGTTTGAGTACAAAAGTAACTAATTCTGCCTACCGCTTATAGTGTCCAATGTAGTTCGATATGTTACAACCAATGTTAACTAAAATCGGTACAGATGTATTGTGATGTACAATTAAAGTCGAGATTAAGATTTCTTACGTGTTTATGATGTCAGTGAGTATTGAGAAAAGATAGTGCAATCCTCTCTCGTTAGCGATGCTTCTTTTTATAAACAGCTTTTTGAACGCACCCATACCATCAACTTGATTATAGATTTTGAAACCGGTCAGATCGTTGAAGCCAATCCGGCGGCTTGCCGTTTTTACGGCTATAGCTATGAAGAACTGATTGGCAAGCGGCTGGCGGACATCAATGTTATGCCTGAAAGCGGTATTCGGGCGGTGATGCAGGGTGTGATGAGCGGTGAGCGTACCACGTTTCAGACGCAACATCACTTAGCCAACGGGATGATTGTTGATGTAGAAGTTTTTGCGAGCAGTATCGAGCGCGACGGCAAAACCTATCTGTACGCGATTGTGACAGATATAACGGCTCAAAAAAGGTCTGAAAAAGCCCTGCGTGAAAGTGAAGCTATCTACCGCCTCTTTGCACAGAACATGCCGGATTCAAGTGTGTCGATGTTTGACACTCATATGCGCCACACGCTGACCGAGGGGCCATTTCTTAAGACCTTTGGCCCGATATATAAAGAGCTTCTTGGAAAGACCCCACAGGAAGCCCTGCCCAAAGCACTTGCAGACAGCATCATGCCCGTTTATCAACGCGCATTAAATGGTGAATCCTTTAACTATGAACGTATTACCGATACCTACGCATATGAAGCCTTTGTTACGCCTGTGCGTGATGAAGATGGCACGATCATTGGGGGTATGATTTTAAGCCACGACATTACCAAGCGTATACACTTGGAAGAACAACTTCGCATGATCACAGATAACATGCAGGATATGATTACCCAAAGTGATGCTCAGGAACGTATTATCTATACTAGCCCCTCATCACATCTTTTATTGGGTTATGAACCAGAGGCAGTGACAGGGCATTCCCGCCATGATTTTGCTCATCCTGATGATTGGGGGAAAATGCTTGCGGCTCGCCAAGAATTGATCCAACAGGGCAAAACGCATGGGGTTATGGAAGGTCGTTTGCGTCATGCTGACGGTCACTATGTTGATGTCGAAACGGTGGCTCGTTTCCTGTATGACACCGAGTCTAACTATATCGGTGGTATTTTTGTCAGCCGTAACATCACCAAGCGCAAACGGTTGGAGCGTGAACTTCGTACCAACTCAGAACAGCTTCAGATAATCACCGATAATATGCAAGATATGATTACCCGCACTGATGTTGAAAATCGCATCATTTATACCAGTCCTTCATCACGTATACTGCTGGGTTATGAACCTGACGAGGTGACTGGTCACTTCAGTCAGGAATTTGCTCATCCTGAAGATTTGAACATAATAACTTCGGTTCGCCAGAAATTGATCCAGCAGGGTTTGAAGCATGGTATTGTGGAGGGCAGTATGCGCCATGCTGATGGGCATTATGTCCCTGTCGAAACTGTCGCCCGTTTTATGTATGATGATGCTTCCAACTACATGGGTGGTGTTTATGTGACCCGTGACATTACCGAGCGCAAACGCTTGGAAGAAGCGCTGCGTGCCAGTGAAACACAACTCCGTATCATTACAGATCACATGCAGGAATTAGTCACTCTGAATGATAATAAAGGTCAAATAACGTATGTAAATGCCTCTGCCCAAACCATGCTTGGTTATTCACCAGACTTACTTTTTGGGATGGCATCAGGTGACCTGATTCACCCTGATGATCGTGCGTTACTAGGTGAGGTGTTTCGTGAAGCTGTTGTAAATCGTACACCTCAAATCAGGTTTGAATCGCACCTTCGTCATGCCGATGGACACTATATCCCAGTTGAAACTAATGGTAGGTTCATCACTGATGATCAATTAAATCCCATTAGCAGTGTCTTCGTTACGCGAGACATTAGTGAACGGAAGTCCCTGCAAGAAGCGCTGCTAAGACAACATACCATGCAGACTGAACTGAATAAGGAGCTTGAACTTAGCAACCTTAAGTCCCGCATGATGGAACGGATTGCGCATGAATTCCGCACGCCATTGACGATTATCCAAGTCTATACCGAAACCCTCACCAGTTATTATGAACGGCTGACACCAGAGAAACGCCAAGCAAAAATAGTTGGCATTAAAGACCAGATTCGGCACATCACGGATATGCTCGATGAAATAGGATTGGTGGTTAAGGGCAATTTCATTCCTGAGCATTTGGATCGTGTTTCAACTGATCTGAGCAGTTTGTGTCGGGAAATTGAAGCCGAATTGTCAACCTACTTTAATCTTCCCCATATATTCACGCTGGATGTGCCTGAACGGATGATGGTTGTTATTGATCCTACGGTCTTGGGGAATGCCCTTTTACACATTATGCGGAACGCTGTGCGTTTTTCTGATCCATCGACTTCTGTTACTGTTCAATTGTCACGTGTTGATAATGGGGTGACATTGACGGTAATTGATCAGGGCATAGGAATACATCCAGACGAACTGCCGCGTATTTTTGACCCGTTCTTTCGGGGGACGAACATCAATGAACGCAGTGGTTTAGGGGTTGGGTTGGCTATCGCACGTGCCGGAGTCGAAGCGCATGGGGGCAAGATTGCGGTTGACAGCGTGGTGGGGCAAGGCACAAAGGTCAAAATTTGGTTGCCGGCATAAGTAAATTTACACCTAGTGATTGAGGAAGCTCTATCACTAGGTGTAGATAATTCTGAAACAACAGCTTTTGATGATTCAATACATAATTTTCTGTACCTAATGGGGAATTCGTCATTTTGCCTATTGATTGATGTATTGAAACTTGTTTCTTACCATCCAAACTGGGTTGCTGAATATGGGCTGCAAAAATTTATATGATTTGAGGAAGACCCACTCCAGGGGGCAAAGCTTCACTCACTCGCTCCAAAAAGAACACAACCAGACTTCTGTCGCTACCTATTTTATGCTACATGATATGACAACTGACGGACTGTATGAACAGATGCGCTTGCACCAGATTGCGCAGGATCAGTGTTTCATGGGTTTTGCCACCTGCCTGCCGTGCAGCGAGGTGCGTATCGAATTGATCTGCCAAACCTAATGCAAGTGGCTGCCAACGACTCCCAAAATATCAATTCAGAGTCCATTCAATGACTTATCACTGGCATTTTCCCCTTATGCCCAATATGGTCACACTTGTGCGGTCAGAATGTCTAACTAGAGAAGTGAACAATATTTCGGAGTACAAGATGACAGAAGAAGAATTGGTTCAGTTAGCGCTTTCTGGTCAGCGGGACAAGTTGGATGAACTCATCGGACGCATCCAAAAACGTATCTACAATCTAGCCGTGCGTATGTTATGGCATCCTGATGATGCAGAAGACGCAACACAAGAAATACTGGTCAAAATCATTACCAATTTGAGCAGTTTTCGAGGCGACAGCCTGTTTATAACGTGGTCATGGCAAATTGCAGTCAATCATCTGTTGAATACTCGTAAACGGCGTTATGAGAAACAGAACTTGAGTTTTGAACAGATGGGAGAGGACTTGAGCCATTTTGCCACAGATGATCGCATCGGCACGGAAAAGGAAGTCGAGATGCGGGTATTGGTCGAGGAGGCAAAAATCGGATGTATGCAAGCTATGCTGCTCTGTTTAAAGCGCGATGAACGAGCTGCCTATATCCTCGGCGAAGTGATGGAAATTACTGATCAACAAGGGGCAGAAATATTTAGTATCACACCCGCCGCTTTTCGCAAACGGTTGAGTAGAGCACGGATGGCTGTTCGCGGTTTCATGCAAAATACCTGTGGACTGGCAAATCATAACAATCCTTGCCGATGTCACCGCCGGGTCAATATTGCTATCGATCGTCAGTTGATTGACCCACACAAATTGTTGTTTGCAAGCAGCGGCGAAAACGTAATGCTCTTAGAGCAAATCGCTCAGATGGATGAACTGGAACGCGCAGGAGCCTTATTCCGCACGCACCCGCAATACACATCTCCTGAATTATTGAAGGATTTTCTGAATTCCGAACAATTCGTAGGATTGTTTGACCAATTCGGTCACAGTAGCAGTTGAACCTTGTCTAACACTATGTAATAAGTAATCCCAAGGAGATCAACTATGGCTCAATTCATTCATTCGACTCACAGCGTTACATTTGAAGTCCCCTACGAAAAAGCTTTCGCTTACCTCAGTGATTGGCGCAAACAACCCGAATGGGCAACACAATTTGTCCTCGCTATTCGTCAAGAGGGAGAGCAGATCATACTCACCTCACCCCAAGGAGAAATGCCAATTGAGTGGCGCACCAACCGGGATTTAGGAACAATCGATATGATCTTCCCCGGTGGAAGTGTATTGCCCACACGCCTAACAGCAATTGGAGACAGCCTCATCTATAATTTTACGATCAGCCTCTCTGCCAATACGCCGTCGGTTGTTCTCGAACAGGCGAAACACAATATGGATGAAGAACTCCATAATCTGAAACGCATCCTCGAAGGGTAATCTAAGTTGTGAGGTAGCTACCTAGTATGCTATCTCAGCCAATACGATATGTACGTCTTGTCTAGCTTCTTCAACGAAAAACTGGGATCGATTATGATCCCAGCTTTTAAAGTTTTTGCTGTTTGATTAGTTTGTGAGAATGACCCGTTTCATCCAATCGACAATCGAGGCAGCAATTTCAGCAGGATGATCTTCTTGCATGAAGTGACCTCCTTTGCCCAAATCTTTCTGTTCGATATGATGAATGTGTTTCCGGCTCCAGTCTATACTGGCCTGTGGGTTAATGAGACCCGGTGTGACATACAGGTGTAGCATGGGAAGATCTGTCTTGGTCAGCCACTCCGAATAGTTAGCAATGAGCTGCATCGTGGCAGGATTGATAAACTGGCGAGGTCCATTTTCGAGAATAGGGCGACGGCTATCCGGTGTTGGGAATGGTGCACGATAAGCATTCAACTCAGCTTCAGTCAAAGGACGCAGCACCTGTGACGGTAAAATCTGTTCGATGAAAGCGTCTTGGTTAAGCAGCATCTCTTCGCCAACGCCCGGTTGGAGGATTGTCTTAATATTTGTCATAAATTCAGCCAGTGCTCCGGTTGGCACGAAATCCGGCGAGAAGACGGGGGGAATAGCCGCTTCCATGAAAACAATCCCCTTGACATTATCCTCGTGAGCAGCGGCATAAGCGAAACCCGCTGCTGATCCTAAATCCTGAATGACAAGAGTGACATGGTGCAAACCAAGCGCCGTGATAAATCCTTCCAAGTAGGTTTCTTGGGTCGGAATATCATAAGTGATCTCTGGTCGGTCTGAACGCCCGAAGCCGACGAAATCCAGTGCGATGACACGCCCAATGGGTTCGACGACAGGCATAATGTCGCGCCAAATATAGGACCACGTTGGGACACCATGCAGAAACAAGATTGGATCAGCTCCAACGTTCCCACCTTCCACGTAGTGCATTTTGGCCCCACTAACTTCAACCCAATGGGAAGGGTAAGGGAGTTCAGGGAATGTCAGTCCATCATATACAACCGGGGGAACAGCAGTCCCATCTTGGGCATAAGTCACCGAATTTACTCCAATTAAAACTGACAAGACGAATAGAACGAAATAGGCATGTAGCCTTCGCATGACGCATTCTCCCTAAATTATCGAAACGCAGTTAGAGGTGGATAGTTCTTTACCGAATTGCTGGGTAACTTACTATGAGATAGTGTGATGTTCCTTTCTTTTTAAGACGACAAGATCAACGGATTTGCGGATGCTAGAATTTCCACCGGAATTTGGATTTCGGCAATGGTTTCATCCTCATGTCCCGGCGGTGAAAACTGGAGAAAGACTTCGCGCGGTGCACCTGCAAATCGGTAGCCATTCGCTTCAGCCCAGAGTCCAATCGCAGCATAGCTGCCATGCCCCAACTCACCCCATCCCACACGCGTGGTGGTTGCCATCGTCTCAACGGCGGGCAGTTCGCGTATTGATAGACTCGCGCCGCTAGAGAGCACCAGTGCATCACCAATATCATGGTTTAGGATGAAGCCAATATCGACATCGAAATTGTCTATGTCCCACATTTCGGACTGAAGTACAAAGACAAAGTTGCCCAATGCTTTGCTGCTGACACGCGACGTCAACAGCCGATTCATTTCTTGTGCCGAGGTTCTACAAGCCATCAAGCTGGTCGCATTTTCTCGCAATCCGATGAACCGCTGAGCAGGAACCGATTTCAGAACCACTGCGTAATCCCTCAGCGCACCGTCCCTGTCAATCTGTTCAATACGCGATTCGATGTAGCGGAAGCGCATCAGTTCTTCGCGCACAGTCTGTTCGATTTGTGCTTTCCGCATGATGAGCATCCCCCGAATCTCATCCGTCGAAATCTGCCCTTCTAGCAAACGGGCAATTTGCTCCAACGTCAAGCCAAGCTCTTTGAGTGCCAATATACGATTCAGTTGTGGAATCTGCTTGGCACTGTAGTAACGGTATCCGGTCTCGCGGTCAATACGAACCGGTTTGAGCAGTCCCAATTCATCATAGTAGCGCAGCAAGCGCCCCGAAACCTGTGCAATCTTCGAAAATTCGCCGATCCTGAACATGTTCGTCTTATCCTTCTGTCACCAACAATCGCAACACTACCATTGATCGAGCTTTAGAGTGCCTATTGAGCGATCTCTACTGCACCAATTATCACGCAAGAACTCAATTACCGTTCGGCTATGATCATTTCACGAAGATTGCACACTTCGACCTCCTACTTAAGCATGTGCAGGTAGACTCTGCAAGGTTTTTAAATCCGCCTTTTCACCGGTTTCGGCATAATGCTTCAGTCCAGCTAGGATCGCCGGAACCATCTTCTGGTATTGAGGTTTGATCATCATTTGATTCATCATCCAGCCAATTGGGCCATATTTCGGATGGTAATGCATTTCGAGGGTCACTCGTGTTTTGCCAGCGATTTCCTCAGTTTTCATAACCGCCTGTAGATCGCTAACCGGTGGCTTCATGCCTTTACGGAATGCAATTCCGAGGGTGAAAGAATTACCTGTCGTCCACTCTATAGCGGTTTCTTCGACTTCGGTTGACGGTCCTAATTCACAAACCCGGCTGGCACCATTACCTTCCTTCTTTTGGGAAGTGTAATATGAATGCGTTACATAGGGATGGAAGTTCACAACGCCACCCAAATCAGCAATGATTTGCCAGACCTGCTGCTTCGACGCTTTGACATCCACCACATGAGAAATTGTAGTCATGCACGATTTTCCTTTAGATTAACTCTGAGTTCAAATTGATATTGATTGCATGGTGACCGCACTGTATATCCTCATTGAGGCATAAACGTTCCTTTCGATTGACCAGCGAACTGGATCAGTTGATGACCCTCTTTTTCACTGACATCGACAGTCTACAACTTTGACGCGGCGTCAAAGTCAAGCCCCCAATTTCAGAATCTCGTTTTGTCAGGGTTTATCTATATTCAAGGCGTTTAAAACCCATGCTGTATTGTGAAACGGCTACTGTCTGATATGTCATGAGATTGTGTGCAATACCGCGCTGAAGGCGTTTTTAGGTTTCAATTGACTTTACCGCTACGTCAAAGTCTATACTTTAGGCCTATCGACAAAGAAGGGATGAAATCATGTTCAGAATTGGTGAATTCTCCAAAATCGCACAAGTCTCTGGACGTTTACTGCGATATTACGACGAGATTGGTTTACTCAGCCCTGAATATACTGATCCCCAGACAGGCTATCGCTATTACAGTGCCAAACAACTGTCACACTTGAATCGCGTCTTGGTGCTCAAGGATCTCGGTTTATCCCTTGAACAGGTGGCACGATTGCTCGACCAGAACATTTCAACCGATGAAATCAAAGGTATGCTCACCCTACGTAAAGCCCAAATTGAGCGGGTGGTTGAGGAGGAAATGATTCGGTTCCGCGATATTGAGTCACGCCTCAAGCAACTGGATACACATGGATACATTCAAGAACCGGATGTCATCTTAAAAGAAGTTCCGGCTCAGGGTTACTTAGCGCTGCGCGAGGTATTTGCTGTAATGCCAAATATACGGCGGTTGGTTGAGAAGATGAATTCGGAAGTACCAAACATGATTAGTAAAAGTCATCTGGGTTATATCACCGTCATCGTTCACTCTCCTATGTTTGAGCCAGAAGCGTTGGATTTTGAAGTGGGATATGTACTCGATGCGAAAATTGATAATCCGGTTCGGTTATCCGATGACCGTATTTTGACCTACCGAGAACTTCCTGCTGTACCCCTGATGGCAACCGTAATTCAAGTTGGACGGGTGGAAAACAGTCATCGGAGTTACGAGGCACTTGGTAAATGGATCGAAGCCAATGATTATTTAATTGCGGGTTCGGGACGTGAGGTATTGATGCAGCTCCCTTTACCGGGCAAAGAAAATGAGGCGGTGATTGATATTCAACTACCGATAATGAAGCGTGAACAAGCCAAGATTAGCTCATGACTCATGCTACTGCTCAGAGGGCTTGACTTTGACGTTACGTCAAACAGTAGACTGCTGTACATCGATCAATTAAAGGAGATCACAAGCGTGAATTCAATCTCTCAACATGACCAGCACTATGCAGACGGCAACATTGAAGTCGCCATCCTAGCGGCACTGGACAATTTAAGCAAAGATGGCGCAGCACTCACTATCGAGGATCTCGCACCATTGGATCAGTTCCATACAGGTGGCTTGTTTGCAACACGCGCATTGGCGCAACGTACCGAAATCTCTGCCAATGATCGTGTCTTAGATGTCGGCGGCGGTTTGGGTGGGCCAGCGCGGGTTTTAGCACAGGCTTTTGGGGCACAAGTCACGGTTGTGGACTTGACCGAAGCCTATTGCCGGATTGGAGAATTGCTCACTGAACGCACGCATCTCACTGATCGGGTGCATTTCAAGCAGGGTGATGCGTTGGATTTGCCATTCGACGCTGGTACTTTTGATGTGGTGTGGACTCAACATTCGTCCATGAATATACCTGACAAAAAAGGCCTATATACACAATTTCATCGTGTGCTCCGTCAGGGTGGGCGATTGGCAATCCATGAGGTCACAGCCGGTACGTCATCGCCTATTCACTTTCCAGCCTTATGGGCGCGAGAGGCATCAATGAGCTTTTTGATGCCACCTGATGCGCTTCGTGATCTGATTCTACGAGCCGGTTTCCGAGAATTAGTTTGGAACGACAGCACGGACTGGTCATTGGCATGGTTTAAGGAGCGATTGTCCGCACAGCAGAATGCAGGAGTTTCGCCCAATACCCCCAGCCTGCAACTGCTGCTGGGTTCGGACTTCAATGTTATGGCACGCAACCACGTTCTGAATATGCAAGAACAACGTATTCGCATCATTGAAGGCGTATTCGAGCGTGTCTAATGCCGTACCATATTAAGGAGTGAACGTGAAATGACGAACCCGAAAATTCTGATTACAGGTGCGACTGGCAAAACTGGCTCGGCTGCGGCACAACAACTTTTGGAAAAAGGTTATCCGGTACGGGCTTTTGTACGGCGCGCCGACAACCGCAGCGAGAAACTTCGTCAACAGGGTGCTGAAATCGTCGTTGGCAATTTGGATGATATTGTCGATGTGCGACGGGCATTGGACGGCACGCAACGAGCCTATTTTTGTCCACCATGGACGGCGGGATCGGTTGCCACCAGCATGATTTTTGCCAGTGCTGCGCAAGAGTACAAATTGGAATCCGTGACGGTCATGAGTCAATGGCTGGCTGACCCGACTAATCCTTCCCTGCATACTCGCGAGACGTGGTTGAGCGATACCTTGTTTTCGTGGATGCCGAATGTCGATTCAGTGATCGTGAATCCGGGTTGGTTTGCCGATAATTATTTGGTGGCCGGATTGGATATGATTGCCCAATTGGGCATGATGATGATGCCACTTGGAGGAGGCCTGAATGCACCGCCATCAAATGAGGATATTGCGCGGGTGATTGTCGGCACACTCATTAATCCCGCGCTGCATATTGGAAAAACGTATCGTCCGACGGGTCCCAAATTGCTATCACCTCCACAAATGGCAGATGTTTTTGGGAGGGTGTTGGGGCGCAAAGTCAGATATCAGGATGTGCCAGTGTGGCTTTTTTCAAAAGTTGCGAGATCCGTAGGCTTACCGGATTTTCAGACAGCACAGGTCATGTGGTACTTAGAGGAATACAGGCGGAATGCATTTGGAGTCGGTGCGCCTACTAATGCAGTGTTGGAAGTCGGTGGACAAGAACCAGAGGACTTCGAGACGATTGTGCGGCGTTATGTGGCAACTGCGCCAAACATGAAACGAAATGTTAGCGACTTCTCACGAACTTTACTCAATCTAATGAAAATCATGTTTACGCCGACGTTGAATGTTGATCGGTTTGCTCGTGCTCATGATTTACCCCGAATTGTGAATATGCGATTGGCCGTAGACTCACTGGAATGGCAATCCACACATTAAGACCCGCACTCTAAATTAGCCCAACGGATGGTGCATTTAACTACACCATCCGTTTTACATACTTGGATAATCGGATCACTTTATGACGCGCTAGCCAAGTTATCTGTATTTGCCCATGAAAGCTATTCTGCTTTTTCCTGAATGGCGTCAGTCACCCCGGTTTTACGAACATACACACCGATATGATCTTTGATGAACTCGTAGCCGGGTTTAGGATTC
This sequence comes from Aggregatilineales bacterium, assembly GCA_044227005.1. GTDB lineage: Bacteria > Chloroflexota > Anaerolineae > Aggregatilineales > Phototrophicaceae > CFX2. The sequence goes on from JBGAFZ010000006.1 coordinate 304,143, forward strand.
TGGTACACCCATCCGAAATTTGTAACTTTGCCCTCTGGTGTTTCAAGATCAACCCAGAAGCAAGTTCCTTTATAGGAGCAGGTGTAAGTGCGATCTGTTATTTTTAGATATTTCATATCGATGGCACTCGGGGCAAAATACCAATTGCCTTCAAAATCTTGAACGGTTTGATCGGGAATACCTGATGCGATGATTTCGCCATCCGCATTTTTCTTGATTATGTAGCGCATGATTTATCCTTCTTGACCTATGATACATAGCTGTTCAACAGTTTAGGTCCACTCAGATAGCCTTGTCTGTTGCCATAACAACAGTTAACGCAGCCAATCTAAGTAAACCACCTACGCAAAACCTGCAACCACCGAGGCGAGGGTATTTCATAGCCCAACATTTCGAGTTTTGCCCTTAGCTCGCCACCATGAGGCTCGGTAAGTTTGCTCCCATCAGGAAATACAAGAGTCGGGACACTGGCATATCCATTATTAAGGGTTATGAGATGTTGCATGGCAGCTTCATCTCTCATGACATCTATGTAAATAAAATCAGCCTGTGCCCGTTTTAGCAGGACCAGAGTAGGCGGTACCATCGGGCAAAAAAAGTGTCCATACAAGATGATTTTAGAGTCCTCGGACATTGTTGGCCTGCTTCTTTCTTGAGCTATCATGCTATTGCTTCCACATTTCACTTATAGATATGTAAATTTCGGGTTAAATTTGAGTCGTATTCCCATTACACGGGTAAAATAAGGCTCACCATACAACATAATATGGCAGGTATAAATCCTTGAACGTATCTTTAGGAATATTTTTGAAGTGATTGGGCAATCGAATAACAAACAATGAATGACCATTGGAATTTGCAAGACATCGACCTTTTCCGTGATCTATCGCACGATGAAATAAACGACGCACTTCAGATCATGCCAGTTGTGAACTATCGTGCTGGTGAAATATTGTTTCGTACGGGTGAAATAGCCAATTCGCTTTACCTGCTTCAGGCTGGGCTTGTGAAAGTATCTTATATCTCACTAAACGGCGACGAGAAAATACTTAGCATTTTTCATTCTGGTGACATCTTTGGTGAGTTGTTTTTGGGACACTACAAACATCGCATTGGTGAAGCACAAGCACTGGATGATATTGAGGTTTGTAGGTTGACCAAAGATCGTTTTCTGATGTTGGTGCAGCGTTTTCCACAAATAGGCTTGAACTTTATAGGACACCTCGCGGATGGCTATCGCGAAACACTCGCTCGCATGCATGCCCTGATGCGTATGGAGGCAAAATACCGACTGTTAGGCACACTACTTAATTTGGCTCGGCCCAATTGCTGTATTGATGAAGCCGGTTGGTTTACACTACACACTGCCATTTCACAGGAAGACATTGCCAATATGGCAGCTCTCAATCGTACAACAGCGAGTCTCCTTATCAATGAGTTTCGTCGGCAAGGTGTTCTGGGTGGTAGCGGACGATCTTCAAGTATCAACCGCAACTCAGTAGAACAACTACTACAAGATGCTGGACTGGAAATTCTTGAATAACAAATAACACGTTATATTTTGGCCGTCCTAAAATGGATAATTAGTCAGTTCATTGGCAACTTATGCATTTTGACAAGCTATCGCTGAGTTAGAATCCCTAGTTTTAGAAATTAACCTTCTTACTCAGGAAGCTCCACGATTGTGATTAACTGAATACTTATCTAGGTACTTCTGTAATCGAGTAACAATGTATCGTGCATCCCTGCCAACACCACGAAGCGTCGCAGAGGCATGTGAGCGCTGCCCGAATAAACCCAGATAAAACAAACCGGGAACGTCTCGACTAATGCCACCTTTATGACAAGGATTTCCATCAGGGTCTAAAGCGCCTAATAAGCGAAGATAATTCAAGCTGGGACGGTAGCCTGTTGCAAAAATTACAGTATCAATAAACTCTTCCTGCCCGTCATTCCAGATCACCCCCTGTTGAGTGAAGCGGGTGAACATCCGGCGTTCTTTGGGATTACCACTAGCAAGTGCTGCCCGATAAGGTGAAGTCTCAATAATCCGATGACTGCCTTTTAATTTCTTCCACAATCCAAGAGGAATACTGTCATATCCGGTTCCGTGCAGAAAAATATGAATATCCAGGCCCAAAATATGTTGTGGCTGAAAGCGGAGCGGTTGTCTCGATGCCAATGTTACACGAGCAACTGGTGCAAGATCAAAGGCGATTTGTATGGCTGATTCGCCTGCTCCAATAACCAACACGTGCTGCCCGTGATAGGTTTGCGAATCAATGTAATTATACGCGTGGAGAATTTGCCCTCTAAAGGAGGCTTGACCAGGTAGTATCGGTACATAAGGACTGTTGAAAGATCCTGTTGCTGAGATAAGTGCCTTGGCATGGTACTCTCCAACTGATGTTTGCACGATGAAACAAGCTTCAGATTGAGTTACCTGTTTAACATGCTCATTCATCAATATCGGCAATTTGAAATGTTGTGCGTAATTTTGAAGGTAGGTAATCAGCTCATCTCGCAATGGATAGTGATCAGGTAAGCCGGGGAAAGACATTCCTGGTAATCCTGCGTAGCGTGCAGGAGAAAATAATTTTAGGCTCTTATAGTAGTGCTGCCATGAACCACCCAATGCTATATTTTGATCAAGAATGGTGAATTGTAGCCCGGTCTGACGAAGGTAATAGCCTGCTGCTAGTCCGGATTGTCCTGCACCAATCACAATACAATCGTATATCATAGAGACTATTCCCTAAGCATGTTGTGGGATCGGCCAGAGATGTTCTGGCGGGAAATAAAGAGTTATGTGCTCACCTACCTGATACTCACCCTCATTCGAATTCACTTCAACCGTCATACTTTTGAGTTGTATTTGATAACGAGTATAGGTTCCCATATATATACGTGTTTTTATGACACCGATAGCTGTATTCTGTGCTTCCCCTTTGCAAAACCGCACTTGTTCTGGACGAATAGTCAGTTGCATATCATACATATTAATTGGTCTACAGATATTTAGTTGCCCGATTGATGTATGAATGACATTGCCATCTAATTGACCAGGAATAAAATTAATTCCCCCAAAGAAGCGTGCGACCTGTTCGCTTGTTGGCCGATTATAAAAGTCTTCAGGGGAACTATACTGTTTTAGTTCTCCACCCATCATCAAGGCGATTTTGTCCGCCAATACGGTTGCCTCCTGCTGATCATGGGTAACGACCACCGTCGTAATACCAAACATACGCTGTTTGCTCAAAATAAGCTCACGCATTTCGTCACGCAAATGGGCATCAAGACTGCTCAATGGTTCGTCCAGCAAGAGAACGCGGGGCTTAACAATCAAAGCACGCGCCAATGCTACGCGCTGCTGTTGACCACCGGAAAGTTGGCGAGGGAAGCGCTTACTAATATTCGGCAGTTGAACTAATTCAAGCATTAATTGAACACTACGATGGACGGATCTAGCGTCTATACCGCGCATTTTCAGACCGAAACCAATATTTTGCTCGACGTTCATGTACGGAAACAGCATATGATTCTGGAAAACCATCACCGCACTGCGTTTTTCAGCAGGAACGCTAACGACGCTATTTCCGTCAAAGCAAATGTCACCGCTCGATGCTTCTAGCAATCCCGCGATCATTTTCAAGACAGTCGTTTTTCCAGAACCGGATGGGCCAAGCAAAGCAACAATTTTCTGCGAAGGAATCTCTAATGAAAGTTGATTGACGGCTGGAAAAACACTCCCTTGATACGTTTTATGGAGGTTGTGTAATTCAACAAGGGTCATAGTCGCCCCAATCCGCTGATTCCGCTGCCGGATAGGAAGCGGCTAGTTAACAACAGAATGATGAGCGTCGGCGCAATGAATAGGAGTGCCTGTGCTGCAATCACAGCATTATTGCCACCTGATGCACTGGAAAACAGCAGTATTGGGAGGGTGATGACCCGTCCACTCCCCACCAATAAAGTCAAAATATACTGACTCCATGAAATAAGAAAAGCAAAAAGTGCCGCTACAACTAATCCGGGGAAAATGGCTGGTAGTGTAATGAGGCGGAAGACAGCCAAAGGCGAAGCACCCAGCGAACGCGCTTGAGCCTCATAATCGATATTGTAGTTCGAAAAAATCCCCGCTAAGGTCAAAATCATATAGGGAAGCACCGGAACGAGATGAACAATGCTCACACCAATCCAATTCCCTGCGAGTCCCCACCGTAGAAAGTTAACAGTCAAACCCATGCTAACCGCTAGAGGTGGAACAACTGTTGGAAGCAGAATGAAAAATTCCAACAAGCATTTGCCGCGAAACTGGTGCAACCCCATGACACGTGCTGCGGGTAATCCAATGATCAGAGAAACAATTGTGACCGTGACGGCGATGAGTATACTGTTCGACAACGCGGACCAAAAATCTGATTGAATGGAGAATAAACGCTGCCATGCCTCTAGTGTCCAGATACGCGGGATGAATTGCGGGAAGAACCACTGGCGAGCAAAGGCATTCAATAGAAAGGCGGCTAATGGCAATATGATTACCAGCCCCATTGATAGCAACAGTAAGTAACGAAGGATTCGGTTCATGCGCGGTTCAGTCGCCCTTTTAGCCATAAGTAAATCACGACGAAAACAGTCACGATTAGTGAGATCAGTATACTTAAGGCCATCGCTTGTGGACGCGCATTTAAATCGGAGTCGGTGAATAGCTGCAAAGCAGAAACGGGCAATACACGTGGATAGCGAACACCGAGCAGGGCAGGAATTTCATAAGATCCGAAAGTGAAGGCAAACACGAGTACACCTGATGATAGCAGTGATGGCGCAATTAATGGCAGGGTGACAAAACGGAAGCGCTGCCAGCGGTTCGCGCCTAGATTGCGTGCTGCATCCTCGTAAGCTTCGCCGAGCGATTTTAAAACGGCTAAAACAATGACCGCGATAAACGGCGTTTCCTTCCAAACATAGGTCAAGATAATTCCGATGCTCGTCGAATCGCGTACCCAGATTGGGAATTCTCCCGGCGTGGTAATGAACCCCAATCCTGCTGCCCCGCGCGCTAATAATCCGCTCTGCGAGAGCAAAAATAACATCCCAATAGCCGCTACCAGATGGGGTATGGGAAGATTGAGCTGTAAAATATACGACCAGAAAGTTGTGCCACGCGTTGTTGCATGAATTGTCGTTGCGATAACCACAGCTAGAATGGCAGAAACTAAAGTACTGGCGAGACTAATCCATAGCGAAAGCCCCAACCCTGACCAGAAGGTTTCCGCGTAGGCCGCCCCAAAGAGCAGGCGGCCATAAGCATCTAGGCTTAAGTCATAAGCACCGATGGCAGGTTGCCAACCGAGACTTTGCAGAACACTATAGAACAAACCCCCACCGAATAAGCCAACCAGCACAATCAGAGCGGGTATAAGCATCAATGCGGTACGCCAGCGCATGGTTTATTTTCGCAGTACGTTGGCTTCCCAGTCAGCCTCGATGATGGCCTGTGACTCAGGTGCCATATCGGGTGCAAAGGCTTTTGCCAATGCTGCCGGGTCAGCCGCCCCGGTACCAAGATCCACAAATGCCTTTTGTAAAAGTTTTTGTTCCTCTTCACTTACGCGACTGATGTCAATCGCATATCCCAGACCGAATCCCGTCTCAGGACGGATTTGACCGGCCTGCCGATCAGGACGCAGCAGTAAGTTAGCCAGAACTAGTGCGGCAGCTTTATGGGTAGCATTGGTTGGAATAGCGACATAGTTATAATCGCCAATCGAATACTGATCGAGAGTAAAAGCACGGGATGTATCGGGAATGACACCGGATGCAATCAATGGTCCTGCACCAGCTACTGCTTGGGTCATGGCGAAATCAACCTCGCCGTTCGCAAATAACTGAGCCAGTTCATTCTCGTTAGCCGGATAAGTTTCCCCATTACGCCACAAATTCGGCTTCCAAGCATTGAGATATTCCCAGAGTTTGGATGACCACTGGGTGTAATGATCTTTATTCCATTGACCGACCCACTGTTCATAGCCCCCACTGATACTATAAAGAACCTCTTTGACAAAACGCGTACCCATAAATCCTCCAGGACCGGGGGCGATATACGTAAAATGACCGGGGTGGGCTGTCATCCATGCGGTTAGCTCATCAAAATTATGGGGCAGTTCATTACTCGCTATGCGAGCTGGGTCGTAAATGAAATGTAACTGGGCGCTCGACCATGGACTTTCATAACCCTCAACCGGAACTCCAAAATCATAAGCTACAGCAGGGTTCTCCCAATTGACCACAGCGCTGTTAGGAATAGTCTGTGCCCATGGCCCGTACAGCAAGTCAGCCTGCCGCAAAGTGAAAAAGTTTTCACCATTGATCCAGATCATATCCACAGCACCATCTTTAGTGATACCTGCTTCATGTTCGCTCAAAACGGTGTTGACAGCATCTACTGTGTCGGCAACACCAACACGGTTCAATGTAATGCCGTATTCATCAAGCAGCACCTTACCGTAGAATTCTTCGACAAATGTATTGATGGCATCTGAGCCACCCCACAAATACCAATTGACGGTTGTTCCCTTAGCTTGCTGCAACACATCGTCCCAATCCTTGAAACCCGGTGGTGCAGTCGGCGTATCGGATTGCTGTGCCAAAACCACACTGCTCATCAGCAAGAGCAATATCAAAGTCAATAATAGTCTAAAACGCATTCGTGTCTCCTTAAATTAATCAAGATTTCGGACAGCCCAAACCACATGTTGTAAGGTCGTGATAATGACCAACGAACCTAAAAGCAAGAACAACACGGTTAGCGCATTCGGGAACAGAAAAAATAAACTATAAAACACGACAGCTTCGGTGCCTTCAATTAAACCTCGTGGCATAGTAATTGATGTCAGTTCTCCCTGCTGTTTAGCACCTAATTTGCGCCGCTCCAAAATCGCGGACAAATACAAGAAAGCTGCCGCGTTGATATAAAAAGTACCAAGTAAAAACACGAGCGGGATCAACACATCAACAGTCGGATGTCGCAGTGCCAACCCGATCGGGATGATGGTATACATTGCAAAATCGACCATTGTATCGATATAACCACCAAGGTCAGACTGCTGACCGGATACACGGGCGAAGGTGCCATCTAGGCCATCCAGTGTTCGGTTTAATAACCAGAGGCCTAAGCCAAGCGCATAATTGCCTTGCAATCCTGCCCATGCTGCCAGCACACCGATTCCAGCACCGACGAGCGTAATGGTCATGGGACTCATACTTTTGCTAAGATGTCGTGCAGTTGGTGTCAGCACAACGTCTTTCGCTTGGCGTAAAACTGTATCAATCATGGTAAGGCCTTAAGCACCATTTTGAGAACACGCCCTGCTGTGCTGGTCAACAACTCGCGCACCAGCAGCCTTGACATTGATTTATGCACAATATCCGAATATGTAGGATATGCATGCATTGTACCAACGAGACTCCGCAGGCTGATATGTTTTTTAATCACCATCTCAAACTCGATTAACATCTCACCTGCTCGTTCAGCGACAATCGTCGCACCCAACATCTCACCACTACCCCGGTAAACGATTTTGATGAAACCTTCAGTATCTCCTTCAGCTACTGACCGATCCCCTTCTGTCATAGGTAACGTGAACACTTTTACATTATCACCAAATTCTTTCCGAGCTTCCGCTTCAGTCATACCTACATGAGCTATTTCAGGATCGGTGAAGGTTACCCACGGCAGCACCGCTTCATGCCCTTTGGCTTTGCCGATTGGCAGCAATGAGTTACGTCCAGCAGCAGCCCCTTGAAAACCCGCATAATGGGTGAACTTCGGCCCTGTAGTCACATCCCCTACGGCATAAATATGAGATATATTGGTTTGTAGCTGTCCATTCACCGGGATACCTTGTTTGGTATAGGTCACACCCGCCTTTTCCAGATCAAGCGTTTCAACATTAGGTGTACGTCCTACAGCCACTAACAACATGTCACCACGTACCATCTGTCCATCACTCAGACCAAGGATGATGTCAGAACCTTCAGCCCGCACTTCAGTGACACGCGATTGAACAATACGGATATTTTCCCGCGTGAACACCATTTTCAGGACTTCAACTGCTTCTGGCTCATCCCGCGGCATGACTTGCTCGCCGATGATGGTTACCTTAGCACCTAATCGTGCATATGCTTGTGACATCTCCATGCCGATCGGTCCGGCACCCATCACCAACAAGTGATCCGGTAGGCGGTCGTTATCGAAAAAATTACGGTTTGTTTTATAAGGCACACTGTCCAGCCCCGGAATGGGTGGCACGCTGGGGCGTCCACCGGTTGCCAAAATAAACTTCTTGGCACGCAACTGCCGCTCGTTAACCTGAATGGTATGCGCATCAAGGAATTTGGCTTCCCCTAAAATCACTTCAATCCCGCGTTTTGAAATCTCCGCGGGTGTTTCGGCACTATAGACTTCTTGAACGGCATGTTGAACATGGTCACGAACAGCTTTCATATCGACAACTGGCGCACTCGTGCTGATACCATATTGCTGTGCGATGCGAACGCTATGTGCGACTTTTGCCACCTTTAACAGCGTTTTACTGGGAACACAGCCTGTCCATGTACAATCGCCACCCAGATTCTCGCGTTCAATTAAGGCGACTTTCTTACCAAATTCGCCTCCAAAGGCCGCTGCTGTTAATCCCGCCGCTCCACCCCCAATGACGATAACATCATAAATTTCACTCATTCTGCACGCTCTTTTCGTGTGGTTTGACGGCGTATTTGATAGCTGTTCAATATTTTCGATAACAATAATGTGACGACTAGTATTCCAATGGACATCAGCAAAGTTTTCGGATCGAATGAAATGTCGCCTGCTGACAAATCACCTTTAATCGAAGCTCCGATACCAACATAAGAGAACGAACCGACAACATTTCCTAAAGCGGTTGCAAAAAAAAACGCCAAAAATGGAACACGCAGACTGCCAGCTAGCAGGCTAACCCCATCATAAGGAAGGAATAGTAACCGGGTAACCAACATCGTCTGAAAGGGATGCATTCGCACTGTTCCAATAAATTGGTGGAGTCTGGATTTGGCATCATTCTCTTGTGAGGCATTGGTTGAAAACCAACGCCCAACAGAATACGGGATAATGGATGAGAGTGTGCCAGCCACTAAGACATATAGGAAACCCGGCCATAATCCAAACACATTGCCGCCCAATAAAGTGAGCAACACCGCGGGAAATAGTGTCAATGGTCGCAGAAGATAAAGTGCAATAAAGAGCGTCGGTCCAAAAGCTGATCCTCTTAACAAGTTACTCAGTTGTTGTGTCAGATCTTCAAATGACAGGTGGTTGGTCTGCATATATTGGCGAGTAAGCAAAAGGAGGCCAAGCCAGAAGACAATTGCAGTCAAGTGGGTACGATGTGATTTTGCCCATTCCCAATAGCGCATTGAATTCTCTCTGGAGTGTTACTACTTTTGTATTTCACGAGTAACTTTAGCAGAAAACTTGCGCTGCAAACCCACGATTTACCGAAGATTTGCCGAAGATAGTCATGGGTAACCAAAAGTACAAAGATATTAATTACTGGCTTTGAGACATGTTCGAGGTTTGTTTTGACAAAAGACGACGTTCGCTCAAAATTTCACGGCACAGGTTTAGCATGAGAATGAGATCAAAGATATGTTCTAATGGGGAAAATAAGGTTGCACCATGATTGCGATCCCAGTAGCTAACCGGGCTAGAAAATCGTTTTTGCCAATCAAAGGGAAAAAAGACTAATGGCCCATCGTTGTGATGAGTACCGATATCAATGACTGAATGAATACCACAGCCGATTCCAAACCACAGCAAACTCCATCCCCAACCCTTTTTGTGCCTACTGCCCATGTAAGAGCCAAAAACAATCATCAAGACGATGAGAAATGGTGCGTGCAACAGATTATGTGACACAATCCACAACGGATCACTAAAGTAGGTTTTGTTGAATTCATCACCACACCATACTGCCTCTTCCTTTTTTAAGCGTCGATCAACCAGAAAACTAACAGTCAAGATCCCCAGCGCAACATCAGGGACAAATGACCCAAGAAGAAATGCTTTGGAATGAATAGGTATAGTGGAATTATTCTGGGTAAGGTGATTGATTACGGTTGCCAATATGATATGGGAATAGGTCTGCATGCCGTGAAATTTGCCTCAATCTAGATCGTAAAGAGTCATCCGCAGGTCACAAGCACGAAATGTTGTCTGGAAAACAGTAACTTCATTCAGTTTCCGGTACTCTATTTTCTGGAGTCATTAAATCATCAAAAGGATAATGTTACGATGAGTGAATGGTTAAGTATTGCCCTCGAACCCACAATTGTAAGACGAGCAATAAAGTACGCCATTATCGTTGGTGCAGTACTGATTACGATTAATCATGGCGATGCCATTTTAAGAGGTAATTTGACTGTTGATCGTCTCTTTAAAATGGCGCTCACCGTTGTTGTACCTTATTGTGTTTCCACAGCCTCGAGCGTGGGTGTTATTCAACACATGCGTAGAATAAAGACACCGACACCAAACATGTAGCTATCCCTAAACACCATTCAATTGATCAGACCTGATTTTTTACTTAGTTAGTCATCTGAAGCAAATACGCAGTATAGACTATGAGCGCAGTGCCTTCTCCACAGCCGCCTGCAAAACTTCCGGCGAGGCATTATAGATGACAACATCATTGACCAAAAAACCGGGCGTTCCGCGCAATCCTAGGTTCACAGCGCGATTCAAATTATTCTCTACTACAGAACGATAGGTGCCTGCCCTTGTGCAGGTTTGCAGTTGGCTTCGATCTAAACCAACCTGTGTGCCTAAATCAAAAAGATCATCTTGGGATGATTGAGGTGTTGCAATCGTGTAAAGCGCATCATGGAATTTCCAGAACACATCTTGCCCTTGATCCAAAGCGCAGTGAGCGACTTCGGCAGCCATGTGATCATAGGTTGGCACAATCACTGGAAAGTCTCGAAAAATAAACCGAACTTTATCGGGATAGGCACCCAAAATTTGTTCAATAATATGCGCGTTATGCCATGCTCGGCAAGCTGTACAACCGTATGCACCATATTCAATAATAGTTACCGGAGCATCCTGATGTCCCAACATCGGCTCAATGCTTGTGCTGTTTTGGGATGCACCAGAGGTTGTGCCTTGGCGATTGGTATTGGACGAAACGACCATCAGGATCGCAATAATTACCAAAGCTGCTATACCCACGGCCATGATAGGTGTTCGGCCTGTGGTCGATGTCTTTTTTCGTTGGCGACGTGTGGGCACTCTTATTGACCTCATACAATTGTGAAATGAGCCAAGTCCTTATAAATATTGAACTGAGATCCTATTAAGCAACAAGTTGTTAATGACCAATACATTCCCGACGCGACTACCAGAACAGGTCGCGTCGGATAAAAGCCGAATAGACTAACGTCGTTTGTCAAGCAAATTGAAGACAAAACCAGTGATCACGCCGAACATAATATGCCCTATAAGGCTAGCCCATTGAGTATCACCAATCTGGAATACCATGTTCGCCATACCGAGCATCAAGGGCATTAAGACCAATGCGCCTAACACCCACCAAATCATGCCATAAAAGGCTCCAGAGGCGATAGTACCCGTGCGCCCCTTTACAGGCACGAACGACAGAACAATACCGAAGCTTGCACCAATGCCTGCACTGATTACTAAATGGACAACGAAACCGACGATAGGGCTATCGGATTTAACCAGCATAGCGACCATCGGCAGCATATTCATCATCGCCATCATCATGCCAAACACAATGCCGCCAATAATTCCTGCGATAATACCATGCGTAATTGAACGAACCCATTTTTGACTTTGTGTAGGTAACGCCGCTGTTGTAGACATGTTATCTCCTTTGTGCTGTCCTCATGTAAAGTCAAGGTAATGGAAAAAAGAACCTGTAGCGCAAAGTAATGACCGGAGAAATGCCGAAGATTTGCCGAATCGAGAAAATGAGTGCTTTGGTTTGATTTATACTCTTATGAAAGATTATGCAAGAGGAGTATGGCTTGGTCACTCGAACTGGTGTGGGGATTGATAATCACTCTGATGGAATCACCTGTGGTCGAGAGGCAGCACGTGCCGCATTCTCCAGTTTGCATGGTGGATACCCATCCTTAGCCTTACTATTTACATCCCATCCTCATCCCGATAAAGTGTTCGCAGGCGTGAATCAGGTATTGGGTGAAGTTCCTTTAATTGGAGCAACCTCAGCCGGCGAATATACCCACGAAGGATATGTAGAACAGGGTGCGGGAGTGATGCTGATTAGCAGTGAGCAAATTCAATTTCACGCAACCTCGTATCGTAGGCGATGGTTTAGCAGTAAGAAATTGCTGGGTAACTTACACGGTCTTTCAAAAGAAGGTCTGGGCAGCATTTTTAAACATCGCACTTTGATGTTATTCCCTGATAATCAATCTATGAATTTAGATGGGCTAGTTGATCAAGCAATGACTGAAACTGGAATGATGTACGATATCGTGGGCGGTGCGGGACCGGCAAAACAAGTTCCGCATGTGTTCCATAATCGTCAAATGTATCAGTCAGGATTGAGTGGGGTGGAGATTTTAAGTCAGAAACCACTGGGTCTCTCACTCGCAAATGGCTGGACTCCGCTCAGTGGTCCTTATCGTGTGACGAAGGTCGAAGAACGCAGGATTAGCAAGATTGATGGTCGTCCAGCCCGTGAAGTATATGAAGATTTTCTAAGCAGCAATCAGATCCAATTCAGTGATGAAACATTGATGAAACTCCTGATGCGGTATCCTATTGGCATTTGCGAACAAGGGGAATGCAAGGTCAGTATGCCTATGGGATTTGATGGAGATGGAGCCATCATGATGACTTCGCCTCCGCCTACAGGCCGTTTAGTTCACATATTGAATACAAAAGACGACGCCATGGTGACAGCGGCTCAACGCGCAATTCAACAGGCGATGGCTGGATTCGCACCACAAACGCAGGCGGGGGCATTATTTATTGATTGCATGTCGACTGGAATGATACTGCAAGAGGCCTATCATCAACAGCGTACAGCGGTGGAACAGTCATTGGGAGATATTCCGTTTTTGGGATTTCGAAGTCATGGTGTAATCGCTCGATTGCGGGGACAAATTGCGGGACACTATGAGTGTTCTGTCGCCGCGTGTATGTTGCCCGTATAAAATGACATGAACGATTATTTCACTAAGCTGCTCATCCAAATTGCTACGTCTAATACAACCGAACAAACGGCAGAAGCTGCTTTGTATGCCTTTGTTGATTTGGTACAACCTCAATGGGCATGTTTGCTCATCTGGGATCAACAACTCGGACGCTGCATCGTAGGTGATACATGGTTGCACGCTTCCAGTCCGTTGCAAAGTGCCACGGTGCGTCGGGTATCACTACAAATAGTGGAGATGATTCAAGAAAAAATTCGTTACCAAGTCAATGAAGTCCAAGCAGGACACTACTATGTTCCACTTAATACACCTACACGATATGTAGGTGCTTTCGTATACAAATGTCCCGATTCAATGCCACCTCCTACTAGTGAGCGCTACGAGATGCTACGACAAATCACCTCCCATGCGCTATACACAACTACTCGTCTACAAGAGGCTGATCAAGACCGAGTTCAACTCGAAGGAGAACGTCAAAGGTTAGAGCACTTGTTACTTGCGGTAGAGCAACAGCAGCAAACCATAGATGAACTCCTAATGACAGAAAAACAACTTTCGGCTTCCCTTGAACTAAAAGTGGAAGAGCGTACAACTGCTTTGAAGGCAGCTCAAATCCGCCTTATCCAGTCCGAAAAATTAGCTGTCATCGGGCAGCTCGCCAGTTCACTCGCCCATGAGCTCAATAATCCACTGCAAGCTATTCAAAGTGGGCTAGGGCTGGTGATGGACGAGATTGATCAAGGCAATTCAGCACTAGTGCGGCAGGATGTGACCATCATCCAGCAAGAACTTGAACGTATCCAATCCATTTTTCGACAAATGCTGGATTTTTACCGACCTTCAACACATGAACATGTTCCATTGGATTTGAATGCGATTTGTGAGGGTGTGCGGGTATTGATGCGCAAGCGTCTTCAAGAAACCAATGTCACTTTGCATGTTCACTTGACTCCAAATTTGCCGCTGACCTGTGGCGACAGCAATCAAATCAAGCAAGTACTGTTAAATTTGCTCTTGAATGCTGCTGAAGCAATGCCTGCTGTCGGGGGAAATGTGTGGTTACAAACGGAAACAAGTGAATCTGAAGTGTCCATCAGTGTCATTGACGATGGACATGGCATTCCAGACGAGTATCAATCTCGTCTTTTTGAGCCACTATTTACAACTAAAACGCGTGGCATGGGTTTGGGATTGGCTATTTCGCAGGATATTATTCGACGACACGCTGGTTTGATTTCGGTTGAGAGTACATCAGGTATACGTACGGTGTTCAAAGTTAAATTACCAGCGAGGAATGATTGCCGTGACAATTCGTAAAGTATTGGTTGTTGATGATGAAGTTGTCATTCGCAACTTCTTGGTTCGCGTAATACAACAAGCTGGATATGGGGTGCAATCTGCCAATAATGGACGAATGGCGCTGGAAATGCTCCAACACGAGCCATTTGATTTGCTTCTCACTGACATCAAAATGGACGTAATGGATGGAGTGACATTACTTTACGAAGCCAAGAAGTATAAACCCAATCTAGCTGTAATTTTGCTAACAGGTCATGCGACTGTACCATCGGCTGTGGCAGCATTACGTCAGGGGGCAAATGACTATTTAACCTGAGTTCGGGATAAGGGGATGCCACTCAAAGAGAGATAAGATACTCTCAAGGTTAACCACAACCAGAGAGGCATCCAAAATGAGTTTACTGGAACTATTCTGTCATGTCGATGATTTCTGGCTGGGCTTTGCCCAACAGTGGGAGGCAGAGCAGCTACAAAGTG
>JBGAFZ010000007.1:0-315615 GCA_044227005.1 Aggregatilineales bacterium
CTATACAGTTGAGGAAGGCCGATGGATGTCATGGCCATTTCTCGCTTGGTTGTTTGTTGGCAACTTCAACCTTAGCGAGTTTTCCCTCTCTTTCCTACCCCTTCCTCCTCGCTTTTTTGTTCAGTGTCCGGTAGCTAGAATATTCTTTTAATCCCCGTACCATTCCATCTTTCAACTCAGCACATCGCATCAGAGCGTACCAATGTGTTTATCGATCTTGGAAATCGCAATTACGACTGGCTCATTTCAATCCCCGGCGTATCGATCGTGTTTTATGGCAATTGTATTCTCGTCTCATTGGCTACGTTCTCTCTCATGCCCTGACAGCCCAATGGCGTTATCGCGATGAAACGGAATATAGTCCTGTCAATCTTCTTCAATTACTTCAGACTATTTTCTTGTTCTTTGGCATGAAGTCATTCCCCATTCCTATTTTTTCTTGAAAAGGCTTCCATTATTTTGTGTGTAAAGACAAACGCAAGAAAGTCCATTCCCGTTTCTTGGCCTTCATGAATTAATGCTTATCTCGATATCCAAGGGTCTCTGACCTTCTCCCTGCGAAGATGTTATTTGGGTGATGAAAGCGGAGAGGCAAGATATGTCTTTCTCTATATGCTCTGTGATTTCATTTCCATCAGCAAAATCCAAGTTATACTCCTAGCATTAAGGGCCTCGCAGGGCATACTGGATTAAAGGATCGTGGAACCTAGCGGTTGGATCGTTCAAATTTGGGCGGCTTAGAGCGGTGGTGTAGGGGAATGGTCGTGTTGGCTACATTCTAGAGGATAGGCTGATGGGCAGCAAAGTTCGAATTGCGGTGATCGGCGCAGGGATTATGGGGAAAGCCCATGTCCAAGATATTGCTACGCTGGAAAACGCGGAGTTGGCGGCAATCTGTGATGTTAATCCGGCAACGGCTAATGCGCTGGCGGCCGAGCGGCGGGTGCCCGCTTACTACGATTATCATGAACTGCTGAAGCAGGAAGCGCCGGACGCCATCTTGATCAGCACGCCGCATTATGACCATCCTGCCATGAGTATCGCGGCGATGCAGCAAGGCATTAATGTGCTGGTGGAGAAGCCGATAGCCGTACACGTGAAAGATGCGCAGAAGATGATCGCGGCTTATGAGGCAGCCAAGCAAACCAACCCGAAGCTGGTGTTCGCGATTGTGTTAATGCAGCGTACTTATACCTATTGGCAGAAGATCAAAGGGCTGATTGACGGCGGGGAACTGGGGCGTCTGGTTCGGACGACTTGGCTGGTCACCGATTGGTTTCGGGCACAGAGCTATTATGACAACGGGGGCTGGCGGGCGACATGGAAAGGCGAGGGCGGCGGCGTTCTCATCAACCAATGTTTGCATAACCTCGACCTGTATCAATGGTTCGTGGGGATGCCGCAGCGCGTGAACGGTCTTGCGGGATTGGGGAAGTATCACCGGATCGAGGTCGAAGACGAGGTGACCGCTTATTTTGAACACGAGAACGGCATGATCGGTCACTTCATCACGAGCACGGCGGAATCGCCCGGTACGAACCGGTTGGAGATTGTCGGTGAGAAGGGCAAGCTGGTCTATGAAGACGGCAAGCTGACTTTCTGGCGCAACCAGCATTCGATGTTTGAGCAGATCGAACAGGCAAGCAACGGTTTTGATAAGGTGCCATTTGAGCAGGTAGCTGTACCGTTCGAGCCGCAGGTCGGGCCGGGACACCGTGTCATCATCGAAAATTTTGTGCAGGCGATTTTGAACGGTGACCAACTGATTGCTCCGGCAGGAGAGGGCATTCATTCGGTAATGCTGGCAAATAGCATACTGATGTCGTCATTAGAGGGTAGAACGGTTCAACTGCCGCTGGATGCCGACTTATATGAGCAGAAGCTGCTTTCATTGATCGAAACATCGCCTACTTCGAAGCCTAATTAGAGAATAACCTTATGAAAATATCATTCACTACACTCGGCTGTCCCAACTGGGATCTGGATACGATCTGCCGAAAAGGCCGCGAATATGGTTTCGACGGCGTGGACTTCCGTGGCTATCTGAATGATCTGGATATAACCAAACTGGCATTGTTCACGAGTCAAGGTTCAGAGACACGGCGGCGGCTGGATGATGCAGGGCTGGCGGTGAGTGGTATCAGTTCGAGCATCACGGTCTGCGAGGCGGAACGCAAAGCCGAAAATATCGAAGAAGCCAAGCGGACGATTGTGCTAGCGCATACGCTGGGCTTCAAAAATGTGCGCGTGTTTGGTGGGGGAACACTAGAAGGTTCCAGTCATCAGGCGCTGGCGGAAATCGGATTAGAGTGCGTACAGGCAATTTTGGAGTTGGATGGCGCAAGTGAACTGCATTGGTTGTTTGAAACGCACGACAATTGGGTGACCTCCGCAAACTGCCGCCTGCTGCTCAACCGCATTGAAAATCCAGCCTTCGGGGCGCTGTGGGATTTAGGACATACGGCACGCGTCGGTGGTGAGACACCCGAACAAACATGGACGGCCATCGGTTCGCGGGTTGGATATACCCATGTGAAGGACGCGGTTTTTGACAGTCAGCATCCACAAGCGATGGATGACGGCTGGCGCTATGTGCTACCGGGCACAGGGCAACTGCCTCTGGCTGAAGCGGTTGGCATCCTCCGAAGGCATGGGTATGACGGCTGGTTGCTGTATGAACTGGAAAAGCGCTGGCATCCGAAACTTGAGGAACCTGAGGTCGCGTTCCCTGCATTTGTACAGTGGTATACGTTCGTGGTTGATTAATGGCTGGCATCACCGATGAAAGTGCTCGATTTCGCTCCAGAAATAGGTCATGTAAATAGCCCTTTTCGAGAGCTATATCCAACCATAGTATTTGCATAGTATGATGTAGATCTTCGAAGGAATCAGCCGGTCGCGCCTTTTACACTCCACACAGATCCGGTCGTGTAGGTGTTTCGTTCAGAACTTAGAAACTCAACGACTTCCGCGACTTCCTCTGCGTCCGAGTAACGACCAATCGGTACACCCGGGTTTGCTAGGTGTTCGGCTGAAAAACGCGGCACAACCATTTCGGTTAGCGCACGTCCCGGTTCGACCCCATTCACAAAAACCCCTTGTTTCGGATAAGCATTGCCTAGCGCATTCACAAATGAAAACACGGCCCCTTTCGACACACCGTATGGAACAAGGTTAGTTGCACCGTATCGCGCGCCAGAAGTGATCGTGACACAGCGCCCCCAGCCCTGCTTCAACATATGTGGAATGGCGGCTTGATGCGAATAGTAGATGCCGTTGACGTTAATTTGCATGACCTTGTTAAATTCGGCTGCAGTTTGTTCCAAAAACGGCTTTTCTTTGCCAAGGATACCTGCGCAGCAAATCAAAATATCTAAACGGCCAAAGATATCGATTGTCTGGGCAACCAAAGCCTGAACAGCCGCTTCGTCGGAAACATCCATTTTGATGAAAACAGCTTTCTGACCCAACGATTCGATTTCTCTAACCATTGGACTGCCGTCTTCAATATCGCCGATGACAATATCCCGGCCTTCTTCCGCGATTCGTAAGGCACTGGCACCACCGATTCCACGAGCACCACCGGTCACAAGTGCGACGCGGCGTTCTTTGGGGGCAGCAAAACGTAATCTAGGCATTGGTCAAAAATATCCTTTAAATATGTTGTACATAAGTTGTCTGCCCGGTCTCAGCCGCCTGATAAATGGCGTCGATAACAGCAATTGTTTTCAAATTGTCGATGCCAGAAGTCAGTGGCTCCTCTCCGGTTTCGATACAATGCAGAAAATGCCCCACCTCATTCACAAAGGATGCGGCATAATCCGCGTTCGGCAAGTTCATCGGGGTCATTGCATCTTTATAAGTTTCCAACTCGGTGCTGTGCATATGCCAGCCGTTTATATTATTGATCATGCCTTTTGTGCCGTAGAGGATCACTAATTCATGACTCGGCGTCGGAATGGGATTTTGTGAAGAGGCAAACGTAAAGAACGCTTCCCCAAGCGCTCCGTTCTCAAACTCCAACGCAATCGTAGCAATATCTTCGCTATCCATTCCCGGATTCAAACCTGATGTCGAATAGAGTGCTGTTACACGCCGCACTTCGCCAAGAAAGTAGCGGAGGAGATCAATCTTATGAATAGCGGTTGTAAGAATCACGCCGCCACCCGCCAGCGCCTTGGAAAACAACCAATGTCCCGCCGGATAACCTCTGCTCAACAATTGATTGCCATCAATGCGGGCTGCGATAATACGGCCAATCGCCCCTTGATTGAGCAAATCTCGAATTTGCGAATGCTCGGGCAAATAGCGTTGATTTTGAGCGACCATAAAAGTCGTACCGGCAGTACCGGCGGCTTCAACCATCTGGCGCGCTTCGTTCAGATTCATCGCCATCGGTTTTTCAAGCAAAATATGGTTTCCGGCTTTAGCCGCTGCCAATA
Organism: Aggregatilineales bacterium; assembly: GCA_044227005.1. Taxonomy (GTDB): domain Bacteria; phylum Chloroflexota; class Anaerolineae; order Aggregatilineales; family Phototrophicaceae; genus CFX2. The sequence goes on from JBGAFZ010000007.1 coordinate 4,443, forward strand.
CAATGGGGGCATGGAGATAATGAGGGGCACAAATATCGACTGCATCCACATCGTTATTGGCGAGAACCTGCTGCCAATCCGTCACAACTTCAGGTTTGCCGCCAGTTTTGGCCGCATAGTCCTGTGCTAATTGCAAGTTATTGTCGCAGCACATAACAATCTCAGCACGCCCACCGGATGCTTGATACCCCGGTAGATGCGCCTTCGCCATTAAACCGCAGCCAATAATGCCAACCCGAATGGTCATGGCTGCCGCCAAAGTTGGCTCAAATGAAAAGCACCGCTAACAACATCTTTGTCGCAAACTTTTTGTGCGTCAACATCGTCAAATGTATTCAATAAACTCATTCTTATGTCACTTTTCTAAGGGAAGCAGCGTAGAACGACTAAACTAAATAACATATTGAAGTAGGTTGTGCAAACGGCTGTGGTATGCCGAATCATCCTGAGATTTCAGTTTGGCTGGAGTCAATAGGCATCAAGCAGGCTAATTTCATAAAACGGTCCCGCAAGACACTGTATCAAAAGCCTAGAGCTTAAGCTTATTGGCAAAATTGCGACTACAGCATTAATAGACCGAGCCTACATACAGCTCTTGCTAATATGTAGGCTCGAAGTCAATTATTAGTACAAACTTGGCGCGAACAGATCGTCAGTTTACTTCCGAATGCGGATCGCCAAGTGCGGCTTCCCCGGAAGTTCGATTTCATAAGTTGGCTGTTGACCGGAAGGCATCGGATAGCTGTAGGACGGTGGTTCCGTCAGGCGGTTCACCTTGGCTGGCGTGATCGTCATGTCCCAAGTATCAATGATGTCAAACTGGTAGGCGTCGTCAACCGGCATCCAGAACACCAGCATACACGGTCGATACTCGGCAAGGTAGATCAAATGAAAATCACCGTTAAAACCTGCCGCGAATTTAGACCACATATATCGACCGACGGGTCCCGGTAGTAACCCGGTATCCGCACCTAATTCAGGTGTTAAGCCGTTGCCCGCCCCTTCTTCAACGATCTTTCTCATGAAAGCGATACGCTTCCAGCTTTCGCCATGAAGCACGCCACCCTTTGCCCACCACAGAATGTCGTCGGGATGTACGTAGGTTTCCCCGTGTCCAGCGTATCCACCATTCATCACGATCAGCCAGAAGCGGTGGACTTCCTCTTCGGCGGTGATGCCACCCCACGGGTAAATGACATTTCCCTCGTATTCCAACTCGTCATCAATAATCGGTTTGCCGTACTGCTTGCGCCATTCAGTCACCATACGCACGTTGGAATGCTGGATGCAGACATGGGTCACACCCGGTTTGTTGTGGTCATACATATCGTCGACGTGGCCCTGATGGATCGAGCGCAGATGGTTGGCTGGATCTTCACGTAGCAAAATCTGGAAGAATTGATCCCACCGCTCCATCGACTTGTCCGCCAGCATGAAGTCATATTCATTCGCCAATGACCACCAGACATTGCGGTAGGCGGATAAACGAGCGATTAGATAGCGCAGATAGCGGTAATCCGTCTCAGCGTCCATCTTGGCATAGCCCCAATGATCATAGGGGTGGAAGATAATAATGTCGGCTTCAATGCCCATCTCGAGAAGCTGCCCGACCCGCATCTCGAAATGCTGGAAATACGCCGGATTAAACTTTGTGAAATCCGACTCGCCAGCGGCATTGCGCTCAAACGGATAGAGAGGCGGCTCATTATGATTCCATGGATAGTGCTTGGGGAAAACGCACATCCGCATCTTGTTAAACGAGGCCTCCTTCAACGTCTTGAGAGTTTGTTCCTCAAGCGCTTCGCCCTGATGCGTCCAAGTATAGCAGGTCGTGCCAAACGGATAGTAAGGCGTTCCATCGGCGTAAGCGAAATGGAACGTGTTACTCACATACACAGGCCCATGATTTCCAGCAGAGGCTTCAACACAGGTGAACTCGCCACTCTTGCCATCAAGCTCCGGTCGGTTGCTCGTGGTCACATAATGCCATGTGCCAACGGCGTTGGGCATGAAACGTACTCGATACACCCCTGCCCCATCATAGAAACCCAATGCCTTCAGTGTCTGATCTCCACACCTGAATTCGGCCCGCAGCTCAACTTCTAAAAATGGGTTGCCCGTCGATGGGCCTTCAAAAGCAACTTCAAATATTCCCCAGCGTTCAATTTTTGAATCAGTCATCATGCACTTTCCACTTTTGTATTCGAATCTCCCGCAAAATGACAATACACATCACGCCCATCCTCCAGACGAATAGGCTGCGGGCGTTGATGCTTACAGATCTCTTGAGCCAATGGACAGCGGTTGCGGAAGCGGCAGCCGCTCAATTGAAACTCCTTGGTTTCAATATCTGAGGCGACATAGGTTTTGCGTTTCCATTTGCGGTCGGTCAGTGCAATCGAGTCCAGTAGTAATTGCGTATACGGATGCTGCGGCTTGGTCAGGATCGTTCGGGCATCTCCAAACTCAACAATCGCGCCGCGATACATGACCGCAATATAGTCACTGACGTAATAGGCCGTCGCGAGATCATGGGTAATGTAAAGGAAGCTGGTGTTGTATTTAGTCTTCAGTGACAGGATCAAGTTGACGATATTCATGCGTAGTGAAGCGTCAATCATACTTACTGGCTCATCGGCGATAATGATTTTCTGTTCACGAAATCCATAATGCTCAAATAATTCTGGTTGCCGGTCACCTTGTGCCCTGCCCTTCAGATAATTTTAGTATCTTGGACACAGTATTTGGGCAAGGTTCTATCTGTATAACGATCGCGGTCTGATGAGTGAAATGTTGGCGAAGATGCGTGAGGCGTATCGTTATGGAGGTTTCATGTATTCACGCGTAACAGGTTGTAACTAGTAAAATTACTGCCTACATTCTGATCAATTTGGTTACCTACTTGAAATATTTCACTAAATTAAGCCAAAATTTAATAAATCTGTAAAACTGCTTACATTGTGTTTTGAATAATTATTCAATATAGTTAATTTATTCATAACAGTTGGAATATAGCTTAATATCATAATCTTGTCAACATTTTACAACGTATGAATTCTCCTATCTTCGGTAAATAGGCGCCTTAGGCACATCGATAAGCATGCCCTGCCCGCGCACTTTACTAGTAATCCAATGTATTTCTTCCCTACCGAATACTCAAAAGGACCAGTGAAATAAACCGCTAGAGATTTTTGACAAATCCCCAAAACACGTTATTCTTGAATCATCGAAACGTTTCGATACTTAGTTTAAACGTAACTTCTTGGCCTTATTTGCGCAATGGGCGAGGCAGTTACACCTTTCGGCGGAAATTAGTTATTTAAGGAGAAAGTAGAAATGATTCGTGGAAGGCGTCCTCTTTTTACATTCACACTCGTTCTCTTAGTTCTACTCTTAGGAGTATGGACAATTCCTTACGTGGCAGCTCAATCGGACATTACCATCACCGAATGGGATTATTACACCTCAGGAGATGGCGCTAAGGTTTGGGGGGATTTGGTTGCCCAATGCGGTAAAGACAATAACATAGCGATTGATCGCCAGTCCGTACCGCGCAATGAACTGATTTCGAAGGTGCTTCTTGCCGCTTCGCAGCAGCAGTTACCGGATGTACTGATGATCGACAATCCCGACCTGCAGGAAGTCGCGAGCACTGGTGCATTGGCTCCGTTGACTGATTATGGCGTTGACTTGGAGGGTCTGTATGAAAACCTGATCCAAGCCGGTTCGTTGGATGATAAGGTCTACGGGATTGCCCCCGGCATTAATGGGATGGCTATATTCTATAACGTTGACATGCTCGAAAAAGCGGGCGTCAAGCCGCCAACCACTTGGCAAGAAGTCAAGGATGTCGCAGCCAAACTCACCAAAGACGGCGTCTACGGTATTGCATTCTCCGCTCCAGCGACTGAAGAAGGTACATGGCAGTTTGAACCATGGTTCTGGGGTGCAGGCGCTGATCTATCGCAAGTGGACTCACCCGAAGCCGTCAAGGCTCTTGAATTCTGGGTTGATCTTGTAAAGAGTGGTTCTGCATCCAAGTCAGTTGTGCAGTGGTCGCAAGGCGATGTAAACGATCAGTTTATCGCTGGCAAAGCGGCCATGATGCAGAATGGTGTTTGGAACCTTGGCGCGCTCGATAAGTCTGGTCTGAAATACGACGTAGTGCCTATCCCCATGCCAGATGGTGGAGCTGCCCCCGGCCCAATGGGCGGTGAAGTTTTGACAATCCCGCTCGGTACCGACCAAGCAAAAATGGATGCTGCCGGTAAGATTGTGAACTGCCTGCTGTCCGATAAGAACATGCTGGCATGGGCAAACCTGAACGCTTATATTCCTGCTCGCCAAGCCTTGGCCGAACAGGTTGCCAAGGATCGTCCCATGATGAAGTCCTTTGTGGATGCTGCCGCGGCTGAACGCTCTCGTCCCGGCCCACCGGCTAACCTCGGCCCCAACTACAGCAAGGTTTCCCAACCGCTGTGGAATGCTATTCAAGCGGCATTGACCGGTGCAATGTCTGCTCAAGACGCTTTGACGCAAGCTCAAAAGCAAGCGGAGAGCGCAATGCAATGATGCAAAAACAACGAGAAAGCCAATCACAAGGCCCTATCGTTGGCGGTGCGGCGGCGACAGCTGCCGCACCTCGACAATCGAGGGTATTCGGTTGGAAACAGCGACACCAAGCAGTTGGCATCCTCTTCCTTTTACCCGCGCTCATCTTCGTCGCCGTCTTTTATGTGTACCCGATCCTCTTTAACATCATCATGAGTTTTCAGCGATATACGGCGAAGTCGTTTGTAAAGGGAGACGCTCCATTTATTGGATTTGGCAATTTTGTCCGTCTATTCAGTAACCCGGACTTCGCGGTAGCTATTCAAAACACCATTGTTTTTACGATTGGGTCGCTTTTTTTTCAATTTGTCATTGGCTTAGCGATTGCCCTTTTCTTCAACCAAAAATTTCCCTTAGGTGGTATGCTCCGAAGTCTGCTGCTCATGCCGTGGTTAGCGCCCATTCTGGTGTCAGGAGCCATCTGGGTGCGCTTTTTCGATCTCGATTACGGCGTAATCAACTATATTCTTCGCTCACTCGGCACAATCCAGCAACCGCTGCCTTGGCTAACGGATCCCCACTTGGCGCCGATTTCGGTATTGATCGCCAATATATGGATCGGCGTGCCCTTCAATATGGTCATTCTATATGGCGGATTGCAAGATATACCTGAGACTCTATATGAAGCGGCTATGATTGACGGGGCAAATGCATGGCAGAAATTCCGTTACATTTCTTGGCCGTTGCTGCGCCCTGTTTCCGCAGTTGTCTTGCTTCTGGGTCTCATCTACACCCTCAAAGTATTCGATGTCATCATGTCGATTACGCGTGGTGGGCCAGCAAACTCAAGCCAAACGCTGAACACTTGGGCTTACAGTCTATCCTTCACCACGCTCGATTTTGGTCTTGGAGCGGCCACCGGTGACATCTTGATGCTGATCGTGCTCGTATTCGGTTTGATCTATCTGCGATATGCCGCACGGGAGGAACGATGACCGCATTAGCCATCACTCCGCCGAGACAAGAAAGCATCATAAAGTTTCGCAAACTGCTGTTGACACTGCTCGGCCTCTTGCTTACAGGGCTGTTCCTGTTTCCCTTCTATATGATTCTCAATTCGTCGCTAATGGCGCAGACGGATGTCCTTCGCTACCCGCCACCGTTCTTTCCCCCACAGGTTACCTTTCAGGGGTATATCAGTGCGTGGGAAACATCCGGTGAGTATATCAAGACCAGCTTAATCTATGGGTTTGGAACTGTTGTCGTCACCATGCTCATCGCGACGCCTGCCGCCTATTCACTCGCTCTAATCCGCTCACGAATTGGGTTAGCCCTGCTGATGGCGCTCATTTTGGCGCAAATGGCACCGGGTATTGTCGTGGCCAACTCGCTATACGCCATGTTTAGCAAACTCAAATTGATTAATACCTACATCGCCGTCATTTTGGCTGACTCGACCGGCGCGGTTCCCTTTGCCATCATCATCATGCGCGCATTCATGCTGAATATTCCGCGCGAATTATCGGAAGCAGCACTGGTAGATGGAGCAGGCCACTGGAAAATATTCTGGTCGATTGTCGTTCCAATCAGCCGCACCGCAATCATTACAGCGGCATTGTTCGCCTTTCTAGCAGGTTGGGGCGATTTTCTCTTCTCACTTATTCTTACGAATAGTCCACATTTAACGCCGATTACGGTGGGAATCTACCGATTTATTGGCACTTACTCAGTGAACTGGCCTGCGATCATGGCAACTGCTATGATAGCCGCGCTTCCGGCTATCATCCTACTGGCGTTTGCGCAACGCTATATCGCTGCAGGGATAACAGCGGGGGCAATCAAAGAGTAAAGGATTTCCCATTTAGTAGGTGATAAACCAGTGGCTACTATCAAAGATGTTGCAAAAAAAGCCGGCGTAGCAGTCAGCACCGTCTCTTATGCCTTAAGTGGCACCCGACCAATTGGCGAAGACACGCGCCAACGCATTCTACAAGCGGTAGAGGAGCTAAATTACCATCCGAACAGGTTAGCACGCAGTATGATCAATAAGCGAACACGAATTATTGCGCTGCTGTTTCCAGCCGTCACCATGAGTACATTAGAAGATCTACCCATCGAATTCATCATCAGCGTAACTAATACGGCCTATGATCACGACTATGGCTTGCTCCTCTTTACCCACCCGATAGATGAGCAAGAAATCATGCGCTTCATCCATCAAGGCCTTGTCGATGGAGTCATTCTGATGGAGGTTTTAAGCCGCGATCCACGCGTAGAACTCATGCAGCAGTCGGGGTATCCATTTAGTTTGATTGGTCGATGCCAGAATAATGAGGGCATCAGTTTTGTGGACATGGATTTCTATGAAGCGCATCGTGTCGCCGTTGAGCATTTCGCCGAACTCAAGCATCAACAGATCGCATTTCTGCAACCAGTCGTTAGTCACGAAATTAAGCACCTCAACTATGTTGCTGAAGCAATTCGCGGTTTTCAAGAAACGGCACTGAACGTCGGCATCCAAGGCACAATACGCGCTTGTGAGCCAACCTTTAAAGGTGGCTATGACACCATGAGAAGCCTGTTGGAGACCAATGCTGAAATCACTGGAGCAATCGTTGGCAATGATTTGGTCTATAGTGGTGCATATCAAGCATTACAAGAAATGGGATTAAGTGTGCCTGACGATTTCTCAGTAATTGGCTCTATTTCGAGTCGTTCTGCGGAGAAATATACTCCCAAAGTGACCACGATCTCGATCCCTTCATTGAAGATGGGAACCCTAGGAACCGAGTTTTTGATCAAGCAGCTAGAAGATACGCATTTTGAACCGCAGCAGGTGCTGTTGCAACCCGATTTTGTCGTTCGCCAAAGCACGGCAATATGCAAACAACGGTCGAAATAATTTGTCAATCGACCAGTAAATAATTTAAAGGAATGATTATGAAACCCCGTCTCTCTACCGAAAACAATACACTTTACTGGCGGCTAAAAGGGGAAATCCTAAAAGTCGAACCTTGGGGACCGGATGGCGTCCGTGTTCGTGCCACCAATCTGCCCGACTTTCCTGAAATCCCCGGTGCATTACTTGAAACCCTGCCCACTTCCAACCTACAAGTGACGCTGACTGATGATAAAAGCACCTTAACTAACGGCAAAATCCGCGCTGAAATCTGGGCAGATGGCACGCTTCACTTCTTTAATTCGGTCACGGGCGCCGTCATTCTTGAAGAACCCGAACCGATCTTCAATAAGCCGCCAGCCCGCTGGTATCGCCCTCACACCAGTAACTTATCCAAAATCGACACCCACTTCCGATCCAATCGAACTGAACACATCTTCGGTCTTGGACAGCATCAACATGGTCTGCTGGACAACAAAGGCAGCATCATTGAACTCGAACAGCGCAACACAGAGGTGTGTATTCCCTTCTACATCTCCACCTTGGGCTATGGTTTCCTATGGAACAACCCCGGTGTAGGACGTGTAGAGCTGGGCATGAGTATGACCCGCTGGATTATGGAAGCGACCAGCGGCATTGATTACTATATTGTCGTTGGTGATACCCCCGCCGAAATCTTGGAGAAATACATCAATGCGACCGGACATCCGCCCCTAATACCGGACTTTGCGCTGGGTTTCTGGCAGTGCAAGTTGCGCTACCGTACGCAGGAAGAAATGCTGGCGGTCGTCCGTGAATACAAGAAGCGCGGCTTGCCACTTGCAGTTATCGTCTCTGACTATTTCCACTGGCATATGATGGGCGATTGGGCCATGGATCCACGTGATTGGCCGGATCCGGCTGGTCTATTGAAAGAACTCAAGGAAATGGGCGTCGAATTGATGGTATCCATTTGGCCGACTGTCAATCCCAGCAATCCTGTCTATAACGAGATGGCTGAGCGTGGCTTGCTCGCGCAAACCGTTCACGGCGTGCAAGCGCACATTCCGATCACCGATACCACGCCTGAAGGTATGTCCATGTGTGCCTTCTACGATGTGACGAATCCCGAAGCGCGAGCTTTTGTCTGGGAAAAAGTGAAGAAGAACTATCTGGATTATGGGGTGCGCGTTTTCTGGTTGGATGCCGATGAACCGGAGCTTATGCCCATGCACGCCGAAAACATCCGTTATGCGCTTGGCAACGGGCTAGAAGTCACGAACCTGTATCCGCTGCTGCATCAAAAAGGATTTTATGAAGGCATGCGAGCAGCTGGTATTGACGAAATTGTAAACCTTTCGCGGTCGGCATGGGCTGGTTCACAGCGTTATGGCGCAGCCGTTTGGTCAGGTGACATACGTTCACGCTTTGACATTCTCCGTGCTCAGATTCCTGCTGGCCTCAACATCGCCATGAGCGGCATTCCGTGGTGGACAACCGACATCGGTGGTTTCATGGAAGGCGATATACGCACCGACTATTTCAAAGAACTGATTGTTCGCTGGTTCCAGTACGGCGTATTCTGCCCACTTTTCCGTCTGCACGGTGTGCGTCTGCCTCTAAATGGTTTGTATGGTGCGCAATCCAGCGGTGCGGATAACGAAGTATGGTCATACGGTGAAAAAGCCTACGAAATCATCAAAGGATTACTCTTCCTCCGCGAGAAGCTCAAACCCTATCTTCGCGAACTGAACCTAGCCGCCCATGAGCGTGGTATACCGCCGATGCGTCCGCTTTACTACGATTTCCCGTTGGACGCCGATGCCAGCCTGATCGCTGACGAGTTTATGCTGGGTTCTGATCTGCTGGTCGCGCCGGTAACCGAGCAGGGCGCGATCTCGCGTGATGTTTATCTGCCAGCAGGGGCGACATGGGTCGAGGCGTGGACAGGACAGGAATATCAGGGTGGGCAGCATTTACAAGCTGATGCGCCGCTGGAGCGTATTCCCGTCTATTGGCGTAAAGATAGCTCATTCGCTTTCGGATTCTAGTTTTTACACTGCCAGTACTGTGAGGCATAAAGAAACGAACATGGGGAGGATTTTGATCCTCCCCGGATACGGAAACGGTTTATAGGCATAGGGAAGCCGTTGCCACACCTTTTAGATGGGACTCAATCGCCTTGCCGGGTGAAGCCAAACAAGACCAACAAGCCTAAAGCGATGATGAACAGCGGCCACAAGCTGCCCCAGCGATCGGTGGCGGCCATAATCGTCACAAGGATGAGGATGACTCCGCCACTGATGTTCTTTCGCACATCAGCCGTCGTTTGATGATCGCGGTTGTAAGCGGTGTAGGCGTTGTAGAACATGAGTAGCGCCGGTATCGCGATGAATATCGCCCACCAATTGCCGGTCAACAAGAGCACTTTATTTTCGGATAGTAGAAAAAGTATACCTAGCACAATGAGCGCGACCGCACCGATCCAGCGCGTGGTCGGGTTTTCTAGGAAATCATTCTTCGGTTTGTCGTGCAATTTTTCAGACATGATACTTAAACCTCCATAACAGTTCCCCAAACGGTTGATATGAACATCTTTTATGCCATTCGCGGTGGTTTGCATATCCGCGAACTATTTTTCATCAGCATCAGGCGGCTTTTATGGGAAAGACGATGCGGGTTTGCAGTTTGCTCTGCGGCGTTTCGGTCGGGCTGTTGAGGTATTCCTCGTAGGCCGCACCGATGACCTGATAGTGATGGTCGACAATCCAGCGGTTGAGTTCATCATAGGCCGGGCTGATCCCATCGTAAGGGCCGGTATAGACGCAGGTGGCGACGGTGCTGGCCGCCATCAGTCCGGCGTGAATATCGCCTTTGCCGTCTATTTTCTTCGACACAGGGAAGCCGATTTCGCAGTCTAGGTTCTTCATATCCATGTTGTGATAGAGAATGTAGGGCGGGCCGGAGGGCTTTTCGTGCATGGCATCCAGAAAAGCGGTGATGGACTCGTACACTTTACCCGTCAATTGTCCTAAGTTTTGGACAGGGGTCTTGCGTCGCATATAGAGTGTGAAGTGAGTGGGCTGCTCTTTGACTTCACAAGAGTAAGACATGATATCCTCCTGAACTGACCACAAAGGCGAGAGTGCATCCGCCTCAGAAAACACAGGCCAAAAAACAAAAAAGGCATCCACCGCTGTTACGGGTGACGCCTTGTTGTTGTGTGGGTATTGTTTTGTCTATCTGCACGCCGTAACAGCGTCTACGATGTCGGAAAGGTGAAAACACGATCCGAATCTGCCTCTATGGTATGCCGCGAGCTATCGAACGGCTAGTGTCGAACATCATGTTTGGAGCGTGGCGCGATCCAGTGCGGGTTGATGCGGGTACACTTAATGATGTGCCCGGTTTTATGAACTTTTGGAGTAGTTGTTATGGGTTTTTCAGCGATTCTTTTTGATATGGACGGCGTGTTGATCGATACCAAGCAGTCGGTGACGGATTTTTGGGTCGATCTGGCGCAAAAACATGAGGTCCAACTGACAGAGAGTATTTTCGCTCACCATATCTATGGGACACCGGCGGCGCATACGCTGGCGATGTGCTTCCCGATGCTGAGCGCGGCGGAATGCGATGCGGTTCTGGCTTCGCTGACGGTGTATGAGAAGGGGCTGACGTATCGGGCGGTGAAGGGTGTCATTACGTTCATTAAAGCGCTCAAGCAGGCTGGCATCGCGCGGGCATTGGTGACGAGCGCCGAACCGCGTAAGGTTGAAAATGTGATGGCGCAGTTGGGAATCGATGGATGGTTCAGTGCGGTGGTCACGTCGAATGATGTAAAGAAGGGTAAGCCTGATCCGCAGTGTTATCTGCTGGGGGCCGAGCGGCTGGGGCAAGCGCCGGAGCGGTGCATTGTGTTTGAGGACGCCATCAGCGGCGTGAAGGCGGGCGTGGCTGCCGGAATGGTGTGCATCGGCATCCAAGAGGGGGCAGGGGAGCAAGCGCTGCGGGACGTGGGCGCTCGATATGTGGTTCCGGATTTCGAGGCGATTGGTTTAGATGGGATGCGGTTGGTGATTGGTACGGCGCATTCTCTGGTGCTGGAAGCGTCCAGCGTGTAGGAAGCGTTGAAGATTTCTATAATTCGTAAAAAACGCTGAACCTTTGTAATAAACGCGCTTCTATTGTTATATACTGTCTCTGACGGTGAAAGATCATGATGCCAAACCCCAAAACATTTCTACGTCATGGTTGGCAGCCGTTGGAGATTGATGATGAGCACAACAACACTGCGTTTACTTGAGCCTGATATTGATGATTTTCCCATCCGGTGTGGTACGGCCAGCTTGGGACGTAATACGAAGATCCAGTTGTGCATCGGAAGCCCACACTCCGAGCCGATTGTGATTGACCTGACGCGTCGCCATGTGATCGGTCGCGGTGACGAAGGGGCGGATGTGGACATCAAGCTCAGTCCGTTTGAAGCGGTGCAAAATGGTGTGTCACGGCGTCATGCGGCGCTGGAAGTGATTAACCGGGCGCTGACCATTTCGGATTTGGGCAGCACCAACGGCACATTCATCAACGGTCAGCAGATTCCATCCGGATACCGCCGTGTGGTGCGCGATGGTGACGAGCTGCATCTGGGCAGTCTCGCGATCTACGTTTTCTTCTCCCGATAGACTCCTCAACTTTTACACATGACGTGCGGTGCCTGTCCATAAAAGGATGGGCATCGCATATCGCCAAATGAGTCATTTTTTATTCTAGATATTAATTGCTATAATTGTGTTTTTAGCAATGAATAGGCTTGCGATGGATGACAGCAATTCCAACAAGGTTGTGTAAAATATCGGCGCGTTTCCGAACCATTTATCAAGTGAGTTATTCATGCTAGCCATTCTGCCGTTGGCGGCTTTTGGAGTCCTGTTTCTGATTTGTATGCAACGTGGTCAGGAATGGCGACCGGCGGTTGTGTTCACGGCGTTGATGTGGGGTGTGTGGATTGTCATCATCACCGAACTGCTCAATGTCCTGCACCAGTTGAATGCAGCGGCAGTCGCTTTAACGTGGAGCGGCATGATCGCGATTGGGATTATCGTGTATTGGCGATCCAAACCGATTCACTTCCAACACATCCGATTCAAAGTGTCACTTGACACCGGACTGCTGCTGGCGGGCATTGGAGGCATTGCTCTAGCGACAGTTGTGACGGCTGTTCTGGCACCCCCCAATACATGGGACTCGATGACCTACCATATGAGTCGAGTGATGCATTGGATTCAGAATGGCAGCATCAATTACTATCCGACCAGCATCGCGCGACAGCTCTACCAACCGCCATTGGCAGAATGGCTGATCATGCATCTGCAACTGCTCAGCGGCGGTGATCATCTGGCGAACCTCGTTCAATGGCTGAGCGGACTGGGCTGTCTGGTGACGACTTCGCTTATCGCCCAAGAATTGGGCGCTAAACCGCGCGGTCAAGTCCTGACAGCCGTCGTGGCTGCGACCCTCAATATGGCGATCCTGCAAAGTTCCAGTACGCAGAATGATCTGGTGGCGGCCTTCTGGATCTCGTGCGCGGCTTACTTGAGCCTGTATGGCATTCGCAAGCGCTTCAACTGGATGATCACCGCCGGATTGGCCGCAGCAATCGGGTTAAGTGTCCTGACGAAAGGTACGACTTACGTCTATTTGGCGCTGTTTGTCGTGTGGGTGCTGATTTACGCATGGCGAAAGCAGCGGCGGGATATGGTGCGCTACGGTCTCGCGCTGGCGGTTGTTAGCCTGCTGCTCAACATAGGCCAGTTCGTGCGAAATATGCAGGTATTTGGCTCTCCGATGGGCGGCGAAACCACTTACTATTCGAATGCGGCGATGTCCCTGCCCCTGTGGGCGTCCAACGTGGTTCGTAATCTGGCGCTGCAGGCTGCGGTTCAGCCGGAACTGGACGCTGAGATCGGGTTCAGTCAGCGGGTGAATGAGGCCGTGGCCACGATCCACAAGGTACTGGGGCTGGATGTCAACGACCCGCGTGTGACCTTAGCCGATACCCATTTTTTGGCCGCGCCGCTGATCTTGCATGAAGATCAAACGGCTGCGCCTGCCCAACTGCTATTGGCTCTGCTGGCATTGGGCGTGGTTGTGGTTCGCATCCGGTCTCTCGGCGGGACAGCGCTTGGCGGCTATGCTCTAGCGGTAGTCGGGGCTTTCGCCCTGTTTTGCTTACTGCTGCGCTGGCAGCCGTGGAATAACCGCTTACATCTGCCGTGGTTTATGCTGCTCGCTCCCTTAATCGGCACTATTTTAGATCGCTATTTCTCCCGCTATCTAGCGTTCGCGGCTGCCGTTTATCTGCTGTATCTGGCACTTTTCCCGACTGTGTTCAACCAAAGCCGACCTCTGCTCGGACGGAATTCGATTCTGCGGCATAATCGGTGGGACGTTCTGTTTTACAACCGACCAGAACTCCAGCCCGGCTACACAGCAGCACTTGACCAGATTGACCGGCTTCAATGTAACGCTGTGGGGTTACAACTTGGTTTGGACACGTGGGAATATCCGTTGTGGGCGCGAAATGAGGGTGAGCATCCCCTCCGCTTCACCTATGTCGAGTCGGTCGTGGACATGCCGCCTGAATTTGAACCATGCGCGGTAATCGCCTCAAAGGATCGGTCAGGCGCTTTTGAAGCGAATATACAGGTTCAACAGTGGATATATACACAGGTATGGCAGGACGATTACTTAGCTGTTTATCAGGCTGCACAATGAGGTTTCCAGTATGCGTTTGAGAAGCAATGCAGCGATGACCGGCTTATTTTTGAGTGTGGGACTGCTGCTGATCATCTGGTTCAGCCGGTTGGTGAGCATCGACACATTTCCCCCTTTTATTGATGAAACCATTCATATTCATGGCGGCGAGACAGCTCGCAGCATGAGTTTGTTCTACGATGGACAGATTGGGAGACAGGGAACGTTCTGGTGGTTGATGCTGTTCCAAGCCTATCGCGGCAGCCCGATCTGGATCGCACGGGTGGTCACGGAGCCGTGCTCTTTGGCACGTTCTTTTTGTTCAGCAGCTACCACATGTTCTTTGGACGCTTGGCGCTGGCTGATCCGATTGCAGGGTCCGCCGTGCTGGTTGCGATTTATTTCTCATCGCGCCTGAGGCAGCGGCGGCATTGGTTGGATGCGCTGGCGACCGGTGCTTTTCTGGCGGTCGGTTTTGTGGCCAAGGTGAACATCGTGCCGTTTGTGGGTGTGCCGGTCGCGGCGGCTTTCTGCTTACATCCGCACAAGAAGATCGAGATCAGGGCGCAGGCATGGTGGCTAGCTGCCGCCTTGGGCGCATCACTTGTGTTGATCGGCGGATTTGTATTGGGGATGCGCCTCGTTGGTCAGGACGTTTTGACGCGCTCGTTCTTTCTGGCGCTGAGCGGCGAAGCGACGGTTACCAACCGCAGTTTGATCGATATCAACCGCATTATCACCAATATTCAATGGACGGTTGAGTTGATCGGCACTTATTTAGGGACGCCGGTCACGATTCTGCTGATCATCGCGCTGGTTATACAGGGGATTCGGCGGCAGTTTTTCGTGATCTTGTGCATCATCGGGCCGATGGCTGCCATATGGCTGAGCATCACGCAGGAGTCACGGTTCTTAATTGTGCCGATCGCGCTCCTGTTATTAGCCGGAGCCATCGAGCTGGGACGGCTGCGGTTGGGCGCGATGCGTGTGACACGAACCGTGATCGTCGTGCTCATGATCGGCTGGGGGGCGATGCAGTGGATGCCTTTTGCCGTCACGGCGGCTAACGATCCGGAGCAACTTCCTTTGCCTGCTGTCGATGTGCAGCAGTATCTACGATCCAGCGCAGCCGGAACCAGCTATCCGGAAACAATCCGGTTCTTGCAGGCCTATCCGGTGAAAGCGGTGATCGGCCTGATGATGAACTGCCAAGGCTTTCGCTATCTCGCCCTTAATCAACAACAGCCCTACCCTGTTGACTGCCCCACCGTGAACTTAGACGGTTCGAGCGTGGTTGATCTGTCCAATATCGTTCGTGAGAAACAGGCTGAGAATGTTTTCGTGCTGCTGGAAAAGGTCGATTATGTGCCGCAGGACATACCCGGCAAGCTGGTGACCGTGATTGATCGTCCGTTTGATGGTCCCAAGACCTATATCTATCAACTGTCCGCGCCATAAGATTAGGCGTCGGTGTATGAACACGCCGCGCCAATCATGAACAGGATGCACTTATGACCAACGAATTGACAACCCTCGACGACCGTCAGCTTCAACCGATGAGCAGTGACCGCCGCGCCGCCAATCTGGAAGCGCTGCTGTCCAGTCTGTCGGATAACACACGGGCGCAGATCAGCTCGACATGGAAACTGTACAGCGCATGGTGCCAGCAAAACGGCGCACATCTGTGGCAGTTGGACGCGGTACAAGCGCTGGCCTTTCTGGGCGCTCATCCGGCACGACCCTCGACGCAGCGGGCACGGTTGTCGCATCTGCGGAGTGTGCTGCGTCTGAATGCCGATACCAGCGGCGACCCTAACCTCCAATTCCTTGCCGGATTATTGCAGCAGCTTAAACTGCCCAACGACGCCGACAGCCCCCTGTATGCCGCGTCACGTACACGCCGCACCAAGAAAGCGCTGCGATCCGACGAGATTTACAGTGAACTCAATCGGGAATGGGCCACGCCGGAACTGACCGCCCGCAACCGTGCCGTTATCGCGCTGCTGTTTTACGCCGGACTGCGCCGCTCGGAAGTCTGTCATCTGGAATGGTCGGATATCAACTTTGAGGAAAATCTGATTGCGATTCGGGCGGCCAAGAAACGCGCTGCCGATCATGTGGATTATGTGCCGTTGATGCCTGCTGCCAAGAAGCATCTGCTGGCGTGGAAAACGTATTCTGAAGGGCGTAATGTGGTCTTTTGTGCCATCAGTAAGGCGGGCAAGCTGCTGTCGGATAAAGGGCTTTCGGGCGAGAAAATCCGCCTGATTTGCGGCCATGACTTCATGCCGCACGATGCTCGCCGTACGCTCGGTACGCGGTCGATTGAGGCGGGGACGCCCACCAATTACACCCAGAAAATCCTCCGGCACAAGAGCGCCGCCCAAACTCTCAAATATGCCGAATACATCGAGACCAAAGAGCTGTCTGACAAGATCAAATTAGGGTACTAGGCAAGCGATTATAATCGTCCAGCCATACTGATAAGTGCTGTGATTTGCTACCTAACCATAGACTACAAGCAAATGAGATAACGATGCCTAAAAGAACTTACCTGCCTACATTCTCCAAAGAAATGCATGGATTGGGCAAGTATGCCTATGAACATAAAGAGGCTTTGCTTAAAGCAATAGATGATGCGAGTAAGCTTTCGGATGAGGAAAAAGAGATTGCTCGAAAAGCTATAGATGATATTCTAACTGCACATCCTGTATTCAAGAAAATATGGCTCGATTATGCAGGTCTTTGGTACAAAGGCGATTGGACTCCATAAGTCAATGAGCCAATATGCTGCGCTGGAGGTCAGATTGATCTGTACACACTCATAACCGCCGGATCGCGCAGTAAAACCCAATAGACCTCAAAAAAGAAACCACTGCAATCACCAGAATAACTTGATCTATTCAATGAAATGGTTTGAAAACTCGAACCAAATCCTCTTTACAGATTTGAACTTATGTTCTATAATTAGGTTGTGTTTCTCTCTTAAAATCGCTTTGTGTGATGCCCAATTCTGTGTCTTGGTATAAAAAATCGGATGGCAGCTCAAGCAGTGGCATGGCACAGATGGCAGGCGGTGGCATTACGGGAGCCATCCGCTGCAAAGGCGCCAATTCAGCGCCTTGCTCCCCTGCTTCCGCCGACACAAAATGTCAATTCGGCGGCATCACGGCAGCCTCCCGCCAGCCATTTCAGCGGACAATATGCAAAATATGCACAATCTGCGAATCATTTGCATGATTTACTGCAATTGACTTGAGTATTAAAGCCGTGAGAGAGAGTGCTTTTGATAAGCGCTTAAGTGACTTAGAAATCGGCTGAAGGCCTGAATGAATGCTATAATCCAGCAAAAGTAGGAAGGCAATATGATGGTGCTACAAACTCGATATGTAACAGACGAAGAGTTTGACCGCTTTGTGGCGCTTCCCGAAAATGCGGACCGCAATTTTGAATACATCGCGGGGGAGATTGTCGAAGTGGTATCTAACAGTCTATCTTCCCATTTTGGAGCCAAAATATCTGCTCGTGTCACCATCTTCGCCGAGGATAATCATTTGGGGCGGGTAACCGGTGCGGATGGCGGGTACATTGTCTCCGGAGAAAAATACATTCCGGATGTCGCTTTTATCTCATTCGCACGACAGGCTAATTTGCCCCGTGTCGCTTATAACCCGGTGCCGCCGGATTTAGCCATCGAAGTGCTGTCACCGGGGAATGATGAAATCGAAATCGCCCGCAAGATTGGCAATTATATTGCTGCTGGAACGGTGCTGTGGTTAGTTGATCCTGAAAAGAAAACGATTGATGTCTATATCCCTAACCAGCCGCGTAAGACATTACGTGTGGGTGACATTCTTGAAGGCGGCGATGTACTGCCCGGTTTCAAACTATCCCTTGCGGCGATATTCAACGATTAGCTGGCAACCGGCTGTTGGTGTCCACAATAGACCTTCAAATTGGAAACTGCTGCAATAACTTTGTCCATGTGAACCGCTCATTTTCATTATGGAATAGGCTTGAGGTAATCGATGAAGCTCAAAGTCGCGACGTGCCAATTCCCGACCAGTGCGGATATTGTCAGCAACCGGAACTACATCTTCAGCCAGATGCGTGCGGCGAAAGCACAAGGCGCACAGGTTGCCCACTTTCCGGAGGCCTGCTTATCGGGCTATGCCGGAGCCGATCTGCCCTCTTATGATGGGCTCGATTGGTCACTGCTGGAACAGAGTGCCTGTGCCATTTTAGATTTGGCACGCGAACTGCGCCTCTGGACGATTGTTGGTTCGGCCCATCGGCTGTCTGGTGACCACAAGCCGCACAACAGCCTGTATATCATCAATGATCAAGGCCAGCTTATCGACCGTTACGATAAGATGTTTTGTGCGGGCAACGCCGCCGAAAACACGGGTGATCTCGCCCATTACACGCCCGGAAACCATTTCAGTGTGTTTGAAATTGAGGGCGTCCGCTGCGGCACGCTCATCTGCCATGAATACCGCTACCCTGAACTCTACCGTGAGTATCAAAAGCAGAGCGCTTCCGGCAGATGCAAGAGGGCGTCGGACTTGAAAACCATGCCTTTAACCCGGCTTCGACTCTGCCGGGGATTACGCAGCCTGCTGCCATGCATATGGCCGCTGCCGATAACTACATGTGGATTAGCTGCCCGAATTCGTCAGCGCGGGAAAGCTGCTGGCCGAGTTTTTTCGTGCGCCCTGATGGTGTGATCACGGGACGTTTGCAGCTGCATGAAACCGATATTTTGTATTCGACAGTGGATACGGATGACGTGTTTTACGACAGCACCGCCGCATGGCGCGAACGGGCAATGAATGGCATTTTTCACAGCGGTACGCTGGTTCAGGATGCGCGGTCGGATAACCGCACTCAGCTTTGAGTACGGCCTGCCTTTTGCTCCAACTGATAACTAAGAATTAGAACATCAGTTTCATCCTATCAGCCTAGTCGCAATCGCTAGAAATCTGCAAAAATATATAATGTTACGTAATTCTTGAGAATTGTTAAGATTTCGATGAAAGTGTGAGGCAGTACGATGCTCACTTCGTCTCAAATTCAGTGCAAGGAATGTGGTGCGCGGCTTGATCCAGTCCAGCAGCCCAATATTTCGAGCGGTTCCATCTCGCTGATTACCTGCTGGGATCACTCATGTCCGCTGTATGGGGTAACACTCTCCACTGAACAGTATGCCAAATTGACTGAAGCCCAAATTGAGGCTTATGGCGTTATGAACCGGGAAAGCCGCCCGAAGTACCTTAAATCCGATCCCTATTAAGTCCGGATTTCAAAAATTTAGCACGATGAAGACACCATCCTCAGGAGAGGCTTTTGAGGGTGGTTCATGGATCCGCAAGCCGACCGCGTGTGTCATTCAACGATATGTGCCCCGTTAGACATGGACGTGCCATCGTCCCAAACTGGATCATGATTGATGATTTGCAGCAGCTGCTGCGGGAATAAGTTGTCGTCAATCGGCTTGGAGATGAAGCCGTTAAAACCGCGCTCGCGCACCTTGGGGATGGCTTCTGAGGGATCAGCAGCCGAGACAGCGACGATTGGCACCTCATCATATTTGGGAAGCGCACGAATTTGATCGTAAATGTCGAAGCCGGTTACACCCTGCATCAACATCAAATCCAATATGATCAAATCCACGCGGCTGAAGGAACGCAAACGGTTAATCGCTTCGGCACCGCGCCGTTCAAAATCCACTTGAGCGCCCTGTCGGATTAAGATCATCTGATAAATGATGCGGTTCTGGGCGTTGTCCTCAACAATAAAAATCCGTTTGTCTTTCAGTATCATACAAGTCTTTCTGTGTTATTCGATGATTCCCCAGATTTCTTCACCGTTGAGAATACGGTTCACGAGATCGGGGAAGGTGTCGATGTCCACGGGTTTAGCGATAACGCTGTGAAAGCCACAAGTCTTCAACTGATCAATTTCCTCGTTCATGACGCTGGCAGTAAGCGCAATGATCGGCGTATTGGCGAAGCTGTCCATCTGGCGCAGCATGCTCAACATCTGGAAGCCGCTGTAAGGTTTAACGTGAATATCCAGAAAAACAATGTCCGGATGCGGGTCTAGGGCGGCCACCCGTTCGACAAAATTGCTGCTGTCTTCGAAGATGACGAAGTGAGAGAGCTTCATGGTTTTCGAAAGCAGCATACTCATGATGCGGCGGCTGTTCGGATCATCTTCTACATAAAGAATAACCGGTTGAGTCGTCATTTTGTTTTTCCTGCCTGAACACTGACCTTTAAATTATTGGAATGAATGGGCAGCTTAAGATAGAAAGTGGTCCCCTGCCCCACTTGGCTTTCGAGCCAGAGCTGTCCGCCGTGTGTTTCGGCCAAGTTCTTGGAAATCGGCATCCCGAGTCCGGTGCCACCGCCCTGCCGCAAACCGGATTCGGTCTGCTTAAAGGGTTCGAAAACGGCGGGTTCATCCTCTTTGGAGATGCCCGGGCCTGTATCTTTGACCGAAATGGTGACGTGCTCCTCGTCGTGGGCTGCCGTTACGCCAATTTCACCGGCCTCGGTAAATTTACAGGCGTTAGAGACGATGTTGAGCAAGATTTGAAGAATGCGCTGGCGATCCCCGCGAATGAGTGGCAGCGTCGGCGTGATGTCGGACACGACCTTGACCGGCTTTTCATCGAGTAGGCTGCGCGCGTTTGAGATGCTGGTATCCAGAAGCGTCTTGAGGTTGACGTTATCCTCAACCACCAATTTGAGCGAGCCGGACTCGATCTTCGACATGTCGAGGACATCATTAATCAAGCGCAGCAGGTGCTTGCCGCTGCTGATTACCTCACTCAGCGCATCTTTTTGTTCTTCATTGACCGGCCCCATCGTTTCGTTCACCACGAATTTGGTGAAGTTAATGATGGCGTTCAGCGGCGTTCGCAGCTCGTGCGACATACTGGCGAGAAAGGCCGATTTGACCTGATTGGCTTTTTCTGCTTGGGCGCGGGCTTCGTCGGTTTCGTCTTTGGCCCGCTTGAACTCGTCAATGGTGGCTTCTAACTCAATACCCGAATCTCTTAAATCCTGCTCCAACTGCTTATTGGTCTTCTCCAACTGGGCGATTGTCGCATTCAGTTTTCGGATTTCGTCATCTTTATCTAAAACAGGTGGCGTTTCCACAAATACGTCCATGCTCACAATCCCTTATAGCTGCCTAAACCAGAGACTTTACAAATGAGTGAATCGAGCGTCATTAATGTAATGATTGTAATTCAAGAAGTAACTCTGATTGAATTAAGAGTGAAATGTACCTTAATTATCTGCCAGTCCATTGCTCGCTTACCATATAGGAAAAGTGAAAAAGATCTTAAGGGATTCAGGCGATTTATCTGCAGCAGAGGACGGCTTATCGTGTCAACGATCACGCTCATGGAAACGGATTATGCAATCTTGTGGTATCACCCTGAGGCCAAAATCATCCATCACCATTTCTACAAATTTAACTATGGGCAGCATTTGCGAACCTTACTAGAAACCGGCCTTAATGCGCTCAAGCAGCACGGTGCGCAGAAATGGCTTTCGGACGACCGTAACAGTTCCGCCCTGCCCCAAGCCGACATCGACTGGAGCCTGAACGACTGGATTCCCAAGATGATCGACGGCGGTTGGAAGTACTGGGCAGTGGTTTTGCCGGACAAAATCGTGGGCAAAGCGACCATGCAGCGTGTTATTGATGCTTATACGCCTTTAGGCATCACTATTCAAGTTTTTGATGATCCCGATCTGGCCCTTCACTGGCTGGAATCGGTTTAAATCACACGTCGTCGGGCATTTTCGTTCTTTTGTCATCCTGTTTATTGATGTTCAAGCGGTGTTAAGTACTGTAAATCTGTTTAGGAGCAAACTATGAACAAAGAAACCGTCCTTGATACAGAATATGCGACCCTCTGGTATTATCCGGACAACAAGATCGTTCATCATCAATTTCACAAATTTATATATGGGCAAGAGTTCCGTGACGTATTGGAAAAAGGATTGGAAGTCTTCCAGAAAAATGGCGCGACCAAGTGGCTAGCGGATGACCGCAAGAACTCTGCGCTGCCGACCGAAGACTTGAAATGGAGTATGGATGACTGGTTCTTCCGCGCATTCAAGAGCGGCTGGAAGTATTGGGCCATCATCATGCCGGATAAAATCGCCGGACAGCTCACCATGAACCGCATTATGAAGCGCAATATTGAGGAAGGCCTAAATATTCAGGTGTTTGATGACGTCGATGAAGCCCTGAAATGGCTCGAATCGGTCTAAGATTTAATGAAACGTCAGGGACAGAATCAATCCCAATTGCCCCTGTATAAGTGACTTACAAGACATCTTTAAGTCCCCTCGCTGCGCAGCGGAGAGGGGATTTAAGGCTTGTCCGGTACTAGAAAATAAGGGTTGCCAAAGCGCCAAGCGGTCGATTTAAACAACGATTGAGGTACAAACCCAGATTGTAGGCGGCCATGATAGCCGCCAAACGGGTGAGCTTGCCCCAATGGCTATGAGCACGAAGACGCTTAAGACCAAAAATATCGGTTAAACGAGCGAAAACGGTTTCGACAATTTGACGGTGGGTTGCCAACCAGCGCTTATCCGTGTTCGTCCAAATATAAGGGCTGTTGGGTGGTGGAACCGCGATGACGGTCACGTGATACTCACTCGCCCAATGGTTGAGCCAGCGATCACCATTAAATCCTTGATCAACTAAATAGGGTAATGCGCTATCATAGCCTGCACAAATGGCTGGACTGAAAGTATGAACACTGGGTATGAAATGGATTTGGTAGCGTTTCTTGTCCGATAACTGCGGGCCAATGAGTTGCATCCGCTTCTGCCGTGTACTCAGCAATGCTTCCATCATCCAGCGGTCGTCAATTGCTGCCATACCCACCAACCAGCCTCTAATGGCACCGGTCGCACTGACACTGACGAGAAGCTGCTCCCC
This sequence comes from Aggregatilineales bacterium, assembly GCA_044227005.1. Lineage (GTDB taxonomy): Bacteria > Chloroflexota > Anaerolineae > Aggregatilineales > Phototrophicaceae > CFX2. The sequence goes on from JBGAFZ010000007.1 coordinate 27,598, forward strand.
ATAAAACCAACCACCATTGTTGCCGCCACGCCCCAATTCGCCACCCAGCCAATGACCCTCTTGGCTCGCCGCTTGTGCCAAACTACAACTCGGCAATTCCGTACAATCCGCACATTCATACAAGTCATCCGCTGTTTCCAACCATGTCGAACAGCCTTGTTGCAGTCGAACCAATGCGGCCCACAGACAACGAAGACGCACATTGAATTGGCTCTTTTGCAGCATCTGCGGAAACCAACTCCGACCATGTTCAAGCATATAGCGCACCATGCCCCGTTCAGATTGCCACGGTACCCCTATCCGCCACTGTCCCGCAATGGCAAGCGTCAACACCTCACTATCGCTCATTTTGCAGGGTGGCCCTGCGTGCCGCTCCATTTGTTGGGCCATCTCTGCTTTGTACCAGTCATCGATCCATACATATAATTGGGTTATGAAGGTATCCAAATCCATCAGTAAGCTCCTTGGTGTGAGAGCTTTGGATTTTACTGTCTTGGATACCTTCTTCCACTACCGGACAACGCTATTTAGGGGTGAGGATAGCCTGATTTTCTTTCCTCGCATTTAACTGCCCTGCCCCCTGTACTCAAAAACACTACCTTCATGAGTAGTCGGTGAAAGCCATTCATATTATTTACATGGAGTGTTTATACACGCCTAACATCGGATTCGAATGCTTCTCATACGGCAGTACTATCTTGAAACAATCTCGGCATGACATATGCCAGACGATGTAAAACGCATGAGGAGCAAATCAAATATGGGAACCAATCATTCAAAGCGCGTGGTGAGCATTGTCGCCGCTCTGCTAATGATGATTTTTGGCTTTGTACTGGGCAGCTCAGTGATGAGCACCGCCGCCAGCACGAGCGCTCAAATCGTCGTTCAGCAGTCGCCGACTGCCCTGCCCGCTGTTCCGCTGACCGAAAGCGAAAAGGATTTCTCGCAAATCTACACGCAGGTCAGCCCGTCGGTCGTCTCAATTAATGTTAGCGGCACCAGTTCGGATGGCTCGCAGTTTCAAGCGGCGGGCACCGGCTTCGTCATCGATGCGCAGGGTCATATCGTGACCAACGATCATGTCGTCGACAGCACCAGCAGCATCGAAGTGAACTTCCTTGATGGCACGATTGTCAGCGCTGATGTAGTTGGCGTTGATCCGGATTCGGATCTGGCCGTCATCAAAGTCGATGTGCCGGAAACCGAACTGCATCCGGTGACACTGGGTGATTCGGACTCGCTGTTTATTGGCCAAACCACGCTGGCTATCGGCAGCCCCTTTAATCAGCGCTGGACGCTGACCACCGGTATCATTAGCGCTTTGGGACGCACCATTTCCGGTCAGACGGACTACTCTGTTGGCTCGGCTATTCAGACCGACGCGGCCATCAACCCCGGTAACAGCGGCGGCCCGCTCCTGAACCTCAAGGGTGAAGTCATCGGCGTCAACTCGCAGATTCTAAGCCAGAGCAACAGCAGTTCCGGTGTCGGCTTCGCTATTCCGGTTAATCTGGTGAAGCGCGTCTCACAGGAATTGATCAGCACCGGTAAGGTGGAATACAGTTACTTGGGCATCAGCGCGGCGGCGGGCATTGACTTGACCCTGATTAACGCTCTGAATATTCCCAATAACACACAGGGCGTAATCGTCGGTGATGTGCAGCCCAATGGTCCGGCGGCTAAGGCTGGCTTGCGCAGCGCGACCTCTACGAATGCCAGTACCAATTCTGCACCCACCTCTGCCGACATCATCACTGCCATTGACGGCGTTAAGATCACTGACATGAGCGGTTTGGTGTCCTATCTGGCCTACAAGACCAAGCCCGGACAAACCGTGAACCTCACCGTTCTGCGTGACGGTCAAGAAATCACGCTTCCGGTCACTTTGACCGCCCGTCCCAGCAGCATTCAGTGACGCCTCTTAAGCCTTACTGAAAATTTACGAAAACCCGCTAAATGGTGAATTTGACGGGTTTTTGATTCCCGTTTTTCCCTCAATTCCACCTTTATGATTGAGAAAAAATTAAAAAATTACGAAGAATTAAAAAACTTAATGGACTAAAAGTTGATATTGGATTTATATTGAAAATAAGTTCAAGCAAGCGTTAACTGTTTAAGGAAAAGAAAAATGTTCGCAAAGTTCGCAATGCACAAAGATGAAAAAGGCCAGACCGCTCTCGAAACCGCCATTATCTTGATCGCCTTCGTCGTGGTCGCCTCCGTGTTCGCTTTCACCATTCTGTCCGCCGGTTCCTCTTCAACTGAAAAAGGCAAGCAGGCTATCCAAGCTGGTTTGGAAGGCGTGCAGGCTTCGATGAATGTTAAGGGCTCGGTCATCGCCAAGGGTGCTAGCAACGCAGTTACCGATGTTGTCTTTACGCTATCACTGGTTGCCGGTGGTTCACCCCTGAACATGTCCACCACCGCTAAAGAAGTCGTGATCGGCTATAAGGACGCCAGCCAGTTCGTCAATGACGTTCCGTGGAGCATTGATTGGATTGTCAGCAAGCAGTCCACCGCCGACGATTTGTTGGAAGAAGGTGAATTGGCTGAAATCACAGTTGAGTTGAGCACGCTTTCGCCCGCTCTGTCGCCTGCGCTCGGCCCGAATACCCAGTTCAATCTGGAAATCAAGCCGCCGAAGGGTGCCGTTCTGAACCTCAACCGCACTACCCCGGCCGCTATTCAACCGGTCATGGATCTGAACTAAGTTTGTAATGGGGAGGCCGCGTGCCTCCCAACTTACGGGCACGGCCACCGCTCGAACAACTCCATAATTGATATGAAGAACCGGCGTTACAAGTAAACTCCGGTTCTTTTTATGGGTTTCATCTCGCGATAGTCGGTATGTTTAATTGAGATTGAGTTAATTCATTACGAATAATTAAGGGATTTGCCTTAATAAAAATGGGTTTCGGTTGTATTCTGAAGATATACAACTATTCAATCTCTTTTTCGAGAAAGCCAATCATGAACGATCATGTATTCACAAACCTCGATGAACGAGGCCAAACCGCCCTCGAAACCGCCATCATTTTGATCGCCTTCGTTGTGGTCGCTTCGGTATTCGCCTTCACCATTCTGTCCGCCGGTTCATCTTCGACCGAAAAAGGTAAGCAGGCCATCGAAGCTGGCTTACAAGGCGTTCGATCCACATTGATAGTTAGAGGTTCCGTTATTGGCAAAGCCAGCGGTGGCAATGTCGATTCGGCGATCTTTACGCTCGCGCTCATTTCGGATGGTAAGCCCATCAATTTTTCCACCACACAAAAAGAAGTGAGCATTAGTTACAAAGACAAAAACCAGTATGTCAGCGATGTTCCTTGGACGGCAGACTGGCTGATCAGCAAGCAGTCGACCCCTGATGATGTACTGGAAGAAGGGGAATTGATTGAAATCACTGCCGATTTGTCCGGCTTAAGCCCCAGACTAGATGCTAATTTACCCTTTACTCTGGAAATCAAGCCGCCCACCGGCGCTGTTCTGGACATTGACCGCGCTGTCCCGCCTTCTGTGCCGCCGGTCATCGATCTGAACTAAGCTGCGCGAGACGTGAATTCGGGTGCAAACCTTGTACCCTTAAATCAAACTCCATAAAAGAACCGGCGTTGACACACGTGAATGCCGGTTTTTTTTGTTTTGTACGCCCCACCCTGCCCTCATTAGTTGAGATAAAACCAATAAGTTGCGAAGAATGAAGAGAATTGCTGAAATAAAAGGCTTTCAGTTGTAGGGTGAAGACAGGTAACCTTCAATCATGTTTTCACGAAAGCCAATCATGAACGCTCGCATTTCCCCTCAGCTCGACGAACGCGGCCAGACCGCCCTCGAAACCGCCATCATCCTGATCGCCTTCGTGGTGGTCGCCTCGGTGTTCGCCTTCACCATTCTCTCCGCTGGTTCATCCTCCACCGAAAAAGGCAAGCAGGCCATTCAGGCCGGTCTAGAAGGTGTTCAATCCACCATGTCCATTAAAGGCTCCGTCATCGCCAAGGGCACCGGTGCCAATGTCGATTCAGCCATCTTTACGGTTTCCCTCGTCTCCGGTGGATCACCCGTCAACCTCTCCACCACCACCCAAGAAGTTGTGATTGGTTATAAAGATCAAAGTCAATTTGCCAATAGCATGCCTTGGACCGTGGATTGGATCGTGAGCAAGCAGTCTACAGCCGATGATCTGTTGGAAGCCGGCGAATTGGCCGAAATCACCGTCGATCTGAGTGCCTTATCCCCCCGCGCGGTCGCCAACACCCAGTTCAATCTGGAAATCAAGCCGCCGACCGGGGCTGTCCTAGAAATCAACCGCACCATCCCCGCCGCCGTCCAAACCGTGATGGATTTGAACTAAACAGCGCTCGACGTTTTGGGGCAGGAACGATCTTGCCCCTGCGATTTCCCCACCTCTGCCCCACTTGACCACCTAACAACTCAAATGAAATATCCCCCGCAAGCGGCAACTCGCAGAGGATACACGGGATATTTACTTGGCTATGAGACATGTCTGTTTGGACGGATTTCCGGCAGCAGCTTTACCACCCTATCCGTATCACGCGCCGCAGCACCCGTCTTGAAGGCCACACCCTGAGCCGCACGGTGTCATCCGGATGCAGGTCAGGACGAAAACTGCACCCTGCTCCTGCAGAAGCACGGTGTTGGCATTCACGGTTGCCTATTGGTTTGTGATGTTGGATATGGTATCGGAGTTCTCCGATTCCGTCAAGTAAAAATTCATTTGGAGACAAGATGACACTTTTCAAACAACACCAGTTGTTGTGTCGCATTAGGCTAAAGCCATGATGCTAAAAGCCAGACAAGCGCACTAAAGGCACTATAACCAACCCGCTATTGCGTAGCAGATTATTCGTAATGTCGGCTGTAGAAAGCGCTCCTGTCCACTACTTTTTAGTGGAAGTCATTGGGCCTGTACCCGATTCAGTCATATAGCGTAGGAGATCAGGCAGCCATAATTCATAACGCCCTGATCGTTTTCGTGTCTTGATGAGACGTTCAGCTTCCGGCAAATGGAAATTCTTATTTGCCAGTTTTTCAACGTATTCGTGACTGTATCCGGTTTGCTCCATGCCTTCGCGTGTGGTCACCCAGATTTGTTGTTCCTGCGTAACTTCAGTTGCCATAACAGACGTGTTTCAATCCTTGGTCGTTGCCGAGACCGATGGACTCATTATAGCCGATTGTGAAAGAAGCGATGTAAGGGAGAGAAAGTCAAAAATAAATACGATGCGAGCGATTCATGGCTTGCATTCACGATTTGTTTTGATGTGGGCCGTAACCAATTTCTTCGATATACCGCAGTAGGTCAGGTAGCCAAAGTTCGAATCGGCCTGACCGTTTTCGTATCTTGATGACACGCTCATCTTCTGGCAGCTTTGAATTTTTGTTTGCCAGTTTTTCAAGATATTGGCGGTTATATCCGGGGAGTTCTTTGCCCTCAGGTGTCGTAACCCAGATTTGTTGTTCCTGCGTAATTTCAATTGCCATAACTGGCGTTCTACAATCCTTGGTCTTTGCCGAGACCGATGGGCTCATTATAGCCGATTGCGCGGTAATGCGTCGTTGTAGGGACAAGATACATCTTGCCCCTCCGGCCTACACCGCTAACGAGCCGTGACCCGCTGTTCAGCATCGACCATATTGGCTTCCGAAATATGGAATGGCCCGCGTGAGGTGATCAATCCCCAGAAGACGCCGTACACAGCAAAGATCGCCGCACCAATCACCGCCAGTGTCATCGGCGAACTGCCCCCTTGCAGCGCCAGCCCGAAGAGCAGCGTTGAGATTCCCGATCCGAGTGTGTTCAGTCCGGCGTTGACCGAGAGCACCCTGCCCCGCAGCCGGTCCGGTGTCGTGATTTGGAGGAGCAAACCGGTTATCGCCCAGACGACTCCACCGCCGAAATGCGCAATGATCAGCGCGAAGGCGGCCAGCCACAGGCTGTCGTTCCAACCGGCATAGGCCACGATCACGTAACCCGTGGCGGTTAGCACAAATGACATCCAGATAGCATTGCGCAGCTTGTTAATGTTGTTTCCGACAATCGCACGCATCACAAACGGGCCGATCAGCGCGCCCAGCCCGCGTCCGGCGTAAAGCAGCCCGATTCCGGCATCGCCCGCGTGGAAAACCTGTGTGCCGAACACACTTAGCAGCACCAGCACCCCTGCCCCGAAACCCCATCCCAACTCGATGGCTACCAGCGCCAATGACGGCAGATATTCTCGCAGATAGCGCATCCCCTCGATGAAATCCTTGACCGGAGTCATCTGTTTGCCGCTCGACTTCGGACTTGGCACCTCGATCAGCGCGATCAGGCCGGCAGCAAGCAGGAATGACACGGAGTTAATGACAAACGCTGCGTCACGGCCAAACAGGGTCGAGACAACCCCGCCCAACGCTGAACCGACCATCACCATGATTCCCCATGACGCACCGCCCAGCGCATTGGCCGAAAACAATTCGCTGCGCGTCACAATGTTGGGGATGCTGGCTGAACTCGCCGGAATGAAGAACGAGGCCGAGACGACCAGCAAAATGCTGGCGACGTACAGTAGCCAGACCATATCTTCCGTTTTGACGAGAATGAACAGCAGCGCGACCACTGCCGAAAACAAATTCGTGACGATCATCAACGTACGACGGTCAAAACGATCCACGACTGGTCCGGCGATGGGAATCAGGAAGAACATCGGGACGGTGCTTGCCAGTAGAACGAAGCTCGCGCCGAGTCCGCTGCGGGTAAGCTGCAAGACCAGACCTAGCACGGCTACACTGTTGAACCAGTCACCCGCCGACGAGATCAGCTGTGCGGTAAACAGCGTCCGAAAACGCCGATTCTGTTTGATAAGCTGCCAGTAGCCAACAGGCTGATCTGGATTGTAAGCGGAATGATGCGCTGCTGACATAAACTCTTGGCTTCCATTGGTTAAGAATAATCGTCTACTTTTTAACGCGAAATAACTTGCCCGTTCGGTTCCCTCCCTCGTTTACGTGCTGATGTAGGGGTTAGGAGTTAGGGGGATGTATTCTGCCCGAAACCCGACAGCCGTGCCCGTTCCAACGACTGTGCGCACTGCTGCGCCAATGCAGTAAAGAAAGCTTCGTCGGTGGCATTACGTGGTTTCTCGGTCGGGAAGCTCAGGTTGAATCCGCCGATGACGCGTCCGTTGATTTCCAGCGGGATACACACGCTTGATTGGCTGCCATTATTGTGGATGGCCGTTTCAAACTGCGGATACCGTGCGACATACTGCTCAAACGTCTCCAACCAGATGATCGTGTTCTGGCGTACGGCGTCGTTCAGCGGCCCCGGAAAATCCAGCGGCGTCCGGCGGTATTTTTCGACGGTAGCTTGGGACAATCCCCGCAGGTTCAGCATCTCCAACATGCTGTCATTTTCGACCAACTGCGCTACGGTTCCCAGATTGCCACCTAAAGCTTTCAAAGCGCGGTCAACGACTACCTCTGCAATTTCCTGTGCGGTCAGGGCTTTGGAGAAAGCGCCGGTCAGTTCCAGCAGCAAATTGATGCGCTGCTCGCTGCGTTTGCGTTCGGTAATGTCCCGAAATACCAGAATGACACCCAGCAAATTGTGCTGATCATCGTAGATCGGCGCGCCGCTGTCATCAATCGGGATCACCTGACCATCGCGCCTCACCAGCAGTGTGTGGTTCGCCAACCCGACAATCGTGCCTTCGCGCATTACTTTATCAACCAGACTCTCAACCGTCTCACCGGTTTCTTCACTGATAATGTTGAAGACTTCTGTCAGCGGTTGGTCGAGTGCGTCCGCCTCGTTCCATCCTGTGAGCGAGAGTGCCACCGGATTGATAAAGGTGATCTTGCCTTGGGCGTCGGTGGCGATCACTGCGTCACCAATGCTGGCCAGTGTCGTCCTTAAGTGTTCTTCCTGCTCCCGCATTTCACGGAACAAACGCGCATTATCGAGGGCGATAGCGGCCTGCGCAGCCAATCCTTCAATAATCCGTTCATGCCGTTCGGTGAACATATTGACGTCGCCATGTCCAAAGCACAGCCCACCGATCACATCACCGTCTTGCGAAATCACCGGCATCGCTAGATAGCTGCGTACCGGACGGTAACCATCCGGCATATCGTAGGCTGGAATAGTCCGTTCCAATTCGGGGTCTTTACGCAGATCATCCGCGCGGACTTTTTGGTGGTCCCGCAGCGTACGTCCGAAAATGTCGGTCGTCCGTGCCAGTGGAACCCGCATGAACACCTCGCGCGAAATGTTGGAACTGCTGGATATCACGTAGCGTTGGCCGCTCTCATCCATTTGGTTCAGCAAAAATGCGCCGAAGTCCGCGTCTGTAAGCTGCGTTCCGGCGTCAGTCACCGTCTGAATCAGCCGCTGCGAATCCATGACGCCCGACAGCACCTGCCCCACCCGATGAATGGTTTCGAGAATTTCATAATTTTCCAGCAGTGCTACTTCAGCCCGTTTTTGCCGTGTGATATTCCGTGTGACGACCAGTACGCTGCCGACTACGCTGGGACGTTCGAATTCCGGAACCATTCGTGATTGAAATGTCCACTTCTGGTTGTCAATGTTCACAGAATATTCAACCGTCTTCTCTAACCCTTTCCGGAAGACTTCCAGAAGTGCATTTTCCCAGATCGGCAAGATGTTCTCGGGCAGCCCCATTTCACGGCTTGTCTTGCCAATATAATCTTCGGGTGGGATGCCGCTTGCCAGCTTGACCGCGGCGTTTACATAGATATGGCGAAGCTGGGGATCAAAACGGGCGATGACCGGATGCGGCGGAACACCCAGTAAGGCCTCGACTTCGAGCTCACGGTCATGAAGGGCAGTCTGTAATTGTTGATAGTCGGCCTGTTGTTGTTTAAGAGTTTCGAGTTCACCGCGTAATTTCTCATTTTCGCTTTTGAGCTGCTCAACCAGATCATGTTCATAAACCATACAAACCTCTGCTTGGACGATGAGACTGTTTTCAGCAGACCAATAATTTCAACACGCAAACACAATAAAGGTTACTTGCTGTGCCATCATTATGGCACAAACATACATAACCCGTATGCAGACTTAACGCAAGTGCGGATTGGCTCTTGTCGGGATGCTCAACATGGAGAGGCAGGGCTTTTAGAGGGGGACCCTACCTTTGCCCAAACGCCTAAAAGGAATTGACGATGGCGACCTTAAACGCTTTGACTGATTTGACCAGATCAATAAACCGAAGAAAGTCCAGCGGTTTGGGAACGTAACCAATGGGTGGAAGTAGATTATCGCTCAGGAACGGCATTGCGGCCTTGCCCTCCCCTGACGTGAGCATGATCAGGGGCACATCGCGCAGTTGTCCGTCCTGCCGGATAGCCTCGAACATATCCTGCTCGTTGCTTTGAGGGAATTTGCTATCCAGCAGAATCAGATCTGGCTGCGGAACAACGATTTCGCCGCGCAGAAAAGCCCGTGCCGCAGCGCCGCTCGAAACCACATTCATGTTGTTTTTGAGTTTATTCTGAAAGAAGGTTTCCTGCATTCTTTCCACGTCGGCAGGATTATCATCAATCAGCAAGATTTCAATCTCATACATATTCCGTTCCTCCACGCCACCTAAATGGGTGCGCTGAATAGTGACCGTGCTTGTGATAAGCGTCGGTGCAGCAGCCAACGTTAATACAAGCAGAAGAAATTGCGACATTGAAATTGGAAATCAGTACAAATGTACTAAATTGAACCAACCTTAATAAACATAGCGGTGCTTGGAGAAGCCCAACCTGCGGGGAGCAAACATGATGCTCAGCCTACGACTCCTCGTTCGCGTCTTTTGCATCGTCATTCGGGGGCAACTTGGCGACATGAAACCAGAAATCCTCCAGACTCTTCATCGTCTCGAAGAACGTATCCATATCAATGGGTTTCGTGATATATGAGTTCGCGTGGCGCTCGTAGCTGGTCAGAATATCCTGTGACTGGTTGGATGTTGTCAGCACCAGCACCGGAATCTGCTTGAATTCATCGTCATTCTTAATTTCGGCCAGAACTTCACGTCCGTCTTTACGCGGTAAATTCAAATCCAGCAGAATCAGGTCAGGTCGTTTCTCGTGTACATACTTGCCTTGCTGGCGCAAAAATGCCATCGCCTCTACGCCGTCTTCCACTACTCTGATGCTTGTATCGATTTTGCTCTCCTTAAAGGCTTCTAGTATAAGCCGCGCGTCTCCCGGACTATCCTCGACTAGCAGCACAGAAACCTTTTCCATCACATTCACCTCAAATCGTTGAGCATCCACAAACATCATCCATTTCCCCTTTCACTAACACTTTTATTCTACAACTCACCCAGTTTCTCTCCTAAGATAACAAACCCAAATTTTTAAGTCTGTGTGTCCTATCATCGTAAAGCCACTCCTCCTAGTGGCTCATCGCCGGATGGATTATTACTGCAGCATATTAGTGTGTCTTTTGTAGGGGGTAATTAATACTTTGTACGAAATAGGTGATCTATAGACAAACGGGTTATAAGCTGGTGGTGCGAACGGGAAATCGGCTAACGGATGACATTCAACACTACACGCTATCAATCATGCGCAATACGATAACATCAAATAATGTAACCACTTTTTGCAAAGGGTTTGATTATGTATGACATCCCCTATGTAAGTGACGCGATACGCATATTGATATTCGTGCTGTTGGGTCTCGCCGTATTTTTTATCCCCGGCCTTGATGGTGGAACCCGCTTGATTGTCATTGCTTTATTTGTTTTATTGACTGGCTTGGCGATCTGGTACAGACGCAGCAGCCAAGAAGAATAAGTCTCATTTGCAGGATCCAGCCACGCTATGCCGTGTTCAACTGATGCCACCATCTTTCATCACGCCAGATACGGAACGTCATGATCCCTGCGATAATCAGAAGAATCGGAACTGGTACGACAAATATGAATGTATAAGTTGCTATAACACTAAACACACCTGAATAGATCGTATTCTTCAGGCAGTATGACCAAACCCCACTGTCGACGTCGGAGAAGCGCACAAGGCTAAGCCCGATGAATCCGAGAAGTAATCCCCACAGCAGGCATAAGCGGAGAACGGTGCTTCGCCGGACACTGCCGAACCAATGACGCATATCCAGCGCTTGAAATAATGCCCCGATAACGCCGATAGCCATACCAAAAACTAAAACTTCAAAGAAGTAGATATGAACCGCTGTACAGTCCTCGTGATTCATTTCGAGGTCGAACCCAGTGAAGCGACCAAAGAGAAAGAGGCAGCCCCATACTACAGCCGCACCGACAAGATGAATACCAATTGAAATTAAAATAGATCGAAATAAACCATGTTTTGGGGGTGATAACGGAGTAGTGATCATATTGAACTCCTTTAGCCCAATATAACGCGGCCTGCCTTCATACGGACAGTGATTTCCTTCCTGCCAGAGTCATTATGTGAACGTTATCATTTCTGAAATCTTCGTGAATAATGACAATATTAACACCTTTGTAACTGCGAATTGTCCACTTTTCCCATCACGCTGCGCTAACATATGTTATGTTGACTGTAACAGCCAATGACTCAGCGATGTTTACCGCGAGGAGCAGGGATCGTGTCGCACGAATTGCGGTGTCATGATTGTGGAAAACCGTTAGACGCCAAACCTCAAAACGATGGCAAAGGTGGCTACTTTATTCTCGTCACCTGTTGGAACCCCGACTGTCTGCTGCGGACAGTGACGCGTTCCTTAACCACCTACTCCAGTATCAGTGACAGTGATTGGGAAGCCTACCGTGAGCTAAATCGTAGTCACCCGTCCCGCACACCTTATACCGTGCATAACTCCGAATCGTCCGGCCGCTCGGCATAAGGTTTCTCCGAAACAACTGTCGGTTTCGCGGGGCAAGCTATATCTCGCCCTCTAGACTAGCCCATCACATCGACTGAATTCCCTAGGACAAGGCTCAGACTATCCTTGTGGCGGCTATTGACCAGCGCTGTTCTTCATTTTCGCCCGTTCCGGATACTTCATCAGTTTGGCGCAGATTTTGTTCAGTGCCGGAAACGGTTGACTGCCCACTTCTTGGAATCCCATCTTGCTGTGAAAATGGAGTGAGCGCGTGTTCGGCGGTTCGCTGTACACGTCAGATGCCATCGCCAAATGCAGTTCATTCGCCAGCGCCTCAACGCTGTCATACAACTGTTGTCCGATGCGTTGTCCGCGCATCTCCGCGCTCACCACAACCCGGTCAATATACAGAAAATTATCGTAGCGGCTTGTGAACCAGCGGTAGTAATCACTGTCGTAGCCGCAGCGGTCGCTCAGTACCACCACCAACCCGACAGGCCGCCCATCCAGCAGCGCCAGCCCCGGCATCATCACATGATTCGTCAGCCAGCGTGCCTTCGCCTCGTCTAGAACTCCGACGTCAGGCACAGCAGCATTATTGATCTCCAGCAATAGCTGAGGATCATCTAGATACCCAATTTCGATGCCCATCTATCCCCCGAACGCACGACCTAGAGCAGCCTACCCCGGCCTATAGGTCATCATCGCCTGCTTCAGCTTCCCTCTGAAGTGTACCTTTCGTACGGCGATCCCGTTCCTCTTGATAGGCTGCAAAAATGCTTTCCTGCTCACGCGAATTTTTCGCCAATTGCTCGGCTTCGTTAAGCGCCTTTCGGGCGTCCTTGAGCCTCTTCTCAAGGTCGGCATCCGTCATTGCGGTTAACTCTTCACGCGTCGGCATTGGAGGTATATTAAACACAGTATGTCATCCTCACGCAAATTCATCATTAGCGTTAAGACTAACGTATAGACTCTGTTTATCGGTTTAGCCGAATGACCTATTAATGAATATGCCTTTGGGGGATATTGATCGCAAAAGGTCGTATGAAGGGGAGCACGGAGTACGATTGGAGTTAATATAATGGAGAGGATAATGATCTTCTCCGGCCATTGTTCGTAATAACGACTCTGCGATCAAACTCGTTCTGCGCCTGTTCCAGCGTCGAGGGGTAAAATCTCGGCGCGTATTGGCATTAGTCGATGAGCTGCGCGCTCAATAATCCCTCAAAGTAGCTGACCTCGTCGGCTTGGAGTGGTCGCCGGTTGATGACCGAAATACCATTTTTATCAGCCATCATTTGGCATTGAATGACTTCCCACGGTGTGTACTTTTTCGGGCTGCAGACCACCTCAAATATGGCGTAAGCCGGTAACAGATACACATCACTGCTCTGTGACCCAAAATAAAATAGGGTTGCGTCATCCACATGATGCATCGCGCTGGGTTGTTTGCCGATCAAAGTCCTCATATTGACCTCAATTCCGGTAATTTCATTAAATCGAGAGAAATCAATAGGAGGGTATATCAAGCCAAAGGCTGATGTGTAGGAAAGAAGTACGATTATATTATTGATATTGAATAATGGGTTTTGCGAAATGCCATTAAAAAAGGCAGTGAACCATTGGATTTGGAACCTGCCTTTTCGCCGCATAATCAGTAAATTGTTGTCGAAGGCTTACCCTACCCCAGCGCATCGAATTCGTTCTGCGCCTGCTCCAAATACTTCAGCAGTTCGATCCGTGCCCCGCCCTGCTGCACCACGCTTGTGATTTGTTCCAGTGTCGAACGGTAAAACTCCGACGCGCGTTCCAGCTTGGCCTTCGAATGCGACAGTTCCTGTGTCCGTGACTGAACCCGCTCCTCCAACTCACGGTTGGCCGACGCCAGTGCATCCTGAATCTGCTTCAGTTGGGTGATGTCCCGCCCCATGCCCATAATACCTGCGATCTTGCCCTGCCGGTCACGCCATGGAACCTTGCTCGTCAGCAGCCATCCAGCCTTGCCCGTCCGCGAGTCGAAGGTCGGCTCTTCTTCGTTGACAATCGCTTGGCCGGATTTGATGATCTTTTGCTCGTCCTCATAATATTTGGTCGCCAGATCATGCGCGAAGAAATCGAAGTCCGTCTTGCCGATCAAGTCTTCCGGCGACTTTCCCATCAAACTCGCAACCGTCTTGTTGGCGACCACAAACCGGCTTTGTGTATCCTTCACGTAAATACCATCCGGCAGATTATCGATCAAACTGCGTAACATCTGGCGCTCTTCTGCCAGTTTTTCTATGAGTTCGGCTCTGGATTGAGCTTCGGTCGCCGCCATAATCTAACGCTCCTATATAATGCTGTAATCCTTCTTAATTCAGCATAATATCAGTTGCCGACTCCCAGCATAAAAGATTACGTTTTTCGTAAAAAATTAAGATTTAACCTCCCTTTAAAGATATTATCTGTTTTATGGGGTGTGGTACGCTCTATGCCCCTCCCTTATAGTTCCCTTCCCCCGTTACTACTAGGGTTAGGGGGTGCAATGTTCTTTCGCTGTTCTGATTTGTCGAATATCATGATCTTGCCCTTACCCAGCCGCTGTGGAGACCAAACATGACCCCACTCACACCTGATTATTCAAACTACTTCTGGCAGGGCGAACGAACCCGCCTGCGTCCATGGCGGTTGGATGACGCCAAATTACGGTTCGCCGCCTCGCTGGATAGCCCTACCCTCGCCCTTCATGAAGATGGCATTGTCCTGCCCACGTCGCTGGAACTTCAGCAAGCATGGATCGAGAAGGCCGCCGCGTTGAAGGATGAAAGTACGCTCCGCTTCGCGATGGATAATTTGGAGGGCGTCACCGTCGGCTGGGTCACCTTACACAGCCGCGATCCCAAAAATGGCACATTCTCTTTTGGGGTTGCCGTCTATCGCGCGTATCGGGGACAGGGCTACGCACTGGATGCCGTGCGCATCCTGCTCAAATATGGGTTTTGGGAGCAGCGCTACCAGAAATGCAACTCGGCCTGTCTTCATACCAATGACGCTTCCATCCGCCTGCATCACAAACTGGGCTTTATCGAAGAAGGCCGCATCCGCCGCAACGCCTTCTCCAACGGAACCTACCAAGACGAACTCTTATTCGGCCTCACCCTCGAAGAATTTGATGAAGGCATGACAACCTGAGTTCTCGCCCACCTTTGCCCTCTCTTGCCCAAAACTATGCGTTTGGACATGTTGAATAACGCGTCTATAATATCTCTGCGCCTGATAACACAACCAAACATGCATCCAACATGCCACGAATTTTTATCTCGTATCGCCGCGCCGACAGCCAAGATCAAACCGAACGCATTCATGACCGCTTGGTGAAAGCCTTTGGCAGAGAGAACGTCTTTCTCGATGTCGATGAAGGTTATATTCCTTCCGGCTCAGATTTTGAGACGGTGCTGCGAGGTGCGGTTCGCCAGTGTGATGTGCTATTGGTCATCATCGGCCCTGATTGGTTGAACATTCGTGAGAATAATGACCCTGATTTACGTCGATTGGACAACCCCAATGACTTCGTTCGGATTGAGGTCGAAACCGGATTACAAAATTCGGCTACCTTAGTGATTCCAGTGCTGGTCAAGGACGCCCAACCACTGCCTCCTGCTGAATTACCGGAGAGCATTCGTGATCTAGCGAGAATTCAAGTCGAGCGTATCCGCCGCAATCCTGACTTTCATAAAGATGTAGATGGCCTAATTGGCCTTATTCGTAGTCATGCCCGCAATCGTCGCAGGCTCTATGTAGGCATCATCGCCGCTATTGTGACTTTCATCGTTATAGCAGCAATTGTCATTCGAGCAGTAGGAAACAATCCTGAGAATGCTCTGCCAACTCAATCGCCTGAACCTGCGACTGCAGCAGTTCTTCTAATTACTGAACGGGTAGGCCAAACATTAACCTCGGTCGCGCCGACCAAGACCAATACGCCCGATTTAACCCGAACTGTCGATTCTTTAGTCACACAATATTTTGTGACTGAAGCCGCCAAAGCGGCTGAAACAATTGCCGCCTATACCGAGACACCTACCCTGACTTTTACGCCATCTGCTACGCCAACGCCGACTGAAGATCAGAATGCAACCTCCACCGTGCAAGCGCTCACTCAAATAGCGGTTCAACAAGCAGCAGAACTTCGGCAAACACAGGAGGCTGAAAGCACTAATGCTGCTCAACAATTACTCAACTCTCAAGCGACTTTGAATGCTCAAGCGACCGCTAATGTACCAACGGATACCCGTCTACCTCCCCCAACATCAACCTTAACGCCAACCGCTACATGGACAGAAACACCGCTCCCAACCCCAACCCCAACCCTGACCACTAGTCCGACAGTAACGGCAACCCCAACACCAACGATAAATTTGACTGGAACTGCTAACGCCTTTGCTGCACAAACTCAGGTTGCCGCTAGCAACGCCACGCAGGCCGTACTTGCTGCACAAGGCACACTTGCTGCACAAGTCACGCCAACAAATACTGCCATACCTTCAGCCAATAGGGATTTCTTCCCATTAACTGCTGAAAACATTTCATATGGTTTTACCGTGTATGGTGATTGCCCGAGATTTAATTTCAATGCTCATCTTCTATTTGCAGGAAAGACTGTATACGATTTAAAAAGTGGAGCAAAACTATTTTCAATTTTCACCTCTGGAACTCCGGTTTTCAGTCCAGACTGGGCACTATTAGCAGTATCAGGAGATGGGGTATATGACAGCAAATCAGGCCAAAAACGCTTTTCCATCTCTGGTTCCAAATATTATTCTCTGGTTTTCAGTCCAGATGGGGCACTATTAGCAGTATCAGGAGATGGGGTATATGACAGCAAATCAGGCCAAAAACGCTTTTCCATCTCTGGTGATCCGGTTTTCAGTCCAGACGGGGCACTATTAGCAGTATCAGGATATGGAGTATATGACAGCAAATTCGGTGAAAAACTCTTTTCCATCTCTGGTTCCAAATATTATTCTCCGGTTTTCAGTCCAGACGGGACGCTATTAGCAGTATCAGGAGATGGGGTATATGACAGCAAATCGGGCCAAAAACGCTTTTCCATCTTTGGTTCCAAATATTATTCTCTGGTTTTCAGTCCAGACGGGGCACTATTAGCAGTATCAGGATATGGAGTATATGACAGCAAATTCGGTGAAAAACTCTTTTCCGTCTCTGGTTCCCTATTTGGTTTGCTGGTTTTCAGTCCAGATGGGGCACTATTAGCAGTATCAGGAGATGGGGTATACGACAGCAAATCAGGCCAAAAACGCTTTTCCATCTCTGGTGATCCGGTTTTCAGTCCAGACGGGGCACTATTAGCAGTATCAGGATATGGAGTATATGACAGCAAATTCGGTGAAAAATTCTTTTCCGTCTCTGGTTCCAACTATGGTTCTGTAGGTTTCAGCCCAGATGGAACATTGGTAATGATTGGCAGTTACTACCGCTGTGATGTGTATGGAGCAAAAGGAAATGTATGGCCTATTCAAAGTGGTGTTGTACATGCGGTCAATAAAAATATCCGTATTAACCCTGATATCAATTCCACAGTTTTGAGGGCAGGAGACGGTGATTTGATAGTCGTCGGTAGAACGGAAGATAATCAATGGTATCAAGTAATATCTGAAGGTGATTTGGGTTGGATTTCTGCATCAGTTGTTGATGTGGTTTCGATGCCTGATAAAATCCCTGTTTTAACCCCTCAGCCATAATTTCTCCTCAAGCCCATCGCGTACCCTGCCCTTGCTCCCTTTTGCCTGTTACTACGGCCTATCAGCGGAGTGAACCTCCGAACGTGCCTCTGTGGCGCGCTGGGGAGATAGGGGTATCTTGCCCTTTCCGCTATAATACACACAACTATCACGCACCAACGGAAACAGGATGCAAGCGCCGGTATGGCAGTACAAATCACGCCCGATCAAGAAATCTGGGTCATGACCGAGGAAGGCGCGGAGATAACCGGATATAGTCGCAACTATCTGCAACAACTTGCGAAGAAAATCTTCGATCAGCCTGAAGAGGAACGCCTCGTCAGAATTCGAATGCGTTCTCGACGTTACGAATTCTGGTTGCCTGACCTCATGCACTATATCGCCGAAATCGGTTACGGCCCGCACCAAAACAAATAACAGGGTACACGCGGTCGCATCTAAAAACCCAATACGGGATGCATTCGTCTACCCTCTAATGTTTTTCTCCCCTCTGCCATGAAATGGCTATCAGCGGAGTGAGCCTGCGAACGTGCTGATGTGGGCCCGGGGGTGAGGATTTGAAACGGAGCGCCCTCGTCTTCGTGCGACCCCAACCGTATTTTCTGCCCAACTTAAACAATCTTCTTGACTTTCTCCAGTCAAATAGATATACTCTCAATCATCACAATAAACCCCCACGTAAGAACTGATCACCAACAGTGCATTGCCCGGGAAATAATCTGTAACAAGTCACCTTGGCGCAGATCGGGACGGCGAATGTTGCCGCATTCAACGTCAATGATCATCCATTTGTGTCAGGAACCGGCTTGGGCGGATAGTTTAAACGCGGGTGTTTGGCGTGTTGGAAAGAAACAACTAAACAAATAATCGCTGGGATTGGCTTGCATCCTGCCAGATGATTTATCCTTGAGCTTTGTACTCAAGCATACCCTTTGCCAGTTGGTGATGGCGAAGGGTATTTCTTGTTGTACTGTCTTTTGGCGATCAGCCGACCAATGCCGCCAACCTGCCAAATGTGACGGCGAACATTCAAACCAACTTATAACTTGCCTTTTTAGACCTTTTGTTCTATACTGTTATGGTAGTGTATTTATCCTAGCGTAGGTCTGCGAACCTCTCTCGTGTCTTGTTTGCCTACGGAAATGCGACCTTTTCATAAATACCCGTTTGCCCGTTAGTCTATTTTTTATAAGGAAATGACGATGAGCCAAAATGCTCCGCAGCGTTTATATCTGATGCAGGTTGGGGACATGCCGGAATACCAGATACCGATTGTGTGCTATCTGGTGCAAACGGGTGACGGCAAAAACATCCTCATCGACACGGGTCTGCCGGAGGTCATGCCTGAAGAAGAAAAGGACTTCCAGAATGGGCAGGACGTTATCCAGCAGTTGGCGAGCATTGGCTTAAAACCCGACGATATCGATACCGTTATTTCGACGCATTATGACATCGACCATGCCGGAAGACATGCGGCCTTCACGAAGGCGCAGTATGTGGTTCAGCGTGTGCATCATTTGGAGGCGATGGGTGGCAACCCCCGTTTTGCTCCCCTTCGAACCGAATGGGATCAGCCAATGGAACGCATTCGGCTGGTGGATGGCGATACCGAACTACTGCCGGGCTTGGAACTGATTGAAACGAGCGGGCATGTGCCGGGACATCAATCGGTGCTGGTGCGGCTGCCCAAAACGGGGACGGTTTTATTGACGGTTGACGCGGTACCCTTTGGTGCGGGCTTTACCCGTGAACAGAAGGACGACGGCAGCAGCCCGGACGGCGAAGCGACCCGTGCCAGTACGATCAAACTGCTTGATCTGGTCGAACGCGAGCATATTGGGCTGGTGATCTTCGGTCATGATACCGAACAGTGGCAAACCCTCAAAAAAGCGCCAGAGTTTTACGAGTAAAGCAGCGTCTTGGTGATCAACCCTATTGGCATTTAGAGCAGCGGCACTGCACTTGGCAATTCAGCGGTGGCATCAGGGGAGCAATCCGCCGAACGAGTGCCAATTCAGTGGCATCAGCCGAACCAGCCGCCGGCACAAAACGCCAGTTCGGCGGCCATAGGCGAGCCTCCCGCCAGACAATTCAGCGGGAAAATATGCAAATTCTGCACAAACTGCAAAATTTGCGAATATTGTGAACAATTTCTAATCCGGTGAATGCCCGTTCTTCTTTCGTGGCTCGATAACCACGTAATCCGTATAAACCGTGTTGGCGGTGGGCAGTGTCGGAGAATAGGTCGCCCACTTTTTCATCACATCGTTCACTTCCGGATGGGTCGCGATCCACACTTTGAATTCTTCCGAAGGTTGATCTTCTGCCGGGAAAAAGCGCTTCAACGCATCAAGGCTCTCAATCTCCCAGATCCACAGGTACTGGTCGGCACGGTCGCCGTAGTAGCCTTTCGCCAGATAGCCGTTCCATCCCGGCAGTTGAGGGGCCGTGTAAATCTCTTCCCTCACGAACTGGAGTAATTCCTCTTCGCTGATACCGGGATACAGTCGAATGAGATGAGTACTAATAACGCGTGCCATGAACTTAGTCCTTAAAATAGAAACCGTGAACCACTTACAGTAAACGAAGTGTAGAAGGAATCCCTTCTACACCTAATTATAGATGCGCTTATTATAAAACCCTGTTAATTAATTGATGTGTAGTTCATAAGTCACGTAGGATGGACGTGTTCCCGGTGTCAACGTCGCCCCGTAACGGTCATGCTCAAAAATCAGGAGATACAATCCGGGTGGAACATCCGCGTTCAATTCGGTCGTTGTGTTGGTCTGCGTGATATTCGGAACCTGCACGTTATAGGCTTCCTCGATGCCGTGTGCCATGATGTTATCTGGCTCCGGATAAACCTCGCTCCGGAACAGGTAGAAAGGCATCGGCGGATTCATCACCGACAGATCCTCGGCCTTTTCTTCCTTCAGGATCACTTGAATATGCTTCGGCCCATCACAAACTTGTACCGGAACCAACAACCCGTGTTCGACTGCTGGCTTTCCTGCTGTGATCAGTCCGACCAGATTCAGGTTGATGCTGTCTTCACGCCTGCCCTGCTCGCTCTGGATGCACTCCGTCACATTCACGGTCACGCCTACCCGCGCGAACTGGTTATCACCGGTCGTCGCCACCACATCGAAGGTATGCGGTCCGACTGTCAGCTTGGGATCAGTCGTCACCAATAAGCGCGTCGCCCATGGAGTGGTATGGCCCTTAAACTCAGCCTTAATCCCATCCGGAACGTACTGGGTTTCCCAATTGACCACTTGGGGCGCTTGTCCCTCTGGATAGCCTAGGTTCAACCCGTACGACATACTTGATCCTACCGAAATGGTCACATCCAGCGGATTAGGATTAACATCCAAGCTCAACCCACCGGGAGGCGTCGCGGTCAGCGTCGGTGGAGGGGGTGTTGTGGTTGGGAATTTGGCGGGCTGGCAGGCCGCTAGAAATAGAAAAATGAGCCAACCAACCATCATCATGGGTCGAAGTGTTGTTTGTCGCATAGATTGCCCTTTCGTGTACGCCTATGAGTTTACACGAAATGCCCACTTCGGGGGATGGATGCTCGATTTTTGTGGACTCTTACGGGTCTTTTCAGATAATCGTCCGTCCCTTTTTAACACCGAGTTTTGCTGTACGGGCAAGATAATGATCTTTTACTATTTAATACGGAGTTCCCTCGTAGGGGAGGGTCTCTGACCCTCCCGCATGATCCCCTTCCCCTGTTACTACGGGGGAAGGGCTAGGGTTAGGGGTCGGAATGATTTTTCTCCGTCCTAATTTGGAAAACTTCATCATCTTGCCCTGCTCCCCCATTTTGCATCAATCTTCTCGTAGGGGAGGGTCTCTGACCCTCCCGCATTTGCTTCCTCCCTCGCCTGCGGGGGAGGATTGAGGAGCGGGTTAATGTGCGCTAAGGGGTGAGGGTTTGAGTGGATAAATAAAAACAGGGCGAGATTGCTCCCGCCCTGTCTCAGTGTCGTGTTTAAAAAGCCGAAGCTTCTAAAACTTAGAAGCGTCCACGTCCACCACGGTTGCTTCCACCACCACCGTAGCCACCGTTGCTCGAACGCTCTTCACGGGGACGAGCTTCGTTGACGGTCAGGGCACGGTTGTCGAGGGTCTGGCCGTTGAAGCGCTTGATGGCTTCTTTCGCGCCTTCTTCGGTCTTCATTTGCACGAAGCCGAAACCCTTGGGACGGTTGGTTTCACGATCCATGATGAAAGTGATTTCTTCGATCTCGCCCGCCTGTGAAAACAGTTCACGGACTTGAGTTTCGGTGGTGTTGTACGACAAGTTGCCGACGTAAAGTTTGGTTGCCATTTGGCTTCTCCTAAAGGGAATAGAACTGTATAGAGTTGATAGAGCAGATTAGCTGAGAAGTGGCAAACATTGCAGAAGTGAAAGCAGACTCAAACTTGCAGTGGAAACCAGAACGTTGCGTACCCTACCGCTGTTCAGTGTCCCACACTTATACCCCCCTGCATAGGGGCAATAAAATATTTCCCTACCAAAATGGAAGTTTTAGTAGGGTAAACCGTCGGCTCGCCCCTGCGTCCCATTCCTCATTACTCTCGCCGTAGGGGAGCACTCCTATATCTCTTTGCATCACACAAACAACAGCACCATGCCCGCGAAGGCAATGATCGTACCGAGAACCGCCTGTTTGGTAATCCGCTCTTTGAACATGACATAGCTAATCGGGATCAGGAAAATGGGCATTAATGAGGATAAGGTCGAGGATACGCCCACGCTGGTGTTCTGGACTGAGATGAGAGACAACCATACACCGAGCACCGGCCCTAAGATCGTCCCGCCTAAGAGCAGCGTCACCGAACGGGGATTGGTTCGCAATGTGCGAATGGTTTTGAAAAATTGGCGGTTCACAATCGCGATCAGCCACACGGCCAGCATGGCCGCCAGCAGCCGGATGACATTGGCCGAAAGCGCCGGGAAGCCCTGCCCCAACCCCACCTTGCTCAGCACCAAACCGCCTGCCTGCCCTGCCGCACCGCCCAACCCGCACAGCAGCCCTAGGAGATAATGCCTGCGGTCGGCTGGCTCGGTTTTGTCGCCACCGCTGCGTTCAGCGATCACAATCAGGATGCCAGCCAGTGTGACCACGATGCCCAATATTTCCTGTGGCCCTAACGTTTCATGCAGGAACAACCACGCCAGCACCGCGCTTAACACTGGAGCCAGCGCCATCATCAGCATCGAAAGACGCGGGCCGATCATCACGAAGGCTTGCAGCAAAAAGGTGTCGCCGAGAACCAATCCCACCAAGCCGGACAGCCCCAGCCAGATCCAGTGATCAGCACTGGCATCCAGTGGGAGCGGCTTCCCGTAAGTCAGCGTGTGCCAGATCATCACCAGCACCACCGCCACCAGCAGCCGCCCCCGATTGAGCATCACCGACCCGATGGCACGGCCCGAGAGCGTAAAAAAGGTCGAACCGAATGAAAAACACAGCGACGTTCCGACCGCCGCCAATTCCCCTATAAATGGCATCTGTATCGCTTTCACAAAAGTATTTTAGGTAGTACACATGTTTCAATCTAACCGAAATTGTAGCGGTTGTATTGATCCAATGCACTCCGCTTCTTGTGCAGATAACCAGCCGATTTATAGGGTAGTTCTTCACTTTCCGCATGGCTCCCTCTTTCTCCAGTGCGAAGCCTCCCGTGGGATGTAATGGGGAAAGAGGGTTGGGGAGATAGGGGATAATGACCGAAATTTGCCCCTTACTTGTACGCTGTGACGATCTCCGACGGGAATTGACCGGGCAGAAACTCCCGTTCGACCGAATGGAATCCTGCTTCTTGTACCGGCTTTTCCATGAGCACCGGACGGCAGCCACCCATGATATACAGCACGAACTTCATCGGCAGTAGCGGGTAAACGCGCTCCCGCAGCGTCATCGTATGCGCGTTAGCCTTGCTCATGTTGAGCAGGATCAGCCGCCCACCGGGCTTCAGAACACGTTTGAATTCAGACAGCACCACCGGTATTTGAGCCAGCGGGATCAAATCCAGCATGTAGCCGTTGTACAAAACATCAAAGGTCGCGTCGGGGAAATGGAGGTCAGTGGCGTTTCCCTCAGCCAGTTCGACGTTACCGACGCCCGCTTCTTGAAGCGTTTCCCGTGTGATCGCCAGCATCCCCGGCGAAAGATCGACCCCGCGCACCACTGTCGGCGCAGCTTTCCGCGCGATTTCCCGTATCGCCAGTCCCGGCCCGGTTGCCACTTCCAGCACGTTGTCGCTCGGGCGAATGTTAGCTTTCTCAATCGCCCGCAAATGGTTGTGGAATTCGAGCGGCGCGACCATGTTGCGGTAAGCGCGGCTGCGGCGGCTGTAAATCGCCCGTACATCATCCGTTGTATAGTTTCTGGCTTCAATCATCAGATTATCCTCCTGTAACGAGTTATAATTCGAAGCATACAAGTTGAAGTGAACTTCAAGTCAAGAGGGTAAATGGATGACAATGACGATTAGTGAAGTCGCGAAGCAGGCAGGTGTCGAAACATCGACTATTCGTTACTATGAGCGGATCGGTTTGCTCCCGCGTCCGGAGCGGGTGAACGGTCGGCGCGTGTATCAGGACTCGGTTCTCAAATGGCTGTCGCTGATTAGAGCGACGAAAGCCGCTGGTTTCACCATTGCCGAAATTCAACTGCTGACGGCCAAGTGGGAATCCGAAGGCCGGACGCCTACGGACTGGCGCACGTTTGTCGAACACAAGCTGGCCGAAACTCAGGCCATCATCCAACAAGCCGTAGAGATGCAGACCATCTTAAACGGGGCGCTCGAATGTGGCTGCTGGGATAATTATGTGATGTCGCTGGATGCCTTTGTTGACTCTACTTCGCTGCCGGAGTCGGAGTCACGGCATTAGTTGTACCGCAATCGGCTCCGGTGAGGGTCGCCGGACGCAGATATTTTGTGCCATCCCACTCACCGACTGCGATGACAACATGTGTGCCCTCGGCCAAATGAGCTTGGCTGATCTTCAGCTTGGCCCGATAGCTGGCTCCGGCACGCGGACGCGTCTTGACCACCTGCTGCGACAGCACCTGCGTCAGATCGGAGCCGAGCACCACCTGTACCCGCACATAAGAGGTGTTGACTTCGGTCTTGCCGCTGACCGTCACATATTGGCATGTCACAGTAATATCGGTAATGCTGGCCGCCTGCAGCAGTTGCATACTCAATAGGATAAATGCCGCCACCAATAGACCGACGGTTCTCAAGCAGATGATGTCGCGCATAACCCCCTCCTTTTTACTCATTATCAGCCGTTTCTATAAATTTGAACTGCGCGTAGGCCAACCATAGGCCACCTGTTGAGTTTGGCCTATCTCTTTACCGGATACGCATTTCGCCCTACAATAACAGCGTCAACTTCTCGATCAAAATCACGACATTCCACACAACCGTATACGCATTTTGGAAGGAGCACACCGATGACCATTGGTGATCTTGCTAGTCTGCTTGTCGCATTGGCAACCACTGGCAGTTTGATTTATGTCTCGCGGCAGGTGAACGTCTCGCGCCGCCAAGCCAAGGGACAGTTCTTGCTGGCGCTGGATGCCCAGTTTGAAAAGTTCAACGATGTTTCGATGCGGCTGTGGACTGAACAAGACTTCGTGCCTCAAGGACGGGAATGGACGCAAATCTGGGGCTTGATGAGCGTGTTTGAGCGCATCAACATCATGGTCGAGGACAAGATATTGGATGTGCCGCTGGTTGACCGTCTGCACGGCTTTCGGCTGATGGGCATCTTGCCGAATATGTCTCCGGAAGAAAAATCCTTTATCGCCCGCGTTCACCAACTAACCAAAACCACCCGCAGCCGGAATCCCTTCGGCTTCGAAACGTCCAATACGTCTACGAACGCTTAATTTCGTATCGGTCAAGGAAAGGACGGCATCATGGGACTCGAACTCTATATGGTCGGGGTCATTGTTCAGGACATGAGCAAATCGGTGGAGTTTTATCGCCGTTTAGGTGTCGATATTCCTGAAGGCAGCGAAAACCAGCCGCATGTGCCCATCAAAATGGGCGAAATGACGTTTTTCCTCAATACCCGCAGCTTGAATGCCCGCTGGGACCCTGCAAAGATCGAACCGGCGGGCGGCTATCGTATCATTTTGGAGTTCTACCTCAAAACGCGGGAAGAGGTGGACGCCAAGTACGCCGAGATGGTTGGCTACGGCTATCAAACCCATGTTGCACCCTTCGTCACATCTTTTGATGCTTACTTCGCCATGATTGATGATCCAGATGGCAATACCATTCTGCTTTCAGGCTGATGGCCCATGGATCGAACTTCATCAGCCTGTAATATAGAGTCAATATTAGGTTATAGGGAAGGGTCTAAAACCTTTCCCCAATGGCTCTATTTGAAGGAAAAACAATGAAGTTCCGCGCATTCTTGATAACACTGCTGCTCCCCCTTTGTTTACAACTTTTTCCCGCCCAAGCCCAAGATCCCCACTTGGTGACGCGTTGGGCGAAAGAGGCCACGCCGGATAACATTAAGGCCATCAACGCCATGCTGTTCGCGCCTTGAAATGTGGTAGGGGCACAAGGCCGTGTGCCCTTAATTCATATCGAGAGGTCGTTGATGTTATAGTCAAAATAAGACGTTTATAGATCAATCATAGGGAAACAAGATGCCGGATTTAGTTCACCTTATTTACGCCAGTTCCGCCACGCAGATGATGAGCCAAGTGGACTTGGTAACCATCTTGAAAAAGTCTCATGAAAATAATGCCCGTGAGGACATAACGGGTATGCTGCTGTATCGGGGCGGCAATTTCCTGCAGGTGCTCGAAGGGCCGGAAGCGGCGGTTGATAAACGTTTTAAGGTGATTATGGACGACCCGCGTCACAAGCAGGTGACGCTACTGCTTAAGCGGCCCGTGGACAAACGCTACTTCGAGAATTGGGAAATGGGCTTCACCAATATCGACATGCTGGATACCAGCAAGCTCCCCGGTTATACGCCCTACCTGAACGAGCCGTTTAACTCCAGCCGCTTTAAAGATGTCAGCTTCGCTTATACCTTCCTCAACATGTTTAAAGAGGAAATGCGCTGAGCAGTTACCGGAGTTTGATTTGAATGTACTCCATAAAACCTGACAAGCTGCATGCATGAGTAAGTTGAGCTTGCTCATACAATTTCTGTGTTGTAGAAACTTCCATGAAGTAAAAATTGGAGAAGATCGATGAAAAGATCAACTTTATTAGGGTTGGTTGTCATAGGGACGTTGTTTATCGCACTGGGTGTCTCGCAGTTTGTCAGTGCACAAAATCCCACTCCGCAGCCCTCTTGTGATCTCGATGCCGTAATTGCCCATCAAAAGGAACATGCCAAAGAAATCGAGAATTTTGCCGAAGAGGCCAAAACCGATCTCAATGTGGCATTGGAACAGCTTTACCGGACAGCCATTGCTTATCAGGCTTTGGCGGTCGAATGCGGTTTCCAACAGGGCGCGGCTGTCGAAGCGGCTCACGAACTGGAACATTCGGGGTTATTTGATGACAACGCCACCACGACGGATGCTCACGAGCACAATGAGGAAGAAGAAGCGGCGGTGTTGGCTCGTGCCCGTACTGTAGGCGATCCTGAACAGGGAAAAATTCTGTTTAACACGGTACGTCCTGAGGTTTCATTCGCCTGTGCCACCTGCCACCGTGCCGACAGCACCGAAACCTTGGTCGGGCCGGGGCTGCTGGGAATCAGTGGACATACCCACAATCATGGGGCGGCAGCGGATAACAGCATGGCCGGTATGGACATGGGCGGAGCGACGGCCACCCCCGACAGTATGGCTGGTATGAATATGGGAGCCACCGCTACACCCGATAGTATGGCGGGCATGAATATGGCTGAGGCGACGCCCGAAGCCACTGCCGCGCCAGAGCGCACCTTCGAGCAGACCGTTGAATTCTTACGCATCTCGATTGTAAATCCCAGCTTCGAAGTCATGACAGGCTTCCCGGATAACCTGATGCCCAAAGTTTACGGCACGATTTTCACCCCGCAGGAAATCAATAATTTGATTGCTTACCTGCTCACCCTTGATTGATTATCTATCGGGGGCAAAATAATCCTCTTTCAACACAGAGTATTCTCGTAGGGGCAAGATATATCTTGTCCCCTTCCCTCATATTGTTTCGCTTTACCCCAAATATTGAAAAGCTTCCCAACACCTTCTGAATAAGTTCTAAACAACTGACGGTTAATCTAGGGACAGTTCAAGGTTAGCAATTGAGACTGACCCACAGAGATGGCAGAGAACGATCATGATGAACCGACTTAAAGTCCTTAGTTTTCCCGTATTAATGAGCGCGGTGGTGCTGCTAAATGGCTATACCCCGGCAGCCGCCAGCGACAGCACGACCCTCAACATTCCGTCGTACAGCCAATCGGTGAGCATCGTGCAGGATAGTAATACGCCCCCTGCCCCACCGGATGGCGGCGCACCACCCGGCGGTTCGCCCGGTGATGCCAGCGGCGTGACCACCACCAATCCGGTGTTGAGCAGCACCTGTGGCGCTTATACTTTGGACGGTGGGGATGCGGTGACGGCGGCTGACCAGACCTACGCATCGAGCACTGCCGACCAATCGGCAGCCTGCTTGATCAACGCGGCCAATCTCACGCTGACCGATGTGACCATCACCAAAACCGGTGACACCTCATCGTCAGACCAGAGCAGCTTCTATGGATTGAATGCCGGTGTGCTGGTTGGCTCCGGCAGCCAGTTGACGATCACGGGCGGCACGGTGGATACCGATGGCTCGGGCACCAACGGCGTCTTCTCGACCGGCGAAGGCACGGTTGTGAACCTCTCGGACATGACCATTGATGCCAAGGGAGATGGCGCTCATGCCGTCATGGCGACCTTGGGCGGCACCATGAACCTGACCAATGTCGATATGAACACGACTGATGTCCATTCCGGCGCGATTGCGACCGACCGTGGCAGCGGAACCATAACGGCTGTCGGCGGCACCGTGACCACTTCCGGGCAGGACTCTCCCGCGATTTACTCGACGGGTGTGATCACCGTTTCGGATGCGACCCTGAGTTCGAGCGCGGCGGAAGTGGCCGTGATCGAAGGCGCGAACAGCATCACCCTGAATAACAC
Source organism: Aggregatilineales bacterium (assembly GCA_044227005.1). GTDB lineage: Bacteria > Chloroflexota > Anaerolineae > Aggregatilineales > Phototrophicaceae > CFX2. The sequence continues at coordinate 56,358 of JBGAFZ010000007.1, forward strand.
CAAGGCGACCTCGAGCGTGGCCGATAAGTGGGGCGTGATGCTCTACCAGAGCTTCTCCGGCGACGCCGAAGGCACCGAAGGCGAATTCACCATGAACGGCGGCTCCTTGAGCGATACCGATGCCAACAGCCCATTGTTCTACGTGACCAACGCCACCGGCACCATCACCCTCAAGGGTGTAGAAGTCAGTCCGGCTTCGGGTGTACTGGTCAAGGCTGAAGCCAACTCTCGCTGGGGCACGAGCGGTTCTAACGGTGGTACGGCAATTGTCATAGCCGACGCCCAAACCCTGCGTGGTGACTTAGTAGCGGACAGCATCAGCGGCTTGAACCTGACGCTGGAAAACGGCTCTGCCCTGACTGGCGCGATCAATGCCGATAAGACCGCCAAGATCGTCAGTGTGACCCTTGATAAGAGCAGCACATGGACGGTCACCGCCGACTCGTACGTGACCACCTTCGCAGACGCCGACGGGATTTCCGGCACGAGCATCAGCAACATCGTCGGCAATGGATACAACATCTACTACGATGCCAGCAGCGCGGCCAACAGCGCCCTCAACGGGCAGACCTACAGCTTGGTCAACGGCGGCCAACTGGCACCGGCTTCATAACCCTCGTTAATTTCTCCCTCCTCCCCCCTTTTCCCGTAGAGGCGCACCAAGGTGTGCCTCTATTATTTTTTTTTGTATTGAGGGACGTAGACCCCCGCATGACTATGTGAATCAATATGTTGGTGTCGAAAGTAGATTGAGTTAATGTGTACCCTGTAAAGCTTGAGATTTTACAAACAGGTTACATCTCAACACACTTTGAAAACATTTCTCCCTCAGAATGTGAACATAACTCGACAACAATGAATGCACTTCAAAGGAGAAATCAACATGAACGCACGCAAATTAACACTCATCGCCCTGCTGGTGGTTATTTTGGGCGCGATGGCCTTCCCGACGTTGGCCGCCGAGAAAACCGTTACGACGACCTTGACCGAGTCGCAGATCAACAGCAGCTACCGTGTGACCAATCCCCGCAACCGGACGATCAGCGATGTCAACGTCGATCTTCAGTCCGGACAGACGGTGATTACCGCGACCTTCAAAGCGCCGCATACGGCGGACATTCCAGTGAGCGTGACGCTGGTTCCCACGCTGAGCAACGGGCGTGTGACGTGGACTGTGAGTGCGGCGACCGCTAACGGTAAGGCGGCTTCAACCGATTTGCTGGCGCAGATTAACGCTTCGATCAGCAGTTCATGGCGCAATTATTGGAAGAGCAAGATCAGCGGTAAGATCACCGCCTTCACCATCACCGATGACAGCGTGAGCTGGACGAAGAGCAGCAAATAAACCCCACCCCGGTATCATCTCTCATTTTTGACACGTAGGGGCAAGCCGTCGGCTTGCCCTGTATTGTTCCCTTCCCCTGTTACTACGGGCTTTCAGCGAAGTGAGCCTGCGAACGTGCTGATGTAGGGCTAGGGGTCGCAGGGTTCTTTCTCCGTCCTAATCTATAAACCACATCACCGGGCATAATTTGGGCGACCGTCAAGTCGCCCTTTTGATTCCTCTCCGCCGCACCTTGTCAAAATTTTGTTATAATCCGACATTAACCGTTACAATGTGTTCTCAGGTGTTACCTGTTTACCATTCAGGGGGTTCATGCTGGGACAGCGGCGACTGATCGCATTCTTCAACATCCAGAACGGCGAAGGTCATGTGGTGGGCATGATTTTTACGCTGTATTTTTTTATGGGTATTGCCTTCGTCCTGACTCAAACCGCCAGCTATGCGATTTTCATCGACACCTTCGGCTCGGACAGCCTCTCTTACACTTATCTGGGCATCGCGGTCGGCGTTTCGGCGCTGGCCTTCGGTTATTTACGGCTGAGCGACCACGTTCCCTTATCCCGACTGCTGGTGATTAATCTAGGCGGGTTGATCGCGATTGCCCTCATCGTACGGATCGGGTTGCTGGTGACCAGTGCCCGCTGGCTGATCTTCATCCTGCCCATCTGGGAGTTCGCCCAGCTTAACCTCGGCAAAATCATTATCTGGAGTCTGGTTGGGTCGCTGTTTGACGTGCGCCAGAGCAAGCGGCTCTTCGGGTTGATCACCTCCGGACGATGGCTGGCTTTCGCCTTGGGCGGGCTGCTTGTCCCGCTGCTGGTGGGATTAGTCGGCACGGTCAATTTGTTGTGGCTGTCGGTTGTTTGCCTCGGAGTCTGCTTGGTGCTCCTGCTTCGTATTTTGAAGACTTACCCCAAAGCATTCAATCATGCTGAAGTGAGTCATCCGGATTCTCCTGCTCCGTCTAAATCCAATACGAGCCTCCTCAAAAACCCGTTTATCGTGCTGATTTTTGTGGAGGCCTTCATCTGGATTATGGCCTACTTCATCGGGGACAACATCTACTATATCGAAACGGCCAAGCGGTATACCGATGCCGACCGGCTGGCCTCGGTATTGGGGCTGCTTTCGTCGGTGGCGGGCATCCTGACGCTGATCAGCAGCTTGTTTTTTACGGGGCCGTTCATCAACCGCTACGGCGTCAAGACGGGCGTTCGGGTGACGCCGGTGCTGGTCGTTATATTGATCGCGGCCTTTGCGCTGGTCGGGACGTTCGTGCGCGATCCCCTGTTGATGTTCGCGCTGGCAATCTTCGCGCGGACGGTCAACACCTTCATGAGTGAAACCTTCGAGGTCACGTCGCTTCGAATTCTGGTGCAGCCCTTACCGACTGAGCAGCGCGTGCGGGTGTCAGCGATTTCAGATGGGATCGTCGAACCGCTGGCGATCGGTACGGCAGGCATCATGATTGTGATACTGCTCGAAGTGCTCAAGCTGGACTCGGTGGAGTTGGCCTATCTGTTTCTGGTGATCGGTGCGTGCTGGATTGTGGCGACTTCGGGATTAGCACGGCGCTATCAAGGCGTGCTGGCACAGGCGCTGGAACGACGCCGACTCGGCCAGTCGGTTCCGCTGATTATCGACCCTTCGACGATCAAGGTATTGAAGCCCTACTTGCAGGATAAACACCCTGAAGCCGTGATTTATGTGCTGAACATCATCGACCAATCGGATGAGCAGGCGGTGCTCAAAGATACTCTGCCCAATCTGCTCAACCACCCATCGGCGCGGGTGCGGCAGGAAGCCTTGGGCTACATCGAACAGCTCAAATTGACGTCTGCCCTGCCCCGCGTGAGAGAACTTTTCCAGAGTGAAACGGATATCGCCTTCCGTGAATATGCCCTGCGAGCCTTAGCGGCGCTTGATCCACAGGAAGCTCAAACGACGGTTGTGGGTTTCTTGGATGCGCCGGAACTGCCCATTCGACGGGGAGCGATGGTGGGCGTCATCCGCTACGGCGTCGGGCAAATCGTGGTCAAGGCTGCTGACAAGCTGACCGAATTCGCCAAGCAGTCGGATAATGAGAACAAAGTGCTGGCGGCACAGGTCATCGGCGAAGTCGGCTTGCCCCAATACTACCAACCGCTGGAAATCCTGCTCAAATCGCCCAATATCAAAGTGCGGCGGGCAGCTTTGGAAGCGGCAGGCCGCATCAAGCAGCCACGCCTGTGGCCTCTAGTGATCGAGGCGCTGGAAAAATCGGCGACACGGGCGCAGGCCCAGTCGGCTCTGGTGGCAGGCGGCGATAGTACTTTGTCAGTGGTCCGCAGCGCGCTGGCAAACAGCGGCACACCGCGCGAGGTGATGATGGGCGTGGCGCGGGCCTGCGGACAGATGAAGACTCCGGCGTCGATTGATATCTTGACCGACCGGCTGACCACGACTGACCCTGAAGTGCGGCTGCACATCCTGATGGCGCTCGGTCATCGGGGATACCGTGCGCATGATCCGCGCAAAGTCCTCAATCAACTGCGGGTGGAGGCGGATATTTATGCGCGGATGCTGGCGACCCAGCGCGATCTCGGGAGCGGCGATGGACTGCGCCTGTTGAATGACGGTCTCGATACGCTGACGCGCCAGACCAGCGAACGCATCCTGTATCTGATGTCCTTTATCCATGACCCCGAACCGATCCTTAAGGCGCGGGAAGCCCTGCTTTACGGGAGCGGCGCGACACGCTCGACCGGATTGGAAATCCTCGATACCTATTTTAACCAGCAGAACAAACCGTACTTGATGCCGATTTTCGAGGATTTAACGCCCCATAAACGGCTTCAGGAATTGAACGCCATCCTGCCCCAACCGACGCTGAACCGTGAGGCGCGTTTGCTGGAAATTCTGGCGAAGCCGGCGACACCGTGGATGAATATCTGCGCCCTATACGCGGCAGGACGGCTGATGGTGGAAAAGAGCCGTCCGTTTATTCCGGCGGCGTTGGGTTCAAGCGATCCCCTGACGCGGGAAACGGCGGCATGGGCGCAGGCTAAACTCGACAAAGTGATTGCTCAAGGAGATCACCCGATGCTTTCGACCATTGAAAAAGTCATCGTTCTAAAAACAGTGGGCATCTTTGCCGAGACGCCGGACGAGGTTCTGGCGGATGTGGCCGGACTGCTGGAAGAAGTGCATTACGGTTCCGGCGACGTCATCTTCCGTAAGGGCGATCTGGGCAACAGCATGTATATGATCGTCAGCGGGAAGGTGCGCGTGCATGACGATGCCTACACCATCAACAAGCTGGGCGAGCGGCAGGTGTTCGGTGAGATGGCCCTGCTCGATCCGGCTCCACGCATTGCGACGGTGACCGCGCTGGAAAATACGCATGTTTTCCGGCTGCGTCAGGAAGCGTTTTATGAACTGCTGGATAATCGCGGCGAAGTGGCGCGGGGGATTATCCGCGTGCTGACGGGCTATCTGCGCAGTTGGGTGGATAACGCGGATTTGCGAATGCTCCAACAAAGCGTGGCGAAGACCGTTCCTTTGCCGATTAAGCGGGATGTGGGGGCGGCCAAGTAACCGGCTCTTGGAATTGCAATTCTGTGGCCGGAGCGCATAATTAGAACCATGTTTTTAACGTGCAAGAAAGAAGATCATGAACGGACTCAAGTTTACTTTGATTGCTGAACCGACGATGCAGGGCGAGATCGCCAGCCTGCGGGTGCATGATGAAACGGATCGGCTAATGGCGATTATCCACGTGACGGCGACCTACGGCGGGACGCTCGAAATTATTGATTTTGACCGCTACAGCGATAACCTCGGTTATCTGGTGAAGACGGCGAAGATCCTCAAGAACGCCAAGGCGACGGACATCGAAGGTGTGAAAGCGGCGCTGGATGGTGTGGTGACGTACAGCTAAGCAGACCTACCCAAGAACTAGGCTGCAATCGGCTATAATGAGCGCATCGTTGAAGGGTATGGTCGCAGCAACGGCTTTAGGAATTTATGGCAGTCGAAATCACACCGGATCAAGAAATCTGGGTCATTACCCCTGAAGGTGCCGAGTTAACCGGATATAGTCGTGAGTATCTTGAGCGATTAGCCAACAAAAACTTTCGTTTACCAGACGATGAACGGCTGATCAAAATTCGCAAAAGAGCAGGACGTTATGAACTGTGGCTGCCTGATCTCCTGCGGTATATTGACGAAATCGGTTATGGCCCGCACCAAGATAAGAAATAGTCTATTCGTTGTTTCTCTTTTGATTTTCTTGACTTTATCGGCCATGTCCGTTATACTGTTTATTACCACAAAGAACCTCAAGCAACGCTGATCAGCAACAGTCCATTGCCTAGGAAATGAAATTGTAATAAGCCCTCTCGGCTGCGGTGGGACACGATGGTTGATAGACATCGTGTTGGTGACACCCCTATCGAGGCTGCGGTGTGGTTTGTGTTGGGCGGCGGCGCACAGGGTTTAGCGTGGGGTTTCTCATACCTTAAACAACTTGCGTGTGGTAAGGCAAGTTCATCGGTGAGCGATGTACTCATCATCTCTGACCCCGGCTAGTTGCTGATAGTCGGGGTTTTTTTGTGTGACCTAGGCGCAGATAAGAGAGCCTTCGTTTAGTCCTGCTGCCAAGCGAGATAGGCCTCGCGCATGTCCTGCGCTTCTTGCATATTCACATTGACCTGTATGCCAAAGGCGCTGGCCTTGACGCCGTGGTTCTCACGCCCGGGAATCTGGTCAATAATGACGACCCTACCCCGCGCGTTGTAGAGATTACGGTAGGCGATCACAATTTCGTCGGTGATCAACAGTTCGTTGCCAATGGTCAGCGGCGGTTGGTCGGCGTCTGCTGACAGCGGTGTTTGAGCGGCTGGCTGCGGCTTGCGGGCAGGATTACCGTAGAGGCTGACGTTAAATACATTCAAAAGCGATTCAAGCTGCTGCTTGAGTTTTTGAATCACCATTCTGAGTCCCGGTTGGTTGGTCATGATATGCCTTTAAGAGCAATATTTTGCTGTGCGTTTCTGCTGGTTGCGGATTAGCAGCAGGGAGGTTAAGGGGAATATTCCCCTACAAAGAAACCCGCCGGGTCAAAGAGGATTTTTAGACGGTGACGATGAGGTCACGTAAGCTATGGGACAACCCGCTTATACGGTTATTATACGCCTATTGAGCCGCTTTCGCTGGTGGCCTTTGACAATAGCCACATAAAATAGTATAATAAAAATTATACTATGATATTAACAGTTGAAAAATGTGACTCTTCTTCTCGAATGTGCTCATTTATACCTGCAAATGAGCAAGCTCGTCCTTTCCACGTTTCCCCTGCGACTTCTGATCCACGCCCGTAACCAACAATTAACCTTACTGTCTTGTTCAGATATCAATCCGGTTAACATGCAACGTATTCGCGACCTGAGCGATGAAATATTCGGCTGCGAAATCGAGCGACAAGTGCGGCAGCGTCAGGCTGAGCGGCTGGCTAACCGCGCATGCCAAGATTGTGTTGTGTGTGCATGATGGACAATTAATAGCTGTTTCTGATCCTATGCAGTAAATATCGTCCATAATAGCACGCGCACAACTGGATTTTTGTCCCATCGGCTGATGTGGTGGCGAGCACACTGTGCTATAAAAGATTTATGAATGAACAGCCGTTATCCGAAAGTGAGACTTCTAATTGACCGATATACATGCCCTTATTCAAGCGGTGCGAGGTGGTTACCAGCCGACACGCATCAGTAAGAAGCCTGCTAATTATCTGAACTTGCTCAGTTTTAGGGAACCGATTCTGGCGGATTGTCAGGTGGTTTTCTGGTATTCCAAAGATTTACCCTACGATACTGCGCGCTGGCTGGCAAAAGATTTCGCCGTCGATCTCAAACGAGCATTATCAGACCGTACTGAATAACCCCTCCTCATCTGTCTTACAACCTCCTATTTTCATTCTTTATGTTTGACTGATCAATTCATCACGCGCTTTCAGCAATCAATCCTCGTACCTGATAATGCCGTATCCACCCTGACGCACATCTTACTTATGGCGCAGACGGTAGGCCGTATGTCCCATGACAAGTGAGAAACGGTATGGTTACATGATGAGATGTGCATGCTGCATGATGTAAAGGTTGTACCATGACCCTACCCCTCCAGATGCCGACAAAGGATGAATTGGCGGAAATTTCACACGCAGAGCTGAGCGAACGGATTCAATTGGCGTTCGATCAATGGCTGGACGCGACCAAGCAGGGTGAAGATGCCGATGTCGCCAAGGCCATTCACCGCGCTTATGATGATGAACTGCTGAGGCGTTTGAGACGCGTGAAGAAGTATCTCAGCCCTTCCCGATCCTGAGGCGTGCTTCAGCCCTATTAATGTCCTCTTATGAGATGGGCCTGTTTGTGACGCATGGGAAGACACGTAAGGGAATCCCTACGGTAAATTCCAAAGCGCTTAGACGCTGGCGGTTCCATATTGGTATAGGCTGCTGGAATGGCGCTTTAAGCCCGCAAGCAGTTCTTCGAAATAAGAAATTTCGTCTGCATGCAAGGGGCGGCGACTGAGGACGGCGATGCCGTTGCTGTCGCGGAAAAGCTGGTATTCAACGTATTCCCATCCGTGAGGATGTCGGGGGCTGTAGACGATCTCAAATTTGGATGCGCCGGGTAGTTGATGAATATCAGTAGTCGGCGAACCAAAATAAAAGAGGGTTGAATCTGCGAGGTGGCGGATGGCACTGGGCTGCGCCTTGACCAAAGTACTCATGACATACCTTCTGGAGCAACACTTTCCGCTTTTAGGAAACGGAACCCTGTTCAGGAATTAATCCTAAACGGCGCTGATCAATTAACGCTCATCCAGAGGTTTTAGTTGTAGAAGGTCACACTTTTTGAGGGAGTGAAATTGAACAAGCCTCTTACCTTTTTTATTATACACATCTTTTGGAATTCCGGCACATTTTTGAAATATTTTTTGTAAGTGTTCATGAAATTGTTATTTTTGGTTGGTGGGAGATCAGTGCACCAGAAATCATGCAGGAGGCAAGGCCTCGTGCCTGTACAGCCTAGTGTGGATGGACAAATGGTGCCCTCAGACTAGGGCGTCACCAACGATAGACGTAGTGCCGGTGTCGTGCTTGGAGAGTTTGGCTTGTACTTCGAAGTAGGCGATTTCTTCAGCGTTCAGGTCACGGCGTTCGGTGATCGCAATTCCACTGGCGTTCGGGAACATGCGGTACTTCACGAACTGCCACTCGTCACCGTTTTTGGGGCTGTAGACGACTGAAAACTCGGCATAAGCTGGCAGGGACTGAATATGATAGGGATGCACACCATAATAAAAGTTGGTCGCGCCCTCATGATGCTGGACAGCAGTAAACGGGACATCCACTAAACCGCTCATTGCTAGACCTTCGAATTTTTTAGTTACTTAGTTTAACAAAATATGTAACACTTCTCTGAAACCCTGTCAATAAGCATTTGTTCAATGGTTTTGGGTTTAATTTTGATTAGCCGCATGTCCGAAAGATGTCTTTCTGTGCATCCGTTTTATGGTGTGTGTTGCAGCGCATGCCTAGAAGGAAATGGGCTAGAAGAGCCAGCGGGATATAGCCTATGCATTCATGAAATGGATGGCGGGTGGTGGGAGACTAAAGGCAAAGGGAAGGTCACAGACCCTCCCCTACAAAATATGTCTCTAGAGCGGATGTGGAAATGCATCCGAGAAGGCTTGAGAAATGAACCGTTACATGCATCCGATCCTTGGTTTGCACTTTGCGTTTCCGGCCACATTGGAATATGCGCCCGGTGAAGACAGCGATGAGGACGAGATACGCAATCCCTATGACACGGACAATTTACCGCTGGAAGATGGCTTCGGTGATGAGGATTTTCCCAGCGAAGATGAAGACCGCGACTTGGACGATGAGTTTGTGCATGTGATCGACGAAGGCGACGAAGAAGCGGATAATTTGCTGGATGGTGAGGTTCCGTCGCTGGAAGAGGACATTATGCTGGAAGAGGATGAAGTCTAGTACACCTCTCTTTGCCCCGAATGAGCACTAACCCTCCCCTGTTATTATTCAGGAGACGACATTTTTTGAAAACCTCTGTCTTCTCTCTCTGGATTCCCCCTCTGCCATGAAATGGAGAGGGGGTTAGGCGGTGAGGATTTGAACGAGAAACTACAAAACTGTCGTGTAATGAACCTGTTCTACAGGGGAGGGAACTGGTTCTACCGCTAACGGGGTTTGTTTCCACGATTTAGAAATTGATCGACGCGATCCCAACCTTTGCCTGCGCGCTTGCGACTTTCGGCATAGGCATGCAGTGAATCGAGTTCGATAAACTGGCGCGAGGCGATGTGTTCCGCCTTGAGTTTGCCGGTGTAAATATCCTCCTGCATTTCATCATCCGCGATTTCGAGATAGTTCGCTGCGGCGCGAGGGCTGACGTAGCGTTTGTTATTTATTTGATAGATGTCGAGTGTTCGGGTGGTCATTTGATTTCTCCCTTAAATTTAGAACACTTGTACCTATTCTATCAGGAATCGGAGAGCGTTGCATGAGTTTTCGGTTTGAATATTTTAACCTTTAAGGGAGAGGACCAAACCCCGCGAAAATGGGGTAGTTTTTGGGGTAAAAAACCAGTTTGTTTGAGGGGATTTCCGGTGGAATACGCTGTGGTCTAAAGCTGTAATACTCAAGCGTACACAAAGTCACTATAGGCGCTTCAACATGTGTCGCTATCAGTCGGTTCTGGTAGGACGCAGGGCTTTGTTTAGTCAATTGTCTTCACACTGTGCATATAGCACATGAGAGATACGCGAAAAAGGAGTTCAGGAGGTTGTGATAGCTGGCAGCGGGTTTAGCGACAAACGTCATCAGAAAATGAAGCGGTACTTGGTTAGACTCAACGGTCTAACGGATGATAGCTTTAGAAAGTCGTTGAGTTGGTATGAAGCGCTCTTATTTTTTTATCGCTTGGATACTGTTGTGCTCTCTAGGACGGACGCCTGTAGCGGCACAAGATGTTGTTCCCCGTTTTGAACCTGCCCCATGTCCGGTAAGTTTCCCCGCTGGCTATAAATATGAATGTGGATATGTGGTTGTGCCAGAAGAACATGCTAGGCCAGATGGCGCGACAATCCGTGTGATGATCGCCATTTTTCGAGCGTACGCTGCAGATGGGCCAAGTGACCCCTTAATATTTCTGGCGGGCGGGCCGGGTAGCAATACCCTGTTCGTTTCGGCACAGGGTTTAGATGATTATTTGGATCGAGCACTCGAAAAGCGGGATGTGATTATTCTCGACCAACGCGGGATGGGATTTTCCGAACCAGCACTGACCTGCCCGGAAGTCAATGCACTTCAGACTCAGGATACCATACCCCTGATCGCTACCGCGAACCAGCAGACAGTCGAGGCTGCCCTACACTGTTTTGACAGACTTGTGGATGAGGGCGTGAATATGAAGGCCTTCAACACAGTCGAAAGTGCGGCGGATGTAGCGGATATCGCCAAGGCGTTGGGCTACGACAAAATCAATATTTACGGTGGTTCGTATGGTTCGACCTTAGCCATGACCGTAATGCGTCATCACCCAGAGATCATTCGCAGCGTCATGCTGCAAGGTATTACGCCGCCACAGGTGGATTTAATGGCGTCGTTCGCGCCGGATTTTGAGTCAACGCTGAACAAGATGTTTGATGCCTGTACTGCGGATGCGGATTGCAAAAAAGCCTTTCCTGATTTGAAGGGTATGTTTTATGCAATTGTTGAACGCTTCAATCAAGAACCCCTGAAGCTGACTGTTGCTAATCCACTGAGCAATACACAAACCTCCTTGATGCTGGATGGAGATTATTTTATACGGGGTGTGCAGAGCGCATTCTACCAATCCAGCTTTCTAGGGCAATTTCCGGCATTCGTTCTTGCGATTTACCGTAAGCAGTATGCCCTTTTGGACAACTTACTGGTCAATTATCTCGGCAGTGTTCCATATTCCACACCCGGCGCGTTGTATGCTATGCGCTGTATGGATGATGTGATGACCACGACGAGCGAGGCGTGGGAAGCATCGGTTGCCAGCATTGATCCGCTTTTACAAAACGCTTTCCGCACGGATATTCAAGAATGGAACGGTTTATGTTCGAAATGGGGCGCGCGCCAGCTTGATATAGTTGAGAACACACCTGTGACCAGTGATATCCCTACGTTGATCCTAAACGGTGCATTTGATCCAGTAACGCCTGCCAAATGGGGTGCGTTAGCCGCCGAAACGTTGTCGCATAGTTACAACTACACGTTTCCGGTGGACGGACATGGGGTGGATGCTGAAACCTGTTCAAAGAAATTGTTTGAGGCGTTTATTGTTGATCCAATGACTGTGCCTGATACAACCTGCTTGAGCAAGATACCACTCATTCATTTTGTGATGCCGTGAATGTGGTGTGGAGTCTGACCTCTTGCCCGAACGTGCCATCAGCAGGTTTGCAAGCTTACTCCATGGATAGTCCGTTGTAATAGGAGAAGGAAATTTTCGGCTGGGGGCAAAATGTATCTTGCCCCTACCGCGATGATGGTTTGTTTTAGGGGATTGTGACGACTCTGATCTATTCAGGTTTAGACGCGGAGCAGGCCGCGAAAACCTCGCCCGCCGTAATAAGATTCCGCACCGTTATGATAGGTGAAAACGGTGTTATAACGGCGATCTCCAAAAATCGCGCCGCCGAGTTTGCGAATATCAGGCGGTGTTTTGAGCCAGCTTGAGGTTTTGGTGTCGAATTTTCCCAGCTTCTGCAAGCTGCGATACTGCTCTTCGGTCAGGAGTTCGATGCCCATCTCAACGGCCAGACCTACCGCGCTGTGTTTCGGTTTATGCTCTTTGCGGGCTTCGAGCGCTTCGCCATCGTAGCAAAGACTTCTGCGGTCTGCCGGACTTTCCGCCGAGCAGTCATAAAACAGGTATTCACCGGTTTTGGAATCGTGGCCGACGACATCCGGTTCGCCGCCGGTGCTTTCCATAGCATACAGAGAGGCCAGTTTAGCGGGATTGGCTTCCAGCTTGGCGCGAATAGCCGCCCAATCCAGACCGTGATGGCGGTTCATGTTTTTCTCAAAGCGGATTTCGAGTATGCGCAGGAGTTCTTCGCGTTGGTCGGCAGATGGTTGCATGAGAGATTCCTTTCTGTAGCAGCCATTTCAGGATAATGGATGCAGCTCAGGCGGTCAAATAAGGCGAATGATGTGTTTGGCCTCCCCTGCCCTGATGAGTATGATGGGCTATAATGAGTCCATCCATTCAATCGAGAGGATTGTGCAGCGCCACGTATGGCTGTCCATATCACACCAGACCAAGAAATTTGGGTCATGACATATGAAGGGGCTGAGGTAACCGGTTATAACACTCAATATCTGAAAAAGTTGGCGCATAAGATGTCGCAACTGCCAGAGGATGAACGACCGATCAAAGTACGGATGAGGGCAAGACGCCACGAATTATGGCTGCCTGATCTACTGCGATATATTGACGAAATCGGTTACGGCCCACACCAAGATAAGTAAAAAGCAGTAATTTTTGCCATTTTGAACTAGTTACTTGACTTTGTACCCTCCAAGGTATACACTATTTTTAATTCACCATCCTCACACGAGTGTATAACCGAATAGATGAATTGCGCCGCATGTTGGTACGCGAGTTGCCGCTTTAGTACTGACGGTCAAATGCTGCGTGATCTCATCCCGTTGTTTTCCACAGGAGGATGGTGGGGTCAGTTTGATTTTGTTTGGTGTGTTTGGATGGATGATACATAAAACGCTTAATACCCCATGAAATGATTACTCATGGGGTATTTTATTTGGGTGGTTGATCTGCCTGCCCTGTGGGACGAGAACCCGCACTTACACTTCTTCACTGGTAGTAGCTAACGAGGTGGATTTCTATAGGGCGGAGGCACGCCTCAGCCACTTCCTCCACCCGACAATCTCCCCCAAACCAATACATCGCCTCTCTAGCGGCACGATACATCTTGCCCGCATTTACTTCTTCCCGCGCTTGCGGGTTCAGAAGACCACACTTTTTGAAATCCGCTGTCTTTTCCCTCTGGATTCTCCCTCTGCCATGAAATGGAGAGGGGGTCAGGGGGTGAGGATTTGAGCGTGCAACTACAAAACTGTCGTGTGGTAAACGCTTGCGGGGGAGGATTGAGGAGGGGGTTCTTTCGGGCTATCAGCGGAGTGAGCCTGCGAACGTGCCGATAAGGGCTGGGCGCAGGGTACTTCCGATGGTTAGAAAACTCGAACCGAATCGCATTGACTGATACAAACTTATGTTCTATAATTGAGGGAAGAAAGGATGAAAAACAACTTGGCGCTCTCTTTTCTTTTGTCCTTCTTGGCGATTAGCTTCCTCCGCGACTCTGCGTTTAACCGTCTTTGTTTTTCTCTGTGTCTCTGTGGTGAAAACTGCAATTGCATTTCCGCGGTGGCAATACGGGAGCCATCCGCTGAAAATGCGCCAATTCAGCGCCTCGCTCCCTCACATCCGCCGACATAAAATGTCAATTCAGCGGCCATAAGGGAGCGATCCGCCAGACAATTCGGCGGATATAATGCAAAATCTGCAAAATGTGCGAATCATGTGCGGTTCGTAGTTTCCTACGGGAAAAAATGGCAACAATTGAAGTGAGGTAAGACCTCATTTTCTGAACAACCCGGAACCTCTGTGGTGCATCTCAGCCGCTGGCTGACGATGGCGTATTTAATTCTCTCCTAACCACCATTTGACTTTTTCGCTCTCTGCTGATGAGGGCGTGTATCGATTTAGAGGAAACAAGCATCGTGTTTACATCTGCAACCCCTTATAACCGTTCACTCGGTAACGGTCTTACTTTGAAATCGGTCACCGACTCGAGCGATGTGGAGCGCATCGCATCGGTGAATAGCCAAGTTTTCGGGCCGAACGAAGCCGCTTTCGGTACGGCACTGCTGCTGCACCATCCCCTGACCAAGCCTGAATATTGGCTGTACGTCGAGGATGAGGCGACTCATCAGGCGGTATCGACGCTGGTGCTCGTCCCGTGGACGTGGCGCTATAAAGACGTGGCGATCAAATCCGGCGAAATGGGCATCGTCGCCACGCTGGATTCGTACCGTGGCAAGGGCTTGATTCGCGCGTTGGCGGCCCGGCATCGTGAACTGCTGCGCCAAGACGACTTCGACCTGAGCCATATTCAGGGCATTCCCTATTTCTACCGCCAGTTCGGGTATGAGTACGCCATGCCGCTGGACGTCTACTGGCATATAGAACTGCGCCAACTGCCGGACAAATCCGGTGAGTCGGCCTACAGCTTCCGGCTGGCAACCCCAGAGGATATTCCGGTGTTGATGCGGCTGTACGAGCAGTCGATGTCGGCTTTGGACATCTGTACGACACGCGACGAAAGCATCTGGCGCTACCTGTTCGGCGAGTCGCTGGCAACCGTGGTCTGTGCAGAGACATGGCTGGTGCTGGATAGTAACCAGCAGCCCGCCGGATACTTCCGCCTGCCCGCTCACGGCTTCGGCGAGGGCTTGATCGTCGGTGAAACCTCGCGGATGAACGCTGGCGTGGCGGAAGCGGTGCTGGTGCATCTGAAGCAGGTGTCGCAGGAACGGAACAAGCCCTACATCCGGCTGGCGCTGCCCGATACGAATGATCTGCTCAATGTGGCACGCGGGTTCGGCGCGCGGGATGACGGGCACTATCCGTGGCAGATGCATATCGTGGATGCGGCGCGGCTGCTGCGGAAGCTGGCTCCAGTGTTAGAGCGGCGGCTCGCTGACAGCGTGTTCGCGGGTATGACGCGCACGGTGGTGCTTAATCTGTACCGCGAGGCCTTCGAGCTGTGCTTCGAGGCAGGTAAGCTGAAGACGGTCAATGCGCTGGGCTTCAAGGATGGCGGGGATATAAGCCTGCCCCCCCTGCTGCTGGCTCCCCTGCTGCTGGGCTATCGCAGCCGCGCGGAACTGAGCGCCATGTATCCAGACATCGGGATTCATGGGCCGATGCAGCATCTGGTGGATGTGCTGTTCCCCAAGTTAGAGAGTTTCATTCATACGGTGTATTAGGTAGCCCGCCCCAATCCCAAAATTTATGGGAGGGTCACAGACCCTCCCCTACAATAACGCATGTCATTATGTGTATATAAATGGGATGATGAATTTGAGAAGCGTGGGGCTTATTCGTCCAAGCGGCCCAAGTTCCAGCTTTTGCCGAAGAAGAAGGCGAAGCTGTTGCGGAGGCGGATGGCGGCGTTAACGGCGCGTTTGACAAAAAGCTGTTTCTTGACGAGGTGAACGGTCAAGAAGTGGGTGCCGATTTCGACAAAGGCGTCGTTGTGCTGAACATCGGGCGGCAGCGGGATTTCGCAGTAGAACTCCTGCTTGGAGGTGCAAACCACATCTTCGTCATCCGAGAGCAAAATGATGAGCGTGCCGCGCGTGATGGTGACATGCACATCACGGGTGCGGTAGCCGTGCAGCGGCGCGACCACTTCGCTCGATTCGGTATTTTGATTGTAGACATAATCCAATTCGTAGGGCGCGTAATTGTTATCGCTCCAGCGCTCGATAGGATTGATGAACGTCGATCCACCCGCGTCAATGCGGCGGACGGTGATGTGCCGTCGTTGGGGTGTCAATGGGCTGCGCCCAACGGGAATATTCGGCTTCGATACCTTACTCATACCAGTCGTCTCCTCTTTCGGGGTTGAGCGGTGGCTCAACTTGATTGTGGATACTATTCGTTCTGTAACCGCAAACGAAAAAACCTTCCCTTCTGCAATGCGCTGGTCGTTTTTGCCGCTTCGTATACGGTTAAACGATTCAATGTATGGATTTGTTCCATTATTGATATTTATTAACGAGATACTAAAAAATACGATGAATGGTTCAATAAGCCGGGTGGCGTTCCCGTGCCGATTGTTGTCTCGAGGAAACTTGTGTTGAGATGAGGAAAGTTAGCGACCGATGCCCATTAAGGCCTGATTGTTGGCATGGGTTTCGCTATAAAAGGTGGTCAGTTCGGCGAGGACGGCTGGTGATTGACCGGCTTTCAAGGCGCGCAGATACACCAGATTACGCTCGATAAGCGTATGATCCCCGACTTCACCATGCGCCGGAATGACTACATTCATGCGCGGCGCAGCATTCCAGTTTTCCAGAGCGTTAATCCATTCGGGCAGCAGCGCAACACTTTCGGTGTTGAGATACGGCAGCGGTGTTTCGATGGCATCGCCTGCCAGCAGAACGCCCCACTGCGGTATCCACGCCACCAGACAATCGGCGGTATGGCCGGGTAGATGATGCAGTTCGACCTGTACACCGCCTAAGTCCATTGTGAGCGATGGGTTGAAGGTGATGGTCGGCGCAATCAATTGAACGGCATCCCACTGGCCGGGTTCTTGAGCTTTTTTCTCGGCCAATCTTTGCGCGACTTCTCCACTCTGAAAACGCCCGGCGCAGGCTTCATGGGCTATCACGGCGTCGGGCTGTAAGGCGGTTGTTCCCCAGCAGTGATCCCAATCGGCGTGGCTGTAGACCACATCGATTGGTTTGTCTCCTGCCAAGGCTATGACCGGCTGCATATCGCGCGGATGGGAGAGCGTATCCCAGACCATGACACGCTGGTCACCGATGATGACTGCTCCGCGTACGTCGAAGTCATCTAGAACCAATTCGGTTAGCCACAGGTTGGGACGGAGTTCACTGAGTTTCATCGCCTCTCCTTCATTAATGAAGCGTCAGTGTAGCGGTTTTAAGTTCGGCTGTAAAACGTGGATGGTAGCGTAACATCACTGTTACATCCTGCTTTTTTGCACGCATCTTTAGATAATGTGTGATCTATGCTTGAAATTGAGTATTTGGCGTGACCAATTGTTTTGACCAAGGAGAATTGAGTCATGTATATGCCATTATTTATGCCGCTGCTATTGGTTAGCATTGCTGTTCTCGTGCTTAGTCCAACCGTCTATCGACTCATCAGGCGCAAGCCGCTGAATCAACGACAGATGTGGTTGTATACCGCTGGTTATGTGCTTTCACTTCCTCTAGCATGTTATTTGGCAATTCCTGCTTGGTTAATGAGTGGTTCTAGTTCATGGTTGGGAATCATGATTACGGTGAGTGTCACGCTCTACTTTCCCTTGGCATTATTGGGACTGATTACAGGCTGGCGTGCGTTCCGATCTCATAAAAGTCGATTAGCAACTCGGATGATGATTTTGCCTGCGCTTGATGCAGTCGTGTTTTTGATTATTGCTTTTTTCTTTACAATCACGAGCGCATGAATGCTCAAAATCCAAATTAAGCGAAGCTGCCCTTTTTAAACTGTTGGTACGCTTAACCATCCGGTGACCCACGCCTACTTCGCTTTAGGATACTGAATCCGAAAAAGCAATGGCATGAACGATACGATCAAACAAGTTAAGCCGCACGACTTTGCGTTTCACTCTTTGATTAATGGAAGATTATTTTCGCGCGCCTTAAAACCCAATTTGCTTGTCTAAGTTCTCTATTCAATACCGTAACATTCACTCTATTCTCCCGATTGATTAATGCACCCTGCCTATGGTGATGGCAAAAGCCGGTTGAGCCATTGAGATGGGATGGGAGTGCTATTGTCGTCGGTTAAGCTGCCTCAAGTTTCAATACAACCTTCCTTTCTGGTGCCGCCACGCATTGATAACGCCGAACTTTTGGAAACGGGTATCGGCTCAGATGAGGATGTAAAGGCCAACTTTGCCGATATGTGGCGTATCAACCGCTTTCTTGGAGGCTTACCAGCCCTGACCCAGCATCTTTATCCTCGCTTATTAGCTCATGAAGGCACGGCAACGGTTGTCGATCTGGGCGCTGGCTCAGGCGATATGGCAGCGGCTATCCGGCATTGGGCACATGAGCATCACATTGATCTCAACTTATGGGGTTTGGATTTTTCCGCTCGCAATCTGGCGCTGACCCGACGCGCATCAGATACTCCCTATGAGACACGTTTACAGGCAGATGCACTGCATCTGCCCTTTCAAGCTGGACAGGTCGATTATTTTATTTCGTCGTTGTTTCTGCATCACTTTGCGCCAGAGACGCTCCTGACGCGGGGACTGCTACCGCAGGTGGCCTTCAAGCTAGGGCAGCCCATTTTCGCGCGGAATTACTTGACACGGCATGACGGTATGGTGTCCATCCGCCGTGCTTATATGCCTGATGAACTGCTCTATCTGGCACAGATGGCAGGACTGACCAAGGCGCGGGTGTACTGTCATTGGGGCTGGCGGATGACGCTGGTGGCGGATAAATGAGCGGCAAAGTGTTTGACGTGGCCGTGGTTGGTGGTGGATTGGCGGGCTGTTCAGCAGCGATCCACTTAGCAAAGCGCGGGCATCAGGTCGTGCTGTTCGAAGCACAACGCTATCCCCATCATAAAGTGTGCGGCGAGTTTCTATCCCCGGAATGCAGCGTTTTGTTGGACAAGCTGGGTTTAAGTACTGCGCTGCAAGCCGCTAAACCGGCCTTGATCGACACCGTCAGCATCACCGCGCCGAATGGCACGACATGGACAAGTGCCTTACC
This sequence comes from Aggregatilineales bacterium, assembly GCA_044227005.1. GTDB lineage: Bacteria > Chloroflexota > Anaerolineae > Aggregatilineales > Phototrophicaceae > CFX2. Next base: position 75,320 of record JBGAFZ010000007.1, read on the forward strand.
CGGCGCAGGTATCGGTATCAGCCGCTACACGCTGGACAGGCTAATGGTTGAACAGGCGCAGGCCTGCGGCGTGGCGGTGCGGAGCGGTACACGTGTGACGGATGTTCAAGGCAGCTTATCAACCAGTTTCGAACTCTCGGCACGTGGCGTTATCGGACAAGAGACGACCCGCGCAAAAACAGTCATCGGAGCACAGGGCAAACGCAGCAGTCTTGACCGCGGCCTTCAACGCGCTTTTTTCAAACAACCACAGCCGTTTATGGGATTGAAGGCGCATTTTCGCGGTGTGCTCCCCGTAGGTCAGTTGCATTTGTATACTTTTCCGGGCGGCTACTGCGGCATGTCCGCGATTGAAAACGGCCTGATTAATGTCTGTCTGCTGGTCCGAGAAGATGTGTTTCAATCGGCCAGCCAGCCCTCCCCTGCCAGCGTTGAAGCGTTTATCGTGTGGATGGGCCAGCAGAATACAGCATTGGGGAAATGGCTGGCGAGTTCGCAGCGAGTTAATGAAACATGACGCAGCGGGATTGATCGCGCCAATTGCGGGCGATGGTATGGGGATGGCGCTGCAAACCGGAGAGATGGTTTCGCAGTTCGTAGATCGCTATCTGTACGGGCAGCTTTCCGCCAGCGACCTTCGCGACCAATACACAAAAGTCTGGTGGGGAACCTTCAGCTTGCGACTGCGCTTGAGCCGCGCCTTGCAGACCATCATGCTGCGTCCTAACTGGCTGACACCCGGCTTAGGAGTCATGAATGCACTTCCTGCTTTAGGACATCTGTTGGTTACGCATACCCGTGACAGCCAGCTTGCCCGTTCATCAAGGAGAACCGTATGAGCACTCCACGCATTATCGGCATTGAAACCGGTGTGCCCACTAAACGCTATACACAGCGGGAAATCCTTGATTACTTTTTGGGCTTTCAAGACGACAAACGGCGTGAACGCGCGATCCGTATGATCTTTGAACGCGCTGGTGTCCGATACCGGCATATGGTGCTGGAGCGCGATTATTTCCAAGAGCCGCGTTCGACCCAAGAGCGCAACGATGTCTATATGGCGGAGGCTGTTCCTCTAGCGGGACAGGTAATCGATGCTGGATTGACTCACAGTGGATTCAAACCTTGTGACGTTGATGATCTAAATGTGGTGTCTTGTACCGGTTTTAGCATCCCCGGTTTGGATTTACAGTTAGCCGGCCTACTGAAAATGCGACCTGACCTTCAGCGTTCGTGCATTTTAGGCATGGGCTGTTATGGCTCGTTCCCCGGTATGCGGCGTGCCAGTCAAGCGGTGAAGGCTAATCCCGGCAGTTTAGCGCTGATGCTTTCGATTGAATTGTGTTCGCTGCATATGCAGTTTGACCAATCAGCAGAAAATGTGGTTTCGACAGCTTTGTTTTCGGACGGTGCGGCGATGGCCTTAATCGGTGATGAAGCAGCGGCAGAACGGGTTCAAGGTACCTGTGGCCCACGGATTATTGACAGCAAAACGTATTGTGATTATTCGACGCTGGAACACATGTCGTTCAAAGTGACCAATACCGGATTTCGGATGTATCTTTCTAGCTACGTGCCAGAACTGCTGGCGTCACAGGTCAGCGGCTTTGTGGATAGTCTGCTGGTGGCCAACGGTTTGCGGCGGTCAGATGTCCGTTATTGGGGGATTCATCCGGGCAGCACCAAGATTGTCGATGCAGTACAAGGGCAGTTGGGCTTGACCGATGCCCAAGTTGAGCCGGCACATCATGTGCTTTACCACTACGGCAATATGTCGTCGGCCACGATCTTGTTTGTACTGGATATGATCCAGCGCTGTAACCATCCTGAACCCGATGACTATGGGGTGCTGCTGGCGTTTGGTCCCGGCCTGACCATGGAAAGTATCCTGGTACAGTGGTAAGTGTTTGTTGAACCTTTGTGAACCCTATGTTATGCTTTATGGACTGTTTTTCTCCACAAAGGCATAACCTGATGACATTACATCCCTGCGTTTACAAAGGACAAACGGATTGGCAGGCGATAGCGGCGCTCATTCAAGCGGATGACCGTTTTTATCACCGTGTCGATTTTCCATGGCGGTTGTGCTCGACTTCGCTTGAGGATCAGCGAAACGCGATGGTGTGGGAGGACGAGAACGGACAGATGCGGGCGTTTGTCGCGCTGCAATTCCCGTGGCTGACGCTGGATTATGCGGTTCATCCGTCGGTTCGCACGTGGGAGTTGGAACTCCAAATTCTAAACTGGGCGGACACACGGCTGCAGGAGATCGCTGCGGAAACCAATGATGAGTTTCCTTTCAACGTCAGCACCTTGGCTGATGAAACCGAACGCATCCACTTTTTAGAGGCACAGGGCTATCAGCGCTGGGACCATACGCTGGTGAAGATGCGGCGTTCTCTGCTGAACTGCCCTACCCCGACCATTCCCGAAGGGTTTATTATTCGACCACTGGATGGCGAACGAGAAGTCGAAGCCTATGCCGCGCTGCAGCAGGCGGCCTTTGACTCCAAGACCATGACTGCTTTGTGGCGCGGACATACGCTGCATGCACCGTTATATAACCCGCAGCTTGATCTGGTGGCGGTCGCTCCAGATGGTCGTTTGGCCGGATTTTGCATCTGGTGGTATGAACCGACTTTGAAAACGGCGCAGATCGAGCCGTTGGGTGTGCATCCTGATTTCCAGCATTTGGGTTTGAGCCAAGCGCTTATGGCCGAAGGGTTACAGCGGGTGGCGGCACTCGGCGCTGAATCGGCGCTGGTTGAGACCTACAGTTTTAGCGAGCCGGCTCTCAAAGCGTATGAGGCTTTTGGTTTCCAGCGCTATAACCAAGAACTCAAAATGTATAAAGACTATGGATAATTAAAACAGGAGCGAACATGTCACTCCTGTTTCGCGATTCAGAGCATGTTTGGGTTAGATAGGTCCACAAATTCGGGCGAATGCGGGTGAAACGTTCCCCAGCGGGTAGTTCGCCGCGCAAGGAACGGCGGTCGGCGTCGGTGGCGGAGCGCTAACGGGCAGTGGGGCTTGTTGGAAGTGATAGTCCTTGGTCACTTGGAAGCACATATTGTTCTGTTTGCCCCATTCATCAAAGCCAATGACGCAAATCACATTATTGCCAGTGGTGGCGTCCGGACTGACTGACCACAACTGCATGGGGCCATAGGTGCCCTGCCCCTCACCGTTGATCTGGACGTTTTGGCCGGTGGTGTCACTTGTGGCGAAGGCGGCAGCGATGTCACTTTGCGGCCAATTGGCGAGTTCATGACCGGCTTTGTCGAGCAAGGTGCAGCCTTTATCCTGATTGCAGAAGAGGGTGTCACCGCCGAAGTGATAGGGCGCGCGGTTAATGCGTCCGTCATCCGCCAGAACGCTGCTCACCACAACGAGTACCAGAATTAGCAGCAGAACGCTTGCTATGACCAGTCTTTTCAAATGCATTTATTGATCTCCTTATAATGTTTTCTGCTTTTTTTAGGATAATTCTAAATTGATTTTTAAGACTTAATTCTTTGAAATCTTAATTGTTTGTTATTGAATGGTGTTGAGATTGTGAAGGCGTTAGAGAATCAAAATGGGGCGTCGAATGAGACACCCCAAGGGAATTTCAGGAGATGGGATAAGCGGTTATTTGTAGCTGGGAGATGCCAGCGGATTGCGATGCTGGAAACCGTACTGATGCCAGTAGGGATAGATGCGTTCGCGTTCGCTGGCGATGTCCAGACGCTTGACCTGTTCGGGCGTCAGATTCCAGCCTGCCGCAGCGAGGTTCTGCTTGAGCTGTTCCTCATTGCGCGCGCCGATGATGACGGTCGAGATGGTCGGGCGCTGCAACAGCCAGTTCAAGGCTACCTGCGAGACGCTCTTTTCGGTTTCGTCAGCGATGGCTTCCAGCACGTCAATCAGGTTATAGAACCAATCTTCAGGCAGCGACGGCCCTTCCCCACCGCCGGTGGTGATACGGGTGTTGGGCGGATTGGGGTTTTCACGGTTGAATTTGCCGCTCAAGCGACCGCCGGCCAGAGGACTCCAGACCAACGTGCCAACCTTTTGATCAAGCGCCAAGGGCATGAGTTCCCATTCGTATTCACGGCCTACCAGCGAATAATAAGCCTGATGGCCGACATAGCGCGTCCAGCCGTAACGGTCGGAAATGGCCAGTGACTTCATCAGATGCCAGCCAGAGAAATTGGAGCAGACGATATAGCGCACCTTGCCGCTCTGTACGAGGGTATCCAAGGTGCGAAGGGTTTCCTCAATCGGAGTGCTGGCGTCAAAGCCGTGCATGGTGTAGATGTCGACGTAATCGGTGTTGAGGCGCTTGAGGCTAGCCTCGACCGAGCGCAGGATATGGAAACGAGACGAGCCGACATCGTTGGGATCGCCGCTCATGCCGAAGGTGCATTTGGTCGAGATTAGCACCTTGTCGCGGCGTCCGGCGATGGCTTTGCCGAGGATGGTTTCGGAGACGCCACCCGAATAGACATCCGCTGAATCAAAGAGTGTGACACCTGCATCCAAGCACAGATCAACTAATCGGGTGGCTTCCTCTACATCACTGTTGCCCCACTTGCTGAAGAAATCTCCACTACCGCCGAATGTCCCCGTGCCGAAACTCAAGACGGGCACGCTAAAGCCCGATCCACCGAGTAATCTATGTTCCATATGAAATTTGCCTTTCCAAATTGTATAGGCGGCGATTATATCCAGACCCGTAATAAACCCGTAAGACCATACATGACCGTAATTTTATTAATCTTGCGTTACATTAGTTATCTAAATAAACCTTACCTTTATTAAGTAGGCTTGGGATTATAATAAATTTAATATTCCTGCGATGTATGGCAATGCAATGCTTCAAATCATAAAGCGTTTTGAAATCCGTGTCAGCCTGCTGTATGGCGTCACTTCCATATTGTGGATTGTCTTTTCCGATTCCCTCGCTGTACTCCTCTTCAGCAGTAACCCGGCGCTACAGGCCAGCGTCAGTATGTTTAAGGGCATCGGGTTTGTTTTAGTGACCACCTTAGCCTTATTTTTTGTTTTGTCGTTCGAACTGCGGAAGCGAACGCGAGTTGAGCAGGAGCTACAGCTTGAACGGGACATTAGCCCGGTAGCGATTGTAGTCTTTGATATTAATGGTCGAATCACCTACGCCAACATGCAAGCCGAGAAAATTTTGGGCAAACCGCGCGCCCAGCTCATCGGGCTGCGATTTGACGCGGCAGTGTGGCATGTCACGGATTATGACAACCACGCAATCGATGCCGACTATCCCACGCTTGAGAAAGCGATGCGGGAACATCAGAGTATCTACGGCGTACATCAAGCGATTGAGGTGAATGGTCAGCGCCGCCTGCTGGATATTAACCTCGCGCCGATTTTTAACAGCCAGAATGTCATTATGGGAATGGTGACCACCTTTAGTGATGTCACGGACGCCAAAACACAGGAAAAACGCCTTAAAGGAAATGAAGAGCGTTTCCGCTTGCTGTTTAACAACAACCCGCTGCCGATGTGGGTTGTCGATATTGAGACACTGAAGTTCCTCGAAGTGAATGATGCCGCTGTCATCAATTATGGCTATTCGCGCAGTGAATTCTTGGTGATGTCGATGGCGGATATTCGTCCGGCGGAAGATGTGGGCGGTTTGATGAAGGCGATACAAACCCCGCGTGCCACGTTCCAAAAATTGGGCGAATGGCGGCATATCCTGAAGAATGGGCAAGTCATCGACGTTGAAATTACGTCCCACCATATTGATTACGATGGACACCGCGCCATCCTTGCCGTAGCACAGGACATCACCGAACGTAAGCAAACTGAGCAGGCGCTTCGTGCCAGTGAAGAGTCACTCAAACACGCACAGACCATCGCTCGGTTAGGGGACTGGACGTGGGATCTTCAGACAAATAAGCTGCGTTGGTCTGATGAGATGTATCGTATCTTTGGAATCGACCAAGCAAACTTTAGGGGTGATCCGAGCGAAGTGATTACAACGATCATCCATCCCGATGATCGGGAACGTGTTAACCTGCAGAACGCGGCAATCCTGAAGCATGATCAACCGGAGCCGTTGGAATACCGTGTAGTCTGTCCGGATAGCTCGATCCAGACGGTTTGGGCGGAAGTCGGCGAAATCGTTCGCGATACTTACGGCAATATTCTGCGTGTGTCGGGGATTGTGCAGGATGTCACTGAGCGCAAACAATCTGAACACGCCTTGCGAGAAAGTGAAGAACGTTTCCGGCTGCTGTTCAATAATAATCCACTACCGATGTGGGTCTTTGATCTCGAAACGTTGGCCTTTCTAGAGGTGAATGCGGCGGCTACCCAGCATTATGGCTACTCGCGCGACGAATTTCTGGCGATGAAGATCATGGAAATTCGCCCGCAAGAAGAGGTGCCTCGTTTACTGCACCAAATCCGACAAACTCATGAGATAGTCGAAGACTCCGGTGAATGGAAGCATTTGCTCAAAGATGGGCGGCTGATTGATGTTCAAATCACCTCGCACACGATTGAGTATTCAGGACGCTCGGCTGTATTGGTGGTGGCGCAAGACATCAGCCAACGTAAGCAAGCACAAGAAGCGCTGCGGGAAAGCGAAGCCTCACTTAAGCGTGCCCAAATGCTGGCACATGTCGGGGACTGGTCATGGAACGTCCTTGATAACAAGCTGCATGCCTCGGACGAGCTGTACCGGATATTTGGAATTGATCGTGATCACTTCAGCGGTGATTTCGTGGAGTTCATGAATAGTATTGCTTCTCCGGCGGATATCCCGTTCATTACCGAAGCGATCCAAACTTTACAACGTGAACGACAACTTAATGGATTAGAGTTCCGTATCCGCAGGCCGGACGGTACAGTGCGGGACGTTTGGGCTGAAGTCGGCGAGATGGGAGCGGACGCCGATGGGAATGTGAGTTCGCTGTCGGGCATCATTCAAGACATCACCGAGCGCAAAAATGCCGAGAAAGCCCTGTCCGAAAGCGAAGCCCGCTACCGGATGTTGATCGAGCAAGCATCCGACAGCATCTTTATTATTGATGGTCAAGACCGGTACTTGGAGGTCAATTCCGCGGCCTGTAACTTACTGGGTTATACCCGTGAAGAAATCCTGACGATGGGGATCCGCGATCTGGTCAAAATTCCCCCATCCGAACCGCTGCGCTATCAAGAAGTGCTGGATGGTAAGACCTTATTCCGTGAACGCGAATTGATCCGTAAAGACGGTACCACGGTGCTGGTGGAATTCAGTTCTAAGATGCTGCCCGACGGGAATGTCCAGACGATTGGCCGTGATATTACCGAACGCCGACGGGCTGAAGAAGAACTGCGCTTGAAGTCCACCGCTCTGGAATCGGCAGCCAACGGCATTGCCATCACCGATGTAAACGGCATCATTCAGTGGGTTAATCCGGCGTTTGCCAGCCTGACGGGCTATGAGGCAGAAGAAGCCCCCGGACACAATCCGCGTGAATTGGTGAAGTCCGGTGTCCATAATAATGCTTTCTATAAAGAGATGTGGGAGACTATCCTCAGCGGGAAAGTCTGGCGCGGGGAAATCGTCAACCGCCGTAAGAATGGCAGCCTATATACCGAAGATATGACGATCACACCGGTGCGGGATACCAACGGGGAAATTAAGCATTTCATTGCTATTAAGCAAGACATCACCGAACGCAAACTGACCGAGGCGGCTCTGCAGCGGCTGAACGTGGAACTAGAAGAACGGGTCGTGGAACGGACAACACAGCTTAACCACATCAAGAACCGGATTGAGTCGATTCTGAACAGCACCGTCTGATCGAACAGGTCAATCTGGCATTCACACAAAACTTCGGCTATGAAGCGGAGGAAATTTGGCTCAAGCCGCTCACTTCACTGGTGATCTCGGAGGATGTGCCCGTTTTGGAAAGCGTGATGATGAACGTTCTCACCGGGCGGCAGGCGCAGCACACGGATGTTACGGTTTGTCGCAGCGATGGCACGAAATTTGATGCGGCAGTCATGCTGTCTCCGGTGATTGAGAATGGCGATCAACTAGTAGGAATCGTTGCCAGCATCCACGACATCACCAGCCGTAATCATATGCTGCGCCACGCGATGGATTTGAGCGAGTTGAAATCACGCTATGTCTCGATGGCGGCGCACGATTTGCGCAACCCGATGGCGGTGATCCTCAGCGCCTCGGAAACGTTGGAACATTACTTCGACCGGATGGACGCCGAGAAGAAGCAGTCGAAGTATGCGCAGATCCGAGCCAACATCAAGATTATGACCGACATTCTGGATGACGTGCTTTTGATGGGACAAGTGGAGTCCGGCAAGCTGGCTTACCACCCTGCCCCGATGGATGTCACAGCTTTCTGCCAGAGCTTGATTAGCGAAATGAGCGAAGCTGCTAAAAGCAACATCCGCGTTGAATTTTCAAGCCAAGGGGTTGACCCGTTTGTATCGATGGATGCTAAGCTGCTGCGCCATATCTTAGGGAATTTGTTGTCGAACGCCATCAAGTATTCGGTCGCAGACAAACGTGTGTACTTCAGCATCAAGGGTTCGCCAGAACACCTTACCTTCACCGTTCAAGATCAAGGCATTGGCATCCCGCAGGCGGAACAGGTGCACCTCTTCGAAACCTTCCACCGTGCCCAAAACGCCAAAAACATTCCGGGAACGGGGCTCGGTTTGGCGATTGTCAAACAGTCGGTTGATCTGCACGGTGGCAGCATTAGCTTTGAAAGTGAAGAAGGCAAAGGCACGACCTTTACGGTGTGTTTGCCGACTACAGATCACTCGCTTATGAATTAGGCGTTGGTGTGGGTGTCAGTGGGGACGCTGGATTTTTTAGATCCAGCGTCACATTCACTTTACCTTCCCCACTGTTCAGCGCTCGGCTGACCACCAAAGTGTAATAGCCGTCTTTAGGAATGACATAATCGGTGATGGTGGAATCGGTGCTGCTGTCCGACTGATTATCGTTGGACGTCACCGGATTGTTATTGGGATCGAGCACAATTAAGAGGGTGTCCACCTGATGATCGGGCGACACCGCCGAGGCGACAAGCTGCTGTCCGGCTGCGGCTTCGAAGGGAATGTCATACTGCATCCCCTTGGTCATATCAAACGGCATTTTAACAGGGACATCACCGGCGTTGACGATATTGGTATCGTTGAAGGCGGTATCGGTGAGCTGGGTGTACATCCAGAAATCATCGCTGGCTTGTTTCAATTTGCCTTGTTGAAGATAGAGCGTGGCGCGATCATAGTAAATTGCCCCATCATCAGGACTCAATTCGATGGCTTTGGTGTAGTCGGCTAAAGCGGCATCCGGATTGTCCTGTTCACGGTAGAGCGTGGCGCGGTTGTAATAAGGATAACTGCTCTGAGGATTAAGTTCGATGGCCTGATTGTAATCCACCAGCGCAGCTTCTAATCCTTCTGGGTGAAATAGGCGAAACCCAAATTCATGTAGGCCTCGACATTATTCTCATCCTCTTCAATCGCGTGCTTGAGACTTTCGATGGCTTTATCGAACTCATTTGAGTTGAGATAAATTCTGCCCAGTCCACTATAGGCGTAACTGGAGTAATCGCCCTGCGTATCCATCTCGATAGCCTTTTGGAAGGACTCGATGGCTTCAGGGATTTTGCCGACGGTTTCTAAAATGACGCCGCGCCCGATGAAGGCCGTTGCTTCATCCGGATAGTCCTGGATAAGCTGATCCACGATCTGGATAGCGCCTGCATTATCTTGTGCGGTCAAGCTGAGGCTGGCGTTGGAGATCTCGTTGGTGATGTTTTGCTGGGTCACGACATCAGCGATATCCACGGCCACCGCCGTTAAGGTGACCGGCACGGGCGCAAGGGTGGCGTTGGCGATGGCTACTTTGGTGCTGGCGATGTTTTCGCGGGCGAAGGAGGTGCGCTGGGCGACGACGGCCTGCCCCTGCTCGACGGTAGCAGTGGCGACCAAGTCCCGGGCGGCGTTGGCCTGCGCTACGGCAGCGGCCTGCTGCTGGATTGCATCGGTCACTTGAAGGTTGACCTGCTGGAGCGTGGCACCGGCTTTGGTCACTTCGGCGCGGGCGGTCAAGAACTGCTGACCGACGACGACGGCAGCGATGATAGCGATGACCACCAAGACACCCAAGATGACCGCCATCTGCCGGAAGCGGCGAATGAGCTGTTCGCGGGCTTTGTCACGGGCTTGTCGGGCGGCCTCCGCGACCTTACCGGCGGTGATATATTCGTGATGGGCAGGATGCGGTTCGGGGTGCTTATTGGCGCTGGAGTCCAGCCATTCTTTGGCGGATGCCAGTTGATCGCCTTCCAGCAAGAAGCTGGGGTTGCGCTTAAACTGCTGCCACTCCAAAGCGCGCACCAGATAGCGGGTGTGGCTCTTTACGTAGAGCTGGTCGGTATCGAGTGCGGTGATAAGGTCGTTGAGGACACTCTCAAAAGTGGTGTCGTCATCGAAATAAATCCAGTTCAGGCTGCGAATATATTTCCAGTTGTCACGGGCACGCTGTTCCCATTCCTGATCGACCCATGTGCCTTTAACACGGATGGCGAGATCGCCTTCAATGCGCTCGCGGATGATGGGGAACACGCGCTTGTTCTGCTGGCGGATGTAGTCCAGTTCGCGGTGACAGATTTCGCTGAGCAGCCAGTGTTCAGTGACGATGATGAGGGCGGTATCGGCGCTGTCGATGCCGGTTTGAATGGAGCGCCACCAATCCTCCCCACGGGCAATATCTTGCCAATCCGTCCAGACATCGCGCTGGAGTTTGCGGAGGGCGTCATCGAGTTTATGGACGAAGTCACTGTTTTTACGGGAGTAGGAAATAAATACGTCGGACACGGCTCCTCCAACGGAAAGTCATTTCCGACATTATAGCGGGGTTGAGGAGTCTGCCCCAAATGTTCTCAGAAGATTCGCAAAATTCGCAGGTTTTGCATATTTTGCCGATTGATCCGCCGAAATGGCAGGCGGGAGGCTCGGCTATGACCGCTGAATTGACATTTTATGTCGGCGAATGTGAGGGAGCGCGGCGCTGAATTGGCAGTGTTTCGGCGGATGGCTCGGCTAATGCCGCCGCTGTGCAATTTGTGCAGTGCCGCTGCTTTAAATGCAAAACTTTTACCACAAAGACACAAAGAAAGGAAAGAAAAACAAAGGCGTTGAACCGCAGAGGCGCGGAAGGAAAAGAGTAAGCTAATCGCCAATAGAGATGAGAATGCCAAGGTGTTTTTTGTGTCCTTTGAATCGTCATTTCCTCTTTCATTTTAGAACAAAAGTTTATATGAGTCAATGCGATTTGGTTCGAGTTTTCTAACCGAAGGAGTACCCCACCCCAAAGCACAGGGAGGGGAGCGTAGGCAAGATGTATCAGATGCATTGTTGTGGGGAGATGGTGGATGAGGCACACATCAGCACTACGGGAGCACACATAGGTGCTTCCCTACAATCTGTCCTATTCGGGCAGGTCGGGCACAAACTGATAATGCTGGTCATTCTGCTGCTTGCGAATGATGGGAATGATGACCGACCATGTTTCCAGCAAGCCGCGCGGACAGTGTGGTAAGTCGTGCTCGATGAGGCGGTGCAGTTCGGCGAGGTTGTAACAGGGCACGGCGGCATACATGTGATGTTCGATGTGGTAGTTCATGTGCCAGTAGAGGAAGCTGATGAAGGGATTCAAGATGATGGTGCGGGTGTTGAGGCGGTAGTCGCTGACGTTATCTGAGAGGCCGATGTGCTGGGCCTCGTTGAACAAGTACTGAAAACCGGCTCCATAAAAAGGCGCGAGCGTGACAATGACGGGAATTATCCACTGCCCTGCTGCCAGCGAGATGACGACGATGAGGGCATGGCCGATCAAAAGGATACGTGCCCACGTGAACAAAGCGCGCCGCTGCTGGATATTCTCCGGCGGGAACAGGTGATTGCCCCAGTCACCATCCACGATGCCAAGGCTCATACGGATGACAGAAACCAGCCGGTTGTAGAGGCCGACGGGATTGATGAAGGCAAAGCCCAGATAGGATTTGAGGGTGAGTTTGACCGGCAGGACGACTTCCAGATCATCCGGCGGGTGAAGGGTGTATTTGTGGTGTTCCTGATGGCTAGCCCAGAAGAAAACCGGATTGAGCCAGCCGAGGAAGCTGTAGGTATAGAGGAAGACGTTGTTCAGATAGCGTGTCTGGAACACGGTCTGGTGGCAGAATTCATGGAAGCCGTTGACGAGGAAGGCATAAAACGTGCCGTGCAGAAACAGGAGCGCGAGCACGACGATCCAGTGCGTGCGCCCAACGGCATACCATGCGAGGCCGCCTGTGAACGCCAGTAGCGCGAGGTAGCCGACACTTTGCAGCCAGCCCTTCGCATCACAGCGCTGGTTCAAGCGGGCGAGGTCTTCCGGCGAGACAGGCGAGCGGTACCACTTGATGCGCGTTTTTGAGGCCTCGGCGGTCATCATCTCTGCTCCAGTATAAAGAAATCTAACTTCTAACGGATATTTTTGGGGTAATTCTAGCGTGTGGATGGGAAAGATGCTTCGATGGGATGATACCAAGCGGATGATGGGGTTTCGTTATCGGTGCATTTGGGGTTTTTGCGCTACGCTAGATGTAGAAGAATGCCTCCTGTTACTACGGGAGGGAGTTCAAAGTAAGCGATTGAGATAGGTGGTCGATGACGACGTTTGAAGTGCGGTTGGAGAGTTTGCGGGCGGCGGCAGCCGAGATGCAGCAGGCGAGCCGTGCCATCAGCGGGGCATTGGAGGCGGTACAGGCCGAAGTGATGGCGCTGTATGCGCTGGGTTTGCCAGCAGGCGGCGTGGGGGCCTTTAGCGCGGATTATGCGGCGAACGCGGGTTTGATGCAGGAATGGCCGTCGAAGCTGGCACGGTTTGCGACGAATTTGGAACAGGCGGCGGATGATATTCAGCAGGCCATCAGCCAGCCGGTGCATCCGATTGCACCACTGGTGCTGCCGTTCATTCCGGAGTCAGTGCCGATGGCGCTGTGGGGGCATGGCTTCGAGCATCAATCTAAGGCTAGGGGTGCCCTGCCCCAAACGGATGTGAGTACGGTGGCGGCGGTGGTGTCGGTACCAATTGCGCTGGGCGCGTATGTGTCAGCGATTAATCAGCCATTGTATGACGAACTGCAGCGGGAACAGCGGGAGATGGGGAACAATCAACTGCTGCTGTCGGTGCTGACGCAGACGCGGGAGAGCAAGCTGCAAGATTTAACGGCGCTGAAAAATAACCTGCTGAGTTTTGATCCCAAGACGGATGTGGCACACAATCCGAGGGTGCAGGCCTTGGAGGGCGAGATTCAGAGTTATGACCAGCAGATTGCGACGACACAGCAGACCATCCAGCAGCAGCAGGCCAGTGTGGCTGCACTAACCGAGCGGCTGAATCGGGTGAAGCCGGGGGCAGGCGCGGACATCAGCCTGATCCAGAGCTTGGAACAGGGACAGACGAACCAATGGGTGAAGGCCAATACGCAGGACTGCGTGAACTATATTGTGGGGCGTGTGCCGGTGCCGGATAACTTGGCGCGGGATGCCTATTTGTGGAATGATCAGGCGGCGAAACTGACGCAGTACGGCGTGACAAGCGGGAACGTGCCGCTTGTGGGATCGGTGCTGGTGATGGAAAAGACGCATTCGTATGCTGATCCGGTTTATGGGCATTTGATGCTGGTGAACCGGGTAGATGCGGACGGATCGGTGTGGATTACCGACAATAATCATCCGAGTGTGGCGGTGAAGCTGAGCGACCTGACGGGCGAGGTCAGCGGGGGGAATATCAGTTATTTATATCTGCCGTGGTTTACGCAGGGGTAAAGAAGATTAACCGCCAAGAGGAAAATACAAAGACAGTTGAACCGCAGAGGCGAAGATATTTAACCACAGAGACATAGAGGAAGAAGAGAAAAGCAAAGGCAAATTGAACCGCAGAGGCGCGGAGAAAGTAAACACATAGAGTTGAACCGCAGTGGATGCGGAGCGTTTAAGGTGCGTAGGCCATCGCGCCCCACATGACGATCCGGTTCAAGGAAAGCTGTTGAACATGCTCAAGCATCTTCGCGCCATCTTGACCCTGCCCTTCATGGTGCTGATCGTTATCCCCACTGCACTCATCCTCCTGAATAAATCCATCAATCCCCTCTGGGGGCAAGCGTTTCCGGTGAATCTGCTGCTGGCGGTAGCCGGATTGGGATTCGTCATCGCCGGACTGGTCTTAATCGTCAGCACCATACGCCTGTTCATACTGGTTGGACAGGGCACACTCGCCCCATGGAATCCGACGCAGCGATTGGTGGTACGCGGGCCTTATCGCTACGTGCGCAACCCGATGATCAGCGGCGTGATCAGTGTGCTGTTGGGCGAAGCCTGCCTGAGTGGTTCTCCGGCGGTGTTGATGTGGGCGCTGGCGGTGGTGGTCGTCAATGTGGTTTATATCCCCCTCCTCGAAGAACCCAACTTGTACCAGCGTTTCGGAGACGATTATCGGGACTATGTGCGGCATGTTCCCCGCTGGATTCCGCGCTTGACGGCATGGTCACACCCCTAGAAGGCTGATTGAATACCTCTCATTATTACGGAGTAGAAGGATGTTCAAGCTGGTGCATCGCGAGTTCGAAGTGAATGCGTCAGTAGATGCTGCATGGAAGCATCTGGCGCAGGTGGAGTCGTGGCCATCATGGGCGAAACACATCCGGCGGGTGCAGATGACACCAGCCGGTGAACTGACGCCCCAATCAAGCGGCCGGTTTGACCTGTCGAACGGCATCCATTCCACCTTCAAGATGGTCGAGATGGATTATCCACAGCATTGGAAGTGGATCGGGCGCTTTTTGTGGATGATGGTGCATTATGATCACCGCTTCGAGCCGGTTGATGATCATCACAGCCGCTTGATCTGGATGGTTGAGGCCGAGGGCTTTGGCGTGTCGATTCTTGGCCGCCTGTATGGGGTGATTTATAACCGTAATCTGGATCGGGCGATACCCAATTTGGTTGCTGAACTCAATGCGAAGAAAGATTAACCGCCAAGACTCCAAAAGAAACAAAGACGTTTTACCACAGAGACACTGAGGAAGAAGAGAAGAGAGAACGCTAAGATAAAACGAAGAATTGAGGAATTAAGTAAAAAATAGTTGATCTCAATGATATATGAGGCTATCAGGGCTACAATGAAAATATGACGAAATATTTCATGTATTGAGCTAGGAGCGATCATGGGATCATCAACTGCACGGTGGTTTGTCGAGAACCATATTATCTATGTTCAAAATCTGGGTCATCTGACCGGTGACGATTTCCGCAATGTGGATGAGCAGATCAAGGCGCTGATCAACAGTGCGAAGGGCAACCACAAGGTTCATGTGATGGTGGACTGCTACGGCATGGAGGGACTGCCTGCGCTGAGCGAATTGGAAGGCGGACGCATCCTGAAATATATGTGGGAAGCGCGCACGGGCTGGACGATTGTGGTCGATCCCAAGTCGAATTTCATGCTGAAGATTCTCTCGGGCATCCTGACGAGCGTGGCCAAAGCGCAGTTCACAATGGCGAAGCGGCTGAACGAGGGTGTCAACTTCCTGTTTGAGGCCGATCCGATCCTGATGGATATTTATGTGCCGAACATGGACCGCTGGGCGAAAGAGCAGAATCAGATCCGCGAGCACGAGGTGGCGTAGGTTAGCCAGTACCCCGTTTCAAATCCTCACCCCCTAGCCCCCACATTGGGACGTTCGCAGGCTCACTCCCCCAAAGCCATTTCATGGCAGAGGGGGAATTAAAACCCTACATTTTTTCGTCGTCGCCAATTTTATAGCGAGGCCAATAGCCGTGTTTTTCCAGTTGGGGTAACACGACGTCGTACATCTCAATTATAAATTCTGAAGCGACCGTAATGGTGGCTTTTCCAGCGTTATTAAAAAAGTTGATACAATCACCGATATGGGTTACCCCTACGCTATGCAAGATTTCGATGGTGTGTTCCGATAATCCAAGTTCTTCGATCAGAACTTCATACAGGTTTTGTGGATGAGATAAATGCGAGTTTTCCATCGATACTCCATCCTTCTGTAGTTTGTGCGGGCAGTTATTATAATCATTTCCCCTCCCCTGCCCTGAGTGATGCAATCGGTTATAATGAGCGTATCGGTTCACGCATAGAGGATTGCACAGCGCCACGTATGGCGGTCAAGATCACACCCGATCAAGAAATCTGGGTCATGACGACCGAAGGTGCAGAGCTAACCGGATACAATCGGTATTATTTAGAAAAGCTGGCAAACAAGAATTCAAAACTGCCAGAAGATGAGCGGCAAATCAAAGTCCGCAAGCGTTTAGGGCGGCATGAGTTATGGCTGCCTGACCTGCTGCAATATATCGACGAAATCGGTTACGGCCCACACCAAGATAAAAAGTAAAATCTCTTTTTGCTTCTTGTGTTAATTTGCTTGACTTTATGCGATGGATAGAATAAAATACTATTCATCCCCACCATCCATCCAACAACGTATGCCGCCTGTCGAGTGCGAGAGCGGGATCTCTTGTGCGCGCTAAACGATTCGGCTGCATGCTACATAGCTCGTGGAAAAACTGTATTTGTCAGAATATGGTGGGATTTGATTTTGCGGATGGATGGTTGTTGTATGAAAACGCGTTTCATTATGTGTACCCGATGCGAGTTGCCGCTGGCGTCGGGTATTTTATTTGGCGAGGTGGGTGGTGTCGTTAAAACGGATAAGCTGCCAACTCTCGTTTGAGACGTGCCATTCGGTGAGCGAAGTGTAGTCCGGATGGATGACAGCGCGGCGGTGAAAAAATGGCACTTCGAACAGGAGCAAAAAGGACACGACGATAAATCCGGAATGGGTTACAGCGATGACATCCTGATCCTTGTAGGTCTGGTATAAGGTATCCAGTGCTGTCTGCACCCGCGCCACGAACTGATTCCAGCTTTCACCATTGGGCGCGAAGAGTCTGTCGGGGGCGTCCTCGAATTCAAATGCGCCGTACTGCTGGCGATAGGCTTCCCATGATAAGCCGTCGGCATCCCCCGGCAGAAGTTCACTGAGGTCATCATTGATGTGAATGGGCTGGTTCAGATGGGCGCTGATGACGGTGGCGGTTTGGCGGGCGCGTTTGACCGAGGTCGATACCAACACATCACACTTGACCTGTTCGCTTTTGAAACGCCGCGCAAGCTGTTCGGCCTGCTGGATACCCTGCTCGGTCAATCCTTTGCAGCCGACTTTCCCCGCGATGAGTTGTTCGCCCGAGTGTTTTGAGTGACCGTGACGCACCAAGATTAAGCGCATTCGTTCCCCTTATCGGCGTTTCTTGCAGAGCCTATTTGATTGGGTTATGCTAGCGAAACTCCGCACTGATACTCTCCGCAGATTAAAATTGTAGTGCAAGAGATCATTGAAGGGAAAGCCGTCATGCTCCGCTTTCGAGCCATCGTCTATTTTTCGCTGTTTCTGCTCATCAGCGTGGGGATGACCCACTTGGCCGCGCAAGACGGTCAGTGTCCGACGGTCATCCAAGACGCGCTGCAATCGGCTAACCAATATTGTTCGGGTATACAGCGTAACCAAGTGTGCTATGGCAACACGCTGATTTCGGCTACCAACTGGCAAGGTGTTCCCCTGCCCGATTTCGGTACACCGGGGAATCTGGTGAATGCGGCGGACGTGGCGTCGCTGGTGACCGCGCCCTTTGACGAGGCAACCCAGAATTGGGGCGTGGCGATCATGCGCTTGCAGGCCAATATCCCCGACACACTGCCCGGTCAGAACGTGACCTTCGTGGTTTTCGGTGACGTGCAGGTACAGAACGCGGTCGCGCCGGGTGCCATCGTGGTGCCAAACGGATTGACGGGAACGGCAACCAGCAATCCCAATCTGCGGGCTGGGCCGGGAACAGACTGGAATGTGGTGGGCAGTCTGAAGGTTGGTGATCAACTATCAGTGATCGGCAAGGATGTCACGGGCGACTGGCTGCAAATCGCCAACCAATCACAGGTGCGGTGGGTGGCGGCGCGGTTTGTGCAGTTGGAGGGCGATCCAAGCGGGCTGCAGGTGATTGATCCCAAGAACAATACGCAGCTTTTGTATCAAGCCCCGATGCAGGCCTTCGTGGTCAAGACGCGCTTGAATGACACCAAGTGCGACTCGGTACCGACGGGCGGCATGATGATCCAATCGCCGGAGCATCTCAAGGTGAACTTCATGGCGAACGGCATCGAGATGACCGTGGGCAGTACGGCGCTGCTGAAGGTGGACGAGGCCAGCGGCAGTTTGCATGTGGCGACGCTGGCGGGGAGCGTGGGCGTCAAATCGGCCAGCAGTGAACAGCAGGTCGATCCGGGTTTCGCGCTGGATGTGCAGAAAGATCAAGCGCCGACCGAGCCGAAGCGCTACCAGTATGATGACGTGCGTGATCTACCGCTGGCGCTGCTGCCGGATGGGGTCAATGCGCCGCCTCCGGATGGCAACGAGGTCAGCGTGTCGGTGTGCGATGTGAAGAATAACAGTGTGGTGCGGCTGCCGATTGCGGGTGACAAGCCGATCATTTTCGGGGAGCCGTTGGGCGGCGTGGATGCTGACGCGGCTAAAGTCGTGCGCGATAAGTCGGTGGTGACGATGACGGTGAACGGTGAAGCCCTGCCCCTGTGGAGCATTTCGGACCCGTATGAGGCTGCGTCGAGCGTCAATTTGAACAGCGGGCAGCAGACGGGAAAGGCCACGCTTCAGAAGTGGTGGTTCGTGCTGCCGCATCCCAAGCCGGGGCGATACAACGCCGAGATGACGTGGCAGTACAACGGGACAAAGCGCTTTAACTGCTCGTTCACAGTGCGGTAGATATCTGGACATTGAGCATAGAGTGAGCATGATCTGAACTGTTTTCGATGCGAAATCGGGCGTATTCTGTAATCATGAAGTCAATTGCTACCGATGTGGTCTAACTTTCCGGTGGCGAAATGAATCACTACCGATGTGGATTAACTTTCCGGTGGTGAGCATAAAAAGCCTAGTCGTGATCGCTAGGCTTTTTATGTGCAGTAGAGCGTTCTCTTAAAACTGATTAGCTCTTCGCAGCGCTCATATCCAGAGTGGCACTACAGGCCTGATCACCTGAACCGACATTCCCGATCATTTGACCAACGATACTGGTTGGCGAGAGAACGGTCAGATAAAGCTGTGTGTTTGTGCCATCCTCGAAGGTCCATGACCCCATATAGTGATTGTTTCCTGTGCTTTGGAATAGCGTGCCGTCGAATACAAAGTGGTCTGGAGTGGCAGAACCAATTTCTACCTTTTGTACATAATCGGATTCACTCCAGTCGAGCCATACCTCACTTGTATTCAGAACAAAATTGTCGGATCCCGCACATGAAGCGTTTGTTTGGCGGGCAAAGCTCACTGTCCATGTGCCAGCCTGAGGGTTGATTGTCCCTGTGGACGAGGTAGTCGTAGTAGTACTGCCTGAATTCGTTTCAGCCGGTGGCGATACATGGGTAATCGGGACGATGGGTGGCGCGGCTGCGTTGGCGACCGATTCACAATCGCCGCTGGTGGTCACATCTGTGCTGAGTACCCACAGCTCTTTGGCTGAGCTTTTTGGCGCCACTTCCTTTTTATCCAATCTGAACCAGACTTTACTCTCTTTGTCGCTGCTTTTACCAAGGACTGTGAATTGCGTGCCAGCCGGAAGGAAGGCGACAGAGGTGCGATTTGTACCCGGGCCTACACGCAGTTGTACGGATCGTTTTTTCTGAGTACTGATGGTACAGGCTTTAGCGAACGCGGTCAGAGTATCCGAGGCTTTCAAGCTGCCGACCAATTCGCGTCCAAGGGGCGATTTACTTTGCGCGACACCCGCTAGAACTGGCATCGCAAAGGCCATGATGAGGAACAAAACCAGAAACTTACGAATTAACGAAGACATACCGATTCTCCTTTTCATAATAAGTAGAGGTCACAT
Organism: Aggregatilineales bacterium; assembly: GCA_044227005.1. Taxonomy (GTDB): domain Bacteria; phylum Chloroflexota; class Anaerolineae; order Aggregatilineales; family Phototrophicaceae; genus CFX2. The sequence continues at coordinate 95,351 of JBGAFZ010000007.1, forward strand.
TGCAAACCAGTCGTTAACGGTGATATCGGCAGCAGGCAAAGACTTACAGACCAGAGGTCAAAACCTACTGCGGACTGTACTGGTCAATATAGGTCGTCCGCATCCATTGGACACGGAAAGGTATGGGGAGAAAATTCGATATTTGAACTAAAAAATTACTTCAAAGTTTCTCAGAAAACCGTGTCCGGTTTGCTCCGACGACTTACCGAGTCATTTCGATTTTGATCCGCTTTCGGATCATGGCATTTCTCCTATTGGCTATCTAATTATACAACTGACAAGTACTTATAATATATAATACCAATAGACCCAATGTCATGAGGCAGGCGTCCTGATTGATATCGGGACAAAAAGGAAGTTAGACGGGATATACGTTTTGACCTGCTGCTCATTGCCACATTCAATTTTGCTAGGATTGCAGGGCACAGCTTCTTCTGTGTGTCATGGGTCGGAATGCCTCTCATGAACGGGTTTCCAACCTTTGCTGCGGATCGTGGGCATGAAGTTATGATCGCTAGGCTTTCTGTGTGTTTGTACCTCCCCTGCCCTGAGTGATGCAATCGGCTATAATGAAGCATATCGGTTCAACCATAGAGGATTGCACAGCGCCACGTATGGCGGTCAAGATCACACCCGATCAAGAAATCTGGGTCATGACGACCGAAGGTGGGGAGCTAACCGGATACAACAGTCGTTATCTCGAAAAACTGGCAAATAAACTATCGAAACTGCCAGAAGATGAGCGGCAAATCAAAATCCGCAAGCGCGGTGGGCGGCATGAGTTATGGCTGCCCGATCTGCTGCGGTATATCGACGAAATCGGTTACGGCCCACACCAAGATAAAAAGTAAAATCCCCCTTTTACTTCCCTTGCTTATTTTCTTGACTTTATGCGAATTCTAGTATAATATCTAGGCATCCCCACCATCCATCCAACAACGTATGCCGCCTATCGAGTGCGAGAGCGGGATCTTTCGCATGTGCTAAACGATTCGGCTGCATGCTACATAGCTCGTGGAAAAACTGTATTTGTCAGAATATGGTGGGATTTGATTTGCGGATGGATGGCTGTTGTATGAAAACGCGTTTCATCATGTGTACCCGATGCGAGTTGCCGTTTGCGTCGGGTATTTTATTTTTGGGGGTGTACAGGTTGGGTTGCAGGGCAAGATACATCTTGCCCCTACAAAGGTCTGATGTGTATTAAAGGTTCAGAGATAAGGTTAACTCCCCTGTCGGGAGTCGTAGGCCTGCTGAGCGAGCGCGACTTTCGAGATGTTGGTCTGTGCCCAATCACGGAGGACGGCCAGCGGTTCGATGAGCGTGAAGCCGAGTTCGGTCAGTTCATATTCGACATGCGGCGGCACTTCGGGATAAACGGTACGCTTGACCAAGCCGTCACGCTCCAAGCTGCGCAGGGTTTGGGTGAGCATCTTCTGGGTGATGCCGCCAATTGCCCGTTGCAAGTCCGAGAAGCGCATTGGGCCTTCTTCCAACAGGCCGATAATCAAGCTCGACCATTTGTCACCGATACGATCCAGCGCCTCCCGCGAGGGGCATTGACCTTCGTACATGGCTTTGTAATTGAGGAATGTGGCCTTGGTTTCCATTTGGTGTGTACCCCACTAATTAGTGCCTACTATCCAAAAGAGACTATTGGGATTATGATAGCATTATTCATCATGTCAATCCATAGATGAAAACTCAATTGAATCGCAGAGACGCAGAGATACAAAGGGCGGAGAGATGCCCTACCCCAATGAGGAGCAATCAAGATGATGCAGCAAACAACCAATGAAACCCAAACAGCCGTCCCCAGCCTTCATCCGGCGGTGGAAGTGGGCACGGTGACCTTGAAGGTCGCGAATTTAGACCGCTCGATTGTGTTCTATACCAAGGTCATCGGGCTGGAAGTGTTCAAGGAAGACGGCCATACGGCGGTGCTGGGCGCGGGAAACCGTCCGATTGTGCTGCTGGAAGAAGTGCCGGGAGCAAGCCGTCTGGCGCGGAATGTAACCGGCCTGTACCACGCGGCGATCCTGTTCCCGACGCGGCATTCGATCGCGGTCAAGGTGCAGCAGTTGGCGCAGATCAACTATCCCTTCGGCGCGGGTGACCATCTGGTGAGCGAAGCCTTCTATCTGGATGATCCGGACGGCAACGGCTTGGAACTGTACGCCGACCGTCCGCGCTCGACATGGAAGTGGAACGGCAGTCAGGTGCAGATGGCGACCGATCCAATTGACTTCGACAGCCTGTTCAAGGAGTTGAAACCCAACGATCCGGCGCTGGCGAATCCGGCGGCTCCGGATGGCACCAAGCTGGGACATATGCATCTGCGTATCGGCAGTGTGCCCAAGGCGCGGGCCTTTTATCACGGCGTGCTGGGCTTTGATATGGTGGCGGATTGGCCGTCGGCGCTGTTCATGTCGGCAGGCGGATACCATCACCATCTGGGTATGAATACATGGGAGAGCAGCGGCGGCAGACCGACGCCGGAAAACTCTGCCGGACTGCGGGAGTATAGTATTTCGCTGCCTGACCAAGCCGAGTTTGACCGCCTGACAGCGCAAATCGAAGCGGCAGGCGTGGCAATCGAGAAGCAGGGTGAGTCAGCTGTGGTGCTCGATCCGTTCCAGACGCGTATCCGCTTGGTGCTGGCGTCGTCGCTGAAGCGGTAGAAGATTTTCACCGCAGAGACGCAGAGAATACCAAGAGAATCAAGAGAGTATTGAGGTTGGTTGACATTCCACCTGAATAGGCGAATAATGTAGATGTAAATGGTTTATGTAGTAGAAAGGCAAAGTCCCTTGACGGATTTGACCGAACAACATCATAGACCCGTAACGAGCTTGTTGAATTAAACAGGCATGAATTCCCGAAAAGGGTATTCGGTAGAACCATAAGTTCAGGGATACGAATCGCGCCGACATTGTCGGCGCGATTTCATTTTATTTCTGATGATTATTATCAAAAAGTACGCTTTGTTAAGCAACAAATCTGTGATAGTTTTAATATTACGTTGATTTGTTGTATTATACCCATCTAAAGTCCACCACAGCCCACTGACTAATTTTTGAGAAGTACTTCAGAAGTGAGAGTGCGAGCGTGGCGAATCAAGAACAATTCAAACGCCCAGAATCTACCCTTCTAGAAAATGCTGCCGCTTTACCTCAACAAAGTGTCAGCTATGCCCAAACAATGGTCTCGCGGATCTCGCAGCAAACGGGTTTCATAGGGCGGGCGCATGAACTCGCGACGATTGAACAGCATCTCAGAAATCCCGAATGCCGTCTATTAACCCTGACCGGTTTAGGCGGTGTGGGTAAGACGCGATTGGCAATAGAAGCTGCCCAACGCCAACAAACGATTTATGCCCATGGTGTTCAAATTGTCTTTCTTCAATCTCTGGCATCTCCGGACGCAATGGTAAGCGGCATCGCAAGCGCTATTGGCTTTCAATTTTACGGGCACAGCGATTCCAAACAACAGCTTCTTGACTATTTTCGTGACAAGTCCATGCTGTTGGTTATGGATAATTTAGAGCATCTTCTTGAAGGTGTTCCTCTTCTTTCGGAAATTTTGAATACCGCTCCCCATATTCGCATCCTAGCAACTTCACGCGAGCGGCTCAATTTGTTAGAGGAATGGGTTTTTGAGGTTCGAGGATTGAGTTACCCAATCAGTGAGGCCGAGCCAGAGATTGAAACTTATGATGCGCTGAAGTTATTTTTGGAATATGCACGCCGGACACAGATTGGTTTTACGTTAACCCCGAAACAAAAACCGGAAGCGATCCGCATCTGTCGCCTAGTGGGTGGAATGCCTTTGGGAATTGAATTAGCTGCCGCTTGGGTGCGTGTCCTGCCCTGCGAGTCCATCGCCAACGAAATCGAGAAAAGTCTTGATATTCTCGAAAGCCCGACCCGCAATGTCGAGCCTCGTCACCGAACCATGCGTGCGGCTTTTGAGCCGACATGGGCACGGCTCTCGGACGAGGAACGTCACGTATTTATGCGCCTATCCGTTTTTCGAGGAGGATTTACACGGGAGGCAGCGGAATATGCAGCCGGGGCATCATTGCAAACCTTATCGGCATTGCTCAGTAAGTCCTGCCTCCGCCATGATCTCGAAGGGCGCTTTGATCTCCATGAACTGCTGCGTCAATATGTAGAAGAAAAACTGAAAGCATTAGGCGAGAGTGAAGCTGCGCACACCAGACACAGCGCCTATTACGCCGAATTTATGAACAACCGACTTGAGGATATGAAAGGACGCAGACAGATCGAGGCGTTGGCGGAAATCACGATCGAATTCCAGAACGTGCAAGCAGCATGGATATGGGCAAGCGAACATCAGCATGTGCATAGCATCGAATACATGCTGGAAAGCCTATGGCATTTCTGTGAGATTCGCAACCGTGAGCAGGAAAATAAAACACTCTTTCGTTTTGCCGAACAGGCATTTACTGACGAAAGTCTTTTTGAACGACTGCGAGGTCGCTTATTGGCCCGCATGTGGGGAGAGCTTGATACGCTAGAAACTCAACTTAATTATGCGCTGCAAATTGCCCGTCGTTATGATGATTTGGCTGAAACAGCTTTTTGTACCCTGCGCTTATCGGATGTTTTCAATGAGCGGCACGAGCATATCCGGGCAAAACAACTGCTGGAACAGAGCCTCGAAGCCTTTAATCGCTTAGGAGACCGCTACGCCAGCGCTGAAACATTGTTCAAACTGATGACCAGCCTCATGTATTTCGATTATGAGGGAATGTTTGATGACTTCATCCGATATGGAAAAGAAAGCTTGCGCTTGAGGCGAGAAATCGGGGATCATGTTGGGACTGCATGGGCTCTCGCGCCGGTCGCACATGGGGAAACTCGAGAAGGTCGCTTCGCGGAAGCGGAACGTTTGTGGTGGGAACGCATTCGGCTCGGCCAAAAGGTTGGTGTGAGATCACTGGTGGCGCTGGGCTATGCCCACATTAGTTATTCGGTTTATTTTCCTGTAGGTGATTTCGCCAATGCGCGTATGACTGCCGAGGAAGCGATCAAGCTTGGAACGGAAATTGGTTTTTCAAACCCAATTCAATTTGGGCAGGTGACGTTGGGACTGTTGGCTAGTATGGAGGAGCGTTACCAAGAGGCCGAAACGCTGTGCAAAGAGGTTGCTTCCAACACACCCCTCAAATGGATCGTCAGTACGGCAGCTTGGGGATTAGCGATTGCAGCCTGCGGCTTGGGGGATGAGCAAGCACTGGATAAATATTTTCCGGTTGTCTTGAAGTTTCATCTTCATATGTTGAAGCAGGTGGGATTAGTTCTCTGTTTGCCCATCGCGGCCATCCTATTCGTACGACGAGGAGAGGATGAACACGCGGTTGAGTTACTTTCTCTGGCCGCTACTCATCCGGTACGGGCTTCAGGTTGGATGGAAAAGTGGCCGCTGCTGGTGCGCTTGCGTATCGAGCTTGAAGAGAGGCTGGGCTACGAAGCCTATACAACGGCATGGACACGCGGCACCCAGCTTAACGCCGACGAAGTAGCAGCCGAATTGTTGCAGCAATTTCAAGAAAAACAGCTTGAACCTCGAATCAGCAAAACATCATCTCCTTTTGGAGTTCTGAGTGAGCGCGAACTCGAAGTGCTGCGGTTAGTTGCCGAAGGATGTTCAAATCAGGACATCGCAGACCGACTATATATCGGCGTGAGCACGGTCAAGAAACACATTAACCATATTTACGACAAACTCGACGCGAAAAATCGCACGCAAGCGGTGGCCATCGCCCGTGAACGACAGATTTTGACCTAACTTTTCACCCCCTAATTCATCTTTCGATTGATGACAATTCACCTTTCTTCCCGATAACGTACACGTAATGCCGTGAAGCTTGGAAGGCTGGATATCGTATCTGGGCAACCGGGCTTAACGGCAGCATCAATCGTATACCGTTAGTTTAGGGAGATCGATATGGTTCAAATAGTTCATTCAAAATTGTTCTCGAGGCATATCCTCACACTGATCATGCTGCTGGTGGTCGTCATCAGTTTGGGGATACTCGGCCCAACTATGGCCCGGCCATCGGTCAAGGATGTCAGAACACAGGCAGAGGGTGATGCTGGGACATGGAAAACGTGGGTATTAGACTCAGCCAGCCAATTCCGTGCTGACGCACCACCAGATGCCGAAGCCACTCAAAAGGAAATCGCCCAACTGAAGGACATGGTCGCCAAGCGTGATAAATCAGCAATGATACAGATCGATTATTGGAACAGCGGTCCTCCGGCTTACCGTTGGAATCAAATCGCTATCAACAAATTGGTCGCGGGCGGCGCTGCCGGTAATATGGCTTTTCGGAATTTAGCGCTGATGCATGTCGCCATTTACGATGCGACGGTTGCCGCATGGGACAGCAAGTCGACTTACAATCGTCAGCGCCCCAGCGAAGTCGACTCGAGCCTGACGACCGCGATAGCCAATCCTGATAGCTCATCCTATCCTTCTGAATATGCTGTCACGGCGGGAGCCGCTTCAGCTGTACTGGCATGGCTCTTTCCTGATGATGCTCAGACCTTTAAAGACAAAGCACAGGAGGCTGTGAACTCTCGTCTAATGGCGGGTGTAGAGTATTCGAGTGATGTTGAAGCGGGCTTGAAACTTGGTGAACAGGTTGCTCAATTGGTGATTGAACACGGGAAAGCCGATGGTTCGGATGCCAAGTGGACAGGCAGCGTACCGACTGAGGCCGGTCATTGGACAGGCGAGAATCCAGTTTTTCCGACCAATGGAAGTTGGAAGACATGGGTACTGACATCCGCAGATCAGTTCCGTCCGCCGCCACCTCCTGCTTATGACTCGGAGCAATTGGCGAAAGAAATGGATGAAGTGCGAAGCTTTGAACGCACACCGACCAGCAACGCCATTGCGCTGTTTTGGGAATATGGTTCAGGTGGTCGGCGTATCTACTGGTTCTGGAATGATGTGGCAAATCGGGCCATCCTAGAAGCCGGATGGGGTGACGATCCTGCACGAGCGGCCCGCGCCTACGCATTATTGAACGTTGCGGCTGATGATGCCACTATCGCTTGCTGGGATGCCAAATACACCTATTGGGCAATGCGCCCCTTCCAGCTTGATCCATAATTCAAACCGCTGTTTACAACACCGAATCATCCCAGTTATCCGTCCGCGCATTCTTGTATCTCGACAGCCAGCGCAACTGTCTTAGCTAACCTGTTTCCGGTTGATGCTCAGGAAGTTCAGGCGTTGGCCCATGAAGCGACTGAAGCGCGTATCTGGGGTGGCATTCACTTCCGTAGTGATGTTGAAGCGGGTATCACCTTAGGTGAGAATGTTGGCAACGCGGTTCTAGAGTATGCGAAGTCAGATGGTTCATAACAGCCTTACTATGAACAAAGTGTAAGAATTAATTGTAGGGATACGAATCGCGCCGACACTGTTGGCGCGATTTCATTTTTTGTGGGGCATGGCCCTTACCCTCAATTCTCGTGATGTTCATTTTCCTCAAGAGGACGTTTCCATAGGAGGGCGATTTTGGTGCCCTGCCCCATCCGGCTGCAAATGTCGAGGGCAGCACCAATGTCTTCGGCACGCTCGCGTATGGAGTTGAGGCCGAAGCCGGAACTGGCTTTAGTGGTGTCAAATCCCTGTCCATCATCAAGGATGACGAGCGCGACGTAAGCCTTGGTATAGCGCAGCCGCATATGGATTTGGGTGGCGCGGCCGTGCTTGGCGATGTTGTTCAGCCCTTCCTGTGCGATGCGGTAGAAGGTGACATGTGCCTTTTCGGGCAGTGTTTGGCTTTGATCGCCGGTGATATTGAAGACGATGTCGATCACTTTGCGGTTTTTGAGTCCGCGTACCAGATGGTTTATGAGATCCACCAGCGAGGCCTTGATGATATTTTCGGGGCGGAATTCGTAGAGCAGCATGCGCATTTCGGAGCCTGCGCCCTGCGTCAGTTGGTGAATTTGCTCGACCAGTCCCATCGCTTTTTCGGGGCTGCGCTGCCAGATGCGGGGCAGTGTTTCGATCAAGATATTGGCCGTGAAAATGGATTGGGTGGCCCCGTCGTGGAGTTCACGCGCCAGCCGCTGACGTTCCTGCACAACCGCTAATTCTTTGGCCTGTTCTGAAAGTTGGGCACGTACCAACGCTTGGGCGGACTGCTGTGCCAGCGCGGTGAGATAATCACGGTCTTCGGCGTCAAAATCCTGCGGCATTGGGAAGCTCATGCCGATGCTGCCGATGAGTTTGTCATTGATGATCATCGGCAGACAGGCGATGGCTTGTGTGCCCGACTGTTCATGAAGGGTTTTAAGAATATGAGGATACAAACGCTCATATTCTTCGAGTGATCGAACCCAAATCGGCTGACGTGTCCGGACAACATCCGAGATCGGTGTCGGGACTGTGAAAGGAATAAACTGGTATTGATTGAGCATCGCTTCACTGACGCCAAACTGCGCCACGATATGAATACCACTCCTGTCATCCGATAGTAAGGACACGGCACCCATGTGTGCGCCTAGAATTGAAAATGCCTGATTCACGATGACTTGAAGCACTTCTTGGGCGGTGGCGGCGGCTGACAAATTGGCGGTAATGGACTGGAGCGCTTCAATCCGCGCGGATTTACGCTCGGCCTCCTGACGGGCTTGATGTTCGGCTTCGTAGAGGTTGACGCGCTCGAGGGCCTGCCCGCAAAGCTGCGCCATGAGGAACAAGAAGCTGCGTTCTTCGATTTCAAATGTGCGGCTGTGGTGAAAAGCGATATACATGCCACCGAGTAGATGGTCGTTGACAAAGAACGGCAGGCAAATGATGGCATGATACTGGGCACGTTTGATGTCTTCGACCAGATGAGGATAAATCCGCATGTATTCTTCTTGCGTTTCGATGGACAGGACTTTCTTTTCGCGGACGGAGTCGGCAATTGGATAATTGCCATCCACCGAAATGGTCGGATAGCGTTGGAGCGACAGTTTATCGATGCCCAAAATGCTGAGGCGTTCTAGCATCCGGTTGTCTCTGGAAAGCTGGAAAATGCCGCTGGTATCGCCGCCGACCGCTTTGAGGGCGGTATGGGAGATGATGTTGACGACTTCAGGGGTGGTTAAAGCGCTGGAAAGCTGTGTTGAGAAATCCAATAGGGTTTGGTTACGCACTTCCGCCCGCTTTTGGACATCGATGCTGACCGTCAAGCCGCTGACACGCTCGTAACTGCCGTCCCGGTTATAGGATACACGGCTGTTATCCAAGACCCAGATATAATGGCCGTCTTTATGGCGGATACGATATTCCAGCACACGGCCCATGCGGCGTTCGGCATTCAGTTTGTCGAGTTCCTGCCGGATGCGTTCCTGATCATCCGGATGAACTTGAGACAGCCACCAATAGAACTCCGTTGGGATTTCTTCAATGGTATAACCGAGGAGTTTAAATAAACCCTGTGAGCGCCACACAAGGTCTTTTCCGATGTCCCAATCATAGATGCCGCCTTGCAGGGTGGACGTCGCCATGCGGAAGCGCTCTTCGCTTTGTGCCAGACTGGCTTCAACCTGTGCGCGCTGCCGGATTTCGGCCTCAAGCTGCTGGGCGTAACGGCGCTGTAATTCGACCAGATAAATGGAAAACAGTCCTATCGCCCAAAAGGCAATGAGCATTGCCAGATCAGTCGGGGTATCAACGCCAAAAATCCAATTGGGTTGAATGTACAGAAAGTTGGCACCGAACCCGGCGATGACAAGGCTTAGTAAACTGGGACGGGAGCCGAAAGCCCATGCCGCGTAGAGAACGGCGGCATAGAATGGCAAATAGATGCCCCGCGCAGGCAGCCGCGATTGGATATAGCCCCGCCCCACACTGATGACAATGACCATGAGAATGGCGGCGATATAGCGATACAGTAAAGGCTTATCGAGATAGGTTCTTAAGCGTGGGAATCCCAAGACACGGTTGACCGAAGGCGCATCGCTCATAGGTGCTGGCTCATCGAACTTGAACGGACGTCCGTTCACTTATCTTTATTGGTTGTCGTTGAAAGCAAGATAATACCCATATCATAGCGGTGTTTCCAACTCTCATGCATAAGGTATTGCGCGGTGACGGATGACAGAACATGGGAAACATTTTCATCAGGCTCAAAACGGTTCAGATCGGGTGCATTCGGTCTAGGTTTCGGGGATAGCACGTGCTAAGATTGATCCCCTTTTGGCCCAAAAATCTATATTACCCGTCCGAAATATCACCTAGTTAGAAGGATGCATCATGCGATTAGGAATCGATTTTGGAACGACCAATTCGGCTGCGGCTGTCTACGATGGGCAGCAGTTACATCCAGTCGAAATCACCACGCCGAAACGCTCGGCCCTCCTGCCCTCCCTGCTGTATATTGACCGCGAACACCATGCCAAGATGGGACTGGACGCCCGTGACCAGTATATCGAACACGAAACCGGACGCGCGGTACGCTGGCGCAGCCGCAAAGCCGGTACGCTGGAATACTGGGTGGCTTCGACGGGCAGCAGTCCGATCCTCGTGAGCGAAAACATCTTCGTGACCTATGACGACGCGGCGTTCGGACGGTTGCTGCAATCGGTCAAGACCGGACTGCGCAACGAACAGTACAGCGGCACTCAAATCTTCGACCGCTACTATACCCTCGATGAACTGATCGCCCTCGTGCTGGGCAAACTGAAAACCACCGCTGAAGAACAGCTTGATCAACCGCTGGATGAGGTAGTTATCGGACGTCCGGTGAAGTTCTCGGAGAAAGCGTGGGTGTCCAACCGCGCCGAGGAGATCATCTACAAGGCGGCGCTGAGCGTGGGCTTCAAGGAAATCAGCTTCCAGCCGGAACCGATTGGTGCGCTGTATGTCTACCACAACGCCACGCCCAAACGGACGCGGGCGCTGGTCTTCGACTTCGGCGGCGGGACGCTCGACCTGACGGTAGCTGAAGTGGGTGGCAGTATCGCGCCGCATGTACTGGCCTCGCGCGGTGTGCTGGTCGGCGGTGATGATATGGACAAGCGCATCATGAAGTCGCTGCTCAAATACTTCGGGGAAGATCACACCCGCGATATGCATTTGCCCCATGACTTCGTCGATATGCTGGCCGACTGGCAGACGATGGCCGAACTCTCACGTCCGCACAACGAGGATGCGCTGCGAAACCTGCGGGCCACCAGTAAGCATCCCGAAACGATTGATGCCCTGCGTTCGCTGGTGACCAAGAACCTCGGTTACAGCCTGTTCCAAGAGATCGAACGCGTCAAAATTGAACTGTCAAGCAAGATGATGGCACACCTCAAATTCCAGCACGACAAGATTCGCATTTTCGAGCCGATCAGCCGCTGGCAGTTCGAGAGCATGATCAAGCCGGAACTCAAGCTGGTGAAGGAAGGTCTGGACGCGGTGCTGATCGAAGCTGGCGTGACCGCCGACCAGATCGACGTGGTACTGCGGACGGGCGGTTCGTCGCTGATTCCGGCCTTTGTCAAACTGCTGGCGGATCAATTCGGCGCGGAGAAAATTCAGGAGATGGACCCGCTGGAATCGGTGGTGGGTGGCCTGAGCATTATCGCTCACGAGGATGGCGGCCTGCGCGGGAATTACCGCAGCAAGTACGTCGAGCGACCTGAGCAGTTGATTACCGCGGTTAAGACCACAGGCGACACACCCTACAAAACCTACATGTTCGGCATCGGCCAGCGCTGCTATGTCGATCAGGATACGGTGCTGCGGCGCATTCCGGTGGAACTGAGCGGTTTTCCGGCAGTGATGCCATCCTACATCGACCGTGAGCAAAAAGCTGATGATTTCCTGCATATCACACTGGCGCATCCGGCGCGGCTGTACGTGGCCTATGGCACGGGCGCGGCCACCCTCCCCTACTGGCTGCAAGGCTTCACCCCCTTGGAAGACTTCACCTTGGAAATCGAGGACGAGTGGTACGGGGTGCGGCGGTTGCAAATCTACCGGCAGGATTTTCCGGCGGGCGAAGTGGTGCTGGGCGGGAACGCGGCAGCCGGTGCGCGCGGCAAACTGGAAGCGACGTACTTGGTAGTGGCGGAGAAAAAGGCGTCGTAATCCGTGTACAAAACTCAAATCGATCAAACACAGGTAAAAGCGTTTGTCGATGCCTATTTTAAAAACCCTGTCGCGAATTTAGAGGTCGTCAATTCAGGGGCATTCTCGCAGGCATACGCTTTTGAAAATTCTGGTGATCAGTTTATTGTCCGGTTTAATTCGCATACGAGTGAAGGCTTCAGAAAAGAAGCAATCATCTATACAGAATATGCTGACATTCCAACACCCCGCATCATCGATATTGGAGAGTACGAAGGATTACACTACTGCTTAACCGAGGCGTACAGCGGATTACAACTCCATAAGCTCGATAGGGAGTCGATGCAGGCGGTTTTACCAAGTCTATTTGAAACGATGAATACCATTCATACGCAAAAGGTAAAATCGGGCGGCTTCGGACTTTGGGGATTGGATCAAAAGGCTAAGTTGAGTTCTTTTGAAGACCAACTTCGCCGTTTTATCAATGAGGCCAAGTGGGAAATGTGGGCAAAGCAGCACCTATTTTTCGATATTCGTTTTGCCCAGAAGTTGAAAGCAGAATTCGAAAATCTCCTCAAATACATTCCCTCCGAACGCTATTTTCTGCATGGCGATTTTGGAAGGACAAACATATTCACCCTCGAGAGCCGGATAGAGGGAATCATTGATTGGTCTGAAGCCATGTATGGTGATTTCTTGCTGGATCTGTCGTGGTGTGCTTTCTGGGAAAACAAAGTCGATATGATCGCAGCATACTACAACTTCAACAAGGGAAATTCGCGCTTAAACATGCATGATTTTGAGGCGAGAGTGCGACTGTATTTAGCCTTCTCCTCCTTAAACAATATGGTGTTTGAAGTTGGCAGGGGAAGAGAGGATTTATATCAGGACGCTGTTCTTGCTGCGAGAAGGAATCTGGGTCTTTAGCACGAGTTTGACTCGCCCGCGTCTTCTGTAAGTAACTGAGAATAAAGCCAGTTGAACTGCCAAGGCCATCGAACAATATCCATAGAAATGTAAACAATATTACAGCTTGTTACACCTTTACACTTCAAATATATTCTCACGTTTGAGCTGCGCTAACAAAGAGGATAATAGGTCTGACGACAAATTTTTCATCGTACTTGGGAGATTGATTGAATGGCTTGGGATATGAAGTGGTTTGACGACAATCACACAATTTTGCTGTTCACCGTCAAACCGGATTCAACATGGAACGACTTCGACATTGCAATGAATAAATATGCCCTTGAGCTCGGCGCTTCAGCAAAAACCATTCACGCTATCATCTACAACGAGCATGGTTTCTCCCGTGAGAATCCAGTGCCGCACATCCGCAGCCAGATGTATAAGCTGTCCATGTTTCGGAATCGCGGCATTCTGGTGACCGTCACGCCCCAGCATTCAGCCAGTTTCTTGGTGAGTGTGGTGCAGCTTGTTACGCGGTTGATGAAACTCGAAACCAAAACCGGGGTCTTTGTCAAATCGATGGATGAAGCCCTCGCCCGTATCCAGTTGGAGCAGATGACGCTCAGTACCCTCCAACGACAGCAACCCTCCACAGAAGAGCAATTTTAGGGTAGACCACACCCTAAAATTGCTAACCGCTAACCGCCATTAATCTTGGTGGCTTCGATGAGGTACATCTGGCGGCCAACACCACTGTTCCCGCGCGGTTGATAAACCGGATTGCCGGTGTATTTTGCGGAGAGCTGGTTGATGTGCTCTTTTGCGCCGTGTGCTTCGTCCCGCATCTCGCCAACACGTCCCTGAATTTCAATCCAATGGCCGGGATTCTGCGGGTCGATAATCGACAGCGACAATTTGGGGTTGGTGATCAAGTTGCGGGCTTTCTTGCTGGCAGCGGGGAAATTGACCCGTGCGTATTGACCATCGTAATCACACCACACGGGGACAGTATGGGGCTGTCCATCGGGGTTAATGGTGGTGACGGCGCACAGCAGTTTGCGTTCGAAGAGATCGTGGAACCTTTCGGGTATGGGCAGCGACATGAGATAACCTTTCGTGTACCCGTTGTGGGAAATGACACTTGTATTATGCAGCAGGGAGTGCACTTCGGAACGAAGTTATCATCCAACGCTGAGGCAAACTTTAGTCAGGCGTGAGCATCACTTAACTGGTGGCAGCCAATCTATGCAGCAAATGATCATCAGGCGACCGGCTGCTTGATCAGCCTGTCAATAACCTTGTTCGCTTCTTCCACAGTCTTCAAGAAGGTCATACGGTTGTGCCAAGTAGGAATCATGCCAAAAATCATGGTCATAAATGTTTTAATCAGCGCTGATTCAATGATAACGACGATGCTGCTGATATTTTCCGGTAACTGCCGGATCATGTACTGGCCGTTTAGAACCGTGTTGCCCGGAGGCAGGATATTCGACTGGCTGATGTCGATAACCATGATGATATTTCCGGCGGCAGCATCAGCGAGGTTATGCAAATTGGAGACGGTGTCTCTCAGTTCTTCCCATGTCCAATGCCCGGTCACATGATAGATAATGGCTCGATGTTGGTTGTCATACCAATCTAATCTTATTGGCATTCTGTACCTTAGTAATATGACGTAATGTTAATAGTTTTAGTGTAGCAAAATATTAGGACTGTAACCGATAATCTTTCCCGTAAAAAGTAAATATTTTTTGCCATATTCAAGAGAAAAACACGATGCTTGAAAAACCCAATATTCCTGATCAGAAAATCATGGACTGCCTGCGCGATCAGTATGGATTCCTGATCACGGAATTTTATTTCCTGCCGTTGGGCGCAGACATGAACACGGCGGTCTATAAGGCGCTGACCACTGATGCCCTGCCCTACTTCGTCAAACTGCGGCGCGGAGCGTTTGATGGCATTAGTGTGGAGGTGCCCAAGTTTTTGCATGACGCGGGCATTCAGCAAATCATTGCGCCCCTGCCCACTCGATCCGGCGGCTTATGGGCAGCGCTCGACACGTTCAACGTCATTGTCTATCCCTTTGTCGAAGGCCAGAACGGTTGGCATGTGGCACTCTCTGAGGACCAGTGGCACACCTTCGGGCGCATGCTCAAACAAATCCACAGCGTCGAACTCCCATCCGACTTAAAAGCACGAATTCCCCGCGAAACCTATTCGCCGTATTGGCGGGAGGAGGTCAAGCAGTTCCAGCGGCAGATTGAAGACACAACCTATGCCGATCCGTCTTCGGCGGGGCTGGCGCAGCTCTTGAAGGACAAGCGGCCTGTCGTCAACCATCTGGTCAAACGGGCGGAGGACTTGGCGGCGGTTTTGCAGGGGCAAGCGGCCAACGACACACTGTGCCATACCGATCTGCACATGGGAAACCTGCTAATCTGTGAGGATGGCCGCTTTTATATCGTGGATTGGGATCAGCCGCTTCTCGCACCCAAAGAGCGGGACTTGATGTTCATCGCCAGCGGGATTGGTGACTCGTGGCTGGCACCGGAGCAGGAAGAGGCCGTGTTTTATGCGGGTTACGGTCAAACAGAGATCAATCCAGTGGCGCTGGCCTACTACCGTTATGAGCGCATCGTGCAGGACTTCGCGGCCTACGCCGAGCAGCTTTTGCTCACGGATGAGGGCGGCGCAGACCGTCCTGAAGCCTTACGGCGGGTTGCCAGCCAATTTGAAGCCGGTGCGGTGATTGAGATGGCCTACCGCACCGAGCGACTGCTCCCGCCTGAACTGCGTAATAAGCTAGCCTGACGAGGCCGGAAGTTTGATCTTGGGTACGGCCTTGTTGTGAACCAGCCACGACATCGCCATGGTATCATCTTTAAAGGCCATAACCTTCAGGCCGAAGGGACGGTAGGAGTCCATGAACTCTTTCAAATTCATGATCGCCATGGTTTGGGGCGGCCAGACAATCGCCCAGTACTGCCAGCCAGCAGCTAGTACCTGCGGGAACCAGACGGTTTTCGCCCAGACGGTATCGTCTTCGGGCAGTGCCGAATTGTGGCGGTCGTCGGACAGCCACTTATGCGCTTCGTATTTCTTAAAAACTTCGAGGCCAGCATTAAGAGCGTTCCGGAACTCATCGCCCCGGACAACTTGATGGAAAGTGTGATGTACGATCTTCGCGTCCTCATGATAAACCAGCTTGACGAATGCATTATCAATGATCGTGAGGGTAGACATGAGACATCTCTCTTGAGTAGAAATAGCCAATAAAAATCAAAGCTGTATACATTACAGTTTATGACAGCTACTTCCCTCAAACGGTTGAGATTCCGGAAAAATGTATGAATTTATTACAGTATTAACGTTTAAATTAACGTGTCGATAATCGGATTGAGCACAAACTGAACAGGAATTGAACTGTAAACCCCTTCGCATTCGTCATATAACCGAGTCATCAGTTTATTTTGATCAATGGGAAAAATAAAATGCGTGGTCCAAAACCTGAATTTACGGACTTTTCTCAGTATCCTGATCTGGTCGTTATCTACTTGGGTATGTATGCGCTGACGTGGCGCGGGACGCTCAATTTGCTCAAAACCGGGCCGGAGATTAACAAAGCGGTCGCGGAAAAACCGGATGGCCTACTTAAGCATGAACAATTCGTGATGGGTATTTTCCCGCTCCATCTGGGCATGAGGCAGTATTGGCGGGACTTCGATGCACTGGAACGCTGGTCACGTTCCAACAGTATTCATATGGGCTGGTGGAAGAGTTTCATGAGTGATCCCGCAGCCAAAGGCACTGCCTTCTGGCATGAGGCTTATTCCATGAAGGGCAGCATGGAATGTGTCTATATCAATGTTAATAAGCCTTTGGGCGCGAAGAGTTTCGCGCCTGCCAAGCCCGCTACCGGCACCATGTTCAGTGCGCGTCGACGCTTGGGACGCAGTGGCGAACATACCGTTGATGTACCCCTGCCCGAAGAGAATTATGCGGCGGGTGATTAAGACATTCGCAGGGGCGCAGGCCTTGCGCCCCTATCGTGATGGTTATTTGTTGAGTGTGTAATGCAGCACGACGTTGCCTGTTTTGAAGGCGCGGCTTTCGACCAGCGTCAGATCGACCTTGCGGTTCTGTTTGAACTGCGGCTTGCCCTGCCCCAAAACGGTTGGCGTCAAGATGAACACGTAATGGTCAATTAATCCGGCATCGGTCAGTGGTTGGACGATTGAGCCGCTGCCGAAGATCAGCAGCCCTGCCCCATCCCCTTGCTTAAGGCGCTTGACCTCCTCGATGAGATCGCCGGTCATGATCTGCGAGTTTTCCCACGTGACCTGCTTGAGTGTGCGCGAGAAAACCAGCTTGAGCATCCCGTTAACTTCCTTAGCCATCTCGCGGACAGGTTCGGGGAAGGCATCGGTCACGGTCGGCCAGAAGCGTTCCATGTGCTGGTAGGTCACACGTCCAAATAGCAGGCGGTCGCTGGTCGGTACCATCTCATGGACCGCTTTATCCACCTCGCCATCCGGAATAAACCAGTCATTTTCGCCGTTCGGCCCATCGAAGAAGCCATCCAAGGTGATGTGGTTCATCACGGTAATCGGTCGCATCATACCCTCCTCAATCGGTTTCAGTAGAGGCAGTATAACCTTCTCATGACTCTAAAAATTGGATAATACCGTCGAGATTAGAGATAGGCATAAACGCGCTGGTCGGTTTGCAGTTCGACCTTCTGGAACAGCGTTTTGGGCGTCACACCGGAGAAGGTTTTAATCTCCCGAATGAAGTGCGATTGGTCGTAGTAGTGCAGCGCATGGGCGATATCGGTGAACTTGGCGGCGGGACGGGTTTTCATTAAGCGAATGGCTTCGTTGAAGCGTTTGACGCGGATATAAAAGTGCGGCGAGAGGCCGACCGCTTGACTGAAGCGTTTTTCAAACTGGCGCTCGGATAAGCACAGGTCATCCAGCAGGGATTGGACGCTGACACCCGCAGCGTTGTGGTGAATCAGGGACAGGCTTTCCTCGATGAGGGTGTCACGGCTGCGGGCTTGGTCAAGTTTTCTGACTAAGAATTCGATGATGAGGCGTATGCGTTCCTGATCGGTGCGGGCTTCCATCAAGCGCAGGTTCAAATCCGGCGGGGCGAACTCGCATAGATCGACCAAGCTGTTGGTTAACATCGAAGCGTTCAGGCCGAGCAGTGTTTGTAGGGCGTGAGGCTTCAGGATGACTTGGATGGTGGTGAATGCCCCCGGCTGGTAATGCATGACGCCCATTTCAGTCATCTGCCCGTAGATATAGAGCGTCGGCAAATCCGTCACGCATCCCACGCGGGTGCTGATGTGTGCCAGCGGCGAGCGCCCGTTGCGGTGCTCGAAGACGATGCCGGGGAGTCCATTCAAACAGACGTTGAGCGCCAGCGGCTCTGTTCCATCATGCTCGGTCAAGCGGATGCACTCGACATCATTGTTGAGGATTTCGGGCGTGGGGATGACTGTGAACTTCATCCGCGAATTCTCCGCATTACTTTTTGCGACCGATATACAGCAGATGGCGTGACGATGCCACAATCGAGGGTTCGGCGCTGATCCGGTAGAACATATCCAGCCAGCGCTGACGGCGCTCGCCTTCCAGCTTGTTATAGCTGGCGTCATCGGCCGAAATCCCCGGTTCGACGCCGGTTATGGTGACGGTTTCGAAGCCCACACTTTCATGCAGCGGTGCAATCTCCTCGACGCGGGCGAAGTAAGCCCGAAATCCCCCGCGCGGATAATGATCAGGACGGCGCCCTGTGGTGAGGAAGGCTTCGACTTCGATAGGATCATCAATCCATTCAGGAATGTCTTTGACGAGATCACCCATGATGCCCAAACGGCTGATGAAGGCCGAGAACAACAGACCACCGGAACGCAGGCGATCATAGGCCTGCTGGAGAGCGGTTTTCCGGTCGGCTTCGGCGATGAGATGATAGAGCGGCCCCATGATGAGCGCGGCATCAAATTCGTGTCCGGTAATGGCACTGAGATCACGGGCATCGGCCACCAGCAGGCGGACGTGTTGGTCTAAGCCTTGGGCGGCGAGGTTCTGGCGGCAGGCTTCGATCAACGCCGGAGACAGGTCAACCGAGGTGAGGTCATAGCCACGTTTCGCCAGTTCGAGCGTATAGCGTCCGGTAGCTGCGCCGACTTCCAACACCGAGCCTTGAGCAGGCAGGTATTGGTCGAGGTAGCGCCATGTCAGGTCATATTCCAGTTGATGCTGTTCCAGACGAACATGTTCGCGTCCGGTGGCGTTATCGTAAAAGTCACTAATATCAGCAATATCGTCGATCATGGCTTGTTCCTTAAAAGCGCACTATTTGATGCACATTGTGCAGATTTCCCGCCGAAATGGCAGGCGGATTACTCCCGTGATGCCACCGCTGCACAAATGGCATATGCCGCTGCTTAAAATGCAAAATTCTTTTTACCACCGGGACACAGAGAAAGCAGAGACAAAATGCATTTGATTCGCCAAGACACCACGTGAATGCTGAGATAGGATCATTATACCCGAGATTTAGAACAAATGGGTTACCTTTTTGTAACGCTTCCACGACGAGTTTGCTAACCGTTTTAAGGGAGCAGCGAGGCAGTGAAGGTCGGCTGCACGTTTGGGAATGGTTTGAAGTAATTTTGAGGGAGATAATAAAGGTCAGTTGAGCGGATTATGTTATGAGAACGAACTGTCATGATCACCAAACATCACACCATTTTATACGTCGATGACCAAGCGCGAAGCACCGCATTTTATGCGCGGGTGCTGGGACATGAGCCGAGCCTGAATGTGCCGGGGATGACCGAGTTCGAAGTGACCGCAGGGTCGATCCTCGGACTGATGCCCAAGGCGGATATTGTCGAACTGCTGGCGGATAATCTGCCTGTGAATGCGCATCCGGAAGGCTTGATGCGGGCGGAACTGTATTGGATGGTGGATGATCCGGCGGCTTATCATCAACGGGCAATCGAAGCTGGCGCGCGAAATGTCAGCGACCTCGCCAAGCGGAATTGGGGCCATGTGGCGGCCTACTGCCTTGATCCGGATGGCCATGTGCTGGCCTTTGCAAGCGAAAACCTACCCTCCCGTTAGGTATTCGTAATATTCCTTAATGCACAAATTAGACACAAGCACCCCTACAATATTAAAGACTTACCGTGTTGAGTCGTTGTTTTGATTCCAAACGTCAGGTCAATGAAGTACTGTAACAATGTTGATGTACCCAAAAATTATTAACCCTGATAGCGAGACGAAGCTAACCATGGTGGCTGGCGCGCAGGACGATTTGTTTTACCGCTCAATTGTGAATTCGATGTCCGAAGGCGTGATAGTGCATGACCGTCAGGGCGTCATTCATATCTTTAATCCCTCGGCAGAACGGATTCTCGCAAGACCTGCCCGTGAACTCATCGGACAATCCATCTTTGAGCAAGACTGGCAGGCTATCCATGAAGATGGTTCGCCCTACCCCTCCGATCATTTCCCCGGTGTCGTTACGCTGCAGACGGGAGCGATCTTCACCGAAAAAGTCATGGGCTTTCACCAACCGAACGGCAGCCTAATCTGGATTTCCGTCAACAGCCGCCCGTTGATCCATGATAAGGAAAGCACGCCGCAGGATGTGCTTGTCAGTTTTACCGACGTCACGGCGCGGCAGCATCTGCTGGACACCTTAAACGCCACTGAAGCCAAGTTCCAAAACATCTTCAAATACGCGGCCATCGGGATGGCGCTGATTGCGGTGGACGGCTACTGGCTGGAAGTGAACGCTGCGCTGTGTGATATGCTCGGCTATACCGCCAATGAATTGTTCACCAAAACCTTCCACGAGATCACGCATCCGGATGACTTGGAACGGAACGTCACCCATTACAAAAAGCTGCTGGCAGGGGAAATTTCGTCATACCAGACCGAGAAGCGCTATATCCACAAAAAAGGACACCCGATCTGGGCTTTGCTGACGGTTTCCGCGGTTCGTAATGACACCGGAAACATCCTGTATTTTGTCGATCAGATCGAGAACATCACCGAGCGCAGGCAGGCGGAGCAAGATTTGCAGCTTAAACTGGAACAGGAACGCGAATTCCAAACCTACCTCAAAGCCTTGCACGAAATCACGCTTGAACTGACCGGCATCGAAGACTTGGATACATTTTATAAGCGTGCGGTTGAATTGGGTCTGGAACGGCTGGGCTTTGAACGTGCAGGCTTGATGCTCTACGATCCTAATCGTAAGCTGGCATACGGCACCTACGGCACAGATCAATTTGGTAAGCTGTGGCATGAAGCGCATATCGAGTTTGATCCAAGCGGTATGAGCGGCCTTTTAGAGCGGACCTTCAACAGCGAAACCCGTTTTATCGTGGATAAAGATGCGCCGCTGTTTCACGACCAGCAGGTGATCGGGCGCGGCTGGAACGCGGCGGCAGTCCTGTGGCACGGCGAGGTTAAGCTCGGTTGGCTGGCGATTGATAACGCCATGACCGGACTTCCGATCAGCCAGAGCGTACTGGATATTCTGGCGCTGTACACCATGCGTTTGGGGACGCTGCTGGCCCAAAAACGCAGCCAGATCGCGCTCGTCAACCAGCGCAATTTGCTGCGTACGTTGATCGACAACCTGCCGGATGTCATCTACGTCAAAGATTTGCAAAGCCGTTTTGTGGTGGTCAACCGCGCGTTTATGGAGGTTATGAACACGTCCGATGAGAAGGAAATCATCGGCAAATGGGATTTTGATCTCCATGCACCCGAACGGGCACAGGCCTTCTGGGACGAAGAACAAGCGCTCTTGAAGTCCGGCGAGACGATGCGCGAACGGGTCGACCAAGTCGTTTATCCCGACGGCCAAGCCCATTATCTGGCGATCTTCAAGACGCCGCTGCGTGACAGCCAAGGGACTGTCATCGGCTTGGTCGGTGCCAACCGCGATATTACCGAACGGCTTGAACTGGAAGCTGCGCTGCTCGATAAAGAGAAATTGGAAGCCACGCTGGTCAAAGAACTGGAACTGAGCGAACTCAAGTCGCGCATGATGGAACGCATCTCGCACGAGTTCCGCACGCCGCTCTCGATCATCCAACTGACCACCGAAACCTATACTAATTACTTCGACCGTCTGAAACCGGAACAAAAAGCTTCCAAGATCGCGGCGATCCGGCAGGCCACCCGCCAGCTTACTGAGATGTTGAATGAAATCGCGATTGTGGTTGAAGATCACTTCTCGGCGGAAAATCTGAGCTTGGCCGAACTCAATTTGCGCTACATCATCGAGTCCAACGCCCATGAACTGGATGTGCAAAACAACGTGCTCGGCAAATTTGTCATGCAAATTCCGGAAGTCGTCCCGCTCAAGGCCGACCGCGACGTGATGCAGGCTGCCCTGTTCCATATTATGCACAACGCGGTTCAATACTCGGCTCCACGTTCACCGGTGCATGTTCAGGTGACGGTCGACCAAACCGGCGTGATCCTAAGCTTCGCTGATCAGGGGATTGGCATTATGCCGGAAGAACTGCCGCGCATTTTTGAGCCGTTCTTCCGGGGTAGCAATATTGATGAAATCAGCGGGCTGGGTGTCGGCCTGACGATTGCCGCCAAAGGCATCGAGGCGCATCGGGGACGGATCACCGTGGAAAGCGCTGTCGGGCAAGGCACGACCTTCAAAATCCACCTGCCCCACAACGCGGCTAAAAACGGCCGAAATTGATCGTTGGGAAAATCAAAAACTAATCGAAATTCCCTCTGTTCAAGCGCTGATGAGTCAGAATAATCAACGGGATGGCCAGTTCTAGGACGATTATAAAAATGACAATCGCTTCTTCTAAATTGATCATCGTCTATCCTCCTCACACGGCGTGAAACGAAATCATCCTCTATTGGTCGCCGATTGCAGGCAGCATGTGGAGGAATGAGGCAGAATAGGACGAACAATAGAGAAACAACCGATTCTTCAATCTATAATCAGCATAATCAGCCCTATAAAAGGCTCACAGTGTTAAATGTCACCTTTTATGGAATGGCATGCCCTTAAACCGATTGGTTTTCGCCGTTTTCTCCCTCAAATCAACCTTATTGAACGCAATCCTCTATGGGACGACCTCTTAGTATTCCCCTCGTAAATCCTACGCCTTACATGTAACCTCCGCCGTAGGGGCAAGATATATCTTGCCCCTGCACCCGACGCCTCTTCTCCCCATCACTATGACCGATTGGTTTTCGCCGTTTTCTCACTCAAATCTCCGCTCGGCTTCCGACTCCACAATCCGCTATAATGAGTCTATGGCAATTGAAATCACGCCGGAACAACAAATCTGGGTTACGACCAGAGAAGGTGCGGAAGTAACCGGATATAACAGCCAATATCTTGAAAAGCTGGCAAACAAAAATTCAAAACTGCCAGAAGATGAGCGACAAATCAAAGTTCGCAAACGGTCAGGTCTATTTTATGAACTCTGGCTGCCGGACTTGCTGCTGTATATTGAAGAAATCGGTTACGGTCCGCACCAAGACAAAGAGTAATCCCGTTTTTTCCAAGACGTGTAACTATTTTGCTTGACTTTATACGGAGGGGCGCATAAAATATCCATCATCACAACAAACACCAAACCAGACCTGTCGGCCAAACAGACTCTAGGCAAGATGCTCAGGTTGCCGCCTCGGCACAAATGGGATGCGAAACACCCCGCGCTTTCGCGTCAATCGACGATCCAATTGTGTTCAATTTAGAGTTTGCCAACCGACAGCGAAAGGGGACGTGTTTCGCGTGCAACAAATAACTTACGTAGCTCGTAAGTTCATCCATGAGCAGTGGACTCATGTCTCAATCTCGACCATTTGCCGATGGTCGAGATTTATTTTAGCACCTTTTTTGCGGGTCTTCAAAATAGGGATGCCAGCCGTGTATTCCAGTCATCCTTCCCCATGAATGCAAAAGAAAGCCATTGTCACTTTCAAAAATAAATGGCGTAAAATTATCAACGATAAATGGCGTTACAAGATAGATTGCGGTGATTGAGCTACTGCAACAGAGTGCTGCTAAGTCTTATTAGCAGAAAAGCCTGTGAGTGTAAGCTATGCGCCAATCACCAACAAGTGACAATCGCAACAATTGGTGATAACAAAGGATACTGCAAGTCAATGTTTATGAACGATCATTCACAGGGCCGTAAGCCATGAACAGACAGATTAATACTGATCTCTATATTGAACTACCACTTTGGCTGCCTATTTTTTCGGCAGCTACGCGTTGCCTAGGCTGCGGGTGTAATGCCCCCACCACAAACGTCTTGTTGAAAAACTCTACGCGACCGGTACTGAAAGTGGCAATCTCGCCCAACGTCAACACCCCAAAAGGTGTCGACTCCTGATTCGGCAGCACAGCCAGCACTGCATCTAATTCCTGACTGAATTCATCTTCCAGATACAACACACGCGAAATGCAATCGACAATTAGAATGTGTGCGTCATTAGGCGCATCTTTCAGCGCTTCACAGGTCGCGATCTGGGCATGATCCACTAAACTCTGCTTATTACCTTTAAGGAGATAGACCATCGAATTCGAAGGAACTTCACCCACACACACCAGGCTCTTATCATCGGTAAATGTAATGGGATCACGCACAATAAAATCCATCCCGGGCTTAAATATACCGAGGGGGTATTCTTTGGCAATTGAGAAGAAATTCTCTTTTGTCAAGATTTTTCCAGTCATTCGTTCAATCAGTTGACTGTAAACCTCAAACGCGGGCCGGCTATTCAATTGGCGAACAACGGCTCGCTCAATCTTATTGGCAACGAAGGGACCATACAATTGTTTCCAACCGTGTTGTACACCTAAGGTTGTGGTCGCTTTGACCCACAAAATCAGGCCAGCATCTTGATAGATCCCATGATTATCGAACAGGCAGGGCTTTTGTTGAAAACTCAGTGATCCCGCGCCGCCGCCGATGTAACGAACCTTGTTCCCGCATTTTCTAAACAATCGGTCGAGGAACGAAGCGACATATTTGGTGAGGCCATCCACGAGTACGAGGGCGGTGTATTGTTGACCTCTGGGAATATTTGGCAAGCCCGACAGGATAAAACTCGAAGTATTTAGACCTGTAACCACACTTGGTTCTGCTATTACCGGCAGCACATCCACCACGATACCCGTTTCAAATCGTTTATTGCCATAAATCACGCTGGGGAAAATACCCCCTGCAATCGGAATCTGGTGTTGCGTGAGCGCGGCCAAAAGCTCTTTCAAGTCAATCGTAGAATGCTCCGCAATGAACAGTAATATCTGCTCGTCCTCAGCACGCGGAAGCTGTGCGATTTGCTCGACTATAGTGGATACATCTGAATCTTGAAAGTATTTTGCATGTGACATAACTCAGATCTTTCTTTGTGAAATTTTGAACTCACATCTTCCTTTCAGTTAATCACACATTACAAAGTGTTAAGTGTTAAGCTTGGTTAAATTTACAAAATATTAATTTAGTCTCAATAAAAGGCAGAGTGGCTTTCGAACAATGTGTGAGTTTCACATACTATAGCCGTAATAAGAATATTCTCTGCCAGCGACCGCATAGGGTACAGTTGACGATATAAATGCAATGCGATCAGCGCTTAAACCGACCAACCGCAAATGCGACCTCAACACTAAACAGTGTACAGTGAGACAAAATGTGCATTTGGCCCGATTCGAACACGGCGGCTTCGATAGCCTGTTCTTCTAGGCTACAAACTGTTTGATCGAGTACACGCGGCTTTTGTGTTGATAGTTATTTATGTGATGCATCCCGTAAAACTAAGTAATGATTTAACATCAGTTAGATGTTTCACGATGGAATTATGGGATGAAGAGTATGTACTGCTAACTATCATTAGCGGTTATAATCGATGTCATTATGGTCGAATTACATCTGCTAATGTAGCCTGTAGCGGCCAAAACTTATATCTGCTAATGTAAAGGGAGCTATGAGCACGCGCCAATCCAACCCCATTTTGTCCCAATCTGCACAGTCAGCCCTCGAAGTTTATCGACGGCATCTGCGTGATGAAGTCGACTTGCGACCGGCGACGGTTCGCAATTATGTGAGCGATCTTCAACATTTCATGGCCTGGTGCGAAACGGTCTGGTCTGAGAGTCAGGATGCGGTGCCATCCTTTGCCCTTGAACGGGTGTCCACGCCCACGCTAACTCGCTACCGGGATCATCTCCAACATGACCTTCAGTTGCGACCGGCTACCATCAACCGGCATCTGGTCAGCCTCAAGCGCTATTTCAGTTGGGCGACGGATGGCGCATTAATCACTCGGAGCCCGGCCTCACTGGTCAAACTCGTCCCACAGACTACACGTCCGGCACACCACCTAGGGGATCAGGAGGAGGCCGCGCTAGTCGCGACGGCGGAACAAGCCGGTTCACTGCGCGATCGTACCCTGATTGTCCTGATGCTGCACACCGGCTTGCGAGTCAACGAGGTCTGCTCACTCAAGCGCGACCAGGTGGTCGTGCACAAACGCGGCGGGTACTTGAAGGTGTGGGGCAAGCGCAACAAGTATCGGGAAGTGCCGCTGAATGCCACGGCACGCAAAGCGCTAGAGGATTATCTGGCGGCTCAAGATAAAGAGGCTCCCTTTCTGTTTGTATCGCAACGGACACAGGAGCAGCTGACACCCCGGGGCGTGGGATTCCTCATCAAGAAGTATGCCCGCAAAGCCGGATTACCTTCGCTGCGACCACACGACCTGCGCCATCGCTTTGGCTACCGGATGGCCGAGACGGTGCCCTTGCATCGTCTGGCACAGATTATGGGACATGACTCCCTAGACACGACGCTGATCTACATCCGGGGTACCGAACACGATTTGCAGCAAGCTGTCGAACAGATCGCCTGGGAGTAAAATACTCGTAGCGAAAGGTTTTGCTCGATGACCCAGTTGGCTGAATCGGTACGTCAGATTGCCTTCCAGCGTTTCCAACTGTTGCGTCCCCATCTCGAAAATGGAATACCCTTGACCCGTATCGCCCAGCAGCATGGGCTGCCGCTCAGAACACTGCAACGCTGGGTTCAAAAGTATTGGGAGCAAGGATTGGCGGGACTGGCTCGCAAGACCCGTTCCGATCAGGGTCAACACCGCCTTCGTCCGGAACTCCAGCAGGTGATTGAAGGTCTGGTTCTAAAAAAACCGGCCCCCTCTTTAGCCTCGGTTCAACGCCAGGTTACCCAAATCGCACTGGAACAGGGTTGGGCGGTTCCCACCTATGGAACCCTTCGCAATGTTGTGCGTCAGCTGGATGAAGGTTTGATCACCCTGGCTCAGCAAGGTACAAAAGCCTACCGCGAAGCCTTTGATCTGCTGCATCAACGGAATGCGACTGTCCCTAATGAAATCTGGCAAGCTGACCACAGCCTCTTGAAGATCTTTCTGTTGAACCCATGCGGCGAACCAGCACGCCCCTGGTTAACCGTGATTATGGATGATTACAGTCGGGCGATTGCCGGCTATTATGTCGGTTTTGAGCCCCCAACCTCGCTGGCAACCGCCTTAACCCTGCATCAGGCCATCTGGCACAAGCCGGATGCGCATTGGTCTGTCTGTGGCATTCCCCAAAGCTTCTATACCGATCATGGCAGTGACTTTACCTCCCGCCACATGGAACAGGTCAGTGCCGATTTGAAAATGCGGCTGGTGTTCTCCATCCCCGGTATGCCCCGTGGACGGGGTCGTGTGGAACGGTTCTTCGGCACGGTGACCCAGATGCTGCTAGCAGAACTGCCGGGTTATACGCCGGATGGTCACTTGCTTAACCCACCCCAACTGACCTTGGATGCCTTCGACGACCGGTTGAGGCATTTTCTATTGAACACCTATCACGAGAGCGTCCACAGCATGACCGGACAAAAGCCTCAGGCGATGTGGCGTAACAGTGGCTTTCTGCCTCACATGCCCCAGAGCCTCGAACAACTCGACCTGCTTTTGGCGACTGTCCCGCGTACCCGCCGGGTACGACAGGAAGGCATTCGGCTTCACAATTTGTGGTACTTTGACCTGAACTTGAGTGCCTACATCGGCGAGGAAGTGGTCATTCGTTATGACCCACGCGATTTGGCTGAGATTCGGGTCTATCATGACCAGACCTTCATCTGCCGTGCCATTTGCCATGAACTGGCCGGAACCACCACCAGCCTGAAAGAAATTCAACGGCAACGCAATGCGCGCCGTCGCCAGTTACAGCGCGAGATTAAAACCCGTCAAACAGTGGTGAATGCCTATCTGAAGCCAGCGGATGATCGGCCTGAAGGCCCAGTGGAACCGGAGCAACTGCCCGCGAAGGTCTCTAAGTTGAAGCGTTATCGCCATGACTAAGCGGCAAAAATTCTGGAGTACGCAAGAGCATAAGCGCTTTGCTGAGTTTTGTGATGCTTGTCGCCAGGATCGCTGTATCGGCCTGTGTTACGGCATTCCCGGTGTGGGCAAAACCGTATCTGCCCGTCGCTATGCCCATTGGGAGCAGATTGCCCCGTGTCTCGATCACTTTCCCGATCACTGGAACGAGGCCATTCCCCACCTGTCACCGCGCCATTTGTTGACGATGGTCTATACACCGAATGTGGTTCTTACCCCGCAGCGGGTTCGCAACCAGATTCGCGATCTGCGGGTGGCACTGATGACTTATCGTTTCCATCACCTGACACAGTTGTATCCCGATGAGACCCACGAGCAGCACATCTCACATCTGCACCAACGTGAATTACTGATTGTCGACGAAGCAGATCGCTTGAGCATGCACGGGTTTGAGGAGGTTCGTGATATTTACGATCAGTTCGATCTGGCCGTTGTCTTCATTGGGATGCCAGGGATCCAGACACGGCTGGCGAGGTATCCGCAGCTCTATTCCCGCATTGGCTTTGTCCATCCTTTTCGGAATTTGAGTGAAGTCGATATGCAGCCGATCCTCGACTCGCTTTGGCACAAAGCCTGTAAGCAACCCTTCAATCCCCAGCAGCAGTCGCAACTGGAAGCCCGCGCGGCTATCGTGGCCATGACCCGTGGCAATTTTCGCCTAATGGATCGGTTGTTTGCCCAGATTGAACGGGTGATGAAGATCAATCATTTGCAGATGATTACGCGTGAAGTGGTCGAGGTTGCCCGTGAGGGATTAGTGATCGGTACGGTCTAATACCAAATCTCAACAGCGCTGGCGTCCAGCATCATATTTGCTTGCCCAGCCTGAATGCATTCCCCGACAATCCATGTGATTCATTTATCGAACCGGGTATTCGCCTTTTCAATATAATTTTATCGAAAACTGCCGAATAAATTTACCTTCTTCCCAAAGTAACAAGCGTTTCCAGTGTAATGTTGCTTTATATTACATGTATGTGGCTAATGAATTGAGCTGGTTCTGCCACACGGCAGAACCAGCTCAGCCTTGTAGGAGATATTTTATGCAACCCATGACGATCTTTAGTAACGAGTTTGCAACGCTGCTGTATCACCCCGACGAGAAAATCGTGCATCATACCCTGCATAAGACCGTGCAGGGTGAGGCTTTTCGTCATGTCCTGAATGAAGGGCTTGAGGTTTTTAAGAAATACGAAGCGCACAAATGGTTGTCGGATGACAGAAATAACACAGCCTTACCTGAAGATGACACCGTTTGGGCGAAGACCGTTTGGTTTCCAAAAGTGCTGGAAGCCGGCTGGCAATATTGGGCGCTGGTATGGCCGCCAAAAGTGTTGGCGATGATGAACTTGAAGGAATTTATTGATGCCTATCGTCCCTATGGGCTTCGCGTCATGGTCTTTAACGATACGAAACAAGCACTGCCTTGGTTAGTACGCGCTAAGACCGCCCCTAAAATAAAGCCCATCATGACTGCTTGATGTTGGATACCAACTTTCTATTGAGACTGCATTATCCAGAAGCAGTTGGGCTGTTCTAAGGCCATTCGATCAATGATTTCGGATGGCCTATATCACATCCAAGCACCACAGATCATGCTCAATTTCATACCGCTTGTGCTAAAGTGTGATCAGCAGCACTCATCATTGCAGCATGGGCTGCAAATACTCCATTGCCTCATTCATGGTCTGGCAATACTGCGTGTTTTTGCTCTTGCGCGCGTTTAGGGAGGTGCTTTCGTTTAACATCACTTCCAACGGATTAAAGCCGACTAATACACCCCGCGCTGCCATCGGGTGGCTGTAAGCCCGGTGTCCCGCTTGACTACGCAGCACATTCTTGTCGGCTTTGGTCACGTCTAGCCAACTAATCAACACCATCACTGGATTGTCCACTGTATCTAACGCAGTTGCCATATCATCGAGACAAGCTTTTAGCGTTTCAGGGGTTTGATGTCCCTCATAGCTCACGTAAAGAACACGATCCGGTTTCAGCCAATGAATATCGTGTGCCATCTTATCGCTACCTCCACAATCAATACTTCAATTTGTACTGCCTCGACCCAGAAGATGGCTAGCTCACAACCGGCTCTTGCTCAACCGCAAGCAGTGCCCGGGCTTCTTCATCCGTCTTTGCAAACATGAAATCTGTCCCTGGCACAGATTTGGGGAATAATTGCAAAAAGAGGTTAATCATTGTCCGTACAAAGGCATTGGCTCCAACCAATACAATCACACCCGTATTGGGCTCACTCGTGGATAAATTGGCGCGATAGACTGAGATCGCATTTGGAGGTAAGATGGGACTGCCTTCTAGGTTGCCAATGACATTGACTGTATGGTCGACACTTTGGATCAAGGCATTACTGACACGCTGAGCCGCTGCATACTCGTCCCAATTCCACTTTCCTCGGAACCTCCAGTAAATAACCCTTTGCCTATCGTCATACCAATTCACTTCGCTGCTCATGGGTTTCCTCCAAGGAGCTTCTCTTTGATGACGGCACATCGCTCTAATCGTCAACGTGTAACACACCGTAATTATCTATGCCTACTGTACTGCTATTCCTCTACAACAATGTGTATGATTTTCTAGTATGTATGGAAAAGCCCGGCAGTTGGTATAAATAAGGTTCTATAACCAAAGATAAAGCGGCTGGCGGGATGACAAACAGACTACCTCAAAATGAGATCAGGAGCGGATTGGTTTGAGTAGGAAGCCGACGCATTATGGTTCGTCATAGCCTGCTACGCCATTTAGCATTGATATTTTTATGCCAAATACTTTTCAAAGTGACAGCCATCATGCGCTTAAATTCGCCCAAATTCTGCAAGGATATTCAACCGATTCTCTTGCAATATTTGAGGGATTCTATCGAACGTTTCTTTTGCAATTGTGATAGGCAAGAAAAGGCTGCTAAGCGTAAGATGGATGCGAAAAACTATTCTTGAGACTTTTAGATAAAATTGGCTACTTGGCTACTGTAGAAACAAAGTAAATATGTTACACACTGGTTAAAATGGCATAGATCAGTTTTTCCGCAGTTTGACGTTACCATGAGTTTTAATGAGGTCCTCGAATGCCAGACTTTTATCGTCTTGACACAGATGCAAGCCTAGCAGAACTGCAAGTCAATCCGCAATCCGGGTTGCCACCCGAGGAAATCACCCGGCGTCAACAGCAGTACGGCACGAACAAACTTCCAACTGGAGCGAAAGTAAGCCTCCTTCAACTCATCTTCAGCCAATTCAAGAACATCATGGTCATCGTTCTTATCTTAGCTGCGGTCGTTTCGCTGTTCCTCGGTGATGTAAAAGACGTGATCGTCATTCTCCTGATTGTGATTGCAAACGCTGTGTTGGGCACATACCAGGAGTATCAGGCGGAACAAGCACTTGCCGCGTTGAGTTCGATGCAGGTGCCGCAGGTGCGCGTTCGGCGACAGGGTGCGGTGCACGTAGTGAGTGCACAAGACCTCGTGCCGGGGGATATTGTCCTGCTCAACGAAGGCGACCGCGTACCCGCCGACGGACGCTTGCTCGTTAGTGCCAATTTGCAGATCGAAGAGGCTGCACTCACCGGAGAATCGCAGGCTGTATTCAAAAATACACAGCCAATTGATCAACAAGGTGTCGGCATCGGTGACCGGCGTAACATGGTTTTCATGGGTACGTCTGTCACCTCCGGACGTGGTGAAATGCTGGTTACTGCAACGGGATTACAGACAGAACTGGGCAAGATCGCCAGCTTGTTGATTGATGTGAAAGAAACGAAGGCGCCTCTGCAAAAGCGGGTTGATCATCTCGGTATCTTACTCGTGCGCGGCGCGGTTGGTGTCGTAATCATCGTGTTCATCGCCGGAGTGCTGCGCGGGATCCCCGTGAGTGAAATGCTGCTCACAGCCATCAGCCTCGCCGTTGCCGCTGTGCCGGAAGGTTTAACAGCTGTAATTACAGTGGCCCTATCGCTCGGCGCATCGCGGATGATCAAGCGCCATGCTCTCATCCGTCGTCTTCCTGCCGTCGAAACACTTGGTTCAGTTACAACCATCTGTTCCGACAAAACGGGGACGCTTACTCGCAACCAGATGACTGCTACCCTACTTGCCCTGCCGGGTCACGATCATGTGGAAATCACGGGCGTTGGCTATGTGCCCGAAGGTGAATTTGTCGAGCGTACCGATAACCGAACAACTCGTCAGATCAACCCGCGCGAAGACCTGACCGTTGGACGCTTTCTCCGGGCAATGGCGCTGGCGACCGATGCTTATCTGGAAAAAGAGGACGATGGCGAATTCGAAGTCGTTGGCGACACCACCGAAGGTGCACTGCTGGTCGCTGCACAGAAAGTTGGCTGGACACGCGAAGAACTGGAACGCGAACTCCCGCGTGTTGCCGAACTGCCTTTCAGCAGCGAGCGAAAAGCCATGACCACCATCCACGCCGTCAAAAACGAAGACGTTCGCAAGCAATTCTCTGACCATCCTTACCTGTTGATCACTAAAGGCGCCCCCGATAGATTGCTTGAATGGGCGTCCGGTGAGCATATGCCGGATGGCACCGTTCCCCTGACTGCCGAACGGCGGCAAGTCTGGCGGGAGGAAATTGACGAGCTGGCGAAAAAAGGGCTGCGTGTCCTTGGCGCGGCCTATCGTTCGCTCGATCAACTTCCTGAACAGATCAACGAGGAAATTGAGCGCAATCTCAATCTGCTGGGCCTGATCGGAATCCTTGATCCAGCGCGACCCGAAGCTCGCGAAGCTGTCAAAACTGCACGAGCAGCAGGCATCCGCACGATTATGATCACGGGTGACCATGCTTTAACTGCCCAAGCGATAGCCACTGACCTCGGCATCGTTGCTCAATTGACGCACGCCGTAACCGGCACCGAAATCGAGAAAATGTCCGATATACAATTAACCGAAACCTTGAAAACACACAATGTTTTCGCCCGTGTCGCGCC
This sequence comes from Aggregatilineales bacterium, assembly GCA_044227005.1. GTDB lineage: Bacteria > Chloroflexota > Anaerolineae > Aggregatilineales > Phototrophicaceae > CFX2. The sequence continues at coordinate 128,764 of JBGAFZ010000007.1, forward strand.
AGAGCACAAGCTGCGCCTCGTCAAAATACTGCAAGCACAGGGTGAAGTTGTCGCCATGACGGGCGATGGGGTAAACGATGCACCGGCACTCAAGCAAGCCGATATTGGTGTCGCTATGGGCATCACTGGAACCGATGTCAGTAAAGGTGCGGCTGACATGGTGCTGACCGATGACAACTTTGCAACGATTGTCGCCGCCGTCGAAGAAGGCCGCACTATTTATGACAACATCCGCAAGTTTGTGTTGTTTCTGCTGAGTTCCAACATCGCCGAAATCCTAGTGATGTTCGTCGGTATCGTGATTGGGCTTCCCGTGCCGCTGCTGGCAATCCAGATTTTGTGGGTTAATCTTATCACCGACGGCCTGCCAGCGATTGCACTGGGCTTTGACCCGACTGAACCGGGTGTGATGCAACGTCCCCCACGCCCCCAGAACGAGAGCATCTTTGCGCAGGGGATCGGACGCAAGATTATCACGCGCTCAATTCTATTGGCCGTTTTGACTCTTGCAGCGTTCCTATACGCTCATATCGCGCATGGTCTTGATCCGTTTAGCTCTACCCTCGGCCTTGAAAGGTTGTCCGGTACCCAGGTTACCGAACTGATCGGATACACGCCTGACGGCTGGGACAGCTTAAGCGAAAGCGAACGACAGACACGCCTTCAAACCATAGCGGACGATAATCAGAGGGGGGAAAGCGAAATCGTCGGCTACGCTGACCGCATTCCGCGTACCGTAGCCTTTACTGTACTGGCGCTGGGACAAATTTTCCACGTCCTGTCTATTCATGCCGGGGATAAACGCGCGTTCTTCCGCGTCTGGTTCAGCCACAATCGTTTCATGCTCTGGGCGGTACTTTCAACCTTCGCCTTGCAGCTCGCGGTGATTTACATTCCGTTTTTGCAGTATACCTTTGAAACCTACCCGATTCGTCCGGCTGAAATGATCGCTACGGTGCTGATCGCGTCGGTGATGCTTTTCGGTGCTGAGGCTGAAAAATGGGCAATGTCGAGAAGACAATCCGATTGAGAACCGCATTGGCAGGACTCACGGCTCTACTGATGCAGTTGCCGAATGCTTCACCTCTTAAATAACGATTGAAGCAATCGCTAAAAATTTTGGCTGCATTAAATTTCTTCTATCCCACAAAAAGAATAGCTCCTGTAAACCCCGCTTTTCAATAATTATTCTGTTCCCTATCGCAGAGCAGTAGAATCACTTCTTCGTAAACAGGTTTATTTTCGGTTAACCCGATAAACCCTTCTCTAACCATCCCCCAACTCGCCCCACTCCCCTGCTCCCTCAAAACGGTTAGCGCCAGCGCCGCCAAAGAGTGACAAAATGGTCTTCCAAAATGTCACCCGTTCTCACACCAACTCCCTTAAAATAAACCATAGGATTGCCTGTAGGGATTTGCCGCCGGCAAACCCCTGCGCTGCCAAATCCACCGCACCTTAACAATGCGCTGTCACCACACCAATCGCGCTGCTTTCGCCGCTTTTGCTGCATGTTCCGCTGATTGGGCTCTATGGCAAATCAGGTAAGCCAAGCAATCCTTTAGGGCACAAAATCCCATTTTGCCATCGGTCTTTGTATTTCGACTAAAGACGATCGACTACAGACTGAATTGGCATGCCGCCGCCATCGCCGCCATAAAACCGTCTGTCGCTTTGTATTGGACTATCGACTACCGACTAAGGACTACCGACCCTCTACGGATACTGCTTCGCCAGCCACTCCCCTACCGGCTGACCGTCCCAGCGGTGTTCGCCGTGGAAGGTGTGGGCGCTCAGGTTTTGGGGTTGTCCGGCGGTGTCATAGACCTGCCGCAGAATGGCCTTGGCCGCTTCGACGCCTGCCGCCGGATAAATCGGATCACCGTCGCCATTTTCGACCAGCAGCGGGCGGGGCGCGATCAATCCGGCCACATCCGGCATCTCGGCGTATTGGGTGATATGCGGCACATAGTTACACACGCAGTGCGGGATGCTCATGATCGAGTCGCGGAACATGTTAATCGCCCCGCTGATGTAAGCGCTGGTAATCCGCTGGTCGAGCGCGGTCACGTACATGGTGGCCGTTCCCCCGCCGGAAAGTCCCACGCACGGCATCCGTTCCAGCTCGACATCACGGAACTCGTAAATGTAGTCGATCAGGCGCATGATGTCCCACACGCGCAGACCCATCAGGGTTTGCCCGCACAGCAGCGCGTTCAGACCCAATTCCTGACACGACCACAGGCTTCCATCGGTGCTCCCCGCCTGAATCTTTTGTTGTTCGCGGTCTTCCATACGGATGCCGAAGCCGCGCAGCATCGGCGTGAACACTTGGTAGCCGAGCCGCGCGATTTGTGCCGCGTAATCGGCGTGATAGTCACGGATGTAATCGGCTTCGGCGGGGCTGTCGGCAATCCCCACCAGACTCTTGGCCCCCCATGTACCGTGTCCATGCAGCGCGATCACCGGCTTATAGGGCTTCTCGACGTTGGGCGGCGTCAGCACATAGCACGGCATGTACTCGCCCTCGATGGTCTGGATGACGACCATCTCACAGGTGAAATCCGGCATTTCGCGGGTTTCAATCACTTCCGGCTTGAGCGGGCATTTGTCGCTGGGGAACGCGGATAATCCCAGCAAGCGCCAGACCTCCCCGCGCAGTTCGTCCTGCCACAGGTTGAGTTCGTCCAATGATGTGGCCTTGAAGCCCATGTTCCGGCCTGAGTCCTCCATCCGGTGGAACAAACCCGGCGTGCTGCGCAGTTCAAAATGATCTAGTCCAGTCATGGGCTGCCTCGTAAACTGTTTTATTCAAAAATTAATGTGTGATGCCTTTGATTGTAGCCTCATCCGTTCCTAGGCCGCCACCTTGGTTATAATCAGGGACGTTCTTTGCAGGGGCAAGCTGCCGGCTTGCCCAAAGGTGGGTATGCATTCTATCTTCCCGAAGGTAAAGCCTCATGTTCCCTGAAACCGCGCGTGGAACCTATATCCTGATCGCGCATCTACCGACCTTATCCACATTGACCATCGGACGCTTGGGAAGTTTTCCATTTGCGGCGGGCTGGTATGCCTATGTAGGGAGTGCCTTCGGCGCGGGCGGATTACGCGGGCGGCTCAAGCATCATCTGGGACAGGGTTCGCGTCCACACTGGCATATGGATTATCTGGCGCGGGCTGCATCGATTGCGGAAATCTGGTATCTCGCCAGCCACTCCGGACACGAGCACGATTGGGCGTCACTGCTGATGACCCTGCCCGATGCCGCTCTGCCTGTGCCGCGCTTCGGCGCATCGGATTGTCAGTGTCCGGCGCATTTGTTTTATTTCCCTGCCCGACCCGCGTTCGACGCTTTCCGAATGCGAACCACGACCCATGGAGATGTCCGCTGCTGGCCTGTTCCGGCTGCGTTATAATCAACTTTATGTTTGAACATCACACGCAGCCTTTACTACCCCGTCAGGCCTTTTTCCGCCGCCTCGTGCGTTTCGCGCTGGCCGCGCTGCTCCTTGTGTCTGTCTCGTGGGGCATCGGAATTCTCGGCTACCGCGCACTAGAAGGCATGTCGTGGATTGACGCAACGTTGAATTCAGCCATGCTGCTGGGCGGCATGGGCCCGGTTGATCCACTGCATACGGATGCGGGGAAACTCTTCGCTTCGTTCTATGCCCTCTTTTCGGGCATCGTCTTCTTGGTGGCGGTCGGGGTGTTGATCGCGCCCATTCTTCACCGTTTGCTGCACCAATTCCATCTGGCGGAAACCAAACGCGAAGAAGAGGAAGATGACGAAGATGAGGCGCAGGATGAAGCCTCTGAAAAGAAGCAACAAACTTAAACTGCGCCTGCTGTGAAGGCGTGAATTCAATCTATAAATGTTGTTTTAGGGGCGAGATTTATCCGGCCCCTAAAAAGATACTATCGCTGTTAAAAATAAAACGACTTCACCTTGTATCTAAAAAAGAGAAGTAGTTTATGATGCGCCGGCCATCGCAGCGGCAATCGCGCTGGGATAGCGTGTCTCGAAGTCAAGGATGGCAACCCATTCCGGCGTCACAGCAATCCGCGCCATCTGGGCAAACAGGGGTTTGATCTGGTTGATCCAACCCTGCCCGCCTTCTTTGCCAAAATAGCGCTCGGCGGCCAAGGCATACTCCGGAACCACCCCGTCTATAATCGTGACAGCGGCGGTGCCCCGGATCGACAGCACCTTGTACGGGAAAGCCATGCTGTCAATGGTCACAGCCACTTTTGAGTTATGCGGAAGCACGTGCATCTTGGGGGATTTGATAGGCGTGCCGAAGACGATTGCCTTCCCATCCCAATGGAACCAAATCGGAATTACGCGGGGGCTGCCATCATCCCAGACGTAGGAGAGATGGGCCAAATTGTTGGAGGTCAGCAATGTTTGGGCTACAGTGTCGTTAAGGAGTGAAAGATCGCCTTGAGTAGACATTTGATTCTCCTGTTTATAACAACGACTTAATACCTTCGAAAGACTATTTTATCTCCGAATAAGATACTTAGCCACAAATTAGAAGTAGTGCTGTATGCCACATGAAAAACACCTCATGTGTAGTGAGGTGTTTTGGGAGAGGCTTGAGTAGGCGGTGTTCAATCCAGAGTCAGATGATGGCGGTGACCAGCGATACGGACACGAAAACGATTACCGAGTGTCGGTGCCGGATCATTGGTAATCTTCACAGTCTTGCCGTTATGCAAAGGCTCCAATTTCAGTAAATGAAGCACAGTGGCGACGACTAGCATGATTTGGAACTCGGCAGCGCCTGCACCTAAACAGGTATGCGTCCCGATGCCGAAGGGTGAAAACGCTCCGCGCTGCTTATGCTCGTTACGCGGTGGGCTGTAGCGTGTAATATCAAACTGGTGGGGGTTCTGAAAGAGTTCGGGCAAGAAGTGGGAAACACCCGAAGCCAGAAACACCATCTGCCCTTCTTCAACCTGATAGCCGTTGAAGCTGAAGCGTTTGGCGGCGTTGCGCGTTACACCGGGGGCGATGGAATACATGCGCAGCGTTTCCATCATGGCATGATGTAATGCGTCGAGCGCGCGCAGTTGTTCGGGCTGCGGAATACCGTTGGCGAACAGCGCGTCGGCTTCAGTGATACATTGTTCCAGCACGTCGGGATGGTTAAAGAGCGCATATAAGAGGAAGTTGCATTCGTTGGATGCAGTGTCCAAGCCAGCAATGAATGGGCCAACAGCCGCTTCAAGCATCTGGGCTTCACTGTCGAATAGACCGGGATACGTCTTGCGGGCTTCCAGAATATCGTCAATCAAGTCTGGTTGGGAACGCGTCGTCGTTTCATGCTCCGTAATGATCTCGTGCCCGAGTTCGATGACCCGCTTTTTGGCGCGGCGGTAGGCGGGCAGTCGCAGCATGAAGGACGGGGAGGTTTTGGTGACGTGGACTTTGAGCGCCGAACCAATGAACGTGGCAATCGGATCGAGGTCTGCGCCAACTGGACGATTGGCTAAAATCTGCCCCAACTGCTCGGTGACAATCAAGCGGAAAAGCCGCAATCCGCTTAACTCTGTACCGATAGGCAGCCGATCAATGGCCTGCTGGGCAATCTGAACGAGCTGCGGCAGGTTGGACAAAATCATACTTGCCGAAAAGCCGCGCTTCATGATCTTACGGTACTGGGAATGGCGTTCACCATCGACACTTTGAATATAAGTATCCGTACCCAGTTCCATACCCAGAGGTGCCCATGATTCATAAGAGCGAAACTTATCCGCGCCTTCCTGCGTGATGAAGGTATTGGCCTCTGGTCCGGCGAAAACAATCATTTCCTGATTGAGTGCTCGCAGCCGGAAGATAGGTCCGTGCGTACGATACTGCCGTACACATAAGCCAACGATGTCATTCGCCATCTCCAACGTGCTGCCAATGATGGGGAGACCACTTGCTAACGGCGGGGGTGGAAGCTCTTGGGTTACCATGACATTCTCTCATTCTGTTGATGGGCTGAATTGGATAAGGCAGTTCTATTAAAGCATATTTTAGCAATAAACTGGGTTAGTGAACGCTATATGGCACACGGTTAAGCTAAAGGAACCCTCTTTTATGAGAAAACGAATTTTTGGTTGGTCTTTGCAACAAATTGAAACCTTTTTCTGCCCTAAATTAGTTCTTTTGGCCCTTTCCTTAATTAAGTAACTTTACTGATCTGTGCTACGCTGAAAATGAAGTGTGTCGGTATTCATTACGTTCTACGTGCACGCCTATACGACAGGCCATTTTACGAATGAAAATTGAGCAGTGGGATTACTTACAAACATCACTTCGGGAAATAGACCGTTTTATACGTGATGCTTTTGCCGTTGTGCAGCAGTCCGGCAGCGATCCGGCCAGCACCCTGCGCGGCCTCGTCATCTCTGAAGAGGAAGTCGCGGGCTATCTTGAACAAGCTCCTCTGACCACGCCATGGCCGGAAGGTCTTTTAAAGCTGCCTGAACTCGACTTCCAAAACCTCGATAATCCCTTTTCGCGGTTGGTCGCTTCCTTCGGCCTCAACACCCTCGACAGCATCATTCTGTTGCTCGCGCTCGCGCCGGAACTAGACCTGCGCTACGAGCGGACTTACGCCTATTTACAGGATGATGTCTCGCAGCGGCACCCGACTGTCAACCTGATGATGAACCTGTTGGGCGGTGGCATCGCCGAGCGCTACGCCGTCTGGCAGCGTTTGAGCGCCGAGATGCCCCTACGCCAGCACCGCTTGATCACCTGCGTGGCCGATCCGTCACGTCCACAGAGTAGCTTCCTGTCTTATCCTATTCGAGTTGATCACCGCATCACCGGCTACCTGCTGGGTGATGACCACATCGACGCGCGGTTGGTTCATGCCGTCAAGCTGCGCCAGCCTGATCCGGCCATGTGGCTGCCCCAAGTCTCCGAGCCGATGCGCGAAGCCATGCCCTATGCCCCCATTATCTACATGCGTGGCACCGCCGAGATGGGACAGCTTGAGATGGCGCTGGCGTTGTGCGCCACACAAGGACTGCCGCTCATCCATATTGATATGACAACGCTGGCGGCAAAAGAAACGCCGCTGGACGAAAACTGGCGCTTGGCCCTGCGCGAAGGGTATCTGAGCAATGGCGCGGTCTTCGTCGATCATTGGGAAAGCGCTTTGGGCGAAACGCAAGTGCTCCCCCCTGCCCTATGGGAATCACTGCTGGCATATCCGCAGACGGTGTTCATCTCGGCACAGGGCGATTGGGAACCCACCGACCTAGACCGCGAACGGCGGATGCTGCGCTTGTCCTTCAACCCGCCGGATTACCGCGAACGCTATGACGTTTGGCAAGAAACCATCAGCAAGTATCAAACCGCGCTCCAACCGCAGGATATTGAAGAAACCAGTGCCAAGTTCGGCTTCACGCGGGCGCAAATTATCCGCGCGGTGCATACGGCGATTGATCTGGCACAGTCACGTGGTGAACTGGTGCAGAAGGCTGATCTGTATGCCGGTGCGCAAGCCCATGCTAATTTACAGCTCGGGAGTTTAGCGCGGCGCATCGTCCCGCGTTTCGGTTGGGATGATTTGATCCTGCCGCCGGAACAGCTCACCCAACTGCGCGAAATGTCGCAGCGCTTACGCTTCAGCCATGTGGTGCAGGACGAATGGGGCTTCGGCGACCATATGCCCAACTCGTCGGGTATCAGCGCCCTATTCGCGGGTGACAGCGGTACCGGTAAGACCCTTTCCGCCGAAGTCATCGCCAAAGACCTCGGCTTGGTCATGTATAAGATTGACCTCTCAGCCGTGGTCAGCAAGTACATCGGTGAGACCGAAAAGAACCTCAACACCATCTTCACTACTGCCCAATCCAGCAACGCCATCCTGTTCTTCGATGAGGCTGACGCGCTGTTTGGCAAGCGCTCGGAAGTCAAAGATGCACGCGATCGGTATGCCAACATTGAAATCGCATATCTTCTACAGCAAATCGAGGCTTACGATGGAGTTGTAATCATGGCAACAAACTTTCGTCAAAACCTTGATGATGCATTTACCCGGCGTTTGGACTTTCTGGTGGACTTCCCTTTCCCCGATGCGGAGTACCGCAAACGGCTGTGGGAAGCGCATTTCCCACCGCGTACCCCCATTGCCAACGATGTGGACTTTGCCGAAGTCGCACAGCGTTATCGCTTGGCAGGCGGCAACATCCGCAACGTGGCGCTGGCAGCAGCCTATCTGGCGGCGGCCAATGGGCGTGTGGTCACGCGCGAACATATCCGCAGCGCCGTACGCCGTGAACATCAGAAGATGGGACGGTTGATTGACGATTAGACTCTATCGAATAAATGTCATATAGGTAGAGGCACACGGCCGCGTGCCCCTACAAAACACATTTGTAAAAGTTATTTAGCAAATTAAAGGTCATATCCGTGCTGCATGATTTGAACAAAACGTTAGAAAAAATATTGGTGCAGCGGGGGAACTTATCCCCGAATCAAATTGATATCTCCTTCGAGCAGCCTAACGGCCAATGGTCGGCACGTCTTAGCCGCCCGACCCTCAACGTTTGGTGCTTTGATCTCCGCGAAAATCTCAAGCTGCGCAATCCGGACATGAATACCACCCGCAATGGTCAAAAGGGTGTTCGATCCATACCCCCGCGCCGGATTGACCTCGCCTACCTCGTTACGGCGTGGGCAGGCAAGATCGAAGATGAGCAGCAGCTTTTATGGCGTGCGCTGGCTGCGCTCAAACCCGTAACCGTCATCTCCCCGAAAGATTGTGAAGGGATGATGCGGTATCAAAGCCGCGATGTTCCGCTGCTGGTTGCGGATACATCCAACACCAACATAAACCTTGTGGATTTATGGGGTGTTTTGGATAACCAGATGCGTTTGGGCTTTACGCTGATAGCTACCGTTGAACTGGATCTGGAACTCAGCATCGAAGCGCCGCTGGTGCTCGAAGCGACCATCCGTCTGGGGGGTACCGACGATCCAACTCAACAGACCTTGAACGAAGGTGGGCGTGAGGAACTGAAGATTAAGCCACAGCCGGGTCAAAAGCCCCCATCAGACGACTCACGAGAAAACACATAGGAGGATGCCCATTAGTGTATTTGGATGATTGTGACATGTCCATTTATTTACAAACAGAAGTCAGATAAGGAGCAAGAGGATGCCATCATATCTTTCACCCGGCGTATATATGGAAGAAATCGACAAGGGGACAAAGCCCATTGAAGCCGTCGGTACCGCCGTCGCCGCTTTCATCGGTTATACCGAGCGCGCAGTCGATACCAAGACCGGCAAATCGCTGTTGGGCAAGCCCACCCTCGTCACCAACTGGAGCCAATACGTTCAGAAGTTTGGCGCATTTGTAGACGGAGCCTATACGCCGGATTCGGTCTACGGCTATTTTGCTAATGGTGGCAGCATTTGCTACATCGTCAGCATCAAAACAATCGGTGCATCCGCTGATCCTGACGCCGCCGAACCCGCCGTAACCGTCATCAACTCCGAAGGTGAAAAAGGTACGAAGCTGCTGCAATTCAAGGCCCGTGAAGGCGGCCCGGCAGGCAATAAGATTTCCGTCGACATCAAGCCGGATGCTCCTGCTGAGGGCGATGGCAAGAAGGGTGGCGGTGAGTTCACGCTGCAAATCAAAGTTGATAATAATGTTGTTGAAAGCTTTAGTGGTTTAACGACTGGCAAGGGTGATAACAACGTCGCCACCGTGCTCGAAACCAAGTCCAAAGTGGTGACGGTGGAAGTCGTCGGCAAGGCCGAGCTGGCTCCTGCAGCCGGTTCGTTCGCGCTGGCAGGCGGCAAGATCAAAGAGAAGTCAATCTCCCTCAAGGACTATCAGGGCAGTGTCACCGAACGCAGCGGCCTTGGTGGTTTGGAACCCCTGACCGATGTCACCATGATCATTGTGCCGGATTTGATGTCCAGCTATCAGGCGGGTGAAATCGATGGTAAGGGTGTGCAAGCGGTTCAGCAGGCCATTATCGACTACTGCGAACTCGTTCGCTACTGCTTCGCCATCCTCGACTGCCCGCCCAATATGATGCCGCAGCAGATGAAGGAATGGCGCAACACCGTGAACTATGACAGTACACGTGCCGCGTTGTATTATCCTTGGATTGAAATCGCGGATATGACTGGCAAGAATGGCCGTACCCGTCTGGTACCGCCGTCGGGCCACATGGCAGGCGTTTATGCCCGTACCGACAGCACCCGCGGCGTCCACAAGGCTCCGGCCAACGAAATCGTGCGCGGCGCTCTGGGCTTGGAAGTACAGGTCACCAAGGGCGAGCATGATTTGCTCAACCCGATTGGTGTGAACGTCATTCGTTCCTTCCCCGGACGCGGCATCCGCATTTGGGGCGGTCGTACCCTTTCCAGCGACGCGTCATGGCGTTACATTAACGTCCGCCGCTTGTTTAATATGATCGAAGAGAGCATCGAGAACGGTACCCAGTGGGTGGTCTTCGAGCCGAACGACCAATTCCTGTGGAGCCGTGTCGCCCGCGATGTGCGTTCCTTCTTGACGATGGTCTGGCGGACAGGCGCTTTGTTCGGGAATACACCGGATCAGGCTTTCTATGTCAAATGCGACGCCGAAACCAACCCGCCTGAAGCCCGCGACCTTGGACAACTGGTGGTTGAAGTGGGTATCTCGCCGGTTAAGCCCGCCGAATTTGTGATCTTCCGCGTCAGCCAATGGTCGGGCGACGGGTCATAAGCTCCATCGGGGATAAAACGTTAAGGGTGGTCAAAACGCCACCCATCTGAATCAGACTATTTTGAACGCATTTGGATAACATAGAGAGGAAATTACCATGGCAGGAAAAGATGCCCTCGCCGGCGATCCCATGATTGGTGCCCATTTTGAGGTTTCTGTTGGGCAAGTTTCGGGTTATTTCACCGAGGTGAGTGGCCTTGGTTCGGAAAGTGAAGTGGTCGAACACAAGATCATTGCCAAGGGGGCTAAAGAAAGCATCATCCGTAAGATCCCCGGTCGCCTGAAGTGGGGCGATATTACGCTCAAGCGTGGTATTACGGCTAACCTCGATTTTTATGATTGGCGCAAACAAGTTGAGCAAGGCAAGGTAGACTCTGCCCGTCTTGACGGCACCATCATCATGTATGACCAAGCCATGAGCCCGATTGCGGAGTGGACTTTTACCAAAGGCTGGCCGAGCAAGATCAGCGGTCCCAGCCTGACCGCCGACTCGAACGCCGTGGGTATTGAAGAACTCACCATCGTTCATGAAGGCATCAAGCGCGTCAAGTAATTTTAATCGTAGAGAGGGCGTTGACGATGACATTGCAAACCGAATTTGACTTTGTGCTGCCGAAGGGCTTTGTTGATGATAACGGCGTCGTGCAGCGTGAAGGCAGTATGCGAATGGCAACCGCCCTCGATGAAATTGCGCCGCTGCGCGATCCGCGTGTGCGCAATAACGAAGCCTATCTGGTGGTGATTCTGCTGTCGCAGGTCATCACCAGACTGGGAACACTGCCCAAAGTGACCCCTACAATGGTTGAAAAGTTTTTTGCAGCCGATATTGCTTATTTACAGGATATGTACCGCCAAATTAATGATGTTGGCGTCCGTAAGGTGACCCTGTGGTGCCCCAACTGCGGGCACGAATTCGAGGAGGAAATTCCTCTTTTGGGGGAATAGTCAGCTACCCCCTCAAACGCTTGCAGGAGGAGGTAGCATTCATTGCAAGGGAGCTGGGCTGGAGCCATGATGATATTCTGGCTCTGACGCATCTGGAGCGGGCGCGGTGGATACAAACCATTCACGGTATCCATGCACAGCGTCACTAACCATAACCAGCGCACTTTCTACAGATGGTCTACTATAAGGCCAAGTTGCAAGATCAATGAAGATAGGCGATCCAGAAAAGTAGACGTTTATGCCAGCCAAACAGCCTAAGGCCAACAACGATACCTCGACCCGCCCTCCCAAAGATTATGAAACGCTGCTGCGACAGGTTTCGGATCGTGTTTGGGAACTATGGCGCGATGATTTACGCCGCGCTCAAGAACGGGGCGCCAAGATAGGACGGCGGTCAAGATGACACCCTTATTAGGCGATTTCGAGCAGTATGCGGCGTTTCAATTTATGGTGACTGTCGATGGCATCAATTATGCGGCCTTCACGGAATTCACCCTGCCCAGTCTGCAAATTGAAACCCAAGAGATCAAAGAAGGCGGCCAAAACGCCTTTTCGCATAAGCTGCCCGTGCGTGTCACCGTCGGTTCGGCCACGCTGCGGCAGGGTGTCTCTGATAACTTTGATTTGCTCAAGTGGTATATGGATATGATGAGCGGGGATATTCAAGCCGCGACCCGACAGGTGACAGTCGTGATGTACAGTACCGATCACCGTCCCATCATGACGTGGACATTCCGCAACGCTTATCCGGTCAAGTGGGGCGGGCCAACTTTCAAAACAGATAGTAACAGCGTGGCTATCGAAGAGCTTGAATTTGTCCATCACGGTTTTGAAATTGGCTAAAGCAAGACGTAAAGGACGCAACAATGCCTGAAGAACAACGGAAGCCTTTCCGATCGATCGGTATGCGGATGCAGCGCTTCAGCCAAACGCTGATGCGCAGTTATGCGCCGCATCACGAGGAAACGCCGTCCGTTGAACCGATTGCTCCGGTGTGGCAGGCCGCGACCCAAATGCCGCTGGATTGGGCCAATCAGAATCCGGCTGCCCCTGCCCCGTTTCCGGCTTTCCCCGCGGCTGATCCTACAAGCTTTGCGCCCGCGCCATCTGCATTTCCGATGGATACTACGCCGGAGCCAACCTCCTATTCGGCTCCGACCTCTGTGCCTGCTGCACCCGCCGCGCCGACTGTTCAGCGTAGCAGCGCACCACAGGCTCCTGCTCCAGCCGCACCATCAGCCGCCTCCACGACCAAGAAACACGATCCGCGTTTGCTGGCGATTCTGGCTGCCCATGAAGCGTTGGATAACAAGCGCGAAAATATTCGTGAAGAGAAGAAGACCAAGATTGAGGCCGCCGAAGCCGCCTTTGATGCACCGGATCAAACCACGGTTCAGCGTTCCCGCCGAAGCCGCGCCTCCTTCGATTACATTGAAACCTCGGCGCTGGCTAAAGGCGACGAACACGAACATTCAAACCCATCGACGGCCAGTAATCCACCGGCTGTTAACGCCGAGGCTGCCGCAGACGATGAAAGTGATGATGACTCTCAGCCGCTTGAGCAGGCGGTCGGCCCACCTGTGGATATTTCCAGCGCTGGCGACCTATCGCCGGTGGTTCATCGCCAGCCAATACCTGACATTGACAGTCAACCGGCAGCGGTTGCCAGTCCCGAAGAGGCGCTAAATATAGCGGCTGAACCGGGCGTGGCTGAGGTTATTCAACGGGCGGAAGCGCCAGACGTTGACAATCCTCAGTCGCCGGTTGTCGGTCAAGTAGATGTGCCTATATCATCAACCGATGTCCCTATCCAGCGGGCATTTGATGCTGTCACGCCAGCCGCACAACCGCAAGCTGAGTCGCCGACGATCACGCGCACGCCATCAACCCCACCGGTGCCAGTTCAACGCACAGTCACCAATGCACCTGATATTCCTGTGCCGATGCCTGCCATGCCTGCTGCGCCTATGCATGCGCCCAATGATATGCCGGTTGATCAGGCAGTCATCGCGCCCGAAGCTTTTACGGATACCGGAACGGATGTGCCTTTGGTGTCATCCCCTACCCCTGCTGCCATGCCGGACGTGAACCAAGCGCCTACGGTGATCCGCCGCCAGCCTGCCAGCGATGCAGCCCCCGAAGCGGTCGCATCAACGCCGGAAGTTCAGCCTGTCGAATCCGCGCCGATATTTGATGAGCCTGCCCTTTCTGTTACGGCGCAGCCAGAACTATTTGAGGCCGAAACGCCCACCCCTTCGCCCGTAACCCCCGGCGCATCATCGACAACACCGCCAGCGATCAATCGGGAAATTGCGCCGCCAGTCGTCAGTCACCAGTCACCCGCTATTCGTCAGGAACCCGTGCCGAGCACTCCTGTCGAGCCGTCTGTAGCGGAGATCATTCAACGCGCTGAAGCACCAACCGTTACCAATGCGCCAGTGCCCTATGTCAGACAGCAAGCCGCACCGAGCACCCCTGCCGAGCCGTCTGTGGCTGACATTATTCAACGCGCTGAAGCACCAAGCGCCACTAGTCAACAGTCGCCAGTCGTCAGTCAAGAGGCTGCGCCGAGCACATCTGCTCAAGTGCCCGTACCAGAGATCATTCAACGGGCGGAAGCACCGACTGTCACCAGCCAACCAGCGCGGACCATACCTGCCGAGCCGTCTGTGGCCGACATCATTCAACGCGCTGAAACACCGACGATTTCTAGCCAACCAGCGTCACTCATTAGTCAAGAGACGGCACCAGCGCCAAGCCAAATCCCTGCCACGCCATTCGAACAGGGTACATGGCACACGCCTGACACAATTCAGCGGTCGGAAACGTCAGAAGTCGCCAGTCGTCAGTCACCAGTCGTAAGTCCAGAAGCTGTGCCAGCGCCAAACCAGACAGATAGCAATGTTCCTGCCGCACCTTCCGAGCAGGGAATGTGGCACCCTCCTGATCCGATCCAACGGGCAGAAGCACCAGAAGTCGCCAGTCAAGAGATTGAACCAAGCTCATCTGCTGAGCCGTCTGTGGCAGAGATTATTCAACGGGCAGAAGCACCGACAGTCACCAACCTATCAGCGGCGAGCGTCCCTGCCGAACCGAGTGTTGCGGACATCATCCAACGGACAGAAGCACCGATAGTTGCCAAGCCACCAGCGCCCAGCGCGCCTGCCGAACCATCTGTGGCTGACATCATTCAACGCGCCGAAGCAACAACCGTTACCAATGCGCCAGTGCCCGATGTTCGGCCAGAAATCACCCCAAACACATCTGCCGAACCGTCTGTGGCTGACATCATTCAACGTGCCGAAGCACCAATCGTAACCAATGCGCCAGCGTCAGTCGTCAGTCAAGAAACTGCGGCGAGCGTGCCTGCTGAGCCGTCTGTGGCTGACATCATCCAACGGGCGGAAGCACCCACAGTCACCCAGCCACCAGCGCCCGATGTTCGGCCAGAAATCACCCCAAACACATCTGCTGAGCCATCTGTAGCTGACATCATTCAACGCGCCGAAGCGCCAACCGTTACCAATGTGCCAGCGTCAGTCGTCAGTCAAGAGACCACGCCCAGCGTTCCTGCTGAGCCGTCTGTTACTGAAATCATCCAACGGGCGGAAGCGCCAACCGTTACCAATGTGCCAGCGCCCGACGTCAGTCAAGAGACCACGCCCAGCGTTCCCGCTGAGCCGTCTGTTACTGAAATCATCCAACGGGCGGAAGCGCCGACCGTTTCTCACCCACTAGCGCCTAGCGTGCCTGCTCAACCGTCTGTTGATGAAATCATCCAACGGGCAGAAGCACCAGAAGTCGCCAGTCGTCAGTCGCCCGAAGTCAGTCAAGAGATGGAACCAAGCCCATCTGCCGAACCGAGCGTAGCCGAGATCATCCAACGGGCAGAAGCGCCGACGGTTGCCAGCCAGCCGCCAACGGTGAAGCGTGAAGCATCTGCGCCAGCTCAAGAGATTCATGACGTTGATTTATTCGAGGCCCTAAACGCCGCGACTACCATGCCTGTCACTCCCGAACTCGCGCCATTGGATACCGACATGGCATCGCCTGCTGATGTTATCCAGCGCGCCGAAGCACCAGAAGTCGCCAGTCGTCAGTCGCCCGAAGTCAGTCAAGAAACTGCGCCGAGCATTCCTGCCGAGCCTAGTGTTGCGGACATTATTCGACGGGCGGAAGCGCCAACTATTACCAATCCGGTAGTATCCGATGTCAGTCAAGAGATCGAACCAAGCTCATCTGCTGAGCCGTCTGTGGCGGAGATCATTCAACGCGCAGAGACGCCAACGGTTGCCAGCCAGACGCCAACAGTGAAGCGTGAAGCATCTGCACCAGCCCAAGAGATTCATGACGTTGATTTATTCGAGGCCCTAAGCGCCGCGACTACCATGCCTGTCACTCCCGAACTCGTGCCATTGGATACCGACATGGCATCGCCTGCTGATGTTATTCAGCGCACACCGGAAGTTGCGGATCATCCAGCCGCACAGCCGCCTGCTGAGCCATCCGTCCAATGGACATATCAATCCGCTGAGCCGGAGATGCCCGACGAAGAGCCGGACGCCGGGCCGACAATCCGCCGCGCGGTGGATGAGGAATTGTTGAATTTGCTGCACACATTCCAGAGTCAGCAGCGTTCCTCCCCTCCCCCACCGAATGTGTCATACGCTGCCCAGCCGGAAAAACCTGCTGCTCCTCCCATAACCACTCCACCACCGGTGCAGGTGCCGGTTCAGCGAACGATTCAGCGGCAGGAAACCGTTACTGAGCCACAAATTCAGCGAATGATTGAAGGTCAAGAATCTGAGGGATCACTCGACGTGGATGTCGACCGTCTGGCACGGGATGTCTACAAAATATTGCAAAACCGTCTGCGCATTGAACGCGAACGCCGCGACCGTTTATAAAAGGACGATGGGAATATGGCTCAACTGAACCTGACCAAAGGCGGGCTGTCACCAGCTACGCTCACCAATCTGGACACCAATGAAGTCGTCAACTTCATGTTCAACCCATTTGAATATACGTTGAGCAAACGCAACACATGGCAGGATAAACCGGTAACCGGACAAAACCTGCCTTACATTAACTTCCAGCAAGGCAGCGCCATCACGCTCAAACTGGTCTTGCATTTTGATAGTCAAGCCGCCGGAACTGACGTCCGCAACCATACCGACAAGCTGTGGAAAATGGTGCTTATCAATGAGAGCAAGATCGATGCCAAGACCGGCAAAGGTCAACCGCCAGCTGTCGCCTTTGATTGGGGCAAACTGCACTTCAAGGCCGTTATCACCAGCCTATCACAGCACTTTACCCTATTTACGGATACCGGCATCCCGCTGCGCTGCTCGGTGGATATTGATCTTCAGCAATATGCAGACGAACCGGGCGAAACCGGAACTGCTCAATCGGGTTCAAGTTCGGGTGGCAGTTCCAGTTCTACGACTCGTGCTCCCGCCACAGCCGTACAGGGTCAGCGTTTAGACCACGTCTCGAATCCCAACGACCAGCGCAAAATCGCTGAGAAAAACAACATTAATAATCCGCTGAAGGTGCCCAACGGTACCAAGTTGAAGATGGGTTAGGCTTATGCCCGCAAGTAATCCTGCGCCAATCGTCAATCAAATTCATATCAAAATTAATGGGACCGACATAAGTGACGAGCTTATGGATGCCTTATTTGAAGTCGAGGTCGAAACCAGCTTATATTTGCCCAGCATGTTCATCTTCCGATTCCACGATGAGAAATTGGACTTTGTGGATGACGCATCTATTGGTGCGGGGAAAGCGGTTGAAATTCTGCTGCCGGATATGAAGACTCCAAACACGATAGTGAGTGTTTTTAAGGGCGAAATTACCGCGATTGAACCAGAGTACACCGAAGACTTTATCGCGACCTTGGTCGTGCGCGGCTACGACAAAGGACACCGTTTGCACCGTGGAACCAAGACACGGGCCTTTATTCAGTCTAAGGACAGTGACATTGTCAGTAAAATTGCACGTGAGGCGGGTTTGAGCGTTCAGGCTGACGCGACTACCCAAGTTTTTCCTCATGTTTTCCAATATGGCGTCAGCGATTGGAACTTCATCCATGAACGGGCACGGCGTAACGGCTTCGAAG
Source organism: Aggregatilineales bacterium (assembly GCA_044227005.1). Lineage (GTDB taxonomy): Bacteria > Chloroflexota > Anaerolineae > Aggregatilineales > Phototrophicaceae > CFX2. The sequence goes on from JBGAFZ010000007.1 coordinate 146,560, forward strand.
TCATGGTGGATGATGGCAAACTCTATTTCCGCAAACCAACTTCCAGCCAGAGCAGCACCAATTTAGAATGGGGCAAAAGCATGTTAAGCTTCCAGCCCCGCATGTCGTTGACCAAGCAAGTTAATACGGTCAAAGTCAAGGGTTGGGATCCGGTTCAAAAACAGGCAATTTTAGGACAGGCCAGCAGCAGTTCTAGCTCACCGACCACTGGGGTGAATGGCTGGGGTGGTTCCCTTTCCCAAAGCGCTTTCAGCGGCACGGCCGAGGTCTTGGAAGTGCGCCAACCCGTTCACAGCCAAGCCGAAGCCAATACCATCGCTCAAGCTATTCTAGATCAGATTAATGCCGGTTTCTTGGAAGCCGAGGGAACGGCCTTTGGTGATCCCGCTTTGAAGCCCGGTGCCAAGGTCAACATCACTAAAGTGGGGACTAAATTCAGCGGCAATTATGTGGTAACCACTGCCCGTCACACCTACAGTGCCGAAGACGGTTACAAGACCCACTTCACGGTACAGGGGGCGCGGGCACAGACCATGGCCGATCTCATCGACCAGTCGAGTAGTGAGCATCGCACCAGTCAGATGTGGGGCGGCGTGGTTGTCGGGTTAGTGACTAACAATAAAGATCCCGATGGCATGGGACGCGTGAAGGTGAAATTCCCGTGGCTGGATGACTCTCTCGAAAGCCACTGGGCACCGATTACGGCGATGGGCGCAGGCAAGTCGTATGGGTTTATGTGGCTGCCGGAAGTCAACGATGAGGTTCTGGTGGCTTTCGAGCACGGGGACTTTGATTATCCTTATGTCGTCGGCTCAGTCTGGAATGGCAAAGATAAGCCACCTGAACAAACTGACTCGGCGATTGCTCAGGGTAAAGTGGTCATCCGAACACTTAAAACCACGGCTGGACATATCGTCCGCTTCACCGAAACCAGCAGCTCCAAAATGATCGAGATTATTGATTCGACCACCAACACCAAAATTACGATGGATGGCACCAACAAGAAGATCATCCTCGACAGTAAAGGGGATTTGGATATTACAGCGACTGGCAACCTAAATCTGAAAGCCACCGGTAACGTTAAGATCGAGGGAGCTCAGGTCTCGGTAAATGGTCAGACCACGGTGGAAGTCAAGTCGAACGGTACCGGTACGGTGCAATCAACTGGCCCGTTGACCGTCAAGGGCGCGGTTGTCAACATCAATTAAAGAGTCACATCATGTAGGAAAAGACATGCCTTTTCCCTGTCGTAAAGATATAAAACGGTTATACAAGGACAGCTATTTTGAGTGAAATTACCGGTCGGCGCTGGGCATTTCCGCCGCATTTGGGAGATCGCAACCATTTTGTGCTGGTGGATGATGACGCCAACATTCGCCAATCCATCTACGTGATCATTTACACCGTTCCCGGCGAACGGGTCATGCGTCCGGATTTCGGCTGCATGATTCACGAATTGATTTTCTGGCCGGTTAATCTCCATACCGCCGCCATTGCCGAGCGTTACGTGCGGGAAGCGCTGGAACGTTGGGAACCGCGGATCATCTTGGAAAAAGTCGATGTTTCCATCGCCGATTACGATCATGGTCAGTTGATTATCAATATTTCCTACCGGCTCAAAGATCAGCATGATCCGCGCAGCCTCGTTTATCCCTTTTATTTGTTACCGGAATAAAGAAGGCATTGATTTTTATGGGATTTGAAACACCCCGGTTAGACGACCGCAGTTTTAACGACATCGTTGAAGAAGCACGTGCCCGTATACCCTTGTATACGCCGGAATGGACTGACCACAACGTCAGCGATCCGGGCATTACGCTGATCGAGCTGTTCGCATGGATGACCGATATTGTGCTCTATCGCCTCAACCGCGTGCCGGATAAGCATTACGTCAAGTTCATGGAACTCATCGGGATGCGTCTGGAAGAAGCCGAGCCTGCTCGTGTGCAGGTCACTTTCTGGCTCAGTGCGCCGCAGCCCACCGCCATCACCCTGCCTAACGGTACGGAAGTCTCCACGACCCGCACCGAAACTGAACCGGCTATCATCTTCTCCACCGACGGCGCGATGGAAATTAAAGTGCCCAAACTGGCGCACATTATGACCAGTTCCGGCGCGGAGGATGGCCGTTCCTTTACCATCCACAACGCCGCAAACGTCCAGAATGCGCTGGAAAAATTCCCGGTCTTTGCCTCTAATCCCCCAAGCAATAACGATGCCTTGTACTTGGGCTTCGAAGAAGACGTCAGCAACCACATTTTGGGCATTGCGCTCGAAGTGGATACGGCTGAAGGTGCGGGTATCGACCCTAATCATCCGCCCTATATCTGGGAAGTGATGGGTACTGGTGGCGATCAAGCATGGGTGCGGCTGGATGTCGATTATGACAGCACCTTGGGCTTGAACATTGGCGGCATGATCCGTGTTCATCTACCGCAGCTTAGACGTGCCAGTCGCAATGATCAGATGGCTTATTGGGTGCGCTGCCGTCTGGAATACGGCGACGGCGAAACCACCTATAACGTCAGCCCGCAAATCAACCGTCTGGAAGTTTCGAGTTGGGGCGGCACCATTGGCGCGACCAATGTCACCCGTGTATACAGTGAAGTGCTGGGACGTTCTGACGGTACGCCGGGGCAGCGCTTCTTTCTGGCACACCGTCCGGTGATTGCCCGTGCCCAGTCCGAAGATTATTTGATCGTCAAACACGAAGACGGGCGTGAAGAACGTTGGGAAGAAGTCGCCGACTTTTCCAGTTCCACCGCCAACGACAAGCACTACACCATCGACAGTGACACCGGTGAGGTGCGTTTTGGTCCGGCTATGCCCCAGCGGGACGGCTCGGTTCACCGTTTCGGAGCACTGCCTGCCAAGAACGCTATGATCTTGATGTCGGCTTACCGTTATGGTGGCGGCTTGATCGGCAACGTAGCGGCTAACACGCTAAATGTGCTCAAGACTGCCCTGCCCTACATCGACCATGTGACCAACCGTGTGCCTGCCAGCGGTGGTAAGAATGCCGAAGACATCGAGTACGCCAAGACGCGTGTTCCCGGTTATTTACGAACCTTGCAGCGTGCCGTGACCACCAGCGACTTCGAATACTTGGCGCGGGAAGCGGCACCGGGCATGGTCGGGCGTGTTTACTGCTTGCAGCCACCGCAAACCAATCGTGGTGAAATTCAACTGCTGACTATTCCGCAAATTCCACGTTTGCAGGGTTTCATTGCGCCGGAAAGCTTGGAACTCAGCGATGAACTGCGCAATACCATCCAGACCTATCTGGACGAACGGCGTTTGCTTTCAACCCAACTGAGTGTGACACCACCTGCTTACCAGTGGGTGGAGACGGAAGTCCGGCTGCGAGCTGCCCAACATTATGATGTTGAGAAAGTACGGCAGGCCGTCGAGAACCGTCTGTTCGAATTCATTAATCCGCTGGTCGGCGGCCTTGATGGCAAAGGCTGGCCGTTCGGTCGTGATCTATTCATCTCGGATATTATGGCGAACCTTTCCAGTGTGGAGGGCGTCAGCTTTATCCGGTCGGTCAAGCTGTATCCGATCAACTACGATAAGCGCTGGTTTACACGGGGAGCCGAGTCACAGGAAATTTTGTTGCCCGCACATGGCGTGGTCGTGTCCTATCAACATAACGTGGTGGTCGAATAGATTTTCACCACAAAGAGACGCAAAGAAATTTTTGTAGGGGCAAGATATCTTGCCCCTACCCCGAATTTGTTGTAGGGGCGCACGGCCGTGCGCCCACAAAAATAAAGGTTTAATCCCCTCCCCTGTTTTATGGTGGCGGGAATGACAGGAAAACAAAGATTGCATGGATGAAATACGCGCACTTTTTAAGATCACTGGCCCCGAACTCGACCGTGATGAAATCGTTGTCGGGCGGCAGGGCTTACGCGTCGGACGCGGTGCGGATAACAACCTCGTCTTAAACCACCGCGAACTCAGCCGCCAGCATATGCGCATCATCTGGCGTGAAGACGATAAATATCTAGTCGAAGACTTGAACAGCAGCAACGGCGTCTGGTTCAACGATGCCCGTATCCCGCCGCGTGTGCCACAGGTTTTGACCGAAGGCGATGTCATTCGCTGCGGACCGTATCTCTTCACCTTTGCACAGTTGATCTATCCCGAAGTGGGCTTGACTGTCCCGCAAGATGCTCGCCCGATGATCCCTGTGCCCGCGTCTTTGGATCGTCAGAAGCTTAAGCTGCCCGTACATACCTTTGGCGATCAAAGCACATGGCTGCAATACCTGCCCGCCATTTACGCCGATGATGAATTTATGGGGCGCTACCTGCTGATCTTCGAGTCGATCTATAACCCTATCATCTGGATGATCGACAACTTTGACCTGTATCTCTCACCTGACATCGCGCCGCAGGCATGGTTGCAGTGGATGGCAAGCTGGTTTGATATGCTGCTGCTTCCCGAATTGCCCATCGAACGCCAGCGTGAAATCATGCGGCAGATTGGCTGGCTGTTCATGCGTCGCGGGACGCCTGCCGGATTGCAGCGGCTTTTGGAACTCTATTTTGGTGTGCAGCCCGAAATCATTGAGAATGAGGTGTGTCACTTCGTGGTAAGATTGCCTTTAAGCCAAACACAAGCATCTCTAGGCGCGGAAGTCGCCAACCGGTTGATCGACTCACAGAAGCCAGCTTTTGCGTCCTATACGCTGGAAATTACGTGATGTTTACCACAAAGGCACGAAGAAAAGTAAGCATTTGAACCGCAGAGACGCAGAGAGTTTGTAGGGCTGGTGTAATGTGGTCTCTTTAAAATTTGGATAATGGTTTTGTAGGCGCAAAATAGATTTTGCCCTACCGAAAACAGGCAAATAATGTAGCGGCGCAGGGCTTTGCGCCCAACAAACGTGTCAAATCATAAAGTTGTTGGAGGTTTAACACCATGTCCGAACATCAGATGAAAGAAGCGCTTCAGAAGAGCACCCACAAGCCGCCCGTTTCGGCACAGAACACACCAACAACAGCCGAAGGCGCGAATGACGAGCTGATTCGCCTTCAGCGCTTGGTCGGCAACCAAGCCGTACAGCGCTTGCTGGCGAACGGCGGCGTGGAAGCCCCGCGCTCAAACTTGGTCATTCAAGCCAAGATGACCGTTGGCGCGGCGGATGATCCTTATGAAAAAGAAGCCGACGCGGTTGCTTCTCAAGTCATGGCCAAGCGTGACATCGTGCAGCGCGAAGCGGAAGAAGACGAACTCCAAATGAAGCGCATGCCTTCTATCCAGCGCGAAGCGGAAGAAGACGAACTCCAAATGAAGCGCATGCCTTCTATCCAGCGTGAAGCGGAGGAAGACGAACTCCAGATGAAGCGCATGCCTTCCATCCAGCGCGAAGCGGAGGAAGACGAACTTCAGATGAAACGCATGCCTTCCATCCAGCGCGAAGCGGAGGAAGACGAACTCCAGATGAAGCGCATGCCTTCCATCCAGCGCGAAGCGGAAGAAGACGAACTCCAGATGAAGCGCATCCAACGCGCCCAAGAGGAGGAAGAACTCCAAATGAAGCGCATCCAGCGTGTGGACGAAGAAAAAATCGATATGAGCGGCAGCTTTGATGTGAACTCAGACGTCGAATCGCAGATCAGCGCCGCGTCCGGCAGCGGTCAGGGCATCCCCGATGTTCACCGTGAGCTGTTCGAATCCACGATGGGACACGACTTCAGCGGCGTGAATATCCATGCCGACGCCCAATCCGACAGCCTCAACCAGCAGTTAGGCGCGCGGGCCTTCACCACTGGCAGCGATATTTTTTTCCGTCAAGGCGAATACAATCCCGGCTCATCCGATGGACAGCAGCTTCTCGCCCATGAATTGACGCATGTCGTCCAGCAGGGCGCGGCGGGCGTCCAGAAGAAAAACGAAGACGAATAATGATGAGATCTGTGCAGGGAAAGAACATGCCCTTTCCCTGCAACCTGTCTGACAAAAATGTTTCTTACGAGATCGTCGTTGGGTGTTCTACTTTCCGAATTGTAGGGGAGGGTCTGTGATCCTCCCGTTGTAATGTAAAGTCAATTAAGCAGCAAACCATGATCCGACAACCAGCACTGCACTCAGGGACGCACAATGGCCGATAAGGGAATGATCGGCAAAATTATTGAGAACTACCGCATTGAACTGGTGCTGGGTCAAGGCGGTATGGCAGCCGTTTATAAAGCCACCGACATCAAGTTGCAGCGGCCGGTTGCCATCAAAATTATGCATCCCCATCTGGCCTCGCAGACCAGCTTCCAGCAGCGCTTTTTGCAGGAAGCCCGCGCCGCAGCCAGCCTCGACCACCCCAACATCGTGCGGGTGCTCTCCTTCAACAACACCGAAAATAACCTCTTTTTGGTCATGGAGTTGATTATTGGCGGCAACCTGCGCCAGTATGTCAAACGCCTGCATGAAGAAAATAAATTCGTCGATTATCAAGAAGCGATTGAAGTCATCCGCCAGTTATCGGATGCGCTGGAATATGCCCACCGTGCCGGTATGGTTCACCGTGACCTCAAGCCGGATAACGTCTTGCTCAAGCCTGATGCAGATGGCGACCGCCTGAACTACCGCCCGATTGTCACCGACTTCGGCCTCGCCAAGTTGACCAGCAGCGGCGAAAACGCCATCACCGACCAGCAGCCCATCGGCACCTATCCCTACATGTCGCCGGAGCAAACGCTGGCCGAGAACGTCGATACCCGCAGCGATATTTACGCGCTGGGTGTCATGCTCTATGAGCTGGCGGTGGGACGCCTTCCCTACCATCCCAAGTCGATTGCCGAAGCCGCGCGGATGCATGCCCGCGAACCGCTGACACTGCCCTCGGCTATCCAAGCCAATTTCCCGCCGCAGTTGGAAGAGATCATCGTCAAGTCCTTGGCGAAAGACCCCAACCTGCGCTACCAGACTGCCCGCGAATTGAGCGAAGTGCTGGCGGCCTTGCAGAAGCCCGTCGAGAAAAAGGTGCTGCGTCCGGTGGTCATCACCAGCCCCAGTACGTCGGCGGATGAGGGGCTGCCCACCGACCTCTCGACCGCGCGTATGGATACTGCCCTGCCTACCGAAATCGACGAAGACCTGCCGCGTCCCGACGACGAAGGCACGCCGGAGTTTGACCGTCTGGTGTTCTACAACCGTGATCTGCCGACCTTTACCGCCAACCTCGATAAGCCGGTGGTCACCATCGGGCGCGCCCCCAACCGGACGATTGTGCTGCAAGGGACGATGGCCTCGCGCAATCACGTTCAGGTCGAGCGCAAACCCAACGGTCGCTATTACATCACCGACATGAACTCCACCAACGGCGTCTGGATCGGTGAAGAACAGGTTGCACCCGGAAATCCGGTCATCCTTAATCCGGGCGTCACCGTGCGCATCGGCGATTATTGGATGCAGCTTCTGCTCAAGCCCGAAGTGCAGCCGGAAGATGTCAGCCCTAGCGCCAACGGCACGGCCGATCATGCCGCTGCTCCGGCGGAACCCGCGCCACCACCTGATACGCGCATTTTCGATGATGAGATGGTGACGCAGGCTTTCCAGATTCCGCCCAAAGAGAAACCGCGTTATACCCCGCCCTATCTGACCGCAGACCAGATGGGCTTCGACCGTCTCATTTTCTACAGCGAAGACGCGCCGACCCTGACCGTCAAGCTGGATAAAGATCACCTGAGCATTGGCCGCGCCAAAAACCGCGATGTGGTGCTGGAAGGCAGCGAGATTTCCCGCCGCCATGCCCGCGTCGAACGGCTGCAAGACGGCGCGTTCTATGTGACCGACTTGGGTTCGGTCAACGGCGTCACAGTTGGCGAGAAACGCATTCCGGTGAATTCACCCGTGCGCTTATCCGCTGATCAAATCGTGCGCATCGGCAATTACTGGATGGAGTACGACCCCAAGCGCGAACTGCCGCCGGGTGCCGTGCTGCCTGTACCCAGCAAGCTGGAAACCGGCGAGATCAGCCTCGACGCCTACGATACGGTGGTCATGCCCAAGCCGCTGCCGCCGGAGATGCCAGCCTTTTCACCGCCGCCCCTCAGCATGGAGATGCGTGCCGCCGACCGTCTGATCTTCTACAGCGAAGAACATCCCATTCAGATGGTCAAGATCGACTCGGAAATCATCGACATCGGGCGTGACGAAGACCAGAATATCGTCCTCGATGGCAAGCGCGTGTCCCGCCGCCATGCCCGCATCGAAGCCAAGTCGGACGGCAACCTCTACATCACCGACATGAACTCCACCAATGGCACATGGGTGGGTGATACGCTGCTGGTTCCCAACACGCAGGTGCAGTGGGAGCCGGAAGAAATCGTCCGCATGGGTCACTACTGGATGAAGTTCGAACGCGGCACCCGCGAACTGGAAGTCTTCCAGCGCACCGACCTCAAAGACACGCGCGGTTTGGTCGGCAAGCGCATCAAGAACTACCGCATTGACCGCTTCCTCGGTCAGAACAGCCTCACCGGTGTCTACAAAGCTACCGAACTGCCGCTGGAACGGGCGGTCGCGCTCAAGATTATGCATCCCAACTTGGCGCAGCAGGACGTGCTCAAGCAGCGCTTCCTGCAAGAAGCCCGCATGCTCAGCCGCCTTGATCATCCCAACATCGTCCGCGTGCTGTCCTACGACAACGTGGATAATGAACTGTTCATGGTCATGGAACTGATCACGGGTAACAGCCTGCGCCAGTACATCAACCGCCTCAAGGAACAAAACAAGCAGATCGACCTCTCGGAAGTGGTCAGCTTGACGGTGCAGTTGGCCGATGGCATGCACTATGCCCACCAGCAGGGCATGATTCACCGTGACCTCAAGCCGGAAAGCGTGGTGCTCAAGACCAGCGCTGTCATCGGGCCGATTGTCCGTTACCAGCCGGTGCTGACTGATTTCACCGTTGCCCAGCAGTCCGCGACCGGCGAAATTTTCGTCACCGATAAGCCAGATACCGACTTCCCCTACATGTCGCCCGAACAGTGTTTGGGCGAACGGGTTGACCTGCGCAGCGATATTTATGAGTTGGGCGTGCTGCTCTACGAAATGCTGATCGGCAGGCCGCCTTATCAGCCGCGCTCGATTGCCGAAGCAGTACGTATGCATGCCCGCGAACCGCTGCAAGTGCCCACCGATTTCCGCGAAGAAATCCCCGACGACCTTGAGAAGATCGTCCTCAAGGCACTGGAAAAGAATGTCAACAACCGCTTCCAGACGGCGGGTGATATCTCCCGCGCCTTGCAGCGGACGGGTATTGCCGTCAGTGGCGAAGGCGTGGCGGGTGTCGGACGCTTCACCAGCGTGGTGGTCGATAATCAAGCCACTGTCTTGATGCCCAAGCCGCTCTCGGTTGCCATGCCGCTGCCCACGCGTTATCCCGAAATTGGCGAACGCACCGACATCGACCGCTTGGTCATCTACAGCGAAGAATTCCCGACGCGCGTTATCCCGCTGGATAAGAACGTTTTCACCATCGGGCGTGATCCGGAAGTCGATATTGTCCTGCCCGGTGATAAAGTCTCGCGCCGGCATCTGCGGTTGGAACGGGGCCTCGGCAACACCTACCGCATTCTGGATACCGGCTCCAAGAACGGCACCTATGTCGGCAACTACAAGCTGATCAACAACATCGCCGAAATCTGGGAGAAGTCTGAAACCCTGCGCGTGGGCAACTTCTGGATACGCATCGAAGAAGCCGAAGACCCCGACGCCAAAGTCTATAAACGCAAGCGCCCTGCTCCTGTAGATGGCGAATTCAGCACCGATGGTGGCGATGGTGCAGCCGTGGCGCTGCCACCCCCACCTCCACCACCTCCGCCTGCCGAGTCCCCGGTTCGGCGGTCACGCTGCCTATCGAGGTTATCAACCGCAGCGATGTGGTCGATCACTTCCGCGTGGAGGTCGTCGGCCTGCCCTCCAATTGGGTGACGCAGCCTACGGATCCGCTCTACCTGCTGCCTGCCAAGAGGGATACCACCTCCGTTACCTTCCATCCGCCGCTGGCGACCACTAGCAGCGAAGGTGCGCATGCTTTCGAGGTGCGGGTGGTGGCACGGGCACAGGGCATCAACTCATCAGCTATTCAGGGCGCGTTGAACGTCCGCCCCTTCTACAACTTTGTCAGCGACCTCGAACCGGAACGCATCAAAGGCGGGCGTCGCGCGGAACTCAGCATTAGTAATACTGGCAACAGCTTTGCCACTTACACCATCCAAGCCCGTGACCGCGAACAGGCCATCAACTTCGAGATGGAAGGCAAGCAGTACACCCTCGCTCCCGGTCAAACCGAACGTGTAACACTGCGAGCTGTGCCCAAGCGCCATCCGCTCTTTGGCAGGCCGGAAACCTTCCCCTTCGAGATCACCGTCAGCGCTGTGCCGCAGGAGCAAAGCCTGCCGCAAACTCAGAACGGCGAAGTCGTTGTACCATCGCGCATTTCCGCGCTGATGATCGGCTGCGTGGTGCTGCTGGCCTTAGCCTGTATCCTTGCGGCGGCGCTCGGCCTCTTCAGCGTCTATAACAACAATAACCAGATCGCGACCATCACGGCGGTCGCCGCATCCACCAACACCAGCGCTACGGCTACGGCGATGGTCGAGTCCGATACCGATGGCGATGGCCTCTCCAATATCCGTGAAGCGTCAATTGGCACTGATCCCAACATCCCCGACACCGATGGCGACGGCCTGACCGATGGTGAAGAAATCAAGGTCTACCATACCATCCCGCTCAACCGTGACACCGATGGTGACAGCCTGATTGATGGTCAGGAAATCAAGATCGGCACCGACCCGCTCAACCGCGACACCGATGGTGACGGCATACCGGATAACACCGATCCTTACCCGCTGGAGCGTTCGACGCCCACGCCGCTGCCCATCCCGACCATTCCCGGAACCAACGGCGATGTCTGCCCCGGTTCGCCCACACCTTCTCAGATGAAAGTTGGCATCCCGGGCATCGTCACCGAAGGCGGCGTTGCCAACCGCGTCCGTTCAGGGCCGGGCAAAAAGAACGAAATCATCGGCTACATGCCGCCCACAACCCGCTTCATTGTCATCGGTGGGCCGGAATGCGACCCCGACGACCATATCCGCTGGTGGCAGGTCGATTGGAATGGCCTCAAAGGTTGGACAGCCGAGGGTGAAAAAGACGCCTACTATCTCGCGCCTGCCGACGGGGGTGGCGCGGTCGGAACGCCTGCCGGTATGAATGTTGCGCCCATCGTCATCAGCGATCCGCCGCCGATGGTTGCCGCCTTCAAGATGGATCAGATGGGAGTCCAGTTGGATTGGAATGTCGATGACACCGGTTGGCAAAACCTGATGACCACCTCCAAAGCGCTCAACTTTGGCTGGATCAAACTGCAGGCCAGTTGGAAAGCGCTTGAACCCTCCCGTGATCAGCTCGGCGGCGAGTTCGCCAAGCTCCAAGCCCACATCAACGAAGCCCGCAAGAGCGGCTACCGCGTCATGCTCAGCATCGCCAAAGCGCCGGATTGGGCACGCAGCACCACGCAGGAGGACGGCCCGCCGGATAATCCCGACGACCTTGCCAAATTCATCACGCTCATGCTGAACCAGATCGGCCCTAACGTCAGCGCCATCGAAGTTTGGAACGAACCCAACCTCAAGCGCGAGTGGAGAGGCACACTGCCCTTCTCCGGCGAAGGTTATATGAGCCTCTTCAAACCGGCTTATGCGGCCATTCGCGGTTATTCACCCAACATCACCGTCATCAGCGCCGGACTCGCGCCCTCCGATAACACCGAGGTCAGTATTAATGACCGCGATTATCTGCGCCAGATGTACCAGCACGGCCTCTCTACCCTTGATGTGCGCGTCGGCGTCCATCCCTTCGGCTGGGGCAACCCGCCGGATGTCCGCTGCTGTAACAAGGTCGATGGTCAGGGCTGGGATGATAAGCAGCAGTTCTTCTTCTTGGATACCCTGCTCGATTACCGTCAAATCATGCTCTCCTACGGGCATCGCAATGGCCGCCTGTGGTCAACCGAGTTCGGCTGGGGCACATGGGAAGGCTTCGCCGGAGCGCCGCCCGAAGGCTGGATGGCCTATAACACCGCCGAAAAGCAGGCCGACTATAACCTGAAAGCCTTCCGCATCGGTCAGGCGCTGGGCTTTGTGGAGAACATGTTCCTGTGGAATTTGAATTTCGCCAACAGCACCAATGTCGGCAATGGAGTCGAAATGGCCGCCTACAGCCTGCTCACCGTGGATGGTTCGCAGAACATCTCTGCGCGCGCCTCCTTCGACACCTTCGTCTCCCTGCGGAGGCAGATGCAATGATGGGAAATTTGAACCGCCAAGAACGCCAAGAGATTTGTAGGGGCGCACGGCCGTGCGTCCCTACCCAATGACCGAACCATAACCAAGTCGTATTGTTTGAACCATAGGGATTGCATTGCGTAATTGTTTTCGTCTCTTTGTTTTAATCCTTCTCTGCGCCCTGCCCGCCTCCACCGGCATGGCACAGTCGGCCCCTGCCGCGCAGGTGGTTTTTCAAAGTGCGCCCAGCGTAGGCGTCAAAGATGGGCAGATCGAACTTCAATTCAGCGTCACTGATCCGCGTGGATTGGCTCCCGCTGAACTCCCATCCACCAGCATCAAACTCAGCGAACCAAGCACCAACCTCAGCCTGACGGGCAAACCGCAGCTTCCGCTGACCTTGGCCGTCATCCTCAACCTCAGCAGCGGCAGCGATGTCGATCTCATTCAAGCCACGCTCCATGCCTACTTCGACCAGTATTATCAGCCGAAAGATAAAGTTACCTTTTATATCTTGGGGCCAACCGCCAACCGTGCACAGGTCGAAGCGCCTGCCGACCTCGCCACCATCATGGAAGTCATTGACGGCCTCAAGCGCTCACCCAATCTCTACAGCATCAGCGCCACACTCAAGCAGGCACTCAGTGATCTTAAAGCCGCTGATCCCGATGTGCCCCGTCAGGTCTTGTATGTCGGCTCCTTCTTGAATGACCCGCAGGAGATGGCGGCCTCCAGCATCTTCGCCGGTGAGCACATTCCGTTCAATGTCGCGCTGGTGCAGCGCTTCCGTCCCCAGTCTGTCGCCCAGCATAAATCCCTAGCCACATACGGTGGCGGCCTCTTCGCCAACAATGAAGCGGGCAGCGGCGTCACGCTCAACCCCAATCCGGTTGCGGTCAATTCGCTCAAAGTGCTCTACGACGCCATCGCTAACAGCCGCCTTGTCTATACCCTGCATTACCAGAGTGCCAGCCAGAACCTCGACAAGCAGCGCACCGTCAATCTGACCGTGACCCTGCCCGATGGCTCGCAGGCCAGCCAGTCTTTCACCTATCAGCCCGTGTATCAAGCGCCGCAGGTCAAGATTATTTCCGCGCCGCCCGCGCCTGTCCGTATGCCCGGCTACAGCGGTAATCGGGTGGTCTTCGACATCGCCGAGCAGGTTATCAGCGTCGAAGTCACTTTCCCCGATGGTGTGCGGCGTGGCATCAAGACATTGCAGCTTGAAGCCACCGATACCACCACCGGACGCAGCCGCGCCCCCAGAGTGATTACCGCCCCTGCCCCCGATGGCAGCGGCAATTACAGCATTCCGTGGACGTTCGATGATTTCACCACACCGGGAACCGTCAGCACTATCGAGTTGACGGTCACCGCTTCGGATGCGCTCGGCCTAACCGGAACCACCAAGCAGGAAGCGCGCCTAACGGTGGCTGCCCTGCCCCCGCCGCCCGAACCGACCGCCACACTCATACCAACCGCTCTGCCCACACCGGCTAGTGGCTTTGCCGCTGCCAGCGTCACCAGTAATCTGTTGTTCTCGGTGCTGGCGGCTTTTGTGCTGGCGCTGATCTTGGTGGTCATCTTCTTGATCGCCCTGCTCGTCCGCTCGACTCGCCGTCAGGCCAGCTATGCCCGTATGGCCGAGTTAGCTGCCTATCAGCCCGCACCGGCTCCTGCGCCCGCGCCCTTGCCAGCCGCCTTCCCTGAACCCGCACCGGCTCCCGCGCCGGAACAGCCCGCCGAAGAAGAACTCTTGGGACGCCTCATCACCATCAGTGGCTTGGACGTCAATGAAATCCGCATCACCGAGCCGGAATTTACCCTCGGTCGTGATCCCTCCTGCCAGTACATTATCGACCAGCCCTTCGTCAGCCCGCGCCACTGCACCATCATGCTGCGCAAGAACACCTTCTTCATCCGTGATCTCGGCGCGAAGAATGGCACTTATGTGAATGGCGAACGGCTGCCCAAAAACCGCGATATTCCCGTGCCCATCGGCTCGGAAGTCAATATCACCATGAACATCAGCATGGAATTGTGGGATGCTAAGACTGTGGTTAAACTCACTGATCGCAGAACCAGCGCCACCCATCATTCGACGGTCACCAAAACGGCACAGGCCAGTGACGAACTGGAACTACGCTCGGTCTTCGGTATTAAATTTTCCGGTGAGGACGAAGGCAAAGTCGATGACGACTACAGCCCGATTTAACAAGAGACCAACATATACGGTAGAGGCATGTAACTTTTTATCACGGACACATCTTTGTAGGGGCAAGATATATCTTGCCCTGTATGAATTCCCTCCCTCGCTTGCGGGGGAGGGTTAGGGTGGGGGTAGAGATGTGGGCTAGGGGTGGAGTAATGTCCACAAACGTTACAAACACTTCCCAAAATAGAGTATTAACTTCCTGTTCAGCTCGCTTGGGTGTATTGTAGAGGTAATACAGCGCGTAATCGAATGCAAATACCGACGATATGAACCGGCCTGAACAAGGCGCCGTGTAGGGCTGAGGTGTTCCTCCGCCGTGCTTTGTGAAATAAACATGAGCGTGTACGACCGTTAAAACATTATTTTTTGGGTGAAGATTGGGTAAATAGAATTGGCGCAGCTTACAGCATTTTCCGACCGGGACATCGCGACGCGGGAATACCTTGAAGATTACGCTGCCGATGGCGTCGTCAAAACCGCCAGCGGAATTAATCTGCAAATCATCATGGTCTGCGACGGCGCAGGCGGCAGTGAGGCCGGTGAGCGCGCTGCCCGTTTGACCAGCCGCACCGTCATGGAGTACATCGAACTCAGCCCCGAAACCGATGTGCCCAAGATTCTGGTTCATGCCATCGAACGCGCCAATAAGATTGTCTACAGCGAACTGCGCGGCAAAGGCACATCCACCATCGCCCTAGCCGCCGTCAATCTGGACGATGGCCCACAGGGACGCATGTTTGTTGCCAGCGTCGGCAACAGCCGCATCTTCTTGATGCGTGATGGTCAAATCGTTCGCCTCAACATCGACCACACCCTCGCCAACGAGTACGTCTACGCCGGACAGATGTCGGTTGAAGAAGCCGCCAAGATGAAGAACGGCGACTACGCCACCCGCATGATCGGCGTTGATGCCGACGTGCAGGTTGACATTGGCTTCTATGCCGAGCGCGGCAAGTCCTTCGTCAATACCAACCGCGCCTTCCGCATCGGACAAACCGGCTTGCTTCTCAAAGAAGGCGATACTGTTCTCGTCGCCTCGGATGGTCTGTTCGGGAACAACCCTGAGGATAATCAGCCCTTCCTGCATCAAAAAGAACTGCTGCTGCACGCGATGGATGACGATGTCGAGCGTGCGGGCCGCGCTTTAATGAAGTACGCCGCCGCCCGTCGCCCCGAAGACAACACCTCGCTTTCGATGTTCTTCGTCCCTTCGCGCAACCGGAAGATGGTGCGCGTCGGCGCGGGTCTCAGCCGTCAGCAAAAGACCGGTCTAGGCTTAACCTTCACCGTCGTGCTGATTATTCTGGCGTTGGCTGGTCTGCGTCTGATCAGCGGTGAATCCGAGCGCAACGTTTTCCGTTCTAC
Organism: Aggregatilineales bacterium; assembly: GCA_044227005.1. GTDB lineage: Bacteria > Chloroflexota > Anaerolineae > Aggregatilineales > Phototrophicaceae > CFX2. Next base: position 162,439 of record JBGAFZ010000007.1, read on the forward strand.
CCAGACCGCGATTGTCGAAGTCATCTTGCAGCTTTCGGCCACCGCGACCCCGACGCCCACCATCACCGCCACCGTCACACCGACCCCAACCGGAACGGCCACCATCGCGCCGACTTTCCTTGCGGCCAATCAGATTGGCTTCCAGTATTTCTTGAATTTGCCCAGCAATCCGGTGCTGCCACAAAAACTCTATACCTCGCCTGAAATCAACTTCCTGCTCATTCAGGGTGAAGACGCCCAAAACCTGCCGCCCATCATCCCGTCTAACTTCTACTTGCAGCAGGAAACACTCATGCAGATTGACGCCGTTTCGCGTCAGGACAAAACCATCAATGGTCAGTTGTTCCCACAGGGTGATATGTACGCCAACACCGGCGACTTCTCGCAGGGCTTGGTCAGCGTCATTCCCCAGCAGGATCAAGGGTTGGAGTTTCAGGCGCATACCCTGTGTATCGCCGCCAAGCAAATTCCGGCTAATCTGACTATCGTCAACGATCCTGATAAACTGGCGATCACCTGCTTCACCGGCAATAACAACGACTGTCATTACCAGCTTCCCGGCCAAGAGCCGACCGTCATGCCCATCGGCAAGCGCGTCCTCTTGGATGTCACCAACAACAAGCTCATTGAAATTGGTCCGATCCTCTTTGATGAGGTTAAGACCTATTACGATACCGTTGTCGCCCTCACCAAGAGTGACGAACAGGTAACCTGTCTGGCTCCTTCGTTGGATCAAGATGCTGATAAAGTGTCCTATCCCAAGGATCAATGCCCACTTGATCCCGGCCCTGCCAACACCGATGGCTGCCCCGATCAGGATAATGACGGTGTGCGCGATACACAGGACGCCTGCCCTGCCGAACCCGGCCCGGCCAGCAACAAGGGCTGTCCGCTGCCCACGCCCACGCCGCTCTCTGATATTGACGGCGACGGTGTGTTCGACATTATTGATGCCTGCCCGACTGTACCCGGCCCCAAGGAGAACAACGGCTGCCCGTTGGATGGGACGATCACACTGACGCCCAGCCTCACGCCCAGTGCAACATCTGCCGCTGCCTTTACCTTGACTGCCGCCGTCCAGAAGACATCTACGGCCGCTGCGGCAACCTCCACGTCAGGCGCAGGTGCGGCTCAACAAACGGCCAATGCCTTCCAAACGCAGGCGGGTTATCAGGCCACCCAGAACGCGCAAGCCACACAGGCCGCCGTCAATGCTCAGCAGACGCAGTCTGCCATCCAACAAACGGCTGCGGCTGCCCAACAAACATCTGTGTCGGCCATTCAAACCGCCGTTGCCGCTCAACAAACGGCTGCGGCTCAGGGAACCTCGGCCAGCATCCAACAAACAGCCCTCGCTAATCAAGCGACCCAGAACGCCGCTGGTACACAATCGGCTTCTATCCAGCAGACAGCGGTTGCGGGTCAAGCGACCCAGAACGCGGTCAATACACAGTCGGCCTCCAGCCAGCAAACGGCTGCGGCGGCGGGTACGGCTGCTGCTGCGGCTCAACAAACGGCTGCTGCTGCCCAGCAAACCGCCAACGCCGGTGGTACGCAGTCTGCCCAAACGCAGGCCGCTGCCCAACAAACCGCCAATGCTCAGGGTACGGCTGCTGCTCAGCAATCGACGCAGAACGCCCAAAATACACAGGCGGCCATTAACGCAGCCAATACCGCTGCGGCAGTGCAGGCCACTCAAAATGCCCAAGACACGGCTGTAGCCGATGCTCAAACCGCTGTGGCGCAGCAAACTGAGACGGCTGCCGCCACCGCGATTACGGCAACTGCTTCCAACCGCCGGACGATGACGGCCGCTGCTCGTACCGGTACAGCGATTGTCGTCACAGCAACGGCTGCCGCCCAGCAAACCTTGGATGCCATAGAGACCTCCACCATCTCGCCGCAAACCGCGACCGGCGCAGCCCAAACGCTGGCTGCCGCGCAGTTGACCGGTACGGCTGTCCAGCAAACGCAGGCCGCCTTCGACCAGACTGCGACGTCTGCTGCCCTGCTCGGTACATTGACCCAAACCGCCAACGTGCCGCAGCAAACCGCGACGGCCCTCCAGCAAACGTTAGATGCCGCGCAGCTTACGGCTACCTCGGCTCAAGCCACGCAGAACTCGCTGCCCATTCAGCAGACCATCAGTGCCGCGACGGCCACCGCAGCTTATTTACAAGGAAACGCCACTGCCATCCAACAAACGGCTGCCGCTGCCCAACAAACGCAGGTCGCCGCGCAGCAGACCCAAAATGCGGTTGTTCAAACGCAGGCCGCCATTAATCAAACTGGTACCGCCGCCGCCGGTAACCTCACCAGCGTGCCCGGTCAACAAACCGGAACGGCTGCTGCGCAAACCGCCGCTGCTGGTCAGCAAACGCAGATCGCCATCCAACAAACATCGATTGCCGCTCAGTTGACGGGAACGGCTGCCGCTGCCCAGCAGACGGCCAATCCCTTACAGCAGACGCAGGTTCTACAGACAGCCACCGCCTTCTCGGCCCAGCTAACAGTGGCCGCGATTCAGCAAACAATTGTGCAGCAGACCATCGACGCTAATGCCACTGCCGCTGCCCAGCAGGTTGCGGGTACCGCCGCCGCCCAGAACGCCACCAGCGCCGCTGGAACCGCTGCCGCTGCCGCTCAAACGGCTGCCGCTGCCCAGCAAACGGCCAATGCCGCTGGAACCACTGCCGCCGGACAAAACACCAACACACCGTCCTTCCAGACGCCGACCGGTACGGTCACACAGGCCGATGTGGATGCGACAGGAACTGCCTACCAACAAACGGCTGTTGTCGAACAGCAAACCGCCGCTGCACAGGCCACCGCTGCTGCGGTAGCCCAAACGGCTGCTGCTGCCCAAAGCACCGCCGCTGCTGCTGCCCAAGAAACCGCCGCTGCGGCTAATTTCACCGCCACCTCGGCGCAGCAAACGCAGGTCGGTGATCCGCTGCAATTGACGCAAAACGCGCAGGGTACGGCCAATGCTAATGCGACGGTCAACGCCAATGCCACAGCCGCCGCAGCCGCGCAAACACAGGCCTTCATTGACAGTCAGAACACAGCCGCCGCAGCCGCACAAACACAAGCTTTCAACGATGCTCAGGGCACGGCTAATGCTCAGGCCACAGCAGCGGCAGCCCAAGTAACACAGGCTTTCATTGACAGTCAGAACACGGCAGCGGCGGCCACAGTAACACAGGCCTTCATTGATGGTCAGAACACAGCAGCAGCAGCCCAAGTAACACAGGCTTTCATCGATGGTCAGAACACAGCGGCGGCAGCCCAAGTAACGCAGGCCTTTATCGATGGTCAGAACACGGCAGCAGCAGCCGCTCAAACCCAAGCCTATATTGACGCTCAAAACACGGCAGCCGCTACCCCGCCAACGGCTACTGCGGCTGGAGGCGGCTTCCTGCCCGTTCAGCCCTTTATCGCGCAGGTTCCCACGCCGACACCTTGGGTAGTCACCCCTACCCCGACGCTCACCCTGATCCCCACGCCAACCCCCGCACCGGCAGCAGATTGGTATCCCAAGGTGACGCTTACACCGGTTCGCTTACGCTAAAAAGCGGAGACCGATACATCAATCGGTCTCCGCTTACTTTTAAGTCATGCTCTTACGAGGTTTTTTCGGGCTTTTTATCGCGCTTCCATCCGGCTGAAGAGCTTCACATCATCCCGCGCATAAGGCACATAATACGGATCGCTGTCACGGCTGGGCTTAATCCGTACCCACACATCCGCCGTTTGGCGCGGTGATGGCGCAGGCACCACAAATCCCCGCTGCCCCATGTTGACGTCTGGCTTCAACACCTCGACCACATCCCCCGGATAAAGTGGTTCTGGATCGAGTGTCATTCCCTGATGAGAAATAGAACAGCGTAAACACAGTCGGTTGGTGAGGGTGTTACTGGATTTCCCACAGATCGCGCAGCGCATGATGTTAATTGCTCTCCTTGATGATGTGAACGCGGTCTACTGTTTACACAATAACAAAAAGCCGCCTCATCTTTTCAGGTGTGGCGGCTTATGTTTAACTAGGAGAGTCGGTTAGTTTTGGGTTAGGGAGGTGTTATCCCTACTCGACTCGCTTAATTCCATGAGGCTTCGTCGGGGTATCATTTTGAGAACGGTGGTTATATTCATCCACATACGCCTCATAGACCTTTTCTTGCACGCTCACGTCCTCACCACGATCTTTCATGTCCGCGATGGTCTTCAATGTGTCATTGATCTTGGTTGCCAGTTCTTCATCCGGCAGTGCCGCTAAACCTTCTCGTGAAAGGGAAAGGGGATCGTTCAGCATTGAGTCCTCCATGTCTTCTACTAGCTCAACCAAATTGTAGGCCTCATTACATGTCCTCACATCCTCCACTCGCACAGTTTTGCTGTGGGACAATCAGGCTATCCCCTACTATTCCACTCTCACAATAATGCATCCATCTGTTATAGTGCTCACCGAACCACTTCAAAAACGTTTGCACATTAACGCGAGCTAAGAATACTTGCAAACCATATTAACGATCCCATAAAACTTTGCCGGAATCGTTGCTATGCCGCGCTGGATTTCTATAATGAGGCTAACAAACGAGCGTCGCATGATATAAGTCGTCTTTTAAATCCCTCCTTGCTGCTTCGAGGAGGCGTTTGGGGTGGAGTACATGAGCTGCACGCCCAACCTTGGCCTTCCTCCATCAACCGTCAATTGGAACACAAATATGGACGAAAACTACGCGATTTCCCTCAAAAAAACTTGGGAATATATCAAACGGGATCTGGCACGCTACCGCGCAACGGATAAGCGCTCTTATCCTGCTTTGGTGATTATGGCCCCGGGTATGATCGCCGGTATTTATTACCGCATCGGTCATTGGATATGGTATCCGGCTGAAATCAACCGGAAATGGTTGAAACTTTTGCGCCCTTTGTACATGATCGGTAAACGCTTGGTCGAGATCTACTCCAGCATTTCCATCTCCACACAAGCGCGGATTGGCCCCGGCTTATACATCAGTCACTTTGGCCCCATTTTTGTGGGCGCGAGTATCATTGGCGATAACTGTAACCTTTCGCAGCAAGTCACCTTAGGCGTTGCGGGACGCGGCGAAAAACGTGGTTTACCGACATTAGGAAACCGTGTCTTTGTCGGCGTCGGCGCAAAAGTCCTTGGCCCCATTCAAATTGGCGATGATGTCTCGATTGGAGCCAACGCGGTCGTCACCAAAGATTTGGAAGATCGCGCCGTAGCCGTCGGCATTCCGGCCAGGATCGTCTCCCATAATGGCAGCTTCGACTTCATCGTCTATGACTCAATGGACAGCGACCCGGATCGCGCCCGCAGCCTTCAGGCGTTACATGCTTAAAAACGAAAGTATCCTTCTCTCCTACAAAAACACGGCGAGGGTCACCGTGTTTTTGTTTCACTTGCTCATCCGCTAATGACCCTTGCTGTAAAAAGTGATTTTATAAATTCCGGCTGCACACGCTAAAATAAAAACAAACCGTAAATGAGTTCGACGTTAGGAATTGCCTAAATGTCGTATTTTGCACGCTTCAAGAATTCCAAAGCGGCTGAGAATTATATTACAGCTTATGAAACCACCCTTGCCTTATGGCCTATTCCCCATGAGGAAATGGATGTGCAAACGCGCTTCGGTTTAACCCATATCAACATCGCCGGTTCGCCCGACGAGCCACCTCTGCTGCTAATACACGGTGCTCAAACCAGTTCAACCGTCTGGTATGCCAATGTGGAAACGCTAGGCCGTCATTTTCGGGTTTACGCGCCGGATGTCATCGATCAATCCGGTAAAAGTGTGCCGGTGCGGAAACTGCTCAATCGTCAGGATTGTGCCGATTGGTTGTCTGATGTTTTAGACGCGCTCAAGCTCGAACAGGCGGCAGTTGTCGGTCATTCACATAGCGGTTGGCAGGCGCTCAACCTTGTCATCTTAGCGCCACATCGTGTGAAGCGTCTCGTGTTGCTCAGTCCTGCAGGCATCACGCGGTTGCGCTTAGAAACTTTTCTTAATCTGCTGCCGACTTTTATTATTCCAACCAAACGCATGTTTTATCGCGGGTTCCAATGGAGCACTGTCCGTCGTCTTGATGTTCACCAATCGGACCCCATCGTCGATCTGATCAGGGCAGGCGGGATATCCTTCAAGCCTCAAGAACTGAGTTTCGGCGTGGTAACGATTTTTGATGACCAAGAACTGCGGCAGATAAGCGTCCCTACTCTCTTGTTAGTCGGCGACCATGAAAAAATATTTAATCCGCAGCAAATGCTGGAACGGGCGCGGCGTTTGTTATCCAACTTGGAGACAGATGTCATCTCCAACGCAGCGCATTTGCTGATGATCGATCAGCCGGAAGCCATCAATTCGCGCATGGTAGCTTTTTTAACGCGCCGCTGATGACTAGGACATAATGATCTCGTTTCCGAAAAACACGGTGACCCTCGCCGTGTTTTTGTTTCCCTACCCTACTCCAAAAACTCCAACAATAACGTTAAATTAATTAACTATTGCTACAATGATTACATATTGAAGAATTAAGCGTTAAATTAAAATCATACGGGCGAACTTAGGAGACTATGCAGACGATTCAGCAATTCCTTTTTCATCAATTGCGCAGTCGCAGCCCGCTTGCGCGTTATGGGTTTGCCATCCTCGCCATTTTGGCCGTGCTGCTGTTCCGCTCGGTCTTACATCCCGTTCTAGGGACGCGCAGCCAGTACATGATTTTTCTGCTGGCTGTGTTGGCGACGGCGTGGTTCAGCGGCAGTCGCCCTGCGGTGCTGGCGTTGGTCTGCGGTGCAGTTTTAGGGAACTTCTTTTTCGGGGATCCCTATTTCATTTTCAATTTTAGTTCGGTCAGTGACGCGCTGGCTGCCCTCTTCTATCTCATTGTTGGCCTCACCATCATCTATTTGTTTGAGGTAGTCAAACGTCACGAAGCCAAACTTGCCGGGCAAATCCGCAAGCAAGCCGAAGCCGAGAACGCGCTGCGTCTGAGCGAGGAACGCTTCCGCTTGGCGACCGAGGCGCTGGATGGCGTCATCTACGATTGGGACATCCCCAAGAACCTCATCTTTCGCTCGAACGGCTTATACGACTTGCTCGGCTTCCAGCCCGACGAAATCCCCGATGATCCGCGTTGGTGGCAGGCTCGCGTCAATCCTGATGATTTGAAGAAAGTTCAGCAGTCCTTTGCCAGAACCCTCGCTGAACGCGGCCCGCGGCAGTCGGATGAATATCGCATTCGCCACAAAGAAGGTCACGAAATTTGGGTCTGGGATAACTACCGCCTCATTTACGACGATCAGGGCCAGCCGGTTCGCCAGCTCGGCAGCACCATCAGCATTGATGAAACCAAACGCCTCGCCGAATCCCTTGCGCAGAGCGAGGAACGGTTCCGCTTGGCCTCCGAGGCCCTAAAAGGCGTCATCTACGATTGGGACGCCACCACCGATACGGCCTATCGCTCGCCCGGCGTCTATGAAATGCTCGGCTATCAGCTCAGCGAGGTCTCTCAATCACGCCGCTGGTGGCAAAACCAGATACATCCTGACGATTCGGAACGGGTGCAGCAGGCAATTCAGGAAAGCATTGCCAATCACGCCCCGATACACTCAGTAGAGTATCGTGTGCGCCATAAAGAAGGTCACTATTTTTGGGTCTGGGATAACTCGCGCATTATTTACGACGATCAAGGTAAGGTCACCCGCCTCATCGGGAACACTGTTAGCATTGATAAACAGATGCGTTTGGCCGACGCCCTCTCCCAAACCGAAGAACGCTTTCGCCTCGCCTTTGAAAATGCCACTGACGCCATGGCTATTTCAGATCGTGCTGGAACGGTCGTCGAAGCCAATCAAGCCTACTTGCAGCTTTACGGCTATTCGGTGGAAGAAGTCATCGGCAAAAATTTCGCCATCATTTATCCCGAAGCCGAACGCGAAAATAGCATCAAACGCTACCAGCAAGTCTTTGAATCGACGGAGGACTTGCCGACCTACGACTCGGTTGTTCGGCGCAAAGATGGCACGGAACGCATCGTCGAAGCCCGCGTCGGCTTTGTCGAGCCGAATGGACACCGCCTCTACATGCTGTCCGTCGTTCGTGATTTGACCGAGCGCCGTCGTACCGAGCGTGAACTGTATACCCGCTACCAATTGACCAACAGCCTCGCCGAAGCCACCACCATCGAAGAAGTCGGTCAGGTCACCGTCGATTACCTCACCAATTATCTCGGCGCGCATGTCGGCAACATTTACACCTATCATGCCGATACCAACACCGTCCGCCTCTTATATGGCAATACCACGGCTTATACCGACCGTTTCGCTAACTGGCAGGAATTTCCGGCGGATGACAACCTGCCCTTAACCGATGTGGTCAAGCACAACCAGTCACTGTGGTTTAGTTCATCTGACGAATGGTTCGCGGCCTATCCAGCGATGAAGCAGTTCTCCAGCCACGATCTCGGTGCGACCATCCACCTGCCCTTGGTGGCCGCCTCCGAAGTCTTCGGTGCCATCAGCCTGCTCTTTCTCGAAAATCACAGCTTCACCGACAGCGACAAAGTCTACATCGCCTCATTGGTCTTCCAATGCGCACAGGCCATCGAACGCGCCCGCCTCGCCGAAAACGCCAAAGAACTGGCCGTCATTCAAGAACGTCACCGTTTGGCCCGTGAACTCCATGATAACGTCAGCCAGCTCCTCTTTTCGTCCAGCGTCATCAGCGAAATCATGCCCCGTCTTTTGCGCAACCAGCCGGAAAAAGCCCTGTCTCAAGCCGAGCAGTTGAACCTCATGGTGCGCGGCGCGATGGCCGAAATGCGCAGCCTGCTCTGGGAACTGCGCCCCGAAAGCATCATCCAGACCCAGTTGTCGAACCTCCTGACCCAGCATTCCTATGCCATCCGCGCCCGTCAGGAGGTTGAAATTTCGGTGACCGTCCGCGCCGATCAGGAATACCGCCTCCCGCCAGATGCGCAGGTCTCCTTCTACCGCATCGCGCAGGAAAGCGTCCATAACGTCATCAAACACGGTCAGGCCACCGAGATTTCCATCTTGCTCCGTCAGACCGATCGCTACACCGCCCTCATCGTCATGGATAACGGACGCGGTTTCGACACCAGTGCCATCAATGAAGGTTTCGGCCTCAGAAACATGCGGGAGCGTGCAGCCAGTATCGGCGCCCAGTTCAGCATCAAGAGCCGCATTGGCAAAGGCACACGCCTCCGCCTGCTCTTAATCACCCAACCCACCGTCGAAACCTCCAGCACGCCCATCTCAAATGGATGATGCCCCAATCGCCGTCCGTGTTTTTGTAAGGGCAAGAGCCACTTGTCCGCCTTTATCCTGACACGATAACAGCCTTCCTTAGCGGAAAGACTCAGACTTTTCCGTCAGGTCATGCCCCCGATAAGCGACACAAATAGCGTCGCTCACGTGTCTGCCGCACAAGTTGACGAATTACACAAATGTTCTACAATGGAGACGGTAGTGGTTGCATAGTACGAGATGATCATATTGTGACCTACACTTAACGAGCGTATCTGTAGGGGTGCAGCATGCTGCGCCCGGTGCTCAACCCATACGACGTCACTGACTTCTCGACCACCATTTAATGCAGTCCTACCGGTCAGTTGGTATCGGCAACCACTTTCATCTGCATGATCAGATTTACCTTTGAGGGAGGGTTATGAATAGCCTGATTGAAGAAGAACTGCCCGGAAATCAAGAACTGCGTGACCAACTGCTGGATATGATCTCTGACGGGGAATTGGCCTACAAACTGCCCGGAAATAACCCCACTCTTGGCGAATTGTGCGAGGAGATGGGTCAAATCCAGCAGGTTTATACCCATTCTTTTAAGACATTCAAGCACGACTGGGAATACCGCGATTCGAGTCCGGAAACACCGAATAGTACGGCGAGTCTCAAAGCGTGGTTCAAAAACTTGGATGCGCAGTTGGTTGAGGCCCTCAGTGGCCTATCGGAAGCCGACGTCCACGCCAAACAGATTGATCGGGGACATGGGTTTACCCCTTCCGCTCATGTGCAGTTCCAAATTTACCGCGAGGCCGTTCTGATCTTCTATGCCAAAGCCAGCATTTACCTGAAAGCCCTGCAAAAACCCTATCCCGACGAGTGGAAGCGCTGGGTCGGGTAGCGCCTTGCAGCAAGCCGTTTCCATACCGGGACAGATTATTTCTGCTCATTACTAACTTTGTGACCACAACAATAGATACACTGAGGAGATCCATATGCGCAAACTGATCGTCTGCAACTTTATCACCATCGATGGCTACTACGAACAGAAAGATAAGAAGTTCGATGGCTTCTTCCAGTACTATCATCCTGATTATCATGCTGACGAGAGTTTTGATGCCTATAACGTGGACATGCTTCGTAACTCCGACACCCTCATCTTGAGCGGAAAGACATCCTTCACCGGCAACAAATCTTATTGGGTCGGTGTGCCGGATGACCCCAACGCCACCGCCATCCGCCGCGAATACGCTGACCTCATTCGCCGCGTGGATAAGCTCGTCGTCTCGGACAAGCTGACGCCGGACGATTTAGCGCCGTGGCAGGCGAACACCCGCATCGTCAAAGTGGCCGACGCCCCCAAAGCCATTGCCGACCTCAAGCAGCAGCCCGGCGGCAACATCATGATCAGCCTGAGCCGCGTCCTATGGAACAGCCTCCTGCCCTATCACCTCATCGACGAACTGCAGCTGACGATTTTCCCGATTGTCGGCGGTGATGGCGTCAAAATCTTCGACACGCGCCCACCGGTGGCCTTCAAACTCCTGAATACCCGCACCTTTGAAGGCTCAGGCAACATCCTCACCGTCTACCGCCTCGACCCGCCCAAGGCGTAAACGTCATATTGGGCAAACTCATAGATCCTACGCCCTAAATAAAACTTCCGCCGTAGGGGCAAGATATATCTTGCCCTCTGTACAAAAACATCGATTGTTCCTAGCACAGAATATCCACTACAGTAGGAATTGAACATACTTGTGATAGCATCAAACTTGAGGTTTATTGAGTGGCTTTCGATAAGGACAAACACCATCGCCGCAGCATTCGCCTGCAAGGCTATGACTACACTCAAAACGGTGCTTATTTTGTCACCATCTGTACTGCGCAGCGCGAATGCCTCTTCGGGAATATCAATGACACAGGTGAAATGCTGCCGAATGCCACAGGAAAGCTTATCGAGGAACATTGGTTAGCGATCCCAAATCATTTCCCATTTGTCGAATTGGATACATTTATGGTCATGCCGAACCATATACACGGTATTTTGATGCTCTTTAGTGATGCCTCGAAGAATCCAGAGGTGCGTTTTGGTAAACCGGCAGCAGGTTCTCTTGGTATGATCATTGGAAATTTCAAAGCATCCGCTTCCCGAAATATCAATCGGCTGAATCCACCTGCATTAACGCCACTATGGCAGAAAAATTACTACGATGAGATCATCCGCAACGAAAAAATGTTAAACGCAATACGCTCGTATATCGAAGCCAATCCGGCCAATTGGGCATCTGATGAAAACAATCTCATAGGGCGTACGCCCTAAACAGAACCTTCGCGTAGGGGCAAGATATATCTTGCCCCTGCCCCTGACGCCGTTTTACCACATCGACGTGACACATTATTTCCACCTTTTTTCCTTCAATCCGTTCTATTGAATACAATTCTTCATTGGAACGTCTTATAACAACAATCGCATACATCCTACGCCCTAGATAGAACCTTCGCCGTAGGGGCAAGATATATCTTGCCCCTGCCCCTGACGCCGTTTTACCACATCAATATGACACATTATTTCCACCTTTTTTCCCTCAACCCGTTCTATTGAATACAATTCTTCATTGGAACGTCTTATAACAACAATCGCATACATCCTACGCCCTAAACAGAACCTTCGCCGTAGGGGCAAGATATATCTTGCCCCTGCCCCTGACGCCGTTTTACCACATCAACGTGACACATTATTTCCACCTTTTTTTCCTCAACCCGTTCTATTGAATACAATTCTTCATTGGAACGTCTTATAACAACAATCGCATAGATTCTATGCCCTAGATAGAACCTTCGCCGTAGGGGCAAGATATATCTTGCCCCTGCCCCTTTACCCGTATCTTCCCATCAATAAAGCCTCTTTCGCCCTCCAACCACCTCCCCTGCTTACGACTCCACAATCCGCTATAATGAACCTATGGCAATCGAAATCACGCCCGACCAACAAACATGGGTGATGACAACCGAAGGCGCAGAGGCGACAGGCTACAGTCGGGAATATTTAGAACAACTGGCGAGGAAAAACTCGCGGTTGCCAGAGGCTGAACGGCCAATCAAGGTTCGGATGCGCTCAAATCGCTACGAACTCTGGCTGCCCGACCTGCTCCGCTATATCGACGAAATCGGTTACGGCCCGCATCAAGATAAGAAATAACGGCAAGTCCGCCGTCAACTTTGCTTAATTGCTTGACTTTCTCGGCTTACCCAAATATAATCCGATTATCTCACACGAAAATCTCAAGCGAGAACAGCCTGATCCAACAGTGCAGCGCCTAAGGCATCTGTTCGTGTTCATGCCGCCTCGACACCCCTAGGAACGCGAAACCCCCTCCGGCTTCCGCGTCAACAGCCTGTCTACGGGTGTAAAACTAGGCCTGCTGAGGATCGGACTGCCGCAGGGGGTTCGTGTCTACAAACAACTTACTTTTCAGGGTAAGTTCATACATGAGCTTAGGACTCATGCTGTAATATCGACCATTTGCCGATGGTCGATATTTATTTTAGCACTTTTTCACATTCCTTCAAACACATTTCTTCCCCCTTCGTCTCTGTCTTTCTCTCGCTACTTGCTACTCATGACTCGGTACTATTTTTCAGGTTTACTTTCGGTTAACCCGATAAACCGTTTCCTAACCATTCACCAACGATGTCCCCTACCCTGCTCCCTCATTTTGGTTAGCGCCAGCGCCGCAAAAGAGTTACAAAATGGTCTTCCAAAATGTCACCCCTTCCCTCCCGCATTCCCGTACAATAAACAACAGGACGCCCTGTAGGGGTTTGCCGCCGTCAAACCCCTGCATTGGCAAATCCACCGCACCTTAACAATGCGCTGCCACCACACCAATCGCGCTGCTTTCGCCGCTTTTGCTGCATGTTCCGCTGATTGGGCTCTCTGGCAAATCAGGTAAGCCAATCAATCCTTTAGGGCACAAAATCTCATTTTGCTGTTGCAGCCAAATGTGCCATCGGTCTTTGTATTTCGACTAAGGACTAAAGACTATCGACTACAGACCGAATTGGCATGCCGCCGCCGCCACTGCCGCCTCAATCATAAAAGTCAGGGGATTTCTTCAACGTGCGCCACTGCTCCCCATCATGACCGAAGACCACCACTTGAATGTGGTACTGCTCCACCAGATCAAGCAGTTTGTGCGTGCTGGTGCGGACGTCCTCAGGTCGGCCCTCGTCCGGCAGCGCTGGCCGTTCGACGGTGAACAAACGCTGCAAAATCACGGCGTCAATCGCCAGCAGCACATATCCACTGTTGGGCAGTGAAACCAGCACCGATTGGTGACCCGGTGCGTGTCCACTGGTTTCAATCACCCAAAGACCCGGTAGGATTTCAGTGTCGCCGTCCACCAGCCGGTAATGCAGAGCTGGATGATCCCAATGAGGACGGGCTTCGGCAAACCGTTGATCCCCTGCCCTCGCCGCCTCGTCGTGTTTGCGCTGGACGATGAACTCGGCTTTGGGGAAATGGTCATGATAACCCGCATGGTCAACATCGAAGTGGGTAGCGATTACCATGTGGATGTCGTCAGGCTCTAATTCGAGTTCCGCGAGATGTTCCAGCACGTTTTTGGCGTTTTCGGCGGGTGGCATTCCGGCTGGCGGCTGATAATCCGCAGCGATGCCGGTATCGATGAGAATGTTCTGCCCGTCACTCATCTGCACCAGATAAGCGGCGGCCACCATCGGCAGGATGCGCCCGCCACCGATGGGCACGTCAGAGGTTGAAAGCTGAAAAAGATAGAGGCGTTTAGGGGTTATCGGCGTCATGGTCATTCCTTATGTGTGTTACGACCATGACTCTTTATCAGAAACGAACAGCCGAAACTGTAACTTCAGTCACAGACAAGCGAGGTTGTTTTGTGCTAGGCTGTGAATAATCTCTGAAATTGACCAACCTCAACGCAATAATTCTATCTGCAACTTTACAATTGGAAGTAATTGTATATCCAAGTTTGTAAGGTTATGACCATGCCCGTTTCTGTCCAGTGGGATAACCCCGAAAAGACCATTATTTATGCCCGTTACGAACGCTGGTCGTGGGATGACTTTTATCAGGCACTCGATGAATGTACCCGGTTATCCGCGACTGTTGATCACCAAGTCTATATTGTTTGTGATCTGGTCGATAACCTTATTCCCAAAGGCGGGACGATCACCCACGCCGCAGCGACCATCAAGCAGGATAACGCCCGCGTCAATTTAATCGTGCTGGTGTCTTCTAACCGTTTCGTCCAAGCTTTGACGCAGATGTCCGCCCGTGTCGTACCCGGCTTCCAAAAGAAGTACCGCATGGTGAACTCCCTAAAAGCCGCGCGGGAACTCATCGCCAGTGATATTCAGCAGCGCGCTGTTATCCAGTCGTAACGTTCTGTCCCACGAGTCACAGGGAAGAGTCTGAGACTTTTCCCAACGAAATACCCCTCTTTGTTTGAAGACTCGCCAGCGCCATAGTCTTATTGTTTGCCCTTCCCTCTCCTATGACTTGTCCAGCAAGCCGATCCGGATTGGTTTCAAACTGGAATGCCCTAATCGCTGTCAAGCTATTGAATCAACCACATAGCGGTTGAAGTTAGACCTTTTTGCTCAAGCGATAGTCCATCACATGGACTACATTAAGGATGTGGAACGATTTTAACTTGCAACTCTTCGGAGCAAGCGCAGGGGGATTTGTGCTGGTCAATAGAAAACTCAAGAGGATTTGGTTAATCATGCGCCCTGCTCCATCTAACAAGTTCGGTGGCATTCTAAAGCGCCGTGTACCGATTGCTTTGGGCATACTGGTTTCTGGTTCAGCCGTCGCGTGGTTTTTCATCCAGCGCTGGAAGCTGTTGAGTGTAGAGGAAACCGAGATTTCGGTTCCGGCCATACGCAATCCTGTGTCAGATAAGCAAAGTCAGACCCCCAAGAATGGAAAGCCGTTACAGTCTATTCAATCAGGAAAAGGTCTGCGCTATAACCGCACTTATCAAGTGGATATTTTGCATTCCAAGCTCAGCAAAACCGAGCTGATGCAGCGTATCCAAGCCGACATTAACCATTTCGCTCCCCAAGAAATGGCACATTTTATCAAGACCAAAGGTGACGATGACCGCTGGCAGATCGGTGATGAGTTCCTTGTTAAAATCACCGGCCCATGGAACGGTCCTGTTCGCCTTGCCGAATTGCAGCCAACAGACTTTACATTCGTCACTCTCGAAGGTCACATGGAAGCCGGAGAAATCCATTTTGCAGTGCAGGATCATCCTGAACGGGAAGATGCGCTGCGCTTTGAAATTAGCTCATGGGCGCGCAGCAGCAACCAGATAACCGATTTCTTCTATGGAGCACTGGGCATCTCTAAATTCTCGCAGGCACGCATGTGGACATTTTTCTGTGATAAAGTGGTGGAGGAAAGCGGCGGCGAACGGATTGGAAAGATCAAAGTCATGACCCATCGAGCGCCTGAACCCTCAAAACAAGCCGACCCTCTATGGAAGCAGTATTCCAGCCAATTCGAGCGCTGGAAAAACATCGAACTCAATTTTGACCCCACCAAACAGGAAGAGTTTACCGAGGTTAACGGCTGGCGCATTGACAACTATAAAATCGGCCTCCCCTCGGAGCCACCCGGTGAACCCGTTTCCGGCGGCGCGTGGGAAGTGGCTAAAGCCATCGTCAACAACTATGAATTTCCTGACCCATCGCTAATTATGGGCGTCTTCGTGCCCGATGTTCCCCTAAAAGAACGCATCATGATCGTCAAAGCGCGGTTTCTGATCTTCACCTTTCTTTTCGGGGTGCGGATTAGCCAAGTGATTGATGAGCTGCGCGAGGTCGATAAGCGCGGTCAAGCACGTGTTTGGGGCTACGGCTACCAAACCCTGAATGGACACTTTGAGATGGGCGAGATCGTGTTTGAAGTCTGGAAGTTCGTTGACAGCGGCGACGTTGAATTCCGCATGCATGCCTACTCGAAGACGGCGCCCATTGCTAATCCCTTCTACCGTTTAGGCTTTAAGCTATTCGGGCGTTCCCTCCAGAAACGCTTTGGAACGACCTCTCTGGAACGGATGCAGCGGCTCGTGTTGGAACGTATCGCCAGTTCGCCTGAACCTGAACAGCCCACCGAGACGCCAGAGGTGCAGCCGATCAGCAGCGATGCCGACGCCAGCCAGAAAGTCGAAGAGATCGATCAGAAGGGTCAGTAAGACTGTTTGTGCCCCTTCCCTGCGCGTCATTCGTGTAGAGGGTATGCATCCGCCGATAGATGGAGATGGACGTGTAGCTATCGCATGAAGTGAAATTCGTGCATCGGCTCGATTATCCAAAACGTGACATGCGGTTTAATGAGTGCATCTTACAAACACATCAAATTCATTGATGAAACGAAAGGTGCAACATGTCCGTCAGTTCATTACAAAATCGTATTGAAAATGTTGATCGCGGTGTAACCCGCTTTCTGGCCCGCTACAGCCTGACCCTGTTACGCATCACTGTCGGTGTCGTGTTCGTGTGGTTCGGCGCACTGAAGTTCTTCCCCGGCATGTCACCGGCTGAACACCTGATCCGCGAAAGCATCACCTTCCTGTCGATGGATTGGTTCCTGCCCTTCCTCGCGGCGATGGAAGTCACCATCGGTATTTGCTACATCCTCGGTGGAAAGTTCCTGCGCATCGGTGTCATTCTGATGTTGGGTCAGATGGCGGGCGCGATGTCGCCGATGGTTCTGCGTCCTGACCTGATCTGGGCCAAGTTCCCCTTCATCTGGACGCTCGAAGGCCAGTACGTGTTCAAGGATATTGTTTTGGTCAGTGTGGCCTTGGTGATTGGCGCAACCGTTCGCGGTGGTGGTTTGATCTCCAGCCCGATGATGTTCAAGGAAAGCCTGAAGCGCGGTACACAGGAATTCAAGGCGCTGATCATCGGCAAGTAAATCTCAACAAGCATATTCCTATAGGGGAGCGGCAAGATGCCCCCTACATAAACTGCCCGATCTTGGTTTGCAATCGGGCAGTCTTGATTCATATCCCTATCTGTTTTTTCGCGCCGAGATAATCAACATCATTGGACGCCGCAGTTCGTCCTTCATGCCTTCAATCGTGTTGAGCATCTCCTCGCTTGGCTGTGGTTCGACAAGTCCGGTGACCATAAACCCACTTTTGAGCAGCGCGTTGAGATAAGTCGTGATGGTCTTGTGATACTTGATGACGGTTTCGCCTAAGAAGTTCGCTTCCCGTTGGCCTTCATAGAAGTACTTGTCTACAGGAAAATGGAGAATGGTTCCTTCCGCATCGCGGTACCAGTCCTGCGTACCCTGTGCCGTGAAGATGGGGTGCTCGACTGAAAAGACAAAGTCGCCTTTATCCGTCAGCCACTGGAAAACCTTCGCTGCGATGTCCTCAAATGATTCCAAATAATGGAACGCCAGCGAACTGACGACCACCTCAAATGAGCCTTCTAGAAATTCGGCGTCTTCAATCGGTTGGCAAAGGTATTGAATATCCTTTGCGGTTTTTTCGCGCGCAACTGCCAGCATCTTGTCTGATAGATCAACGCCAATGACGGATTTGGCTCCGTGTTCAATAGCGTACTGGCAGTGCCAACCATATCCGCAGCCTAAGTCGAGCACGCGCTTGCCTTGAAAATCGGGCAGCATGGCTTCCAACGTTTTCCATTCCCCTGCCCCTTCTAAGCCTTGGATGGAGCGGCGCATCTGGCTGTACTTTTCGAAGAAGGTGTCGTTGTTATAGATATTCTGCTTCATCGCTCGTCCTGCATAACCCCTAAGCCAGCTATTGATCCTGTCCGTTTTTAATACGATAGACGGCAAAGCGTAAACCGCCCACCGCGTTCATATCCACCGGATGCACATCTTTAGTCGTCTTATGATTTTTACGGTCGAGAATTTTGCTGCCGTACCATGTCTGCTTGCTTAGATAAGGTTCGACCAGCCCTGCCCCGCCACCCACCAGAATGACGGACTTGATGCCGCGAAAGCCATCAAACACGCCATCGGCGATGTTGTTGCTGACCCATTCAGCATAGCGTTCACAGTAACGGTCTACCAACGGCTTCAGGTCTGCGTCCAATCCGGCAACTGTCAATGTATAGTCTCCGCTCACACTGCCTAACCGGATCACGCGATCAATATCATCGACGGTCAAGCGTGCAGCATCGTCCCCAAGTTGTTTCTTTACTGCACGTAGGATCGGTTCACGAATATGAACATGCACCCCACCCGCTTCCCATGTCGCATATTGCAGACTTTCCGCATTGAAGTTGCCATTCGTAAATTGAATGGCATCAAGCGTATGGGCACCTAAGTCCAACACCACCACTTCACCTGCGAGCGCATCGGAAACAAATTCGTTTCCACTGTCATCAAGAACAAAACAGGCGGCTGCTCCAATACCTTCCGGCCAAACCGTTACCTTATCGTACTGGAACTTACGAGGCTTTTTATCTCCCTTGAGGCTAATCTCGACCTTGCCACCTCGCTGGCTGAAACGATCTTTAATAAAGACTTTGAGATCGTTGAAGAGACCGGGCGGCGCAAACAACGTTAAGTCCACTGTTCCTGATTTGACACCTAAACGGGCAATGGCATTGGCAACGAGGAATTGATGCATCTCATTGCCATAACGATTGGCACCGATATGGTGTTCAAGCTGTCTTCGCGTAATTCGAACGACATCATCGCCTGTCACGTAACGGTGACCATTCCAATCCACATAATCATACTGGAGTTCAAGTTTCCCTAGCCCAAGCGTGTCACCTGTCGCTACTGCACGGACAGACGGCTCATAAAAACTTTTATAGCCTTTGGCTTGTGCCATAACCGCATTCGTGCCACCGTTACCTGCGTCTACACTGACAACGTAGTCAGACATAAAACGTTCTCCTCAATGCACCGGATAATCTATTTATTGCAGATTGCTCATATCATTAAGTAAATTGCGTGTGATCGACACGCCAGCCATATTATTCGTTACCAGAGTCGGCAGTTCGTCGTCATCGTCGAAAGTTGGGAGTTCAAAGGTCGGCGCTTTGAGTGCTTTCGGACTGCCCATCTGAATTGTCGGAGTTGTCTGCGGCAAAACTTGGGAATTTAGGAAAAGCGACTGGATTTGGTCAAGCAGCGAGATGCCACCGGGTATAAACTGGTCTTTAAGATGGGGAAACAGTTCAAATAAAACATTTAGGTCGTTATTTTCCAGCGCCCACAGCAGCCGGACGCCGTCCCGTATAACGGTCACTTCACGGCGTTGGGCACGGGAATAGTCTAAAATTTCCCCTACATGGACATCAATCGGGTTGTTATGGCGCAGTTGGAACTTGCGTGTCTGGCGCGGAACATAGCGTTTGGGTGCGGTTTTGGTTTTTTTATTGGTTTTAGCCATTATGTAAACCTTTTGATGTGCTGCACACTATAGTGTGCAATTCTTGGGAATCCGTGTATACTATGAGAATACTGCTATCCTAAGTAATTTGCAAGAATGGTTCTCAATAAAAATAGGAAATCGAGAATGAAAACAGGAACGGTTGCCAAACGCTTTGATGTTGACCAGAAGACCATCAAGATTTGGACGGATATGTTCCCTGACTACTTCAGTGATGGGGCGTTAGGGGAGGGCAGAACCCAGCGCGACTATCAAATGGAAGATCTCATCATCATTAATACCATTCGCGTCGAGCGGGCGAAAAACATGCCGTTTGAGCAAATCGGGGCGAAGTTGGCAGCCGGTGACCTCAATACGGATCTGCCGCCGGAGTTCGCGTCGATTGATGGGGACAGCGCGATTGCGGTCTATTCCCAGATCAAGGGCTTTCAAATTCAGATCGACAATCTGTCACAGGAAGTCGATCGGCTGCGAAAAGAAGGCAAAGAGAAGGACGACAAGATCGAACGTCTGAATCGGGAAATTGGGAAATGGCAGGCCATGTATGAAATGCTCAAAGAACAAGCTGAGGACGATGACGACGACTAGAGACTGGTGCGGATCAGATTTCATCGAATAACCGGATGGCTGATGTCGTCCGGTTTTTGTTTGTAGGGTAGGGCGGTTTTCTTAACCAACCACTTGACCTACCGAACTTTATACCATCGGCTGATACCTCTAAGGCGCTCTTACTTTAACCTTATTGGCGTGTACTTTTATGAAGTGCCAATTTCGCTTTCCTAGAAGCGGTTCGAAGTGAAGGAGGAAGCCATGACCAAGTGTCGTCAAGTCATGACCGAAAATCCGGTGTGCTGTTTAGGCAGCGATTCGATTTCCAGTATTGTTCAACAGATGCAAATCCATGATATCGGCGCGATGCCAGTGGTTGCCGACCATACGAGCAAGAAGCTGACGGGGATCGTCACCGACCGTGATGTGGCCTTACGAGTCGTTGGGGCAGGGCGCGAAACCACAGGGACTTGGGTGGCTGATGTGATGACACCCAATCCGGTTGCCTGCCATGCGGATGACAATATCAACCTCGCCATTGATGCTATGTCGCTGAATAAAGTGCGGCGTATCCCTGTCATTGATGATAATGGCAGCTTGGTGGGCATGATTGCCCAAGCGGATGTGGCGACGCGCTTACACGATGCTGATAAAACTGCTGGTGTGGTGACCGAGATTTCTCAACCCCAATCGATCAATTTACCGCGATAAGCGGATATTTCGACCCTGTCGTACGTCAGGCCGGAGGTGAATCATGTTTGGAAGCGATCCACGAATTGAGCAGGCGAAACGGGTACAAAGTAAGTACACCGAAACCCTGATGCAAAATCAACACGTTATGGGCGTGAGTGTGCGCCCTGTAGAGGGGTATGTCCACAATCCTGAAGGCTACGCGCTGGTGGTTCTTGTGGATGAACAAGCTGAACCGCAACAAATCCCCAATGCACTGGATGGTATTCCAGTGATCGTGCAGCGCATCGGCAAGATCAAGGCGCAGTAATCCACCGAAGGGAAGTGCATGATGAGCACGAACGTACTTGATCCCGAACATGCCGTAAAAACTGAGCGGGGAACGGTTTTGCAGGACCCGCCGCTGGCTCAGTTTCTGTTTAGCGACACCCGATTAGCCTTTGTGTGGCTGGTGGTACGGGTGCTGCTGGGGTGGGGCTGGTTGAGTTCGGGCTTGGAGAAGCTAGGCAATCCAGCTTGGATGCAAACCGGCGAAGCCTTAAAAGGTTTCTGGTCGAACGCGGTTCAAGTGCCAGCCACCGGACGGCCGCCGATTGCCTTTGATTGGTACCGCAACTTCATCCAAGGGATGTTGGACGCAGGCTCCTATGTGTGGTTCGCCAAGCTGGTGACCATCGGCGAGATTGTGGTCGGCGCGGCCTTGATTTTGGGCATGTTCGTGGGCGTGGCCGCTTTCCTCGGCGCGTTCCTCAACTGGAACTATATTATGGCCGGTTCGGCCAGCAGCAACGGGCTGTACGGTTTGGCTGCTATCCTGCTCATCCTCGCATGGAAGACGGCTGGCTACTACGGGCTTGATCGCTGGATTCTCCCGCGCATCGGGATGACGTGGCAGCAATATGGGCCGAGGCGCGTGGTTTCAACGGTACGGATGGATCAAGTGCCGAAGGTGCGATAGAAAGACCAAGGCAATTAAATCGTCAAGACGCCAAGCGTGCCAAGATAATACCGAGAGAAGGGCGACCAGAAGGCCGCCTTTCTTATTCGTAGGGGAGGAAAATAGGAACGTCAGGGCAAGATATATCTGGCCCCTACACTGGCATCGTCCATTTAAAGTGAACGGCCCCTACAGAGAAATTATTCATTTCAAGAAAATTCACGATTATCCTCTACAAATAGGAATTCCATTGAAGGAGCGCATTTGATGAACTTACTTCCGGCATTTGGACTGGGCGTAGTGACCGGCATCCGCAGCATGGTAGGGCTGGCGTTTTTTAGCGACCATGCCAACGAAGAACATTCGAAAAATAACCCCGCGCTGAAACTGCTGAAGATGCCACAGGCCGCGCCGATCCTGAATACGATGGCCGCAGGCGAAGTGGTGATGGACAAGATGCCGTTTATGCCCAACCGTACCGACGCCGCACCTTTACTGGGGCGGATGGCGATGGGTGGGTTGGTGGGAGCCGCAATCTCGAAGGATAATTGGGTGCAGGGCGCAGTTGCAGGCGCAGTAGGAGCGCTGCTTTCGGCATATGCCATTTTCCATATCCGTAAGGCGCTGCATGAAGACCGGCACATCCCGAACGTGGTGCTGGGAATGGTAGAAGATGCGATTGTGCTGCGGATGGCCGACGCGATTGTGGATTATGCAGTCGAGTAGGGCAGGAGACGGATGTCGTGGCATAATCAGAGGGGTAGGGCTGCACCATAAGGAGCGATCCTGATATGCCAGTTAATCTGCGGGTCAAGTGGCTGCTGATCCCCCTGACGGTTTTGATGTGCGCGGGGTGCAATTTGAACAAGGCTGTCGAGATGACACCGACGCTGGATGCACCCCCCGCGACGCTTATGTTGACTGAAGCCGCCGCGCTGATCCCGACCGTGCGCCCGACACGCACGCCGATTTCCTTCGGGGCGACGACTGCGCCGACGCTCTTGCCCTTAGTGGATACGAGCGTTGATGTTCTGGGAACGCCGCAGCCGACGCTTTTCCCGGTGACGAGCGCGCCACCTCTGGGTACGCTGTGCCAAGTTTATACCACTTATTCGGGTGTTGATCCCCGTAACAACCTGAGCTTGCGCGTGAATGCCAGTGTGAGCGCCCCGCAAATTTTCCGTGTGCCGACGGGACAACAGGTGTATCTGGTGCCGGGTTCGGGCGAGATTGAGGCCGATGGCTACCACTGGCTGAACGTGATTTATGTGCAGTCGCCGCAGATGCGTTATCAAGGGTGGATGGCGCGGGATTCATTCAGCGCGAACGGGGTGCGCGATCCTTCGATTGCAACGCTGCGGCTGATGAATGCCCAAGCGGGATGTTGATTCAGGGTCGTCAGTCATCAGCAAATGCATAAGGAAGGCCGTTTTATGGCGGCGATGGCGGCGGCATGCCAATTCAGTCTGTAGTCGATCGTCTTTAGTCCTTAGTCGAAATACAAAGACCGATGGCAAAATGGGATTTTGTGCCCTAAAGGATTGCTTGGCTTACCTGATTTGCCATAGCGCCCAATCAGCGGAACATGCAGCAAAAGCGGCGAAAGCAGCGCGATTGGTGTGGTGACAGCGCATTGTTAAGGTGCGGTGGATTTTGCAGCACAGGGGTTTGCCGCCGACAAACCCCTACAGGCAATCCTATGGTTTATTTTAAGGGAGTTGGTGTGAGAACGGGTGACATTTTGGAAAACCATTTTGTCACTCTTTTTGAGGGTTGGCGCTAACCAAAATGAGGGAGCAGGGGAGTGGGGCGAGTTGTCGGATGGTTAGAGAAGGGTTTATCGGGTTAACCGAAAATAAACCTGATTACGAAGAAGTAATTCTACTGCTCTGCGATAGGGAACAGAATAATTATTGAAAAGCGGGGTTATCACGAGTTATTTT
This sequence comes from Aggregatilineales bacterium, assembly GCA_044227005.1. Classification (GTDB taxonomy): domain Bacteria; phylum Chloroflexota; class Anaerolineae; order Aggregatilineales; family Phototrophicaceae; genus CFX2. The sequence continues at coordinate 186,283 of JBGAFZ010000007.1, forward strand.
CGACAATTACCTTGATTTTATGCTACGTCGGTTGCAGCATTAGGGCTGAGATAGGCGAAGTGCGAGAGGAAAAGCCAAGTATCTAACACAACAAGTAAGGGACTCTATAGATTACTTTTTGTTTGTTTGATATTTATTCCAAATCGCCATGCAGCCCTGAGAAAATACGGTAGAAAGATTAATATAAGTATATATCTTGTGATAAGTATGTTGCCTTACGCCCTGATGTTATTCGAAGCGTTTACTCACTTCCTTGAACTTTTACGAAAGAGTTTCGGAGTAATGTGCTTTTTATGTCTGGCATGGACTCTTAATTCATGCCAGACATATACTGATCAATTAGTCGATCAAGAAGTATTAATTGAAAAAGGATTCTATATATACTCCCTTCCAAATCAAGTTGCCGAACAGAATGGTTTAAAAAGGGAAATCAGGCTCGCTTCTTTTGATGCACACTGTAAAAACTTAGATACTATTGAGTTGCATAATCCAATTAGGATTTCTTATAAAGATTCTTCCTCACATTCAATCCTAAATGTTACTATTTCTCCCTTTGATCCATTATGGGATGCAACAACCAAAGATATTAAATCTTTAAAGATCAAAGCAGATTGGGCAATAAATGGTGAAGCGCAATACTACATTGTTGACGGAACAAACGTTTGGATGTTATTACACGATAGATTTGGAAATCAAATTGTAATAACATCACAACTAAAAATTCGCGAATTGATTATACTCGTTAATCAACTCAAATATGTTGGGTCTGAATTAAAAGCTGATCCGTGGAAAACTGCTTGCGGAACCAACTGATTATTAATGAAATATATATGTTTTTAAATTATAAGTTAATTCATGCTGTGTTGGATACTTAGCTCATACTCCCTCATTCCAAGCCACTTAACAGTAGTCACTGTTCAAGTCAGTGTCAGAAATTGCAAGAAAAACGTTCGATAGAATCGTCCAAAAATTGCAAGAGAATCGGTTGAATATCCTTGCAGAATTTGGGGAAATTTAAGCGCATAATGGCTTTCTTTCGAATTCAAGATGAAAACCCACCCACGCCGCAATTAATCCAACGATTTTCTTCTGCCCGTCAAGAACACGATCATAATGAGAATGGTCATCGAGCAGCATGACCGAAATACATGAACGGCGGCAGGGATGCTGTATTTTGTATGACATGGAAAAGCTGCTAAAATAAATCTCGACCATCGGCAAATGGTCGAGATTGAGACATGAGTCCACTGCTCATGGATGAACTTACGAGCTTAGTAAGTTATTTGTTGCACGCGAAACACATCCCCTTTCGCTGTCGGTTGGCAAACTCTAAATTGAACACAATTGGATCGTCGATTGACGCGAAAGCGCGGGGTGTTTCGCATCCCATTTGTGCCGAGGCGGCAACCTGAGAATCTTGCCTAGAGTCTGTTTGGCCGACCGGTCTGGTTTGGTGTTTGTTGTGATGATTGAAAGTTTATCGTATCATCCGACAAAGTTCAAGTGATTTACCAAAATTGGTTTGAAAATGGGTCGAGTGCGGATTATTTATCTTGGTGCGGACCGTAACCGATTTCGTCAATGTACCGGAGCAAATCAGGCAGCCACAATTCATAAAAAAAGCCTGATCGTTTTCGAACTTTGATTTGCCGTTCATCTTCCGGCAGTCGCCAGTTTTTCTTCCCTAGCTTCTCAACATATTCGTGACTGTAACCGGTTAACTCTGCACCTTCGCGGGTCATGACCCAGATTTCTTGGTCGGGTGTGATTTCAATTGCCATAGACTCATTATAGCGGATTGTCGAGTCGGAAGCAGGGGAAGGGCACAGAGAGAAAACGGCGAAAATAAATATGTCATGTCGATGTGGCAAATCGGCGTCAGGGGGAGGGGCAAGATATATCTTGCCCCTACGGCGAAGGTTCTGTTTCAGGCGTACGCCCTATGAGGTTGTTATTGGGGCTTCCAATAAAGAGCCGTGGATAATCAGGGCGGTTTGAGCGAGAAATTCTCTAAAACAAATCAGTTTCCGCTCAGACCGCTCGAACTTCGGCAAGCCGCTTGTGGGAGTATTCGTCGTCCCAACAGACGGCGGCTTCCCATGCAGCCGACGCTTGCGCGGCGATGTCCAGTGCCTCGTCATCAAGACCCGCAGCGTTATAGGGCATTTCCAGATCGAGGTCGGGAACGTCGACGTGCGCCTCGTCCCAGTCGATCAGGGCGACCCGATCTGCGGTGATGCGGATGTTACGCGGGTTGAGATCGCCGTGGACGACGCAGGTTGGACGCCCGACCAGCCGCGCCCACGCTGCGCGGCACCGAGCAACGCCTTCAGGTGGCATTGCACCTAGGTTGATCCGCGTTCCGGTGTCGGCATGCAGCAGGTCGGTTGATGATCGCCAGCCCGGACGCTGCGGCCATCTTTGCGTCAAGCGATGCAGTTGGCGGATTGTCTCGGCCACGCGACGCCAATCAGCTTCGGTTTCGGGTGATTTGCCTTCCACATAGGTCATCACCACGATACCGTCGGCGAACAGCCGTCCGTCGGTCGTCGGGAGCGGCACCGGCACGGTCAGACCTTCACGGTCGAGATGTTTGAGAAGTCCGGTTTCCCATGCGAGATCGGCATCGCTCCGGTCCCCTCGACGCGCGACCGCAAGCTGCCCGTTGACGCGCACGCTCCACACGTCGTTAGCGACTCCGCCAGTGAGCCGTTCGAGACGAATGACATCGTCTCCCCACTGTTCGAGTGTCTCCCATCCCATTGGTCACCTCTCATTTTTGCGCTATCCAGCGAATGCAGTCCGTAGGCCATTTTACAGGATTTGCAGATAACGTCGATGGAAGAAGAGGCTAAAACAGACACATGCCTCGGTAGGGGCAAGATAATGAAGTTTTACAAATTAGGACGGCGAAAGAACCCCCTCCTCAATCCTTCATCACCACGTTCGCAGGCTCACTCCGGTGAAAGCCCGCAAGCGAGGGAGGAAGCAAGAGGGAGGGTCACAGACTCTCCCCTACGAGGACACTCCGTATTAAAAAGTTAAAGACCATTATCTTGCCTCTTGGCTCTCCTCGCCCTGAGGGTTTACCACACGACAGTTTTGTAGTTGCTCGCTCAAATCCTCACCCTCTCCATTTCATGGCAGAGGGGGAATCCAGACGGAAAAGACAGCGGATTTCAAAAAGTGTCGTCTTCTGAAGCCCTGAGGGAGAGGGGCTAGGGGTGAGGGTAAACAAAAGGCCACCCTCGCGGATGACCTTCTGTTTGAACTCTGAAGCCCTCTCCCTTGTTGGAGGAGAGGGTTAAGTGAGGGGGTAAGATTACCCTTCGCGCAGGCACAACCCCACATCTTTGAGATTGGTGTGGGCGGTGTAGCTGACGGTGAAGCTGATGCTGTCGCTGTAGTAGCCGACGATGGCGCGGTCTGCCGTGTGGTAGCGCAGGGCGTAACCGCAGCGTGGCATGCCCGTGGTATCCAGCTTCCATGTGCCGGAGTCGCCGCCGGTTGGGACGTTGCCGCCCATGCCCACAAACAGACGGTCTGCGGGGAGCGGTTCGGTGAAGCTGCCGCCCAACGCCGGAATGATCTCAAAGGCCATGCTGCCGAAGTGCTCGTCGCTCACCGCGTACGTGCCTTCGATGATGTCACCGGTGTTGAAGTCACCGCAGTCGCCGCTGCCCGATGTGATCTCGAAGTCGGCGGTCGGCGCGGTGTTATCCAGCCGGACGCTGACCACATTGCTGGTCCAAGTCGCCAGTGTGGTCGGGTTCATGGCTTCGATCTTGATCTGGTAGGTGCCTTCCAAGCCATAGGTCTTCCAGACGGCCAGCCGCTTGTTGTTGACCGAGCGCAGGGGGTTCGGCCCGCCGCCCGCGTCATCACGCAGCGTGTACCAGCCGTTGATGTCCACTTCCTGCTTGGTGAGGGGCAGGGAGGTGGGGATGCTGCTGATGTACTCGGTGATCCCTACATAGAAGCTGTCGGCCACCGGCTGCCAGCTACCGACCACCGGACTAATCTGGCGCTGCATGAGCTTGAACTTGAAGGGCGTCGCGCCGCCACCGAACACATCCGGCGGGAAGTCCGTGACCTTACCGGTGATTTCCAGCAAACCACCGAAGGGCACATCGACCATCTCGCCACCGGGCAGGACGCCGTTCAAGTCGCCGTTAACGTAACCGCTGGCGTCGATGAAACCCACCGGAATATTGTTGACGGCTTCGATGCCTGCCACATGTTCGCCGGTCTTGATACCGGTGCTGGGCTTGAGCTGAATATGGGTTTCCTCACGGTTGCCCCATGTCGGCACGTAGTTAGGATTGGTGGTGCTGGGTGCTACTGCCCATGACAGGATGGCCCGCAGCTTGATGATCTTGGCGCCTTTTTCGCAGGCCTGCTGGTATTCCGCCGTCTTGATGGGCAGGAACACGGCGTAATACAACGAGTCTTTGGGGAAATCCGAGCCGAGATCCACCACCTTGACCGAGGTGCCACCGGCATATGACCAGCCGCCGCCCAAGCCCCAGTCCACCCAGAAGGCCACATATTCACGGCTGCCTGCCGAGCACAGGTCACCGGAATAACCGTTGGGCTTCTTGACGCGGATGATGCCTTCCAGCATGTCCTTGTCGGTGTTGAAGCCGATGCAGGTCAGTTCTTCAAAGCTGATGTCGCCATCGGTCTTGAGCAGGGCATCAATTGCCTTGGAGAGATCAATCTTGCTGGCGATGCTGCCCAGCGCCATGCTGGAGGCATAGGGAACACCGGCCTGCTTGCTGACCATCGGCTGTAGGTAGTTGAAGGCGTAACGGTGAACCGGCACATCGGTCTTCTCGTAAATCTGGTGCAGTTCGCCGATATTCAGCGCGGGCGATTGGATGCTGGCCACCGGATTGACGGTTTCAAACAGCGGTTCGGTGAACTGGGGCAGGTGAAGCTGCTCGACCAGATCACCCCACCAGTAGAACTGCTTGGCCGCAATCTGGATGCGAGCCTGCTCGACATTACCCCAGATCGGATTGTAGGCCGGTGTATTGGCTGGAGGCAGGATGTTCCATGACAGGATGGCCCGCACCAAGGGTAAGTTGGGGGTGTCGCAGCTCTTCTTCTTGGGATTGATGTCCAAGTAGACCGCGTAATCCAAGGGCTTGATGCCGGTCATATCATGGACATTGACGGTGCTGAAGCCCTGATCGTCCCACGTCACGCCGTTGTCATAGGACAGATAGAAGCGCACGTATTCGAACGAGCCGAGGCTGCACAAATCGCCGTTGTAGCCCACGTTCTGCTTGACTCGGAGTGTCGCTTCCAAGCGGTTGAATTCCGGATTGAAGCCGACACAGGTCAGTTCTTCATAGGTGCGGTTGGAGGCGATGAGCTTGACGGGTTTGAGTTTGCTGGATTGCAGATTACCGAAGTAGTTGGGATTGCTTAACAGGAGCGCCTTAAAGTGGCTGCGTTCCCGTTCCGGTTGGGCGAGCAGTTTTGTACCTACTGCTTCAGCCTTGGATTTTTTCTGGGTCATCACATCTACTCCTTTGTTCATTGGCCTGTACAAACCTAATGTCCGGAGTAGAGGGTTTATTGCGGATGGTTTAAAAAAATATACCTAACTCACGAGTTGGTAGTCCGTAAATTTGGCACTTCAATAATGAAGTGCTTCTTCAGGTTTGCTTATGTTTGACCGAGCGAATAACTCAAATGTCACGTATTAAACATGAAATTGATCCCTATTCTTTCATGACAAACCAAATTACACTGATGTTAAGGCAGGCGTTATCCAACATACCTGCAATCGATTGAAATTCCCCAACAAAATCCTCAATTTGCCTGCTCTACGCTGCTGCTAGCGAAGGAGATACAGGCCATGAAGAGCTTCAAGAGCTTCTCGTTCATTGCGGCCATCATTCTAGTATTCGTATTTGCCGTGCCGCTTGCCGGTCAGGATGTGGTTCAGGCCAATAAAGCGGTAGTGTTATCTTATTTGGAAAGTGTCTACGTCAAGCAGGATTTAGATAGCGCTGCGAAACTGTTGACGGAAAATGTGATCTTTCACGATCCAATATGGTATAGCCGTGACATAAATGGTTTCGTGATCAACTATCGTCAACTTTATGACCGCATCAGTGATTTCAAGATCACACCCTACGCGGTTATCGGGGAAGGTCTATTCGTTGTTGTTCCTTATGTGTGGGAAGGGAGCAAATCAGCGACCGAACCCCGTGCAGCCCACGAGCCGCTATCGGGCAATGCCGTTGAAGTTTTCCGTGTAGTGGATGGTAAGATCACTGAAATTTGGCGTCAGTACGAGCTGCACGACTTCTCAATATTAGGTACATCAGAAGATTATCGTAGTATGGTCACCGTGCCTTTGACCATCGAGTCGCCATTTTCAATCACTGTGGATACCACACAACCCACCAACGTCGATACGAATAGGCGAGTTGTCCTGAAATGGATCGATAATTATAACAATGGTAAATTAGATACCAGCTTGATGCATCCTACTTTTCTCTATCATAGTTGCCCGTGCGGTGATGTTGGAACAATCGATCTCAAGATCTATGCCGAAAACTTCAGGCAGTTGAAAGAAAATGGCTTGCTTAAGCAGATGACGCCTATTTCGCATAATCTTGGCCTCACCGTCGTCTCAGAAGGGGAGTTGACCGTTGTTCTATATGATATGCATGAGGCGAAGTTCGGCAGCCAGCCAGATGAAGTCGCGATTTTCCGCACGGAGGATGGCAAGATTGCCGACATATGGGATTTTTAGAATCAATACGTAATTTCTTCCTCTCGTTTTTGATATTTAAGCAGCAGTAAGCGTGTGAGGTAGGCCAACGGCCTACCTCACATAATTTTGATCATCAGCTACCAACAGACATTTTTACCTAAATCCAATCGTGATTGGCTCGAACTCACCGGCTACGCGCGGCGCGACCATCAGTGACTGGACCCGGCTCACCAGTGGAATTTCGAACACCACCCAGCCAACGGTGGTTCGTCCTAAGGCGACGGCCTGCAAGGGCGCTTCTCCGTTGATGCTCAGGCCAACGCGCGGTTCAAGCTGCGTACCATCGTCCAGCATCACCGTGATTTTGGCTTCCGGCGGCTGATCACAGATGCCACTGCGACATTCGAAGTTCAGTTGAAGTGCATAAAACCGTGCGCCAGCAATCGGTGTGGCTAGCGAACCATCTACATTTTTGATCACACGCTGCGAGGCATCTTCCAGTGCCAGCAGGTTGAGGATGCCCTGTGGATAACGGGCAGTGTACTGATCCGGCACGAGGGTTTGGCTGGTGTCCGGCAGATTAAGGGGCAGGGCCAGCGTGGGCACGAGGGCAGTCCCGGCGGCTGTGCCGTTCAGATTGGGCGGCGGCTGAGCGCGGTTGAAAAGGGCAATCAATCCCAAGGTCACGGCCACACCGATCAGCGTGAACAATCCGGCCAGCACTAAGGGCTGCCTCCTGATAGCAGGTGGAGGAGGGCTGTTATAAGCCGCCTCATCTTGAAGGAACTGCTGCGCCAACCGCGAATAGGAATCATCGGGTGACACACGGCTGACCAATTCCTGTAAGCCTTCCTTGATGGCTTCCGGCGTCGGGCGGCTGTGGGCATCCAGCCACAAAACCAGCGCTAAATCGGGGTCAGGGTTTGGCGCGGCTTCCCGTCGGTATTCCTGTAAAAGGCGCTGCGTTTCGGAGGGCTGGCCTTCGAGCAGGGCGATGTTGGCTTTAATCAGTGTTGGGTGCATGGCTCACTTAGTGAAACAGTTTTAAGACCGGGATCTTCAGCCCCACAATGACATTGACCGTGATGGCATCATTGATGCCATAGGTTTTTATTGGCTTACCCGGAACATAAACATCAATCAGATATTCAGCCGGATACAGCTCCCAATAGAGGATACCCGCCTGAATATACTTCCGGCGCTTCGCGCTAATTTCAATAATTCTATCATCGGGTGAAATGACTTCCGCGACCCACAGGGGCGGATCAGGATACACGTTGGTCAAGTCTGTTGTTTTGTAAGCGAAATCGGGACCGACAATGTTCTGCCCGATATGATAAGGACCGTCACACGTACTAATGACGCAAGGTATCCCTGTGCTCTCGCAATGCTGTCGTGTTTCAGAGACAAGCTTGGTGATAATATCCAGAATTCGGTTTGAGACCGGTCTCTTCTCAATAATTTCGCCGTTAATCAATTCAAGGTTATGCGCGATATTTTCAGGCAGGAGTGCATAGGTGATGAAGGCGTCGAGCTTCATCGCTTTGGTTTGTACTTGGAACATAGTATTCTCGCATTAGGCCTGACTCTACAGGCTTGTTACAGGCAGCTTGAAGCCCGGCAGCAGATCACCACCTTCTAAAGCGTCATCACTGCCCAATATTTCGGTGTCATCCACGGTGTAAACCTCGACTTTTTGGCGCTGCGTATCTACCAACCACACCACCTTGGAGCCGTTTTCGAGATAATAATTGGCCTTCTTCCGCATTTTGATCAAACTGTCGGTCGGAGATTTGATTTCAATCGCCAGATCGGGCATGAAGGTCAGCGGTTCGTTGGGGTTGAATTCACGTCCCGCTTTGAGCACCACCGACACATCAGGGATGGTATCGTTCATTTCATCGTTGGGCAGCTTAATGCTGACTCCAGCAAAGACCCAACCGATTGGATTACTGCGAAAATGGAGATATAAAGCTGCGTTTAATGAACTGGAAATCAGGGCATGTAATTGAGTGGGCATCTTTTCGACAATTTCACCGTCAATCAATTCAAAGCGCCGTCCATCGTTTTCGGGCAGCCCAATGAACGCCGCGAATTGTTCAGCCGTAACCGGTTTGGTTTGTGCTTCAAACATGGCAGGCTCTCTTTCTTACTCCGGCCAGATGGAACTAATCTCAAGACGGAAGCCTTCGAGTATGCCGATGCCCTCTAAGGTCTCGCCATTTCGATAGGTGCGGACAGGTTGGCTAGGGAGATAACGCTCCAGCTTTTCGGCTTCCGGATCGATCAGCCACAACTCACAGCCCACTGCCAGATAATTCGCCACTTTGCGAGCCAGTTTAGCCCGTTCATCACTGCTGCTGAGATTACCCGGTGAGAGAATTTCCACCACCAAATCCGGCACGATTTCAGGGTAGGCTTCAGTCGTGGTGTGGGGTTGACGCTGATAGCTGACAAAGGCACAGTCCGGAATATATTGCTCGTCAGCGATGGTGTAACCTCCATCCGAACCGGTGACCCGTCCGAGCTTATGTGACTTCACAAATCCACCCAGATATATCACGATATTGACGGCGGATTCAGACGCTTTGTTATTGGATACCACTTCCACAATCTCCCCATCAATCCGCTGCAAACGGCGGTCAGCGTTTGCTGGGTCTAAGGCAATTTTCAGGAATTCATCAGCGCTCACATACGTCTTGAACATGGCACATACTCTCCATCTCATCCTGACATCAGTCTACGCGCAAAGGGATCGATTGTGCAACACGGGGATAAGCGTGAAATTTCTAAATAATGCCATTCTTAATAATCATAGTACAATGGATTCTGCCAGACACATCTTCATAACAATAATTAAGTGGGATGATACCTATGCCTAAGCGATACGCAGCCAAGCAGATACGGAAAAAAGCGCTTCCTACACCCAAGAACGCACCGAAGTCATCCCCCACTGCTGATGTAGCCCCTCAGAACTTTGACCAACTCCCCTCTGATCAACAAATGTTGATTTTACAACGCTCGGTCGGCAACCAAGCGTTGATGAAGTTAATGGGTAAGTCTGATGCCATTGTTCAGCGTGCTTTCCGACCTGCACGAGTGACATCTAAAGCGCATTTACGGAATGCCAACGCTGGCGCAATTGATGTTGACAACATGGTCGGTCGGGCTATTCCGAAAGGGGCTGAGGTCGTCATTGACTCGACAGATACGATTGTGCAGCACCGAAAAGTGATCAGTAATGCGACATGGGTAAGGGCAGTTGATACAACAGCGGCCAATTGGGATCCGGCACTTGATCCTACACATGGTGGGTATATCCGGCAGGCCAGCACCAATCCGGCTTTGCCTGCTTATCCACGTCCGGCACAACTGACACTCGGTTCACGAGGTACGCTTGACGTTCAAACCGATTGGCATGAGGACTACGGGGAATATCTCGTTGTCGAAAAAAGCGCTCAAACCCCCGCCGATGATATTGTCAAAATAGGTGCGACCTTCTACCGGATGAATGCCGCGCATCAATGTTTCCCGCTGACCGCGCTCGAAAAGACGCAGGTGGATGATGTCAGCCGTGACAGCGCTGTAACAGCCCGTATCACGCTCATCATGAATCAGGCAGCAGCAGCAGCGGGTATCAGCCCGGCAGTTTTCGCCAGTGCCCACAACATTCAAAACTTAAAGAAACCGCTTCGCATGGAACTTGCGAAAGGCAATCAAAAAGAAAAAAACCAATGGTACAAATGGTCACAAAATGTCCTTGCCAAAATTGCTCAAGGGGCATCCGAATTAGCTGACTCCATCTTGCATTGGAGATCACAGATTTATCCGGGCAATCCGGCGCTCGCCATACCGACCATCATTGAAGTAGAAGGCAGTGACCTGCACGATAAAGGCTTGGGCGCGGTCTTTGTGACCTATACCAAACCTAACGATGCGACCGGTATGTTCCCCAATGTGCCGTTAGTCAAGGTCGTCATCAAACCTGAAGACCGTAATATCGAAAAATCTCTCTTCGGTACGCAGGCTGGCAGTTTGGCGAACCAGATCAATAATCTGGCCGGTTTGGGGGTAGGGGACTCCATCACCCGTATCAAGATGGAAACCCACGCCAACTACGGTTCGATTATCGAATTTGTTCAGGGACAGCAGGCGAAAGCGATTAATGGTACAGGAGTTGGTACACAGGCTATGTCTGAAGGGATTGCCTTCGCCTTCTTAGCTGGCATGTCCGATGTCCACAAAGAAAATGTCATCTGGAACAATGGCAAACCCTACTTTATTGATGCTGATAATTCGTTGAATGCCGCGCGGTTGAATAACGTGGAAAGCCAAAGCGGATTCTCGTTTAACAACAAAGCCCAAACCGATACAGATGTTGATCACATCCAGAATAATCCCAACCAGTCCCGCAGCGCGATTATTCAGGCGGTCATTCAGGACTCGATACCCTTCATCCAAGCGATCCGTGCTGCCTTTACGAATAAACAGGGGCGTGTCGTACCGATTTATACAAATCACTGGGCAAAAAATTTGAGGCACTATGTCCCAAGAGATGATGGTACTCCCGCTGATGATATTCAGCATGTATTCACGCGTTGGTCAGTGATCAACATGCTCGCTGCACAGGTTCAATCCGGTGGCCCTGACGGTATTGGCACCGGCTTGGAAGGCGAATCAGGAACAGCAGGAGGCGGTGGACACTTTGACCTTGCCGCCGAAAAGTTGCAAATTAAAGCGGACTTTGATCAGGGTAAGATTCCCTTCTACAACTATGATTACTCGACTGGTAACGTGACCCACAATGGACAGGTCATTTGGCAGGGACAAAACTTGGATGATGCGATGAACATCTTACTCGCCAAGTTCCCGCCACCTCTGCCCATTGGCCTGCTGGATGATAATGACTAGCCAGTAGTGCATCGCACACGACAAAATACCAATTAGGGACGGATGGTTGTCCGTCCCTATGTTAATCCCTACAAACTGATGACTACCGTTATCGACTATGGACTCATTGTCGCTTCGGGAGTCATCTCGATCATGTTTGGCATGATTAGATGACGATTGACCAACCACTGGTCGAAATATCGCCTTTAGTGCTGGCTTATTATTGCTAAAATGAATACCTATCAGGCGAAGATTATATCTAGTCGGGGAAGCGATTACCGCCACATGAGAATCAAAACGGCTTCGCTGGCGACTGCACACACAGCGCATATCAGAAGAATTTGCAGAACAGTCCGATAGGTAATTTTGTAGTCACTCAAGCTTCACTCTTTTTGGTCATCTGACCGTTTATGGCTCTAGCGAAACCGCATAGAACCCTGAATTCAGTTTGTGTGCCACTCTATCATCTTGTTGAATTCTCTCTATCACCCATTTGACCCAAGTTTTAATGGGCTAGAACGCCTGCCTGAAGGACCATAAGACAGGTGATCCCCCAGCAATGTGCCGTGCATTTTTATTGCCGTAGGTGTGAGGGAAACAGCGGGAAATCAAAACAGCAGTGAACGAGTGTCCACCGCTGTTTCGTTTACTTCATGGAGTGTATGCGATTAGCTGCCCATCGTGGCTTCAGGCGTCATTTCCATCATACTGCCATCGGTAGTGGGCTGTGCCATCATCATCGAGTCTGTGGCTTCGGGTGTCATTTCACCCATCATGCTTGCCTCAGGGGTCATCTCAGTCATCATATCCGGCATCATCATCTGATCACTGGTGTTAGCCGGAGCCATGACGTTGGACATCATGCCAGAGTCGTTGGTGATGGTCAGCTTGAGCGAACTCTCAACGCTGGGGTAGGTGAAGCCGTCTTCAACGGCATAGATAGGCTGTACCACACCATTTTCCGCCGCGCCGGTATTGGGGGCTGCCTGACGAGGCGCTTGATCAGCACCCACGAAGGGCTCTTGATTGACTTCGGTGCCCGCGTCCCAAATGTGGATCGCGCCGGTGAAGGTGCCTGCAATCGGCGTGCCCTTGGCCGAGAATAGGGCGATACCATTTTCATCGGTGCCGAAGAACAGATCGTTTGTTTGACCAAACATCTGGGCATAGGAGAGATAGTCGCCCGGGGCAGCGGTGAAGCTGAATTCGAAAGCCTGTCCCGGCTTCAAGGCACCCGGTTTATCCGCACCGACTGGCGTGTTGAAGATACCGGTTTGCTTGAAACCCAACTTGGAAAGTGACTCGCCCAACGTCGTGGGATTGCCATCTTCAGCCTGTGCTTCTAAGCCCTGACCGCGATCTTTTTCGCCCGTCTTGAAAATCGGTGCGGCTTGATCGGCGTTGTGGACGACGAACACACCCGGTGACAGTCCAACGTTCATCACGGCGCTGCCTGCGACGGCTGCGGCCAAGCCTTCCGGATTGCCGGATTCGGCCAGCCGTTCCACGCCCAAACCGCGATCCTTCTCGCCGGTCTTGAAGAACACGCCTGTCTGGTCAGCCTTGTGCACCACGTAGACCAGCGGTGAGAAGGGGGAGGGGACCGGCGCATTGGCCGTCCGGTTTTCGAAGTGGACTTTGATCTGGTCAGCGCTGATGGGTGTCAGGGTGACGCTGGTGAGGTCGGCGACGCTGGCAGGCCATTCGCCACCGAAAGCGGTCGGCTGAACGGTGCCGTTTTCCACGGTGCCTGCGTCGGGTGAGGACTGGCGAGGGCCTTGATTAGGGCCTGTTCCCAAAGGCTCGTTGACTTCGGTACCTGCATCCCACAACGAGACTTGGTCGGAAACATCTCCGTTAATCGCCTTGCCGCTGTCATCAAACAGGGCGATACCGGCTTCGTTGGTTCCGACGAAAGTATCATTCGATTGGCCGTACATGCTGGCGAAGGAGAGGTGATCACCGGGTTTGGCTTTCACTACGAATTCGAAAGCCTCGCCGGGTTTGGCAGCCGCGCGGACCGTCGCGCCGACTGGAATACCGTCGATGCCGATGCTGGAATAAATCTGAGTGTTACTGCCGGAAACATTTTCGATGCGCACGGTGAAGTTGACGGGCTTCATGGTGTCTTGTGCGGCGATGCTGCCCGTTAAGGCCAGCAGGCTGAACAGACAGGCCGCAGCGGTTACGCGTTTCATAAAATTCCCCTTTTGGTATGACATTAAACGGATGAAGTGAAGCTTCCTGATTACTGTCGCGGGAATTTATTGCGGACTTCTAACGGCCAAATAAGCGGAAAATGAGCTAAAACTTCCGAAAAAGGCACTTTTCTAAAGAGGTTGTGAGTCTTGTTCCAAACGTTGTTAACCGTAAGCTTTGAGTAAGAAAATCAAGCTTTAGTAGTGGGTTTACTTCTTTCGTTAGTTAAGGTTTAGCGTTCAGACAAGCAAATAGAGTCAGGGCAGGTCTTTAGCCCTGCTTTGTATGCTATGATTAAACTGTCCCCCATTAAGAAAAGGCCCTCCAACATGTTTAATGTCCCCAATATGCCCACCGATCTGGCGTTAGCTCGCCTGTCAGAAAATGATCTGTATCAGCAGACGAAAGAAGCCTTAGCTGCGCTTATTGAGGCCAAGAATAACGGACAGAACACGACTGAACTCGGCCGAATTTACAATGCGCTGGAAGATGAGGGTGACCGCCGTGCCCGCAACCGAAGCTTACGTTAATTCTCTATCTGTTCCCGTTTAATCCCCCGTTTTTGATCGCTCCGTTTGACCGCTGATGAGATGGCACCTCCATTAACTCAATAGGCTGAATTTGATTTGTGATGGTGCTGCCTTAATAGCCAAAATAGTTCCCAAAAATAGGTCATCTTTCCCCCTTCATCCGGTCATATTTGTGTTAGGCTACTGGCAAGGTATTGGTCACAGGGAAGGAGTCGTCACCATGACTGATGCACCGACTACACCTACTGATCTGGCTCTGGCACGGCTTTCTGAAGATGAACTGATGCACAAACGCCGTGAAGCTCTGGAAGCCATGACTGAAGCTAAAAATAAGGGCGAGGACAGCAATGAGCTGGAACGCGTCTATAACACGCTGGAAGCCGAGCACAACCGACGCCTGAAAAACAATATCCCCCACTAACCCCCGTTCTGACCTCGACTTTGAGACATGCTGGCTGTCACCCCTGACGGCCAGCACTCGTTTATAGGGCTTGATCCATAGCAACAAACATCTTGCACCGTGTCGCATGAGGCACGCTACGCAGGCCGTCATGCTAGAAGGAAGACAAACGCACTGAAGGCGCTCCTCAATACGCATTGAAATGAGCCTGTTCTATTCGGGCACGATGCTTTGGGCAAGATGATGAAGTTTTCCAAATTAGGACGGAGTAAAGAACATTCCGACCCCTAACCCTAGCCCTTCCCCTGTTACTACGGGGGAAGGGAACCATGCGGGCAAGAACTATCTTGCCCCTACAAATTATGTGAAATTGATAGGATAAAATCTTCGGCTGGGGCACGCCTCAGCCCTACAAAATACGGTGACATGAATGGAGCAATAACGCTTTAATAACCCAATTTAGCACGGCTCTTGATGACTTTGGTGTCATGAGATTTGGCATAGCGCAGGGTGGTGCTTTCACTGCGATGGCGGGCGATGACGCGCACATCCCCGATGTAGGTGCCGGATTCGAGCAGGTCACTGATAAGAGTACGTCGTGCGTCGTGCGGGGCGAAGTCGCGAGCGAACTGCTTGTAGAGGCCATCGTCGGTAATGGGGGCGTCGGGGCCGAGATGGTCACCTTTAAGCACACGTGGAAAGACAAAGACACGGTTACCGACATGCGCCTGCCATGCTTGGAGGTGGCGGGAGAGGCTGCCCAAGAAGGGCACATAATCCACCGTATCGCGCTGGCGATTTTTG
Organism: Aggregatilineales bacterium; assembly: GCA_044227005.1. GTDB lineage: Bacteria > Chloroflexota > Anaerolineae > Aggregatilineales > Phototrophicaceae > CFX2. Next base: position 201,842 of record JBGAFZ010000007.1, read on the forward strand.
CCCCCGACAACCTGAATGTGCTCCTGTGTAAAGTCGATGTCTGACCACTTGAGTTTGACGGCTTCAAAGCGGCGTAATCCAGCGTAGAAGAGCACGGCCAGCAGCGCCCGATTACGCAGGCCGCGCAGGGAGGGCTTGCCATCACGGGTGACCGGATAGGCGGCGATTAACTCGTGAACTTGGCTTCCATCCAAGCGCTTGCCGGGGCGTTTCTTGCCTTTGGCGCTGGGTTCGACGGGCGCATCATCCACCGAGAGGCGCATCAAACGCAGTTGGGCGTAGTAGGTTTCCAAGCGCAGGTTGGATGTATCAGCACTGTGGAGGGTTTGCACCAAGCGGCGCAGATGCGTCAGGCGGGCTTGGCGCGTGGCGCGGGAGAGCGGACGGCTTTGGAGATAGCGCATGACATTGGGCGCGGAGAGTTCATCGGGATGGACGGCATTTTCGGCACACCATTTGCGCCAGTCGTTATAGGTGTGTTGGTACTGGCGGCGGCTGTTGATGGACATACCGGCTAGGAGCACCTCCAACATTCCGGTGTAATCCGGTGTGAATGGGGCAGGGGAGATGATGCGGTTTTCGGCGATGTCGTTGGGCATAAGGATCAATCCCCGTTTTGATTTTCGACCAGTGTTTTGAGGCGGAGTAAGCGTTCGTCCCACTTGGCGGTAAGCTGTTTGAGCCACGTTTCGAGTTCCGTGAGGGGTTCTGGGGTCAGCTCATAGCGCTTTTCACGGCCTAACTGCCTGACCTTGACCAAGCCCGCTTCCTCCAGGATGTTGAGGTGCTTGAGGATTCCCTGACGCGTGATGGGGTATTCTCCGGCGAGTTGGGTGGCGGTTTTGGGACTGTTTTCGGCTAGATTCACGAGCAGGCTGCGGCGCATGGGGTCAGCCAGAGCGTGAAAAATGGGCGCGTCGGTCACATTGATTTCGCCTCACTTGGAACGAACGATACATGCATGATGATAGCAAATTTGAGCGGTTTTTGCTGGAACTGGAACCCCGCACTAACCCTTAATTATCCCACCCCCACCCCCTCCCCGAAGTATCTTTACCACACGACAGTTTTGTAGTTGCTCGCTCAAATTCTCACCCCCTGACCCCCTCTCCATTTCATGGCAGAGGGGGGATCCAGAGGGGAAAGACAGCGGATTTCAAAAAGTGTCGTCTCCTGAACCATAAAACAGGGAGGGGAGAATTCGGGGCAAGATAATGAAGTTTTCTGAATTAGGACGGCGAAAGAACATTCCGACCCCTAACCCTAGCCCTTCCTCCGTAGTAACAAGGGAAGGGAACCATGCGGGCAAGATATGTCTTGCCCCTACACAGGCACAATCTGTTTTATGCCCATCTGATTGGTTAGTTAGATGAGGGCTGAGGCGCGCCTCAGCCCTACAGAACGCATCATGGAAAGGCTAGAAGCCTTCGGGGCGGGGGAGGGCTTTGCCTTCGATGTAGGCGTTGAGGTTGGAGAGCGCCATGTCCCATCCGTGACCGTTCTGTTCGAGATGTTTCTCACGGTCTTCGGGAGGGAGGGCTTCCAGACCTGTTTCGACGACAGTGAAGCGGGTGCCCCCGTTTTCCTCTTCTAGAAGGTAGCTGGTGGCGATGGTTTTATCGGGCAGGCCACGGGTGGTTAGTTCACGGGGAGGATCGATTTTTTCGACCCACGCGACAGGGATAAACTGTCCATCCATCGAAATGAAGACGGTGTCATTCTCGAACTTTACGGGCGTGTTGGGCGCGAACCACGCGGTGATTTGCTCGGGTTCGATGACGGCTTTCCAGACGCGTTCGCGAGGGGCGTTGATCCATATGCTGCGTTTAAGGGTGACTGCTTCCATCCTATCCTCCTATGTGAAACTATTCGGTTGCACATCAGTATATAAGAAAAAGTGTTCTGATGCAAGTGATTCACCCTAAAGGATTTCCTTCGGTCACAAAATTCGCAGATTTTGCACAATTCGCACATTTATCCGCCGAAATGGCGGGCGGGAGTGAGGGAGGAAGGCGCCGAATTGACTTTTATGTCCGGCGGCTGTGAGGGAGCAGGGCGCTGAATTGGCACTTGTGCGGCGGATGGCTCCCGTAATGCCACCGCTGTGCAATTTGTGCCATGCCGCTGCTTTAAATGTATTTGCATTTTTACCACAGAGACACAGAGATCACTGAGAGAAAACAAGTGATAGATACAGGATAGCAGAAAAGGGAATGGAAAGGGTGACCAAAATGTAACTCTTTCGCGACCAATTTATTAACCGTTTTAGGGGAGGTACAAGAGTAGAGCGGTTATGGGATGGTTAGAAAGCCGTTTGAGGGATTTTGTGGGGTGAGATGCGATAAGGTTAAAAAGACTGTGCTGATGAATGGTTAGTAAGCAAGTTACAGTTCATTACCAGAAATTAGCTTATAATAATTCAGGTTATATCAACGTGTTGTGATTGCCACAAAGAGTCCCATTATGTCCGTTCGCCGAAAAACGCTTCTTGCTGTTGGCTTAACCTCGATCAGTCTGCTGGTCATCCTTTTGCTGCTAGCCCAATATATTCTCCTGCGTGGATTTGATGGCCTACAGGAAGATGCCGTTCAGCAAAATGTTCAACGGGTTCAGAATGCTATCGCGAATGAAATTGACAGCCTTGATCAAACGATTGTGGACTGGGCTTATTGGGATGATACCTACCAGTTTGTTCAGGACAAAAACCAAAACTATTTGGACTCGAACCTGAGTGATGAAGCGGTCATCAATCTCGATCTGAACCTGATTGTCTTTACCGACATGAATAACCGTCTGATATTCGGGAAATGGTTTGATTCAAACGCGGATCAGCTATTGGCTTTACCGGCTGATTTATCCCCAGAGAATATACAACTGCAATCCATACTGGATCTGCCCGAACTTAAAAGCAATCATGCAGGTATCTTGATGTCGTCCGAAGGGCCGATGCTGGTGGCCGCGCGCTCGGTTCTAACCAGCGAGCAAACCGGGCCAGCCATGGGCAAAATGGTCTTTGGATGGCTGCTGGACGAGGCCGAGGTCAAGGCACTCGCCGAACAAACCCAACTCGAGATCGACTTCCGCTTGCTGAATGCCGCCGATCTCCCTTCCGATTTCCTTCAGGCGCGTTCGACATTAATCGCTTCAGACCCGTCAGCGATGGTCTATACGATGCGCGATCAAATGGCGAGAGGTTATTTCTTAGTTCATGACATTAGCGGGAAACCTGTCCTAATTGCAGAAATCGGAATGCCCAACAGCATTTACCAGCAAGGGCAGAAGATGGTGTTCTACTTTGCCATTGCCTTATTGATCGCCAGTATCACTTTTGGCGTGATGGTCATGGTACTGCTGGAGCGCATTATCGTTTCACGGGTCGCGTACCTGAGCCGACGGGTGCAGGAAATCGCCGGCACCAATAATTTATCTGATCGGATAACGATTGGTGGCAGTGATGAACTTTCGGCGCTGACGACCACGCTCAATAACTCGTTGGCGGTCATGGAGCGTTCACAAGTCGAGCTGCAGCAGCTCAACCTTCAGCTTGAAGAAAATATCAAAGATTTGAACGCTATTCAGACGCAAAAAGACCGATTCTTTGCGAATGCATCCCACAATTTCCGTACGCCTCTGGCTGTGCTGCGCACATATGTGTATTTGATCGAAAATGAGCCGGACAAATGGAAAAAGCACCTTGGTGTGCTCAAAGAGGCGACAACTAAGCTGACCGAAATTCTCAGTGATGTATTTGACGTGACCAACTTTAACCGACAGACGGTTAAACTGGAACGTTTGAACGTTGACTTCAAGGACTTTCTGACCAAACTGCCTGCCATCGCCCGCCCGCGCATCCACGAGAAGGGCTTGCGATTGTCGACCCATATGCCTGATGAGATCTTCAACGTCCGTATCGACAGGGGCTATTTTGAGAAAGCTGTCGATAACGTGATCGAGTATCTGGTCGACAACAGCATCGCAGGCAGTGAAATCCTCTTAAGTCTGACTGTGGTTGAGGACCGGTATCGACCGTATGCTGATCTTCGCATTAGCAGTCCGGGGGTTACGCTCAACACCGAGGATGTCTCCCAAATCTTCTCGCCTTTTTATCATCCCAGCGAAGGCAATAACCACGATACCGGACTGCGGTTGACGATTGCCAAAGAAATCATCGAACTGCATGACGGTGAGATTGATGCCAGCCATACGGCTGAAGCGGGGCTGTCGTTCAGCATCAAGCTGCCACTGGTGCGCGTGAAGGAAACAGGCGTGCAGGCGTAGGGGGTGCTCTGGTTGGTTGATCAGGCTTTTTTTCTGGCTTCAACCAGTTGATCCGCAGTGGAGAGGATGGCATCGGGCGATTCATCTTTTGCACCCGTGATGGGGCCTAAGCCAAAGATGATTCCGGTGCCGCGTTTTGTATCATCCTTAGGATGTTTGGGATGCATCACATTTTGTAAGCCTTGGGCTTTGACGTAAGCGGCAATTTGGGTTTGCGCATCGCCGAGCACTCTGGTGATGGCTTCGGCTGTGGCCTCCGCGCCGACCAGAATAAAACTGAATTCGTCGCCACCGTGACGGAAGCGCGAAACATCGGCTTTCAAAGTCATCAGGGCGACTTCGGCCATGGTTGCCATTGCACGATAGGCTGCATCGGCCACATCACGGCCTTTTTCTTTGGTTAGTCCACCGAGATTACGCACATCGACTTCGATATACATACCGGGGACGTGCTTTTCGCCGCAGTAAGCAATGGCACTCTTGAGGGTGGTGATGCGGTCGGCGGCTTTGTCGAAGCCGGTCAAGCTGTCGACGGCATCCGCGCCGCTGGTGGTATACAACTCCAAGGCTTTGGCCTCGGATAAGCCGAACTGCTCGATGGCGGTTTTAATGAACTGCGCTTTGCGATCCTGTGCGGCATTCTTGAAGTTCTCGCCGCGTCCGTGTGCCTGTTCGCCCTGTGCGGCTGCGCCGGACTCATCCGCGTTATTGGACGCCTTGATGACGTGGATATCGTATTGAATGCCCGTACCTTTATCGCCAATCACGCCCTGATGCTTGGGATGGCCGATTTCATCCAGCTTTTGAGCCGTGGCTACACGCTGAATATCCGCCTGTGCCACCATAAGCTGGGCTTCGATGTGACTCTGACGGACATCCTTGCCGACGATAATGAATTGGAGTTCGGTGCCACCGCGCCGGAACTTGGATACGCTGCCACCTACTTGATCCAGCGCCTTGCTCACAATTCCTGCGAATTCAGCGAGGATACTATCGGCTCCGGTATGGCCGCGCTTCTCATTCAAACCGCCCAAATTGCGGATGGAGACATTGACACTGAAGGCCGCTTCATCCGTGTTTTTGACCTGTTCAATGGCGCGGGCCATGGTCGGATCATAATCGGTGGGGTCTTCGAAGTGGGTCACTGGATCAATCTGGCCGCCGCTGATCAGGGCATAAAGCTGCTCGGCTTGTGCTGGTGTGATTTTCTTATCTGCGGTGGCGGAGGCGATGAACTGATTTTTGCGGACTTCAGCCTGCTTTTCGAATCGCTGAATGCGGTGCGGGGCAGGGGATATGCGATTGAGCAGACGTCCGGTCTGGTGGTTGCCAACGAGCCGCTGTAGGGCAATGATTTGTTTGCGGTTGAGGCTGCCGCCGCTGGTGGATTGTACTTTGCCGGATTCAAGGGCACTTAGGACAGGCTGCACGTATTCGGTTCCAGCAAGGGTATCCTCTAGCTTGGGAGCGGGTGGGGCAGGTTTCTTTGCGTCATGGGCTGGCTGTTGATGATCCATGGGTCTGTGCTGCTCCAATAACGTGAGCCAAGCTGAAGTGCATCTCTGTTTATTATAGTGTGGATTCCAAATGCATTCATTATTGATCGTTTTTGAGCAATGATCTGGATTTTGAACCAACCGGTCAAATTTGTGTTTTTGGGCGAAAGTTGACCAGTCGTCTCAAAAGAAGATGTGCTTTAGGCAGGGCTGATTATTAATGATTTGACGTTGGGTGCAAGGCGTTGAATCAACCGGGGATCGTTAAGGGTTTTCGCCATCAGCATGATGCCCTGAAGATAGGACAATACGGATTGGGCAGTCGTTTCAATGGGTGTAGTGGGCGGCAAATCACCAGCGGCGACGGCTTCAGCTAATGCGCCTTCGATATAACCTGCCCATGACTGGAAGATGGCAGTGATGGTGAGACGGAGCAGGTCATCGTGGGTGCTGAGTTCCTGTGCCAGTGTGCCAAAGGGACAGCCGAAGACACGGCCATAGGTTTGCTTGATGTGGGCTTGATGACCGGCCATGACATCGAACATTTTCAGGATGCGGTCTAGTGGTGGGATGGGTTCATTGAAAATGGGGTCGAGGACGAGGCGCTTTTGGCGTGCCCACTGGCGATTGAGCGCTTCGATCACAAGGTCACGCTTGGAGGGGAAGAAGTGATAAAAGCTGCCTTTGCGGACGGCGGCGTGCTGACAGATTTCTTGAACACCGATGGCGTTGTAGCCCGATGTCAAAACCAATTCAATCGCACTTTCAATCAGACGCTCGCGTGTTTCGTTCGGCATCATTCGTGACAGTTGACCGTTTGGTCAAATAGTAGCGCGTTCGAGATGTGGTTGTCAATCAGATTGGGAGCACGGAGGTTGCTCCCTTACACGAACATTGGTTATGGGTGCGATTTAGCATTCGAGCGTCTTCGTCAAGGTGTCGTAGTGCGCTTGCAGGTCCTCGAGAGTCGGGAAGATGCCCGTATCCACGATCTTAAGGATGTCGGTGCGGATGAGCTGTTTGACATCGGCTGAGCCTGTAAGCTGTAACCATAGTTGATCACTGACGGTCAGGGTAAAGGTGAAGAAGCCACAGCACAGGTGCTCGTTGGCGATGAAGCTGGCGATCTTGAGAATCATGGGTGTTTCGAGCGGCAGGCGGAAGCTGTAGCCGTTGTCGAGTTCTTTGATTTCCAACAGGTTGGCCGAGTCGAAAATCTCCTTGGAGAGATCGACGTGGGCGGGACGGTCACTGGTTGGAATCGCCCCGGGATTGCAGGCGATGACTGGTTCGTTACTGGACATGGGATGTGTCTCCTTTGATCAACTGAAGTAATTTTTGCGGCAAGAAGGCAGTCTACAACTTCAAGCGCGCTTGATGTCAAGAGGGTCAAAAAAGATGTCGGAACTGACGATTGGTGAGGTTGCTCGACGGGCTGGTGTGCAGACGTCTGCCATCCGCTACTACGAAAGTGTAGGCTTGCTGCCAGTGCCTAAACGGATCAATGGTCGGCGGCGTTATGATGAGCAGGTGTTTCAACGGCTGGGGCTGATCCAACTGGTGCGTGGGGCAGGGTTTGGCATTAGTGAGATGCAGACGTTGTTCGCGGCCTTCAGTGATGATGTGCCGGTTGCCAGTGTGTGGCAGGCTGTGGCGGCGCGGAAAGAGGCTGAACTGCAGGCGGTCATCCAGCAGGCGGAGGCGACACGCTCGATGCTGCGGCAGGCGCGGAACTGCCAATGTGAGGATGGGAGCCAGTGCGTGGTGGTGACGTTTGATGGGGCAGGGATTCAGGTGGGGTTGAACTGCCAGTAAATTATCCTCACCCCCGGATACCCCACCCCCACCCCTTCCCCAAAAACTTTACCACACGATAGTTTTGTAGGTGCTCGCTCACCCCCTGACCCCCTCTCCATTTCATGGCAGAGGGGGAATCCAGAGGGAAAAGACAGCGGATTTCAAAAATTGTCGTCTCCTGAACCCAAAACACAGGGAGGGGAGAAAGACATCCGGGTTAATATGGGCGGCGGGTATAGGTGGAGCGGGTTTGGGTGATGCCGAGTTTTTGGCGGGTGACTTGCGGATCGTAACCTGTCCGTTGATATTCGGCACCGACGGATTTTTTGGCGGCTTCGAAGGCGTCTTGATCTCGCCAGACGGCGGTGGTCAGGAAGTTGTAGTGGCTCTCGCCATCCTGCTGTTCGTAGATATAACCCTCAACATAACCGGGTAAGGTCTTGATGAAGTTCTGGGCATTCACCGCTGCCTGCCGGAATTCATCCTTGGCGGCTTCGGGAACGATGAAGGTGTCGATCAATACGATTTCCATGGGATGCTCCTTGATCTATCGGTTGTCGGAAGAACAACACTGTGTTGTAGAACTACAATAGGCAGTGTTATCGTAAGGGGCAACCAACAAAAAATGCAGTTGTGTTGCATTTCCAACACAGGAGTGGAAATTGGTGCAGAAGTCGGTCGGAAAAGAGGATGTGCGGGTACAGCGCACGCGTAAACTGCTGCAGCAGGCGTTGATTGATCTGACGGTCGAGATGGGGTTCGCGGCGGTTACGGTGCGGGACATCTGCGAGCGGGCTATGGTCAACCGCTCGACTTTTTACCGCTATTACCTCGACAAGTATGATCTGCTCGACCAGTATATGGACGCGATTCAAGCGGCGACGGCATCGGCGGCTGCACAGGCTGAACAATCATGGGATTTCACTAATCCGGGTGTGCCGCCGGGGCTGCTGGTACTGGTCAAACAGGTGGAAGCCAATGCCGCCTTTTACCGTATGATGCTGGGAAAGAGGGGGGATCCGGCGTTTGTGGAACGCTTCCGGCGATTCAGTGAGAACCGCTACCGCCATTTGTTCGCGCAGCAGAAGGCGGCTGATCCCAAAGCGCCGCCGGTCGAGATGAAGTTGGAATACATCTCGTATGCTGGAGTCGGGGCGTTTTTGTGGTGGCTGGAGAACGATCAGCCGTGCAGCACGGAGCAGCTTGCGATGTGGTTGGGGCAGTTGAGCATGACCAGCGCCGGATTGAGCAGTGTGTTTGACCCTCACCCCTAACCCCTCTCCCTCAGGGCGAGGGGAACCAAGCGGGAATTTGAGATAGGGATAAACTAACTACCAATCAGCTTAATCTCGTTCACTGCGGATCGAGGCGTTTTTCATAGCATAGGCTGACGGGATCATCCCAATAGGGGCCGAAGGGTGGAATGCGCTGGAAGCCGCAGCTTTCGTATAAGCCGATGGCCTCTTTCTGATGGACTCCCGTTTCGAGGCGCAGCGTCAAGACACCGTGCTGACGGCTGTAATCGGCGAGGTGATTAAGTATCTGCCGCGCCAAGCCTAAGCCTCGAAACTGCGGTCACCATCCACACGCGCCACGAAGAAGGCTACACCATCGCGCAGCAGCTTTTCGACGCTGAAGCCGTGCCGACTTTCGGCAGCATACAACGGCGAGAGCACCCCATCCAGTTCAGCGATCAACTGCATGGCATCGGGGCTGTCGGGTCGTTCCTGAGTGATGATGGTGATGGGCATGTGTTCCCCTCGAAAGTGATCCAATGGATGATGGCGGATGATATTAGCGCACGAGGCAAAAGTTGAACATCAGTTACCATAGACCTTTTTCGTGTATTTGAAATATGATCAATATCTATACCAGCTATCGCCACAAGAGAATTTATGAACCGTACGGCGTTACCAGAACCGGTTGCTCAGGCAGTAATGCGGGCTTTCGAGCTAGAACATCTAGGGGTGGGAAATCAACCTTCACAAGATCACAGTTATCGGCAGATTGACTCGATCTGGATTATTGAATTTCCATTTTTCTTCTCTGCGGACATATATATTGCGGGCGTTAATCAAATCAAATGGACATCGGATGATAAAGAAACATTCCGCTCAACCAACGTTTATAAAGGACTGCTACTGGCTGCGCCATCTACAAAGTTTGAGTTCTACGGTACTAACCCATACCATGTCATTGATCTTGAATGGCCAGATGAGATAACGAAGGAACTCCAACATCTGAACATGCTGCCATATTTGGCCTATACACCTCAATTAGATGGGAGCCATCTCGAATATAAGATTCACACCTATTGGTCAATTGGAGAAGGACACACTTCATATCATGTAAACCATCCGACGTCAGAAATGGAAGCATTTCACGAGACTATCCAACGCACAATTGTCAGTATGGCTGCCGTTTATGATAACCCTGAGATTAATCAAATTATCAAGCGGGGCCGTCTCCCATTTCCACTTCGCTAGGTGAATGTCGCGTTATCCGCTTTTCTTGCCTCTTAGCTTGGATGGACTAGGCGGTGGATTGGGTTCTCATTTTCATACAACTATTATGCTTGGTTGATCGTTAATACCTCGATACTTGCTGATCTTCAATACAAGCTGTGTATAGGTGTGTCACGTTCAAAATGTACTTTATAACCGGCTAAGTCTTGAGGGGAAATTTCATCAACTTGGGTCCATGTTTGTCCATCATATTTCACAAAGAGAATATTTTGGTAGGGGATCCAAGCGGCGTCATAGAATCCGTTTGGAAATAAAAAGGCGGAAAGATAAGTTCCCATTCGAACCCCTTGAGGATCCGGCCCAAAGGTGTATTCGTTGTAACCGATATCGGGCTGCACATCTTTAGCGGGCATCTCACCTTTTGAGAAAAGGTGAAAGCCAATATCCCCACGATGATAAGCGGACTGAATATAATAGGTGTGACTGAAATTCGATTGCTTGGTGAAATTGACAACAAAATCGTCCGCCGAAACAGACGGGGTCAATATGGCCATGATTTCGGTCGGTTTGTTTTTTAGACTGTTCGGCGGGATATCATGCACCAATTTTGTTATGAAAGTGTCTTCCCGATTACCAATGGAAATGAGCTGCTGGTCAAATCCCAAGCTTGAAAGCAAGGTGAGGGTACAGAGCAGCGCGACCGCTCCAATGCGCATCCACGTGACAATTGAACGAAAACGTTGATGCAGCAAATTAGAAAGACCGAAAATCAAGCTTACATAAGTTAAGGGCAATATCGCTTGTTTAATGATGAAGCTTCGGGTACCGGGTCCCCAAGTCGTCGAAACGGACTCGAGAATGGTGATATAAGCTGCCAGCGAGATCATAACGAGCAGGGTGAATGCAATGGTGTAGTACAGCGTGGTTGAGACAGGCGCAATATTGGTCGTGGTTGGCATAGGTTCGCTGAAGTGTTTTGTTAACCAAAGTACCACCGTAAAAAATATGAAAGCAACGATCAGGATCGCCACTCCGCTGGTCAGAGATACTTCAGCAAAATACCGGTTAATGAAAATGGGTATTGTCAAAAGGGGTTGGATGAAGGTAGCGTCCAGAGATGATGGAAGCTGACTTTGGATCAAACTGAAATTCAAAAAGTTGTCGAACGTGGGGAATGTGCTCGTGGTTTGCCATAAGATGATAAAGATGGCGAGCGCTGCCGCATAAAAGCTCATATCCGTCACGCTTCTTAAGACGCGATTGGCCCAACCGCGAACTGTTTTGGCTGGAGGCAGCGGCCTAAAAAGCGCTAAACCACCAATGGCTAGAAAAGAGAATGCCACCAACAAATAGGTGCCGATCGCAAAAAAATAGATAAAGATGCTCAATACCAATAATGAACCTTTGCGACGGTCACTATCTAAATACAGGCAATACAGCCAGATGGATAAAAGGTGGAGGGCAGTCTGACCGATAATATTCCATGAAACGTTGATGCCAAACGTATTCCAATAGAGCGTAAGCAGCGCACAGGAAAATGCAAACAATCGGTGTGATTTACGCCCCAGCGTGTCGACCAATAAAAAGATGCTTATCGCCGTCAATAAATCGATGCTGCGCCGGATGATGTGAAAGGCATACTCAGGATACTGGATGATGAGAGGCCCAACGATGGTGTACCAAACTGGTGAGAGCGGATTACGGTTTTCGATCTGCCAGAACGAATGGCTGCTGGAAATGCCTGCGATGCTAGGGCGTAAGAGATGCCAATACCAGTAGCGATCTTCTCCAATCATTGGCATGCGTAGCCCGATATTTGTATTGGTAGTAAGTTGGAGAACTAGCAGTAACCCCAGCCCACAGAACCAGATGAACGTCAATAAAATGAGGTAATGAGATTTTTGCCATGTTTTGATATTTGTCATGGAGCGTTACTTATCCAAGCTGTGCATCAAAGTTGACAGCAATCATGGTATAAGCATGATGAGACCGTCATATTATAAGTTAAATATTATCAGCAATTGGTGAACCAAAGAAAATAGCCGCTTCTGCGAAGTGAATGAAGTATTGCGGGACGATGCCGGGGGTGGCGTTAATCGTACCCATGGCTTTTTACTCTCCGGCCTTTTTCCCGCGACGTTTGCGTGTTTTGGATTGCAAATTTGGTTCTGCTTTTTCAGCAGGCGTTGATGGCGTATCACCCAACAGATCGGCGATCAATCCGGCGGTGTCGATGTCGAGCGGCGGAAGGGGTGGTGCATCGGGTTCTGATGTTTCCGTATGGGGCACGGCTGCAAGGCCTTGCGCCCCTACAACGGGAACAGGTGTTGGGGCAGGGATAGACAATGTAACTTGTTCATAGTCCCCCCAGACCTGTTGATTAAGGCGGTTGACGGTCAGGGCGGCGTTCTCGACCAGCGCAGTTTGGACAACGGCGATCTGGTTGTGCCGGGCAAAGTAGGCACGGCCTTCGGGCATGATCTCGGCAGGTAGCTGGTTTGTGCGGATGCCAAAAACGGCCAGACTCTCACGGCTGCACAGGCCGAAGCCGCTGCGATGTAGTAATAACTGGCGCATCAGCACATCGCCCGTGCGCTCCATGTATCCGGCGGCCCAAATGTGGATGCCTGCTTCGGATGGCAGACGTGCCAAATCCCGCAGGCGTTTGAGGGCTTGTCCACCGGAGGAGAGGAGTGATTCGCTGGTGGCATCGTAGTCGTCGATGACGATGATGGTGTGGGGCGTGTCCGGCTGGGATTGGGAGAGCGCCGCTTCCAGAAGGGTAAGCTGTTCGTCTAATGCGGCGGCATCCGTCACCCGCGCGAGGACATGCTTCAAGGGTTCGAGAGAACGCAAACTGCGTCCACTGAAATCGATCAGCAGCACGCGCAGGTCACGCGGGGAATAGACGCTGGCCGCGCCCAGTACCGCCGCATGGAGCAGGTTGGTTTTGCCTGTGCCCGGTGCGCCCGCCACCACGAAATGCGGGCCGTCTTCTGTCCAATCGAGTTGGAAGGTTCGCAGTCGGTCATCATCGAGGCGGCCCAAGGTTGTATTGATGTTTTTGTCCCCCTCTCCATGTAATGGGGAGGGGTTAGGGGTGGGGATAGCCTTCGCTAGCGGCAGGCTGTTTAAGGGGATGCGCGGAGGGAGTTCGCCGATGGGTGCGGGATGCTGGGTTTGATCGAGCGGCGTGTGACGCGAGTCGAAGCCTTGCAGGGCGGCATAACCTTGGCGCAGGCTGTCTACCACCTGACGCAGCGCACGGGTTACAGCAGCGTCCTCATCCACGCGCTGAAGGGTGCTGGGCAGGGCGATGTGTACCAATAAGGGCGGTGCTTGCGGGATATAACCGCGTCCGCGTGGGAGGGTGCTTTCAGCTTTGCGCTCGATGGGGCCGACGGCCGCGCTCATATCGGCGGCACTGCCCAACTGCAAGACGATGCGCTGCAAAATCAGCGAGCGGGTGCGTTCGGGGTTAGCAGCTAAACTGCTGGCGGTGATGACCAGATAGATGCCAGCGGTACGGCCTTCGTTGACGAGGCGGTTGAAGTCGGCCATGTGCTGCTCGTAGTAGGCATCGCGGAACTGCTCGTACTGGTCGATGAAAAGCACAATAGTCGGGCCGTTGAGCGCTTCGGGATTGGTCTGTCGTTGGTTGAGGGTTTGCATCAAGCGGCGGAATAAACGCCGGACGCGCTCGGCTTCGGTGCCCTGAATGACGCGTTCGGCATGGGGCAGGTCGCTGATGTCGTTGAGTCCCGCGCCGGTGAAGCTCAGGAAGTAGAGGTTGAGACGTTCCGGTGCATGAAGCAGGGCAAGACTGAGTGCTAAGGTTTTAAGGAGCGTGGTTTTGCCAGTTCCGGGGCCGCCGAGCACCAGCAGATGTCCATCTTTGGTGTGCTCGTGGTCGCTGGTGTTGAGGTGTACCCACAGTGGTTCCTGCGTGCGGTTATAGACATCGTCGATTAGACCAATTGGTGCGCTGCCGATTTTGATGATCTCGCCGTGCTGGTCGACGCCGGGGAGCAGCCAGACGCGCCCATTCCAGCCATCGCCGCCCGCTTGATTGAAGACATCCCGCAGGCTGATGCGTTCTTCGAGAGGCGGCAGTAACAAGGGTGAGGCATCAGGGATCCCATTTTCACGCGCATAGCTTGCTAGCATATCACTGATGGCGCGGGCGGTGGTGTAGGGTTCGTCACCTGCGATTTGGGTGTGCTGGGCTTCGTCGGCGGGCAGCAGGTCAATCATGCCGTGATTGGTGATGAGTTCCAAGGAGATGCTTTCGCCGGTTTCGGCATCCTGCTGCTGAGGCTGGAAGTCACTGCCGACATAGGCTGATTGGAACTGTTTGAATAAGCCGCGTTCACCCACCTGAAAGTATCCACGTCCCGGCCAACCGATGGGCAGATAAGCGGCATCCGGACGGCGGATCATGGCGCGGCTGGACTCGATGTTCTGGACGCGCAGGCAGATGCGGAACTGCAGGTTGGCGTTCATCTCGTCGGTGATGACGTCCATCGGACTCTGGGTGCCGAGGATCAGGTGCAGTCCCAAGCTGCGCCCGACCTGCGCCGTGCGGACGAGTTCGCGCATGAAGTCCGGCATTTCGCGGGCAAGCTGGGCAAATTCATCGACGATGACAAACAGATGCGGCAGGGGATGGTAAGCAGGGTCTTCGATCTGGCTCATGCTGCGCGAATGGAATCGGTGATACTGGGTAATGTCGCGCACATTCATCTTTTTAAGGAACTGCTGACGGCTGCGGGTTTCGGCCTTGAGCGCTTCGAGTGCCCGTTCGACCAACGCGCCATCAAGGTTGGTGATCATGCCGACGGTATGGGGCAGTTTGGCGAAAATATTGAAGGCGCTGCCGCCCTTGAAGTCGATCAGCAGGAAGTTGACCAAGCGTGGATCGTGCTCGACGGCCAGCGCGCAGATCATGGTTTGCAGCAGTTCGCTTTTGCCCGCGCCGGTTGTGCCAGCCAAGACACCATGCGGCCCGTGATGGTCTTCATCGAGCAGCATTTCGGTATCAACGGCGAGACTTTCGCGCCCGATGGTGATGGGATGCGGCAGAACACCCTGATTAATCGGTCGCCGCCAACGCTGACCCAAGTGCTGCTTGAGTTCGTCGACATCATGCACGCTGTAGAGTTCGAGGAAATCGACCTGACGCGGGATGCGCCCGCCAACGCTGGCCTCGCGCAAAGTAATGGCTGAAAGCGCCCGCGCCACATACTCGGCATCTTGCAGCGACAGTTCATCGGCGGCACGTCCACTGCGGGTGAAGCTCTCCGCGCCGACCCGCGCATATTGGAAGCGGCCATCGGCTTCGATCTGCACGACCGCGTGGCATTCGCTGGGGGCGTTCTCGACACTGTTGACGAGGCAGATGGCCGAGACGCCGACGCTGGCTCCATCGCGCAAAATGGTACGGGTAATCGGTTCGCCTTCCGCCAGTTGTGTGCCGTCGAAGATCACGAACAGGTGGGGAAGCTGTCCGCCGTTGGGATGGGCGTGGCGTTCGTCAATCACCTGACTGAGGTTGCTGAGCAGATGGTGGATGTTGTCGCTGTCGAAGGCCAGCAGGTCGCCGCCTCCGCCTTGATGCATCTGGCTGGTATGAGGCAGCCATTCCATCCAGGGCCACTCGTCGTAACTGCTCTGAGGGGCGATGAGGTGGATGTGGAATTCCTGCGGAGCGTGGCTGGTTGCTAGATGGCAGACGGCAGCCCGTACCACTTTGAGGACGGCGTTTCGTCCGCCGCAGAGGGCAAGGGAACTGGTCTGCTGGAGCGAGGCCACAATCGGCGCCGGATCGAGGTAGCGGTAGGACTCAGCAAGCGCTTGAGCGCGTAAGCCACATTCGCTGCTGTCAGTGGATGCCAGTCGGGTTTGCACAGTCGAGGGGATGCGTCCGACACCTAAGCGCAGCGCGGCGAAATCGGGGTCCTCGGGACGGCGTTCCCACAACGCCGGATGCCGTGCCAGCGCCCGATTGAGCGACTCGGCAGGCGGTGGATAGTTGGCTTCGAGGATGGCGATTTGCGCATCCTGTCCGGCTTGGAGCTGCGCCCGCTTTTGCTCCAGCAGTCGAATGTAAGCGAGGATGGCAGCCTGCTGCTGACGGGTGTTATCCCGCCGACGCCAGCGTGTGGCGAGTACTGTTCCGCCGATGGTGAAGCCCGCCAGAAACAGCAGCGGAATGACTGAGAACAGGGTGTTGGGGCTGTCGAAGGCGCGGAACACATAGAGCAGCGCCATGACGCCGATGCCCATCACCGGAATGAGCGTCACCAGCGTGTTCGGTTCGCGCAGATCGTTGGTGCGCGGTGGTGCAGGGATATCCACGACAGTATCCGGCACGCCCGGCAGTTGCAGGCGAGGTGCGCGGTTGAAGTGGGTCAGTTGCAGTGGTTCGTCGGTCAAGGAATCAACAGCCTTTGGTGTATGTCGATGAATTTAATCCTACACCAAGATGGGGCATATTTCGAAATGAAGGACGGGGATCAGGCGTTGGCGCGTTTGTCGTTGAAGCGCCATGAATTGAGGGACGAGTCGTAGACCAGTTCGATGTAGGGATCGTTGACCAGCGAGGAGCGCTGCCCCGTCTTCATGACATAGTAGAGTTCGGCATAAACCACCGCGCGGTCACCATTTTGGGAGACGGTTTTCACAGTGCCGAATTCAACATTGTTGACGCTGTCCCACCAACTGACGTAATCGCTGTAGTTGTAGTTGGGGGCGCAGCAGTTGAACTTCTGCTTGAAGCTGTCGGTCAGCATCGACCATGCTAGATCGTAGCGCCGCTGGCTGACGAGGGCGTAATACTGGCGCACGGCTTGGTCAGGTGTGCTGCTGGCGCTGATATTGACGATGCCGGATGTTGTGGCTGTGGCAATCGAGATCGAGAGTGGGGGAGGAAGCAGCGTTCCATTGGGGGCAAGCTGTGTGATCGGGATGCCTACGGTCGCGCCGAAGGAAATGGGCGTGCGTGTGGCTTCCTGCGTTGGCGTCGGGGCGAGCGTCGGTGTGGGCACACTGGCGATCTCTTCTTTCCGCTGGAGGTTACAGGCCGCACACAGCAAGATGATGAATAGGCATAATCGTCCGAACCGCATTGGCACTCCCGTGACATGATTGGTCGTCATAGATTGATTCTACGGGAAGTGACGCGGGGATGTGTAGGCGAGTTGGCTAGGATTCGGGTGGGTTGTGTAGCAGGGGCAAGCCGTATCAATTACCCCACCCCCAGCCCCTCCCCATAAAACAGGGAGGGAAGAAAGCAGGAGGTAAACCGATTTATTTTGTAGATTTTTCCAGTTCGGCGATGCGTTCGCGGACGTAACCGGCGGCAGCGTCACCTTCTTTGTCGGCGTAGGTCTTATAGGCGGTGAGGGCGTCTTTCTTACGGCCTGCGTTATAGAGGGCGTCGCCCAATCCGACATATGACCACGTATCGCTGGGATCGAGTTCGATAGCCTTGTTGAAATCGGCGATGGCTTCGTCGGTCTTGCCCATCGCGCTGAGGATGAAGCCGCGTTCCTGATAACCCCAGCCCATGCCGCTTTCCAATTCGACTGTGCGATTGAGGTCGGCCAGCGCGTTGTCGAGTGATCCCTGACGGCTGTAAATCTTCCCACGCAGGAGCAGGGTGACGCCGTTGTTTTCATCAATAGTCAGGGCGAGGTTGGCGTCGTTCAGCGCGGCATCCAGATCATAATTATCCAACTTCTTCTCGTTGTCGTAGGCTTCGAGGAAGTTCTCGATCTTGCCCTGATAAGCGTCGAGGTTATCCGAGCGGAGTTCAAGCACCTTCGAAAAATCAGCATGTGCCAGTTCGAATTCACCGAGATTGGTATAGGCGTATCCGCGATAGACATAAGCCAACTCGGTCTGGTCATAAACCTTTATTGCTGCGGTGTAGTCGCTGACGGCTTCGTTGAGTTCGCCGCGATAGCTGTGAACGCGCCCACGATCGACCAAAACGGTTGAATTATCCGGCGCGAGTTCGACCGCGCGGTTGGCATCGGCCAAGGCTTTGTCTAGATCATAATTATCGAGTGATGTGCCGATGTCCAAGGCCGCCGTATAGACCTCAACCGAGCCCGCATAGCCCAAGGGATTGTCCGGCGCTAAGGTGACCGCCTGCCTGAAATCGGCCATCGCCAGCTCGTATTGCTCGCTCCAACGGTAATCGCTGCCTCGCTGGGCATAGTAAGCTCCTGATTTCGGATCGAGTTCGATAGCCTTGTCGAGATCAGGAATGGCGCTGGCTAAGTCACTACTCCATTCGTAAGTGGTAGCTCGTTCAGCATACCACTTGGGATTTTGAGGATCGAGTTCGATAGCCTTCCCATAATCGACAAGAGCATTTTCGTAGTCTTGCAAATCGCGGTAGGTTTCCCCACGCGAGGCATACAAATCGGCGCGGTCGGGGAGGAGTTTTAGGACGGCAGTCCAATCGTCGAGGGCGGCATAGTCGTTGTCCTGTGAACGATAGAGCACTGCCCGCTGGATGTAAGTGTCGGGCAGGTTAGGGGCGAAGGTCACGGCATAAGAGAAGTCGGTCAAGGCATTATCCGCATCGCCCATCTGCATGTAGGCTTGGCCGCGCAGCAGATACAGGGAACCGTCTTCGGGTGCTTTTTCGATGGCCTGCGTCAACTGCTCAATCGCGGTACTGCTGTCGCCATTGGTCAAGAGCATGGCGATTTCGGTGGGCAGCGCACCGGATGCCTGAGCCGAAATGACCACTGTGGGTGGGATAGGCGTATTGCTCGGCTTGGTTGTTGCTGTGGGCGGAACCGGTGTATTGCTCGGTTTGGTTGTCGCAGTCGGTGGCACTGATGTGTTCGTTGGTGGGACAGGTGTATTGCTGGGCTGCGTGGTGGCTGTGGGTGGGATGGGCGTGTTACTCGGTTGAGTGGTCGCAGTCGGTGGGACAGGTGTATTACTCGGTTGAGTCGTAGCCGTGGGTGGGATGGGTGTAGGGCTTGGTTGGGTCTTACCGGCGTCAGTAGCGACGATTAGTGGTGAGCCAGCCTGTTCGATATGGGTAGTGGCTGTGGCTGGAATGGATGTATCGGTCGGTGCAAGTGAGGGCGTGGCCGTCAGAGGGAGGAATGTCGCGCTGGGAACGACCGCCAAAGCCGTCTGGTCAGTGGTGGGTAGGGCAGTGACTTCAGTAGAGGTGGGTGCTGTAGGACGTGCCAAGAAAGCGATGGCCGCAATGACTACGATCAAACCGACGACGCCCGCGCCAATCAGGGTTGGTGAGACACCCTTACGCGGTGCTACGGGCAGCGGGTTTTGGACAACGGTCGGGCCATCTTCGGCCTGCCGGGTAACGGTTGAGCTGGCAGGCGCACGGGAGGTCACTGGAGCGGGTGCAGCGCTGCGGGTGGCTGATGCCGCTGCCGATGATTGGCCGACGGCTTGGGCAAAGGCACGGGACATCGCTTCGCAGCTCGGATAACGGTCATCTGGATTGCGGGAGAGCGCTTTAAAAATGACAGCTTCGGCGGCTTCCGGCAAGTCCGGTCGGAGCGTGCCGGGGCGGGGCAGTTCGCTGCCGTTGATCTGCATGATGATGACGGCCAGCGGCGTTTCGGCCTGAAAGGGGACGCGTCCGGTGACCATTTCATAGAGCACCACACCCAACGAGTACTGGTCGGAAGCAGGCGTCAGGTCTTTGCGCCCCTGACACTGTTCGGGACTCATATACTGGGGCGTGCCAAGGATGGCGTCTCCGGTCAGGTCAAGCGTGCCTTCCACCATACGGGCGATGCCGAAGTCGGTCAGGTAGGCGTTGGCGTCCTTGTCGATGAGGACGTTGCTGGGCTTAATGTCGCGGTGGAGGACGCCGTTGGCATGGGCATGATCGAGGGCGGCGGCGACTTGATTGAGGATGCGCGCGGCTTCATCGAGCGGCATCTGGCCTTTTTGTTTGATGTGATTGCTGAGCGTTCCAGCGGGCAGGTAACGCATCGCCAGATAGGCGACACCATCATCTTCCCCATAGGCGAAGAGGGGCAGGATGTGCAGGTGTTCCAACTTGGCGATGGCTTTGGCTTCGCGGCGGAAGCGTTCGACAAACTGCGGGTCTTTGGAGTACTGCTCCGGCAGGGTTTTGAGTGCGACGTAGCGATCCGTGCTGGCATCGTAGGCTTTAAAGACGGTGGCCATGCCGCCCATGCCGATTTGCTCAACAATACGGTAGCCGCCCAGTGTGCGTCCGATCATGAGATGCGTCCTTCAGTTCAGTTGAGTGTCCTCCTATGATACTCAAGTTTTGCGTTTTGTGGAAAAAGGGAAGCTAAGATTTGAACCGCAGAGACGCAGAGAGTTTTAGTCTCTAGTCCAATACTGGCGTTCGTTTTGCCAAATTTGCCGATTTTGCAGAAGGCTTGAGGGAGAAATGCTGCAAATGCTGCAATTGCAAAGTCGGGATTTTATACCAAAGAATCTGTCTGCTATCCATTGAAACCATCAGGTGGCGGCGATGGCGGCATTGGGAAGTTCTGAGTGCTGCATCATAGATAGTTGTTAAGGTGCGGTGGGATTTAATACGACGCAGGATTTGCCAGCGGAAATCCCTACAAGACGACGCCCTGTTCTCATTGTACGGGAATGCCTGAAGGAATGGGTGACATTTTGGAAGACCATTTTGTAACTGTTTGCGGGGATTGGGACTAACTGATCAGGGGAAGGGCGGACAAAAGAAGGTTGATAGGACGTTTGAAAACGGTAGAGGGTGTTTAAAAAGGTCAAAGACGGGAAAGACGACGGAGGACGAGAGCAGTCATGGCGAGAAAAATAAAGGTGCGAGAAGAAGAAGTGAGAAACTCGTAATCCTTGCTCAGACGACGATAACGACCGAGCCAAGCAAAAGTACGTTCAACCAGCCAACGGGAAGAGAGAACTTGGTGAGGTTTGGCAAATTGTGAACGTTGCTCAATTTGGAGACGAATATGCAAGCGGTTCTGGATGGTTTGGTAGAGCGGACCGCGATAGCCTTTGTCGACCAAGACTGTGGCCAAACGCGGATACTGGGTTTGTGCCTTATGCAATAAGGCCAAGACGGGACGACGATCATCAACGTCGGCGGCGGTCAGCAGCACCTGCATCAGCAAACCTTGAGTGTCGACCAACAGATGCCGTTTGCGGCCGGTGACATGCTTGTAGCCATCCCAACCTTTCAGCCCCCTTTTTCAGTCGTTTTGACCGACTGGCTATCCAGTATTGCTAACCACGGACTGGCTTCTTTTCCCTGCTGCTGGCGCAGCATCTCGTGCAAGGTCTGATACAGCTTTTCCCAACTCCCATCCTCGCGCCAGATGCGAAAGTAGTAATACACACTCTGATAAGGTGGAAAGTCATGGGGCAGCATCCGCCACGAGCAACCACTGCGCAACACATAACGCATGGCGTTGATTATGGCGCGCATCGAATATTTGCGCGGTCGTCCGCCACCCGGATTCGGAATCATGCCTTCCAAGATTGCCCATTCTTTATCGCTCACATCACTTGGATACTGTTTTTTCATCTTTTCCTCCCTTTATTCCCTCTGTTTTACCTCCTTTACCCTTTTTAAACACGCTCTATGCCGACAAACTTAAATTAAACTTTTCTCATAATATTCGGACTTAAGCGAAGTCTCCATCAGGTGGCCTATCCAAGTGGCTCATCTAAAAAGGGTAAGGTGCTTCATTAATAGGCCCTGCATCAGCATTATGGTAGAGATGGATCGCATAAATCCAAAAGCAGAAGGAGAACAAAAATGTCCAATTATGAGAGAAGACGCGGACAAGATCGAGACTGGAGCGACGAAAATAATAACCGTAACCGCAACCGTGGGAATGAGCAGGATTACGGCAATTATGGCTCGGAGTCACGAGGGCGCGGCTTTAATCAGGATTACGACGAAGACCGTTTCTCTGGTCAGAGCAATCGGGGCTTCAACCGCGAGTCGGATTATAACGACCGTGACTTCGGCTATGGACGCAGCCCGGACTACGGCCGTGAGAGCGAATACGGCGGCTCAGGCCGGGGTTATATGGATCGTGGGTTCCGTGCCGGTGGCAACTCGGACTACTATGGTCGCGGGTCGGATTACGGTAATCAGGGGCGCAATTGGGGCAGCGAAAACCAAAATTGGGGACGTGGTCAGGGCCGTGATCGTGACTATGATTACGGCAGCCAAGGGCGAGGCTCGATGAGCGGCTCGGACTATGGTCATCAAGGCCAAAATTGGGGCGGCAGCTATCAGGGTCGTAACCAAGATTGGGGCAACGAAGGCTACCAAGGACGCAGCCAAGGTCAGAACTGGGGCAACCAGCGTTACCAAGGCAGCGAGTCTGGCAGCGGGCAGGGCAACTTCCAGAGTGGTTCCGGCTCTCAGGGTGGTTACCAAGGTCGCGGATCGTCGATGAGCGGCTCGGACTATGGTCATCAAGGCCAAAATTGGGGCGGCAGCTATCAGGGTCGCAGCGGTCAAGGTAACTACCAGAGCAGTGGTGAACATTATGGGCGCGGGCCGAAGGGCTACAAGCGCTCCGATGACCGGCTGAAGGAAGACTTGAATGACCGCCTGACATGGCACAGCGGCATTGACGCCACCAATATTGAGGTGACGGTCAAGAACGGTGAAGTGACGCTGGAAGGTACGGTGTCTGACCGCAACCAGAAGCGGATGGCGGAAGACATCGCTGAACAAGTTCAGGGCGTGAGCGACGTCCAAAATCACCTGCGCGTTCAGAGCCAGAGCAGTTCGGGCAGCAGCATGAGCCAGAGCGGTTCGAGTGGCAGCAGTTCGAGTGGGGCCAGCAAGCGGTCGGGCGGCTCGTCGTCATCCAGCCAAAGCGAGAGCAGCGGTTCGATGGCAAACGCGGTTCCGAACGGCAAGCGGTCGGGGTAATAACCATTACTCCTTAGCTCCTCTCCCTTAGGGCGAGGCGAGATTAAGACAATTAAATCGGGTGTCACAGCGGTGGCACCCGATTTTTTTGTTATATCGGTGAGTACAGCGGGAGAGGAGGACTAGCGTGAAGTTGCCAAAATTAGGTGACGATCAGTATTCTTTAAAACCGTTTGATCGTTCATAAAGGAGCAAGCATGTTGAAAAAACGACGTGTCGCATTCCTGATGACCAGTGTGGTGGCCGTGACCTTGATTGTGATCTACTTCGTATCGATCTATGCTGATCCGATTGTCAATTACTATGGCGTTCGCATGCGGAAGTCACAACTTAGAGAAATGCTGGTCGCGAACACGCCGACCAATCCAAACTTTGGGCTTTACTGTCTGGCTTTCCCGATTACCAACCTGCTAGAGCAGTCGATTTGCTTCGACTCGCAAGCCGAGTTGGATCAATTCGTGACGCGGCGCAATCAGGTTGCACAGCAGATGAGCGGCAGTTGAGGTCTGAGGGACACAGCATGCCGTGTCCCTAGAAAACGCATCATGATGGCACACTATCAGGTGAAGGGCTTAAAACCTTCCGCAAACAGGGCTGCGATTTCTGAAATAATGAGGATGACGTTTATGTGACGAGGACATCATGATGTGGGAAGACCGAAAGCCACGCAGCACGGATTTATTTGATTACGAGCTGGTTGAGGGTGAGAAAATTCTATGGCAAGGGCAGCCGGACGCGAGCAAGTTCTTTACCGCTACCGACATTTTCTATGTGCCGTTTAGCTTGTTGTGGGGCGGGTTCGCTCTGTTCTGGAACGTTGGTGTGTGGACATCGAATGCGCCATTTTTCTTCAGGCTGTGGGGACTGCCATTTTTGGTGGTGGGCGCTTATATGATTTTCGGGCGGTTTGTCTACAAGTGGTGGCGTAAGCGCCATACATATTACGCGGTGACCGACAAACGGTTATTGGTGCTGACTACCGGTATGCGGCACAACCTTGAATCTTTTCGGCTCAGCAACCTGCCTGAACTCAGCAAGAGCGTTGACCGGAGTGGAAACGGCAGTATCACCTTCGGCAAAGCGCCCACGCCCAGCATGTGGCGGCGCAATCGCATGAATATGTCGAACAGCGGCATCGAATTTTTTGGGTACTCGGTGCCGGGGTTTTACGATATTCCCCATGTGAATGACGTTTATGCGTTGATCAATGAGATGTCTTTTAACGGTGGAAATGTATAAGATGACATAGATGAAAGCGGGCAAGATATGTTTTGCCTACAGGGACAGTATCCACGTAAAGCATTTTACCTCTGGTATTGCGTATAGTCATTAACCCTTTGACGAATGAAATAAAAAACAAGTCCAATCAGTTGTAAAGAAAGCAGAGAGGGAGGATACTCAGAAACAAATTATTCAGAGGAGAAAACTTCATGGAATACACTAAACTCGGTCGCTCCAATATGACCGTAAGCAAAATATGCCTTGGAACGATGCACTTCGGTACTCTCACCCCCGATGACGAATCCTATAAAATTATGGACAAAGCCCTTGAAATGGGCATCAACTTCTGGGATACCGCCAACGTCTACGGACGGGATAAATACAGTGGACGCACCGAAGAACTGATCGGAAACTGGTTCCAAAAAGGCGCGAACCGCCGTGACCAAATCGTGCTCGCCACCAAAGTTTATGGGAACATGCTTCCCGCGCCGCAGCCGCCCAACGAAGAAGCGGGACTTTCGGCTTATAAGGTGCGCAAACACGCCGCCGACTCGCTCAAGCGCTTGCAGACCGATCATATTGATCTGTACCAAGTGCATCACATCGACAGCCGCATCAGCCTCGAAGAGTTCTGGACGACCTTTGACCGGCTCATCAATAACGGTGATGTGCTGTATATGGGCACCAGCAATTATTCCGGCTGGGGGCTGGCGAAGTACCAGATGTACGCGTGGCAAAAGGGCATGGTGGGCCTCGTCTCGGAGCAGTGCCAGTACAATCTCCTGAGCCGCTACCCCGAACTGGAAGTCTTCCCGGCGGCGCAGGACTTCGGCATCAGTATTATCCCCTACATGCCGCTGGGCGGTGGTTTGCTGACAGGGCGCAAGAAGGCGGAGGCCGGTCAGCGTACCTCACAGGTCGAGGGTGAATATGGCCTCAACATGGACACCAACCAACTGTTGAGTGATTTCTCTGCGCTGTGCCAAGAGATCGGGGAGAAGGAAGCGGTGGTGGCGATTGCGTGGGTGCTGGCGAATCCGGCAGTGGCCTCGGCGATTGTCGGGCCGCGCACGGTCGGGCATCTGGACGGTTTGGATCGGGCGGCGTCATTGAAGCTGGCTCCGGAACACATCCAGAAGTTGAATGAGATCTTCAACATCAACAAAGGGCGTCAGCTCCGGAACAATGCCCCCGCGCCGCAGGCCTTTGCGTGGTAGAGTAGGGGCAACCCCCACCCCAACCCTCCCCGTAAACGAGGGAGGGGAGAAGAGACAAACCTCACCCCCGCCCCCTCTCCATTTCATGGCAGAGGGGAGAAAATGCAGAGGTGGGGTTTAAGTGATAGGGCGGAGTTCGTGAGGTTTAGCCCCTTTATAGATGACGCGATCTATGAAGGGGGAAAAGAGAAATAATGCTCTTAGAGTTAGCCATTGGTGATGCCTACGGCGCAGGATTTGAGTACGTCAATCGACAGTTGATTGGACAGTTCAATACGCTTGAACGGTACGTCAAACATCCGCGCCACAGTACGCGTCCCGGCCAATACACAGATGATACTCAGATGTCGTTGGCGATTGCCGAGGCAATAGTCAGTCAAGAAGCATGGACGCCGCTCAATCTCGCGGAACGCTTCGTGAATGTGTTTAAGCGCGATCCACGAGAAGGTTATGCCAGCAGCTTCCATGCCTTTCTAAAGCAGATCACGGATGGAAAAGCGTTTCTTGCCCAGATCATCCCAACCAGCGATAAAAGTGGGGCTGCGATGCGGGCGGTTCCAATTGGCGTGTTTCCATCGATTGAGGACGTGAAAGAAAAATCACGGATACAGGCCGCTATCACCCACAATACGCCTGATGGGATTAATGCGGCTGTGGCTGCTGCCTTAATGTCGCATTATTTCATTTATGGGTTGGGTGAAAAGAAGCACTTGGGAGAATTCATTGAGGCGCATATTGAAGGCGAATGGGCAGATGAATGGGTCGGCAAGGTCGGCTCAAAAGGCTGGATGAGCGTCAAAGCAGCGATTACCGCCGTACATCAGCATGACCGCTTGAGCAATATGCTGCGGGCGTGTATTGAGTTTGCAGGTGATGTTGATACAGTGGCCACCATTGCGCTTGGCGCGGCTTCAAACAGCAAAGAAGTGGAACAGGATTTGCCGCAGCAATTGATTGACTGGCTTGAAAATGCATCCTTTGGGCGTGACTATATCATAAAATTGGATGCACAATTAATGGCGTTGGTCAATAAACCGGCCTAACCAAGAAGACAGCAATATTATTCGAAGCCACTGGATGATGCAGTGGTTTCCCAAGCATTTGAGGTAGTCATGAGCAGCGAACAGAAATATCACATCGGGTTTAGCGCGGATGATCTGGAAGGCGTGGAAGTCGCGCTGCTTTCGGGCGATCCGGAGCGGGCGGCCAAAATCGCTGGAGCCGCCGATGATCCCAAGCGGAACAAGTATCTCCAACTGGAAAAACCGCTTTCGACGGTGCGCGGCCTGAACAGCTACATCGGGCGCTTTCCGGATGGCAAGCGGGTGCTTTCGGCCACCAGCGGGATGGGCGCGCCATCGTTGAGCATTATCGTCAACGAACTGGCGCAGGTCGGCATCCGGCAGATCATCCGCGTGGGAACATGCGGCTCAATCCAAGATGACGTTCACGCGGGGAGCATCGTGATTTCGCGGGCGGCGCTGTGCAAGCAGGGCGCGGCCAACGATATCGCTCCGGTGGAATATCCGGCGGCGGCCAACCCGTTCCTGACGGTGGCGCTGGTGAGCGCGGCCCAAAAGCTGGAAGTCGATTGGCATATCGGGCTGACGGCTTCAGTGGACACCTTCTATGAAGGGCAGGGGCGCACGAATACTTCGTATAACAAGCATCTGCTGAGCGAGTTGGATAACGTCGAGGAACGCTACCGTAATCTGGGCATCCTGAACTTCGAGATGGAGTCGGGCACGCTGTTCAAGATGGCGAACGTCTATGGACTGGCGGCGGGCTGCGTGTGCGCGGTGATCGCCGAGCGGGTGCAGGCCGAGACGATTGACGAAAATCGTAAGAAGATCGCGGAAGAGAACGCCATCCGCGTGGCGCTGCAAACGGTGCAGGATATGGATGTGGCGTTGATGGATCCGAAGTACTGGCGGTAGAGACCCCTAACCCTAGCCCTTCCCCCGTAGTAACAGGGGAAGGGAACCAAACAGGAGCATACACAGGTGCTCCCCTACGAGTTCGTGGTGAGCGAAATATGTCCTTCGTGAATGTACCATGCTGTCAACCATTTGCTAAAGGCTAATCCAGCAAACAATGCTATAAGAGCAAATAGGAGTGATGCCCCAGATAGTCTGAATGTGAAATACCCAAACCAAAACCAATCGACAGCCAATGGGACTACGACAGCCGAAACAGCGCCACAAATCACCGTAATGACCACCTGATAACGTTTCGTGTCTTTGAGTGGATCAAAGAACTGTACCGTTATTAGTCCTGCGATAAAGCCCAGAATGATGCCTAATCCTAAGCCGATACCTAAACCAATTAGAAAGCCTAAGAATCCACCAAACAGGAAAAACGGCAGACCAAAAGCACAACCTGATAGAGTGCCGAGTCCCGCACCATACACGGCTCCCCGTCCGAGCATCATTAAAACGATTTTCAATTTGTACATGCTGCAATCTCACTGATTTCTTTTCCAAGCGTAACATGGATTGGATCAAGTGAGGGTAGGGGAGTTTGTTCGGGGCGCAACACCTCGCGCCCCGATCATTCTGGGGATTAGCGCTTGAGGAAGGCGAGGGTACGATCCCATGCCAGTTGGGCGGCTTGGGCGTTGTAGGCGTCTTTGCGGTCGGATTCGAAGAACCAGTGTCCGGTGTCGGGGTAGGTGTAGAAGGTCGCGGGACGACCTGCCGCTTTGAGCTGACCTTCAAGCCATTCCCGATTTTCGGGCGGCTCATAAGGATCATTTTCGGCGTAATGACAGAGATATTTGGCTTGCGATTGGCTGAAGTCCGCGCCGCTCGTTCCATAAAAAGTGACAACTTTTCGAATAGAATCCACGGCACGCGCCGACAAATCCAGAGCATAAGCCGCGCCCAATGAGAAACCCACGACAGCCACTTCGGAAGCACCTGAGCCAGCCTTTTCCTTGATGAATAGGGTGGCCTCTACTGCCTCAGCCTTCGCTTGATCAGCCGTTTGATCCAATGCACCAGCGAGCTTCTCCGCTTCCGGAATTTGGTCGGTGACTTTGCCGTGATAGAGATCGGGCGCAAAGACGGCGAATCCTTCGTTCGCCAAGCGGTTGCAAAAGGCTTTTATGGTGGCGTTTAATCCCCACCACGGATGCAGCACTACTATCGGACTGCCGGTACCAGCGGGCGGTAAAGCGAGGTAACCATCGGGCTGTTTCAGTGCCATAATGTCTCCTTGTTGATGAAGGGTAGCGCCACCTTAAGCGGTGGAGGTGAATGTTTTGCCGTATGTACCCCACCCCAAACCCCTCCCCGAAGCATCAGGGAGGGGCTTTAAAAACGGTTTAATGAGGCAAATAGGTGACAAATATGTCTTCACCATTTAGTGTGGTGCTACCTTGAAGGTTCTTAAGGAGAATTGTAGAACATTTGCGCGATCCTGACAATTGAAAAACAGGAGTTTTGTTACCGCCGTGTGAAGATCAGACCGAGCAGGGCACCGGCGATCACCATAGGAATGAGCGCCTTAGGGACAGTCGGTGTGGCGGCTACCAGATGATCGAAGTCCCCTTCGACGCGTCCGGTTTCAGGAATGGTGTTGAACAGGGTGGTTTCACCGTTATCCGGTCGGCCTGACTCCTGAGCGCGGAACATGGTACCACCGGCTGTCATCAGTTTATCGGTCAGGGTCGGGCTGACGCGCTCCATGAGTCCAAAGAGCAGGCCACCACCTCCCACGTAGACATCACGCTGAGGATGTTCGGCGGCGTAGACGATAGCCTTGGCGACCAACTCCGGCTTATAAACCGGGCCAGCAGGGCGAGGCAGCACACCGAGTTTGGAGAGTGAATGGTTAAAGAAGGGTGTGTTGATGGCAGCAGGCATAATCAGCGTGACTTTGACGCCGCTGAGGTCGTGTTCCAGTTCCATACACAGCGCTTGGGTGTAGCCTTTGATGGCGTGTTTGGAGGCGGCATAAGCCGAGTTATAAGGCAGCGCGACCTGTGACTCAACCGAGCCGACGTTGATGATGGTTCCACCGCCCACTGCTTCCATGTAGGGCAGGGCAGCTTTGACGCCATGCACCACGCCCATGAAGTTGGTCTGTATAACCTGCTGCGTTTCTTCAACCGAGGTTTCGCCGGCTTTGGCATAGACACCCACACCGGCATCATTAACCCATGTATCAATGCGTCCGTAAGCGGTCATGGCATCTTCGGCAAGCTGCTTCACCTGTGCCCAATCAGAGACATCAGTCGGCGCGACTAAGACTTCCGCACCCGTGCCCATGATTTTGATCTCATCAGCCACTTCTTGCAGCGCCACCACATTACGCGCGGCCAAAATCAGTTTTGCTCCCGCTTTGCCGAATAGGAGCGCTGCCGCACGACCGATGCCGGACGATGCGCCTGTTAGAACCACTACTTGGTCTTTAAGTTGAGGAGCCATCGTTTGACCCTTCTACCCGATAGAATTCGCTATATGTATCAGTATAGGGAAGGTCTGAACGCGATTTATAGGACAGGGGAGCAATTCTGGTCGGGCTAGTTGGGTAGTTAAATGGTGCTGTCTAGCCTATGGTGACATTCGATACTACATCACACAGATATTTTGCTATAGCCTAGTGAATAAGACAGTCAAAAATAACCGAGTAATGGCCGATTTAAAATTTTCGTGCCTTTGGTGTGTCAATGACACATACTAAGGAGAAACCGGCATGGGTGCCTTATTCGATTTATTCCAGTTTATTTTTCAACTGAGTCAAGATCGCCAGTCTTCGATAAGGCCATCTAAATATACCATTCTCTTTCTGTGTGGGATTTTCGCCGCAGGATTAGTATTGATGGTTTGGTTTTACCTCGCTGAGGCTGAGAAGTTGGCGTATGTTGTTCTCAACTTTCTCGTCTTTATTACCGCATTTGCCTTGATTGGCATTCCAATCATCAAGAATTTGAGCAATGGTCATCTCGCTCAGGCAGAAAGTCGTAATCAACCAACCGTCAATGGGCGGCGGCGTCTTCAACACCGTCACCCTTTAGAAAAACACCGTCGATTCCAAAGGATCAGGCTATCAGATTCAAAAGTTGATTCTTTGTATCTCCATAATTATAAGAGGCGGAAAGTACGCTAAATGGCCTCGGCGGTGGTTAAGTCGAAGCTGAGGCGCTGCAACTGACGCCGCGCGTCGAAGTCATAAGCCTGCGGGTTGGCCTGCGCTTCTTGCAGATGGTCAAAATATTGACCTGTTGTACCTTCAACTGAAGGATCAACCGCCAGATGCAGCACCGAGCGGACGCCATCTTCCAATGTGTCGATGGTGCGCCCAAAGTATTCGTGAACCATTTTGGTAGGCATCAATGAAGCCGGATGTAAGGCGTTGACGGTAATGTTGTCATCACGGAGGCGCTCGGCGAGATCAAAGGTGTAGAGAATCTGCGCCAGCTTGCTCTGGCGGTAGGCTTCCAGCGGTTCGTAGTGCTGTTCCATCATGACATCATCAAAGTTGATGGCCTGCTGTCCGGCGGAACTGATGTTGACGATGCGGCTGGGCGCGTCGGCACGCAGTGCAGGCAGCAGGATTTCCGTCAGCAGGTAGGGCGCGAGGTAATTGACGGCGAAGCGCAGTTCGTAGCCATCGGCGCTCAGTTCGCGCTGCGAATCACCGGGTTTGCCGCCACCGGACGCGGCATTGTTGATGAGCAGGTGAATTTCGGGATGCTCGGCGAGCACCAAGTAGGCCATATGCCGGACTTCGGCTAGCACGGCGAAGTTGGCGCGGTAGGTTTCAATCTTGGGATTGTTGGTTTCCGCTATGATTTCCTGTTTCGTGTTTTCAAGACGGGTTTCATCTCGCCCATGAATGAGAACTCGTGCGCCGAGATGGGCAATCGCCAGTGCAACCGCCTTTCCCAGACCGTCTGTCGCACCGGTAATCAACACAACCTGTTCCGCAATGGGTTTCATGACGCGCCATCCTCTCGTGCCTGTGAATCGGGATGTCTTTTATTTTACGGAATTTGGCGCGGGTTATAATCCACCATATGGGCTATTGGGGTGTCCGGTATGGGAAATTGTTTAGCGAAAGGCTTCACTATGCTGACGGCACCAAGCCTCAAAGGAGTGTGGAACACGTCCGGTTACATGCTGGACTGTATCCGTGACCAGCGCACCTTCGTTCTTACTCAGTATGGTCATGACCTCCATCAAGGCGTTGACCATGGTTTTATCCATGCCATTTTTCATCAGCCATAGTTTGGCAGCTAGTTGGGGAATGCTGGCATAACGCAGCGGCTTACCCAGTGTCTTGCCGATGATGTTGACCATTTCACCCATGCTGTGCAACTGAGGGCCGGTTAGCGTATAAGCCTGCTTGGTATGTCCCTGTTGGGTGAGGGCGGCTGCGGCGACAGCGGCCACATCATGGGGAGCAACGGCGGCGACTGTGCCCTTGCCACCGGGGAAATAGACTGCGCTCTGCTGCTTGATCGAGTCTGCCCACCATTCGATGGTATTGGACATAAACATCGATGGACGGAGGAATGTCCAGTCTATGCCGGAGGCTTCAATCAACTGCTCGCGTTCCCGATGCCATTTGCCAATCTGGATTTTAGCGGGATCGGCTTCCATCGTGGAGAGTTTGACGATCTGTTGAACGCCTGCTCGTTTAGCGGCTTGAATGATGTTGATGTCCTGCTGTGTTTCGAAGGTGACGAGGAAAATCCGCGTTACGCCCTGCATGATGGCGTCCAAGGTTGAGGGCTGATCCAAACTGCCGACGACGACCTCCGTCTGATGGGTTAAATGGGCCAGCTTCTTGACATCGCGGGTGAGTACTCGCATGGGCTGACGCATGGCGAGAAGCTGCTGCACCAATTCACTGCCGACCGTTCCACTCGCACCTGTGACCAATATCATCGTAAAATCTCCTTCATGTATGGATATATGAAGACGATACGTGGGTTCGCAGGTGATGATCAACCAACAAAGATGGGCGCCGTGTCGCTTATGCAACAGGAGAGGGTAAAGTGACTCCTCAAAACTATTCCAAAGATGATTTGCGGGTGCAGCGTACGCGAAAATTGATTCAAGAGGCGCTTATCGAATTGACGATTGCCAAAGGCTTTGGGGCGGTTACGGTACGCGACATCACCAGCTACGCCAAGATCAACCGCGCTACGTTTTACCGGCATTATCTAGATAAATTCGATCTGCTCGATCAGTACGCACAGGATGTTTATGAACTGCTGGATGACTCTGCCGAAGGGGATAGGGCTGGAGAGGGTTTGACCCGCTTATTTGAGCATATTCAGAGCAACGGGCGGTTTTATCGGGTGATGCTGAGCCAGAAAGGCGATCCGGAATTCGCTGAGAAAATCCGCCGTTTTATCGAGAAACGGATTAGCCGTTCGCTGCCGGAAGGTGTGCTGAAGGATAAAAGGATGGCTGATGTTTACCTCAACTTCGTGTCGGCGGGTTCGATGCGGTTGGTGGTGTGGTGGTTGGAACAGGAGATGCCGTATACACCGGCTGAACTGACAGTGCTGTCTTATAAACTGAGTGCGAGCAGTCTAGAAGCTCTGACGGTTTCGGGCTAGTTGGGGCATCCTTAGCCTCAGTAGGCGGAGAGGGGCAGAATGGTTATCCTGCCCCTACGAAATTCAATCCTTAGGCTGCCTTCTTGGACGGGAAGATGGTTTCCGCAGGGAGAACCAGCGCGCCTTCCGGAGCGGTGATTTTCTCGACGCTGTTGAAGTCACCCTGTGTGACGGTGGCGCTCATGGTCATGACGAAAGCGCTGCCCATCTGAGCCTTCATCGACGAGAAATCGAACTTGGCATTCATCACGGTCTGAAGTGTGTACTTGGTTTCGACGTCGATGTTCTGGGTCATGCTGAATTCCATACCCTGTGCCAGACCACGAAGCATGAGCATGGCGGCTTCAGCGTCCCTATCGGACATGGAACTGCCGTTGGCCTGCATCTGCTGCTTCATCATGTCCTGCATTTCGGGCATGGTGAAAAGCGCTGCATAATCCAGCGTGGTCTTGAAGACGGCGACCTTGCTTGAGCCTACCGTGCCATCTTCCAGCCGTTCGATCTTCATGAACTTGGCAAGGTTAGCCGGATCGGTGAAGGCTTTGGTCAAATCCGCGGACAGGTTATTGCTACCGGACATGGGCATGCCAAAGGCAGAGAACCCTTCTTCCTTGAGCATGGCGTTGATGAGGTCGGGCAGGTTCATGCCCATCCAACCCTTAGCGCCCTTCAACTGTGGCGCGACGTTGGACAGTTCCCCGACGTTGACGTAGATGTTGCCATCGACCAGCTTGAGGCTGAGCTTGATGGTCTGGGGGATGGGGTTGCTGCCCATCTGCTTGACAAGTTCAGCCGGAAGGTCAAGCTGAAGCTGGAGATCGCCTGACACGGCGGGAATGGCCTTGGCGAGTATCTCGAAGAGCGCCTTGGGGTCTTTGGAGAAGGTTGTCGGGTCGATCTTGGTCATGTCAGGCAGGGCGGCTTTATCGGTGGCGAACGCGCCGGAGCCGCTGAGCTTGAAGGCCATTTCGCTAGGCTTGGAGGGCAGGCCACTGAGGCCGAAATCCATATCCAACTTGAAGCTTTGCGAGGTCAACTCTTTGGTGGCGGCCTCGGACTCGGTCAGGATGGCGCAATCCGCAGCTTTGAGATCCCCGCAGAAGGTTTCGGCGGGTGCTTGCGCCTGTACCAAGCCACTGGTGACAAAAATGAGTACACCCAATAATATCCCTATTCTTAAAACAGACTTCATATGTTCTTCTCCTATGGGGTAATTCTGCGCTAGTCCTGTATACGAACAGCGGCTTAAAAAGTCTCTCCCCGCTCCTTGTAAGGTGTCTTCTGTGGCGTTTGTTTTGAGGTAGGATACGTAGGGGCAAGATGGTTGTCTTGCCCCGATGAAGATTACCCGTGTGAGCGGGCGAGATTTCAGGGGATTAGGCCGACTTCTTGGTCGGGAAGAGGGTTTCCGCTGGAATGACAAGTGCGCCTTCCGGAGCGGTGATCTTCTCAACGCTGTTGAAGTCACCCTGAGTGACGGTGGCGCTCATGGTCATGACAAAAGCACTGCCCATCTGAGCCTTCATCGACGAGAAATCGAACTTGGCGTTCATCACGGTCTGATAGACGTATTTGTCTTCAAGGCCAATGTTCTGGGTGACGGTGAATTCCATACCCTGTGCCAAACCGCGAATCATCAACATGGCTGCTTCGAGATCTTTGTCGGTCATCTTGCTGCCGCTAGACTGCATCTGCTGCTTCATGAAGTCCTGAATTTCGGGCATTGCGAACATGGCCGGATAGTCGAGGGTGGTCTTGAAGACGGCGACCTTGGTTGAACCGACGGTGCCATCTGGCAGACGTTCGATCTTGACGAACTTGGCGAGGTTCTTGGAATCCTTTAAGGCTTCACCGAACTGGGTGCCCATCGCCATGCTTTCACCCATGCCATTCATGCTCTCACCGAAATTTTGCTTCATGAGCGCTTTCATCAGGTCAGGGATATTCATGCCCATCCAACCCTTCGCACCCTTCAATTGCGGGGCGACGTTGGACAGTTCACCGACGTTGATGTAGATGTTGCCATCGACCAGCTTGAGGCTGAGTTTAATGGTCTGGGGGATGGAGCTGTCGCCCATCTGCTTGCCGAGATCAGCCGGAAGGTCAAGCTGAAGCTGGAGATCACCGGACAGGGCGGGAACGGCCTTGGCGATCAGATCAAAGATGGCCTTGGGGTCTTTGCCGAGGCTGGCCGGATCGAGCTTGGTCATGTCGGGCAGGGCGGCCTTATCAGTGGCGAATGCGCCGGAGCCGCTGAGCCTGAAAGACATTTCGCTGGGCTTGGAAGGCAGGCCACTGAGGCCGAAATCCATATCCAACTTGAAGCTTTGCGAGGTTAAATCAAGTCGCGGCGGGTGCTTGCGCCTGCACCATGCCGCTGGTCACGAGAATGAGTACACCCAATAAAATTCCAATTCTTAAAACAGACTTCATTTGTTCCTCTCCCTTATGGGGTTATTCTGCGCTATTCCTGTATACGAACGGCGCTAAAAAAAGTCTCCCCGTTCCCTCCAAAGTGATCTCTTAACGAGACCTTATCCTAAGCGTAATGTAGGCTGAAATATGGTTTGGAAGGTAGTGTCATTCGACATGTTAGGGAAAAAGGAACGTAGAGTGGAGAGCGTATTGGAGATGATTCGCAATATTCGTAGATTTTGCACAATTTGCATATTTCCCGCCGAAATGGCAAATGCATTTTTACCACTAAGACACAAAGAACGGAGAGAGGGAAATGCAGGGCGCAAAGCCTGCGCCCCTACAAACTGGTGAAGAATGGGCGGTGCTTAGTTGCCGTGTTGGGCGGCGTAGGCGCGGTAGAGTTCCAAGTCGTGGCGGGTGACCTGCGTTAAGTCGGCGGGGATGGCGTCGAGGGCGAACCAGCCGATTTCAGCGCATTTTTCCGGCTCAAGGATGGTGGGTTCTCCTTGAGCGATGCGGCAGATAAAGGAGGGCGATACCCAATGCTGCTTTTCGGCAGGCAGGATGTGATCGGTGACGGTGAGCAGATCGCCGACGGCAATGGTGATGCTATATTCCTCACGGATTTCGCGGATGAGGGCGTTATGGAGCGTTTCGCCGAACTCGACCGCGCCGCCGGGGAATTCCCAGAGTCCGCGCTCATTCTGAGCTTTTGTGCCGCGCTTGGCTAGAAATAGGCATCCGGTTTGATCGACGATGATCGCGCCAACGCCCACGCCGATGTAATCCACGCCTCTACGCATGTGTGCTGCTCCTGTGTTGGTTAGAGATAGACGATTGATTATACGCGGAGAGGGAAATGACCCCACCCCCAGCCCCTCCCCGAAGTATCAGGGAGGGGAGAAAAACGGACGTAAGTTGGTTAACGGGCGATGAGGTAGGCACCGGCCAGCAGCAGCGCCGCGCCGAGCAGTCGGGTGAGGTCGATAGAACGGGTCGCTACTTCCAACAGGCCGAAATGATCGATAAGGATGCCGGTCGTGAGCTGTCCGACGATGATCAATGTCAAGGCGGTGGTCACACCGATGCGGGGGATGGTGTGGGCGATTGTCAAATACAAGATGACGCCGGGGAGGCCAACGGCAAACATCCACCACGGTACAGTCCCTAAGTCCTTGAATTTTACATCGCGAGAGAACAGCAGCAGGATGACCGTAAAAGCAAGTCCGCTCACGTGGACGACCAAGCTGCTCATGGCGCTGCCTGTGCGGCGAGCAATGGCATTAGCAATGGGTGTCTGAAGCCCGACGCCGACGCCGCCTATGATACCGATGACGATGGTGATGAGTTGTTCAAGCATGAGGTGCCGTCCTTTGAGAAAATGAAGATCATTATTAAGGATCTGATTATACGCTGAGACGGATGGGGTAGGGGACACTTATCGAAATATTGAACCGCAGAGGCGCAGAGAGTAAGATACTGCAAAGGCATGCCGCCAGCATGTGCCTACGAAGGCAAGCCTAACTTCGATACGATGGGTATTAAGGCTGTGTTTTGGGCAGACGGATATGGACGGTTGTGCCTTTTGTGGGAGTGCTCTCCACTCCAATCGTGCCATGATGCAGCTCGACACAGGCTTTCGCGATGGTCAATCCCAGCCCGAGGCCGCTGATGATGCCGATGTTGCTGCCCCTGAAAAAGGCTTCGAAAATGCGCTCTTGCTCTTTAAATGGTATACCGATACCGCTGTCGGTGACGCTCAATTCGACTTCTTGGTCCAACTCTAACAGGCTGACTTCGACGGGAGTATCCGGCGCAGAGTACTGAAGCGCGTTTTTCATGACGGGCAACAGGGTATTCCTCAAGGCGGAAAGATCAGCATAAACCATGAACGAATGAGGTAAGTCGAGGATGAATTTTGCAGTGCGGGTAAATTTTGTTTCCAGCTCGTGGGCGATTTGACGGCATAGAAGGCTGAGATCCACCTGACTGAAATAGATATTTTCAGGTACCAGCTTGCCGTTCATGACCTGTCCGATTTGGGTGAGGAAATGGGAAAGATGCTGAACCTGTGTGTAGATGTTTTGGAGGCGAAGGGTTCTTTGCTCGGCGTTTAAGCGGTCGAAATAGGCGTCGAGCGATTCGGCGCTGGCGTGAATGATGGTGAGCGGAGTGCGAAACTCATGGGCGATTTGATCCATCAATCGGGTTTTTAAATGGCTGAGTTCCGTCTCTTTGGCGAGCGCCGTGCGGAGTGTTTCTTCCTCAATCAGCATTTGCTGGAGACGATAATGGTTCGAGAGATCATGGACGGTGACAGCGCCAAGCAACTGACCATCCCCGTTCTTATAAACGCCGACCGTCACCTCGACGGGGAAAGGCGTAAGATCCCTTTGAAAGGCGATCAGTTCGCTCCGTGCTTTGCCTGTCTTGATGGCTTCCTCGTTAAAGCGGCGAGCGCGAATGTCCTGCATGTCAATCAGATCGAGATGCTTTAGGGTGAGCATTTCGGCTTCGCTGCGCCCGAACATGCGGCAGGCGGCGGGATTGGCCAGCAGGATAGTTCCCCACGCATCCATCAATAGGACGGCTTCCTGACTGTTGTCCATAATCAGCCTGAGACGTGTCTCATTTTCATGCAGGGCTTCTTCGGCCCGCCGCCGCTCGGTAATATCGGTGATGACGCCGAGCAGCCCCCATACTGAGCCATCCCTGTTTTTAATACTGGCTTTGGTATAAATGACCGAGTGGAGCGTTCCATCGGCGTACAGCAGGGGACTTTCGTAGACCTGTACCTTGTCGGGATTCTGAAAGATTTCTTGATCCCGTTTGTAATAAACATCAGCGAGTTCCGGTGGGTTCAGATCATAGACCGATTTGCCGATTACTTCTTCGCGCGGTTTCCCATAATAGGTTAAGAAGGCCTCGTTACAGCCTTGATAGCGCCCTTTGACATCTTTATAGAAGACTGGATTGGGAATGTAATCAATGAGATCTTGCAGGAAGCCCGCTTGATCTTTCATCGTCTCTTCTGCGGCCTGAACCTGCCGTTGAACGTAGGCGTTCTGGGCAACGATTGAAAGCTGCTGGGCGAAGGCGGTATACAGCCGTTGATCCTGTTCCCGAAAGGTGTGCGGCTGATTCCATGTGAAGGTGAGAAAGCCCGTCCAATGATCGCGAAAGTGGAGCGGCAAAAAGGCGAGGGCGTAAATTTGCGCCTGCTGGCAGCGTTTACGGGTGGATGGATTCAAAAGACCGCTCACGGTGGCATCGGGGATTAAGACCGGTTGGCGCGGAACGGAGGTCATCAATTCGGATAGGTGGATGTATTTCCCCATTCGGCGGCGACTTCCCACGAATCCGGTGTGCCGTTGCTGCCGGTGCGAATATAAGCCAGTGTTCCGGCCACTGCGCCGCTGCTTCGCGGATAGTCCGCGACGGCGTTGAGCACTTCGGAACTGGTTTGGGCGTCAGCGAGTTTGGTGATGGTGGTGTAGAGAATGTCGAGTTCAGAAATCGGTGCAGTTGCGGATTCTGAACTGGGCGACGGGGACTGTCCGAGCGGGTTGGTCATTATATTCTTAGTGAGGTGCTGCCAGAGAATAGAGCAGCACGGTGAAGCGATCTCAAAAACTATTCTTTTACTCATTATATCCCAAGATGAGAAAAATGTAATAAGTCTTAACACAGATGCTTGAATAGAAGCCGGATGTGTACTTAAAATGCGCACAGGCAAATGGTGTAAGCTCTTTCAGAGCCCATGACCAAAGTACTTTTCTTGCGTGTAGACCCTTGATGCTCATAGAACGTTAATCATAGATTGCGAAAATCCGCCACGTTGCCTCTATTAGCGAAAGGTTTGGTTACAGTAAAAAAACAAGTTGTATTGGAGGTTGAAACATGCGTAAACTCATGCCCCTGGTCTTTCTGATAACGATTCTGGTAACCGGACTCACAGTTCAAGGAATCGCTTTAGGGCAAGATACACCAACAAGTACCAGCACACCGAGCGAAACCACAACAAACACGCCTACGAGTACGGCAACCGAGACCACCACATTTACTCCCGTTCCGACATTAACAGCAACCCCAACGGCGCTACCGACACAAACCTTAACCGCTACTGTAGTGGAAACGGCTACCGCTTCAGCAACCGTTGAAACCACCACGCCGACAGTGACCGGTACTGTTACCGTGACGGCGACCGCTATTGGCTCAGTCACCCCAACCGTGACTGCTGAGACACCTACGCCAACTTTGGTACCGACTCTGACACCGCAGCCGACATTGACTGCGCTCCCAACCGGTCTGACGCGTGTGTTCTTTTTCCAAGGTTTAGCGGATGCGAATGTCGATATTTACGCTAATGGTCTCCAGATTGGCGGCAATATTGAAACGGGACGGATGCTTGGACCATTTGCACTCCTCAATGGTACGACGACGACTTTGCTGCTTTTCCCTGCTGGAACACTAGGGCAGCCCACGTTAATCAGCACATTAGGCTTTGAACCCGGCAGTACGGTGCTGGTTGTGGCCTTTACCGGTCCGGGGGGAGTACCCACCTTGGCGGTTTACCGGCTCGATACAGCGCCCGGACAAAGCCAGCTCATTGCCATTAATGCTTCTGACGCGCCTACTTTAGATGTCGTCACAAGCAGCTACCCGGCTATGCCCTTAGCTCAGGGCCTTTCAGCACAGATCACCGTGGCGCCGGGCAACACCGCAAGTTTGCCCGATGCAGCAGGCAATGGGGGTGTACAAAACAGCATGGCCCAGCCCGCATTGGCACAGAACGTGGCTTATGTCCAAATCGCTGTTGGATCCGTCGCGAATGGAACCTATCGGGTGATTACGCAGGCGATTGACCTCAACAGACTCACGCCTGTTACACCATAAGCCATCTCGAAGGCTGTTTTCATCATCGACAAAAATGGGCTGGTCACGCGATCAGCCCATTTATTTTGCCCTTTAAGAAAGGTGCTTCATGTTGGGATTAGGACGTTTTACCAACGGGATTTGTGCCTATCCGATGATCCACTGAGAAAGATGGGGTAGGGGGATAACAAGGCGTTTTTAACGCAAAGAGGCAAATGAAAATTACGCCTGTTCGTAGCGGTGGATATTCTGGCGGCAGCGCTGGATGCTGACCCAATCGCCGATTTGCACATCAAAGTTTTCCCAATCCTCCTGTTTGAGGAGCTCATTCAGCTTCTCATAGCTGAAGAGGAGGGGCGGCGTATAGTCCGAAATGTATAAATGCGAAATCCACTCATAGCGGTTTTGCCCTTTGGGTTGGATGTCGCAGCGAATGAGGATCATGGCGTGATCATCGGGATCGGCGTAGTACAGATAATGCTGGGTAATAATCATCTACTCACCTCAAGATCGGTTATGTGGATTAGCCTTCGATGCGCATGTACTCCAGCGGATAAGCCCGCTTTGTGTTCCGGTAAATCTCCAGTTCCCTTTCGGTTAAATGCTTATATTTATTCAGGGAAAGGGTAAATCCGCGTAGTAAGCAACCTGCCTGCCAGCAGGTTACCTGAATTAAGTAATCCCCGTTCAAGCCGTCCTGCCGGATGACCGCTAATGGCTGCCCACAATCATGGCAGCAGACATGGTCATGAGTCCTGTTTATATCAAGCATGAGGTTCCACTAACACTATTTTGTTATCGCTGACTGCTATAACGCGATTGGGCTGCGATTGTTACATGTTCAAGTCACGATTTAGGCCGAACAGGGTGCGAAATTAGTCCTAAATTCCCTTGTGACGACCTTCGCATCGGGTATCTTGAAGGAGAGAAACAAAATAAGCGCGCAGAATACCAATGAGAAAAACTTCATTCTGGGTAAAAATTCTG
The DNA here is from genome assembly GCA_044227005.1 of Aggregatilineales bacterium. Taxonomy (GTDB): domain Bacteria; phylum Chloroflexota; class Anaerolineae; order Aggregatilineales; family Phototrophicaceae; genus CFX2. The sequence goes on from JBGAFZ010000007.1 coordinate 243,097, forward strand.
GTGCCGTTCTTTTCGGTGGTCATATGTGTTATGGCGCTGGAAATCGCGGGACGCATCTGGGAAAACAATCTGGCGCAGGGGCCGACCGGCTGGGAAATGGTCGGTACGAGGCGTATCCAATATGATTTTCATACGCACTACTACCGCCTACGCCCGAACGAGGATTATTTTTGGGAGGGTATCCCTGTCCACATTAACGGGCAGGGGCTTCGGGAAGCAGATCGGGATTACCAGAAAGCGCCCAATACCTACCGCGTCCTGGTGCTTGGGGACTCGGTGCCGTTCGGATGGGAAGTCCAGCAGGCCAATAGTCATGTGCAGATTGTTGAAAACCTGCTGCGCCAAAGAACAGACCGTCGTTATGATGTGGTAAATATGGGGACGCCCGGCCTCAATCTGGCGCGTGAGTATTACTACCTCAAGGATACGATGTCGCTTTATCAGCCCGATCTGGTGGTATGGGACATCACCACATGGAATGACATCGACCCGCGTGAATGTGCCATTATCGACCCGCCGCCGTCAGATAGTTCTGTCTTCCGGTGGATGCGGGATAATACAGCGCTCTGGCCGTTTCTTTCTTCACTCATGGGCACGCTGCGCGAGCCTAGGCCGGCTTCTGCCGACTCCGGTGACGGCGCCAATGCTTATCCTTTCCCTGTCGATATTCATGATGCCTACTGGCAGACATGCGTACATCAACCGCTTCAACAGATGGTTGATCTGCTCGCCCCACAGCATATCCCGCTGCTGCTGGTGGTGTTCCCCATTGATATGCAGGTTAGGAATCCGGATGCCGTCACCACGCCGCAGGATTATTTCCAGCAAATTAAGCTGGAGATACCCAGCTTGAGGGTGCTGGATTTGCTGCCCGCTTTCCGCGATGCTTATGCGACAGTTCCCAAGACCACGGAAGCAGACTCGATCAATCCGTTGTTCGCGGATTATTATTCGCATCCCAGCCCGATCGGGCACAAGATGGCGGGAGAGACGATCTACAGCGTGATCATGGAAATGGTGAGGTAGGCTGTCCTTATACCAGAGCACCGATATGTGATCCCGTATAATCACGCCTATTTTGACATTACAAACCTATCAGTGACGTGTTATTCCGCTCTAAATGGATCGCTGTCAATCAGCCGATATACGAAGGATAAGCGCGGGACGCACGCCGTAACCTTCGCGATTGACCCGCGCATAGTGGCGAATGCTGGCGCGTGTGCCGATAAATACGGCGCGTGACGGATCGCTGCCGCTGTCTTTGAGACAGCCTTGATTGCGCAGCCACCACCATGAACAGCCGTAAGTTTGGCCGTTCTCATGCAGGTAATCTTCGGGAACATTTTTATCCATCACATACAAATGACAACCATCAGCCTTTTTGACTTTGGCGAATTCCGTTCCCCGCGCCCGACGAAAATCCTTACCGAGTTGATCGGTCAGACCATTCACGTCGGCAATGCTCAGCAAAAAGACCTGATCTTCGGTGGCCGGACTGCCTTCGCCGTTGTTCGTGCAGTGTGTGGTTTTGATGAGGGCTTTCTCAGCATCGGTGAAAGCGTGATGATAGAAGCCATCGTTTAGCCACTGCCGCAAATCGCAGTCTTGCCATGTGACAGCCGTATACTCCCCGTGATAGCGCTTGCAGTCCAAAAGATATGCGCTTAACAGGAGCAGCTCGTGACCAGATTTTTCAAGCACCCGCCACTGGATTGGCGTCCTGTCCGTGCCGTCTACCATCTGCGGATACGTCCCGAAGGTCATAATGCCGCCGACCGTTTCAACGATGTTCATATCCACTTCACCTCATCAGCAGTCGAAGAGCGACCAGCAGATGTCATTGCGCAGCCGTTGATCGTCCAGCACCAATTCGCGGATCGCGGCGGGAAGCTGATCGCGCTGCCACTGGCATTCCAAGCGGCCAGCTTGCAATTGTTCAGCCTTCGGAACTGCTGCCCGTGCCGCACGGATGGCGTAGGCCGCCGCGCCCAATTCATGAGCCGCCACATGGGCCACGACTGCTGCTTGTCCGGCTGCGTAAGCTGCTTCCCGCGCCGCCCCCTTCAAATCTCTGGCCGCGCCCATGGCGTGTCCACCAGCAGAACGGGAGTCGGTCATCGAGACTTCGCCCCGCGTCCATGCGCGTACCACTTCGAGCGCATGGCGAGGCCGATCATCATTGGGGACAGCGGCTTCGAAGAAGTGCAGCACGTGTTCGGCGCAGTCAGCCGCCCACAGCGCCAGCAGGTGATGATGCTCGTCTGACAGGGTGCCGCCGCGCCGAACAGTGATGAACCTTGGATCGCGTATTTTGGGGAGAATCATGCGGCTGGCTGATCCTTTCTGTTTTAGGGAAGGTAGTGGATGCGATATGGTTTGCCGTATGTACCCCACCCCAAACCCCTCCCCGAAGCGTCAGGGAGGGGCTTTAAAGGATAATCAGGATTTGGATTTGGAGGCGATAACGCGACCTTCCATGATGTCCAGCGGGCGTGCCAGCCATTCGCTGATGTTCTGGCTAACCCATTCGTATGAAGCTTGGATGGAGGCTTGTGTGCCTTTATTGTCCTCAAAGATGCTGACGGTCACCAGTTGGTCACCGCCGGTTTTGATGACGTAATAGCCGACGAAGCCCGGAATTTGGCTGACTACCGGCACGAAGTCTTGAGTGATGCGTTCCCCGATTTGGTCGGCGGAACCCGGCTTGGCTTGGGTGACTCGGACGCTGGCGTACATAATAAATCTTTTGCCTCCTCAGTATTTATCCGGCTGTCGATATGACACCGGCTTCATCACAACATGGAAGCGATGCAAGCGTGTTTGTTGGCCACGATTATTATAGCGCCGATCAACCGAGTAGGGGTGAGGATGGCCTTGTTCAAGACGACGGTTGTTCGCCGCGTTCAATGGTTTCGATGCGTTGGCGCAGGACATCCGGCAGCGGAGCTTTGGTATTGTTACGGTAATCGAACATCACAATCAAACCACTGCCTTCGGCAGCAACCTTTTGTAGCTGGTGGCTGACCACACAGTAATCCATGGTGAAGCGGTCGGCTTCTATGGAGTGCACGCGCGCGCCAACCGATACGGTGTCAGGGTAAGTGAGCGGAACCCGAAAACGGCACTGGGTGGAGGCGAGGATCGGCCCAATTCCGGTTTCTTGCATATACTCCAAGCCGCGTATGCGTTCCAGATAGGCGATGCGAGCGGTTTCGAAATAGCGGAAGTAAACCACATTGTTCACGTGGCCGAAGGCATCCATCTCACCCCATGCCACCGGCATCTGAACCGCCACGAAGTAGCCTTGAAGCAGGTTTTCAATGGTCATAAGCGGGTTGATGTCCTCTCGTACACACTTGGCATGAACGGCTTTTTTGACGGTAACATGCCCTAACAGGATCTCACGATCTCGTAGTCTTAGGATGGGTGGGAGGGTCACAGACCCTCCCCTACGAGGGCGCTCCGTACGAAAAATCTGTGCGGTTCATGGTTTTACTTCGCTACCACCAGCATCTCTTCCGAGCGCAGGCGTGCCTCGACCTGCGCGGTACGGTCGCCGAAGATCATGAGCAGGGCACCGATCAGGCACAGGACAATGGGCGCGATGAAGATGCTCTGGTCGTAGTCCTTCACCAAAAGCGGCGCGAGCAGGCCGATCAAGTTGCCGAGGTTAAAGAGCGTCATGTAGAGCGAGCCGCCGATGCCGACGCGGTGGGCCATCATGTTTTGGAGGTAGACCATCGCCACACCCGCCGTCGCGCCTGTGAAGAGGGCATAGACGATATTGCTGAGGTAGAGCAGGGGAAGCGACTGCGAAAAGGACATGACCACATAGTAGGCCACGCCGATCAAAGCGCCGATGGTGATGGCCCATTTCTCGCCGATGCGTCCGGCAATCGACCCCATCAAGCTCATGGTTACCAGTTCTGCCGCCGCCGACAGCCCAAACATGATCGGGGCGATGCTGGCGTCTTTAAAAAGCTGGATCATCACCAGCGGCAGGTAGGTGGTACGGGCACTATCCGCGCCGCGCATCAAGAGCAGCGCTGCTATCGGAACGATGAAGACCCACAGCGGCAAGCTGCGCTGGACAACCGGTACAGGCGTTTCGCCCTGTTCGGGAGCGGGCTGTGACTGCTTGCGGATATGGGCTTCCATGATGTAGAGCAGATAGGCGATGCTCAAGGAGGTAATCAAGCTGGGCACCATCAGCACGAGAAACACGGTCTGCAAATTGGCGTGTGCCAGTATGCTGGCAAGTCCGGTGCCGATGACGAAACCGAGCGAGAACATGGTGCGCAGGGCGGTTAACCCCGTGACCTGTTCGCCGCGTTCCCAGCGATTGACGATGCCGGCTTTGGCGACCGCGAATAACTGCGGGAAGATGACGCCGTATTGAGCGAGGCCTAATCCCGCCAGCCATGTGTGGGCGGGCAGGGTGGCTGTCCCAAAGCCGAGAAAGCCCAAAGTGCCGAAGCCGATACCGATGAGCACCAGCTTGTAGCGGGCGATGATGCCATCCGAGAGCCAGCCGCTGCCGAGCACCACGACCGCACCCATCAAAGTGTTGAGCAGGAAGAAGATGATGACGTCGTTTTTGTTCAGTCCCAGCTGCTCGGCCAGCAGAATCGGCAGGAGCGTGCCGACCAGCGCCGTGAAAAATCCTTGCACCAAAATACTCGACGCAACGGCCACGCCGTAAGGGGCGCGCACGAGACGTTTCCAGATGTTCAAATTCATGTTGACCTTGTGGGGATGTATGCGATTGAGGAACTGTCTCTATGCTAATGAGGGTCGGCTTTTTGTGCAACAGCCATGTTGTACCACGCGCTTTAAGCGATTAGTTCCAGACAAAACACGCTGATGGCGGCATTGGCGGCGGCGGCGGACGGGAATGGCTTTTAGCTTTTAGATCCAGACCTATGCGACTATATTGGCAAAATTGGCAGCAAAGGCGGCAATGGCAAAATGGGATTTTGTGCCCTAAAGGATTGCTTCGCTTACCCGATTTGCCACGCATGACGTTTAAAGCCCAATCAGCGGAACATGCAGCAAAAGCGGCGAAAGCGGCGCAATTGGTGTGGTGATGGCGCATTGTTAAGGTGCGTGAAGTACCCCTAACCCCAGCCCTTCCCCCATAAAACAGGGGAAGGGAGCAAAGACGTTCCCTGTTGTCATTGTACGGGATTATGAGAAGGAATGGGTTACCTTTTGGAAAACCATTTTGTCACTCTTTCGAGGTATTGGCGCTAACCATTTTGAGGGAGCGGGGCAGGGGAAGCGGTTGAGGAATGGTTAGAGAAGAGTTTGTCGGGTTAACCGAAAATAAACCGAAGTACGAATACATGGGAAGCAAGAACGTGCCGCATTAAGTTCTGTAAAGCGGGGTATCGGGAGTTATTTTGCTATCCAATGCGGAGTTCTAGCTAAGGTGTCACTGTCGAGTTAGGTGTGATGGTAGCAGGTACAAACGTTGGCGTGGGGGTACGCGATGGTTCTGCTGTAATCGTCGCAATTATGGCTCTGTAGTCGAAAGGATTTTCTAGGCCAAAATCAACAGTTGGGTCTTCAGGTGAAGGGAGATCCCATATGCACCATCGCACAAATGTGCTATTGTTATCGTTGTCCCTGTCAGCGGTAGGGCTGCATTAAGTGGTGGAGGCAATGGGTTACCGTAAGTACCCCACCCCCAACCCCTCCCCGAAGTATCAGGGAGGGGAGAAAATGCAAAATATAAGTCGATAAATTTGCTATTGTTACCGAGAAAAGACGTCCACCGTTTAGTGTGGTGCTACCCTGTCAGCGCCACCACCGTGATACATGCAGCATGGAAAGGAAAAGATTGACATGATCCCAGCACAAGGAACAACCATATCCCTGATGTTGGCTGTCGCCGATGCACCGGCGGCTGTTGAATGGTATCAACGCGCACTCGGTGCGACCGTATTGTGGAGTTTGGGATCCGTGGCTGGTTTAGAAATTGCCGGTGCGCCGTTTTTCGTGGCCGAACCGGCAAACAACGGTTGGGAAAGCCCTTCTAGAAGCCGGTGGATTGGGTCGTGTGGAAGAAATTCGGGATCACAAGACGCTGTGGGGAACACACCGGCAAGGTGGATTTACCGATCCGTTCGGGCATATCTGGTTGGTGGGCGACAAGTCCCCCCTGCTTCGATACCCACGCTAAGCTCAATTGGGTAACCAAAACCCTGGCAAAAACCGACTCGTAAAGCTCCGAAACCCATCGTTACATCAGTCCTGTAAAGGCGTATTTACAGAACTGCTTTACCCTTCAGAAGCGGGGTTATCACGAGTTATTTTCAACAGGTTACGCTAATCCATGTTCAGGTCGCTTGTAGCATTGGAACTGAGGAAGAATGGCCAAAATATTTGCATATCCAGCATGTTCATTAACTCGAAAGACATGACAACAACGTCAGGGAACCCACACATAGTAGCTATACACAATTAACGTGCCTTTAACAGGCGGATTTGCAAGAAAATCATTAAGAGATTTTAGTTCTTCGAACTGTCGCCCATAATCATATGTATTTAGCCCACACCAACCGGGACGCAGCCTTTTTGCCAAATCCAAACCTTCTGATTGCACAAGCGTCACATAAGTTTTTGAATATAAATCTAAATCAGGGGGTGTCGTCAGAAGCGGAATTGACAAAGGAGAGTGTGAATCAAATTCCGTTTTCAACAAACCTGTATCAGAATCTTTTACAAAAACAGGCAAAAACTCCGCATAATGCTGTATCACTTTATCCAACCCATCTGATGTCCAATAATAATTGTACTCCTGCCATTCTTCAGAAGAACCACACGAAGCATACCCCACGCCCTTGTACAAGAATCGTGCGTTCGCATATCGCATCGTAAGATGAATGGGTATTTCCAAAACACTCATATTGAACATCATCCATGCAAAACAATTACAAAGGGGGAAAATCACGAAAAGAAAAGCTACGAAGATAATAATCTTCTTCAAAAACAGCCTCTTACTTTGATACAATCCTATTATTTCTCCTAATGATTACCTACCAAAACTCAAAAAGACCACTGAAATTAGCAATCTACTGGGTATTCACCAAATTATCAAAAATGAGCAACCTAGCAGCTTCTCATTACTGGACAGTTAGACTACTTCCAAAAATCTAAACCATCCCATCCACCCAAAAGGTCTTTTGTATCCAAAGTGGAACTTTTATCTACATCAACAGACTTATTGTCTTTAAAAATTTAAGAGCTATATCCTCTATTTGTCAAATTGCAAGAAAAACGTTCGATAAATTCCCTCAAAAATTGCAAGCGAATCGGTTGACTATCCTTGCACGGTTTGGGGGAATTTAATTCGATGATGACGTTAGTGTTGCTACCCCGGCCCCACATCGGCAGGTTCGGAGGCTCACTCCGCCGATAGCCCGCAAGCGAGGGAGGAAGCAAATCGAACGGCAAAGGGATTGCTAAAGGTTACTTAATGCGGCAGTGTGTTAGTTGAAGTGCGCCAGTTTGTCTTTGAACTGCTTAATCTTCAGCGACTTTCCGGTGACGTCGATACTCACACCTTCCTCCATCAGCAGCTCTGCTTGGGCCGCGACACCGCCGGGGAAAATCGCTGTTAGCTCACCGTTTGGTTTGACCACTCGCCAGTAAGGGGCGGTGTTGTCGGGGTCATGGGCGAGCGCCGTGAGCGATCTGCGTGTGGTTTTCTTGAACGCCGTTGAGAATCTCAGCCAGTGTCGCGGGGCAGGGAAGCAGCATTTTTCCAGTCGTACCAAAGAATTTGACCCGCTTTTCCGGGATTGGAACTATTTCATCCCGCTCCATGATACCTTTCAACTGTTTACCTTTTGGCTTGTGCTTCGTTTCCACCCGCGCGGGTTCAACGGTATATTGAATTTCGGTGATGTAGGATGGATCATCACGACGAACCGGTTGGGTGTTATAGAGGTAAACCTCGCGCTCCGGTCCAACAATTTCATAGCCATTGCTGTCGATCCATAAGAGCAAGGCTTCATGCGCTTTGTGGAGGGTGTCATAGCTGCCGTGATGTATGGTGGTCGCCATCGTACAGGCCGGAAGCTCGACCACTTCCATGTTACCCTGATCGGGGACGCGATGACGCAGCACTAAAGCCGCCGCGCCGTCCACATTGTAAGTCTTGTATTCGGCGTCGTACCACAAGACCATCGACTGACCGGGTTCGATTCCTTTGGCGCCCAATGCAGCGTTCGCCTGCTCACCCAAAGCTTGATAAAGCTCACTGAACAACAGCCCGACCATGGCGTGATTAGGGACTGTCGCACGGACAAGTGCAATGAGTTGGGGTTCCATTTGCTTGACGATGACATCGTAACGTGAGATTTCATGCTCATGTTCAATTTGTTGCAAACGCCGTTCAACGTCGAGCAGGCGGTTCTGCGCTTCCGCCAGTTCCTGATTGATTTGCGTATGGCGCAGTCGAAGCATCCTGCTCATTGCGTCTGCTGTCACATTTTCTTCTAAGGCTGTATGGATTTCTTCCAGCGAGAAGCCCAGACCGCGCAGTGCTACAATCCGGTGCAGCAGCGGTATCTGGCTGGCGCTGTAGTAACGGTAGCCGGAAAATGGATCCACTTCATTCGGCTTGAGTAAGCCAATCTGATCGTAATAACGTAAGGTGTGGATCGGGACCTGCACCAGCTTCGAAAATAGGCCGATCTTAAACATGAGGCTGTCTCCATCACATTCGGACTGATCGTTTCCATCATAAACCCTGACACAACTTGAGAGTCAAGATAGCTTATTCTTTTGGATATGGGCAGGTTCAACCCTCACCCCCAGCCCAACATCGGCACGTTCGCTACCCCACCCCCAGCCCCTCCCCAAAACACAGGGAGGGGAGGACAGGCGGGAGAGAACCCCCTCCTCAATCCTCCCCCGTAAACGAGGGAGGAGGCTTAATCCAGTGATGGCGCGTATATAAGGGGAGCAAGAGGGCAAGATGTATGATAGAGAGAATTAATCAATGGGTTGGGCGAGGAGGCGGGTGAGCAGGGTTTCGATTTCGGGCGTGAGGGCGACTTGGTTGAGTTCGAGTTCGGTTGCCGATCCGCTTCCCTCGAAATAAGTAACCCGCATGCCGCCTTCCGGGTAAAGCGCGAACCCAATTCTTGCTTGCTCGTTTCGCATACCGTGTTCATACGAGCGAGAGAGAATAAACCAATCCATCGATTGCCCCGCCCGAAATTGACTGTCATACCCATGCTTACGAAGGTCAGCAATCAAATCCAACATTGAAACCAACCACTCATAATTTTTAAACGTACTGTGAGTCTTAAAAAATTGTTCCATTCGATTCCACGATTGCACAAACGCTTCCTCAATCGCCTTCTGTTCGTCATCTGATGTCATAATTGTCTCGAAATCTCTGTGTCGCAGTAGTTCAATTGTATGGCGATTTTTCGGATGTTGACAAGGTATCCTATCGGGTGCAGGGCAAGATGTATCTTGCCCCTACAAAAACTCTGCGTCTTTGCGGTTCAAATGTATTACAGGGGCAGGGGTTTGCCCGCGGCAAACCCCTACGAACGGCCCTATATTATGGGGCAAGATGTCCCACGGGAGGCTTCGCACTATCTTGCCCCTACAGACGGACGACACAGCATGCTGTGTCCCTACCAAAAAAACCTTTTGGCGTCTTGGCGGTTAGTGATTTATTTCGCGGCGGCCAGCGCTTCTTCGGAATGGATGCGGGCTTCGACCTGTGCCGTGCGATCCCCGAACATCAGCAGGGCTGCACCCGCCAAGCACAGGAAAATCGGCGCGATGAATATGGTCTGGTCATAGTCCTTGACCATCAAGGGTACGAGGATGCCGATGAAGTTGCCGACACCGTAGGTCGCCATGAACAGCGATCCGCCCATTCCTGCGCGATGAGCCATCAAACCCTGCACGTAAGCCATCGCTACGCCCAGCAGCGCCGCCGCGAATATGGCATACAGGACATGTGCCGCATAGAGCACGGGGAGCGACTGCGAGGTCGAGAGGATGGCGTAATAGATCGCGCCGAAGACCGCGCCGATGGCAATGGTGGATTTCTCGCCGATCCGGCTGGCGACGTAACCCATGACGCTCATAGTGATCACTTCAGCCGCCGCCGTGATGCCGAACATCAAGGGGGCGATGCTGGCGTCCTTGAATAACTGGAACATGACCAGCGCCAGATAAACCCCGCGTGTGCTATCCGCGCCGCGCAGCACCAGCAGCGACAGCAGCGGGACGATCAGCACCCACAGCGGCAGATCACGCGGCTTGCGGATACGGCCTGCGGGATTGTCGGCTATAGTGCGCTGTTCTTCGAGCCGGATAAAGGCCTCGATGCGACGCAGTAAGAAGGCCGCGCCGACGGTCACCAGAAAGGCCACCGCCGCGATCAGGAGGAAGACTGTCCGCACATTGAACCGTGCAAGGACACTGGTGACAGCCGTGCCGAAAACAAATCCCAACGAGTACAAGGTTCGCAGCGCGGTGATGCCCATGACCTGATCTTGATGTTCCCATCCGGCGACCACGCCTGCCTTTGCGACTGCGAACAACTGGGGAAAGACGACGTTGGTTCCGGCCATCGCCACGACCGCCAGCCACGCATGAATGGGCAGTGTCGCACGGCTTAACCCGACGTAGCCTACCGCACCGATCAATCCACCGACGGCTACCAGCTTATAACGGGCGATCATGCCATCTGAGAGCCAGCCGGTAATCAAGGTGATGCTGATGCCCATGATGGTGCTGATGAGGTAGTAAACGATTACCTCATTTTTATCGAGTTTGATTTGTTCGGTGATGAGAATGGGCGCCAGCGGCACCAGCAGCGCGATGAGAGCGCCTTGAAAGAAAATGCTCAAGCCAAGTGCCGCGCCGTATCGCGCGGTGAAAACGCGTTTCCAAATTGCCAGATTCATGGTGACCTTGTGGGGGAGTTTCAACGATGACAATTATGGATTAAGCGTAATCAATAACGAACGCATTAACCACGTCCATTCGATACCAAAAGGGCGTGTGGGGTGTCAGGTTCGGGGTAGGGGTTTGCCGCCGGCAAACCCCTGCGATGCACTGGTTTTTGTGGTTTAACCGGATTTGTTTTCGGGTTTTTCTCCCTTAAAGGATAAGCCACGCTCGTGTAGGGATTCCTTCAAGATACGGATGCCTTTCGGCCCCATGCCGTGCAGCTTTTTGAGGTCGGCTTCGGTCACAGTGGTCAACTGCTCCAAGCGGGTGATGCCGATGCCGGCGAGTGCGCGGGTGGCTGGTGCGGATATGTTGGGCAGGTCGGTTTGTGGTTGATCAGACTGCTTCATGGTTGTCTCCTCTAAACGTCAAAGGCGCACGAGGGTGCGCCATCGGGGTAGGGGTTTGTCGCGGACAGGGTTTGCCAGCGGCAAACCCCTGCACGATACCTCTATGGTGAAAAATGCATTTGTTTTCGGGTTTTTCTCCGTCAGACGGATTTCTTTGGCTCATACACCAACATCATGACGCCGCTCTTAAAGGCATGGGCATGAACCAGTTTCAAATCGACCTTATGGGTCATGCCGTGAAATTCCGGTTTGCCGCTGCCCAGAATGACCGGATGCAAGAAAATCTGGTACTCGTCAATCAGACCGGCGTCCGTCAACTGCGAGACGATACTGCTGCTGCCGAAGATGACAATGTCCTTACCCTGCTGCTGCTTGATCTTGGCGATTTCCCCGACCAGATCACCTTTGATGAGTGTCGTGTTCTCCACTTGACCTGATGCAGTGTCCGCGAAAAGACCAGCTTGTGTGTACTGTTCATCTGTCCGGTGATGACAGGGTCACTTTCGGCGGCTTCTTTGCTCGTCCAGTAGCTTTCCATGCCTTCGTAAGTGACACGCCCGAATAAAATCGTGTCGCGGCGGTCCGCTTGGGTGGCGGTGTAATCGAAGAATTCTTGATCGGCCATGAACCAATCCAAGTCGCCATTGGGTCGGCTGATCATGTTGTCCAGCGAAATCAGGTTGCTGATGAAGACTTTTCTCATGGTGTATTCCCTTTTTCTCTGTAGTGAATATCCGGTTATTTCTTCATCACGCGGTAGTGGACATGTGTGACCAATTTCGTGCCGCTGATGCCGAGCGGCTCCAATTCGAGATCGGGAACTCCTTCAAAGAGACGCGCGCCCGAACCGATGGTCACCGGTATGATGTGCAGCCATAACTCGTCAATCAATCCGGCGGCTAAATATTGATTGACCGTTTTTGCGCCGCCCGCGATGGTCACCCGCTTATCTCCGGCTGCGACTTTGGCTTGAGCCAGCGCGGATTGAATGCCGTCGGTGACGAAATGGAAGGTCGTGCCGCCCTGCATCACAACCGGCTCTCTGGGACTTGAAGACAGTACAAAGACGGGCACATGAAAAGGCGGATCGTCTCCCCACCAGCCTTTCCAGCCGGCAGTCATACGCCGGTCTTTGGGGCCAAACATGCTGCTGCCCATGATGAACGCGCCCGAATCCCGAAAGGCATTCAATTCAACCTGATGTTTTTCCGGCTCGTTGAACATCCAGCGGTGCAACAAGTCATCAGAGATGTGACCAAATGGTCTTTCAAAAGTCTGGTTGTCTCCGGCGACGAAGGCATCCAACGACATGGATATGGAACAGGCGACCTGAGTCATGCGGCTTTTCTCCTGTTAATGGGAATCTGGACAAACTGCGGCTCATGAAAACTGTGTCTATTGGGCATCGCCCCGCGCATACACCAGCAGCACCACGCCGCTCTTGAGGGTATTTGACGACAGCAGCTTTAGCTTGATTTGATGGTCAAGGTTGGCAAATAACGGCTTGCCTTTGCCCAGCACCGTCGGGTTGATGTTGATGCGGTACTCGTCGATCAAATCCAGCCGTGACATTTCCTGTACCAGCGCCGTACTGCCCAGCAGCCAGATGTCCTTACCGGGCTGCTGCTTGAGCTTGTTGATTTCCGCCGCGAGGTTGTCTTTGATCAGCAGGGTATTGGTGGTGTCGCCCCATTCGATTTTGTCCAAGGTGCGGGACACGACAACCTTGGTGGACTCATCCAAAAAGCGCGCATGATTGCGTTCGCCTTCGCCGCTGTTGGGGTTGCCGGGAACAGTCAGAAAGTACTTCATGCCTTCGTAGGTGTGCCGCCCCCAGATGACGGTGTCCATCAGGTCATGCATCGAGTGGGCGTAGGCTTCGAGGTCGCTGTCGTAGGTAATCCAGTCAAGTTCGTCATTGGGGCCGGACGCCATTCCATCAAGAGAGAGGTGGATCATGGAAACGATTTTGCGCATGGTGTTTGCTCCTTTTGCCGTTCGGTTACACGTTTCCATCATAACCGAGGCGGAAGGGCAGGGTCTTGAATAAAATGGACAACCTTGGGGATGTGTGTTACTTGACGCGCTTATACGTCATTTCAAGATCGCGCATCCACGTCACATCATCCTCGCATAACTCCGCTACGCTAATGATGGTATCCCCGTTATCCACAATTGTGGCGGTGAAGCGCTGGGAGAAATGCGGCGCGGTTCTCCACTGTGTCCAAACATTGTTCTTCAGCGTCGTCTCAAACTTTCTGGACACGCCGCGTTCGTCAAAGTAGAGCATGAAAAAGGTTTCCTCATGATCGTCACTGCCGATGATGCTGATGGCGCTGGGGACTTTCGGCTCGTCAATCTCCGAGGACATTTTGAGGAAAGCGCCGCCTTCAATCCATTCGAACGCGGTACGACCGTGAAGGGGTTCCGGTAACAAGCGGTGTTTCCCCACCGTCTCCCACTCGCCGATGAGAATGCTGAAGGGTTGGAGATGCGGATTGCGGATCGCTGCTTCGTGACCGATCTTTTTTGCCGTCATGAGGCCTCCTTCATTTATTTCCTCTTTGGGGAATTCCCTGAAATAAACACGCTCGTTGTAGGGGCACACGACCGTGCGCCCCGTATGGTTCCCTCCATCGCTTGCGGGCTATAAGCGGGGGAGCTTGCGACCGTAGGTAATGAAGGGGTGGGACGGGGTTCCAGATAGGCTATTTTTCATCTTTGGGCGTTATCTTCTTTCATAGAGACTTTGCGGTTCAACTGTATCGCATCATCCTGCCCAACCTTTAACTTTTCAAACGCGCTTTTAGAAGTTTTCTGCGTCGTCTGATCGGGGTCGAGAAGCACCCAATTGTGCGAAACATAGGGTTCGCTGCACAGATTGCGGTTAAAACAGCACGGTCGTCTCATCCCCTTGTTGAGTTTATCGAGCGCAACATCAATATGTTTTTGCCGTGTCTCTTCTGTTTTAACAGCACGTATCCACCGAATCCAATCCCAACGGGCGCTGGGGGTAATGTCCTCCCATAAAGCCCCGGCTTTTGCGGAAGTGGCCAGCGCTTCTTTGAAATCTTCAGGCACTTCTGGCTCGATCCATTCTTTGCTTGGTTCAAGCTCGACTTGTACCCTATCGCCTGCTTTTGCCGAAGCCGCCTTCAGCAGCTTTTCGTCAGGTCTAAACCAGTGGCTCGATTTCTTATCCGGCGAATACCGCCCATCCGGTTCGAGCAAGGCTTTAAACGGAACGCCATTCATCTTCCCTGCAACCATCGTCATACTTCTTGTCGGAAGCGCCGCCGAGGCTTCCTCAGGCAGTCTGAGCAGCGTCCAATCGTTGATTTTAAACAGCTTTGTTTCAAACCGAATTGTTGACATAATCCCTCACCCAGAATTGATGACTATACCGCCCGTTGTATAACTTGCGGAATATCCTCATTATAGCAAACGTTCAATTTCACCCGGAGTGAGCCTGCGAACGTGGTGATGAAAAGGTAGGGTGAGGGTTCCTGATTTGGGCAAGATATATCTTGCCCCTACGGCCTGTTTATTTGTGAAATCCCTACGACTTTACCCCCTGTTTATTCGGCTGCAAGCGCAGATAGGTCATGCCGGACGCGAACGATTTGACCTCTAAGACGGTCATGGTCTTGATGAAATCGGTGTTGTCAAACAGGCGCTTGCCCGTGCCGATCACAATCGGGCACAGCATGAGTTGCAGTTCATCCACCAGATCAGCCTTCAGCAGTGACCGGACGAGCGTGCCGCTGCCGACGGTGTTGATGTCTTGGCCGGACTGCTGCTTGAGCTTGGTGATGGCCTCGACCAGATTGCCGCTGATGAGGTGCGAGTTTTTCCACCCGGCCTGCTTCAGCGTCGTGGAGACCACGTACTTGGTGCGGTTGTTCATCACGTTGCCAAAGGGATCGCTTTCGGGCACATTCGGCCAGAAGGCCGCAAATTCCTGATAGGTATTCTTACCCAAGAGCATCGCATCGCTGCTGGCCATTGATGCGCCGATCACTTCCTCGACTTCCGGCGTGGTGTAGGGCATCGACCAATTCTGGGCTTCTTTGGGCAGCGTCGTTTCGCCACCGGGCGCTTCGATCACGCCATCGAGCGAAATGAACAGTGATGCATTGAGCTTTCGCATGTTAGTTTCTCCTGTTGATGTGTCGTTTGAACATCTACAGGATACGGCTTTAGACAGACTGCGTCTTGAACAAAAACGACATCGGAAATGGTAGGCTGCGGCTGGCGATTTGGGCGGGCGTTTGTCCCATCAAAGACTTCAGGGCGCGGGTCAAATGCGGTTGGTCAGAATAGCCTGCTGTCTCGACCACATCCAGAATCGGCAGACCCTGTTCCAGCAGTGCAGTGGCCTGTCGTGCCCGCTGGATTTGAAAGATCATGTTCTGGGAAAGTCCGGTGGCCTGTAAAAAGCGCCGCTGGATGGTGCGGTCGGAGAGATCGTGCGGCTTCTCGCGCAGCACCACATCGATCAGCGGGTCGTAGACCAGCAGTTTTTCCCGCACCAGACGGTTGACGAAGGTATCCGCATTTTCAAAGTTCGGGAACTGCCATGCCGAACTGTTCAACCAGAACGATTGGCTGGACGCAGGCGGCAGGTATAAATCCCGACGATCCATGACCATGCCCGCCGGAAACAGCGGCATGAAGGCCCCCGGCTTGAACACGATGCCGAAGAACTCGGCGTCCGGCGGACAGAAGGCAGGTGTGGGTCGGGTTTCCGGCCCGCGTATGTTGAGCGTCGTCCGTCCCTGATATTTGGTAACCACCATTTCCCAATAGCTGGAAGCCGTCGAGACGAAAGAACCGCCTTCTGTGCTGCGGCTGTGCCAGAGCAATTCCACGAACGGTGAGTCCGACAGCCGTTCCTCGGCAGGCAGACTGATCGCATCCGTCTGGACAGGCGGTTCAATTTCTGTCGTAAAAATCGATACCATGTTAAAGCCCCTCCCTGACGCTTCGGCTATTAGCGGAGGGAGCTTGCGAACGTGCTGATGAAGGGGTTTGGGGTGGGGGATGTTTCACGAACCACTTCCCACGATTTGCGCGGGCGTCTGCCCGTAATAACGCTTCAGGGAGCGTGTCAAATGTGGCTGATCGGCATAGCCCGCCGCGTATACGGTATCGAGGATAGAGCCGCCGTTTTCAAGCAGCGTAGCCGCCTGCTGCGCCCGCTCGATCTGCTGGAGCGCCTTGGGCGTCAATCCGGTGGACTGGATAAAGCGCCGCCGCACCGTGCGCGACGAAAAATAGGGTGTTTGATTTTGCAGCACGTCATTCACCAGCGCGTCCATGACCAGTACGCCTTCGCGCACCAGCCGCTCGACAAAGGTTTCGGCGTTCTCGAAAGTCGGCAGTTCCCATGTCGAGCCGTTCAGCCAGAAGGAATGGTTGGTGCCCCCCGGCAGTTCGGCGTCGGTGTTGACCAGATTGGTCACCGGCAGATAGGGGAAGAACGCGCCCAACTGGAATTTGATGACCAAGAACTCGGCTTCGTCCTGCCGGAACTTGGACACCGCCTGCGTCGTCGGTCCTTCGACGGTGACCTTGATCGAATCCTGCTGTTTGATCAGCAGCAGGTTCCAACGGGTGTCGGCAGGGCAGGTCGGTGCATAATTCGAGGGCGTATACCCGCGCCAGATCATATCGATGTAAGGGGAGTCGGATCGCCGTCCTTCGAAAACAGATTTCATTGTCCCTGCCTTAATTCGCTAATCACCGTAGTCTTGTCCAAACTTCCCAAATGGAAATCCCTACACCTATATTTAAGCACTTTTGTTCTGTTATGGCAAGCGTGATGGTGCTGCAATAACTTGCTGATTATGCCCGGGAAGGATTACAATTCATTACAGAGAAATGTAAAATCCGTACTGAAAAGTACCGCAAATTAAAAATTATCGAATTTGGTTATTAAACATGCTTCTTGATGACCGAACCGCCCACAGTACCCAAACCTTTCTGCGCCAGCGGACGTCGTTCATTGGCAGAGAAAACGAAATTCGCGAGATCGTTCACCGTCTGAACAACCCGTTATGCCAACTGCTCACGCTGGTGGGGCCGGGTGGCATCGGCAAGACACGCCTTGCGCTGGAAGTTGCCCATCATATTCGTGATGCCTACCGTGACGGTGTCTACTTTGTCCCTTTACAGCCTTTGCAATCCGCTGCCCATATTGCATCGGCTATCGTGCATGTTTTAGGGCTGCCTGTCCACGAGAACGACGATCCCTTACAGAAACTTACCCAATATCTGTGTAATCATGAGGTACTCCTCATCCTCGATAACTTTGAGCATCTCATTGATGGTGCTGAACTGATTACCCATGTGATCGAGAGTGCGCCGGACGTACGTGTACTGATCACATCACGCGAACCCCTGAAACTGCATGAAGAGTGGCAGTGGTTGGTGAGCGGCTTGCGTTTTCCAACGGACGGCTCAGCCGAACCTACTGAAGCTTATAGTGCGATGCAGCTTTTTGCCGAACGGACGCAGCAAATACGCCCGGATTTTACGCTTAAGCCGCATCGAGAAGCGGTCGCCCGTATCTGCCAGATTGTTGAAGGCATTCCTCTAGCCATCGAACTGGCCGCCAACTGGACGAAATCGCTTCCCTGTGACGCCATAGCCGAGGCCATCCAGAACGGCATTGATATTCTGACCAGCCGCGAACAGAACATTCCCGAACGCCATCGCAGTATGCGGGCGGTCTATAACCACTCATGGCGGCTGCTATTCGAAGAGGAACGACGAATCTTTGAACGGCTGTCGATTTTTCGGGGCGGTTTCACGCGCGAAGCGGCTGAACAAATCGATGGCGCAAGCTTAGGAACGCTGGCCTCGCTGGTTGATAAATCCTTCATCCGGCAGGATGGCAACGGACGCTATGACATTCATGAACTGATGCGGCAGTACGGTGCTGAGCAGTTGGAGCGGTCGGTTGGCACAGAGGACATCGCTAACCGGCATCTGGCTTTCTTTGCGGATTACGTCAAATTCTGTGAAGCCCAACTGAAAGGCAAAGAGCAACTGACAGCCTTGAACAAAATCGAGGCCGACTTTGAAAACATCCGCTCGGCATGGTCTTACGCTGTGAGCCGCTACGACTATGACCGGATTGACCGGATGATTGAATCGTTATACTGGTTCGGCGAAACCCGCAGCTTCTCCGGTGACGTTCGCGCCCTTTTTCAAATGGCTGCGCGGGTTTTTGAACCGGTAACGGAGGGGCCTGCTCATGCGGTGTGGGCACGGTTAGCGATCAGAATTTACCAATCTGCTGACCTTGCGCTTATTGATCAAGCCTTTGCCATTGCCGAAAGCTGTGGAAACCAAGCCGAGGCCGCTTACTGTTTGATGCTGCGCGGTGTTTATGATACCGAGCACCGCCATCCCCATGTTCTGGAAGAACTATATGATGCACTGGAGCGCTACCGGCGCATCGGTGACGACTTTGGGATGGCCGTCACCCATTTGAACATCAACTATTATCACGGGTTTTTTCACGACCAAACCACCATCAAAACCCATCTCAATCAGGCTTTGGAGCAGGCCCGTAAAACCGGTAATCCTTATCATATGTTCAAATTTTTGTTCCGTAGAGGATGGACATACGCCAGCGACGGACAATACGAAGCCAGTGAGCAGGATTTCACTGAAGCGTTAGGCATTGCCAACCAGATGGGGTTTCGGGAGTTGGCCGCCGCCTGCATCGGAGCATTAGGTGTTATCGCCTTCATTCATGGCGATTTTGAGCGGTCGAAAATCATGGTCGCCCGGAACCTTGAAGCGGTTATACAGCTCACGGACGTCAGCGAGCAGGGCATCGCCAAAGTCTATCAGGCTAATATTGCTTGTGTGGAAGGCCATTACGCCGAAGCGCTTCAGCTTGCCGAGGAGGGGCTTATCCTAGTCAAGCCGAACCTGATGCGCGAACGGTCTGCTACGCGGGTGATAGCCACAGCCGAATTTGGTCTGGGAAACTTCGACAGGGCACGCGAACGGGCGTGTTGGGCACTCGCTGAAGAACGCAGCCAAGGAATCCAGCTATGGGGTTTACCGGTATTTGCGCTTCTTGTCGCCCATGATGGGGATCTCCAACGGGCTGCTGAACTGCTCGGATTGATTTTTACCCATCCGTCCACGCCGATGGGCTGGTTTGAAAACTGGCCGATGCTGATTGATCTGCGGGCGCAGCTTGCTGAACAACTCGGTGCAGAGGCTTATGCCGCTGCTTGGGAACGGGGTTCCCAACTAGAACTGGATCAGGTCGTCGATGACTTGCTGCGATTGATGGCCGATACCCCGGCTCACCAACCGCTGGTTGAACCCCTTACCGACCGTGAACTGGAAGTGCTGCGTCTTGTCGCCCAAGGGCTGTCCAACCACCAGATTGCCGCTGCGCTAACAGTGGTCGAAGGCACCGTCAAAACCCATCTCTACAACCTCTGCCAAAAACTTGGCGTCGCGCACCGCACCGCAGCGGTCGCCCGCGCCCGCGCCCTCCATATTCTTCACTGATCATCATAGGAGTTGAAAACAACCGCTCACTTTCTGATTGCTCAACGATTTGCGACCCGAGCTTAGGATGATTACAATTTATTACTTGATGTTATACCGTCCGGCCAAGTACTGCAGATTAAAACTTATTGAATATTGGTTTATTAAATATGATTTGGGATGATCGCGCGGTCAATAACATCCACAACATTCGGCATCAGATGACCTCGTTCATTGGTCGAGAAGAAGAAATCCGCGAGATCATCCATCGTCTGAATAACCCGCTGTGTCAGCTTCTTACATTTGTTGGGCCGGGTGGTATCGGCAAGACACGCCTTGCGCTGGAAGTTGCTCACCAGATGAGTCTCGCCTATCCTGACGGCGTATATTTTGTTCCTCTACAGCCTCTGCGCTCAGCGGAGCATATCCCATCCGCCATCGCCCATGCTCTGGAACTGCCGAATCGCGATGACAAAGATGCTTTGCAGCATCTCATCCAATTCTTACGTGAACGCCAACTCCTGCTGATATTGGATAATTTCGAACATCTTGTTGAAGGGGCGGCGGTTATCACCCCCATTCTGGCAGATGCAGCGGCGGTTCGGGTGCTGGTTACGTCCCGCGAACCGCTCAAGCTGCATGAAGAGTGGCAGTGGATGGTTCAGGGCTTGAAGGTGCCCGCCAGTCATTTAGATGAAACTGCCCAATCCTACAGCGCCGTGCAGCTTTTTGCCGAACGGGCTGAGCAGATTCACGCTGATTTTGTATTGGAACAGCAGCTTAAAAATGTCATTCGCATTTGCCAGCTTGTTGAAGGCATTCCGCTGGCAATTGAAATGGCCGCCAACTGGACGAACATGCTGACCTGTGAGGCGATTGCCGAGGCCATCCAAAATGACATCGATTTTTTGACCAGCCGCGAACAAAATATCCCTGAACGCCATCGCAGTATGCGCGCGGTCTACAATCATTCATGGCGTTTGCTATATGAGGAAGAACGTCAGGTATTTCAAAAGCTCTCGATTTTCCGCAGCGGCTTCACGTTAGAGGCGGCGGAGCAGATTGCGGAAGCGTCTCTCGAAACGCTGGCTTCGCTGGTGGACAAATCCTTTTTGCGGACCAACAGTGCTGGACGCCATGATATTCATGAACTGCTGCGGCAGTATGGTGAGGAACAACTTACGCTGGCTGACAGCACAAAGGATGTAGCAAACCGTCATGCGGTTTACTTTGCCGATTTTGTAAAACAGTGCGAGGCAGAGATCAAAAGTGACAAGCAGCGCAGCGGCTTGAATAAATTTGAATCTGACTTTGAAAACATCCGTGCAGCATGGACTTATGCCGTTACACAGCGTGATGATGCCCTGATTGACCGGATGATTGACGGTCTTTATTGGTTCGGCCATTTACGCAGTCGTGTGGGCGAAATATGTGCTCTGTTTGAGATAGCCGCCGATACTTTTGCACCGGTCACAAATGTCGAACCCCATCCGGTGTGGTGGCGTTTACAAATGAGAATTCGTCCTATACCTGACACCGCCATTATTGACGGCGCCTTAGAGCTTGCTCGCACCACTGGAAACGAGTCCGAAATGGCCTTTTGCCTGCTGAGACATGCCTATTTTCTGACCAACCGTCATCTCCCACATGCCTTAGATGAAGTCCAGAAAGCACTGGAAATATACGGGCGAATCGGTGATGGATTTGGTGTTCTTAATGTGCTCACGGATCTGACCTATCATCTCATGACGGTGGGTGATATCGACCGATTTGATCAGTATAACGAGCAGACGTTGGAACAGCTCAAGCTTGTTGATAGCCCTTGGCACCGTTACCAAATGGTGTTCCGCCGGGGATGGGGCGCTTGCTTCGAGGGCCAATATGAGGCTTGCAGACGTGATTTGACTGAAGCCTTGAGCATCGCAGACCAGATGGGCTTTCTGGCAATGGAGGCCGACTCGGTCGGTTCGTTGGCTTTTCTGAGTTTCTTGGAAGGCGATTTTCAGCAAGCCAAGCCCTGGATTAGGCATGACCTCGAAACCGTCATACAGGTCAAATCCACAGGCGAAGAGGGTTTTGCCAAGATTGTTCTGGCTCATGTCAGTTGTGTTGAGGGGAATTATCACGAGGCGCAGCGGCTTGCCGAAGAAGCACTCAGCTTGGTTAAACCGCATCCGGTGCGTGAACGTTTCATCGCGCGGGTGCTGGCGATGACCGCTTGTGGGGTAGGGGATTTCAAGGCCGCATCTGAACAGGCCCGCAGCGCCTTGAAAGACGAACCGCAGACCGGCATTCGCTTGTGGATATTGCCGGTGTTCGCGCTGCTTCTGGCACATGATGGTGATTTTGAAGCCGCTGCCGAACTGCTCGGCTTGATCTTCACGCATCCTGCCAGCGCCACAGGTTGGCTCGAAAAATGGTCACTCATGAATGATCTACGTATGCAGCTTGCACAGGAGCTTGGCGTAGAAGCCTACGCCGGAGCATGGGAACGCGGGACAACTCTCAAATTGGATACCGTCGTTGAAAATCTGCTGCTGCTGACCGATGACCAAATGCGCCAACCGCTGGCCGAACCCCTCACCGACCGTGAACTCCAAGTGCTGCGCCTTGTCGCTGAAGGGTTGTCTAACCACGAAATTGCCGCCGCGCTAACGGTGGTCGAAGGCACGGTCAAAACCCACATTTACAATCTCTGCCAGAAATTCGGCGTCACCCACCGTACTGCCGCAGTCGCCCGGGCGCGGACTTTGCATATTCTTCACTGATCTTAACCGTCTTTCCCCAAAATCCACGCATCTCAACCCGTATCTCTTACTTTTGTTAGATGACGCTCAACCTGTTGAGACTTATCGTAAGCACACACTAGGGTTGTAAGCCGGGCGCTTCAACACCTGATAACAGAGGTAGGGACGGGTCAGACCTTACCTCTGTTTATTTGGACGCACCATCACGAACACTGCCAGCAGCCCGTTTCCGCCGCCCCCTTCACTCCTTTCGACGATTTGTTTGGACAAATCAACCCGCCTCAACGCATATCTCTTACTTTAGTTAGATGAAGTCCGATGCGCTTAGTCCTAAGCTGGAAGCAGATCGAAAGAACCGTGACGGAAAAATTTGAGGACTTTAACGAGCTGAATATTGGGCCTAACGCACTAAAAGATGAATTTCCATCCAGTGATTACGGGGCCCATTTTTACGATACGGGAGGACAAAATGTTCAAGCGTTTAGTACTGTTCACGACTCTGGTGGTGATATTACTGAGCTTGGTCGCGGTCCAAGCCGGTGAGTCGCCGAAGCCCCCGCCAGTCCCCACCAATGGCTACATTAAGGATGGGCGGCTGAACGGCGCGGATGTCGCTGCGCCTGTGGCGGTCTATTACACCTACGACACGGTGCGTAAGCCCGGTGACTGGAAGTATCCGTTCTATGATGTCAAGGTGCTGCGCGGGGTACAAATCCTAGCGATTAATCCCAAGACCAACACCGGCAGCCTCGCCCTTGAGGTATCGGCGGCGGACATCGCCAAGATTGTAGATAAGGCTGGTCATAAAGACGGCACATTGGTCGCCGAAAACAACGGCTACGCCATGTACTTCTCAAGCAGCAATTGGTTCTGGATCACCACTCCTGCGGATGCCAATGGGAAGACTTATACCTTCCAGTGGCAAAACCTAACGGTTCCGCATGACTAGTGTCCTCCTCAGATTGGCGGTGGGGGGCGTAAGCCCCCTACTGTGTTGTTAGGAACACAGCGTTCTCTCTGACTCAAGACTTAAAAATATGAGAAATGGAAAGTGTTATTTCTGTTTTTGAAAGGAACTCATCATGTTTCATCGTACACGCACATGGGCACACATCGCGCTTGGTTTGCTCCTCATTTTATTCGTAATGCCAACGGCAATAATATCAGCTCAAGAATCGCTAACTTGGCCTACTCAAGACTGGCAGACTTCAACCCCTGAAGCACAAGGAATGGATTCGACAAAGCTGGCAGACCTCTGGACATACCTTCAAAAGCCTAATCCTGATGTGAAGGGAACACTGCTAATTCACAGTCTGCTGGTTATCCGGCATGGGCAGGTGGTGATGGATGCCTCGGCCTACCCATTCGATACTGCTAAACCGCACGAGGCGTTTTCATTGACCAAATCGGTTGTTTCGGCGTTAGTCGGCATCGCGATTGATAAAGGTTATATCAAGAGTTTGGATCAATCTATCTGGGATTATTTCCCTAAGGATAAAACTGCGGCGATGGACGAACGCAAGGCTGCAATTACCTTACGCAACTTGCTGAACCACACCAGCGGTTTGGGAATTGATGACGCTGAAATTGCACCCTTAGCCATTAAAGATGAAACGGTTGTACAGCACATACTGAATTCATCTATGATCACTGCTCCCGGTGAAGCTTATAAGTATCTTGATGCCAATGCTCATCTTGTTTCAGCAGTTCTTCAGCAGGCCACAAAAATGTCTGCCCTCGAATTTGCCCGAAAGAATCTATTCGAGCAGCTCGGAATCAGTGATGTTGATTGGGCGGTTGACGCTGAAGGGGTCAACTTCGGTGGTGCTGGCCTCGCCATTAGCGCACAGGATATTGCCCGCATTGGCTATCTCTATCTGCATGATGGTGTCTGGGATGGTGCACAGGTCGTGTCTTCCGCGTGGGTCAAACAATCGCTCAACGACCAGCTTGAACCACTACAGCCTCACTTTTGGGAAGGGTACTCGAATTTTTGGTACAACGGCCCGATTGGTTATTGGGCAAATGAGCCGGAAGGTAAGAACGCAGCGCATCGTGGTTTTGCCGCCATCGGTTACGCAGGTCAAATCCTTTATGTCATACCCGATCTCGACCTGATGGTTGTTACAACTGGTGACATCGCCTACGGAATGATTTTTGGCAACGCACTGGTTGACTATCTCATACCCGGCGTGCAGTCAGACAAGCCCCTTCCCGCTAATGAGAAAGCGAATGCCCAATTACAGGAAGTTATACGGAAATCAAAAAACTTGACCGTGGTTCAACCGAGTACGCCGCCAGGAATTGCCCAAACCCTATCGGGCAAGACGTTCAAGTTGTCTGATAACAAATTGGGTTGGACATCTATCAATTTGGACTTTAACGCCCGGAACGAGGCAATCTTCCACGTCGAATTGGCTGGCGAAAAGTATGCGCTGCCCATCGGCTTAGATGGCATTTTCCGTGTTTCCAACCAGTCTATTATCCCACTGGATAAAGCGATTTGGTCACATACCAGTCCGTGGCTCATGAAAGGCAGTTGGATCGAAAAGGACTCAAAGCCGGTCTTTCAGATGGAGATTTGGGATTATTTCGGTCAGGATGCCTTCATGATGGATTTTAACCCTGCTTCCAACAGCATTGAAGCCCATTCCATCCTATGGACGGAAGAAACCTATTCGATTACGACAAAATCATGAGTCGCTCCTCACAGGAGAGGACTTGTGTTCCTATCCATTCTGAGAAAGGAAGTGTGTCATGTTACATCGTACCCGAACATGGGCGCACATCGCGCTCATTATCGTTGTTCTTTTCAGCCTATCCGTCGTTTTTGGCCAAGATTCAAAACCAGAGCCAGTTGGTCTGCGCCCGGATGCGCCAACCTATGCGCTTCATGGGCCATTCTGGGTGGGGACGCGGGAATTCACGATACCGGATAAAGAGGGCAAACGTCCGCTGCCTGTGACGGTCTGGTATCCGGCGCTCAATCCGACGGGGGCGGAGGAGTCAATCACCTATACTTACGACCCCGGCCCCAGCCTCGATCCGTTCACCCTTCCGGGTAAAGCCCTTGATCAAGCCCTACCGGATTTGACCAAAGGCCCGTATCCACTGGTTATCTTTTCACATGGGAATGTTGGCTTTCGCTACTTCTCATCGTATTTGACGGAGCATCTCGCTTCGTATGGTTTTGTCGTACTGGCAGTCGATCATACCGGTAACACCATCGGCTATTCGGATGATCTGGCATTGGCGGGTGAAGATGGCTCCGGCACGGCTGAAAGTACGGCTATGACGATGGCCTATCGCCCCGGTGATATTCAGCGTGAGATCGACTATGCCGCTTATCTAACGGCGAAAGACGGGGCACTCCCAAGCCTGATTGATATGGAACAGGTTGGTGTTGTGGGTTACTCGTATGGCGGCTTCACGGCTCTGGCATCAGCCGGCGCACGGGTCGATTTCACACCGCTGCATGCATGGTGCCAACAGAATGAGAATGATCCGGTGGCGAGCAACAGCGTCGGATTCTATATCCAATGCGTCTTTATCGCCGCTTCCGAAGACAAGATCAAGGAAGCCGCCGGAATGACCGTTGGGGCAGGGGAAATGTGGCCTGCTTTTGATGTCACAGGCGTGGATGCGATTGTCCCGCTTGCCCCGTTAGCCGTTGTCTTTACCTCAGGCGGCGCGAAATCGGTTACCGTCCCAACCTTTATGATTGCCGGATCGGGTGACACGTTGCTTCCAATCGACTTCAATGCCGCAGCCGTCTATAAAGATCTGTCCAGTACCAACAAATCACTGGTGCTTTTCGATCAGGCAAATCACGGCATATTCGCCAATAAGGCGGATGACTATTTGATGAATCATGGCTGGTTTGATTACACGTCAGACCGCGTGTGGGATATGGATCGCGTCCATGACTTGACCAATCACTTCACGACCGCCTTCTTACTGGATGTGCTCAAAGGTGACAAAGAGGCTCATGCGGCACTGCTGCCGGATGCTGTGACTCTGACCGGAGTCGATTATCAAACCACCATGAAATAAGTTGTGTTCACTATGGGAGGGGAAAGTCCCTCCCTCATTACAATCTGAGAAAGGAAGTGTGTCATGTTACATCGTACTCGGATATGGGCGCACTTCGCGCTCATCCTCGTCGTGGTTCTTGTAAGTATGTCAGTTACTTTGGCACAGGAGGCCAAACCCGAGGCGGTTGGTTTGAGACCAGACGCACCAACTTATGCGCTTCATGGACCGTACTGGGTGGGCTTCCAGACTATGACTATTGAAAAGGGGAAATACCCTCTGTCAGTCGCAATTTGGTATCCGGCGCTGAATCCGAACAGCTTAGTCGAGGAAATAACCTACCCGGCACTGCCAGCCAAGTTTGAAGGAATGCCAATCGATTATACGATGCCATCTTACGGTCATGCTCTGCAAGATGCAGCGCCGTATAAATCGAGTGAATTATACCCTCTCATTATTGTATCGCATGGCTTTTCCGGTTCTCCCTATGCGTTTGCTTACTATGCCGAACACCTTGCCTCTGAAGGCTTTGTTGTCTTAGCCCCTGACCATCCGGAAACATGGGATCCTACTTATAAAGATATTGCTGCGGCTAGTGTGAAACGTCCTCTTGATGTTCAGCGAACGATTGCGTTGGGTGAAGAACTAACCGCCGATGGTGCAATGCTGGCTGGCATGATTGATATGAACCGGATAGCGATAGCCGGTCATTCATATGGTGGCTTTACTTCTCTGCTCATGGGTGGGGCGCGTTTTGACTTTGATTCACTGAAGACGACCTGTGCGCCGCTAACTCCTGACCACACCATTGGCGCGGTGTGTGGACCATTGCTGTCACAGGAAGCTGAGATGGCGCGTATGGCTGGCCTTGATGCAGTACCCGAAGGGTTATGGCCTTCATGGAACGACCCGCGCATTAAAGCCATTGTTGTATCAGCAGGTGAAACTGAACTGATAGGCGCTAAGGGGTTGGCGGAGATCACGATTCCAGTACTTCTGGTCAATGGCAGTGGTGATCAGACTGTCCCAAAGGAATGGGGAGTTAACCCAACATGGGAATATATTGGCAGCATGCAAAAAGCTTCTGTACTCCTAAATAACGCTGACCACACAGTCTTTGCTGAAAAATGTACTAATTATCCGTGGCCGCCGGAAATCGGTTGGTACGCAGGTTGCTCCGATCCAGTGTGGGACATGGATCGTGCACATGACTTATTCAACCACTTTACTACCGCTTTCCTGCTCGACGTTCTGAAGGGCGATAAAGAAGCCCATAGCGTACTCGCGCCGGATGCTGTCAGCTTCCCGGGCATTGAGTATAAGGCAAAAGGTTTCTAGATGAATTAGTGATTACAGGGAGGGGAAAGTCCCTCCCTCTTTACAATCTGAGAAAGGGAATGTGTCATGTTTCATCGTACTCGTACTTGGATCTTCTTTGTGCTCATCGTGAGTGTTGTTTGTTTGAGTATGTCAGTTGTTTTTGCGCAGGATGCTACACCGGAAGCGGTGGGTTTGCGCCCCGATGCGCCGACCTATGCCGTGCATGGCCCTTATTGGGTCGGCACACGCCAGATGGAAATCCCCGAAAAAGATGGAAAACCCGCGCTCAAACTGACCTTGTGGTATCCAGCTCTGAATCCGAAGAATCAAAAAGAGGAATTTGCTTATCATCCGGTGATGAAATATGACCCGCTGCCCACCGATATAGACCCTTCGACCTATGTTTATGCCGGTCATGCCTTGGGTGATGCTGACCCCAATGGGACTGACGCGCCTTATCCACTCGTGGTCTTCTCGCATGGTTCTTTCAGTTCGCCGAGCTACTACACCTATCTACTGGAACATCTGGCATCCTACGGTTTGATCGTGATTGCCCCGGATCACGTCGAAATGAATCACTTGAATGAGGAGAATTCGTCAGTTTTTGCGTCCAGCTTCATTGACCGGCCTCTGGACACCATTCGAACGCTGGATTATGCCGAAGTGCTGAATAAGGATGATAGTGCCTTCAAAGCGCTGATTGATATGAATCGCGTGGCTATGGTCGGCCAGTCTGCCGGAGGGTATGACGCTTTAGTCGCAGCCGGTGCCCGTTATGATCTGATTGGTTATAACGCCCGCTGTGCTGCGCTCGCTAAGGACGACCCGAATCAAGGTCTTTGTTCGATTTTTGTACCTTTTGAAAATGACATGGTTAAATGGGCAGGGCTTGAATCCATGCCAACAGGCTTATGGCCGTCATGGGGCGATAAACGGATCAAGTCGATTGTGACAATGGCGGGCGACTCATACCTGTTTGACAAAGCCGGTCTAGCCGAAATCAATATCCCCGTATTGGCAATCGGTGGGACGCGTGATGAGGCAACAGCCTATGAATGGGGAGTGCGCCCAACCTATGACAACATCTCTAGCCAGCAAAAAGCGTTAGTGACTTTTGAAAATGCTAATCATTATATGTTCCTCAATGACTGCTCCACAGCACCGTGGTGGTCAACCAAATTGGGCGCGTATTGGTTCTGCTCGGATAGCATCTGGGACATGAACCGTGCCCACGATTTGATCAATCATTTCACCACCGCTTACCTGCTGGATCAGTTGAAAGGGGATAAGGAAGCCGCCAAAGCCCTCGCGCCGGACGCCGTCAGCTTCCCCGGAATCAAATATGAGTCTCAAGGTTTCTAGCACCTGACGATCAATAGGGGAGGGCTTCGGCTCTCCCTATTTCCACGAAAGGGAAAAATGATGTCACACCGTACTCGTACTTGGGCCTACTTTGCGCTCATCCTCGTCGTTGTTTGTTTGAGTATATCGGTCGTTTTTGCGCAGGATGCTACACCGGAAGCGGTGGGCCTGCGCCCCGATGCGCCAGCTTATGGCCTGCATGGCCCTTATTGGGTGGGCACACAGGCATTTAAGCGGGAGGCCGGAGCCGATCCAGTCGACGTTCGGGTTTGGTATCCTGCGCTCAATCCATCCGCTGCTGAAGAAAAAATAAGTTATGTCATGCACTGGAAGATAGAGGGCCTCGGTTTCACGCGGGATCAGGCGCTAGTCAATATTGCTGGACATGCGCTGTTGGATGCCAAAGTCGATCTAAGCTCTGCTCCCTATCCGCTGGTGGTGTTTTCGCATGGGTCAAATTCTGAATCGGTACTTTATGCATGGTTAATCGAACGTATCGCTTCCTACGGCTTTGTGGTGATTGCCCCTGATCACAAAGAAGAAAATGACCCCGGATCGACCGATTACCCGCGAACAGCGCTTGCCCGTCCGGTCACCATATCGGGGACGATTGATTACGCTGCGATGCTGACCGCGACCAAAGGCGCGTTAGCAGGCATGATAGACATGGAGAAGATCGCTGTTGCAGGACATTCTGGTGGTGGTTCCACAGCGCTTGCCTCGGCTGGCGCGCGTATGGACATGGTGCAGTATGCGGCGTTGTGTGCCAAGGTCACACCGGATTCGCCATCTGCTTACCAAGTCATGTGTACACCACCGGCCGATGTCGTTGTGAAGGATATGGCGAAGATTCTGGGTCTTGATCCTGTACCGACAGGTTTGTGGCCGCCTATGGGCGATCCCCGCATCGATGCTGCTATCTCGATCTCAGGTGACGGTTTTACTTTTAACGAGAAAGGGTTGGCAGAGCTCACTGTTCCTGTTCTGACTATGGGCGGCACATCTGATAGTGCCACACCGTACGAATTGGGTCCCAAGCTGACCTATCAGGGGGCAGCCAGTAAGGAAAAAATTCTGGTTTCTTTCGCAAACGGCGACCACTATATGTTCTCATCGAGCTGCAAAGATGCGCCCACCACTTGGGAAGTGCTGGGCAATGATTTTTATTTTATATGCTCTGATTCGGTCTGGGATGTAGACCGAGTCCATGATTTGGCAAACCATTTTGCAGTTGCTTTCCTGTTGGACATTCTGAAAGGCGACAAAGAAGCCGCCAAAGCCCTTGCACCGGATGCGGTCAGCTTCGCCGGTATCACATATGACTCTCAAGGTTTCTAGCACACGAATATAAATAGGAGAGGGCTTCGGCTCTCCCCGCTTAAGAAAGGAAGTGTGTCGTGTTCCATCGTACGCGGACATGGGCGTACTTGACCCTTATTCTTATTGTCGTTCTTTTAACAACATCACTTGTTTTTGCACAGGATTCCAAACCGGAAGCCGTTGGTATTCGCCCCGATGCGCCGACTTACGCCCTGCATGGGCCATTCTGGGTTGGAGCACAAGATTTTAAGATTGAAGACTCGAAGCGTCCGATTCCGTTAACGGTATGGTATCCGGCGCTGAACCCCAACCAAGCACGAGAAGAAATAATCTATTCAGACATTATCATCAAGTGGGATGCCAATCTCCCGAAAGAGGTTACGCCAACGCTCATAGGACATGCTATACAGGATGCGTCACCTGATATGACAGGTGGCTCCTATCCGCTCGTCATCATCTCACCCGGCTATGGTGAATTTCGTCCGCGATATGCCTATCTTGCCGAACATCTTGCCTCTTATGGGTTTGTCGTCATGGTGCCCGATCATGTCGAGTTCTGGACGCCCGAAGTGCCTGATCTTTGGAAAGATACCATCAACCGTCCCCAAGATATTCAACGGACGATTGCTTACGCCGAAACCCTAACCGGTGACAAAGGTAAGCTCCCTAAGCTCATTGATATGGAACGAATCAGTGTGCTTGGGCATTCCTATGGTGGCTATACATCCTTAGCGATGGGTGGGGCACGCCTCAATCTGGATGAATTCAGCAAACGCTGCGCAGCGCTTTCAGCCGACGATCCATGGCAGCCCACCTGTAGGCTATTGCTGGATCATCAACCCGAAATGGCTGCTTTAGACAGCCTGAGTTCAGTACCAACGGGAATGTGGCCTTCTTGGTATGACCCACGAATTAAGGCGATTGCGACCTTCGCCGGCGATTCCTATCCATTTGGAGACTCAGGACTTGCCGAGATCAAAGTTCCAATATTGGCAATCGGGGGCAGTATCGACACATCGACCCCGCCGGATTGGGGTATCTATCCAAGCTATGAGAATGCAGCCAGCGCTCAAAAGGCATTGGTGGTCTTTGAAAATGCCGATCATTTTATTTTCTCGGCAGCGTGTAGCGATACCCAATGGTTAGTGGATACAGGTTGGTCTTTCTTCTGTCTGGATAATATTTGGGACAGTGATCGCGCGCATGACCTGATCAACCACTTTACCACCGCCTTCCTGCTCGATGTGTTGAAGGGCGACAAAGACGCGCATGCAGCATTAGTGCCGGAAGCCGTCAGTTTCCCCGGTATCCAATTTAAGTCTCAAGGTTTTTAACGCCTGACGATAAATAGGGGAGGGCTGCGGCTCTCCCTACTCCCAATAATAAATTAGGTGATAAATGTCACTGGTTAAGGATTGCTCAAGCGCCCTAAGATATAACAAGATATTACGCAAGCTTCGCTGTTTATTGCTGAAGCCGCGTCCGTACAAAACATGGTTCCTAAAGACGTTATCCCGAACAGCGTGAGACGTCTTTTTTATTTGTGACGAAAGGAAGTGTGTCGTGTTACATCGTACTCGTACATGGGCGCACTTCGCGCTCATCCTCGTTGTTCTTTCCAGTCTATCGGTCGTTCTGGCTCAAGATTCCAACCTTCAAGCAGAAAATCCACGTCCCGATGCGCCCAGACACGCGAAAGCCGGGTTACAGTCTGGTATCCCGCTTTGAATCCGGATCAAAAAATCAAACCTTATGTTTATCCCGCCGAAAAACGAATTGCGGATTATGGCGGGCCGCTTTGGTTCCCACGACCGGGAAATGCTTTGCTTGATGCCCCGTCGAATCTCGACCATGCGCCGTATCCGCTGGTTATTTACTCGCATGGCGGTTGGGGTTATCGCTGGTTTAGCCCCGAATATTGTGAACACCTCGCATCATACGGATTTGTGGTGATGGCGACCGACCATGAAGACGCGCCGCCAATCATCTCGATGCCCGCCCACGCTGAAGTTAGCCGTCAATGGGATATCAGTGCGCTGATTGATTATGCCAGTGAAATCACTTCAAAAGACGGTGCGCTGGCGAATGTCATTAACACCAAGAAGATCGGCGTAACCGGTTATTCCGCTGGCGGATTTACCACCTTGTTAGCGGGCGGCGCTCGTCGCAGCACCAATGAAATCAACAACTGGTGTCAGACCAAAGAAACCCAGAATTCTTGGATCGGGCCGCTGCTGTGTGTTGATCAAACTTCACGAAATGAGGAATGGGCCAAGTATTTGGGTATCAACGTACCGGCTGATGGTCTGTGGCCGGACATCGGAGACAAGCGTATCAACGCGATTGTGTCGATTGATGGTGGTGCCCATGACTTCGGGCCGGAGGGTTTGAGCGCCTTACGGGTGCCATCCTTCTTGTTTTACTTTAGAGGCGCTCCGGCCGCCATTCCCTATCCGCATGACACTCTTTATCAGCAAATGACCGGCAAACAAGAAGCGATTGCCATTTTCGAACATGCCGACCATGCCTTATTCATGCACAACTGCCTGCCTGACATGATTTCGGCTGAAACGGTGTATTCCTGCGTTGAACCGGTCTGGGACAAACAGCACGCTCTTGATTTGATTAACCACTTCGCAACAGCGTTTTTGCTCGACATTCTGAATGGGGACAAAGAGGCCGCCAAAGCCCTCGCGCCGGATGCGGCCAGCTTTACCGGAATTACCTATAAAGCGGAAGGTTTCTAGATGTGTTAGCGATCACAGGGGAGGGCTTCGGCTCTCCCCACTCAAGAAAGGAAGTGTGTCGTGTTACATCGTACTCGTAGATGGGCGCACTTCGCGCTCATCCTCGTTGTTCTTTCTAGTCTATCGGTTGTTTTCGCACAGGACACCAAACCGGAAGCCGTTGGCCTGCGTCCGGATGCACCGACTTACGCGCTGCATGGGCCATATTGGGTCGGAACTATGGAATTCACGATACCGGACAAAGACGGTAAGCGTCCATTGCCTCTGACTGTATGGTATCCGGCGCTCAATCCAAAGGGCACGGCGGAGTTAATCACCTACTCGGCTGAGTACCCACCAGTAGCCCCAAGTATCTCCCTCAATGGCCATGCGCTTCTTGATGCTCAACCGGATGCGCAGCACGGCCCATATCCGCTAGTCGTTTTCTCACATGGCGGTTCGGGGTCGCGTTACTCGGCATTGTACTTGGTAGAACATCTCGCTTCATATGGATTTGTGGTGATGTCCGCCGACCATACCGGGGACACGATGGCGAACGCAAACGATGAGGGTGCGTTTTTGAAGAGCCATGCCACACGTCCACGCGACATTTCACGAGAGATTGATTATGCTGAAACCCTGACTGCCGCAGATGGTGGTTTGAGCGGACTGATCGACATGAAACAGGTGGCAGTTACCGGTCATTCTTCTGGAGGATGGACAGCCCTATTGGCCGCAGGTGCGCAGCGGGATTACGAGACGCTTAACGCGTGGTGCGCAAAATACCCCGATGATTACTGGACCTGTGGCAATCTCAAGGGACAGGAAAAGCCGCTGGCGGATTTGCTTGGATTAGGGGATGTGCCAAGCGGTTTGTGGCCGTCCGTCGGCGATCCTCGTGTGACGACTATCGTCCTGTTTGCGCCGGGCAACACACCGGCTTTCGGCAAGAAAGGCTTGGGAGTGATCAAAGTCCCAACCATGCTGCTTACGGGAAGCGGGGATGGTTTCTTGCCGTTTGATATTTACGCCAAACAATCTTACCAAGATCTGGGAAGTGCCATCAAAGACACGGTGGTATTCGATCAAGGTGGGCATATGCTCTTTGGAAATGGATGCAGCGCAGCGCCTTGGATGCTGACTCCTGATATGTTCTGGGCATGTGCTGATTCCGTTTGGGACAGTGATCGCGCCCACGACCTGATCAACCACTTCACCACCGCGTTCCTGCTGGACATACTAAAAGGCGACAAGGAAGCCGCCAAAACCCTCTCGCTGGATGCGGTCAACTTCCCCGGTATCGAGTATAAGGCTCAAGGTTTCTAGTACCTCAATATAAATAGGGGAGGGCTTCGGCTCTCCCCGTTTGGCTATATCAGTAAAACCATCACAGGGCGAGCCTAAAATTCGCCCTGTGATGTGTAAACAGCTTAATTGTCGTGGATGGTCAGATACACCAGTGTTTGATTAAGGAGTTGGTAGGCGATTTCCCCGAAAGTGATCGGGCCGCCGATTGTGCCGAGCCGTTTATGTTCCAGATCCGAATAGACGTAATTCAGGATGCAGTTGCATGAAAAGACGATGCTGTTATCATCGTAGGGCAGGTGGCTGGTAAATTGGTCGACGTAGTTGGTAATTGGCTTGGCGAATTTATAGGTCACATTATGGAAGACTGGTGCATAAAAGTGGACGCAGCCTTGTTCTTGATCAACGCTTTGCAGACTGACGTTAATGGGTGCGCCGAAATAATCCGCAACCAGCGGCAGTCGGGTGTCAATACCATTGCGGTTGATATATTCTGCTAAGTTTTGGGGCTGTCCGTTAATAAGCGCGTGATGGGTTTCGAATCCATCACGGTCAAAAGTGATGGAATCACTGTCGCCCTGTTCAAAGATATTTACGA
This sequence comes from Aggregatilineales bacterium, assembly GCA_044227005.1. Taxonomy (GTDB): domain Bacteria; phylum Chloroflexota; class Anaerolineae; order Aggregatilineales; family Phototrophicaceae; genus CFX2. Next base: position 278,372 of record JBGAFZ010000007.1, read on the forward strand.
TGCCGATTTCAGGAATCTTATTCGCGGGCAGTGTCACCATCATCGCAACCGCTTTGTTTTCCAATGCCTCAAGTGTTTTTCCGTTGAAGACTTTCGCGGTTTTGCTGCCGAGATCATCAAGGAACAGGCCGGAAACCCAACCGAGGAGCGGGCGGTGCGCAAATTCAAGGTATTGAGGCGCGTTTAGCCCGAATTCGAACTGAATTGGACTGGCGGTTGGCATAATCACGAAGCCGAAACCACCTTCTGGAATATCTCGGTAAATATTAGAAACAGTTTGCCTATCGTACTCGACAATCTCTACCGATTGGACGTAATCAGGCAGTTCAGACACGTAAATCTGGTCTTTTGTGGACAGCCCACCTGCCTGTGTCATGAAATAGGGAATGGTGCCCCCAATCCATGAACCAGATGGAAGCTGACGCAGGATGTCTTCGTCACCCGCCAAAAGGAGACGTTTACCCTCTTTGATCAGGGCTGTAACTTGGCCGATGCTATTCATTTCGTGCTGCATCATGCACCTCCTTTTTTGTGGATGAATATTTTCTCGATATCCCGCTTGGCTGAAGGTAGAGCGCTGTTTTTCTCGATCATGGTACGCAGTTCGGTGGAGCATTTAAGAATATTCTGCGGCGTGCTGTCGTATTTAACACTCAATGTCAGTCGCATGAGGATAATCTGGATAGCCAGACATTGGAAAATGAAGACCTGTTTCCCGGTAATAATATCCGCCCAGATCGGGTCGTTTACCGGAGGAAGAGCTGGAGTATTCATACAAACCTTCCCTAGTTCCGATACGTATTGAAATAAATTGTAATCCTTTTCGTTAATCAATGTTCGTTGGATTTTGTAATTTTACGTTTAAATTAACGAATCATCGATACTTCACATCGTTTTTGCATGACAAAGCACATATATAAGGCAAGTCGAGGACTTCAGTTTTTGCGAAATAAAGGGAGTCTCGATGATCTGAACAATTGATTTAGAGAGGCCATCGTTCGTGATGCTGAGACGCCTCATAACTTGACTTAGTAAGAACTTGTGTGCTACCCTGTTTTAACTTTTCTCTCTTGTCTCTGCGTCTTTGCGGTTCAGAATGATCCACCATATTCTCGTAATAAAGGGCAATATGTTATGTTCAAAGAATTACGCTATTTGACCATCTCGATTGAGCGCCCATGCCAAGAGGTGTATGCCTTCGCCAGCAATCCCGAAAATCTACCGCGATGGGCTGCTGGATTGGGGCAGGGTGTTAAACGTGTGGGTGACCATTGGGAAGTCAAAACCGGAGACAGCACGGTTGACCTGCACTTTGCGCCCCAAAATGAATATGGCGTGATGGATCATACGGTGACGCTGGCCGACGGAACCGAGGTCTATGTTCCCCTGCGTGTCATCGCTAACGGGCAGGGCAGCGAAGTCTCGTTCGTGTTGTACCGCCAGCCCGAAATGAGTGATGCTGATTTTTCCCGTGACGCCGGACTCATGCAAAGCGATCTCCGCGCCCTCAAAGAACTTCTGGAAAACCAGTAATTATTCGCAAGTTCTGCCGTATTTTTCCCTACTCGCCCATATGGATAGCTCAAAAAGGGCGAGTTGGTTCATCCCGCCTGCCTCAAACACTGCTAAATTCAGGGTAACTTACCAGAGCATGAAGGAGACCCCTTGTGATGAAGCACGTATTATTCATACAAGGCGCAGGAGAAGGCGCTTACGAAGAAGACCAAAAACTAGCCACAAGTCTGAGGCACTCACTGGGTTCGGAGTACGAGGTTCATTACCCGGCGATGCTCAACGAAGAGGACGCTTCCTTTGAACAGTGGCGGCAGCAAATCGAGAACGAACTTGCTGCGATGCCGGAACCGATTATTCTGGTCGGGCATTCTGTCGGCGCGTCGGTGGTGATCAAGTATGTCAGCGAACAGAAGGTCAAGAAATCGCTTGCTGGCATTTTTCTCATCGCCTGTCCATTTTGGGGTGGGGAGGGCTGGCGATACGACGGTTGGGAAACACTGGCACTGCCCGAAGGGTTTGCCACCCGTTTTCCGAAAGATACTCCAATCGTGCTGTATCACTGCCGTGACGATGAAGTGGTGCCGTTTGAACACCTTGCCCTGTACGCAGAGATTTTGCCACAGGCTCATGTGCATGAACTCGATCATGGTGGGCATCAACTCAACAATGATCTATCAGTCGTCGCGAAGGATATCAAAAGCCTGCGCTGACGTTAGCCGGAGTTGATGTCCCTCCTAAAAACTCTCATCCGCCAGTTGCATGCGCCGCGCCTGTTCTTCTAATTCGCCCGCGAAGCCTTCCAGCGTCGTCACCCAGCGCTCCATTTCGGGGATCGTTTCGTTCCACAGCGTGAAGAAGCGCTCGGCGCGTTTGCCCATCCACTGCACACTCTCGACCGCCTGCTGCAGCGTGTCGATCTCGGCGCGAATCGTCTCGGCTTCCTGTCGGATGCGTGCCGCCCGCTGAAACAACTCCGTATACGGCACTTTGATTAAATCACTCATACTTCTCTGCCTTGATCTTTGCGTTCTTGGCGTCTTGGCGGTTAAACTGTATTTTCGCCTGTTCGTGCTGCCAGCTCAATATCATCCGCCGATTGGTTCAGTTTATCACGGAAGCCCCCCAGCAGTTCGAAGGCTTCCTTCAAGCGCGGTGTCACCCGCTGATACTCCGCGCGGAAGGCCTCGGCGCTGATCGACATGAACCGGTCAGCCGTCAGCGCCCGCAGTTCCGCGTCCACCGCCTCGATGCTGTCCTGAATGCGCGTCGCACTCTGGTTGATCGTGCTGGCCGCCTCCCGCATCTGTTGAATTCGCGCGTACAGTTCACCGCTGTTCATGAAATCCTACAATCCTTGCTTACAGCTCGGTACCGGTACCTAACGAAAAAATCGTTGTTGATCCCAATATCATCCTATCTTACCGGATTAATCCACCTGAATGAAATAATTCTTTAGAACGGCATTCTGTATGGGGGACAGTGCGCGGTTTGGCAAGCAGATTTTCTTACCGAATAGACTTTTAACCTCCCGCATATCTTCATCCACTGCATAGTAGGGCAAGTTTGTAGAGCAGGCTCTACCCGGTCAGGGATCGATACTGCGCCGTTGTGAGGAGTTGGCGCAGTCGATTATTGACGGTTGACCCACCCATATCGATATTTGACAGCACGACCACGATATACCCTGTATCCATATAAATATCGAGGTTGGAATTGACACCGGGGAAACCACCGCTGTGCCCGACAACACGAGAACCGTTGATGCGATCTTCGCCGAAACCATACGCATAGCGTGGTGTGGGGGAGATGCCTACATTGACTTTGCCTTCGGTGAGCGTTTCGACCATCGCCGCGCTAACGAGAGTTCCATTGCGTAACGCTTGCGCGAACCGATACAAGTCATTGACGGTTGAATAGCCGCCGCCCGCTGGACTCCCGCGCATTGGTAGAAGCGCTGTATTCGGATGTTCTTCGGCGAGTGAGGGTTTGCCCATCTCAGCGCTGCGGGTGTAACCAATGGCGAGATTGGGAACCTCTTCATTGCGCATGTATTCTGCCGTAGCAGTCATGCCGGCAGGTATGTAAATGTTTTGCCGAACATAATCGAAGTAATTTTGTCCGGTAACCGCTTCAATGATCGCGCCGAGCAGGGTGAAATTGGAATTGCTGTATTCATGCCGCACCCCCGGCTCAAATCGCAGCGGTTCATCAATAAACAGCGGGAAATAACCACGAACGGTGTCCGGGTTATCCCGATAAGCTGCCCAATGGGGGGATTGAAAGAAACCTGTGATTCCGGAAGTGTGGGTCAGTAGGTGTGCGACAGTAACCTGCGTGGCGATTTCAATCGGGAGATCAGGCAGATATTCGCTGATGAGCGCGTCAAAATTGACCAATCCCCGTTCGACAAGCTGCGCGATGGCAACGGCTGTCACCATCTTGTTCATCGAACCGAGATTCAACTTCGTATCGCGCTGATTAGGGGTATTTGTCTCTCGATTCGCCAGCCCGAAAGCATTTTCGTAAAGGACTTGATCGCCATTGGCAACCAAAATCGTTCCGGAGAATAAGCCCGCATCCGACAGCTTCGCGAGATACGCATCCAGATAGGCGGGCAAATCTTCATCTGTGACAGTGTGTCCTGCTGGTGCGTCATTTGGCGCTTTTGCAGCATGCCAGCTCATCCACTCCAGTTTGTAAGGCGTTTCGGCGCTGACTCGTGCATTGACTTGCACCCAAGTCTCAATCATTTCAGAGTATATCAGCATCGAGCCTTCCGTTTCGCTGCGAGCTTCGAAGCTGTGCAGCGTCCAAGGTCGGCTTCGCATCATATCTGACTCATACGCCGTGCGAAGCTTTCCGGACATCCATCGTAGGGCTGTCTCACTGTAGCTTTTATCGATAAATTGCCCGAGCGAGTCGACATCTCCAGAGATAATGATTGTCAACCACTCCTCTAGAAGCTGATGCGCGGGATGCCCATTGTGGGTGTGTGCTGATGTAAAGCTCATTAGGATTATTATTAATTGCTGATCTTATTATACGGTTTACAAGAGCGCACGGCGTTTTCGGTCTACCTTGGTATACCAACGCTTAAGCGCACCAATAATCCAAGGGATAATGTTCCACGGCATATATTTGAGGATTTTGAGGTCGAAATAGGCGTTTGCGCCTCCCATCAAAGCAACCAACTGGGATTCACCATTTAGCACATTGTGGAAAACTTTACGGTTTTCTTCTTTCTTGCCAATACCACCTGAGTTTACTTTTGCTTGGTTGCCCGTGAACGGTCTGGCGATATTGGAAAGGAGATCGATCACCGTCAGCGGTAACATGACCACCCCATGACCGACGCGCAGCACATCAATAGCCGTTGTGATTCTTTCCATGGTATTCGTGTAGCGTTCGATTTTTTGCGCAGTGGTTTCGTTTCGTCGCCACGGCCACTTCCAGCGCTGCACAACCGTCATCGGGGCGGCGCTCTGTTTGATCGAGATCGGGCTGCGTTGGAGCACCGGCCTAATCGCCACCGCATGGCTCGTCCACGTCGGCTGCGGCGCCACCATCTGTGACAAAGCGCGGTTGCCGACGGTCGCCTGTAACTGCTGCACTTCTTGTAGCGATAGGTTTTGGGGAGATGTTTTCGCCCGCTGCACAGTGCTTTGAGCAATCGGGGCGATGTCTACAGTGGTTGGTAAAAGCTGTCTGGGCTGCTTCTTCTGCTTAACGAGGTTTTCTTCATCGGGATGGCGAGCGTGTTTAGCATAGATACGGTGACGTCCGGCAGAACGCGGCATGGAAGTTAGCCCCTAATAATGGTTGGATGAATGAATACTCTTAATCGTATAGTAGCTTCCAACTTCGCATCGTGTCAATTAACGTATAACGAAATTTTACGTTTTATTTCCTTTGTATTGACTTGGCGTTCTTGGCGACTTGGCGGTTCAATTTGTACATGCCTTACTCGGCCTGTGAACTCAACTCCACTGCCAGCCGCGCATAATAACTGGTGATGCTCGGCCCGAAGCTCAACACATCCCCGCTCGTGAGCTGCACCGGAGCGCTGCTCGTCACCCGCATGTTGTTGATGAACAGCGGCACATGCGCCCGTTCCTCTAAGCGGATGCGCCAGCTTTCGTCCGCCGCGTTGTACAGGATGCGCCCGTAATACGGCGACAGCGTATTGAACAAGCGCGGATCGTGCCCCTGCGCCACAATCGAGTCGTACAAATCCACGTCCAGCCCGACGCTCTGTGCCCCGCTGTCCGGACGGCAGCCGATCAACTTCTCACCGTCCTCACGGCTGGCGGAAAGCACGTACACCTGCGCCCGATTGTGAATGTCCCGCAGCACCAGCAGGTTACGGGCATAGCGCACATTCAGCGACGTATAGAGAAAGGCTTCCTCGCCCCGCGCCAGCGTTTCCAATTTGACCTGCGGCGGAACCAGCCGCATGACGCACACCTGCATCTCGGTCGTCAGCGCGATTTGGTTATAGGACGCCAAGCTGCTCGCCAACTGTCCGGCGCTGACGTTCTCGGAGGCTTTCAGCGCTTGGCTTTCCTTCTCCAACCCGACTCGCATCTGCACCTTCATCTGTCCGGCTTGCAGATACGGTGCGTCCTCGGCGGCCTGCGCCACCTCCTGCCGGATTTGCATCTCACAGATCGGCAGATGACCTTGGCGCGGCTCATCATTCGCCCGATACAGCCGCAGCCACTGACTCTGGTTGAGCATCACCGGACTGCCGCCCAACTCCAACTCGTCCAGCATGACGCGCACCGGTCCCTGCTTGGAGGCATACCACAACCCGCCCTCAAGCTGCAGCCAGATGGCGCTGGCCGCAATCGTATCCAGCGCATTGGGCGGCACGAAGTAGCGCAAATCCACATCGGGGATGGTGTTCTGGAAAGCATCCGGTCGCCCGATCAGCAAGCGCCGCTTCCCGCGTGACGTCATATCGAAGCTGCCCAGCCGCAGCCGCAGCACCCGATCCCCCGCCCGCAGTGGGGCAGGCAGATCAACCGGCTGTGCCGCCTGTGTGAACACCACCAGCCGGTCACCCGGTTGCAGATCAAGGTCTTGGAGCTTCTGGTTCGTCCGCACCGCCCGCGCCACTTCTAGCGTGCTGGCCTCGATGCGCGTCTCATAATGTGCCAGATATCGCGCCACTTCACCGACTGTGACGCCTGCGCTCAATTGTGTTTGATAATGATGGCTCGAATAGGCCATCGCCGTTGTAATCCGCAGTGCCAAATGAATATGCCTTAGATTCGACTACAGAGGTTGTTCAATACGGAGAGTTTAACTCAAAGTGTATCTTGAGCGCTGCATGAAGTAGCTATTGCGCTTAAGAATGGGCATTGCGTAGTATCAACCAAGCGGCCAAAGCGATAATACTAGTAACAACAATGAATATGCTGATTAGGCTTCCAAGACAGCCTAGAGCGATTGATCGATTACGCCGCCAGTTGAGTACAATTCCCAATAGACAAGTGATTACTGTAATTGAGCCTATATCGATTAAAGCAATGCCTCCAACCATGCTGGTGCGGGTCACCACAAATAGAGCTACTAAAAGATAGACGAGTACCGTACACGCAATAGTCACGACCCACATTTGTCGATTGTTCTGAATCATGATAGATCCTCGTTGAACGATATGGCCTGATTTGGATATAAAGTGCCCCATAGATCAATTTTTTGTGAAAAATAATCACAAATATGTTTAAATTTTGTGTTTTACCGTAGACTTATTAGTACACTATATTTAGAAAAGATTAAATGATATGTCAAAAGAAAAGTTTGCAGCCGCTAAAGAGCTAATTGACAAGAAAGATTACGCTGGAGCACGCGCAATTTTAAAAGAAATTGATCATCCCACCGCACGAGCGTGGGAAGCAAAATTGGATGCATTAGCTCCACAAAAAACGAGTTTACGAAGCGCAATACCTTTTCTTGATTTCCTAGACGTAAATAAGCTTAAAGCCGAACTCGATAAGACTACAAAAGAGCGCGATCAATTAAAAAAGGCGCTTAACACAGTCGAGCGCATGGAAGCTTATGGGCTACTGAATTCTGTCCAAGAATTACTGGCTAAACAAAAACAGGTCAGTGAGCAAATTCAAGTTGCGAAACTTGAAGAACAGAGGCGAATCGAAGCAGCAGAGATACAGGCTGCTCGGCGACGTGGAGAACTAGAACAACAAATCACTGAGCTAAACCACCAGATTGCCGCGAAGCAGTCAGAAGTAATCCAGCTTGACGAGCAAATGCTGCTTCAGTCTTTCGGCTTCTATAAACCACAGTACGACTTTGCCACATCCGATCTTTATAAGAACCATCTAGAGGGAATTCGCAAACAACAGGCAAAGATGATCAAAGACGGAACCGCCTGTCACGGAACGACTACATGGACGGTTAATAATAGCCAAAAGGAAGGCGAACGTCTCATCAAAGATTACGTTAAGCTTATTCTGCGAGCATTCAATAATGAATGTGATGCAAGTATCGTTGATGTGAAGTTCAATAATGTCGTGTCTATTGAGAAAAAGATACAAAAGGCATTTGACACCCTTAACAAGCTGGGTGAACGTATGACTATTATGATTTCTCAGCAGTATTTAAAACTCAAATTACAAGAACTCTATTTGTGCCATGAATATCAAGTCAAGAAGCAGGAAGAGAAAGAAGAACAAAAACTTATCCGCGAACAGATGAGAGAAGAGGCAAAACTCATCAAGGAAATTGAAGAGGCAAAAGCGAAGCTCGAAAAAGAACAAAAGCATTTTCAGAAGGCTCTTATCACAATCAATGAACAGCTTCAGAAAGCAAATACCGATACCGAACGCCATGCACTTGAAGCCGAGAAGGCCAAGATTGAGGAGAAAGTTGGTGAAGTTGCTGACAATTTGCTTACGGTAGAAAAGCGAGAACAGAACACGCGCGCTGGTTATGTCTATGTCATTTCGAATGTGGGTTCTTTTGGAGAGAATGTCTACAAGATTGGGGTAACTCGTCGCCTTGAACCCCAAGAACGTGTTGATGAACTAGGAGATGCTTCCGTACCATTCAACTTCGATGTCCATGCCCTCATCTTTAGCGACGATGCTCCAAAGCTCGAAAATGCTATACATAAAGCCTTTGCAGCAAATCGTCTGAATATGATTAATAACCGCCGCGAATTTTTCCACGTGTCGCTCGAAGAAATTGAACGAGTAGTCAAACAAAATTTTGAGAAGCCTGTCGATTTTATCCGCACGGCGGCAGCAGACCAGTATCGGCAATCACTGAAATTGAAAAGTGAATTGGGTACAAGATCGTATATACCGAATGCGGAAATTGCGATCCGTGTACTATCTTGATATGTGTCTTTTAGACTATTGAAAAGTTTGTAAACTCGAACCAAAATCGCTTGTTTTTGTAAAACTTTTGTTCTATAATAAGGGAGGAAAAATCCCTCCCTGTGTTTTGGGGAGGGATTTAAGGCTTGTCCGGTACTGTCTTTTTTGCTTATTCAGCCGAGAATTTGAGCGACTAGACACTGAATTCTGTAGTGTCATGTACAAGACTCTGATTTTTGAAGCGCCTTTAGTGAGCTTGTCTGGCTGGTAGCTGTATGGCTTTAGCCTACAGCGACACGAAACATGACGCTTTTCACTACCGGACAACGCTATTTAGGGCCGCCGCCATTTTTTTACTGCCACTACCGCCAGATTGTCGCGAAAGGGATTCTGATTCTGAAGAATCCGACGAATTTTCCGAATCATCCTGCGGTTTTTCTCCCTTCCCCTGTTACTACGGGGGAAGGGTTGGGGTTAGGGGTATGGATATGGCAATTTTGGCGGCAGACACACCACACCCCGATTGCCGCGAATCCAGCCGAGCCATCCGCCGGAATCGCCACAAATGTCGCCAAATCCGCCAATAAGATGTAACAAAATTGCCATAAAACGGGTTCATCCTCCACCCGCCCACCGCCTCCGGTGATCGATGCTATAATAATCCTAAATAATTTAACCGATGTTACACTCTGCGTGGGAATGATGATGATAGACGCTTCTCTTGACGATTCAAAACCCTCAACTTCATCGTCCGTCACAGATGATGCCCAAGCCTTTCAAAAACGGCTGCGTACGCTGAATACGACAGTCATCAAACTGACCAGAGCTTCAACCATCGACCAATTGATCCACGATGCGGTTAAAGCGGGCATCACCAATTTGGGCTTTGACCGGATGGGCATCGGCGTTTTCGATGCCTCCGAAACCTTTTTTGAGGGCATGTATGGGACGGACGAACGGGGAAATTTGCAGGCTGAGCATCATATCCGTTTCCCCATCAAGAACGAAGCCTTAATGACGGCTGCCATCCAAAACCATTCGACCATCGCTCACGCCGAGGATGTTCCCCTTTACAACGGTCAGGGTGAGGTGGTCGGAAAAGGCTGGGTCGCGCTGGCCTTGCTCTGGGATGGAACGCATGCGCTGGGCTGGGTTTCGGTCGATAATTTGCTGCATCAGCGTCCGCTGCAATCCTTCGATCTCGATACGCTCGATCTGTACGGGACCTCTCTGGGGCATTTGCTCGCGCTCAAGCGTACCGAACAAAATTTGTTTAAAGAGCGCAACCTGCTGCAAACGATTATTAACACCGTCACCGATTTCATCTACGTCAAAGACGCCCAATCCCGCTTTACCTTGGTGAACACCGCCTCGTGGAAAGATGGAAAGCGCGGGCGCAGTGAAGCCGACATGATCGGGAAAACCGATTTTGATTTTTTCCCGCGGGAACTGGCACAGCAGTATTTTGATGAGGAGCAGGAGCTGCTGCGGACCGGCCAGCCCATCATTAACCTGCTGGAGCCGAATGTCACCACCGACAGCGAGCCGGTGGTGATGCTGACCTCCAAGCTGCCCTTGAAGAACGAAGAAGGGGAGGTGATCGGCCTAGCCGGTATCAGCCGTGATGTCACCAATTATGTCCGTGCACAGCAGTTGGTGCTGGCTAACGAAGCCCGTTTTGACCTGATCACGGAGATGGCGACCGCCAGTAATATCGGCGTCGTGATGGGCGACTCTCGCGGCAGTATTCATCGTGCCAATGATGCCTTTTTGAAGCTGACCGGTTACGAGCGCGACGATTTGTCCTATCTCAATCTGATCGCCATGACGCCGCCCGAATATTCAGGTATCGATTTCCAGCCGAGCAGCGAGTTCATGGGCGGTGAAGTCGTTACCTTAGAAAAAGAACTCTTCCGGAAAGACGGCAGCCGTATTCCTGTTTTTCAAGTGGGTAATCTGGTCAAGAATTCCTCGAAAGATTTCATCTGCTTCATCATCGACCTCACCCTTCAACGGCAGATCGAAACCGAACGCTTGGAAGCGGCTCTGGACAAAGAGCGTGCCAAAATGATGGCCGAATTTGTTAGCAACCTCTCGCACGATTTAAAGACGCCGCTTTCCATTATTCAGACCAGCCTGCATATCATTGAACGGATCGATGATCCGGCACAACAAAAATCGCGGCTTCAAATTATTCGTGATCAAACACTGCTCTTGGGCAAGCTGATTCAAAGTGTGCTGACCATGTCCCGCTTGGATGGCGACTATACCTTGTCGTTCGATGTGCTCGATCTCAATCACGTCATGAAGGATTTGGAACGGTCGATGGGACCTGCCTTCGAGCGCAAACACCAGATGGTCGTGCTGGATTTACAGGCGGGTACACTGCCTATTCGCGCCAGTGAAAGCGAACTGTACCGCGTCATGGTCAACCTGATTGAGAACGCCATCAATTACACGGCTGAGGCGGGCATCATCACCCTGAAAACCTATCAGGCTGGCAATGATGCGGTCGTGGAAGTCAAAGACAGCGGCATCGGGATTGCGCCGGAGGATTTGCCCCACATTTTTGACCGGTTTGTTCGTGGAGAAGCTGTGCGCCTTGTCACCAAAGGCACCGGATTGGGCTTAGCCATCGTCAAGCGTATTATTGAACTACATCACGGTCAGATCGAGGTCGAAAGTGTGCTCGGTGAGGGAACGACCTTCCGTGTTCGTCTGCCTTTCGGCACCACCTCCAGCGAGGACAGCACCCCCTCTCCGTGATAATCCGCCGTAGGGGTGCACGGCTGTGCATCCTCCATATATCTCTGTGTCCTTGGCGATCTATTCTCTCTTGGCGTCCTTGGCGATTGATATTTCTCTTAAAGCTCTGCGGTTCAACTCTCTCCCCGCACCGATTTTCACCATCTTGCGTATTCATAATAGAACAGAGTACAGTCACGCCGTTTATAACGGAGAGATACCATTACCATGCAGGTGAATTGTCCCAATTGTGGTGAAAAAGTCACCGCCGACTACATCAACATCCAGAAGATGACCGCCGTGTGTCCGGCCTGTGACACCGTCTTTTCCTTCGATGTCCCCGAAACCCAGAAAGCCAAGCGCCGCAAAGTCAAACAGCCCACTAATCTCATGCTCAACGATGACGACGCCCTGCACATGGCCTTCTGGACGAATTTCCGCTTGGATAAAAACGAGGCCTTTCTCTCCAGTGCCATCCTCAGTTTCAGCATGGGATTTATCGCCCTTCTGTTAATCGCCAGCCACGCCCCGCTGCTGGTGACGCTCGGATTTATCCTGATCGCCTTGGGCGCCATCTACCGCGCCGCGCTGACCGTCGCCAACAAAACTCACATTGAAATGGATGACGACACCATCAAGGTCACACGCAAGCCGCTGCCCAATCCCTTCAATCAGGGACATGACGTCTCGCTGGCCGGAGTCACCGCCCTCAAATACGAAGAAACCGCGCTCTCCAAAAAAGAAGCCTTCGATACGCCGCGCTATGTGGTCTGGGCCGAAACCACCGATGGAACCCGCCGCGTCATCGTTAATGACGTCACCGAGGATTACGCCGTCTTCATCGCCCAGCGTCTCGAAGAACGTCTGATGGATACCCTCGACGTCGAGCCGGATGTCTCCCGCCTTGAGGACGACACCACCGACGAGCAGGTGGATTTTCCACAGGTGACGGACGCCTCTCGCTCCCGCGCAAAATCATAGATCACTGCTGTTGTGTAACCTCCTTAAAAATCCCCTCTCTCTACGAAGTGGAGAGAGGGGGTTAGGATTTGAGTAGTTAGTAAACACCGTTCATAGAAGGATTCCCCAACATGGACTTTGACACGCTGGTTCACGAGCTGGAGCAGGGTGCGGAAATCATCAAATCACTGGTCACCGGCATCTCGCAAGCCGAGGCGCAGATCAAACCCAACGCCGAGGATTGGTCGATCCTTGAGGTGGTCGGCCATCTCATCGACGAGGAACGCGACGACTTTCGAATGCGCGTCGATTTGACGCTCAACCATCCCGATCAGCAGTGGCCGCCCATTCATCCCTCGGCATGGGTCACCGAACGCGCCTACAACCAGCGTGATCTGCAGCAATCTCTCAATGAATTTCTGGCCGAGCGCGCCCAATCCTTGGCCTTCCTCAAGAGCCTCCAATCCCCCGATTGGAGCGCCTTTCATCGCTCCGAGTATGGCGACCGCACCGCCGGACAGCTCTTGGCCTCATGGGTCGCCCATGACCACCTGCACATGCGCCAGTTGATCGAGCTGCGTTGGCGCAGGCTGCAAATCATCACCGCCCCTTACGACATCGCCTACGCCGGCGACTGGTGAGTAGAGTAGGGTGAAACGTATTTTGTAAGCAGATGGGCTTTACTTGCCTGATCCAAGCGTCGCCACCACATTCCCTTGTGGGAGCATGATGTTGTTCAGCGCACGGGCATAATCACGCTCGAACTGCGCTCTTGCGGAAAGGAACAGCGCTCCGGCGAGGACCAGCAGCAGAAGCAGCATCAACACCACCCAGATCAGCGCTCCTCGGCGTCTGGTTGGTGGTGCTTTCGGTTCGAGCGGCGGTTCGGAATATTTGTGGCTCTCAATTGGGGCGTTATCAAATTTTGTAGGCATATTGAACACCTCTGCCCCATTTTACAACGGAAGTCATGCATGAATCGGCTGGTTATATATCTTGATCCGCGTCTATTTTCTTCAGCATATCCTGCAGTTTGAGGGTGGTACTCCAGCTTCGGATGGTCATGGATTTATAGGCCGGTGTTGCCACGATTTTACCCAGACGGCTCTTCGTGCGTAGAGAGCCGAGACGTTGGGAGTAGATCACACCATCCCCTTTCCAGACTTTATCGACGCCCTCACGCGGATCAAATACCGACATCGCATCGTCCGCATCAATATCCATCAAAAAGATGGCATCGCTGTAATATTTTTGCGGTTCCTCGCCGAAGCCTTGAGGCTTGTGATCGATGACCGCTTGGAACTGATCCCGCGTCAGCACCAGCACTTTGAGCAGTTCGCTGTGGAGTTTGAAGTGCTCCGGAAGCGCCTTTTCAATTTGAGCTTGGATCGCCTTCGGACTCTTCTTGGATTTTAAAATCACGTTCCCGCTGGCGATATAAGTTAAAACGTCGGAAAAACCCAGTTCTTCCAAGCATTTCTTCAAGTCCGCCATCGGTATTTTATTCTTGCCGCCGACATTAATGCCGCGTATCAGGATGACATAGGTATTCATAGTTACCCATTGTACTGAAAAGCAGTTTTATGGAAAATGCGCGCCGACCCTACAATATCTTCTACGTCGGTGACTGCTGAGCAGGGCAGGGCGAAATGATGATAATAAAACGCCTTGCTGTTATTACAATTAATTAACTAATATGAAATAATTTTATAACCAAACTTTTTATCCTGAAGCAAGGTAAAGTGCGTATTTCTTAATTTAGTAAATATATTCCGAATTATGTAAAAAATTTTCTGAGCTACTTATTCCTCTATAAATTGCAAATTACTTATTTTGCGCCTACACCTAGGAATAGTGCTCAATGGCCGCCCCGTCCTTCTATGTGGAAATTCGCTCTCCGAATACCTCAGTCCAACAAATCCAACTAGAGAAATCAGAATATACGATTGGCCGCAGTCGCTACGACAACGACATAACGCTTCAAGATAGTCTGTTGTCTCGTAAACATCTTCGATTATCACGGCAAGACAAAGCAACGTGGCGCATCATTGACTTGAATAGTACAAATGGGATTCTAATTGATAATGTTCGCATACCGTCAGGGCAGCAGGCTATGTGGAACGCCAATCAAACCGTCACAATTGGCAATACCCAATTAAAGCTGCGTGTCCTAAACGAAGTCGACAACCATCATATCGATAAAGATAGGTACGAAAATCCTAAGTTAAGTCACCTGTCGACAACGAATTCGGATTCCGTGCCGACTTACTCTCAAACAACGATCGTACGAGAGTACAGCGAATATTCTGAAGACCAATCCCTAGATACTAACTTTGCCACGAATGATTTCGCTCAAATTCCACCTCGAACCTCTGCACCGAAACGGCAAGGCTATATTGGTATAGATGAACGAGATACTTCCAATGGTCGGTACTCCTCTCCTAACAACGAAAATTGGTTGGGTTTGGATGAAGATCCCACTGAGGATTTTGTTCCTGCTCCGAAGCCCGAGCCGAAGCCAGTCGAGAATTCGCTACAAACTAAACGTCATGCTGAGTTCAGAATCATTCTTAGGGCACCTAATCAGAATCCCAAAACCTTCGTCTTTAAGAAGGATCATGTTGTTATTGGTGGAGACAAGCACGAATGTGATATTGCACTACGTGATTTGCACCTAATTGGTGAAAAGCTTGTTTTGAGGCGAGACACGTCCAATACATTCACGATAACGAACGACTCTAAACATTCTTCAAATCCTTCAAATCGAACAGCAGTTTGGCCAATTGATCAACTGATCAATATCGGTAATGTCACACTTCAAATAAAAAAATCAGGCCTAATATCCTCAGGTTGGAATGGCCTAATTCGTGTAAGTAAATGGGGAGTGGCGGTTACCGCATTCATTGGCTTTTTACTATTGATTTGGGCAGGCTACTTATATCAGCTTTCTGCAATCAGAACCATCAACATACTGACCATCGGCATTTCTGCTCTCTTCCTCGTTCATGGTCTTTTCACTCTGACTTGGATGATTTATGGGTGGAATAATCTCGGAGATAACAGCCATCAGTCACCGAACAAATTCGAGAAACCTAAATTCTCTTTTACAGCCCTTGTTCCCGCACGACATGAAGAAAAAGTCATCAAAGACACCATCAAAGCGATTAATCGAATCAATTACCCTGAAGATTTGAAGCAGATTCTGGTTTTATGCCGGCAGGACGATACCAAGACGATTGCCAAAGTCAGAGAAACAATCGATGGAATTGGACAATCAAATATTCGCCTAATCACGTTCAATTCTTATCCAATTAACAAGCCTCATAGTCTGAACGTGGGTCTTCGAAATGCATCCAAAGATGTGATTACAATATTTGATGCTGAAGATGAACCCCACAAGGATTTGTACCATGTCGTCAATACGCTAATGATCCGTGAGAAAGCCGATGTAGTCCAGTCAGGTGTTCAGTTGATGAACTACCGCTCTCACTGGTTCTCCATACTAAATGTATTAGAGTATTTCTTTTGGTTCCGATCAGGTCTTCATTTTTTCACCAAGGTCGGTAAGGTTACGCCCTTGGGCGGAAACTCCGTGTTTTTCAAAAAGACTTATCTCAAAAAGGTAGGCGGTTGGGATGAAAACTGCTTAACTGAAGACGCTGATATCGGCATAAAGCTGTCTCTTATAGGCGCTAAAATCCATATTGTGTATGACGAAAGACATGCCACGCAGGAGGAAACACCGAACTCGGTCCACAGTTTTGTCAAACAACGAACTCGTTGGGGGCAGGGCTTTCTGCAAATTTTTGCAAAAGGGGATTGGTTTCAACTACCACAAATGCGTCAGCGTCTCGTTGCCGGTTACATTTTATTGACGCCTCTTGTTCAATCTTTATTGGTTCTTACGCTCCCTCTTGGCATTACGATCGCACTGACCACCAAGCTGTCTGTGATTGTTGCTATGATTTCGTTTATCCCTCTCTATATTCTGCTCTTTCAATTCGTCACCCACCTGTATGGGCTGTATGAATTTACACGCGCATATAAGCTGAAATTCCCATTATGGATGCCTGTTATGCTGTTTATCAGCTACTATCCGTACCAAATTATGTTAGCTGTTTCGGCCATTCGGGGACTGTATCGTGTGACATTAGGGCAAAACAATTGGGAAAAAACGGCTCATACCAATGCTCACCGTCCTGCTCAGTCACCTGTTCGAACCGTTACCCGTAGTATTTAATCATGTTCGATTCATCTTTTATTGCACGCTTAAAAACGCGTTCATTTATTGGTGTTGTGGGTTTAATTCTGTTAATTGCTGTTTTGCCTCATGCCTTTAATATGTTCAATTATCCCTACTACGAGAATGATGAAGGAACATATATGGCACAGGCGTGGTCAACCGTTACACAAGGAAGATTAGCCCCGTATACCTATTGGTATGACCATGCTCCCGTTGGGTGGATTGCCATCGGCTTCTGGTCAACCTTTACCAATGGCTTTAACACGTTTGGTTTTTCGATCAATTCGGGTCGTGTCTTCATGCTCGTAATGCATGTATTGTCTAGTATTTTGTTGGTTCGGATAAACTACAAAATTTTTAAAAGTTATTGGCCCGGTCTGGGAACAGTTTTGTTATTTTCCCTTTCACCTTTAGGGATATATTTTCAGAGACGCGTCCTACTAGACAACATTATGGTGTTCTGGATGCTCTTGTCGCTCGATTTGATATTAGGGGATAAGCGCAAATTGTGGCATTTCTTAGGAAGTGCCATTACGATGAGTTTAGCATTCTTGTCCAAGGAATCGGCTGTTTATTTTATTCCGGCAATGATGCTGATAATCTTTTTAGATTGTCGTAAGTATCATAGTAAAATTCCACTCTTGTTGTGGACGGTTTTAGCGGTTGCAATCATTTCTCTTTACCCGCTCTATGCATTGCTTAAAGGCGAATTTTTTCAGACCGGTACGCTGCTTGGTGGCACAGCGCCTCATGTAAGCTTACTGGAAACTGCCGCCTATCAAGCCTCACGCCCGGGGGGATTCTTCCTTAATGCAAACAGTGATTTTATGGTTCAGTTTACAGGCTGGATGAGAGGAAGTGATTCAATCTACTCGGATCCAATGCTTATTGGCTTAGGATTAATTGCTACCATTTACATAACACTATTATCAATCAGGCGATCTCACTTGCGACCTATTTCTTTACTGACCCTAGCTTATTGGTATTTCTTGGCAAGAGGGGGGATCGTTATCGAGTTTTATGTTATTCCGCTAATTCCTCTATTAGCGCTGTCTATCAGTGCTAGCATCTACGTGATTACGGTATGGATTGTTGATCGTTATTCAGTTCGCTCATTCGGCTTCCTTATTTTAGCAATAACCTTATTTGCGATCTCGGTTCTTTTTATTGATACATATGCCAGTCGTAGCAAGATTTATACACGCGATAACACAACAGATCAGATCAACGCCGTTAACTGGATCACTCAAAATGTACCAACCAATTCATTTCTACTAAGCGATATGTATGCTTATATTGAACTCTCCAAAATCATCAAACTCACCCATTATTATTGGAAAGCGGATCGCGATCCAGAAATTACTGAAGGGCTACTAAAAGGCAGTTGGTGTAATGTTGATTATATTCTCGTTACTCCACAACTTATTCACGATGCAAAGACTGCTGTTCTTAGCATTACCCAAGCAGCTTATGATCACTCTGATGTGCTTGTTGCATATCGCGGAAATGGCTGGGACGTCGAAGTTCGAAAAGTGAATAAAACAGAGTGCACAACCACTCACTCTTAGGCAAAGACATTATTGTCCTTGCCTAACCCCAAAAGTTTGTAAACTCGAACCAAAATCGCTTGCATTCATACAAACTTTTGTTCTATAATGAGAGAGGAAAATCGTTTTTCTCTTCTTTCTTTGTGTCTTTGTGGTAAAAAATGCATTCGCATTGGAGACGGATATGGCAATCTTGGCGGCAGACATCCCACACCCCGATTGCAGCGAATCCAGCCGAACCATCCGCCGAATTGCCATAAATGTCGCCAAAACCGCCATTCAGAATTGGCGAAATTGCCAAAAAACCCTGTGTTTCTGCGGTTGAAAGTTTTTCTTAGTTTCTTTGAGCCTGTGCGAAGCCTCCCGTGGGATTGTGGTAAAAATCAAAGGTTCGTCTTGATGAAATCCGACACGTCCTGCTGAGCGTTCGAATGGAACACGAGCAGTGTCTGCCCGATTTCGATCTCGGTCACGGGTTCCAGCTTCACCAGCTTCAGCCCACGGTACTTCTTCCCGTTGACCTTGGTCGTCGTGTCCTTCTTCCGGTTGCTGTACCACCAGTTGTTCTTGCGCCAGATGATCACCCCGTGCTGGCGGGAAATGTTCGGATCATCGCCCAAATTAATGTCGTTGGCCGACCCGCGCCCCACGTTCACCGTCTTGCGCGTCAGGGTATGGGACTGTTTGATGTCCCCCCGCCGCAAGGTAATGTTCATCAACTGGGGACTCAGGTCGATGTTATCCGGCGTGCTGATCAGCTTCATAATCCGCCGCCGCCCGATCATCCGGAACAGGATGAAGTTCAGTGCCAGCAGCCCGACGATCAACGCGGGAGCCACCCATGTGTCGTTGATCGTGCTGATCCGGTCAACCACCGCTGGAACAATCGGGGGCACATTGGCCGGAGCGCTCACCGCCTCGGTGGGACTGGTCACCGCCGCCTGTTCACTCACGGGCAGGGATACGGTCACAGGGCTGCTGAAGGCCAGTTTGGGATCGCTCGAATTCGCCCCCGGCACCGACGCCGCCATCTGGTAGGTATCGGTCGCCGCGCGGTTCGGATACAGACGGTCCATCACTGCCTGAATGTTATCGACTTGGAGGGTCGCCTTCCCGTCCGATTGGAACACCGCGTCGCCCAGCTTGAACACCTGCGCCGGATTGCTCACCGACGCCACCATGATCTGCGCTGCGGGCAGGGCATACTTGGGATTGCTCGTAATTTCAAACTGCACCGAGCCGCTCAACACGCTCACGTCGCCCACCACGCGCAGGGCTAACTTCTGCTGGGCATACAGCCTCAGCTTGGCCGGAGTGGTCGCCAGCGTCGCGTTATTCGTATCCCACAACTGCGCCTCGATGGTGTAGTAACCGGGCGTATGCTCCGCCGCGTTGAAGGTGTACTTGGTACTGCTCCCGCTTTGCGCCACCTCGTCGTTCACGCGGAACACGATCTTGGTCGCAGCTGATCGAGTGCTGCAGGGTTTGGAACGGACAGTTCATCGTATCGCTCAAAGCCGAGTCGTTGTTGGTGTTCACATCGATCTTCAGGGGAACCACGCCGCTGGAATTCGGGGTTTGTCCCTGCATGTTGACGGTCAAGAGCACTTCGCTGTTCAGGGTGCGGATGCTCTCGTCCATGAACTTGCTGACCGCTGTCCCAATCGAATCCCGCGAGTTGCGCGTTTCGGTGTACAACCAGCTAAAACCGCCGGTCGCCTGTGCGATCTTCTGGAGCGCAGCGTCGTCCGTCCGGTCACGCGAGTAAAACCCGACTGGATAAATCTGGATTTTGTCACGGTTGGCCGCCTTGATGATGTCGTCGTCGCTGGCCTGTACCAGTTTGCGCCGTCCCGAATCGGTCACGGTCAGGATCACTTTGCGCCCATCACTGTTCGCTGGAAAGCTGCCCGCCGCCTCTAGTAGTGAGTCATACAGCCGGTTGTCGCCGCCCAACACCACCAAGTTGGTCATGTGGTCAGCCACCAACCGCTCTTTGTCGGTGTAAAACTGGGTGATCGGCGCGATTTCCTCGCTGAATGTGATCAGTGCCACGCGGTCTTGCGGGTTGAGTCCTGTGAACAGATGCTGGCTGATGGCGTTCACGATTTGCTCAATCGGCACCGTGTCGGTGATGTCCAGAACAAGGATCATTTGCAGGGGAGGCCGGCTGTCCAGCCGTTCGATTTTGACTTTGGCACTATCGAGCGCCTGAGGATTATCCCCCGCTGAAACCGCCACTTGATAAGTTCCGGTCGGGATCGGTTGCCCATCGCCGCCCATCAGTACAGCGTTGATTTTGGCCGTGTTGGTGTCGCTCTGGAACACACATTGATAGGCCACGAACGCGCCCTTGCGCGCGGCATCCTGTGCCATCAACGAAGCAGGCAAAAAGATCAGTGTCAGCAAACCGAGGCTGAACAGAAAACGAAGACGACTAGCTAAGGGCATGTTGATAGCTCCGTATGGGTTCGGTGAGGCTGGCACTGTTCAGCGCAGGTGGTGTGCTCGTCAAGTCTACATCAGGCGTGGTCGTCGGGGGTAATGTCTCCGCGAGGGTAGGGGAGGCTTCGACGTTGGGCACGCGGGTCGGCGTCGGTTGAGGTGTCACCGTAGGCGTGGCTGTCGTGGGTGAGGCCGCTGATACCACAGTCTGTTGGCGGGCGTTCAGTGCGCTGATCCCCCACAGGATGCCCAGCACCACGATCAGCGCCACCACAACCCGCGCCCAATTCCCGCGCCGTTCAGGGTGGTGGGTTTCGAGTTTGTCATCCGGCTTGTTTAGCCTTAAAGGTCTGCTGCGGTTGCCCACGTAAACACGGTCACTTTCCCGCGCGCGCCAGATGTCATTCACATAGCTCTCGCGCATGACCTCGATGGCTACCGCGCTGGTGTTGTCTTTCGTCCCTTTTTCGTTGGCGATTCGCACTAGCGTTTCAGCTAGCGTGTTCACGCGCTCATCGGCTACCAACTGCCCCAATTCATCCAGCGGAATGACGCCGCTCACACCATCGCTGCACAGGAGCAGCTTATCCCCCGGCAGAAGCCGCAGGTTAATCAAATCCGGCTGGATCGAGTCGGTTTTGCCCATCGCCTTTTCGAGGATGTCGCGCATCGGGGAGGGTGTGCGCGTTTCGTTCGCGTGGCGGGTGTTATCAATGACTGCTTCGCGCCGTGCATGGTCGCGTGTGATCTGCGTTAGCATATCCCCTCGCCAGTGATAAAGCCGCGAGTCACCCACATGCGCAATGTTGGCTTCCCAATCCTTGATGATGACGCTGGTCAGGGTCGTACCTGCGCTGAAGGCCGAGCGTTTGACGAAGTTGCGCATCTCGGCGTTGATGTTCTGGTAGGCGCGGTTGAGCACCGCCTGAAAGTCAAGGTTGTAGGCGATGTTGCGGTTGAACACCGCCAGTAAATAATGGATAGCGAAGGCGCTCATCTGGTCGCCGTACTGTGCGCCGCCCACACCATCCGCCAGCGCGAACAGGTAGCCGCGCTGATGCTGATAAATCCCAATGGCATCCTCATTATTATCGCGTACTGTGCCGGTGCTGGTCGCCCATCCGGCGTTCACGCGGATGACCACTGGTGTTCGATCCCACGCGAAGAGTTTGGTGCTGTAAGTCTGTTTGCCCACGCGGATGACCGCGCCGTCACTCATCGGCATTTCCCCGCTGACGGGCTTGCCATCCATCAGGACTTTCTCGCGGGTATAAACTACTGCTAGGCCGATGTGTCCAGCGTTGAGCGCGGGATCAATCTGGGTGAAGCGCAGCCGTGTGCTGCCGTCCGCTCCCAGCCGGATTTCACTGGTGCTGCGTCCGATGGTCGTGCCGATGTGGACAACTGTACGCGCTTTAGTCGCTTCATCCGTCAGATGAATTTGCGAGTACTGGGCGGTTTCCGCCACCTTGACCCGCTTGGCAATTGCCGGATCGTTGCGGTACGAGAGGCTGTCCCGCATGTCTTGGAACAGGTTGCCACCGGGGAACTTAAGGCTGCCACCGGGCAATCTGACGTTAGACTGAATTTGAGAGACCATTGTCTGGAAGCCAGACGAGATGGAACGGAATGGGCTTGTCGCGCCCGCAAAAAAGCTGCGAATCGCGCTGAATATGCGTCCCGGAATGGTGAATAATCGGTACATACGCTCATTTTAGGAATAGTTTCTTCCCATCTTAACATCGCACCCGCTTTTTTGTGGATTGTTTTTGCTCAAAGTGGCCAGATTAATCGTTAGAAAGCAGAATTAAACCGCCAAGACGCCAAGAACGCCAAGATCATACGGAGAGTTGAGCAAGGATGAGAGAACCTGACCGGACGTTAGACCAACTGGCGCATGACGTGATCGGTGCAGCAATTGACGTGCATCGCGAAATCGGACCGGGATTTCTTGAATCGGTGTACCAAAATGCTCTTTGTTATGAATTAGGACTGCGCAATATTGCATATGTATCTCAAGCGCCAGTTTCTGTTATCTATAAAGGTTATGCTGTAGGCGAAGGACGAATTGATATTCTAGTTGAAAACCGATTGATTGTGGAATTAAAAGCAGTTGAAGCCTATGAGGCCATTCAGCATGCGCAGGTCATTTCGTATTTAAAAGCAACCCGATTATCATTAGGATTACTCATTAACTTTAATATGCCGATCCTCGAAGATGGCATTCGCCGTATCGTGTTGAGCCATTGAACTAAAGCTTAACTCTTGGCGTCCTTGGCGTCTTGGCGGTTTAATTTTTTAAGGGAGCAGGTTCGTGGATATAAGCCAATTGATGTGGATTGCCATCATTATTTTGCTGGTGCTGGCGATTTTACAGATCGTCTATGTCTTTTATCTGTCGGTGACCATGCGTGAAGCGCAGCCTGTGCGCCAGCCGTCCGGCCCGATTATGCCCACGACACCATCCGGCATGACCAACAACGCGGCCTATCAGAATCCAGCCGTTCGCATCGGTGCGGGTAAGCTGGTAATCGTGAGTGGGCTGCCGGGACAAAAAGACGTTCCGATACCCGGTAATAACTTTGGCATCGGACGGTTTTACAGCCCGGAGAATAATATTCTGGTGGCGCTGGATGAAAAGAGTATCTCCCGCCGACATGCTATTTTCATGGGCGATGAGAGTTTAGGCGAGTTTTACCTGACCGATACCAACAGTTCCTATGGCACGTCAGTGCGCAAAGAAAACAAGTTTGAAGTGCTGACTCCGGGACAGCGCGAACGCATCTATAACGAAGATGTGGTGCAGTTCGGCAATAATGTCACCGTCCGCTTTATACTGCCCAGCGCCACCCGCGCGGCTGCGACCCGCTTCTAAAAATGCCGCTTACAGCCGGTAATACCATCGGCGGTTACACGCTGGAAGAACGCATCGGGGTAGGGGCAGCCGGTGAAGTGTGGCGGGCACGCTGCGCCGAGCAAGTGGTCGCCATGAAGTTCATGAGCGATGTCCCCGATCCTGATGGCAAGTATGCCCGCAGCATCCAAGCCGAAGTGCAGGCCTTGAGCCTGCTCCAGCATCCCAATATCCCACGCTTATTTGATTATGACCTGCAGGGCAAACGCCGCTACGTGGTCATGACGCTCGCCGAGGGTTTAAGCTGGGACGTGCTGATTGCGTCTGGCGCGGTGTTTAACCTGCGGCTAGACGTGCGGCTCGATTTACTCAAGCAGATTGCCGATGCGCTGACCGCCGTTCACGGGCAGGGTATCATTCACCGTGACGTGAAGCCGGGGAATATTCGGGGCACCAATCACCCGCTGCTGCTGGATTTCGGCGTGTCGATTCGCCAGCAGGAAATGAGCACGGCTTCGACTCAGGTCGGCACAGGGTTGTATATGCCGCCGTTGGGTGACGCGCTGGACGAATACAGCGACACCTTTGGCTTCGCGATTGTCGCCTATGAGATGCTTTTTGGTCGGCACCCGTTTTATGATCCGGCCAACCCGCCGACCCTGCTCGAAGAAACGCGGCGAATGACTACGCTCCGGCTGCGCCAGCATGATTGGTACGCTCCGACACGCCTGACTCCGGCTGAAATCCCCGGTGATTTGCGCGGAGTCGATCTGGGACGGTTGGAGGCCATGTTCGTTCGGGCGTTCGGGCCGCGTCACAGCCGTTGGCCGGACTTAGAGTCGTTCCTCCAAGCTGTTCATGAAACCGTCATGACGGATGAGAATGCGCCGTACCTCGACCATGCCGCTCCTCCTAAGTTTGATGAAGCCGCCGCGCTTCACCAGCCGCACTATACCAGCCATTCGCTGGCAGAACACGCCGCCACGCAGCATCCGGATAAGCCAGATCGAACGCGCTTATTGTGGCGCGGCTTGATGGTGGCGGTCATCGTGTTTTCACTGGTCTGGCTGTTAATCATGACCCGTTACCAAATCTGATTGAGCGTCTATCCGACTTTGGGCTGAACACAAATTCCGGCTTCTTCCACAGGTATTCAATATTTGTATCGCATATCATGAGCCTCAATGGAAAGGTCATTGATCTTTCCCTCCGTATTGTTGGGTAGGAGTAACACACATGGCTTATGATCTCATCGTTATCGGCGGTGGCCCCGCCGGAGTGAGTGCGGCGCTGCGGGCGCGTGAACTCGGGGCGACGGTTGCGCTGGTCGAGCGTAATTTCATGGGGGGTACCGGTATGAATGACGGCTGCGTACCGGTGCGGGTGCTGGCGAGAGCCGCGCGCTATATCCGTGACGCGCAGCAGTTCGCGAATTACGGCCTAGAGGCTGAACGGCCGAGGGTGAACTTCCAAGATTTGCTGGAACGCGCACAGCAGGTGGTATATGAACTGCACGAGAAAAAGCAGTTGGTCAATCACTTAGCCAACATGGGCGTCGAAGTCTATGAAAACGTCGGCGACGCGGCATTTGTTTCCGCAGATCGCATCCAATTCAAGGATGGTCGCGGACTGATCGGACGCAAGTTTATCATTTGCGTCGGTGGACATTCACGCCGTCTGCAATTCCCCGGCAGTGAGTATGCACTGACCTATGATGATGTCTGGGAGTTGGATCATTTACCTGATTCCCTGATTATCGTCGGTGGGGGAGCGATTGGCTGCCAGTTGGCTTCGGTGTTCAATACATTCGGCGTCAAGGTGACGCTGCTCAATACCTCATCGCGCATATTGGGCATGGAAGACGAATCGATTTCCGAGGCCATCACCAACGAGTTCCGGCGACTTGGCATTGAAATCGTCGTAGACGCCAAAGCGCTGCGACGGATCGAAAACTTGGACGGCCAGCTTGAACTATTTTATGGCACCGACGAGAATGAGCAAAGCCTGCTGGCTGAGATGGTCATCACCGCAGTGGGTTGGCCGGGGAACTATGAGGCGCTGGGTTTGAAGGCCGCTGGTATTGAAATGAACGGCCCGTATATTGCCGTTAATGATCATTTACAGACGACCGCGCCCAACATTTACGCGGCTGGTGACATCACCGGACATGTGATGCTGGTACAAACAGCCAGCCACGAAGCGCGTTATGCGGTTGAGAATGCGCTGACGGGCGAGAGTGCTCACGCTTTGAACACCTCGATTCCACACGGCAGCTTTACCGATCCCGAATATGCGGGCATCGGATTGACTGAGGAAGAGGCACAGAAACAGACGGATTGTGTAGTCGCGGTTGTGCCGTATGCAGACATGGATCGGGCGGTGATTGATGACCGTGAGATTGGCTTCTGTAAGCTGATTGTTGACGTGAACACGCATCAGGTGATCGGTGCGCATGTGGTTGGCGAACAGGCTGTTGATGTGGTGCAGATCGCAGCGACAGCGATGGGTGCGGGGATGCCTGTTGAACAGTTGGCGAATATCTACTTCGCTTATCCAACTTTCGCAGCCATCATCGGTTTGGCTGCCCGACAGATATCGGTCGAGATGGGCTGGATTCCAGTGGAGTCATACTGGAATGGCTTAAGCCGTCGACGCATCGCCGAATGGGAACGTACCGCGGGTGGTACGACAACCGGCATGTTCCGCCTGATTACCAAAGATGTTTTGCGCCAAGAGCAAGAATTCCAGTCGGTTTAGCACCGAGAATGAGGGGCGAGATACCCATCTTGCCCCATTCTAATTTCCCACATCTCACTAGAAATAAATTCGAATAGCCATCTGTCCCAGATATATGATGTCACCGTTGTGCAGCTCATAGGCTTGGTGCGGTGTGAGCGCCTCGCGGTTGAGGTAGGTGCCATTGGTGCTGCCTAAATCCGAAATGTTGAGGCAGTTATCCACCCGAAAAATGCTGGCATGTGTGCTGGAGACGCCTTTGCTAAAGGCATGAAACGGTGCAAGGTCAACATCAGGGACACGGGCGGAATGTGTGCTGGAGCGTCCAATCAGAACCCGGTTTTGATTTTCGATGACAATTCGTTCGTTATGATCCTGTAGTTCAAAAGTAATTTTATTACGTGGTAGCGGACTCGTATTTGTAAAATGAATCGCATCGCCGTCGTCAAAATCCAGATTAGGACGCATTTTGCGCGTGGCGAGACCGGTATACGTGCTGAGGGGCTGTCTACAACGTTGGCAGACCAGCTCACCATCACGGTTAATGTGAGTACAACGTGGACATGTCTGCATGATAACTCTCTTGTTACTGCTAAAAACGGGATTCATTTTTATCATATATCGTTTCTATTTTTAGAAGTAATAAATAAAAATAAAATTCGTATATTCTGTCAGAGAAAACGTCAGTTAGTGAAATAGGATTGTTGATCGATCTTTAAGAGAATTTGCGGAATCGCTAGAAACTTCCGAAAACACAATTAGGAAAATTTTGAGACCCCATTTATGATGGTAAGTACAAATGTAACATTTTAAGTTTTTCACAAATTAACACAGGTGAAGTCGTGCCTGAACATATTTCCGCTGCCAAAAATAAACGCGAACCGCATAAGCCACCGGTTAAGGCTTCTTCACCGCAGCCGGAAATAGAATCCCCGATTAATCGTACACCAACACTTTCTCCACAACAGGTTTTACATCTACAGCGAACGGTGGGGAATAAAGCGGTAGCTGATATGCTTCGTCAGTCTAAAACAGCCGACGCCAAGCCTGCCGAAAACAGCGCTGCCCCGATTGAACTCCACACCTCAGCCAATATCATCCAACCGTTGTTTGGCAAGAAGAAGAAAGAGGAAGCGCCTGCGCCACCTCCTCCGCCGGTGGTAAGCGCCCCGCAGAATGCCGCTCCCACTGCCGATGTGCCAGCCGCCAATTCGGATATTGCGGCCAGCGATGAGCAGATGGCAAATCCAGTACTGGCGCTCAAGACTTACCGGGAAGCCGTAGGTGTTCACCTGCGAGAGGGCAAGCGACACAAGTTCAAGATTGACCGCTACAAAGCTTTTATCGAGGCGGATTTTGGCTTTATCAAAAGCAACACGGCCAGCTTGGTTGAGGCGCAAAAATCATTGATTGCTCAGGAGAGCCTGAAGGCAATATCACCAGCCATCGTTAAGAGTTTGAAAGCGAAACGCGCCGCGCTGGAAAAAGAATCCAAAGAAAAGCTCGGTGAAATCAACCCGATGGTGGCTGAAGCAAAAGCAGAAGCGCGGGTGGCAAAAGCCTACAATGCCAGCATGGTGGCTGAGTCCGAACTGCCGTTGATTGAATACGCCTACGACACGCTGGTGAAGATGCGCCACGAGGGCTATGAAGGGACTAAACATGGGACACTGCGAGGCAGTGGTAATCCGTATGAACGGCTGAAGTTCTATGAGAAGAAGCTGGAATATGCCGAACTGGTTGCCAATTCGAATTCAGGTCTCGCATCAGAAAAAGCGAAGGCTGCGAACGCCAAAGATGCTGTTGAATTCCGGAAGCATATCGCCAAGCACAAGGCACGTATCGCCGCGATTGAGCAAGCGCGAAAAGACCTGATTAAGGCGCAAATGCTGCGTGGACAGGCCAAGCTGAGCGAAGATATGATGGCAGTCAAGCGTAAGCAGTTGAAGGTGGAAAAGGCCGAGATCAAGGGTGTGGCCGGACGCGGCGTGACACTGGCTTCTCATTTAGGGTCGAAGGTTACTTCGGGCGCGGCCAGCGCGGCACTGTCAACCGTGACGCTGGGTTTGGTCGAGGTCGAGCAGAACAAAGCCGACGGCGGATACAGCAGCAAGCGTGAGATTGTATCCATTGTGGGCAGTTGGAAGCGCGATTGGGCAGCGCTCAAGAGTGTTTGGACTAGCCGCCCTTATGGCAAGATGACAGCGCTGCACTTGTTCTTCCAAGGACTGGGCAGCCTGATTTTGAAACCGTTACGCAAGATGTTCACAGCGGCTTCGTTAATCTTTACGGGATTGTCACTTATCCCACCACTGGCACCAATAACCGGACCGCTGGCGGCTTTCTGTACATTAGTGACGCTTGGTTTGGTGGCGGCCAAGATGGCGGTGGATACACTGCTAGCAACATGGAGCGCGCTGACACTGGCACTGAACAAGAATGCCCACAACACCGATGTGCTGCGAGGGCAGGCGGTAGGGCAGGTGGCCGACGTTGCTGCTGGAGCGGTGGCCGCTGGCTCGGCGTTCGCGATCCCGGCGCTGGGCGACGCTGTCGGCGGGCAGTACGTCAATCCGCTGCAAAACCTGAACTCGCACGGCGGTTCGGTCATGAGCTACAACCCCGGGCAGGCGGGAGCGACAGGCGGCATCGGCGACCAACTGGCGCATCAGGCGCAGGTACAGGGCGCGAAACTGCCTGCGACATTAGGGATGGTGGTGGGCGAGAAAGCGGTCGGCGCACTGGCAGAACTGGAAGGGCTTGGGGCGGGTGCTAAGGCGCTGTTCTTGACACGGCAAAACCTGATCATGTCCCAGAACCTGCAAGGGCCGCAGCTTTATATCGAATTGGAAAAGGCCAAGCTGGCTGCTCTGGAATATGAGGAAGGTTACCTGAATAAGCGGATCAGAACCTTCAGTTCACCGGAACAAAATAAGCCTGAGAAGGTGGCTGCTGCGCGAAAGAAACTGGCTGTCGTGGAACAGCAGTTGGTCGGGGTTCGGGCGAAAATCGCGGCGGACGGTCGTGGTCTTTCGACACCGATGGCTGCACCATCCGCGCCAACGACTGCCCGTAACATTGATTCCTTTGATCACTCGACGACGGCTATACCCGCGCAGGGACAATTTGCCTCGTTTATCAATCCAGAAGTCCAAAAAGAACAGGCGATACGCGAGGCCAGCACCCAAGCTCTGGCTGCCAAGGCCAAGTCACAAGTACAGGGTTTGCTGGGCGGCGTCCGGCAGTCGCAGTCCCAAAGCGGCGAGATGGCTTCGGGGGCACAGGCAGCGGTGAGTGGTGTGGCTGCGGCAGGCCCTTCACAAGGGGTTCAACCAGTGGATGCGCCGAATGCCTCTGCCGCGCAGGAAAACGTCAGCGCCGGACAGGACATTTTGCAGCAAGTGCTTGCGATTGCCGAAGCCGCGCCAGCCGCTGTCGATGAAGCGATTACTCCCGCACCTGTGAGCGGATAACCTCGTTCACATTTGAGCGCGTCAATTGAATGAATAGAGGGCAAGGTCTATCTTGCCCTCTATTCATACATGATGCTTAAACCTCATCGACGCTCCTTTGTTTAGCCATCTATCCTATTCAGCTTGCTACCCTATTGGCCTACCGAAAATGACCTGTTACACCCGTAACCGAAGACCGATTTCGGTATAGGCTGTGACTCATACAAGAGCCGTCCCTAAACGGCTTTTCGGGGCAGTAACCATAATGAGCTTACAAAGAGGGTAGTGATGGCGAACCAAGAAACAATTGTAGCGGTATACGACGATTTTGATGCGGCCAACAAGGCAATCCAAGATTTGACCAACGATGGGATTTCCCGCGATGACATTGGTCTGGCGGTCAACAATGGTGAACGCAAAGGCGAATATAGCAATCTTGAGACGAATGTCGACCAGTATGAGGACGTCACAGGCGCTCAAGGTGGTCTTTTCGGGGCAGTGACCGGTGGACTCGCCGGGGCAGCGGTGATGCTGACAGCAATTGTCATTCCCGGTATCGGGCCGCTTATCGCAGCCGGACCACTGGTGGCGCTGTTGGGCGGCGCGGCAGGCGCGGCCATCGGTGGGACGGCAGGCGCGATTAGCGGGGGTGTGGCGGCTTCGCTCATTCATCTGGGGATTTCGGATGATGAGGCGGAATATTATGCCGAAGCCATCAAACGCGGGAATGCACTGGTGACGGTGACGGCGCGTGACGAGAACCAAGCCTCCCTGATATCTGATATTTTGCGCCGTTACGAGCCGGTGAATTTGAAACGGCGGGTCAATGAATGGCGTGAGAAGGGCTGGCAGGGTTTTGACCGGCCTAAAGATCAGGTTGATCTGGTTACGGATGATGACCGGCAGTTGGCTGCGCAACCGGTGGATGAAAACGATCCTCATCCGGGGGAAGATGAATCGGTACGCCGCTTCCCCTACATCCCGCCGACTGTTCGCTAACTGAAGGTCATTCTCAGCGAAGACCGATTGTCTTCGATAATGCGTTAGGGCGAGGTGCATTTCGCCCTAACGCACAGATGAGCGCCAATGGGCGCTTTTTTGTTGTGGAATGCTTGCCCGACCCCACCCCGAAGCCTCAGGGAGGGGAGAAAATTCGGCTGGGGCACACCTCGGCCCTAAGGGATATGTATGCGAGCGGGGTTGCAATCAAGCGAGAATCCGCCAATTATCCTAGCGGAGCGGGTCTGTTTGACCTACCAAAAATGACCTTGTGTGCTCAATGTTTTGGCGGGGATTGGTTATAAGCTGTAGGCATAAGCTTGGTTCACAGGCTGGATGAACTCAGTCGTTTTTACGAAGAAAGGTAAAAACATGAATAACAATGGAACCGTAGTCGCCGTTTACGACACGTTTGAGACCGCAGATAAGGCGATCCGTGCGCTGGTTGAAGAAGGGTTTGCCCGCAGCGATATTGGTCTTGCGGCCAATAATACGTCAGGGACTTACCAGAACACAGCGGTTGATCGGACGAGCATGCCGACCGATACCGTCACTGATCTAAATGACGAGGATGTATCGGGTGGCGAGGGCGGCAGCTTCGGCGCCGTGGTTGGTGGCATCACCGGTGCCGTGGTGGCGTTGAGCGCGATTGTGATCCCCGGTGTTGGCCCGATTATCGCGGCTGGCCCGCTGGTGGCACTGTTGGGCGGCGCGACCGGTGCCGTGGTCGGCGGCGCGGCTGGTGCTGTGACCGGTGGTGTAGCGGCTTCGCTGATGCACCTCGGCATCCCTGAGGAAGAGGCCCAACATTACGTCGAGTCCGTGCGGCGCGGTCACGCGATGGTGACGGTGCAGGTGACGAACGAGGATGATGCGCAGACCGCTAACAATGTGCTGCGGCGCTACGCCCCGATTGACGTGAAGGGTTTGGCTGACCAGTGGCGGCAAAAGGGTTGGAATGGCTATGATGCCAGCGCTGAGCCGTATGCCGAGGACGATCTGGTGCGCGAGCGCGAGATGACTGCGGCCGAGCGTGACCGTCTGAATGAGGAAGATGCCATCCGGCGTTATCCTCCGATGACCTAAAGCAGTACTGAGTGCTGAGTTGAAAGCGGTGGACGTGAGTCTGCCGCTTTTTGATTCGGGGAGCAAATGGCGGTTAGCGGTTCGCTTTTAGCTCCAAACAAAACAGGAATATGTCTGAGGTTTAAGCGTATGTGATTCTGAAACTGCGAAACCTGCAAGTGCAAAGCATCGTTGGTCGGTGGATTTGAGGGAGCGAGATGCCGAATATGCGTAAAATGCTGCAAATGCGGCAGATTTTGTACGGCCTTTGGCGGTTCGTAGTTCGCTTTTAGCTCCAAATCAAACAGGATTGTGTCGGCGATGACGGAGTCGGCGACGCCATATGGGATGTTTTATGGCGGCAGTAGCGGCGGCATTGACATTGGCAGTGGGTGCTGATGTTAAGGTGCGTTGGAACCCCTAACCCCAACCCTACATCACCACGTTCGCAGGCTCACTCCGGTGAAAGCCCATAGAACAAGGGAAGGGAGCAGATGCAGGTGATCCTATGGTTTATTTTAAGTGAATTGAGGGAGCAATGGGTTACATTTTGGAAAACCATTTTGTCACTGTTTGGGGAGATTGAGGCTAACTTGGCAGGGGAGGGTGGCGTGAGCGTGGTTGGAGGATGGTTGGAAAATGGTATGCCGACAAACTTGATTTAAACCTTGTTCATAAGAAGTGGTGGGCGTGATAGGTATTTTATGAGCGGCTGAGGCACGAGCCTATTTCAGAATCAACGAAATGCACAATAAGCTACAGGCGATGAGACAAAAGCCATCGAAACAATGCAGGAGGCGTTCATGACGAACCTGCAATCGTCGGGCGTTGAACAGCCAGGCAAAGGTGCGTTCGACCTTCCAACGCTGACGATACCACGGCAGCAGTTGCAGGGGTCGTCCAGGACGTGCGTGCTTGCGGGTGGGTTTGCGCTGACGGGGGATACAAGGACGAATGCCGCGCTGCCGCCACTGACGACGCAATTCCTCCCCATCAAAGTTACGGTCGGCCACCAGCACCTTAGGACGCGTGCGGGGACGACCACGACGCAGCGGCACGCGCAAGCGTTTCAAGGTGGCAGCCGTCAGCTTGCGCTCGTTGGGTTGCGCACTATCAACATATACGCTCAGCGGCAGCCCTTGACCATCCACAATCAGCATCAGGCGTGTACCGCGACCCTCTCGTGCCTTTCCGACACCAGATCCCCCTTTTTCGCTGGGATGAAGCTGCCATCCAGAAATGCTTGTGCCCACTCGATTTTTTCAGCTGCCTCCAACTGGCCCAGCAGCGAACGCCAGATGCGCTCCCATGTTCCATCCGCTGACCAGCGTTCCAACCAACGCCAACAGGTGGTGGCTGAGCCATATTCTTTCGGCAAGTCCGCCCATGCACAGCCTGTTTTTAGCACATACAATATCCCGTTGATCGTCCGTCGATCGTGCTTGCGTTTGCGTCCGACGCTGGGCTGGGCGGGTAATAGCGGTTGGATCAGTTCCCATTGGGCGTCGCTTAAATTGTGGCGGCTCATTTTCCTCTCGCCTTTGCTTTCTTTTATCCTTTGGGCTATTTTACCAATTCTGAAATACGCTCACGCCTCAGCCCTACAAATTTATTATGTGATCAATCTGGCAAATGCGACAAAGGCGGTTCGTGGAGGCCATTATTCAACGTGATGGGCGCTGGAGCGCAGGACGGTGACGAAGAAGCCAGTGGGGTTATCGAGGTTGGTGCGCTGCTGAAGGCGGTTGAGGGCGGCGTGGATGTGTGGGGTAGGGTAGGTGTGGACGAGTTTCCGAGCGTTGCCGAGGCTGAGGTGGCGGGTTTTGGGGTTTCCACAGGCGTTGACGCGGGCATAGAGGGATTGGGCGAGGGATTCCTGTTGGGTGTTGGGCAGGGGACGGCGGAAGAATTTGGGATTATGAACTATAGCCTTTAGAACCTTCATCCCCGACCCCTCCGCATTCGCGTCAGGGCGAGGGGAGGAAACTGCGGACAAGGCATGCCTTGTCTCTACGGCGGAGGGGATAGAAGACGCCGATTGTGTGTGTGTGGTAGGCGTATCCTCATCCCTTGCCTGTTCATCAATTACCCCACCCCCAACCTCCATCGTCACGTTCGCAGGCTCACTCCGCGATGGCCATAAAACAGGGAGGGGAGCGGAAGGCGAAGGCATGGACAAGGCATGCCTCCTTGTCCCTACAGCAGAGGGTGTGGTTTGAGGCGTGGGTGGTTGGTCGGAGCCGTACCAGTAGAAGCTGGATTTGCGCTGCATCAGGCGGACATAGGTGCCTCTGGCGATGAGTTTGGCGGCGACGGCTTTGAGTGCGGGATATTTTTTGCCCATGAGGGTTTCGAGATGTGCGCCGGAGAGGATTTCATCCGAGAGTAGGGTGTCGATGTTATTCCACGAGAGCGGCGTCTCGTGATAGGTGGCCTGAATATGGATGGGGATGAGGCGGTTATAGGTATCGAGCGTGCGGCGGGTGACGCCAATGCGATGGGCTAACCATCGGCGGCTGTACTCGGCTGGACGGCGCTTGATGAGTTCACGGTGGAGGGCCATACGGGTACGGTGAGCGCTGGCGAGATCGTCACGGGTGAGAGGATCGCTGGCGGATTGCTCCACGCCAAAGCGGTTGCAGAGGCTCTCGATTGTCGGGAACTTGAAACGGCGCTGTTGGACGCCTCTCTTTTTTATTCCTGATTTTTTCTTAGTAACAAAAAAGCATTTTTTTGTTTTCAAGGTACGGTTGTCTCTGGCAGCCTCTTTAGAGGCTTGGGGGAGTGCAGAGGGGGGACGCTGCGGGAAGATTGGTTGGCCATCGGGCGCGAGTGTGTTGAGGGCATTATAGATGGAATCGCGTCCGACGATGCCTTTGAGCGCTTTGAGCGCCTGATCGGTGGTGAAGCCCTGTCCGGGGCGGAATCCGGATTGAAGGAGGGCTTCGAGGGTACGGACGACAAAGGTCATTTTGCGCTGAAGGAGGGCTTCGCGGAGGGTGTTGGGGAGGCCAGCCCTCACCCCTAATTCCTCCGCATTCGCGTTAGGGCGAGGGGAGTCCAATGCGGACAAGGCATTGCTTGTCCCTACAGCGGAAACACGCGGTGGGCGGGAGAAGGCGCTGTGGATGGTGGCGTAGGCTTCGCGCTGGCGGCGGGCGGGGGAGTCCGATTCGGGCAAGGCATTCCCAGATGGCAACCCCCTCCCCAACCCCGTCAGCACGTTCGCAGGCTCACTCCGCTGATTGCCGCAAGCAGTGGAGTGAGTAGAGATGTGAAGGGGGGCGAGGGCACGGCGGGTTTGGAGTTCAGTAAGGCCGTGGTCGCGGGCATAGAGTGCGGTTTTAAAGAGGGCGTCGTTGCGTCCGCCCTGTGTGCGCCAATAGGTGTAGAGGCGGTGGAGATCGACGCGGGTGGAAGAAACCTTACGCACTGGTTCCGTAGCAATTACCCCACCCCCAACCCCTCCCCATAAAACAGGGAGGGGAGAAACGGACACGACATGCCTTGTCCCTACGCTGGAGGTGATGGAGGGAGTTAAATCATCCTCACCCTCGACCCCTTCATCGGCACGTTCGCAAGCTCTCTCCGCCGATAGCCCCTTCATAGAGATGGGAGCAAGAGGTTCTTCCTTTATTGATGATAGGGAGTGGAGGAAGGATTGGATGCGGTGGAGGTCGTGAGCGGTGAGGGTGTAAGGAGTGCCGCCGCGGGTGACGCGATAGGATTGGCCGTTGATGGTGGAGGGTGGGGCGACGACGTAGCGTCCATCGGAGAGGAGATCGACGCCCTGACGTTTCTGGCTGGCGAGGCGCAGATGGGACGGCAGGTGAAAATAGAGGTGGGGCAGGGCACGTCCAGCGGATTGGATGGTGCGGGTTTCGACCAGATTGGGACATTGACGGCGGAAGGCTTGATAGAGATCAGGCGAGTCGAAGTCGAGGACGACGAGATGGCTGACATAGCCGGTGACGATGCCGAGCGCTGCTGCGCCGCCTTCGGATGTGAACCACTCATTGATCTCGGTTAGGGTGGCGAGACGGTGTTGATAAACCGACCAAGGACGGGCCGCAACCTTGGGTCGGGAGGGATCGAGATCACCCAAAAGGGGAATAACCGAGTATCCGAGGGCGCTGTAAGTTTCGGCAGATGTGATTAATGTTTGAAAATCATTAAATTTTAGCAAAGTTAAGCCATTCCTGCCGTGAATGGCTTGCGCTCAAGCTAAAACTTTGTTATCATAAATAACAAATGCAGTACTAGCTGGGCGCGCATTTACTTAGCCGCCCCGGCGGTTGAGTGAATGCCTTCTGGTGGTCGTAGCTGACATAGAGAAGGCATTTTCGTTTATAGGGTAAGTGATGGTGCTCCCGCACCTGTCTGTCCTAGTTAATCCCCGATCTCACAACATTGACGAAAAGGTGGCGGCTTTTTAGCGAAAGCGCGCGGTAAGCAGTTCGTCTGGTACTAGTCGCTGGTAGGACGGGTTTTCACGAAATTAGTCCATAAGTAACCCTTAAGAAATACATAAAAAAAGGTGTCACCCCCACTTTTGAGATGACACCTTTAGTAAGCTGTGCTATACTATTGGTTGATCTGCACGAGCGGGTGAAGCTCTGTAGGTCCGATCTTCATCGTGTTGATAGCACTTTGAGGATCATCCGTCGTACTCGCGCTAACGAGTGCGACATCCAATTGAATACCCCTTGCCGGGGGTGCGGCGGAAAAGCGGACTTCGGTTCGCTTTTCTGCTTCAATTGGAAGTTGTTAATGACAGTTAGTATATACCGCTGAAGCGACTCACGCAACTGACTCTCTTGCGATTCCCACAAATTCCCAGATTCCTAAATTTTGCCGCGTGGAAAATCCTGTCCAAAGGTTATAAAACTGTTACATGTATCTAGTATAGAACATAGGTTCAGTGTGGACAAGGGCACTGTGGTTTGACTTGGGTTAGAAATTGATTGATAGGCTGTATGGACTTGAATTGGGTGCTTTATTCCTAGTGGATATGGGTCAAGTGGCTACTTTCTTACGGGCTGCCGTTGGGGATAATCAATTATGGTACGCTCCTTGATCGCAGCATGTGTTTGGGGCGAATGGGGCAGGGGTGGTGATGACCGCCGCTCCTGCTCCTCCCTCCAGCGTGTCTTTAGCTACACAAACAACGAAATCTAAAAATATTCTTCTAGCTACCGGACACTAAACAAAGGTTCGAAGGGAGGATAAGAGGAATGGGGTCAGAAAGGGCTAAGCAGCGCTCAACGAAATCCCAGCCCCAGCGAAAGATGCTTAAATCGTGGCGGTCATGGCGATCCACTAAATCAATCAGATAACGGA
>JBGAFZ010000001.1:0-1930999 GCA_044227005.1 Aggregatilineales bacterium
CAACGGGCGGCATGGTTTTGCCATGAGCCGAAGGCGGCACAAGCCCGGGCAAAACCATAGCCGTGCCCGCTTGCGGGTATGAAGGGTGGGGTGGCGTGCTATCCTGCGGGATAAAAGTTGCACCAAAGCAAATGGGTTGGACAGCGAGTGACTGTGGTTAGTTAGCCGTCAAATTTGGCAAAAGCTAGACAAATCAAGATGGAATTTGCATGGATAAAACTAAAGTTCGTCAAATTAGCCAATAAACAAACCCCGCCTACAATAATTCCCATAAAGCGGGGTTATCATGACTTATTCTGTAGAGAAAGTGTCTCCAATAACCACTTCTGCCCCTTAAAAAGCTACTCAGCGTATCGGCTTTTTAACGGGCCAGATTGTTTGTTTTGCAATATATGCAATAAACGGCTTCATTTATTCCGGCACATTCCCTGATTTTGTGCCGATAGTGTACGGTGTTGAGATGTTGGGATAGACAACCATCATGTCCATTCCAGTTGCGGCATGGATCAGGACATGACAATGGAACATCCATACGCCGGGGTTGTTCGCTACAAAAGCAACATCCCATGTTTCGCCCGGAGCAAGTAAGAGTGTGTCTAAATGTATGGGACTGCCTGCTAATGACACATTATTCTTAGCAAGCACCGTAAAATAATGGCCGTGAAGGTGCATGGGGTGATACTCCTCAGTGTTATTGACGATGTGAAGCTTTACCACTTGACCCGCTAGCACAGTAATCATCGGAACGTTTGGAAATTCTTGACCATTAATGGTATGGGATAGCCCAAACTTGCCATCGTGAAAGCCGGGCCGATTGCCGAGAAAAACATCTTGGGTTTGGTCAAAACTTGAGTGGGCAGTAATCGCATCAAATACGTTTTTTCCATAGTTTGTCAGGTCAAATGTAGGAAGTTTGGTTAAATCCGGTTTGGCAATTTGACCCTGACCAAGTGTTATTACTTTGGTTTGATCTTCACCAATTAGCTGCACTATGCCAGAGTCAGGCATCCGAAAAACGAGATCATAGCGTTGCCCTGAACCGATAGGTAACACTTGCATGTCTATGTCCTGCGGTTCATTGATGTCGTGACCGTCTAATGCCACGATTTTGAAAGGTACTCCTAAGAGAACAAGATTCAGCGGATTGCCATATGCTCTTTGCTCTCCTGCTGTACCGTTGATGAGGCGTAGCCGGATAAGTTGGCCCGGTTGGGCGCTCATTTGTGTATCGGTGGTTGCTCCATTGACAATGATGGCATTCTTATTAACCTCTCCCAAAATTTTTCTAACTATCGGGAAGAATTCGCGGGTGAGCGGTTGGAGATCGTGGTATATGAGCGTGTAATCGTGGTCATAGTGAGGTAGGTTCTCAGGCTCAACAATCAACGCGCCCAATAAACCGCGCGGAATTTGGTTAGAAGTATCTTGATGACTGTGATACCAATATGTGCCGGGTTCTGTCGCGATAAAGTCGTAGGTATAGGATTGTTGCGGCTGCACAGCATCTTGTGTGACTCCCGCCACGCCGTCAGCGATATTTGGAACGCTAATCCCGTGCCAGTGAATACTGGTTGAAACGGGCAGATGATTAATCAGCGTAACGTGGACATGATCGCCTTGATGCACACGTAGTTCAGGCCCCGGTACAGTTCCATTAAATCCCCATTGATCGGGCAATCCTTGTCGTTTGATGACCTCTGCCGTCAGTGTATACGTTTTTAATGGTGCATCAGTTTGCCCCAATCTGAGGCTTTCAATGGGTGTGGGTGGTGGCATGTTGGATACCTCACCATCATGCTGCATAGCTACTGCGGAACTCATATTGATGGCCTCCGGCAACTTAGAGGCGTTAGCAACGTAGGTAATAATTGAGGGAACTAAAATTATCAGCGCAGCAACGATGATGAGCTTTATCTTGCGTTTGGTGTGCCTGTTTTTTTCGGCGGGTGTGTTGCTGTTTTGAGAGGTAATGGCGGTCATCGTTTTTCACCTTAGATAGCTTATTAACGCCCATAGTAGGGAGGCGAACGTTAGCACTTGGAACAGGGTGCGGAAGAGATGAAGGCGTGAGAACCGATTGAATATCATCGTTAATGCGGCTTCATCGTTTTCATATTGTCGCTGGCGAAACATCAGTGGGGCTGCCTGACTCGTGACGACAGAGTGGAGAACCGATAACATCACTGCTCCATACAAGGGAAGCATTTTTTCGGAAGGGAGTTGCTGCGAAAGCGCTGAGAGTGTTGCAGCAATAGTTGCTAAAACGGTGCTAATTCCAAGCCCAACGTACCAAGGAAGACCGTTTCCTAAGTCAGCATTTTTTACTGTACGTGGAGTACAAAACGACCCCAATACGGTGACGTGTGGGCAGTTGTTTAATAGCTTGATCCAGACTCGCACCCGCGACAAAGCCATTGAGTGTTGTTGCAAGAATAATGAGAAGGAGTGTTAGATCAGTCATACATCACCTTTTAATTAACCAGTCAATCAATAAACAGGCAAAAAAATTTAGCAGGGGCGAAGGCCATCAAGTATCACGTTGACCACCTGTTCAACAATTTGCTCATGGGTATATTGCAATGCAAGCGGGTCTTGCAATATCTGGCGACGGATGACAAAGGCAAAGAGGCTTCCAGTGAAAACCTGTACAGTCAGGGAAGCATCAGAACGACGCAATTCTCCACTGCCCATTTTTGTTTCCAAGTAGTTGACTAAAAATCCAGAAACCTCTTGTATAGCAGCAAGGTTGAACGAAGTGATGGCGGGGTTATAGATCACTTCAGGTAAGAAGACACGCATCAATCGTACAAACTGCTCACTCTCTGTGATTTGGAGTATTTTCTGTGCCATAAATGCTAGAAATACTTCAGGACTCTGGTCATGTATTTGTGTCGGCAGGGTGTGTATGAAGCCGACAGGGGAGTGTTCCTCAATAGCAGCTTTAAGCAAAGCCTCTTTACTCTCAAAATAGTGATAGATAAGGCCGGGGGTGATACTTGCTTCCTGAGCTATATCTTTATTGGTCGTGCGTTCAAAGCCTTTTTGAGAAAAAACACGCAGGGCAGCATCTATGATTTGTTCCCTGCGATCTTCTACGATTTTTGGAGTCCGCGCCATTATGGTACAACTCTATAGCGTTATTTAATTAACTGATTAATCAATAATATACGTCAAAACTCTGTAGGTGTCAAACAAATTGTATGCTCACATGAAGTTTACGAGACGTACGCGAGAATGGCGTTTGCAAAAGAAACGTTCATTGTTTTCCGTCATGAATTGCAAAAGAATCGATTGAATATCCTTGCAGAAAACTGTTAAAAATAATCACATAATCGCCTTTATTTTTTAAAACACATTTCTAGACTACGCCTGACCGACGAATGTTATTTCTTAGGAGTGACATTCTCCACTGATGCTCACTACTTGCGACTGATAAGCTATATTCAAGGTTTTGAATATGGAGCAGCACAATGGAATTGTCTTATGAACATCTGGCCGAGCTTTTCAAAGGACTAGCCCACCCCACACGGTTACAAATCCTCGATTTGCTGCGTGAAGGGGAGATGTGCGTCTGTCATATTGAAGCGTCGTTGAACAAGCGGCAGGCGTATATTTCGCAACAACTCATGACTCTTCGTGAAGCTGGACTAGTAGACAGTCGCCGTGATGGTTTGCAAGTCTACTATTGTCTGAATGATCCTCAAATAACGGAGCTGCTCAATCTCACACTCGGCACAACCCGTCAAACCCCTATTCAATACGTCGAAGGCTGCCCATGTCCGAGCTGTTCGATTATTTCAATTGCTCAAATTCAGTGAAAAGGAAACATCATGTTAAGTATCAAAGTTTTGGGTTCAGGCTGTGCGAACTGTAAGCGTTTAGAGGCAGAAACACGCGCCGCACTGGACGAAGCCGGTATCGCTTACGATTTGGCAAAGGTAACCGATTATGCTGACATCATGGCATACGGCATCATGAGTACGCCGGGTTTGGTGATCAACGAGAAGGTCGTATCCGCCGGACGGATTCCGAAACGTCAGCAAATTGTCGAATGGGCCACGCAAACGGCATAAATCCATTATAGGTACAAAGGCCAAAAGAAAATGACGACCCGTATA
Source organism: Aggregatilineales bacterium (assembly GCA_044227005.1). Lineage (GTDB taxonomy): Bacteria > Chloroflexota > Anaerolineae > Aggregatilineales > Phototrophicaceae > CFX2. The sequence continues at coordinate 4,119 of JBGAFZ010000001.1, forward strand.
CAACGACTTCTGCCCTCACACGATGAGCGCCAGTCGTTTTTGATCGTAGCTGTAGTAGCAGTTATCTGGTGGATTGCGTACAACAGTTTGCAGCCGATTGCTGACTTTATCACCTTTCAACTGCTCAGGCTGGCTCCCGAAAGTCAAATCGGCAGTTCGCTCAATTTCTTCTTCTATGATGTCCCCAAGATTCTCCTGCTGCTGTCCGGCATGATCTTCGTCATCACCACGCTGCGAAGTTTCATTACACCTGAACAAAGCCGCCGCTGGCTGGGTGGCAGACGCGAAGGGGTAGGCAATACCTTGGCTGCCTTGGTTGGCGTGATTACGCCCTTTTGCTCCTGTTCGGCAGTGCCGCTGTTCATCGGCTTTGTCGAGTCAGGTGTTCCGCTCGGCGTAACCTTATCTTTCCTCGTCGCTGCACCGATGGTCAACGAAGTCGCGCTCGTCTTGCTTTTTGGTATGTTCGGCTGGCAAGTGGCTGGCTTGTATCTGGTCTCCGGACTGACGGTCGCGATTGTGGCAGGCATCATCATCGGACGGCTGAACATGGAACGTTATGTTGAGGAGTTCGTTTATCAGATCAAGATCAAAAGCGGCGGATTGTTAGCCCAAGATCATTTAAGTTGGACAGAGCGTTTTGAACAGGCAGTTACCAGTACCCGTGAAATCGTGGGCAAGGTCTGGTTATACGTAGTGATTGGCATCGCCATTGGTGCATTCATACACGGCTATGTACCCAATGATTTTCTAGTGGAAATCATGGGCAAAAAAGCGTGGTGGTCTGTACCGGTAGCGGTGTTACTGGGTGTGCCACTGTACTCCAATGCGGCAGGTGTCATCCCTGTGGTGAGTGTTCTGCTTGAGAAAGGCGCAACACTGGGTACTGTGCTGGCGTTCATGATGTCGGTCGTGGCACTCAGTCTACCGGAAATGGTGATCCTGCGCCGTGTACTCAAACCACGCCTGATTGCCTTGTATGTCGGCGTGGTGACGCTGGGCATTATCTTGATCGGTTATCTATTTAACATCATCCTCTAATCTTCACCATTTTCATTATCAGGAGGTCTTTCGCTGCGACCATGTCAACCCCATCTGTCACTCAAAGTAACAATGTTTTCGGACGCTTATCCCTGTTGGATCGCTTCTTACCCCTATGGATTTTTACCGCAATGGCCTTGGGCATCGGATTAGGCAAATTGTTCCCCGCACTCGGCCCTGCGCTCGACTCGGTGAAGCTGGACACAGTATCGCTCCCGATTGCTATTGGGTTACTGTGGATGATGTATCCTGTGCTGGCAAAGGTCAAATATGGAAAAATGCCTGAAGTAGCTGCCAACTGGAAGATGTCTGGCACATCGTTGTTCCTAAACTGGGTTGTCGGTCCGGCATTGATGTTTGCCCTTGCTTGGCTGTTGCTACCCGATCACCCGGAATATCGAACGGGTCTGATTCTCGTTGGACTGGCACGATGTATCGCGATGGTACTGATCTGGAACATGCTGGCCTGTGGCGACAGTGAATACGCGGCGGTGCTGGTTGCCATCAACTCGGTTTTTCAGATTGTGATGTATGCCGTGTTGGGGTATTTCTACTTGACCATCGTTCCGCAGTGGCTCGGTGGACAGACAGTAATCCTCAATGTCTCGATGGGCGGTATTGCCAAAAGCGTGTTGATCTTCCTCGGTATACCAGTGGCTGCTGGATTTCTGACACGGTTGATCTTGACCCGCATCAAAGGTGAGGAATGGTACGAAACCAAGTTCGTGCCGCGTTTATCCCCCACCGCCATCATCGGGTTGCTGTTTACCATTATCATGATGTTCTCGCTTAAGGGTGAGGTGATTATCAATCAGCCCTTGGATGTCTTGCGTATTGCACTCCCTCTTCTGCTTTATTTCATCATCATGTTTACGCTGTCGTTTGGCCTATCCTATTTCTTGAAATTCCCCTATGCGGATACAGCCACCATATCCTTCACCGCCACGGGGAACAATTTCGAATTGGCAATTGCGGTTGCCATTGGCGTATTTGGACTGGCCTCCGGTCAGGCATTGGCTACCGTTGTCGGCCCGCTGATTGAAGTGCCAGCGTTGATCAGTCTTGTGTACCTATCACTTGGGTTAGGTCGCCGCCTTTATCCAAACGACCCGCTGTGGAAGCGCGATAACCGTACTGAAATAGAAACGAAACCGCAGACCGCCGTTGGTTCTGATTGAGAAAAGTTCATCATGAAATGTTACATCTGTGAAAAACAACCTAGAGCGGGTGGTACGAACTTTCATGTACGAGCAGCAGTGGGCATTTGCCACAATTGCGGTATAGCAGTCTGTGTTGAACACAGCCACAAAGCACCCGAACCAGGATCACCGCTGTTGTGTCCGGGGTGCGCTGAGTTACTGTGCCCAGAAGAAACCAAGCATTCGACCAATCTTGCTGTCATGCAAGAGAATCAGGTGAGTATTATGATCCGCTTCGGTCATCGCATCGCAAAAATCATATCGGTGCTGTTCACTTTTCTAATATTATTTCCTGTCCCAACTCAAGCTCAAACATCGGTTGTCTATGGCGTTTTCTTTTATTCTCCAACCTGTCCACACTGTCGCGATGTTCTTACAAATCATTGGCCCGGTATTCAAAGTGAATTTGGCGACCAACTCAAAGTATTGTTTATTGATGTCACACAATCTGAGGGCAGCCAAATCATGGGTATGGCCATAGATGCCATGCATATCCAGTCGAATGCCGTTCCCATGCTCATCATTGGTTCGGATGTGATGATCGGTTCAAGTGATATTCCACAACGTGCGCCGGGAGTAATTCGCGCCGGATTGAAGGCTGGTGGTATCGGTTACCCGTCCATCCCGAACATAGACACTCTTTTTCAATCGGTGATACCTGTTACATCACCGACTCCAACTGAAACCCCATCGCATTCGCTGCTAGATGATCCGGCTAATCTCGCTGCTTTGATCGTCTTGTTCGGTTTGGTGCTAGGCATTGGCGTAATGGGCACGGCTGGATGGCAGTTCATCACGCGACATAAGATTAATCTCTTCAGCTCCATCAATGGGATGTTTGGTCGTCGCATGGCATTGATTGGTACAGTGGTCGGCATTGTGCTGAGCGGGTCGCTCGTTATAGGTAGCTTCGAAAATCCGATAACACTCGTCATTTCGATTGCTGTGTTGGCAGCCTTTGTTGTTCTGGCCCTTTACCTGTTCCGAACTTCATCTTTAGAACAGCTTTCAAGCGGGTTGCTGCCACTCATTGTAGTGGCTGGTATTCTGGTCGCAGGCTATTTGACTTATGTGGAACTAACTCTTGTTGAGGCGACCTGTGGGGTAGTGGGGAATTGTAACGCTGTGGAGCAGAGTTCGTATGCGCACATCTTAGGTATTCCAGTGGGGATTCTTGGTATTATGGGCTACCTCATCATTCTGTGGTTATGGGTAATGAACCGATATAAGAATCAACGGCGGATTGATGGAGCGTTATTTGTTATGGCCTTACTGGGTGTTGGCTTCTCGATTTATTTAACTATCTTGGAACCCTTTGTTATTGGGGCAACTTGTGTTTGGTGTCTGACCTCGGCGGTAATCATGGGGATATTGCTTTGGATGACCGCTCCCGCAGGGTCGGATGCTATGTTTACTATGTGGCGACCACGACCAAAGGAACAGCACCAGAAGTTCGTGTAAAGCATCTCAAAAATATGACCAGAGGGTACTTCAGCACTGCTCTGGTCATATCACCATAGGCACTCAATGAATTTGCTACTTTAAGAACATTCTGTACTAAAGGCTACAAACAGATTCAAGATTCCTTTGTTTCTTCAACGAGTTGTTGGGCGAAGAAAACCGGATTTTCAAGCGTCAGATGCACGGGACACTTGCCAGCAATGGTCATCAAACGGGCTCGTTGCTCTTCGGTAAGTGGACCTTCAAACTGTATATGCTCACGAATCTCATGGATAAAAGCCGCATCTCCTGTATAGGCAGGATAATCTTCGCGCTTAATACGCTCCATTTCAAGTTCCACCGACACACCTTCCAGCGGCCATGATTTACGCTGGGCATAGGCTTTGGTCGTAACCGCAACACAAGCACCTACGGTGCCAAGGAGGATTTCCATCGGCGTCGGACCGGTGTCGGTACCTCCATCTTGAATCAATTCGTCAGCGATCACTGTATGATTGCGAATATGGATAGCGGTTCGGTAGCCTTTTTCTGTACGCACAGTTATTGGGGACAAGGTAAACCTCACTTATAGCGATACATTGGTTATCAATAACTTACCGACAGGGTGTTTTACCTTGCTCTTTCGGTAATTTTTGGGTGAGGTGACATTCGTCAGGGAAATAGGATTACGCCGATGAGACAGTGTCAGAAGATAGTAGTTCTCGCTTATACCACCCCATAAGGCATTGGTTGTACCCCTTTGATCTACGGCGCGGTAAAGTGATAGTACAGATTTGTGCTAAATATCACAATCATGATAAATCAACAGGTAATAGATGCTTTGTTTCACTGACACTGCATCAATTAGGAATGACATAATAAGATAGCTTTAGAATAGTTTGAGGTAAAGATATGGATGCATTGACCCTCGCTCGATTGCAGTTTGGCATTACGACCGTTTACCACTTCTTTTTTGTCCCACTCAGTTTGGGACTCTCGATTATTGTGGCTCTCATGCAAACTGTTTACATCGTCAAACACGACGAAAAATATAAACAGATGGCGAAGTTCTGGGGCAAACTGCTGCTCATTAATTTTGCAATGGGTGTCGTAACAGGGATTGTCCAAGAGTTTCAATTCGGGATGAATTGGTCGGAGTATTCCCGTTTTGTGGGGGATATTTTTGGTGCACCGCTCGCCGTTGAAGCGCTTGTCGCGTTCTTCATCGAATCGACTTTTCTGGGAGTTTGGATTTTCGGATGGGACAAGCTGCCGAAGAAAATGCATCTTGCGGCCATCTGGCTCGTAGCGATTGCAGCCAACACGTCTGCCTTCTGGATTCTGGTCGCTAATTCGTTCATGCAGAATCCTGTGGGTTACAAAATTGCGGCCAGCGGACGTGCAGAAATGGTGGATTTCTTTGCGCTGCTCAAAAATCCTAATGTATGGCTGGAATTCCCGCACGTCGCGTTGGGCGGTCTGACAACAGGTGCTTTTTTCGTAGTGGGGATCAGCGCTTTTCATCTGCTGCGAAACAAAACGGGCAATCTGGATGGTTTCCGCGCTTCAATGCGTATCAGCCTGCTGATTGGTACGATTGCGGTCTTGGCAACGATGGGCTTTGGTCATTTGCAAGGGCAGCGGATGGCCGATACTCAGCCGATGAAGTTGGCTGCGGCTGAAGGTCTTTGGAACGCTGAAGATCCGGCTGGCTTGTCGATGTTCCAGATCGGAAATGAAGCAGATCGCACATCCATCATCAATATCCGTATCCCATCACTGCTGAGCTTCCTGTCGTATAACACCCTGGATGGCAAGGTGCAGGGCATCAACGACTTACAGGCCAAATATGAGAAAGAGTATGGCCCGGGAGATTACACGCCCCCGGCGATTTGGCTGACTTACTGGAGCTTCCGCGCAATGGTGGGGGCGGGGTCACTGATGTTTGTGCTGGGTATTGTCGGTCTGCTTTTCGCTTTTCGTAATTACTTTAGCAACGGTAAAGGAAAATGGCTGCTGCGATTGCTGATACCCGCCATCATCTTGCCGTATTTGGCGAATTCAACCGGTTGGATTTTGACTGAAGTGGGACGTCAGCCATGGATCGTTCAGGGGTTAATGACCATCGACAAAGCTGTCTCGCCCAATGTCACGGTGGGAATGCTCTTAATTACCCTCATTGGCTTCAGTCTGATCTATGGACTTCTCATGATTGCTGACATTTATCTACTGCAAAAGTTTGCGCGGCAAGATATGAGCGGCAGCGGAACTATTATCCCGTGGTCAGATAAAGACGAAGTCACGCCGACTGAAAACAAAGCACGCTATGAAGGTGCATACTAAAGGAGCTTCTCATGGACTTGCAAACACTTTGGTTTATCTTGATCGCAGTGCTGTTTACCGGGTTCCTCTTTCTGGAAGGTTTCGACTATGGGGTTGGGATTCTACTGCCCATTGTCGCCAAAAATGACAATGAGCGGCGGGTTGTGGTCAATAGTATTGGCCCGATTTGGGACGGTAATGAAGTCTGGTTGCTGACGGCGGGTGGCGCGATGTTTGCGGCCTTCCCCAATTGGTACGCCACGCTCTTTAGCGGTTTCTACCTGGCACTCTTCCTGATTCTGATCGCGCTAATCATTCGCGGTGTAGCCTTTGAATTTCGCAGCAAGGATGCTAGTCCACGCTGGCGCAGCCTGTGGGATCGTGCGATTTTCATTGGCAGTTTCATACCGGCCTTACTCTGGGGTGTCGCCTTTGGCAATATCCTGCGCGGCGTCGCTATTGATGCGCATATGACTTACGTCGGTTCATTCTTTGACTTACTTAACCCTTACGCATTGGTTGGTGGATTGGTCACACTGACTTTGTTTATCCTGCATGGGGCGTTGTTTTTGGAACTCAAAACAGATGGCGTGATTCAGGAGCGCGCGAGGAACATTACGCGCCGCATGTGGCTGCCTGTGACCATTTTAGCAGTCGTCTTTGTGGTGTTCAGCCTATTCCAGACCGATATCCTCACCCGTCTCAATGTCGTCAATGTTTTGGGATTAATCCTCGCTGTTGGAGGATTGCTCGGAACCGGTTATTTCATTTTCAAGGCACGTTATGGGCGGGCGTTCACGGGAACAGGTTTAACAATCGTAGGGATTGTGGCGCTGATATTTGGCACGTTATTCCCGCGCGTGATGCCCTCGACTTTGGGTTTCGATTTGACCATCTATAATGCCTCGTCCAGCCCCTACACTTTACAGGTGATGAGTGTCATCGCACTGACGGTTGTGCCGATTGTGCTGCTGTATCAGGCATGGACCTACTGGGTTTTCCGCAAACGGTTGACCGCTCAAAGCCACCTCGAATACTAACCCTTTCCTATGTTTCAACGATCTCTGCCCAGTATCATATTGGGCAGGGATAATATCGACCACTATCAGCACCCATCTTTCACTAGCCTATGTCATCATCTACGCCACCTCGCAAACAGAGTCTCGATAAACGCTTGCTGCGGGAAGCGGGTGTTGCACGGATCACATTGCTATTCAGTTTCAGTTCAAATGCTCTCTTGAGCATGGTGATTATTGTTCAGTCGCTGCTGCTCAGTCAGAGTATCGACAGAGTGTTTCAGAAAGGTGAGAGTCTCCAAACCGTTTCACCCTTCTTGTGGATGCTGCTGGTTGTCATTGGATTGCGCGGGCTGCTCAGTTATTTCGGTTCTCAAGCCTCTGCCCAACTCGCCATTCGGGTCAAAAACGCTTTGCGGCAGCGGATAATGACTCACCTCTATGAACAGAGTCCTGCTCATACACATCACGAGAAAAGTGGTGATCTCGTCCTCACGGCGACCGAAGGCATTGAAAAATTGGATGGGTATTACCGCGATTATTTGCCCGGTTTATTCACAGCCTTGTTTTTGCCACTCTTAATATTGTTAGTTGTTTTACCGCTTGATCTGCTGACTTTTGTCGTGCTGCTGATAACCGCGCCCCTTATCCCCTTCTTCATGGCATTGATTGGCATGGCAGCAGGAGCATTGGCAAACCGCCAGTTCTTCGAAATGCGTTATCTGAGCGCACACTTCATCGATGTCATGCAGGGACTGACCACCCTGAAAATGTTCAATCGCAGCCAATATCAAGTGGAAACCATCCGCCGTATCACCGGTCAATTTCGTGAGGCGACCATGCGCGTGCTGCGGATCGCTTTTCTATCCGCTTTCACGTTAGAGATGTTGGCGACACTCAGCGTCGCCATTGTGGCGGTTGAAATTGGCGTTCGCCTGCTCAACAGCGGTATCGACTTCGAACACGCCTTGTTCCTTCTGGTGATTGCCCCTGAATTTTATCTACCACTGCGTGCCTTAGGGGCAAAGTTCCATAATGCCACTGAAGGAAAGGCTGCGGCTGAACGATTGTTTGCGATATTGGATACTTCTCAGCCCATTAAATTACTTGAAGAAGCGTTACCCGTTCCCCCGCAAATTCACATTCGTTTTGAAAATATCTCTCTGACATATGACAACGTCCCATCGCCAACCTTGAGTGATCTGTCTTTTGAGATCAAACCCAATCAGCGGACTGCGTTGGTGGGTGTCAGCGGCAGTGGTAAAACGACCATCACCCATCTGCTGCTGCGTTTTCTTCAACCAGATACGGGACGAATCACGATTGCTGGTACTGATCTCAATTCCATTTCCATTGAACACTGGCGCGAACAGATGGCATGGGCATCGCAGTCACCCTATTTGTTTAATACCACCATTGCCGAAAATATCTGTTTTAGCCGACCGGATGCCACCGAGGCTCAAATGATGGCTGCGGCACAGGCAGCCGGGGCACACGAATTTGTTCTTCAACTGCCGGATGGCTATCAGACATTATGTGGCGAACGCGGACTGCGCTTGAGCGGCGGACAAGCTCAACGTATTGCTTTAGCACGAGCATTGCTACGAGACGTTCCGCTTTTGATTTTGGATGAACCCACATCAAACCTTGATCCCGGAAGCGAAGCGGAAATCATACGAGGGTTGAATCAGGTCACACAAAATCGCACCGTCTTATTGGTTACCCACCGCTTGAGTTTAGCGGTCAGCGCTGACCATATCATTGTGCTTAATAAGGGGAAAGTAGCCGAACAGGGTACCCATATCGATTTAATCGCAGCGAACGGTCTTTATGCGCATCTTGTAGAAACGTTCGGAGGGTAAAACGGGTGAAGCCTAATCCGTTACTCCGTGCCTTGCGTTTAGCACTCCCTTTTTGGCGAGGGATGGCCTTAGCCGCGCTGCTCGGCACGCTGACGATTGCCAGCAGTGTCAGCCTGATGGCAACTTCTGCTTGGCTTATCTCGACAGCGGCTCTACATCCCTCCATTGCAGAACTGAGTGTGGCGGTGGTGGGTGTGCGGTTTTTTGGAATTGGGCGCGGTGTCTTTCGCTATTTGGAACGTATCGTTTCCCACGAAACAATCTTCCGGCTTTTAGCTCAACTGCGGGTCGAGTTCTATAAATTGATCGAGCCGCTGGCACCAGCCCGTTTGGTCTCACTTCGCAGCGGCGATTTATTAAGCCGCGTCATTGATGACATCGAAAGCTTACAAAATCTGTATCTGCGAGCCATTGCGCCGCCGGTTGTAGCCATGATTATGGCCTTACTTCTGACCATTTTTTTGACGGCGTTTGATCCGCTGCTGGCACTCGTGGCATTCGTATTCATGTTGGGAGCCGGAATCTTAGTTCCCTTATTGGCATGGTGGGGAAACGAACAGTCCGGCAGCGCACGGGTAGCCATTCGTGGCGAACTTGATGCGGCTTTGATGGATGGTATTCAAGGGATGGCCGAAACCCTTGTATATGGGCAAACGCAGACCCAGTTCAACAAAGTGCAGATGCTCAATAAGCAGCTGGCGGTCGAGGAACGGCGTATGGCCCGCTACGAGGCCTTACAACTTGCGCTGACTGTTTTCCTGACGAGCAGTGCAGCCTTAGCAGTTCTGGCAGTCGCTATTTCTCGTATCGATGGGGTGTATCTCGCAACCGTCACACTGGCGACGATTGCGGTTTTCGAGGCATTTTCACCTCTGGCTCAGGCAGCAGTTCAACTGGGCACAACGGCGGAGGCCGCCCGCCGACTGTTTGAAATCGCTGATTTGTCAGCCGCAGTTACCGATCCGGTATCGCCCACTGTAATACCTGATCACCCCCCACTTGAAATTAACGGCGTATCCTTTCGCTATACTGCTGACACGCCTCTGGTACTGGATAATCTTTTTATGAATATCCAGCCCGGTCGGCACATTGCCATCTTGGGCGAAAGTGGTTCGGGGAAATCGACATTGGTGAACATGCTGCTGCGCTTCTGGGATTATGACACAGGACAAATCTTACTCGGCGGACGTGAACTCCACGACTATAGCCAGACCGATATACGGAACGTGTTTGGTGTCATGTCGCAACGTACCCACCTATTCAACACGACTATTCGCGAAAATATTCTCATCACCCGCAAAGACGCGAGTCCTGAAGCAGTCGAGACGGCTGCCCGACAGGCACAAATCCATGATTTCATTCAGACTTTGCCCGAAGGTTACGATACCTATATTGGAGAGGGTGGCAGGTCGCTCAGTGGCGGTGAACGTCAGCGCATTGCTCTGGCACGGGTACTGTTGAAGAATGCGTCCTTTTTGATCTTGGACGAAGCAACTGCCAACTTGGATGTCGAAACTGAACAGGCTGTCATGGACACGGTGCTTAATGTCGCTGCCGGAAGAAGTCTACTCATTTTTACCCATCGTCACATTTTTCTGGATCGCATGGATCAGGTTTATGTGATGAAGCAGCGCCGATTGCTGCCCTACAGTCCTTGAATGAGCTAAACATTGGTCAATTGCTAATCCGCTCCAATAATTCATTTAAAACGGGATAACTTTGGCCCAATTCAACTAAGAAAGCATAGGTGATGGGCGTAAAAGGCACATGTGAATCCCAGATCAGCTTTAAGCTGCGTGTAAATGGCCTGCCTTCTATCGGAATCATGTGCAGCAAATGTTGTTCGACTTCTGTTTGCACCACATAGGGCGGCAGCACTGCCAAACATCTTCCGAGCGATACAGCACGTTTCATCGATTCAAGATTGTCAAACTCGGCCCCGATAACCGGATTAATATGGTTCTGGTGAAGGGTCTCCTCCAGCCAGATTCGTGATTGGCTGTTGGCTTCGCGCACGATAAGAGATTGGTCGCGTAAGTCTTCGATGCCAACTGTGCTATATTCCCAGAAAGGATGCTTGAAACCCACCACAATCTGCTGCTCAATTTCCTCCAGCACCAGCGAGGAAAGGTGCGGTGATACATGATCATCCAACTCGCCCTCGATGAAACCAATGTCTAAATGCTGACCTAAAACGTCGCTGACAATCTGCGAGGTTACGCCGGTTTGTAACACAACAGTCAACTGTGGATAGCGTGATCTAAAGTGCTGCACCCAATCCGGCGCGAGATAGACCGCTATGCCGGGTGTTGCACCGATACTAACCCGTCCGCTGGTCAGTTGGTTCACATCAATTAAAGCATTCTCGGCTTTAGCCACCAACTCAAAAATCTCAATGGTGTAGCGATTGAGAATTTCGCCATGTGGCGTCAGCTTGACCCCCCGCCAACCCCGTTGGAATAACGGCCTGCCCAAGCTCGATTCCAGTTCCTTGATGTGTTGACTCACTGCGGACTGCGTGATGTAGAGGTGTTCGGCTGCCGCGCTGAAGCTGCCTGCGTGTACCACCGCTGAAAAGATCTGCAACTTATAAAGATCAAGCATTGTGAACCCCAAAGCTATTAGCTTTTACTTATGGCACATTATAAGTCATTCGGTGTAACTCGGCACGGGTCATTCCCGTTAGAGTAAGTTCATTCACTGCCAATAAGGACAAATGATCAATGTCAAAACAAAGCCAAAATAAGAAGCCCGGTCAACGCAATAAGTATTTGGTGATTTCAGGTGTTGTCGTCGCACTGCTGGTTGCAGCCTTCGCGCTAATTACAGCCTCGCGTGGAACAACCAGTGCAGTCCAAAAGCTGTCACCCTCCGCCTATCAGTCTCAATTTGCTAAGGCTAACGCACCCTATTTATTGGTTGACGTGCGAACAGCGGATGAATTCGCCACTGGACACATCCATAATGCCGTCAATATTCCCTTAGACACCGTCGAAACACGGCTGAATGAAATCCCGCGTACCGAACCAATTGTGGTGTACTGTCACAGCGGTAATCGCAGTGGTCAAGCAGCGAAAATCTTAGCCAATGCCGGTTACACCAAGGTTTATGATCTTGGCGGCATTAATGCTTGGACAGAACAAGGTTTCCCGATTGAATAACGTTTAGCTATTAAGGAATAGACATGAATATCTTCAAATCACTTTTCGGCAGCAGTTCCAACGCCCTCACAACTGAGGACGCAAAAGCCCGTATCGAAAATGGACAGCCACTCTTAATCCTCGACGTGCGCCAACCGGATGAATACCGTGCCGGGCATATCGCCGGAGCCAAGCTGATCCCGCTAAACGAACTCGGTCGCCGTATGAATGAACTGCCTAAAGACAAAGAGATTTTATGCGTGTGTGCATCAGGCGCACGCAGCAGTGCCGCGACCGGACAGCTTTCCAGTGCGGGTTTCAACGTGCTTAACCTGCGCGGTGGCATGTCGGGTTGGCAGCGGGCTGGCTATCCGGTCAAGAAGGGCAAGTAATGCCAACGCTGCTTCTCAGTCTCGTACTGGGGTTTGGCATTGGTGGTTCACTCGGATTGCTGGGTGGCGGCGGGTCTATTCTCACCGTCCCCGCACTGGTGTATCTGATTGGACAAACGCCACAGGTCGCAGTGACCACCTCACTGGCGATTGTCGGCGCTAACAGTGCCCTCGGTGCGTTTTTCCACAGGTCGCAAGGCACATTGAACTGGCGGGTGGCGCTCATTTTTGGCGGCACGGGGATGATCTTCTCGTATCTGGCTGCTGGCCTATCCAAACAGTTTTCGCCGAATGTATTGATGGTGGCCTTCGCAGCACTGATGCTGATTGTAGGTATCGTGCTGGTTAGACAAAAACCCACGTCGCAGAAATTGGAGCAGAAAGACGACCTGAAACTGTGGAAAGTGCTGGTTGGCGGCGCGAGCGTCGGGCTGCTCACCGGTATTCTGGGCGTCGGTGGCGGGTTTTTGATTGTTCCGGCACTGGTCATGCTGGTGGGAATGCCCATGCATCAGGCCGTTGGCACATCCTTAGTAGTCATCACCATGAACAGTCTTTCCGGTTTTCTCGGTCACCTTACCGGGATGACACTCGATGTCCCTGTCATTCTGATCTTTATCGCAGCGGGGGTCATTGGCACATTTGCCGGGTCACGCTTGGGAAAACGCCTAGACGCGACTCTGCTTCGCAAAGCCTTTGCGCTGTTCGTCATCGGACTGGCTGTTTTCTTACTGTATGACAACCTTCCCAAGTTAATGTAACGCAGGAGTGAATGTGAAATGGTTCTAGAGCAGTTTTTTATCGAAGGGTTGGGCTGCGCTTCATATTTAATCGGATGTGAAGGCGCGGGAATAGCTGCGGTAGTCGATCCGGATCGGGATGTACAAAAATATCTGAATACTGCTGCCGCAAGGAACATGAAAATCACCCATATCATTGAAACCCATCTTCATGCCGATCATGTCTCCGGCAATACCGACTTGGCCGCGCAAACCGGTGCGAATATCTACGTTCACGAAGCCGCCCAAGCCCAATTTGACCATCAACCGCTTAAAGGTGGTGATGTCATTACGCTTGGCAACATGGAACTGCGGGTACGGTTCACGCCCGGTCATACGCCGGAAAGTATTACACTGCTGGTCGTGGACAAGACCCGTGCTGAAGAGCCATGGATGGCCTTAACCGGTGACACTTTATTTGTAGGAGATGCCGGGCGACCCGATTTGGTCGGCATCGAAGCTGCCCGTGAGCTAGCAGGGTATATGCATGACTCCCTCCATAATGAATACCTCACCCTAGCTGATGGAGTCATGGTTTTACCCGGACATGGTGCCGGTTCACTCTGCGGCAAGTCCATAGGTTCAGTCTTAAGTTCGACACTCGGTTTTGAGCGCCACCATAACCCGGCACTTCAGGTTCATGATCGTGAAGCTTATATTGACTTCGCCACAAGCGACCTTCCAGAACAACCCGGCAATCATAAGCGGATTAAACAGATTAACCGTCAAGGACCACGACCTTTAGGGGAGGTCAAGCCACGTCCACTGGGTATTCAGGAAGCCGTACAAGAATTTCGTCGCGGTGCCTCTTTATTGGATACGCGCCCCAAAGCTGAATACAAAGCCAAGCACATTCCGGGAGCGATACATCTCGAAGCCGACAATCAACTGAGCAACCGTATCGGTTTTGTTTTACCGTCTGATCTGCCCGTTATTCTCATGCTGGCGGATGCTAGCGATTATCACCACGTGGTTTACAGCCTAGCGCGGGTCGGTTACGACAACGTCGTCGGTTATCTCGCCGATTCGCTGAACAAGTGGGAGGCACTGGGACTACCCACGACCAGCGGTGACGTGCGAGATATTGAACCAGTGGAACTGAAGCAGTTGTTGGACAAAGACAGCAATCAACTGCTGGTCATTGATGTGCGCGAGTCTTGGGAATACGCACAGGGGCATGTCCCCGGTGCGCGCTCAATTTCACTCGGTGAGTTTGCACGCCGCACCGAAGAACTGAATCCCACACAACCTGTTGCGGTGATTTGTGCCAGCGGCGGGCGCAGTCAATCTGCCGCCGCTATGCTCGGACAAAAAGGGTTCGACACCGTTTACAATGTGGTGGGCGGAACATTTAATTGGATGCAGCAGGGTTTACCGCTGGAGCGGAACTAGGAGAAAAACATGATCAACACACAGCCCACAATTGGACTAACAACATATCTTCACACCGATTATGAAGCTGCACTAAAGCGTGTAATAGAAGCCCTGAAAACAGAAGGTTTCGGCATCTTAACCGAAATTGATATGAAGGATACGTTCAAGAAAAAACTGAACGTCGATTTCCGACCCTATAAAATCCTCGGTGCCTGTAATCCGACGTTTGCTCATCGCGCCCTCACTACTGCTCCCGAAGTGGGTTTACTCCTGCCTTGTAATGTGACGGTTGTCCAAATGGATGATGATCTAGTTCAGGTTTCGGTTGTTGATCCATCGGTTATGATGAGTGTCGTCCCTAACGACAGCTTGAAACAAATAGCCCAAGAAGTACGTGAGCGTTTGCAACGCGTCATTAAGTCTCTAGAGCAATAAACATGCCACTCTATGAATACGACTGCCCCGGTTGTGGACAGTTATTTGAAAAACACGTTCCTATGGCCGAAGCCAACGATACAACCTGTCCTCATTGTGGCAACAACCATCCTAAACGCCGTCTGCCACGCGTGAGCATTAAGGGAAAAGCACAGTCAGATAATGCCCACTTTGATGACCCATCATCTACATGCGGCTGCGGTGGTAACTGTGCCTGTGGATCACATTCCTCATTCAACTAAGTGTTTGCCGGATGGAGAGTATCAATGACCGACCGACGTTATAGTGGTGAAATTGAACGGCTGCGCTCGGCTGAGCGAGTGGCACGACTAGAGGTTAGCCGCGTCGTTGATCTCAGTATGACGGAGCCAAGTCCACAATCACTTCTGGATATAGGTACCGGAAGTGGTCTGTTTGCTGAAGCATTTGCTGCCAAAGGACTGAAGGTGTCGGGAGTTGATCTACGTGAAGATATGTTGGAAGCAGCTCGACACTATGTACCAGGTGGGGATTTCCGCCAGAGTCACATGGAAACATTGCCGTTTCCGGATGAGGCATTCGATCTGGTGTTTATGGGATTGGTGCTGCATGAAGCCGATCATTTAGCCAATGCGCTAAAAGAAGCTTATCGCGTCGTTCGGCAGCGTGTCATGATCTTGGAATGGCCCTATGAGCATGGTGAATTCGGCCCACCCCTTGAGCATCGTCTACGTCCAGAAACCGTGCTTGATACTGCTCGTCAAGTGGATTTTAAAAAGGTCGAACAAATCGGGTTGAAGCATCTGACACTGTTTCGTTTAGAGAAGGTGTAGCTCTTGTAGAAAGATGAGATGCTTATGAATGCAGCAATAAACCAACACAATACAGGAAAGAAACCCAAACACAAGCAAACTAAACGGCAGCGTCAAAAGTGGCTGCTGATGGGTTTCGGCATCGCTGTGGCGGGTATTGCCGCCCTCATGCTGATCTTTAGCAGTGGCGCTGCTGGCTCTCCAGTTCCTGACTTCACAGCCACGACGTTGAGCGGGGAAACGGTTCACCTTACTGATTATAAGGGACAGGTGGTTATGCTCAATTTCTGGGCGACATGGTGTCCTCCTTGTAAGGCCGAAATGCCGACGATTCAGGCGGCTTATAAACACTATCACGAACAAGGCTTTACGGTATTGGCGATTAACAATAGGGAGCAGTCGGTTCAGATTCAACCATTTGCAAATGCGCTAGCGCTGACCTTCCCCATCATTTTGGATACCGACTCGATTTTGCAGGACACCTTTGCGATCAAAGGCTATCCAACCAGTTTATTCATCTCCGATGCTGGCGAGGTTTATGCGACCCATACGGGAATGCTGACTCCTCAACAATTAAATGACTATATCGCGACTGGTTTAGTTAAAATGAAGTCAAAGGCCGCCTGAAACACATCTGGTAGAGATGGCTGATATTGATTGTCATATAGATAGGCTCATGAATGATCACTGAAGATCAGTTTAAACAGGCACTTCATACGCTGCCTATTTTGCGTCAAGCCAACCCTCAATTGGTGAATGATTTCAAACGTACATCATTCTTTGCCCGTATTCCAGCAGGCCGCGACGTATTTGTCGAAGGTGATGAGGTTGATGCTATTGCTTTACTCGTGTCCGGTGTCGTGCGGGTCTATAAGGTGGGTGAAACAGGCCGCGAAATTACCTTGTATCGGTTTGGATTAGGCGAATCCTGCATTTTGACAGCCAATGCCATTCTTTCCCGGCAATCATTCTCAGCGATTGCAACGGTAGAACAGGATGCTGAAGCGGTCATGATTCCGGCGGTTACCTTTCGCGAATGGGTACAACACTACGATTTGTGGCGCGATTTTGTATTTACGCTTCTTTCACAGCGGTTGTCTATCGTGATGGAAATTGTGGATGAGGTAGCTTTCCGCCGCATGGACATTCGGGTTGCCGTGTTTCTGCTCGAACAAAGTAGACTGCATAATCCAATGATTATTACCCATCAAGAAATTGCCGCAGAACTCGGCAGTTCACGGGAAGTGATTAGCCGTATTCTTGAAAATTTAGCAACCAAGGACATCATCCGTGTCGTACGTGGTTCGATTGAAGTCCTTGATTTGGAACTGTTGGAAGACCAAATAGCTCGGTGACTTTGTCACAGACACACTTCCCGTCATCTCCTATACTAGCCGTACAAATCACGTTCAAAGAGGAGATGTTCAAATGAGTTCCTTTGTTAATTTTATGGCTTCGTCTACAGGTCGAATCGTCCGCATCGTCGCTGGTGTTGTCTTGATTGCCTGGGGACTATTGGGGTTAAGTGGCACAACGGGAATCATTGTCGCGGTCATTGGAGCTGTGCCGCTGCTCGCCGGTGTATTTGACTTCTGTGTATTCGCACCCCTATTTGGTCGTCCACTCAGCGGCCCCCAGATTCGATCTGGTCAGTAAGTATTCATTCGCTAATTAAAGACACTGCAAATTAAAAATTGCGGTGTCTAATAGTTAAAACCAAATGATCACAAAAATAATCTACTTCAAATCGGCTCTTTGTCCCCGCTGCCGAGCCACGGATCGACGATTGTCGGAATTGCGAGCTGTTCAGCCGCATATTGAAATTGAAACTGTTGAGATTTTGACGAATCCCGCGCATGTTCTTCAAGAAGGTATCTGGATGATTCCCGCTCTTATCATCGGGAACCAGCGCTGGTATCATGCGCCAACCCTTTCTGAATTGGAGTCTGCTTTGCGTGAAGAAACATAGTCGTCGAGACTCATTCAATGGGTTTCTTGATGTTTCTAGAATAGTGCCATGCCCTTCACATTAAGCGCTTAAAGACAGGAACTTTAATCATATCGACTAATCCCATGTACGGTATGATGGCTATAAATAAACCCGCGACCAATGCAACTGGAATTGGTGTCATTAAGATTCCCTGTATCGCCAGCACACTGACAACCAGCACATCAATGACGGTACCAAGTGCCAACCAGCGGCTGGGGCGTGAATGCCAGAAGTGACTGCGTTCCCTGACCAAGTACACATTTGCTTGACCACTAAACACCAGCAGGATAAAGATGAACGTTTGGAGCTGGTTGAGGGGGAGCTGTAAGATATTACGACCCACCAACAAAACTCCAAACGAGAAAACCAACCAGGCTAACGATAAGACCAGAGAACTGATGACCAACTGGCGAATATTCCAACGATCTGGTTTTGGTGAAACAGATACGTGATCAGTAGCGATTGACATCGTGACAAAATCGTTGGCGAAAAGGAGGAGGAGAACCAGTGTTGGCCGGGTGATGAGTACACCTGTTAGGAGCAACCCCAGACCCAAGAACATTCCAATTTGGAAGGTCTTAATGATTTTGTTCAATGTATAGGTCAGTATCCGTTGATAGATACGACGTCCAACCTCGATTGCAGCCAACATGTCACTCAAACCGGGATTGGTCAGTACGAGGCTGGCTGCTGCCTTTGCCACATCGGTTGCGTTGGCAACGGCCATACCTACTTCGGCCTGTTTGAGGGCAGGCGCATCATTGACGCCATCTCCAGTCATGCCGACCACATGACCCCCGTGTTGAAGCTTCTGAACCAACTTGAATTTGTCCTCCGGGAAAACACCAGCAAATACATCGCATTCCACCATGCTCTCATCTGAGCTGCTGCTCAGTTTTTCCGCCGAACAGACCTGCCCGGTTATCCCGACTTGTGTGGCAACCGCTTGCGCAGTTTCCAAGCTGTCACCGGTAATCATGATGATTTTGACACCCATATCACGAACTTTTGCAATCACAGTCTTAGAATCCGGGCGTGGTGGATCTTGAAGCCCGATCAAGCCAATGAGTTCTAGTGTATCGCCTATTCCTGTTGCAACGGCAATGACCCGATTGCCCTGTGCCGCCATATGTTCTACACGAGCAGTTGCATCGGTTCCGGTATGCGTCATTGCAATTACCGTCGGCGGGAAGCCTTTTACCACGCGCAGGGTTTGCTCACCCTGTCGTACAGTTGCTTCAGTACGCTTGGTTAGAGGGTCAAACGGTATGAAGTGCAGGCGGTCGGGTAAGTCCGTGTCCAGTTTCCTATCGTGGACCGCATTCAATATGGCGACATCAATAGGATCCTGAGTTGCAATGTCGGATGAAGTGGCAGCGAATTTCAAAAGCTCATCTTCGGTATGTGGGCAAAATACATCCACGCTGCTCAGTGCCAGTTGGTTGAGTGTGATCGTCCCTGTTTTATCCGTGCATAAAACGTCCATTCCTGCTGCTTCTCGGATGGCGGACAGTCGGGTGACCAGAACACCACGTTTAGAGAGTTCCAACGAGCCGAGAGCGCTGGCTAATGTGAAGGTAGCAGGCATCGCCACTGGCACAGAAGCAACTAGCAAAATTAGGATAAACGGCAGTAAATCGGATAATGGTAAGTTATTGACGAGCGCATACACGACGATGAGTGCGATTAGGATACCGTTCATTAGCACCAAATACTTGACAATGGTTTGGATCAGCGCATCCATATGACTGGCCGTTTGGGCGGTCTGAACCAGTTCGGCTGTTTTTCCATAATTCGTGCGTGCACCTGTTGCGATGACCTCACCCGTACCTTCGCCGCTCTTGACCGTGCTGCCAGAATAAGCAGTACTGCCGGCGGCGATGTCTGCGGGCATAGATTCGCCAGTAAGTGCCGATTGATCCGCCGAAATTTGTCCATCAAACAGCCGCAAATCGGCTGGGACAATGTCGCCTACTCGCACACGAACAACATCACCCGGCACGAGTTCTTGAATAGGCACAAGCTGCCAACGTCCATCCCGTAGCACCCGTGATTGGATGGTGAGACCTTGGCGCAGTAGCGCTAAGGCTTTCTGAGCGCGGTCTTCCTGGGCAAAGCTCAATGCCGCATTAACCAGAAGGAGTGCCGATGTAATGATGACATCAAGATATCTGCCTAAGAATAATTGGAGGAGAATGGTGGCTTCGAGCATCCACGGGACAGGTCCCCAGAGTTTGCTCAGAAATACCATTAATGGGGCAGTCTGTTTTTGTGGAACCGTGTTCGGACCTGACTGCTGCAAGCGCTGTTGTGCTTCATGAGTGCTGAGTCCGGGCGCGGCGGTATTGGTTGTTTGCGACACGAATTTACTTCCTGTCAAATCTTAACATCTATAAAGTTGTCATGGTTTGGAAATATCGGGATGGCTTCGTCTGCTTTGCTCAGACATTAACCATTTGATTTACGGTTCGACCCAAGAACAACGCCTATTCTTGGTTGAAGGTGACGTATTGCTAGCAAAGCACTAGCGGTAATGGCGGCAGCTAACGAGGCCCATTGAGCCGTTGTTAGCGGACCAATTCCGTTACTATCCAGCCTCACAAAATCCAGTAAAAAGCGCCCAACGGGATACAGTACTAGATAGACAAGAACTAAATCGCCTTCGCGAAGATGCTGACGATAACGCCGTTCTAGCCACAGGATGAAACCAAATGAAGCCAGATTCCAGAGTGACTCATAGAGGAATAGGGGGTGAAAGGTGCTGTATTGTTCGTAACCCGGCAATCGCTTTTCTGGTGGGATACTAATCGCCCATGGAAGTTTCGTGGGAGCACCATATAATTCGTTGTTGACAAAATTTCCCCAACGTCCGATAGCCTGCCCTAGAAGCAGCCCCGGCATCGCCAAATCTAACCATTTTAGTATCGAAATATGATGGTACTTGGCATATAGAATAATGCCCACTGCTCCGCCCAAAACCGCCCCGTAAATGCCTAAACCGCCATTCCAGATCGCTAAGATTTCAAGCGGGTGCTGAAAATAGTATTGAGTCGTCAATCCTGAGGCTGGGGTAGGAGTCAGAACATGGTAGAGACGTGCTCCGATAATTCCCGGTAGAAGTGCCCAAGTAATAATATCCCAGACTATTTCGGGTTTCTCGCCCTTTGACTTGGCTCTTCGAGCGTTGAACCAAGTTCCGACAAATATAGCCATAACAAGGATGAGGGCGTAAAAGTGAATGTAGAGTGGGCCGATGTGCAAGCCATATGCATCAATCACGATATCTCCTACAGGTTCAATCAAAGACAGAGCGACCTTTACCCTAGTCCTGTTTCAACCATAATTCCAATACATCTTTCTCATATTGTGCATAATCTGAAGTTATAACCTTAGACTTCCACTCTAGCGATTTTTGGAAAGCTGTACGGCTAAAGACTACGATTTCAATGTGGCTATTGAGGTGTTTGAACACACTCCTTGCTACAACTTCCAAAATAACTTCTCGTAGATAAATTTGAGCGCGTTCTTTTGTCTCCGAACGACATGATTTCAACTTGCCATCTTCACAATGTCTACATAACTCTGATCCATCCTATGAGCAAATCGAAAACAAGCTCAGTAAGGAGATTATCATGAGCAAGAAACTAATCGTCCTATTCGCAGTAATCGCAATCCTACTAATCAGTATGAATGCTGTTGGCGCTCAGGGAAACGGAAATGGCAATTGCGATCCACAGCGACAAGCGACTTGTCCAAATAGCGCGCGCGGCAACCGTGTCGGCATGGGCTTTGGGAATGCACAAACGAACAACGGAATGAATGGACGTGGTCAGGGGAACATGGCTCGCGGTACAGGCCAAAATGGAATGGGTTCGTTCGCTAATCTTCCCGCTGCCTATGAGGGTACACTGCCGCAAGAGGTAATCGACCTGATGATCAGTGGTTGGGTGGATGAACAGCATGCCTACACCGTCTATCAAGGTGTCATCGACCAGTTTGGTAATGTGAGACCATTTGTCAACATTCAACGCGCAGAAACCCAGCATATCGCCGCATGGGAATTCTTATTCGACCGATATGGCATTGCGACACCGGAAATTCCTACGGTAAAAGTCCCCCAATTCACAAGTCTGACCGAAGCTTGTCAACTGGGTGCTACCGCGGAAGTCGCCAACTTTGATCTGTATAACACAATGCTGACCAGCTTTGATCAATATCCAGATATTCACCAAGTCGCGCTTAACCTTCGCAATGCATCGGAATACAAGCATCTACCCGCTTTCCAACAGTGTAGCAGCTAGGCAATTTATCCCGACGAATGTCAGGTAGGCTGTGATGGTTATCTCCATCACAGCTTTTTGTTTTCTCGAGCCAAAACCTCCTTCATTAATCAACATAATCTCCTTGTACTTGCTTCACATTTTCAACATAAGTTCCGGGCAAACTGACGGCATACAGTTGAAATTCATAAGGAGCAATCGTCATGTTTAAGAAAATTCTAGTAGGCACACTCGTATTAACAGTTGTAGCTGCCGTTGTTATCGGGCTGACCAGCGGACAATCGCCTGTTTCCGTCAGTGCCCAAGATGGCAGTGCAACCGCAATTGTCACCAAAGGTAAGGGGACAAATGGTGGTGGCAGCGGGACTGGAACGGGAACCGGGCAACAACAGTCTTTACAAAGCGTTGGTGACCCATGGACGGGCATTGGCACGATCACGGCACTCGATACGACCGGCATGACCTTAACTCTAGCCGACAACACCTCGGTTTATGTGGAATTAGGCCCGAGCAGCTATTGGCAATCACAGGGTGTAGCCCTCGCTGTAGATGATCATGTGACCGTACAAGGGTTCTTCAATGGCGACCAATATCATGCAGCGCAGGTGACAACGGTTGAAGGTACTACACTCCGGGTACGCACTGAATCCGGGCAGCCGCTCTGGTCTGGCAGTTCTGCCGGGCAGAATGGACAAGGCAGCACCGGACAGGGGCAGGTACAGATTCCTGCTGACCAATGGGTAACCATTACGGGAACGATCACCGCAGTCAACACCAACAACCTAACCATACAAAGCACTGACAATGCGGTAATCACAGTTCAGCTAGGTCGGCGGGATTTCATACAAGGACAAAGTGTTGTTTTCACAGTCGGTGACAACGTAGAAGTGCGGGGCTTCTGGCAAAACGAACAATTCCAAGCCGGACAGGTTACCGACACAACGACAAGCCAGCGACTGCTGCTGCGCGATCCGAACGGTCGTCCGTTGTGGGGTGGCCCCGGACGTAGCGGTAGTGGCGGACAAGGCACTGGCAACGGTGGTCAAGGTAATGGCAACAGGGGAAACGGTCAGGCTAGTCAGGCTACGACCACACCTTAAAGGAACCAAAAACCATGTCCAACGAACTTGACCCAAGACCGGAAAACTTACAGAAACGCGTATGGGAGTCCATCCAACGGGATGAACTCCCCCCTCAAGATGATCGTGGACGGATGCGGGTGGTAATGAACAATCTTGTTTTGCACCTCCATCCCAGCAAGGTTGCCAAACCAACGCTCAAATTCACCTATACCTTCGGGCTGGGCGGATTATCGATGCTGCTGGTCGCTCTCCTCGCCATCACTGGCATTATGTTGATGTTCGTCTACACTCCTTCGCCTGACACCGCCTATCAGGATATGCAGACGTTGCAAACGGAGATTTGGTATGGGCAGTTGATCCGTAACTTGCATCACTGGAGTGGTAATCTGCTGGTTGTTACAGCTTTCCTGCATCTGTTGCGCGTATTTTTCACAGGCGGTTTTCGTACACCGCGTGAATTCAACTGGGTGATGGGCATTATTCTGTTATTGCTGGCGGTAGCCGCGAACTTCACCGGTTATTTGCTGCCGTGGGATCAATTGGCGTACTGGGCAGTGACCGTTGGCTCAAGCCTGCTGAGTTATGTCCCATTCATTGGTGAGGGCTTACGGAATTTCTTGCTTGGTGGACCCGAAGTTGGGGCTGCAACCCTTACCAATTTCTATGGAATGCATGTCGCCATTATCCCTCTGATACTGATGGGTATCCTGTCTTTACATATCTGGCGGGTACGAAAAGATACCTTGACGATCCCCCATCGTCTAGATGGCATGGTCGATGATGGCAGTCCGGAAGGTGGCAAACCGACCCAGATTGAAAAAGTAACCACTCTGCCACATCTCGTATCGCGCGAAATGGTTTTCGCACTGGTCATGGCGGGTCTCATTCTCATGTGGTCGGTATGGATCAATGCGCCTCTGGAAGCCGCCGCGAATCCCGATATCAGCCCCAATCCAGCTAAAGCAGCGTGGTACTTCATGGGATTGCAGGAACTCTTGCTTCACTTCCATCCCGTATTTGCCGCCATCATCATCCCAGCACTAGCTCTTGGTGCGTTGGTGCTGCTTCCTTACCAACGTTTTGACATTAGTGCTGAAGGGGTGTGGTTCCGTTCTCATAAAGGCCGACAAATGGCGATAGTGGGCGCATTGACAGCCCTTGTGGTCACGCCTGCGCTGGTGCTGCTCGATGAATATATTCTGGATCTTCCAGCCTTATTGCCTACGCTGCCAACGATTGTGAGCAACGGATGGGTGCCTTTGGCCGCGCTTCTACTGCTGTTAATCGGCTTTTATGAACTCATCAAGCGTCTCTTCAAAGCGTCGGCATGTGAAACACGGCAAAGTGTATTCGTGTTATTGGTAACCAGTTTTATTGTGCTGACGGTCATCGGTATCGCCTTTCGGGGTGAAGGTATGGCCTTGATGCTGCCCTGGGAGGTGTTGAAATGAGCGACTTGCAGCAAACCACTAAAGAGCCGGTCACACGGCGAGATTTTTTGAAAGTAGTCTGGGGCGCAGCGGGCGCACTGGCAGTTGCTCAAGCGGGTGGTGTCGCCTTGAGTTTTCTTTCACCAAGGGCCGTTGAGGGGGAATTTGGCAGCATCATTGATGCTGGGCAGGTTGCGGATTTCCCAGCCGGCAGCGTTACCCCTTTTACGAGTGGGCGCTTTTATCTGGTGCGGATGGAAGATGGTGGATTTCTAGCCCTCTATCGAAAATGCACTCATCTGGGCTGTGCTGTTCCTTGGGATCAGGCACAAGGGAAATTCGTGTGCCCCTGTCATGCTTCAGCCTTTGAGATGGACGGACAGGTATTGAATACCCCTGCGCCGCGTCCATTAGATCGCTTTCCGGTCACAATTGAGAATGGCGTTGTCAAAGTCAATACCGGTGAAGCTGTACAGCGTGATCACGCAACTGCTGATGATTTGGTCTATGTTGAGGGAGGTGTATGATGCCGCGCCGTATGAGTTGGTTAGGGACATTTGGAGTATTGCTGATTATGGCGGGCTTCGGTTTGGCGATGCTGCGTGAGCCGGGTCAACAGCTTGCAGCAGCCGAGAATATCCGCAGTGCGGCTGTCATTGAAGGCACTGACTTGTATGTCAAAAACTGTATAACCTGTCATGGAGCTACCGGAGAAGGGGTGGCCGCTTACCCTGTCTTGAACAGCGATGGTGTTCGGAGTATGGAGACAGATACGTTGTACCATACTATTGAACGGGGACGCTACAATACAGCGATGACCGCCTACAGTGTGAATGAGGGCGGAATTTTGACGCAAGCGCAGGTCAGTAGTTTGGTGACAATGATTCAGTCGGATACATGGGCGAATGTGTCGGCTCGCGCCGTAGAGCTGAATCTGTTGCCGCCGCAAATGGTCAGTATCGAAATCCCGCAAGAAACACTGGCAACCGTCCGAACGTTGCCATCGGGTGATCAGCTTGCCAATGGGTTGACAACCTATGCGGAAAACTGCACCGCCTGTCACGGTGCGAATGGGGAAGGAACAACCATCGCGCCTGTGCTGAACAGTGCCGAACTGCGGACTCGTTTGACCGATACGGATGTAACCCGAATTATCCAGCAGGGAGTACCTGCTACTGTGATGTCCTCATGGGAGCGTGCCTTGACCGCACAGCAAATCACCGATGTGGTAACCCTTATTCGACGCTGGGATGAATTAGCGGGTCTCGGAATACAACTGCCGCTGCTTCAGTCAAAACCTATTGATCGGAGTCCGGCAACCATTGCCTCGGGGCATCAGATGTTTAATCTGGTGTGTAGTCAGTGTCATGGCACAGACGGCTACGGAACCAAATTGGCTCCCGCACTCAATAACAAGACGTTTCTCACCCAGAAAACGGATGATGTTATCGCCAACATTATCAGCCTCGGTGTTACTGGAACGGCCATGCCGGCATGGAGTGGGTATCTCAGTGATGCGGATATCTCGGCAATCGTCGCCTATCTGCGCAGCCTTGAACCGACCGCTCCAGCAGTGGCTAATACGACTGTGGGAAAGCCATAATTGGATCATTTGGAACTTTCACGAAGGGGAATATCGTGGCACATAAAATTCTGATTGCTGATGATGAACCGCATATATTGGAAAGCATCGGTTCTTATTTGAAAGAAGACGGCTTTCTAGTAGTCACTGCACAGAATGGTCGTGAGGCACTATTTGTTTTCAGACACGAAAAACCCGATCTCGTTATTCTGGATGTGATGATGCCGGAGATGGATGGGTGGGAAGCAGCGCGCCTGATCCGTAAGGAGAGTAGCGTGCCATTACTGTTTCTCACTGCGCGTGTTGAAGAAATCGACCAGATTCGAGGATTGGAGATTGGAGCCGATGAATATCTGCCCAAACCCTTCAGTCCACGTATGGTCGTGGCACGGGTGCGTGCCTTGCTGCGCCGCGTCTATGGTGAACTCTTGAGTGAACCCAGCGTGTACCGTGTTGGAGCAGTTGAACTGAACACAGAAACGCATTTGGTTAGCGTTGCTGGTCAGCGCATTGATTTAACACCGAGCGAGTTTGGTATTCTAAAAGCGCTCATTACCCGACCGGGACGCGTCTATACTCGAATGGAACTGCTTGACTATCTACAAGGCGAGGCTTTCGCCGGGTATGAACGCACCGTTGATGTCCATGTCAAAAATCTGCGCATAAAAATTGAGCCCGACACTAAAAACCCTGAGTACATCGAAACGGTATATGGAGTGGGTTATCGGATGACGCCTGACCATGAATAAACTTTGGATTCGGCTGTCGCTCGCTTTTTTATTGGTGGCGTGGTTGAGTATCGGCGCAATGGCTCTCGTGGTACAGCGAACCACTGAAGTGGATTTTAGACAGTACATTAACCAGCGCAA
Organism: Aggregatilineales bacterium; assembly: GCA_044227005.1. Taxonomy (GTDB): domain Bacteria; phylum Chloroflexota; class Anaerolineae; order Aggregatilineales; family Phototrophicaceae; genus CFX2. The sequence goes on from JBGAFZ010000001.1 coordinate 31,143, forward strand.
TACCTCAGCCAACAGCCAGCAGCAAATCGACCGCTTGCAAAGCTATTACACAGAACACCAAACTTGGGCAGGTGCGGAGTCCGTATTTGGCTTACGCGGTGAAGGTAATGGACGCGGCGCTGTCTTCAGTGTCGCTGGTATGGATGGGATTATCATTGTGTCAACAGATCAGACGCTAGTTGGCACAGCCATTCCTGAAACATCACTTTCGCAAGCTTCTCAGCTCATCGTTGATGGTCAAGTTGTTGGATTGCTGTATCGGCGCACCCCGGGAGAACAGGCGCTGGGCAGCGCGGAAATCGCTTTTTTGAATGAAGCTAATCGAACGCTCGGTATCAGTGGGATACTTGTGTCTCTATTGGCAGTTGCAATAGGGGTTGGGTTATCGTGGTTACTGGTGCGTCCACTGAAAGATCTGACTCATATCATCCATGATTTCCCAAGCAAACAATTGGGACAACAGGTTACAGCCAGCGGAACGGTCGAAACCAAAGCCTTAGCACAGGCTTTCAATGAGATGTCCTTTCAGATCGCCGAAGCCGAAGCTTTACGGCAGCGCATGGCTGCGGATATTGCCCATGAGTTACGCACCCCGGTAAGTGTATTGCGCGGACATTTGGAAGCGATGCGAGACGGTGTTTTTGCGCTGGATCAAGAACATCTAGCCGTTGCTCACGACCAGACACTTTACCTGGGGCGGTTGGTTGATGATTTGCGGGTACTCACATTGGCCGAGGCCAAACATCTCCCACTCAATATGACGTCTGTAATATTAAATGATTTAGCTGGCGACATGGTTGAACGGTTTCGTCCATTGGTACTTGATGCCAATGTTCAACTCGTTTTCTCAACTTCTGCGCCGAATCTGCCAATACAGGCCGATGCACAACGATTGCAGCAGGTGCTTGGCAACTTGCTGACCAATGCCCTGCGTTACACACCGCCAGACGGTGAGATTTCGGTTACTGTTGAGCAAATTGAGGATCGGATTGTTCTTTCGGTCAAGAATACGGGTAGTCATCTCACACCAGATGAGGTAAAAAATGTGTTTCTTCCCTTCTGGCGAGCTTCTGAATCGCGCGAACATGATACAGGAGGCAGTGGATTGGGTTTAGCAATCTCCAAGCAACTCATTGAACTCCATCACGGTAAGCTGTGGGTTGAATCAGCACCATTACAGGTCACCTTTTCCTTTGACCTACCAATAATCTAAGAATTCGGGATTGTGAGAAAAGGCGGATGTAGTTATCGATTATTACCCTGCGCCACAACGGCCGTTGGAATTTAAAGAACGTTTGCGAACAAATGCGATTTTAGACTATGCTGATTGCAAATCAACGGCCTCAATCGTTAAAAAGATCGTTCGATTACTAAACAATCAGGTTTCATGTTCTCTTCCAAATTGTGGATGCGTTAGTCCAACTCGATAGTCATCACAAGCGTTTTGCACATGACAATTGGCAAGATCACTCAGTAGATCTTGATTTTATATTATATAAAAATAATACATGAGTATCAGTGGCGACTTGACTAACTGCAGGAAATGCGTTGAATAAGTCACTTAAGTCCGTTGTATTTGAAGCTTCACCAAGAAACATCTGTACGCCAAAGATTTCTTGCAGCGGTTTCAGTGTGGAACTACGCGTTATGGAACGGAGTTCGAGTAACCGACTTTCGCACAAGGTGACATGAAGTGCTTTGACTGTATGTGAATTCTTCGAATCATTCCATCAGCAAATCCATTGCTACAGCCATCTTCGCATTCACACTGCTCTTAAGATGCCACCGGCTGTTTTCGCTGCCCAAGCCTGTATGTCGTCTGCCCCATGTCTTGAGGCATATTGCCATGACAGAGATCCTTACAGACTCGATTAAAGCTACAACTACTCTACTGCTGAAGCTGTTATTTTGTCGACGGAGATAGAATGGTCATGGCGTATCTGCCAACACAATGTCCTTGTTCTAATCCATTCTCGATGGCTTCACGGTAATGAATACCACCATACAAACGCGATATACCGGCCTCACTTGCAGCCGCTCCAAACGAGGTAAAACTTCGTTCTTTTAAGTTGTGTCGGAGTGCTGAACGGTCAGTAAAAGCGACCATACCAAACAAATCGGTTAACGCTTCAGCAGCGGCGCCCGATACAACTGAGTGACCAGATGGATATTCGGGAAAACCGGGAGCAGCCCATGTTGGGTGCCATTGTGGGTCTATAAATGCATGGATATACGTGACAGGACGTACTAAATTAATCTCATATTTGGTTAACCAGGCCGAGATAAAGGCATCACCCAAGGAAATCCCAACCAGCCCATACATGGTAGCCGCCCGATCTAGTTTCAGCTTCAATAACGGAACCATTTGATTTTCAATAAGTACCCAATGCCCAGCAGGTGTACCCGTTACCCCCGGCGTATCCACCCAGAAACGTGAAATATCTTTTTGCTCTTGGGTTAAGTGATCGCCCGTTGTTTTAACTTCGAGAGCTTGTTGGTAAAAGGTTGATTTGGGATCAGTGCTAAAGGGCATGTCATGTTTAACTTCACAGGCATTTGCTGTCGGTAACGCCAAGGGCCGGATGAGTCCCCAATGAGGTTCAACCGCTTTCTGGTTGGGTTCGGTAGGAACCCACAAAGACGGATCACCTGTAGGCATATCCCACAGCATGGTGCGCGTTTCTGTAAAATTGTCGGTCGATATCCACTTGATGATAGCCGCCCCAAGGGTATCTCCATACTCAGTTGAGCGTTTTACGACATCAGCAGAAATAGTTTTCTGTCGAATCGTGATTTGTTTCGTGCGAAGAAGTTTGATCGCGGTTTGGGTTTCAGTCGAAGTATCTGGGAAAAAACTGGCAATGACCGTCGAAAGGGCAGCATTAGCCGAACTAATCCAATCATACTCCTGTGAGTTATCTGCCATTGGAAATTCTGGCAAACCGTTCAAGTGAGAACTCATGGAAACGCCATTGGCTATACCGCCAAGTACTGCTTGATAGGCTGTCACACCAGCATAAGCGTATAACCGAGATGCGCCTGGAGCAGATACAGCTTCTTTCTCAATACGGGTGTAGAGCAAGTCCATCCACTCGACCAAAATCGCGGCATCTTGATCACTTGCTGATACTGATTTGACTTGAGCCTGTTCTGGGTTGCCGCGCGTTGGACTTAACCCTAGGTTGAATACGAATACCAGCATGACCAATACGGAACTGATTTTGGCGTTCATCCTGAGACCCTTGAGATCGGTAAATCAAATACTGTGAATTTTACCGCGCCCAATCCTACTCAGCCACTTGTCTTCAGAAACCGAGTACTTAACAGTCAATAGTGCCACATGCTCCGTATAACATCCATACGATTTAAACTCTATTTAACTTTTCACCTTTAGTCTCCTTGTTATGGATTATCAACCAAGGAGACAAACATGAAGCAGCATAAGTTTTTACTAGGTTACATTGGCGCTCTGGCAGCGGTCGCAATACTGGATACCAGTATTCTGATTCCCTCCATGAGTATTAGTGCTCAATCTTCAACATCTACAGCCAATGTTCAAACTGCGACGACGCAATGTGGGTTTATTGATGCTCTCATCATAGACAGCAGCCCGGTTATGGCTGAGGCCACTGCGGCGGTGAGTGTCACACCCATGGCAACTGTCATCCAATCACCGGCTGTCTCTACTGTTCCAACCAAACCACCTGCTGAGGGCGGTTCAGGTGAGATGGGCGACGAAGCCCTGACAACCTATCGTGACAGCAGCCAAGGCTTCAGTATCGACTATCCGCACAGTTGGTCACAGGAAATGACTTTCCACAATGGTGTGTGCTTTACCGCAAGAGATTCTTCAATAGCCGTACAGTTCGTCAAGGGTACAGCGCCGACAGATCTCATGGCCTATGTGCAGGCCGAGGAAGCGCGAGTACAAGCTAATAGTCCCGGTTACAAACAGGTTTATCTGAAAGCCTCAACCCAAGTTGCAGGTGCGGTGATTTTAGGTTACGAATGGGATGCAGGAAAATCGATTGTAACCGAAAAACCCATCCATGCCCGAACAGATCGCTACTACTTGGTGGACAGCAGTGGGCGGTTGGTCGTTGTCAGCGAAACTGAACCCATCAAGAATTTTGATCCGGATGGTGTACGCGATACTGCTTTGACCTATCAAGTGGTCAAATAAGAGATCAACTATGAATACCCCAACACTTGTTATCCAGGATGTGTTCAAGATTTACAAAGAGGGCGACGTGGAAACCGTCGCCCTGCGGGGAGCCAACCTGACCGTGCAACGTGGTGAATTTGTCGCCATACAAGGCCGTTCAGGGAGTGGGAAAAGCACCTTGATGAACCTGATTGGTGGGCTGGCCATAGCCAGTGCCGGTCGCATCATTATCAATGAGACTGATCTCTCTCGAATGAACGAAGGTCAGCGAGCGGCATTCCGCCGCCAGCATGTCGGTATTGTGTTCCAGTCAGACAATCTCGTTCCCTTTCTGACAGCTTGTGAAAATGTGGCGCTGCCCATGAATTTACAAGGCCACAAGAATGCCTACCTACGCGCCAATGCACTCTTATCCGAAGTCGGTCTAGGCGAACGCCTCAATCACCGCCCGAATCAACTATCGGGTGGTGAACGGCAGCGGGTAGCGATTGCCGTGGCTTTGGCGAACGAACCGGATTTGCTGCTGGCAGATGAACTCACGGGTGAATTGGACAGTACGACTTCTGACAGCATCATGGCGCTGCTCACACGGCTGAATGTTGAACGCGGTCTGACATTAATTGTCGTTACCCATAACCCAACTGTGGCCGCGCGTGCTGGACGACAAGTTCAGATTAGCGATGGTCAATTAAATGAAGACTTGGCGGTGGCTCATGCGTAACTCGTATGTCCTCCAAACCGACAACCTGACCCGTGCCTACCGCATGGGGAAGGATGAAGTGACCGCGCTGTGCGATGTCAGCCTTCAGATCATGCCAGGTGAGTTTGTTGCCATTATGGGACCCAGCGGCAGTGGTAAAAGTACACTGCTCAATCTCTTAGGTGGGTTAGATACGCCAACCCGGGGTGAAGTTCTGCTCAATGGTCAATCGCTGATGGGACTCAAAGAAAAGGAAAGTGCTGAACTCCGACGGCACACGCTGGGTTTTATCTTTCAAGGCTATGACTTGTTCCCTGTCCTGACTGCTCTTGAAAATGTGATGTTTCCCTTACTGGTAGCCGGTGTCCCGCTGCAAGAACGGCTCGAACGAGCCCAATCCTTATTGGCAAAAGTCGGTTTGAGTGACAAAGCCCAGCACTTTCCCGACGAACTATCGGGCGGACAACAGCAGCGGGTCGGGATTGCACGGGCACTGGCCAGTCATCCGCTGCTGTTATTAGCAGATGAACCCACTGGTAATCTGGATAGCTCAACTGCCAGCGAAATTCTTAATTTACTCACCGCCTTAGTTGAAGAAGAAGGCTTGACACTGGTGATGGTGACCCATGACCCGGATTCAGCCCGCCGCGCCCACCGCATCTTGCGTTTGAAGGACGGCCATTTAGAAGGAGAGAAGGTTCATCATGATTAGTATCTTGACCTATGCTGGACGGCTGGTTTGGCGCACACCCGGACGCACTCTAACCTACTTGTTCGGGCTTGCGTTGGCTGTTGGTTTGTTTGCCAGTATCTTATTCTTCGTGGATGCCTCTGCCCGGCGGATGACGACACTGGCGCTGGCTCCAGTACAGCTTGATATGGTGGGACATGCGATCACACCCGATTTGAACGTGATGCAGGCCGCCCAGAGTTTAGTGACTGTAGATAGTATCAAGGCGGTGGAACCGGTCATTACGGCTGATTTTGCGACTGCCAGCAAAGTTGGAACGACAACTGGCAGCCCCGCGGGGCGTATGTTTGCCCTCACCCCAAACTATCTCAAAACCTTTGGGTTGCTTAACATCAGTCAGGGAACCTTTGATCCGAAAGGCGCGATGATTAGTGAAACGATGGCGATTGCCCAGCAAATTAAGGTGGGCGATACTCTGAATGTCACTTTTAAAGGTATCAACAAAACCATTGAACTGCCGGTGACAGGTATTGTGGATACGACCAACGCTGATCCGTTGTTTGCTGCCGGTGAGGCAGAAAACACCCTCGTATCTGATCTGTTGTTTGTGGATATCAAGTGGTTTACTGCTACGCTCTATGATGGATTGAAGGCGCTGCCACCGACGACCTTAACAACCGGCACAACTACCACTCAGGTCTATGCACTCGATCCACAGCTCCATATACGTACCAATCGCGATAGCCTGTCGCCTGATCCAACCCAGGCCAACAAAGAAGTGATAGCGCTCCGTCGTCTGGTCGAACGCCAATTTACCGGACAACTGCGGGTGGTCAATAATTTGGAAACTGCCTTCAAGTCGGCTGGCGCAGACATTTTGAGTGCCAAGATCCTGTTGATCTTCTTGGGACTACCGGGGGTGGCTCTGGCGGCTTATCTGAGCAAGTTTGCAGCGGAACTCTTCGCTGAAGCGCAACGCCGGGAATTTGGACTCTTACGAACCCGTGGCGCGACACCGCGCCAGATCATGGCGATTGTGGCGGCGACCTCTATATTACTGGCTATCGGGGGTTCGATACTGGGGCTGATACTGGGTACAGCGGGTGTTGCCTTGGCCCTCGGCCCAAGCGCTTTGTCCATCACCAATCTGCCGCAGTTAGCCTCGTCAGGATTGGTGGCTTTTGGTGCAGGATTACTCCTAACCTTTGCGGCTGCTTTCATTCCAACCTACAACGCCCTTCAGCGAGAAATTACGCAGGAACGACGAATTGTGCGCCGCACCGAAGGCAAACCGTTCTGGCAGCGGGCATGGCTAGATGTCATTCTACTGGTGGCGGCAGCGGCAATCTGGTATGTGAATAACGTCAATGGCGGATTCAAACCCAAAGCCGTGGAAACCACCGCTGTCGAACTCTCCTTTTTCATCTTCCTCATTCCGTTTTTCATCTGGTTGGGAACAACGTTGCTAATGCTGCGGATCGTCGATGGCGGATTGAAACGGACTGCTGTACCTTTCTCCAAACTTTTGTCGCGGCTGATGGGTGATTTAGGCGATGTCGCCGGGCGCAATATCAGCCGCCGTTCCGGTCGGGTGAGTGCTTCGGTCACGGTGATTGCGCTTACGCTTTCCTTCGGGGTCAGTCTGCTGATTTTTGGCAAAACCTACAACACAGAACGGCGTTTGGACTCGCAGTATGTGGTTGGTTCAGACTTGCGGATTACCCCAGCACTGACAACACCCCAGACAACCGACTTTGCCAAACAGTTACAGTTACCCGGTGTGGTTGCAGTAACGGGTATCGCCCGTGATAATCAGGCGCTGATTGGTGCGGAACGACAAACGGTCTATGGGATTAATGTGGCCGAGTTCCGTAAGGTTGCTTACTCACCGGATGCGTTCTTTGAAACCAATGCTCAGCAAACCTTCGATGCACTGGCAAATACACCCAATGGGGTCATCATCTCACGGGAACTGGCCGACAAATTCAATATTCTGTTGGGCGATCCGGTGTTGATGAAGTTGTTCAATCGGGTCACCGGCAAGTATAGTGACGCACGAGCTGTTGCCGTGGGCTTCTTCACCCAGCTTTCCACTTCGTCGCAAGATTCGGATTTCATCCTGAACCGCGACTTTATGATCCAAAGTTCAGGCAATGCCAATCTCGATTTCTTCTTGGTGAAAAGCGACGGCACCGAGGCCACCATCAACAGCCTCCATGCGGCCTACACCACCCAGTTCGCCAAGGTGCTGCCGGTGCGGATACAGGATGTGAATACGGTCATTAACGCCGATGCTAAGACGTTGACGGCACTCAACCTGAATGGATTAGAGACCCTCGAAATCATTTATACGCTGCTTGTAATCTCACTGGGGCTCGCGATTTTCTTGTTGGCAATGGTCAATGATCGGCGGCGTGAATTCGGCGCGATGCGCGCCTTAGGTACAACACTGGGTCAACTGCGGCAGTTTGTGTTTGCCGAGGCTATTACCATTGGCGGGTTGAGTCTCATCATTGGGGTCGTACTGGGTGGCTTTTTAGCGCAATTGCTGGTTCTGTTACTGCGGGTGGTGTTTACCGTACCCACCCAAACACCCATTTGGTCGGTGCGTGATTTAGGCGGACTGGGGTTGTTAGTCATACTCGGCATGGTCATCAGCACCTTGCTCAGCACTCGTCGTTTGAGCCGTCTCAAGGTCATTGAAGCGTTACGCGAACTCTAAAGGTGGCATAATAGGATAATCCGAATGGTACATTCCAACCGTTTAACGGCTGTTGGAATGTACTGTTTTCAAAAGAGAACACAATACCAATGCGTATTTTAGTCGTTGAAGATGAAATCCGAATGGCAGCCCTCATTCGGCAGGGGCTTGAAGAAGAAGCCCATGCTGTTGATATTGTAGGGAATGGCGCAGATGTCTTGCACTGGATACAAAGTGCCCATTACGATGTGGTATTGCTGGACATCATGCTCCCAGAAAAGGATGGCATCACGGTTTGTCGGGAGTTACGAGCGGCGGGATACATCATGCCGGTGCTCATGCTAACAGCACGCGATACATTGACTGATAAAGTGAGAGGTTTAGACAGTGGCGCTGATGATTATCTTGTCAAGCCGTTTGCGATTCAAGAACTGACTGCACGGGTGCGGGCACTTGGGCGGCGTGAAGGATCAACTAAAACCGCTGAACTCATTGTCAATGATTTGATTTTGGACACCGTGACGAAGTACGCACGACGCGGCGATAAAATCATCGAACTCAAGGCCAAAGAATATGCCCTGCTCGAAACCTTGATGCGACATCCTCATCAAGTCTTATCGCGACAGCAAATCATCGAACGGGTATGGGATATGGATTACGATTCTGAGTCCAAATTAATCGAAGTTTACATCCATTGGCTGCGAAAAAAAATTGATGACGGTCATGATGAAAAGCTGATTCAGACGGTTCATGGATTTGGCTACCGGATTGGCAACTATGAATAGACTGAATAATTTACGTTTACGTTTGGTGCTGTGGACCATTCTGCTAGAAACGGTGTTGATGCTGGTGTTCGGCGTTGTGCTGGTCACAGCCTTAGAGAATGCCAGTAACCGTCAGATTGATGAAACACTGCGCCTCAGCGCTTCACAACTGAATGCGGTCGTCGATGTGAGCGCCGGAAAGTATGATATTTCTCAACAAGACCGCACCACCTTACAAACGCAGGGGATATTCGCTTGGATATTGAATCCCCAGGGCGAGATAGCCACCACTGTGGGGGGTGCGGCGACGACTCCACTTCCGGCATCTCTACCGGCTGTGGATGAATTAACGGACATCGATTTATCTGGCAAGGAAACTTCTCGCGTATTGGTGTCGCCGTTATTGGAAGGTAACCGACAATTAGGTACATTGGTGCTTGCTATATCGCTTCACAATACGCAGACAACTATTCAGCAAGTCTGGTTCAGTTTGGGCATTGCTATTCCTTTTGTGCTCCTCTTATCAGGTGCAGGAGGTTTGTTTTTAGCCAATCGGGCACTTTCGCCTGTAGCTACAATCACCCGCACTGCCCGTCAAATTAGTACTGAAGATCTCAGCCGCCGCCTCTCACTCAAACTCCCTAACGATGAGATTGGGGAATTAGCCCATACCTTCGATGCCATGCTGGAACGCTTAGAACAGGGTTTCCAACGTGAACGCCAGTTGACAGCCGACGTATCCCATGAACTGCGAACACCTCTAGGTATGCTCAAAACGCAACTCAGTCTTGCCCGTTCGCGTCCGCGTGATGCAGATACGCTGCTTCATATGATGGCCGATATGGAAGGCGATGTTGATCGAATGACCCGTCTGACCGAACAGACATTGATTCTGACACGGGTGGAGCAAGGCGGACTGGTCGATTTGCAACCGCTTGATTTGAGTGAAATACTTGATAGTGTTGTGGAGTCTTGGGAACCTAAAGCCCAAGTCTGTAATGTTCAGCTTTCCTTCAAACGAGGTGGACATATCACCTTACCTATAAAAGGTGATGCAGATCGCCTCTATCAAGTGTTTTCCAACATGATTGATAATGCGATTAAGTACACATCAGCCAAGTCGATTATCAGCATTGAAGCCATCCGGAAAGCGACCGAAATTGAAATTCTGATTACTGATTGTGGTGTAGGCATCGCACCGGAGCACCTCCCCCATGTATTCGAGCGATTTTATCGAGCTGACAGCGCCCGCACCCGTACAACGGGTGGTTTTGGATTGGGTTTAGCCATTTCGTATGCGATTGTTCAGGCACACAATGGACACATGGATGTGAGCAGTGAATTAGGTCGTGGGACAACCTTTGCTATTCGGCTGCCCGTTGATTCCTCTTAAAATAATAATCTCTGATTGCTCCATTTAAACACCCTTTAACTTTTTGTAGCAAGAATAGAGTTGATTGTTGTTCTAGCTGAGTATCTGATCTGCTAGGCAAATCTAAATTCGCTCATTGAAGGAGTTATTTACCCATGCGAGTTTTGATTGTTGAAGATGAAACCAAAATGGCAGCTTTTCTCAAACAAGGGCTTGAGGAACAGCGTTATGCAGTTGATGTGGCGCACAACGGCGAGGATGGACTGCATTGGGCACTCAATTTTCCTTATGACATCCTGGTTTTGGATGTGATGCTGCCGGGGATAGATGGCTTTCAATTGTGTAAAGAACTTCGAAATCAGTCGGTTCAAGGCGCGATCCTAATGCTGACAGCTCGCGATACGGTGGATGATCGTGTCGTCGGTCTTGATTGTGGTGCCGACGATTATCTGGTTAAGCCTTTTGCCTTTCGGGAACTGCTGGCGCGTTTGCGAGCACTGACAAGACGCGACACTCCTCATACAACCCCTGTGCTAACCGTAGGTGACTTATCGTTGGATACGGTGACGCACACTGCACAACGGGGTGAAAAACACATCGAGTTAACCACGAAAGAATATGAATTGCTCGAATTTCTACTGTTACATCCTAATCAAGTGCTGTCGCGAACCGTCATTGCCGAACATATATGGAACTATGATTACAGTCCCGACTCGAATGTGCTTGATGTCTATATCCGCTATTTACGCCGAAAAATTGATGATGATTATAAAGAAAAACTCATCCATACCATTCGTGGGACGGGCTACCAATTGGTTGACCCTAAACGTGTTTAAAAGCCTCCGTTTTCGGCTCACGCTATGGACAGTCTTCCTACTATGTCTCATTCAAATGGTTTTGGGAATAGTATTTTACCGTTTTACATCCGCTTGGTTACTCGACCAAATCGACCAAAGTCTCTTGACGACTGCCGAACAAATTGGTGCAACGATTCAACCTGACGCAAATGCTAACAGCGGGGATGGTGTCGATTTCCAGTTTCAGGAGGGAGATCGTGCCACCAAAGCCATTTTGCAGAGTCATCTCTTCTTCGTGCGGCTGATTAACCAGAAAACAGGTGCAATTCTAGAAACAAGCACACCCTATTCTCTGATTGTCAGCGAATTAGCTCAACAACGCTCACCCATCTATGAGACCCTTCGCCAAACGGATGATGCTACAACCTTCAGGGTTTACACTTTGCCACTGTCAAGTATCAGTCAGGTTGCCCTTCAAATCGGTCAATCACTTGCCGATGTCCAACAAACTCAAGCCCAGATTATCAGACTTCTGGTTATGATAATTGCGATTACTGCGGCATTAGCATTCGTTACGGGTTTGTTTCTTGCCAATCGTGCCTTAGTTCCCGTACGAGCGCTCACGAGTACTGCCCAATCGATCACCGAAAAAGACTTGCATCAGCGTGTCAGTTTAGAGGCTTCCGACTCTGAACTTCACCTCCTCGTCGCAACCTTCAATGGGATGTTGGAACGGCTTGAACAGGCTTTTCAGCGGCAGTCGAGATTTACCGCTGATGCTGCTCATGAACTTCGCACGCCATTATCCGTCATGCAAACCGGAATTGATGTCATTTTGAGTGAGGAACGTACTCCATCTCAGTATCGTTCGGCTTTAGTAACCATACAGGAAGAGGTGGAACGACTGACTCAATTGACGATCAAATTACTGACCTTAGCGCGGGCTGATACTAAACAACGTTTTTTAGAACGCCATCCGATGGATTTAGCACTCTTGTTGAATACGGTACTCGACCAATTGACACCACTAACTGAGGAAAAAGGGCTGGTCATCAAACGGCATCTCATCCCTCAATTGATGATCGTTGGCGACGAAGGTCAGCTCATTCAGATGGCACTGAACTTAATCGAAAATGCCATTAAATACACCCCGTCAGGCCGAGAAGTACACGTTCGTCTCTATCAAAGAAAAAACCAAGCCTATTTCACAACAGACGATACTGGATTGGGTATTCCGGTCAAGCATTTGCCTCATCTTTTTGAACGTTTTTATCGGGTTGATTCCGCACGTAACCGGGATCAGGGTGGTTTTGGGCTGGGACTACCGATTGCCCAAGAGATTGCACGGCTGCACGGGGGTGAGATAACCGTCGCCAGCAAAGAAGGAGTCGGGAGCCAATTTACAGTCACATTACCGATTTCATAGCCATCTAATTGTTATTTAATTTTGGTCATCGAAGCTAAGAGTAGTCCAGGCGATTGATCTGGAATAGAAAAATGAAGGAGAACTGTATGATGAACCAAAATCGTGTATCGATTCGAGAATCGGTGTATACCGTGACATTGCTTGTATTGCTGGCGCTTGTTAGCACCGGTTTCTTAGGCAATATCACAGCGGTTCATGCACAATCGGCTGCAACCTGCAGTGGACAGGATACCGATCAAGTCCAAAATCAGAATACTGCTAACGATGCCACGGAGCCAAAGTGTCCTGAAGATACCAAGGCAGAAACCGATTCGACTGCTTGTATAGTTTTCGGCACTGCACCCTTAGAAACAACGGATGTGAATACTGCTGGTGAACAGGCTAACGGACAGGAAGTTCAAGACGCAACTGGAACGGAAGCCACTGGGCAGGAAGTTCAGGATCAAACAGGTAGTGGTGAGCAGGCAGGCGAAGGTAATGCTGCTAATGCGGTTAATGAAGCTGACCAAGTTCAAGACCCGGCTTATGCGGGCAGCCTGAAGGTTGACGAAACCGCCCTCCAGACGATGCCGGATGCAGGCCGTTGCAGTGCCTTAAAGACGATGGCAAAGATCACTATTGAAGCCGCTCAGGCAGCAGCCCTCAAAGCCAATGCTGGCAGTGCCGTAGAGATCATCGAATTGGATGTTGAGAATGGTTATCTGGTCTACAGCGTCCAACTCAAGGACGGACGCGATGTGAAGGTAGATGCTGGCAACGGCAGCGTTCTGACTACCCAAGCGGCTGATGCAGCCGAGAGTACAGCCCCGTAATCCTCAACCGCAAGTCAGTAATAAGCTGTGGGGTCATTTGCCCCACAGCTCTCAAACGGATTGTTAGCTAACACAGGAAAGACAAATCATGAGCAGCATTCGCAAATTCGTCGTCATTGTAGGCTTGTTAGGTGCAATGATTTTGGCCGCCGTTCCCACTTTTGCGGCGAAGCCTAAGCCGACACCAACCCCTGCACCGGCTGCGACCAATACCGTTATCAGTCCCACTTTAGTTCTTGTCACTGGCGATACGGCATTGCTCAGCGGCCCCAATGGCAGTAGCCTGAACGCAAATGCCAAACACTGCCAGACCTTTTTCGCAGTCGAAATCAGCGCTGACAAGCTGTACTACAAGCTGTATATTACGCCTAAATTCAGTGCTTGGATATCCGCCGCTGCCGTACAACAAGTTGCTGCCAACTACGGTCAGCGTAATGCACAATCTGCTTCATGCAAATAAGCACATCATCTTAATCCCCCTAAGTTGATGTCCTCATAATCAGGGAGATGAAAGCCTCCCCTTAATAGTCAGTAAGGGTGTACCATCCCCGGCATACCCTTACTGTATTGGTTTTAAGCATCTACAATCTCTACATGCCGCTGGCGATCAGTACCAAATCGGTCAAATAGGCGATGAGAAACCCGACGAAAATCCCCCAACCCATCAACGATTTGAAACCGTTCCGGCGGTTGGCTGCGAATAATTCACCCAAAATATAGATGAGCGCACTGGCTGACAAAGCTAGAAAAAGTACTGACGTAACAGTCGATATAAATTGGTATCCAATCAATGTTCCGATGAAGGTTGGCCCGCCGCCAATCAGACCGACCAGCCCCAAAAAGCCCCAAGTGGGTTGTTCAGTCCCGACTAAGGATCCCACAATGCCAAAACCTTCGGTCGCATTATGGAGGCCAAACCCAATAATCAACAGGGTTGCAAAAGCCACATTTCCGCTTCCCGCCGATTGACCGATGGCCAGTCCTTCGGAAAAGTTGTGGAGTCCTATTCCCACCCCAATCATTAGCGCCAAGTGTAGCGGGGATACTATCTTGGCACCGCTCCCGTCAACGCGAATAAACCATTGCTCAAAAGTGACGAGAACCAGTAATCCAACACCGAACCCAACAATAAAAACGCTTAAGAGCAGAAGAAAATCGCCAATAGGGGCTTCTCCTACCTTAACCTGTAAGAGGGTACTTTCAATCGGTATTGAGAGTTTGCTTAAAATATCAAAGAGCAGAAAAAACAATATTCCCGCCGAAGCCATACTTAAGAAAGTCCGAGCTTTTACAGACACTTGCTTGATACGCCCCAGCGGGAGACCTAGATAAATGGTAAAGCCGGCCAGCGCACCTAGCAAAACGGTTTGAAACAAAGTCATTGATTGTCTCCCTATAGAGCTACTTAATTCCGCTGATAGTATCGAAGGTGATTTCGGCAATCCACGCCGCAAGATAAACCTTTTCTTCTAGGAAGCATAAGAGACGATTAACACCAATCAGTGATTAATCTGAGCTAGAGGTGAAGGGATGTATCCTCAAGAGCAAGAAAAAGTTTACAGATAGGGAAACTAGTATTTGCATAGTGATTATGGATTGAAGTTTGTCGTCAACTGCTTCATATCGAACTCAACGTATTTAGCCCCTAGGTAATAGATATCTCGCAGGTTAAATAAATCAAAAGGTGTCAGTTGTTGTGTAACATGACACCTTCTAAAAATCCCGAATCACAATATCAAGAGGTTGTATTTTCGCTTACTTGAATCTTGATTACTTTAGTCAGCCACTTCCATCATAGCGGGAGTCAGGCTGTCAGTATGTGGATCAATTGCCACAGTATCTTTCTTGGTTATCGCCAGATAAATGACGGTGATTAAGATTGCCGCTAGGAACAAAGCACTTGTTCCAACTGTACCTAGACCTAAACCACCGTCATCGGGTGATTGTGAAAAATAGTCACCAAGTGAAGCACCTAATGGCCGGGTCAAAATGTAGGCGATCCAGAAAGCCAAGACCGGGTTCAACCGGAAGACTTTGTGAGCAATGGTATCCGCCGCAATCAAAACACCGAATAAGATGGCTGAGACGAGGTAACCTAACTGGAAGCGCTCCGCGACAAGGTCTCCGGCAGCCGTGCCGAGGGCAAAGGTAAATAGGATCGCCAGCCAATAGAAGGCTTCGCGTTTGGTGGTATAGATCGAATGAATGGATAGTGTTTTTTCACTGGCGTACCATGCGATGAAAACGGCTGCTAAGGCAATGCTGAATACAACTGTGGTCGTCACTAAACTCACGCCAAAGTTATCTGTCAAGTTATCGGTAATGAGTGTGCCAAAAACGCTCAATAAAACGACTACCAACCAATAGATACCCGGCACATAACGACTTGACCGGAATTGAAAAAAGAGGGCAATCAACAAAAAAACACCCAAAACAACGGTTGTACCGGTCAAACCCAAGTTGAGATTGGTGTTTAGAAAGTCGGCTGCGGTCTCTCCCACCGTCGTGCATAAGATTTTGATGATCCAGAAGAAAATGGTGACTTCTGGCACTTTGCTGTAGATAAGCGATTTGTTCATGGCTTCAGTTCTCCACTGACTACGACTAATAGAGAGGCATAAGCGCCTGTGACCTGAGAAAAAATGGTTCAATTCGTTGTCAACCGAACCTGAAGGTAAGAAGCCAAGATGAAGCCAACATGAAATCACCAAAGGTGAAAGGAAGTTCGCTTCATTTCATCTGGGCTTCATTTTCGCAGCCTATATTGAAATGTCATTTAGGAGAAGAATATGCACGTTTTGCTGGTTGAAGATGACCGTACGATTGCCATCTATTTGAAATCGGGTCTTGAAGAAAATGGTTATGCAGTTGATTCGGCTTATACAGGGCGTGAAGCGCTGGAATGGGCGACTGGCGGTACATTCGATTTGATGGTGTTGGATATTATGCTGCCACCACCGGATGGTCTTGAGGTTTGTCGTGAATTGCGAGCACTGAGAAGTGAGATTCCTATTCTGATGTTGACTGCGCGGGATACGGTTAATGATCGCATCATTGGACTGGATGCAGGAGCAGATGATTATCTCGTCAAGCCTTTTGCCCTTAAAGAATTGTTGGCGCGTTTACGAGCGATTACAAGGCGTTCTCCGGGGGTCTCGAAGACTCCTATCCTCCAATTTGCTGACTTGAGTCTGGATGCTCGTACCCTGAAAGTAAGTCGTGCTGGACATGTTATTGACCTGACTGTTAAAGAATATGCCGTGTTGGAATGTCTGATGCGTGCAGCGGGTAACATACTGACACGGGAAGTCATTGCCAACCACGTTTGGAGCTACAACATAGAGCATGAATCCAATGTTATTGATGTCTACATCCGTAATTTAAGGCGCAAAGTAGATGACGCTCACCCGATCAAACTGATTCATACTGTACGGGGAATGGGATACCGTCTTGCCACGGATGATAATGATGATTCAGCGTTATAACACAATACGGGTTCGTTTTGCCCTTTGGACAGCGGGATTATTGATCGCGGCTTTAATCGTCTTTGGTATTTTTGTCTACACAATTCTAGGGAGCGAATTGGCGCGATCCGTTGATGACTCCCTGCAATTGAGTGCAGCCCAAGCGATTGCGGCGGCTGTCGATAATGGACGAATTTCGGTAACAGATGGCGTGCCAGAACCCTTAGCCATTATATCGCTCCATAATCGCGGCTTCACCATTCGCATCTTAGGTTTGGATGGAAAAATTCTCAAAGCGATTGGAGCCTTTAGTAATCTAACTATTACCACGCTCGACGCTGCAACGATTCAGAAACATCGTGCCCGATTTGACACGGTTATCGAACCTGTGCAACAAGAACCCGTGCGTTTCTATACGGCACCAATAGTTGTAGATAACCGGGTGATTGCCATCATTCAGGTTGCACAATCGCTGGATAGTATCAACGATACACTTGAGAAATTGTTAGTTGCGCTGCTCATCAGTGTGCCGCTGTTGGTGGCACTGGCCGCCGGGGCTGGTTATTGGCTTGCTGCCCGTGCCTTATCCCCGATTGATACCATTACCCGCACCGCGCAAAGTATTTCAGCCCATGACTTACATCAACGGCTCAACTTGCCAGCAACCAATGATGAAATCGGACGATTAGGCGCAACTTTTGATACCATGCTGGGACGATTGGATGACTCTTTCCGCCGTGAGCGTCAATTTACCGCAGATGCTTCTCATGAACTCCGCACACCTTTGACTGCAATGCAAACTATCATCGGTGTTGTTCGTGAGACTCGACGTTCACCTGAATATTATGAGAAAGCACTGGATGATTTGTCAGGAGAAACCAATCGTCTGCGTGAATTGGTCGAAAATTTGTTGCAATTAGCCCGCACCGATGTGGGTTCGACCAGCCTTTCAAAGTCGGTTGATCTTTCGATCTTATTGCGTGATGTGGTTGACGTGATGTCGCCATTAGCCGAAGCCAAAGCCCTCACCTTAATCTGTACAGTGCCAGACAATCTGCTCATAATAGGCAGCAGTGACGACTTGGTACGGTTGTTCATGAACCTCGTCGATAACGCGATTAAATACACGGATCGCGGAAAAATTATGCTACAGGCCAAATCAAAAGAAGAATGGATTGAGGTAACACTATCCGACACCGGAATAGGCATTGATCGTGAGCATCTACTCCACTTATTTGATCGTTTTTATCGCGTCGATTTGTCACGGTCTATTCAAGGTAATGGATTGGGATTATCGCTTTCGGAGACCATTGTGCAGGCACATCATGGACAAATCAATGTATCAAGCGCATTAGGGCAGGGAACGACTTTCACTGTCCTACTACCTAACACAACATCTCGGCCAAATCAAGCATCACACTTGGAGAAACATACATTTTGACCACGCTTTTACAGGCCATCATTCTGGGCATCGTACAAGGTCTTACCGAGTTCATCCCCGTTTCCAGTTCAGCTCATCTGATCATTGTTCCGTGGCTCTTTCACTGGAGTGATCCAGCCCTAACTAGTTTACCGTTTGATGTAGCGCTGCATCTGGGGACGCTCGTATCGGTATTGTGGTATTTCAGAGAAGATTGGCTACGGCTTATTCGAGCCGGTACTGCCAGCATCCGTGAACGGAATATAAACAATGACCCAGACCGACGTTTGGCTTGGTTTATTCTGATTGCCTGTATCCCCGGTGGTATTGCTGGTGTGCTATTAGAAGGCAAGATCGGCGATTGGTTTCACACGCCCAATCAACCGATCCGTCCCTCAGCGATGATCATTATGGCGGTTATCATTATTGTCTTGGGGCTTCTCCTGTTCCTAACTGAATGGTTCGCCCGCCATGTTCGCAACTTGCAACAAATGACCTTAAAAGACGTTCTGGTCATTGGTGCGGCGCAAGCCTTCGCAATTTTCCCCGGTGTATCCCGTTCTGGCAGCACGATTACTGCTGGACTAGCTATTGGGTTCGAGCGAGAATCGGCTGCACGTTTTTCTTTTTTGCTGTCGGCACCCATTATTGCGGGAGCGGGTTTGAAAAGTCTGACCGAGATTTATACAGGAATTACGTCAGGCAGCATTGCACAGAGCGATCTCCTCCTTTTCCCAATTGGGGTCATTGCGGCGGCTATCAGTGGTTATCTGGCAATCCGATTTCTGATGCGCTATCTTCAACGGAATTCGACCAACATCTTTGTTTATTATCGCTGGCTATTGGCTGCGGTGATCATCATTGTGGCTCTGACGCGCGGATGAGCAGAAAAGCAATTCAATTTCCTAAAATTCGAATTAAAGAATTTGGAAGAACTTGCTCGATCATGCATTGTAGACGGAGTCTACTTTTGATGCCGTCATATAACATTGAATGTGTACCTAATCTCACGTTGGAAATTCATCGTCGATAGTGGAAAGATTTTAAAGTGGAAGAACAACAAACAAATGTGCCTGTAAAAAAGACTATATTCAATAATGTCTTTTTCATTGGACTGATCAGTTTTTTTGGTGGTATTAGCCAAGATTTGATATTGCCGATTTTGCCGATTTATTTATCAACCGTCTTGCATCTGGACAAATCCTTTATTGGGTTAACGGAGGGTTTAGTCACGAGCAGCGCCAGTATTTTTAAGATTGTTTCTGGTTATTTATCGGATCGAATCCGCTCTCGAAAGTCGATTGTTTTTGTTGGGTATTTTTTGTCTTTAATCGGCAGACCCTTACTAGCTCTGACCACTTCAAGCGGCGTAGTTTTGTTACTTCGCTTTATAGACGGCGTTGGGAAGGGAATTAAAGATTCGCCCAAAGATGCCCTGATTGCTGACACAACCGATGCTGCCACCAGAGGCAGAAGCTTTGGTATCGCCCGCGCATTGGACACGTTGGGATCTGTGGTTGGACCGCTCCTTTTATTTGCTATTTTATATTTGCTGAGGGATAACGATCTTAAGTATCATTATGTGTTTTTCATCGCGGCTATCCCTTTATTTTTTACGCTGGCTATACTCCAAATCTATGTTAAAGAGACGCCGCTAAAAGAAAAATCAACAACACAAATCCCTTCATCTATTCTGCCCAGAAAGTTCTACATCTTTCTAGCGATTATGATTGTCTTCACTTTAGGGAATTCCTCTGATACTTTCCTTATTCTGCGTGCACAAAATGTGGGTGTCGCGATCCTTGCTATTCCACTCGTCTACGCATTATTCAACTTTTTCTATGCTGTCGCATCCGTCCCGCTTGGTAGTTTGTCTGACAGGATTGGACGTGAAAGAGTCATTATTTTAGGCTGGCTGGCTTATGCTCTAGCCTATCTAGGTTTTGCTATTGCAGCCCAAGCTTATCAAATCTGGTTATTATTTGCGTTTTATGGCATTTACTACGCGACAACTGAAGGTGTTGCCAAGGCATTGATTGCTGATTTGGTCGTCAGTGAGCATCGCGGCAAAGCCTATGGAATCTATAACTCTGTAGTTGGTCTCATTGCTTTACCTGCAAGCATAATCGCAGGTTTTTTGTGGGATGCCATAGGAGCGTCTGCACCGTTCTTTTTTGGAGCGGCAATGGCTGGAATAGCAACTGTTCTGCTGCTCATTTTTATTCGCAATTTTTATCCAAAACCATCATCAGATGTTTCTGGTTAACTACATAAATCACCCGTAAATGTCCGTTAGAAGACAACTGGAGTTAGCATAACTGCAGTTCCGGCGTCCTGCAAGCATGTGTGCCTCACTAGCCGTCACTGGTTGATACGCTTCTCTTGGATGTGGGCTACGGTGATGCCGATTGCGCTCAACAGGCTATTCGTGTCCTTACTCCCCTGCCTAATCCTATTGGTGTCTCAACTTCTGAAGATCATTGTCGTCGTGTGGCCTATTTAGCCTCGCCTGAAGATCTATTACGGTCCCAATAGCGTGGCTGTAAAATTGAACTCTCTTTGCTACATTCAAAAGCTAATTTCAACATGATTCTTTACCGGTTCAGGGAAAAATCAAAGCATCTGTTTTATCCTTATTCGTTTGGTATTTGATTGTTTTGTTTAATTTTATCAATCAGCTTCTTTTAGGTGGGGTTAAATCACTTCTTGATTTCCTCTGAACTTATGTTCCGCACTCAAACTTAGCTCCTCAGTAGTACCTCAGTTCTATTGTTACATTCCGTATATCTGCGTATCTTTTAGTATTACGAAATCAATTGGCTCGACAAGCATTTTCACCAGATTCACAACTCTATAACAATGTAGTTTAGGGTGTAATCCTATGATATTCAATGTGTCTTGGCTTGAGAAAAATCTGCTGTTGGTTTCTGTTCGACTTCCGATAGAAACTGAAGAGTTAATAAATCTTATTGATACGGTGTTTGCTGAAAATCTGGTAAAACGAACATCAAGCTCTGCCATTTTGGTAGATGCCAGAGAACTTTATCCACCATTTTATGAGATGGCGTTAGCGGATTTCCAAACAGTGCTCATTCACCTAGAAGCGCTCAGTTTAGTCGTGATTTATGGTCTCCCTAGCATCGTTGAACAACTCATCAAAAGAACTCTTTTTAGCCACCCCTTTCCAAAATATCCCATCTACTTCGCAAATACTCAAGATGAAGCAATTGAAATTGTTCATCATCAGCAATCTATAACTGCGCTTAACCCATCCAAAATTTCTCCATCTAGCCAAAAGTTGGCACAGAGCGAAAAAGCAAGATTTCGTAATAGCCAAACAAAACAACTCTATCAAGCTTTCGTTAGCGATCCAGAGCGGTATCGTACTTGGCGCACATTGGTGAATAGCTTGTATGAGGATGGCGAAATTGCGTTTGAAACTGAGATGTTTGCCAAACTCCACCAATTGGGTGATACGCGCGATTTGTCAATTGATTGGGATCAAATCATCATGGCTTTATTGCATGACACAGATCTCTGAGCCAATGCTGCATTGAAGACAACTATCGACTATCTATATTTTGCAGAGAGCATTGTTGATATCATGAATGAAACATATCCTCTTTTACTTACGGGCAAGTTTCGTATTCCGCAAACGATCCCTAGTGCGCTTAGACGTGAACAGCTTGAAACCCGATTGCTTAAAGCATTGGATTACATTTCCGTGTGTCTGATGACAGCTCCTGCTGGTTTCGGCAAGACCACAATTGTCAGTCAATCGCTCAGGCAATGGGGACATCCGATAGCGTGGTTACAACTCGATCATGAAGATAATGATCCCATTCAATTTTGGACTTATTTTATAGCTGCCTTGCAAATGATTCATGCCGATTTGCCGCGTTACACGCCTTCAATCATGTCGTCTACAGATAGCCATGAGACTCTAATTAAGATTGCAAACTATTTGGAACAAGTTAAGGAACCTTTCGCATTAGTACTGGATGACTTCCACCATATTGCTTCGGATGCCATCTATCGAGAGTTGGAATGGTTCATCAGCCGGGAACTGCCCGCTTTGCGCTTGATTTTGATTTCACGGAGTGAAAGTCGCTTACATCTCTCGCGTTTGCAGGTGCGACATCATTTGGAGATTGTCGATACTGCTTCCTTGCGTTTTACCCCAAATGAGGTCAAGGCATTTCTCAAGACGACGATGGCATTGGATGTTGATGATACTGTTGTTACTGACCTCATACAAGCCAGTGAAGGATGGCCGGCTGCGTTGCATCTCATGGCCTTGCGTTTACGTCATCAACCTCAAGAACGCTTTCATACTGAACAATTCGTGTTTCCGGATACCAATATCACACGCTATTTTGATGAAGAAATTCTCAATCCACTTCCTCGTGAGGTTCAGGATTTCCTGCTCCGAACATCTATTTTGAAAGATATTCAAGCCGATGTTTGTAGGGCTGTCGCGGGGGTTGATGGTCTTCAATTTCTCGAGCGGCTCAATCGCAATCAGTCATTTGTAATGCGAATGGAGAGTAACGGCATCCATTATCGCTATCACAGCTTGTTTGCTGAATATCTACAGATGCGCTTTAAGCGCGATTATCCGGAGCAGTTCGCGACTGCCCATCGGCAAGCAGCAGCTTATTTTCAGCAGCACAACGTGATGGAAATGGCTGTCGATCATGCCATAGCGTCTGGTGATGTGTCTTACGCGGAAACTTTAATCGGCGACACAGCTTGGAACTTTATTAGTCTCGGAAGACGAGAGACTGTAAGAACTTGGATTGAAAGTCTTCCGACCAAGCAACTCGAAAATAACCCAAGGTTGTGTGTCCATTATGCATGGGTACTCTATTTACAGGGCGATTTTGATCGCGTCGAACATTTTTTGTTATTGGCTGACCGATGGTTGTCGCACAAAGCGCATTTGCTATCCAAACATGATGGCCAAATGTTGAGTGGCGAAATGCACACTATTCGCGCTTTACTGGCTCACTTAAGCGGCAATCTTCAAGCGACGATTGAACATGCCCAGTATGCATTACAGTTATTGCCAGAAGATCAAACCTTTATGCGGGGATGTGCGCTGGGAAACTTAGGCTATGCCCAGTGGGCTGACGGAAATACGGTTGCAGGTCAGCAAGCAATTGAAAGCGATCTTTTTCCACCCTATCCGCCTGATGAATTAACACGGCTTCTCTTCCAATCGAATCAGGCGAGCATGTTGGTTTTGCTCGGTCAGCTCCATGAGGCGGCTCAACTCTTTAGGAATGTTATAGCTACTGCTCAGGCAGATCCACAAAAATATCGGATAGTTTCAGCGATGGCCTATTGTGGAATGGGATTAGTGGAATTCGCTTGGAATAATCTCGATGAAGCAGCCGAGGATGTTCGACTTGGCCTCCAGTTTGGGCAGCCCTGGATTTATATGAACGCGCTACTGCCAGCCTATCTCACGTTAGCGCGGATTGAACAAACCAGACAGCATCCTAAGGCGGCAGACCAAGCGCTTTCTGAAATGGAAAGTCATATTCAATCCGGAAATCTGATCCAAATGCGTGAGCTTTTAGAAATCAATCACATTCGCTTAAAAATGATGCGTGGTGAGATTGCTCCCGCCCGAAAATGGACTCTTCGGCTACAAAACAGTGACGGGTCAATTGAACCCAATACGAATGCGATCTGGCGATACATCACACAGGCTGAAATCCTTATTGCCCAAAATCACGCTGAAGAGGCATTGGAACTCCTACCGCGTTTGAATGCCATTTGTGGTTTGCTTGCACTCGCTTGGATGCAGCTCGACGTGCAACTACTCGAATGTATCGCTTATTGGCATCTTGAGCAGGAGGACAAGGCACTAAAGATGTTAAAGGACATTTTGATTCGCGCAGAGCCGGAAGGCCACATCCGATTATTCTTGGATCGAGGGGGCATGGTTGAAGAAATGCTTCGCCATTTGTATGATCCAGTTTACTCGCATAGTTATTTAAGCGACTTATTGTGTGCATTTGAAGTTGAATCCCGTTATGAAATGGGAACGGCGATGGAAGAGGCTACTTTATATGAGCGGCTTAGTCCACGTGAGTTAGAAATCTTATCCCATATCGCACAAGGCGCGTCCAATAAAGATATAGCCGACAAGCTCGTCATTACTGAAGGTACAGTCAAAACGCACGTCAAACATATCCTTAGTAAGTTAGGTGCTCAGAATCGCACCGATGCCATTGCCAAGGCCCGCTCACGTTCTTTGCTGGATTAAAAAATACCCCTTGATGCTCAACTGAATACCTCTTTTGAGAGATGTTGTCACAATAAAAAGAACATAGTATTCAATTGGGGCTATTTATTGGTATTTATTTTGAAGCAAAGCGATGAACAATGGATGAATATTCTCGTCGACAAGAAGTTCTCGTCCGTATTGCTGAACGCTTAGAACATATGCCAGAGGATCTTCTACTGCAACTCATACAACGTTGGGAAGTGGAATTGACTGAGATTCTTGCAGATGATCCTAACCTTTTGAACTGCCCTGAACCTGAATTCTCTTCTCCCAATAAGACCTGAAAAGTGGGAAGTCGCAAGACATATCAGTTGAATAAACTCCACTAGCTTGATTTATCACTTTGTCCATGCATCGTGAGTGCCATGTTTTCAAGCATCTGAAGGACGAATTCAAGGCGATCATCTGGAAACATATTGAGAATCGCCAATGCTCGCTCATGAGGGTCAACATCCTCTTCAATGAAAAAGTACAGGATGGGTTTATTAAGGATTTCGGCCCACAGTGGCAAATCAGGTGCATCGATTGTAGAAACACCGGTTTCTACATTTGAGATGACACCTTGACTGATCCCTAATCTCTCTGATAATTCCCCCTGTGTCATATTTGCATCTCGACGTGCTTTCCGAACACGCTCACCTAAACGTTTTTTGCGTTCGTCAGTCATTCTTCTTACTCCGTCTTCGCTCTCGAACTATAACTCCGACAATAACAATGTCATAGTTGCTTTGATATTTTACCCAACAATCTAATAATCCTTGTGGCGGATCAGAAAACAAAGTGATATATTAGATTTATGGGTATTTAATCAGTTTTATAGAGGTTAACATGAAAAAACGACCACTAAAGACTCTTTTGATGCAACTCATAGAACGAGATCACGGCAAGGCAGTCGAACCACTTATGTTAGAAGCCTTTAGGCAATATGGCACTGAAAAAGGCGCATCTCAGTCCATAGGCATCACACAGCAAACATTCAATGTCTGGAAGTATCGGCTTGGACTGGCCGATGAAATCGACAGTATTCGGCAGATGTTACTGGATCAGGAACCGCATATATGAACAACTCGATACCACCTGAACAACTCTTAAGCCGAGTTCTTCGCGTTGCCAAGTTACTTAGCTATACAAAAATACGATCTGAAAACGAAAAAAAGTTGGGACAACCGCTTGATGTTGTCCCTCCCATTATAGTCGGTAATGAGAATTCAGATAAAAATGTAGAAAAACTATCTGAGCAGAAGCCGGTGTAAATTAGTACATCAAGCAACAGGTTAGTTGATAATCAAAGAGCATGGCAAAGAAAACCAAACGCATCCAATCACAACCGGGGTTTGTAACTTACCTTCGCACTAGCGATGCAGAAGTTCAAGCCCCTGAACGATCCCAAGCTGCGCAGCGGCGAGATATTCAACAGCGTCTTATCGCACACCATGATATATCCCACCTTGGGGAATACATTGATAACTTTACGGGAACCTCTGCGGATCGCAAAAACTATCAACGACTGTTGAGTGATGCGAGACGAGGAACATTTTCACATGTATTCACGGCCACACCTGACCGTTTTGGACGTGATGATGTGGAGGCTCTTCGAGCAATAGACGAAATGACGCGCCTCGGAATAAGTGTCCGGTTTGCATCGCATCCCGATCTTAACCCCGGCGATCCTGATGATCGTCTCTATATGAACATTCTTTTTGGTATGGCGAAACGCGAGTCGGCGGTCTTGGGCAAGCGCACAACTGGCGGGATGCTTTCAAAGCTTCTTAAAGGAGAATGGCCTTGGCAGGCGCCGGATGGATATCTCAATAAGGAAGTTCGCATAAATGAACTTAGCCGTGAAGAACATCTTCAACACGCAAAATATAAACGTTGGGTGGAGATTGATCCTGAACAGTCAAAAGTGTGGCGTTACGCTTGGGATTTACTACTGCAAGACACTTTGACTCTAGACCAGATATGCGAGGCTCTTGCTTCTCGAGGATATCGTTTGCGCAACGGGACTCCTTTTATTAAATACGACAAAATTGGACGCATGAAATTCCGGAGAAAAGATATCTCATATATATTTCATAATTGGTTCTATGCAGGATGGGTTGTTGCAAATAATGAATGGGCCAAAATACCACCAAAAACCGTGCGTGGCACTTGGGAACCGATAGTTTCAACAGAAGAGTTTGAGTTAGGACTATCGATTCTCGCTAAACGGAGTTATATGCCTCAGCCTCAAAAATATAATTTCTACTTGTTACAAGGCTTAGTCTATCTTGAACATACTAAGGATAAACTAATAAAACTAAATTGTTCAAAACCGAATCCTAAGCGCCCCGCTGGAGGTACGCCATATTACTGTGTACCCAGTAGCAATATAAACTATGCCTGTTCCTATATTGATGACCAAATTCCGCATCATCTTCAAAAGGTTCAAGTTGCCCCAAGAGTTCTGCCGAAAATTCGGAACGCTTATATCGCGGACGTGGCGCACTACACGGGTGATCAAGGCGGTGACCAGAAGCAACTCGAGTCTACTTTAGAGCGTGTCAACAAAAAAGAACTCAACCTATGGCGCGCATTTACCGAACTTGGAATGCAGGCCGATATGTATCAGAAACTAGCTCAAGAATATCAGGAGGAACGCCAACGTATTGAATTTGCACTTCAAGCGCTAAAACAGGAAAATAGGGAATATATCGCTTCTCTAGATGCAGCTCTAAATGTAATTGCTGAAATCAGTAAGCGATATAAGAAGCAGGATTTCAAGAGACAGAGAGAAATCTTGCGCCAAGTCGTGAGTAAGGTGGTAATTGATGAGGCAGGACAAATCATAAGACTGGAACTGCACCCGCCATTTACTTATTTGCATTATTTAAAGAATGGCAATGGCGGGAAAAAGAAAACACAGCCACGCGAGAATGAGCCACTAGAAAAGAAAACCCCTAGTGGTGTAGATGCCACTAAGGGTTCACTTCAGGTGTCATTAGGTGACCCCGCTGGGACTCGAACCCAGAACCCGCTGATTAAGAGTCAGCTGCTCTGCCAATTGAGCTACGGAGCCATGTGAGTAGGAATTATAGCAATCGCTAGCGTAGCGTCAACCCTCGACTTGCCTGCGCCAACCTCAATGCAGCTTGCTTTTTCCGCTTCTTAATCTCTGGTATCATGAAAAGAATACTTTCTCAGCAGGAGTTAGCGCCCCTTGGCCTCACACCCATCGACCTACACTGGATTAACAAGCGCGCAGGTTGCCGAACGCGTCAAACGTGGCGAAAGCAACGCTTTCAAAGCCCGCGTCGGACGGACGTATTGGCAAATCTTGCAGGACAACATCCTCAATATTTTTAATATTGTTTTCTTCTTTCTGATGATCGTCGTCTTTATGTTGAAGGATTATTCGACGGCGGTATTTGCCGGCTTCAGCGTCGTTACCAATTCGATCCTCGGCATGTTTCAGGAAATCAGCGCCAAGCGCAAGCTCGATCAACTCGCCGCCCTCGCTGCCAAAGACATCCTTGTCTGGCGTGATGGCAAGCTGGTCGGTGTGCCTATTCACGACATCGTCAAAGATGATGTCATGCCCATCGAACCCGGTGATCGCTTGGTTGTCGATGGACGCATCCTGCATAGCGACAGCCTCGAAATGGACGAGTCGCAGTTGACAGGCGAGTCCGACGCGGTTTTTAAGGAAGCCGATAGTGAAGTTCATTCCGGTTCATTCTGCATCGCCGGAACGGGTGTGATGATCGTCACCCGCGTGGGCAAGAACAGCACCATCAACAACCTGTCGAGCATCGCCAAGGCTTACAAAAATGTCTTGACCCCCACCCAGCGGCGTTTGGCCGCTTTGGTCGAAGTCGCCCTCATCATCATGCTCATCGTCCTACCCATGTTGGGGATTGCTGGTTATCTCGCCAACCTTTCCACCTTGGAAATCGTGCGCAGTTTGGTCGTGTTCGTCAGCAGCATCGTCCCGCAGGGCTTGGTGCTAACCGCCATTCTCTCGCTGACCATCGGCGCGATCAGCATCAGCCGCTTCCAGACGCTCATCCAGCGTGTCAATGCCGTCGAGTCGATGGCGAACGTCACCGTGCTTTGTTTCGATAAAACGGGCACGCTCACCCGTAACGTACTCACCGTCAGCGAAATCATCCCGCTCAACAAGCAAACACTGCCACAATTACAAAACAGTCTGCGCCTTTATACCAGCAGTTTGTCCTATAAGAACCGTACCGCAGCCGCCATTGCTGAAGTGCTGCCCATCGTGTCAAACACCGCTGTTCCTCCCACCAAACTCAACGAAATCCCCTTTAACTCCAGCCGCAAATGGGGGGCGGTCAGCTTTCCCGATGAGACTTACATCCTTGGTGCGCCGGAACGTGTGCTTGATCCGGTTGCGAACCCCGAGGCCGTTCAACAGGCCAAAACATTGGCCGAGCAGGGGCTGCGTATACTCGCCTTTGCCCGTTCACCGCAACCGCCTGTCGAAGGGCATCTGGATGGCATCACCGAAGCCTTAGCCCTGATCGTGCTCACCGACCAGATTCGCGACGATATTCAAGAAACGTTGGAAGCCTTCCGTCAACAAAACGTCACGCTCAAGGTGATTTCGGGTGATAACCTCGAAACCGTCACCTCGATTGCCACCGCGTCGGGAATGCACATCCGCAAGTCCTACAGTGGTCATCAGTTAGAATCGATGAATGATGAGGAGTTACAAGCCGCCGCTATCAATGGTGATCTTTTCGCCCGTATCGAACCCGATACCAAACGCCGCATCATCGCTGCCCTCAAGCATGAAGGTCAGTATGTGGCGATGGTTGGTGATGGTGTCAATGACGTCCCCGCGCTCAAAGAAGCCCACCTCGCCATCGCTATGAACGACGGGGCACAAATCGCCAAAGATGTCTCCGAAATCGTGCTGCTCAACAACGCCATGTCCACGCTGCCCAAAGCATTCTTGGAAGGCAAAGAAATCACTCAGACCATCTTTAGCAGCATCCGGCTATTCTTAGCGAAAAACTTTTATACGATTGTGCTCATCTTCTTTGTGGGCTTTATGGCGCTCCCGTTCCCGACCAGTCCCGCCCAGATCAGTTGGGTCACGCTCGGAACGGTCAATATTCCCGCCACGTTGATCGCCTTCAAGATTCTCCGTCCTAAACACTTGGGCAAATTTCGTGACGATGTACTCGAATATGTCATCACCAGCGGCACGATTGGCGCGGTCATCATGGCCTTGATGTATGTCGTCGCCTACTACGGTTCTAACCAGAATGTTCACGCCGCACGCAGCGCCATCACCCTATTCATCACTTTCTTTGGCACGCTCATTTTCTGGAACGTCTCCGGTGTAGAATTGTTCGAGCCACGTACCATAGTAGAACATTGGCGCATCGTATTGTTGGGCACTATCTTGACCATCCTCACCATCTTAGGGCCATATTTGGTACCGAGCTTTTTCGCCTTCATCCCACCAACTCCCTTGATGTGGGCGCTCGTCATCTCGACCTTCGCCCTAACCGCGACGCTCGTACATGTCTTTACCCGCAACCGCAACCTCATCCAACAGCTATGGGAGTTGTTCAAACCCTAAGCCTTGCTACATGAGTGTGTGACCTTGAAGCAAATGGACTCAGTAATTTACGCCGACAGCGTTATACTGAGTCTATATTTTGTGGAATGGGATACCATTACTCATGTCTATTCTAGATGCCGTCGTCATTTTCGTTGCTGCGATGCTTGCCGGTGCGCTGAATTCGGTTGCGGGGGGTGGGAGCTTCATCTCCTATCCGGCGCTGGTGTTTAGCGGCGTTCCCCTCATCAATGCCAATACCACCAGTACCATCGCCCTCTGGCCGGGAACAGTCGCCAGCGTGGGGGCGTATCGCAAGGAAATCGCTGCTGAACGTGCCGGATTGTGGCCCTTGCTAATCGCCAGCCTCATCGGTGGTACCATTGGCGCCATAATTCTGCTGCGAACCCCTCAAAACACCTTTGCCAAATTGCTGCCGTTCCTACTCTTGATGGCAACCCTCTTGTTCGCCTTTAGCAAACGCATCAATACCTACGTTCGCGGGTCGATGTCCAAGACCGATATGCCCAAGTCCACACTGCGTATCGGTGTGGTGATTTTTCAATTCATCATCGCGGTCTATGGCGGTTTCTTCGGTGGTGGCATCGGCATCATGATGTTAGCCGCCTTCGGGCTGCTCGGCATGGATAACATTCACCGCATGAATGGCATCAAAACCTTGATGGCAACAGTAATCAATGGGGTAGCTGTGCTGGCCTTTGTTCTCGCCGGAACCATCTATTGGCCTCAAGCACTCATCATGGTTGTAGGGGCGATCATCGGTGGTTACAGTGGCGCGACCTATGCCCAAAAGATTGACCCGCAGCGCGTGCGTCAGTTCGTCATCGTGGTCGGCTGTGTGATGACCTGCATCTTCTTCTATCGCACCTATTTACAATAACGCTCGCGTGATAGGCAGCCGTACCGTGAACGTGCTGCCTTGACCGACTTCGCTCTCGGCGCTCACTGTACCGCCATGCTGCTCGACAATCTCTTTGACGATTGCCAACCCCAGGCCTGTGCCACTCGATTGTGTAGCCCTCGCCCGAACAGTGCGATAAAAGCGCTCGAACACATGCGGCAGTTCTTCGGACGCAATGCCGATGCCCCCATCTGTCACCGAAAAGACAATCCAGTCAGCGTCGAGTTGTGTGCGCACCGAAATCATTTTGTCGTTCAAGGTGTAATTCACAGCGTTCGATACCAGATTGACGAATACCCGCTCCATCTGGCGGTTATCCACGAGGATTTCAGGCAGTGCATCTGCCATCTCCAACGTCAACTGTTGTCCTTTGCTCAGCGCCACCGGTTCATAGGTATCAAAAACCCGTTCGACGATCCGGTTAATATCAGCATACTCAACTTTCAACTCAAGCTGACCGCGATCCATTTGCGACAAACTGCGTAAGTCATCCAGCAAATCACGTAAATGACCCACCTGATTTTCCAACTTGCTCAGATGCTCATCCAACTTTTCTGGCGATTTTTTCAGCAGATATAATCGGTTCGTGAGGCCAGCAATCGGCGTCGCCAAATCATGGACGGCATCATCAATGAAGCGTGTTTTGAAGCGCTCGATTTGCTTGATATGTGTAATATCATGGGCGCTCACCAGCACACCGGAACCATCTTGCTTACCAGTCAACTGCACCGGAATGAAGGCCAGATCAATATCTTTCTGCCCGCCTGTTTCCGAGACAATTTGCAGTTCGATGCGCTGTCCTTCCCGATTTTGAATGGTGTTCATCAGCGCATTGCTCACCGAAACCGTTTGTTCTTCAGTGGTAACCGTCCATAGGATGCGCTCCAACCATTGCGAAACTTGTTCACCGAATAGTTGAATGAACGCTGGATTACGCGTCTCAATCGTGCCGTTCACCTGCGCCAATGCAATCGCATCCCGCGTGTTATTCAAGATGATCTCGATCTGTTCTTTGGCGCGGCGAAGTTCGGCAGTGCGTTCTTCTACCATTTGTTCAAGCTGGGTCGCGTACCGTTGCAGTTCAGCCGCCAGCCGCTTTTCTTCGGTGATGTTCTTGCTATAAACCGCCACCGCCTCAACTTCCCCCGAAGCCGATAGCACTGGATAAAAACTATTATCCCACCATGTATTGCTGCGTCCGTCTTCCCAACGCACAGGCTGGCGCGTATCCAAACACTGTTGGAATTGTCGGAAGCGGTCGCCCTTCAAGTCTGCTTTGAGGAAATCAAAACCATTCTTGCCTAGTGCGTCTTCAATATTGATGCCGAGTGACTCCGCCAGTGGCTTATTGACCGTCAATAACGTTCCACTAGGCGACATCAAAAAGGCAATATCCGGTGTAGCATCCAAAAGCGCACGTAGGAAGGCTTCTTTCTCGCGCAGCGCCTCTTCTGACTGTTTACGCTCGGTGATGTCGCGGTTAATACCCACCAAACCGATGATCGCGCCTTGCTCATCGTGCAACAAAATAACACTGGTGAGGATCCAATGCGGCGACTCGTGCCAGCCTTGAAACTCCTCAAAATCCAGCAGTGGCTCGCCCGATTGGATTATGGCCTGCCGTTCTTTTTCCCATGCTTCAGCCAGATCATGCGGGAAGAAATCGAAATCTGTCTTGCCCAGCACATCTTCTTGATGGGCAACCCCTAAGCGGCGCATTGATTCTTTGTTATTGAGGACGAACCGGCCTTCGATGTCCTTCACAAAGATATTATCCGGCAGATGATCAATCACCGTACGCAGTAAGGTGCGATCCTTTGCCAGTGCTTCTTGAGCTAACTTTTGCTGCGTAATATCCTGTGCCGCGCCATAAAACCGCACCACCCGCTGATGTCCCTCGTCCCATTCAACCTGTCGCTTGATGTAAATCCACTTCAACTCGCCGCTCTTGGTAATAATCCGGTATTCGCCGGATGTTGCCTCGCCTGCGATCGTCTTCGCTACATCATTACGGCACAACGCAACATCGTCAGGGTGATACAGTGAATAACCGGTTTCACGCTCAAGCGTTTCAAATCCAGTCAGACGCTTAAACGAATCCGCAGTGATCCAATAATGACTCAGGCTGCCGTCCGCTTGCACATCATAGGCATACGCATAATCCGAAATAATGTCACTGATGACCCGATAGCGCTTCTCGCTCTCTTGCAGCGCCATTTCAGCCAATTTGCCCTCATTGATGTCCTGCACCGCGCCGTAAATTCCGATAAGCTGCCCTTGTTCCAACAACGGATACCCGTACACCCGTACCCAGCATGGTCGTCCATCTTTGCGGATGATGCGCACGTCCGTTACCACTGATTTTTGGTCACGCAAGGTCGCCATATCCTGCGCGTCTTGCACCGCATCATCTGGATGGATAATAGCAGCCCAGCCACCTTTTTTGACAAACGCGTCAGGTGTATAGCCGGTGATGCGTTCAAAAGCGCCGCTCAGGACGACATGTTCCAACCCCTTTGCACTAAAATGTGACGAAAACGTATAGTCAGAAGCCACCGACGAAATCAGCCGGAATCGTTCTTCACTTTCGCGCAGGGATTGTTGGGCTTTCTGCCGTTCTTGGAGTTGTTCCTGAACATCAGCCAGTGCGTTGGATAAATCGTTATAGATGCTGAACAGCGGGATCAAAACCAGCACAAAACCAAACGCCAACACCATCCACGCCGAGATTCCCGGTAGCAGCCCATCGAGCGGGAACATCGTTGCGTGGTCAATCTGCGTCAGAATGATCATATACGCCATCGTCAGCGCCAGATTGATCAGGCTAGCACGCCGTCCCAGAAACAGCAGCGTCAGCACGATAATCGGGATATACAGGCTGGTGACGATATTGGTGACGTTCCCCGTCATGAATTCTATCGCGGAAATAATCACCCAGAAGTAGGCGACGAATAACCGCGCCGATAGTTTCACCTGTCCCCTGTACAGCAACCATGACAGATGCCCATGACCGATCAAGGATACCAGTCCGGCAATCAGGTACTGTTGTTTGTAGGGGCTGGTCACAATCATGAACAAGCAGTAGAAAAGCTCTAAGCCTGTGTTGGCAAGCAGCACAGCATGAAGCCCACGCGCCAATCGAGTTTTATCGTCGTCGTTCTCAAAAACCGGAGGACGAAAAACGCGCATGACTGAACCCCATAGATCAGGCGCGAAGCTCACTGGTTGCATGAAACCTCAGCGCCGTGGCGCGTACTGAAAAAGTTATTTTGTTGAGCCACTACCATGCAACCCAATAAATCGAGAATCATTACGCCGCCATCTTGAGAAGTTATATAATCTTATGGTAACACGTATTTTAATTCAGTTAATCAAGGTTAATATTTATGCATCGCCATCTGAGGCTACCGCGTTATAATCCCTGCATCTACCTGACCCATCCACACAGGGGAATCCCATGCTGGACATTGAACAAAGTGATGCACTCCTAGCTTATCTCCGCGCCTCCGAACACATTGCACCCGATGAAACCCCACAACTGCACAATTTGGCGGGTGGCGTTTCCAACCGTACCGTACTCGTACAGCGCCCCGATGGCAGCGCGTGGGTCATCAAACAAGCGCTCGAAAAACTCCGTGTGAAAGTCGATTGGTTCAGTGATCCCGCCCGTATCCACCGTGAAGCCACTGGCCTCCGCTGGATGCAAAACGCGGTGCCGGATTACGCCCCGCCGCTCGTATTTGAAGATCGCCACAACAACATTCTTGCCATGATGGCCGTTCCCCAACCCCATACCAACTGGAAAACCCTACTCCTTCAGGGAGCTATCGAACAAACCCACGTCGAACAATTCGGGTGGTTGCTCGGGACTATTCAACGCCTTGCGCTGGAAAATCCCGAAACCTCCGCACTTTTTGCGGATCGCAGCTTCTTTGAAACTTTACGTGTTGAACCCTACTATAGTTATACTGCCTTACAAGTGCCTCAAGCCGCCGCCTTCATCAATCAACTCATTGAGGCCACCCGCAGCCGTATCTTCACCCTTGTTCACGGCGACTACAGCCCCAAGAACGTCCTGATTTTCGATACCCGCCTCATCTTGCTCGACTACGAAGTCATCCATTGGGGTGATCCGGCCTTTGACGTCGGTTTCTCGATGACCCACTTCTTGAGCAAAGCCCATGTCCTCGCGCCGCATCGTGCCCAATTCGCGGCCTTTGCCCATACCTACTGGCACACCTATCAACAACAAATTCACGGCTTGCCCTTCGCCGCCGACATCGAACCGTTCGCCGTACATCATACCTTGGCCTGTTTGCTCGCGCGCGTTGCCGGACGCTCACCGCTCGAATATCTCGATACCCGTCAAAAGGCGCATCAGCAAGCCATCGTCCTACAACTCATGCTGAAACCGCCCGCCACCCTTGACGCCCTCATAGATGAATTTATCGCGAGACTCTAATGTGTTATCCCTTGTCAATCCGCATCGGTATTCTTTAAGGATGTCCTATGAATCTCCCCGATGACTTCACCTTCAGCCAGAGCAGCCTTCAGGACTATGTGGATTGTCCCCGCCGCTTCCAACTCAAATACCTCCAGCGCCAACGGTGGCCGGCACCTGAAGTCGATGATATGCTCGCTTTCGAACACCGCATGGAGCAGGGCGAGATTTTCCACCACCTTGTTCACCAGCATCTCGTCGGCATTCCAGCGGATATCCTTGCCGCGCGCATCACCGATCCTGATATTCAGCGCTGGTTCGCCGCTTATCGTGCCACCGCCTTAACCGATCTACCGACCCAGCGCCGCCCCGAATCGACCCTCATGGTGCCACTTGGGGATTACATGCTCCTCGCCAAATTTGACCTGCTTGCCGTCGAACCCAACGGACGCGCCCTCATCCTCGACTGGAAAACGGGCGAACACATTCCTCGCGCCGAAAACCTTGTCCGACGCCTGCAAACCATCGTCTATCGCTACGTTCTTGCCCTTGCTGGTAACCACCTCAATGCCGGACAACCCATCCCGCCCGACCGCATCGAGATGATCTACTGGTACGCCGACCACGACGGCAAGACCCACCGCTTCCCCTATGACGCCGCCCAATTCGCCGCCGACCACGACTACCTCATGCAGCTCGTCCGCGACATCCACACCCGCCCCGAATTCCCCCTCACATCCGACGAACGCCGCTGCCGATTCTGCGTCTATCGCTCCCTCTGTGACCGTGGCGACCATGCTGGTTCACTAACCGAATGGGACGAAAATGCCGACCTCACCACCACCCTTGACGATTTCTCGCTCGACCTTGAACAAATCGCCGAAATCGCCTTCTAAACCGCTTTGCCTTCTCTCTCCGCCTTGTCCTTGACTTGCGGCGATTCAAATCTGCTGTCTTTCTCTGTGTCCTCTGTGGTGAATCGCTCCGCCTTGCTCTCAGCGTACTCAGCGGTTCAATCGCAATTTCTCGTAGGGGCGGAATTCATTCCGCCTGCCGCTCTCTCATCGCTCTTTGCGTCCTTGCGTCTTTGCGTTAAATCTCCTTACTCTCCATCTCCGCCTTGAACTTGGCGTACTTGGCGTCTTGGCGGTTAAAATCTCCTGTCTTTCTCTGTGTTCTCTGTGCCTCTGTGGTAAAACGCCTTAGCCCGCCGCTCTCTCATCGCTCTTTGCGTCCTTGCGCCTTTGCGTTAAATCTCCTTACTCTCCATCTCCGCCTTGAACTTGGCGTACTTGGCGTCTTGGCGGTAGAAATCTGCTGTCTTTCTCTGTGTCCTCTGTGGTAAAGCGCCTTGGTTGGGGCGGAATTCACTCCGCCCGCCGCATCCCATTTGCGATAAACCGCTTCTGCCATAGGACATAATTTTTTCACTGCCTAATAGTGCTATAATCCGTCACATAACATATTGCTTAGTCGTACAAGAGCCTGTTGATGCAAATGTACCGCCGTCGCTGCATACTAACCCTGATTGTTGCACTTTTAACTACCACATTATTGTCTGCTCTAAGCACCCAGGTTTACGCAGACTCCCCCTTAATCCCACATGTTGCAGATGCTATACATGCTGACAACAACCTGAACTTATCCCAACCCTTTAGCTGTTCGTTGTTGTCGCTCTCCAACAAACGCTTGTTTGGTAACCAATTCAAAATCGATATTCACAACGACAATCCGTATCCGACAGTTGTTAGCCGTATTCAAATCACGTGGCCTAATATACCGGCGTTCGCTCAAATGGGACTAATCCAGATGTCGTTGAACACGGATGTCATATGGAATGGCAATGAACCTCAGGTGTTAAGCGGCGCAACAACCACTACCGATACCAATACCAAACAGGGCATTCCACCTTTTTCCAGCACCTCGACGGTGATCCGTACCGTAGCCGCCCAAGCTGCAACTGTTTATGCAGCCAGTTTTAGTGTCCCATCGCTATTAGCTTACTACGCCTCGTACCATCAATACGCTATCACCATCACAATGGATAACCCCTTGAATCCGGGCTTACCCTGTGTTGTGACGTCTCCTGTGACCACTCCGACCGCAACACCAACCTTTGTCGGGCAGCCAACAGCCACGCTTACACCCACGCCGGATTGCGTATCGAATTTAATCACCATCAGATTTTTTTACTTTGATAGTTTCGGTATCGTCCGCTTCAACATCACCAACCAGCGTACAACATTCTCAACGCTGCAAGGCTTCAATATCAATTGGCACAAATATGTTAACAGTCAGCGACTACGTAAAGTGAGTATGGATGCGGCTCCCGGTATACCCGGTGCGGTTGTGGTTTGGGACTCTGGAGACATTAATCAGGATGTATCCCCCTCGACCAATAGTCAGACCGAAGGAACTTGGTTGACGAACTACACCATTCCACCCGGCGGTACCGCCTCAATCTACTTCGACTTTGAAGGTATCTATCGTTACGATGATTACACTGGATCCACTAATCCGCGTTATGGTGGGGCGAGCGATTTTAACGGCTCATCATTTCAATTAACTTGTGATACAGCAGGTGGCAATCAGCCAATCATACAGGTTACGCCGGATCTTCTCCCAACGCCGACACTTTTCTCGACGCAAATACCATCACTTATCACACCCACTTCTGCGCCCAGTGCAGCACCCAAGCGCAATTTCTACACCACTCACACCCCGACACTCACATGGAATCGCGTGACTTGGGCAACCCAATATGAAGTCCAAATCAGCACCGATATTAATTTTGCGTCTGCCGACACCATCACCGCATTTGCGGATACCACCCTGACCTACACCACCGGAAATCTACCAAACGGCACTTATTACTGGCGCGTGAGGGCACTCAACGGCACGTATACCGGCAATTGGAGCCTCACCGACACCTTTCTGATCTCAGCATAGCTTCCCATCTGCGATAAACCGCTTTCCCCTCCCTCTCTGCTTTAAACTTGGCGTTCTTGGCGTCTTGGCGGTTGAAATCTCCTGTCTTTCTCTGTGTTCTCAGTGCCTGTGCGAAGCCTCCTGTGGACTGTGGTAAAACGCCTTAGTTCAGCATCTCAGCAGTGAATCGCTCCGCCTTGATCTCTGCGATCTCAGCGTACTCTGCGGTTCAATCGCCTTTCACTTTGCACATAGCCATAATCGACTATACTGATACTAATATGACATAGTAAGAGATTGTAAATGCTCATTTATACCGCTCGTTCTCATCGCTGGTTTGTGGCGCTAGTTTCCATGTCCTTGGCAATCGTGATCATGTTGTCGGCAATTACCTCGCAGGTTCAGGCAGACTCAATATATCTTATCCCTGATACGGTGGGCTCTCCGCAAAAATATGCTATGGCGGTGAATAACGGCAATCCGGTGCTGGCTTACAAGAGCAATATTACGAATAGTATTGTTGTTGCGATTTGTGGCAATCCAGCTTGTGAGACTGCTTTGACGGTTATTCGTCCCATAGCATCCGAATTGATGGGAAATGTGGCGATTACTGTGGTAGATGGGAATCCGTTTATTGTCTATTCGAGCACACCTCATTTGCGAGTCGCCGCTTGTGTTGACCCACTTTGCAGCCAACCTATGATTGTTACAACCCTTGACAATGGCTCTCCCATACAAATTACGCTCCAAAACGGAAAAGCACTCATTGCCTATGAGAATGTAAATCCGACTACTGGTCAACGTATTGTGAAGCTGGCGATTTGTACCGATGTAGCATGTACAGCACCGATGATCCAACCGGTAAATATCCCGGGTGGTGTTCCTAGTAGTTCAATTTTTAGCTTTGGGCTGCTGAATGGCAATCCCATTTTTGCGATGGGGAATGTTAATGACGTCGTTCTTCTCAAATGCGCATCACCAACCTGTGCTGAAGCGCCTACTGTGAAGATTGTTGATGCGAATCTATATGGTGTCTACGGAATTGCAATGACTATCGCGGCAACCACACCGATAATTACCTATACAGTATTGGAGAATTCGCATGTATGGATCAAGGTTGCTACCTGCACGGATTCAGCATGTGATGGGCCAATGTACGTTCATACGGTTGATGAAACCGATATGCAGTATAGCGCTGTTAGTCTGGTGAATGGTTTACCTGTAATTGCTTATACGAGGAATGGTATTCGTCTTGCAACCTGCTTGGATCTAGTCTGCAATTACTCGTCATCCACTCAGATTGCAGATGCCTATAATTTTGTGCCGCTAATACAGGAATCGTATAATGCCTCTTTAGTTGCTTTTTTTAGAAATTTTCAGGATACATCACCCGACCAAATCGTAGTGTACTTTGGGGGCGATTTCCATCCGTCCGAATCACCCACGCCCAGCCATACACCCACGATTACAAGAACCCCTACGGCGACGATGACTCCCATATCATCCACTCCTACATCTACATCTACATTTACCATAACACCGTCAATCACACCGACACCGTCAATCACACTGACACCATCAATTACGTTAACACCGTCGATCACACTGACACCGTCAATCACACTGACACCATCAATTACGTTAACACCTTCTATGACCTATACCCCATCGCTTACCATAACACCGTCGATCACGCTGACACCGAGTTCTACACATATCCCAACAGCGATTAGCACTCACACGGCCACACCCATCACACCCACCTCTATGTCCAGTACAGCACCCGGGCGCAATTTCTACACCACCCACACCCCAACCCTCACATGGAATCGCGTGACTTGGGCAACCCAATATGAAATCCAAATCAGCACCGATGTTAATTTTGCGCCTGCCGCCACCCTTATCGCATTTGTGGATACAACCCTGACCTACACCACCGGAAATCTACCAAACGGCACTTATTACTGGCGGGTGAGGGCACTCAACGGCACGAATACAGGCAATTGGAGCCTCACCGACACCATCGTAATCTCCGCTCCGCCCTAGTTCCCATTTTCTCGTAGGGGCGGAATTCATTCCGACCGCCGTTCCTACGCCCCTACTTCAATTTGGACGCGCCGCAATCCTTTACCGTTCCACAGTGCCATAGATACTACACTGATACTAATGAAAGATTGCAAACGAGTGTGTAGATAATGTCCTATCGTATTCGTCGTTGGTTTGTTGCGCTGGGTCTGGTTCTACTGACAACTGTGATACTTTTTTCATCTCTTACCCCGCAGGTTCGGGCGAACCTAACCTACGTCATCCCCGATACACTCGGTAGCCCCTATCGTTATGCCATGACCATCAATAATGGCAATCCTGTATTGAGTTATGTCAGCGCCACCACCAACAAAACAGTAGTTGCCGTCTGCGGAAACCCTTCCTGCGAGACTGCTTTAACAGTCGTTCATCCGATAGATAACTTATTGTCGCGCGCATCCGCCATTACCATAGTGGATGGAAATCCGTTTATTGCCTATTCGACTTGGGATGCTGGTCGTGTGCAATTGTATTTACGCGTCGCTGCCTGTATTGATCCGCTGTGCAGCCAACCACCCGTTGTGACCACTCTCGACAGTGGCACTTTTGAACACATAGTCATCACGCTTCAAAATGGTTTGCCGCTCATTGCCTATGAAGTTCAGATTTCCGGTGGTTCGAGTAATATTTTGAAAATGGTGATTTGCAATAATGCTGCTTGTACAACCCCGACCATTCGCTCACTAACAGGCACCAGCGGCGTGAGTGGCGGTAATGGATTAGGGCTAGAGTTGCTGAATGGTAATCCGATTATTGCTTTCACCGGATGGCAGACTACCAGTCCCGTCAAGCTGCTCAAATGTTTATCTCCCACCTGTGCCGAGGCTCCCACCATAAAAACTATTGATGCAAACGTCATAGGCCCTAGTGGAATAGCCATGACAGTTGCCGCTACTACACCCATAATCACCTATACCACATTGGAAGATTCCCGTCTTTCGTCGGTCAAGGTCGCCACTTGTACCGATTCTGTATGTACTGGATCTATGTACATTCATACGCTGGATCAAGCCTATGGGGCTGAAGATAGCGCCATCACGCTGGTTAATGGTCTCCCCGTGATCGCCTATTCGAAAAAAGGTATCCGGCTCGCAATCTGTCTGGATGTCGTTTGCAATTACTCAACCGCTACGCAGATGACCGATGCCAATTATTACACGCCGTTGCTACAAACCTCAGAAAACTCCCCTGTAGTTGCCTTTTTGAATGGTTATCCGAATAGCGTGTTCATTAACATATTCTTCGGTGGTGATTTCAATCCCTTACAGACGCCTACACCCAGCAATACACCAACCGCCACCGTCACATCATCGTCGTCAGAAATGCCGACTTTCGTAATCACATCCACACCAACGTTGACCCCTTCGATTACACCAACCGCGTCGATTACCAACACCCCAACAGCAACATACACACCGACCAATACCCTGACCCCCACAGCAACCGAGACACCAACCGAAACGCCGACTAGTACCAACACGCCCACGCCAACCGAAACCCCAACGGATACACCGACACCCACACCAACTTACACGCCAACACTCATCACACCTACGTCCGCGCTTAATGCAGCACCCAGGCGCAATTTCTACACCACCCACACCCCAACCCTCACATGGAATCGGGTAACCGGCGCAACCCAATATGAAATCCAAATCAGCACCGATATTAATTTTGCGCCTGCCGCCACCCTTATTGCATTTGCGGATACCACCCTGACCTACACCACCGGAAATCTACCAAACGGCACCTATTACTGGCGCGTGAGGGCACTCAACGGCACGAATACAGGCAATTGGAGCCTCCCCGACACCTTTGTGATCTCAGCATAGCTTCCCATTTGCGATAAACCGCTCTGCCCTCCCTCTCTGCCTTAAACTTGGCGTACTTGGCGTCTTGGCGGTTGAAATCTCCTGTCTTTCTCTGTGCCTCTGTGGTGAATCGCTCCGCCTTGCTCTCAGCGTACTCAGCGGTTCAATCGCCTTTCAGTATTGCTTACCCGCTCCGCCTTAAACTTGGCGTCTTGGCGGTTAAAATCTCCTGACTTTCTCTGTGTCCTCTGTGCCTCTGTGGTGAATCGCTCCGCCTTTATCTCTGCGATCTTAGCGTACTCAGCGGTTCAATCGTCTTTCCCTCGGCACGTCTTATACCCTACGTTTACTTTCGGTTAACCCGACAAACCATTCGCCAACCATCAACCAACCCCGCGCCTTGCCCCACTCCCTCAAAACCGTTAGCGCCAACACCCCGCAAAACTGACAAAATGGTTTTCCAAATGGTCACCCCTTTGCTATCCCAATCGACTATCATATCTATGGGGCATTATGTACGGGTTTGCCGCTGGCAAATCCTCTCATCCCGCCGCACCTTAACAACCGCAAACGCGTGGACATAAAATATGAAACTTCACTGTGAAAATGACTACGAAGTGTCCTGCGGAAGAATGGGAAGAAATTTGTGAAATAGCGGCTACAGACGAGGGAGCATATTCGGAACCGGCGCTAAAACAGATTCCGAATCTGAAGAATCCGACGAATCAACATGGCAAATCCGGCACAAAAACCCACTTTGCCATTGCTGCTTTTGTGACCAACGGAAATCCTGTGGGCTGCCAGATTTGCCATCTGTCCGATAAGCGTAGCAATCCTGTGGACGACGACGACGACGACACCGCCGACATAAACGCAACGGATAGCTTCAGACTTGTAACTGTCAACTGAAAACTGACGACTATACTGCCGACACAAACAAAAAGAGGCGCTTGTGCGCCCCTTCCGTCATCGAATAATCTGGCCTACGCCTTAACCACCAGCGTATTCGCCACCTTGTCATGCCAGCCTTGCTTCTTATCGTCCCAGAACGCCCACAGCAAACCGATCACAATCGCACCGCTGATGTAATAACCAACGTACCGCACGATAGCCGTCGCATCATCCAGCGGCAAACCGTCTTTCTTGATCACACGGATCTTCATTACCATCTTGCCCGGTGTTTGCCCGTTATGCCGTGTCAGGAAGTACCATGTATACGCCAGCGAAATCACGAAACTGAAGCCGACACCAGCCCCACCAAACCGCGACAGCACACCCGTGATGAAACCGAGTACGATGCCGTCAACAATCGCCGCGAAAAACCGCGTACCCAGATCAGCCAGTTCCACCATATTGCGCTTGGGTTTCTCATCGAAAATCACAGTGTCATTTTTGAGTTTTTCATCGTACATGATAGTTCATTCCCCTTGATACACGCGGCGTAGAATTTCATCCCGCCGATAATGTTGTTATGTCCTACTATACGCATCACCCTTCAAAAAGTTTCAAGATTGCTGGTTGAGAAATCCGTGAGTGCTATAGACGCACGGCGAAAAATTGTGATACTGTGAAACTATTCACAGACTACATCGTCCAGTGAGCGATACGAGGATATCACCAATGGAACAACACTACGACGTCATTATTGTAGGTGGTCGGCCTGCCGGTTCGAGCCTTGCGGCACGCTTAGGTCAACAGGGTATACGCACCTTGCTCATCGAACGCGCAGAATTTCCCAGTTTACCCGCAGCTTCCTCACCCATTATCTATTCATCATCCCTCAAATTGCTGGATGAAATCGGCGCGGATGAAAAGGCCTATGCCCGTAACACCCCGCCTATCCATCACATCTATGCCGACAACAGCCAATTCCAATTGAACATCCCCATTCCGGATGCCAATGGACGCAATTACGCCTACGCCATTGATCGTCAACGCTTTGACGCCGCCCTCTGGGACAATGCCAGTCGCTTTCCGTCTGTCGATACCCGCCTCGAATACGCCATGACG
This sequence comes from Aggregatilineales bacterium, assembly GCA_044227005.1. Classification (GTDB taxonomy): domain Bacteria; phylum Chloroflexota; class Anaerolineae; order Aggregatilineales; family Phototrophicaceae; genus CFX2. The sequence continues at coordinate 75,522 of JBGAFZ010000001.1, forward strand.
GATTTGCTCTGGGAAGGTGACCGTGTCGCTGGCATCATCGGCCTCAACACAGACGGCAAAGAAGACCGCATCACAGCCGATATTGTTGTGGGTGCGGATGGACGTTTTAGCGCAGTCGCCAAAAAGGTCGATGCCGCCGAGCACGATGTTCACGTGGAAAATCCCACATCGCTTTATTACGCCTATTGGAAAAATGTCAAACCCTATCCCGACTCTACCGAACCGACCGCAGTCGCCTACGAAGGCGGTTATGGTTACGGCCTGCTAGTCATGGATAGTGCCGATGGGACAACTGCTGTCACGATGGAAGGTCAAGCGGAGCTTCTCTCCCCACCAGCCGGACAAGCTGAAGCCTTCTATTTGGAGAAACTAGCCGCCAATCCCAAAGTCATGGCGCGCCTCGAAGGTGCTGAGAGGGTGACCAGTGTGCGTGGTATGCGCCGTATTGGTAATCTCTATCGGCAGCCCGGTGGTGCAGGTTGGGCGCTCGTCGGTGATGCTTATCACCAGCACGACCCCCTCGACGGTCAAGGCATTTTCAACGCCCTCTTTACTGCCAAATCCCTCGCCTGGGCTATCCGTTATTACAAACGTGGGCAGATGTCATGGGAAGAAGCCCTCGAATGGTACGACGAAACCAGCCGCAGCAAGACCTATGGTATGTATCGCCAAACACTTGCCAACGTCAAAGCCAATCTTTATGACACCAACCAGCAGCTTCCCGGTTGGGCGCTCACAGGTCTACGCTGGTTGATGGAAGACCCCACCATGGCCGATTTGCTCGGCAAACTCATGACCCGTCAGATCCCGCCCGAAGTCGTCAGCATGGCGACACCCGCAGTCGCCGTCGGCGCTTTGGTACGCGCCCCCTTCCGTGAACTACGCAAACGCTGGCTCGCTTTCGGCTAGTGCACAACAAAACGGCAGGTTACAGATGACCTGCCGTTCCACTTGCATCCGAAAAAGGTGATCTACCCGATTTCAGGCGTATAACGTGGAAGCAGCGCCCCCACCATAAACGTCGTGACTTCTGGATATTTTGCGGCAGGCAGTCCACTAAAGCGGAAGGTAAACACCTTGCCTTCAAAATCCGGCCCGTAGTTCACCTGATAATCCCCGTTCGGGTGTTTGTACAACGTCACCAAACTACTAGAAGATGTCGCGATGGTGATAATTTTCTCTGGCTTTTGATCGAGCGCCTTCAAATCTGCCGACGAAACGAATAACGCGAATTCTGGCAGTACCTTATGATCGACAATCCACACTTCGATAGCGAAGCTGCCTTCATCCTTGACCGGATAAATCGCGATTTTGTCACAGTGGTTATAGTTGATACGACCATCAGGGCATTGTGGCGCATCTGTTGAACCAAAGAACCCACTCGCGGTAACCGTAGCGAACTGCTCGCAACCAAGGCTAGGGTCAGCCTCTACATCAAGGCTATCCAATTCCTGCACGATCGATGCATCGAGGTCGAAGTCGACTGTAAATGTGCCGAGAGAAGCCGAACTAAAAGTCGTGCTGCCGACCTGAGTTTTGTTGTCAGTGACGGTAAATAATACAGGACTCACACCCGCTTTATTAATTGTAAAGGTGATTGAGATATGATCACGGAAAGCTGTGGCACTGTTCAGCAGAATTTCATTGGTGCAACCGGCTGCAACTGGCGATTTAACGCCAAAGAACGTAATACCGAACGCCAATAAACTACAGCACAACACGACGAAACGCGGCATAAACTTCATATATAGTCCCTTTTTGAACGTAAAAGCATGAAACAGTATTTTGAGAATACACCAAATATTACGTTGCTAGCGTTGATGTTATGGCGCTTCAACGACACATGACGTGGGCCGTTTGGCGTGCTTCAGCGAGGGTCGGTCCTATAGCTTTTGCGATTTCCATAAACGAGTCGAAGTATTCCGTTGTCCACAACTTAATCACGGTCGCTTGATTCCAATTGGGCGTAATCGCCGGACACACGCTGATGCTGCCCAGCACCATCCCGACTTCTGGATAATAGAAGTGTTGCATGACAGGATGCGGTCGTGAACTGTACCGATCCGGACGCTCCAACACATATGAGCCGTTAACCCCTAAACCCAATACCGTTGCGCCCAACGGTAAACTGGTCGAAAAGGCGATCTCATTGACATGTCCGTCTAATATCCGCAAGTATGACTGATGCAGTCCGAGGTCAAAAGTAGGTGTGTGCGTCCAAAGTGGTGTATCCGGCTTCCATTCCCAGTAAACGTATCCCCAAAAAGTATTGGTACTCTGTCCGAAATCGGTATAACGTGCCTCGATATTTTGTATCCAATCGTGGGCTTCCAGTATTTTGACAGCATCACCAACTGGCGTAATACCGGGTTGAATCCCGATGAAACACGGTGCGGCACAGCCATCATTAATCAGTAATCGCAGCACATCAGCATCGTTGGGTTGCTGTAGCTGAACCAATAGCACAGCCACCAGTATCGGGATATATAAAGCCACGACCAATCGCCTGAGGAGTCGAGTCACACCGGTTTCTACCTGTACACTGGCGTAAAGCCATCTGCTTCCGAGATAATGAGGACAGATTACCCGACCTGCCATTTTTTGCCTACTGATCCCCCATCGGATACCCAAGCGAATAGGCTAATCTCTATGAACCCAATTTCGCCTTCTGTGCTCAGCACCACCGACTTGACCATCGGTTATCATGCCACACGCCACTCAATCACCCCTGTCGTGCAACACATCACGGTTGATCTACGGGCAGGTGAGTTGGTGTGTCTGATCGGCCCCAACGGCGCGGGTAAATCAACCCTCATGCGTACCTTAGCCGGTATGCAAGCCCCTTTATCCGGTCACATACGGCTCATGGGCGATGATTTGAGTACCCTCAAGCCGCGTGATCTAGCCCGTCGATTAAGCATTGTTCTCACCGAACGGATAGACGTGGGTATGTTGACAGCCTATAGCTTGGTGGCTTTGGGCCGCTATCCCTATACCGGATGGATGGGTGAGCTACGACCCGAAGACGAGGCCGTCATCCATCAAGCCATCATGGCGGTTGGTGCGCTTGATCTAGCAGATCGCAATGTAGGTGAACTAAGTGATGGTGAACGTCAAAAGATTATGATCGCCCGTGCCCTCGCACAAGAACCGGTGGTCATGCTGCTTGATGAACCCACCGCTTATCTTGACTTACCGCGCCGCGCTGAACTAATGACCATGTTACGCCGCCTCGCGCGTGAAACCGGACGCGCTATCCTACTCTCCACCCACGACCTTGATCTGGCGTTGCGCAGCGCAGATCGAATTTGGTTACTTCCTAAAGGCGGTAGTTTACACGTCGGCGCACCCGAAGATTTGGTGTTGAGTGGGGCATTTGAATCAGCCTTCAAAGGTGAAGGCGTGCAATTCGACGCATACAGTGGTTCATTCCGCACCGATATTCAGGCCGCTGGTACGGTGGATTTACACGGTGAAGGCTTACCTGCGCTTTGGACGTTACGGGCATTAGAACGAGAGGGCTTTTGCGTAGCATGTGGGGGGAATACGTCAAGCATTCGTATAACCGTCAGCCAAACAACCGGCGCGACTCAGTGGCATCTGCAAGCCAACCAGCAGACCATCACCAGCGCCTCACTCTATGACTTGATGACTCGTTTGCGCGAAATGACCAATCCTGCCCACTAATGAAACAAATCATGCCGCATGGTACGGCTGCCGATGATCTGAATGAAAATGTACAGCACGAAAATCGGCATCATGAAACCCATCACGCCCAATATCGTGGCAATAATGTAGTCAAATTCAAAGTAGGGTTGCGCACCGATGACCAAGCACGAATTGCAATCAGCGAAAATGATCGGCTTGAAGAATAAATCGTAACTCACGATCAGCGGAAACAACCCGCCGATGATCGTCATCATAACCCCTATAACCGTCAATCGCGCATACAATCCCATGCGCCGAAGCATTTTGTGCCAGCTAAACCGCTCGTTTTTGGGCTTAACAGCCGGATAGCGGCTGTAGTAAACATAGGTGCGCGACGCCGTTTGGTAAAACGTTGGCGAAATCGCATCATTTGTATTGGATGGAAGCATAATGGCCTAGTTTCAAGAATGTTTCGCTGCAATCGTTCGCTGCGAATATTAATTTGCAGAACACAAATAAAATATAAAAAACGTAAAACTTTCATTGATAAACGTAAAAGGGGACACGATCTTTGTCAATTAAATATCTGGAAACTCAAACGTAAGTTGGTGTTTTCAAACCAACCCTCACCGCTTGCTGATGCAACTTTCGGGGCGTGCGATGCGTAATAAAAGTTAAGATTAAAAACCTTGCGGTCATTCGTTTGACGCACAAACAGATGAATATGAGTTTTAGCTCATCTGAAAATGGCCTATGACGTGAAAACTGGCTCATCCATTTCTAATTCGCTCCCCTACTTTTTAGGGAGCCTTTAATACGATCGGTACTGATATAATCAACCCGCAATAGTAAATAATTACAAATGGGGTTTCCCGTTTGATTAAGGAAAAATCTAGATCATGGACATTGGTGGCATTCTAGGGACTTTAGGTTTAGTCGGTTTTGTTTTGTTCTTGGTGGGAGCAGGTTTGGCTGTCGCTTCCACTTCACAAGGGCGCTCGGCACGCGGTGGTGTGCTGTTGGCGGTAGTTGGTTTAGTCGTCGGCGTGGTACTCAGTGTTATTGGCCAAGGAATAATCTTCGTTGCGCCAACTCAGGTAGCAATTGTTGTGAATACCCTGAGTGGTAACTTGGAAGCCCCCCTCAACAGCGGTACGCATATCGTAATTCCGATTATCCAGCAGGTTGCAGTGGATTATCCCATCACCCAACAGGAATACACCATGTCAGCTAAAGGCACTGAAGGTGCACAGTCTGGCGACGACTCTGTTGAAGCCCGCACCAAAGATGGTCAGACGGTCAAGTTTGACATCACTGTGCTATTCCGCATCGTACCTGCTGACGCGGGTAATCTGTATCTCAGTTGGAACAATAATTACCTGAGTGGGTTTGTCCGTCCAACTGCCCGCGCACTCGTCCGTGAAACTGTATCAAAATACACTGCTGAACAGATTTATGGTGATGCTCGTGTCCAATTAGGTGCAGACATCAAGACAGCTATTTCGGAACGTTTCACTCGCGAAAATCTGGAGCTAACGGACTTGCTTGTTCGTGACATTACCTTCTCGCCTGATTTCACCAACGCGATCGAACAAAAAGTGGTCGCTGCCCAAAACTTGGAACGTGCCAAAACGGAAGCAGACCGTGCCAAGACCGAAGCTGAAGGTAAGGCGAATGCAGTTATTGCAGCAGCACAAGGTAATGCGCAAGCTGTTGAAATTAACGCCAAGGCGCAGGCTGAAGCATTACGGTTGGTCAGCGAACAAATCGCTGCTAACCCCAGCCTTATTCAATACGAGTATGTTCAGAACTTGAGCGACAACGTACAACTGATCCTTGTACCCTCCAGCAGCCCCTTCCTCTTTGACTTCAATAGTCTGGCGAAGGCCAATCCCAATGCGTCCATTCCTGTCGTACCGGATCTAACAGCGACCCCCACACCCGGTGGCTAATCATCGCTGATAAGCACTTCTCTCATAATCCTCCCTCGCAAAACGGGGGAGGACTGAGAGCAAATGTTGATTAAAAAATCCCTTCGCTAATTTCCACCCGTTCCAAAATCAAAGATTGTGACTGCTGCACAGCGACCATACCTGCGCCAAGCCGTCCCTGTGGTGTGACAATCGCGTACTGATTATCAATCCACGCGATGAATCCCATCGAACCACCAATTGCAACTGACGCCTCATGCACCATCATGCCATCCACAGCGAAACACACCTTATCACGCAGCCAATCGAGGCGATACGTATGGCGCTCCAGCAATAAGCGCGCATCCAACAACTTTTCGCTGACCCCAATTGCCCGCTGACCAATCGGCCATAAACGGCGGTACACTGCCGGATGACGCATCAACAGCACACCAATCGGCGTGGTTGGTGCCAGCGCCAGAAATTGCCAGCGCGTAGTATCAATCGTGGCAGCTTTCCAGCCCGGTCCTGATACCCCCTGTGCCAGTTGCATATTGCTGGGGGGTGCCGAGAAAAAGAACCAGACTGCCTTCGGTAAACGCGGGCTGCGATCCCCCGCTAATCCATAGGGATGATTCCAGAAGCCAAACCCCGCCGTTCCCACCAGTGGATAATTGGGTGCAGCAACCTTGGGTACGCTGCAATAAGCCGTGACCTCCATGCGTAACGGCGCTTGCCATCGGAAATCTTGGCGACGAGAAAAATCTGTCAATTGTGCGTCGTGATAACCGCTCTTATCTTGTGCAGGCAGGCGTAACACAAGATCACCATCGGATTGTGTAACCTCGCCCGCGCCAATTTCTGTGATATGCCAATGGGCAAGTAATGGATTGTGAAAGTCAAGTATTTCATGCATAACGGTATGAGCAGTGACAATACGCCAAACTCATTAGGGCGGTAATCACATGGTATGGGGTGTTATTGTTTGGCGCAAATAACGCTCACCACGATTGTAGGGACAGGATTTATCCTGCGCGGCATTTCCCAAACCAAAACCGTCTCATATTTTACAATCACATTGGTATCCCTTTGAATAAGGCATCGAGCTTAATATCTGGAATCGATCGTCGCAACTACAAATAAATCCGAGCCTTCCCCTATTACTTCCTGAAAACAGGTTACGAGATCGAACAAATGATCAGATTTTACAGGGTGGGCGCTTGAGAAAATGGCTCAGATTCGGTATGATTAACGAATGATTTATTGTCCATACACACATCCACCGATGACTCAAGAAGTGGACACTGCATTGGATAATGGTAACTAAATGAAGTGAGGTAAGATACCTTTGGATATTACATGGTATGGTCATAGCTGTTTCCGCATTTCGGAACGCAACCGGATAGCCATTGTGACGGACCCTTTCTCCGAGAATATCGGCTTGCCAGTTCCCAAGCTCAAGGCCGATATTGTCACAATTAGCCACGATGAACCGGGACACAACAATACTGAATCAGTGAAGGGTGCATCCCACATTCTGACTGGCCCCGGTGAGTATGAAATTGGGGGCGTATTTGTCACAGGTTTAGAATTGCACCAAATTGATGGACAAATCGCGCGTTGGAATATTGCTTTTCGCTTCGAGTATGATAATCTCACCGTACTGCATCTAGGAGATCTAGCACATGTGCCGGATCAATCCACCATTGAAAACTTTGGTGAGGTGCATGTACTGCTGCTGCCGGTAGGTGGTGGCATGGGTTTACGTGCCAGTCAGGCGGCGGAAGTCGTCGGTCTGGTCGAGCCGTCCTATGTTATCCCCATGCATTATGGAATGCCCGGTGTGAACCTCGACTTGGAACCTGTTGATAAGTTCCTGAAGGCGATGGGTGTCACCACCGTGCATGAGACTGATGTGCTGAAGATTTCTGGCGGCGAATTCCCTGAGCAGTCTCAAGTCGTCCTGCTCAAACAACAATTGCAGGCATAGGGAGCAACCACGTTATGGCATCGCTTGGCAAAGACAACGTTAAACTCATAATGCGATGGGATATCAAGCCGGAGCGTGAGCAAGAGTATTTTGAATTTGTGGTGCGCGAATGGGTTCCCGGTATCACCCGTTTAGGGATGGAACCAACTGGCGCGTGGTATACCGCTTACAGCCATAACAAACAATCGCAGATTTTGACTGAAGGGTTGGTTGACGATTTGGATGCCATGCGCGGTCTCCTCAATAGCACCGACTGGAAGCGTCTGCAAGAGCGCCTGTTGGATTTCGTCAGCAACTACGAGCAAAAAGTCGTACGTGTGACAGGTGGTTTTCAGTTCTAATACACCATTAGGGTGATCAACTCGAATATTGGGACGGTCGTGATATGCCGTCCCTTTTGATTCTCACAACTTCTACGCCAAATATAATTACAACGAAAAACGCCCACAAAAATGCAGGCGTTTCGATTGAATTGTTCTTGTTTTTGTTGCTAAAAGTTACTCAGCCGTCGCTTTACTGGCGGCTTTCGTCTCTGACTTGGTTTCTGTTTTGGCAGGAGCGCTCTCGCTGCTTGTGCTAGCCGCTGGAGCATCGCTCTTAGCCGGTTCAGACTTGGCTGCGTCGCCCTCTTTAGCCTTCACTGGACTGGTGGCGCTGTTACGGCTGCTACTCTTGCTATCATTGACGTAAAATCCCGATCCCTTGAACACGATCCCCGCGGGATGCACCACGCGGGATACGTTTTGTCCCGTCACCGGATCAACGGTCAGCGCAGGGTCAGAAAAACTTTGCTTAATATCAAATGTCGTACCATCGGCACGACGATAGGTATACAACGGCATGGGAATTACTACCTCAAATCCAACAATTTACACCCTAGTATCATACACTACTTTTTAGCAGAGTCTACTGGTGTCTGCTAAATTCTGATGCAAATTTTATGTCAATTAAATCATAAACAGGGGCTACATCAACGTATCAAATACATCATCACTGGGAACCCGTAATGTGAAGCTAAAGGTGCTGCCTTCACCAGGGATACCACTGCTTTCAACCTGTACCGAACCGCCTAACTTCTCGACAATCGACTTCACAATGGTGAGTCCTAAACCATGTCCGTCAATCTTGTACTGTCCCAACCGCTCAAACTTCCTGAAAAGTAGCGCTTTAGCTTCAGCGCTAAGTCCTTGCCCATTATCACGCACCCAGTACCGGATCAAACCATCATCTTGCTCTGTAGCACCAATGACGAGGCGTGGAGGCGTACCACCGTATTTAATCCCATTACCGATGTAATTGACGAATGCTTCTTCTAACCACGCCGCGTTACCCATCGCCGAAGGCAGTGTCCCCTGCCGCTCAATCGTTACACCATGCTGTGTAACCATCGTTTGGATGCGTTGCAAAGCCTCATTCAAAACGTTCTCCATATCGACGACCTGCGGCAATATTTCTTGTTTACGTGCCCGTGCCAGTGTCAGCAGCGCTTCGACAATCTCATTCATCTTATCGGCGGCAGCCAATACATTCGTCAAGTAGCTCAGGTTCTCCGAATCAAGTGTATCCTCAAGGTTCATTTTCAGGAGTTCACCGAACCCGATAATCACACCAATCGGATTGCGTAAATCATGTGCCACATTGTCGGCATAAGCATCCAATTCGCTGATAACTTGCTCGCTTTGTTGGACTTCACTTTGCAGCGTCAGATTACGGTTGTATTGTGTTTCGGCTTCCAACCGCGCTTTTTCGACCTCATATAACGCTTGCAGAGTCTTTTGCCGGTTATCTGCCTGTTCATTAAAGACCAATTCTTTAACATCGTGAAATCGTTGGAGCTGGTCAAACGCTGACGCGTAATCACCCATCTGTTGGTAAGCCATTGCCAACTGTTGATGAATGTCAAAGACCTGTGGTTTAGCATCCTGTGCTTGGAAGAGTGCAAGCGCCTCATGTAAGTATTGGAGCGCTTTTGCCGTGTTATTGGTCTCCAGAAGCAGTCCCGCCATCTCTTTTCGAATCATACCTTCAATAAAAGGTGTGTTAGCTGCGCGAATACGGGCAAGTGCCAGATCATAAAAAGTCATTGCACCTACAACATCACCCATATTGTGATGTATATTGCCGTTATACATTAGCGCCAGCGCTTCTCCAGACGCATATCGGGCGCTCTGTGCTGTCTCTAATGCTTCTGTCGCATAAGGTATGGCCTGCTCATAATCACCAAGCTGATTATGCATGTCACTGACATTCAGCAGTATATTAGCCAGAATGATAGGATAGCTAGTGAACTCACGCATAGTCGTGAGCGCTTGTGAATAATGCTCCAGTGCTTGTTCATGATCACCTGACTCAGCGTATTGTTGTCCGATGCTGCTCAATGCAGTTGCGACTCGCCGTGGATTATCCAGTTTCTTGCTAATCGCAAGGGTATCAGTGAAACATTGAAGAGCTTCGGCTCGGTTGCCGATGATGTTGTAATTGTTGCCGAGGATCGTCAACGCATCAAATTCTTGCTGATTAAGATGTGCGCTGCGTGCTTGACGCAATCCGGCTTGTACACTGAGGATCGAGTTACCGTAATCACCTAGGTTGAATTGTGCCCATGAACGGTTTAATAGCGCTGCAACACCACCTTCAATGTCATTGATTACGCGCGCCAACTCATGAGCCTCATCCGCAAGCGTCAATGCTCGTTTTGGATCAACTTCACATAAATCAGCAGACAGATGGTTAAGTGCATCCAGTTTTGCTTCGGGGGTTTCAGCTTGTTGTAGTGCTGCTTCGTAATCTTGCGATGCGGTAGCCATTATGCTTTCACAGTCAAACCTTTTCCTACTGAACCAGTGCCTAGCGATTGCTACGCACGCGCATAAATATTAATGCGTATTACAGCAAAGTGCCAAATTGTCATGTTGAATGGTTTGAACGGAAAACCGGCAGCAATAGATGACTAATATTTGCAGATTATACAGCAGGAACGATGGATTAGCGTTGTTCCTGCTGTAGATAATTCTATAATATGAGCTTAGCATCCAGTTCCGCAACGTACGGGAACAGTCATCATGCTCACAAATCCGCTGGCACTGAGTTGAACGCTAAATGAAATGGGTTCACTTGTATCAGTAGCTGTGGTATCTTCTGCCATTGCTGGAACCACTGTCCCCACAAGCATCATAACCAATACGACTGCTATTACAATCCGATTTTTTAATGTCTTCATCTTACGCCTCATTCGATCCGTAGGTTTATTCTCAACTTACATCCATTATATGACGAAACATTAACAATGTTGTGAAATAAACGTAAATTTCGTGAAATCTTTGTGATTTTCTCAATACAAGTATGAAATTCGTGAGGAAAATCGAATGGACGTGCGGATTTTAGCCGAGAGCATATGCGCGTAGATAAATGACTGTTTTTACACTATCGTCAAAATTGCTCAATACTTCGATGATCTTAGCACCGTCATTCCAATACAAACCACTGAACTGGCGACTCACTGTTGGTTGCCACCATGTAATTCCAGCTTCCTGCGGATTGGCTTTTGGAAAAGGTGTTACACCATCTTTAATCGTGGAGCGAATGCCCATCTGAGTCAGGAATGGTGTCAAATCAGTATTTGTTGGCAGACTGAATCGGATCCATATGATTCGTCCATATTGGGTGCGCGTCGTGAATTGGATATCTGCCGCGCCTTCCGGAAGTGGCGCGCCGATGAATGTTTGTGCTTCTTGGATGCGCCACACCCGCCAGCCAAATACATTCGTGACCCACAATCCCGCTAAGCTGCCTCCGATGAGCACAATAGCAACCAATACACCTAGTAAGCGGCGTTTGTTGACAGCGATGAAATGCGCCACACGTCCGTGATAGGTGAGGGGTGTGGCGGGAGAATTGGGATTAATCTCGCTCACGTGCGTAGTTCAACCTTGAGCATATTCGATGTGGCATGTGCCAGCGCCTTACCGTTGCTATCGTGCAGCCAGCCTTCGACATAAATGATTTTATTCCCGGCCTTCACAATGTTCGAAGTAGCGATAACCGTCGCCCCTTCGCGCGCACTGGCAAGATAGTCAATCTGCAAATTGATTGTCGAATAGAAATGAGTGAAGTTAGGATTGTACTTAACCATCACCGTCATACCCATAACATCATCCAGCATCGTCGCGATCATGCCTCCATGCAGGATACCCGCCGGATTGGTCATCTCTGGTCGGACGATGTGCGCCACTTTCACCGAGTTCTCACCGACATCTTGTAACACACCGCCTAACCAACGCCCGACAGGAGATGGACTCGCGCTCATGGTTTGACCGATTAATGGGCGTAACGCCTCCAATGGATTATCCACAGTTATTCCTTCGCGCCATCATAACGACTCACAATCAACACCGTATTATGTCCGCCAAAGCCGAATGAATTGCTCAATGCATGATTAACAGTGACCGCCCGCGCCACATTTGGCGTATAGTCCAAATCGCAATCCGGATCAGGCGTATCGAGATTGATTGTCGGTGGGATCATATTGTTACGGATCGCTAGGATCGAGAACAGCGCTTCAATCGCACCTGCGGCACCCAGCATATGTCCGGTCATTGACTTGGTCGAACTAATCGGAATCTTGTAAGCGTATTCACCCAACGCCAGCTTAATAGCCGTCGTTTCGCTCTTGTCATTCAATTGCGTACTGGTGCCATGTGCATTGATATAACCCAGATCTTCAGGTTTCAACCCTGCATCTTTGAGCGCCCGCCTCATGGCCTCGGCTGCTGCTGCACCATCTTCTCGCGGCGCAGTGATATGGTATGCATCAGACGTATGCCCGTAACCGCCAATTTCCGCGTAGATATGCGCCCCACGTTCCAGCGCGAAATCCAAATCTTCGAGCATGAATACTGCTGCACCTTCGCCACCCACAAACCCCGTACGGTTTAAATCGAATGGACGCGAGATAACAGTTGGATCGCCACTCACATAATGAGCCAGTGCCTTCATATTATCGAAGCCTGCCAGCACCATTGGGATCAAGGTCGCTTCACTTGATCCGGCCAGCATAGCCTTTGCCCGTCCCAATCGGATCATATCCGCTGCCTCACCGATACAATTGTTTCCGGTGGCACAGGCCGACACGATAGCAAAGTTCGGGCCGCGCAGATTATGCGCCATCGACACGCGCCCCGATGGACTGTCAACCAGAATGCGTGGGATTGCCAGCGGACTCACCCCGCGTTGACCACGCCTCTCAAAATCAACAGTGGCATCTACCATCGACTCGATCCCACCCACGCAGGTGCCGATCACGCAGCCAATCTCATACATATTCTCTTCGGTAATCTGCAAACCGCTGTCGAGCAGGGCTTGCTCGGCGGCATGCATACCAAATTGGCTGGCCTTATCCAAACGGCGAGCCTCACGCGCACCGAAAATAGCGACTGCATCAAAATTCTTGACCGTTCCGCCCACACGCGGTTTATTATCAATATCGAGGATGCTCTCCATACATTCGATTCCGCTTTTGCCTGCCAGAGCATTCTGCCATGTCTCGGCAACTGTATTCCCCAATGGGCTGACAACTCCCAACCCGGTAATAACTACGCGTGAACCCTTCATGTCCCAATCCTCTCGTGATCGTTCTAATCGTACTTGCTTAGACACACTGACTTGGTGATTGTGTGGCGTTCATTATAAAGCCTGAAAGCCTGTCGTCATACATATAAACACCACGCTTCGATCTTGGCTGTGATTTTCAACCCCTATCGAACGTTCCATTGAACGGTTTAGCATCAAGCGGTATTGAATAATTGTGAAACTTGAGCATTTGCCTTAACGCTTGTTCTTGATTCTACATTGCTTGAATTGTGGTGCTTTAGCTCATGAATGCATACCCTGGAAATTATAATTCGTACTCGAAATTAGTTCGAAACGTAAATTTTGCGAATTCGCGATCATACTTAATTAAGACATGTAGACAAAATCAAATAATTGATTTACAATTGTTTTAAGTTGAAAAAAGAAACAGAAATTAATGAAATGGTGGGCAACAACATGAACCGTATAGCGCATCAAATGTTCAGTAAAACACGATTAACAATAATGTTGTTGATCGCGCTCTGCCTGGTCGTAGCACAAGTCAACGCGGCTTCATTGAAGTGCCGTAGTGACCCTATCGTCTTTTTATCAAACGGGGTGGTGCTTCAAATCAACACCGTTATCGATACAACAGTTGAAGACATCGTCAATGTCAATTTCACCATCCATGTGCCTGCTGGTGTCAGCATCAAACGTGTGATTTACGCACCCAGTTGGGCACAGGCCAAGGAACATGTCATCCTTGTTAACGATCAACCTGCCAATAAATATCTCGTTGTTACAGTTGCTCAAACCGTAACACCGAATGTTCCGATGGAGGTTGTATCACGCAAGCTTGGTAACGGCGATGGTTTAACCCGTAAATCAGCTACTGGCTTAACAGGGCAAGCAATCGCCATCAGCTTCTAGTAATCAGTCTGCTCGAAACCACAAACAGGCGAAGTGTAGCACTCTATACTTCGCCTGTTGTTGTAATAAGGGGTACAATTCAAACTATTGTAACCCGGTTAGTACGGTCTGAAGGTCGGCATCCCATTCGGCTAAATCGTACATAAGGAGACTAGACTGGGTTTTGATTAAAAACGCCTTGTCTGTTTCTAGTATGGAAAAAAACTACACTTTCCTCTTCACCGACATCGAAGGCAGCACCCGCAAGTGGGAGCAACACCCACAGGCCATGTCCCGTTTGCTTACTGAACACAACTCAATCCTTCGGCAATCAATTGAATCCCATAACGGTCACGTTTTCAAAACTGTAGGGGATGGTTTCTGTGCCGTATTTGACTCTCCCCACGATGCCATATCTGCCGTACTAAACGCCCAAAATACCCTTAGCCGTCTGGAACCGTCTGAAAGCACCGACTTCATCCGCATCAAAGTAAGGATGGGGTTACATACCGGAACAGCCGAATTGCAGGGTGGCGATTATTTCGGTCCAACTTTAAACCGTGTCGCCCGTACCATGGCTGCTGCCAGTGGTGGACAAACGCTGCTTTCAACCGCGACCCGCGATGCTGTTTACAACGCCCTGCCTCAAGGGATTGAACTCCGTGATCTTGGAAGACACCGGCTGCGTGACCTGAATGAAGAAGAACATATCTTTCAACTGGTGTCCCCTAAATTGGCGAATCACTTCCCGCCGATTAAGACCATGTCGCCCCGCGCCACCAACATTCCTGCTCAGTTGACTTCCTTTGTCGGACGCGATGAAGATGTTAGCGAAATATGCCGGTTATTGCGTTTGCCCAACGTTCGGTTAATGACATTGCTTGGAGCAGGTGGCATTGGCAAATCACGCCTCAGTCTTCAGGTCGCGGAATATCTCCAAGATGAATATGAAGATGGAACCTTTTTGGTAGCCCTCGCGCCTATCCGTCGCCCCGAAGCAGTTATCGAAGTGATCGCCCAAACCTTAAAAGTTGAAGAATCCGGTACATCTACCATTCTTGAGGCGGTTAAAGCCCATTTGCAGAATCGCCAACTCTTGCTCGTCCTCGACAACTTTGAACAAGTGATTGACGCCGCCCCGCTTGTGAATGATTTGCTGGCAGTTGCCCCACGGCTGAAAGTCTTAACGACCAGCCGTGAAGAACTATTGATATACGGTGAGCATGTGTATCAACTCATGCCGCTCACCTTGCCCGATTCAACACAGATAATCGACCTCAAAGCCTTGAAAAGCTACACCGCCGTCGCCCTGTTTCTTGAACGGGTACGTTCAATCCAACCGGATTTCGTAGTGGATGCTGAAAATGCCCCTGATGTAATCGAAATATGTCGCCGTTTGGATGGGTTGCCGCTCGCCATCGAATTAGCGGCTGTACGCGCCCGTGATCTTTCCATCGGTGAAATTGCCCAACAATTAATCAGTCGCCTACAAGTCCTGAGCAAAGGCCCTCGTGATTTCCCCTCACGTCAGCGGACGATTCGTGGTGCCATCGAGTGGAGCTATGACATACTCCCCGCTGAAGAGCAGCGAGCCTTTGCCCATCTTGCAGTCTTTGTAGGCACGTTCACCACCGAAGCAGCGGATGTCATAACCGGCGCAGAAACGCTCAATCGCCTCAGGGAAAAGAGTCTCATTCAACAGACGGACGAAGATGAAAATGTAGTCACCTTTATCATGCTTGAGACTCTGCGTGAGTATGCGCTAGAGAAGTTAATTGCCAGTAACGAGTTAGAATCGATGCAGAGTCGTCATGCGGACTATTACCTCCAACTGACCGAAACGGCTGAACCACACCTCACGCGGGAACGACAAGCCGAGTGGTTCCATCGTCTTGAAATTGAACAGAACAATCTACAGGCCGCCCTCGATTGGCGCATTGCCAATGCCGATTACCAGCAGGCCGGACGGATGGTAGGCGTCTTGTGGCGCTTTTGGAGTGCCCACAGCCGTCTATCGGTTGGTACCAATTGGATAGAGCAGGTTCTTACACACGCTCAATCGCTAACCCCTTCGGTTCATGCCAAAGTGCTTCATGGCGCGGGTCGGCTCTTTTTGCTCCAATACCGCTACCCCGAAGCCAAAACCCATTTGCAATCCAGTTTGCCCCTCTACGAACAAAGTAATGATCAAGATGGTCTCGCTGCTGTTTATGTGAGCCTCGGTGAAATTGCCTTGGATAAGTCCGATGTATTAGGTGCAGAGGGTAATTTTCAACATGCATTGGCACTATACGTCGCGCTCGATGATCAAGCAGGATTTGCCCGCTGTTTAGGACAACTCGGGCGCTTGGCTGTTCGTGAAGGTAATTTTGTCGCTGCCGAATCCCTCTTCCAACAAAGCTTGGAGCTAATCCGGCGCTTTGGCAGTACCGAAAGCATCGCAATGGTCATGAATGATCTGGCTGAGGTGTTGCGTACACAGAAGAAGCTGGACGAAGCCGCCGCCCTGTATCACGAGAGCTTAGCCTTGTATCGTGAGCTTCATTTTGATGTGGGCGAGGCCGTCATTCTCCACAATCTCGGACAAGTGGCACGGCAACTCACCCGCTATCCCGAAGCGCTCGGTTATTTCCGCGAAGCGCTTGGCTTCCTCACAGGCATGGAAGAACCGCAGATTATTGTGGAATGTCTTGTTGGTATGGCTGGTGTTCTGGTGGATATGGGTGATATTGAACGCGCTGTCCGGTATTTGGCTGCCGCCAAAGCCTTGATGAACATCGTCGGTATTCGCTTGGATGTTGCCGATCAGGCTGGCTACGACAATACACTGACCATGACCCACGGCAAACTCGCGGAAGCAGCATGGGCTACCATATGGGATGCTGGACAATCCACGCCACTCAAACAAATCCTCGCTGAAGCCCTACAAAAAACCTAAACCCAGCTACCAGCCCAGCAGACTTCGCATTTTCTCGGCGCGGCGCACGCTGTTACGTGTCCAATCAGGCGTATCTGGATTAGTGAGGATCTCGTTGGCGGTCAACCAGCGAATGCTAGCCACCTCATCCAGATCATTGATGATCGGTTCGCCCTCGCTCCATCGGCACAGAAAAACCACATCAACAACTTGATCTTGGTCATCGGACACAAATGCCGAGCTGTGCACATAAATTATGTCGCTGATTTCAACAGCGATTTCTTCGCGTATTTCCCGTCGCAGCGTTTCTTCTAAAATATTAGCGGTTGTCCCTGCATTCTCCACCTTACCGCCAACCAAACTCAACATACCTGCCGCATGGGTTTCTTTCGCCCCCCGCACCACCAGCAGATAGCGTCCATCACGTACAATTGCCCCCTCAACATTGACAATGTGATGTATAAGCGACATATTCTATTTAGCCCTGCGTTTTTTCATATGTAACCTACTATGTAATGATAGTCCAAATTTCCTCTACCGCCATTAGGTATGGATCGCTAATACATAATGTCACGCTTGTTGGTTCGCGTCACCGCCCTGTTATTGCCCCTCATCACCATCATCATGGTTGCGATTCACACACGTCCATTTGATGACAATACGATACGTACAATTCTGCGACCCTCGGATTGCAACGCCCCCTGTTTCATCGGGATTCGCCCCGGTATCACCCGTATGCCCGAAGCACAAAAACTTCTGGAATCGCATCCGTGGGTTGGGCAAATCCATAGCCGCCTTGATTCTGGATGCTGCACCATAGCCCTAAGCTGGCGCTGGAATGGTCAGCAACCGGATATGTTCGGCAACAACGAAAACACAGTCTATTTTTCCTACGACCCCCATACCGGCCAACAAATCGTGCAAAACATCGCCATTCACACCCAAATATCTGCCGGTGATGCTATCCTCACGTTGGGCAAATGGCCGCTCGCGGACTCCGGCGCGTTACAGGGTTTGAATACAGCCTACGTCGAGGTATTTTACCGCGAGCAAGCCGTTCATTTGAGTATGGATATTGGCTGTCCGCTAAATCGCTGGCAACTGTGGCAGGCTCCGGTGACGCTCGCCTTGAACCGCAGTGCCGATGACTTAACCGGTATGCAGCCTATCAATCGTGTGTGTTAATGACGATGGCGACACGCATGAAACCCGCACTGCTCAGGTTATATATGCTTCTCACAGCTGGCTTGCTCTTGCTACTATCAATCACACTCGTGTTGATACACGCACAACCCTTTGAATACAGCGGTTTAAGCAATCTCATGATCACGGATAATTGCTTGCAACCCTGTTTCATGGGGATTCATCCCGGCATCACTACCGCTAACGAAGCCCGTGCCATCCTCGATCAACGCGGTCTCGTCTCCCAATGGATTGACCTTCCGCAGCCTGCCGAACAATCAGGTGATGCCGCCAGTTCCGGTGTTTTACGTTGGCACTGGAGTATCAAACGTCCTGCCTTATTTACAGGCGTAGAGGCCAACCTCGTCTACAATCGCAAGACCGGCATCGTCATGACTTTCGGTTTGATGAGCACACGCCTATCGTTGGGGAATCTTTTGGTCGAGTTGGGACAACCGGCGATTGGTTTTATGAACGCCAGTGTCAATGACCGCGACCGCCCCATATTCACGCACGTCGCAGGCTACCCTCAGTGGCACTTCAATCTGGTCAGCAATATTCAATGCCCGATGAGCTTGCGACAGCTCTGGGATGCTCCGGTGACGCTGGAACTAGCCAATACTATCGGTGAGCACTCGCGTTTCGCCACCTATCCGCAACCTATCCAACCGATTTTACGCAAAGCCGCCAGCGTCTATTGTTAGCTGGTTGAGGTGTTCACCTGCACACCCAAACGCTCCAACAACTTCCGGCTGTGACCGGCAGGATACTTAATCGGGTTCCGGTTCGCCCCGTGTGAATCCGAGCCGGAACTCGTCAGCAAGTTGTATCGTTCTGCATAAGCCACATACATGGCGCTTTGGGCAGGTGTATGCATCGGATAATAAGCCTCGAACCCATCAAGCGCCGCCTCCCGCCGGACTTCATCCAGTAGATTTGCATCAAACACCGGATAGAACTCGCCCCGTCCGGGATGCGCGATCAAACAAACCCCACCGCTGGCATGAACCGCATCTACCAATTGGGCTATTGGATTAGTCGCAAAGACACCACCGGCTTCACGATGAAGATTCCAGATGCTCAACCCATCTTTATCAGGGTGAATCTGGCGCAACCATGCCACCATTTCATGCGGATGGCGCGTAGCCGGTTTCTCTAGGATCGCTTGCAAGCTGGCTTCCGGACTCAGGTTGCCCATGCCCGTTTGCAGATAACTGCGCTTACGCAAATAATCATAGACTTGCTGTGTATTCTCATTCTGCCCCTGACGGATATTGCGCGTCATGCTTCTGATGGCGCTGTGGTCTGGATCGAAGCCGAAACACAACACATCGACATACTGCCCGCGCCACGACGTACTCATTTCAGCCGCCACCAACAGGGGGAGTTGTTTCTTTGCCGCCAGAGCTTGCAAGTCAGCCGCACTATCCACACGGTCATGATCGGTGATTGCGACCAAGCCGAAACCTTCTGCCACCAGATAATCCATCAACTGCTCCGGAGTCCATGTGCCGTCGCTATAGGTTGTATGCAGTTGCATATCGACGGCGCTGTCTGCATCCAAAACCAGATGTCGTGTCGAAAGTTCCATGATGCAATCCTCAAATGATGATCGGATTAGTTCTTACGCTGACCGAAAGCGATGAATTCCTCTGCCGCCCGTTTGAAGCCACCTGCCGTTCGTAACGATTCACCGAGCAAAACCGCTGCCGCATGATACTGCGCCCGTGACCGCATCACCGTATCGACTGCCCGACCTAAATCCGCAGCGCTGACCTGTCCGAAGGGCGGTGTATCAGCCAGCGCCACACCCGCGCCATGCTTCACCACTTGCTGAGCCACAATCGACTGCTCGAACTGTTGAGGGATGACCACCAGCGGCACATTATAGTATAGCCCTTCGTGGACGCTGTTCATGCCCCCGTGGGTGATAAATAAATCACTGCGCTGCAAAACCTCCAACTGTGGCACAAAGTTGCGCACGATGAAATTATTAGGGATCGCGCCCAACGCTTTTATATCCGTACGTTTGCCTACGGATAAGATGAACTGGGCATCATACGTCCCGAATGCCTCAAAACACTGGCGATAAAAGTCCACATTATTGTTGTTGATGGTTCCCAGTGAGATATACACTACCGGACTGCGTGTGATGGCATCGAACGGGAAATCACCCGATGCAGGGCGCACAGCGATGGACGGCCCGACGAAGCGGTACGCATCTTGGAGCTTCTCGCTGTTCGGCTGCAACAGGGCGGATGTAAACACGATATTGAAGCTGCTGGCGTTGTTGAGTGCACCCATTAATCCGACCCCTTTGACGCCAAATTTCCGTCGCATTCGTGAGGCGACTTGCCAATAAGCCGGCATTCTCAAGGCTGCGCTGCCGATCATACTGAGCATTGATGTGATAGGCACTGAAGGTAAAGTATCGGGCTTAAAGGCAAATGTGGTGATAGAACCAACCGCGCGGATACCCAATTTCTCGGTGGCCTGTTTCGCCCACGAAGCCAGAGAGTCGAAAATCACATAATCCGGTTTCTCGCGTTCCAACAGATCCAACACCCACGGCATAATCAACTCGGCTAGCTTGATGAGCGCCAGTGCATTATCGGTTAGATTTCCCCCGCTGGCCTGATCCATCATCGTATCCATCTCGACTAAGTGTGGATATGGGATGAATTGTGCGCCGGTTGCTTCGTATGCAGCGCGTGTTCCCTCAAGATTGATGCACATCACTTGTTCACCACGCCGTATCATTTCACCGATGACGGGCAGCGTGGGGTTGATATGTCCCTGCGCCGGAATATTGAAGAAGAGGGCTTTTGACATGTGGGGTGATCTCCAGTGACCGTCTTGTATCGTGGCGGATTTCACATCTTCATTATATTGGGATATACGTGTGGCAACGATAATGGTTGTGTCAATAAAAAGCGGTACCAGAACATTCTGATACCGCCGCATATCCTGATAGACGACGTGTTTAGCGCGGGACAGTAGCCGTCAGATTCAGTTGGAACAGGCCGTCGTCACGGAAGTGGCTGGTGAGCATGACCCGTTCGCGCCGTTCAGCGCTGACGACCACGCCGCCTGTCAACAAGAACTGCGGGAAAAAAGTGTTGTAGAACACAAAAGCGTCGAGGTAAAAATCCGGTCGCGCGGTATCTTGAAACTGTGTCCAGCGATCCATGTTGACCAACCGATTATCACCGCGTTCTGCATCAAGCACATCGCCAGCCGCGTTGGTGGTGGTGATCATGATCAGGTTACGCTCATAACCCACCTGAAACACCGCGTCACGTCCCAAACCGAGCGTCCTAAAAGCCCAGTTACCGACGATTGCCTGTCCGCTGCTTTGCAGACCGAACAACGTGCTCAACAATTTGACGACGCTGTCCTGTGTTTTCTCGCCGTTATCCACCTGTCCCACCAGAATAAAATCGAATGGGACTCTCAAGACCGGCACGCGGAAGTTTGGACGCGGCAGAAGCGCCACTGCATAACTGCCCTTGAGATGATCGAGCAGGTCTTTCTGCACATCTACCTTGTTAATCGTTTTGATGGCGGTGACGAAACTCTCTACCGCCAGCGTGACATCCGCCGCTTTAGGATCGGTCACCAGATCATTCTGGAACGAACCTGCTGTTACGAAAGGCAGCCCCCCGATGAGTTGGCTGGCGAAATTGGAAACCGGCAGCGCCGTGATGACGCTCCCCGCAAAAGCACGGAAGTCGGTGCCGCTGTGAACCAGAAACGCGCTGCGTGGCATCATCTGTAACAGGGCAGGATCAACCGGCGTGGTGATCAAATTAGTCGCTTCGGCGGGATGGAACACGGCGTTGGCCGTCATGGTTTGACCCGCCTTCCCCCGCACCAGATTGACCTCGGCGGCATCAATCCCACCGTTTAGAAGCATCTGGCTGAAGGTCGGTTGATCTTGACCAATGCCCAACGCGCCACCAAACGCTTTGAGGGCTGGTGCGGAAAACGAATCGCCGTTGAGCAAACCATTGACAGCTTGCATCATAAAAGCGCCATTCACATAAGCCGATACAAATGTATCCGCCGGTTGTGCCGCGTGAACCGTGTGGTAGAGCGGGCTAGCGGTCATTGCCGGAGCGACACCGGCCTGTACATCCAGCGCGGCTTTAATCAGGTCAACCGGCCCGATGAACACGGCAGGGCTGGTCATGGCGAAAGCGGCTTTATCACCTTCGTAAATCACGATGCCGCGATAGGTTTCACGGTTGGGTAAATCTTGCCCCTTGAGCACTTTTTCGATGCGGCTGGCAGCATCCAGAATATTCTTATTCGACAAAATCAGCAGGATATCGGTTGTACCCGCGCGCAAACTGGCATCAAACTTGCGGTACGAAATCACCATATCTTGACCGAGCCACGGTGCGACGAGTCCGGCGAAATCCTGTTGTTCCAGATCAAACCATGTGCCGAACGGAATGAAGTCGTAATAATTCAGCACATCCGCCAGGCGACTGTTGACACGCAGCGGTTGTAACAGGGTGGCGGCATCTAGCGCCTCGTTCAGACCGCGCAGCGTCAAGTCCAGATCAGCGGTCTTGATGGTGATGAATCCGGCGAAACCATCCGGCACATAATCAGTCGCGGACGGGCTAACTGGCTCTTGCGCGGCGGTTGGCAGGACGACCACCAATAAGCACAGGAGTGTGGTGATAAGCAGTAAAAAGCGTTTGGACATGGGCGCATCCATTCACATCGGGTACAGGGCAAATGAAGACGGCGAATGCCGATCACCGTTATTGTACACTGTACCTGATGTTGTGCTGTGAGGGCAACGAATGTTAATGTCGCGCTCACACAGGTTGGCTTATGTCATAAGCGAGCAAAGGAGAAGCTATCAGATGCGCGAAGAACTAGCTGAGAAAATTAAAAATGAATTTGTGGAAACGCAATACCCCGGTGATAACAATCTTGGCGTCAGGGAGGTAGAGGATTTTATTGGTCAGAAAGAATGGCGAAATGTTCCTTTAGAGGTCTTAGCACGTAATCAGGCGGCAATCTTAATTTTTTCTCCTGCGGCATACCGTTTCTATTTGCCAGCTTTTCTGTGCGCTGTACTCCGGCATTCTGAATTAGAGTATTTAGAAGACCCGATTACGTATAGTCTTATACCGTCTATAGCGCCAGATAATCCTAAAATAGTTCCAGAATCAGCCATTCCACTATTTAGTGGAGGTGAAAAATCACTGATTCTTGAGTTTCTGGAAAAACATGGAGAACTGTTTCCAAGATCAAACTATGTTGTTCTTGATGAGAACGCATCGGAATTGCAGCATGCGATAAAATTTTGGAGGGAATGGCGTGCGGCGCAGAGTTGAGTGATAGTTGGAGATGGGTTTGTCGGGTTAACCGAAAGTAAACCTGCCCCATAATAAAGTCGGGTATGGTCACCAACTACATCTACAATGGAGATACAAATGCAATTGAACCGCCATGACGCCAAGAACGCCAAGATCAAGTCAGAGAGATAAATTATGGATATTGAGAGGTTTTGGGCTGTCATTGAAGATGCACACCAAGCGAGTAACGGAAACCTAGACAAACAAGTTAAGTTAATGATTGAGACTTTGACTAATCTTTCGGCAGATGAAATACAGGAATTTGATCGTATAGTATGGTCATTAATGACGCGCGCTTACCGAACTGACATATGGGAAGCAGCATGGCTTGTTGCTTGTGGCTGCGGTGATGATGCATTTCATGATTTTCGTAATTGGCTTATTTCTCAAGGTCAGACCATATATGAAAAAGTTTTGGAAAATCCTGAAAACCTTGCTGATTTTGTTGATAAAAATCAACGTTTTAATATCTTTGAAGGCTGGATGTCAAGCGTTGCAAGTTTGGCTTATGAACAGAAGATCAAACAGCACATACCCAAAACTGGGTATCGTGAAACGCCTATCCTTATAGGAGGAACAGTTGATTTAGAGGGAAAACTACCTTCAAAGTTTCCCCGAATCATAGATAAAATTGGCGGATGTGACGATGAAACGATTTTCACTTAACTGTGGGAAATCTATGAAGGCTTAGCGCCTAAGAGAGATTGTGTTCAATTATTGCCATTCTTTCTTGTCCCGTCTCAGTCCTAATGCTCGAAGCGACTCAGTCTAAGAAATCAGCCGAAATAACATTGAAGAGCCTGCACCCCGCAGGCTCTTTCATTTTCGGCCTCACTCAAGTCGTTCTTGCGTGAAGCGCGACTAGAAGGCGAGAGGTGCAGGGTGAAGTGGGTCGGTGTTGGGTGAGGGTTGGGTGGGCGACATTTTGATTCAAGTTGGGGATTAAGGTGCTAAAATGGACGCGATCTTAAGGCTGATACCGCTTTCCTGATTCGCGGACTTCGCGTATGATAAAACTAGGTCTGTAATATGCCTGCTGGAGTATGATGACTATGTCCGATTCGAGCAATTTTGATGCCGCGATTGAAGCCTTTGAGGAAGCGGTGCGCGACAATATCAAGCAGCTTTCATCCAAGGATGCTAAGGCACGCATGAAGGCGGCTGCATGGCTGGGCGAAGCTGGCGATCCGACAGCCATCACCATGCTCAAGCAGATTTACAAAGATGATCCCGATCCCAAGGTGCGGGATACAGCCAAGTATTCGCTCGGCATGTTCCGTAAGCTGGAAGAAGAGCTTAAGAAGCCTGACCAGAGCAAGGTGCATAAGCTGCTGGAAGATGTGGCGGTACACGGCAAAATGGGACGCCGTTCCATCGTGCAGACGCGTAGCTTGGTCAAGTTGGAAATCGGCATGTTGATCTCTGCCATATTGGTCGCGGTGCTGGCGCTGGTTGTGCCACCGATCTTCCGTCAATCGGTCAGTCAGGTGATCGAGCAAAATGCCAATCCGGTGCCGACGGTTCCGGCAGTCGCCAATAAAGACCGCGCTACGGTCGTCGCGGAACTTCAATCCACTTTAACACTGGTGACCACCAATACCACTAAACTCCAAACCCAATATCAAGCTATGTTGGGCGGTGCTGGCGCATTGGATTGCAAGCAATTTTTTGACACTCTGACTCCCGTGTCGCTCTCAGCCGATAACAGCCGTGATTTTGCTGATCTGGCGACGCTGGCGACCGACATCAACAACTTGGAAGCCGGGTTACGTTCGGCCAAGGCCACCTTTGACCGCGTGTGTACAGGTGGCGAGTCGCTGACAGCCTCCGACTTTGGCGGCCCGATGGGCGAGGTGCTCAAGCTGGTTCAATCCATCGCCACCACGCAAACGGCTTTGACGAGCGCGGCTACCGTCAAACCCTAGTTCAACTTGTGGAAAAATCCTACTGAAGAGGCGTGCGCACGCCTCTTTTTGTTTTAGGTGTTTGGAACGACTGCCAGATACGGCGCAAGGTGGGACTCAAGCCGTTGGCGCGGTTGGTAGCCCATCATATGGTGGACGGGTTGACCGTTTTGAAACAGGATCAAGGTGGGCAGCCCCATGACTCCGTAGCGTTCTTGCAATTCGGGGTACGCATCCACATTGACCGATACGATCCGCATCTTATCGGCGTAATCCAGCGCGAGTTGATCCACCACCGGCTCTAACATGCGGCAGGGCGGGCACCAATCCGCGCCAAAATCCACCAGAACAGGGAGCTGCGAGTCGAGTACCTGTGTCTGAAAAGTGCTGCCGGTGACTTCAAGAATATTGTGCATGATAAACGTTCCTTCCTGATATCCGTGACGAAAGTTTTATCCAGTTGGATGGTTCTGATATACAGGACTATACAAGTTCCAGTGAACTGGAAGTCAAGGGGGCAAAATGGCGAAAGCAACAGGGATGCGCGTGGGCGAAGTGGCACAACAGGCCGGATTGCTGCCGACCACCCTGCGCTATTACGAGAGCATCGGGTTACTGCCCAATCCGCAGCGCGAGAATGGCAGCCGTCGCTATGATGCCAGCGTGTTCGAGCGCTTGGAGATGATCCGTACTGCCCAGCAAGCCGGATTCACCTTGGCCGAAATACGGGTGCTGTTTGATGAAATCTTGTGGAACGAAGCCCCTGCTGCCAAATGGAACAGCCTCATTCAACGCAAGCTGATCGAAATCAACGGCATGTTGGTCAACATCCAGAACATGAAACATCTGCTAGAGGATATTCTGGAATGTGATAACGAACATTTGGCGGAGTGCATTTTCCAGACAGGCCAAAAGCATCGCCATGACATGGTCAGCGCGGATTAAAGTCGATGGAGATGCCAGTGTGGCGATTTGTTACATCATGACGCTGGAGCAGGAGTACAATTTATGTATCCGAACTAACGGAGGAACATGAATCATGACGCAACCCGGTACGACACTTACCCCACCCACCGACCTCAAGAATCTCACCCTGCAGACGCTCAAGACTTTTGTAATCGGCGCTATCGCCTTGGGCGTATTGCTGTTTGTGCCAGCATGGACGCTGAACTATTGGCAAGCATGGCTGTTTATCGGGGTCTTTATGGTCTCCGTGAATGCCATCGGTCTCTACTTGACTCTCAAAGATCCGGCCTTGCTGGAACGGCGCAAGAAGGTCGGCCCGACAGCCGAAACGACCCCCGCCCAGAAAATTATTATGGCAGTCGCCATCGTCGGCAACCTCGGCCTGTTGATTTTCTCCGCACTCGCCCATCGTTTTGGTTGGTCGCCTGTAGTGCCTTTGCTATCGCTCATCGGTGATGGCTTGGTAGCGTTCGGCCTGTATCTGAATCTACTGGTGTTTAAGGAAAATAGTTACGGCGGTGCGACCGTCGAGACGGTTGAAGGCCAAACGGTTATCTCGACCGGCCCTTATGCCCACGTTCGCCATCCCATGTATGTGGGCGTTCTCGTCATGATTATCGGTGTTCCGCTGGCGCTCGACGCATGGTGGGGATTAGCCTTCCTTGCCTTGCTCATCCCCATGCTCATGTGGCGCATCATCGATGAGGAAAAGCTGCTCAAAAAAGAGCTGACCGGCTACGTCGACTATACGCACAAAGTACCGTATCGCTTGGTGCCTTACCTTTGGTAAATCATGCGGTTCGTTAATACAGACCGTCGCGGAAAGTCGCTATAATGAAGGCAGGATTATATAAGCTAAATTTGTTGGAGATAAAAACATGACCGCTTTATTTGATGAGCTGCGACGTACCGAGTTTTCGCGCTTGGATGCAGGCGGCCATGTTTATCTGGATTACACCGGCGGCGGCTTGTATGGCGAGTCCCAGATTCGCGCCCATTCCGAAGTGCTGCTGTCACAGGTTTTGGGCAATCCCCACTCGCAAAATCCCACCTCGCTCGCCAGCACCCATAATGTTGAACAGGCACGCGAACGCATCCATCATTTCTTTGAGGCGGATCCCGACGAATACACGGTCATTTTTACCCTGAACGCCAGCGGTGCGCTCAAACTCATCGGTGAGAGTTTCCCGTGGGAAGTCGGTTCGCGCTATATGATGACTGCTGACAACCACAACTCGGTCAATGGCATCCGCGAGTTCGCCAAAGCCAAAGGCGCGACCATCCAATATCTACCCCTCAACCGTGAACTGCGTGCCGAAAATCTGGAAAACTTACTGCCGCAAGTCGATGGTTCTAAACCCTCCCTGTTCGCGTTTCCAGCACAATCCAACTTCTCCGGCGCGAAACATCCGCTGGAATGGGTCGAGTTGGGACATCAACGCGGCTACCATGTGCTGCTTGATGCGGCGGCTTATGTACCGACCAGCCGCCTGAGCCTGCGCGAGATTCATCCCGACTTCATGAGCGTATCCTTCTATAAGATGTTCGGTTTCCCCACCGGAGTCGGTGCGTTGTTGGTGCGGCGTGAAGCCATGCAGAGGCTTCATCGGCCGTGGTTCGGCGGTGGCACCGTCAAGTTCGTGTCGGCACAGAATAAGACCCACATTCTAGCAACCTCCGGCGAAGGCTTTGAAGATGGCACCGTCAATTATCTGAGCATCGCTGCCATTCCTGCCGGATTCGATTTCCTCGAACGCATCGGCATGGATAACATTAACGCTCACGTCATGGCGCATACGGATACGTTGCTTCAGGGCTTATTAGCGCTGCGTCACAGCAATGGTCAACCGTTGATTACGCTCTACGGACCGCCCAACATGACCATGCGCGGCGGTACGGTCGCCTTTAACCTGAACACGCCCGATGGTCAGTTAGTTGAGGCACGCGCGATGGAGCAGAAAGCCAACGCCGAGAATATTTCGGTACGCACGGGGTGTTTTTGTAATCCCGGCGCGGCGGAATTTGCCTTCAATTACCTCCCCGATGAAACCTATCGCTGTTTCACCACCGTTGATCCTGAGCAATTCACCATGCAGCAGTTCTCCAGTTGTATGAACGACATGCCCATCGGTGCGATTCGGGCTTCATCCGGTATCGCCACCAACGAAGCCGATATTGACCGTCTGATCAGCTTCATGGCGAGTTTTGTGGACTTTGTACCGGAAACCGATCACCTCTGGCGACTGCCTCATGTCGCAGGATTGTAATGTGCTTCGTCAGGTTACGTTACAACAATGGTCAAATAATTAATTTTAAGTGAAGAATAAATCGGTTAAGGGGATATTCGTTAATCTCATGGTTATAATGGATTCAGGATAATCCTTTACGACTGAAAGTATTTTATGAGCGCTGATAGTTTACCGACCATCCTTGCTGTAGATGATGAACCTGCTAACCTGCTGCTGATTCAACGACTGCTCCAACGTCAATTCCGAGTGATCTGCTCTCCCAACGGACGCACTGCGCTCGAAATCTTAGAACAAACGCCGGTGGACGTGGTGCTGCTCGACATCATGATGCCTTACATGAACGGTTATCAGGTGTTGAAGGCTATCCGTGACGTGCCCAGTACAACCGATATGCCCGTCATTCTGGTGTCGGCCATGTCGGACGCGAAGGATGTGGCGCAAGGCTTGGAGATCGGCGCTAACGATTACATCACCAAACCGATTGACCCCGAAGTGACCATCGCTCGTGTGCAAACCCAAATCGCGCTCAAGCAATTGCACGACGAGCGTAAGAAGGTCATCCGTGAATTACAGACAGCGCAAGCCCTCAAAGACAACCTCCTGCGGATTGCATCCCACGACCTGAAAGGGCCGCTGATGAACATGCAGATGGTCTCGTCACTTTTCCGCCGCGTAGAAGATCAAATCCCTGCCGCCAAAGAATGGTTGGATGCGCTCGATTCGTCGGTTGACACCATGCAAACCGTCATCGAAGACTTTCTCGACAGCGCCGCCATGAATAGCGGTGTAGTCAACCTCAAGATGGAATCCGTTCCGGTGCAGCGTATTGTCGATAACCTGATGGTTCTGTTTCATGCTCATGCCGAGCGCAAACACATCCGCATCGAAGCCCAAAATTGTGAAGGCACGGTTCTGGCGGATTCGTCACGCTTCCAACAAGCCCTCGGCAATCTGGTCAGCAACGCCATCAAATACAGCCCGCTTCACAGCACCATTCGCATCTGGACGATCAACGAAAACGGCAGCATTCATATTTGTGTGGGCGACGAAGGCGCAGGTATCCCTGCAGATGAGCGCTCGCGTTTGTTCACGCAGTTCGGCAAGCTCAGTACCCGCCCGACCGATGGCGAACACAGCACCGGACTCGGCCTGTGGATCGTCAAGCACATCATCAATCTGCAAGGCGGCGAGGTAGGGGTCGAATGTCCACCCGAAGGCGGATCGATTTTCTGGGTGCAGCTTCAAGCCGCCTGATCACATCGTCACTTCGAGCCGTATCGTCACCTCATCACCTTCATCAAGGTCTTCGGCTTTGCGTACATCGGCCTTAATCGGCACAAGGTAAAGATCATCTTTGGGAAACAAGGATGTTTTCCATACGGTTTTGCCGATCTGAACCCGTACCGGAATCACACCCCAACCATACGTCACCGAAGCGGATATGGCTTTCAGATCGCCGCTTTCTTTTTCGGGCATGGTGACGAAGAACCACGGGGCAGGTCCGCGCCAGAACCAGATGGTGCCGTTGAATTCAAATTCCATTGAATCGCCTAATGCTTGTGATCGAACATAGTGACAGGAGGGCAGCCTGTTCGCCCTATGTCCTTAGTATAGTCAAAAGTCTCTAACCTGCTCGCCATCACCGATCCGTTTTGCCCATGCTGCGCCTCTCGCCTTCTCGTCGCGCTTCAAGAACGAACAACTTGAGTGAGGCCGAAAATGAAAGCACCCGTGTCAGCATAAACGGCTAACCTTCTAATTTAGCATATGAGGAAATCCGTTCAAGAGAACCACTGCCACGACTTTGGAATGTCCAGCCTTCTTTAGTAAGTCGCTCATCCTCTATTGCAAACTGCTCTCTAGTCTCAACCTGAAGAAACTCAGCATCTTTCATTGACTCAGATTTGCGAAAATGTTCCCATGCTAATTTTTCAACCTCCACAGCACCTTCGCCATACCATAAGAATAAAATACTCATGTCCGACCTTTTCTGTTGTTGGCTGTCTAGTGAAACACTAATCCCAATCTCTCCGCCTTGCCCTCAGCGATCTCCGCGTACTCAGCGGTTCAATCGCATTTCAGTCAGCAGGCTTGTCTCAATAAAATCGAGATAAAGCTAGATCAATCGTAAAAAAGGCGTGCATGGCATTTTGAAGTCGCTTGAGCAGACTTGTCTTCCTGATAGCATCACGGCTTTAGCCTGATGCGGCGCAACCGCACAAATCGCGCCATTGTGATAAACCGCTCCGCTTTTGCCCTCTGTGATCTCCGCGTACTCAGCGGTTCAATTGCCTTTTCCTCAGCACGTCTTATATCTTAAGTTTACTTTCGGTTAACCCGACAAACCATTCGCCAACCATCCCCTAACCCCACGCCACATCCTACTCCCTCAAAACGGTTAGCGCCACACATCAAAAAGAGTGACCAAATGGTTTTCCAAATGGTCACCCTTTACCCTTCCATATCGACTATCATATCTATGGGGCATTATGTACGGGTTTGACGTTGTCAAACCCCGCTCGCAAACTTTCTCATCCCAACGTACCTTGAACCATAAATCGTCGGAACCTGCGCGAAAACAGCTTCTGAATCTGAAGAATCCGACTACGAAGTGTCCTGTGGACGAATTTTCCGAATCAGCGTGGCAAATCCGCCATAAAACCGCTTTATGTCGTCGCCGCCGACGACGACATCGCCGACACAAACTTGACCTGTTGCTTCAGACCTACAACTCAAAACTGATGACTTCGTTTTACCTTCACCCTTTAACCATTTCCACACCACCGTCAAGGCGTTGTTGTAACAACAGCATCGTTCCTGCCTGCATCTGTTGACTAACAACTGGTGACTAAAAACTGCTGACTCACTTCTCCAACGTCCCGATCACCTGCCACTGATCCCCCTTCGTCGTTGGATACCGTTGCCCATCGACATAGGTGTAGATCTGTACCGCCACCGTATATTTTCCGCTCGGTAACGTGGTTAGCGGCGCGGCCAACTCCAACGTATGCGGGTCATAAACCACCTCACCCGCTTGCCATCCACTCGTCGGGCGCTGGTTCAAGAAGGGAAAATCATCCTTCTGTGCCACCAATTGCCCGTTAGCATCCAGCAGGAATACCGACACGCTGTAATCCTTATCCAACTTCTCCTCGGCTGACCACCACAGATCCACCCGCATCTGGTCGGGCTGAATTTTGAACTGCCGCAGCCGCATCCCGTTCTGATAATCCACCACCGGCTCCGGTTGGATCGTATCGAATCGGTACACATTCAGGGCATCTTTCCCCCAGTAAGTGGTCATCACGGCTGTTTGCACATGTCCGGTCTGCTTGAGGAACTCGAACCCCGATTGATCTGGACTCCAATGTGTAAACCACACCGTTTGATGTTGCTTCAGCAGATCCAGCACATTGTTCGGATAGCTATCTTGATGGAACTGCCGCAGCATCCTCAGCGATTTGACCACCGTACCGGGCGGCATATCATGATCGGTATAGTAGAAAAGCACCGTGTCATCGTAGTAGATTTCCATCAGCCCCATATCACCCGGCTCGGCATACCGTCCCATGTCCGCCCCGACTTTATCCCACGGTGCTTTGGGATAATAATCATCGACGCTGCTTGCCGAGTACACCAGAATGACCGCCAGCATAAACACCCGCGTTTGGGCGCTAAACCGTGTTAACCCCAACGCCACCAGCAGCGCAATCGCCGGCGAAATCAACATCACCCGCCTCGGTGATAAAATGCTGAACCACTCGTTCCCCAAAAAGCTGATGATCAACGTCAGCGCGATCCACATCACCAGCAAAAACGCCTTGTCCCATGTTATCCACGACCACAAAAGGGAGACTTGTGCTCTCGATTCCCCTCCCTGTTTATGGGGAGGGGGTAGGACTAGATTTTCTTGCTTTTGACTGGAAACTGACGACTGTAAACTTACTACTCCCAACCCCATCAACCCCACCATCAAAGGCCACATGCGCCCCAAAAATTTATAGGTTAACTCTACAAATGTGTCCCACGTCGAGGGTAAGGTCGAGTTCACGCCCTGCTCGTTATCAAACTGCCCGATGCCGTAGCCGAGGAACCACGGTAGGAATAACACGCCCGATACCGCCAGCCACCCGATCGCCTTCAACCGCAGCTTGCCCCGCAAGAAAATCAGCGCGTGCAACCCCTCGAAGATCATGATGAATGCGCCCTGATAATTGGTGTGCAGGATAGCGACGTTCGCCCCTACCCACAATATCCCCAACCGTAGCGTCGGCTTCTTCACCCATCTCAGGTAGAAAAACACGCTCAAAATGACGAATAACGTCCGCAGGGTATAAAAGCGAATTTCCTGCCCCAGATCAATATCCGGATCAGATAACGTCAGCAGTAAAGCGGCTGCAATCGGCACAAACCAGTAGGCTTTTTGTATCCAATCCGATTCCCCTCCCTGTTTATGGGGAGGGGCTAGGGGTGGGGTTGATAAAAACACCCGCGTCATCGGCACCATCAGTGCCACGCTCAAAACCCCCACCAGCGCCGCGAAGTAACGCATCGCCAGTATCGAGTCGCCGGTCAATCCCACCCACGCCTGTAGCATCATATAGTACAGCGGTGGATGATGATCACGCGTGGCTAACCCTTCGAGTAGGTTACTTTGTTCGTTGAAATGAAACAGATTGAAAGTCGTCGTGCCTTCATCTGTCCAGATCGGTCGTTGGATGATGTGGTAAATGCGGAAGGCCGCCGCCAACAACAAAATGGCGGTCAGGATCGCGAGGAAATTCCGTTGGGTACGTTGTCGTGTGGTTAATTGTGTCATGATGCGGCATTATGCCTCAGCCCCTTTATGAACGCCAGAGGGGTATGCAAAAAAATAGAGGCCTGCCATCGGCAAGCCCCTATCTGTGAGTTTCAACGAACCGAAATTACTTCGACAGCAAGGCTGCGGTTTCGGCCAAACGGGTCGCATAACCCCATTCGTTGTCATACCATGCGGCCACTGATACCAGTGTGTCGCCCATGGTCTGGATCAATGGCAGGTCAATGATCGACGAGTGTGAGTCGCCAACGATACGTGATGATGCCCATTCTTCGGTCAACACATCCATGATGCCCTTCAGAGGAGCAGTCGAGGCGGCCTTCTGGAAAGCGGCCTTCAGGTCATCAGCGGTCGCGCCCTTCTTCAAAACGGCGGTGACTTCGGCGATGCTGCCGGTACGGGTCGGGACGCGGTAAGCCTTACCGGTCATCTTCAGGTCTTTCCAAATGTAACCCAGCGCCTTAGCAGCACCCGATGACGACGGGATGATGTTTTCAACCGCTGCCCATGAGTCGCGGCGATCCTTCATCGGTTGGTCGGTCAACGATTGGGTGTTGGTGTAAGCGTGAATGGTCGAGAAGAAAGCCACCTCGATGCCCCAGTTTTCCAGCAGTGTCTTGACGACGGGTGCCAGAGCGTTGGTGGTGCAGCTACCCATGCTGACAATCTTGTGCTTGTCTGCATCGTAGGTATCCATGTTGATGCCGGGGAGCAGAACGGCGTCTGCGTCTGCGGCGGACTTGCTCGGTGCGCTCACGAGGACGCGCTTGGCACCCTTATCCAGATGTGCCTGTGCGCCTGCACGGGTGGTCGCGCGACCGGTGCAGTCAATAACCAGATCGACGCCCAGAGCTTTCCAATCCGGAATATCTTTGCTTGAGTCAAAATACAGAATGTCGCGTCCGCCGATCGAGAAACCTTTTTCCTTGGCCTCGACCTTTTCGTGCCAGCGACCATAGTTCGAGTCGACTTCAAAGACACCGGCCAGTGTCGGAATATCGCGAATGTCGGAGATCGAAACAGGCGCCCATAGGTTGTTCTTCAGAGCGATCTTTGTCACTGAACGACCAATGCGGCCAAAACCATGTACAGCTACTTTACCCATGATAGACTCCTATACTCTTTTGTATATCTATAGGAGCATAGCACTATTCGTGCTCAGGAGGTATACCAAAGACGTTCGAAAGCACCAAATTTAAAGATTTTGATACCAACTGTCACTAAATGTTATATTTCGAAAGTCACTAAAGTTTCTATAATCGACATGTCGCCCAATCATATCCATCACTATATTAATATTATGATCACGTGTCGCGATGAAGCCTGTTGCAACACGCTTAACGCATCAATTCCCATATTCGGCTCAATTTATTCGCGTTTCCGCTTATTGCTTATCAATGTCTCTACTTCGCTTAGCAGTGTGACCTTGATCGTGCAGGGGTTATCGAGCCGCTGCTCTGAATATTTCTTGCGTTCGTTGCCTATTAAAGAGTGACAAAGATTTGAGCAAAAGCGCCTATCAGGTTGATCACTTGTAAAGGCTGAACCACAGCGTTCGCAATGTAAAGCATAAGTGAGCTTCATAATGACCTACTTTCGAGTAATCGAATCTATGAACCTAAGGTCGGTGCGCCGTTGATGGCACCCGCCACCCAACCGATGACACCATCCGCAGTTTGCACCTGCCACCAACGCGCCCCATCGGCATCCACCGGCCCTGCGAGGATCACCACATACTCGCCGGTCACCAACGGCAGCGCCCGCGCAAACGGATTAGCGACCCCCGGTGCGCTGCGAATATTCAATTCCAGCACATACACCCGCAGTTGTGTCCCCGGTTGATATTCCGTGCCTTCGACCACGCCCTGAGGCAATTGTGCCGGTACACTTTGTTGCCCAACCGGAGCGATTCCGCCCCCATCATTCCCTTGCGGCAGTTCGCCATTCACCCAATTGACTGCCCGCGCGCCAGCCACTTGCCCGCTAATATCGCGCACCTCACCGTTCACATTCGCGATATATTGCCGCCCGTTGGTCTGGACGAATACCGCCCGCCCGTCTGGACTCCACTCTACACGGTCAGGGAAACCGTCGCCAATCGTTCCGGTCAGTGCTTGCCCCGCCATGTTATAGATGCGCAGCGCCTCACGCGGGCCATTCCGATCACCGGGAGCACCCAGCGCGAACACATTACCATCATTCGCCTGATGCGCGAAGCCCATCCACAAGCCGTTGGCTTCCGAGTCAATCAACAGTTCCGAGAACGATCCGTCGCGGTTCAACCAACCGACATATTCATGCATATCCGGTGCGCGTCCACTGATCAAAATTCGGCTGCCATCCAATGACCACGAACCATAATCGTAGCGGAACACGGGCGGACGCGTGATGCGATAGTTGGGATCATTCGCTGCGTTCAAAATGATGATCCCGCTGCGTCCCTCCTGTGGCAGATTCAACCCGACCATCACCGCATCGCTGTTCGGTGACCACAACAGTGATTTGCTCTCCCATTTATCCGGATCGAAGGGATTGCTCACGAGGCTGCACCCCGGCACATCAATCGGCAAGCAATCCACCAGAAGCTGTACAGGCGGGAATTGTCCCGGTTGGAAGAACCATACGCCGTCATTCCCTGTTTTCTTGCCGGCTACGATGAAAGCGAGGAATCGCCCATCCGGTGACCATTTGGCCGCTGGCACAAAAGCGTTGTTCTCATCGCGTGTCAGCGCCACGAATTGCGAGAAGGGCGACATATCCGGTCGGTTCGCGCCCGCCCCGTTTACGCCTGTTAGATACATGTTGCCGCTGCTATCGGTCGTCACGTACAAATTCGGATCAACCGGATTACGCTCGAATAGCACCGTATCGTTCAGCAAGCTAAATCCGCCTGTCGTCACCCCACCGGATGTACTCAAACCGAATACGCGATTGGCAACCACCGGCGGATTGAAATCAATCGGTGCGATCGGTATCGCCGTCACAATCCCCGGCAGTGTGACGATCAAGGCCACAGTCGGTTGTGGTGTAGGGGTTAAGATCACTTCCTGAGGGGTGACTTCGGCAGGTATCGGTGTCACCAACGGTGTCTCAATAATAGGCGCTTGCGCTGTGATGAACGTAGGTGTCACGTCTAGCGTTGGCTCCAATGCGATCTCCGGTGGTGTCGCAGTTGGCACTTCACCCACCGGCGCGATGACGGTAAAGGTCACCAGTTCTTCCGGTGCTAGTGTGCGCGTCGACGTCGGTTGCGGGCGCGGGGTATTGCTCGGCGTAGATGTCGGCGCATCTGTTGGAGTCTCGGTTGGTGTACTGCTCGGTAATGGTGTTTCGGTTGGCAGCGCCGTCGGACTCAACGTGATCGTTAATGTCGCGGTCGGCACGTCCGTTGAAGTTAGTGTTGGCAGCGGTGTTTCCGTCGGTAACGGCGTTGGACTTGCGGTCTCAGTCGGTGTCGCGCTCGGTAGCTCGGTAGGGGTATCGGTTGCTGTCGATGTGGGCAGCGCTGTATTTGTCGGGAAGGGCGTATTGGTCGATAGCGGTGTTGGACTCAACGTAATCGTCGGTGTGAAGCTCGGCGTTTCAGTCGGCGCATTGGTAGCCGTTTCGGTCGGGGTCAGTGTGGGCGTCAAACTCGGCGTGACCGTTGGCGTATCGCTTGGCACCAGCGGTAACGGGGTTGGGCTGGGTAGCGGTGTCTCGGTGGGCGGCACTGTAGCAGTAGCGCTAGGCAACGGGGTATTGGTCGCCGTGCTGGTCGGCGTAAAGCTGGATGTCGCGCTTGGTGCGTTGGTCAGTGTGGCGCTCGCTGTAACCGTCGCTGTAAAAGTTGATGTCGGCGTAAGGGTGAGCGTCAACGTCGGGGTAAACGTTGCTGTGGCGCTCGGTTCAATTGTAAGTGTGAGGGTGGGTGGAACAGCCGTATTGCTCGGCAGCACGAAAAAGGTCGCGGTTAAAGTGGGCGTCGAACTAGGTGTACTGCTCGCCACCTGCGCCACCAACGTTGGGCGCGGGGTATTCGTAACCAACGGCGTCGGACTAGGCGTGCGCGTCGGCGCAATCGTCGGGGTGACGTCCGGTACTGATAAGTTGCAGGCTCCCAAAAATAAAGCCAGCAGAATCACACTTCGCCGTATCATGATGATCCCCCATACATCAGCCACTAAGGATGATTATAGACACACTGGCATCTCTGCGCGATGGACGTATGGCCTACGCTTAGGCAACGGGTTAGAATCAGCGCCTCGTGCTTTGGTCATACAGGAGATCGTCATGCGCCCTGCTCTTATCCCGCTCGAACACGTCGCACAGTTACCACTGGCCTACCGCGTGACCATCCCTGATCATTACCGCGACAAAATGGGGCATATGAACATGCGTTACTATCTCGAAGTCTACGATGATGCGGGGGATGCGCTCTTTGAAACTTTTGGCCTGACTCCGGCATTCTACAAGCAGAACGGCAGCGGGGGCTTCGACCTTGAACACCACATCCACTATCTGAACGAAGTGCATATTGGTGATACGGTAGCGGTGTATGCGCGTTTGGTGGATCGCTCGGCCAAGCGCTTACATTACCTGTTATTTATGGTCAACGAGTCGCGCAATCTGCTGGCTTCTATATACGAGTGCGTCAATTCCTATGCTGATCTGACTGTACGCAAAACCGCCCCTTATCCCGAAGCCATCGCCACCACGTTGGATAGCATCCTCGCCGCCCATCAGCAACTCACATGGGACGCCCCCGTTTGCGGGGTGATGAGCAGCTAAACGTTAGTTTGCATTTACGTCGAGCGATAGCATAAATTCTAGCAATATCTCTTTGATGTAAGTGAAAAAATGAAAATGCAGTAAATGAGGTTAGCTAATCTGCTAAATGCAGCAAGCGTTAAAATTTAACTCCAACGCTTAGTTTGTTTGGTATAGGTATTGGTCTAATCAAGCATAAGAGCGAATTGGCATTATATAAGTCTCGTTTTAAATCATTCTATTAGTGGCAACTAACCAAGAATATTTTTGGGTGTAGAATATACATCTATTCAAAAATACATGATTAGGTATTTATCATGAAAATTCGAGAAGTTGATCCCCGTGTAATTCGACTCGAAAAGTTAGTTCGTGATGTGCGAACAGGGGATATCCGTTTACCAAAATTCCAACGGCCTTTTGTATGGAACAGGGAAGATATCATTCGACTGTTTGACAGTGTTTATCAAGGATATCCAATCGGAAGCCTTCTATTATGGTTAACAAATGAAAAATTAGCTAGCGAACAGCGAATTGGTGATATCGAAATTAACCAGCGTCCCGACATTTATCCGACGCATTATGTATTGGATGGTCAACAACGTTTATCAACTTTGTGCGGCGCATTGTACTGGGACGGGGAAGATTTTCGCAGTAAATGGAATGTTGTATTTGATTTGGACACTGGTAAATTCATTCATCCTGAAGAACCGCTAATTAATCATTTCCCGCTTAGGAATTTACTCGAAACCCGAGATTTCCTGGCACAATGTACTATCTTCGCTCAACATCCAAATGCAAATCAGTACTACACTCTTGCTCAACAACTTTTAAGTTCGATAAAAGACTATAATATCGCTGTCGTTTTTCTTGGTGATATGAATCTTAATCAAGTAGCTCCTGTATTTGAGCGAATTAATAGTAGTGGAAGAAGGTTAACAATTGTTGACCTTATGAGGGCGGCCACTTGGAAAGAAGGTGAATTTGATCTGAATGATGCCATTAAGGCAGTAAGGAATGCATGTGAGAATAAGAACTTCTCAGATATTCAAGAAGGACATATCTTAAGAAGTATTTCAGCAGCATGCGATCTTGGCATCAATAAGGGTGATATTGATAAATTGCGAGGAATTTCCCCAGATCGTTTAAGTTTGGCAGCCAGTCGATGTGTTGCAGCCTATCAACTTGCAGTAGATTTTTTGACTACCGAGTTGCCTCTAAGTTCATTGAGTTATGTGCCATACAATCTTCAATTAACGTATTTAGTTGAGTTTTTTAATCGATGCCCGACTCCAACTCTTGCTCAGATTACGGCGCTAAGACAATGGTTTTGGAAATCTTCTTTTAGTCGATACTTTGGCACGACAAACACTGCCCAGATATCAAAGGATTTGGCTAGTATTCGTGCAGCAGCAGATGGTGATTCCATGGCACTAGAAATTCCGGAAGATATCAAGATTGATATCTTTCTAAGGGATGGTTTTGCCTTAAATAAAGCTACTAGTAAAGCTTATGCGCTATTACTCGCGCAAAATAACCCACGTAATTTGGTTCATGGATCATTGATAGATACTAAGGCGACTTTAGCAATTACAAATAGACACGAGTTTCATCACATTTTCCCGCAAGCAATGCTTAAGACCAATAAATACTCAGAAACTGAGATAAGTTATCACGTCAATATATGTTTATTGAAGGCAGGATCAAATAAGTGGATATCAGATGAACGACCATCTGTTTACTTCAACCATTTGATTAACCAGCTAGGGGATGGTATTGAGGATATTCTCAATAGCAATTTTATTAGTGAAGAGGCGCTATTTGCAGCTCTAAATGATGATTACGAGAAATTCATTGATATCCGATATGAAACATTGTCTTTGGAAATAAACAGGCTAGTCAAGTAGATAATGTTGTGCTGATTTGACGAAAAAAATCATCTAGAGCACTATTAATGGGCGCAGCTCCCGTCATGATAAAGTTCTCACGGTCACTGTGCCCATTTTAATATCAACTGCTTAGGCGAATTCGATGGTCGCCATTGAATGTGCGGGGAGTTCGATGCGCCATTGATTGCTACCGTCGGCGCTCACAGCCAGATCAGCCAGTTTGATGTAGTCAGGCTTTTCGATGCTGTTCTGTGCGCGAGGGCTATCACTGGCGAGGATACGCGCCTTAACCACTTTTGTCACTCCGGATGTCGCCAGTTTGACCGAGGCCGCTTGGTCGAAGTGACGGTTAATCAAGGTGACGGCGGTTCCCGTCCCGTTGCTGGATGCAGTCGCGGTGACAGCGTTGGCGATAACGTTGAATTGACCATTCGGAACCGAGGTACCGCTGGTGACATCAACGGGTAGGGCGGTTGCCCCCAGATGCGGGATGTGCAGTTGCAGCGCATAATAGGTCGGGGTTAACCACATCGCACCGCCTTCGGTCATCACCGGAGCGTGCAACACATTGACGATCTGCGCCAGATTCGCCAGCGACAGCACGTTACATTGACGGTGGAAGGCTTCCAACGCCACACCTGTTGCCAGCGCATCGCGGATGGTTCCGGCCTGTTCGTATGACATCGGTTCGCGCATCAATTCATGCGCTGGTCCCCACGGACGTGCCTCAGGGTGCCAGACGCCCCATTCGTCCAGAGCGATCTTGATGGGCTTTCTGTCTTTTGGTGTATAAGCGCGGATGAAATTAGCGGTGGTGGTAATAAAGTTCTCGGTGTCCTGTGCTTCCGCCAACAAATTGTAGTATTGGGCTTCAGTGAAATTGGTTTCCGCCCCACCGTTGATCCAATAGCGGTGGATCGAGAAGTGATCCATCAAACCTTGATAATTGCGGTTGATGCGGATAACTTCTTCGTTCCATTCGTCATTGTGTCCGCAGACCACCAGTTGTGCTTGCGGATCGACATGGCGCAGCATGGTGGCATAACGGCGATATTCTTGGGCATAGGTCGCCGCATCATAGCTTCCGCCGCAGCCCCAATTTTCATTACCCACGCCCCACAGTTTGACGCCGAAGGGTTCGCGGGAACCGTTCGCGGTGCGTTCGCGGGTGAGGTCGGAATCAATGGTGGCATTACAATACTCGACCCAATCACACATTTCTTGTACCGAACCGCTGCCCATATTACCAGCCAGATAGGGTTCAGCGCCCAACAAACGGCACAGCGCAATAAATTCGTGTGTGCCGATTCCGTTGTCATCTTCGACCTGCAAACCGCAGGACATGCCGAGGCGATGAGGACGGCTTTCCGGCGCACCGATGCCATCACGCCAATGATAATGATCAGCGTAGCAACCACCCGGCCAGCGCAGCAGCGGCACCGGCATGGCTTTGAGGGCATTCACCACATCCGTGCGGAAACCGCCGATATTGGGAATCTCTTTGTTGCCCAGCCCAACCCATAAGCCATCGTAGCAGCAGCGCTCCAGATGTTCTGCGAAATGCCCGTACAAACGGGGGGATATGGTACCGATGGGAGCATCAGTACGTACGCTAAGTGTCGTGTTAATCATGGCGTGTCATTACCTCCTGTGGCAAGAATCCGACTTTCTATAATGAGTATTAACCCAGACTGACGCAAAAAGCTAACGTCTCGCGGTCTGATCAATAGAACCACCGGATTATCGCTTGATGAAGACTTTGACTTCGCTCTCAGCGAGCGTATCCTTGAGTCTTCCGTTCGAAATTGTGGTGTCATAACCAAATAGGGCTTCGTGCCACAGGCCATCTTCCAGCCCTGCCTTCGCAAGTTCGAACTCGCCAGCATATACCGGACGCAAATTCGCCACGACCACCACCACATCCCCTTGATCGTTCCAGCGTTTGAAGCCGATGATGCCGCGTTCCGGTAAATCCAGAATAGGCTCATAGTTCTCACTGGTTAAGGCCGGATTTTCCTTGCGTAGTTTGGTGAGGTGGGCATAATGTTGGAACAATCCCTTGTTGCGGTCATTTTCCAGTAATCCCCATTGCAACGGTTCTGGGTCGAGGCTCTTGATGGTTGGTTGCCCGAATTCCTCGCCCATCCAAATCATGGGGATGCCGGGTGCGGTCAGGAGCAGAGATGCCCCCAGTTTTGCCCGCCGGAAAGCCGCATCATCGAAGGTGTTAGCGATTGCTCCCAGTTGATACATGATGCGTTGTTCGTCATGATTGCTGATGTATTGCACGGTATCGTAGGCCGAACTGAAACCATCTTTGCGGCTGTCCAGAATGCGCAGTACTTCGCCTGTGTTGTAAGGATCGCGCCCGTCCTTGTTCACGCCCAAAGTAGTCGCAGACATTTGGCGGAAGAAGTTATCATGCCACGCGGCATCCACCGGCCCGTTGGCCGAAGCGATGGCGGGGTCTTGCGGCACATGTTCGGCAATCGTATAAAACGGCTTGAATCCTGCGCGGCTGTGGGCTTCGTTATTGAACCATTCCAGCAGATCAAAGTAACGAATCGCCCGGGTGCAGTCGAAACGGATACCATCAATATGAAACTGCTCGACCCACAAGCGCAGCGCATTGATGACGTACTCACGCGCTGGCCAAATATCCAGATTGGCATCATAGTATTCGTAGTCGAATTTTGGTCCGAAATCGAGCGATTTTTCGTCTGGATTGTGTTCGTAAAACCAGTAATCGTAATCAATCTGGGTTAGTGGTGCGTCAGCTTCCATATGGTTATACACCGCGTCATGGATCACGCGGATGCCTCGCGCATGACATTCATCCACCAATTGACACAGTTCTTCCGGCGTGCCGTAACTGTTTTCGACGGCGTAGATGCTGTGTAAGCTGTAGCCCCAGCTATGATGACCGGGGAACTCATTAATCGGCATCATCTCAATGGCGGTTACCCCTAGCTCAGCCAGATAATCCAACTTCTCGATGACATCTTTGAACTTCCCCGGCTTGCGTTGGTCATCACCTTTACCACCCCGAAAATCACCCACGTGCATTTCGTAGATCACCAATTGTTCGTTGGCAGGCAGTGGTACATCGTCATGTTTCCACTTGTAGGTGCTGATGACCGGCACACCTTTTTTGAGTTTCACGACCGAGTTTTCGTGCCCGTCCAATGTAAAACGCATGGCCTTAGGATCAGCGACCGTCTTTTTTTCACCGACCGCGAAATAGCTTCTTGAAATCACCTCGAACTTGTATTGGTATTCACCATCAGCCAGCGGCACCGTCACCCGCCACACACCTTTGGCGTCTCTCTGCATCGGGGTCGGTTGCCAGTTATTCCAGTTGCCGATCAGCGTGACCGATTCGTTATACGGCGCGAAAAGTTCGAAAACGGCATTATAGGTAGTTTTAGGCTTACGTTTTGGCATGTTTACGATCTTTCATACTTGACCAGATGGTAAGTCCATTCTACATCTCTTGCCAACTCATCATGAACGAGCGCGCACAACGCTTAAAGGCTTCTTATTATCGACATTATAGTAGCGGGGATTGGCTATTTGTGAGTTCAGCGATAAACGTGGGAATAGATCACTGGCAGGTGATGTTTTTGATGGGAAGCTAACTAATTCCGCGGCGTTTACTACTCTTGTGCCAACTGTTTGAGGTTCAGGCACGATTCGCGCACGATGAGATCGCTGTAGACGATGCTCTGCACCGGCACTTCAGATTCGCCTTGCATGAGGCGTTCTAGTTTGTCAAACGCCACGACACCCATTTCATACTTGGGAATACGAACGGTGGTTAGCGGCGGGCGTGTATAAGCACTCTCGGAAATATCATCAATGCTGACGATAGAAATGTCTTCTGGAATGCGCAGCCCGTGTTCCTTAGCCGCTTCCATCGCGCCGAGTGCTGTTTTATCGCTGATGGCGACCACCGCAGTAGGGCGGTGCGACAGTTTCAAAATCTCTTGCATCTGCATGTAACCTTTGTGCGGATGACCGGAAACCGGCTTGGGCATCCATTCACGTGGGATCAACATACCCACTTCACCCGCTGCCGCATAAATACCCATCATGCGTTGAACCAAACTACTATACTTGGTCGGTCC
Source organism: Aggregatilineales bacterium (assembly GCA_044227005.1). Classification (GTDB taxonomy): domain Bacteria; phylum Chloroflexota; class Anaerolineae; order Aggregatilineales; family Phototrophicaceae; genus CFX2. The sequence continues at coordinate 119,724 of JBGAFZ010000001.1, forward strand.
GCGTAGCACGGCGATTTCAGTATGCCCGTAATCCAATACATGGCGCATAATCATATAACCCGCCGTGAAATTATCACCCAACACCGTTGGGATTTTCTGGTTCTGATGGTTTTCGACCAACACCAGCGGCACCCGAATAGCTTGCAGGTGACCAATCATTTCCGGCGTAATATCACCATCATTGGCGACCACCAACCCCTTCACCTTGGTTTCGAGGCTGGAGCACAGTTCGTCGAGGTCATCCACGTTGCGGTCAAACATCGACATGACAATGTGATAACCCATACGCTGCGCTTCGGTTTGGAAGCCGCGAATGATCTCGCCGTAGAACGCGTCCACAATCACCGGCATGGAACTTTTTTCAATCAGTAGCCCCACTGCTTGTGAGGAAGCGCTCTCAGATGTGAGCGTGTTTTTGTAGCCGAGATTCGAAATGATTTGCTGGACGTGCTCACGGATTTCAGGCGAAACACCGGGCTTGCCATTGACGACCAGCGATACCGCTGACAATGACACGCCTGCCTGACGGGCAACATCCCGCATATTCGGTCGTTGTTTCCGCATAAATAACCCTAATTACCTTTAGATGAAAAATCTAACTCTATCTTTGTCTGGGTGGGTTATTCAGAATCGGTCTGGAAGCCCAAGCAGAACATTTTATATAACCGGAAATTACGATCCTGCGACCAATAATATATTGTCTATTATTTGCTGTGTTGATCAACAATGAAACAGTTCAACTAAACAATATTTCACCTACGAGAATTGGTTATTCATTCTTTGGATACGCATGATCGCGAACTCAGAATAACCAACAATCTTTGCAATTTCCTTACTGCGAACAAGTCAAGAACATCTACTAAACAACTTGTATTATATACACGAACAGTTTACTTGACAAACAAGAACAACACGTTATACTGTTTTACATAGATGACCTTATTTCGGCAAATTAGTGTGCTTATCAGAAACCAAATAGTAAGTTTAGTTATTTCACCATTTGGCTTTGCGTCAATATAAAGCACCCGGTTGCCAGATAATGTTGTCTGGTGAGCACGCGGCACTCATCAGTCGCTCGATTGTTGTTTGTGTTAATGCGTGTAATGTTGTGTCCCGATTGTGTTTCGTCAATGAAATATAAGGGGAACATCGAGTCCGGTTATGAGAAACGTGTCGAGATCGCCTCTTTATTGTTCGAAGAGTGCCCTCAACCAACACGTTTAGCTCGTCAACATAGTGCAAAAGGAGTTGAAATCGTCAACCAAATCCATTTGTAAATTCAGTTTCAATATTTCTGTTTGTTGACTTAAGGAGTTTCGATATGTTAAAACGTCCAGCTCTAGTTGGTCTCGTAGTAGCGCTCTTCGTAGCGACGATGGCTCTCGTTGCGATGCCCATCAGCGCACAAGATGCTACCCCTGTTCCTCTGCCAACCGCAACCGACATTCCTCCGATTGAACTCGGTAGTGGTGGTACTCACATTTCGTTCTGGAATGGTTTGACTGGTTCCGATGGTGTCACACTCATCGACATGTTGACCCCTTTCACTCAGGCTCACCCAGAAGTTTCAGTTACAGTTGAACAAATTCCTTGGAATACACTGTACACCAAGTTGCAAGCAGCTTTCGTTGCTGGTCAACCCCCGGATGTCATCATTCTCCACGCTTCGGAAATTCCACAATTCGCCAGCTACGGCGTGTTGAAGGATCTGAGCAGCTGGTACACCTCAGGTGGCGGTTGGTTCCCCGATGATGATATCTCGGCCATCACCGCTGCTGGTATGAAGTATCAGGGCGTCACCTATGGTATTCCTCTGGACAACCATGGTCGTGGTTTGTGGATCAGCAAAGATGCCTTCAAGAAGGCCGGCGTCGATCCCGAAGCTGCACCTCCAGTGGGTTATGACAACTGGGTCAAGCTGTTCCAACAATTGACCATCGACACCAATGGTAAGAATGCTGCTGATCCGGCATTTGACCCCAAGAGCGTCGCACAATGGGGTTACGCAGTGGGTGAATGGCCCCGTGTAAACTTCTTGGCCGCTTTGGTCCAAAATGGTGGTAGCTTCGTTAGCGAAGATGGCAAGACCGTCACCGTTAACTCAGAAGCTGGCGTCACCGCTCTGCAACAGGCTGTAGACTTGGTCTACAAATATCATGTCTCGCCCCAAGCTGCTGGTTTCGACACTTGGCAGGGTTTCGGTGCCGGTACCCTCGCGGTACTCCCCACCGGTAGCTGGTTCCGTAACCAAGCTGCAACCTTCACCGATGTCAACAGCGCTCCTTGGCCACAACCCCAATTCGGTGCCAAGAACGCTACATGGTTCGGCGCCCACACATGGATGGTTCCTGCTGCTGAAGAAGGCGACAAGTTGAAGGCAGTGGAGACACTCGTTCAATGGGTCAGCGAAAATCAGAAGGCATGGGCTGCTTCTGGTCAGGTTCCTGCACGTCTCTCGGTACAGGCTGAACTCGATCCCGTGAACTATCCTTCCAACATTCTGTACGGTAAGGGCTTCTCGGAATACGGCGTTCTGGACTACGGTAGCACCGCAATCCAAGAAATGTACGCAGCGTTGGATCCTGAATTGGATGCCGCTTTGAACGGTCAGAAGACCGCGCAACAGGCTCTGGATGATGCAGTTTCACGCATGCAACCGGCGCTCGATCGCGCAAACTCTGGTAGCTAATCTACCTTTTAAGGTAAATTAAAGTGCGGGGGCAGGTGAATAACTTGCCCCTCACCTTCATCAAAAATAGTTATTACAGATCCTTTAAAGAAAATTTTATTCGGTGAGAACCAGTTAGGGCAACAACCCTGTGTTTTAGTGCTATGACGTACTAAATCACAATTGTAGCAACACTTGGAAGCCAGAAAGTCACTTGAGGAATCCATATATCATGTCCAGTATACAAGCAACGGCATCGGGGACTAGGGTCTCCAAGGGGGGGCGGTTTCAGATACCATTACGTCGGCGGGAAGCGATAGCCGCCTACGTATTTCTGGCTCCGTTCATCATCTTCTTTAGTGTCTTCGTCATTCGCGCCATCTTTACCGCAATTAACATGAGCTTTTACGAATGGGCCATCCTGAAGCCTGTTCACCCCTACATCGGATTAAATAATTACAAAGAACTGTTCAGTGATTATGTCTGGTGGATTGCAGTCAAAAACACGATTGTGTTTACTGTTCTAACTGTTTTTGGCACAACCAGCGTAGCGCTATTGTCAGCCGTTGCAGTCACCCAGCCCATCAAAGGTGCTGGTTTCTTTCGTGTATTGCTCTATATGCCCCAACTGTTATCGGTCGGTGTTGTTGGCTTGATCTGGGTCTGGTTACTGAGCACCCAATTCGGCGTCCTCAATTACGGTCTCAGTTTCTTGGGACTCCAACCGGTAAACTGGTTAGGCGACGAAAATACCGTTATTCCGGCGCTCAGCTTGACCACTATCTGGTGGGGCTTCGGCTTCCCGATGTTGATCTTTATCGCTGGCTTGCAAGGTATCCCCGATCATCTCTACGAAGCCGCCAAGATTGACGGTGCTAACGGTCGCCAGCTTTTTACCTATATCACATTGCCGCTCCTGCGCCCGACCATGCTATTTGTGACGGTCACGGGTGTGATTGCGCAGTTCCAGGTATTCGGTCAGCCCTTCATTATGACGACCGGTGGTCCGGGTCGCGCATCGTATACGGTCATTTATTACCTCTATGAGATCGCGTGGCGTTCATTCCGTATGGGATATGGTTCCGCAGTGGCTGTGTCGCTTGCAGTCATCATGGCCGTGTTTACACTAGTTCAGTTCAGAGTTCTCGGCCAACGTGTGGACTATTAATCAAGGAAATCTGAAATGAATTTCAAACAAAGCGATCTCTATCGACACATGTGGACGTACGTATTTCTTGGTTTCATGGCTATCGTGGTGCTGTTTCCGTTGATCATCACCTTCTCGCAGTCGTTGATGACCAACCAGCAAGTGAACCGCTGGCCACCACCAATCCTTCCGGCGACACCAACACTCGAAGCTTACAACACCGTCTTCTCACAGCCTGACCTGAGGCTGGTACAGTGGCTGGGTAATAGTGTTTATGCAGCAACCTGTTACACCTTGGCCGTACTACTTATTTGTACACCGGCTGCTTATGCCTTCGGACGGCTCAACTTTCCGGGCAAGAACATCCTGTTTAGCATCCTGTTGATCACAGTTATGATCCCTTCACAGGTGACCCTGATCCCGAACTTCTTGGTCATGAAGGATTTGAAATTTCTCGATACCTTTAACGCGCTGATATGGCCGGGTGCGGCGAACGTGTTCGGTGTCTTCCTGTTACGTCAGTTCATCCAGCAGATCCCACAGGAATTGGAAGAAGCCGCCATTCTGGATGGGGCGAGCTATTGGGGACGTTTCCGTTACGTCGTCCTACCGCTTTCTACCAATGCCATTACTGCCCTCGCTATTCTGGTATTCCTCGGTCATTACAACGATCTGCTCTGGCCGTTTATCACTATGAACAGCTTGGAAAAGCGTACATTGCCCGTCGGTTTGCAAATTCTGAACTCAGCCTACGCCGGCTCGTTCCGTCCAATCGTCTTGGCCGGTTCGATATTCGCAACCGTTCCCATCATTGTCTTTTACATCATCTTCCAACGCCGCATTATCAAGGGTGTGACGATGACCGGTATGGGTGGTCGCTAAATCGCCGTATAACGCTGATCTCAACAACCTAATATCAATCACCTGTGCTGCATATCGTTTGTGCAGCACAGCTAGGGTTTTATTGCTCGGTGACTCCTAAATTTGTGGCTAGATCGCACCGATAACCATAAATATGTTGATGAAATTTTAGTCAAGTAAGGTAAAAGCACATGGCATCCAAAGCAACTGTTTATCTCGATTCAAATCGTGTTATAAGTCCCATTTCTCCCTTGCTGTTCAGCGGTTTTGCCGAACACATGGGACGTATGATTTATGAAGGCATCTACGAACCGGATTCACCACATGCGGGTAAAGATGGTTTACGTCAAGATGTACTAGGTGCGCTGCGTGAACTCAACTTCCGCGCCATTCGTTACCCCGGTGGTAACTTCCTCAGTGGTTATCATTGGGAAGATGGTGTCGGCCCCAAGAATCAACGCCCCAGCCGCCGTGATCTCGCATGGCAATCTATCGAAACCAACCAATTCGGCACCAACGAATTCATGGATTTCTGCAAGCAAGTCAACACCGAGCCGATGTTCGGCGTCAACATGGGAACCGCCAGCATTCAAGATGCTGCCAATCTGGTCGAATATTGCAATGCACCCGGCGGAACCAAGTACGCTGACCTGCGCATCGCCCACGGTTACAAAGAACCGCACAACGTCAAATATTGGTGTGTCGGTAACGAAATGGATGGTCCGTGGCAAATCGGTCACTTGGACGCGCCCGAATACGGTGCCAAGGCACGTGAAGCCGCCAAGATGATGCGCTGGCATGACCGCCAGATCAAGCTGATTCTGTGCGGATCATCGAACTCGGCTATGCCCACCTACCCCGAATGGGATCGTACCGTTCTCGAAGCCGCGTGGGACAACATTGATTACCACTCACTTCATTACTATGCCGGCAATGCTGAAAACGACACCGCCAGCTACCTCGCCATGAGTGCCGAATTTGAGGCGTTCGTCGGTACACTCGAAGGAACGCTGCGTTACGTCAAGGCCAAGAAGCGCTCCAAGCACGATGTTTTCCTGTCATGGGACGAATGGAATGTTTGGTACAAGGCACGTCTCGTCCATGATGTCGAGGGCGGTTGGACACAAGCCCCGCATCTGATCGAAGAAATCTACAATCTGGAAGATGCGCTGGTCGTCGCTCAGTGGATGAATGTGTTCTTACGCAAATCGGATGTACTGAAGATCGCCTGCCTCGCGCAAGCTGTTAACGTCATCGCCCCAATTTTGACGACCAAGAACGCTATGCTCAAGCAGTCCATATTCTATCCCTTCATGTTGTTCAGCAAACTGGCCAGCGGCTTGGCACTAGATGTCGCCGTGAAAGCGCCGGAATACAACACCAAGATGTTCGGTGATATGCCCTTGCTCGACGTGTCTGCTTCCTTTGACGAAGCCACCAATGCACACGCCATTTTCATCGTCAATCGTAGCCAGACCGAAAGCATGACGATTGATCTGAATTGGCAGGATCGTGCACCCAAGTCGATCACCAATGTATATCAATTGGCCGGTACCGATCCCAAGTTGGCGAACACCTACGAATCGCCCAACAACGTGATCTCAGTCAAGGTTGCAGCCCCTGCCGTCAATGGCAAGCTCGCCACCATCACCGTACCACCGCTGTCATTCACCGCTATCGAAGCGTCACTGTAAATTACACTGATAGGGAGGGGGTTGCCTCCTCCCTATTTTGCATCTTATGTATCAACTTCCACTGACTTGCATCCATAATTCCATAGCCGCCTATATACGCTTTTAGAAAGACCTTTAAGATGACCTTACCACGTCCTGAATACCCACGTCCGCAGTTTGTACGTTCCCAATGGCTCAATCTCAACGGCACATGGCAGTTTGACTTTGATGATGCCGACAAAGGTTTGCCCGAAAAATGGTTCGACAATCACAGCTTTAGCCAGACCATTCAAGTCCCGTTTGTGTTTCAATCCAAGCTCAGTGGCATCGGCACCAACGACATTCATGATATTGTGTGGTACCGCCGCGAATTTAGCGTGCCCGCTGACTGGGCGAACCAACGTGTCCAACTGAATTTTGAAGCCGTTGATTATCGCGCCACAGTTTGGATCAATGGTGTTTTTGCCGCCTTCCATGAAGGTGGACATACCCCGTTCAGCATCGACATCACAAAGTTGCTCAAGTCCGGCAGTAACACCATCGTCCTGCGTGCGGATGACAGTACCCCCGATAAAGGCCAACCACGAGGCAAACAGTTCTGGGAAAAAGACTCGGCCTCAATTTTCTACACCCGTACTACAGGCATCTGGCAAACGGTCTGGTTGGAACCCGTTGCTGAACTGCACTTAGAACGGGTCATCATCACCCCCCAACTCGAAAGTGGCAGCGTCCGTGTCGAATACGATCTCGCGGGTGACATCAACCAGCCCTACGACATCGAAACCGTCATCAGCTTCGGTGGTCAGCAAATCGTAGCCGAATCCAAGTCCTACGACACCAGCGCCGACAAAGCATGGGGTTCAAACCTCCGCAGCGTCGTCGAAACCTTCAACTTGGGTGCTGATCTCAAAGTATGGAGTCCAGAAACCCCCAATCTGTATGACCTCAATGTGAATGTTAAGCGCGCTGGCGTTGTCACCGATGCGGTTCAAAGCTACTTCGGTTTGCGCTCGGTCTCGCTCAAGGATGGTAAATTCCTGCTCAACGGCAAGCCTTACTATCTGAAGTTTGTGCTGGATCAAGGTTATAACCCTGATGGCATCTTGACCTTCCCGACTGATGAATACATGAAGCGCGATATTGAACTCACCAAAGCGATGGGCTTCAATGGTGCGCGTAAACATCAGAAGGTCGAGGAACAACGCTTCCATTATTGGGCGGATAAGCTCGGTTTCCTCGTGTGGGGCGAAATGGCGAACGTCTATATATACTCTGAAACCGCCGTTCAGCGTGTCACCAATGAATGGCAAACCGCCGTCCGCCGCGATTATAACCATCCCAGCATCGTCGCATGGACACCCATGAACGAAAGTTGGGGCGTGCCCAACTTGATCGGTGATCCACGTCAAGCACAGCACTTGGTCACCATGTACGCCCTGACCAAATCGCTCGATCAATCGCGTCCGGTCATTTCCAACGATGGTTGGGAACACGCCAAGACCGATATTCTCACCATCCATGACTATGAAGGCAAACGTGAAGTCTTGACGCCCCGTTATGCCACGCTCGACTCCATCTTGAGCGCACAACCGGCTCAACGGGTCATCGCCCTTCCGGGTTATCCCTATGAAGGTCAGCCCATCATGTTGACCGAGTTCGGCGGCATTGGCTACCGCAAAGGTGAACAGGCTGGTTGGGGATACACCACCGCTTCGGATGATGCCGATTACATCGAACGCTATCGTGCAGTAATCGAATCGACCTACGCGTCGCCGTTTATTCACGGTTTCTGCTATACCCAGATCACCGATGTTGAGCAGGAAATTAACGGTTTGCTGACCTATGACCGCCAGCCCAAAGTACCGCTGGAAGCCATTAAGCAAATTAATGACCAGATGCCAACTCAATAACGACTCAGAATGAAGGTGTGATATGCGAACAATTCAACTCGGTTCAAGTGGATTGCAGGTCAGTACACTTGGTCTCGGTGCCATGTATTTTGGCACCCGCAGCAATGCCGAATCATCCTATCAATTGCTAGATCAGTACACCGCCGCCGGTGGTAATTTCATAGATAGCGCCAATATCTATTCCCACTGGATCAGCGGCTTCAAAGGTGGCGAGAGTGAAATCTTGCTCGGAGAATGGTTACGCAAACGCGGCAACCGTTCTCAGTTGACCATCGCCACCAAAGTTGGCTTTCCTTATCAGGATGTCAAGCAAGAACTCTCGGCGCGTACCATTGAAGAAGAATGTAACAAGAGCCTCAAGCGCCTCGGCATTGAAGCCATCGACGTCTACTATGCCCATGTCGATGACTACAACACGCCTTTAGAAGAAACCATGGGCGCGTTCAATAAGCTGGTGAAGGCTGGCAAAGTGCGCTTTATTGCCGCCAGCAACTATCTGGCATGGCGTTTGGAACAGGCGCACAGCATCAGTGCTTCCCATGAGTGGGCGCAGTTCTGTTGTGTGCAGCAGCGTCATACCTACCTGCGCGTGCGTCCAGGCGGCAGCACCGTACCGCAGGTCGCCAGTAATCCCGATTTGTTTGATTATGCACGCCGTAACAAGTTCCCGATTGTGGCCTATTCCGTCTTGCTCGGTGGTGCCTATACCAAGCCCGGTCATACCATCGGTGACGAGTATGCTGGCCCGGATACGGACGCACGCCTCGCGATGCTCAAGACGATTGCGGCTGAAACCGGTGCAACCGTCAATCAAATCGTTCTCGCGTGGATGCTGCACAGCGATTATCCGGTCATCCCGTTGATTGCGGCCAGCACTCGTGAGCAGATGCAGGAAAATCTCGGCGCGTTAGATGTCAAGCTGTCGGCAGAACAAATGCAGCGCTTGGACTCGGCGCACTAAGTCCATATAAATATGTCTTTGCTCCTGTGCAGAGAATGAGAAGGGTCGGTTCAAAATGATCAATCGTCGTCAATTTCTACGCTCGGCAGCCGCAGCCGGATTCGGTGTGCTAACCCATTCCCTTGTCGCCGCGCAGGAAGCCACGCCCACGGTTACCCCCTCACCGGAAGGAGCCGCTTTGGAACTCACAGGAGATGTCCGCTACGTTCATGATCCGGTCATCATCAAGCAGGATGACACCTACTATGTCTACTGTACAGGGGCGCGTATTCCGACGCGCTCCTCCAAAGACTTGCTCGAATGGAAACGCGCTAAACCGAGTGCCCTGTTGGACACGCCCAAATGGGTACGTGATTACGTGCCGAACGTCACCGATCTTTGGGCACCGGATATTTCGTTCTTCAACGGCAAGTACTACATGTATTATTCCGCCTCCACCTTTGGCTCAAATCATTCTTGCATCGGTTTGCAAACCAATGTCACCCTCAACCCTGAAGACCCTACCTACAAGTGGGAAGATCAAGGGTTGGTCATCGCCTCGGATAACCCTGACACCTACAACTGCATTGACCCCAATCTGGTCACTGATGGTGACGGCAATAAGTGGTTGGCCTTTGGCAGCTTCTGGTCGGGCATAAAGATGCGCCGTCTGAACAACGATACCGGCTTACTCTCCGAGGACGATACCGAACTCTATTCGCTGGCGACACGCTTCATCAACTCCGGTGCGATTGAAGGCGCTTTCATCATCCACAAGGGCGATTACTACTACCTTTTCGCCTCGTTTGATGCCTGCTGTCAGGGTACCGCCAGCACTTACCACGTTATGGTAGGCCGTTCGGAAGCCGTTACCGGCCCCTATGTGGATAAAGACGGTAAAGAGATGCTCAAGGGGGGTGGGACGCAGGTGACCTATCCAACCAAGCGTTGGCGTGGTCCCGGCCACAATAGTATATTGCAAGAAGATGGTAAGGAATGGATTGTCTATCATTCCTATGATGCGCAGGCTGGTGGTATCCCCACCTTGCGTATCGTCCCGCTTCAATGGGATGCCGATGGTTGGCCGTTTACCACCAGCACCTGAGTAATGAAGCTTGTTTCAAGAAAATACGACGTTGTAGGGATGAGTCGTGCCTCATCCGTGAATACACAAACCGCTATCTTCTTGGAACTGCATAAGTAATCAATGTTATAGCAAGTACCTAATACACCAAGGATGGTAATTTCATGACAAATCTCAAAAATCTCGAAGTGTGGTTCCTAACGGGCAGTCAGCACCTTTACGGACCAGAAGCCATCGAGCAGGTCGGTCAGCATTCACAGGTCATCGCCAACGCCCTGAATGATGCCCCTGCCATTCCTGTCAAAATCGTCTACAAGCCGGTCTTGACCACCTCGGAAGAAATTCACGCCATTTGCTTGGCTGCCAACTCTGCCCCCAATTGCATCGGCGTCATCACATGGATGCACACCTTCTCGCCGTCCCGCAACTGGATAGCTGGACTTTCCGCCCTCAAGAAGCCCATCGCCCATCTGCACACCCAATACAATCAGGATATTCCGTGGGCAGACATCGACATGGACTTCATGAACCTCAATCAAGCCGCTCATGGTGACCGTGAATTCGGCTTCATGATGACCCGTATGCGCCTCAACCGTAAAGTCGTCGTCGGGCATTGGCAAGACGCCGAAGTCCAAACCCGTTTGGGGACATGGGCACGCGCAGCCTGTGGTTGGCATGATGCCCAGACCGGCAAGATTGCCCGCTTTGGCGATAACATGCGCTCGGTCGGCGTCACCGAAGGCGACAAGGTTGAAGCCCAATTGCGGATTGGCTACACCGTTCACGGCTACGGCATCGGTGATCTGGTCGATCAAGTCCAACTGGTGACCGATAGTGAAATTGATGCGCTCGTACAAGTCTACGACGCCAGCTACACCATCGCTGCGGATCTGCGCAAAGGTGGCGCACGCCACTCGTCAGTTCGCGAAGCCGCTCGTATCGAACTCGGTCTACGCCGCTTCTTGGAAGCCGGTAACTTCAAGGGTTTCACCACCACCTTCGAAGACCTGCATGGTATGGCGCAGCTCCCCGGCTTGGCTGTTCAGCGCTTGATGGCTGATGGCTATGGTTTCGGCGGCGAAGGTGACTGGAAGACTGCTTTCCTCCTCCGCGCGATGAAGGTCATGGCAAGTGGATTGCCCGGTGGTACCTCCTTCATGGAAGACTACACCTACCACCTCAACCCTGCTGGTTCCAAGGTGCTCGGTTCGCACATGCTCGAAGTCTGCCCGACCATCGCTGAAGCCAAACCCAGCTTGGAAGTTCATCCGTTGGGCATTGGTGGCAAGGCTGATCCCGCCCGTCTCGTGTTCAACACCCCCGCGGGACCTGCTATCAACGCCTCGATTATCGACATGGGCAATCGCTTCCGCATCCTCGTCAATGATGTGGATGTCGTCCCACCGGAAGCCCCGCTGCCCAAGTTGCCGGTAGCACGCGCCCTGTGGATACCCAAGCCCGACTTCAAGACCGGTCTCGCCGCATGGATCTATGCCGGTGGCGCACACCATACCGTCTTTAGCCAGGCTATCGACGCTGAATATGTGGTCGATTTCGCTGAAATGGCCGGTATCGAATGTGTCTTAATCAACGGTGACACGCGTATTCACGACCTCAAGAATGAATTGCGCTGGAACGAGGTCTCTTACGGTCTCAAGGGCATTACGGGCTAATCTCAAATCTGTCTCTCAAACGAGGGGGAAGGTCTATCTTCTCCCTCGCCCTATCCTACGCTCACCCGTACCTCGTCCGATATGCCTGCGCCCACCGCACAATGAGTACTGAACCAAGGAATCACCCATGAAAAAGTTACGCCTATGGACAACCGCTTCAATCGTCGGCGCGTTGCTCCTCATCTTGACGTTACTCGTCGCACCAACTGTCTTTGCTCAGGAAGATCAACACACCTTCCACAACCCGCTTAATATCACCGCCGGTGATGATCCGTGGTTGACCTACTACGATGGATACTATTACCTTGCCAACACCACATGGACGAGTGAACTCTTCATGCGCAAATCCAGCACCCTCTCTGGCCTCAAAGTCGCCAAGCCGGTGCTGATCTACAAAGAAACTGATCCAAGCCGCTGCTGCAACATGTGGGCGCCGGAATTCCGCTTGCTCGACGGCCCCGATGGTCAGCATTGGTATTTCTACTACACCGCCGGAACCAAAGGCACCTTCGACAACCAGCGCAGCTATGTCATCGAAAGCGCCGGAACCGATCCGCTCGGCCCCTATACCTACAAAGGCCGTCTCTTCGACCCCACCACCGACGCATGGTCGATTGATGGCAGCGTCCTACAAATGGGGGATAAACTCTATTTCCTCTTCTCGTCATGGATTGGCAATCTGCAATCCATCTTTATCGCCCCCATGAGCAATCCGTGGACGATCAGCGGCAACCGTGTGGTTATCTCTAAGCCAACGCTGCCGTGGGAGCAGGTCGGTTCGCCCGTCAACGAAGGCCCCGTTGCCTTGCAGCATGACGGTAAAACCTTCATCATTTACAGCGCTAGTTTTTGCGGTACGCCCGATTACAAACTCGGTCTATTGACCTACAACGGCGGTGATGTCCTGAATGCCGACTCGTGGGTCAAAAATCCGGAGCCGGTTTTCCAGCGCTCGGATGAAAATGGTGTTTTCGGCCCCGGTCATAATGGCTTCTTCAAATCACCGGATGGCACTGAAGATTGGATTGTCTACCATGCCAACAGTGGTGTAGGTGATGTTTGCCTGCCGACTCGGAACACCCGTGTTCAGAAGTTCACATGGAACGCGGACGGTAGCCCGAACTTTGGTGTCCCTGTCGCCACCACGATGGATATTCCCAATCCCTCCGGTGATCTTGGCGTTGACCCCCTGCCACAGTTCGTCCGTGAACCAGCCTATCGTTTCGCCGCTCTCGATGCCCCAACCAAATACATCAATCACTTCACCGGACGCGGCAAGCTCAGTCCTTTGGGTGAACCCGCTCGTGATTTCCAATTCGCGTTGGTCAAAGGCTTAGCGGACGAAAATGCTGTATCCCTCGAATCAGTCGGTAACCCCGGTTGGTATCTCATCAACCGCAATGGCAATGTTTGGCTCGCCATGCTTGAAGACACCGATGAATTTCGGGCATTAGCCACCTACGTCAAGAAACCCGGCCTCGCCAGTGCCGATGGTGTCTCGTTTGAAGTGTTTGGTCAGGCCGGAGTCTATCTTTTCCATCAGGGTAATCTGATCAACGTCAAAGTGATCACCACCGACGCCGAAAAAGCTGCCGCCACTTTCATCATGGAGCCGGTCACAAATTGACCATAAATCACCTCACGAGGATAAAATACTGATGAACCATCTACATAAAATCACCACCGTTGTCCGCTCAAGTCTCATGCTAATTCTGGCATTCATGACGGTAACGTTGGCCTATCAACCGACTACCGCCCAAACCTCCGACCAGACCTTTCACAATCCCCTCAACATCTTCGAAGGTGCTGATCCGTGGTTGACCTACTACGATGGCTACTACTATCTATCAACCACCACCGGAACGTCGCAGTTGTACATGCAGAAATCCGCGACCCTTGCTGGATTGAAGGTTGCCAAACAAGAACTGATTTACACCGAAACCGACCCGAGTCGTTGCTGTAACATGTGGGCGCCGGAATTCCACCTGTTGGATGGTCACTGGTACTTCTACTACAGTGCCGGAACACAGAACACGCTCGATAATCAGCATTCTTACGTCCTCGAAAGCGCCGGAACCGACCCGATGGGGCCTTATACTTACAAAGCGCGCATCTTTGACCCCGCCAATGATGTCTGGTCAATTGATGGCAGCGTCATGCAGTTAAACGACAAGTTGTATTTTCTCTTTTCCTCATGGACAGGAAGGTACCAGAGTCTATACATCGCCCCCATGAGCAATCCGTGGACGCTAAGCGGCAGCCGTGTCTTGCTCACCCAATCCCAGTTTGAGTGGGAAAAATCCGGCATGTTTGTGACCGAAGGCCCGGTTGCCCTCCAGCATGACGACAAAACCTTCATCATCTATTCCGCCAGCTTCTGCGGCACCGATGACTACAAACTCGGTATGCTCACCTACAACGGCGGTGATGTGCTGGATGCCAAATCATGGGTCAAGAATCCGGAGCCAGTTTTCCAGCGGTCGGATGAAAACGGTGTTTATGCCCCCGGTCATAATGGCTTCTTCAAGTCGCCCGATGGCACTGAGGATTGGATTGTCTACCACGCCAATGACAACGCTGGCGATGGTTGTGTGGGCAAGCGCACCACCCGCGTTCAAAAGTTCACATGGAATGCCGATGGCACACCGAATTTTGGTGTTCCTGTTTCCACCAAGATGGATATTCCGAATCCTTCTGGTGATACCGGCATCGATCCGCTTCCCAGTTTTGTAACTGCACCAGCCCATTACCTGACCGCTTTCGACGCCCCCACCAAATACATCAATCACTTCACCGGACGTGGCAAGCTCAGCCCCTTGGGTGAACCCTCCACTGATTTTCAATTCGCGCTGGTTAAAGGCTTAGCCGATGAAACCGCCGTATCTATCCAGTCCGTAGGCGACCCCGGTTGGTATCTTATCAATCGTAACGGCACGGTCTGGTTAGCTAGAGTTGAATTTAGCGACGACTTTAATAAAGTTGCGACATGGTGGCAAAAGCCCGGCCTCGCCAGTGCTGATGGTGTTTCATTTGAATCCTATGGTCAGTCAGGAGCGTATCTGTTCCATCAGGGGAATTTGCTCAACGTCAAAGTGCTCACCACCGACGCCGAAAAAGCCGCCGCTACCTTCATTCTCTCCGATGTACCCAAATAACCTGCCGCAAAGGAGAGTATCGCTGCTCCCATAGTTCGTGATATCGTTTGCAGGGTGTTACAAATACAAGGGTAGGTCGATCACATGCAGAATAAAATAGTGCTCATCACAGGTGGTACAGGTGGCATAGGTAAGCAAACCGCTTTGGCTTTAGCACAGCGCGGTGCGCATGTGGTGATCACCGGACGCAATCAATCCAGCGGCGAATCTGCCATGAATGAACTCAAGGAGTTGAGTGGCAACCCGCATGTTGACCTACTCTTAGCAGATCTAGCTAATCAATCAGCGGTTCGGTCATTAGCCGCGCAGTTCCAACAGAAGTATCCTCGGCTTGATGTGCTGATTAATAACGCGGGCTTAGCGGAACCGCAGCGTCGTTTGACCGAAGATAACATTGAAGCCCACTTTGCGGTGAATGTGGTTACACCCTATTTACTCGCCCAATTGCTGATGAACCACCTCAAGGCCAGCCCCTCCGCACGTGTTATTACCCTCACTGGCGGTGATCTGCCTGCCAGACTTGACCTGAATAACCTGCAATCAGAACATACTTTTGCGGGGCTGGCGACCTATTCACAGACCAAAGTGGCCATGATGGCGGTCATGTACGAATTCGCACAACGTACTGCCGGAACATCTGTCACAGTCAATGTTTGCTATCCGGGACAAGCCAGCACGAGCATGACTCAAGGAGTCACCCCGGAAATGCTACCGGGCTTTATGCGCCTATTTTTTCCGCTGTTCAATCGAATGGTTCGCCCTGACAATGGTAAATCGGCTGCCAAAGCAGCTCGTTCATCGGTCTATTTGGCCTCATCAAGTGATGTTGAAGGCATAACAGGCCGCTATTTTAATAAAGCCTCAAAACCTGCTGCTTGGCCCAATGCGGTCTTAGATCAATCTACGCGTTTGGTAGTTTTTGAGAAAGTTGAGCACTGTATAAGCAGCCTTTCGCTTCCGCAGTAATGATCTTTTGAAACCTTTCTCCCTTATATTCTAGAGAGAAGGGATTGGACAAGGGGGTGAGGCATGTAGGCTTACCTCCTTGCCTTCGTTAATCATCCGTTTCGCGTTATCGCCTCAACGTGGGGTGATTGCCTATCCTGCCAACTCAATCGCCGCCGCGCATACTTGTTCCCACGCCGCCGTACTGGCAACGACCAGCTCAAAATGTCCCGCGTCAGGGACAACCACCAACCGCACATCATCCCCTGCCACCTCTGCCGCCTCTACATACGGACGCACATTCGCCAGTATGCCCTCATCCAGTGCCCCGACCAGATGAATTTGCTTGACCCCTAATGGTAACAACGCCATCGGTGATGCATCTTGATAATGCTCTGGTGATGCGTTCGGTGTGCCGCCCATCACCAGCGCCAAATCCTCGCCACACAACCCCTGATCTGCTGCCGCCACCAGATCAATAATCCCTGCCAGACACACCACCCCGCTAACTGCCAATGGAGTCGCGCTGTAAACCGGACTACTCGCGTCTAGCCGGCTACGTCCTGCCAACCACAGTGCCAATTGACCCCCTGCCGAATGTCCCATCGTAATCACGAGGGCTAAATCCAGATGATATTCTGCCGCAACCTCGCGCAGCATGTCCGTTGCCTGTGCCACGTCCAGCATCGTTTGTGGATAACCACCGCCGTTCCCATTCCGCCGGTACTCCACGCTCCACACCGCTAAACCGGCTGCCTTCAACGCGCTGCATATTCCACCCAGTGGCTTCGCGTCATAGCGTTCTCGCCAGCACCCGCCATGTACCAGCACCACCACCGGATGTGATACACCTGTGGTTGGCACATACAAATCCACAAACTGGTTCACATCGCTCCCGTATGTAAACCGCGCATCTGCTGCGACCCCTGCTAAACTGGCATATTCTTCAGTGCTGATCACAATCCCATCTCCCTCATAACTCCCGCCAAGAACCCAAACTATAACACGCTCTGGATCAACATCTTATGCAGGTCGATGAATCATGGTTTGTGCAACTAACCGTTTCTAAACCCTTTATCTACCTACCTGCCGCTTCACTCGCTCACAGCGTTAGCGCCAACCCTGCCAAAGAGTGACAAAATGGTTTTCCAAAATGTAACCCTATGCCTCCTCATTTCTGCTATCCTGTAATTAAACAGGGTTACGGATAACCCAATAAGTGATGAAAATATCTATCTATAACACGCCTGTGAACTTGTAGGGAAGAGGCGTGCCTCTTCCGTGCATTTCTGAAACAGCTATCTCGTACTTCGCAACCACCACTGGTGACATTAATGAGTTTTTGTTCCAAAGCAGGTGAAAAGTTGTGCAATTTTGGAGGCTGTATGTTAACGCTCTCTGCCTTTTCTCTGTGTACTTTGTGTCTGTGCGAAGCCTCCTGTGGATTGTGGTAAAAATGGTTTACCTTTTGCATTTTCAGCGCCAATCTCCCTGCGATCCGCTGAATCGGCATCAGCGGCGGACATACGCGAGACTGTCGCGGCGTTTGTGTCGTTTCAGCGGTTTCTCCCGTGATTCCACGTTGAAATAAATGTTGATTCAGCGCCAATCTCCCCTGTTCCCGTTTGCAATTTCCGCGGGAAAATGAGCACAACCGACACAAAAAAAGAGGCGAGTCTGGTTTCCCAAAACTCGCCTCTTCCTCCACGTTTAGACCGTGTTGATACTTTACTTACGCCGTTCGTCAACCAGATCAATCGCCTTCATCAGAATGTCCAACCCTTTCAGGATGTCTCCACTGATGTGCAACCGAATCGCCCGACGATCTTTAGAACGCAGCGCCGCTAAATCACCGGCAGATTGTGCCGCTTTCAGCACCCCGAACGTAAAGTTCTCGTCCGGAATATCCAGATCATTATCGTCATCCGTCGTGATCTGAATGAAGTTCCCTGTGTTCGGCCCGCCCTTATGAAGCTGTCCGGTGCTGTGCAAGAAGCGCGGCCCAAATCCCAGCGTCACTGCCCGTCGTGTCGTATGACGCAGCCGTCGCCGCATCTCTTCCAACGAGGCTTTGATCTCTGTCGTCATCGGCAGATAAGCGAGCAGGGCGAAATAATCACCCGCCATCGTCGAATTGATGAACGACGCCAGCATACCGGTCAGGTCGCCTGCATTATAGTTATGCTGTAAGCACAACTCACTCAGCAACCGTAGCATTTTCTCGTCCGCGTACAGCTCCATATTACCTTCTTGGAAGGCATGTTCGCTGCTTGGTAACCCACTGTGGTTCTTATAGTAGGTCAACAACCGCGCCGTATTTTCTTTGCTCTCGGTTACGTTCGGCTCATCGAATGGATTGATCTCCAACACCTTGCCAGCAACTGCCGTCGCGTATTCCCAACGGAAGAATTCTCCCACCAGTGCATACTTATTCGGCAGATACAGCGTGATGCGTGGATGTCCGGCCTCTCGCAAAGCACGGATACCGTTGTCCAATTCCTCATCGCTAGGATCACCGTCCACGCGCACGTAAACGAACAACCGATCCGACGAGTAATCATGTGGATTACCGACTGTTGCGCCCACCACAGGTAAGATGCCCTTGCCCTCTTTACCCGTGCTTTCCGCGATCAGTTCCTCAATCCAATCCCCTAAACCTGCGATGCTCTTGCTGGTGTGGATCGTAACCTTATCGCGTCCCTGCTCTGTGACGACGCCCAGAATCGCGCCCAACCAGATACCGGGATGTTGCTGTTCCGGAATAATCGCGGAACAAGCCTTGATCATCCGGTCGCGCTCGGCTGCAATTTTATCCAGATCCAACCCCATCAACGCTGCCGGAACCATACCCACATAGCTCAGCGCACTGTAGCTCCCGCTGATGTCCACCGGATTCAGGAATATATCGCGGTATCCCTTAGCCTTAGCTTCTGCTTCGAGCTTGCTGCCCACGTCCGTAATGGCGATGAACTGATTACCATTATGACCAGCCTTAGCATAGAAATACTTGGCGAACATCTCCGTTTCAATCGTCCCGCCTGATTTGCTGGTTACGATGAACAGGGTTCGCTTTACATCAATTGCTGCTTCAGTCTGCCGGATGTAATCCGGATCAGTGCTGTCCAGCATATGAAATTCCGGAAACCCTGCCTGTTGACCAAACGTTTGAAACAGCACTGCCGGTGCTAAACTGCTACCACCCATCCCCAACAGCAGCACATGGCTAAAGCTGCCATTCTTAATGCTGGCCTGTAGGGTCTTTAGGCGGTCAAAGTCAATCGATTTGTCTGTGTCAAGCCAACCCAATCGCGTGCCAATCTTGTTGATCGCATTCGACTGGTCCTTCCATACGCTGCCGTCGCGTCCCCATATTCTGGCATTCACTTTGTCAGACGCCATTTTTGTTATGGCTGTCTGAACGGCCTCACCGTGAATGCCCAGTGCTAAATTTTGTTTATTGATGACACCTGCTTGCAAAACATCGCGTTTTGCCTCAACTTGCTTCATCAAATTCTCAAATGCTTCTACGAATAGCGCCACGCCGTCTGCCTGTAGCTGTGTCGTGACGTGATTCATATCGATGCCAGCTTGTGCTAGTGCGTTCATGGTCTGCTCGACAGTATCGAGGCCTTCGCCCAGCGTATCAGCCGCTGTACCGTGGTCTTTGAACGCCTTCAAGGTTGCGGGGGGTACGGTGTTCACCGTATCCTTGCCGATCAAACTGTCAACATAAATCGTGTCCGGATAAGCCGGATTCTTGCTGCCTGTGGAAGCCCACAATGGCCGTTGCACCTGTGCGCCTGCGGCTCGTAGCTTGGCGAAAGTTTCCCCATAAAACATTTCAAGGAAGCGCTTGTAGGCCAGCTTGGCGTTGGAGATCGCCGCTTTACCCAAAAGTTCGCGGTTGCGTGCGACCACTTCCAAGTCACGCCCTTGTGCGGATCGGATGTTATTTTCTAGGCTCCGGTCAACCATTACGTCAATCCGGCTCAGGAAGAAACTCGCAACCGATGCCACATGTGTTACATCACCACCCGCCGCTAATCTTCGTTCCAAACCACGAATGTAAGCTTGTGCGACCTTTTCGTAGTTCTCAACCGAGAAAATCAACGTCACATTGATGTTGACACCCTGAGCAATCGCTTCTTCAATAGCTGGTAGGCCTGCTGGTGTCGCAGGGATCTTAACCATCAAGTTCGGACGATTGACGAGTTTATACAAGCGGAGAGCTTCTGATATGGTGGTTGCCGTATCATTGGCTATCAATGGAGATACTTCGAGACTAACGTAACCATCGCGCTTATTAGTACGGTCATAGATCGGGCGGAACATATCCAACGCGTGCTGAATATCTTCAACCGCCAATTTTTCATAGATGTTGTAAGCATCTAGCTCCAACAAATGGCTAATCGACGTATCATAGGTATCCGAATCGCCAATTGCCTTCTGAAAAATCGCTGGATTTGACGTAACACCGATGACACCGAACTCTTCGATGTATTTTTGCATTTCACCGTTTTCCAGCGAATTTCGGTGAATAAAGTCAAGCCAGATACTCTGGCCGTACTGCTGCACGTCTACCGGGGGATTGGTCATTTTTTGCTCCTCTGCTTATCCACCGCAAACATGTAAATTCCGAAAGATGAGTGCTGATTGTGAGATAGGATATTGATAACTGTTAGTAGTCTAACAAAAAGTGTTGCTTTGCGGGGTGACAAAACACACATATTTGTCAAATAAATGCATCAAATTTGCTCACAAAACAAGTATACACGGATTTTGGTTGCTTCTGCTGTGAGATTGGTTCTAAGAATGGCTTGTTTTTATTTCGTTCAAAGATTGGGCTACTGCCTTCTTGCGTAGTTCCGGTAGTGCCACAAATGCGGTCAACAGCGCAGAAACCGCTAATAACCCGTTGACGATCCATGCCCCTGTCACTGCTCCCGATTGCGCTTCCAACCGTAACACAGGTGAGAAACGTTGCACCGTCCCCCAAACCTCAAATGCGCTTGCCTTCTGTTGGAGGATGAACAACCCCGGTAGCAGAATGACTACCAGCGTCACCGCCTTAATGATGATAATCGGACGCATTAACCCCAAGCCGCGATATAACGGCCCGATAATACCACCCACAGTTCCGACCACGCCGTACAGTGCTAGAGCCGTGACCACCGGAATAGCCGGTATCCATTGTTTGCTGAAAATAACTGGCACGAGGATCGGAACGGCAAGCGCGAACAACGCGTAAAAAATACTCGCACTGATACCCAGCACCAGTAGCACGCGCAAAAAATTACGCCGTAGCTGTATATAATCGCGTCGTCCAATCGCCTGTGGAACCACTGCTTGTATGTTATCGAATAGTGCTGAAGCAAAAGTTATGGGGATCGTCAGCGCCTTAAATCCCAATTCTAGATACCCTGCTGCGGCTTTTCCGGCGTAAATCCCGACGATTTGTAGGGGGATTTCGGTATACAACGCAGCAATATTTTTATCGACCGCGTTCAAAAACCCGAATCCCAGATAAGGGCGGGTTGCAACGTGTCCAATTTGCTTCACCACATCTTTTGCCGAAGGATAGGGTACAGCATACTCGCGCCGGTAATGCTGATAAAACCATAGTGCCATAATGAAAGTTGAGGTCGAGTAGGTGATACGCGAAATCACCATGCTTTCCGGTGTCGCGCTGATCAATAAGGCAACCAGTGTACAAACGAGTAGTACCAACTGATTGAGGTTCGTTAGGATCACCAATCGGCGCATCGCCCGTTGACTTTGGAAGGTGGTTGTAATCAGTCCGTAGAGCATATCCGGCAGCACTGTCAGCGCGAGAAAAGCTGCTAATAAACCGATGTGCCGGTCACCGTTATATGCCCATCCTGCTAAGAACGGGCCGACCAACAACAGAACTACTACGATACCGATACCCCATATCAGTGCAACTTTGACAAACACCGCCAGCAATTTGAGGATTTCGCGTTCATCCTTTGCCCCAACAGCCATGGGTAATTGTGTGTTGATGCTAGTGTTAAGTCCTGTCAGGTTGAAAGCTTGTGCAATGCTCAAAATCGACTGTGCTAGCGCCCAGATGCCGTAATCACGTGCCCCCATCAAGCGTGCTACCAACAATGCCGATAGAAACGTGAACAGCGTAATGCCCACTTTACCGACCTGTAAAATCAGTGTGTCGCGGACAAACTTCTTATTGAGGAATGCGCGGAGGCGGTTAGTAGCTACCACAAGCGGGTTACACCATAGGCATCAAAAGCAGTGTCGGCGCTGATGATTGGTAATCCTTCAGCAATACTTTGTGCAATCAGTATGCGGTCAAAAGGATCGCGGTGATGATTTGGCAGACTAGATACTATCTGGATATGGTCTAACTCAATCCTTAGTAGATCGATTGATGTAAGATTTAATTGTGTTTTGAAAAATTGATCAAGTGGTTCTTCTGGAGGTGTAAATTTCCCAGAAGCGATCTTGATTCCAATTTCCCACGGGCTAACAATACTCAGGAAAAGTCGGTTATTCATATCGCGCAGGAGTTCGCGGGCACGATTGCTCAATAACGTACTATCATCAATCATCCATAGAAATGTGTGGGTATCAAGCAGTAAAAGCATTACGTATACTCATCAAAATCATCAATGGGTGCATCAAAATCATCAGCCACTTTAAACATTCCCTTTGCAGTTCCAAATTCTCGGAACTTCTTTTTGGATTGCTCAACCTCAACAATTTTGAAGGTCTTTTTATCAGTCACGATCAGGATTTCTTCGCCGTTTTTTGCTGCCTGAATAAGATCAGCCAATTTGATTTTTAGATCGTGTTCATTGATCTGTAGCATCTTATTATTCTCCTACTCACTGACAACCCGATTATACACCCCGACCATTTCCTCTGCGACGATGTCCCATGTGCGCTGTTGTGCCTTGAGCCGACCGGTTGCTCCCATTCGAGCAGCTAATGCCGGATCGCCGAGTAAACGGATAATCGCTTCTGGTAATTCTTCTGCCACCTGTGTTTGAGACACCAACACCCCTGTTATTTCATCATCAATCGCGTCTTCAGCACCGCAATCTTTGGTGCCGATGACCGCTAAACCGGCGGCACTCGCTTCCAGATGAACCAGCCCGTAGCCCTCGAACTTCCAACCATCATTCATTGAAGGCAACACGAACAGAGTCGCACGGCGATAGTAATCCAACAGGGTTTCTTCTGGAACATGCCCTAAGAGATGCACCTGTTCACCGAGGTTGTGGGCGCTTATTTCTGTGCGGATTTGCTGTACGTAATCCGGTTCATTGGTCAGGCTGCCAACGATGATGCACTGTGCGTCGGGAAACCGTTGTAGCACCTTGGGCATAGCCCTCACCAGTTCCAACTGCCCCTTACGTCCCTTGACCGCGCCTACTGCCAGCAGCATGTGATGATCTGTTGTATCCTCGTGGACAATATCTGCGAAGCGTGTCACATCAACCCCATTGTTGACCACTATGGTCTTCACACCTGCTAGTGCTTGTTGAGCGACTTTTGCTGTGTAATGACTCACACAGACCAGTGTGGATTGCATCAACGCTTGTCGGTACAACGCGTTAAAAGGCCAACGCTCCTGTTCTGCCATGCGGACGTAACTGCCGTGTCCGGTAATCACCATCGGTCGCTTTCCAGTTACCCGCGCACCGAGCAAGCCGTATGGTTCGGCCAACGCATGAATCACATCGCAATCGCGCAGTACATGACGAACTGTTGGTATTTGCATCAGCAGCTTGATCGTAAATCCGCGTTCGCGTGGAACCAATGCTGGCAAAATTGGGTGAACTTCAATACCTTCCAACAGTGGGCTATTGTGTGCCGCAACAACCGTTAGCCGTACACCTGTCTTTTGCAGGGCTTTTATCAGGCTCAAACTGTACTGCGCCCACCCATGTTTCATAGTCAAATCGGGAGCGATCAGACCGATATGCAAATCAGAATTTGTCGGCATGCTCACGCCTGCGACTCCTGAATACGCCCAAGAATGTTTTGTGCGCGTGCTGCCCATGTATAATGTGCCATCACATCGGTATAAGCTGCATCTGCCACATGCTGACGTAGGGTCGCATCATCCCGCAAACGTTTGATTGCCTCGGCTAAGGCTGGTGCATCACTTGGCGGGACGAGCAGGGCATTTTCTCCGTCAACAATGACCTCTGCTATGCTCGGCAAGTTTGAAGCGATGATCGCCCGTTTAGACGCCATGTACTCAAAGAGTTTCATGGGAGACGTGTAATAAGCGAAGTGAGTTGTCCACGGTAGGGGTATCGCGCACACGTCTAATGCTGCCAGATACAACGGCACTTTATCCGGTGCGACTTGTCCGGCATATAAGAATCGATCTGCGCTCAGCCCTATTTTGATCCAATGTTGGCGCAACGCTTCCGCCATATCATCTGGCCCACCGACCAACCCGAGTGATACATCACCCACTTGTGCCAGCGCGTCCACCAGCGTTCCCACTCCCTTATCAGCCGTCAGCGTTTGTAACCGCCCCACATAGCCGACGATAAAAGCCTCCTGCGGCCAGCCAATTTGTGCACGCGCATCGGCCTGTGAGGGTACATTAGCAAACCGTTCTTTGCGGATACCATCATGAGCGACTAGAAATTTGGTTGGGGATGGTCGGAGGTGTTCAACCGCTAAAACCTGTAAATCTTCTTGCAGTTTGCGGGTGATTGGAATCACTGTTCCGACACGTCGTACTACACTCCGTTGTATCCATTTTCCCGCACGACCACTCGCCAGCATATGCGCTTCATAAGCTAATGATTTGCGCGGCTTGATCAAACTCAGCGCCAACAGTGTGAGCGTATCACGACTGTAGTAAATATCGGCCTGCGTAAACAGTGCAGCTATCAGTACTGCGAGTGTATAGGTAAGTGCTTGCACATAAAACATCACCTGTGAGGCGCGCCCATCGGGAGGCACTAACGGCATCAGATCGAGGCAAGGAATACGCCGTACCTGAAAATTCTGCTTCACCCCATAATGCGCCCACGCATCTGTAACATTGCGCATCGCTGTGGTATTCAACCGTCGTGCCGCCCATAAGCGGACATCTGCACCAGCGTCGGCAAAAGCTTCGCAATTCTGCATGATTTGTAGGCCGTGTGCCTTCTCGGTTGGCAGGCGAATATTGGCGAGGTATAAGAGTGAGGGCATAAGTTTTGATCTACTGCTCAAATATCGTGATTAATTGATCGGTCAAATGATCCATGCTGTGCTGCTCGACCACAATCTTCCGCAGTGCAGCTCCTAATCCGACACGTTTATCTAGAGGCATAGCTATTAATTGGCTCAATCGTGTTGGTAGGACTTCCGGCGACTCGCTTGGGATATAGAGCAAGTCTGCCCACGACGCTAACAGGGTTTTGAATGCCTCGTTGACCGTGACCACTGGTAATCCACAGGCCATTGCTTCCAGCACTGCTTTATCCATGCTTCCGGTCGCGCTCATGTTGACCATCACATCGGCTTGTTGATACTCACGCACAACTGCTTCGTAGGGCATCCCACCCGCGAATACCACCGCATTTGTGAGATTGTAATCCTCAACCAGTTTGTGTAGTTGGGTACCGTAGGCAGAATCCTGTGACGCTACCTCACCTACAAGAATCAGCCGCACATTCGTCAGACCTTGCTCACGCAGCGCTTTCATAGCCGCGATGATAATCTCCAAGCGCTTCACCGGCGCTACCCGTCCTACACTTATCAGGGTGAAAGGTTTATCGTTTTGTGCCGAAAGATCTGGTTTTTCAGAAGGTTTAAATTGTTGGGTATCAATGCCTTGCCCGATTATTTTTAGCTTTTTGCTGGGTAGCCGAAACCCCTCGGCGGTTGAAGTGACTACATGATCGACCAGTTTCTCGGCCAGTTGTAGCATCCGTCCGGTTGCTTTATGCGCATACCACAGCGTAATTGGAACGCCATATAACTTGAGCACAGGGGCAGCCATCACTGCGAACAACTGCATCATGTGGGCAAAACAGGCATCGTAATGATGCTGACGTAAGAGGCTTAGCAAAATGCGATAAAACTCAAGAGCGCGGCGGGCTTCACTATAGCCTTTTTCCTTGCCAACCGAGTGCACGCGCACATTTGGTGCGACTGCTACCCGTCCCATTTTCATGGTGATGACATCGACTGCCTCACAACGAGCAGCCAATCCATTGATCCATGTGGTTGTGAAACCCAGCACCGGATCATCTGCATCGGTGACGAGGTTGAAAAGTAGGAGTCGCATTACTTGACCTTTTCCAGTGCTGTAGTCAGTAGTTGTTTGTAACCGTCTACATAGGCGCTTTCCGAGAAGAATTGTTCAGCAAATTGGCGTGCGCGTTGGGTCATGCCTTCAATATCAGGGTTGGCGTACATACGCCGTAGTGTATCGGCTAGTATGTCGGGTTTTTCCGGTGGGATGAGATAGCCTGTGACGCCATCATCTATGACTTCAGGGATGCCGGATACACGGCTGGCAATCACCACCAATCCGCTCATCATGCCTTCGACCACCACACGGGGTAAGCCTTCTGAGAGTGATGCTAAGACCAGTGCTCGTCCACGCGCCATAAATTTCGCCAATTCCTGCTGATTAACGCCCCCGACAAATGTTACCCGTTCTGTTAGCTTTAGCGATTCGGTTTGATCATGTAATTGAGCCGCATAAGCTGCGTTTTCTGGTTTGCCCACAATCCATAGATGGGCTTGTGGCACTTCAGGGGCGACTTGGGCAAAGGCTGCCAAAAGAGTGTGTACACCTTTACGGGGTATCAAGACTCCTGCATGAACAATATCATGCGCCTCAGCGACTGGAATTTCGCGTGGGCGGTCTCGGAAAGCGCTCACGTCTGTCCACGTCATAAACTGAATGACGGGTTTGCCCGTTGTCCATCGGCCAAGTTGCTCCCGCGTACTGTTAGATACTGCCCGTAGCACATCAGCATGACGGAAGGCGTAGGAAGCCGCTTTATTCATCAGCCCGCGATATATACTGCGGAAGGAAACTTGTCGTTGTTCCAGTACGGCTACTTCAAAATCACCGTGGCTTTCTACAACTAAGGCGATGCGTTTTCCAAATAACCGCGCTGTATTTTTTGCTAGCGCACCAATTGATCCTTCAAAGGGACTACCTGCTACGATCACCGAAACATTGTGTCGTGCGATTAACCAGATCAAAATAATGGGTGCGAGTATGAACATTTCCGCGTAACGCAGGATCGAAATGGGCAGTTCGGGCAGCAAGATAAAATGTGCATGTCGGGTAAAACGGCGGGGTCGCAATCCTACACCAAATCCGACCACAAACATGTTTACGCCCAACCCCGCTAATAATCCCCACTTTTTGTCATCAGTTGGGTTTAGCGGGTGACTGTAACGGGGATTACCGATCCAACACACGGTTGTATTCAATTGCTTCTCGGACATTATTTCAGGCAAGTCAGCACCATCATCAGGTGTATGTTAGGTTCACTACTGCTTCAAGAGTGCCCATTATAACAGTTCGGCGTAGCACAACAGAACACCTTCCGCTAGACTTCCGCGTTATGACAGGAACATTTATCTTCTCACTGGATACTGAAATCGCGTGGGGCACGGATGCTATGCTGCTTCCGCGTTATGCCCATTGTTTTGATCATTATCAGACCATTCTGCGCCGACTGATTGATCTACTTGACCAGTACGATATTCCAACTACGTGGGCGGTTGTCGGGCAGTTGATGCTATCGGAGACAGATGTTCGCGCATCTGGTGTGCAACCCTCTCATTGGTATCATGCGCCCTATGTTTTGGACTGGATACGCTCTGCCAAGACGCAGCATGAAATTGGCACTCATACTTTTTCTCACATCTATACAGATGAACCTGCTACGAGCCGAGACGTATGGGAAACCGATCTGGCTCAGTGTCAGGCTCTGCATCAAGGGCTTGGCTTGCAATTACGCTCGATTGTGTATCCCCGTAACCAGATTAAGTATCTTGATAGTTTGTCGAAGTATGGCATCGTTGCTTACAGAGGCATTGAGGGCAACCGTGAGCGCGAACGGCGCGGTATCGCCCATTTGGCGAATCGGGCTTTGGCCTTACAGCCCCCTACTTATGATCTTGCTGGGTGTAAGGTGAATGACCAACTGGTGAATCTACCGGCCTCGCAGTTCTTGTTGGCTTATGATGGCATTCGGGGGCGCATCCCTACGGTTTCACGTGTTCGGCAAGCCCGACTGGGTATGGAGCAGGCAGTTCGCAAGAACGAACTGTATCATCTGTGGTTTCACCCGTTTAACCTCGGCACTAGCCCCCGTATGTTTGAGGGGCTGGAACAAATTTTGCGAATCGCGGTTCGGTTGCGCGATGAAGGAAAGCTTCAGATCCTCACAATGGATCAAACGGCAACAGCGATCCTTGCCGGGTGATGTTTCTAAGGGCTTTGCACATTTCACACAACATGATTTTGAACCCATTTTGAGCGAAACAGCCCGGACTTTGTCGTTCCTCATTGCTTCCCTAACGGATATGTGTTTTCGTACACACTGACCAACTTAATGGACAATTTTGAAACATATTGTACAATGAGAAAACCAGATCGTTATTATTCGAGCAGGAAAAACACCCATGATTATCGGCATCCCCAAAGAAATTAAAGACAATGAGTACCGCGTAGCCCTTCCGCCGGGTGGTGTGCGTGAATTGGTTCGGCACGGTCACCGCGTCTTTGTTCAAACTGCTGCCGGCGCAGGCAGTGCTTTCAGTGATGAGGAATACTTGCGGGCTGGTGCGACCATCGTCCAAAGTGCGGCGGAGGCTTGGGGCGAAGCACAGATGGTACTCAAGGTCAAAGAACCACAACCACAGGAATATGGTTTCCTGCGGGATGATCTGGTGCTGTTTACCTATTTGCATCTGGCGGCTGATGAACAACAAACCCATGCCTTGCTGGATAGCGGTGTGACCGGTATCGCTTATGAAACGGTTGAAGATGCCAAAGGTCAATTACCATTACTCCAGCCGATGAGTGAAGTGGCCGGACGGATGGCTACCCAAATCGCCGCGCAATATCTGGAAAAGCCTGAAGGCGGACGCGGTATTTTGATGGGTGGTATTCCCGGTGTGGCTCCGGCGCATGTGGTGATCCTCGGCGCAGGAACGGTTGGCACACACGCGGCGACGATTGCTTTGGGTATGGGCGCGCGCGTTACGCTGCTGGATGTGAACATGGATCGGTTACGTTACCTCGATGAAATATTGGGCAGCCGAGGACGGTTAACAACCCTCGCCTCCAATGAAACGAACGTCGCTGAAGCGGTGACGACGGCTGATGCGGTCATCGGTGCGGTGCTGGTGACGGGGGCACGCGCGCCACGCCTCGTTACAAAGGATATGCTGCCGACGATGTACAAGGGCAGCGTGATTGTTGATGTGGCGGTTGATCAGGGCGGTTGCGTGGAAACCACGCATGCCACGACCCACAGTGATCCTATTTATTTTGTCGATGGGGTTTTGCATTATGGGGTCGCCAATATGCCCGGCGCTGTACCCCGTACCTCCAGCTTTGGGCTGGCTAACGCTACCCTGCGTTACATTATGAAGATTGCAAATCTGGGTGTGCGCGAAGCCCTTGATAGTGATGCTGGGCTGGCTAAGGGATTGAATGTGTATAAGGGCAACGTGACCCATCCGGCTGTTGCCAAGACTTTCAACCTGCCACTTGCTGAAACCGACTCGTTCGTCATCGCCTAAGCGAAATTTGGCTCAAACTACGGAAGAGGAGTGCATATGCGCTCCTCTTTGATTTATGGGCGTTCGGTTTAGCCACCACCCGGTCGGCTGCCTCCGGGGCCACCACCGTTGCCAGTTTCGGTGGCAGGCTGCGATGTGTCGAGTGCGATATAGAAGGTGGCCTTATAGCCGCCCACTTTTTCATCCTCGTTTTTGACCACCTTCAAGGTTAGTTGTTCGCCATCAGTTGCGAAGATGCCGTCATCGGCGTTCAAGGTGTTGCGCTGCCCTTTGCTGGAATAGGGTTTCTCGGTATAGATGGCGTCCGACATGGCTTCATCAAAGAACAACTGCGACGTGAATTCATAACCGGCGTTTGCGGCTGGATCAGTGCGGATTTTGAAGTGGATGTGAACGGTGCGGCCGGGATACCAGCCGGGGTAAATGGTGGTGAAGGCTGCGG
The DNA here is from genome assembly GCA_044227005.1 of Aggregatilineales bacterium. GTDB lineage: Bacteria > Chloroflexota > Anaerolineae > Aggregatilineales > Phototrophicaceae > CFX2. Next base: position 149,995 of record JBGAFZ010000001.1, read on the forward strand.
TGCCGAGTTTATCGGTCACTTGATAGCCACGCAGCCATGTTTGCCCGATCGTACTCCCAAAACGGTCGTTCACATCGGAATAAATGCCGAGCGCGTCACAGTGCCAGATGTCGACCTGTGCGCCTTCCAAGGGGATACAGGTATCACCATCGACCTGTGTGACCTGAAACGTGAGTTGAAGTAATTCGCCTTCTTTGACGCTGTTATCAGTTGGCTCGATGCGAATGTCAGACCGATTCAACATTTGATCTACGAAGTAAGGACCTTCGGTTTTGGCAGGCTTGACCACACAACTTGGTAAGGAGGTGTCAATCGCGGTGGGGGTCGCGGCCTGATTGAAGCGCAAGTTCTTGAAGCCGGTGCCGACGAAGAAGGCCGCACCCGCGCCACCGAGCAGCGCTAAGGCTTCGCGGCGGGTCAGCACGCGGCCAATCGGTTTATCGTCGTCGTGTACTTCTAAGTGGTCTGAATTCATTTTGATCTCCGTTTCGTGATTATCAGGATATTAGCCGCTGGTGGTTGGTGTAGCGGTGGGTGTGGTTTGGGTAGTCATGGTGGCGGGGCGAGTTCCTTGTGGTGGGCCACCAGCAGGAGGCGCGCCTCCGCCCATTTGTAGACTGAAGGAGTCCGATGCGCCGGTTTCGGTATCGGCTAAATCCAAACCAATATCGAAGGTGGCGCTGTAGCCTTCATCGGTTTCCACAAGGTCGAGCAGGAGTTGGTCGCCCACATCGGCATAATGCATGTCATTGGAATTGCGGGTATCCCGTTCGCCAGTTTTGGCAGCATAGGGCTGCTGCTTGAAAACGGTATCGGTCAGAGTGTCGTCAAAGAAGAACTGCGACGTGAACTCATAGTCTGAAGCGGTGCCGGGAGCCGTACGAATTTTGAAATGGATATGGACGGCGCGGCCTGAATACCAACCGGGGTAAATGGTGGTGAACTCGGCCACGCCATTTTCATCGGTTAGTTGATAGCCACGCAGCCACTTTTGCCCGACGGTTTGAAAGCTGGCGTCGGTGACATCGGAATAGACACCAAGGGCGTCACAATTCCAGATGTCGATTTGGGCGTTTTTGATGGGCGTACAACTCTTGTTGCTAATATCCGAGACGTTGAACTTCAACTTCAAGGGGATACCATCTTTGATGCTGCCATCCGAGGGTTCGATGCGAATATCGGAGCGGTTTAGCATTTCGTCCACGAAGTAAGGGCCTTCGGTGCGTTCCGGTCGTACGACGCATGTGGGTAAGGCTGTAGGGGTGGCGGTGCTGGAAGCCTGTACCAAGTTCAGGTTTTTGAAACCGGTCGTCACGAGAATTGCGGCACCTGCTCCACCGAGCATCGTGAGCAATTCGCGGCGTGTCATCACACGGCCTACGGGCTTATCGTCATCATGCAGTTCCATTCGTTCCTCCTCATTGTGCCAATCGTGGGATTACAGGATAGGGATTGTCTTAACGACAGTCTCCAGCTTCACGATTGCGGTGTACGGTCACACTGAAATTACTGTAGCGGAGCGGCGTTTAGAAGTTATGGAGGTTTGATGAGTAGAACATGAATGGCCGGTTGTCATGCTCCTGTGAACTTGGCACTTTGAAAGTAATCTTCGACCACATCCATCCACTGAATGAGGCCGCACCATGCGCCGAAGGGCTGATAGTAAGCCGTGATTTCTTTATCATCGGCTGCGGCGAGACCTTTGTTGATGCGATCTTTATAGACGGTACGGCAGACGCTATCGGTGGCGAGGCGGTCAAAGTGACCGAGCAAGCGGAGCATATTACCGGCGGCGTGATCCCCAAAACCTTTGAGCGATTTGAGGCGTTTGTAGACCTCATCGGATGATAGGGCGGGGTCGCGCCACGATTCGACTTCCAAGTCACCGTTAGCGATGCGGGTGGCGAGCAGGTGCAGATAATCACCGCGATAGCCAGCGCGGACGTGGGCGTTTAATTCGGCTGCTGGCAGAGCGGCGAGGCGCTGAGGCGTGGGGAAGGCGTGTCCACCAGCGGGATAGGGATCGCCCAAGGTTACAACACGTGCGGTCATTTGGATGGTCATCGTCCAAGTGGTGTTGGTGGTGAAGAGGGTTTTGACCAAGTCCTCCCAAACGGTGGGTGCTGAGAGCAAGCGTCCTGCGCCGATTCGTTCGATCCAGTGGTAACGGGGATGCTGGCGCACGAGGGCGTAAAAGTGAGTCAGATCACGGTCGATTTCCAAGCTGCGGCGTAAGCCAGTGGTGAGTTCTTCAATGTGGTTGGATGTGAGTTGGTCGATGCCTTCGACATGAACGGTGAGCGATCCGACTTTGGATTCGGCTGCTGGTAGACGCAAGTGGACGACTGTGCCATCGGCTAGTTGATGGATGCGTTCTAAGGTGCGGGTTGATTCGTCACAACGAAAGGGGGGAAGGTCACACCAACCATGACTCACAACCGAAGGCCAAAAGTGGAAGTCCGGCGGAGTGGATAGGCTGAAGGTGGGCATAGATAAGATCCTCATGAAGGCGATTGTGGGATAAGAAACGGCCTGTAGGTGCTATGGCGGATTATGCACAATTTGCACTTTTCCCGCTGCAATAGCAGGCGGGAATAGGGGAGATTGGCGCTAAATGGTGATGGTTGCACAGCGGGATGTTCGGCTGTTGCCGCTGAAATTGCACAAACGCCGCGGTTGGCTCGGTCATGTCTGCCGCCCGCCATTTGGGGGTGCTGCTGCCGTTATTGCAACCCGTTAGTCGTTGTCCGTTTATGGTTTTTAGCTATGTGAAGGGTGTTCATGGGGATGCTCCGAAGTTTAATATATATTCATTTTAGAACAAAAAGTCGTACTTGTAAATAGTATTGGGTTCAGGTTTTCTAACCAAGTGGTGTAGCAGTGAGGGGTATTTAGGGACGCGACTGCGTCCCTCGAAATGAGTGGAGTGGCAGCTTGTTTACGGCTGCCACTTGTGATTTGAGATTAGCCTTGGAACGAAGTGCAATAGCGATTGCGTGCTTCTAATATTGTGAGATTGTCCCATGCATTATGATCCAATGGAGGAGCACTAATTGTCGGATAGCTCCCTTGGCAAGATATGATGTCAGTAGCCAGAATATGATTTGCCATCCTTATGCTGACCCGTGGTGCGCTGAATGAGGTTCCTGCTAAACACCCTAGTGAATCATAAGCTTCTTGTTCTGCAACTAGATCTTCTACTAAAGGGGTGGGTGTGGGCGAAGGAGTAGGTGTTGGTGAAGGGGTTACGCCTACCGTAGGTGTACTATTATTTGGTACTACATATATGGCATTCAGATAAATTTCTGGAGGGATATTAGATACACCATTTTCGATCACTTCTCCACTGTTTGTCGAAGGAAACATTATACGATTTATAGCATCAGTAGCTTTATCATTGTCGAAACCTAATGTCCTGCGTATAAAATGATCGAGCTTTGCCGTATCTCTAAAAAGTTCGCATGTGCCGTGACTATAGTCTGCGCTAACACTCAATACATTTGGTGCACGTGCAGGATAATAAGGTTCATTTCGACCATCATTTCCGGCTGATGCAACTTGGACTATTTTGACATCATACTTAGTTTGCAGGTCATTTATTCGAGATACAATATCCGTGTCTGGTATTGAAGTTACATTTTGTAGGGCTGTGTTTATTAGCGGGCGAGCAATTGTTTGTTGTACAAATGAAAAAGTCGCAGCATTTAACACACTGGAATTGCGGTACTCCACAATCCCTTTGATAAAAGATTTAATATCTATGTCGGAGTCAGGTTTATTGTTGATTAATGTATCAACCGTACAACGCAGCCGGGCTAAACCAGTACCTTCTAAATTACAGGAAATCTCTCTTTGTGTTAGGAAGCTAAGATAAAGCGAGGGTGGAATAAAAGGGATTTGTTCACAAGGTACAACCCCGAAACTCATATTTATTACGAAATGAGTCGTTGTGGACTTCATAGATTGTATTGTGTCATCAATGTGTTGGACAATACTATTTATGTCATAATCATTTGCATCTACTGCGGTCAGCCAAATGTTGCCTCCGAGAGGTGAATGCCACAACTCATTTTTCCATACAGCTGGTGGGAGCGAAATTGTTCCAGCAATTGCTGGTGTGTTAAATTGCTTGGTTAACACGTCTTCCATTGACATATAGACCAGTTGACCGTGTGGGAGAACATAGGGATGTAATGATGATGTGATAATGTTGCCTTGTATGTGCGAACCATCTAAACCATCAAATGGTGAAGCACATAAATCGTTATTAGAAGGACTAGCTGTAATCTGTGGATCGTCATTGAATAGATCAACTACCAAAATAGCAACATCTGATACGACATTGAATGTGGGTATCGGTGTATTAGTGATCGGTGTAATTATCGGTAATGCTGTGCCTGTTTCTGTTGGTGGTGGATTATCTTGTGCTAAACTCGGAACTATCCACATAACACTGAGTAAGATAAGCGAAAAAACTAAGAAAAGGTTTTTTCTTTGATACATATTATCCCCCTAATTCCTTTATGTAATGTAACCTTCACTGATAAGAAAATTGCGCACCCAATTTGCAAATGGAAGCGCACCAGCATGTTCATAAATCTGCAGAGCTTGAGACATTAATCGGGAGGTCTCGTCACGATCTCCACGTGCATGGGTACAACGTCCTATACTGGAAAAGCACATGCCCTTCCAGAGATCATTGTCGTCAGTTACCGCAAGTTGGAATGCACGATTCAGTGTTACTTCTGCCTCTACGTAATTCTTTAATTCGATTTCAACGAAAGCCAAGTTATAAAGTGTATGAAATATGCGACTAAGCATATTTAGCTTCACAGAATATTCGACTGCATTTAAAAAGTGCACGCGTGCTTGTTCTAAGTCATTTTCACTTAGGGCTACATGTCCACGAATTTCTAGAACCCTTGATAAAACTTCATGAATATCGTGGGTACGGGCGATTGCTTCAGCTTCATTCAAATACAGTTGATATTCTTCACGTTTTAAGCGAAATGCAATTGAACCAAGTGTTGTTGCCAACAATGCACGCCGCTCAGGAGTTGGGGCTACTGCAAGTGCTTCTAGATTTATCTGAAATGCGTCCTCATAGTTGCCCTGCATTTGAAGCACGTTGGCATGTTTGCTGAGGAGGTAATGGAGGGACTCGCGTTGGGAGTCGCCTGCGTTTTGGGCGAGTTGGATGGCTTCATGGAGGTGTTCGAGCAGTTCGGGGGTATAACCGAAGGCATCGAAGTAGCCGTCGTTCATGATGGCACGCACCATATAGATGACGGCGGCATCATCCTTGAGGTGGGTGGCGGCACGGATGGCACCCATGAGGTTGGTGAATTCTTGCTGCACGGCTATTTTGTCGTGGCTGTAGCGCTGCATGTAGGCGCTGATGCCCCGTACCAAGCGGGAGCGATCGAGGCCGGTGTGTTTGAAAAGGTCACGGCAGTAGTTAAAGGTCAGGTCATGCATCTGGTAGAGGCGCATGTCGAGGGATGCGGCGTGCTGGATGTCGATAAGGCTGGCTTGTTCGAGTTCAGCAGCAGCCGATTCTAATGAGTCGAGGTCGGTGTCGAGAATCAGTGCCAGCAGTTCCAACGATGCGTGGGGAGCTGCGAGCGATCCCATATGCAGGAGCATTTTACGAGCGTCATGTGAAACGGTGTCGACACTGTGGGCGATGATATGTTCGATGCTCTGGCGCTCTTGTTCACCGTAGCCGCCCACAACGGCGATCTCGCGGGTGCTTTTCATGTAGCGCGAACGGAGGTCTTTGGTCGATAAGCCGGGTTGGGCTTTAAGCTGCTTACCAGCAATGGCGAGGGCGTAGGGATGGTTGCCTAATGAGCGAAGTAAGGCATCCACATCGGGATCGTTCTTAAAATCGCGACGGGCATGATAGATGAGCAAATCGCGGGCATGGGTCATGTTCAAGGCATCGACGGCAATGATTTCACCATCAATGGGGATGCGCTGGCGGGATGTAAATAAGACGGGCAAGCTGTTGGGGACTGCACGCATGACCTCGAATAACGCGGGGGCATTCCAACAGTTGTCGAGTACCAGAAGACCTTTTTGAGCGACCAATAGTTGCATGACAAAGGCGGCGGGATCGGCTTTGGTGAGCAGGGTTTGCTGCTGGTCAAAGGCACGCGCCAAGGCGAGTAACATTTCGTCGGCTTTTTGATAACCGGTTTCCAGCCAAATTACAGGTTGTCCGGTGGTGGTGATGTAATCTGCCGCTACGGCTGCCGCTGTGGAGGTCTTGCCGATGCCACCCATGCCGGTCAACATGACCTGTTCACCGTCGTAGAGCAGATTCAGGATTTTGGCGATTAACTCATCGCGTCCGAACATTTTGCGGGGGCGACCGATGACCATGTCGGCTGAGCGGTAAATGCTGGCGGTGATGTTACCGGCAGCGATGGGGCCAGTTACGGGGCGGACGCTGCGGCGCGAGGTCGAAGCTGTATCTACAGACGGATTGGCGATGGATTGATAGAGGGCGATTAGGGCGTGATCGGGTTCTACATCCAATTCGCGTTTGAGTTCGGCGGAATATTCTTCATATAGACGGTGGCAACTCTGGCGCTGCCCTGATTTTAGATAGAGGCGCATCAAGGCTTCGACAGGTTCCTGCGCGAGACGATCCATAAAGCGGAGGCGCTCGGCGGTTTGGATGGCGCTGTAGTCGTCGCCAATTTCTTCGTAGAGCGTGGTCAAATCAAGGAGGGCGCGTTGTTGGAGGCGTTGGAAGTGGGTGGTTTGTGCGCTTTGCCAATCGTCATATTCAGGTGAATCACGCAGGGTAAAGCCCACCATGAAGTCATCTTGATAGAGGGTGACGGCACGTTGAAGCAGGTCAATGCGGCGGGTGGCTTCGAGGGTGGATTTGGCGCTGGTTTGGAGCAATCCGAGAAAATCTAAGACATCGGCTGAGAAACCGTTGTCGATCACCAGCCCAATCTCTTGATTGGTGGTGATTAGGTATTGGTCACCGATTTTCTTGCGGAGTTCCCAGACGGCGGTTCGTAGAGCAGCGAGCGATTGTTCGATGTCCGGCCAGAGGAGGGCGGCGACTTTTTCGCGGCTTTGGGCAGCGCGGCTAACCGCCAGATAGGCTAACAGGGCAACAGCCTTGCGATTCTCAAAGCGAATCGGCTGGTCTTGTGCTTCAATGAGAGGGGTACCGAACAGCCGTAGCCGTACTTGTGACAACGTGATACCAATCAATTCTATGTGAAGGCACAAAGAATACGTACATAATTTTTTGTAATATGTAACGTGTTAATCGTGAATTATAACGTGATACTGTAGAAAATCAAAAGGAAAATTAAAACATCTTTTTCTCCTGACGTTTTCCTGACGTTTGGCTGATACCAGCCCTTTATAGTGCGGTATATAGGCTAGAAAAAGGGAACAAAAATGAACGCTTTATCAGATAACAATGTCAATAGTTCATGGTCAGCTCAAGGTGCATATGATCCGAATACTACACAGGGCGATAGTGAACCAGCGGCGGAAATACGACATGATATGGTCAATGCCCTGACGGGGATGCGGTTACAACTGGAGTTGATGCGACGTAAGCAGGTGATTGATGACAAAAATGCTCATTTTTTGGGTGAGTATTTGTCACGAATGGAACTGCTGGTTCAAGATTGGCGTGCGTTGAGTAAATCGCAACAGCGACAACCGGATTATCAGGTGTTCAATCTGGCGCATGTGGTATTGAAGATGGTGGAAGCTAACCGGCCATGCGCAACTTTGAAACGCCAGTCGCTCACGATCGACATCGGACATTCGCAGGCGATTATGATCGGCGATACGAGCCAAATTCAACGTGCGCTGGACAATATCATTTCCAACGCGGTGAAATATACAGCGGAAGCGGGTACCGTGCGGGTAGCGATGAAGGTTGAGTACGGGAAGGCGATCATCACGGTTGAGGATAACGGTATCGGCATTGCTGAACTGGATCAACCGCGGGTGTTTGAGGCGTATTTCCGGGCGGACAATGCACGATCAAGCGCAAATGCGGGGAGTGGTTTGGGGTTGGCGCAGGTCAAGGCGGCAATTGAGCAGCATGGCGGTACGATTAGTTTACGCAGCGTATACGGGCAAGGTACACGGGTCGAGATTCATCTTCCTCTACAGGTTGAACAGCGCATCGTCGTCCAGTAGCGAGAGTGCTACTGACAGCAGCGCACGGTAAAACCTATAGAGGATTGGATACTATGACATTTCAATTGTGGAGCCTGTACTTGGTAAAAGTCACAGGCTCTTCTATTTTGTTACCAGCTTCCGGTTGCGCCACCGCCGGAGGAATGCCCTCCCCCTGATGAAGACGAGCTGGACGAATCGTCCGAACTATCAGAACTGTTGGAACTGATACGGGAGATCCGCATTACCTCGGTCGTGGAATACTGGCAGGATGGACAGTATTTGTGGACTTCTTTTTCACCTTCGGAATAGCGCGTGGGACTGACGAGCACATTGGATTGGATGTCGAGGCCGATTACGCCACAGTTCGGGCAGCGGTGGCTTTCGCGATACCAGACAGTGCCACCCGCGCCAAGCACGATAACGCCGAGGCCGATGAGCCATGCCATAGGATCAACCTGTGACATTTGATCTCTCAGGTTTTCAAAGAAAGTGGGTGTGCCGCCCGCAGGCCACGCGCCGGTCATGGTGAAGATGAGGCCACGAACGCCCTTCTCGATTCCGGCTTCATAATTATCTTTTTTGAAGAACGGCAAAATATATTCGTCAATGACACCTTTGGCACGCTGGTTGTAGCTGCTGTTGTAGCCATCGCCCAGTTCGATGCGGACTTTGCGATCATTGCGAGCGACCAACAACATGATGCCTTTGTTGGTAGCGGCATCACCGACGCCCCAGCGGTTGAATAAACTGGTAGCGAAGCGCTCGATAGTGTAATCCCATCCGTTGTAGTCGTGGGTGGAGTTGATGGTCACGATGGTCATTTCGATTTGGTACTGGCTTTTCAGATCGGTAAGCCATCCGCGTAGTTTGGCTTCGAGGTCTGACGGTATCATTCCGTTAAAGTCATTGACGTAGGTTTCGAGGCGGTCGGGGTAACCGGATTGGGCGGTCACCGGCACAATCCCAACAAAGAGCATCAGACAGGTGGCAAGACTCACCATCCATAGCAATCGGCGCATCTCAATCCTCCATAAGTGATAACCGAGCACAATCTTATTGTAGGGGGATTAGCGGGTGTGAAGCGCCCTGATTCTGGGGGAATGTGATTATCAATTATTGTTGATAGATCACTGAATGCAAGTGATAAGCGTTATTGATGGGACATACGGGAGGCGGTAACCGCGAAGACGGCGGTTGTTTCGACGAGACTGTCGATGGTGACGTATTCGTCAATGGCGTGGAAGTTCTCACCGTCGGGGCCGAAGCCGCAAATGGTGGGGATGCCGCGATCATTGAGCAGATAGCCTTCATTCGACGGGCCGGCTACCACACGCTGCGGGGTTTTGTGTTTGACATCCCGCACGACACTTTCTAAGACGCGAACAATGGTTGCATCGTCGGGTGTAAGAGCTGCGGACGCGTCGTTGAGTAAGGTTCGGGTGAAGGTGACACCGCGTTCCTGTTCGACACGGGCGACGCAGGCATCCATTAATGCTTCGATTTGTAGACGATTGGTTTCGGGCGTGATGCGAATATCGACCGCGGCTTCGCAGGTGTCGGGAATGATGTTGATGCTGGTGCCGCCCTTGATCAAGGTGCCGGGAGTGATGACTGTGCGGAATTGACCGAAGTGTGGGGCGGTTGAATAGTCAAAACGTACGTTTTCCAGTTCCAGCAGCAGCCGCGCCATGCCAGTGATGGCGTTTTTTCCGAGTGTTCGTTCTTGCCATTCCTGTGCTCCGCTATGGGTCGATTGTCCATGACAGACCAATGTGTAGCGGAGGAGACCACGATGACCGAGGGTGATTTGATCACCAGAATAGGCATAGATAGCGCCTTGACCTTCGAGTAAGCCGTGATCGTGCAGCCACTTAATGCCGAGTGTTCCGGTTGCGCCGGTTTCTTCATCGGGCACGCAGATAAGTTGGGCTCGTCCATGCGGCAAGGCTTCGGGATGCTGTTTGAGCAGGGCTAAGGCGTAAAGCGCGGCGGTCATGCCCCCTTTAGTATCAATTGCTCCCCGTCCATAGAGGCGACCGTTGGCTTCTTCACCACCGAAGGGAGGGTGAGTCCATGCGGATTCGTCGCCTGTGGGGACGGTGTCTAGATGTCCAACCAATAATAATCCGGTAGGTGATTGGGTGCTGGTACTCACAATGACGTTCGGGCGCTGCGGGTTTTCACCGACGATTTGCACATCCAAACCTAATGATTGGGCTTGTTGGGCGATAACGAGGGCGACATCGCGTTCATCATGGAACCCGTTGACGGAAGGCGTTTGTAAGAGGCGGGCGCAAAAGGCGGTTAACTCGGTACGCAGCGATTGGGCATCCGTGATTAGTTGTTGTTCGAGGGCGGTGAGATTGGTCATTGTCGATTATTTTTAGTGGTCATCTTATTTGCTGGTGTTATTAGCTTATCATCAAACAGGATAGGCAAAAGGGGAAACTAAAAATTGAACCAGTGGGATGGGCTGATTGGTTGCGGGAAAATTCTATAGAGCGGCGGATTAGCTGGATGGGACGGCGTCGTTTTCCCACTGCTGTTTGAGGATGCGTTGCACTTCTTTATTCCAAACCGAGATTAATCGACGAGCGGCTACGGCTGCTGCGGGTGATTCATCGTTGTGGAGTGCGACACGTTTGAGTTCGGCGACTAACGTTTCAACCATGTCGAGCAGTTGAGCCAATTCGGATTCGCGCATCCGCGCTAAGGCCTTCATCAATTGTTCAATTTCAAATTCATTCAACCTGTGGTTTTGCATATGTCGTATTTGAACCGCCCTTTTAACTTCGAATCTTTTCCCAAGGCAGAATACAATATATGGCTACTGTTTGATTCGAGTATATGACAATGAAGGTAGGAATGGACTATGTCATTTGATCCTTTGGCGCGTGATTTTCAGCATAATCCTTATCCGGTGTATGAGGAACTACGTGCCAGTACACCGATATTCTATTGGGAACCGTGGAAACTGTGGTTTTTTACCCGTTATGAAGATGTGAATACGTTGCTGCGGGATCGCCGGTTGGGACGAACGATGCAACACATCTTGCCGCCGGAAGAACGATATGTGCCGCCGCCAGCCATCGAACCGTTTGCACGTATTAGCCAGCATTCGATGTTTGACAAAGAACCACCGGAACATACCCGTTTGCGCGGGTTGGTGCATAAAGTATTTACGCCGCGACGGGTAGAAAGTTTGCGTGGACAGATCACGACCATGACTAACCAGTTGTTGGATGCGGTGATGGACAATGGACAATTTGAGTTGCTGAGTGATTTTGCCGTGCCGCTGCCCGTGAATGTGATTAGCGAGATGCTAGGTGTACCGGAGACTGACCGCCATTTGCTGCGTCCGTGGTCGAACGCGATTGTCGCGATGTATGAGTTGGATCACACAGCGGAACAGGAACGGTTGGCGGTTCAATCGGCTCAAGAGTTTGCGGATTTTCTGCGCAATCTGGCGAATGAGCGCCGCCGTAATCCACAGGATGATTTGATTACCGCGCTGGTACAGGTGGAAGAAGCTGGCGAACGGTTGACGATGGACGAGTTGATTTCGACCTGCGTGCTGCTTTTGAACGCCGGACATGAAGCAACCGTCAACGCAGTGGGTAATGGTATGTGGGCGCTGCTGCAACATCCTGATCAACTCAGCCAATTGATTGCTGATCCGTCACTTATTCCAACGGCCATTGAAGAATTGCTGCGCTACGATACCCCGCTGCAACTGTTTCGCCGTTGGGTGCTGGAAGATATGGAATACGGCGGCTTTCAGTTCAAGGTGGGTGATGAACTGGGCTTGATGTTCGGGGCGGCTAACCGTGATCCGGCGCGTTTCCCGAATGCGGATACGCTCGACATCCGGCGCGCGGATAATCCACACATCACGTTTGGCGGTGGGTTGCATTTCTGTATGGGTGCGCCGCTGGCACGGCTGGAACTGCAAATCGCATATACGACTTTACTCACTCGCTTGCATAATCTGCGTTTGACGGACGCTGCACCGGTGTTCAAGGATGCTTATGTGATTCGCGGCTTGCATGATTTGCATTTGTCATTTGATGCATAGGAAGAGAAGTTGAACCGCCAAGACTTTTCACCGCAGAGCAATTGGTTTAGGGGTGTTGGCGGTAAGGTCGCCTGTATGGGTGTTAGTGGTATGCGGTGAAAAATGGGTTTTGGGGGTAGAATCGAAGTAATAGCGTAAGGGAGGATGTCGATGGAACTCATTCAAGTCCTTGCAGGTGTGGCGTTATGCAGTGGGCTGAGCCGCAGCCAACTTGCCAGCCTCGCTGCCATTAGCCACCGCGAAGTCCATACAATGGATGCTGTGATTTTTAACCAGAATGACACGGGTGACAAAATGTATATCGTCACACGGGGACAGGTTGAAATCCGGTTGAACAGCCAAAGTGGCGGTAATTATGCCACGATCTATTTGGGACAAGGCCAGATCTTTGGTGAAATGGCATTATTGGATCAAGGCCCCCGTTCGGCATCGGTGATTGTGATTGAAGAAGGAACCGAGCTATTTGCTATCAGTGCCGATGACTTTTTATCGCTGTGCCAAGAGGATACCGCGATTGGCTACATTATCATGCGGAATATGGCGCTTGATCTGAGTTTCAAGCTGCGCCACAAAAATCTCGACCCATCATCCAGTTTCTAGGCGTGTTGGCTTGTATGAGCAGCAGTAGGTGGATAGAGACACAGTCGACAATATGGAGGCGCGATCATGATCTATAAAGTCAGTTATGTGGTTAGCGGCGGTGATTTTCCGGGTGGCATCAAGAATGAAAGCGAACGTCCTCAGGTGGGGGCGATTGTCCAAATCGGACGTATGAAGTTTGAAGTCACAGAAGTGCATGAGATTATTCCCCCGCGTGACGATTTTCAGTTTCTACACGCGACAGTCAAACCACTCGAAACGACCGCAAAGCAGACCTAAGATTCTTAACTAACAAGGGCGGGAAGTAGAAACAGTCCGCCCTATGTGACCTCGATCTCATCCATTCATGATCACAAAGGAGATATTATGATCGAAAACCCCAGTGCGGCGGCACTTTGGGCAGCGTATGTGGCTACATTATCCGAGTCCGAGCAGGCAGGATTAGGCGAACCAGAGGTATGGGCTTTTGGCGATAGTGCTGCGCTGGCGGATGAGTTATGTGCGCTGGTGGTGCAGGGGGTTAAAACGGCGACGGCTGATTTGGTGTGGACGGTTGAATTCGAGGGGCGTTCTGTGCCGAAAACAGGGGATACCAGTGTGATTTTGGATGGACAGGGTGAGGCGGTATGTATCATCCAGACGACCACTGTTCGTATCCTGCCTTATGATAATGTGCCGCCTGAATTTGCTTATGACGAGGGCGAGGGTGACCGTTCGTTGGCTTATTGGCGGGTTGCTCACTGGCGTTATTTTAGCCGCCGGTGCGCTGAGATGGGGCGTGAACCGATGCTGAGTATGCCAGTCGTATGTGAGCACTTCAGGGTATTGTATCGACCGTAGCTATTATGTGTCCTTGTATCTGATCTAGCCCTTCTATCTTTGGGTTCAGATAGAAGGGATTTGATTCAGGATACATGGGCGTAATTGAAAAACGACTCAAGAACTCGATCCTATTTGCACGAGTGGTTATTAGTGTTGATCGAGCATAATTGCGTTGCCGTCGGGGTCAGTTAGGACTGCATGGGCAGGACCGGCGCCCGTTTCATCGGCTTCCAATTGAAATGACACGCCCTGCGCTTTTAATTCTTTCTGGATGGTGCGTACATCGAGCGGGTTGAAGGTCATGATGTTGTGGTCAAAATGATCTTGAAATAACCCGATAATGGCTGAGTCATTTTTCATAATCAACCATTTTTGCGATTCTTCGCCGAGTAATTTGGTGAAGCCGAATTTCTCGTAAAATGCGCGTGATGCTTTGATATCCTTGACTGCCAAGCTGATTGAGAATGTTCCAAGATTCATCGCGTGTCCTTTTCTCTACTCAAAGCGAAATAATTGGAATGGCGCAATCAATATCGTACTGCTCCCAGCCTAAGACTGCGGGCTGGCGATGGTAGATTTCAAGGGCTGGCAAATTATCCGGTTGATAGCGACTGCGGGGCAACCAGTAGCGGAAGAGGTATTGCCATACTCTATCCACCAAATGAATATCCCCCGTGCAGCGGATGAAGGCTATCTGACACTGTGGAAAAGTGCGATAGCTGATTTCGCTGTTGCTGATGCGCTGGTGTGGTGCCGGCAAACACCAATCGTAACAGCAGAGTTCTATGGGGGTGATATCTGGATCATCCTGCGCCATGCCGTATAATGTCCTTTCCAGTGGATTGTCTCCACAAGCCGTATACCATTGGAGCAAGCGCTCATAAGCATGGGGAATTTGCCCCGATTGGAAAGCGTTTGCTACCCGAATATAGGCCAGCGGTTGTTCTGGAAGCTCCCTGATCTGCACATCAAACTGTTGATCAAATTCACTCAACATATCGGTAGTGTACTTAGTAAAAGCTTCAAAGACTTTACGATTCTTGCTGTCATTTAAGTTGCGTTGGCGATCCCAATTACGGGCACTGGTGCCGTAATATTTTTTAAAGGTGCGCGAGAAGTTAGAGGCAGAGGCGAAGCCACAGGCAAGGGCGGCATCCAAGACGGACATATGTGGGCTACTTCTGAGCAAGGCGGCGGCACGTTCGAGTCGCATACGGACAATGAGATCGTTGACTGTTTCTCCGGTGACTGCTCTAAAGATCCGGTGAAAGTGAAATGGTGAAAAGTGGGCGACCTGTGCCAATGTGGCGAGTGATAAATCATCGGTGAGGTGTTCCCGAACATAGTTCACGACAACATTAATACGCTGGAGGTAAATGTTTTCCTGTTCCATAGGCATCCATATCATGTTAGCGAATACGATGGGAGACTGGCAACCTGCTCTAGAACTCGAAAATGTCGTAGTCCTGACAGAGCGTAATGGGGCCATTGTAGGTTTCTTGAGCTTGCGCCACGAGCGGGGCGGGATCGGTTTCCCAGACCCAATAGTGAATGAGATAGAGCGATTTGGCGTTGGCAGCGGTGGCGGTTTGACCGGCTTGACGGGCGCTGCTGTGACCAAAACCTTCGCCTGCGGATTCGTGAATCAGCATATCGGCGTCTTTGGCTAATTCGAGCAGCGAGGGAGTGGGGTTGGTGTCACAGGTATAGGCCAGTACGCGCCCATTTTGCTTGTTGAGAATACGTAAGCCGATGGTGGGGACGAAGTGTTGTACCGGCCACGCGGTAATCTTGAAGTCTTCGTTCTCCATGACAGGGGCGTTAAAGCGTTCACTGACACGGTTGAAGGTGACAGGGAAGAAGTTGGGCCATTCTTGCCACGAGAAGGCGACCATCATGTCTTCCATGCGGTTCATGCAGTGATGCAATCCATAGAAGCGCAGGGGGGATTGACGTCCCAACTGCCACATATGCATGAGCATATTGGGTACACCGCTGACATGATCAGGATGAAAATGGGTGAGGACAACATCTTTTAGTTGCTCATCATCAATACCCTCAAACTGGAATTTACCCAAGGGGTTTGATCCACAATCAATCAGCACCGGGCCGTGATCACCGATCAACACAAAATGGGTATTTTCGTGGTTGGCATCGCGTACAGCGGCTGCCGTCCCCAGAATGAGAATCTTCGCCATGAATGCGCCTCAGTAGGTAGATGTAAAAGAAATTTAACTTAATATCCCAATTATACCCTGAATTTGCGAACAAGAGTGCAAGGCTGGACAGGCTTAACTTTTGGCTACTGGCAAGCCCGCCAATCGCATGATTCGGAGCGCGTTGGTGGTGGGCGAGATGCCGGAACGCAGGGTGTAGTCGAAGGTGAGCTGACCATCACGCACTTGATCGGCGAAATGATAATTACTCAATCCGGTCAGGTTGGCGAGTTCCAGATCATGGGTAGAGATGGCTCCGGTGCCTCGCTTGCCGATTAAGGCATGAATATAAGCTTCGCTGCCTAGCAGACGTTCGCGATTGTTGGTGCCTTTGAAGATTTCATCGATCAAGAAAAAGAGGGGCGGTGTGTCGGTTTTTTCGAGTGCATCGAGCAAGGCTTTTAAGCGGCGCACTTCGGCATAGAAATAGGAATAGCCCTCGGCCAGCGAGTCGCTGACTTTGATGCAGGTGTAGATGCGAAAGGGGCTGGTTTGCAGGTGGGTGGCGTTGACGACTGCACCAGTGTTCGCCAGCGCCAGATTGATGCCGAGTGTGCGCAAGAAAGAGCTTTTGCCGGACATGTTGGAGCCGGTGATCATGGTCACTTGATGGGCGTCGATGGCGAAGTCATTACATACGCGCAAATCGTGCCCGATAAGTGGATGGCCTAAACCAGTGGCGGCGAAGGTCATGCGGCTGGTTTCAAAGTGTGGGCGGGTGTAATCCGGATTGAGGTAGGCGAAGATGCGTAACGCCGATAGGGCTTCCAAATCCGCCCAAACCTCCAACCAATCAGGCATGAGATGGGCGAGTTTGTGGCGCAGAGTTGCCAAGCGATAGGCGGTAAACATATCCCACGGCATGAGGGCGTTCAGGATGCCCCAGACGATGAAGTTATTGCGTAGACTGGCTGCCGCCACGATTACATTCAAGCCGCGCAACTGGCTGGAAGGACGCCCGGCGGTTTTAAAAGGCGCACAGTGTTTTTGCAGTGCGGGTTTGTCATGTAGGGGATAAGTTTCCAGATAGCCGAAAACGCCTGTCAAGCTGTTCAAGATGCCCTGCACAGCGAAGGCCTCATCCAACACGGGGAGAACAGATCGGACGCGGCTAAGGGAGATGCCGAAATAAATGAGAAAGCTAATTGCCCAGATGGGGGGGATATATACGGTTCGCCAGAGGACGAAGAGTAGTGTTGTTAGCAGACATAACCCTGCCAGGAGTGCTACCAATCGACCGGATACGTTAGTCAGACCCGCTTCAACGATCCATGCACTCAAGGGGCGGGTATCCAAACGCTTGCTGGCACCGGCCTTCAAACGGGCTTCGAGTGTGATATGGTCAGCGAAGGGAACCGAGAGTTCATCCAGCAGGGCGTGACGCTGGCGGATGATGTTAACATCGGGGGTGGTGGCAAGCAGCCATTTGCGTAAACGTGCGCTGCCCTGAATGGTGGCACTGGTATCAAGTAGATGGTGCAGAGACCGTATCCCGTTCATATCAAGGTCATTGTCAAAGGGATGGTCATCACTGGTGCCATAGGTTGGCGGAATCGGGATAAATGCCCAATCTAGCTGAGCACGGGCAATTTGTGATTGTTTGATGTCCTGCCATGTTTCGCCGCGCGCGATCATGCTCCGAACACGGTTGTGTCGTGAGACGAGCAGGGCAAAAATGGCGAGGCCGACGATTGCCACACTAAGGGCAGCGAGGCCGTTGGTCGGGGATATGCCGAGGGCGATTATGGCGGCGCTGAGAAAAACGAGCAAGCGCAGCCAACCGAGCCGACTGCTTTGTTGGCGGGCAATTTCCAAACGTGATTCTAAGCGATAGATGCTGCGTTCGAGATGGCTAATGCGGTCTTTCCGCGTTGGTGAGGTCATGGATGTCTTTCAGGCTGGCATGTTAGTCATTCTTCGGACTGTCGTCGATTTCAAATGTGATTTTGCGGTATACATCTGCCAGCAATAGAGTGCAGTTAATCGATTTGATTATTAATTGAGTTTCGAGGGTTGTGGCATATGAGAGCAACCAATCCCCATGTGACTGACGAACATAATGATCGATGCGCGTTTCATCCTGTGCGATGAGAATGTACTCTTGGAGGGACGCTATTCCCATATAGTGCTTAAATTTTTTGCCACGATCATAATCCTCAGTCGAATCGGATAGCACTTCGATGATGACCGTTGGGTTGAGGAGTGTATCAAACTCCCCGTCTATGAATTGGGGTTCAGCGCAGACGATACTTACATCAGGATAGGTGTATTTGATGGCATTGACCTTGATACGCATGTCACTAGGATATACTTCACATGGTCGTTGAGCTAATTGTAAGTTCAGAGTTGTGACCGTATTGGTGACAATCAGATTGTGCCGCCTACTGGCACCCGACATAGCAAATATGTCACCAGCGAAATACTCGTGACGGGTTTCGCTGGCGCGCTCGAAGGCGAGATACTCCTCAACCGTCCACTTTTTTTGTGCATTAGCGACCATCAGCACACCTGCTTTCCACATTTACTCGGCCAGATTTGCCCACTCGTTCATGGCGGTGTCCAGCGCGTGTTCAGTTTCGGCGTATTCCGCGCCCAGCTTATTGATGATGGCGGCGTTGCCTTCGTTGCTGGCTTTGTCGATGGCGGCGCTCAGTTCGCTCAGCTTAAGTTCAAGCTTATGGACTTTGGCTTCAGCGTCCGCGATTTGTTTCTCAAGTTTAAAGTTGTTGCCGCTTTTCTTTTTGGACTGGTTGTTGTTGGCAGCGGCCTGCTTATTCGGTGAATCGACATGGATTTTGCCGTTGGTGGGTTCGGCGGTTGTGCGCGTGGGGATCATTGATGCGCCAGTATTGCGCGCCGTCACGTATTCTTTGTAAGTGCCTTCAAAAACTTCCAACTTGCCGGGGCTGGCCGCCCAGATTTGGGTTGCTAAGGCATCCACAAGATAGCGGTCATGGCTGACGAGCAGAATAGTTCCAGCGAATCCTGCCAGCACATTCTGCAAGACTTCTTGACTATCAATGTCCAAATGGTTGGTGGGTTCATCGAGCAGCAATAGGTTGGCACCAGAGAGCGCGAGTTTCGCTAAGGCTACCCGTCCCCGCTCACCACCGGATAAGGTTTCGATGGGGCGAAAGACATCATCACCCTGAAAGAGAAATGGGCCGAGATAATTACGGGCTTCGGCGGGAGTCATGGGCTTGGCGTTCATGATCTCGTCGATGATGCTGTTCTTGGGGTTGAGGAGTTCATGTGCCTGTGCGAAGTAGCCGATGTCGACTGATGCACCTAAACGGGCTTCACCTTTGAGGGGTGGAAGTTGCCCGATCATGGTTTTGAGGAAGGTGCTTTTGCCGACACCATTGGGGCCGATCAATGCGGCAACTTCGCCACGCCAGAGCGTAATATCAGGGACGGTGAAGAGTGGTTGGTCGGCATCGGCATAGCCCACTGCTACGTTGTGAGTCATGAGGACTTTATCACCGCTACGCATACCCGCATTCATGTTGAGGTGTAAATTCTGGCGGGTGCGCGGACGGGTGAGTAACCTGCCGCGCTTCTTCATGGTTTCAAGGCGGCGCAATTTACCTTTGGCCTGACGCGTGTTCTGTCCGGCAATGTTGCGGCGGATGTATTCCATTTCTTTGGCGAGAAATTCTTGCTGGGTGGCATATTCGGCGGCACGGCGTTCGTAACGTTCTTCGCGCTGGCGGGTGTAATGGCTGTAGTTACCACGATAGGTTTCCAGCGTGCCGAAATCCAGTTCCCAGACGGTGGAGGCGAATTCATCCATGAAATAACGGTCATGGCTGACGGCCAATACCGCGCCGGAGAAATCGCGCAGGAAACTTTCCAGCCACTCGACAGCTTCAATATCCAGATGGTTGGTGGGTTCGTCCAGCACCAGCAAATCAGGAGCATCGAGCAGTAATCGACCGAGCAGCACACGCGTCCGCTGGCCACCGGATAGTTTGGGTAAGGTGCGGGTATAGTCTTCAGTTTTGAAGCCCAAACCCTGTAAGACCTGTTTGATACGGCTTTCATAGGTATAGCCATCAGCGACTTCGAAGCGATGCTGAAGATCGCCATACTGCTGCATGACGGCATCGTGTTCTTTAGGATCGCCCAATTTGGCTTCTAGCTCGCGCAATTTGCTTTCCATGCGGCGGATATCGGTGAAGGCGTTGAGCATTTCTTCCCAGATGGAGTGATCGCCCGCTAGTTCAGGCCGCTGCGGTAGGAAGCCGATGCGGGTGCCTTTAGCGATGCTGATGGTGCCTTCGTTGGGGGTATCATGCCCGACGAGCAAATTTAGCAAGGTGGTTTTACCCGCACCGTTTGGCCCGACCAAAGCGACACGCGCCCTGTGTGGGATTTCGATATTGATGCTGTCGAAAATATCGTCGGGTCCGTAGGACTTGGCGAGGTTGGTGGCTGTTAGAAGGGACATAACCGTAAATCCGTATCAACTCATTGGACACGGGCATTATAGCATGGGGTCAGAAAGGTTTGAACCGCGCCCTTGAGTAGGCTTTAATCATCTGAAACAAAACAGCTTATGTATCCCCGTTCGGAATTTGCGGCTGAGGAGCATTATATCCGCTCCTCAGCGTGGCAATTCAGAGTGTGTCGGGGCGTAGCGATAAAACGGTTAGGTAGATGAAGGTTTGTCGCCTAATGCGGCTAGGAGACGATCCCGATAGGTAAAGTCGCGGTTGGGGATTTCGGGCATCACCTTGGAGGCTTCGGTCAAGAAGTGGCGTGTATCGCGTCCCATTTCTTGCCCACGTTTGGTGTGCATATCAACTGCATAGTCAGGAATCACGGGGAGGACACCCTGTTCCTCTACAGCCAGATTGACCCAATTCTTGAGGTCATCACTGCCGCGTTCTTTCTGGGATTGGCACAGGACGCGCACGGCATGAATGGCGAAGAGGTAGCGATCACCGATGGGACGGGCAATGCGGAAGTGCATCTGATAGAGGGTTTCGATGAGAACCGGCGCACTCAAGTTGCCGTAGCCGACATCCTCTACTGAGATGACCTGTAAGCGACCCCACAAATATTCTTCCATTTCGGCGCTGGTCGTCAGCATTTCGTAGGCTAGCAGGGCTGCGTTTTCGGTATTACCACGCCGAATTTCTTTTTGCACCGCCGAAATGACTTCATCCGCAGGTAAATCATGAACCGTTCGTACACGTGTCCACGGATCACTTTTAAAATGGGGGGCTGCCATGATTCACCTCTTTTATATTGTTATGTCGATAAGTGTTTCTAAATGGGTTCGGTCGCAACGGTTAATCTTGCCCGCCGGTGACCAATCCCTTACGTAAGTTGTTGATTTCTTGCCCGAACTGCGCCACAAAATTGCGGCGTTTGAGCAGTTCAGCCGCCCGAATGCGCAGCGCTACCAAGACCAATGCAGATAATGTTGCGATTTGCGGGATCGCCAGCAGCAAGTCCGGTGGTACATCGATCTTGACACGGGTTTGGAAGTAGAACGAGAGCGACTCGGATAGTCCAAAAAAGATTGATGTGACAAAGGCGGCGATAGGTTGTTCAAAGGCAAAGAGCGACACGGTAATGGCTGTCCATCCGCGTCCGGCGGTCATATTTTCGACGAATTGGCTAAGGACACCAATTGATAGGAATGATCCTGCCAAACCGGCTAGCATCCCGCTGAGCGTGAGAGCGAAGGTTTGTACCAGCGTCACGTTAATGCCTACTGTTTCGGCAGCTTCACGATTTTCCCCTACTGCGCGGATGTGGCGTCCGAACTGGGTGCGGAACAACATCAGCCAGACCAAGAAGACCATCACCCAACTCATGTAGACCACGAGGTTGTAGCCGCTGACGCGCGGCCCAAGCAGTGGAATCTGGTGGATAATGGGTAGTTCGATGGTCGGCAAGCTGTTGATGCTGGGATCCGCCAACGTGCCAAACACACCGAAGGATACACGCATGAAGAAGACTGTTGCGTTGGCCACGAACAGGTTGAGGGCGATCGCTAGAATGATTAGATTGATGCGGATGCGCAGGTAGAGGAAGGCGAAGACAAAGCCGAGTATACCACCGGAGAGCATGGCGGCGATTACCCCTACAATCGGGTTGAAATTAGTTTTGTAAAGTACGGCTACTGCTATGAATGATCCGAGCAGCATCTTGCCTTCAATCGCGAGATTCAATACACCTGCACGACTGGCAACCAAGGCTGCAAGCGAACCGAGGATATAGGGTGTCGCCAAGCGGATACTGCTTTGTACCAGAATATCAGGCATGCCGAAGAAAAAGAGCAGGCCGATGATCAGCCCTGCAACGATTAAGCCATTACGCAAGGAACGACTGTTTGCGTTCAACAATGCCATCATGATGTCACCTCGCTAGCGGTCGTGGTGTTCGGTGGTCGCAGGCGCAAGCGGATGCGTGTGAAAATCTGCCGGAAGAATTCTTCCATCGAACTAAATAGAATGATGAACGAAATGATCATGCTGCCGAGTTGTCGGGGCAAATCACCAAATTGTAAGTTGGTGGCACCTTGTTCCAAGCCAGCGAAGAAGAGGGCTACGATCAGAATGCCCCCGATCGATTCCCGTGCTAGGATGGCGACCAATACTCCATCAAAGCCTAAGCCGGAACCGGCAAAGCCTTCGACCAAGCGCCGCTCGACACCGAGAATTTGGATAGCACCTGCCAAGCCGCTGAGTGCTCCGCTGATGAGCATGGCACGTAAGGCTGCACGTTGGTTGGGGATACCACCAAAACGGGCGAATAAGGGTGATCCGCGCGTCATACGCTGCTCGTAACCGGCAGTGGTGCGCCATAAATAGATGCCAATGATGATGGCTGCCAGCAGGGCGATGATGATGCCAATGCCAGTGCGTGAGCCGGTAAACCATTCAACATCTTGCAGAATGCCGCGATTAAAGGGGAGTAACCATGCGGTATCGTCAATACGCTTGGTTCGGGCGACGTTGTTGAAGTCGGCGCGCAAGGGGTTGTTGATCAGGTAGCCGACGATTTGTACGGCGATGGCGTTGAGGATGATTGAACCGATGAGTTCATTGACGTTCAGCTTCACTTTGAGATAGCCGACGATCCACGAATAAAAAGCGCCGATAGCCATTGCTGCCGCGATACAAACCAGCGGGACGATCAGATGCATAATGGTCAACAGCCCGTCCGAGGCTGTTTTGGCATCCACGCCCGCCGCGCCATAGATTTTATCTGGCAGCCAGTAGCCTAAGAAGGCCGCTGTAACTGCTCCTAAAACGAGTTGCCCATCCATGCCGATGCTGAACATACCGGCTTGAAAAGCAACTGTTGCTGAGAGTGCGGCTAGGATTAAGATTGTCCCGCGTTCTAACACAATCGCTAAGGGGTGACCGTCTTTGCCGTAGGTTGGGGCGAAAACTGCCTGACTGCTTCCATCTTCATTGGCTGCCCGAAATATGATGAGGTCGCCAAAGGTTTGGCAGCCTTTCGGGCCGAAACCTTCGCAAAAGAGTCGCTGGTAGGTTTGGACTGGATCATTCTTCGCCACTACAACGAACATCGAACTGACTAACAGGCCTAGCAGCACCGCCAAAATCGGAATAGAGGCATTTTCAAGTAATTTGCGTAGTCGGGTTGTCATTTATGCGTGCTCCGTTTCCAAACTGCCGCCAGCCATTAATAAGCCTACGTCCTGCTCGGTGGCATCGGCACGCGGCAGCACTCCCATGACCCGTCCGGCAAACATCACTGCGATACGGTCACTCAGGGAGAAGATTTCTTCCAGCTCTACCGAAATTAACAGCACTGCTGCCCCTGTATCACGAGCTTCGATCAAGGTTTTGTGGACGAATTCGATACTGCCCACATCCAGCCCACGGGTGGGTTGGTTGACGATTACGAGCTTGGGACTGCCATTCAGTTCGCGTCCGAGGACGATTTTCTGTAAGTTACCGCCAGAAAGGGTACGTATACCTTCACCGACCCGCGCGGATTTGACCTGAAATGAGTCGATGATTTTTTGTGCCAGCACCCGTATTGGCCCACGATTGAATAAACCGCGCTGTGAATAAGGGGCATCTTGATAATGGGTGACGACCACGTTCTCATCCAAGTCGGTCGTGAGGTTTAAGCCTGTGGTCATGCGGTCTTCGGGGACATGTGCCATGCCCTGTTGCCGTCGTTCGCGCACAGTCGCATGGGTGATATCTTTGCCTCGTAGGCTGATGCTTCCTGCGTCTGCCGGTCGTATGCCGGTGATGGCTTCGACGAGTTCTGTTTGACCGTTGCCGCTGACACCGGCGATGCCGAGGATTTCACCCGCGCGAACGTCCAAGTTCACACCACATACGGCAGGTACGCCACCCATACCCGCGACGAGCAGATTTTCGACGGTGAGGACGGTTTCACCCGGCTGGGCATCTTTCTTTTCGACCTGTAGGATGACTTCGCGTCCGACCATCAGCCGCGCCATATCACGAATGGAAACATCGGCTACATTATGGGTGCTTATCAGCTTGCCACGGCGCATCACACTGACGCGATCAGCTACTTCTTTGACTTCCAAGAGCTTGTGAGTGATGAGCAAGATAGTGCGTCCGCTATTCGCCAGCTTGCGGATGACCGAATATAG
The DNA here is from genome assembly GCA_044227005.1 of Aggregatilineales bacterium. Taxonomy (GTDB): domain Bacteria; phylum Chloroflexota; class Anaerolineae; order Aggregatilineales; family Phototrophicaceae; genus CFX2. The sequence continues at coordinate 174,503 of JBGAFZ010000001.1, forward strand.
CTCGTGGACTTCCTGCGGCGTGAGCACAGCGGTCGGTTCATCCAGAATGAGGATTTGCGCGTTGCGTTGTAGTGCCTTCAAAATTTCGACACGCTGCTGCATCCCGACGGAGATATCAGCTACGCGCAAGTTCGGATTAACGGGCAGACCAAAGCTTTCCGAGAGTTTACGCACTGCTTCGGCTTCGGCTCCACTGTTGATGAAGCCCATCTGACTGGGTTCGATCCCCAACATGATGTTTTCAGCAATCGTGAACTTGGGTACCAACTTAAAGTGCTGGTGAACCATACCGACACCGTGCAGAATGGCATCGTTGGGATGGCTGATGTGGACAGGTTTTTCGTTTACAAAAATTTGTCCGCTATCGGGCTTTACCAAGCCGTACAAGATGCTCATCAGCGTCGTTTTACCGGCGCCGTTCTCCCCGACGATGGCATGAATCTCGCCTTTGGTCACGGTCAATGTGACGTTATCGCAAGCCAACACACCGGTCGATTCGAAATATTTGCGAATCTGGCGCATTTCAATCGCGTTGGACATACTTGCTACCTAAACCTTACTCTGTACCTGCTGCAAAAAAGCGCTTGTAATAAAAATTTTAGGTTGTTTTTCTACTTGCCCTGATCGAATAAATAGGGGCGAACCTTGTTGTAGTTCACCCCCATTGTACTGTCTGTTACGAGCACTGAAGGCGAGCTTTAGCCGCTTGACTCCAGCGCGTTGGTGACCTTAATTTCACCAGCGAGGATCTTCTCGCGGGCTGCATCGATGGCTGCGCGAACGGCAGGCAGCTTCTCGACCAAATCGGCCGGACCACTCTTGTCAAATGTACGTGAGCAAACGCCAACGTCCCAGCTCAAACCAGCGAAGCCTTCCTTAAGGCCGACGGTCTGCAAGCCGGGGGCGTAGGTGTCATCCACGACGCTCTTGACGAAGGAGAACACGGCGTTATCGACGCGCTTCATGGCGGACACAATCACTGTGCCGGGATACAAATCGTCCTGATTACTATCAACGCCGATGGCAAAGTTACCGGTGTCTTTCGCCGCCTCCAATACGCCTTCACCGCTACGACCGGCGACTTGATAGAGAATATCGGCACCCTGTGAATACAGACCTAATGCCAATTCCTTGGCCTTGACGGGATCAGAGAAGGGGTTGGAACCACCGACATAAGCGCGGTAGGTTTCGCAATCTGCGCAAACTGACTTCACACCTTCTTCAAAACCGACGATGAACAGGTTGATGCCGGGGAAGTCACCACCACCGACGGCGCCGACCTTCTTGGTACGGGACAACATACCAGCGGCGACACCCGCCAAGTAGCTGTTTTCGTGGGTCAGAATGTTGAACAAGCCCAGATTTGGATAGTCAGGGGTTTCGGGGAAGAAGGTTTCCTGTGCACCAAACTTCTGATCCGGAAATTCACTGACTACTTCGTCAATCGTGTCGGAGTTCACGGCGATGGTGATGATCAAGCTTGGCTTGTCTTGAACGGCACGGCGGATGGCCGCATTGTGTTCTTGCTCACCGGCTGTTTCGATGATGGTACCCTTCACACCCAATTCAGCGATGGCGCGTTCGGCACCAGCAGCGGCTGAGTCGATGAAGGAACGGTCGCCACGAGGATTTGGGAGGATGATCTCAAAGCTGACCGCGCTGTTATCCGGTACGGCAGCTGCTTCGGCAGTCGCTTCGGTTGACGCTGCTACGCAAGGATCAACATAAGTGCTGGTATCTTGTGCCAACGCCGGGACAGCACCCGCCGCTAGAACAACCACCAGTATTAACGATAACAAAGACAATACACCAATTCTTTTCAACATTGCCTACTCCTTAGTTATACAAAAAGGCTACTCTATTGGAACATTTCCAACAGGTTTGTGTTTGTGGCAAAACGCATGAAAAAAGAATAGCATTTTTCAACCGTTCTTGCTAATGTTGCTCCATACGTTTATAACCATTACGTTGGAAATATTATGCCCACCCCTGTCATCCTTGATACCGACATTGGAACTGATATCGATGATTGTCTAGCACTGGCCTTGCTGCTCGGTTCGCCGGAACTGGAATTGCAAGCGGTCACATGTGTGTATGGCGATACTGTGCTGCGCAGTCGTATGACACGCAAGTTGTTGCAGCTTCGCGGTTTAGGCGAGATTCCAGTATATGCCGGTGCACAAAAACCGCTGACCTCACAGCGCCCTATTTATTGGGAAGGGCACGAAGGACAGGGTTTGGCTGATCCGAATGATGCGACGCTCGAACCGAATGCCGGATTTGCGCCGGATAAAATCATCGAGATGGTGATGAGCCGCCCCGGTCAAATTCATCTGATTGCGATTGGACCGCTAACCAATATCGCCCTCGCCTTTCAGAAAGAACCACGCCTTATCAAAAATATCGCCCACCTGACCATTATGGGCGGTGTGGTGCGTAGTATAGACCGCCTCGATCTGCCGTTGGCTGAACACAACATCGTGTGCGATCCCGAAGCGGCCAAAATTGTTTTGGAGTCGGGCGCACCGATCACGCTGGTGCCGCTCGACATCACCACATTGGTACATGTCAACCAAGCCGGATGGCAGCACATACAGGATGCCGGTTCGCCTTTCCAACTGGCGGTGGCGGATCAACTGGCGCGGTATCCCCGCTTCCAAGCATTGGGACGCACGAATTTGCATGATCCGTTGGCTGTGGGCGTAATCATCGACCCCACACTGGTCAGTTTGCAAAATGTGACCATCAAGGTTGCTACGAGTGCTGATCCTGTTCCTGCGCAAACATTGATGCGTGTGCCACAAGGAGATGAAGGGGCTACTATTCGATTGGCAACGCATGTGGCGATTGATCGCTTTGAGCGCTTCTTTATCGAACGGGTTAGTGCGTAACGATGACTACTACTCTGCTGCACGATGCCTATATTCTTTGTTTGGGACAAGCGGATCGTATTTTTCAACATGGTTATGTGGTGATCGAAGATGATCGTATCGCTGAGGTAGGCGATATGGCCGCGTTGCCTGAGCGCAGCTATGACCAGCGTATTGATGCATCCGGCAAGTTGATTATGCCGGGGTTGGTGAACAGCCATACACACACGCCGATGACTTTGTTTCGGGGTTTAGCGGAGGGCGTATCTCTGTTCACGCTGGACGGTTGGTACAACACTATTCGCACACTGGAATTGGTGATGACGCCTGATATGGTTCCGGCTGCGGTGGCAGTGGCTTGCGCCGAGATGATCCGCACTGGTACGACGACCTTTGCGGATCAATACTTTTTTATGGATCAGGTGATCCCGACGGTTGCCCAAAGTGGCTTGCGGGCTGCACTGGGATACGGTGTGGTGGAATTGGGTGATCCGGTTGCGCGTGAGCGTGAATTAAATAAGCTGGAAGGCTTTTTGGAGGAGATGGGCAGCCAAGGCGAGGGGCGTTTGCAGGGATGGATAGGACCCCATGCCTTCTTTGTGGACAACTCATTGGAACTGATGGAGCGCGAACGCATACTGGCTGAAAAGTATCAGGTGGGTTTTCATATTCATTTGTCGACCACTGGTGAGGAAGATCTGTTTTGCCGTGAGCGTTTCGGCGTGAGTGCTGCACAGAAAATGGCAGCGTTGGGGATGCTCGACCATCGCATCATCGCCGCGCATTCGGTGACGATCCCGTCGGATGATTGGTCAACATTGGCGCAGTACCCGTTTACGGCGGTGACTTGTCCTAGTGCCTCGATGCGTGCCGGAGCGGATGCCGCCCCTGTCGTCGGGATGCGTGCGGCGGGGATTAATATCGCTCTGGGTACGGATAACGTTTGCAATAGCAACGACTACGATCTGTTCACTGAGATGCGGACACTTGCCAAGCTGGCTAGCTTCCGTGAGAAACAACCCGGTGCGCTCCCTGCCCGTGATGTGTTGGCGATTGCGACGGCGGGTGGCGCTAAGGCGCTTGGACTTGAGGATCAAATTGGCGACCTGACGGCTGGCAAACAGGCTGATCTCATTATGCTCGACCGCAGTGGTATCGGTTGGCAGCCTTTCAGCGCAAATGATCCGTTTACCGCGCTGGTTTATAGTATTCATGGGTTGCAAGTGACAGATACGATGGTCGCGGGACGCTGGTTGCTGCGCGATCAAGCATGGATGACACTTGATTATCCGGCTGCTGCCCGCGAACTTGATGCGCACGCCCGACATTTGCTCACGCTACGTCCGTCATAAAATACTGCTACCGCTGGCTGTTGTGGGGCACAATGGTCAGCGGCAAGCTGGCACAACCTGCGCTATGATATGCGTCAATGATGAGGCGTTAACAATGCAGTAGGAGTGCGGTATGACACGTGTTTTGATTACCGGCGGCGCAGGGCGCGTGGGCGGTGCGGTAACTGCCCGATTCGTTGAGCATGGGTGGGATGTGCGGGTGATTGGCATCGTCCCCGATGTCAAGATTGAGGGCGCGGAATACGTCCTGTGCGACATCATGGATTATGACAAGCTGCGTGAGCAAGTGCGCGGTTGCCAAGCGATTGTACATTTAGCGGCTATCCCTAGCCCGACTTCGATGCCTGCGCCGGATATGTACCGCATCAATACTGCCGGAACATTTAATGTGTTTGAAGCGGCGGACGCAGAAGGTGTGGGGCGTATCGTACAGGCCAGTTCGATTAATGCGATGGGCTGCGCGTGGAACCTTGTGGATGTAGAACCACAGTATTTCCCGATTGATGAAGAACATCCCTCATCGACGACTGACCCCTATTCGTTTTCTAAAAAAGTTGTTGAGGATATTGGTGATTATTACTGGCGGCGCTGTGGTATCTCCAGCGTAGGGTTACGCTATCCAGCCGTCTATTTTCCTGAAGAGATCAGCAATAAAAAATACTTACAAAAGCGCCAACAAATGCAGTATTTGCTGGATACATTCGCCCAGATGCCAGAGCAAGAGCGGGCGGAACGCATCGAAAGTGTTCGCAAGAGTGTGTTGGAGTTTCGGGGGCAACGCCGTATGGAATATCCTGAAAAAGGGGTGTGGGACGGACCGACGGAAGATTGGTTGTGGAAGGCGTATCATGGTGATCGCTTCAATTTTTGGGCGTACATTGATAATCGTGATGCTGCCCAAGCTGCTGAAAAGGCTGTTATCGCAGATTTCGAGGGAAGCCACCCGTTGTTCGTGGTCAATGATCAGAACTGGGCAGGTTATAACAGCCAGAAGTTGATTGATCTGTTTTTTCCCAACGTCAAGACGATGAAACGAGAAATTCAGGGTGCGGACACGATGGTCAGCATTGAAAAAGCGCGATCCTTGATTGGCTTTAAACCCGAATATTACATACCGGAATAAGGAAAAGATTATGTTTAAGATTGCCGAAGTACTTCCACCACAGCGCAGTTCGTTGTGGACGATGGTTAAACAGTGTGGGATTGAGGATGTGGTGGGTGTCATGGATTTCAGCCGTGGGCTGGATGTACCCGCCGAAGATTTGCCTTGGAGTTATATGTCGTTGGTGCGGCTGAAGAATGCTTACGAGGATGCAGGCTTCAAATTCGATGTGTTGGAAAGCCGCCCTCCCTTGACTAAGGCCAAGCTTGGTTTGCCCGGACGCGATGAGGAAATTGAAACGGCCTGTGAACTCATCCGCAACATGGGCGCATTAGGCATATCAGTGTGGTGTTACGAATGGATGCCGGTGTTTAACTGGATGAGGACATCGACCACTACCCCGACGCGCGGTGGAGCGATGGTCACGAGTTTTGATAACAGCATGATGAAAGGCGCGCCACTAACCGAGTATGGTGTGGTGACGGATGAACAACTGTGGGAAAACCTCGAATACTTTTTGAAGCGTGTTATTCCGGTGGCAGAAGCGGCTAACGTCAAATTGGCGATGCATCCGGACGATCCGCCACTCTCGCCGATTCGCGGCTTGGGACGCATCATGCGTTCGGTCGAGAACTTCCAACGGTTGGTTGATCTGGTTCCCAGCCCGATGAACGGGATTACGCTGTGTCAGGGAAACTTCACTCTGATGACAGATGATTTGCCGTCAGTGATCCGGCATTTCGGTAAGCAGAACAAGATTTTCTTCGTGCATTTGCGTGATGTACGGGGCACGCCGGAAAAGTTCTCCGAGACATTCCATGATGACGGACAGACCAATATGCTGGAATGTATTAAAGCCTACCGCGATATTGGTTTTGAAGGGGTATCGCGCCCTGACCATGTGCCGACTATGGAGGGTGATAATAATGAGAACGCGGGTTACTCATCCATCGGGCGTTTGTTTGCTATCGGCTACCTAAAGGGGCTGCGTGAAGCGGTTTACGCGGGGTCATAAACGGCGCTCGTTTGGAGTGTTAAACAATTCGGATGGTGAAGTACAGCAGCCTGTTATAAGATGTGTTGCCATTCACAGGCATCATTTAAGGATAGAGATTTATGAAGATCGCACTGGTTGGTTTCGGCGTGGTTGGGCAAGGTTTGCTGGAGATTCTGCGCGATAAAGGGGCGGAGTTGAAGGCGCGTTATGGGTTCGAGGCGCAAGTGGTGGCAGTAGCAACGCGCAGTAAAGGAACGCTGTACCAGCCTGATGGTTTGGACATTGTTGGATTGCTGGCGGCTGCACAGGCCGGACATTTCAACCAGTATCCGGACGCGGCGGGGTTGATTCGTAACCAAGATATTTTGACGTTGATCAAAGACTGCAACGCAGATGTGGTGGTCGAGTGCAGCCACACGAATTTGAAGACCGGACAACCTGCGTTGGATTATTGCTATGCGGCCTTCGATAGCGGTAAAGATGTGGTTCTGGCAAATAAGGGGCCGGTAGCGGTGGCTTATGGTGATCTGGTCGCACGAGCTGCGAAAAACGGACGGCAATTGCGATTTGAAGCAACGGTGATGGCGGGTACACCATCGATCCGGTTGGCGATGCAAGCGTTGGCTGGTTGTACCATCAGCGAGGCGCGGGGCATTCTGAACGGGACGACGAACTACATTCTGACGCAGATGGAAGGTGGTATGAGCTACGCCGAGGCATTGGCACAAGCCCAACAGTTAGGCTATGCCGAGGCTGATCCGGCGGGGGATGTCGAAGGATGGGACGCGGCGGGTAAGGTGATTATTCTAGCGCGGGCACTCTTTAACAGCACGATCACGATGGCAGATATGGACGTGAAGGGCATCACCGGAATCTCATCCGAGGATGTTCAGGCTGCGGCTGCGGCAGGTGAAAAGTGGAAGTTGGTGGCGCGAGTGACTGCTCAGGGTGGCAGTGTCCAACCGATGCGGGTGAAGTTGAGCAATCCTTTGGCGGCGGTTTCGGGGGCTACGAACGCCATCACCTACACGACGGATTTATTGGGTGATGTGACGCTGGTAGGCTCTGGCGCGGGGCGTTTACAGACCGGTTTCGGACTGCTGTCCGATCTGCTGGATCTTGCACGCGGTTGATAGCGTAATGTGACTGTTTTCCTATAACAGTGAGTTCATGGGGCGGATGTATTCATAACATAATGTTAAGAAGATAGAATTCGCCCTATTGACGAAAAATTCAGGTGATGCCATAGTATTTTATAGGGTATTACACAGTCTGAATTGAAACTGGATGGGGAACAATAGCACCATGGATAAGGCAAAAGTTTTAGTCGTTGAAGATGATATCCATTTACTAGAAGGTATTCGCGATATTCTAGAACTGGATGGCTATTCAGTATTAACGGCTGAAAATGGCATCAACGGCGTTGAAGTATTGAACAGTCAATCCATACCGCCGGATTTGATTGTTTCAGACATCATGATGCCAAAGATGGATGGTATTCAGTTCCTCAAAGAAGTGCGTAAGGAAAATCGCTGGTTTAGCATCCCGTTTATCTTTTTGACAGCCAAAGGCGAACGGTCGGATGTGCATCGGGGGATGCGTTTGGGCGTCGATGATTATGTCATCAAACCATACGATCCCGGTGATTTGTTGGTCAAAATCCAGTCGCGGTTGGAACGCTATAATAGTATGAAGCGCATGTATAACGGCGGCATGGCTTCGTTGAAGCGTCAGATATTGACGATGCTCAACCATGAGTTCCGCACACCGTTGACCTTCGTTGTGGCTTATTCAGATATGTTGAATAATCCAGGTGATCAAGAACTCACCAAGGAAGATATTTCTACCTACATTTCTGGAATTACGGCGGGTGCTGACCGTCTGCGTAACCTGATCGAGAACTTCATTTTGTTGGTTGAACTGGAAACCGAATCGGCACAGCAGACCTATGATTGGCGTAAGGGGCCGATTGCAAGTGTAGATGGAATCGTCAAAGAAGCACAGGAACGGGTCAAAGAGCTGGTTGTACGCAAACATCCGGTGACGGTGAGTATTCCGTCCGAACTGCCGATTTTCACAGGCGACGTCGAATATCTGACTTCGGCGTTGGCTTTGCTGCTGAACAATGCCTGCAAATTTTCGGAACCGGGTACACCGATTACGATTGGTGCATCCGTTGAGGGTAAAGAAATTACCTTGTGGGTGAAGGACGAGGGACGTGGCATTCCCAAGTCCGAACAATCCGTCATCTGGGAAAGTTTTTACCAGATTGATCGGGCGATGAACGAAGATCAAGGTGCCGGTGCAGGGTTGGCGATCGTCAAGGGGATCGTCAGATTGCATGGTGGTGATGTCGGTTTGGACAGCGAAGTCGGCAAAGGAAGTACCTTTAAGCTGATGCTGCCCGTGACCGAACCGGAAGCTGTCGCACTGGGATAAGCACACCTGAGAGAAGTCTAGATTGTTAGTGAGGGCAACCAGAACGGTTGCCTTTTTTTATAGTGACAGCTTTTTAGCAACTTGCGGTATACTAAACACGTATATGCTTTCATTCATCACCTATGTGATTTATGCAGGAGAATAAGGGTTTATGGCTCCATCGCTATTTGAAAAAATCAATACTCTGATTAGCGCCAATTTACATGGCATCGTTGATCGGGCTTTACAATCCAATTCGGTTCAAGTGATGGATGAATACATCCGTCAGGTTGAAGGCAACCTTGGCGACCTTGAAGAATCCACAGCGACAGTGGGTGGAACGGTTAAAACCCTCAAGCGCAAGTATGAAGAATTTGCAGCGACGGCTGAAAAACTGGATCGGGATATTGATACCCTGATTGTGAAGGGGAAAGATGATTTAGCAGCTGCCGCACAGGCCGAACTGAATACTAAGCAACAACTTTCGCAGGAATATTATACCCAGTGGCAAGAACAGGACGCCCAGTATCAGAAGATGCTGGATATGCGCCTTAAATTGGAAAGCCGTCTTACTGCGATCAAGCAAGAACGTGAACATTTGCGTGCGTTGATCGAACTGGCAGAAGCCAAGAAGGTCACGACCAAGACTGTCAAGAGTTTGGATGCCCTTTCAAATGTGGGCGATGCCGAAATCAGCAGCTTGAGCGATCAAATCCGGCAGCGCTTGGATCAAGAAGATGCGCGTTTGGATATGGCTACTCGCAACTTGTCCGATGAAATCGACTCGGCGGTACGTGGTAGCGAAGTCGAACGCCAATTGGACGAACGCAAGCGTCGTTTGTTGGGTGGTGCTGGTGGTGATGGCGGCGCAAGCAGCGCGGGCGGACAATCCAGTAGCAGTAGTTAGTGCGGGGTTGGCTCTCAATCGGTGAAGGTAAGCAACCATCAGTATAGTTGTGAGCATTCAGGGGCGAACCGATGGGTCGCCTCTGTTCATATGCGGTGTTGATGTTCTGTAGGCTAGAATAGAATGCAGCGACTCGTTACAGAACAGTAGTTGCGGAGTGATGTTGACTATGGCACAAAATTCTCTTGATCCGGTACGGCAACGGGCGTTTGGCGCAATCCTGCGTAACGCGGTATTGAGCTGGCAAACGGGTCTGACGTTGTTGGTCACACTGGTATTGTTCTTTGGTGTACAGATTACCAACATTCCCGGTTGGCAAAACTGGTTCTGGTTAGTGTTGGGCGGTGTGGCCGAAGGGGCGTTTATCCTCTCGAATTTGTTCGATCCGAATGCTGCCACCCAAGCGGTATCCAAAGCTTTTGACGCGCAGTACGATTTGAGCCAAATCCGCAGTCCGGTTTCACGGCAGCGGTTGCAGAGTGCGTTGGAATACCGGCGCAATATGATGACGCTGGCGGGGCGGCATCAAGGGGCGATGCGTGCCAATTTGCAGCAAACGATTTCAGACATTAATGACTGGATCGGACACATGTACGATCTGGCGCTGCATATTGACGCTTTTGATAACAACGATCTGGTAGAACGGGATCGCAAGGCAGTTCCGCAGCAAATTGAGAAGACGCAGATTCGCATTAAGAACGAGGCTGATCCGAGTGTGAAGGCGGATCTTGAAGAGCAACTCAAAACCTTGATTCAACAGCGGGATAATCTCGATGCGACGGTCAACAGCGTGAAGCGTGCCGAAATCCAATTGGAAAGCACGTTGTCATCGTTAGGGACGATCTATGCACAGATGTCGCTGTTGGGTACGAAGGAAGTTGATAGTTCCAAGGCGCAGCGCTTGCGTTTGGAGATTAAAGACGAAGTCTCCAGCTTGCAGGATACGATTAGCGCGATGAATGAAGTGCAATCACAACGGTTGCAGTTGCAATAGTCAGACACCGTTAACGCAAATTAAAAGCCGCTCTCACAAAACTGTGGGGCGGCTTTTTTGTTGCTAAAGCGTGGGGTGGATTAAGCGCTCTTGGTACGGGTGAGTGTGATATTGATAGCGCTGCTATCGACGGTGACGCTGGTGACGGTGAAGCGGCGTTCACGTTGGGCGAGTTTGCTACCACCGATGAGGTTGGTCACACGATCCTTGAACTTGTCCATTTGATTTTGTGTGGCGGCGGTACCATCGATGGTCAGGCTGGTGATTGTCCAATCCAGTTTGCCATCAACAACAGCGGGTGTCACCACTGCGACGATGGCCTTGCCGACACCACCGTTCTTGTCACCCTTGGTGGTGAAGGACACGGTGATCTGGTTGGCACCCAAGACCACACTGAGGTCGGTCAAGCGGTCACCGGGGCGATTTTGCAGGCGGGTGTTGATTTGTTCCTGCGTAATGGTGATGGTACGGGTGGTGAGTTGGGTGCTGTTGTTACCTGCTGGCGGTGTGGTTGGTGGATTATCTTGAGCGAAGGTTGGGGCGACTAAGAGCGCGGCAGATATTACGACAACAAGGGCGACGATTAGGGTGCGGAAGCTTTTCATGATCTGATGTTCCTTCTGGTTACTGGTGTGCTTGACTTATGATTTCATGGTAAAGCGCATTTGTAACCGAAGTGTTATCCTGCATGAATAAAGTGTAAATTCTGTGCAACTTGGGGATTGGGGTATGCAGAGTGCAAGAGGATGCACCCTGCCATTTGACATCACAGGGATCGACTACTGATTCTTGGGCTTGTCGTCTGATGTGACGGTGTAGTTGGTACTGTGAATGATTTCCAACGGTTTGCCAGCCAATTCAGCGCGATGCTGCTCGACGATGTCTTCGGGGACAACTGCCGCGAACAGCCGCATCCCGCCGAGGATGATAGCGAGGTCATCCAATTGGCCGAGGCCGATGATGACATCGGGAATGAAGTCGAGTGGCGAGAGGACGTAGGCGATCACCAGCACAGGGATAGCTTTGCTCCACAGTGGGACGCGCGGATCACGAATTAAACGCCATGTCAGGCGGATTTGGTCGATAAATGCTCGTAACATGTCAATCTCCAGTCCAATCTAGTCATGAGTGTTTTGGCGTCAGGTTTTTGGGGCGACAAAATGACTCGAACAACGATAGCATTCTGCATGATTATACGCAGATTAAGGGCTGTAGTTGCTATGACGCTTATAAACTCGGCTACCACGGCGAAAACAGTCTCACGTTCGGAATCTTGTGGCAGGATGTGATCACTGTGTTGGAGCACGAAAAAAATCTCATACCTCGGTTGTATTTGATTGTGGTGGCAAGATGGGACTAAAATCATTTTTGACGTTGCGTATCAGGTAACAACTCGGACTAAATAGCTGCGGAGGTTCATTATGTACGGGACAGTAGCGAAAATGCGAGTGAAGGCCGGAGCAGAAACAGAATTCTTGCGGGTGACGGAACGTATCGAAGGTGTACCTGTGCCGGGTATCATTGGGGTGTATGTGTACCAGATGGATGCAGATAGTCGTGAATATTATATGGTGGTGATGTTCGAGAGCAAGGAATCCTACGTAGAGAATGCAAATAGTCCCGCACAACACGAGCGTTTTATGCAGTTGATGACTGTCTTGGAAAGTGAACCCGAATGGCATGACGGCATGGTCGTCTATGCCAATCCATGAAGATATAATGCAAGCGTTTTACTGCAACGCTAAATGAATACAGTCTACTTGGGAGTGGTTTGCGCCCGTGTAGTGGTACTGTTAAGCCTTTATTCGGTACACTCAAAATTATGGATCTATTGTTGAACGATTACATAATGAGAGAACGACAGAATACTTTGTTCTTGCCATTATGTGCTAATAGGATAAGGAAATTGTCATGCGCCGAATAGGATTTTTCGGGCTGTGCGTGCTGCTGTTGATGATGGGTGTCGTACGGGCACAGGATGGGTTGGATTTACCCACTCCGCTCTACTTGTTGACGAATAACGGACAGGTACAGCGAATCGGCCTGGGTACAGAAGGGGTCTCGGTCGTCACACCGGAAGATGCCTTTGTGGTGGACTTTGGGGTGGCACCGGATGGGAATTGGGTGGCTTACCGTACCGAAAAAGGTTTGTATATTCGGAATATCTACAGCCAAGAAGCCGCCACCATCGAAGAAGGCAGCGCCGATTTACCACCGTCACGCGGACATGGCAATACGTTGGCCTGGTCACCGACGGGAGACATGCTGGTTTATACCACCGCTTATGGGGCGCGGGTCTATACCAATACGCCGAGTGCGCCGCTGTTTGCGGATTTGCGCGAAGGGTTGTTCGTGAACATGCAGTGGTCACCCAACGGTGCATATTTGGCGGCAGAGGCCGAGGGCAACATTTGGTGGGTGTATCGCCGCGAGAACAATTCGTTAATTCTGACGAGCGCGATTCCGTCGTCAATTGGGCTGACATGGGCGAGCGCAAGTGAAATCGTGTTTGCACCTGCGGATGGCGGGTTGATCCGTATGAATCTGGCAGCAGGTAACGCCCAAACGATTCTGCTGGATAATTCGTGGCGCTATAGCCTGCCTGCGATTCAAGCTGATGGAACGTTGATGTTGTTCGGTGCTCAGAAAACTGATGAGGCTGTACCTGAAGGAAGCGGACGTTTGATTAGCTTGGCACCGAATACGCCGCGTAGCAACGCTTTGAGCGAAACGGTCATGGAATTGAATGGCATCCTATGGGATCCTGCCGGAAAGTTTGTTTTGGCGCTGCGGGGTGGGGTGCTGGCATTGATTTTGCCGACGACAGGCGAGGGTTTTCCACTGCCGTTCGCGGATGTGGTGGCTTATAGCTGGGGGCCGATTGCGCCTGACAGTGTGAATGGGATGGCATTGACCTTCCAAGGGGCATTTTTGGCAGCCGATGGTGACAATGTGCAGCAGGTATGGCGCTTGCCTGCTGATAGCAGTCCGCCTGTTCAGGTGACAACCGTGGCTCAAGACGTAACCGCTTACGTCGTGTCGCCGGGAGGAAAGGATGTGGCGTTCGTCAGTGATGGGAAGGTGTGGTTGCAGGGTTTTGCGACCAGTGGCGAACCTAAACTGTTGGCGGATAAGGCTGCGTTTGCGAACGAATTGACTTACAACCCGAACGGTCAGCAAATCGCTTACGTGTTGCCGAGCAGCGATGGAATCCAGGGCGGAATCTGGTTGGTATCGGCTAGCGGGGGAGATGCTAAAGTTATTTTGCCGCACGGCGCGCCTAATAATCCACCCACATCGGCCTTCAGCCAACCGGTGTTCGCACCGAACATTAACGGGCTTTTAGTGACGCGGTCGGCTGCGAATTACCCTGAAGCGTTGATGTTGATTGACTTGAACACGTTTGAGGCGCAGGAAATTGGTGTCGCTAGCAAGGCCATCTGGCTACAGAATGGATTTCTGCTGGCTTATAACAGTGGTTTGGGTTATGGCGACAGCACCAACCAGCAAATCATTTACCGGATTGATCCAGCACGTCCGGCTGAGGCAGCCAAGATCGCAGCGATCCCCCAACCGGCGCGGATTGTGGCGATGCAGGATGTGGTTGCGGCACGGGCGCGGTTGGTATTGGGGAGTTCGCTCATCGGGCCACGTGCCTTGAATGTAGCGGATATGCTGACCACAACCGGCGCGATTAGTGCGGTGGGATATGGTGGATTCATGGTGTCGCCAGTGATTTCGCCGGATGGTCGGTACGTGGCGGGACAAACCCATGATAAAGGTGCGTTGACGGTGCGTGATATGCAAACGGGCAAGCAGAATGTACTAGCTGCACCGCCTCAAATAAGCGGCTTCTCATGGGTACGCTAATCCTTCTCTTAACAAGGACGTGTATGATTCTGTTCATAATGTTGATTTACATATAGTGTCGATGGGTCATGCTTGCCAGAGGGCAGGTCATCGGCACGTCTTGAAGGAGGTGGCAGGATGCCATCCGAACGCGTTTTGGTGATTGAAGATGAGGCACGTATTGCCCAATTTATCGAGCGGGGTCTGATTTATGAAGGCTACCGTGTGAGCGTCGCGCGGGATGGTCATACCGGCTTGACGATTGCACGCGATAATCCGCCTGATCTGGTGGTATTGGATTGGATGCTGCCGGGGTTGGATGGTTTGGAAGTCTGCAAGCGGTTACGTGCGGCGAGCGATGTGCCGATTTTGATGTTGACGGCTAAGGATGACATCAAAGATCGTGTGGCCGGTTTGGATGCCGGTGCGGATGATTATCTCGTCAAGCCGTTTTCGGTGGATGAATTGATGGCGCGGGTACGGGCATTGTTCCGTCGGTCAGTTCCGGCTTCACGTCCGGAAATCCTGCGTTTCGCGGATCTGACGTTGGACACCGGTACGCACCGTGCGTATCGTGGCGAACGTCCGATTGACTTGACGGCGAAAGAATACGAACTGCTTGAACTGTTCATGCGTAATCCCCGTCAGGTGCTAACTCGTGATGTGATTTTTGACCGCGTGTGGGGATATGACTTTGGTGGCGAGAGCAACATCATCGAGGTGTATGTACGCTACTTGCGGCAGAAGACCGAAACTGAAAGTTCGCCGCGTGTTATTCATACAGTGCGTGGCGTCGGGTACGTGCTGCGTGAAGAAGAATAATCGTCATTTCTGAAGGGTGGCAGACTGAATGGCGAGGTACACATTAAGATTTGGAGAGTCCTTGCCGCCATTCAATTTGTCCAGTGGAAGTAGTAAGTAGTTGATAGCATGACCATCCGTAAGAAGTTGATCCTGCTGTATGCCGGGTTATTGGGAATCGTCATTATCTTTTTTGGATTAGGCGTGTTTTCGGTTATCCGGACGACATGGATTGAAACGGTTGATTCAACGCTGCGGGAAACCGCTGATCAAGTGATCACTAATATTGCTACATATCCGTTGCGTGAATTTGGTTCGCCAACACGCATCATGATGGTGCTGCCACAACTGGATATTTTCCGCGCGTCCAATATTCTCGTGCAAGCTTGGGCACCAAAGTCGGATGACTCTGGTGGTGTGGAACTGAAAGCCTCGTCTGAAAACTTGCGCAATTATGATCAGCCTTTGGATGGTAATGCGCTCAATGGAACATCCTCGCAATTCTCGACCGTTAAGATTAGTAGTGCCGAAGTTCGCGTTCTGACGATCCCGCTGCGTATGAGTGGGCAAGATACCAGCTTTGGTATGATCCAAGTGGCAGACTCGTTGGAGACGGTGAACCAGGCGACTAATCGGTTATCGCTGTTTATGTTGGGCGGCGGTATTTTGGCGATATTGGCTTCACTCGGGTTGGGATACTGGCTTTCTGACCAGACTTTGAAACCGATTGAAGCCTTGACCGCTGCGGCTGATACCATCGCGACTGCCAAGGATCTGGAAACCCGCTTGACGTGGAATGGCCCGATGGATGAGTTGGGACGACTCACAGTGGTTTTCAACCGCATGATGGATCGTCTGGAGCATTTATTCACGGCACAACGACGGTTGGTGGCAGATGTTTCCCACGAGCTGCGTACCCCGCTGACAGCCATCCGTGGCAACCTTGATCTGGTGAAGCGCTACGGCATGGATGATATGTCGATGGATGCCATGCAGAGTGAGACTGCCCGTATGTCGCGGATGGTGGATGATCTATTGCTGCTGGCACGGGCAGACTATGGCAATTTGACGATTGATATGAGCGAAGTTGACCTTGATACCGTGGTAAGCGATGTGTTCAAGGAAGCGCGTATTCTGGCGAAAGATCGCAATCTTCTGGTACGCATTCATCAGATCGAACCGGTACGTTTGAACGGAAATGCAGATCGGTTAAAGCAACTCCTCTTAAACCTTGTTGGGAATGCGATCAAATTTACGCCGGATGGTGGTCAAATCGGCTTGGCACTTCGGGCGGCTGGCAAAGAAGCCATTCTTCAAGTGACTGATACCGGCGTCGGTATCGAAGCAGAAGATTTAGGACATGTCTTTGACCGCTTCTATCAAGCGGATACGTCTCGTACACGTATTCATAATACAGGCGGCGCAGGTTTGGGGCTTTCCATTGCCAAGTGGATTGTCGAGGCGCATGGGGGCACGATTGAAGTGAAGAGTACCCCGAATGTGCAGACGGTGTTCACGGTGCGTTTGCCGATGGAACCGCAACCTATTCCCTTGGTGAGTGAGGATGGTCAATCATATAGTGCCATCGCGCTGCAAAAACTAGGGATTGCACGTCGCAAACAGGCTGTTGAAACGGTTGTTGGTGAGCCGCGGTCGTGATTGTTATTATCGTTAGTCACTCTGATTCTGAAGTAATGGAATAATTTGTTGTAGCGTTGTGATTAACGATGGTAGATTGTTAACGAGCGTTTCCCAAATGATGTTTAAATCAACATTGAAATAGCCATGAATGAGATGATTTCGCATCCCGATCATCTGTGTCCAAGGAATGTCGATGTGTTCCGACTGCGTTTCAGTCGATACTTTTGAGGCTGCTTCTCCGATAATTTCAAGTAATCGTGCTAAGGCTAAAACCCGTAATTCGTCGTGTTTTAGTTCTTCAAATGTTAGTCCTGTTCCATAGGACAAGGCTTTCTGGGCGGCATCAAGGATATGTTGTAGTCGTTCTAAATCATTTTCGCGACTAACTTTCATACAGAACCCATTCTTGTTTTCTAACTTTTTCCTCGATGCGTGAACTTAACGAACCATATGTATTCAAATCGACCTTACGACCGATAAGATTGGATAATTCAGTTTCGATATCGATCAACTCGAAAAATCCAATTCTGGCATTTGGCTCAAACTCAACCACGATGTCTACATCACTATCTTGGTTGAAATCATCGCGTAGAACCGATCCGAAAAATGCAAGTTTGCGAATTTGATATTTATGGCACAAAGCGACCAAATCCGTATTTGAAAGGGGTAGGCGTTCAGCAACAAGATTTGGCTTGGCATAGTTCATTTTAATAGCCCTTGCCGCTCGCTCCAACGGTTTCGCCACGTTCGGCTTTGACAATGGCTACACCTGCACTGGCACCGATACGGGTAGCACCCGCTTTGACCATGGCTTGTGCATCCGCCAGATTGCGGACACCACCAGAGGCCTTCACGCCAATATCCGGTCCGACGATCTTACGCATGAGGGCGATATCGGCGGCTGTGGCACCACCACCACCGAATCCGGTGCTGGTTTTGACGAAATCTGCTCCGGCAACTTTGCTGACCTGACAGGCGATAACTTTTTCCTCTTCGGTGAGCTTGCTGGTTTCGAAGATGACTTTGCAGATGACATTATGGGCATGGCAGTTTTTGACGACGGTGGCGATGTCGTTGTGAAGGGCTTTAATATCGCGGCTCTTCAAGGCGCCGATGTTCATCACCATATCAATTTCGGTCGCGCCGTTTTGGATTGCCAGTTGGGCTTCATAGGCTTTGACCTCAGCGGGCGATGCACCGAGTGGGAAACCGACTACGGTACAAATCGCAACATCACTGCCTTTGAGCAAATCGGCGCACAAGGGCACATTGGTGCTGTTGACGCAGACCGAGGCGAAGTGATATTCACGGGCTTCGTTGCAGAGCTGCGCGACTTCGGCAGCGCTGGCATCAGGTTTGAGAAGCGTGTGGTCAATCAGGCGTGCCAAACTGAGATCACGCGGGATAAAGCCTAAGCCAGAGGTGATGCGTCCCGCGCCGGTATTGACGAAATGTTTGACACGGTCGGCACATTCGCGGACGCAGCGACCATCTTTACAATCACAGCCATCAACAGCGTGGGCGGCTGGCGCAGACGGGGTGCTGACGCTGGCTTTGGGCGCACTTGGAGCCGGTTCTTCGCTCATTTTGGCGATAACCTGACGGGTAATTTCATTCACCATTTGCTCAAATTCTGCGTTTGATACTCGTTTCATGCTCAAATCCTGTTTATGTCAGCTTGGGTTGACCAAGACATTCTGTTTAAGTTTATTTGCCGTACTTCTGCTCGACGGCGATGATTTTATCAATTCGCTTGGCATGGCGACCGCCACCAAAAGGAGTTTTAAGCCACGTTTCGGCGATCTGTTTTGCCAGCGCATTGCCGATTAAGCCAGCGCCTAGAGTCAACACATTGGCATCATTGTGTTCACGACTGTTCACGGCTGTAGCAAAGTCATAACACAGGGCGGCACGAACACCGGGTACTTTGTTAGCGACCATGCAAGAACCGATACCTGCGCCATCAATCATGATGCCACGCCATGCCCGACCGCTAGCGACCTGCTCAGCAACCGCGAGGGCGAAGTCAGGATAATCAACACTGTCGCTGCTGTTAGTGCCACAATCGATGATGGTGTATTTGGCTTGTAACTCGGCCTTGAGCATTTCTTTCATGGGGAAGCCACCATGATCGGCACCGATTGCGACGATCTCACCCTCCATATGGGTGTAGGCATCCGAGCTTGTGACCAACTTGATGCGACGAGTCATGGCGGTACTTTGCGCCAAAGGGGTGACGATGGCACCGGGAGGGATTTCAAGCGTGCCGCCTTCAGCGACCGCGTTGACAACTGTTTCATCAATAACCGTACGGGTGTTGCCCTGTCCGAGCTGACGGCGCAGCGCAGCAGCGACACTCCGGCGGATGGCTTGTTCGTCCGACATGGAATCTCCTTGTGTTCACTATAGAGAATTATATGCCCTGCCGGGTGACACGTCCAATCCACAGCTTGAAAAGATAGCCATCTTCTATTACAAGTACGGATGCGCTTTAGCGTTATAAGGATTTCACGTGAGTCAATTAGCCGAGTTATCCCGTATTCGCTTCGTCACCTATGCGGCGATAGCCATTTTTATCGTCATTACGGTGGCTGGTTTCGCGTTGGCCTTGACAGGGTATCAACATGGCTTGCCCTTCATTGATTATCCCGATGAGATGACGATGTGGACGCGTGGGCGAGCGACGATTGATCCGTCGTGGGATATGTTCCAACCGGAGTATCCCCCCGGTATGGTGTGGTTGTCGGCTATTGTTCAACAGGTACAAATTGCTCAAGGGGATGTGTTCATCAATCCGGCTGGCGCAACGCAAGTAGGGCGTTTGACATCTGTTGTGGCGTTTACGGTAACGCTGGCGTTGATCATGTTACTGACACGGGAATTATTGAGCGACAGTGTATCAGCGTGGTTGCGGCTGCTCGCCAGCGTGATCGCGGGGTTAGCGTGGATGTGTTTACCGTTGGCGGTACGTCACGCGCGATATGCGATGCCGGACTGCTGGTTATGTATGTGGTTCGTGGCGAGTTTGCTGGCGGCTGTTCGGGCGTGGAAGTTCCAATCGGAACGCTGGCTGTGGTTGAGCGTTGTGTTGGGGATATTGGCGACCGTTTTTAAGTGGCAAGCCGCGATTGTATTTGCTGCGACCGGTATTTGTTGTTTGCGCTTTTGGCCGAATCGTAACCAGTTTATACGGGTAGCAGTGACCTACGTGGTGATTGTTGGGACTTTCAGCGTATGGGTGGTGTTCGTGCGTCATGCGCTGGAGGGTGGGCTGTATATGCCGGGGACGAAGCCGGGCTTCCCCACGCCATTCACGATATTGGATAACCTCGCATATCAGGCCAGTGATATCGGTTCGGTGGTGATATTCGGACTTGGGCCGGTCATCGCGCTGGTGATGTTGGCGTTGAAGCGAGTACGACAATCGGTACAGATCGTACCTGTAGGCATGACGCTGATTGTGATTCTCGCGCTGGATGTGATCCTCAGTATTAACGGCTCACGCTTATTCCCGCGCCATTATCTGCCTGCGCTGGCTTTACTAGGGGCATTGGCAGGAACTGGACTAGCCCTGCTCTTAGGGTGGATCGGGCAACTTGGAGTCGCGAAGATTATTCGTGGGACGGGGATGGCGCTGTTGGTGCTTGGTGCGGTGATCCTGTTGGGCGGGATGTTGAGCACGACATTAGCGATGACGCGCGAACAATTACTGCCTGATCGACGTGTGATGCTGATGGATTGGGTAGGGACGAATGCGCTGGATAATCCGATTATGGTTACGGATGTGAATCTGGCTGCGGCAGTTGATCCTTTATATGGGTATCGTGGGCGGAAGGTGGTCACGCCTTCGTGGGGCGCGTATATCAAATCAGAAGATGTGAGCGACGAGAAGTTACAGACAGAACATATCCGTTATTTTATTACAGCACCATCCACTGCGTTCGACCAACTCAAAACGAAACTGACGCCGATCCTCACCAACGGAGATGATAATAACCTGCGCGGTGAGACATGGACGGTTTATCATGTGGGCGAGGTGTTGGGATTATTCCAACCGGCGCAGTACATCACGTTTGGGGAAACGGTTCAGCTACGGGGATTTGCGTTGGTGCAGGCCGAGGTTTGTACCGGACAGAGCATCACGGTTCATACGGCGTGGGGAGCGATTAAAGCACCGCAGCGTTATTACTCTTATTTCCTGCATCTGGCGAACGCACAAGATGGAGAACTGAGTACACCGATTAACGGACAACAACCTGCGGGTGAAAACCGTCCTACATTGACATGGACGCGACCAGATGAACTTCTGGTGTCCTCACCTGTGAGCGCGGTCATCGGGACGGAGGTTAAGGCCGGAACGTATGAGGTGTGGTTGGGATTGTTTGAGCCGGAAGGGACAGATCGGTTATATCTACCGGACGGAAAGCATTACAGCGTCGTCGGTAGTTTAGAGGTCAAGACCTGTCCCAACTAAATGTGGTTAGCCTGCGAGTGCTGGTTCTGAGACTTTGATGACTTCAAATTTGTAAGGGCGTAGGTCTTCGTGTAGTTGGTCGAGGATCTGATCGACATTTTTCATTTCGATGACCAGCGCGGGATGATCAGCCTGAAGTTTGGTGACCAGATGCTCGATCTGTTCGGTACGGAAGCCGAAGTCGACATGATGTGCCGCAAAACGTCCGGTCACGCGTCCGACAACGCCACCGACGAGTGCAGCCGCCCCGAGGGCAATGATCGGGCCGACGCCAGGGAGTGCGAGTGCGCCGAGCTGGGCTACACCGAATACACCCATAGCAGCACCTAAAGTGCCTCCTGCGATACCACCTTGATTGGGCGAGACATCATCATCGAGAATAATGGTTTCACCGGTGGTGGCTTTGGCAACGATAGCGCCACGCCGAATATCGACGTAGTCGAGCGTAGCCATGCGGTCAAGGGCTTTGGTGAGAACGGTACGGGATGGGAAAACGAGTAGTACGATTTCGCCGGTCAAGGCAGACCTCCTGCATTTCCTCGCGAACAAGGTAAGTATACAACAGGATAAGCGGAATTTCGTAAAGATTTTTGCAATGATTGGCTGCGTATAGGGATAGGTGGTCTCTTTCAAGAGTTTCAGCGATAGGGTAGATTATGTTGATCAGCCGCTTCAGGCACGATTGAAAGGTGACCATGCCAGAAGACGCGATTATTTCCAACTTGTATTTACCCCAGACCGTTGAAACGCTGTGCGCGGATTTAAGCGCGTGCGGGTTAGGAGCGGGACAAACGGTTCTCGTCCACAGCAGCATGAGCAAGATTGGATGGGTAGCCGGTGGTGCAGAAGCGGTTATCCAAGCACTGTTGAAGGTATTGGGTACGGAAGGCACGTTGATGATGCCGACCCATACTACCCAGAATACTGATCCCGGTAACTGGAACAACCCGCCTGTACCAGAGGCGTGGGTTCCAATTATTCGGGCAAACACACCGGCCTATGATCCGGCGACGACACCCACGCGAGCGATGGGGGTGATACCGGAGTTGTTCAGGACGTGGCCGGGGGCGGTGCGAAGTGAACACCCGATCGGATCGTTTGCGGCGTTGGGTGCGAATGCGGTGCGCTTGACGCGCTATCATCATCTGTTGGATATGTTCGGGGATAGCTCGCCATTGGGGCGATTGTACGAACTGGACGGATACGTTTTGTTGCTGGGCGTGGATCATGGGAACAATACGTCTTTGCATCTGGCGGAGAACCGCGCGAACTGGGAAGGTAAGTTATTCATCCCTGAGGCGACCGCGATGATGGTCAACGGGGTGCGCCAGTGGGTATCGTTTAAGATGCTGTCGTTGGACACGGATGACTTCAATACCATCGGGGATGCATACGAACAACAGGCCGGATTTCAGCGGGGACGCGTGGGACGGGCGGAAGTTCGATTAATCCGACAGCGCCCTTTGATTGACTTTGCGGTAGAATGGATGGAAGCGAATAGAAAGTATTAAGTGCCGGGTCACGCATCCCTTGTTCAAGAGATAGAGACTTTCGGCTCATTGCTAAGGAGCAAATGAAGATGGCAGAAGCATTGGGAATGATTGAAACCAAGTCGTTTGCGGCGTTGGTCGAGGCGGCGGATGCGATGGTCAAGGCAGCACGGGTGGAACTGGTCGGTTATGAAAAGACCGGTGGTGGTTTCGTGACGGCTGTTGTGCGCGGTGATGTGGCAGCGGTGAAGGCCGCGGTCGAAGCGGGTGTACGCAGCGGTGAGAAGGTTGGCGAAATCGTGGCGGTACATGTTATTCCGCGTCCTCATTCAAACGTGGATGCAGTGCTTCCGTTGGGTCGTGCCGAAGAAGGCAAGGCCGGCATGAAGAACGGCGGGTAGGGCAACCCCCTCCCTAACCCTCTCCGTAAACAAGGGAGGGAATAGTAATCAGTAATGTGTTTAGGCTATGTCTAGCCATCATTCGGTGGCTTGTTTGTGTTTTGAGGAGCGTATTCATTATGATGCTGGCAAAAGTCATCGGGACGGTTGTGGCCAGCGCCAAGAGCGCGAAAACCGACGGGTTGAAGATGCTGATCCTGCAACCGCTGGATTTGGCGGGGGCAGCGAAAGGTGCGTATGTGGTGGCGTTTGACGCGGTGGGGGCTGGCGAGGGCGAGGTGGTGCTGTATGTGACTGGCAGCAGCGCTCGGCAGACTCCGGCGACCGAGGGGCGTCCCTCCGATGCGACGGTATTCGCGATTGTGGATACGTGGGACGTGGACGGCAAAGTGCAGTACGAGAAGAGTGCTGTGTGAACCGTTAGTTTTTAGTCGATCGTTCGTAGTTTCTAGAGGAGTGCGTGAGCGCTCCTTTTTTATTGGTAGGTATCAGTTATCAGTTGACAGTTATCAGATAAAGCAGTCATCAGTTTTAAGTTGCAAGTTGCAAGTTTGAAGACATCCGTTTCGTTTGTGTCGGCGATGTCGTCGTCGGCGGCGACGACATAAAGCGGTTTTGTGCCGGATTTGCCACGCTGATTCGGAAAATTCTGCAAATTCTTCAGATTCAGACTCTGTTTTAGCGCAGGTTCCGAAGATTCATGGTTAAAGGTGTGGCGGTGGCTGCCAGTGGCAAACCCGTACACAATGCCCACAAATGTGATACCAATGGCGAATCCGTGCACAAATTTCTTCCCATTCTTCCACAGGACACTTCGTAGTCATTTTCACAGTGAAATTTTCATATTTTATGTCCACGCGATTGCGGATGTTAAGGTGCGGCGGGATAAGGGGATTTGACAGCGGCGGGTTTGACAGCGTCAAACCCCTACGACCCTATAGATATGATAGTGGATATGGAGGGCGAAGGGGTGACCATTTGGAAAACCATTTTGTCACTCTTATGGGATGTTGGTGCTAACGGTTTTGAGGGAGCAGGATGCGGCGTGGGGTTGGTTGATGGTTGGCGAATAGTTTGTCGGGTTAACCGAAAGTAAACATAGTTTATAGTTGTTAGTGGGTAGTCGGTAGAGAAATCAAGCGAGAGCAGGGAAAGGGTTGTTCAACCGGAAGAAAATGGGCAAGGGCGGGTGTGATTAGGCTAGCACTCAAAGACAAACCAGCAGGCATGGTTGCGGAGGCGTTGATCGTCAAGCACTAGCTCGCGAATGTCATCTGGCAGGTGGGCACGCTGCCACTGGCATTCCTGACGGCCTGCTTGCTCGCCCTCGCCTTTGGGAGCTGCGGCTTGTACGGCTTTGATGGCATAGGCTGCGGCACCGAGTTCATGGGCTGCAACATGGGCGACGAGCGCGGCCTGTGCTGCGGCGAATGCGGCGTGTCTGGCTGCTCCAGTCAGGGATCTGGCGGCGGCGTTGGCGTGACCTCCTGCCGTGCGGGATTGAATCATGCTGATTTCGCCGCGTGTCCATGCCCGCGCTTGCTCCAGCGCATAGCGGGGGCGTTGATCTGAGGGTTGAAGCGCCTCAAAGTATGGTAAGACATGTTCCGCACAGGTCACCGCCCATTGTGCAAGCAAGTGGTGGTGGGTATCGGTTAGTGTGCCTCCACGACGTATGGTGATGAATCGGGGGTCGCGGGGTTGGGTCAGTATCATGGTGTTTATTTTATCGCACAGAATAGGTGAAGTCTGTAGTTTTTAGTTGGTAGTTTATAGTTAGCAGAGAAATCAGGCGAGCGTGGTGGCTACCTTGTTACTGATAGGACTACCATAAGTGGTCGATGGTGATCTACATACCCCTCCCCAAAGCATCAGGGATGGGCTTGAAAGACTTTTATGGACTATCATCTCATTGGTTACCACTGAAAATGTATCTCCACCGTTTAGTGGGGTGCTACCTTTTCACCACCTGATTTT
Source organism: Aggregatilineales bacterium (assembly GCA_044227005.1). GTDB lineage: Bacteria > Chloroflexota > Anaerolineae > Aggregatilineales > Phototrophicaceae > CFX2. The sequence goes on from JBGAFZ010000001.1 coordinate 199,776, forward strand.
GGTGCTAGAACATATGTTATACTGAAAGCGAGTAGGATGATTGGAGACTGTTTAGTTTAATGAACGGGAGAAATACATGGCTAAGCTAATCTACTTGATGCATACATCGCTGGATGGTTATGTCGAAGACGAGCAAGGCGACTTCGGTTGGACTGCCCCCGATCAGGAGTTGAACGGCTACATTAACGCTCTCACGTCGGCATTCGGAACGTATCTCTACGGACGGAAGATGTACGAGGCAATGGTCTTCTGGGAGAAGGATTACGCAGCCCATAATTTGCCGCCGTTTTCACTCGACTATGCGAGGATGTGGCAGGCAGCCGAGAAGATCGTCTACTCCAGAACGCTTGTTGAACCGCGCAGCGCACGAACGCGGGTTGAACGGGAGTTTGACCCTGATGCCGTCCGGCGACTCAAAGCGGATGCCGAGCATGACATGAGTATCAACGGTCCCGGACTCGCGGCGCACGCGCTTAGAGCCGGTCTTGTCGATGAGATCCAAATGTTCGTTCACCCTGTTATCGTCGGGGGCGGAAAACGGTTCTTGTCGGATGGCGTGCGGTCGAAGCTGGTGCTGATCGAAGAGCGCGTGTTCTCCAACCAAGTGGTCACTGTGCGGTACGCTGTTCGCGGCTGAACGTCACCCGTTCTTATCGTGTTGATGTACTCGAAGATCCCGCGTGAAGGGACGTTGAATGTGCGCTAGAGGAGTTCGAGGACGGCTTCTTCGATTTCAGCGCCGCGTGCTTCGGCGAAGGAGTAATCATAGCCGGTGATGACGAAGCCACATTTTTGCAGGACGCGGATTGAGGCGAGGTTATCTTTGGCGGCGTGGGCGTAGATGGGGCGTTGGGTGACTGTATCCTTTATAAATAGGCGCAGGGCGGCGGTGGCGATGCCTTTGCCCCAGAAGGATTTTCCCAACCAGTAGCCGACTTCGCGCTGCCCGAACATGATGAAGCTGACGAGGTTACCGGCGACCGCTCCATTATATAGGACGGTCTTGAGGATGATGGTGCTGTCGTTGAGGATATTAGTCCAGTGGGAGTCGAAGATGTCGCGGTCGGATGGGTCGGGGGCGGTGAAGGCAGCCATGTAAAGGGCTTCGGGGTCTTGCTGTTGGATGAAGAAGATGGGGAGATCGGTGGAGTAGACATCACGAAGGGTGACGGTATCTGAGTCAGTCATGAGGTTTCCTACGTGAAGTTGGTAAATGAAGCGGAAGTAACGCTATTCATTGTACGGATAATTGGCGCGGGTGGAAGTGGTGGATTGGGTTCGTTTAAAGTAGCTTATAGTATATGTACATGTCGCACGATTGCCGCTTGACACTTTTACGGGGGGATGATACTATTCGAACTCGCAACCGAGCGGCTCACAACCTCAACTTCAAGAGGCAATGTAGAATGCCGAATTGAACGAATGGCAGCGAAAGCGCCCTACGATAGTGGGGAGGCTCGCTAACCGAGAGAGATTTGCGGGCGTTCTGTGGTTGAAGTACGCCCGTTTGCTTGTCTGGAAATAGGTTAATAATCGGAGCTAAAGTATGCCAACGATCAATCAGTTGGTGCGTAAGGGGCGGCAGGCGAAGAAGAGCAAATCAAAGGCTCCCGCTTTGCAGTTTACCCTGAACGCCTACAGCCAGAAGCGCACGCGCCGTCGTAAGGGTGCGCCGCAGAAGCGTGGTGTGTGCACCGTTGTGAAGACAATGACCCCCAAGAAGCCGAACTCGGCTTTGCGGAAGGTTGCTCGTGTGCGCCTGACCAATCAGCTTGAAGTCACTGCGTATATTCCGGGTGAAGGACACAGCCTTCAGGAACATAGCGTGGTGCTGGTACGCGGTGGACGTGTGAAGGATCTACCGGGCGTTCGTTACCATATTGTGCGCGGTACCTTGGACACCGATGGTGTGAAGGGTCGCGAACAGTCACGCAGCAAGTATGGTGCGAAGCGTCCGAAGCCGGGTGCGCCAGCTGCTGCCGGTAAGAAGAAATAAGCGAGGTTGAGGGGTTATGTCGAGAAGAAATAGTCCAGCAAAGCGCAAGGTTGCGCCGGATAAAAAATATAATAATACGCATGTAACCATGTTTGTTAACCGTATGATGTACGGTGGCAAGCGTTCGACTGCGTTGGCGATTATGTACGGTGCGTTCGATCTGATTGAAGAACGTGCTAAGCGTGATCCGATCGAGGTATTTGAACAGGCACTACGGAACGTTACGCCTTCGGTGGAAGTCAAGCCGATGCGCGTGGGTGGTTCAACCTACCAAGTTCCAGTGGAAGTCCCGTACGCACGGGCGACCTCATTGGCGATGCGCTGGTTGCTGGAGACCTCACGTGGTCGCGGTGGCAAGAACATGGCCGAAAAGTTGTCGAGCGAAATTTTGGATGCCGCTGCTGGTCAGGGGACATCGATCAAGAAGAAGGACGACACCCATCGTATGGCAGAGGCCAACCGCGCCTTCGCACATTTCCGGTAGGGATCGTATCTGGCGGCGCGCATTTAGTGCGCCCGGTTCAGGCAAATGTTTGGTAGTTTGAGAGTGATATGGCTACAAAGAGCGCGAAACTTGATTTGAATAAGGTACGCAATATCGGCATTATCGCCCATATTGATGCCGGCAAGACCACCACCACCGAGCGCGTGTTGTATTACACGGGCATGATCCACAAAATCGGTGAAGTGCATGATGGTTCTGCTACAACTGATTATATGGAACAGGAACGCGAGCGCGGCATCACCATTACGGCAGCCGCCATCAGCGCAAGCTGGCGCGATTACCAAGTCAACGTTATTGACACCCCCGGCCACGTAGACTTCACTGCTGAAGTGCAACGTAGCTTGCGGGTACTCGATGGTGGTGTTGTGGTTTTCGACGCGGTTGCGGGTGTAGAACCCCAATCGGAAACAGTGTGGCGCCAAGCGAATACCTACGGCGTACCGCGTTTGTGCTTCGTGAACAAGATGGATCGTACCGGTGCGAACTTCCAACGCTGCGTTGACATGATCATCGAGCGTGTGAATGGTAACCCGTGCGTGATCCAGATCCCTTACGGTGAAGGCGCGGACTTCAACGGTATCATTGACCTGCTGACGATGGAACTCGTCACCTTCGAAGGTGATATGGGTAACGACATCAAGCGTCATCCGATCCCTGAAGCGTACCGTGAACAAGCTGAAACTCGCCGTCAGGAAATGGTCGAGAAGGTTGTCGAGAACGATGACTTCCTGACTGAGAAGTACCTGATGGAAGAAGCGATCACCACTGAAGAAGTGTTGGCTGCAATGCGTTCGGCAACACTCGCTGGCAAGATCCAGCCTGTGCTGTGCGGTTCGTCTTTGAAGAACAAGGGTGTTCAATTGATGCTTGACCGCGTCGTTGACCTCCTGCCCTCTCCATTAGATGTGCCTCCGGTGACCGGTGTTCATCCCAAGACGGATGAGCCATTGAGCCGCGCTGCGGACAACGACGAACCAACGGCTGCGTTGGTCTTTAAGATCATCACCGACCCGTTTGTTGGTCGTCTGGCATTCTTCCGTGTGTATTCGGGTGTGGTTCGTGCAGGCTCCGGCTTGTTGAACAGCACCAAGGGTGATAAGGAACGTATCGGTCGTATCGTCCGTATGTTCGCTGACACCCGTGAAGATGTAGAAGAAGTACAAGCTGGCGACATCGCCGCGATCCTCGGTTTGAAGAGCACCTTCACTGGCGATACGCTGTGCGATCCTGATAAGCCAATCGTTCTTGAAAAGATTAGCTTCCCTGAACCGGTTATCGAATTGTCGATTGAACCGAACAGTAAGGCTGATCAAGACAAGATGGGCGTCGCTCTGCGTCGTCTGGCTGAAGAAGATCCTACCTTTAAGATTGAAGTGGACGACAAGCTCGGCCAAACCAAGATCAAGGGTATGGGTGAGCTTCACCTTGAAATTCTGGTTGACCGCATGATGCGCGAATTCGGTGTACAGGCGACCGTAGGCCGTCCCCGTGTGGCGTATCGTGAGACCATCACTCGCCCTGTGCGCATCGATACGACGTTCAAGCGTCAGACCGGTGGTTCGGGTCAGTATGCTCGTGTCGTGTTCGAATTCGAGCCGCTGAGCGATGAAGATCGTGCGAAGTTGCCTGCTGGCGAAGAGTCGATTTGGGAAGACGCCATCCGTGGTGGTACGATCCCGAAGGAATTCGTCAAGCCTTCATTGAACGGTGTCAAGGATGCGATGGCTGGCGGTGTGCTGGCAGGTTATCCGGTAGTTGGCATCAAGGCCAAGCTGGTTGACGGCGCGTTCCATGATGTCGACTCGAGCGAAATGGCCTTTAAGGTCGCTGGCTCGATGTGCTTGAAGGAAGGCGTTCAGAAGGGTGGCCCGGTGTTGCTGGAGCCGACGATGAAGGTGGAAGTTTCCGTACCGGAAGAATTCACCGGCACCATCGTAGGTGATCTCTCGGCACGACGTGGCATCATCTTCGGAATGGATCCGCGCGGTGGTGGTTCGACCTCCATCCGTGCGAACGTACCGCTGGGTGAAATGTTCGGGTATGCAACAAACATCCGTAACATGACCCAAGGTCGTGGCAGCTTCAGCATGGAATTCGAGAAGTACGCGGTTGCACCCGCCCACATTGCCGAAGAAGTCGTCAAGAGCGGGCGTTAAGCAAGTAAATATGGTCGGGAGCATGTTCTGTGCTTCCGACAGTGTCAAAGTATCGTGAAACGTATCGCAGAAAAGGATTGAAAGACAATGGCTAAGTTTGAACGTAACAAACCCCATGTCAATATCGGCACCATCGGTCACGTTGACCACGGCAAGACCACACTGACTGCCTGCATCACCAAGGTGTTGGGCCTGAAGGGGCAAGCCGAACGGATGAAGTACGACGATATTGACAACGCGCCCGAAGAAAAGGCTCGCGGTATCACCATCAACATCCGTCACGTTGAATATGAAACCGACAAGCGCCACTATGCACACGTCGACTGCCCCGGCCACCGTGACTATATCAAAAATATGATCACCGGTGCGGCGCAGATGGACGGCGCTATCCTCGTTGTTAGCGCGCCAGACGGCCCGATGCCCCAGACTCGTGAGCACGTTCTGCTCGCCCGTCAGGTGGAAGTGCCAGCGATGGTTGTGTTCCTGAACAAGGTCGACCAAATGGACGATCCTGAACTCTTGGAACTGGTCGAAATGGAATTGAGCGAATTGCTGGCGAGCTACAAGTTCGCGGCAGACACTCCAGTCGTTCGTGGTTCAGCTTTGAAGGCTAACGAATCCGAATCGACCGACCCGAACGCTCCTGAATACGCACCCATCCTCAAGCTGATGGACACCGTTGACGAGTGGATCCCCACCCCTGTCCGTGAAACCGACAAGCCCTTCTTGATGCCCGTCGAAGACGTGTTCTCGATCAAGGGTCGTGGTACGGTTGTGACCGGTCGTGCTGAACGCGGTCGCTTGGTTAAGGGTGAAGAAATCGAAATCATCGGTCTGCGCGAAGAGACCATGAAGACCATCGTCACCGGCATCGAAATGTTCCATAAGGAACTCGACTCAGCAGATGCAGGCGACAACGCTGGTATTCTGTTGCGCGGTATCACCCGTGAACAAATTGAACGTGGTATGGTTCTGGCCAAGCCCGGCAGCATCAAGCCGCACAAGAAGTTCATGAGCGAAGTGTACGTTCTGAAGAAGGAAGAAGGCGGACGTCACAAGGCGTTCTTCCCCGGCTACCGTCCTCAGTTCTACATCCGCACCATGGATGTGACCGGTACGATCACCTTGCCCGCGGGCGTGGAAATGGTTATGCCCGGCGACAACGTGAACTTGGAAGTGGAATTGATCACTCCAGTGGCGTTGGAAAAGGGTTCTAAGTTTGCTATCCGCGAAGGCGGCTTGACCGTCGGCGCAGGTGTCATCACCGAAGTTCTTAACTAAGAAGACGGCCTGACAAAAAGTTGTGGACGTTCGTGGGGGCGGGTCATTGACCCGCCCTTACTACCCTAGGATTGGGGTAGGATACGGCAACTAGGCCGACCAGAGGAAAACATGGTTAGAAACAAAATTCGTATCTGGCTCAAGGCGTATGATCACCGGGTGCTAGACCAATCCGTGCAGCGGATCGTCGAAACAGCGGAGCGTACAGGGGCGCGTGTTGTTGGCCCCGTGCCACTGCCAACGCGCATCGAGCGCTTCACCGTTCGACGCAGCCCGTTCATTGATAAGGACTCGCAAGAGCATTTTGAAATTCGCACCCATAAGCGTTTGATTGATGTACTCGATCCCGACAGCAAGACGATTGACGCACTCATGCGTCTGAACTTGCCCGCCGGTGTAGACATCGTAGTGAAATAAGGGGCGAATGCAATGAAGGGCTTAATCGGTAAAAAAGTGGGCATGACCCAAGTCTTTGACGACAACGGGAACGCAATTCCTGTAACCGTCATTCAGGCTGGCCCTTGCTATGTCACCCAAATTCGTACAGCGGATAAGGATGGCTACGTAGGCGTGCAACTCGGTTATGGTGAAACAAAACCGACACGTTTGACGAAGGGGCAGCTCGGTCATCTGCAACGGAATAGCTTGCCAGCGCTGAAGGTGCTGCGCGAGTTCCGTATCAAGAACGGGGAAGTCTCCGTGACTGAGGGGCAGACGATCAAGGCAGATGTGTTCGCTAAGGGCGAGCGCGTCGATGTAGTAGGAACAACCAAAGGGCGTGGTTTTGCTGGTGGTATCAAGCGCCATCATTTCAATCGTCAGCCCAAGACGCACGGTGCTTCTGACCGCACCCGCGCACCCGGCTCGGCAGGTTCAAATACCTACCCCGGTAAAACATGGAAGGGCAAGCGCTTCCCCGGTCATATGGGCAGCGACCGTGTCACGACCGAAAACTTGGAAGTGATTGTGGTAGATGCGGAACGTAACCTCCTCGCCGTGAGAGGTTCAATTCCCGGCACCAATGGCGGCATCGTCATCGTTAAGCCAGCGCGTCCGCGTCGCCGCTAGAACCGGGTAAGAGGAGTAGAGTCATGAAGGTTCCAGTATTGAATGCAAGCGGCAAAGAGGTCAAGTCGATTGACCTACCAGCCGATATTTTCGAAGTCGAAATCAACATGGGCTTGATGCATCAGGCGTACATTCGCCAGATGGCAAACGCCCGGTTGGGTACACACAAGGTACAACGGCGCGCAGATGTGAGCCGTACCAGTGCCAAGTGGTATCGCCAGAAGGGTACAGGCCGCGCTCGTCACGGTGCGCGTAATGCGACCCAGTTTGTGGGTGGTGGTCGTCCTAAGGGGCCGATCCCGCACAAGTATACGAAGGATATGCCTCGCCAGATGCGCCAGCAAGCTATTCGCTGCGCATTGAGCGCCCTGCTGCGCGATCAGCAGTTGGTATTCGTAGATGGTTTCAACCTCGACGCGCCAAAGACCAAGGAAATGCGCCAGATTTTGGACGCAGTGGTGGGCAAAGGCACGAAGACACTGGTGTTGATGCCATTGGGTGGTAACGAACATGTTGTGAATAGTATTCATAACTTGAGCGATGCCCATGTCCTGCGTGTGAATTATCTGAACATGCGTGACCTGTTGCAGTATGACCGTGTGGTCGTGCCACTGGACGCGCTGGAAGTCATTAAGAGCCTCTGGGGGCAAGCAAGTTAATTATGGCTGAGTTACATATTTATGACGTGCTGCGCCGTCCGGTAGTCAGCGAAAAAACGGCAATTATGACGGACGAAAAGAACCAGTACGTCTTTGAAGTTGCCGCCGAAGCCAATAAGATCCAGATCAAGGAAGCCGTTCAGGTCATCTTTGAAGTGGAAGTCGTCAAAGTGAACACCATGATCGTCCCCGCGAAGCGCGGTCGTCGTGGTCGTAACTGGTACCTGCGTTCACGTCAGTGGAAGAAGGCTGTTGTGACGCTCGCTGCCGACCAGAAGATTGAATTGTTCAACACCTAAGGTGACAAGAAGATGGCCGTAAAAGTATACAAGCCCACTTCGGCAGGTCGCCGAGGGATGACGGGCCACAGTTTTGAAGAAATCACGAAGTCGAGCCCCCAGCGCTCGTTGACGGAAGCCATTCGCAAGCATGGTGGCCGTAACAACACCGGGCGTGTAACGGTACGGCATCGTGGTGGTGGACACAAGCGCCGCTACCGTATCATTGATTTCAAGCGTAATAAGTTCGATGTTCCGGCTCAGGTTATCGCAGTGGAATACGATCCGAACCGTTCTGCCCGTATTGCCTTAGTGCAATATGAAGACGGCGAGAAGCGTTACATCATTGCGCCGCTGGGCTTGAAGGTCGGCGACCGTGTCGCAAGCGGTGAATTGGCACAATTGCGTACCGGTGATGCGTTGGAAATCCGTGATATCCCAGTCGGTACACTGATCCACAATATTGAGATGCTGCCCGGTAAGGGTGGTCAATTGGTGCGTGCGGCTGGCAGCTCGGCGCAGTTGTTGGCGAAGGAAGGCAAGTACGCTCAGGTTCGTATGCCGAGCGGTGAAACACGTTTGATCAGCGATCGCTGCATGGCGACGATTGGTCAGGTGGGTAACACTGATCACAGCAATGTGAACTTGGGTAAAGCTGGTCGCAAGCGTTGGATGGGTATTCGCCCGACCGTTCGCGGTAGCGCGATGGATCCGGCAAGCCATCCTCATGGTGGTGGTGAAGGTCGTTCCCCCATCGGTATGCCCGGCCCGAAGACCCCTTGGGGTAAACCGGCCATGGGTAAAAAGACGCGTGTCAACACTCGTACTGATAAGTTCATCGTCCGTCGCCGCGGTAAAGGCCGTTGATTTAGTGCTGAGTACTGAGTCACGAGTACCGAGCAACTGTTGCACGTACTCGGCACTCGGCACTTGGTACTCGTAACTAACGAGGAAATAGAGTATGTCGCGTTCATTGAAAAAAGGGCCTTTCATAAGCCCCAAGCTGCTCAAAAAAGTTGAGAAGCTGAATGATGAAAATAAGAAAGCCGTCATCCGTACGTGGAGCCGCTCCAGCACAATATTCCCGCAGATGGTAGGACATACCATCGCTGTGCATGATGGACGTCGCCATGTGCCGATTTACGTCACCGAAAACATGGTCGGTCACAAGCTGGGTGAGTTCGCGCCAACGCGTACTTATCGTGGTCACCTTGTTGAGAAGAAGACGAAGTAAGGGGACTAAGAAATGAAGGTACAGGCTAAAACATCTTATCTCTCGATTTCGCCCCAGAAGATTCGCCTCGTGTGTGACAAGGTGCGTGGTTTGGGTGCCAAGCAAGCGGTGACGGTGCTACAGTTCATGCCTCAAAAGGGCGCTGAACTCGTACAGAAGACGCTGAAGTCGGCAATTGCCAACGCTGAAAACAACTACGATTTGAATCCTGACAATCTGGTGGTTGAGACGATTTACGCCGGAGACGGTCCGCGTTTGAAGCGGATGAAGGCTGGCGCTCGTGGTCGTTCAAAGCCGCGCGTCAAGCGTACATCACACTTGATGATTGTTCTCAACGAGCGAGAGGAATAAGACATGGGTCGCAAAGTTCATCCAATCGGTTTCCGGTTAAAGATCACCCGTGACTGGGATGCTCGCTGGTACGCAGAAGGCAGCAAGTTCCGTGATCTTCTGCAAGAGGATTTCAAGATTCGGCGCTTCGTTAAGAAGCTGGGATTGCGCGCAGGCGTTTCCCGCATCGAGATCGAACGCTATCCAAACCAATTGTTGGTCAACATTCACACCGCCAAGCCGGGTATTTTGATCGGGCGTAAGGGTGAGGCTGTTAAGGATCTGCGTACGGGCATCGAGAGCATGACCGACAAGAAGGTCAAGGTCGAAGTGACCGAGATCGAAAAGCCGGATCTCGACCCCATTTTGGTCGCAGAAAACATCGTTGATCAGCTCGAACGTCGTATCGGTCACAGCCGTGCGATGAAGCGTGCGATCAGCCAAGCCATGCGTCAAGGTGCTTTGGGCATCAAGATTGAAGTGGCGGGGCGTCTGGCCGGTGGTGATATGGCTCGGCGTGAGTGGGCGAGCGAAGGCCGCGTGCCTCGTTCATCACTTCGTTCCGACCTCGATTTTGGTACTGCTGAAGCCCTGACCACATTCGGACGCATCGGCGTGAAGGTGTGGATCTATAAGGGTGAAATTCTGAAGCAGGAAGACAAGCCTGAACCGAAGAAAGACGTATACGTGACGCCGTAGTGGTCAACGGTTCACAGTCGTCAGTCTATGGTTTCGAAGACTGTTGACTGAACACTGACAACTGATGACAAGATGGTTAGAGGATAAGTAATTATGTTAATGCCAAAGCGTATGAAATACCGCAAGCAACAACGCGGTAACATGAAGGGCAAGGCCACACGCGGAAACGTCGTTTCCTTCGGTGAATATGGTTTGCAGGCACTGGAACCCATATGGTTAACTGCCCGTCAGATCGAAGCCGCACGTAAGGCGATGGTTCGCTTCACCAAGCGTCGCGGTAAGGTATGGATCCGGGTGTTCCCGGACAAGCCGTACACCCAAAAAGCTGCTGAAACCCGTATGGGTAGCGGTAAGGGTAACGTAGAGTACTATGTCGCGGTCGTCCGACCGGGGCACGTGCTGTTCGAGATGGGCGGCGTGACGGAAGAAGATGCTAAAGAAGCATTGCGTCTGGCTGCGTTCAAGCTGCCGATCAAGACCAAATTGATCCGCCGCTATGATCCGATTTCAGGGCAGGAGGTCAAGTTAGAGTCATGAAATCCAGAGAAATTCGTGAGATGACCAACGAGGAAATCCTCAATGCCGTGGAAGACAGCCGGGAAGCTCTGTTCAACTTTCGCTTCCAGAAGGCTTCCGGGCAGTTGGAAGATGAAAGTGCGCCGACTCGTACGCGGCGTGAGATCGCGCGGATGAAGACGATTTTGCGCGAGCGTGAGTTGGCTAAGAATTTAGCCGGTAAGGGAAAGTAGCAATGGCTAATGATCGTCGTCGGCTGATTGGCCGCGTAACCAGCGATAAGATGGACAAGACGGTGGTTGTGGAGATTGAACTCCGCAAGATGCACCGTGTGTACAAGAAGGTTATCAAGTCCACCAAGAAGATTTATGCTCACGATGAGAGCAACACGGTCGAAGTAGGATCGTTGGTGCAGGTTGTCGAGAGCAAGCCGCTGAGCAAGAACAAGCGGTGGGTGGTGGAAGTCGTGATTGAAACCCCCGGTGGGCGTGTCTTGCAGCCGATTAGTGGTGATGTCGAAGTTCAACCTGCGACCACCGAAGGTGAGGCATCCTCATGATCCAGAACGAATCACGAGTGGTCGTTGCTGACAACAGCGGCGCCCGCGAAATCCTTGTGATCCGGTTGTTGGGCGGTTCATTCCGCAAATATGCCGGTGTCGGTGACATCGTGGTTGGTACCGTAAAGGTTGCCAGCACCGATGGTAATGTGAAGAAGAGCGAAGTGGTGAAGGCGGTTATCGTCCGCACCGCTAAGGAATATCGCCGCAGCGATGGTTCTTACATCAAGTTTGATGATAATGCAGCCGTGTTGTTGGCAGAAGATATGGAAAACCCACGCGGTACCCGCGTGTTTGGCCCAGTTGCGCGTGAACTGCGCGAAAAAGGCTTCCTAAAAATCGTCTCGCTCGCGCCAGAAACGCTGTAAGGTTGGGAGTGAAGGTAATATGCAACGGATAAAGAAGGGCGATAAGGTAGAAGTTATCGCCGGCAAAGATCTCGGCGAACGCGGCGAAGTCGTCACTGTGCTGGTCAAAGAAGACCGCGTAGTGGTGGGCGGCGTGAACGTGGGCAAGAAACATGAAAAGGCCAAGCAGATTGGCAGCCGCCAAATTCCAGCGCAAATCATGGAATTCAATGCGCCGCTGCACGTCTCGAACGTGATGGTGGTATGCCCGTCGTGCGATAAAGCGACACGCGTGGGCTTCCGCTTCAAGGATGATGGTCAGAAAGTTCGCTTCTGCAAGGCTTGCAACACGGATATTGATTAAAACAGGAGCGAATGAGGATGGCAACACCGATTCTACAAGCGCGTTATAGGGAAGAAGTCATTCCTGCGCTAATCGAAGAGTTCAAGTATCAAAACATAATGGAAGTCCCGCGCGTCCAGAAGGTGGTTGTGAACATCGGTCTGGGCGAGGCGAACGAAAACCCCAAGCTGCTTGACGGCGCGGTGGAAGATTTGCGGCTCATCACAGGCCAGCAACCGATTATCACCAAGTCGAAGAAAAGCATTGCGAATTATAAGCTGCGTGAAGACCGTGCGATCGGTATGAAGGTCACCATTCGTGGTGAACGGATGTGGTCGCTGTTGGATCGGCTCGTGAATATTGCCCTCCCCCGCGTGCGTGACTTCCGGGGTGTGCCGTCGAAGATGGACGGTCGTGGCAATTATACGCTGGGTCTGCGTGAACAGTTGATGTTCGCGGAAATCCAGTATGACAAGATTGATAAGGTGCGCGGCATGGAAATCACCATCGTGACGACTGCCAAGACGGATGAAGAAGGTCGCCGCCTGCTCAAGCTGCTCGGGATGCCGTTTAAAGAGAACTAGGACAGAGAACATGTCAAAAAGATCAATGGTCGCCCGTGAAACACGGCGCAAGTTCAAGACCCGCGTCCGCAACCGGTGCCAGTTCGTCGATCCGAACTCTGGTAAAGTATGTGGCCGCCCTCGCGGTTACATAAGCCGTTTCGGTCTGTGCCGGATTCATTTTCGTGAGATGTCACTCCAGGGCAAGATCCCCGGAGTTGTGAAGTCGAGCTGGTAGGGGGAAACGCATGATTAGCGATCCTGTTGGTGATATGCTGACACGCATTCGGAATGCTCTAATGATTGGGCGTACCGAGGTTGATGTGCCACTGTCCAAAATTAAGGTAGAAATTGCCCGCATCTTACAAGCTGAGGGCTATATTGAGGGATACGTCATTGGCGATGAAAAGCCAGCGACCATGATCCATATCACTTTGAAGTATTACGGGGCACGGCGTGATCGTCGCCCGGTCATCACCCATCTTGAACGTGTCAGTAAGCCCGGTCGCCGGGTGTACAGCCCACGTCAAGAACTGCCTCGCGTGATGAGCGGGATGGGCATCGCAATCGTGACCACGCCGAAAGGCGTCATGACAGCACAGCAAGCGCGCCGCGAAGGCGTGGGCGGCGAAGTGCTGTGTTACGTGTGGTAAGGGAGAAACGAGATTATGTCCCGTATTGGTAAGAAACCGATTACCCTACCCGCGAAGGTGAGCGTCACGATTAACAATGCTGATGTCACCGTCAAGGGACCCAAGGGCGAATTGAAGTTGACCCTGCCACCGGAGATGTCCGTTAAGCAGGAAGGCAACGACTTGTTGGTGGAACGCCCGAGTGATGCCCGTCATCACCGTGCGCTGCATGGTCTGACCCGCGCGCTGTTGGCAAACAATGTCAACGGTGTGTCGACAGGCTTCCGCCGTACTTTGAAGATTGAAGGCGTTGGTTATAACGGTGATGTTCGCGGTAAAGATCTGGTTCTCAAACTAGGTTTTTCGCACGAAGTCGTCATTAACCCACCGTCAGGTATTTCCTTCGTGACCGAGGAAAAGGGTACCGTTATTCACATTGATGGTGTGGATAAGCAGTTGATCGGTCAGGTGGCTGCCAACATTCGCAAGCTGCGTCCGCCAGAACCTTACTTGGGCAAGGGCGTCCGTTATAGCGATGAAGTCATCCGCCGCAAGGCTGGTAAGGCCGGTAAGGCGAAGTAAGCGTACTGAGTGCCGGGTACTGAGCAGAACGTGGGGTTTTGCTCAAATATGTGGCGCGAAACTGAGGATATAAGAGATGGCAACACAATCACAGAAAAAGACTGCTTCCCGCGACCGCCGCCACCGGCGGGTACGCGCCAAGGTGAAGGGCACACCACAGCGTCCACGCCTGAACGTCTTCCGTAGCCTTGAGAACATTTTTGCTCAAGTTATTGATGATGTTGATGGCAAGACACTGGTATCGGCTTCGACCATTGATAAAGAAGTGGCGAAGCAGATCTCGGATAAAAATAAAGTGGACTCGGCCAAGGTTGTCGGCAAAATTCTGGCCGAACGCGCAAAGGGTGCCGGGATTACAACAGTAGTATTCGACCGGGGTGGCTACCGTTATCATGGTCGCGTGGCCGCACTGGCTGAAGGCGCTCGTGAGGGCGGCTTAGAATTTTAAGGCTGGAGTAAAAAATGGCTGACGAACCAAAGAAAAGAAAACGTCGCGGTACAGGTACTGGGACGGGTGAAGGTGGCGGCGCTGAACAAGCTACAGCCGACAACAAACCACGTCGTGAACGTGAACCGCGCCGCGAACGTGAGCGTGATGATGACCGTGAAGAACTTGACGAACGCGTTGTAGATATTAAGCGCGTCGCCAAGGTTATCAAGGGTGGTCGCCGCTTTGCCTTCCGCACTGTAGTGGTGGTGGGCGATAACAAGGGGCGCATCGGGATTGGTATTGGCAAGTCCCGCGCTGTGCCGGACAGCATCCGCAAGGGTTCGGAAGTGGCTCGCCGCCAGATGACGAAGATTTCGCTTTCTGGTACGACCATTCCTCACTCGGTGGTAGCGGAATATGGTGGTGCGCGTGTGCTGCTGCGTCCTGCTTCACCCGGTACGGGTGTTGTGGCCGGTGGTGGTGTCCGTGCCGTATTAGAAGCAGTTGGTGTTCGTGATGTGTTGAGCAAGAGCCAAGGCAGCAACAACGTGTTGAACGTTACAATGGCAACATTGGCTGCACTGGGGCAACTTCGCACACCTCAAGAAATGGCTGGCATTCGCGGCAAAGAAGTCGCCGATTTGCTGCCGTTCTGGGAACGGAGTCGGAAGAGTGGCTAAATTATCAGTTAAGCTCGTTCGGAGCAGCATCGGTTACGACAAGACTCAAAAGGCCACCGTACAGGCTCTGGGTTTGCGTAAACTGAACAAGACGGTGGTTCACAATGACACGCCTCAAATCCGGGGCATGATCTACAAAGTCCGCCACCTCGTTCTTGTGGAGGAAGTTGAGTCATGAAGTTACATGAGTTGCGCCCGAACGAAGGCGCGAAAAAGAAGCGCAAGCGCATCGGTCGCGGTAACGCAGCCGGTCAAGGTCGCTACGGCGGTCGTGGTATCAAGGGGCAAGGTTCACGCGGCGGTAAGCCGAAGAGCGCATCCTTTGAAGGCGGTAGCTTACCATTGGTTCGCCGCTTGCCATTCAAGCGCGGTTTTAACAACATTTTCCGTATTGAACATCAAGAAGTGCGGCTGGATCGTTTGGTCGCCTTGATGGAAGACGGTGCAGTGGTCAACCCGAAGTTGATGGCTGAACGCGGTTTGATCCGTGACGCCTTTGTTCCTGTGGTTGTCCTCGGAAATGGTGAAAGCATTACCAAGAAGTTGACGGTGAAAGCTCACCGTGTAACATCCGGCGCCCGTGCGAAGATCGAAGCAGTGGGCGGCAGCGTGGAGATTATTCCGTTGCGTATTAAGGGCATCCGTGCCACCTTCCGTAAGCATCGTAAGGACGAACTCGCCAAGATTTACGGCGAGAACTAAAGAAGTCGCAAACCATGATGAGGTTGGGTATAACTAGCAGTACGGTGTAATGCCGTATTGCTCTGAGTACCTGATACTCATCATTTTTGTTTAGAGGAGATTTACTGTTATGTTTGACGCATTCCGCAACGCATGGCGGCTGCCGGATCTGAGGACGAAAATCCTTATCACCGGTCTGATTCTGGTGATTTATCAGTTTGGGGCGCATGTTCCGGTGGTTGGTGTCGACCCCACAGCGCTCGAGAACTTGTTAAATACCCAGTCGGGCGGTTTGATCGGCACTCTCAATCTGCTCTCGGGTGGAGCCGTGAAACATTTTAGCATTTTGGCAATGGGTGTGTATCCGTACATCACGGCACAAATTATTTTGCAATTGCTGGTGCCTCTGGTTCCGCGCTTGGAAGCGATCCAACGTGAGCCGGGTGGACAGGAAAAGATCCAGCGTTACACCTATTTCCTCGCTATTCCTATGGCTGTTTTGCAGGCCATCGGTCAAATTAATATTTTCGGTACATTGGGCGGACAGGCAATTATTCCGGGCTTCGGCCTGAATTTGCTTGGTCTAGCTGTCGTGGCGACCATGACTGCCGGTACGATGTTCGCGATTTGGTTGGGTGAGTTGGTGACCGAGCAGGGTATCGGCAACGGTTTGTCGATCATCATTTTCTCGGGTATTGTGGCGCAAGCGCCGGGACAACTTTCAACCCTCCTGAATAACAGCACGCAACCCCTGTTTAACTTGATCCTGTTTGTGGTGATCGTACTCGTCAGCTTGGCGGTAATCATCGTCATCGCTGAAGGTGTACGTCGTATTCCGGTGCAGTACGGCAAGCGCGTCCGTGGACGTAAGCAGTACGGCGGCGGTTCGACCCACATTCCGTTGAAGGTTAACGCGGTCGGCATGATTCCGTTGATTTTCGCTCAGTCGATCATCACCCTACCGGCTATTTTGGTGAACTTGTTCCCCGAAGGTCAGGTACGGACGGACATCACTCAATCCTTTGGTAATCATCAAGGGTTGGGCTACTGGCTGACGTTCTTCATTCTGGTGGTGGGTTTCACCTATGTTTACACCGACATCATGGTGGCGCAACAAGATCTATCCGATCAGTTGCAGCGTAACGGTGGTTTCATCCCCGGTATTCGTCCCGGCAAGCGGACACAAGAATACATTCAGCGCGTGACTCGTCGTATTACATTTGCAGGTGCGTTGTTCCTCGGTATCATCGCGATTGTTCCCGGTTTTGTTGATTTGATCAATCGGATCATCTTCCCAACCGAAGCCATTGCAGGTACATCAGGCAATAACGCGGCGTTGGTCATCACCGGTTCCGGTTTGATCATCGTGGTCGGTGTGGTCATCGATACGATGCGCCAGATCGAGGCACAGTTGGTGATGCGTAACTACGAAGGCTTCATGAACTAAGCCTTGTCCGGTCAGTCGTACATAGTAGGTTAATCAAGGACGAGGCGTATACCTCGTCCTTTCGCGCTCATAGAGCACTACTTCTTGAGGAATCTCACATGGGGCTTTACATCATTTTAATGGGTGTGCAGGGATCGGGCAAAGGGACACAGGCCGGTTATATTACCCAGAATTATGGGGGCATTCCCCAGATTTCGACGGGTGATTTGTTCCGCGCCATGAAAACGCGCACGGATGACTTGGCTAAAGAAATCCAGCAGATGATGGCTGAAGGCAAGTTGATCGACGACGATACGACCAACAAAGTGGTTGAAGATCGTTTGCAACAGCCGGATGTCGCCAATGGTGCGATTTTCGACGGTTTCCCGCGCACGCCTTATCAAGCGCAGTGGCTCGAAAATTATCTGAAGCAAAAGGGCGAGAAGATCAGCGCGGTGTTGCTGCTCAAACTCGATACCTATGATGCTTTCCGCCGTGCATTCGGGCGTGTGACCTCAGCCAGCGGCACAGGCTATAACATTTATAGTGATGCTGACAAAATCGACATCAAGTGGGTCGATCATCCTGATAAATCGCACCCACCTCGTCTGGAAGCGACCATTAAAGCCACCGGTGAGAAGTTGGTGCGCCGTCCGGATGATGCCAGCGCCGACGCAATCATCCGACGCATTGATACCTTCCTCAAGACCACACAACCGTTGATTGATTACTTTTCGACCAAAGGGCTGGTTCATCACGTGAATGCAGACCAGTCTATTCAAGCTGTGACGGCTGACATTAAAGCCATTCTGGATGCAGCGCAATAGAAAGCAACGTATTATGGCAGTGCAACTAAAAACCCCCGATGAAATTGCGATCATGCGTGAGGCCGGCCGGATTGTGGCGCGTGCCCATGCCGCGATGGGCGAGGCGGTACGACCGGGTGTGAGTACACTGGAGTTGGATAAGATCGCTGAAACCGTAATTCGCGATCATGGTGCAACGCCCGCGTTTCTGAATTATCCCAAGCGCGATGCGCCGAACTTCCCCGCGACGATTACCGCCAGCATCAACAATGAACTGGTACACGGCATCCCGAGCAGTAAGCGCATTCTCAAAGAAGGCGACATCATCAGCTTGGATACTGGCTGTCATTATCAGGGGTTCGTTGGTGACTCGGCCTATAGCTATGCGGTGGGTGAGGTTTCGCCCTCGGTGCAGCGCTTACTCAAGATCACTGAAGAGTCGCTTTATAAGGCGATTGAGATGTCGGTGCTGCCGAATACTATCCGTGATGTAGCACAAAGTGTGCAGCGTTTTGTTGAAAGTCAGGGCTATAGTGTGGCGCGGGAATACACTGGACATGGTGTAGGGCGCGCGATGCATGAAGAACCTGAGGTGCCGAACTGGTGGTCGCGGATTGCCGAACGGCGCGGACGTAAGAATCAACCGTTGCAGGTGGGCATGACCTTCGCCATTGAACCGATGGTGATCGCCGGACGTGCCGAGTTGATGGAACTGGACGATCAATGGACGGTGGTGACCAAAGACGGTTCGCTGTGCGCCCATTATGAGCATACCATCGCCATTACCGACGGCAAGCCGGTCATCCTGACTCTGCTCTAATCGCGTGATAAAATTGGGATAACTGATCAGCCAACATCAGTTATCCACTCCCCGATCTTGCATCAACACAATCATCTGACATTCCAAACTTGATCGCGTATACATCGCACGACGCCCCGAAGTGTGTCGTGTCCAGATGGATCTTTTCTGCCCATAGCATTGTTTTATGGTTGAGAAGTGCAATCTTATGGGTTGCTATCCATATTGATAAATTATACTTGGAGGATTAGCAGCACATCCCCTTCCATATACACTCACCACTAGGATGGGCATTAAATCGACTGCTAGGAAGCCCCTCGTGAAAGGATACTAAAATGCCAACAATTGATGTTCTCAAAAGCGAATTTGTAACACTCCAGTACCTACCGGAGAAAAAGTTGCTATACCATACCATTCACAAACCAGTTGACGAAACCGTGTTCAAGACTGTACTAAACACCGGTGTAGACCTTCTTAGTAAGCATAGCATCCAAAAATGGTTATCAGATGATCGCAAGAATGGTCCATTTTCACAAGATTTCTCCGACTGGGTGGTTAAGGATTGGATTCCCCGTTCGATCACTGCTGGGTGGCGATTCTGGGCAAACGTGGTACCCGAGGATCTAAAAGCCGCCGGTACGCTGATTCCCTTCATCGAAATCTTGCATAATCAGGGATTGCGGATGATGGTTTTCTCACAGCCGGATGAAGCAATGAAGTGGTTGGAACATGTAAGCTGAGGTTGGGTGTGCAACGGTTGTCATATGCTTGGCGCAGTTCACAACCGTTTGTAGTCTGAAATCGTGCCTCATCATATACAAAAGCAATTAGGCTGATATGCATAACTTTTAGAAATTGCGCATTCAGCCTGATGCATTTTGATGCCAATTGCTCTATAATCACTCCTATCAATCTTAACTTGTGTGTTGATATTTCGAGTTAAGGTTCTTTTTGGTGCGGCATCACTACCCCGAACGGTCTTTTCCGAAAACCCCAATGCATTACTGGTTAAACTATTGAAACTGACCGTAGACATAAAAACCAAAAACGAGTAAAATCTTAAGCCTTATGTGAATCTTGAGGATAGTTAATTATGCGTGTAACAACATCCGTAAAGCCGCGTTGCCCAAAGTGCCGTGTGATCAAGCGTCACGGGCATGTGATGGTGATCTGCGAGAATCCAAAACACAAGCAGCGCCAAGGTTAGTGGCGACCAACATAGAGGAATAGACACATGGCGCGTATTTCTGGGGTCGATATACCCCGCGACAAACGTATCGAAATTAGCTTGACCTACATATATGGTGTCGGTCGTACCACTAGCCGAAAGATTTTGGCGGCAGTTGGTATTAGCCCGGATACCCGTGCACGTAATCTGACTGAAGATGAAATGCAGAAGCTGCGCGAAGAAGTCGGCAAGCTCACCACCGAAGGCGATTTGCGCCGTCAGGTGTTGGGTAATGTCAAGCGCTTGCAAGACATTGGTTGTTATCGTGGTATGCGCCATCGTCGCCATCTACCGGCGCACGGTCAGCGCACACGCACCAACTCTCGTACGGTGAAGGGGCCGCGTAAGACCGTTCCCGGTCGTGGTCGCCGTCGTGGTGCAACCAAGAAGTAAGCCGCTGCGGTTTACTTATACAATCCAGCATTATTGTAGAGGCGGTCCGTATCAGATCGCCTCTATGTGGTAGATACCGAATTGATATTGGAGACCGGCGCCCTGAATCCAGTTTTGGCAGGGCGCGTTTTCCCGCATTAGACCAGTGAGTAAGGGGAAGATATGGCACGTACACCAGTCAAAAAGACGGCGGGCCGACGCAGTAGCAAGAAGGCCGTCAAGAATATTCCATACGGGCAGGCGCATGTTCATGCGACCTTCAACAATACGATTGTTTCGATGACTGACCAACTCGGCAACGTGATTGCTTGGGCCAGCGCCGGAACCTCGGGCTTCAAGGGCAGCCGCAAGAGCACCCCTTATGCCGCACGTATGGCCGCGCAGGTTGCTTCTGAAAATGCTCAGGGGCAGGGTATGCAGGAAGTGGACATTTTTATCAAAGGCCCTGGTCCGGGTCGTGAAGCCGCCATCCGCGCTATTCAGTCCAGCGGTCTGAAAGTGCGCTCGATTTCCGACGTGACCCCTGTGGCGCACAACGGTGTTCGCCCGCCGAAACGTCGCCGCGTCTAACTGGTTCGCTCAATTTCCAGAAAATACAGGTTATTTTCAGGGTTTAAGAGTTTACCGGCAGTTGACCAGGAGGGTTTAAGATTTGGTTACGAATAATATGGTTCTGCCGCACAAGGTAGAGGGTGACGCGACATCCCGTAATTACGGGCGTTTTATTATCAGCCCACTTGAGAGCGGTTATGGTTTGACACTCGGTACAGCACTTCGTCGTGTGCTGTTGTCCTCGCTGCCCGGTGCAGCTATCACGAGTGTACGTGTTTCTGATGTACACCACGAATTCTCGGCTATCCCCGGTGTTCGTGAAGATATGACGCAGTTAATTCTGCAAGTCAAGCAATTGCGCTTGAAACTGTTTGATACCGATGCACCTGCCCGTTTGCGGCTAGAGCATCGTGGTGAAGGTACTGTGACCGCCGCCGACATCATTTGCCCGGCGGAAGTCGAAATCGTCAACAGCGATTTGTACCTGTTCACTGTTGATGCGCCCGATGCGCATCTCGAACTCGAATTTGAGGTTCAGGCAGGCCGTGGTTATAGCCCTGCCGAAGATCGTGGTCGGTTGCCGATTGGCGAACTGCCCGTTGATGCGATCTTCAGCCCTGTTCGCCGCGTCAACTTTGACGTGGAACGGGCACGTGTTGGTCAACGCACCAACTACGACCGCTTGGTACTCGAGATTTGGACGGACGGTACTATTCGTCCCGAAGATGCTCTGAGCCAAGCCGCTCAAATTCTTCAAAAACACTTGGTTGTTATCAGCGGTATCCAGCCTGACGAAGGTTTCGTCGGTGACAGCAGTGAACCCGCTGAGGAAACACATGGTCGCAAGGCCGAACTGTACGAAAAGCCGATTGAAGAACTCGACCTCAGTGTCCGCGTCTTCAATTCGCTGAAGCGTACCGGCATCACCACCGTGGGTGATGTGCTGGATATGCTGGCTCGTGGACCTGACGCTATGTTGGCGATCCGTAACTTCGGCGAGAAATCGTTGGATGAACTGGTCGAGAAGCTGAAGGACAAAGGTTATCTGAACGATCAGCCCGACATGGCTGAATACAATACGTCTGAGTAACGGACTGAGGTAGTATCATGCGTCATCGCGTATATGGAAAAAAACTAGGACGCAACGGCAGCGAGCGTAAAGCGCTCAAGCTGGCGTTGACACGTGCGCTGTTGGAACATGGGCGCATTCATACGACCCGTGCCAAGGCTGACTTTGTGCGCACTCAGGTCGAACGGCTGATCACCCTTGCTAAGCGTAGCAAGGACGGTGATGCGGCTGGTGTGGTACATGCTCAACGGTTGGTCGCCAGCCGCTTGAACAATGACCGCGAACTCGTACATAAACTGTTTGCGGATATTGCACCACGCTTCGCGAACCGTCCCGGTGGATACACCCGCATTTTGCGCGTGGCTCCCCGTCACGGTGATCGTGCCGAGATGGTGCTGCTTGAGCTGACCGAACGCGAAGAAGTCACAGCCTAAGTCGCTGTTGGGTGATGCGTTACCGTGCAACAATGGCCTACGATGGCACTGCCTATCAAGGGTTTCAACGACAAGCCGGTGATACACCAACCATTCAAGCGGTGGTTGAGCAGGCGATAGCCAGCATTAGCGGGCAGCGGGTGACCATCAACGGGGCAGGACGTACCGATACGGGCGTACATGCCACCGGACAGGTGATTGCCTTCGATGTGGAATGGTCTCATGCAGACGAAGCGCTGTTACGAGCCATCAACCGCAATCTGCCGCAGGACATCGCATTGCTCGATATTCGTCAGCAGCCGGATTTTCACCCGCGTTACGATGCCTTCAGCCGCTTATACCGGTATCGCATACTGGTAGCGAGTGAACGGCAGCCCTTATTGCGGGATCGGGTCTGGCAAGTGTGGAAGCCACTGGATGGCGATTTGATGAAACAGGCCGCAAGTCTGTTCATCGGTGAAAAAGACTTCGGTGCGTTGGGGCGACCCACCACAGGAGACATCACCATCCGAACGGTGTATCGATCAGAGTTGGACGCACAGCACAACGAATTCGGGATGCTGTGGACGTACACAGTCGAAGCAAATGGTTTCTTACAGCATATGGTGCGGCGAATGGTCGCAATGCTGGTGCAAGTCGGGCAGAAACGGATGCCATTGGAACGGTTCGAGTTTTTGCTCAACCGCGCCCAATTGGTCGAAGCGATGGCAATCGCACCGCCACAGGGATTGACTCTGGAAGTCGTGCGGTATAACGAATAAACTGATAGCAATTCCCACTGATCGGTTATCCCTAAACGGACGCACGATCAGGACAATACTGTGAAAGGTGCGAGCGCGAGACGTTCGCTGAGAGGATTTTTTGGAAATGGCACTCTATAAGACATACGTCACCAAACCACTTGAACTCGAACGTAACTGGTGGATTGTGGACGCAAAGGGTCAGACTCTGGGACGTCTCGCCTCAGCGATTGCTCCCATTCTGCGTGGCAAACACAAGCCAGAGTTCGTCCCGAACCAAGATGTTGGCGACTTTGTAATCATCATCAATTGTGAGCAAATCGCCGTCACTGGTAACAAGTTAGACGACAAGATGTATTACAAGTTCTCGGGCTATCCGGGTGGACTTTCGGAAATTAACCTGCGCGATCAACTGCGCAAGTTCCCTGATCGTCCGATTACCGCCGCGATCAAGGGTATGCTGCCGGATGGTGCGTTGGGTCGTAACATGCTGAAGAAGCTCAAGGTTTACGCTGGCGCTGAACATCCGCACATCGGTCAAAAGCCCAAAGTTCTGGAATTGTAAAGAGGAAAAGTATGGCTGCACAATATTACGAAGGCATTGGCCGACGCAAAGCTGCAACTGCCCGCGTGCGGATTACCGCTGGCGGCACCGGCAGTGTGATTATTAATGATAAAGACGGTAGCGATTATTTGCCCCGCCCCGGCGATGTGGATATTCTGCTCGAGCCTTTGACCCTGCTCGGTCAGGCCAAGACCTACGACGTGAGCGTACACGTCAATGGTGGTGGTATTTCCGGTCAGCGTGACGCGATCCTCCTGGGGATTGCCCGTGCGCTCGTCAAGGTTGATGAAACCAGCAAGTCGCAACTGCGTGACGCTGGCTACATGACCCGCGACGCTCGCATCAAGGAACGTAAGAAACCCGGTCTCAAGCGTGCCCGTAAGGCTCCGACCTACACCAAGCGTTAAGGTTCAGCCGAACCTTGATAGCAGGGCGAGAGCAATCTCGTCTGTATATAAGCAAATTCAGGCAAGGCCAATCGGTCTTGCCTATTTTGTTTCTGCCTACCTACCTAGTAACCACGTATCAGCGTCATCAACGTATTGACCACATATGAATAGAAATTGTCGCCAAATTGGGTAAACACCATGAACGGTTGCTGAGGATCACCAACAAACGGACTGAGTGTGAAGGCCATTTGGCTGCCGACGAACGCATAGAGCAGCACCCACAAGAAAAATATTGTGCGTCGCGCGCCAACGCCATCGTTGTTATCGGACTCGGAAATCATGCTGATCCCCTGTCGTAAGAAAACCAGTCCCATCACCCCGCCCAGCGCAAAGAAAAACACATTGAGCAAGAGGAAGAATGGGTAATTACGGCTGGTCAGCAAGAAGAACAGCGTGATTGGTGCGAAGCTCACTAGAATGACCGAGGTGGTGGTCATGGCGGTGAGGATGACGGTAATGGTTTGCATCAACTTTTGCTTGCTGCCGAACAGAATGTTGAAGAAGTGCAATGACGGTGTGCAGATTATCAGCG
Organism: Aggregatilineales bacterium; assembly: GCA_044227005.1. Classification (GTDB taxonomy): domain Bacteria; phylum Chloroflexota; class Anaerolineae; order Aggregatilineales; family Phototrophicaceae; genus CFX2. Next base: position 224,308 of record JBGAFZ010000001.1, read on the forward strand.
TCACCAAGAATAAGATGGGCAATTTGACTGCCGAGCTAATCGCCTGTGCGACACTGTGAGATGCTCCCATCACCCCTCCATAAATGGCGAGGAATACCACGCATGAGATGAGCATATCGACCAGTTTTTCACTGAGTTTTTGCTCACCCCGAATCTCGCCAAAGAAGAAGATACGATTACGCAATATTGTTTCGATAATCGTCAGGTTGACCATGTGCATATGCCTCCAATTTCATGAACCTCTGCTACACTTATAAGCGAAAGCCGACCGTTTTCCCCGAAAGCTGATAGTCTTTGATAGCGTGAGGATAGGGGTTTGATAGAGCTTGCTAGCAGTTGACAGTAGATTCTTAAAATCTTAATCAAAGTCGACTCAAGCTCTTAAAAGTGAGGCACTTAATGATGAGTATCGCAAATAATAAGTCTTCGCGTTATATGTGGTTGATTCCGCTTGTGATGCTAGCCATCGCGATGCTGGCCTGTGACGAAGTCTACGTGCCACCGCCGATGATCGGGCAGGTGGAGGTCGATCCGGCTGTGCAGGGCAAGGTGTATATTACGGTTGTCAACGCGGGTGCAACCTATAACAATGGTTCACTAGATAACGGGCACACGGTTGCCTACGAGTCGTCTGATTATGGCGCGAACTGGAATCATTCCGAGCACAAATTCGCCGCGAAGCAGATTAACGCCTATGCCATGACCATGTACGGCGAAACACTGAGCTTCAACAGCGCCACATGGAATTTCCCGCGCCCGATGTTCCGAACCGTCTTTTATGACGAATCTGGTTTCGCTTCGATGCGCTTTGAATTGCCCGATGGCTTTGTCGCCAATGCCTCGGAGGGTGATCAGGTCTATATCGCGATGGGAACGGAAGGCGTGCTCGTCGCCAAGCTAACGGGTAATGGTTTCGCACCGGATTGGCGTTTGAGTACCACAGGTATCGACTCACTCACACCACTTCCCTTGACCATCACTGAACCGACGACTCTCATGGGCATTATCCTGCTGATTCTATGTGTGCCGCCTTTCGCCTTGATCCACGCCTATCTACTGCAACGGGTATGGGTTTATGTGCTGCCATCGGTTGAGGCGCGACGCTTGGCTTTATCGGTCACCGCCGGATTGGTGCTGCTGGCGATCATCGGCAGTCTAGTATGGCTGACCAGTGACCGCATCGACTTATACCAGGTCATCGGTGTGCTGACCATCATCACGGTCATCATCGGCATGACGGTGACCGTACTCTTGGCGCTCAAGGCTGAAGTGACCAGCGGCACACGGAATCGCTTAGCGATTGCCAGCATACTGGTGTCATTGATCGTGCCGGGTGGCGTGGCGGCTATCTTCGCTATGTGGTGGCTGGTGTTCGGCGTGGTGCTCTCGTATTGGGCTTATCATCGTGCTTATTGGCGGTATATCGCCTACGCGGGTGTCACCCCCGAAGGACGGGTACAGCGCTGGCGTGTCGATCGCTTGGCAATCGAAATGGTCATCATTTGTATGGTGGGGGCTTCTGCACTGTTCGCTCAGGTGACCTTCTTTCAAGCCTTTACCTATCGTTTCGGTGGGCTTGGTTCGTTGATCTTTTTGTTGGGCATCGGCTTAGCTATCGCGGGGCTGTATTTTGTCATCCGCCATTACAGTCGGCGGCGGGCACAAGCCATTCTCCAACTCAATATGGACGTACCCCAAACCCGTGACCTACAGCATCTCTCGCGGGATTTGTGGCGGCATACGTTATATTGGGGAGTCTTGGTGATTGCCCTCTCCATCGCTACCTTTATCGGCCAGATGATGGCCTATAGTTGGTTTACATCACTTTTAATAACAAAACAGGTTCTATGAGGACTTTACAATGACATTGACGATTCTTGGGCTTGGCCCCGGCGAAGTAGACGATTTATCGCGCCGTGCATGGCGGGCACTCAAACAGGCCAAAACGGTGATCGTGCGCACCTCACAGCACAACTGCGTTCCCTGTCTGCCACAGAGCGAAGGGACGACTTACCAGTATTGTGATGATCTCTACGAGAGTATCCCCGCGTTCAAGGATGTGTATGCCGCGATTGTCGAGCGAGTGCTGATGGCTGCTCGTGCGGGGGATGTGGTCTACGCTGTGCCGGGTGATCCGATGGTAGGCGAAAGTACCGTACTGGCGCTCTTAAAAGCCACCAAAGCCGAAAACATCGCGGTCGAGATGGTCAGTGGCATCAGCTTTGTCGAGCCGATTCTGGCAGCCTTGGGTGTGGATGCAATGGACGGGTTGCAAATCTTGGATGGCATCACAGTAGCCGCCATGCACCACCCGCCCATCAATCCGGATGTGCCAGCGCTTTTGGGACAGGTTTATAGTCGTGAGGTTGCCGCTAACGTCAAGCTCACACTGATGAACCAGTACCCCGACGAGTTCGAGGTGTCGCTCATCCACGCTGCCGGAACTAATACACCGATTGTCGAACATCTGCCGCTCTACGAAATTGATCGCAGCGAAAATATTAAGCACATGACCTCGCTCTATGTACCTGCCTTGGGCAAAATGTCCAGTTTCGAACAATTTCAAGAGATCATCGCTCACCTGCGCGCGCCGGAAGGCTGCCCGTGGGATAAAGAACAGACGCATCTTTCGCTGCGGCGCTATCTGTTGGAAGAAGCCCACGAGGTTCTCGAAGCGTTGGACGCTGAAGACTCGGTTGAGCTTTATAAAGAGATGGGCGACCTCTTACTTCAAATCGTGCTGCATACCCAGATCGCCATTGATGACGGCGAATTCAAAATGAGCGATGTCATCAGCCATGTGAATCGCAAGCTGATCCACCGTCATCCACATGTGTGGGGGGATGTCGAAGCCAAGAACGCGGGCGAGGTGCTGGAAAATTGGGACGCGCTCAAGAAGAAAGAACACGCCGAGCAGGGTATCAACCGCGAGTCGATCTTGGATGGCATCCCCAAGGGCATTCCCGCGCTGATGCAAGCCCTGCGCTATCAAGAGAAAGCCGCCAAAGTACACTTCGATTGGGACGCAATTGACTCGGTGCTGGCCAAAGTGCGCGAAGAACTGGACGAGGTCTTAAACGCCACCGATGATGATAACCGTGCCGAGGAAATCGGCGACCTGCTGTTCGTGATCGCCAATTGGGCACGCTGGCTGAAGGTCGATCCCGAAACGGCGCTGCGCGAAACCAATGCCAAGTTCTATCGCCGTTTCCGTTACGTCGAGGAAGGTCTAGCCGCACAGGGCAAAACCCCCGCCGAATCCAATCTCGCCGAGATGGACGCTCTCTGGGACGCGGCGAAGGCGAAAGGGTTGTGATTTCTTTCCCCATATTGTTATGACGAGTACAATAGAGTGCCAGTGATAGGTGATTAGCCGAGAAGTGTGACTATGTATACCTCATTTCAAATCAAGAATTTCCGCGGCTTCGATAATTTGAAGCTCGATAATTTAGCGCGAGTAAACCTCATTGCAGGCAAGAACAACGTTGGTAAGACCGCATTGCTTGAAGCGCTGTTTGTGTATTGCGGCTCATATGATTTGGGGTTACTTCTGACGCTAAATAACCTTCGTGGTATAGAACGCTTCAAATTTGATTTCACCAGTTTATCCCAAACTATATGGGATAGCTTTTTTAAGAACTTCAATAACAAACAACAAATTGAATTCATTGGAAAGCATCAGATTTTCAAACAACATAGTATGAGAATCCGCATCGTCAGTGACAAAAGCGAACTTGATGAAGCAATTCGTATCGTTCAGCCTCGCACGAGTGAATCTGATGGAAGTGTTTCATATTCCAGAACTTCACAAGCAATTGCTCTGGAACATGAAGATGCTGCAAAGAATATTAGCAAGCATTATTTGTTACTTGATCGGCAAGGGAAACTAGATAGCTTATCAGTGCCGCCCGCTCTTACACCTGCATTCATTTTTCGAATTGGGCGACCAGTAATGGCAGAGGATGCTGAGAAATACGGCAATCTGATAAGACTGAAGCAGGAAAAAATGGTTCTCAATATATTGAGAAAAGTTGAACCAAGACTTCAACGGCTAGAGGTTTTCCCAATTGCGGGAGTCTCAACCATACATGCTGATATTGGCCTAAACGAACTGGTTCCACTTCAACTAATGGGCGATGGCCTAAATCGTCTTCTCAGCATCATTGTAAATATGGGCAATCTTCACGATGGTGTGTTGCTTATAGATGAAATAGAAAATGGGCTACATTACTCTGTTATGAAAGATGTGTGGAGTGGAATTGCGGAAGCAGCAAGAATATTTAATATACAGGTTTTTGCGACGACACATAGTTTGGAATGTATTCGAGCGGCGCACAAGGCATTTTCCGATTCGGAAAAGTATGATTTTCGATACCACCGCCTAGATCGTACAAAGACTGGCGATATTAGAGTGGTTTCCTATGATGAAGAGGTTATGGAAGCTGCAATCGAAGCTGACTCAGAGGTACGGTAATGGCACTTGTAAACACTAACCAACCTGTATTGCTCATGGTAGAAGGAAAAGAAGACATTAGATTTTTTGTCGCCTTAATCAAATATATGAAATTGGAGAACATCCAAGTCAATGAGTACGAAGGCAAAACAAAAATGCGAGGTGTTATCCTTGCCCTCAAAAAAGAAAGAATGTTTTTAGACAATGTAATTGCATTAGGAGTTGTTCGAGATGCCGACAATAATGCTGCTGATACATTTCAAAGTGTTTCATCAACCCTGAAAAAAGCCGGTTTACAAGTACCTACTGCTTCCCTAAAAGCATCACCTAATCTTGGAACTTTCGGAGACCCTCAAGTCAGTGTAATGATTGTACCTACTGACAGTACAACAGGTATGTTAGAAGATGTATGTTTCGCTTCTGTAGAACTCGAAAAAGAGATTATTTCATGTGTAGATCAGTATTTTAGTTGTTTGCCTCAAAAACTAGATTCTCATGTCATTCCAAAAGCTAAATTGCAGGTATATCTAGCAGCGAAAAAGCCAGAACTACGCTTAGGAGAAGCTGCCGAAAAAGGACTGTGGAATTGGGAGCATCCGGTTTTTGATCCAATGAAAGATTTTCTTCGGCAGCTTTCGGCTATCCCGCAGCCGTAGTTCAATCACTACAACACCTTCACCATGTCCACCAACCACGCTGTTCCACTATCAAGCTTCCCATCACCATCGACCGCTTCCCACTGATGAAAGTAAGGTTCGGATTGGAGCGGACGATAACCCAGCCGCTGATACAAGGCGTAGGCGCGGGGATTATCCAGCGGTTCGACCGAGATATAAAGTGCGCGGTGACCTAATTGAGCCGCGATGCCTTCTAGCGCACGAATGGCCGCTGTTCCATAGCCGCGCCCGCGTTGTGTGTCCTCGATATAGAGGTCATTGATTTCTGGAAGATGCGCCGTATCTGCGTGGTTTGACCATGAATCGGGGCGGCGTATCACCAGCGATACAAACCCGATCACCTGCTCATCCTGCTCGATGACGCAGTAGCGAAATCCACCAAGCCGCGCATCGCGCAATCGCCCCCGATGCAAGGCTTCAGGGGCGCGGATAGTGGTTAGTGCGGGTAAATCAGACTCTTGCGCATCACGGAGAATAAGCGACATATGAAAACGTTATGCGATCTATTCCGCCACATAGGGCGCTTCGGCGTGGATCGCACCGACGAAATCCGGCAAATCCGTGTGTCCGAGCATCTGGCGGATAGCCTGTGCTTCACCGAGGTGATACCAGTAGTGGTAGGTTGTGCGCCGCAGCATACTGCCGATGCTTTCCCGCGCGGGTTTGCCGTTGACCGTCATGAATGTCGAGAGCATCTCGGTGGTCAAGGACTCCAGATACGGATCGGCTGCTGCTGTGACCGCCTGCCATGCGTCCCACATATCCGCTAGCGGCGGTGTGCTGGCAGGTTGACCCCATCCGACCAGACCTTCCAACTGTGGCGCGGCATCTTTCCCCTGTGCGCGTTTTATCCAGTACGTATTCTCTTGATACGCCAGATGCCCGATAATCCAACTGATGCTGTTCATCGGCATGAAACGGCGGCGTGCTTCATCATCAGTGATGTTTTGCAGCCCCCGTTGAAATTCACTGCGGGTAAAACGAAGTTGGGCAATCAGTGGATGTGACATCTTACCGCCTCTCCTTGCGTAATGACTAGCTCAAATGTTTGATGCTAGTATAAACTAAATGAGCTTGCCGCGCACCGTACCCGCGCTAGAATAAAGGTATACCTACGCTTTTTTAGGGGAGGCCATTGATGCCTAGCTTTCAACGGGGTTCGACGACCTTACATTATGAGTTGGATGGAACTGGACCGGATGCGCTTTATATCTGCGGCTTGGGATCGCACAGTAACGATCTGCTGGCGCTCGGTATCCGTCAGGCCTTGGGTGCTCACTACCGCATCCTGACCGTCGATAATCGCGGTTCAGGCCAAACCGTCACCCCCGCCGGTGATGCCCCTGTGCTCAAAGACATGGCGGACGACATCGCTGCGGTTATGGATCATGTAGGCATGGCATCCGCGCGGGTGCTGGGACTGTCGATGGGTGGCATGATCGCCCTGACCTTTGCCACATCCTACCCCGAACGTGTGCAGCGCTTGGTCGCAGGCATCACCTCTGCCCGCACGCCGGATAGCCCCAGTCGTTCAGAATTCTTGCTGCAAACCGGACACGCGATGCGCGTCAACAATCTGCCATTAGAATACGTCAACCGTTTCAACGCACTCATGCTCTTAGGCGAGAGTGTCTTTAGTGAGATGCCCGAGATTGTTCAGGCGTGGGTCAACTCACCACCTGATCCGATGCAGCAATCGAACGAAGGTTATGACCTCCAAACCAACGCCATTGTCGGTTATGACGTGCGTGAACAACTCAAAAGTCTGAACATCCCGACGCTAGTCCTCAGCAGCACCGAGGACATCTTGGTGCCGCCGCGCTATCAAGATGAGATCGTGTCGCTCATTCCCAACGCGCAGATCAAACGCTATTTGGGCGGTCATGTCTATATGATGATGCCCCCCAACATCCCCCAGTTTTATGAGGATGTGTTGGGTTTCTTCGCTGGCGTGTAATGGTTGGTTGCAATCGCTCTAAAAGCGACTCATAATCCCGTTATGCTGATTACGTGAACACACCAGAAAGACACCCATCTATGTTCATCATCGGATTAATGTCCGGTACTTCGGCGGATGCGATTGATGCCGCGCTCTGTGAAATGCAAGGTGCGCCGCCCCTACTCAAGATTCGCACGGTGAAGGCCATCACCTATGCCTATCCGCAGGGCTTTCAGACCCGCATCTGGGATGCCTGTTTACCCGCCAAAAGCCATGTGGATACCATCTGCCAGCTTAATTTCGATATGGGCGAGTTATTCGCCGCCGCCGCGCTAGAAGTCATCAAACAGGCTGGATTCCAAGCCTCCGACGTCGATTTGATCGGCTCGCACGGACAAACCATCTGGCATATGGTGCAGCCATCAGGCCAAGTCAGTGCTACCTTGCAAATCACCGAAGCCGCCTTGATTGCCGAACGCACAGGCATCACCACCATCAGTAACTTCCGTCCCCGTGATGTGGCGGCAGGTGGACAGGGCGCACCTCTAACCGGCTATGCCGACTGGCTGCTGCTGCGTCACCCTGAGCATTGGCGTGCCATCCAGAATATCGGTGGTATGGGCAACGTCACCTTCTTGCCGCCGCTCTCGGATAACCTGAGTATGCCCTTAGCCTTTGATACCGGCCCGGGGAATGCCTTGATTGATGGCGCGGTCACAATTTTGACTGACGGCAAACAAACCTATGACCGTGATGGTCTGATGGCCAGTCAGGGGCGCATTGATGAGGAATGGTTGCAAACCTTGGCGCAGCATCCTTACTACGCAGTCAAGCCACCCAAAACTACCGGACGCGAATTGTTCGGCGCGATCATGTCGGCGCAGTTGGTTGAAGAGGGCAAGTCACGCGGCTTGAATGATGCCAGCATCATCGCGACCGTCACAGCCCTAACCGCCGCCAGCATCGCTGATGCCTACACCCGTTACGCACCGGCATCTGTGCGCGAAGTCATTCTTGGTGGAGGTGGTGCGCGTAATCCTTCCTTGATGGGCTTGCTCCAAAGCCTCTTGCCCACCGCCAAAGTCATGACCCATGAAGATGTCGGACTCGACAGTGACAACAAAGAAGCGCTGGTTTTTGCCTTGCTGGCGCATGAAACATGGCATGGGCGTGCCGGTAACTTGCCCTCATTGACGGGTGCGAAATATCCGGTTGTGCTGGGTCAAATCACACCGGGACACAATTACGCCGACCTGATCAAACGGACGTGGTGCTAGAATCATATCCAGGATGGGAAATCCACCCTGATCTGTTAGGATGAATACTATGGATGCTGTACGTGTTCGCCCCATGACTCATGATGACATTCCGACGCTTGCTGCTTGGATGGTGAAAACCCCGCTCTGGCAGCGCTATCATTTGACCATCGAACGTGCCAGCGCAAACTTCGAGACTGGTTTGGCGCGTGGGGATGTCTTGCTGGTGGCCGATGCCGGATCGGACAACATCGCTTGCGGATTTGCGTGGTGTTTACAGCAGGGCGGATTTGGTCGCAGCATGTACCTGCGTTTGATCGGCGTCCGTCAGGAACGGGCGCGGGCAGGTGTTGGCGCGGCTCTGATGCAGGCCGCAGAAGAAGCCGCATTGACCATCAGCCACGAATTATTCCTCTTGGTGTCCGATTTTAATCTAGACGCCCAGCGCTTTTATGAACGGCATGGCTACCAGCGCATTGGTGCGATACCGGGCTATGTGTTGCCAGAAGTGACTGAATTGTTATACTGGAAGCAGTTACGTAAGGTGTAGGCAATAATATAGGGCTTGCTCTATTTAAAAATTGCGCTGTTCTTTTTTACAACATGGAGTTGGAGTATGCATAAATCAATCCGTTTAGTCCTGTTGGTGATGCTGCTGGCGTTAGTGTCGGTTGTTCCGGCATTAGCTCAGGGTGGCAACAATACTCTGGTTATGGCGCGTGCGGCGGATGCCACCGGCCTCGACCCACATACCCAGACGGCTTTTGCCTCGTTCCGTCTATTGGAACTCATTTACGAACCACTGGTCACAGTGGACAAAGATTTGAATATCGTCCCCGCGCTGGCCGAAAGCTGGAAGTTCTCGGATGATGCCAAGACTCTCACCATGAACCTGCGCAAGGGCGTCAAGTTCCATGATGGTTCAGCCTTCACTTCAGCCGATGTGAAGGCCACCTTCGAACGCATTCAGAAGGAAGACACCAAGGCCGCTGCCCGTGCCAACTTCGCCAGCATCACCTCGATTGATACACCCGATGATTCCACCGTGGTCTTCAATCTGTCGATTGCTGATGTACCCTTGCTGGCCGCCATGAGCAGCTTGAACGCCGCCATCGTGACCTCCGAAGCTGCCACCAGTGGCGACTTCAAATCAACCGCTGTCGGTACCGGTCCGTTCAAACTCGATAGCTGGGTTCCCGATTCAAAGACCATCTTGAGCGCTAACAAAGAGTGGTGGGGCACAGGTTTGTCCTTGGATGGTATCGAAATTCGCATCATCCCTGACGAAACCTCGATTGTCGCCGCTCTACGCGCCAAGGAAATCGACTTCGGTATTTTGAATGACCCGCTGGTTGCCAGCACCATTTCGGATAGCGATGGTTTGGTCATCAATAAGGTGCCCTCGATTTCTTACCATGTGCTGCAATTGAACCCCAGCCGCACCCCGATGGATAAGGTGGAAGTTCGTCAGGCCATGTCCTGCGCCATCGACCGTCAAGAAGTGTTGGATACCGCGTCTTTGGGTGCAGGTACTGTCACCGGCCCGTTGACCATTCCCGCGTATGCCGTCCCAACCGACACCCTTTTCTGCTACAAGAAAGATGTGGCCAAGGCCAAGGAATTGATGGCCAAGGCTGGCTTGGCTGATGGCTTTAGCATCAAGGTTATTGCCGCTAGCGCCGAACCCCCGACCGCGTTGTCAGAAGCCCAGAGCATTCAGGCTCAATTGGCTGAAATTGGCATCACGGTCGAGATCGAATCGCTCGAACTCAACACCTATGTTGACCGTTGGTTGGCTGGTGATTTTGATGCGGCAGTCGCCCTAAATGGTGGCCGTCCTGATCCGTACACCATGTACGCCCGTTATTGGACGAGCGCTGGTAACCTGCAAAAGGTCAGCAACTATCACGACGACAAATTGGATGAATTGATGGCACAGGGTCGCGCAGAAACCGATCCTGCCAAACGCCTCGCCATTTTCACCGAATTCCAGAGCTATATCACCGAGATTTCACCGTGGATCTGGTTGTACAACGGCTTTGACTACAGCGCTCAACAGTCCTATGTGTCGGGTTTCGTCCCCAATCCAACCGACTCGCTGTATTCATTTTCACAGGTCAAGTTGGAAGGCAAAGGCAGTTAATGTTCTCGATAATGGCCTGTGGGGTTAATGCCCCACAGGTTGTGTAGCCGATGTTTCGCTATCTGCTGCGCCGACTGATTGCCTCGGTGCCCATTTTGATCGGGGTATCAATCCTGATCTTTCTGGCTATTCGTCTGGTGCCCGGTGATGCCATTACGGCGACGCTGGGCACTGAGGCCGGTATGCTGACCGATGCCCAGCGCGAATCCCTCCGTGCTTACTACGGGCTGGATCGTCCTTTGGTCGAGCAGTATGTGTACTGGGTCGGTCAGGCCGTGCAGGGTAATCTTGGCTTGTCCATCCGGCAGGGGCAGCCGGTACTCGACTTGATCATTGACCGCTTCCCCTTGACACTCGAATTGGCCCTGATGGCAGTCGCGATTGCGCTGGTGATCGGTATTCCGCTTGGATTGCTGTCAGCGATTCGCCACAATACAGTCTTAGATTTAATCAGCCGTCTGTTCGCCTTGATCGGCTTGTCGATGCCCAGTTTTCTAGTCGGCACCTTGATCATCTTCATCCTGTCAGTCGTTTTTCATACGCTGCCCAATTCCGGCAATTACGTCAAATTTACCGAAGATCCTTCTCGTAATCTACAGCAGTTGTTTTTCCCCGCCGTCACCTTAGGCTTTGCTTTCTCGGCGTCCGTCATGCGTATGACGCGGTCGTCTATGCTCGAAGTCTTGAGCGAAGATTATGTGCGGACAGCGCGCAGCAAAGGTTTGCACGAACGAAGCGTGATTATGCGTCATGCCCTGTGGAATGCGCTCATTCCAGTAGTAACCCTTGTGGGCATCGAAATGGGCTATCTACTCGGTGGCACGTTTATCGTCGAGCAGTTATTCGCCTTGCCCGGTTTGGGACGCTTGCTCGTCAATGCCATTTCCCAACGCGAGTATGCGCTGGTGCAGGGTGCGGTTCTATTTATTGCCCTGAACTTTGTGATTATTAACTTGATCGTTGACGTTATTTATTCAGCTATTGATCCCCGTATTTCCTATGACAGCCACACTTAATACCACCGAAACCTTAACCACGTCGCCGGGCATCATGCGCCGTCTGTTTCGCAACTTGAGCGGCATGGTCGGGCTGGTGATCGTGATCGCTTTCGTGGTGATTGCCATCATGGGCGCGTTTGGTGTCACACCCTATCCTGCCGTTCAACAACATCCGCGTGACCGTCTAAAAGCACCAAACGCGGCCTATATGATGGGCACTGATCTATTCGGTCGCGACATAGCCAGCCGTGTCATGGAAGGCGCTGGTAATTCGTTCAAAGTGGCCTTCTTGTCGGTGGGCTTATCCAGTGTGATCGGCATCGCTTTGGGCATGATTTCCGGTTTTGCCGGTGGCTGGTTGGATAACTGGATCATGCGCATCATGGATATTTTCTTCGCGTTTCCGGCGCTCTTATTGGCGTTGGTGGTCGTCACCGTCATGGGGCCGGGCTTGATCCAAACTGCCTTGGCGATTGCGGTGGTCTATACACCGATTTTTGCGCGTGTGGCACGTGGACCGGTCTTGGCAGCCAAAGAGCGCGAGTTCGTTTTGGCGGCGCGTTGCTTAGGTATGCGACCGGCACGCATTTTGCTGTTCCATATTTTCCCGAATACGCTGGCACCCTTGATCGTCCAATTCAGCTTAGCCTTGTCATGGTCACTCCTCACCGAAGCCGGTTTGAGCTTCCTCGGCTTAGGCACACAACCGCCTGCCGCCTCATGGGGTGTCATGTTGAGCGAAGGGCGCAACCTTGCCGAAAAAGCGCCGTGGTTGATTATTTTCCCCGGTTTAGCCATCATGTTAGGTGTCTTGGGCTTCAATCTGCTCGGTGACGGTCTGCGCGACATTCTTGATCCGCGTATGCGTGGTGTCCGCTAGGCAATCCGTTTTGTCCACCTCATTGAATTGCTTCTAGTACCACACTAAACGATAGACATAGTACTCCCTGTGAAAGCAGTATAATTTGTGATCCGTAAAAGCCTTTAAAGCACCCTCTCTATGTAATGGGGAGGGGGTTTGGGGGTGGGGATCATCCGCCTAAACCGCATACACACTTGCGACATTAGCCTATTCCATACATACTTGCACTAATTTGGTTGTGCGGTTTGGAAAGTCATTTAGTGAGAGGAACATAGAGTGTCTATTGATCGTCTATTGAAAGGCATGTTGATTTTTGTCCCCATTGCCTTGATTGCCAAAATTGCGAACGCGGATCCAATCTTGATCTTCATTTTGGCGGCTTTGGGCATTATTCCGCTGGCGGATTTAATCGGTGAAGCCACCGAGGAGATTGCCCACCACACGGGTCCCAAGATCGGCGGCCTGTTAAACGCCACCTTGGGCAACGCCGCTGAACTCATCATCACCATTCTAGCCATCCAAGCCGGTCTGCTCGATCTGGTAAAGGCGTCGATTGTGGGTTCGATCATCGGGAACCTGCTGCTCGTGATGGGCTTTAGCCTGTTGATGGGCGGCCTGAAACACGGCATCCAGAAGTTTGATGCTCGTCAAGCTGGATTGAATGCCACACTACTGATACTAGCAGTCGTGGCCTTAGCCATTCCGTCCTTGTTTGATGCAGCCATTACCGCCAACAAAGCCGCCGAGTTTGGTCTGAGCGAGGGCGTTGCCATCGTCATGATCATCCTCTATGCGCTGAGCATCATCTATTCCTTTAGTAATAAGGGCGATGAACCCACCGGAGCAGTGAGCCGTGAAGCGGTGCCACACCATGCCAAATGGAGCGTTCGGACGTCCGCTATTGTGCTGGTAGCCACCACCATCGGCATCGTGTTCTTGAGCGAAGCACTCGTCGGCGCGGTCGAACATGTGACAGCCACCCTCGGCTTGAGCGAATTCTTCATCGGTATCATCGTCATTCCCTTGGTCGGTAACATTGCCGAGCATTTGGTAGCAGTGCAGGTTGCCCTCAAAAACAAGATGGAACTCAGCTTGGCGGTATCCGTCGGGTCGAGTTTGCAGGTAGCTTTGTTCGTAGCACCGGTTTTGGTATTCATCACCTTGGCGATTACCGGACAGCCCTTGTTGCTGGTCTTTAGCAGCTTTGAGTTGATCGCCATCTTCGCGACGGTTCTGGTAACGGCTTTCGTCGCCTTAGATGGCGAGTCCAATTGGCTGGAAGGCGCGATGTTGTTGGCGGTCTATATCATCGTAGCGATTGCCTTCTTCTACCTGCCAACCGTAGGCGGCACTGTACCCCATCCGTAGCGAGCAGGTTGGCTTTCTACAGTTGGTAGAGGTTGTAAAGTACCTGATAATGGATTGTAGGGGAGCACCTGTGTGTGCTCCCGCCATCTATCACGTACCATATGACCACCATCACATTCTCTAGGGAAGGTCATTGGCCTTCCTTTCATTTGGCGAAAGTGGATAACCCATGAAGATTGTTATTCCGGATGATTTTCAAGATGCGGTGCGAACCTTAGACTGTTTCAGCAAGCTTGATGGTCATGATGTCACGGTTTATAACGACAGCGTGACCGATGTGGATGTGCTGGCGCAGCGTTTTCAGGATGCCGAAGCCTTGGTGCTCATCCGTGAGCGGACAGCCATCGGTGAAGCCTTGTTGTCACGCTTACCCAATTTGAAGGTCATTGCCCAAACCGGACGGGGTATGCCGCATCTGGATCTGGCAGCCTGTACACGACACGGTGTGCTGGTGACCAGCGGCGGAGGATCACCAACCGCCACGGCTGAACTGACGTGGGGCTTGGTGCTGGCGGCTATGCGCCGTATTCCACAGGAAGTATCCAGCATGAAGGCTGGACGCTGGCAGAGTCATCTCGGCATCGGCCTGAGTGGTCGGACCTTGGGCATCTTCGGTTATGGCAAGATCGGCAGCGTCGTATCCACTTACGGGCGAGCCTTCGGGATGAAGGTGATCGTCTGGGGACGGGAAGGGTCGTTGACACGGGCAGCGGCCGATGGCTACGAAACCGTCAGCAGCCAAACCGCCTTGTTCGAACAGTCCGATGTCTTGTGCCTGCACGTCAAACTCGCCAAAGAGACACGCGGCATCGTCACCGCAGGCTATCTAGCCGCGATGAAACCCACAGCCGTGCTGGTCAACACCAGTCGTGCCGATTTGATCGAAGCAGGGGCGTTAGTGTCGGCCTTGAAAGCCGGTAGGCCGGGTATGGCAGCTGTGGATGTCTATGAGAACGAGCCATCCGTCGATCATCCTTTGTTGCAGCTTGAGAATGCCATCTGTACACCCCATATCGGCTATGTCGAGAAGGATAGCTACGAACTGTTCTTCGGGTCGGTCTTTGATCGCTTGCTGGCTTATATTGCCGGTCATCCGTTTGACGTGGCTAACCCGGACATGCTGGGTCAGTAAGCATCGCGGGTTCCGTGCTAAAATCAATGTAACTGATGGTGGAGTATAGAAAAGGCTAACCCGATGATTCCTAATCCACCCACAATGACGGTTCCTCTACTCGCGGATGACGATGGTGCTATCCGTGTCGGCAAAACGCGCGTACTGCTTGAACTTGTCATTCATGCCTATTATGCGGGTGAGACTCCCGAAGGAATTGTGGAAAGTTATCCCGCCCTAAGCGCCGCCGATGTGTATGCGGTCATCGGTTATTATCTGGCAAATCGTGAAGAAATTGACACTTACGTACACCAGCGCGATGCACAGGTCGATCAGCTTTTGCAAGACATGGACGCTAATTTGCCCCCCTCATCGCGTGCCTTACGCACACGCTTACATGCCTACCAACAACAGCAAAAAGACCCGCGATGATACGTTTCCTTCTCGATGAGAATTTCAACGGCAAAATTGTGCGTGGGTTACATGCCCGAAAACCCGATATCGATATGATTCGGGTTCAAGATACCGAATTGCTAGGCGCAGATGATCCCTCTTTATTGGAATGGGCAGCCAAAGAGGGACGAATACTACTGACGCATGATTTGCTGACCATGACGAAATTCGCCAATCAAAGGATCGCACAAGGATTGCCGATTGCTGGTGTGATATTTGTTCGTGATACGCTGCCAGTCGCGAAAGTCATTGATGATTTGCTAACTATTGTGAATGCAAGCGAAGCAAGTGAATGGGAAAATCGAACGGATTTCCTGCCACTCTAGTTTATCGCCCCTTAACCTCGAGGTGCATCCATGCCAACAACCGAATTGGGCGACACTGTTTTAGAGCGCTTATTTGAATCGACTGATGCAGATGGCAATAAGTCGATCATCAAACTCCGTCTTGGCATACCCTATCACGTTCCAGATTCGACCAGTAATTTGAAATGGCGCTGTGCTTACCAGATCATTGGTACAGGGTTTGAGA
This sequence comes from Aggregatilineales bacterium, assembly GCA_044227005.1. GTDB lineage: Bacteria > Chloroflexota > Anaerolineae > Aggregatilineales > Phototrophicaceae > CFX2. The sequence continues at coordinate 240,099 of JBGAFZ010000001.1, forward strand.
AAGTCAAACTTGCACAGGGAATGGATGCAATCGACGCGATGCTAATGTGTGTACAGTTGGCAGATGTCTGGATGAAAATGTATCAAAAAGACATGACAATTACTTGGCTAGGTGAGGAGTGGCTAGGTCTGGTTTTCCCTCCGGCATCTCAATTACCTGAAGCGATTGATGATGAGCATAGTCCTTTCTTCGAGCAAATATTCGATGAGTTTTTTCGCAACTTTAAAGGAAATCGTAGTTCTTCACAGGCCGTCGCCCAAGATGAATAAGATTATTCTGTCGTTCCCATGCAGGCAAGGTCAGTAATGGCAGTTGAGTTTTCATGGCTAGCATTTGAGCAAGGTGCGGTTAGTTCTGCACCTTTTTGTTGCATGACATGGTTGGTGACCTGCTTTGTAGGTGGAGCAGGTAAAAAGATGTCTTGAATAGGCTACTCAAGACAAGTCTAATATGGGTGAGCTATTTTATCACTGGAATAATCATGACTATATGTTTTAGGGAGAATATGCAGAAAACCCCAACATCAGACTTACCTCCTCAAGTAAGTATATTTTTTACATTTCTTGGGAATACTGTTGTTACCTCTTTGATTGAGGATTCTAAGAAGTAAATGCATTCCTGCAAAATCCATGATGAGGATATTTTCTATCCCTATGATGGAACTTTGAATAGAAAAACTTTCTTACGAGCAGGGTTGATTTTTTTGTTTCTCTCATGAGCTACATTAATATTTTGGTAAGGTAAATGACCCCGTTTATCAGTTCTACACTGTTTTACATTGTTTCTTTGCCTATTTATACATTATTGGCCTTAAATTCCTTTGAATACTATGCTGTAAAATATAAAGTGCAAGAAAATGAAATAAATACATTTATCCAAAATCGCCGAATACCATTTAAATGGTTGTTTTCAAAAAACTACTTAATACTTCGACTATTTTTATTTAATAAAGACTCAAAGACTCCTATCGAAGAATTTAAGAAGCATACACTAGGAAGTGTTCGATATACTAGAATTATAGTTATAATATTTTGCGTCTTCTTTGTGTTGCCCCCTCTAATAAATCTTCCTAAAGCAACTGAAGTTATCTGGATTTTAGATCGTCTTATTTTCTCCGCTCTATCGATTATTACATTTGTGCGTTGTTTCTATTTTGGAAGTGATCTTTCAAAAATTCGAACTGAACACTATTAACTTTTTCAAAATGCTCATTCAACGACTTGCACAAACTGTATTGGCGATAAAGTAGTTAATGTAGGCACAATCTTCGGCGGCTAATCCCTCTATTTTCACCCGCTTACAAACCCGATTCAAACTTGCCTTTTGAGACCATTTGTTCTATAATGAATGTGTAATTGACACACGATTGCACCCCACTAAACGGTGGGGATACATTTTCAGTGATAACCAAGAGATGATAATCCATAAAGCCCCTCCCTGACGCTTTGGGGAGGGGTATCTAAGCCAAATGATGTCATCTACCACTTAACGCAGACCGACCTGACACACTATTCACCACCCACATCAGCTTGGCATAAATGGCAAAAAATCGCCGTTTGCCATTGTGACCGAAGGAAATCCTGAATTGCCAAATTTGCTAACGTCGCTCAAATGAGAAACTTGTGACTCAATAGCGTTCGTCGCAGCAGCAACAATAGCATTTACGGCGACATTTTGAATCACGATTGGCGGCGCCGCCGACGACGACATCGCCGACATAAAACCGTCCGCCCCTGAGTCTGCAAACATTTCCTACCAGAATTGAGTACTGAAGGACAAACCGATGATTACCCAACAGATAGTCAGTGAAAAATTGTTGGCTTATCTCGATAACCAATTGTCGCTGGATCAAATTCTCACATGGGCGCAACAGGTGCTAGCCGATGGAAATTACGCGCCCGATAGCAACATCCACCTGCTACCCTCTATCGTTCTGTCTCTGGAAGGCGCGGATCATCCACCCGTTGTATCTCCAGTCGTTCGCAACGATGCCGCCTAACCCGTGGTCTGAATATTTAATTCAAACGATGAAGTTGAACGCTCGATGATTTGTTTTACGCCCTCTTTCTCCAGTGCGAAGCCTCCTGTGGATGCAATGGGGAAAGAGGGCTGGGGAGATAGGGGATTATCTGCGATGCCGCCTAACCCTTAATCATGATGTGCATGTTCGATGATCGCCGCCGGATCACCTACAGGCAAATCACACTTGCGGTGCAGCCATGCGCCCGTCTTGATCTCTGCTACATTCGCCATCATCTGTCCTGCTGGCGAGTTGAACGTTTCTTTGTAACCCGTCGCAAGGGTGTAATCGCCGGTCATCCCGTCGTTGTTAAACACCGCAACGAAATAAGTGCCTGCCGCCGGAACCTTCAGATCAGTCGTCTTGCCGTCATAAAATTGCGTCCCACCAAACGGTTCAACGAATGTTGGGCGTTCTTGAGCCGTAGCTTCTGCGGTCGCCTCGGCGGTCGCGTCTGCTGTCACGCTAGGTAACGTACTGTAGATCACCGCCAGATCAGTCGGCAACGTAAACGGCAGCTTCACATCCAACGGCTGATTGACCACCTCAGCCGATGTGATGACCGCGAACTGTGGGTAGAAGTTGGCGTAATGCTCACCGCAGACCGGCGCTAATACTTGAACGCGCAGCAACGCATCCGCCTCGGCAAAATCCAACCGGAACACATCCACATCGTTCTCATCAAGGTAACCGTACAGCGCGTACGAGATAGACGAATCTTCCACTTGGAACGGCTGCGAAAAATCACCCCAATCGTCTTCTTCAATGAACGGATCATGCGCGAGGGTAGGCGCAACCACCATCAACAGAATCGGCAAAATGATGAGGATTGACCACTTTTTCATGTGTCTGTCCTGGATTGAGTAGGCTATTGCCGCGTACTCTACCGATGTAACATGAGATCGCCGTGAGCGTAGCTTGGTCTTTTGCTAAACAGCGTTTTCTATTTCTCGACTATAATTTGTACTAAAAACAACGAAGGATAGGCGTGATGCGAAAACTCAGACGGGTGATTTATTTCTTTTTAGTAGCTTTATGTATCGCTCCGGTGTTGGCGCAAGCCACCGATTGTCCGGCCATTGTCCAAACCGCCATCAAGGCAGTCGGTGAGCTGTGCAAGTCCACTGGAATGAATCAGGCTTGTTATGGCAGCGTGTCCCTCAAGGCCGATCCGCAGCCGGGCGTGACCGACTTCGTGTTTGACAAACCGGGTGATGTGGCGCGGGTCGCCAACCTGAAATCCCTGCGCGTCGATCCTTTTGATGAGGTCAATCAGGAATGGGGCGTGGCCTTGATGCGCCTTCAAGCCAATATTCCCGATACGCTCCCCGGTCAAAGCGTGAGCTTCCTCGTCTTTGGTGATGTGCAACTGGAAAATCGGGTTCCTGCCGCAGCCTCCCCCTCGATTACTGCGCCGTCTGATTCGGTTGTCTTGGGCGCACCACAGGCCGATGCACCCATCGTCGGGGCATTGAGTGCGGGTGATAAAGCCTTCGCCCTCAGTCAATCGGCGGATGGTGCATGGGTACGGATTGAGTTGCAAAGCAGTGATGGTCGCAGCGGATGGATTCCCGCCTCATTATTCCCCCAGGCCGCTGATTTGCCCATATTTGATGTCGAAGCGGCGAGCCCCATGCAAGCCTTCAGCCTCCAAACGGGTGTGACCGGCGTGAAATGTACCGATGCCCCCAAAGATGGTATTCTCGTACAAACCCCCGGCGGTGGAGACATCAAAATCAAACTGACTGTCAATGATGTCAACATCGAATTGGGATCAACCGCCTACTTGCAAGCACAACCCAGCAACAACCTCAAGTTCTCGGTCATCGAAGGACTCGGCAAGATCGAGTCGCGTGGTCAGAGCGTCGAGGTTCCGGCAGGGTCATGGGTCAGCATCCCGATGGATGCTAACCTTGAGCCGATTGGGACGATCAGCAATCCCAAAGGTTATGAGCCGGGCGCCTTGGATAACCTGCCCATTCAACTCTTAGCGCGTCCCATCACGGTAGCTGAACCCATCATCTCCGCGCCGTCCAACCTGTGTGTCAGCAATCCAGATGGCGCATGGTTACGGGCGCAACCGAATTCGGCAAACCAGACCATCTTGCGCGTCATGCCCAAAGGCGCAACCGTCATCGACTCCGGTTCGACCACCAACGACGGCACACAAACATGGCGACAGGTGGAAACCTCCGATGAACAGTTCACAGGTTGGGTGGAAGATGCCTCGCTCGGCGGTTGTGGTAACGCACCCAAAGCCACCGCGACTCCTGCTATCCTGCCGAACTGTACCCCGCGCGCAGATTGGGCAGTGATCTACAGTGTCCAATCCGGTAACACACTGGCACAAATCGCGCAGGCGGCGCAGGTCTCCTTGACCGATTTGGCACAGGCCAACTGTATCGCGGATGTCAACAAGATTGTGACAGGCCAAAAAATACGGCTGCCGCGCGAGATCATCCTGCCGACCGCTACACCCGCTATTGGTGCTACCATCACCGCTACACCGGCTCCGACCATCGCCAGCGGTCAATGGCAGATTACCGCTTCACTCGTGTATCAGGGCTGTCAGTTCACACCCGAACCCACGCCACAGGTGGCTACCTCTACTGTCGATGTGGTGGTCAGTCCAGACGGTAACAGCCTCAGCATTACAACAAACGACTCGGCTGTGACTTTGCAGCGTACGGGTGATAATACCTATATCGGCAGTGTTCCTGAAATTGATGGCCGTGCTACCTTGAACGTTACCGTTCCCAATGGCGCGAATTCTCAGGCCAACGTCACGGTTCTTGCGCCCTGTCCACAGCCATCAACCGGACCGGCCTCCTACTGACCGAGGGTCAGCTTAGGTTAGGTACCGTCCTACGTTCTCTTTATCAAGAAGCCCGTTGTACTAATCGGCCAACGGGCTATATCGGCTAGTTGTCCTCATAGGGTCCCCAGAAGAGTCCGGGGTAATGTAATTCAGGCATCGGGTCGCTGCTTAGATAGGGTAGATAATCTTGGTCATGTTGCAAGTAGTAACCGAAAAAGGCGGTTGCGAAGTGCTTTGGTATCGCCAAAAAGCCCGTTGCATCCTCGTGACCACCCTTGAAAAGTGTTACTAGATAACGATCCTTGGTACCGAGATGATTGTAGGTTTCTACTGCGTTATTTTCATAATCACAATATAGATCCCGTGTTCCGTGTATGATCATGGTTGGCGTAGTTACTGCTGCCAACATGTCCTCAGTCGTGAACGGGAAATCGCCCGGTGCCATTGCCAGCACCGCTTGGATACGCTTATCGCCGAAAGGTGCCCACTGACCAGTGGGTGTAGTTTCCAAACCCAACTGAGCACGATAGTCTTCAATCGCTGCCAGTGGCCACGTCTCTGAAACGTTTGATGGTGGGGTACAATCCCATGATTTGAGATCAGGATGGTCAGCGCACCAACTTGCAAAATGAACGGGGTCTCGTATCAGACCCAGCATTTGCAAGGCGGTCTCTGCTCCCTGTGAATAACCCATCAGCCCCACGTTGTTTATATCGATCATTCCCGCCAGATCCCCGTCTTTGACCGCTGCAATATTATCCAGCAGCAGCGTGATGTCCAATGGGCGGTCAACCAGTTCAAAGCGTAGCGGCAATGTATCGTGGTGTTGGAGAGCCGTGACAACATAACCTTGTGAAGCCAGATATTGCATGACGGTCATTAACTCAGCCGGACTTCCTAACCAACCGTGGGAATAGACGATTAGTGGGTAAGGTGCTGCACTTTTATCTGGTGGGGCGTTTTTCAGCAGTTTGTTACCTTCCGCAGGCGGGACTTCTTTTGTTTTGTCAGCCGGATACCAGAAATAGGCAGAGAATGACCAGTTTGCGCGACGGCTATCAACAATGTTCATTACTGTCGCACGTACCCCATATGGTCCTACATTAGTGAGTGCGGGGAGTGTTTCCGCTTGCGCTTGAACACTCTCTACAAATATGCTCAAGCTAAGACAGCTTATGATGAGCATGGTAATTACTGCTAATTTCTTGAACATGTTTAAAATCCTTTCCAAATAAAAAGCCGAAGGTTCGATGTTTAATCAGACCTTCGGCAGTATATAGAAATCATGTTGTTGTAGCCGCTACGATGTGATATTGCAGCGCATATTGTTATTTCACAGCATAGCAAGTATCCGCGGGTTTGTGGTCATAGCGTTCGAGTGATTAATGACACTCCCCCATTTGCTGTCATCAACCGGACCGGCCTCGTATTGACCGATGATCGTTGTATTTGCTGGTGGTTTCGTAGCCCAATAAGACTGATTCGGCAGGGGCGTTGCCACCACAAATCAAGGCTACCGGATGTTGATAGGGCGTCATATCAACCAAACCGTACAGGGCGGCGGCTAAAGCTGCTGCCCCTGATGGCTCCACCAATTGATTACATTCGCTCCACAACCAGCGCGTCCCTGCTGCGATTTGAGCATCATTCACCAGCGCAATATCATCGACATAACGCTGCGTCAGCCTCAACGTCCGCTCGACTACCGCGCGGGTGGCGAGCGTATCCGCGATAGTCTTAGCTTCATCAAGTGTAACCAGATGTCCGGCTTGCACACTCTGAAACATTGATGCTGCGCCGATCGGTTCAACACCGATGATCTTGACCTTCGGATTAAGTTGCTTCATGGCGCAGGCCACGCCCGAAATCAAGCCACCACCGCCAACTGCCACCAGCAAACAATCCATCTCCGGCACATCTTCCAACAGTTCTAAAGCCAGCGTGCCGTGTCCTGCCAGCGTCGCCTCCGAGTCGAAGGAATGCACATATGTCAGTTGTTCGGCTGCGGCGTGTTCTAAAGCGCGGCGATGTGCATCATCATAGGTGTCGCCGTATTGAATCACGACTGCTCCCCACGCTTGGATACGGCTGACCCGATCTGTACTCGCGTTCATGGGCAAAAAGATCACTGCTGGCACATTCAACTGCCGCGCCACATAGGCCACTGCCAAACCATGATTACCCGCCGATGCCGCGATCACACCGCGTTTACGAGCTTCCGGTTCGAGCTGGCGCATGTGGTTAAAGACGCCACGTGGTTTGAACGAACCGACCACCTGTAAATTTTCAAGTTTGAGGCGCAGACCGGGAGGCGCATCATCATGCAGCAGCGGCCACGGTGCAATAGGCGTATGCCGTGTGTAGGGTGCTAGACGGGCGCGCGCTTGTCGGAACGCTTCCAATGGAATGTCGTAGTCGAGATTCACGGATTTGCCTCCCGTTAATATGCAATGTCTGTATACCATACAGCAGGATGCCCCAAGAAACCACCATTCTATGCAAGATTGATACTGCACTGGAGGCGTGTGCCCAAAAGTGATGTAATGCAGGCCTATCCTCATACATATTTCAATTTAGTACCGTCTTTTGAGGTGTAAAATGAGATTATCATTACATAGGAATGTTGAAAGCTGCTAACCATGCCTATAAAAGTCTCATGGAGAAACGACCAGAAAACCGAAATTGTATTTACCTTTGATGGTCATTGGGATTTGGATGACTTCTATCAAGCCACCGAGGCCGGAAATGCCTTACTAGATGAAGTGACCTATACTGTAAACATGATTCTGGACGTTCAACACAGTCGATCACTTCCCGGTGGTTTTATGAACGCCATCAAGAACACGCCGCGTAAAGTACATCCCAATGCTGGCACGATGGTGATGGTCGGCATGAGCGCCTTCGCTCGAGCCTTCATCAATGTATATCGCAAAGTTTATCCCAAAAAAGTGACCGAGAAGACCATCCATTTTGCCGGCACCTACGATGAGGCCGATGCCATTTTTGCACAATTGAGTGCTGTTAGTGTGCACGCCTAACCGTTTTCTCGTCTCAAATAGCAGCCACATCTCCCAATGGTGGTTCATAGGGTGTTAGATCGTCTTCATCCAACAGGCTCACGGCGGAGTTCAAGCCATCCAATGCTGGACGCAGTTGTAATCGTTTATACAGCTTGAGTATCGCTTGGACGCTGTCCTCGACATAACGGCTCATAGTCGTTTCATTCAAATAGATATAGGCGTGGTCAATATTGCGCTCTGGATTCGGCGTGCTATAAAACGTGCGGATATGATCGAGTGAATAGGTCAAACCGTCCGCTGATACGAATGGCATGTAGGTTGGTGGGTTGGGTGTGGTCATATACACCCGCCAGAATAAACAGGTGGGATGGTCGCGTAAGTAGCAGAAATCGAGGTGATACCAATCTCGCTTAAAGGCTGTCCATAACGGATGGGTTGGGTTGTCGATTAAGTCAGGGTATAGGCGTTTATAGGTCGTGGTTAACCGTCGCGACCACAAATTGTCACAGATCAGATGAAAGAAGTACCCTAGCCTGAAGCTGGTATCCGCTACATCCTCGTCCGGTTGTCTGTCCGCCAGATATGCGCGATAAAACTTCAGATCATGGATTTTGTCTTCACCTTCGCCGCGTCTCAAAAAGTGGGTGACCTCTTTTGGTGGATCGAATGCCGTCCAGTCCGCATTCGGCTTACCTGAGTCGGGGGCGAGGTTGCCGTACATAAAAGCTGTTTCGTCTAAGTGAGGCAGGGCTGCGAATAACGCTTCTGCTACCCGCAAATGTGCGATCCATGTTGCCATGAGTGACGCTCCTTTTTGACTTTCGACCATATTCTACAGGCATTTTGGCGCGAAACCTTTGAGCGTCGGGCAATCATCGTGTAATGGTCGCCGAAATAATGACAATTATCTATCTGTGAATATTACGAATTAATGGTCAAAACTTGCGAACGCATTCTATAATATGGGAAGCAAGGATTTCTTGCTCGGCTCCCGAACTGGAATGCACTGTGGATCGCCATAAACCGCTCGAAGAAAAACTCAAAGCAGCTCAAACGCCTATCGAACGTATTGACGCGCTGAATACCTTATCGAAGCAGCACAGTGAAGGAGATACCAAACGGGCGTTGGAATGTGCCAGTGAAGCCTTTGACTTAGCCACCCGTATTCAATATGACACCGGTATTTTGGATGCCCTCTTAAATCTGGCGTGGTGTAGCCATTGCCATTCGGACTACCTGAAATCCATTGAGTATGTGACGCGTGCCTTGCCGCTCGCACGTAGGGATGAACACGCGCGACAAGAAGCCGATGCCATCAACATCCTCGGTAATAACCATGAACGCATGGGCAATTGGCAAGAAGCCTTGGATTGCTACCTTGAAGCTCTTTATTTAAGCGAACAGCAGGGCAACCGCGCCCATGTATCCGTCATGCGCAGCAACATCGGTGAGATTTACGCGCAGATGGGCAATTACCACAAAGCCATCGAACATTATCAAGAATCCTACCGTATTGATACCGAAATTGATCACATCGACGCATCCGATGGGATGACTCTCAGCTACATGGCGGAAGCCTACTTGCAACTCGATCAGCCATTGGTCGCTCTGGATTATGCCCAGAAAGGCTTGGCGCTCATCCAACCCGAGCAATTCCGCTCAGGTGAGGCGCGCGCGTTAATCGTCCTCGGACAGATTTATTGCCAACTGGATAATGCTGAGCAGGCTGTCAGCTATTATGAACAGGCGCTCGCAGTCGCAGAAGCTGGCAATGCCCGCAGTGAAATTGGCACGGCTATGATGCGCTTGGCAGAAATGTATATGCAGCAAGGCCGCACCGCCTCCGCCCTTCAAAAGCTGCGGGATGCTTTAGTCATCTTTCAACGCTTGGATGCCCAACCCTTGCTGGCAGAAGCCCACGGTTTGTTGTCGCGGGTTTATAAAATGCTCGGTGATTTTGAACAGGCGCTCATCCATTCCGAACAGCGGCAGACCGTTCGCGAACAAATCTTTAATCAACAGGCCGATATGCGCATCAAGACCCTGCAAACCCAATATGAGGTTGAACGGGTACGTGTGGATGCCGAATCACAATCCAGCCGCAATCGGGTGTTGGAAGAAGAAATTAATCTGCGCGAACAGATGATTGCCGATCTCGAATCCTATGCCGATAACATCGCCCACGACCTTAAAAACCCCATCGCCGTAATCAGTACCTACATGTCCTTGCTCGAATCCGATCTGGAAGGGCAGATTCCCGAAGCCAATTATCGGGCGCTGCAAAATGTGACCCTCACCGCTGATAAGATGAATTCCATCGTCGAGTCCTTGCTCACTCTGGCACGGGCGCGTAAACAAGCCATCATGCCTCAGCCCATCCAGATGGCCGAAGTGGTGCGTAATTCCCTCGCGCGCTTGGAACTCCCCATTCAGCAAAAAGACGCTCGTATTCACGTAACCCATCCGCTGCCGGATGCCCTCGGTCATAACACATGGTTGGAAGAAGTCTGGGTGAATTACATCGGCAATGCTATCAAATATGGCGGCAGCCCACCCGAAATTCACATCGGTGCCATGCCGCTTGCTGACGGATATATCCGTTATTGGGTGCGGGATAACGGCAAAGGCTTGTCCAGTGATGAACAGCACCATCTCTTCCAAAAGTTCGAGCGCTTGGGACAAAACAAGATTGATGGGCATGGCCTCGGTCTGACCATCATCAAGACGGTGGTTGAACGCTTGGGCGGTTCGGTCGGCGTGACCAGTACTGGCGTCCCCGGCGAAGGGTCTACCTTTAGCTTCACCCTCCCCGCTGCTCTTCCCGCTAACTAGAACCGCAGGGCGCATCCAGATTACGATACAACGTACCGTGTTCGGTATCCGCTAACTGTTCAACGTGGAAATAACCGGCGCTCAGATATTGGAAGGCTTTGTCATCCAGTAAGAGATAATGTGAGTGAATGTGTTGGTTTGTCGAAGGTATCGGATAGCCAGTGCTATAAAAGCTGATACCGATCCCTGCTGGAACATAAAGAATGCGCGAATCGAGGAAATTTCTGGGTATTAAGAGCGTATTACACCATGCATCTACGTCAGGCTCATAAGGCATGAGACTTGCCCATTGTTGGCGGGTCGTTTCAATCGCAGTCATATCCTGAATCAAATTCGGCAAGATGGTTTCTTTGTAACGGGTAGCAAATGGGCTGATCATAACGATGCTGATCACAATAACTGCTGCGCTGACTATGAAACGTCGGAACGAAATCAGCAGCAGCAACGAGACCAGAACGTGTAAGCCGAAAAGCCGGTAGAAACCATCAGCTAAATACATCACTAACGACAGGCCGATGATCAGGACTAGATTATAGATGTGGAAGCTCATTTCCAATGGTTTTGTGCTTAATCGGGCACGCATTTCCGTCGCAGGAAAGACCATCGCCAATGCACTGATGCCGATGATCGCAATTTGAAAGCCTTGTGTGGTGTTGACATTCAGCTTTTGCAGATCAAATGCACCTATAAAACTGGTGTTGAGATTATCCATTACGACATACAGCAAGCTTTGCAGGGCAGACACAGGATTTGATCCAAATGCGCCTACGCGTCCTACGATAGCATTATGACCGGGCGAACTGGTGAAAGAAACCAATAAGTAGATTCCGAGCGCCAATAATCCACCGATCAATAAGGAGAAGATACCCCTTCGAACAGATGGATACCGATTGTTAATCAGCAAGTAGGCAGGCAACAAAATCACCCATGAGAACCGAATCAGGCTGATAAATAAGAGGAATATCAAGCCTATCCACCATAAACGGCGCGACATTTTCCCCATCCATAGGCGATAAAATAACCCCGCGAGGATCATTGCTCCCGCTTGATGAAACGATTCTTGTGAATTGGTCGGTAAGAACATCAAGACCGGACCAATAACCAGCAAGGCCAAACCTGTTAAGAGAATCTGAGTTTTATCAAGTTCAGCGAGATAAACCAATAGCCATAACGCGACCGCTAGCATGAGCATGTTGAGACCGATTCCGCTCAGCCAACCCCATCCGATGAAATGACCAATCGTACCAAAGATCACTGGAAATAATGGACCTGCCGAAGAAAATTTGAAGAATGTCAGTGGTGCCGTTGCTTCATTGACCATATAGTAACCACTGGCGAATCCAACCTGGCTGAAGGAATAGGTCTGATGCCAATACCATGTTTGGTCATTCCAATACACGGGCGCAAAATTAGTAAGGTTGGCATGCAGATAGAAACGGGTAAGTAACAGGGTAGCAATAGCCGGGAGCAGACTCACCACCAATATCACTAACCAACGTGGAATACTGGCGAATAGCTTCATGATGCACCTTGAACGTGCAGCGTTGTCAGATACAGTTGGTTCCCTAAAGGCGCATCATCTGATTGCGCGGCCGCTAAATAGTGGATGCTATTATCTTGTAGGCTATAGACCGAGTAGAGCAATGAATAATCACCCGTTGCCAAATCGCACGGAATAGTCAGTGATCGTTCGTCAAAATAAGATCGCTTAGTTTGCCAGAGAAGCGTTTCATTAGCACCCACGGCTGAGTCTGAGTGCGTAACGCCCTGCCCATCACTCGTATTTACAAGCGTCAGCGATAAACTGTAATTGGTGGTCGCGGCTTGTTGAAGACCCCACCAACTTTGCACATTAATGGATTGGCAGGCGTGGACATTAACGTCACTTTTCAGTGTCCATTGTTGTAACCAAATCTGGTCTCCAAACTTGAAGCGATTCTCCAAATCCTCTGGTATCCGCACATAACGCACAATGCGTTGTAAGTCTTTGTCTGTAGCCCGTTCACCCAACCAATTAGTTATCGTATAGGTGGAAAACGCCTTAAAGGACTGTGCGAATAGATCAGGATTAATCTTGTTTGTGCCATCCTCTATCAACCGGATGTCAGTATAGTTTTGTATCCAATCATTGAATTGTTGAATGTCAACCTCAGTTGTGTCACTTGCAATCCTGCTCGAAGATATCGGTAGGAACTGCATGTCGTTCCGCTGGGTTGGTTCAACAACATGGAATAGGTTTGCTTCTGGTAGTTGTTGCTGAATGTAAAAGAGGTTTGCTGCTTGTTTGGCGGTAGTCGCTGCGGATACAACAATAGCTGCTGAGGGTGTGATTTGCGTAACCATCTCAGTATAGGGTGGTATGGTAATACGGTCAGTCAACACTAATGTGAAACCCAGTAGGAGATACCCGCTGAGTATTAAAAATCGGACAGGTCGCATCAGCATGAGTAGCCCGCGCGCTGCCGATATGAGGATGAGCGGCAAGAATAGCGCTATCGTCATCATTTGTGAAGTTCCCATTACCAAAAAACTAACGATGAGGCCGCCCCCAAGAAGCCATGTAACATAACGATTGCTGCGGCAATCAGATTGCCATCCTACGGCCAATCCTGCCGCCGCTAATCCAAGCAGCAACAGCACTTGAATATTGTCTCCGATCATCAGCCGTATCGGTGGATTGAAATACATAAGCGAACGGTCAATAACGAGGATGATGTTATCGCCCTGCAACCCGATGACAATCGCTATGATCACCGCGATACCGATTAACAGCAATCGCGTGCGCTGTATGCGGAAGACGATGGCGGCCATAACCAGTTGTAGGATGATCAGTACCATTCCTGTCGGGAAGGTAATTGCCATCAATACTGCACTGATTGCATATGCGAATGCATACGGTCTTTGTGGATGTCGCAACCATACCCAGAACATTGCACATAATAATGCGCTGAATGTAAAGGCCATCGCATACGGGGTAACACGTCCTCCAAAGTCCGTACTGAGAGCAAACGAACCCGTCATCAGTAGCACTAACCATTTGATGCGCTGACCATATAGCATTCGCCCTAACTCTGAAACCACCACTAAACCCGGTGAGATTATCAGCATAGATAACCAGCGTGTAATCGCGGGTTCACTACCGAAGCTGGTAGCCCACAAGCGAATGAACTGCGGCAGCATCGTTAGCGATGGTTGGTTTTGAGGTGCAGACAGTATCCACGTTTCATCATAGCGGTAAGGAACGTTGCGAAAATGCAGGCTGACACACACTAAAATCAGAATGAGTGTCAGTAAAAAGATCAGGCCATCAAAGTCTATAGAGTCGTGAGATGCTTTATTGCTACGTTGCGATAACGTCACATTCAATCCTATTCGTGGATGGTACATTGGGAATTTACGCACTGCACCATCAGAATTGTGTAGGCTTGACCTAATATGAGGATAAAAGTATAGCTTACGAGGGGTTTCCTTTACCAGTTGCGCGTACAAAATCCTGTACGTAGTCCGGTGAGAGCGTCCCGAACAACCGATCCCAGATCACCGTATAAAAGCCGAAGTTGTGCGCCTTATCATGATGATGCTCGGCGTGAAATGTACTCGTCGAAATCGTGCGGATAATCGGCAGCTTGAGCCACGCATCCGGTGCAGGCTCTACCCCCAGATGTCCCACCAAACCAAAGATCAGGTTGAACGCCAAATAGATGACGATGCCCAACTGTGAGGCTTGGGATAGCCAGATCACCACGATCAGCAGCGCCCCGAACCCCAATACCTCAAACGGATTCAGCACGAACAACGTTAGCGGGCGAGGATTTTCATACAGATGATGCGTCAGGTGGATGATCGGATACAGCAGCGGGTGATGCGCTACGCGGTGGAACACATACATGCCGAAGTCCATCAGCACGATCAACACCACCACATCCACCAACAACGGCACTAAACCACCATTCGCCCTCAGTTGGATGATACCCGCTCGCCACAAAATGATCCCGACCACCGCCACCAATGCATTCAGCACCACACACACTGCCGCGAATACCAATTCCTGTCGGCTGATCGGCTCCGGCGGGGCAGAGTTCGCCTTGTCATGATACCGCCGCACCAACACCTCACCCGCCACCAGCGCCGCCACAAACATCACCACATTACCGAGCAGCGACCACAACGCCGCCTGTTCAATCGGCATCGAATACAACGCGCTAAAAAATTCATTGAATAGGTTCATCTTGCCCTCCTTGAGGAATCAAACCGATAAGATTTTTGGGGCAAGTAGGGATATGTCACATGTTGAATGTATCACCAAACCGACAAACATGTTTTTCGAGTTTGATTATGATGATTTGCGAATGAGCATGCTAAAAACGCATCGGTCAGTAGCGCTTTTGAAGTCCCTTTAGTGGACTTGTCCCTGCTCGTAGCATGACGGCTTTAGCCTCATGCGGCGCAACCGCACACCTAATTTCATCTAACCGCTCGTTACTCCACACACCAACATAATCTCAACCACTTCCAGTATAGCACCATTGATAGCCCAGTCGGAGGTCAGGCGTAGGCCGTCCGTCCAAACTTATCACCCTGCTTGCGAGTTTATTAGATAGAGATCATGAGCGTAGGGGGATAGACATATGCTATCGAGAAAATTGGCTGGAATGGTCGCCGTGCTAATGGCACTTGGCTTGGGTGCATGTAACCTCGTCTCACAATCGGCGGCCGCCGCAGAAGAAGCCCTCAACCCGCCCACTATAGAAGTGAGTCCGACCATCACCCTCACCGCGCTGTCATTTCCCACCCGCACACCCATAGCCTTGGTTCCCACCATCACCGTTCTTGATCCCAACGCGCGTCCCACCGCAGCCGCTTCACTGGTTGCACTAGTCCCCACCATGCCACCACCCGAAGGGGTATGCTCACTCAAAGCCACTGGTGATTATGACGTCAATGTGCGTCGCGGTCCCGGGACTAACTTTGAGATCATGAGTGCCTTACCAGCCGGACAGTATACGGTCATCATCAAGCAGGATGTCAGCGGTTGGTATCAAATCCCATGGGGACGTGAGTCCGTCGGTTGGGTATCGCCCAAAGTGGTCACACTCTACGGTCCGTGCAGCAGCTTGCGCGTGAATATGGAAGCCGACTTGGCCGCGCCCAGCCTCACCCCGACCCCCACCGCCGTATATAACAACGAGATCGGCATGAACGTTTTTCGTCTGATCACGCTCACCGCTGTTGGTGATATTCCGGCTGGCACCGCTGTGCGCGTGGCTACTGCCATGTATAACGGCAGCACATGGATGTATACCATCGCCACCAGAGATGAACATTTCGGCACGGCCACTCAATCTCAATTGGCCTACCTTCCTAACGGTGGGGCTGGCGAACCCACAGCGACCCTATCGAATATCGCCACTGCCACCATCCCCGTCATGAGCCTCCCGACCGACGCATCACCATCGGATGTCATCTTCCCGGATGGCCTGTGTGTCGTGGTTGCCATGACCCCCACTAATCTCTACGCCAAACCCAACTCATTAAGGGTGGTCGGCATCTTGAACCCCGGCCCGTGGGCACAGGTCGATGCAGTCAGTGATCAGGGCTGGTACAAAGTCACCATCTGGACGGATGGCAGTCAGGGCTGGACGAGCCTCGCCACCGTACAGCTTCACGGCCCCTGTGCGTCACTGCCTGTCGAAAACGTCAATTAGTCACACGCCCCGCGAACACCTACCCAATGGATTGGATTGGGTAGGAATTGTCTGTTATCTTGGTGTACTTGGCGTCTCTGGATGTCGGTTTAGCCGCTAGTATCATATGCGCTATGTACGGGTTTGCCGCTGGCAAACCGCTTATCCCGACGACAAAGCATCACCCTTCTACTTTTTACCTTTTACCAGAGTGCCACCCCGAAACCGATGCGCGCGGTATACTTTCGGAGATGCTTTCGCCGCACTATATGGACAAAATTGATCATGACCCGCAACAACACCCTAGACCATCTCCGCACGCACCCGCAGGTATCTGTACTGGTAATCGGTGGGGGAATTAACGGCATCGGCACTTTCCGCGATCTAGCCCTACAAGGTATCGATGTGCTGCTGGTTGAAAAAGGAGATTATTGCTCCGGTTCCAGTGCCGCCTCCACCCGTCAAGCCCACGGTGGATTGCGCTACTTGGAACATGGCGAGTTTCGCCTCGTCCGCGAATCCTTACTCGAACGCAACCGCCTTCTCCAAAATGCCCCCCACGCTGTCGAATGGCTGGAAACCACCATCCCCATTTACAAACGGTTTTCGGGCATATTGAACGCCCCGCTGAAATTCTTGGGCATCCTAAAACGGCCGAGCGAACGCGGTTCAATCGTCATCAAACTCGGTATGCTGATGTACGACTGGTTCACCCGCCACAACCGCATGACACCCACCCACAAAATGTTGAATCGCACCGAAGCCCTCACCAAGCACCCGCACCTCAATCCTGCCATCATCGGGGCAGCCACCTATTATGATTGCCTCATGCCGCAGGCCGAGCGCATCGCGGTCGAGTTGGTGTTGGATGCCCAATCCGCCTGTCAGGATGCTCGCGCTTTGAATTATTGTAGTGTCATCGGCGGTGAGGGAGATGATGTCCAGATCAAAGATGAAGTCTCCGGTGAAGTGTTGACCATCCAACCCAAATTGGTCATCAACGCCGCTGGTGCATGGATTGATTTCGTCAACCGTTCCCTCAAACAGAACACACGCTTTATCGGTGGCACCAAAGGTTCACACATCGTCATCGATTATCCCGAACTGCACCAGACGCTCGGCGGTGGCGTCATCTATTTCGAGAATACCGATGGGCGCTTGGGCGTCTTTGAATCCTTCCTCGATAAAGTCATCATCGGGGCGACTGACATTCGTGCTGATGATCCTGACTCGGTTGTCTGCACCGATGAAGAGATCGACTACTTCATCAAGTTCTCAGCGCACGTATTACCCGGCATCAAAGTCGAGCGTTCGCAGATCGTGTTTCACTTCTGTGGCGTGCGTCCCTTACCAGCCAGTGATGTCGAGTTTGTGGGATTAGTCAGCCGTGATCACAGTATGCGTGTGGTCGAGCCGGACGAAAAAATTCATTTTCCGGTCTATTCCTTGGTCGGCGGCAAATGGACGACCTTCCGCGCCTTCTCCGAGCAGGTCACCGATAAAAGCTTGGCTTTCTTGGGCAAATCCCGCCGTGTGAATACAGGTGATCTTGCCATCGGTGGGGGTAAAGCGTATCCGACCACGCCTGCCGATAAAGAACGCTGGTTGCAGTCCGTCCAGTCCCGCACCGGCATCAACACGGATCAGTTACGCACACTCTTTAAGCGCTATGGAACACGTGCCGAAGCCGTTGCTCAGTTCATCATGGCAGGGCAGGATACCCCGCTGCGTCACCAATCCAGCTACAGCCAGCGCGAGATCATGTTCTTAGCCGCTCAGGAAGAAGTCATCCATCTCGAAGACCTCATCCTGCGCCGTTCCCTGATCGCTATGTTGGGCTTGGTCGATGGCGATCTGCTACAGCAGGTGGGGGAAATCGTGGGTGGCGTACTCGGTTGGTCAGATGCACAAATCCGGCAGGAAATCGAGCGTGCCGCACAGGTCTTGCAGCACAAACACGGTGTTCCTGCCGAACGCTTGAAGGTGACCGCCTAGCCCTTCACGATCGCTGGCAGTTCCGCCAACGAGTCGATCACGTAGGTCGGCGGGGTGGTCATCTTCGCCACATCCGCGCGGGTTGAAGCGCCGGTCATGGTTGCTGCCGTTTGCATCCCTGCCTGCTGCCCCATGAAAATGTCGGTCTCCAAGCGGTCACCGACCATCATCACGTTAGCCGCTGCCAGCCCTAACTTTTGCAGCGCCACCTCGATGATCAGTGTCGAGGGTTTACCAGCCAGCAGATCCACTGTGCGTCCGGTCATATGCTCCAACGCCGCGATGGTGCCTCCCGCGTCAGGGATACCGCCCCCCGGCATCGGGCACATCTTGTCCGCGTTGGTCGCGAAGAACTGTGCACCATTCTTGAGCGCCTGATACGCCGTGTTCAGCTTACGGTAATCCAGCGTCCTGTCGAAGGCCACCACCACTGCGTCCACGCCGTCCGGTCGGATAACTTCCAACGGGCTTTGATCCACAAACTCGTTGACTATCTTTAAGCCGAAGCCTCGCAGTTCCGTCACCAGATTCGCTTCGCCAACCACATACAGGTTGAGGTTCGGTTGGGTCTTCGCGAGGTGATACCCCAGCACATAGGCCGAAGTTACCACGTCGTCGGGGCTGGCTAGAATACCAAGTTTGGTCAATTTACGGGCGTAATTATCGCGGGGTTCCAGCGGCTTGTTGCTGACGAACAAAACCTTTTGTCCCATCTGTCGCAGTTGGGTGATCCCTTCAACCGCACCGGGCAGCGCCGACTCGCCCAGATAAACCGTACCATCCAAGTCGAATATGAAGCCATGAACGGGGTGTGCCATTTTGCATCCTGCCATACTGTGAGTTGTGAAAAATGATGCCGCTAGTGTATCACGGACGCAGGTGAAGCTCAGGGGAAACTATCTATATCTCAAGCATTCGGGGAATAAAAACGCGGCGTACCTTACGGGGATGCCGCGTCCTAAACGTCAATTTGTGATACTGACCCTAATCAGTTTAGCGTCCGTAAGGATTTCGCCCATAAGGGTTACGGCGTACATCTTGGGGGCGGGGTACTCGTACAGGTACGGGCACGCGCGCGGGTTGTGGCGGGTTGAGCAACCGGTCTGCTGCGTCAAGAAGATCACGGAGTCGGTTGCTAAGTTTGTCCAATGGACTCTGCTTTTGTTTTGCCACAGTAAAGCCCTTTCTAAATTTGCACCACTGAGAGTGTTTCAGTGGCAGCGGTGTGGAAACAAAAAACCCCTAACAACCAATATTTTGTGGTTATATGAGGGGCGAGGCGGCTTTGTTATTGAGTTCTGCTTCTATGGACCTAAAGGGACTCGAACCCTTGACCTCTTCAATGCCATTGAAGCGCTCTCCCAGCTGAGCTATAGGCCCGTGATAGGGGAGCATTGTAGCCGCTTCATCCTGTGATGTCAATACTACAGAGCATACAGCCAAAATTTAATTTTGGCTATAGTCCAGAAGTTTTTTTAACACAATTATTGCGCTTTAGTTACGTTCTTACTCATATTCAATTTGCCTAATTCGCTCGCACCATTGAGGTTTTTCCCTCATTTGAACGTATAACACGCAAACTGTGAACAGAATCAGGTTCACTGCTACAATCATAGTCTGCTCATCAAACATGTGCTTTAAGGAACTGTCATGCATATCTCGGCATTATATACCTATCCCATTAAGTCCTGCGGCGGATTGACTCATACCAGCATAACCTTCGATTCGCGCGGTCCGTTGTGGGATCGCCGTTGGCTGGTGACTGATCCTGATGGCATGTTTTTCACACAGCGTGAACTGCCCCCGATGGCGCTCATTCAACCGACCTTTACCGGCTCATCCCTCACCCTCACCGCCCCCGGCATGAGCAGCATTCAAATCTCCTTGGAAGCTGAACGCCCTGCCTCCCGTTCGGTGCGCATCTGGAAAGATACCTGCGAAGCGTGGGACGAAGGCGATGCGCTGGCACAATGGTTCAGTGACTATCTCAAGGTTGACGCCCGTTTATTCCGTATGACCGATACCCATATCCGCGTCGTTGATAAAAACTACGCGCCCTATGACGCGGCGGTTGGTTTTGCCGATGCCTATCCCGCCTTGATTGTGTCTGAATCATCTTTGGATGATCTCAACCAGCGCTTGGTCGAACGCGGTGCCGAAGTCGTCCCGATGCGTCGCTTTCGTCCCAACATCGTCATCACCGATAGCCCTGCTTATGCTGAAGATACATGGCGCGAAGCCCGTCTCGGCAGCATGACCTTTGACCTCGTGAAGCCTTGCGCTCGTTGTGTCATGACCACCGTAGATCCCGCCACTGGCACAATCCCCAACACTGCCGAGCCGCTGGCGACCCTTAATTCCTACCGCAAACAAGAACGCGGTGTGATGTTCGCTCAGAACGCCATACATCGTGCGGCGGGTACGCTGAACATCGGTGATGCGGTCAATGTCGTGGCTTATAAGGCCTAGTTAGCCAATGAGTCATTCTATGCTACAGGTGGATTGTTGTATTTCTTCAATTGAGGATGATGAGCCAGTGAAAAGGACTTCACCATGACCGATTACGATCTCATTTTGCGTGATGGCTTGATATATGACGGCAGTGGTAACCCGCCAATACGTGGGGATGTTGCCCTCATTGGGGATCGTATCGCGGCAATCGGTGACATCGGTGCTGCTCATGCACCCCGCGAAATCCAATTGAACGGTTTGGCGGTTGCCCCCGGCTTCATCAATATGTTGAGTTGGTCGGTCGAGTCCTTGATCGAAGATGGCCGTTCGCAGAGTGAGATCCGGCAGGGTGTGACGCTCGAAGTCATGGGCGAGGGCACATCGATGGGGCCGGTCAGTGAGGCCATGAAAGCCAGCCGCACACGCGGTATCCTCGGCAACAACCATATCCAATATGAAGTCGAGTGGTCAACCCTCGGTGAGTATCTCGAATGGTTGGCGCAGCGCGGCGTCTCCACCAATATTGCCTCTTTTGTCGGGACAGGCACGCTCCGCACCTATGTCATGGGCGATAATGACCGACCTCCAACCGATGCCGACCTCAACGCGATGGCTGATCTGGTGCGTCAGGCCATGCAAGAAGGTGCGGTAGGTATGTCTGCCGCCCTCATTTATCCACCCGCCGCCTACGCCAGCACCGCCGAACTCATCACACTGGCGAAAGCGGTAGCCGAATACGACGGCATGTATATCTCCCACATCCGTAATGAAGGCAGCACCTTCGTTGAAGCCATTCAAGAATTTTTGACGATTGCTCGTGAGGCCAACTTAACCGCCGAAATCTATCATCTCAAAGCCGCTGGCAGTTCCAATTGGCACAAGATGGACGAGGTCATTCGTTTGGTCGAGCAAGCGCGTGCAGATGGTTTGCCTGTCACTGCGGACATGTATAACTATGAATTCTCCGGCACTGGCTTATCCTCATGTATCCCGCCGTGGGCACATGATGGCGGCCACAAAGAACTTATCGCCCGTTTGAAAGATCCCGCTATCCGCCAGCGCATCAAACACGATATGAACACGCCCAGCCTTGCGTGGGAAAACATGTACCACGAATACGGCCCGACGCGTATCTTGCTCTCCGGTTTCCAGAATGATGCCTTGAAGCACTACACCGGAAAAACCCTCGCGGAAGTCTGTGCGCTGCGTGGCACCCCGCCCGATGACACCCTGCTTGATCTGGTTGTCGAAGATAACAGCCGCATCTTCACCATGTACTTCTGCATGTCCGAGGACAATCTGCGCAAACAAATCAAACTGCCGTGGCTGAGCTTTTGCTCGGATGCCGAGTCGCAAGCGCCTGAAGGTGTTTTCCTCAAAACCAATCCGCATCCCCGCGCCTATGGCTCATTCGCCCGCTTGCTTGGCAAATATGTCCGTGATGAGCGCCTCATTCCGCTCGAAGAAGCTGTTCGCCGCTTGACCAGCCTCCCTGCTACCAATCTCAAGTTGAAGCAACGCGGTGCGCTCAAGGTGGGTTACTTTGCCGATGTGGTCGTTTTTGATCCCGCCAATGTGCAAGATTACGCCACGCCCGATAAGCCGCACCAGTACTCAACTGGCATGCTGCATGTCTTCGTTAATGGCGTGCAGGTTTTATCAGATGGCGAGCATACCGGCGCGAAACCGGGTCGCGTGGTGCGTGGGCCGGGTTATCAAGAAACATAAAATACTGTAGGGAGGAGGTGCGCCTCCTCCTCCGCCACTAAGGAATCAGGCAAAAATCATCCGTTCCTTTAAAGCCATGACTCAGCACGAAGCCATAGAAATCTGCTTGGCTGGCTTGATACGAACTAACGTCAACTGTGTATGAGCTTCCAGCCGGACATAGACCACCATCACCCGCTACGTTATTAGCAATGATGTACCAGCGACTTTCAAAGCTGCCATTATTGCCCTCATCTTGTCGCAGGATGTTGCCGCTGATGCAAGTGGTTGCCTCTCCCTTGAAGGTGACGATACATTCCGGCGCTGGGATGCTAATGGCTGGTAACAAGATGCCGCATTCGTTCGGCACGTCGTCCCGTGAGATCACACCGTCGTTAAACCGAGCCATATACCAGCCGCATTTCCACGCCCATTCCACTTCGGCAGGCGTGGTCGATCCGTCCGCATGGAAACCGTTGTCACATTTACCGGCCATCGTCCCACCGGCATAACATTCATTGTCGGCGCGGTTGCCCGGTTCCGGTGTCGCCTCTGAGTCTTGGGCATAAACACTGAACAAACTACACACACTCACGATCAACGTGAGGAACATTACACGGTACTTCATACAGCCTCCTTATCAGCGCCCCCTTAGCGAACGCACATAGGCGTCTATATTCGGGATATGCACGGGCAGATGACGATACGGCGGACGTGGGGGTGCAACGAGGATAATTTCGACGATGCCACCCAGATCAGTCGGCACAGCGGTTGGAAAGGGCGCTTTTGTTTTCCAATCTGCATCGCTCAGACCGCCAATCGTCCGCATCAGACTCGCTTGGGTTTGTTCCCATTCGTCCAATGTTTCGCTTAACTTTTGCCCGCGTCGGTCTTCAATGCCGCCATAATGAATCGCACGACTGCTGCTTTCCGCTTGCATAGCCTCAATTGCGAAATGCTTTTCGCCACGCTGCCACGCCGCAATCGCCTCGACGGTATAGACTTCATAGGTGATCAGATGTGCCAATAAATCTTTGAAAGATAACTTCTGATCCCAATACAACCCATATTTAATTGTATTCGGATGTGTCATTTCTGCTTGAGTCAGCGTTTCGATCAACCCGCGCACCGCAGCGTGCTCGATCTCCAACTCCCGCAGCGCGATCTCCCGACTGATGGTTGCTAGCATACTCGCCTCCATTTCTATTCACACGTTCTACCACCTTTGATATGATTGCGCATCTTTTTAGCCCAAAGCATAACTGCGTCTTTTGCTGACGCTGAACGAGTACCCTATGAACCAACAACACACGCCCTTCCTCGACAGCCTATTGAAGGCCAAAGACTCGCACGAATACTCGTTCCATATGCCCGGTCATAAGTTCCTCACAGGACTCAATCCGCAAATCACGGCCTTTATGGGCGAGGACGCTTTCGAGGCCGACCTGAACGAAATCAGCCCCGGTGTCGATTATCTCCACGCGGCAAAAGGATCATTAGCCGAGTCGCAGCGCTTAGCAGCCGATGCAGTTGGCGCTGATCGTAGTTTCTTCCTCATCAATGGTTCGACGGTCGGTAATCAAGTTTCCATGATGGCCGCCGTCCACGATGGACAAACGGTAATTGTTCCCCGTAGCGCTCACCGTTCAGTCTATGCCGGTTTGATTCTATCGGGTGCCAATCCGGTGTATGTGCCGCCTGTGTATCATCCCGAAGTCGAGTTCCCGCTGGCAGTTCCACTACAAATCGTACGTGATTTATTAGCCGCCCATCCGGATGCGAAAGCCGTACAAATCACCTCACCTAATTATTATGGCTATCTGTCTGATGTCGCTGGCTTGGCGCACTTGTCCCACGATCATAATATCCCGCTTTTGGTCGATGAAGCCCACGGCGCACACTTGCCCTTCCATCCCGATTTACCACCTTCCGGTGTAAAAGTCGGTGCGGATTTGGTGGTGCAGAGTTCGCACAAAACCCTCGGCGCATTGACTCAAGCAGCGCTGCTCCATCTGACAGGTACACGCATCGCCTCATCCCGCGTCCAACAGATTCTCTCGTTGATGCAATCCTCATCACCCAGCGTCTTATTGACGGCTTCTCTAGATGCTGCCCGTCAGCAAATGGCGACTCGCGGTCAAGAATTACTCACCCGTACCATCCGGCTCGCCGCCCATGCCCGTGAAAACATTCGCCGTATCCCCGGCCTGTGGTGCTACGGTGATGAACTAATCGGCTCCTATGGCATCTTCGCCCACGACCCGACCAAGTTGGTTATTCGCGTGGTCGATACCGGCATGAATGGCGACACCTTCGCCCGCCACTTGGCACAGGAACACAATCTGTTCGGCGAATTTGTTGATCCCAAACACATCATTTGTTCCGTCACCGTCGCCGATGACGAGCCGCGTATCGACTACCTGCTGACCGCCTTACAATCGGTTGCCGCCAAAGGTTCACCATCCCGCAGCCACGCCATCGATCATCTCTTAACCCCGCCCAATCTCCCGCAGATGGTCATCAATCCGCGTCAGGCTAACTTTGCCGCCTCCAAACGGCTGCCTTTGTCTCAAGCGGTTGGCGAGGTCTGTGCCGAACAAATCATGCCTTATCCACCGGGAATCCCGTTGCTGCTCCCCGGCGAACGCATTGACGCCGATATGGTCGATTATCTGCGCTATATCAAAGCGCACGGCGTATCCATCGTCGGGCCGGAGGACATCACCCTCGAATACGTGCGTGTGATTGAGGGTTGAGTTTCAAATCAGGGTTATGACATCGCTGATTGCAATGCGGCCACCGCGGATTTTTCAAGTTCTGTGATCTTTTCCACATGCGCGCGCAACCTATCCCGAAAGGCTGCATATTCGCTCGTCTCCAAATGGAAATCAATCGCAGCCTGTGTATGCAGGGCTTTCAAACGTGTGTTAATAGCTTTGCGCTCGTCCATTGTCGATTGTTCCATGTGGAACAGAGTCTGTTTGCGCAATTTCAGTTCTCGCGTTTCTTTCAACAACGGAATTGCATCCGGTAACACTGCATCAGCAAAGGCATTCCACGCACTTGCCGATTGGCGAAACAAATCAGCGGCGGATTTAAGCGCAGGTTTCCCCAGAATATCAATCGCTTCATCTAGAAAATCGGCATAAACCGCGCGTTCAGCACCGTCGCTCCCGCCCCAAATCATAATCCAGTCAAATAGCCCCGGTTGACCAATCTCCCCCGCTAGAGCGTTATAAAGTCGTGCGCCCGGCGGGAAGTACCGTTCCCAACTGTGTTTGTTACGGGTATTCGCCAGCATGTCCGCCCAATGTGTCAAGGCCGCGAAGCCGAAATTATCCCGTGTACCCTTTGGTGGAGCATCCGTAAACAGGCTGATACACTGCCAGATACCTTTTGATACAGCCGATGGCAGTTTGTCCATATCAGGCGTATCCAATACCATCATGCGATATTTATCCGCTTTGACTCGCGCCCGTGCTTTCATCAGGTCATCAGTCGTCATCGTTAATGGTTGATGTGAACGGTCTGCCACATAAACGGTATCGCCTTCTACGCCATAGACCACAATTGGAGCCATTGCCCACATTGCTACATTTTCCGGAAATAGGTTGTAGGGCAGGCTGAACATATCCGCCCACACCAGCGCCGGATGACCACTTTCCAGTACGTCGATCAGATTCTTAAGCGCCGTTTCAGGCTTGGATGTTTGAAGTACCTCACGCGGTAGCGCTAGCCGCTCGAATAAAGTTTCCATCGGATCAAATGTATTGCGGGTGAGCAGGGCAATATGCGGCAGATAACCTTTGTATTCAAACAGAAAGTAGCCTACCGCAATTCCCCCACTGATGCCCATCAGCAGCGCCTCGCTAAGTGGCTTTCCGTTATGTGGCGCGGGATGCCCTTGGTAAGCCAGCACATTTCGGATTGGGCCGGTTTCGCGGTGGTGTCCGTCAAAATGCTGGTAATTTTTGAGTGTCGGCATCTTTTTCCTCCTATCGCTCTTGATGAAAACCATTGTAGAAGAAAAATAAACCTGCTTTGGAAAGAAGAGACATACTTTGCACTTTTTCATGTGTGGTTAGCCTGAGCGCTCAGGCTCCGAAGTTCAAATCTTTACTCACGCTTTAAAAATCTTGGTGCTTTCAGTCAGACCTGCTTTATGTTAATGTTCATCTACAAATTGATAACCATTTGCGTTGCTCATTGTCTGGCAACGGTAGGAGCGATTTCATGCGTGTGAAAGTTGGGCTGGCACAGATATATCCCAAAGTTGGTGATGTAAAAGCCAATCTGCAAAAGCATCTGGATACCATCCAACAGGCCAGCCAACAGGGTGTCGAGTTAATCGTCTTCCCTGAACTCTCTATGACGGGCTATCAGGTACAGGATCTCGTGCCGGAAGTCGCTATCCGCCCGACCGCTGATGATCCCACCTTCAACGCCATGTTACAGGCCAGCCACCAGATGGACATCGTTTTCGGCTTTGTGCATCAGGATGTGCGCCAGCGTTTTTATACTGCTGCCGCCTACCTCTCCAAAGGCGAATGTCTACATATCCACCACAAAATTTACCTGCCCACCTACGCCATGTTTGATGAAGGTCGCTACTTCGATCAAGGTGAAAATGCCCGCGCGTTTAATACCCGCTTCGGTCGCGTCGGTATGCTCATTTGCGAAGATTTCTGGCATATGTCACCCGCCTATTTGCTCTGGCAAGATGGCGCGGATATTCTGATTTTCCACAGTGCTAGCCCCAGTCGCGGTTTGGATGCTGGTGATCGCCTGTCCGGTTCACGTTGGGTCGAGTTGGTCAATCAGGCCTACGGCAGCATGTTCACCAATTATGTGATTCACTGCAACCGTGTCGGTTTTGAAGATGGCAAGAATTTCTGGGGTGGCTCGTCCATTGTCGATCCTGATGGCGAGTTCGTGGTACACGCCCCCTACTTTGATGAAGCCCTCGTTGTGCAAGAGATCGACCTCAATCAACTGCACCGTACCCGCTCGCGCCTCCCGCTCTTGCGTGACGAGCGCCCCGAGATGGTGCAGCGTGAACTCAACCGCATCTTGCATCGCGATGGACAGTAATGGATGACCAAACGTGATAAATGACGGCGTAAGCTGTGTTGCCTGATTTTTAGTTAGCTTTTAAGGATTTTATTCCACCTGTAGCTGCTTAGGAGGAAATCTGATGAGCCAGCAAATTACGCTCGATTTGCCTGAATCAATCATGGAACAAGCGAAACTGATTGCTAAAAGAGATGGGCGTAGCATAAGCGATTTATTAGTTGAATTGATTGAGCAAGGTGTATCAGTCGGAAGTATTCAATCAAATGTTTATCCTACCGAAACACCTTATGGCAACGAAGAAGCGGCAAAAATTCTCCAAAGAATGAGCCATTCATCGAATGTTCCAATGGTCATCAAGAAACACTGATGCAAATTTCCTTTACTGCACCACCTAATGCTCCCGGTATTTTGATGCCATTATTGCCGATTATATTCACAATTGATGGCTCGACGACGTCCGATAGCGTTGCCTTGGTTGATTCCGGTTCTACGATTAATGTCTTGCCCTATTCACTTGGAGTATCTATTGGTGCAGTTTGGGAAGAACAGTCGACTGAAATGCAGTTGACGGGTAGTCTAAGTCAATTTGAGGCGCGAGGCTTATTCGTTTATGTATCGATTCCGTCAGTGACTCAAGACTATTTTGTGCGGTTAACATGGGCTTGGACTAAAGCAGAACTCACCCGCCCGATTTTGGGGCAAATTGATTTTTTCGACAAATTCGATGTATGTTTCTTTTGATCTGACTCTGTCTTCGACTTAACTTGGAAAAATAACCCGTGACAACTGCTCCACAAGCCTTACTCATTCCCAGCAATGCTGGTATGCGCCTCATCGCCCAACTGACCATTTTTAATAAGGGCGATTTTAACCGTCTGCGCGACTACATTACCGATAACTACGATGTTCCAGCCTTGGAAGTCGCCGCCGTCAAAGCCCGTTTGGTGGAGTTCAAAGCCATCTTCCGCATTTCCGGCAAACTACGCATTGATCACGTTGTCGCCATCGACAAACATCAAGCGCTGGTTGTGGTGGAAGGCGAGCGCGGCGATTTCTACATGGTGCAGTTGATCGTGTCCGAAGATTATCCCCACAAGATACAGGTCTGTACCTTCAACAAAGGCGCCGAAGCGTGAATGTCCAACGCGCGAGTCTCCTCGCCGGTGCGGAACAAGTGCAGGGCTTGCCCATCATCATTGATGTGCTGCGTGCCTTTACCACCAGCGCCGTTTTATTTTCGTTGGGCATCGAAAGCCTGATTTTAGTCTCCACTGCCGAAGAAGCCTTTGCTCTGCGTGCCCAATATGGCTACCTCCTAGAAGGTGAAGATCGCGGCATCAAAATCGAAGGCTTCGATTTCGGCAATTCGCCCACCGAATTACTCCGCACCCCGCCCGAAAAACTCCTCGGCAAAACAGTGGTATTGCGTACCAGTGCTGGAACACAGGGCGTGGTCGCCGCGCTCAAAAATGTCAATCGCGTGCTGCTAGGAAGCTTTGTCATGGCGCAATCCATCGCGGCCTATGTCCAGCAGCACCAACCCCAAACCGTGAGCATTGTGGCGATGGGGCAGCGCTTGCTAGAACGTGCCCCCGAAGATGAAGCCTGTGCCGATTATCTGGAACACCTACTCGCCGCCAAACCTTACGATCACTTTGCGACCATCTGGTCGTGCATGAACACGCCTTTTATCCAACGTTGCCTGCATAACGATGTTGCCCATTTGCCGCCGGAAGACATTCTGCTCTGCCTTCAGCGCGATCTCTTCGATTTTGTGCTCGTCGCCGAAAAAGTCGATGGACTGATTCGGGTGTCTCAAATTAGGTTATGATTATCTGCAAACCCTGTAAAATCTCACGTAAGTAATGTTACGGTGAAGGACAAAACTGATGACCACCACCACGCCTGACCTGTTACACCGCTTGAGCATCAATACTGACATCGCCCGCAAAATGCTAACGGGGTTTATCCGTGACCAGATCACCAAAGCGGGTATGAAACGCGCCGTACTCGGACTCTCCGGTGGCATCGACTCGGCGCTCTCAGCTTACCTCTCTGCCGAAGCCCTCGGCGCGGAGAATGTCCTAGCCGTACGCATGCCCTATAAAACCTCCAACCCTGCCAGTCTCAATGATGCCGGTTTAGTGATCGAAGCCCTCGGTATCCCGCACCTCGATATTCCCATCACCGATATGGCCGATCCGCTCATCAATCGCTTCCCCGATATGAGCAACCTGCGCAAAGGCAACATCATGGCTCGTTTGCGTATGGTCACCCTCTACGATCAATCAGTCGCTTTTGGCGGTTTGGTCATGGGAACCAGCAACAAGACCGAATTTCTCCTCGGCTATTCGACCATTTACGGAGATAGTGGCGTAGCGCTTCACCCCTTAGCCGATCTTTACAAAGCTCAAGTACGCCAATTGTCCCGCGCCATGGGAGTGCCGCAGCCTGTCATCGACAAAGCCCCATCTGCCGACCTTTGGGAAGGCCAGACCGACGAAGGCGAACTGGGCTACACCTATAACGATGTCGATCAAGTTCTTTTCCTCTTGGTTGATGAGCGCTACACCGTTGACGAAGTCGTTGATGAAGGCTTCGAACGCACCTTTGTCGAGAAGGTTTGGTCACGCGTCAAGATCAACCACTACAAACGCACCATGCCCAATATCGCCAAACTCAGCCGCCGCAGTATCGGTCACGACTTCCTCTACCTGCGCGACTTCACCGGGAGATAATTTAATCGGCTAACAAAAAGTTGATTTGTCTGTAGGGACGAGGCGTGCCTCGTCCACGATTTAAGCACTAAAACTTATTATGAATACTATGGAAGGTTACAAAACATGACGAGATTTAATGATAAAGTAGCCATCGTGACAGGTGGTGCCTCAGGTATCGGTGCGGCGGTCGTGCGCGAATTTGCATCTGAAGGCGCGTCCGTTGCCATCTTTGATATTAATGTGCAGGGTGGGCAATCCTACGCCGCCGAGCTAAACGCCGCCGGACATCGTGCCAGCTTCAACAACGTCGATGTATCGGATGCCAGCGCCGTAGCCCAGGCTGTATCTGCTGTAGCCGCCGCCTATGGCAAAATCAATTACCTCGTGAACTGCGCCGTTAGCTTCACCGCCAAAGGTCTTGATGTGACCACTCCCGAATGGGAACGCAGTTTGGGTGTCAATGTGCGCGGCACGTCTAACATGGTACAAGCCTGTTACCCCCACATGAAAGCAGCCGGAGGTGGAGCGGTTGTCAACATCGCCAGCATTTCAGGACACATCGCCCAACCCAATCGTTGGACGTACAACGCCACCAAGGGCGCTATCATTACCATGACCAAGTGTCAGGCTTTGGATCTCGCGCCGGATAACATTCGCGTTAATGTCGTCAGCCCCGGTTGGATTTGGACGCCTGAAGTCGATAAAGCCGCCAACAATGACCGCGCCAAATGGGAACCCATCTGGGGACGCTACCACATGCTCCGCCGCTTGGGACAGCCGCCCGAAGTCGCCCACGCCGTACTCTTCCTGTGTAGCGATGCCGCCAGCTTCATCACCGCCGCCGAATTGCCCGTCGATGGAGGTTATCTCGGCTTAGGCAGCGAAGGTCTCGGCGAAACCTCATCCTTCGCCGGTACGCAATAAATAGATGTGTTTGCTCCCTCTTTCTCGACCCGTTTGGGAAAGAGGGAATCTTGAATAATTAGATGTTATTGATAGGAATACAGCATGCTTGAAAAATTAACGTTCCCCATTGTTGATACCCATCTGCACGTCTGGGATACCAACCGCCTCCATTACCCGTGGCTCAACGGAAACGCGCTCCTCAATCGGCCTCATTTATTACCCGAATACAATCAGGTTTGCGGATCAATTGCCGTCGAGCGCATGGTCTTTCTACAATGTGAGGTTGATGTCACGCAGTTCATGCAAGAAGCTGAATGGGTGGATTCTCTCGCTGATCAAGACTCGCGTTTACAGGGTATCGTCCCGTGGGCACCGCTCGAAAAGGGTGATGGCGTTCGCCCTGATCTCGAAAAATTGGCAGCCAATCCCCGCATCAAAGGCATCCGCCGCATCATCCAATTTGAACCTGATATGGAATTTTGTCTGCGACCGGATTTTGTGCGCGGCGTCCAAGCCTTAGCTGACTACAACCTCAGCTTTGACATCTGTATAGACCATCGCCACATGCTCAACACCATCCAGATGGTACGCCAATGTCCCAACGTCCACTTCATCATCGACCATATCGCCAAGCCCAACATCAAAGATCAGGTGCTGGATCCGTGGCGCGAACACCTCAAAACCTTTGCCAGTTTCCCCAATGTTCACTGCAAGATGTCCGGTCTCACCACTGAGGCCGATCATCAATCGTGGACGCAAGATCACCTCAAACCCTACATCGACCATGTTGTCGAGTGTTTTGGTTTTGATCGTATTATCTTCGGTGGCGACTGGCCGGTTGCCTCACAAGCCACCACCTATACCCGTTGGGTCGAAACCTTGCTTTGGGCGCTGAATGGCGCTTCCGAATCCGAATTGAAAAAACTCTTTCACGACAACGCGATCCAGTTCTATAAGCTGCCTTAAGAGATGGATCTGTCAGATCGTGACGTCTTGAAGATCACCTCTTATCTGGATGCAACTACGCCATTGCCAGAGAAGTCGGATTTGATATTTATAGCGGGAACACGTTTATTGACACCTGCTCTAATTGCGGCGGAT
This sequence comes from Aggregatilineales bacterium, assembly GCA_044227005.1. Lineage (GTDB taxonomy): Bacteria > Chloroflexota > Anaerolineae > Aggregatilineales > Phototrophicaceae > CFX2. Next base: position 272,426 of record JBGAFZ010000001.1, read on the forward strand.
CTTTTCAAGAAAGGAATTGCTCCTTACATTGTCGTAACAGGAGGAATTAATCGCTATACAGGCGAAAATGAAGCCAACGCTCACCATGATGCCCTCGTGAAGCATGGAGTATCGTCTGATTGTGTTATTGTCGAAAATCGCTCGACGAATACATTAGAGAATGTGACATTTTCACTTGCTCTTATCCAAGAGAGGGTAGCCTTAGCAAGCCTTAGTTCTGTGCTGGTCATTGCCAAATGGATGCATTCAAGGCGAGTTTTAATGACCCTCAAACGGCATTTGCCATACCCCATTCGTTATTATGCTCACACCTATGAACCAGAAGGTATTACACCTGAAAACTGGCATCTGAATCCGCGAGCTGAAAGCGCCAATGTTCTGAAAAACTGGGAAAATATGCCTCAATATTTGGAATGGGGACATATTGAGGAAGTTAGGCGAGATGGAGACTGCTATATTTAATTTCTGATACAGCGTAAGAATATTCGGATCATCGCTAATGTTATTATGGTTTCAAGCGAGCCGGCGATTCTAACGCATCCAGTTTAGCCAGCGCAGCGCTCCATTCATCATAGCGGTCAGGTATAGCGTTGACGGTTGTCTGCTCAAATACGAAGCGATAACCGTCAATCGTCTGTTGATGGGCTGGAGGCAGGTCGGCGGAACAATCTTCTACCATAGCCGTCAGAAATCCACTTTGGGCTGCTGCCGCTGTCGTCAAAAAGACGCAGGTGGAAGTCACCAGTCCTGCCGTCAGCAAGAATCGTTTCCCGCGCTGGCGCAGTAAGGGAAGCAGTTCAGGCGTCAGGAAGCCGTCGAACGTGTGCTTGATGATGACCGTTTCGCCGGATATTTCTTGTGCGAAGGGTAGTGTTTCAATCCCCGCTGTGCCTGCAACACATGGGATTCGCCCCCGCAGCTTGTATTTGACCATCCAATCGGACATATCCGGCTGAAAACGAGCCCGCAAATGAATCACGTCGATGCCTTCCGCGCGGCAAAATTGCAGCAGATTGGCGACTTGGGTTGGAAACTTGGGGAAATGCTCGGCGATTTCCATCGGCCAGAAATCATACTGCACATCAATCAGCAGCAGCGCAAACGGTTCCCAATCACGTCCAGAATGTGTCATAAACTTTCCTCAGCATAGTTAGATAAACGATGTTCCTGACATGATAGCCATACGGCACCTTTGAGCGCCATCGAGTTGAATCAATAAGACGACATTACGATAGATCAACCTGCTATAAAGTGTATTCATTTCGCATTTTGGAGCTGCTTGAGCAAGCTTGTCTTGTGTATAGCATGAGCGCTTTAGCCTCATGCGGCGCAACCACACGCTTTATTGAAACCCCATCTGTGTCTGTTAACCAATTACTCCCAAAAGTTTGTATACTCGAACCATCACGTGAGAACTTTTGTGCTATCATGATAACATGATTCACGCTTGGTAGCACCACACTAAGCGGTGGAGATATATTTTCGGTGCTATCTATGAAGAAAATAATCCATAAAGGTCTTTAAAGCCCCTCCCTGATGCTTTGGGGAGGGGTTTGGGGTGGGGTCGGCAAGGCCAACTTATGTCATCCACCACTTAATGCAGCCCTACCTCACACCTACTCGCATGCTCTACTTTCCCTTTCTCTGTGTTCTCTGTGTCTTTGTGGTAAAAATGCTTTTGTATTTGCATTTTCAGCGCCAATCTCCTTTGCACCCGCCATACCGGCGACGCGGCAGACATACCCGAACTTCCCGCTGCATTTGTGCTATTTCAGCGGCAACCACCGAACTTCCCGTATCGCTCTGATGCTGCTTGAGCGCCAACCTCCCGTATTCCCGCCTGCACTTTCAGCGGCAATATTGCAGATTGTGCAATAAAAAAGGGCTGCCACTGGCAACCCTAATTCAGAGAAAAACGCCCTCCCTGTTTATGGGGAGGGCTGGGGTGGGGTTACGGGATCAACAACGTCTGACCCGTCTTAACAAGGTTCATGTTCGCGATGTTGTTCGCCGTCACCAAAGCCTGCACCGTCACCCCATAGCGTGTAGCGATGCTTGCCAGCGTATCTCCGGCCTTCACCGTGTAATAACGTGGGGCTTGTGGGATCGTCAACCGCTGTCCGGTATAAATCAGGTTAACGTTGGTGATACCGTTTTTCGCCGCGATCGCTTCCGGTGTCACACCGTACAACGCCGCGATGGTTTTGAGTGTTTCGCCCGCCTTGACCACATGCGTTCCCGGAACCGATGGCGCCGGAACAGGTTGCGATGGGACAGGGGCGCTGTAAGCGATAATCAGGACTTGGCCGGGATAAATCACGTTGGCGTTCGACAAATTATTAACCGTCGCTAAAATCTGCCAGGTCGTGCCGAAGCGCGTCGCAATCGCCTTCAAATCATCGCCCGCCTTAACCACATATGTGGTCGTGCCGCTCGGTCCACTCGGGGGTGGGACGTTAGTGGTTGGGGACGGTGTTGCATCACTGTTATAGGTCACGGGCAGCAATGACAAATCAGCATAGGTGCGCAGCTTGGTCGAATTCACCCAACCCTGTTGACCGCTCGCCAGTTGGACTTGCACCCATGTGCCCTTCGAAGCACGCCCGATCAAGGTCACCGTCGTATTAAAAGGAATGCTGGTGATGTCCTTGAATTCGATACCCGGTCCGGTACGGACGTTGAGCCGACCTGTGTTCACCGCTGCCAGCGACCCCGTCTGCGCCATCACGCCCATCGCTGGCACAATCATGCTCACAACCAGAGCCAGCAGGAGCAGCACCGAAAGTTTCTTAAAATCAGGCCGTATTTTTGCGGTCATCGCCCATCGTCCTATGCTAAATAGAATACAGTTCTATATGTGTACAAATCTTACTACCGATTACCCTCACGCGCAATTCAATCGCGCTTCACCGGCTGAAACCTGTCATTTCCCCGTTCTCTTGCTTTACAGTACAATAAAGAATAATAATCGTTAACATTTCCGATAACCTGCTGCGTCTGGATGATCTTTCCTCCGCCCTTTGGCGTATGACACCCAAACCAGCAGACCTGATACGAGCTTTTGTCCTGAGCGTTAAGTGAATGCAGGATGGGGTTATGGCTGATACATCAAGCGATCTGTGGATCATCGAACTATCTAATCCCCAGTGGAAAAGCCCGCTTCGGTTACGGGTCGAAAACAAAATGAACGTCGGTCGTATTGTGGCCGGTGACGGCATCAAACGCCCCGACGTGGATTTGACCCCCTACAATGCCGAGACGATGGGGGTGTCACGCCTCCATTTTTCAATCGAACCGGAAGCCGATCGACTGCTTGTGCGGGATTTGGGCAGCGGTAACGGCACTCAACTGAATGGCAATCGCCTCAAACCGGATGAAGCCTATCGCCTCAACTCTGGCGATCAAATCATGGTCGGTTTACTACGCCTCGATGTCAACTTTGTGCTCTCGCCTACCTTCGGCGGTGCGGTGCATCGTCAACCCAGCCTCCAACTGCAAGATCAAGTACAAATCGGCAAGGGACAGTTGATCTTGATTGTCGAGCAGGATGAAGAAGTCGCGAACGCTGTCGCCCTCATCTTGGAGCAAGCCGGTTACACCACCAAAATCGCCCATGAAGTCGTCGGCGCGATCCGTGCCTATAACCAAACCCGTCCCAGTGCCATCATCGTTAACCCCATCTTGCCCGATATGAGTGGCTTGGAATTTTGTCGCTATATCCGTCGCGATGTGAAGATGAATACAACCCCTATGGTTGTCATCGGCACCTCCTCCAAATCGCCCGAAAGTGCCGAGGCCATGAAAGCCGGTGTCGAGGTATTCCTTGAACGCCCCATCAGTGCGCAGGAACTCCGCCATGTCATGTCCTCGCTCATCGTCCAGCATGAAACTGGCAAATCCAACCTCTACACCAAGCATCTGGTCGGTACAGCTCCTTTAAAGGCCGTGCAGCCCGAAACCCGTCAGAATACCTGTGTCTTGTTTGTCGCAGGGCATAACGATTCGCCTATCGTTTTGACTGTACCCATTAACCAACCCGTTTCATTCGGGCGACAGGTGACCACAGGTGGTCTCAAATCCCATGTTGATCTCACCCGCTACGACGCCGCTAATTGGGGTGTTTCGCGCATCCATATGATTTTGCACCACAAAGATAACCAATTCATGGTCGAAGATCAGGGCAGCGTGAACGGTTCTTACCTCAACGGTGATCCGCTCAAACCCAAAGTGTTGACGCCCCTTAAAAATGCCGACGAAGTCCGGTTGGGGCAGTTGCGCATGTATATCTATTTCTTGGATGACAGCGACGAAGAAACGTTGCCGCACAAGCCGCCCAAGCGAAAAACCCAGACGGTCAAGAAGACCGAAACATAACGCATTGGAACATACATCAAGGACGATTTAGGGTATGGATTTCTCAAATCAGATTATTCTCGTTACCGGAGCTTCGCGCGGAATAGGGCGGGCAATCGCACGTCAGTTTGCCGAAAAAGGCGGACGTGTCGCCGTTCATTTCAACAGCAATGCTCAGGCCGCTGCCGAAACCTTAGCCTCGCTCCCCGGCTCAGGTCATATCGTCGTGCAGGCTGACCTTGCCGATAGTGCCGCTATCCAAAAGATGGTCGAGACCGTTATTACCCAAATGGGCGGCCTCAACGTCCTTGTCAACAATGCTGCTATCTACGAAGACCACACCCTATCAAAAGTAGATTATGATACGTGGCAGAGCAGTTGGTTACGCACCATTCAAGCGAATTTGCTCGGTGCAGCGAATGCAACCTTTTGCGCAGCTCAACACATGATGCAGCATGGTGGCGGACGGATTATAAACATTTCCTCACGCGGGGCTTTTCGCGGTGAACCGGACGCACCGGCCTACGCCGCTAGCAAAGCCGGTTTGAATGCTATGGGGCAGTCCTTAGCCAAAGCCTTGGGCGGTCACAAAATCTATATCACCACAGTTGCGCCCGGTTGGGTCGAAACCGATATGGCCGCTACTCATTTAGCCGGTCCTGATGGTGATGCGATCCGCGCACAAAGTCCATTAGGGCGTGTAGCAACACCGGACGATGTCGCATATACTGTATTGTTTCTGGCCTCCGAGGGGGCAGAGTTTTTGACTGGCACTATTGTTGATGTGAATGGGGCGTCTCACCTGCGTATGTGAACCTTCAGCGTCACAGAGCGACGAAATTTGATCTATGAGCGAGAATCAAACCGCACCAAACTACCCGGATATATTGGGGTATATCACTGACGGTCAGCAGTTAACCATTGGGGTTGTACAGGTGGCGCTCGGTGTCCGGCCTCCTGTCGCCCGTGTTGGAAGACCCTTTGCCGCTATCCTCCTCTTACAGAATATGTCGGATGCCAACGTTGGTGTATCCACTACCTTGCACTTGCCTGTTAAAGATGCGGCGGGTGAAAAAGGGCGCTTTGGCACCCCTAACGAAACCATGTCTCTCAATCTGCGCCCCGCTGAAATGGGCTATCTGGTTATCCCCATAACCACCCGTCCTAACGCCGCGCCAGCCAAAGAATATTCGATTGCCGTTGATGTGCAGGTTGAATCGCCTGCCAAACCCCGCTTTATTCGCCAGACCGAGCAGACCGAAGAAATCAACTTGGATTACTACTTCTCCTTGAGCGAAGAGTCCATCCAAAAACTCATGGTTTTGAAGATGTTGAACTTCTCGATCAGGCGGCGTGGTGTATTCAGTAGTAGCAATATGCTGGAGGCCAGCTTTGCGCTTGCGCCAGCCAAAGATATGCCCCCTAACGAAGTGAAGGCCGGTTGGTTCAGCCTGTGGGCGTTGGGTACCGATAGCGATGCCCGTCCCTTACTCGAACGCTACCGTGGCACTTTAGCCCTGAACATTTTGCCCAGCCTAAAACCGGGTGCCCTTTACAAAGCACTTTTGCCGATTACCAAAGAGCGCTTTGCTAAAGCCTACAACATTCAGAACATCGAAGCCCATTACATTACCAAATTAATGGTCTATATTCTCTGTCTCGGCCCGCAGCCACCAGCAGTCTATCATTACCCCGAAGAAGCCATGTATACCGTCATGACGCTGCTCAAAAATGGTTGGCCGACGGATGGCACGCCTATTCCTTTGCCTTATTGGTGTCGTGGTTTGCTGCACATGATCGGTATGGATGAAGAAGTCGTGAATGATCCCGTTTTGGCTCTTACCGGAGCACTCTACGACGAATTATTGCGCGATGCCATCACCCACGGGTTTCATATTATGAGTGTTGCCAGTCGTCGCGAAATGGCCAGCGAGCATGAACTGCGCGTCTATACCGATTATTTGGTGCAGACCATACGCCGCCCCAAACGTGCCTTAACCTTTAGCGATGTTTATCTGCCCTTGGTGTTGGCTGGAACAGTGGTATCGGAAGATATTCCGTTACCGAATGAAAAACCGCTGGATCGTATCCATGACTTAATCAAGGTGTATAACCGCCGTGCCGAGACCGAGCAAAAAGAAGACACACAGTTGGCTTTCCAGATGACTGAAGAAGTGACCAACTTTGCTTTACGCCGCTATAGCGAATGGATGTAAATCCACGTCCCCTTTGATCACTATTTGCGACAACCCCCTCTAAATTAACCCCTCAAATCAGAGGGTCTTACCGTTGCCTTTCCATATTTCGCGTATAATAAAATTGTTACATGGAGGCAACTGTGGCGGAGAATACTCCCAATTATCCCGATATATTAGGGAACATCACCAACGGCGCACGTTATAACGTGAACGTCGCTCAGGTAGCGCTTGGCATACGTCCGCGTAATGTGCGCGCTGGTCGTACCTTTGAAGTGATTCTACTGATTCAAAATGCGTCTGATGCAGATATTGATGTGACTGCAACCCTTCAATTACCACCTCAGGATGCTAAAAAGAAACCCAAGCGTTTTATTGCTAAATCTGAACGCTTAGTAGTTGGGTTGCGTCCGGCTGAAGTTGGCTATGTCATGCTGCCCGTTACCACACTGCCGGATACCGCTATGGCTGAAAACTATAAGGTTAGCGTGGGCATTGATGTTAAAGGGCAGGGTAAGCCCCGCCGTATCCGTGCCAATGATGGCGGTGGGCAAGTTGATCCCCATTACCTCACCGATGATACCCTGAATAAGCTCAATGATTTGAAAAAACTAACCTTCTCAACCACCCGTAAGGGCTTGATGGGAACCACTCTCGAATCGTCTTTTAATGTCATGTCTGCCCAAATTGGCCAGCTTTCCGATTTGAAACCATCGTGGGTCAGCCTATGGAAAATGAGCGATCACCATGATGATAGCCTATTGTTGAATCAGTACGCCGCGCAGTTACAAAACGAAGTCTTGCCCAAACTCAAGCGCGATCTACTCTACCCTCCGCTGGTTCAAGCGACCGAACAACGTTTCAAGCAGTCTGGCTATGATATTCAGCCTGCTGAGGCACACTACATCACCAAACTTTTGGTGTATGTCCTTGAGTTGGCTAATCCCGACGAAGCCACCCCGAATTACCTGAGTGACGCCTATTTTGACGTGCAATTAGCCCTTAAACGCCTCATGCGCGGTAAACAAGAGGTCTTAGCCTTACCTGCGTGGTGCAAAGGCATGCTCAAAGCCATCGAGGAAAACCCCGCCTCGGTTGAACAACCGGGGATTGCCCTTGCTAATACGGGGTATGAGGATTTACTCCGTGACGCCATGCGCTTGAGTTTCCAGATGATTACCACCTCGACGGGCGAAACCATGGGTACTGAAGAAGACATGCGTGAATATGCCGACCGTTTGATTGCCAAGCTTCAAAACGGCCAATCCGAATTGACATTTAGCGATGCCTATTTGCCGTTGATTCTGGGTGGTGTGATTATCTACGACCGTGCTATTTTGAAGAATGAAAAGGTTGGCGAAATGTTGACCGAACTTTCACGCATTGTTAAATCGCGCTATGCTGAAGTAAGTGCCGAAGATGAAATGGTCTATACCATGACACAGCAAATTGTTGATCGCGCATTCCAAAAATTTGGCTACAGGGCTTAGGATGATGCAAGAATCAATTCAGAGACTAGAACCCCTTTATCCGGACGTACTCGGTTCCATTACCGGCGGTACGCGCATCGCGATGGATAAATTGCAGTGTGCGCTCGGGATTTTCCCCCAGCTCACCTATATCAACCAGCCGGTGGAAGCCATTCTGATTCTGCAAAACATGGTAGACCAACCCATGCAAATCAAGGTCGGTTTGCAGCTACCCAGTCAGGATAAAAAGGGTAATCCGGTTGTGATTGATACCGCCAAAAAGACCATCGCGTTCAATATGCGACCCGGTGAAGTGGGCGTGCTCCATATCCCGATCATTCCGGTTCCGCCGACTCAACCCGGTTCTGGTTTTCCCGTTCGCGTAGCCGTTCGCTATCGTACCCCCAATGAAGGCCAAGCGGTCAGACCACCTGCGGGTGGCGCACCGCCTTCCGTATTAACCATTTCTAGCTATAAACTTCAGGCTTTGCGTGAAGTCGCCTTTTCCGCCCACACATGGAATCAGTCTGCTGAAATCATCACCTCCTATTTTGATGTTGCTCCCAAGCGTATACCGCCAATGGGGCAGGATTTGCAACCGCGTTACGAAAGCCTCTGGACTATGCAAGAAATGGTCGAGGAGCGTGAACTGGCTTTAGCCAAAGTGGAAGATGCCCGTCGTGTTGCCAGTGGGCTAACCCGTATGACCGTCTATCAGCCCTTGATGTCTGCCGTCGAGGAACACTTCGCGGAACGGGGTATGCCCTTGCACCCTGGTGAAACCCGCGCTATTGCCAAGATGATGACCTACACCCTTGATGAAGGGCTGGAATTGGAACCTGGCTTTTCGACCGAAGACAGCCGTTGGTTCCAAACGCTCTGTCAGGTCTTGGCGCATAATCCCGACATCGAATACTTGGATAAAGGTGAACTCGTTAACCGCTATCTATTCGAAGCCACTCTCTATGATGCGATTCTCTTAGGCTTCTCAACCATTGATCCGAAAGTCAAAGAAGACTTGGGTGATATGACCGAACGCTTGAATTATGCCAATCGTGTTTTAGCTTGGTTCGCCGGACAGGGAGACGCCGATCCCAGCTACATTTATTTGCCCTTGGCGATGGGTGGCGTTGTCGTCAATATGTTGGTTGCCTCCAAGGATGAAAATCCGTGGTTGGTGGTGGATCAACTCACAGAAGCCAATCGAGGGCGTGCACGTTTGGCAAGCGGCGAAATGGCGACGATCTTTAAAGTGATGGACTCGCTCCTCAATCAAGCCGAAGATGCGCTCCGGCGTGCGCGTGTGAACCGTCCTTAAATAAAGTGCTGTTCCTTGCCTGATTGAAATAGATTTGCTTTTGATCTCATGATTGCAGTGTATGCTGCCCAGTTAAGCCATGATGAATATTCAAAATTTGACCGGCCAAACCATTGGTCAATATCAAATCCGTGCCATGCTCGGTTCTGGTGGCATGGGTACAGTTTATCGCGCCTTTCAAGCCACCCTCAAGCGTGAAGTCGCCTTCAAGATTCTCCCCCCGGAATTTGTTAGTCAGGGTGATTATGCCGAACGCTTTGTGCGCGAGGCGCAAACAGCCGCTTCATTAGAGCATAGCCATATCGTTCCCATATTCGATTACGGCACCATTGATGGTGTAACTTTCGTAGTGATGCGCTTGTTAAGTGGCGGTACACTGAATGAACGCCTCAAGCGCCACGCCGAAGCAGGGCAAGCACTGCCATCATTGGCTGAAATATCCGGGATACTCAAGCAGCTCGCCAGCGCCCTAGACTATGCCCACTCTAAAGGCATTATCCATCGCGACATCAAAGCCAGTAATGTGATGTTCGATAACTTGGGCAGTGCTTTTATCGTTGATTTTGGTATCGCCAAGTTAGTCAACTCAGCCGTCAACCTAACCCAAACTGGCGTCTCCATCGGAACACCGTCTTACATGGCGCCCGAACAATGGCGGGGTGAAGAAGTAACTCCTGCGGCTGACCAATATGCGTTGGGTGTATTGATCTACGCTTTGGTTACCGGACACTTACCCTATGAGGCCAACACCCCCTACGCCCTGATGCATAAGCATCTCAACGAACCCCTCACGCCACCGCAAGTCTGGCGGGCAGGGCTGCCTCAAGCACTCCAACAGGTCTTGGAACGATCTATGTCGAAGCTCCCGCAAGATCGTTTCCCAACGGTAACCGCCTTCGCGAAGGCCTTTGACCATGCCATCAGCGGGCGCGAAAGTATACCCACCGGCTTTTTTACTGCTCCCTTGCCTTCCGGTCCTGTTCTAACCACTGAGCGTATCATTCCAGTATCGGATACCGGCACTCGTCCCAAATCAGATGCAGTGCCTTGGTACAAACAACCACTCATCTTGGGGATTATCGCCTTAATTACAGTCGCCGTGATTTTGGGTCTGGTTATTTTGTTGCCCAAAAATGCTGCCACTCCAACGTCCACCGCTACGCTTGCAGCCCAAATTGCCATCAATCCAACCAGCACAGCGCCCCATACCATCACCCCTGTGCCACCAACTGTTACGCCGACTTCATCGTTCACCCCTACATGGACGCCAACCTTGACCGCTACATCAACTGCGTCGTTGACGCCAACCGCAACCCTAACGTTTACCGTCACACCCAGCATCACCCCGAGCGCCACCTCCACCGCGACCGCTACAGCAACCTTAACTCAAACCCTCAAGCCGGAAGTTGCCGCTCAACTGACTTTTTCAGCCATCAACACCTTGACTGCTACTGCATGGACTGCCACGCCAACACCTAATGCCACTCAAACATTTGTGGCCGTTTTGACCGCTCTATACAACAAGAGCTTGACCGAAACCGCCACCTTGTGGACACCCACCAACACATCAACCTATACGCCCACAGCAACTGCTACCTTCACGCCAACCGCGACTCATACGCCAACGTTTACCCCGACGCCCACAGTAACGTTTACCTTCACGCCAACGCCTACACTCTTTCGGGGCAATAACGCTTGCGGTGTCGCGCCCAATATACGCTTGGTGGTCGGCCAGCAAGGCCGGAATACCTTTGGCGGGGGCGAAACCCATGTGCGGGATGCACCACGCGGAAACAATCTCTACATCTTGCAAGAGGGTGAGTTATTCGATGTACTAGATGGGCCGGTATGCCGCGAATCAAACACGGATCGCAACCTCAATTGGTGGTACATTCGTGTTCTGAGCAATGGCATCATCGGTTGGGTCCCTGAGGGTAATCAAACGGACTATTGGATCGAACCAGCATTAGCTCAACCACCCGTTATCCCGCGTGAAGTTGCAAATCAACTGGCGTTTCGGTCATATCGTGACGGCAATTGGGAAATCTATGTGATGCGTGCTGATGGCAGTAAGCAGACTAATCTCACCCAGAACGTCGCTGATGACCAATTCCCTGCGTGGTCACCGGATGGTCAACAAATCGCCTTTGTATCCAACCGCCAGAAAAAGGATGATGATGTCTTCATCATGAATGCCGATGGAAGCGGGGTTCGAAACCTGACTGATCGCCGCGAAAAAGATACTGTTCCGGTTTGGTCACCAGATGGCACCGAGATTGCTTTTGTCTCCGCCCGTAAAGGCAATTGGGAAGTCTTTGCAATGGGAATTGACGGTAGCAACATCCGTAACCTAACCAACGACACGGCAGAGGACTTTACCCCTGCATGGTCGCCGGATGGAAAACGCATTCTCTTCCACTCTAATCGCGATGGTAACTTTGAAATTTATGTAATGAACGTTGATGGTTTGAATGTTCAGCGCTTGACCAATAGTGATGGGGACGATTTCGCGCCATCGTGGTCACCTGATGGGCAACGTATCGCCTTCCAATCGAATCGCGATGGCGACGTCGAAATCTACAGCATGAACAGCGATGGCACCAATGTGACTCAATTGACTAATAACAGAAAAGTCGACGATGCCAATCCCGATTGGTCACCGGATGGCACTCAGATTGCTTTTGCTTCAAACCGTGATGGCAATTTTGAGATCTACATCATGAATGCCGATGGTACTGACCAACAGCGTATCACCAATAATCCTGCCAATGATTCCAGCCCTGTATGGCGACCATCCGGCGATAGTCGAGGTTAACCGATGCGCTACACCTACCAACACAACGGACAAACCCACATCGTTACCTTTGAGCAGCAAGCCGATGGACACTATCAGGTTTCGATTGGCGAGCGTACGTTTCCGGTGCAGGCCAAAGCCTTACCTAACGGAGCATGGCGCATCACGCTTGATGGGCAATCGCAAACCGTCCATAGTGTGGCTCAAGGAGATCAACGTTTTCTACAGGTGGATAACGAAACCTTTACGCTGACTGTACCCGATACAAGACCTGCGCGTCGTAAAACCGCGAACACTGGTGATGAACTAACTGCCCAGATGCCCGGACAGGTGACTGCCGTGATGTTACAAGCGGGTGATGCTGTCAAACGGGGACAAACGCTACTGCTTCTCGAAGCCATGAAAATGGAAATCCGCGTCACTGCGCCTGCCGATGGATATATCCATCAGATATTAGTCGAGGTAGGGCAGATCGTTGAACGCGGGCAACAGTTAGTCATTTTCAAGACCACCGACTAACGTGCTTGCTTATTCTTCATTCAACCGCTTGGTATCCATATTGCCGTACCGCAGCGTCAAACGGCTGTCACCGATAATCGCCGTCTGGTTAATCAGCCATGTAATCGGCACACCGGGTTCAAGTCGTCGTCCATCAAAGAGTGTCCCATTAGCCGAATACAAATCGGTTATCGTAATCCCTTTATCCGGATCACGCGAAACGCGCAGATGTACCCGTGAAATCTTATTATCATCAACGATCAACTCGCAGCGGTTCTCACTACGACCAACCACCAATTCAGTTTGGAGCAGCATGACACGCTTCCGCGTACCGTCTTGTGCTATAATGTCGAGGTAGAAGTGATGAACTGGTGCCGACATTCCCCGGTCGTCGGCTGTGTTGCTATCTGTAATTTGATCCATTGTAAACACGCCGATACCTCTTTAATATATACCTGAATTATACCTGCATTAAGGACAAAACATGGTTCACACCAAAGATGAGAACTATGTGGCAATTCGCTGAAATTTGTGTAAAATTGTACAAAGGCAGAAAAGCTTGCCCTACCAAACGTTCATTTTTCACAATAGCATAATTTTTCTCGAAGTGTAATTGAGTTTCCAGTACCAAATCTTCGATGTTCAGAAGTTGGTAATTTTACTGTCTTGTTTTCTAACCGTTATTTGTCGTCAGGAAGCGTTTATGGCCTCGATTAACCCCCCAAAACCGCATGAAAGTAAGGGCGGCCTCAGTGGTACCACGATAGTTGTTGTCGTAATTGCCGGTATTTTCTTAATCCTTGGCGGATTGTTGATTGGTTCTGCCACACCTAGCGTGTTGCCTGTACAGGCATCGGCTGAATCAAAAGAGGTCGATAACCTCTTCCGTATTCTACTGGTTGTTGGCGGGGCTGTGTTCCTGCTGATACAAGGCATGTTGGTGTTCTCCATCTGGCGTTTCCGTGCTAAACCCGGCGATACCACTGATGGATTAGCCATGCACGGCAACACCACCTTGGAAATCGTGTGGACGGCTATTCCTGCTGTGATCGTTTTCGTATTGACGATCTTAAGCTGGCAAGTTTTCAACACCATGATGTCCCCCAAACCGGGCGAAATGACCATCGTCGCTAATGCGGCACGCTTCAACTGGAACTTCCAGTACAGCGCCCCATTAAGCATTATGGGCAAGCAATATGATGTCAGTAAACTGCCGCAAGAAGTGCAGGATGACCTCAAAGATGACAACATGGTTACCTTGACTTCAGCGACACTCTACGTCCTGAAAGATCAACCAGTTGTTATGCAAATGACACCCAAGGATGTTATCCATGCCTTCTGGATTCCAGCCTTCCGCGTCAAGCAAGATTTGCTGCCGGGGCGTGTAACCACTGTGCGTTTTACACCGACCGAATCCGGTGAATATATCCTTGAATGTACCCAGTTGTGCGGTGCCAATCATGGTGCCATGCGCGCAAATGTGATCGTAGTCGCCAATCAAACGGATTTCGACGCGGCTCTCATGCCCTTGATGAAGGATATCGTCGAACCACCCGCTGACCCCGCTCTACGTGGACGTAAGCTCTTGGAGAGCAATGTCTATCCTTGCTATACCTGCCACGTACTCGGTGATTTGGCTTCTGCCAACTGGGTGGGTAATGTCGGTCCGGCACTGAACGGTGTTGCAGATCGTGCCGCTACCACCCGTGCCGCGGCTACAGGTCAGACACCGCAGCAGTACATCTATAACGCCATTCACGAGCCAACCGCTTACCTCGTTCCGGGCTACGGTGCATTGATGCCGCAGTTAGGCATTCCGGAATGTCAGGTGTGGGACATTGTCGCCTATCTGGCTACACAATCTGCCACAGGGCAGCCACCCTTCAAAGTCGATATTCCGCCACAGTGCGCCGTTGCTGGTGAACCGCCGCCACCTGCTGCTGGCGCCGAAGCCACAGCCGAGGCCACTGTGCAAGCAGAAGCAACCATTGAAGCGACAGCCGAAGCGACTGTTGCTCCCTAAGCGAATATTTTGAGTTTTACAGAAAAGGTAGTTGGGAAAGGTTCATTATGGCAAGCATTACCGTACCCGTAGGGGGCGCAAATCGCGAAGTGCGCGAACTAGCGCGTCCCAAACTGCGCATAAGCGATTACCTGCGCTGGAGCGTTGATCACAAGATCATCGGCGTCCAGTACATGGTGACATCATTGTTCTTTTTCATCATCGGCGGTACGCTGGCGATGCTTATTCGTTGGGAACTGTTGACACCTAATCTGGATTTGGTACAAACGGGTAGCCAGTTTAATACCCTTTTCAGCGTACATGCGCTGGTGATGATCTTCCTCTGGATTATCCCGATGATGGCGGGTTTTGGTAACTTCCTTGTGCCGCTTATGTTGGGCGCCAAGGATATGGCCTTCCCGTGGTTGAACGCCTTCGCCTTCTGGTTGATCCCCCCGGCTGGCTTGCTCTTGCTGGCAAGTTTGTTGGTCGGTGCACCCGAAGCCGGTTGGACGATGTATCCTCCCTTGAGCACCATTTACAGTGGCGACGGACAAACACTCGCTGCCTTGGCTGCTCACTTGTTGGGTATTAGCTCCATCTTAGGTGCCATCAACTTCATCGTCACCATCAAGAACATGCGCCCCGAAGGCATGGGTTGGTGGCAAATGCCCTTGTTCTGTTGGGCAGTTCTCGCGACCTCCATCATCATTGTGATGGCGACCCCCTTCTTGGCTGGCGCACTCACACTGCTTATTCTGGATCGTATCGCAGGAACCAGCTTCTTTGACGCGACCAAAGGTGGCGATCCGCAGCTCTGGCAGAACATCTTCTGGTTCTATAGCCATCCGGCTGTGTATATCATGGTGCTGCCCGGCATGGGTATCCTCTCTGAGGTACTCTCCATTCATTCGCGTAAACCCATCTTCGGTTATAAGATGATTGCGCTGTCGAGCTTGGGTATCGCCTTGATCGGTTTCACCGTCTGGGCACATCATATGTTCACCAGCCTGACACCCCAACTGCGTATTCCCTTCATGATCACCTCGATGATTATCGCGGTGCCAACCGGTATTAAGATGTTTAGTTGGCTAGGCACGCTGTGGGGTGGGAAGATCAGGTTCAACAGCGCCATGCTGTTCGGCTTAGGCTTCTTGTCCATGTTCGTAATCGGCGGTATCGGCGGCGTGATGTTGGCTGCCATCCCCTTCGATATTCAGGTACATGACACCTACTTCGTCGTGTCGCATCTGCATTTCGTGTTGTTCGGCGGTAGCGTGTTTACCATCTATGCGGGTATCTATCACTGGTATCCCAAGATCACCGGACGCATGTTGAACGAACGATGGGGCAAGATTCACTTCTGGCTGACTTATCCCAGCTTCTTCCTTACCTTCTTCCCGATGAACATTGCAGGCATGATGGGTATGCCCCGTCGTGTCGCGATCTACCTCCCTGAATTTCAAGGTATTAATACCATCATTAGCCTCTCCGCTTTTGTGCTGGGTATCTCAACCTTCGTGCTGTTAGTCAACATGGTTGTGAGCTTACGCAAAGGCAAGATCGCTGGTGCAAATCCGTGGCGTGCGCTGACCTTGGAGTGGGCAACCACCTCACCGCCTCCTGCCACCAACTTCATTGATGACCCTGTGCCGTTTGTTGATCCTTATGGTTACGGTTCAGAAGGTTCACAAGCTTATCTGGATGACGTGGATCGCCGTTTCGGTATTGGTGAAGTTGAACCTGTACCACGCCCGACACCGGTGGCTGCACCCGCTGGTGACTAATAAGATGTGATCTAGGGGCGAACGCTTGTAGTTCGCCCTTGTGACGTTTGTATCGCACTGGATTTGGTTTTATTGGAATGGCAGTATGACGCAACACGCATTGGAGCAGAAACTTTCACGGCAGGAGCAGTTACAGCTTAAAAACCGCCGCACTGGATTGCTGGTTTTTCAGATTTCTTGGATCATGGCATTTGTATGTCTGATCGTGGTGAATTACTGGATACGCGGGAACAGTGAAGTATGGCCTCCCGCTGGTGTCGAAGTAGAAAAGCTGATCCCGACACTCATGACTGTGGTGTTGGTTGCCAGTAGTTTCTTTTTCCGGCGCGGTATGCGTGCCTTGAAGGGGAATGACATCCCCACCTTCGCCGTTAATTGGCGGTATGGTCTTGGACTCGGTGTTGTTTTTGCGGTTGTGATGGCGATTGAGTTTGTCGCTGCGCCCGGTAGTGGTCAGTTCTTGAGCATTTACCGTCTGATGATTGGGTTCCATCACATCCATGCGCTGGCAATCGGCTACTACTTAATCCGTGTTTACCAGAATGGGCAGCGCGGTGACTATAGCGCAACCGATTTCTGGCCGGTCGAAGGTGGCGCGAGTCTCTGGGATTTTGTGACCGTCGCATGGGTTTTGTTTTACATTGTGCTTTACATCATCTAAATTGGGAGTTTTACAGTCACCTTTGGCTCGATAAAAATGCGGCCTGCGGTATAATCGCCTTGTTGCGATTGTTGACTATAAACTTGTGATTATTGACTGAACTGAAACGGAGAGGATTGGCTTATGCAACCAGGACTTGCCCGCGCAGTGCCAATGGGCATTCTGGGCTTTATCGGCGGCGCTTTGCTCGCGCTCGTCATCCGTATGTTACAGGGATTGGATCCGGCTGGGTCTGTCGGCGCGGCATTCGTGCTCGGTGCCTTTATTTCAGCCGGTGTGTTTGTGTGGGGCATGGGTGCTTTCGACCCGCGCATGAATGTTCATGGCGATCATGCTGCTGAAGATCATGATGACCACGCGGTCGTCAAAGCTGGCCCTGTCGTTGAACCGCCTCCTGTACGCATTCTGGGAGCCTTTACTTGGCAGGTGGCTTTTTGGACTATTCTTGGCGTATTAGCCGTAGCTGGTTTCGCCTTCTTGCCTGCTGGTCCGCACATCCGTAATGTGCACCCCGGTCAGGGTGATGTGGCGAGTGTTGGTTTCGTCGCTCTAGGCGGCATCTACCAACCGATTCGCGAGTTCTTGCAAACCGCTACTGGCCTCGAATTACTACCGAAGATGTCGGATCAACTGTCTGCTTTGCAGGTCAGTTACTTGGTTTTGTTCGTCGTATTCGTCGCCGTGACCATGTTCTCCTTGTTTGCTGCCGGCGCGTTGATCGCTGGTGCATTGAGCTACTTTGGTCAAGGCAAGCGTAATCCCGATAGCGCCAGTATTGCGTGGCGTGTCCTTGTCTTCATTTTAGTGGTAGCTGCGCCCCTCTTGACTGTGCCTTTGTTGGTGACCAGTAAAGAACTACCCATGCCCTTGGTTATTCCAGTGTTCTTGCTGCCACCTTTGCTACTCTTAATCACCTATCGCCGTCCAATCTGGGCGATTTTATTGGTGATCGGCTTAGCGCTGCCCGTACTCGTGCCCACCGTCAAAGTGACCAACATAGCCTCGGTTATGTTTGCGGTGATCGGCGTGGCTGTCTTGTCATTCATTTTCAACACACTGCTTCATGTCCTTGCCGAACGCACATGGCGTATCGTGGCAGGGCTGGTGCTGTCCATCGCCGTGATCGCCCTCGTGGTTTATACCATCGGCTTGACTCGTGGCGATCTGTGGGAATTGGCCTTCAGTGTATTAGTGGTCATCATTGCTATGCTGCTGGTTCTGCCTGCACCATACTTGAAGCTGATTATTCCGTCGGGTGTGTGGAACAAATTCGCAGCCATCCAATGGACAACCTTGATCCCTGATGGTGCCGGATGGTTGGCGAATGTGCTGCGTACCGGGCTGCCGAGCTTCCTCGGTCAAAAATAGGAGTTTATTGACATGAGTGAAATCAGTATCGAGAAAGCAGCACCGGCTGCCGCACCCAAACCAGCACATGGTCATGACCATATTGCTGAACGTGCTGAAAATTTGAAATTTGCGACGTGGCTCTATCTGGCTTCTGAAGTCGTGATTTTTGCCACCATGATCGGTGTGTTTGTGGTCTTCCGCATTCAACATCCCGAAGTTGTCTTTAAAGTTCACGCCACCACCAATATTCTCTTGGTGACACTGAACACTTTCCTCCTGCTCACCAGCAGTTGGGCCATGGTTATGGGGCTGCGCGAAATCCGCCAGAACAATAAGCAGGGCTTGATCCGCTGGTTCGGCCTGATGTGCTTGCTAGGCGCGGTCTTTGTTGGTCTGCAATACGTAGAATACCAACAACTCGCCCACGAAGGCATCGCGCTCTTCAATCAAGGGAACGAGTTCGATGGTTTCGGTATGCGTTTCTACGCACCCACCGCTTTCCATGGCGCTCACGTGATCGTCGGCGTTCTGTGGGGCTTGTTCGTCATCAATAACACACGCAAGGGCAACTACGACAGTAAGAACTATGCGGGTGTCGAAGTGTTCGGCTTATACTGGCACTTTGTGGACGTTGTCTGGGTTCTCCTGTTCACGCTCTTGTATCTGGTTTAGGGGGCAAGATGTCTGAGATTACACACAATACTGAAGTTCATGCCGAAGATGCCCACGATCACAATGAGCAATTCTCGTTTGTTGGGCGTACCTTCCCTGTTCCTGTTTACACAGGTGTATTTGTCCTCTTAGGTGTTCTAACGCTCATCGAGGTGCTGCTCTCGCGTGTTGATCGCAGCGGTATCTTGATCGCCATCATGTTAGCGCTAGCGATAACCAAATCTGGCTTGGTGGTGTGGTTCTACATGCATCTCAACAAAGATAGCCGTATTTTCTTGGCTTGCTTGCTCATACCATTTATCTTGGTGGTAATCTGCGTGTGGTTTCTCTCGATTGTACCGTCGTTTAGCTATCCGTAAACCATGTTTGAACTTGGTCAGATAATGGATCAAGTACAGGTTTGAAAGCATAAGGGCGAGCCGTAGGGTTCGCTCTTTCTATTTGGGGGCAGGCAGCGATGCACATTGACATAAGTGATCAAGTTGCAGTGGTGACAGGCGGTGCGCACCGCGTCGGCAAAGCGATTGCTTTGGAATTGGCGCGGCGGGGTGTAAACATTCTGGTGCATTACGGCACATCCACGCAGGAAGCCACCGAAACCGTCCGTGAGATCAAATCGTTGGGTGTCGAGGCTTATGCGGTACAGGCCGACATCAGCAAGCCCGAAGCGGTTGAAACTATTTTCGCCGCCCTTCGTGAACATTTCGGACGCTTGAACATTTTCGTCAACAGCGCCTCCAATTTCCAGAAGCGTGATTTGCTGGCTGTCACGCTCGATGATTGGCAGCAAACGATGGCGATTAATGTCACTGCCGCTTTCCTCTGCACACAGGCCGCCACTGCCATGATGCGCGAAAATGACCCATCCGGTGGTTCGATCATCAACATTTTAGATCGTGGGGCAATCGGTCCGTGGGCAGCCTATCCTCATCATAGTGTCAGCAAAGCCGCCCTTTGGATGCTCACGCAGGTCAGCGCCGCCAGCTTGGGGCCGGATATTCGCGTTAACGCAGTGCTTCCCGGCCCGGTTATGAAACCTGCTGGCACAAATATGTCCGACGACGATTGGGCACAAATCGGTAAGAAAACGACCACCGTACAGCGGGTTGGCTCAGCCGATGATGTCGCCCGTGCGGTAGCCTATCTCGCCAGCGAAGATTTCGTCACCGGCACAGTGATTCATGTAAACGGCGGTGAACACTTATTGTAGGTATTCTTAATAGAAAGCTAACTGTTATGACTCATTCGATTGTGCGTGCCACATTGGAGCATCTTGAACAGGTTGTCCCTTTATTTGATGGCTACCGTCAGTTTTATCAGTATCCGTCAAATCTAGTTGGCGCGCGCCAATTCCTAAAAGATCGGCTCATACGCCACGAATCAGTGATCTTTCTCGGCTTACTCGATGACAACGCCGTTGGCTTTACCCAGTTGTATCCGTCTTTTTCCTCCACAACCATGCAGCGCCTATGGATTTTGAACGATCTATTTGTAGCGCCCGCCGGAAGACGGTCAGGCATCGGCGAGGCTTTATTAGAACGGGCACGCCAATTCGCGGTGGATGATGGCGCTAAAGGGCTAATGCTAGAGACTGCCGTTACCAACACCACCGCCCAACGCTTGTATGAACGCTTGGGCTGGAAGCGCGACACCGAATACTATGTCTACAACCTGACTTTTTAGCGCACCTGAAGCAGCGTTGTAAGTCCATCGACCAGTTCATCAACGACCGTGATAATCTCGTCTGATCCGCTGCTGGCCAGCGTCAGCAATCGTGTGACCTGTTCGCGCATCTGTGGCGGATGCTTGGCACACTCATTTTCCATAATCGTCAGCATCCGTTTGACACCGGGATGTGGAACACGGTTCACCGCAAACAGAATATCGAAATAACTGTCGAGGAATTCGCCCACCCGTTTATTGACCACCATCAAATCGTGCCGCTGTACAGCGGACAAAATCTGAGCGCGATACGACGGATAAATATCCCGCAGCAACGGGAAATTCAACTTGATAATCGCCTGTACCAATTCATCTGGATACGGTTGGTTGGCCTTTTGTTGGAGCTTTGTGAACCACCCTGTCCGGTCAAACAGAACCCGCGATACCTTCATCGTATGCCAGAAACAGGTCGTATAACCCGTTTGCGCTTGATGTTGCTCCAACGGTCTAAGTACCAAATCTTCCATCCATCGGGTGTTGAAGAACAGGGCTTCGACTTCAATCCCTGTTGCTGCATCAAACCACACCAGCGCCGGTCCCCAGTAATCGACAATCTGAACATCCTTCGAGAATTCCTGACCGATGCTCAGCCGAACATCCGCTGGAATATCGACGGTCGGGTAAATGTAAACATCCACATCCGACGAGGCATTAGCACGTCCCGTCACAACTGAACCAGCCATAGCAACCGCCTCAACCTCTGCTAATTGGCTGAACCGCTTGGCGATGCTTTCTGCGAGTTGGTAATGGGTCGTAGTCATGCGCTCTCCGATACCTATTCATCTTTTGTCTTATCAGGGGGTAGCCAGCCGAACGGCGTATCTTCATCCAATAATTCGAATGGATGAACTTGTCGTTGTTGCGGCAAGCTCTCTGTGGGTAACACGGGCGCGGCGCGGCGGGCTTCACGGGCGGTATTTCGTTTGCGCAGGTCAGACGCATAATAAATCGTCTTGGTGCGGGCTTTATCCAGTGTGATGCGTGCTACACCCCGTGCCAACATATCCACCGGCATCGGTGCTACGCGTCCGAACCAGAACCATGACACGATAGGCGTGCTACCCAATATAGTCATCAGGAGGAAAAAAGGATGGCGTCGTTCACCCCGCACATAGGCCAATGGCGCACGGATCACAGTGGCGTTCAAGCCCACCCGTTCCATGTAACCTTCAGCCTCGCGCTTGGCGTTCAGATAATGACTATTCACCCACGGCGCACGCACACTGCTCATGAGCACCATGTTCGCTACACCATCGCTCACGCACATGTTGGCGACATTTCGCGCCGATACGAAGTTCAACCAATGATGGTTTGAACCCTGTGCCGGATCAGCCACCATACTGCCCACCGTATGGATGACACTTGTGTGACCCCGCGCCCGACCGCGTAAGCTCGCCGGATTCCATACATCTGCCGGATACCAGCGGACGCGCTGCGCCAACGGACCCAGTTTGTCTTCTGTGCCGGGGCGTACTAATAAGGTGACTTCCGCGCCTTCTGACAATAACGCCGCTGCGATGTTGTCACCCAGAAACGTACCGCCACCAGTCACCAATATGCGCCGATCTTTACCTGCCATCTAAAGTTGTCCCGTTAGGGTTGGAGTGAGAACATTCATGCCACGATTGTAGCCGAAAGAGGTACATACTGGAAAGGATAGGGGTGTCAAAGGACAAATTGCCCTACAACACCCCCTGCTATTTTCTGCGGAATATGTTAACCGCGCGGTTTGGCGACGGTCACGTTGATCTTCTTGCCGCGGATACTGGTATCCTTCAGCGACAGGAGGATATTCGGCACTTGTTTGCTCGGTACATCCACCATTGAATGATGATCGTGGATTTCAATCGCACCGATCATATAGCCCTCGATTTTGGCCTCGTTGGCAATCGCGCCCACGATGTCACCGGGACGTACCCCTTCTTCGCGTCCGACTTCCAATTTCAGGCGAGTTGAATCGCCTTCTGGTCGGGCACGTTTGCTGTCCTTATATTTGCGTGGTTCTCGACGTTCGCCGCGTTCACGATACGTGTGCAGTTCTTCCGGCTCAGCCAACTTATCCTCGGTCATATCCGGTGTTGCGCCCAACAGCAGCTTGAAAGCGGCAGCCGCTAATTCTCGCGGTTGGAATTCGTCACCGAGTTCATCTGCCATTTTCAGGTATGGCTCCAGACCTTCTTCAGCCATCGCTTCGCGCAAAGTATCTTTAAAGCGTTCTCGGCGGCGGGTAACCACATCACCCATGGTCGGCAGCTTACCCTTTTGGATGGGCTTGCCGACGGTGCGCTGGATGATCTGCCACAAACGCGCCTCGCGGTTGGTGACCAGTGAGATCGCCAGACCACTGCGTCCTGCACGTCCGGTACGTCCGATACGGTGCACATAAATCTCTGGGTCGAGCGGAATATCGTAATTGATGACGTGCGAGATATGGTCAACGTCTAACCCGCGTGCCGCAACATCCGTTGCTACTAACAGGTCAACTTGCTCGTTGCGAAACCGCCCCATAACGCGGTCACGTTGCATCTGGTTCAGGTCACCGTGCAACGCTTCGGCAGCATGGGCGCGCGCTGTCAACCGTTGTACCAGCGAATCAACTTCTAACTTGGTACGGCAGAAAATGATCGCTGCGGTCGGAACTTCGTAATCCAGCACGCGCGACAGCACTTCAAACTTATCCCGCTTGCCCACTTCGTAGAACGATTGGCGAATTTGTGGGATGCTGCGCTTCTCCGCCGCGACCGTCACGCGCTTGGCATCATGCATGTAGCGTCGTGCCAGTGCAGCAATCGGCGCTGGCATCGTTGCCGAGAACAAAGCCGTTTGGCGATCTTTAGCCGTTTCCTTGAGGATGATCTCAATATCTTCAATGAAGCCCATGTTGAGCATTTCATCGGCTTCGTCCAGCACCACCCTGCGTACTGGCCCTAATTTGAGTGTCTTGCGCCGCATGTGATCCATGATGCGCCCCGGTGTGCCGACCACCACCTGTACGCCGCGCTGCAAAGCACGCAGTTGGCGCTCAATCGGTTGTCCGCCGTACACAGGCAAGATCGACACCTGTTGGTACTTGCTATACGACTGGAACGCTTCCGCCACCTGTATCGCTAACTCGCGTGTCGGGGTGAGGATCAGCGCTTGTACTTCGTGTAAGCTGGGATCCAAGTTTTGAATGATCGGCAGCGCAAACGCGGCTGTCTTTCCCGTTCCGGTTTGTGCTTGTGCAATCACATCATTGCCTTCTAGCATCAATCGGATGGTCTGTTCTTGCACGGGGGTCGGTTCTTCGTAACCGAGTTCAGTAATGGCCTTGAGCGTTGCTTCGCTCAGACCTAATTCAGAAAATGATGAAACCACAAATTACTCCATATGATGAATCAACTAAGCCACGTAGCAGCTTCTCCGGGGGAGGAGTGTTGACTTCTCAAAGGAGATCTCAGATTGCTTAGGATCTGTGTGTGTCTGCTTAGTGCGGCATTGCCTCAGCGAGGTGTGACAGCATCATACCACAGGTTGTTCCCATTTTCGCTGGTCAGATTTAAAGAGGATGAAATTCAACAGGCTATGATGCTATCGCGGGAATGGTTTCACCCTGATAAATCAGTATGATTTTCTCGCGCGGCACCTGCGCATTAACCATTAATGCTTCTACCAGTGGCTTATCACTCGTATCTTCATCAATCAGAATATAGCCGTCTACTACGCGTGCCATCACCACGATTTCTGTATCGTAGTCACGCGGCATGTGGGGGACATCAATAACAGAATAAACCTGTTTCTTGTCATCAGAGAGGAAATAAAGGTTGGATTCATCAGAATAACCCGCATAGCGCTCGACCTCACGCCGTGTTGCATCCGCTAAGGAAAGTTGTTCGTCAATTATTCCACCCATTGTTCGACAACCTTCTTGTATGTTTAACTTACTATCGTTTTGATTTGTCCAAATAATATTTCGATCGGAGTGATAATAATGTCATTCAAGTTTTCTGTAGTTATGTCGCTTGGCCAAACTTTGGATAGTACAAAATAAGATTGGCCAAGCCGATCATCTTGTCCGAATCCACTCCAATTTATCTCGGTCAGTACTAGCAACAAAGTTTTTACATTTGGAAAATCTTCATGAATCTGTTCTTCTCTAATTAGGAAATCATTTTCCCAATTGCCTCTGTTCCATCCTAATTGAGTTTTGCATTCAATAATTGAAATTAATTTCTCATTTTGCCAAATTGAGATGTCAGGTCGCAATCCTTTTACTATTTGAACTTCAGACTTTACCACAATGTCTAGCTTGAACACTTTATTCAGAAGCATCAAATAAAAGATTACTGCTTCTACAAAATAATCAGCCGCGGCAGAACGATAACGTTTATTTAGATAGACTTTCAATTTGTCTTGTGCTACGTAGTAAGATCTCATTCGTAGCAAAATTGCTCTTGTTATCTGATTAGTATCAAG
Source organism: Aggregatilineales bacterium (assembly GCA_044227005.1). GTDB lineage: Bacteria > Chloroflexota > Anaerolineae > Aggregatilineales > Phototrophicaceae > CFX2. Next base: position 297,702 of record JBGAFZ010000001.1, read on the forward strand.
TGGAAGTTGTCCCATCGCTGTAATTTCACTGAATGCCTGTTCGAGATATTGTTGGGTTGCATCCAATGAATTTCGATAATTTCTTTCAAATTCTTCTATTAGCAATTAAGTTTTTCCTTTTATTTGCGCCCCATACAACGCGATACCAATCGCCACCGACAAATTGAGCGAGTCGATAGCCTTACTCTGTGGGATTGTGACCGATGTGCCTAGCTTGCGATACGACTCCGGTAATCCGCTGCTCTCGCTGCCGAACACCAGCGTATACGGAGCATTAAATGTCGCCTCAGACAACGTCACCTCTCCGTTGGTCATAAAGGGATACAAGTGATGTGTGAATGTCTCTTGATAACTATTCAGCGAGTCGAAATATGCAAAGTTGACCTGAAACAATGCCCCCATCGAGGCGCGGATTGTGCGCGGATCGAAAACATCCACCGCTGGTTTGATGAGCGCCAGATCACGAATCCCAAACCCCAGCAGCGTCCGTAGCGTCGTCCCCAAATTCCCCATATCAGACGGATTAACCAGCAGCACATGGTTAGCTTGTGCGTTCAGTTCCGCCTCATACTTCTCGAATACACCCACCGCATAAGTATTTTCTTTGGACTCTAACCGTTCAACCAGCTTATCATCCACAGTAGTGCGGATGCCGAGTTCGTGGCAAATCGCCTTGATTTTGGTGACGCCTTCGTTACGCGCGCCTGCCGTATGGAGCAATACTTCACTGACGCTGTCCGGTTGATGTTGAAGCAATTCGAGCGTTGGGAAAACACCAAATGTATAGGCGTGGGAATCTTCACGTTCGTATTTTCGAAGGCGCATAATAATTTCACTACATCCTAAATGTAATCTTTGCCACAATAATCCATTTTATCAGAGAAGCCCGATAGGAAAGGCGAAAGATTGATCGTCATACAAAGCTCTCAAAAACTTTAGAACTCCATGAACTCCCTTAAACCTGCTAGGTTTTGAGAGCAACCCTATGCTATATTGAAATAATGACTTTGTGAAATATGGTACAGGAAATTTTCATGCGTGATGTTGCTGTCATTGGAATCGGTCAGACACCGATTGGCGAACTGTGGGATTTAAGTCTGCGTCAGCTAGGGGCGAACGCTGTCCATCAAGCCGCCGCCGACGCAGGAATCGAGAAACCGGATGCTATCTATGTTGCCAATATGTTGGCGACTCGCTTGAGCAATCAGGCGCATCTTGCAACACTAGTGGCAGATCATGCCGGCTGGCGTGGTATCGAAGCTGCGACCATTGAGGCCGCTTGTGCTTCAGGCGGCATGGCCTTCCAGATGGCTGTTCGTGCCGTTGCCAGCGGTATGCTCGATGTAGTGGCTGTCTGCGGTGTGGAAAAGATGACCGACGAAACCACCGCTCAGATCACCTCCGCTTTGGCGACCGCCGCCGATGCCGATTATGAAGGTGCTCATGGAGCTTCGTTTGTCGCACTCAACGCGCTCATCATGCGCCGCTACATGTACGAATATAAAGTTCCGCATGAAGCCTTTGGTGCCTTCAGCATCAATGCCCACAAAAACGCCGTCAATAACCCCAACGCCATGTTCCGCAAGGCGATTTCGCAAGCGATTTATGACCGTGCGCCCATGATTGCTGACCCGATTAACCTCTACGACAGCTCTCCGATTTGTGATGGAGCCGCTGCGGTGATCGTTGCCCCCTTGGACATGGCGAAACGATCCGGCAAGCCCATCATTCGGGTACGTGCCAGCGCTTCCGCCACCGATACCTTGAGCCTTGCTGATCGCCGTAACATGCTTTCCTTAGAGGCTGCATCAGGGAGCGCCCGCAAAGCTTATCAACTCGCTGGAGTCAACCCCTCCGACATGGATTTGTTCGAGGTACATGATGCCTTCTCCATCATGTCCGCGCTCAGCCTGGAAGGCGCTGGCTTTGCTGAAGCCGGAACGGCTGCTTACCGCGCACAGGATGGCGAGTTTGCTATTGGCGGACGACTACCCATCAGCACCATGGGCGGACTCAAAGGTCGTGGTCATCCCGTCGGCGCCACCGGTGTCTACGAATTGGTTGACCTCATCACCCAATTACGTGGCGAAGCGGGTGCCAATCAGGTCAAGGATGCGGCCTTGGGCATGACCCAAAACATCGGTGGCACAGGCGCAACCGTTGTCGCCCACATCCTCGAACGCTCAGGCTAGTGTTGAATAAACAATAATCGTTTGGCTAACCGCGCCCCATGAAAGGCATTTGGTTAGCCATCACGGTCATAAACGGCACATTGACATCGAGCGGCAAGTTCGCCATATACAGAACGGCTTCCGCAACATGATTGACATTGATCGTCGGTTCGATAGCCACTGTGCCGTTGGCCTGTAACATACCCTTCGTCATCTGCACCGTCATATCCGTTGCTGCGTTACCAATATCAATCTGCCCGCAATTAATATCAAATCCTCGGCAATCCAACGACGTAGACTTGGTCAGTCCTGTGATCGCATGTTTAGCCGCTGTATACGGTGCCGAATTGGGGCGGGGTGTATGGGCAGAAATCGATCCATTGTTGATGATGCGCCCCCCGCGTGGATGTTGTTGCTTCATCATCTTGATCGCCTGTTGCGTACACAAAAATGTACCTGTCACGCAGGTATCCAGCACGGTACGCCACGTCTCATAACTCAGGTCTTCCAGCGGCACAGCGAATGCTCCCACACCCGCATTGTTGAATAAGACATCCAGCCGCCCGAACTTCGCCGCTGTTGCCGCGAATAACGCCGCTACCGCTTCTGGATCACTCACGTCAGTCGGCATCACCAGCGTGCGCGAGTCTGGCACACCGGCTTCCTTAACCAACTGTTCCAACGGTTCCGACCGTCTGCCTGCCAGCACCACCGAATATCCCGCTTCTAAAAATAGTTGTGCGGTGCGCTTGCCAATGCCGCTTCCTGCGCCGGTCACTAGAGCGATTCGAGTTGTTGAATTCATGTCTCTTTATTCCTTGTCTGCCTAATCTACATCGACGCTAAGCCGTCAGACGATATACACCGTCGTATCCACGCCAAGTGCTCGGAGTATAACGGTCGAGATCGCCCACGTCACCATCGGGATCACTGTCACAGCGATGAACAGCAGTACATATTGCCAGCGGCTAGTCCGTGTGTTGACGTTCCATTCCTCATAAAACAGCAGATACGGCCCCGCCAGATAAAACCCATAGACCGGTATAACAATGCTGGCGAAGATCAGAAAACCGGAGATATTGCCCGAAAGCAGCATCTTACTACCGAGGAATTGCTGTTCGACCAGAACGCCCCATAACCCGCCGAGGGTCAGCAGCGCTGGAACCGAATAGCGCCAGCGTGATAAAAAGTACACAACCACCAGCGCCAGCCCCACATAAAACCCGATATACACCAGCATATGCCGCCCCAACGGATCATAACTGGCGATGTCCAGCCCCGCAAAAATCTCGCTGAACCACAGCAAGCAGAACACGACAACCGTTTGACCGATGCGCGACCGCACCAATCCCTTGAGCAACCGTCGAACATGACTGCGTAGTAAAACACTGTAGAGCAGCGGATAGAAGATAAAGCCCGGTGACCAGAAGGGTTTTTCTCCTGTAGTCGCCAACAGCGATAACCCCGCGTAGCCGATGACCACCAACCACAGCGCCCAACGCCGTATCCCGCCAGTGAAGGCACGCTCTGGTTTCCATAATGCCCAGTAACAAATGATGATGACGAGTCCGAAGAATACATAAATCATTGCTGTTTTCCTCCTTGCCCGATATACGACAGTTTTGAGGGCGAAGTTGCTGACTGTCTGTGCTTTTTATGACCTTTTACATACCCGTTCCTCATCCTTTCCCGTTATACTCAAAGTCATAAAATGTCTGGTCAACTAGATAAGGGAAATGATCATGTTACTTGTCGGTGATATTGGTGGAACAAATACCCGTTTAGCCCTCTATAAAATTGATGGCCCTGTACCTGAACGTACTAGTGAAATTAAGACCTATTCCAGTCAGTCCTTCGTTGGGCTGACAGCCATTGTCGAGACCTTCCTGCGGGAAACTGGCGCAGTCTGCGAACAAGCCGTTTTTGGTGTGGCCGGGCCGGTTGATAAAACCAAAGGTGAATCCCAGATCACCAATTTGCCGTGGCTCATCAGCGTCCGTGACCTACAAGCCACCCTCAAAATTGTGCGCGTGAGCCTCTTAAATGATGTCGAGTCGATTTCCTACGGCTTGGCGCTTCCCGATGCTTTGAAGGAACCGCATGATTTATGCCAGTTGAATCGCAACTATGACGCGGCCAATGCCATTATGGGCAACAAGTGTATGATCGCCCCCGGCACGGGTTTGGGCGAGTCAATTCTGGTTCATGACGGTACAGGTGATAAAGATCGCTACATCGTCAGCGCCACCGAAGGCGGTCACACTGATTTTGCTGCCCGTAGCACCTTTGAAGCTGGATTGCTGCACTATCTACAAGATAAATTCTGGCACGATAGCTACGGGCATATCAGTTACGAACGGGTGGTATCGGGGCAAGGGATCAAACATATTTATGACTACCTCAAAGAAACCACCAACACGCCCGAAAATCCGGATGTTGCCCGCCGCTTGCTGCAAGGCGACGAACCCGCCAACAAGATTATTTCCGAGGCCGCTCTCAGTCACTCCTCCGAACTCTGCATGAATACCCTCACGACCTTTGTGAGTATTCTTGGTGCTGAATGCGGCAATATGGCGCTCAAGACATTGGCCTATGGTGGTGTTTATCTCGGCGGTGGCATCCCGCCTAAGATTATTGAAAAGCTCAAGGACGGTTCTTTCATCGCCGCCTTCTTGAATAAAGGACGCTTCTCCAGCACCCTCATCAAGATTCCGGTCTATGTCATCCTCAAGGAAGAACCCGGCTTGTTTGGCGCGGCTTGCTACGCCAAGATCTTCAGCCAGAGCTAAACCGCTCAATCCGTTTGTAAGGCGCTTGGGAAGGAGTGACTATTCCTGCTTCTCAAGCGTTTTTTGTTTATCCTCTAGCCTTGCTTCTAGAATTTGCCTACATAGCTTTGTCTTAGCTCCCTTTTTCTCCATGCAATGGGGAAAGAGGGTTGGGGAGATAGGGGATGAATGGATAATTTTTAGGCAGGTTCTGAACTGTCAACACGATTCTATCGTTACCTGTGGCATCATACGCTGAGCTTTATGGTTGAGCAGGGGGATTTCAAATGACGGATAGTTTAATACAGGCGCTTCGTGAGTGGCAGAACTTCTACTTCATGATCGGCACCGCCAGTGCCACCCTGGTTGGGTTGATGTTTGTCGCGGTCTCCTTAGGTGCGGATTTACCCCACGCCTCGGATGAATCCAGTGTCAGCACCTTCGTCACGCCCATGCTGGTACATTTTGGCAGTGTTCTAGTAATTGCAGCCATTATGCTTGTGCCGACCCTCCGGCAGATTTCACTAGGTATCGCCTTATTCGTGACCGGCCTATTGTTTACCCTGTATTCCGGTCGCGTGAGTTTGCGGTTCATCCGGCACCCCGGCAGCGCGGGTTATAACCGCACCGATTGGAAGTGGTACGTTATCTTCCCCGTACTCGGTGATCTGCTGATCGTGCTGGTTGCCTTGTTGATATTATTGTCCGGCTCGATTGATGCCCTTAATCTGCTGGCTGTTGCTTCTGTCATCCTTCTGCTCGATAGCGTCCGCAACACATGGGACTTGATGCTCTGGATTGCCCGTAGCCGTCTGACCCATAACAAGGAATAGGATGGACTCTTGCGAGCCGTAAAACAACTCTGCTATACTATAAATGTTCCGGCGAAATGAATATGGATATATTACTTTCCCCTGAACCCCCGTCAACCGAGTGAAAGTTAACCAATGACTACTGACAGTACCCTTCAGTAACCCTATTTACGGATTACCCCCGGTGCTGTTTGCGTTGGTATAACGCTTCCATCTTGCTGTGTTGATTTGCTATTCTGTAGCCCAACCTCGCGCCGTCACGGGTATCCCTGTGCGGCGTTTTTGATTCTCGCCGTTCCTGTCATAGTTCACGATCTCGCAGTTTAGCGGCGAACTGATGTGTATCAGCCAAACGCTAATCGCTAAAAGCTAACGGCTAGAAAGCAATCTATATGCTTACGATCTCTCATATCGCTAAAACCTACGGGCTGAATTCAGTTCTCAAAGATGTCTCTTTTACACTCAACACGGGCGAGCGCATTGGTCTCGTCGGCGCGAACGGAGTGGGCAAATCGACGCTCATCAAAATCATCGCGGGTGTACTGGCTGCCGATAGCGGTACAGTCACCCTGCCAGCCGGAATCGAGTTAGGCTATCTGCCGCAGGTCATCGTCGGTTATGACGACCAAACACTCGGTGATTTGATCGCCAAAGCCAGCACCCGACTGCACACCCTCGAACAACGCATGCGCCAGCTTGAATCCGACATGGTGCGCATGACAGGTGATGCTTTGGACGAGGCCATGACCGAGTACGGTAATGTGACCGAGCATTTCGAGCGCTTAGGTGGCTACGAAGGCGATCACCGTGTCGAAACCGTGTTGGCTGGTTTACATATTGACCACCTGCCGCGTGAACGGCGCTTCAGCACCTTTTCGGGTGGCGAGAAAGCCCGCGCAGGCTTGGCCTTGCTCCTGTTGGGCGCACCTGATGTACTGCTCCTCGACGAACCAACCAACCATATTGATATGGTGGCGCTCGGCTGGTTGGAATCCTATCTCGCCGCCTATCGGGGCGCGGTGCTTGTGGTATCGCATGATCGCCAGTTTCTCAATCGCGTAGTGAATGCCATCGTCGAGATTGATGAACATAATCAGCAAGCCAAGCGCTATACCGGTGATTATGACACTTATCATCAGGCCAAAATCGGTGAACGCCAGAAGTGGGAAGCCGACTACGAACGCCAGCAAATCGAAATCGCGGAACTGACGCTAGAAGCCAAGGAGACTTCGCGCAATAACAATAACTATCGTCCGCAAACGGATAACGACAAGTTCATGCGGGGGCGCAAGAAGGGCACTCATGATCACACCGTATCCCGCCGCATCCATAACGCCGAAGAAAAGCTCAAGCGGCTAGAAAATGAAGCCATCCCGCAGCCTCCTGCACCCTTGCGCTTTGACCCGCGTTTTGATCCCGAAGCACTTAAAGGACGTTTGCCGATTGTCGTATCGCGCCTGAGTCAACACTTCGGTGAACGGCAGGTTTTGGATGAAGTATCTTTTACCGTAGGTTTGCACACCCGCATGATCTTGGTCGGTCCTAATGGAGCTGGTAAATCGACCTTGATCCGCTTGCTAGCAGGGCATACCAAACCGGATAGCGGCGAAGTGATGGTCAATCCCGCTGTGAAAATCGGCTATCTGGATCAAGAGGGTGGGCAGATGTCAGATGACCATACACTCTACGAAGCCTTTAGGGTAGGTATGGAATACCCCGATCAGGTGCTGAAAACTGTCTTGATTCGTTCCGGCTTATTCCGCTACACCGACTTCGATAAGCCGGTAGCTGGCTTGAGCAGTGGACAGCGCCGCAAGTTGCAAATCGCTCGTCTGATCTTCGGACGTGCGAATCTGCTGCTCTTGGATGAACCCACCAACGACCTGAGCTTTGATGTGCTTGAAGCGCTCGAATCAGCCCTGCACGAATTCCCCGGCCCCGTGATCGCCGCGTCCCATGATCGCCGTTTCATCCAGCAATTCGGGGGTGATCTCTTCGAGGTGCGTGATGGTCGCTTGATCCAGCACCTCGGCGGCTACGAAGCCTATGTCGAGTCCCAGACTCGCGTGGCCGAAACCGCCACTCCATAAACTGGGTGTGTACTAAATGTTGGTGTATCTATTTGGGGTGTTAAACTTATAAATGTGATCCATAAAGAGCCTTAAAGTCCCCTCTCCATGTAATGGGGAGGGGATACAGGGGAGGGGACTATTAACGAATATCTCCCCTTCTTATCCCCTACACCCCGATGTCTCGCCGCTGAAACACCCACACGCTTGCCCCCACCAGAACAACCGTCAGGCCGAGCAGCAGCACGATATAACTGCTGTTGAGACCCTTTTGCAGGATGTGAGCATTGTCGTAATACGTGAAAAACGACAACACCCGTAAGGGCGCGATCGGTGACTCACTGGCCGCGTTGCCTGCGAAATCCACGATGTAACTGCCCAGAATGAACGTCGCGGTGACAGCCGTAGCCATCGTCTTGCGCCGAAAAAGAACACCCGCAAACAACGTGAAAGCCAGCATGAAGAGGCTGCTTGGCAGTACGTTGATGCTCCCCGCGATCAAGCTCCCCGTACTGATTTGAATCGTGGATGACATCCCTCCTACATACAAACCAATGAATCCCATCAGGATCACCCCCGTCATCATCAGACTGTAGGCCGCGAACTTCTCGATGATCAACCGCCACCGCGCTAACGGCAGGCTCAGCACCATATCCATGATGCCTTGATCTTCGTCATTTACAGTGATATTCAAGCCCGCTAGAACCGCATACACTGCGATAATCAGCAGCACCCGCCCGAAATACCCTGCGCTGATGAAGCCCTCCGGCGTTGCCATCTGTGCCGCATCTTCCATCCCCAGCGCCTTGACGACCGCTGGCATGGTGTTGAGCAAATTCTCGAACTGCTTCAAAAAGTTGACGTTAGGGATGATTACCATCATCGCGACACCTAACAATCCAAGCCCGATTCCCCAGTACACCATCCCCCGCCAACCACGTCGTAAAGTTTCCCCAAACACTGCTAATGGCATCATTCCCCCTTTGCCAACGAGCAATATGGTAGGGCGGAGGTGTGCCTCCGCCGCTACTTAAATCCCCACATCGCGCCGTTGGTAGGTCCAGATGGCCGCCCCTGCACAGATCACCGTCACCACCAGTAGCACCATAATGTTGCTGATCGACAATCCATGCATAATCACCCCCTGATGATCGTAGTAGCTGAAGAACGATAGTCCCTTCAACTTGTCGAAGAAAGTACCGCTCGCCGCCAATCCGAGGAAGTTCAGCACATAGCTAGCAATCACGAACACAGCCGATACCGCCGTTGCCGTACTCTTGCTGCGGAATAAAGCCCCCATGAACGCCGTGAACGCCACCATCATCAAGCTTGCAGGGATCATGTTGACAGTTGCTTGGAGCAAGCGGCTGTTGTCCACTTTGAGCGCCGAGAACTGCTCTCCGGTGAACAATCCCACATACGATAGAGCCATAATGCCCACCACCAGCAATCCGTAGGCCAATAACTTTTCCAGCACCAACCGCCAGCGTGGCAGCGGCAGACTCAGCACCATATCCATGATGCCTGCATCCTCGTCACTAGCCGTCACATTCAAGCCCGAAAGGATGGCATACACCGCGAAGATCAGCAGCAAATAACCGAAGAATCCATACGCCAAAAAGCCTTCCGGTGTCGCCAGCGAGGCCGCGTCACCACCCAGTAGTTGCATTATCGCTGGTGGGAAAGCTTTTGCGATCTCACCGTATTGCTTCAAGATGTTGGCGTCCTGCACAATCATCATGATCATCAAACCGTAAATCCCGAATCCCAAACCCCAGTACAGCATCCCGCGCCAGCTTCGGCGCAGCGTCTCCTTAAACACCACTCCGTTCATAATGCATGCTCCTTTTGTGTCTGTCCGTTACCGCCATAGAACGACAGGAATATTTCTTCCAATGTGGGTTCCGCTACCTCGATGTTCTGCACATAATACGGGCTGAGGGCACGCAGTAGCGGATCAAAGTCGCCGCTGATGCGCAGCTTCAGACCGCCATCGACCGCACTCACTTCGCTCACGCCGGCAACCGTCGTCAGTTGAGTCGCATTGATGGCTTCGCGCGTCCGCACCGTAACCCATCGGAAGTTGACGTGCATCAGGTTCGAAACACTCTCGACCGCCTTCAACTCACCAGCCCGTAGGATCGCCACACGGTCACAAATCGCTTGCACTTCACCCAGCATGTGCGAGGACAAGAACACCGTCTGCCCGTTTTTCTGCGCCTCAAGCATCAGGTCGTTGAAAATCTGTTGCATCAATGGATCAAGACCGCTCGTCGGTTCGTCCAAAATGAGCAAATCCGGTTTGTTCATCATCGCCAGCACCAGACCGAGTTTGCGCTTGTTCCCCGTCGAATAACTGCGGATGCGAATACTCAGATCCAATTGCAAGCGGTCAGTCAATGTACGCAGGTAAGTTTGATCCAACCCGCCTCGAATACGTCCTAGATAATCCACCACTTGTGCGCCCGTCAGGTTCTTCCATAGGTTGAGTTCACCCGGTAGAAACCCGATTCGCTTGTGCAGCTCGACGCTATTTTGTTGCGCGTCTTGCCCGAAGATCGCCGCCTTGCCGCCGGTAGGGCGGATCAAATCCAGCAGCAGTCGAATAGTCGTGGTTTTGCCTGCGCCGTTCGGCCCCAAATAACCAAAAATCTCACCGGCTTGTACCGTCAAGTTCAAATCCTTGAGCGCTGCGATCTTCTCTATGCGGCTCTTAAAGTAGAACTTGCTCAAGTTGGTCGTTTGGATTACCCCTGTTTTCGCGTTCATATTCATCCCTCCGTACATCTTCACGAGTCACTGGATAATGACTGACCTAAAAATAATATTAGTTCTGTCTAAATAATATTTCCCCCCAATTGTTGGGGGACACAATTGTGTAAAATCAATGTGTCTGCTTATATGTTTTCAGCATATCCCCGAGCATATGCAAAATGTGCTCAAGTGCTGCTTTGCCAGCCTTTTTGTCCGCGCCGCCTTCCGGTGCCAATCCGCGCTCTAAGATTTCGCCCAGTGCCTTACCGACCGCATCCAATGGCGGTATATCCTGCTCTGGAACATAATCGTTGACCAGCAAAAACCCCACCTTAACCAGTGCCATCACATGAGCTACCACATCCGCATCCAGATCACGCCGGATGACATTCGCTGCCTGCAATTGGGTCACCATCTCGTGCCGGATGAAATCCCCTTGTACCCCGATCTCACCGTGGACAACTCGCCGTGCCATATCGCCCAACACTTTCGCATCACGCCGCATCAGCGCCAATATCAACGGACTGCTGTATGAAGCCACAATCGCATGTTGGTACAGCGCAAAGATCGAACCGGCCTCTTCATCCGTCTCAAGCCGTTCCATCATGACCTCCAACATCTTCTCGCCTTCATGCATAATCAGCGCATCGAACAATTCTTCTTTGCCCTTATAATGCAGATAAACCGCCCCCTTAGAGATTCCCGCCTCCTCGGCAATATCGTTGACCGTCGTTTTATCGTAGCCGTAATGAGCGATCAGCTTCGCCGCTGCCTCCAGAATGCGCTGTTTCCGTTCAGGGTTTGCGTTGTTGTCTGGCATGAATTCCCTCTAAATACTGTTTAAACTGACATCAATTCGGCGGGTAATGCGCTATCCGTGATGAAAGCCACTACCGTCGCCGTGAACAAATCCGCCGCTTCCAAATTCCACACATGACCGACCTGCGGCGCAATCACACCCCGCGCCCCACCAATCCTGCTCGCCAGTGTACGCGCATCACGTTTGGCGACCACCGTTTCTTTTTCACCGACCATCACCAATGCTTTAGCCTGTGCTGGTATTTGAATTTGTGTCAGCGCCTCGGTGAAGTGTCGTGTGAAATCGACGCTAAACCCCTTGAGCAAATCGTCGTGCAGACTGGGGCGATAAGAGTCCGGTATCTTGAACTGATTAAAGCTCATCCTCACCAGCGACTCCGGTTTGAAGAATCGGTACAGGTACGCGCTGGCAACCGATAACTGTGCCATCCACCCGCTTAACCCCGCTGCCGTACCGCTCACCACCAGATGATCGACTGCTTCCGGTGCGCGCCGTACTACTTCGAGCGCCACCGCACCCCCCAGCGATAATCCCACCACATGCGCTTTACGGGCGGGTAGAGTATTGATCAACGCAATCACCCGCTCTGCTGCATCTGCCAGTGTGAATGGACTAAGGCTAGCGCTTTGCCCCTGTTCCGGTAAATCCGGTGCGAGACAGTAAAATCGGTCGGATAATCCCGCCATCTGCGGTTGCCACTGATGACTGCTCAATCCACCGCCGTGCAGAAAAACAATCGCCGGATTTTGTGGATCACCTGCCGTCTTGATGTATGGAAACGTGTTTGTCGTCATCTTTGCACCTGTTACTGACCGATTGACCAAATAAGCATTTTGGGTCAAACAGTCAAATCATAGGCCTGATTCGCCCCTAACATACCCCCAGTAATTGGGGGGCACACGCTGGACTGATGTGGGGCTAGAAGCGCAGACCAAGACAGGCTAGGATGGTCACATTCATTTCACATCGGGGATCAATACTGTGGATGTCGCCATCGGATTACTGTTTGCCTTTCTCTGGGCGTCCGGCCCCATTGCCGCCAAAGTCGGCTTCAAAGGTTCACCGCCCCTCACCATCTTGGATGCGCGCTTTTTTCTAGCCGCCGCCATCATGCTTACCCTCAACTACGGCATTCAGCGCAACAATCCGCTTCCCAAACGTACCGATTGGAAGCACATCGTCATCCTCGCCCTGACCAACAGCACCATCTATCTCGGCTTGGGCTGGCTCTCCCTGCGTGAGATTTCGGCGGGCATCTTCAACCTCTTCATCACCTTTAACCCCTTCCTAGTTGCCATCTTCTCCGGCCTCTGGCTTGGACGCAAAGTGACCCGTCCCGAATGGCTCGGCATGATTGTCAGCGCGACTGGTTTGATTATCGCCACCGCACCCTCACTTGCCGAAAGCCACGCCAGTGTCAGCGGGGTATTGATGGCAGTCGTCGCCGTCGTGACCTATGCCTTTGGTAGTGTCTACTTCAAGTGGGCGAAGGTAGAGCTGCCCGGACGTTTGCTCAACGGTTGGCAAATCGGCATCGGCGGATTGATTCTTTTGCCCTTTGCTGTCGCCCTCAACGGCCCGACTCTTCCCACCGTCACTCCCAATCTCGTAGCCGGATTAAGTTGGTCGGTTATCGCCATATCGATCTGTGGCCTCGCCCTCTGGTTCTACCTGCTCAAGAAAGACCCTGTCCGCGCCAACATGTGGATGTTCCTCACGCCGGTTTTCGGCTATATGCAGGCCGCCATCGTCTTGGGCGAACCCATTCACGTAACCGACATCATCGGTACGGTGTTTGTATTGCTAGGGCTGGTTGTCAGCGGCACGATTGAGATACGCTGGTGGGCGAAAACCGAATCCCCACTCGTCCCTGCCGATTAACTTGCTCTCTCTATCTTGTCGCACTTGGCGTCATGGCGGTTCAATTGCATTTGTTTTGCTCTGTGTTCTCTGTGCCTCTGTGGTAGAACTGCATTTTGTATTTTCTCTGTGCACTTGGCGTCATGGCAGTTCAATTGCATTTGTTTTCACTAATTCTCAGCGTCTCTGCGGTTAATCTGTATTTGTTTTTGGTTGTATTAAGGATCACCTATGTCCCTACCCGCGATTGAACGTTTCGAGTCCGACACTGGCGTTCGCATTTATCGCATTCCCGCGGAAGCCTTCCCTAACTTCGTCGTCTACGTCTATGTCTTGATCGGCGCCGGCGTCCCCACCCTCATCGACACTGGATCAGGCTACGGTAACAGCAACGAACAGGTGCTAGCCGGTATACGCGCCCTGAAAACCGACTTCGGTGAATCCATCACCGAGAAGGACATCCAGCGCATCCTTATCACCCACGGACACATTGACCACTTTGGCGGCGTGGCCTTCATGGTCGAGCAAACCGGCGCTGCAGTCGGCATCCACGAGATTGATCGCCGCGTCCTCACCAACTACGAGGAACGTGTCATCGTCGCCACCAAAGACCTCCGCGTTTATCTGGAACGGGCAGGCGTATCCGAATCCCTACTTGGCAAAGTCATCGAGATGTACGGCTTCTCCAAGAAACACGTCAACTCGGTCAAAGTCACCATCAACCTTGAGGAATCCACCGCCATCGACGGCATGACCTTCATCCACACACCCGGCCATTGCCCGGGGCAGGTCTGCATCCGTATCGGTGATGTCCTCCTCGCCGCCGACCATATTCTCGCCCGAACCACCCCCCACCAATCACCCGAAAGCATCACTCGCTACACCGGACTCGGTCATTACCTCGAATCGCTCCAAAAAGTCTCCCGCTTGGAGGGCATCCGCCTCTCGCTCGGTGGACATGAGGAGCCGGTTGAGAACATCTACGAACGCATCGTCGGCATCCGCGCCAGCCATCAGCGCAAACTCGACCGTGTCATTGACGCCATCAAAGTCGCCGCTAAACCCATCACCATCAGCGACATCTCCAAGCACATGTATCACGATGTACACGGCTACGACATCCTCCTCGCCCTTGAAGAAGTCGGTGCCCACGTCGAATATCTCTATGAACACGGATACCTCGCCGTCTGCAATCTCGATCAAGTCGAACGCGAGAACAATCCTGCCCTGCAATATGGGCTGGTCTAATCGCTCAAGTTGAATGATCGATGATTTGTTACCCCTCTTTCTCAATCTAATGGGGAGATAGGGGATTATAGATGCGCTCTGAATGGCGTGTGTCGCATTTTGAAGCCGCTTGAGCAGGCTTGTCTTATGGTTAGCACGAGCGCTTTAGCCTCGTGCGGTGCAAACTTTCACGTACTTTACGATTACGCTCCGTGACAATCATCGCCACGACGCTATAATCTATGTAGACGATTGAACCTGTGCTTGATCGTCTTCACCCCAACGGAGGCATCACCCATGTTTACGACATCCGGTTATACCACCCGCATCCTGATCATTGTCGCCAGCATCATCGTAGTTGTCGCCGGAATGCGTGCCATCGCCGATACCCTCAACGCCCTTTTCATGGCAGCCCTCATCGCCATGCTTTGCGCCCCCATCCAATCGCGTCTCAGGGCGCGTGGCCTCTCATCGGGATTATCGCTGGCACTCGTTTTGATCCTCATCGTCGGCGTCGGCGTGCTGCTGGTCGCCTTCATCGGTGTCTCCACCAATCAGGTCATCCGCAAACTGCCCGATTATCAAACCCGTATCCAACAGTTGGAAACCACCACCTGGAACGAACTCGATAAGCTCGGCCTTTCTGAACAAACCGTATCCGCCCTCGAATCGATCAACCTACAATCCATCATTCCCTTTGCCAGCACGGTCTTGCGTGCCACCTTCGACTCGCTCGGAAACGTCCTCTTGGTCTTCCTGATACTCTTTTACATGCTCATGGATGCGCCCAACCTGCCGCGCCGCCTCACAGCCGTTCTCGGTCAGGATAGCCCATGGTTAGCCAAAGCCCGCCTCTTCATCTATAGCGTCCAGCGCTATATGCTCCTCAAGACCGTCTTTGGTATTGGCATCGCCGCCATTCAAACCGTGCTTATGCTGCTCATGGGTGTCGATTTCGCCGTTCAATGGGGCGTACTCGCCGTCATCACCAACTACATCCCCAACGTCGGTTTCGTCCTTGGCTTGATCCCGCCCGTCGTCGTGACACTCCTCGAAAAAGGCCCCGTCATTGCCATCATCCTCATCGTCCTCTATAGCCTCATCAACAACATCATCGAGAACTTTGTCGCGCCCAAATTCATGGGCGAAGAACTCGGCATTTCCGCGCTCTTCATCTTCCTCTCGTTGATCTTCTGGACGTGGGTGCTCGGTGCAGCCGGAGCGCTCCTCGCCGTACCCTTGACCCTCTTCATCAAAATCATGCTGCTCGATTCTAACGATAGCGCCCGTGGCCTCGTCGCCCTCATCAGCGACGGCAACGGCGAACCCGCCAGTGCGTGATGGTACCAACTAACGTATGGGGATGACGCCATCATCCCCCTGCTTAACTAACCAATCCTATTCTCAAATCGTACCGGACTTTACCCATACAATTGCACATGAATCCATACGCCTAATCGTAATCGTTTCCCCACATGTATTATCCCCTACGTTTACTTTCGGTTAACCCGACAAACCCATCTCCAACCATCACCCAACCCCGCATAACATCCCACTCCCTCAAAACCGTTAATGCCAACACCTTGAAACACTTACAAAATGGTTTTCCAAATGGTCACCCTTTCGCTATCCCAATCGGCTATGATATCTATGGGGCATAATGTACGGGTTTGCCGCTGGCAAACCTCTGTTTCCGCTTCTCCCGCCGCACCTTAACAATCGCGGTATGCTGTAATCGTGACAAAACCATGTGTTGTAACAACAGCATCATTTCTGCCTTACCATCACACGGGACTATAAACGGATAACTAAAAACGATCGACTTTTTTGGCAACTATTGCAGCGGCGTACCCCCTCACCAGAATTGCAGCGCCATCAGCCGAACCACCCGCCGTAACTGCACAAAAATCGCCAACTCTGCACAGTGAAAATGAAGAAAATGAAGAATGTTGTGAATTTTAGAATCAATTGAAGGCCAGTTTTGCTGACGACTGACGACTACTTTCGACCTTTACCTTTTAACTTTGAACCATATGTCGTTTCCGCCGACGACGACACCGCCGACATAAACGCGACTGCTGGCTTGAGACTTGAAACTTGAGACTGAAAACGACTTCTAACCCTCTTCTTTACGCTGGCGTAGGGCAAGCGTCAGGTCGTAGGCTTCCCGTCAGCCTCCCATAGATCACGCATGGCCTCTGCATCAGCCTCGCAACCAGTAACCGACTGGCCTCCTGTCGTATCGTAGAGACATCAACAACGAACGCACACAAAACAGGAGAAAATCATGCGTAAAGTAATCGGAATGCTCATGCTGGTAATGGTCGTCGTAACCGCTGGAATCATGACCGTAGGTGCGCAGGATGACGCTACCGTTGTCCTCCGCGATGCCTGTCCTTTTAAAGACGGTGCTTACTACCAGTCGGGCTTGTTCCCCCGCTACGAGTATCGCAATAAACGCCTCGTGCTCGTCAGTTGGAACACAGGCAAGACCGTTCAGGAAGTCGAAACCTCGCTCGATGCCTCCCACCTGAACGTCATGAACTGGTCACCCGATTGCCGTTACATGGCCGCAGCCCTCGGTGAATTTGGGGCTACCAGCACCGTCGTTTGGGATATCACCAACGGTCAGCGCGTCGGATCATTCGCCAACGCTGGTCTGCGCTGGAGTCCCGATAGCCAACAGGCCATCGTCAGCAACCATGATGGCTTGGCCCTCTGGACGGTCGGGCAGCAAAACGCCGTCAAGTTGACCGATTTCCGTGGTGATGATTACATCAGCCGTTGGGATGTCGCCCATAGTGAAGTCTGGTTGCTCACCACCAGCTACTACTACTCTGCACCCGGCGTCACCGTCTACAACCGCACCTCCGGCGAAAAAGTCGGCTACTACGACAACCCCGCTGGTCAGAGCGCCCAAATCGGCTTCACGCTCTCTGCCGATGGTTCCCGCGTCATCGTCTACACCGTCCGTCTGCAAACCGAAAGTGGTGCAGGGGTTACCATCTGGGAACGCGGCACCAACCACAACATTCAGGTCGATGCCAACACCGACGCCACCAGCTATGACGAACGCATCGCCCTCAGCCCTGACGCCCATTATCTGGTCATCGGTGGCAACAACCTCCGTGTGTGGGATCTGCAAAACCTCCCCGCCGAACTTACCGACCGTGACCCTGTCGTCTACGCCGCTTCATCTGCCAAAATCACTGGCGTCCGCTTCCTCAACGGCACTGTCGTCGAAGCCACCAGCACCGAAGGTTTAGCCCAATGGGATGTCGCAACTGGCAATCTCATCACCAACATCGTCAGCCGTTAATTTCCCCCGCACAACAAAAAAGCGCATCCATCACGGGTGCGCTTCCGATTCCACTGTGAACCCTAAAATCGTTATAATGAAGATGTAAGTGGATAGTGGAGGATAACGAATGGACAAACCGCTATTGGAAAATGAAATCTTGGATGTGCTGCACCGCCTAAAACCTGAACAACAACAACAAGTACTCGATTTCGCTCGTAATTTACCCGCCAACGGTCGTCCGCATGGTGTGCCAGCCTCACAATTGTTTAAATTAGCAGAAGGTCTATTCGAACATTCTGACGTTGAAGAGATGATGAAAGCTATCGAAGAAGATTGCGAACGGATTGACTATGACGAATGGTAAATTGCTTGATACGAACGCCGTAGCCGCTCTTTTCAAGCAAGACATGGTGTTAAAGACTACTCTTGGAGATGTTCAACTCTTGATTCCTGCTCCTGTTGTTGGCGAGTTATATTTTGGTGCTTACAATTCTGGACGGGTCGCCCACAATATTGCTCAACTTGAACAGTTTCTTGCACAAAATGAAGTTCTTGTCTGTACTTCCGAAACCGGAAACTACTACGGGCAAATTAAGCAGCAGCTCAAAAAGAAAGGTCGTCCTATCCCCGAAAATGATATTTGGATTGCCGCTATTGCTGTTCAATATGGCTTGTCCCTTGTGACTCGTGACGCCCATTTCAATGTTATTGATAATCTCATAACCGAAAGCTGGTAAGTTCGCCGCAGTTCATATCATGTTTATACAAATAAAAAGGCCATCCCCATAGAAATGACCTTGGCATTCATGCAGCTTAAAACGGACGACCAAAAATGCCTTAGCCCTTCCAGAAACTCTCGCTCAGATACTTGTACGCGTTATCCGGAAACAACGTCACGATCACCGCTTCTTCATCCCGCGCAGCCATTTCCTCAGCCACCTGTAACGCACCCACCATCGCAGCTGCGGCGCTGATCCCAACCAGATAACCTTCTTCTCGTGCCAGACGCCGTGCCATCACATACGTGGCCTCGGTGCTGATGCCAATATCGCGGTCAGCAAAAAACGCATCATAAATCCCCGGCTTGATGGCCGTTTCCATGTGCTTCCAACCTTCGACCCCGTGGAAAGGTGAGTCCGGTTGTAATGAAATGACCTGCACATCACGGTTATAATCTTTCAACCGTCGTCCCGTCCCCATGAGCGTACCGCTGGTACCCAGTCCCGCAACAAAATGCGTGACGCTCCCATGTGTCTGCTTCCAAATTTCCACGCCCGTTGTGTGATAGTGCGCTTGCCAGTTAGCCGGATTATTGTATTGATCTGCGTAGAAATACTTATCCGGTTCCTGTGCCACCAGCGCCCGTACCCCACGAATCGCTCCATCCGAACCTTCCAACGGATCGGTATACACGATGTCTACACCGTAAGCGGTCAAAATCGCGCTGCGTTCCGGACTCACATTTCCCGGCAAAAACAACTTGACGCGATACCCCTTGGCCGCGCCAATCATGGCATAAGCGATTCCTGTGTTACCGCTGGTGCTATCCAAAAGGATTTTGTCGTGGGTCAGCGCCCCGCTGCGAATAGCCTCACGCACGATATTCGATGCTGCTCGGTCTTTCACACTACCACCGGGATTCATCCATTCCGCTTTGGCATACACCCGCACGTTTTCCGGCAGATGCGCTGTGATCTTGCGGAAACTTAACAGTGGCGTATTCCCGATCAAGCTGTCGATGTGAGTGGCATCGACCTGCGAGATCGTGTGTATGTCCAGTCGTGGTAAGGCCATTTTTGTCTTATCCTCAGGTTTAATCTATACGTCACAGTCGGTTACAAAGTCATCAATCGCACTAACAAAAAAGCCAACCGCAAATAAAAAAGCATGACGCTGTCCACATCGGGAACGTGTCACGCTTCATCAGTTGCTGTTGGCTTTTGGAGCCAGTTTATTGTGTATCAGCCGTCTGAAGAGTGGTTAACGTCCCAACTTCAGACAACAACATGCGCAAACGAACATAATAATCTCACTTCGATAGGATTGTTAAAACAGTCTATCGGAATCAAAAATGAATGTCAACCACCTTCTGACAGGCTCAGTTGACCGTATCTTACCCCGCGACTGGAAATTTCATTAGCATCGTCGTACCGTCGCCCACCTTACTATCGACTTCAATTTGCCCGCTGTGCAGGTTGATGACTCGGCTTGCAATAGCCAAGCCGGTTCCGAAACCAGCCGTAGTGCGCGCCTTATCAACACGATAAAAAGCATCAAAAATGTGGGGCAAATGTTCCTCATCAATACCGACGCCTGTATCCTGAATCGTAACGACAATTTCCGAATCGTGGAGAGCCGTCGTTATGCTAACCTTACCATCCGTTGGCGTGTAGCGTACAGCATTATGAATCGTGGCATAAATTGCTTCTGTCAGGTGATACGTATTGCCCTTAATCAGTGGTAGATGAGGCGTCATTGCCAATTCCAAACTGATCTTGTGGGTAGTTGCCTCTGCCTTAACCTTTTCGCTAGCCATTTCGACAATCGAATTAATGTCTATCGGGCTTAATTCCAACTGTGTACTGGCATCCAACCGGACGATGCTTAGTAGTGCATCCACCAATTGGCTGATGCGGTTGACCTGATCGTCAATCTGATCTAATTTTTCGGTGCGCTTAGCCGGATCATCAGTTCGGTTGGCGATGAACGTCGAGTTCTTGATGACCGAGAGCGGTGTGCGGAACTCATGCGAGGCCGCCTCAATGAAAGCGGACAACGTGCTCAGCCGTTCATGTTCCACTTCTAGGCGGTGCGCTCGCACTTCAGCCGAATGTTGCTCCGTTCTATCTTGCATAATAATGAGCTTGCCCACCACTTCTTGATCGCGCGTGATAGGCGATATCGTCACATCAAAATAGCGCTCCTCATCATGCATGTTGAGGGTGATTAGTTTGTGGCTAACCGTACTTTCGAGCAATGGCATCAACGCGTCTTTGAATGACACAAATGCTTGAAATAGCGGGATTTCAAGGAGTTTAGCGGCGTTGGATTCAGCCAGTAGCGCGGCGCTAGGATTGACATCCACAATCCGGTGCTCCATATCCACAATCACAATCGCATCATTGATGTGTTCAAATGCGCGGTCGCGGGCAATCGGCAGCACTTCGAATAAGCGGTATCGGAACAATGCCCAGAACAAAATCGGGGCTGAAATGTTGAATACCATCGGCGTGATGAAATAATGCACATCCGATACCAGCGTATTGATCATGTTGGTCACGAATGGTAACGCAACGCCGATCAACAACAACATACTACGCATCCGGTACGTGTGGTAACGCATCCTCACGAACTGCCGAATCAGCAGCACTAAACTGAAGCCGACCACTGAGTAGCTATAAGCTAGATGGACGACTGACCACGGCCCATACTGATTAGTCCAACCGACGTTCTGGCTGCCGGATTGGATGAGTTTTAAGTTATAGAGGTAAATTGATTGGCTATCGCTTGTTACACTCAAGATAGCGGTGATAGCCGGAATAATAATCGATATCGCAATCCACCGTGGTGCAATTTGGCTATCTCTCATAGTTTGCATGACTGACACCACAATGAATGCCGGCAGAAAAGGCACAATCGCCAGCATCATTTTGACCCAGAATAATGCAGTTCTCTCATCTGAATTCACCACAACCAGCAGTGATGTGGCGCACCATGCCCCGACAATCAGCATACTAATCATGAAACTGATTGCGCCCGGAATATTGCGCCGTCTCCACGAATGGATGCCCAAATAGACTGTAATAATTAGGGGCAGTGTAAGAAACACAGCATTGATTAGGCCGATTACGCTCATTATTACTCGATAATCTCTGAAACGATTTAAAACCCATTATAGCCTGAGATAAGGTAATAAAAATTAATGGAACGTCATACCCTGCTAACCACCTTAGTGTTATCATGGATGACTATGCTTTTCTTTGGGAATGGAGATCTTTTTGATGAAGCGTCGTAATCGTATTCTGATAGGGCTAGTGGTTTTCCTTTTATTACTTTTAGGAGCAGGTTATGTAGCCGGCGGTGCCGTAGTCTATAGTCAATTGTCGGTTGTCAAAGCCGAGTGCAAAAATTACAAGACCACTGAATGGCTGCAAAACACGCCCAAGGCTTTTGTGGCAACCGGATCATACGATGTAGACTTGTCCCCCTATGCCATGCCAGCTTATCAGGAGGTCAGTTTCCCCAGTCGCGAAGACAAGGTGACCATCAAGGGCTGGTATGTTCCCGCCCAAGCCGTCGATGAATCCAGTGCACCGACCGTCATTTTGGTTCACGGCTTGAACGATTGTAAACGTACCCCCTACATCCTTATGCCTGCCGGAATGCTCAACAAGGCCGGTTTCAACGTCCTGATGATTGATCTGCGTAATCACGGTGACTCGCAGGTGACCGACGGACGCTATGCGGCAGGCCTGATCGAGTATCGCGATGTGTTGGGTGCATGGGATTGGTTGATTGGCGAGAAAAAGTTCGTGCCCGAGAAAATTGGTTTGTTCGGCACATCCCTTGGTGCTGCAACCGTATTGATCGCCATGGGCGAAGAACCCAAAGTCGCCGCTGTTTGGGAAGACAGCAGCTATGCCGACATCAATGTTGTCATCGATGCCGAACTGAAACGCAATGGTTATCCAGCCATGTTGGCGGGTGCCGGTATCTTCATGGGTAAAGTGATTTCGAACCGTGATATTACCGCCAAGAGTCCTTTGCAGACCATGGCGAAGCTCAATAATCGCCCACTCTACATCACGCATGGTACTGCCGATACCCGCTTAAGTGTCCAATATGCCTATGATCTCGAGGCAGCCGCCAAAGCCAACGGCCAAACCGTCGAACTCTGGATCGTGGACGGCAGCGAGCACATTCGGGCGATGTTTGAACATACCAGCGAATACGAGCAAAAACTGGTAGTGTTTTTCAAGAAGAGTTTAGCTGGTTCATAGCATAAGCCATTTAATGGGGATGGCATGGTTCATCCCCTCATTGAACATATTTTTATGTCATTAATCTTGAGAGGATTAGGAATACAATGTATCAACGCTTTGTCCTGTCACACACCGATGCCATGAAAGTCATCAGCGTCATTCAACACGAACTCGATCAACAAGGTAAAGGCGCTGCCGTAGCCGTCACCGATGAACACGGTGAACTGATCGCCTTTGTCCGTACCGATGGTTGCCGTTTACCCTCCATCAATATCGCCATCAACAAAGCCTTTACTGCTTGCCGCGAACAAAAAGAATCGAAGGCTGTGGGAGATTCCTCACGCGAGAAACCGTGGCCGATGACTAACTTCGGCGATCCTCGTTATACCGCATGGGGTGGTGGTGTTCCCATTTTCCACAATGGAGTTTGTGTCGGCGCAGTGGGTGTAAGCGGCTTGCCCGAAGAAGAAGATATGGTACTCGCACGCATGGGCGCCAAAGCCCTCGAGTCCTGATTAATCCTGTCTTACGCATCCGGTTAAGTTCCTAACGTACACGATACGTAAGGGTTTAACGAAACAATGTGATACCGCAGTTGCTTGTAGGGCTGAGGCGCGCCTCAGCCGTTTCCTAAATACACCTGAATTTAATGACGATCGAGCGTCTCATCGCCCCTCTACATCTCCCTCAACCACCAGACTCCTCATAATGCGCTACAATACTATTTACAAATCGCACCGCTAATGCCGGGAAGTTAAGGCTAATCTCATGAACAGTCACGTCTTCATCTCCTACAAACATGAGGAGCAAGATTTTGTCGAGATGCTCATTCGCCAATTACAGGCAGCAGGTTTCAAGGTTTGGGTAGATACCGAACAACTTCGCGCGGGTGAAAATTGGCGTGAGGCCATCAACTACGCCATCAAAGAAGCCTTTGCGCTCATATTAGTTATCTCGCCGGAAGCCAAAGCCTCGCAGTATGTGACCTATGAATGGGCTTATGCGCAGGGTGCTGGCGTGAAGGTCATTCCCGTATTGCTCAAACATACCGAGAAGCTTCACCCTCAACTGGAAATGCTCCAATACCTCGATTTTACCGACCGTGCTCGTCCGTCATGGGATAAGCTGTTTCGCCGCTTATGGGAACTTCAGGGCGAACATCAACCTCATAGCGTGACTGTCTCGCGTGATGCACCACCAGCCGTACAATCCGCCGTTGCCGCTTTAGATAGCCACAACGCCGAAGAACGCCGCTCGGCACTTAAGAGCTTGGCACAGATGAATCATGCCGCTGCCTATGCTGCCTTGGTCAGTGCGGTTCAACACCCAATGCGTGATGTCCGCGTGGATGCCGCCTTCTTGCTCGCCAAACAAACCAATTACAAGGACGCAGCCGCCGTTCCCGGTTTGCTCGATGCCCTCAACGACGAAGACGCCCGTTTGCGTACCGCCGCCTGCAAAGCCTTGGGCGATATTGGTGATGGCGCGGCTGTGACCGAACTCTTGCGCGTCATGGTCAAAGACACCGATAGTAACATTCGCTGGCAAGCCACAGGAGCTTTGGGCAAGATCGGAAAAGCCGCCGTTCCGGGCTTATGTGCCGCCCTCCGTGATGAAGACTGGAAGGTACGTCGCAGCGCCGCCGAAGCCCTGTGGAGTATGCGTGAACCTGAATCGGTGGCGGGGTTGGCAGAAGTGCTGGTCGATAAAAATGATATCGTTCGCCAAGCCGCTGCCAGTGCCCTTGAAGGTATCGGTTCGGATGCTGTCGCAGGCTTAATTGAAGTGATGAAAAGTGGCAAAGACCCCATGGTGAGTCGTGCCGCTGCCGACATGCTTCAAAAATTGGGATCACAGCAGGGAATTGATGCTGCCAAACAATGGCTTAATCGTGGGGCGAATAACACCTCTCGTTTGGGCACGCGCTAGGAATAAAATCATGACCGACATGCTGGTAAAACTCTACACACTGCCGCCGCTTGAACCTGAAATCGCCAAACAACAGGCGCAAGGGATCACCATCCGTCGCGCCATGCCGCCCGAAAAGTATCTTGTCCTAAAATGGGTACGTGAGACTTTTGATGAAGTGTGGATGAGTGAAACCGATGTTGCCTATGGTCATATGCCCGTAAGCTGTTGGCTCGCTGTCGAGAATAATCAGGTCATTGGATTTACTTGTTATGACACCAGCGCTAAGGGCTTTTTCGGTCCGATTGGAGTGGGCGAATCGGCGCGTGGGCGAGATGTAGGTCGTGCCCTGCTTATCGCCTGTTTACATGCCATGCGTGCCGAAGGCTATGGCTATGCCATCATCGGTGCTGTTGGTCCCATCGAGTTCTATCAAAAAACGGTCGGTGCGATCATTATTCCCGACTCCACACCGGGTGTTTATGCTGGCATTCTCGAACCACGCTAACCCAGTGATTTGGCTTCGTACACCTGAATAACCACCGTATCACCCACGTGGATAATTCCCGCCCGTTCGATGATGCCGACCAACCCGCGTTTATGCATACCCGCTTTGGGAAAGCGTTGAGGCGTCAGTTTCATCTCTGGATACTTACTCGCGATCACCCGCCCCGGTCCGGTGCAGGGCATATTCTCAGCCTCGACTACCAGTACCGCCCCCGATGGAAACACCAACTTGGTTCCTTTGGGTAGCATCGTGAAATGGGGAATCCCCGTCAGCGCCATATTTGCACCTGTCCATCCCGCCTCGATTTGCTCAACACCCATCAGCTTGGCGACTTCAGCCAATTCATCCGGTGCCACTGCTGACCATTGCCGATCATTCCGCATCAGGCTGCCTCGCACATATTCCGGATTACGCGCATCAGCCGGTTTGGTGAATCCCGCGTGTTTATCTCCCACGATACCTTCAAGTGTGAACGTCAACGAGTCACAGGGTGATTTTTCCAAGCCCTTCGCATCACCCACATATAACGCTTGGACGTGTGCTTCTAGTTGCATAGGCCATAACCTGTTGAGAAATAAAAAAGGCGATGCATATCCATCGCCCTTCTGTAATGTGAGATCGACTTACTTCGCTTTACGTCCACCGACCAACGTTTTTTGGAAGGCTTCTAATCCGGTGAAATCGCCTTTAACCGCGTAACTGGCTTGTTCTGCCCATGTCGGGACGCTCGGGGCAAATCGCATTCCTGCCGCGACGATAGCCGCGTTGATTTGATCCTCACTCGCTGCCGCAAGGTTTTCAAATGTGACGATCCCTGCCGCATGCAGCGCTTTTTCCATCTTCGGCCCGATGCCCTCAACCACTTTCAGGTCATCTGCACCGGATTTCGCCGCTTTAACCTTCGCAGCAGGCGCTTCTACCTTCACTTCAGCCGCTGGTGCTGCTGCCGCCGCTTCGACCACTGGCGCAGGAGCCGGAACCTCAACCTTCACTTCCGCTACAGGTGTTGGAGTCGGCGCAGGTGCTTCGATGATCGCTTCTGCAACAGGAGCTGGAGCTGCTACTTTAACCGCAGCCACAGGGGCAGGGCTTGGCACTTGCACCACATCTGGAATGGCATGATGGTCAAATGAAATCGGTTCGATGACCGTTTCCACCGCTTCCGAGTCATCCATGCCTCGGCGGCTGATGCGCTCATAAAACCAGATGATCAGCGCGATCAGTAAGAATAACCCTACCAGCCACCAGTCACCCAACGCCGCACGCTGGGCAACGTGATTTAATGCCAGAAAAATGGAGAGCATCAATAAGGTCGTGATTGATAAATTACGTGTAGAGCGATCCATTGTTTAATCCTATTGGGAATGTGATCGACTAAAAGCATCCTTATTGTAACGCAAAATAAGAATTTATGGGGTATCTCCAATGCTCATTTATGCATTACGAATAATCGTTGAATACCCTCGCCCTGCTATCCTAATTCTGGAAATAAAACGGACGGGATCGTCTCCCGTCCGTCTGATGAACGATGTGCTATTAAGTCGTGGGTGGCGCGAGCCTCGATTGAAGACTTTTTAAGACCGTCAGTTCATACAGAATAGTCATGATAATCGCCAGCACGAACAGGAACACAGGGATCACTTCCAAACTGCTCCGGTCAGCCCAAACACCGGCGATACCCGGCAACACGCCTACACCAATGCCTGCCGCCGCCACCAAAAACCCGATTGCGTTTGCACCGTGTAGTGGTCCCAGCCGCTCTTGAACATTCGTGACCATCAATGCCCAGATTGGCGCGAGGGTGAAACCATACACCGCCAACAAAATGAATGAGGCGTTCGGGATTGGGTTCACCATCAGCAAGAATGTGCTAATGAGGATGACCGCCGCTGAAGCACGGATCAGTGTGCGCGGATGAAAATACGCCAACGCAAACCCGAAGAAGATTCGCCCGATGGTAAAACTGGCCTGCAAAATGACTAACCACGTTCCGGCAGTCGTGGCATCAATACCGCGTCCTTTGTTAAACAGCGGGAAAGACCATTGAGTTCCGATTGCCTCTAACCCCGCGTAAGCGAGGAAAATACCGAGGCTAATCCACACCAACGGCAGCCGCAGTGTCAAACGTGCCGAGATCCCTGCATGAGTGCCTTCCTCATGCGTCCCGCGTCCCACATTCACCCAGCGTGAGCGCGTGACCAAAAAGAGCACACCCACCACCACATACGCCCCCGCGCCGATCCAATAACCCGTTTCCCACCTGCCACCGTCACGGCTAAGAATAGTCGTCATCAGCAGCGGCCCTATAACCGTGCCGATACCAAAGCACGCATGTAGCCAGTTCATCAATCGCGCGTTAAAAACCGCCGCGAAGTAAATGTTCATACCGGCATCAAGAATGCCCGATCCGAACCCCAGCAAGATACCGCAGCCCACCATCACCCACCACGCGGGTGCAACCGCATAACCGGCTAATGCCAGTGCGCTAAACAGCGAACCGACCATGAATAGGGCATACGAGTCAAACCGTCCGTATAACCGGCCACCCACCACGCTCGCCAGTGAATAACCGATTGTGAACGCTACGAATAACGCTCCGACCGCATCCAATCCCAAATTAAAGGTTTTTTGAACCGAAGGCCATTTGTCCGATGCCCACGCCACGCCGAGCATTGCACCGGGAATACCGAGAACCACAAAACTTAGATAGGCGATTAAAACAGCAACATAATCAGTTTTAGATGAACTAGTAGAAACCGTCACAGGCATAAACTCCAAAAAAGAAACCGCTTAATGGTGCGTATTATCAACGCCTTCTGCTAAATCCACAATAGCCGCGCCCAATCTGACCTGTTGATAGCGTGTGTGCCCTTATCCCGCTGCCGACCGCTCATTCAAAAAGCGTGTCATATCAATACCCCCCGGCGAGTGACCAAAGCTGGTGAGCATCTGTGCAATCTCGCTCCGATGCTGTGTGCCATGATTCACCACATGCACCAGACAGTGCCACAACACCCGTTCGCGCACACCTTCTTTAACCTCATAGCGCACGATACTTTCCATATCGCCGTCAGTCAGACTATTGAGGTAGTCACGCATTGCCCGTTCTTCGAGTTTCCAATATTGACCAATCGAATCCAGCGTGGGGAATGGTTCGCTATCAATCAGGCGTGGATCAGGCACACGCATATCATGGCACAGGTTGCGCCACATATGTTCCGCGTCCAGCGTATGAATCAACGTCCTGCGCAAATCCCCCCACGGAAACCCCGTCGCTTCAGTCAATTGCTCCGGTGTGACGTCTGCCGCTTTGCTTAACATCAACTGATTCGCCCAATAGTTGTAATCATAAAGCAACTGTATATCGCTCAGGTTCATAGCACCCCCTCATCATGACTTTCCGATCCATGATGTTCATTATCGTCCAAATCGTCCAAACTAAAACTTGCACAGGGTCACAAATACAAACCTAACCATTTATCAATCCGCTTAACACTCCCGCTCGCTCAAATCCGTTAGCATCTTGCTCGCGAAATAGTTACAAAATAGTCACCCTTTCGCCACTGTTTTGAGGTATCCTGTTCTTATAGTTGTGTCATTCTACTTTGGAGTTTTCGTGCCTCAACGCTCTGGCTTTCCTCTGTGCTCTCTGTGGTTAAAATGATTTCGCATTTGCATTTCCTGTTTGCATTTGCAGCGGCTAATTGACACGTTATCCGATCACCCATGTTACAATCCTCCCTAATCAGGAGGCAGTCGCTTGCTCTCGCTCTACACCCAAATAGGCCCTTGGAACATTCCCACCTTCCGGCTGACCGTGAGCATTGCCATAGTCCTCAGCCTATTCATCGCCCTCTATCGCCAGCCTTCACGTGGTCGCATCGTGGATGCCTATATTGGGGCGTTGGTACTGGGTTTAGTCGGGGCCCGTGTCGCCCACGTAGCCCTCAATTGGGATTACTTCGCCGATAACATATCCGAAATCTGGATAATCAGTGCGGGTGGTCTTGACTGGCACGGAGCGTTATGGGGAGGACTACTAGGGCTAGCCTTAGTCCGTTGGGCGCAAACCCTCCTTTCCCGATGGTTACGCCGCCCACTTCCCGATCATCCCACCTTCCACCCCCTGTTGGATTCGCTGACTCCCGCGCTTCCGCTTATCGGCCTAGGGGGTTGGATCGGATGCCTCGCAGCCGGTTGTGGTTACGGTAAAGAAGTCGATACGCTCGCCAATTATCCCTCGTGGATGACATCGCTTTTAGTTGATGTCTTTGGCATCGTCGCCCCACGTTATAACACCCCCTATTTCGGGATGCTCTTGTGCGGGATCGGGTTTGTGCTGGTTCTCATATCGGTTGTCTTGCGTCGTCGATCACCTCACTCTGCTCGCAACCCGCGCCGCTTTTGGGTGGTCGTGGTCATTCTAAGCATGGGCATGTTGCTAATTGGTTTCTATCGCGCCGATCACACCATCGTTGTGTATGGCCTACGCGCCGATCAACTCCTAGATGTCATCATGCTTTTGTGGGGTTTGGTTCTGTTGTTTCGTTCGCGCGACTATATCATAAAGGAAAGCGCATGAGTAAACGCCGTAATGATTGGATTGATGAAGATGAATATCCTGATGACCGCGATGTGGAAGACTTCGGTGATGAGTCGCATGTCGATTATGACCGCCGCACCTTGGGACGTGTCGGCAACCTGCGCCAGCCTTTTTGGACGCGCACCCGTGTTTTTATAGTTATCATTTTGGCGATTCTGATCTTCAGCTTTATCTTTGCCGAAGTCGCGCCTTTACTACGCCGATAGAGTTGGACTTATGCCCATAGCCGCTACAGTTTTCGTTATATTGTTATTTTGAGTATACTATCCCACCATCAGCAAGTTTAAGTGTGATATAGGCGTGGCGTACCACAGAGGCAATTATGCGATTCGAAGATTTGAATTGGATGGATGTCGAAGCATATCTTGAAAAGGATGATCGCATTATCATCATCACGGGCGCAACCGAGCAACATGCCTACGTGAGTTTATTGACGGACATCATAATCCCTTCCAGACTCGCTGATGCAGTTGCCGCGCGCGAAAAAGTCCTCATCGCACCACCACTTAACTTTGGTTACAGTCGCTATTTTGCGGCTTTCCCCGGCACCATTAGCTTGACGCAAAACACACTCAGCACCGTAATTTTGGAAATCTTTGAGTGTCTGTTACATCAAGGTTTCCGTCGCTTCTTCTTCCTGAATGGGCACGGTGGTAATCTGATGCCCGGTTTTCTGCGTGAACTCGATAAGCATGATGATGCCCTCAACGTGATCTGGTACAACTGGTGGCGCGAGAAAGCCGTTCAAAACTTTGGTCAACGCGAATCTCTGCGCTTGAATCATGCCAACTGGGGCGAAAACTTCCCCTTTAACCGTGTCGCAGAATCTCCCGATGAAGTCAAAGAGTGGGTTGATCGGTTGGTTGATGACAACGACATCTATGCGATCCGTAAACAACTCGGTGACGGCAGCTTTGGTGGCCCTTATAAAGTGGCCGATGATTTGATGAATCAGTTATTTAGTGAAGTCGTGGATGAAATTTCGACACTGATACACAATATGTGATTTGAGCGTGGGGTGAATAAAGATCAAAAGACCTTCTGGGTTTAGAAGGTCTTAAGTAATCGATAATCGTTTGGCGAACGCGTTTCGGTATGCCTACACTCCGGCGAGAGCTGGCCCCAAGAAATTGCCTACTAACGCCACCACATCTTTCGGCTTGAAAGGCTTGCTCATTGAAGCATTCGCGCCGATTTGCCGGATAAATTCACGTTCACGGACGCGTGGCCCTGCACTGTATAGAATCACAGGGATATGGCTGACACTTGGATCACTCTTAAGGTTCATACAAATGTCGCCCCCGCTGATTCCGGGTAGCATGTCATCCAATACCACCAAATTAGGTCTGTGCTGGTATACCAGTTCTAAACCTTCTTTGCCGTTGGTAGTCACAATAGTCTTGTAACCGGCCCGTTGCAAAATAATCTGCAAGATGTCGAGGAAACTTGTTTCATCATCAACGATCAATATAGTCTGCATGATCCTCGCGGACCTCTTTCTCCCAATTACCGAATTGAAGTGCTTCAGTGCGTCGCCAATAGGGAAATATTTCCCATTCCATTAACTGGACTAGAATTATCGTATCATCGCTTTCGTAAAAAGAATCATTAAAGTGTTGAGAGGTTTGTGAATAGTTTGTAAATTTCAACGTTAAACAAACCGAATTGTGATAGTTGAAAGGAATAGCAATGGGGTGTTAGGAGGCAGAAAGGCGCAGGATAGCCCACGCCTTTGAAATGGGGCAACGAATCAATTAGCTCAGGTGACTGCACACCCGATTAGTGAAGTCGGTTGTGGAAATAGCACCCTCAGTATAAATATCAACCGTATAATCACCCTCAGAAAGCGTTTTACGAACCGCTTGCTCAATCTTATCAGCGGCTTCTATACGGTTCCAATACAAACGCAGCAACATCGCCACGCTTAACATGGACGCAGTCGGGTTCGCAATACCCTTACCGGCGATGTCGGGTGCACTGCCGTGTACCGGCTCTGCCAGTGCTACGTTCTCACCCAAACTGAGTGATGGTGCCAAACCCATACCACCACCCCATGCCGCTGCCATATCCGAAAGAATATCGCCGTACAAATTGGGTGTGAGGATCACATCGAAACGGTTGGGGTCTTTCACCATCCAATAGGCCGCTGTATCAACATACAATTCATCCGTGATAATTTCAGGATAGTTCGCAGCGATTTCCAACGCGACGCGGCGGAATAACCCATCAGATTGGCTCAAAACGTTGGCCTTGTGAACAATCGTGACCTTCTTACGTCCCACGCGCCGTACCAATTCATAAGTGAGGCGGGTGACGCGCTCGGTCGCATCACGGGTGATGACCTTTTCGGCGATACCCGTTTGACCTTCATCTTCGGTATGTTCGTGACCGATGTATAAATCTTCTGTGTTCTCGCGCACAATCAACATATCCACGCCTTCACGCGAAGTGGGGACGGGTAAATGTTGAGCCGGACGCAGGTTCGCGAACGCGTTCAAGGTTCGGCGCAAACGAACGATGGGCGAGAAATAGCCTTCAACCGGATACGCGGGCGAGGATACCGCACCAAACAGAATGGCTTTGCATTCGCGGGCAACCTGAATGGTTTCTTCGGGGAGCGAGGTTTTGTGTTTTTGAAAATAGCCCCAACCAGCTTCCATTGGGCGAATGACAACATCCGGTGCAACACGCTTCAAAACTTCGATTGCAGCAGGAATAACTTCCCTACCGATGCCATCGCCTTCAATAACACAAAGTTCAATTGGGGTTTGAGTAGGACTCACCTGAGACATAGACCACCTTCACAAGTGCATATGAATACCTGATATACAGGCTCGCTTATATCAACAAAAACGCACACTTTTTATGAAGGCACTAATTTAGGCAATAATTTTCATGCGAAGCGTAACACCGCTACAGCGTTTGTTACAATGCGCAGATTGTGTCATGCTTTTTATAATTTGTCCAATTTCTTCACATTTGTGCAGCCAAATCTCCAGAATTAGGGCATGGATTGCATACCAAAACTGTCTTCCATAAAGATGGCTTGGCAATTCACAGCCTCTTCACCGGCTAACGGATGGACACGCTGATAGCTTCCGTCTGACCGCATTTCCCACGCCAACTGATTGTCTTGCAGATAGGTTGCTAGGACGCGTAATACTTGCTTTTGCAGACGGCCTTCCAGTACTGGAAATACCACCTCTACGCGATTATAGAGATTACGGCGCATCAGGTCGGCGCTACCGAGATACAACCGTTTGGCCGCGGGGGCATTCTGGAAGTAGAAGATACGGCTGTGTTCCAAGAAGCGTCCGATGTGGCTGCGTAGGCGGATATTGTCGCTCACACCGGGGATACCGGGGACAAGACAAGAAAGCCCACGAACGATGAGTTCAACTTTTACACCGGCCTGTGATGCCTGATACAACTTCTGGATCATGACATCTTCTTCAAGCTGGTTCATCTTGAAGATCAAGCGGGCATCTTTTCCGGCGCGGGCAGCAGCGATTTCATTATCGATGAGTGTGATGATGCCAGCGTGCAAATGTTCCGGCGCGACCAGCAGGCGGTTATAAGTGGTGGCAGGCGCATAGCCCGTCAGGCGATTAAATAACTTAGAGACATCATCCGCAATTTCATTGTTGCAGGTTAGAAGACCAATATCGGTATACAGGCGGGCAGTGCCAGCGTTGTAATTGCCAGTGCCGAGGTGGATATAACGGCGCACACCGTCTGCTTCGCGGCGCACCACCAGCGCGACTTTGGCATGAGTCTTAACCGGCAGTTCTTCTACGCCGTAGGTGACATGCACCCCTTTATGTTCCAGTTGACGCGCCCATTCCAGATTGTTTTCTTCGTCAAAGCGAGCCTTGAGTTCGACCAAGACCGCGACTTGTTTGTCGTTATCCCGCGCTTCGAGCAAGGCTTCGACAATCGGCGAGTTTTTGCCGACACGGTAGAGTGTGGCCTTGATGGCTAAAGTGTCTGGATCGCGGGCGGCCGCGCGGAAAAACGCCTCGACAGGCAAGAATGAGTCGTAGGGGTGATGCAGTAAAATGTCGCCTTTGCGGATGGCGCTGAAAATATCCTGCTCACCAACATGTTCAGCTACACGCGGCAAATAGGGTGTATACTTAAGTTCGGCACGGTCAACACTCGAAAGCTCAAATAAACTGCTGGCTCCGAGTGCGCCATCAATCAAATACACATCCCGTTCCGGCTCTACGCCCAATTGTTTAATCAACTGGTTGAGCGTCCGATCACTGATATTATCCGGCACACTCAGCCGCACCACTGAGCCAAAGCGCCGTTCTTTCAAACTGGCTTCGATCAAGGCGCTCATGCTGCCAATATCTTCATCTTCCTGTTCATAATCCACATCCGCGTCGCGGGTCACACGGAATGGATATTGTTCGAGCACCCGCATCCCCGGAAACAACGAGTCGAGGTTATCTGAAATAACATCTTCCATCCACAGGAAGGTGTCTTTCATTGAGGTATCGTCGGCATAACGGCGCAGCACTTTACCCACATCAATCAAACGTGGAAGGGCTTCGGGTACTTTAAGACGCACAAACTCGGTGTCTTGATTACCATGCCCGTTGCTGCGCTTGAGCCACACCGCTAAATTCAGGCTGAGGTTGGAAATGAAGGGGAAGGGATGAACATGATCGACCGCCAAAGGGGTCAATACTGGAAAGATTTCATTGTGATAATACTGGCGAATGACTTCGCGATGTTCGGCGTCGAGTTGATTAACTTCCATGATGCGGATACCTTCTTCAGCCATTTTGGCGAAGATCTCGCGCATCGTAGTACGTTGTTGACCGAGTAGCTCGATCACATGACTGCGAATTTCGGATAGGAGTGCCCCTGCTTGATAGCCATCGGGACGTGCGGACGGCACGAGGGTTTTGGCTTTTTCGTGAACGGAAGCCACCCGCACCATATAAAATTCATCAAGATTGTTACTAAAGATCGCAAGGAATTTTACCCGTTCCAACAAAGGGACAGTCTCGTCTTGCGCCATTGCCAGCACACGACGATTAAACTCGATCCATGAAAGTTCGCGGTTGAAATAGGTTTGCGGTTGAAGTTCCGGAAGCGGAACATCCTCGACGGGTGTTGCCATAATCAGTTTATCCAAATGTGCATAGCATGTTACAGGTTGGGGCAGAACTATAACCAATTTTTGCGATAAATTGCAATCTATCTTTATTATGTACAGATTAAGTTATTTCTGCTGACCCAATGTACAGGCAAAATCTGGTCGGATTAGCATTGGGGACAGCTACCCTCATCACGCAAAATGGTATCGGTGAACAAGTCTTATTATAAGGAAGCAAAATGCGTGAACAGATTGAAACCATCAAGCAAGTCGTGACGAACTGGCCGGAAGTGACGGCGAACCCGCACCGTTTTGGCGGGTTGGAGTTTAACCTCGGCACGGTAGAAGTTGGACATATTCATAACAGCGGTATGGTCGATATTCCATTTAATAGTAAATTGCGTGATCAACTGCTGGCAGAAAAGAAAGCCGAGCCGCATCATCTGTTACCAGAGACCGGCTGGATTAGCTATTACATCCGCTCGGAAGCCGATGTGGAACAGGCCATCTGGTTATTCAGGTTGTCCTATTTATTTAACGCGACACGCGGAACCTATAAAGTAACCCTGAAAGATGTGCTAGATGTACCTGCTGCTTTCGACGCGCTGCATCCGAGTGAGGCGCTGCGTGCGGTTTTTGGGAGCATCACCCGAATTCTAGCGGAATAACCATCATCGTAACTGCTGCACAATTTGCACATTTGCCGCGTCTGTGAAGGGCGGGAACAGGGGAGCTTGGCGCTGCGGGGTGATTTGTGGAGCGCGGCTTGTTCGGCTGGCGGCGCTGAAATTGCACAAATGCCGCGACACGCTCCCGTATGTCTGCCGCTTTACGCCAGTTGTGAAGTTGCAGCGGTTGCAAAGGGAGTAGCCGCTGAAAATGCAAACGGGAAATGCAATACGGCTTGAACCGCCAAGGCGCCAAGATCGCCAAGACGCAAGAGGAAATTCAAAGACGAAATCTTTTTAACCGCAGAGCGCGCAGAGAACGAGGAGATAGAGAAAAGGCAGCGCATTTGGGTACTCAAACTCCACAGCAGAATGAACCAACGATAAAACCATCGTAGCAGAAAATGGAATGCATAGGGTGACTTTTTTGTAACTCTTGGCGAGGCAAATCACCAACTATTTTGAGGGAGAACGATCGGTGCTGATGTTGTGAAATGGTTGGAAGATGGTTTGATGACTAAGGCATCGTTTCTGGTGGTTGGTGATTAGGGGATAGAGCCGCACCCCCTAATAATCGGGGGATATTGAGGGTGAGGTGGCAACTTTCTTATAACCCCCACGTATTGAAATAATATCAAGACCACAGTTAATACAGGGGTAATCATGAAAGCGATTGTTTATACCGAATACGGATCACCGGACGTTTTGCGTTTGCAAGACGTGGAAAAGCCCACGCCGAAAGATAATGAAGTGTTGGTGAAGGTTCATGCGGCATCTGCAAATCCGGCTGATTGGCACCTCATGCGAGCAACACCTTTTCTGGCTCGTTTGGAAGCAGGTCTACTCAAACCCAAGCATACTAGGCTTGGTAGTGATGTCGCGGGGCGGGTGGAAGCGGTTGGTAGAAATGTCACGCAGTTTAAGGTCGGTGACGATGTGTTTGGATGCCTGTCACTCAGTGCGTTGGGCAGTTTTGCCGAGTACGTCTGTGGGGATGAAGATACATGGGCGCTAAAACCAGCCAATATTTCGTTTGAGCAGGCGGCTGCTGTTCCATTAGCTGCTTTCACTGCTTTACAAGGTTTGCGCGACAAAGGACAAATTAAATCCGGTCAAAAGGTTCTGGTGAATGGCGCATCGGGGGGTGTAGGAACTTTCGCGGTGCAGATTGCCAAATCCTATGGAGCCGAAGTGACGGGTGTGTGCAGCACACGTAATTTGGAGTTGGTGCGTTCGATTGGTGCCGACCATGTGATTGATTACACACGCGAGGATTTCACCAACAACGGCCAGCAGTATGATTTGATCTACTGTGCGGTTGGTAACCGAAGCATCACCGAGTATAAGCGCGCGCTCAAACCCCAAGGAATCTGCGCGATTGCAGGCTTCACCAACCTGAGTCACTTGTTTGAACACATGATCATCGGACCGATGCGGTCGAGTGCTAACGGTCAGCAAGTCGGCTTGATGAAAACGGCACACGCCAATAAACCGGATCTGGTCTTCCTGCAAGGCTTGTTGGCTTCAGGAAAAGTTGCACCAGTGGTTGATCGATGTTATCCCTTAAGCGAGACCGCTGAGGCGATCCGCTATCTTGAAACCAGCCGTGCCAAAGGAAAAGTTGTCATTACGGTGGCGCAGGACAAGTAGGGCGGAAATCATACTGCGGCGGTGCGCATGAATGACCAACCTACACGAAGGATAAGCGAAAACAATGATGACGATGCAAGGTAAGGTTTGCCTCATTACAGGCGCAACCAATGGTATCGGGAAAAGCACCGCCGAGGAACTCGCCCGAAAGGGCGCAACAGTCGTGATTGTGGGGCGTAACGCATCCAAGACTGCCCAACTCGTCGAAGAAATTCGGACGGCTACGGGTAACAAAAATGTGGACTCGCTGCTGGCTGATTTGTCGTCGCAGCAAGAAGTCCGGCGGTTGGCAGACGAATTCAAACGTAAGTATTCACAACTGCATGTCTTGCTCAACAATGCCGGTGCGGTCTTCTTTCAGCGGCAGCTCAGCGTGGATGGCATCGAAATGACGTTTGCCCTCAATCACTTGGCTTATTTTTTGCTGACCAATCTGTTGTTGGATACGGTCAAAGCCAGTGCGCCTGCTCGCATTATCAATGTGTCATCGGGCGCACATACCGCTGGCAAAATCGATTTCGATAATTTGCAGGGCGAGCGGAGTTATGGCGTCGGGGCTTATGGTCATTCAAAACTTGCCAATATCCTGTTTACAATCGAACTGGCACGCCGTTTGGAAGGAACCGGAGTCACGGTTAACGCGTTGCATCCGGGTTTTGTGTCAACCGGATTCGCCAAGAACAACGGTGGAATTATTGCCACGTTCTTCGGTCTGGTTTCACCACTTGTTGGGCGATCACCAGAAAAAGGTGCCGAAACCTCGATCTATCTGGCGTCATCACCGGATGTTGCCAGCATTACGGGCAAGTATTTCTACAATTCGAAAGTCAAAGCAACGGCTTCCCAAGCTACTGATCTGTCTGTGGCAAAGAAACTATGGGACGTCAGCGCTGAAATGGTTCACTTAGGAACAACTGTTTAAACCTGCTGTACTGAGAAAGATACTCATGAAAGCTATCGTATGGACGAAGTACGGATCACCGGATGGGCTGCGGTTGGCTGATGTTCCCATGCCGATGCCTAAGGACACTGAAGTGCGGATTCGCATTCATGCGACCACGGTCACGGCAGGGGACTGGGAGGTGCGCAGCCTAAAACTTCCGCTCATGATCCGTATTCCCATACGCTTGATGTTTGGGGTATGGAATCCCCGCGCGAAGATATTGGGGCAAGAACTCGCCGGAGAGGTCGAATCGGTGGGCAAGGCTGTAACCCGCTTCAAGGTTGGTGATCGTGTTTTCGGGACACCCGGCCTGATGTTCGGCGCGTATGCCGAGTACATCTGTTTATCGGAAAAAGCCCTACTGCTCCCATTACCTGCCAACCTGACCTATGAGGAAGCGGCGGCTGTTCCGGTTGGGGCGCTGGAAGCCTATCATTTTCTGCGGCAAGCCAATATTCAAGCCGGACAAAAAGTGTTGGTGTATGCCGCTGGCGGAAGCATCGGTACGTATGCGGTACAGCTTGCCAAAACCTATGGTGCGGAAGTGACCGCCGTAGATGCTGGCGCGAAACTCGATATGTTACGCGGATTGGGTGCTGATCATGTAGTGGATTACACCCGTGAAGATTTCGCTAAAAGTGGTCAGCTTTATGATGTGGTCTATGATGTGATCGGCAAAAGTTCGTTCGCAGGCAGCATCGGGTCGCTCAAAGCCAACGGACGCTATCTGCTCGGCAACGCGGGCTTATCGCAAACGCTGCGTGGGGCATGGCTTTCACGGACGACCACCCTAAAGGTCATCACCGGAACGGCTACCCAAGCGACTGACGATTTACTGTTTCTCAAAGGGTTGATTGAGGCAGGGAAGCTCAAGCCGATTATTGACCGCAGCTATCCGCTCGCGCAAATGGTCGAGGCTCATCGCTATGCCGAAAGTGGTGCCAAAAAGGGCAATATCGTCATTACTGTGTGAAGTGGCCTAATCGGTGAGGGTTCGCCAATGACAAACCCCCACCGTAACAACAAAACTATTCAGCCAGACCAGCGGTGATGCTGTCGATCTTCTTCATGACATCATCGGTCATCTGGGGGACGATCTTGATGGCTTCCATATTCTCGACCACCT
Organism: Aggregatilineales bacterium; assembly: GCA_044227005.1. Lineage (GTDB taxonomy): Bacteria > Chloroflexota > Anaerolineae > Aggregatilineales > Phototrophicaceae > CFX2. The sequence continues at coordinate 336,982 of JBGAFZ010000001.1, forward strand.
GTTCGACCTTCGATGCGCCGGTGATGACGGTGCTCACCTGTGGATTCTTGAGGCACCATGCCAGCGCCATGCGTGACATACTTGTGCCGAGGTCATCCGCAACCTTACCCAACTGACGAACGGCTTCGAGGCGTGCTTGACCGCTTGCGCCCAGCAATATTTCTTTCAACCATTCATAACCGGGCAGATTGACGCGTGAGTCGGCGGGAATGCCGTCATTGTACTTGCCGGTCAGCAAACCGGAGGCCAATGGCGACCAGATGGTGGTACCGAGTCCCACGCCATCGGGATTGTACAGCGGCGCGTATTCCTGTTCGACGCGGGCGCGGTGGAAAATGTGATATTGCGGTTGATCCATGGTCGGCGGGATCAGATCAAATTGGCGGGCGACATCATAAGCCTTCTGGATGTCTACGGCTGACCATTCCGATGTACCCCAATAAAATACCTTGCCGCGCAGGATGAGTTCGGTCATGCCGCGCACGATTTCTTCCATCGGCACTTCTGGATCAGGACGGTGGCAGAAATACAGGTCGAGGTATTCGACATTCATGCGTTCCATCGCCTGATGACAGGCTTCGATCAAATGCTTGCGGCTGAGTCCCATTTGTGTGGGCTTGGGATTCTCTTTCGATCCCCACATCACCTTGCTTGATACGATGTAGCTGTCACGTTCCCAACCGAGCTTCTTGAGCGCCGCGCCCATCACCAACTCGGACTTACCCTTGTTATACACCTCGGCGTTATCAAAGAAGTTGACGCCCACATCATAGGCGGCTTTCATGCAATCAACAGCTTTGTCGATGTCAACCTGACTGCCGAACGTCACCCATGACCCGAACGACAATTCGCTAACTTTTAGACCGGACTTTCCTAAACGACGGTATTCCATGAAAGTTCTCCTGCTATTTTTACATGTGTTTCCCTAAGGACTATAGCAGACCCGCGTGAGTCTATCGAGTGGATTTGGTACGAATAGGTCTAATCGGTTTGCGAAATTCGTCAGTGAGACACACAATTACTGCGAGAGTGAACAAAAGGCAAACCCAAATGAAGTTTCATTTTACCGAACTGAACAGTACCTACAGCATCGTTGCCCGTGATCCACAGACGGGACAATTTGGCGTGGCCGTCCAGACGCACCAGATGAGCGTCGGGAATGGGGTGCCGTGGTTGTTGCCGGGGGTAGGTGCAGTCGCTACCCAATCCCTGACCAACGTGAGCTTTGGCCCCACCGGATTACGCATGTTGCGCGAAGGCGTCAGCGCTACCCATGTGATTCGGGCGCTGGTGGCATCTGATGATGGTGAGAATCGGCGGCAGGTGGCGGTGGTCGATGCCGAAGGACGTGCCGCAGCCCATACCGGAAAGGGTTGTATCGCGGAAGCAGGGCATTACGTCGGTGAGGGCTACAGCGTACAGGCCAATATGATGACCCGCAGCACCGTCATACAAGCCATGTCGAAGGCTTATGAAAACGCGCAGGGTGATCTGGCGCAGCGCATGATGGCCGCCCTTGAAGCCGCACAGGCCGAAGATGGCGACATTCGCGGGATGCAATCGGCGGCTTTGGTAGTCGTCCCCGGTGATGCACGTGTGCCGGAATGGAAAAAAGATTACAGTTTGCGCGTTGATGAACACGAAAATCCGGTGGTGGAATTGGCGCGGCTGGTTCGGAATCGTCGTGCCCAACATGTGGATGAAGAAGGTCACAAGCTGCTGGGCGAGGGGCAGCATATAGCCGCGTTGGCGAAATGGGCAGAAGCCCGTTCCATCGCCCCTGAGCAAGAAGAATTGGCTTTCTGGCAAGCCGTGACCTTAGCCGACAAACCCGGTGATGTAGATGAAGCCGCCGCCATCCTCAAGCCCATGTTAGCAACCGAATCACGCCGTAACGAATGGGTTGAACTGATCCGTCGTCTTGCGAATTGTGGCCTCATCGAGCGCGAAGGTGCTGATACGGATCTCATCAAGGTGCTTGGATAAAACGCGGTTTTTGGTGTTCGGTAGGGGACAATAGACTTAATCACCTATAGTGATGATGAGCACTTTTGAGGTGTATTCTGTTCGGCTTGTAATTTTTTACGAAAGCATGAAGGGATTCATGATTCGCATTAATATCTTAATGGAAACCTATTGACCGTAATATTTGGTTCGTTGTGTAATGAGATTATTACATTACGAATGAATCGAGGTTTTAAACATATGGTCAATATCAAACGGTTAAGTATTTTCATCGTATTGATGCTTCTTTCCACCATAGTGGTTCATGCACAAGATACCAAAAAAGCCTTAACAATCGGGTTTGCACAGGTTGGTTCAGAGAGCGCATGGCGTAACGCATTTACGGCTGCCACCAAGGCCGAAGCCGAAAAGCGCGGTATCAATCTGGTTTTTGTGGACTCAGAAAACAGTCAAGAAAAAGAAATTGCGGCATTGCGCAGTTTCATTGAGCAGAAGGTCGATGCGATCATCCTCGCGCCGGTGGTCGAAACCGGTTGGGATGAAACGCTCAAAGCCATCAAAGACGCTAATATCCCGTTGGTCATCATTGATCGCAATGTAACCACCGACCCATCATTCTATGTCACCCGCGTTTCATCGGACTTCGTCTTTGAAGGCCGTTTGGCTGCTGCATGGCTGGCACAAGCGACCGCTGGTAAATGCAACATTATCGAACTTGAAGGCAGCATCGGCTCCAGCGCGGCTCGTGACCGCCAGATTGGTTTCAATCAAGTCCTCACCATGTTCCCCAATATGCAAATTGTCATCACCCAGTCCGGTGACTTTCAACGGGACACAGGCCGCGATGTTATGGAAAGCATCCTTCAGACCGAAGATGTCTCTGACATTTGCGCGGTGTGGTCACACAACGACGACATGGCAATTGGTGCTATCCAAGCCATGAAAGACTACGGTATTCAACCCGGCAAAGACATCAAGGTGGTATCGGTTGACGCCATCCCTGATATTTTCAAATCTATGGCGGACGGCGATGCTAACGCCACCATCGAACTCAGCCCCTATATGGCTGGCCCCGCTTTTGATGCGATTGACGCTTACTTAGCTGGCAAAACAGTTCCCCAATGGATACCTGTAACTGGTGGCATCTATCTGCCGGACACTGCTGCCGAAGAGTATCAAAAACGCACCCAGTAATGAACCTGCGTCGCCAGTACACTCTTTAATTCGGGCGATGTTATTGGGCGATCATGGTATCGCCCATGCTATTTATCTGAACGGTATAAGCGGATCAGTTGGCGAGGGTAAATGTCAATGATGAATCGATGGAGAAGTATCAGCCTCAGCATCAAGTTAAGCCTATTGCTTCTAATAGTCTTGGGTGTTTTGCTGTTAGCAACTGTTTGGTTGCTGATTTCGAATACGGCGAACTTAACCGAGGAAATCGGTAGCGAACGTATTAACGAAGAAGTCAGCATCATGAAAAACCATCTCTCCGAGCTGGAAAAACAATTAGTGGTTAACGTCAATTTCACTGCTTCCAGCATCCCCTTAATTCAAGCGGTCGGTCGTCGTAATGCTGAGACCATCTCTGGATTGATCACCACTGCCAACAACGCGCTGTTAATGGATGACATTGATGTGATTGATGGTGACGGTAACATGTTATCCGATCTTCATCCTGGGTCATCTACTGAAGAACCAAACCACTTCTTGGCTGATTCGCTCTCTGGAACCGGAAAAACAGGTCTGATTATCCGGGAAGTCAACGGACGACCACAGATTAACCTGAGCGCGTCTGCACCAATCAATAACATCCGTCAGGGAACGGTGCTCGGCGCGATCCAGATGAGCCAGATTGTCGATGATGAATTTCTGCACAAACTCGCTTTTGACCGCACAGGCGTTTATTTAGGCCTGGTCTATGATGGGCAGATTCGCGCGCGTGCTACCGATGTGCAGTCTGATGACGCGAATATTCTTCACGGTAATATTGCGTTTGATCCGAATGCCGCTAAAGCAGCCGGTGAAGGCCAATCTGTCGTTTTGGACAAGCTGATTTCGAACGGTAATGTTCCTTATGCGGTTGCCTATATTCCGCTGGTCAGTGGTACGAACACGACACCTGCCTCGCTGATGGTTCTGGTTGAACTGAATCAAATTCAGGCTTTCCAAACCAGCACCTTGATCAACACCATCGTGGTGTTCGCGGTTCTGGCCTTCATCGCCATCATCATCATTTACTTCTCACTCCGGTCAATTGTTATTCAACCGCTCAGCAGTCTCAAATCAATCGCGGGCGAAATCACTGGCGGACGTTACGACAAGCGTATTCCGGTGGTTGGGCAGGATGAAGTTGGTCAGCTTGCGGCAACCTTCAATGAAATGGCCGTAGCCATCCAACAGCGTGAGGCTACCACTCAGGCCGCCCGCGCACAGGCCGAACGGTCTGATCAAGTGAAATCGGCATTTTTGGCGAGCATGTCGCATGAACTGCGGACACCCTTGAATGCGGTCATCAATTTCACGCGCTTCGTGATTGATGGCGATACCGGGCCGGTCAATGAACAGCAAGTCGAATTATTAAGCGAAGTGGTCACCAGCGCTAAACACCTCCTAAACTTGATCAATGACGTACTGGATATGTCGAAGATTGAAGCGGGTTCGCTTAACTTGTTCATCGAAGATGACGTTAACCTGAATGCCCTTGTCGGTAATGTCGTGACGACGGGGCGGGCGCTCCTCGCTGGAAAGCCCACGCGCTTGAATGCTGAGGTTGATGAAAATCTGCCGCTCATTCGGGCTGACCGTCAGCGCATCCTGCAAATTCTGCTGAACATTCTGTCCAACGCCTGTAAGTTCACAGAAGAAGGTGACATTCGGATTAAAGCATCGCAAAAAGATGGTGAAGTGCTTATTTCCATCGCAGATACTGGACCGGGCATTGCGCCGGAAGATCAAGCGATGGTGTTTGAAGCCTTCAAACAAACCACGACTGGTTTGCGACAGGGTGGTGGCACCGGCTTAGGCATGCCGATTGCCAAGAGTCTCGCCGAGGCACATGGTGGACGCATGTGGTTGGAAAGTGAATTTGGAAAAGGTGCAACATTCTATGTCGCACTACCGATTAAGTCTGAAGCATTAATGCCCATGTCTGTGTAGTAAGCAAGGAATACTTATGACGACCCAACAGCCCGTAATTCTTTATGTAGAAGATGATCCGCAAAGCCGCAAGTTGATGAGTATGCTTCTGAAGGGGCGGATGAAGCTGCCCCATGTGACGATTTTGGAAGACAGCAAGGATTTCCTCGTCAACATGGAAACCCTCGACCCTAAGCCCGATGTGATTTTGCTGGATATTCACATGAAGCCCTATAACGGCTTCGAAATGTTATCGATGTTGCGAGAACTTCCGTGGGCGGAACAGACGCCGATTGTGGCGTTGACGGCCAGCGTGATGAATGAAGAAGTTCAACAACTACGTAGTATGGGTTTTAACGGATGCCTCGCCAAGCCGATTGATCTGGATACCTTTCCCGATACCCTCAATCACATCATAGCTGGTGAGACTATCTGGCGTATCATCAACTAGAGAGAGCTGTAAACGTAATGATTCTCAAGAATAAGCGTATCTTTATCGTCGAAGATAACATCCAGAATCGGTTGGTCTTCCAGATGGCGCTAATACGGCACGGTGCATCGGTTGATTTCGAACGATGGGGGCGTGATGCCATCTATCGGCTTCAGAACCTTTCCCGTGTGGACATCATCATATTGGATTTGATGTTGGCTGAGGGCGTCACCGGATTTGATATTTTCACTCAAATTCGTGAGTTGCCCAAGTACAGCACTGTACCTATTGTTGCGGTATCTGCGATGGAACCGTCGATTGCCATTCCCAAGACCAAGCAGCATGGTTTTTCAGGCTTTATCGCCAAACCGATTGACAGCGTACAGTTTCCGAAACAGATTGCTTCAATCATCGAAGGTGAATCAATTTGGTCTATGGGTGAACGGACTTTATAGCCGCAGCAACCGATGTTTGTGAACCGTTTACCGCAATCGTAACGATCGGATTATGGAGAAAACAATGCCCCAACAACAGGCTCTCGTGATTGACGACAACGCCCAGAACCGCAAAGTTCTGTCCCAACTGCTGGCTAAACAAGGGATTCCGTGTACCGAGTTTGCTGATCCCCGCAAACTGAGCAGCAGCTTGCCGGAAATGGGTGCGTTTGATGTGGTGTTTCTGGACTTGGAAATGCCGGGACTCGATGGTTACAACGTGAAGAATATCCTGCGTGAACATCTCGGCGCGACACCCATCATCGCCTACACCGTACACGTGAGTGAAATTAACGTGGTGCGGGATCAAGGATTTGATGGTTTTCTAGGCAAGCCACTGGATAATGCACGCTTCCCTGAACAACTGGAACGCATCTTGAATGGTCAGCCGGTTTGGGAACGCAGCTAATCAGCGCACGACGATCCCATCTTGCAAGCTAATGCTGTCGCTCGTCGGGGTGATGAGAACACGTTGACCACTGGCCGCGTCATACAACCCGATGATTAAGCGGGCGGTTGCGGCAGTTGCATCAGTGTGGAAAGTAACGGTGTGTGGGTCAATGATGTATTCACCCGCACGCCATCCGGTTGTGGGGCGGTCGCCGTTTGCCGGAAGCGAATCACTTTGCGCCAGCACCCGCCCGTCCTCTGCGATCAATTGCGCAAATACCGTGTAGCTGGTCGGTGTGGCCTGCGTTGCTTGCCATACCAACGATACGCTGAACGGCTGGCTGCGATCACCCATATCCCCTGTCACCGAGTAACCCACCAACGTCCCCACCTGCGGCACGACAACATTGACGGTCTGATCAACCACCGGCGCCGTAAAGACTGCCGGAATACTTTCGATAGCGATACTCCCAATCACCGTCCCATCGGCTAACTGCACAGCCGCTTGCCCCGATTGAGCATCCAACGGGATTTGCACCTGCCGCCAATCCAGTGTGATCGGGTCGCGTTTGCCATAGTTCGGCGCAGGGATTGCCACCTGCCACTGCTGGTCGGTTGCGACCAATTGCAATGCTGGTAGATCATCCCGCCCTGACCACAATAGCGCCATGTTCAACACATCCCCGTTGCGATAGCGCCCACCCTGAATGTCATGCGCCACCAGCTTGAGGCCATCCGATACCTCAATATCCGCTTTCACAGGCAAATCGCTGCTGCGGTTGACGCTCGCCCAATCCGCGCCGGAGGTGCGCCGCAACGGAATGGCGAGATCAGGCCGTGTCTGACCATCGGCAGTCGTCAACGCATAACCGGATGGTTGCACCTGCTCGTCATACAAGCGTAAATTGACGCTGTAATCACCCGCCGCCGCCCCATAGGGCAAGCGCAGTAAGGCATAAGCCGTCAGTACTGATCCCGCTGGCAACTGCGAACTGGTGCGTTGGATACGGTCAGCAAAGATCGCGTCCGTGTGGGCAACAGTATCCCCTAATCGATTTTGGATGCTTACCGCCGCTTTGAGGTCTACCGATGTTGGTTGCGTCAGGGTGATTTGAATCGGCAGGCACAGGGCGCGGTCAGCACTCGTCGGTGTCATGTCCCCAATTGCGCTGATGTGTGCCATGCTCAAGCTGGCGTCAACCGTTTTGAGGCTAGGCGGATGCAGCGTTGGCGCACGAAACAACAGGTTCGTCATGCCATACGCCGTGAACGTTTCCGCTTCATTGACCGTTCCGTCACCCAACAAGCATCCCATCATGCCGCGATAATCCGCCCGTTGCGTGTACCAGATGTTCAAGGCCACATCGCCCGTTTGAGGCAGCAGTGGCAGCACTGCATCTAAATCCGCACCTTCGGGTAAAGTAATCCGCCGCGCTGTCACGCCCAACCGATCCCAATAATAGGCCAGTTCATAACGGTCAGCATACGACCACATCAGGACGCTGTCGTTTGCCGTCAGATGGTCGGCATAGTAGCGCACCATGCCCCGCGCATCGTCGTGTTGATAAGCCGGATTGCTCGTATTAAAGTGTATCGCCACCACCAGCGTGATCAGCAGCACGGCGCTTACGATGAGGTGTAAGGCTTGTTTCCAACGTGCGGCTTGAACCTGTGGCGCGAGGCCAGCACCGATGGCGACCAACAGCAGCGGCGTAATCATCACCAGATAGCGCCCGTGAAGCTCGTTGCCCAATATGCTCAAGGCCAGCCACATGCTCGCCGTCAAGATCACCACATGCATAACCAACCAGCGGGCGTTCGCCTTGCGCCACGGGATGAAAAGCAGCGCGACGAGCAACATAACTCCCGATAGCAGCACTAGCAGTGGCTCTTGCCCGACCATGATCCACGCGCCCGTCCACAGCGCTTGCCACAAACGACTCAACTCCACCAACGATAATGGCGAGGTACTGGTGACCGCGCTGTTGGCTTCGGATAGGCGTAGAAACCGATTAACAAAGTAGGGCATCCACAACAGACCGACGGCGATTTGTCCGCTAAACCAGATTAGCGGTGTGGCAAAACGCCGATACAAAGGACGCGCGGGTAATTTGAGGAAATGTCGATAATTCAGCAACCACGCTATGACAGTGACCGCGTTCAGCCAGATTACGATCACAGGGCCGGTGTTGTGGGCGTAGAGCAGCGCCAGTTCTGATCCCAACAATACCAACCACCACACAGGTCTGCGCGTAGTAAATTGGCTCAGGTTCAACCGATGCCATGCCAGCGCACACAGCAGTACCAGCACTGCCAGCAGGGTATACATCCGCGCTTCCTGTGCCGCCCACCACAGCAATGGCGAAGTAGTCATCACCAATGCCGCCATCACCCCCGCACGGCGATTGAATAATGTTTTCCCCACTTGATAGGCCAGCGCGATGCCGATTAGCCCGAAGGCCAGTGACACCCAGCGCAGGGCAAATTCACTGTCACCCAAACCACGCGCGGCAATATTGACGATAACATAATAGAGGGGGGGATTCGTCTTGTCCGAATCGATAGCTGCTTGGATCGTCGGTTGGATAGCCGCATACGCCGACCAGCCCTCGTCAAACCAGATACTTTGGGTTTGAATCTGGTAAAGTCGGCTGGCAGTCGCCACCAGCAGGATGATTATTACGAATAATAAGGAATCGTTACGTATGCGCATGTCAAAAGCCTAGCATGGGCATGTGTTAAAATCAACCTGACACCCTAGATTGTGGGTGTTATACTTGCGAGAAGTATTCATAAGACAGTAGAATATGCAGAATAATTTTCGGGTAAGCAATTAGAGAAAATTGTCCTTTATGACCGATCAACCAAAACCAAATCAGCCTCCCGCGGTACCCAATGCCGCAGACGCGAAGCAACCTTCTAGCGGGGCAGCCCCTGCTGCGGATAAAGCGCCTGTGACGCAAGCTAAGCCGGCTGATTCGGACTCTAAACCTGCTTCGTCTTCTGGCGCAACACGTATTGTTGAGCCTCCCAAGCCGTTGGGCGATGCAAAACCGGCTGAAGTTAAGCCGCCAGTGCCAGCTACGCCTGCGCAATCGACCGCGCCCAAGCCAGCCGATGCGCCTGCCGTTCCGTCCAGTACAGCACCGACAGAAAAGCTTGATGCGCCGCCTGCACCCAAGCCGTCTATCGCCTCTAGCGCGACAGTCCCGCTGCCTCCACCGCCAGTCGGTTCGGGATTGCCAACAACCTCCATGCTGCCGCCGCTGGCCGAGAAAGATGATACGATCCTGCCACAAAGTAATGGTGGCACTAAAGTGACCCAACGCTTTAGCGATTTGAGTCCTGCCGCCGCAGCCGCCACAGCCGGAACCATTTGCCCCAGTTGCGGACACCGTAACCGTCCCGGCATATTGATCTGTGATAACTGCGGTACGAATCTTATTGCAGGGGCTAAGTCCTCGGTGGGTACGCGTGATCTGGTCAGTGCCACCGAAGCCGCAACAGCCGCTGGCAGTAGCGAACCGCTGCTTGATCCGGCACAAATCAAGGCTATCGAATCAGCCGGTGGATCAGTTTTCACCGATGACATGGTACTGCGTATCGAAATCGAAGGTGGCGCTACACCGATGCTGGTTTATCCCAAGCAGGAAATTATCCTTGGTCGGCGCGATCCGAACACCGGTACGCTACCGGATGTCGATATGACCGCCTATTCCGGTTATCGCATGGGTGTCAGCCGTACCCACGCTTCCATGCGCCTACAGGATAAACAGTTGAATCTGTCCGACCGTGGCAGCAGCAACGGCACCTTCCTCAATGGGACGCGCTTGGTTGCCCATCGCCCCTATCCGGTCAAAGATGGTGACGAAATTCGCTTAGGGCAGATGGTGCTTAAAATCTTCTTCCAGTCCAACAAGGGCCGCAAGTAAGCTACCGCCCACACTTGTAAATGTAAGGGACGACCATCTGTGTCGTCCCTTTTTGTTTTCCCGCTACACCTTTAAGACGATCTTCCCGCGTCGCAATTCACGGCTTTCCGCGAAAGCGTGGGCTTTGCTGGCATCTGCCAGATCAAACACTTCGGTTACCACCATTTGCAATGTCCCTGCCTCAATCAATTGCGCAATCGCGTTCATATGGCTATCAACCGGGCGCACCAGAATCGCTTCAGTTCGTACATGGCGCTTTTCCGCTTCCTGTTGATCCGGCAGTCCTGTGATAGAAATCAATCGTCCGCCAACCTTGATGACCGACAGCGAGCGCTTCAACATATCCCCGCCGATGCATCCCAACACCATATCGACCGACTTAATCGTGTCCTCAAAGCGCGTGTTGGTGTAATCAATCACCGCGTCCGCACCCAATTCGCGCAAAAACGCCATGTTATTGGTCGATCCGGTTGCGATCACATATGCGCCTTTCCACTTAGCGAGTTGCACCGCCAGATGTCCGACACCACCCGCCGCCCCTTGGATCAGCAGCCGTTCGCCGCTGGTCAAATCACCGGATTCAAACAGCGCTTGCCACGCCGTCAAGGCCGCCAGCGGAATCGCCGCCGCTTGAATATGGTCGATATTCTTCGGCTTGAGCGCCAAATCGGTTTGCGGTGCGGCCACATATTCCGCGTAAGCCGCCCCGATACTAGGGAAGCGCACCATGCCGAATACTGCGTCACCGACTTTGAAGGTGGTTGCGTTTTCACCGACTGCTTCCACCACGCCCGAAATATCCCAACCGATGATCAACGGAAAGGCGTTACCATACCGACCGGATACCCCGCCGCCTGATCGCGTTTTCCAATCCACCGGATTGATACCCGCCGCATGAACCTTGACCAGCACTTCACCTGCCGCTGGTGAGGGGCGTGGCGCATTCTCATATTTCAAAACATCCGGCCCACCGTATTCATGAATACGAACCGCTTTCATTTGAGTAGTCATAATATTTTTCACCTTTGCCAATGGAAACATATCGCCTATTTTATCGCCGTAGTCCTAGCGTGACCATTCCGTCAGGTATCCGTTTTGGGATTACATCTATACTGAAAGAGGAATAGTTGTGAAGGGGGATACGCATGAATCGGCTCAACCACATCGCGCTGCTGCTATTGGTGCTGCTCAGCGTTTCAGTAGTTTACGGTCAAGAAGATAGCATCCCCTCCATTTTATACGCGGTACGCGATGACAAAAACGATAAAGCCACCATTTATGCCTTCAACTTGGCTGATGACATCAAATCAGAAGTTGGCATCGTTCATAATGTTGGTGGCGATGCGGGTTGGTCACCGGATGGCAAACGCATCTACCTCTTTGATTTTGACAGCACCAACCAGCGCATATTGACCCTCATCAACCTTGAAACCCATGATCGGCAAACACTCCCTGATCCATTGTTTGGCGGACAATGCACATTGCCTTTTTGGTGGTCACCGTCTGGCAATTCACTAGCCTATGCCGCTAATGTCGATAGTCAGGCCGTTCTCAAAATCCTCAACCTATTAACAGGGGATATACAGGTATTAGCCAACGCCGATCTGATCTATGAGATGGTAAGCTGGTCACATGATGGACGTTATTTGGCCTATCAAGCCAAGTCAGCAACGCCCACCCTGACTGCTCGTTTTGAAATTTGGGATACCCAACAAAATCGCATCGCCTACGCCACCGATATTGCCTCTATTGACGAATTCCCGCAGTGGTCACCGTCTGAAAACCGCATTGCCTTCGGTTCTCTGGACTCAGCGCAAGACATCGTTTACAACCTCACCGACGAAACCCAACACGCCTATCCAGCGGGGCGCATTCAGAATTGGTCGCCTGATGGACGCTTCTTGACCCTCTACAGCAGGGGAGACGATGAAAAACATCTGCTTTCAATCATTGATGTGGTCGCTGGTGCAAAATTAGAACTGGCTTCAGAAATCAGTACGGCGGATGTGGATTATGATGCGGCATGGTCTTTCGATGGGCGCTACTTAGCCTTGGCGACTGTTGACCATGCGGACGATTACAAGCGAACTGTCTATGTCGTGGATACGCTAGATCGCAGTAGCCGCCGCTTGATCCCTACGTCCTTAATTCAAAGCCACTTTGTGTGGTCGCCTGTGGATCATACGTTGGCATTTGCCACCTATCCACAACTTATGGATGGTGGTAATCCTTTCACCTCATTATGGGTGTTCAACATGGATGACCCAAAACCGCACGAGTTTCCAGTCGAAATCTCTCAATATTATTTTCGACGTACTCTGAGCTGGTCGGCGGATGGACGCTACATGATGGTTGTGACAACCACAGGTATTTTGCTATTGGACAAACAATCGGGGCAACTGAACCCTATTGCGCGCACCATCCCACAAGTTCCATCTGCATATTGGTTACCGGATGGCTTGCAGCTTGCGCTGGCCTCATTTAGTTCAAGCGACATATATGTGTTCACACCCGAATCGGGCGCTTTGAAAAACATCACCAACACCCCGAACGAACACGAGGAATTTCTCGGGTGGCAGGGGACGAAGCACAATGAAAGCCTGATCTTTTGCGGGGAAGGGTAACTCTCAAGTTGTCGTTCCTTCTTGGAATAGGACTATCATCAACTGATTGACGCTTGATAGGTTTCCACCCAATATTTGCAAACAAAAAGAGGCGAACTATGAATGTCGCCTCTTTTACTCAATGCCTGAATTAAATCTAGTAACCGAGAATCGCAGCGACTTCACTCGCGGCCTTTTTGGTCGCGCCCAGAATATAGGCCAAACGGGCATCCTTCTCGCACAGCACCGCTAACGAAGCGCGCCCTGCCGGATACACCACCATCACGCCGTCCTCGCCTTCCATCAACAAGCGTTCCAATTCACCTTGCTGCAAGCGTCCTAACGTGCGTTCCGCCAGACCGATCAGCGTAGCGGACATGGCGGCCACCTGCGGGCTGCTGGTGGGGTTCTGGTGAGGATTGTCCTCATCGCCGGGAGGATAGGCCGACACCAACAATCCATCATTATTAACGACAACGGCAGCTTTGATGCCTTCTGCGGCGCCATTGAGTTCTTTGAGTGCGCGTTCTAGCCGGACTTCACGAGTTTCCTGAACCATAAAAACTGTGCCTTGCTGTTAAGCGATTTTATGCGTGTATAAATATAGTCTATGCGACAACCACTTTCATCAGTATAGCCTAGATTAGCTATCGGCTCAACAAAGGTTAGGGGATGTTAACCGAAATACCCCGGCATATGCCCGTAGGCGAGGGAGAATGACGCCCCCTCACCGATTTTTCGCTGAGTCCTCGTTAGCAAACGTCGCCAGCAGATACCGTTCGTCATCAGTCAGGTCAGCCTTGAGCAGCAAATCCGGTCGTTGTTGCCATGTGCGCCGTAAGCCTTGCTCCCGCCGCCACTTCGCCACCTTACCATGATCGCCCTCTTGCAATACCTGTGGCACGGTCAACCCGCGCCATTCCGGCGGACGTGTATAATGCGGCCCTTCCAGAATCCCATCCGAGTGACTATCAGCATCCGCCGCGCCTTCTGCCCCTAGCACACCGGGGATGTGCCGGATCACCGCGTCGATGATGACCATTGCTGGCAGTTCACCACCCGTCAGCACAAAATCCCCGATGCTGATCTCATCGGTGGCGATCAACTCCCGCACACGGTCATCAATTCCCTCGTAGCGTCCGCACACCATGATGATCTGCTCGTGCTGTGCCAATTCTTTGGCAATCGTGTGCGAAAACACCCGTCCCTGCGGTGTCATCAGGATCACCGGCGTACCGGCGGGCGCGTCTTTCAACGCATCCTCAACCGCCCGTGCCACCGGCTCGGCCTTCATAATCATGCCCCCGCCGCCTCCATAGGGAATATCATCGGCGGTGTTGTGTTTGTCGGTCGTATAATCACGGATGTCGTGCAGACGCAAATCCAACAGATTGCGGTCGCGCGCCTTCCACAACATACTCTCGGTCATCGGCCCTTCAAACATGGCCGGAAACAAAGTCATGACATCAATGCGCATGGGCTGTTCACTGTCTCTCGCTACTAAAAACAGAGGGTGTATAAGTCCCTCTGTTGCTAGTGTAGTGAATTCCCGCCCCTTAGGATAGACCAAGCTCACTGATTGGCGGCAGCTCCGTATCATACAACCAGCGCTGGAAAAAATCCTTCAAATCTTGCCCGCTGATCTTTTCCGCCAGCGCGATGAAATCAGCCGTCGTCACATTGGCGTTCGTATATTGTTTGACATATGTTTGCAGCAGCGTGAAGAACTTCTCATCGCCCATTTTGAGCCGCAGCGCGTACAACGTCAACCCGCCGCGTTGATACACATTCCCATCAAACATCGCATCCGTATTTTGAATATCCGCCGGTCCATGTTGAGTGGGTTTGGTCAATTCCTCGACATTCGCTGGAATCTTCTGTCCGGTGATGATCGAGTTGAACTTGTATACATCCAACGTACTGAGGACGATGTCACCCTTAGTGGGGACGAGTTGTACCAGTGTCGCCAATTCTTTCACCGACGTACCGCTTGCGGGTAATTTTGCGATGACCGCATCAATCGGTGCTTTGGCACTCGCTGAATCCAGCAGCAGATGCAGCAGTTGACCAATCTCGTCGCTGGTGAGCGCTGTATCCGGTATCTGCTCGGACGACAGCACCTTGATCAGTTCGTCACGCGTGAAGCGATACAATCCCTGTAGCCCATCGTAACGATCCCGCACATCTTTTTGCAACGCTTCTTTGCCGCCATTGTGTTCGCTCCACAACAATTCGGCAAACGTCGCGAATCCCTCATTCAGCCAGATTTGATCCCACGACTTCACGCTCACACTATCCCCGAACCACTGATGTGAAAGCTCGTGTACCACTACCCCTTCGGACACATCCACCCCGTAAATCGGACGTGTTTGGGTTTCTAGTGCCACGCCCAACTCTTGGTTGGCGACGATCCCGCCCGACACATCAAACGGATACGGCCCGAACTTCTCGCTCAGGAACGTCAGCATTTCCGGTTGGCGTGTGAACGCGTGATCAGGATCAGTGAAGTTCGGCGGGAAGTAATTGATGATCGGCAGTCCATTCGGGCCGGTTTGCTTCACCGTCTTAAACTTGCCGATGTTGATGGTTGCCAGATAGGTAGCCATCGGTTGGTTGATCGAAAACTTGTACGTGCTGCTCGTCCCGCTCGTGACCGGATCTTCCGGCAGTCCGTTCGCCGCCACTTGAAAGCTGCTCGGCACAGTGATCGCATATGTGAACAGCGCCTTGTCGCTCGGATGGTCATTCGCGGGGAACCATCCCTGTGACCCAACCGGCTCGGATAGCACGATCACGCCATCTTTGGTTTTGATCCAGCCCGTGGTGATGCTGTCCTGCACCTGCGACGGATTGCCGTTGTAGGCCACCACCGTCTCAAACGCCTTCCCCTTAGCGATAGTCGCCTTGACCGTCAGCTCACTCCCTTGATGGTTATAGGTCGCCTCTTTGCCGTCCACCGTCAACTTGGTGATGGTGAAGCCCACAAAATCGAGGTTAAAACTGCTCAAATCTTGGGTTGCCACGCTCTTGATGGTCGTCTGCGCATCAATGCTGCCCGTCTTGCTATCCCACGTCAGTTGCAGATCATACTGCTGCACATCATAACCGCCGTTGCCGCTTTTCGGATACAGCTTGTCACCGACGCCATCCGCACCCTGTTTGCTGTCCTGTGCGCTGCTGATTCCCACCGTCAGCACGAAGAAGCACATCACAATCAATACACTACGCTTGAGCATAAAACCTCCATAGAATGGTTCGACCACATGTGCTCATTATACGTTGGACATCTACAATAGGTTTTAGACACTCCTCAATCACTCACGATCCGTCCCCGCATTTGCACTTTTTTCACCGCACATGGATAATCCGCGCCATGAAAAAACCATACACCTTTCACGCCCTCAAATTTGACCGCCTCCCCGAAGCCGATCAGCTTGCACGCTCGCGTAGCTTTCTCGCCACCATGCGTGCCCGCCGTACCGTCCGTGACTTCTCGACCGAGGCCGTCCCCTTTGAATTGATCGCCAATGCCATCGCCACCGCTGGCACAGCCCCCTCCGGTGCTAATCAGCAGCCGTGGACGTTCGTCGTTATCAGCAACCCTGACCTCAAACGCCAGATTCGTGCCGCAGCCGAAGAAGAAGAAAAGATCAGCTACCAGAGTCGCATGAGTTCCGAATGGTTAGCCGCCTTAGCCCCACTCGGAACCGATTGGCATAAACCTCACTTGGAGGATGCCCCTTATGTCATTGTAGTCTTTCGTCAGGCTTATGGCATCGCTGTGGATGAAGCATCCGGCGAGGAAATCAAAGTCAAACACTATTACACCGAGGAATCCGTCGGCATCGCGGTCGGTCTCTTACTCGCTAGCTTGCACCAATCCGGCCTCGTTACCTTGACCCACACGCCCAACCCGATGGGCTTCCTTAGCGAGATTCTCAAACGCCCCGCCAATGAACGCGCCTATGTCGTCATTCCCGTGGGCTATCCCGCCGCTGCCGCCAAAGTCCCCGTCATCACCAAGAAACCCCTCGATGAAATCATGGTCGTGTTTGATTAGGGATAATCTACGGTTCGCTTTTTGCGGATTTTGTTTTAGGTGCTGCGATACGCTTCTTCTTAGCCCGTTCCAATTTCTTGATGCTGTCAGCAGTCGGTAAGTCTTCTGGCATAGTTCCACCAACCTCTGCAATCGTGATGGCGACCATTTTGACCGCATGGATAAAATGGTCAGCAGCTAACAATTAATGGTATACTGCAAACAACGGATTGGGTTCTGTAATAGAGGGTTAATTCATGCTATTTCAGAGAGAAATGACTGCCGAAGAATTCTTGGTCTTCGCTGAACAACACCCGGATAAACGATTTAACTTCATTGATGGGGAAATAGTTGAAGTGTCACCTAAACCTATTCATGGACGTATCCAGATGTTTTTGGGCGGTGCATTTCTGAACTATGTGAAAGATAACCCAATTGGAATTGTGTATTCTGAAGTGCTGCATATTTTGGATGGAAAAAAGTACATCCCTGATGTCTGCATTAATATTCCCACGACGGAAGATTATTTTACAACGCCCCCCATCGTGGCAGTTGAAATTCGTTCTGATTCGCAGTCTAGAACTGCCCAGCGCAAAAAGGCGATTGAATACATCAAGTACGGTGTAAAATTGTCGATACTGATATTCCCCGGTGAAAATATAGAAGTATATTTCGCTGATCAGAACGTTAAAGTGTTGACCTATGGCGATACGCTAAATGGTGAAGATGTTCTGCCGGGTTTTAGCATCCCCGTAGACGACCTTCTCTGATATTCCCTCTTGAACTGAAAGAGCCTGCTCCACAGCCTACGATGCTCCCTGTAGGGTCGAAATTCATTTCGACCGCTGCCCACTTGAACTGATGCCGAAAATAAAAGTGCCTGTAAATTAAACTTTATCTGATTGTGACCCGACCCATAGCGTATGCTATGATTAAATTTCGCACCACTAAGATAAAACATGTTCCTATCGCGGAGTTGACTTGATGACCATCACCTACCGATATAATACGGAAAATGTAGATTGGGAAGGCTTGCGCCTGATTTTGATCGAAGATCACTTTCACAACGGTCGCAGTGCCGAACAATACCGCCAATCATTTGTCAACAGCGCAGCAGTGGTATTGGCCTTTGATGGCGAACGGATCGTCGGTACTGCACGGATGCTTTCGGATGGTATCTGCAATGCCTACATCGTAGATGTGTGGACACTGCATACTTATCGTAAACAAGGTATCGCTCGGCATATGCTGGAATATCTTGAAGAGCAAGCCAATGGACAGCACATTGCTTTATGGACGGATGATGCTCAGATGTTTTATGAACGTACTGGCTATAAATCCAGCAGCAGTACACTATACGAGAAAGTAGTTGGGAATTGGTTGGATAACAATCTCTAGCTCTTTACACCATCGCTGGTCATAGGGCCTTTGTAGATGTACTGAGTGACCACGCCCCACTTTATTATGTTTCAGGTTTACTTTCGGTTAACCCGACAAACCCATCTCCAACCATCCCTCAACCTCACGACTCCACCCACTCCCTCAAAACCGTTAGCGCCAATACCGCGAAACACTGACAAAATGGTTTTCCAAATGGTCACCCCTTCGCTATCCCAATCGGTTATCATATCTATGGGGCATGATGTAGGGGTTTGACGCTGTCAAACCTGCTTTTCCCCCCGCACCTTAACAACTTCAAGATGATTCGGAATATACATCAAAACAGATTCTGAATCTGAAGAATTTGCAGATTTTTCCGAATCAGCATGGCAAATCCGGCATAAAAACCCACTTTGCCATTGTGACCGAAGGAAATCCTGTGGGCTGCCAGTTTTGCCAAATGTCAGACCGACAGTGACGACTGTTGCGACAAATTGACCATATCTCAAGTGTTATCGAGTCACTTGCTGTCGCTTCTAATGATATTCGAAGCTGTCTTGTCGGCGACGCCGCCGACGACGACATCGCCGACACAAAAATGCACGAGCAATCGAAGAAAGTTCTTTAGGGCGAATTTTCCGCACATTGCTGCCCTCAATTCCGCCGTCGAACGGATGCCGTAACAACAGCATTCATGTGAAGTTTGTGAATCAAAAAGCGGCGAACCACAGTCCACCGCTTCTTCTAAAGATTACCCACTAACGACTATCGACTACCCACTATTGGCTAATGCCTCCCGTCGTAATCTGGGGCGGGGTAATCACCCGCTCGGCCTTCAGGACACTCCCCGTCCCGTCAGCCGCCACCGTCACCGGAATATTCACCGTCACGCGATCAATGAAACACAAACTTTCCTTGACCGCCTCGCAGTAGTAAATCGTCAACTCGCCTGTCACCATCGCCTTGCCCTCTGCCAGCGTCACCGGAACACTAATCGGCAAACTCGGTGCGACCATACTTTGCGTTTGATCCGCCTCTGCGAAGCTCACGGCTGCCCTGTCCGATGACCAATCCGCCGAGAAAGGCGCGATTGTGTTGAGTTTATAACCCTCCGGCAGCGCCAGATTCAACACGATCTGACCACTCCCTGCCTTGACCGTTTGCGCCTCCGCAGTGATGCTCACCCCCGCAGCCGCATTACTGCCCACCACCGTGACCGCATCCGCGATTTGCAACACCTCAGGGTTCGGGAACGTCACTGTGCTCACCGTTCCGGCTTCCACATCAATCACGCGGATTGCATCATTGTTCGTGTCCGCGACGTATAATTTCCCTGCGTTATAGGCCAGCCCACCGGGTTCATCAAACTGCGCCTCGCTCGCCCCTCCATCACGGAAACCCCCTGTCCCGCCCAACCCGAACAGCGTCTTAATCTCCTTACCACCGGGACTCAGCAGCTTGATCTTGCTGTTATACGTATCCGCTACGTACAACTTCCCGTTGTCCCCGCTGGTTACGGCTAATGTGTGCTGTAACTTCGCTTCTCCAAACGCGCCGTCCACATCCCCGAACCCGAACAGATCATTACGCGTCGGGCCAATCAGCGTGGCGACGCGTTTGGTATTCAGGTTGGCCTCCCGTATACTGCTCGACTCCGAGTCCGCGAAGTACAGGATATTCCCGCGCCAGATCAAGCCGCTCGGTTGCGCCAGTTCCGCGTCCGCCAGTGTGCCGTCCTGCAAACCCTCACGCCCGTTCCCGATGAACGGCCCTACCGTATTATTCTCGACTGACAGCATCCAGATTTGGTGTGCCCCAGCCATCGCGATGTACATATTCCCCTTGTCATCGAACGTCAGATCCCACGGGCTGCTCAACTTGGTTACCAGTGGTGCGCCGGTCAACCGTTCGTAATCCTGAACACCCGTACCCGCAATCGTGCTCACCGTTTCTTTGCTCAGGTCGATCGCGCGGATGGCATGGTTATCCGTGTCCGCTACGTATAACACACCGTCCCGAAAGGCCATCCCTTGCGGCTTATTGAAACTCGCTTCAGTGTACCCCCCATCTTTCAACGCGCCGTTCCCATTCCCGATCACCGCCTTGACCTCATACGTCTTCAAGTCCGTGACGATAATCCGGTTGTGGCTGCTGTCTGCGATGAACAGTCGCCCGCCATCCGCATCCACCGTTACCTTACCGGGGAAGGCCAACGCCGACGGGGGTTGAGCGTCCTTTTCCAGCTTGAGCGCAATCGGTTCGCGCTTGATCTCGCCCAACTTGTCGAACTGCGCGATCATCCCGCCGATCACCTGATCAAACGCTTCCTGTGGGATTTCACCCGCTTGCACCGCGTACAGGTTCCCGCGTGGATCAATCAGCACGAAGGTCGGCCACGCATTGACCCCGTATGGCGCAAACGCATTCCACACAGCGAATTCATGGTCATTAATCACCGGATGCGTCAGCCCGTAACGCTCAACGATTTGTCTGATGTTGCTGGTCTGGCCTTCGTTTGCGAACTTCGCCGAATGCACACCGATCACGGCTAGCGCATCGCCGTAAGTCGCCTCAAGGTGCTTGAGTATTGGCATCATGTGGATGCAGTTGATGCAGCCGTACGTCCAGAAGTCCAGCAGCACCACCTTCCCCTTGAGTTGTTCCAGCGTCAGCGGAGCAGCCACGTTCAGCCAATCCACGCCTGTAGGAATCGCCGGCGCGGGGTAGGCCGGATCACCTATAAATGACGGTTCACTGGTGGCTTCTTGGGCACTCGTCACCATACTGCCGACCAGTAACCCTGCGATCACTAAAAAGATTGCACCAATTCCAATAAGTCGTGTGGTTTTCATCGCTTAAAGTCCCTATAAAGTACGCGGCTTCTCATTCCCATTTTGGAAGTAAAAGCGATTGTAACAGCCAAATATAAACAAAGTATGAATTACGCTGCATTAAGGTTTTCGCGGCTTTATGGCAATAGATCAGCAATCGGGTTTACCGTAGAAGTAGCTAATATGCTTATGGTATGGAACATGATTACGCGTGCAACTGTCGTGAACTCCAACTTATCGTCTGCCAGTGTACAGTGGGTCACCCGCGACCAATACCAGCACTTCATTGATGTTATGCAGGCGCGGGGTTCATTTGTGCAACCGGATCATTGGCAGTCTTCGCATTATCCGGCAGGCACCGAGCATCTGCCCATTGTCGGTATTCGTGCCTCCGATGCTGTTCAATACTGCGCGTGGTTAAGTGCCCAATCAGGCCGCAAGTGGCATTACCGCTTACCTCACATGAATGAGATTTCGCTGGGGCAAAATGCTCCGGTTGGTTATTGGTGCGTGGAGGATAAGAACGCTTATAAACTGGTTGATGTGACGCGTTCTCGCTCATCTCAGTTGCAAGCCGATAAACTTTCGTTTTACCTAGCCAAGGATTTGGATCTCGCCTTGATGCTCGCGCGTGCCGGT
This sequence comes from Aggregatilineales bacterium, assembly GCA_044227005.1. Lineage (GTDB taxonomy): Bacteria > Chloroflexota > Anaerolineae > Aggregatilineales > Phototrophicaceae > CFX2. The sequence continues at coordinate 358,823 of JBGAFZ010000001.1, forward strand.
GAACGCGATCTGGCGCTCTCGCTCTCCCGCGAGGTTGATCTGGCGTTGCATCGTGCCCGTGTCCGTCCCATCGCACTCGAACTCCATCTTCAGCACATCCATAAGCGTATCCGTTCCAACCGGCTCTTCCGGACTATGGGACGGGTGCGCTTCCGTACCATTCCCCATGATTTCATGCGCGCCCTCGACCTTGACCGCGACCTTGCTGCTGCGCTTGAGCAGGTCTCCTCTCGCAGCGAAACAGGGCAAATGATGCGCGAACATACCCGCTCGGTATTGGTGATCATTCTGGATCTCCTGTACCGTGTGCGCCCCATCGAAAAAGTCCATGTCGCCAGCCATGCTGAGCGTGAACAAATCAGTCGCTTGATTAATGAGTACCTCGATCTTTACATCGATCTGGTGACGCTGGAGGAACGGGTTGAGGGTCGCCTAGAGGCTTTCGAAGGTCTCCAAATCATCCGTGAACCCCGCCCCAATACGGTAACACGCATCACAAAGTTCTGGCATCAGCGTTTCAAACGTGCTACAGTGTGATCTCAGGCAGGTAAGTTTGATGAGGTAACACGATGCTGCAAGGCCTTGCTGAAATAAGCCGCCCCGTACTGGATTTTCCCTACATTCGTAGAACCCGACGTAATCATGGTTTGGAACATGCGACCATCACCCTGTTGACGCCGCGTGGTTATCGTTTGTCCGGTCGTAGTGACGACAGTGGCTTTGTCTTGTTGGGTGATGTGCCCACCGATGCCGTCGAAAAAGCGGCCGCTGATGCCCTGCGCCGGATGAAAAATGGTGAGCATCAATTGGCTGTCCATCCCAACTGTGGCACTAATCTGGTGACGACTGGCTTCTTGGCAAGTTTGGTCGCTTTCCTCGGCATGGCCGGTAGCAGTCGCAAAGACGCCATGAATCGCATCCCCTATGTCAGCACCGCTATGATGGGTGTCATCCTCTTTGGACCATTGCTAGGCATGAACCTGCAACGCCATTTCACGACTGAGGGTGATCCCGGTGACTTGGAAATTGTGGATGTATCCCGCCGTGAGGTCACTATTCCCATGAGTGGGAAGATGATCGTCACCCGCGTGAATACCCGCGCTGGATAGTAATCAGACTGTGTTTGTGATGTAAAATGATACAGCGTGTTGACTGCATTTTTGGAGTGGGATTGATGTGCCCTCCCAATACCAACACAGGTGCGTATTCAAAGGATCACAACAAGGGTAATTATGGCGGCGAAATCCCCCAAAACATTTTATATTTTGCACGGCGATGATGACTTCAGTCTCGATCAAGAAGTGAGTAATCTGCGCAGCAAAATGGGTGATGACAATGGTGATTTGAACACCAGCGAATTTGATGGTGCGGCAGTCAGTCCGGCTGAGGTCTTGGGTGCTGTCAGTTCCTATCCGTTTTTGTCGGATAAACGCTTGGCAATCGTCAAAGGTATGATCGGTTGGATCACCCGCAAAGGGGCTGGTGAGACCGGCAAAAAAGCCGTTGAACAATTAGCGTCCGCCTTGCCGAACCTGCCCGAATGGTCACGCTTGGTATTTATTGAACGGCAAACGCTACCCGATAGCAACAAGTTAGTGAAGCTAGCGCGCGAACTGGAAAATGGTTACGAGAAAACCTTTGGTGCGCCCAAAGATAGCACCGGCTGGATACTGCGCCGTGCCAAAGATGCATATGGGGCAGAAATTCAACCCCCTGCTGCGGCAGCCCTCGCCAGCGTTATCGGTAATGATTTGCGCCGTGCTGATAATGAACTGGTCAAGCTCATCAGCTATGTCGATGGTGCGCGTCCTATCACCGAAGACGATGTATCGTTGCTGACCCCCTATGTGGCCGAAGCCGAAATCTTCAAAATGGTGGATGCTTTAGCCGAAGGTCGTGCGGGTGATGCGCTGGCGATGATGCACCGCTTGCTCATGGAAAAAGACAACGATCCGTTTAAGATTTACGGCATGATTGTGCGCCAATTTCGCTTGCTGCTCACCGCCAAGGAATTCTTGGTGGGTGGCGGTTATCCCAACCAGATGGGCGAAGAACTCCACATGAATCCCTTCGTCGCCAAGAAGATGACGCAGCAAGCCCGCGCCTTCAGCCTGCCGCAGCTCGAACAGGTTTATCGGGCACTTCTGGATAACGACATTCGTATGAAAACCGGACGCATCGAGCCGAAACTTGCACTGGATTTGTTGGTGGCAGGGTTAGCGCGGTGAGTGATTGGTTGTCCAAAGCCTTACAGATCAACGGTCAGCGCCGCAAAATTCGGTTTGCCGAAGGCCAGCAAGCCGGTATGGCGTGGATGCTGGAATGTCGCGATATGTGGGATGCGCATGATCGTGATGGTGGCGTGTATTTTAGTTTCTGCGCCACCGAAGCTGAGGTTGATGAAGCCGTTAACAAACTGACTGGCGATGATATGGGTGATCGCTTATTGGGCATCTATGATTTATCCGAGCCGCTCAAAGTGCAGGGCGCTGGCATCAATCGGGCGGATTGGCTCGCTCGAAAAGCCACCTAAATTCTTAAGCCCCTCAAAACTGGGGGTGAGTGCCCGGTAACTTTTGGCGCGGTCATTGCGTATATAGTGATGTAAAACATTTCCGATGTGGAGGAATATAAACGCAATGGGTATCGTGATTACTTTCATCCTCGCTTTTGTAGCGATAGTGGTGTTTTCAGCCGTGTTTAAGGTGGCGTTGGCGCTGTTGTTGCCTGCGCTGTTGTGGATGCTCGCAGGTATGTTCGCCGGACGGATTATGCGCGGTCGTGGCTACGGCCCTATCGCTGACATTCTGTTGGGTTTGGCGGGTGGTGTCGTCGGTCGCTGGTTGTTCGGCCTGTTGGGCGTGAGCATCGGTGGTGGTGTAATCGGCGGCTTGATCGTCGGTACAATCGGCGCGGTAGTATTGGTCTACTTGGGACGCGTGCTAGGTGGCAATAAACGCCAGATCGCCTAAGCATCTTACGCACCAAAAATCGGGAGGCGCACATCGCGCCTCTTTTGATTCATCCCCTGAAACCTATCGGCATTTTGGTTGATCATCATGGGATAATAAAATAAAACAGGTTGTAGGAAAGGATACCATTTATGGGTATTCATGTTGAATGGGATGATGTCGAGCAAACGATTATTCGTTGGGATTTCGAACCACAGTGGGATTGGAACGACTTTTGGGCGGCCTTTGACCATTCTATTAGAATGGCGGGAAGCTCCACTTATCGCATGGATGTAATTCCCAATGTGTCCAATTCTAAACGGCTTCCAATCGGCGCTTTAGGAGCGTTCAAATCGATTGACACGAAGCTGCCAGAATTCACCAAATTGGTGGTGGTTGCCGGCCCTGATAGCATAACCAGTGTGATGATCAAAACTTTCGCGCAGATCAATCGCATCGAGTCGTGGCGCACAACCAAGACCTTGGATGAAGCGCGTGTTATTATTCACAAGGATCGACAAGCCAACGGCTGATTGCCAAATGGTGTGTCTGATCAAAGATAGGGAAAGCATTACTTATTGATGAGCTTATTGGGTTGTTGGTGAAAGGTGGAAATGATGCAATACCGACCATTTGGACGTACTGGTTGGAAAGTGGCCGAAATTGGTTACGGCATGTGGGGCATGGGCGGTTGGACCGAATCGGATGATGCCGAATCGATGGCATCGCTGCAACGCTCGGTTGATCTTGGGTGCAATTTCTTTGATACGGCCTACGCCTATGGTGAAGGCCACAGCGAACAATTATTAGGGCAGCTCCTAAAAAATAACCCCGACAAGGCACTGTATACCGCTAGCAAAATCCCTCCCAAGAACCGCATATGGCCGTCTCGACGCGGTTTTGTACTTGATGACGTTTTCCCAGCCGATTATATCCGTCAGCAAGTTGAAAAAAGCCTCGTCAACTTGGGCACTGATAGCATTGATTTGATGCAGTTCCATGTTTGGGAAGACAGTTGGGCGCAGGATGACCGCTGGCAGCGCGTATGTGCCGACCTCAAAAGTGAAGGCTTAGTCAAAGCGTGGGGTATCAGTGTGAATCGTTGGGAACCGGATAACTGCCTCAACACTCTGCGCACCAAACAGATCGACGCGGTACAGGTCATCTATAACATCTTCGACCAAAATCCCGAAGATCATCTCTTCCCCCTGACGGATGGCTTAGATGTGGCGATTATCGCGCGGGTTCCATTTGATGAAGGTACCCTTACCGGAACGCTGACCAAAGACAGCAAATGGCCGGAGGGTGATTGGCGTAATACCTACTTTGTGCCGGAGAACTTGAACGCTTCGGTTGATCATGCAGAAGCACTCCGTCCGTTGGTGCCAGCGGGTATGACAATGGCAGAACTTGCCCTCCGTTTCATTCTGGCAAATCCCAGCGTCAGCACCATTATTCCGGGGATGCGCAAGCTCAAGCACGTCGAAACCAACATCGCTGTCAGTGACGATGTACTACTCCCTCAGAGCTTGGTGGCTGAACTCAAGAAGCATCGCTGGGATCGTAAACCAACCAAGTGGTCGCAGTAGAAATTGTCTAATTGGGCGAGCACTTAATCAGTTTACCTAGACCACAGCCGGTATACCGAAGCTGAAGGTGCTGCCCTTACCGACTTCACTTTCGATATGGATGCCATCGCCCATTTGCTCAACCAAGCTGCGGGTGATGGCAAAGCCCAATCCTGTGCCGGGACGCGAACGGGTGAAATCGTCCTCAGCGCGCCAGAATTTGGTACCGAGTTTGGCGATGGCTTCCGGTGACAGACCGATGCCGGTGTCGGTGACGCTAAAAACCACCTGCCCATTATGATGCTGAGCGCGGAAGGTGATTTTGCCACCATTGGGCGTGTACTTGTAGGCATTGCTGACGAGGTTTGTCAGTACTTGCAGCAAGCGATAATAATCCACCTGCATATCAGGCAATCCGGCCTGAATATCCTCGATGTATTCATGCTGATATTCCTGCATCTGGGTCATCGTGCCGTCACGTACGGCTTGAACGATGTCCGCAACCGGAACGCGTGTCTCGTTCATGTAGAAATGACCGCTTTCGATGCGGCTGATGTCCGCCAGATCGGATACCAATATCGCCATGCGCTTGACAGTATCCTTCACCTTTTGTAAGAATTCTTTCTGCCTGTCAGATAGCTCCCCAACCATGATGGCGAGGTCGGTGTAGCCGGAAATGCTGGTCATCGGTACTTTGAGATCATGGGCGACGATGCCGACGAATTCACTCTTGGCGAGGTTAGCCGCTTGCACAGCCGCATAAAGCCGTGCGTTTTCGATGGCGACTGCCGCACGTACCACCATGCGTTCAATTAAATCCTGTTGTTCAGGGGTAAATGCTTCCGCACCCTGCCGTTTGATGACCACCACACCAAATACAGTGTTTTCGCGTGAGATAGGTACGATCGAGAGGCTATAATCACTGCCTGTTTGCTCACCGCTCACCGTGATCGGGTTGCCGGATGTGACAACATCCATCAACTGTGGATAGGCTTCGTCCAGATAGACCGGCTGCTCACCCTCTTCCTGACCATAATGATGCACCGCCTGTACACGTTTGCCTTCCAATAAACCGAGGTGTCCACTGGTGGCATTGGAAAGTCGACACGCCCACTCCAATGTGATTTGCATGGCTTTGTCGGCATCCAGCGTTTCGTTGAGTTGTTGATCCACGCGGCGTAGGGTTTGCAGTTCTTCGACACGTGCGGCCAGTGCTTGATCAGTCGCGCTGAACAAACGGGCGTTGTCGATGGCGATGGCTGCTTGTCCGGCGAAGGTATCCAGCGCAGTCAGGTCATCATCCATGAACAAGCCGGTCGTCATGCGGTTATCGACATACACCACGCCGATGACGGTGCCACGCGCACGCAGCGGCGTTGCCATGATGCTGCGCAGGGCTTGACCGATGATGCTGGCTTGACCGGAAAAGCGCGGGTCTTCAATGGCATTATTGGTAACCACTGCCTTACCGCTATCGAGCACTTGATTCGTAATGGTACGGCTGAACTTGAAGTCATCACTACCGAGGGTTTTTTGGTCGAGATTACGCGCGACCTGTACCGTCATACCGCCGTCATCATTACGGAGCATCAAGAAGCCGCGATCCGCGCCCGTCAGGTTGATGATGGCATCCATCACTTGGTTGAGTACGGTTTGCAAATCCAGCGATTCACCGAGCATACGGCTGACGTTATAAAGCGCTTGAAAGCGACCTTCTTTCTTACGTTGCTTACGGTCAGCGTCAATCCGTCCCAACAAATCGATTAAGGTTTCAACCTGTTTCAGCAGGAATTGTCCATCAACCCGCCCGCTGTTGATTTGGCTGCGAAGTTGGTTGACGTTTTGGCGAATAGACGCCAATTCGCTATCAGAGACGGAAACGGCTGGTGTTGGCTTGGTCGTCATGCGCGTTTACTTCTTTTTCTTGTTGGATTGGGGACGAAATAAATTGTAGTGGTCACACCACTCGGTTAATGGGCAGCGTTCACAATGCGCGACACGGGCAGTACAGGTCTCACGACCGTGCCGAATCAAGTTGAGATGGAAAGTGAGATGATCTTCGGGCGGGACGATCGCTTCCATAAGAGGATGGGCTTTGTCGGCGCTAATCCCTTCGGGCAGGAAGCCGATGCGCTGACCGACACGATGCACATGGGTATCAACCGGAAAGGCGGGACGATTGAAACCGAAGCACAACACAATCGCAGCTGTTTTGGGGCCAACACCGTTGAGGCTGGTGAGCCATGCCTTGGCCTCATCCATCGGTAAATCGCGCAGGAATTCGATGCTCATTTCACCGCGTTCTTCAGCGATACGGCGCAGCACTTCTTGAATGCGTGGCCCTTTCTGGTTGCCCAAACCAGCCACCTTAATTGCGTCGATCACGTCTTCGGGCGCGGCATCCCGAACGTCCTCATAGGTTTTAAAACGCGCCTTGAGAGTATCAAATGCACGGTCACGATTAGCATCGGTGGTACTCTGGCTGAGGATGCAACTGATCAATTCATCCAGAGGAGGCAACCACTGTCGCCAACTCGGATAACCGTAAACACCGCCGAGCGCTTCAGCAATCGGTTTATATTTGGCCTTGCGCCGCTTAAAATCCGGAATGGTTTTGTTGTAGTCTATTGTTGTCATACCTTCATTTTATGCGGGAATAGTAGGCTGGCAAGCGGGAGCAAGGGTTTTCTTAACATTTGCTATAAACCTGCAAACAGGTTGCGCCGCTGTGATGAAATCACGCTATGATAGAACCCATACAAATGGAGATATGCCTATGAACCGCTCTTTTGTGCGTTACCTTGTTGTGACATTAGTGTGTTTGTTGGTTGCCGGTGGAGTTTATGCACAGCAATCATTTGCGGATTTGAAGCCAACGGATGCACAAGCACAGGCTGATTACGCAAAAGCGCAAACTGCCGAGGCCGCTAGCAATTATGACGAGGCGATCAGACTTTACGGGCTGGTGATCGTGCGGGAAGCGGACTTCTGGCCGGCCTACTATAAACGTGGTGAGGCCTATTCAGTACAGGAAAAGTATCAAGAAGCCATTGTTGATTACAGTAGTGCAATAGACAAGCGATCAGACTTTTCACCCGCGTATGTGGCGCGGGCTATCGCTTACGAACAACTTGGCAATCATGCCAAAGCGATTGCAGACTCGACTAAGGCGATTGAACTGAAGACGAATGAAGATTTTGTGTACTTCATTCGGGGAAAAGCCTACTTAGCCACTAAAGAATTTGAGAAGTCGATTAATGACTTCACCTACTGGATTGATTTGAATCCCAAGACTTATCCGGTAGCCTATTCACTTCGCAGTCGTGCCTATTATGCGGTGAGCAATTTACCGGCAACGATTTCTGATCTGGATATTTTCATCGAGTTACAGCCAAAATCTGCACTTGCGTTGTCTAACCGCGCTTACGTTCAACGCTTGATGGGCAATTATGACAAAGCCATCAGCGATTATACGACCGCTATCGATCTGAAACCGGATGGCGTAGAAGACATGTATTATGAACGCGGTCGAACCTATGGCTTACAGGGACAGTACGACAAGATGCTGGCTGACCTACGCATCTATGCCAAGTTAGCGGGTAACAAAGCAGATGCCAGTGTCTTGGATATGCTCAAGAATCATCCTGAATAGCCGATGTAGTTGAGACCTATTAGGCCGGAATCAAGGCGCGCCAGATCCAGAGTGCGACCATACCTAAAACGATGGTGAGCAGTAGATTCTTGGTGCGCCACGATACCACCATCGTGATAATCCCGGCTACTAAAAAGCTGTTGTTGAGCGCCAGATTAAGGTTGCCATTCTTCAGCAACAGATCAGGGAAGATGATGGCAGAGAGTACCGTAACTGGTACATAACGCAGGGCGCGGAAGAGCGGCTTGGGCATCTCCAAACGCCCCAGCAAGGCCAAGACTCCGTAGCGCGGTGTGAAGGTTACAGCGGTCATCCCCATGATGAGTAATGCTTCGTTCATGATGCTGCCTCCTCATGTGAGGCCGATTTGTAGGTTTCACCCACGAATTTTTCCTTATCCGATAAGTTTTCAGTGATGATGCCAACCGCAATACCTATAAACACGGCGACGATTAATCCGAGTTTGTTGGGTAAGCTATTCAATATAACCGCGCCGAATCCTGCGACCAGAGCGGCCAGCATCATCGGTCGGTTTTTGAGTTGTGGCACAACCATTCCAATAAAGGTGACATCCATCGCGAAGGCTAAACCGAAACGGCTGAGGTCAGGGATGGATTGACCTGCGACCAAGCCGATAAACGTCCAGAAATTCCAGTTGACGTACATGAAAACCGATGAGCCGAGATGATACCAATGCTTGAAAGGCGATTCGTCGGGTTGATTGTATCGGGTGACAACTACAGCAAAGGTTTCATCGGTGAGCCAGAAGCCCAAGGGTAAGAGCCACCGTTGGGGCAGATGCTTCATGTGCGGTGCGAGCGTGGCGCTATAGAGGGCGTGGCGCACATTGACGATGAAGGTGGTGAAAATGATGAGGCCGATACTGACCCCCTGCGCCACCAATCCTGAAGCAATAAATTGGGATGATCCGGCAAAAACAAACAGCGAGAACCCCATAGCCGCAGCGGATGATAGTCCACTGTTGACGGCTAGTGCGCCGAAGATCAGCCCGAATGGGATCGCGCCGACGACCAATGGAAAGGTGTCCCGAAATCCAGCGCTGAATTCCGAACGACGGGTGTGCATAAGTGACATACGATTAAACCTGATGAATGGTAAAGGGTAATTGGAACGACTTTAGTACAGCCAATTATGTCAGTCAATTACACTATTCTAAAGACATTTGTTCATCTTGCCGTTTTTGTATCGTAGGTAGTAGTACCACCTAAAACCACAGATTTGCGGTTGGTTCAGATCATGGCTGTACGCAATCAACGAGGATGCCAAGATCAAGTTAGGGTGTCGTGATGTATTTTTCAAGCGTTGTGAGGGATAACGAGCAAGGGGAAGCTCAGTGAACTTCCCCACTAAAGCGTGGATATGATGTCGCCTAAATTCGTCGGCGCATGAATCGCCGTGTTGTTCGCCGTGCGATACGCCGCATGAGGAACCGTTCCCGCAATCGTCGCCACCAGAACATTATTTATCTCCTAATTGCTGCCTTTGTACATGTTCTATAGTAAGGCGAAACTGTTTTAAAAATGTTGCCAAAATGTAAATTCTTGGGCATATGGTATGTCCTGAAGTGCGGGGCATCTGTGGTATAACTGTGCTGACTTGAAAGATTGAGAAGTATAAGCACCAAAAAACTATGAAACTACTGTATTACGCACACAAACTCTGGGTCGGGATGCTGTTGCGCTGCCCGAATTGCGAGCAAGGGCGCATGTTCCGTGGCTTGTTCAAGATGGACGAGAAGTGTCCGCATTGTGGCGCACGTTATGAACGGCTGTCGGGTGAATCGATCGGCGGTACGATGTTGAATTTGTCGTTGGCAGAAACGCTGTCGATGGGTGGATATATTGTGACACAAGCTTTGTTCAGTCCGCCGTTGGCCTTCCAACTGACGTTTTGGGTATCGTTCAATATCATTTTTATCCTGCTGTTCTATCGTCATGCGCGGGGTATGTGGGTGAGCGTGGCATATCTTTCCGGAAGTGTGTATCCGGATTCGGATATTAAGCTTGATTCGAGTGAATCCGCGAAATGACGTTTCGTAAGTGTTTGATCGCTAACCGTGGCGAAATTGCCGTTCGCATCATACGGGCGTGCCGTGAGTTAGGCATCGTTAGTGTGGCGGTATATTCGGACGTGGATGCTCATGCGCGGCATGTGCAATTGGCCGATGAAGCACATCTCATCGGCGCTGCTGCTCCGGCTGAAAGTTACCTCAATGCGAGAAAGCTTATTGCGGTGGCACAGGCTGCGGGATGTGATTGCGTACATCCGGGTTATGGATTTCTGTCTGAGCAAGCCGAGTTTGCTGAAGCAGTCATCGCGGCAGGCATGACATGGATCGGGCCGGGCGCTGATGCGATGCGTGCTATGGGTAGCAAAACCGCCGCCCGCACACTGATGAAGCAAGCCGGCGTTCCAGTGGTGCCGGGTTTTCAAAGTGACGATGCCGATGATGAGACATTTAGTGCAGCGGCTGTCGCTATTGGTTATCCGGTGCTGGTGAAGGCCGCAGGTGGTGGTGGCGGTAAGGGAATGCGGGTTGTCCGGCATGCAGATGATTTGCGCGATGCGTTGGCGGGTGCGCGGCGTGAGGCCGGAAATGCGTTCGGTGATGCGCGGGTGTTTTTGGAGCGCTATATTGAGTCGGCTCATCACGTCGAGATTCAAGTGCTGGCGGATACGCATGGCAACACAGTTCATTTGTTTGAGCGCGAGTGCAGTAGCCAACGGCGGCATCAGAAGATTATCGAGGAGTCGCCTTCACCTTTATTAGACGCAGAGACCCGCATGCAAATGGGCGCGGCTGCGGTGGCCGCTGCTCAAGCAGTTGATTATGTGAACGCGGGGACGGTTGAGTTCATTGTCACAGGTGAAGGTGCGTTCTACTTTCTGGAGATGAACACGCGCTTGCAAGTTGAGCATCCAGTGACGGAAATGGTGACCGGACTTGATCTGGTGAAACTACAATTTCAGATTGCGGCGGGGGATGCGCTGCCGTTTGGGCAAGCAGATTTGAGTCAGCGGGGTCATGCTATCGAGTGCCGATTGTACGCGGAAGATGCGGCTAATCACTTCTTGCCAGCAGTGGGTAACATGTTGCGCTTCATCCCACCGGAAGGATCAGGTATTCGGGTTGATGCGGGAGTTCAATCTGGAGATGTGATTAGCCATCATTATGACCCGATGATCGCTAAGATTATTGTGCATGATGTAGATCGGTCAGCGGCTATCAAGCGGATGCGGAATGCATTGGCGCAAACGGTAGCTTTGGGGACGATTACCAATCGAACCTTTTTGCTGGCATTGTTGGCACATCCGGCATTTGAGGCGGGACAGGTGGACACGGATTTTGTGGACGCACACGTAGACGAATTGTTGCCACAAGCCGATCCCCTGCCTGATGTGGCACTGATTGCTGCCGCGTTGGGCGATATGATGCGTATGAATGTACCGGCGCAACGTGCGAGCGCCATTGCATCAGGTGATGGTGATTTGTACTCACCGTGGTCGGTTGCAGATGGTTTCCGCATTGGTGGGCGCTAAAAAGCAGTCGCGGTTACAATAGATTCAGTTTGTTCAATCCCTCCCAACTTGCTTCATGATGTAGGGGAGTGTGACGAGGGGATAAAGAAGGAAATTAAGCGAGTCAATTGCACCGGTTCACGGGGGCATCAGAAAGGCATACTATGGTCAAACGATTGTTCATTCTGGTTGTACTGTTGGCCGGAGCAGTTTTAATCGGTCGCGCACAGGATAAACCGACACGGGAGATTTATACGGCGTTGAGTTATGGCGACTCAGTGTTTGAGCCGGATCAATGGCTGGCAAGCGCACGGGAAGAAGTAGGACGTACCACGGCTGAATGGCGTGACGATTCAATCAGTGGATTAGCCTACTTGGGATACATTCATTTTGATAATCCGATCCAACCGGATCAGGTGCCACTGGTGTTCACGGACGATTGGTTTAAGGCCGTATTCGCCAATTACCAGAGTATCAATGAGACCGCTAACTGCCAGACTAAAGATGTAACGCTGCATCAGTTCAACGTGATACAGGCAGGCAATAGCTTCAGCGTGCGCTACTGGATACAGCCGATCAGCGAAAGTCGCGTGCTGACGTTGTTCTTGATGTTCCCGACCAGTGATACAGCACATATGGAAACCTACGCTACTAAATTATTCCCTGATGCGGCGGTATGCGCGGGTTAGGTAGCGTATAGTTCTTTAGTTTGAATTGCGAATGTATGACATGCAACCACCTGCCGGGTATGCTACACTACGCGCATTGTTTTGATACACGCAGGTTCGCGCATGATCGGTAAACGCATCGGGCCATACGAAATCGTTGAAGAAATAGGTAAGGGTGGTATGGCAACGGTTTACCGTGCCTATCAGCCTAACCTTGATCGCTATGTGGCTATCAAGATTATTCACCGTGCCATCGCATTGGAAGCCGCCAGCTTAGAACGTTTCCAACGCGAGGCGCGCTTGTTGACGCGTCTAGTCCATCCCCATTTACTGCCAATTTACGATTATGACGCGACGCATGATCCACCCTATATTGTCATGCGCTATTTGGAGAGCGGTACCCTTAAAGATGTAATTGATAAGGGGAGGCTGCCACACCCTGAGATTATCCATATGCTGCGGCAGGTAGCCTCAGCGTTGGATTATGCTCACCGTAACAATGTTATCCACCGTGACATCAAACCCACGAATGTGATGTTGGATCAGGATGGGAACGCCTTCCTGACGGATTTCGGCATCGCACGGACGATTGAAGCCGGACAGGATATGACGCAAAGCGGGTACGCCTTGGGCACGCCCGGTTATATGTCACCTGAACAAGGCATGGGTGTGGATGGACTAAATGGTCAAGCGGATATCTATTCGCTGGGTGTGATGACCTTCCAAATGTTGACGGGGAAGTTGCCGTATACGGGTGATACCCCGCTGAGTATTATTTTTAAGCACATCAGTGATCCGATACCGGACATTACCCAGTATGATCCGAGCCTCGCACCGATGACCACCAAGGTGATCGAACGGGTGATGGCGAAAGATCCGGAAGCCCGGTATGCGACCGCGACTGATTTTGTAGTTGAATTGTCACAGGCTTTGGATGTATCCGGCGTGGGTACAGCTTCGATTTTGAAGCGCACGGCGCAAGCCCATATGGACGCTGCGGCTTTGAAACGCGAACAGAAGCGGGTTCAAATCGAAGCCACGATGGAGGCTTTTGCGGTTAGTCGTGATCCAAAGAAGATGGGTACTCAGGCGATGCCAGATGTGCCTACGACGTTGACTCCTACTGATCAACGTGTGGTGGTGCCTTCAGCGATGCAACCACCTGTTACTAAGGCTGCCACCTCCCGTTGGCCGCTGATCGCAGGGGCGGTTACTGTAGTTGCGATTATTGCACTGGTTTTAATCGCGCTGCGTGATAATTTAACCTCAAGTGTCATAGCAACCCAAACGGCGTTGGTGGCGTTTGCCCAAACCGAAACCGCCCGCCCAACGGTGACGCCGACTTTGACATTAACAGCAACCATAACAGCCAGCCATACACCCACGGCGACATTTACGGCTAGCCATACACCCACCGTCACCAACAGCCCTACCGCGAGTGCGACGCCGACCGTTTCCACACCGGATGCCCGTGCGCTGCGCTCAACGATTGTGCGACTGGGGCCGGGTTCGCAATATCCCAAAGTGGCTGATCTTACGCCTGATATGCGCTTGATCATTATTGGAGCCAGTGAGGATGGGGCATGGTTGAAGGTGTTATTGCCCGATCAGAGTGAGGGTTGGGTAGCCTACAATCCGGCGACATTTGACTTCCAAGGGAATATTCAGGGGGTGCCGCTGGCTTCCGCGCCGACCGATACACCCAGTTACACGCCAACAGCAACACTTACTTTTACCGCAACTGCGACTGCAACAGCCAGTCATACACCAACCTTGACCAGCACTGCGACATTTACGCTGACACCGAGTGCGACAGTGACCCCATCGGCAACGCCTACTGTCACACCGAGTTTGACACTGAGTCCAACAGTTGAGGTATCCAACGGTTCGACTTTGACACCGACCTTGATGCCTACTCCGACTGCAACACCCGCAGGACGCTTGCCGTTTGTGGCTGATTTTGAAGGTGCAGATGCCTTGAATGGTTGGGATTATGACTCGGCGGCGTGGCAAGTCGTGAATGAAGGCGGTGAAGGTGTTCTGATCGGTCAGGGTAAGTTAACGCAACCGATTGTGGTTTTGGGGCGCGAACAACCGGAATGGCAAGCCAAAGGTTCGGGTAATCTGGTGATTGGCTTCAACATCAACCTCGACAAACAAAGCGGCGGGGCGCGGGTGATCTTCCGTTGTGCTGATTTGAACGGTTGCCAGAAAGGCTACAATGCGCTGGAAATCTTGCCCGGCCTGATGATCTTGCGGCGGAATGGCGAAACACCGGACATCATGAATCGTGAGGGTGAACGTCTACTGCGGCAGGTAAAGGTAGGCATTGACGAGCAGCAGTGGTACGAAGTGCGGATCTGGGTGGATGGTAGTCGTATATTGGTGTATGTCGATCGGCAGTTAATCATGTCGGTTGAGGATTTGATTACCCCGCAGCTTGGTGGTGGCGCAGTCATTTTACAGACCAACAGTGCTTTCCGCGCGGTGCGTTGGGATAATCTGGTGATTCAGCGACCGGAATCCGCCAGTAATCACTTTCAGACCGCGGGCTTGCCTGTGACATGGCAAACAACCAGCCCGACAGCGGCGTTTATCGGTACTGACGACACGGGTAACCAGTATTTACAGATACAGGATAATGTGACGGTCAAGCCGTCGATTTTGCCGATCCGTGATTTATCATTAAGCTGTCGCGTGTGGGTGGAACAGGGTGGTTATCAACTGAGTATCCGGCAAGGTGCAAGTGGGAGTTTGCGCTTTACCTTTGCTGCTGGCAATACATTGATTGAGCATCTGGATGGCGCAGGCGGGGTGGTGTTCAGCCGTGATGTGGCGAATGTGTATAGCCGCAATCGCTGGGATGATCTAAGTATCTCATTCATCGGTGATCGCTTGCAGGTCTATCGTGATGGGGTGAATTATTACGAGGGTACGATTGCTGGTTCACCTGCCAGCGGTGGTATAAGTTTCCAGACCCAACGCGGGGATGTGATCCGGTTGGATGATTGTTTGATCACGGAGACGGCGGCCAGCAGCAACGCTAGCGCGCGGTTTGCACTGGAATTGCAGCAGCAAGTGTTCGCTCGCCCATTCCGTGAACCGCGTAGTGATATTAGTGATGCTTTTGATGACAAGTTTCGCACCGATGTGTATTGGGTGAATGGGTTACAAGCATCCGGTGAGTTCATCGTTGAAAATAACGCGAGTGATCATCAAAAGTTTTTGCGGCTGGCAAATGATAATCAGTTGACGTTTCGCTTAATTCGCAGCGATCTGGCAGTTCAATTGTTTGGGGCGGGAGCGGATACACGAAACTTCAGCGACACCAGTGATTATCTGGTCAGCGTAGACCTGCGATTGCCGCAAGCGATTAGTTCGGCGTGGATGGCTGTACGGGCTACACCGAGCTTGGGCGGATCTGCGGTCAATGGCTATAAGCTTGGACTACGGCGCAATCCGGACGGCAGCATTAGCACGATTGTCAGTTATCAAGATGGCAATCGCGATGAGACTTATTTTGAGGGCGTGATTTCCGGCGCTGGCAATAATTTGCCGGAATGGGTTACTCTGACGGCGATCACGTATAAGCAGCGTATAGCCTTTTTTGTGGATGGTCATTTCATTATGGCGATTGATCCCGCGTTGGCGTTGGGCGGAACGGTCGCGCTGGGGGTAGATGCCGGCACGACTGCTGATTTCGACAGCCTCATCATCCGTGACACGACTCCCTTTGATGAATAACGGTAATAGTTCCTAAAATAAAGTAATGAAATGAGCTGTGCGCACGTCTGTATGATGTAAGAAAGGACTCCCCTCAATGAATAGCTTCCGTTTACCCGCACAAACTCATATTGGATATGCCCATTTATTAACCGCCGACTTGGCACGTTCGCTGGATTTTTACGGCGAGAAGATGGGCTTCAAGCAAATTGGCAAAGAAGGCGATACGGTGACGCTTTCGGCTGATGGTCACACACCGCATATTTTGCTTACAGAACATAAGGATTGGAAACCCAAGCCGTCGCGCAGTACCGGTTTGTATCATGTGGCAATTCGCTTGCCGAGTCGTGCTGCATTGTCGCGTCTATTTGCGCGCCTCGTCAGTTTTCGTTATCCGTTTGGTGGATTTTCCGACCATGCGGTGAGCGAGGCGCTGTATTTGAATGATCCGGATGGCAACGGCTTGGAATTGTACCGTGACCGTCCTCGAGATCAGTGGAAATACGAAGGCACACAAGTGCAAATGACGACGGTGGCTTTGGATGTGGAAAAGCTGCTGCGTGAAGCTGATGATGCGCCGTGGACGGGTATTGATCCGGCTACCGACATCGGTCATGTGCATTTGCATGTGGCGAATTTGAAACAGGCCGAGGCTTTTTACGTCGGTTTGTTAGGGATGGACATGGCTTCGGATTGGAGTGGTCACGGTGCGATCTTCGTATCCGCGGGTGGGTATCATCACCACATCGGGTTGAATATCTGGGCAGGACAACAACCCCAGCCCGCGCACACACTCGGGCTACAGACGTTTACGCTAACTGTGCCGGATTCATCTGCACTGGCTGAATTGCGCGAGCGCTTTAATCAAGCGGCAGTGACAGTCGAAGAACAGGCCGATCATAGTTTGGTGGTGCATGATCCGGTGGGGAATGTAATCACACTGGTGAACAGCAACTAGACGTATTAGGGCAAATATAAATTAAAAACCCTCTACCGTAACAATATGGTGGAGGGTTTTTATTTGTATACGGTGGCTAAGACTTGGATTCGTCGGCGGGTTTGAGTGATACACCCGTGCCGGTTTGTGGCTGTTCTTCTTCCTGCTTGAGAATCATGACGTGGAAGGTTTCGGCATAGGCGTAACCATTCGACTTGCCCGACTCGCGATCCCAACCCTTAACCATATCAACTACCTCTGGCCCTAGTTGTGATTTGTGGCAGAGGAGCGCTTCGATCTTTTGATCAATGTGCGGGGTGATGTCAACTACGGTTTCGGCTGTTACGGCGAACATCAGCCACATCTGCAAGGGGTCAAAGGGTTCAAGTCCTTCGGCCAGGAGTTCGGGGAAAATGGGACGTGTTCCGGCACTGGGAAAAACAGCATACGCGGCGGCTTCTCCGGCAGCGCGATGATCGGGATGGTTGATGTAGTAATTTCCAGCAAAGAACATGGTTGGGTCTTGAATCATGACGCGGTCGGGTTTGATCTCGCGTATGATGCGGGTGAGGTCGCGGCGCAGTTCCAAAGTGGGTTGAAGGACGCCGTCTTGATACCCCATAAATCGTACATCTTGTACGCCGAGGATAGCGGCTGCGGCACGTTGTTCTTCTTGCCGTTGGATAATCAAAGCTTGTAGGTCAGTATCCGGTTTGTTACTGCCTGCTGCGCCATTGGTGACCATGCAGAACGTGACACGCGCACCGGCTGCTGTCCACAGGGCAATGGTTCCTGCTGCACCAAATTCAATGTCATCGGGATGAGCGGCAATAACCAAAAGATGCTTGGGAGGTAGTATAGACATCTGCTCGATAACCTTTATAAGTTTGTGATGAGACTATTGTATACCGATCTTGGTGTACTTGCCGCCCGAGTCGTGATTGTTACGTTGAGGTTTACAATAGGTTTATTCTGGCGCAAAGGTTGTCATGTTATACTCTTAGAAATCATCTCCGGGTAAAATTGGACTCAGAATGCCTTCTCCTTCTTTAGAGACAATTCGAAAATCCATCACCCACGTGTGGGATTTTCTAACCCGCCCCTCGAACTCTGTGACCGAACGGCAGGCACGGCAAGAATCGCGGCTGTTTTCGTCGATGTTGCTGGCAGCGATACTGGTTGTTTTCTTTCTTATTTTATTTTCAATACATACCAGCAATACATTTACAGGTGCTGACGTTTGGTTGGTAGTCAGTTTCGGTATCATGATATCGGTGGGCTTCTGTTATTTCCTGACGCGCAATGGTTATGTACGATTTGCGATCGGTGCTGTTTTGATATTGGCAACCGTCGGTATATTTGTTCCTGCACTCGTTGTAGGCGGTCCCGGTTCCTACAATAGTTTGTTTTACTTGTTCACTGTCACGTTATTTGCGTCGACGTTTTTGCCGATGCGGATTGCCGTTCTTGCAGCCGTATTCCAAATCGGATTGCTTTTCATTTTCCAATCGAGTTTTCCCCAGATTAGCGCTCAAGCGATTATCAGCGGGCCGTTTAGCTTCAACTTGTTTTTATCGGTGTTTATGCTGCTTCTGTCATATCATCAGCGGCGGGCGATTGGTGAACGGCGGGAAGAACTCTCTGCGAGTGAAGAACGCTACCGGTTAGTCACCGGATTGATTTCAGATTACGCCTATTCTCTGAAAGTTGGAACTGATGGCTCTTTGACGCATGAGTGGATCACCGAAGATTCATTTAGGCGTTTGACCGGATATTGGCATGATGAGCTAGACAAAGATGGCAACGTTAATCTTGCGCTTTTTCTACCAGAGGATGAAGCTGCATTACAAAAAGAATTGGATGTGACGCTTCAGAATAAGCCGAATAGTGTTCAACATCGCATTCGTACCAAGGGTGGAGATATACGTTGGGTGCAGCTTTCTCGTTTGCCGGTTTGGGATGTGAACGAAAACCGTGTCACACGTTATTATGGCGTTGCCCAAGATGTTACTGAGCGGAAGCGGGCAGAAATTGCCCTGAAGACCAGTGAAGAACGCTATCGTTTATTGACCGAAACCATATCCGATTTTGTGATGCTGTATGATGTGCCCACTAAGCAGATTGTTTATATCAGCCCGTCCTATGAAAAAGCTATGGGCTATACCCTTGCTGAGCTTAATAAACTGACATCAGGAGAGCGTGTACATCCGGACGACTTCGAAGTATCTTCGGCATCTATGGAACAAGTAGTTCGGGGAGTGCCGGTTGAAGGAGTGCAATACCGCTCGCGTAAGAAAAACGGACAATATCTGTGGCTGGAGATTTACTCTAATCCGATTAAGGATGATCAGGGGAATGTCCTCCAAGTGATTGTTTCAGGGCGTGATATTACATTCCGCAAGCAAACTGAAACTGCCCTGCAAGCCAGTGAAGAACGCTATCGTATCATCAGCGAACTGATTTCCGATTATGCCTATTTTTTCCGCATCGATCCTGATGGTACACGTCACCGTGAATGGATTACTGAGTCTGTAGCGCGTGTCACGGGGTATACCCCCGATGAAATGCCACAAGAAACATCTGGCTTGGCAAGTATTTTTTATGCCGGTGATGTGATGAATGCTGAGGATGATTTGCACCTCATTTTGGCGGGTGAGCAGATCAACCGTGAGTTCAGGATTACAACCAAGCAGGGGGATTTGCGCTGGTTGAATGTTCTCCGCCGTCCGGTATGGGATGACAATCATAGCCGTGTGATTGGTTATTACGGTGTGGCACAGGATATTACCGAGCGTAAGCAGGCTGAGTTGGCCTTGCAAGCCAGTGAAGAACGCTATCGTATTTTAACTGAATTGACTTCAGATTATGCTTACTTTTTCCGCATTAATCCGGACGGTAGCCAGTACCGAGAATGGATTACTGAGTCGGTAGAACGAGTGACCGGATACCGTGCTGACGAGATGCCGCAGCAACCGGATGAATTAGCGAAGATTTTTTACCCTGATGATATACATAGAGCGGTTCGGGAAGTTGCGCTTCTCAAACAGGGTGAAATTGTAAACAGCGAATCGCGATTACGGACTAAAAGTGGTGATTTACGTTGGTTGAGCATTTTGCGACGCCCGGTGTGGGATGATGAGCATTCCCGGGTGGTGGGTTATTACGGCGTGGCGAAGGATATCACCGATCGTAAACTGGCTGAGTTAGCCTTGCGGGGCAGTGAGCAACGCTACCGCAAGATTTCTGAGTTGATTTCGGATTATGCTTTTTATACGCGGATTGATGTTGACGGAAAGATGGAGCGCGAATGGATTACCGATTCATTCTTTCGAGTCACTGGTTATTTGCCTAAAGAAATTGATGCCTATGGTGCGCCCATACTATTTCATCCAGACAGTTTGGCATTGCTATCATCTGATACCGAAAAAGTGTTAAGTGGTCAGGCTGTGAGTAATGAGTACCGGATCATCACCAAACAGGGTGCTGTTCGCTGGTTAAGTCTGGTACGAGAACCTGTTTGGGATGAGGCGCAAGGGCGGGTGGTAGGTTACTTCGGCGTGGCGAAGGATATTACCGAGCATAAGCAGATCGAAGCCCAAAAACTGAAGTTGATCTTGGAACAAGAGCAGTTTGTTCTGGTCAGCCAGCTTGTAGAGGCGCTTTCTCATGATTTCCGTACTTCATTGGCGACAATCGAAACCAGTCGTTATCTGGTAGAACGCTTAATTGACGATAAATCTCTTAGCATCGTGCAGCCAAAATTGCAGACCATTCAACAATCGGTTCACCATCTGGCGACACAGTTAGAAAATCTCTATTTGGTTTCCTTCTTGACCACTCCAACACCGACTCCCTGTAACTTGAATTATCTGGTGAACGGTATTATCAGTGAGCAAAGTGCCAAAGCCGCACAAAAACATATTCATCTCAACTTCGTGGCTGATCAAGAGCTACCAGTATTGCGCTTAGATGGCGTGAAGATCGAAAAAGCGATCCGACATCTGGTGGCTAACGCCCTGACTCATACCCCTGATAACGGCAATGTCACGGTTTATACACGTCACACGGTCAACCATGCAATTATCGAAGTCGAGGACACTGGAGCGGGTATTGCTCCAGCGGTGGTGGAGCGCATTTTCGAACCGTTCTTTCGCGCAGATCAAGCCCGTACTGTTGAAAAAGGTGGGGTTGGACTGGGTTTGACGATTGTTAAAATGATTGTTGAGGCACACGGTGGCACGGTGACTGTTCATAGCCGTGCTGGCGAAGGCAGTCGGTTTGTGCTGACACTGCCTCTAAAAGAAGATTTAGCCGTTAGTGCTTAATTGAGCATCTTTTTTCTTCATATTATGAAGCGATGGCGATTAGTCTGTGGTTTGTGGCTGCTGTTCACAGGCTGCATTTTTAGCGTTGTATGGGGCGCACGACTCATGCAGGGCGCACGTCATCACTTGGTTTCCAGTGGTTTTTCCGACGATAACATGGAGCTTTTTCTGGTTGATGCGGATCGGGGATTAAGCATCAATCTGACCCATTCAGCCGGTGATGATAGTTTCCCTGCGTGGTCTCCGGATGGTCAGCGGTTGGTGTTTTATAGTGAACGTCACGGACGTACTGATATTTATCTGAGGGATCTTGAGGGGCGTGATGTGACACGCTTGGCCGAAAGTGGCGGTGCTGGTGCTGTACCGGCATGGTCAGGGGATGGACAGTGGATTGCGTATGCCGCTATGCATCAACCGAATGCAGGTCTTTATATTGTGCGGCCTGACGGAACCGATATTCACCGCCTGACAGATTATCCAGTCGTAACGATTATGTGGTCGCCGGATAGTCAACAGATTGCCTTCGTGGGAAATTGTGATGGTAACTGCGACATTTATGTGGTGAACATCGGCAGCTTAAAGGTGCGGCAGCTTACGCACAATGGATTGATCGATGCATATCCGATATGGTCACCCGATAGCCGACAACTAGCATTCGTTTCCAATCGTTCAATGTCGTTTGAACTGTATGTGATTGATGTTGATTGCGATGAAACACGCTTGGGTGGTTGTACGACAGAACGGCTCACGATGAATCGGGCAGCGGATAGTTTTCCGGCATGGTCACCGGATGGTAAGCACATCGCGTTTTCATCCGACCGTAACCAGAATTATGAAATCTATACGGTCGAGGTAGATTGCTTCCGACATCCACAGGGTTGTGATGAACAGGTGACAGCGATCACTCAACGTTCGGGTACGAACATCATGCCGCTGTGGTCGCCAGATGGTCAACAGATTGCATTTTTGTCGGCTGACCACGGCGGGCATTATGACGTGTATGTGGTTGATTTATCGGACCGCTCAGTTCACTTGGTGATGAATCGGTTGCCCAATGCCGGGACGGTGTCATGGCGACCGGACAACCATTCGTAAGTGTTCTCTAGGCGGAATTATTCGGCGACGAAGCCAATCTTCTTGTGTGAGCCGTCACAGAAGGGTTTGTTGTTGGACGCACCACAGCGGCAGAGCCATTCATCTGTGCCCTGATACACGGTTTCACCTTCGGCGTTGACTAGCGTAAAGTTGCCAGTGATGTGCAGTGAGCCGTTGGTGGTGGTTTCGATATGTAACTTGCCACCTTCTTGGGATTCGATGGTGGTTTGTGCTTGGGCAAGGGTGGGCGGTGCAGAAAACTTGATGGTGATATGAGAATTGTCGCAGAATGGTTTGTTCTCGGATGCGCCACAACGACAGAGTGCGGCACGTGTATCGTTTACGACCAATTCACCAGCACCATTAACGATGCTGAAATCGCCATGCAGATAGAGTGGTCCGTCTTCTGCCAATCGGATCGTGTTGTGTTCGGGTGTGGGTTCAACCAATCCACCATCTTTGCGTTCGTAATGCAACGCGCCGGATGGACAGTGTAAGACGGTTGCTGCCACACCATCGGCTAATCCCGCGTCGGGTTGTACCCACGGACGTTTACTGTTATCAAAGACTGTGTTGAGGCGACGGATACATTCTGCTGCGTGGATGCAGCGTCCGGCATTATAAGAAACATCAATTTTGTCGCCTGTGTAGTTGTGAATTCGGTGTGCCATCGCCTATTCTCCTGATTTAGGTGGATCGTGACGAGTCATGTTCTGGTTGCTACAATGCTGCGTACACTTGAAAATACCGTTATTCAGAACCAGCGGCAAGTTTTAGAGGATTTCCCTAGCTGAAAGGTTAGGGTTAATCGTCATTGCCATTATAAGGATGTACACATGGAAATCGCATGGGGGCGGGTGCTGCCCGTCATTGTCTCGATCATCATTATTATCACCATCGCTATTTTACGCGAGTATTCTAAAACGCTGGCGGCGATAGCGTCGACCATGCCCATTAACCTGCCGTTGGGCTTGTGGTTGGTCTATGGGAGTAGCGCCAAAGCTGAAATAGAACCGTTTACCCGCTCGTTGATGCTCAATCTGATTCCGACTTTCGCTTTTGTGGTGATTGCGTGGTTGGCGGCGCGGGCGGGGTGGAAATTGGTGCCGATGGTGGTGGCGGGGTATGCCGGTTGGGGTGTGGGTTTATTTATGCTGATGTTGTTGCGCCGCGCAGTTGGATTCTGAAATAAAACTTGTTTGCATACTATCGACTATAAGCTATTGACTAAGGACTCTTAAATGGATTTTGAACTGACATCCGAGCAGCAGATGTTCCGGCGTGTAGTGCATGAGTTTTGTGCCAATGAGATTAAGCCATATGCGACCGAGGTTGATGAAACCGGTGAGTTACGGTGGGAAGGTATCCACAAAATGCCAGCCTTAGGTCTGACCGGATTACAGGTGCCAGAAGCTTACGGTGGTGTGGGACTCGATACGTTGAGTGCTGCGATTGCGGTCGAGGAGTTGGGTTGGGCGTGCGGTTCGACGGCGCTTTCGGTATCGGCACATAATGGGTTGTGCTGCGGTCCGATTGTCAATTGGGGAACGGATGCACAGAAAGCCCGTTATTTGCCCAAGTTGACTAGCGGTACGACACTAGGCTCATTGGCGTTGACCGAACCGGGCGCGGGGTCAGATCTGGCGGGCGGGGTGCAAACCAGCGCTGTGCGGGATGGCGATAGCTGGATCATCAACGGCAATAAGGCTTGGATCACCAATCCGCGTTTCGCGCCGGTTATCGTGACGTTGGTGCGGTTAGATAAAGAGGCTGGAACGCGGGGTTTCGGGATGCTGTTGGTTGAGCCGGGAACGTCGGGGTTAACGATCCATCCACCGGAAAAGAAGATGGGTTTAAAAGGATCGCCCACGCAAATGCTGACGTTCGAGGATGTCCGTGTGCCCGCGGATGCTTTACTCGGTCAAGAAGGACGCGGTTTTCATCAGACGATGCAAACATTGGACAGTGGACGCATCAGTATCGGGGCGTTAAGTATTGGTTTGGCGCAGGCCGCTTTTGAAGAGTCGGTGAAATATGCGCAGCAGCGGCGAACCTTCGGCAAGCCGATCAGTGAGCATCAGGCGATTCAATGGATGTTGGCGGATGCGGCAGTTGAGATTGAAGCGGCGCGAATGCTGGTGTATCGGGCGGCATGTTTGAAGGACGCTGGTAAGGACTTCGGCAAGATGGCTGCGATGGGTAAGTTGAAGGCGACCGAAGTGGCGGAAAAAGTGTGTCATAACGCCATTCAAATTCATGGGAGCTATGGCTATAGCCGTGAGTTTCCGGTGGAGCGTATGTACCGCGATCAACGATTGATGACCATCGGTGAAGGAACGAGCGAAATCCAACGCATGGTGATCGCACGGCATGTCCTACGGGAGATGGGTGGGAACTGAGCTATAATCATTGCCGCTTCCTACTCTGATCGTTGTTATTTATCTGGCTAAAGTTTTCTGATGACCCAACGTGCTAAACCCCTGTTCATTCTTGTCCTGATTCTGACGTTTGCGGCTACCACGCGCATCATCAATGTGGGCAGTTGGCCGGTATGGACGGATGAAGGCTGGAGTATCTGGGCGACGGGCGACGCACGTTTGGATGTGGTGTGGAACAACCTCGCACATGATCGTCACCCCCCGTTGTATTTTGTGGCGTTAAGTAGTTGGCGGTTGCTGGCGGGAGAAAGTCCGATAGCGCTGCGCTATTTGAGCATCGCAGCGGGGGTGCTGACCGTTGCTGTAACCTTTCGCATCGCGGCAGATGTGTTCGGGCGGCGAGCAGGAACTTATGCGGCGTTGCTGTTGGCGGGGTTGCCGATTGCGGTCTACTACAGTCAAGAGGTGCGGCATTATGGCTGGTTCGTGCTGTTTGTCGCGCTCTCGTGGTTATGTTTTCTGCATTACTTGAAGCGGCCAAGCGTGGGGTTATGGGTGGGGTATTTGCTCAGTCTGACGCTGGCCTTTTATACGCTGTATTTTGCTGTGTTGCCATTGGCGGTACAGGTCGTCGTTGGATTGGTGTGGCGTTTCAGAAGCCAGAGCAATAGCTATATCTTCAAACGCCCGAAACTATGGTTGGTCGGCGCGTGGATGGCAACAGCGGTTTTATACGCGCCGTGGTTGTGGGTCATCGCGACGATTCAATTCCCGACCTTGACCAGTGGTATCGCGAATTTGCCGGGGACGTATGCAGCGACTTTAGCGAATGTGCCTGCGCTGGGTGAGTTATTGCTCGGTACACAGTGGGCGCTGCTGCTTGGGTTAGGCATAATCGCGATAGGGATGATGGTGGCAAGAGCGAGGACACCTGCCGGTACAGCACTTCAATGGGTGGTGGTGCTGGGTGGTGTGGGCTTGGCGATAGGTATGTTCGGGTTAAGCCTACGCTTTAATTTGTTATCGGGGCGGACACTGGTGTTCCTCGTGCCATTATTAGCGGTGGTCTGTGGTTATGGGGCAAGCTTGATTGATCGCCACTATGCTTCTCATGATAGGTCGCCTAAAGTTGCACGTATATTGATCGGGGCGTGGGTGCTGGTAACCCTCGTGAGTCCAACGGTGATTCAGCCGCGCATTGATAGTGACGATGCGGCGAAAATTGTGGCGCAGGATTATGCAGCGGGTGATTTAATCGTACTGGAAACGGGCTGGGATGATAACGCCTTTGCTTATGAAATGCGGCAGGTATTGCCCGATGCTGAGGTTATCCGTACCATCACCCGCGCTGATATTTACTCGAACGATAAAGATTTGCTGCCTGTGCTGACACCCAAGTTGGAGTCTCATCGGCGGGTGTGGGTGGTGCAGTGGTTACAAGCGCCCCAAATTATGAACGCGCTGGAAGGTGGTTTGATGGGCTTTAGACCTGTCATCCGGCGTGAACTGCCCGTGAATGCCGATTATCGCCAGCGCTTCGGTGACTCGGTAATTCAGATGGTGCTGTATGAGAAACCTCAGTTCGATGTGAAATCTCATCCATTTGGTGAGGTTTTTGTGCTGCGGGATGCGCTAGCACCGATCCAAGCCCGTGCAGGTGAACGTGTGCCGATTGATTTGTGGTGGTCAGCCGTAAAGCAACCCACATTGGATTACTCGGTGGGTGTATTCCTGCTGGATAGCGCGGGTGCAGTGCGGGTCGATCATAATGGAGCGCCATCCGATAAACCGACTACACAGTGGGGTACAGGTGAGGTTTATTTTGACCGACACATGCTGACCTTACCGCATGATTTGCCAACCGGACGCTATTCGCTAGTGGTCAAAGTGTATTGGTACGGTGATAATCAAGCGTTGCCTGTGAATGGACAGCCGTATGTCAGTATTGGTGAGATTGAGGTGCAGTAGTGGAAAAGGCTTTTGAACGTCGTCCGTATTTGGTTCCGTTGGTGCTGGCGCTGTTGACGATTGTGTTTATGCGTCCGGCGATATTGCCACCTTCCGGCCAAGTGCTGGCTGCGGCTGATTTTCGGGCGATGTTTTATCCACTGACAACTATGCTGCACGATATGGTACACGCTGGTGAACTGCCGTTGTGGAATCCATATACCTATATTGGGCATCCGCTCATTGGTAACCCGCACGCGGCCTTATTTTATCCGGCTACATGGCTGATCTGGTTGATTGGCGCGGATCGTGGTTTAGGGCTGGCGCTGGCGTTTCATGTGTGGATCGCGGCGTGGGGTATGTCTCGACTGGCGCGAAGCTTTGGTAGTACGCACACGGCGGCATTGCTGGCGGGTGTGGTCTTTGGCATGAGCGAATGGATGGGATCGCGCTTTTACGCGGGACATTACACCCTGATTATGGTGGCGGCGTGGATACCGTGGGCGGTGACTGCCTATCGATATGCATTAAATCGCGGCACATGGCGTTCGACCTTACCGGCTGGTGTCGTGCTTGGGGTTGCTTTGCTGGGTGGACATCCGCCGATGGTGTTTTATCTGGGTTTGTCATTGGTGGTGATGGCAATTTACCACATCATGACAGCCGAAGATACGATGGGGGCGGTGTGGCAAGCGCTGCGACAGGTGGTTTTGTTGGGAATCGTCGGGGTGATATTAGGGGCGGCGTTGGCGTTGCCTGCCTTAGAACTCACGCGGTTGTCGGTACGTGATAACACTGATTTGGAATTTATTAATTCGTTTGCGCTGCCACCCGCACAATTCCTCGGCTTGGCGCTGCCGGGGTTATTCGGTAATCCTTACCAACCGCCGACTTATTATTGGGGACGCGACTTTTACGAAGAGTTCAGTGCGTATGCAGGATTGCTGCCACTGTTGACGCTGCCGTTGGTTTTCCGGCGGATACGCAAAGAGCACACCTTCTTTATCGGCCTGATCGTGCTTGGCGTGATGATGAGCGTAGGTTTGCAGGGGGCGATGCTGCCTGTGCTGGCGCGCTGGTTACCGGGATTCTCGTTCTTCCGTGCGCCGGGGCGAGCGCTGTTCTTCGTCATGTTCGGATTATCGGGGTTGTTAGCGCTGTTCGTTAGCTATTTGCAGCGCAGTACATTGGATGAACGGCGTGAATTTTTGCAGCCCGTTTTGCAACGGTGGATACCTGTGGGGATGCTGGTTGCATTTGGCGCGTCGGTATTTTTCTCTGGTTGGTATGCCAGTTCCAGCCATGTTGAACCGATGCCGACACGCGCATTGATGGTTGCCGGAACGTTGGCTGCGGCGGGTGTGGTGCTGGCGGGATTGTGGGCGGCGTTGTGGATGTGGACGCGAGAAGAAATACCATCGGCTACAGCTAGTAAAGGCAATGTGATGAAGTGGGCGTTGCCGGTGCTGATGTTCGTGGTGATTATGGATGCGTGGCGTATACCCCTGCAAATCATCAACAACACTGCCGGATGGCGGGATGCCTTGTGGGAAGGAGCAGCGATCAATATCCCTGCGGGGGCGACGGGACGTGTGCTTCAAATCCCAAATGATAGTCCTGATAACGGTGGTTACGTAGCGAAGCTGCAACATCCGATTGCTTACGATCCACTGCCGATTGCAACCTTTGATAAGTTACAAAAACTAGGCGACCAGCGCGATCCAATGAATGCCCCGAATACGTTAATCGGCGTGGAGTATTTACTGGCGAAAACACCGTATGACCGCCCTAATTTTCAACTCATCGGGATTGCGGAAGGTGGGATTTATTATCGGCGCACCGATGCTTTCCCACGTACATGGATTGCCCAAACGGTGACCGTTGAACCTAATGATGACGCAGTACGGGCGAGCATTACTAAAGATGTAGAAGCGCTGAGGAACACGGCGATAGTGGATAGCCCGATGGATTGTCCAAGCGGGAGTGGTGGTTCAGCCACGATTACAGATTACCATACGACCAGCGTTAGTATCAAAACGTCAGGTGCTGGTGGGGCGCTGGTGTTGAGCGATCAATATTATCCCGGTTGGCAAGCAACTGTTGACGGTCAAGCTGTGCCGATCACACGGGCATTCACGGCGTTTCGGGCAGTGTGTGTGCCAGCAGGTGACCATGTGGTGCAGTTCGTCTACCGTCCGATGTCACTGATTCTCGGCGTGATCCTGACCGTTGTGGGTTGGTTGGTGGTTGGAGTTATATGGCGCGTGAAGGGCGTGAATTGAATTCATTTTCAATGCGACCTAATTATTGATGAGTGCTGAGATACTCTTCAATTAACCGCTTAATTTCATCAGGTGATATATCTACTTGATCAGATTTTGAGTATATGAGCAATGCGATCGTCTTATCAACGGTGCGGATGTAGTAAATTACGCGGTAGCCTCCGCTTTTCCCTCTGCCCGCATCAGGATTAGCTAAACGCGTTTTGTAGGCGGTATAACCTGTTCCTTGAATTTGATCACCCGGCGTTCCACCTTGCTCAAGTTGGAGGATTAATGCCTGCACTTGTTCTGTAACATGAGGATACTTCTTGCGAAGTTCCTTTAATCGTCGGATAAAACTTCTCGCAAGCTCAACTGTTGGCATTGCTAATCTTCATCTTCGAGGGCTTCTAGTAGTTTTGAGGCTGGAATGGTGTCGCCAGTCATGGCCTCATGAATACTTTGACGTAAATCAGCGAGTAAACGATTCTTTTCGTCTGCCTCGACCAATGCCAATAGATAATCATCAGGCGCATCAAAACCGCGTTGATGGGCAGCTTCTTCGATATGTTGACGTTGTTCACGAGTCAGGTGAAGAATTAACTCGGTCATTTTGAATCTTCCTCCTTATAACCAGATTATAGCATGCTGTTATTTGTGAGTACACGCATCTATCACCGTGCGAACGAAACGGATAGTCACATAAGCGCGGGTGAAACGGGACGCATAACGCGTAGGTTTGTGACCACGGCGGATGTCAAGCGCGTCTTGAATAAGGTTGTGCCATTCATCTGGCAGGTGTTTAAGCGCATACTCCCCTGCGCCAATCTTGGAGGTGATGTCCTGTTCTTGGAAGCTGTAATACTGGCGTAGGACTCCAAGGACGATCCACACCACACCTTCGTCAGATAAACTACTCAGCATCCGTAGAGGATTGTGCGTATAACTCGCCCAATAGGTGTTGATGTTGCCGCGCATATAGTTCAACACCATATTCCAATTCACTGTAAACGATAGTTGCTGTGGTTCTGTGCCTAGTAAAGCGATGCCCTTGTTTTTGATCAACCACCACGTCACCGGATTGGTATCGAAATTTCCAGCCGATCGGAGCACATTATCATGATGGATAGGATGTGGCTTGATGCTGCTTTCCGGTTGCCCCAAATCGGTGGCTTGAACGTAGCTCACTTCTAAGAGCCAGCGCGGGTACTGGTTGGCAAGTGTTTGATGAATGCTGGTCAGTTTCTGGATGTCCTGATCATTGGCTGGTCGGGTAATCACGGCGAGGGTATCGATGTCACTGTTGTGCTCATCGAAGGCATCGAGCGCAATCGAGCCATGCAGATAGACGGCTGAGATGAACTCTGGTAGCTGCTGGGCGAGTTGGTCGAGATAGGCTTGCAGCATCGGGCGTACAAGTTCAGGGACGCGCTTATTCATCTGGTTACCTCCAATAAGATGATTACTATAGCATTTGGGGCGGGATTTAAGCAGGAATGGTGACATATAGTAGGGAAATCGCAGCCTATGAGTTGCTGACAAAACCGAACATTGGCAACTGATGAGTGCGGTGGAGGTGAAGCGGTGTATAATTTACATCTAAATTTCACGCACACCGGAGACGCTCGCGCTATGCCCGAACCCTCTGCAATCCCTGAAGTACCTCTCGACGACATCCAACGCCTGCGGACGATGGTTGGCGAGGTCAAGACTGCCCTTAAAAATCAGGCTGAACTGCTGCAAATGCGCGGCATGTCGTTGCCACCGGGGGCGCTACCTAACCTCGATAGTATGGATGCTGATTTGAGCAGCCTGCAAAAAAATCTCGGGGGCGAAAGTACCGAACTGCTGCAACTACGGACGTTGGCAGCCACATCAGCACTCATCAACTCGTCGCGGGATCTGGATACCGTGTTCGCGCGCGCTATCGAAGAGGTCATCCGACTGACAGGCGCCGAGCGTGGGTATATCGTGCTGGTTGATCCTGAAACGGGTGAGCCGCAACTGCGAATCGCGCGGGATTTGAGCGCGGGAGATAGCACTACATTTCAGGGTAGCAAGACGATTTTGAATGAAGTGCTGACGAAGGGGCAACCCTTGTTGGCGGATAACGCTTATAAAGATCCCCGTTTTGAAGATCGTGGTACGGTGGTGCAGCATACACTGCGGTCGGTGCTGTGCGTGCCGTTGAAGGATAAGAGCGCGCAGGTAGTTGGTGCTGTATATGTCGATAATCGGCTGATCGCAGGAATTTTTGACCGGCGCGTACTGTCAATTTTGGTGGGCTTCGCTAACCAGATGGCGGTTGCGGTTGAGAATGCGCGCTTGTTTATGCAGGGACAAGCTAACCTGAGCAACATCACAGAACTGAACGAAGTGCGCGAGAACGTATTCGGGTCGATTGAAAGCGGCGTGATTACGACTGATCATGTGGATGCTATTCGCACGATTAACACGGCTGCGGTGCATATCTTTGGTTTTGATCGCGAGAAGGTGATGGGCGATTCGTTGACGGATGTGCTGCCTTTGATTACGGGCGAACATCTGCGGTTGGTGCATGAACAAGATGAACGCCAGTCGTTTGAAAGTACGTTGGAAACCTCAAGCGGGGAAAAGATACTGACCTTTAAGCTCAGCCCGCTTAAAGATGCAGATGGGCGGACGCAAGGTGTGGCCGTCGTGGTCGATGATGTGACGGCACAGCGTGAACGTGAGTCGCAGTTGAATATCATCCGACGTTACTTACCACCGGCGATGGTGGACAACATTGAGCAAATTTCAGGTTTGGCGCTGGGTGGTGAACGGCGCGAATTAACCTGCATGTATGTGGATGTGCGTTCGTTGGCGACCTTCCCGAAGGATTTACGTCCGCGTGAGGTGATGGCGCTGCTGAATGAGTATCATGATGTGGCGACAGCTTGCATTAACAACAGCAACGGCGTTATTGATAAGTACATGGGTACTGAGATCATGGCGCTCTACAATACGCAGCTTAACCCGATGGATGATCACGCCAATCAAGCGTTGGAAGCGGCGCTACTCATGCGGGATGCATTTGTTAAGTTATACGAATGGCAAGGAATTGATCCGCAACCGCCTTATTTCCGGATCGGCATTCACAGCGGGGTAGCGACTACTGGTAACGTGGGTAGTGCTAGCCGTCGTGATTTTACCGCGCTGGGCGATACGATTAACCTGTCGCATCGTCTATTGGAAAATGCTAAACCGGGTCAGATATTGGTGAGTGACTCGTGCTGTGCTTATATCCACAAGGCGCTGGGGAAATACCCTGATCATGTGGTGTTTGGTGGACAAGAACCGATCAAAGCGAAAGGTCGCCAGCAGTTCACGACCGTTTACGAGGTGCTTTCGAAATGAGCGATTTTCAAACCGAAGAAACCGCCCGACTACAGGCGTACCGTAATACCGCGCAGGAACAAATCCGGCAGCTTGCCCAACGGGTGAACGAGACATTGGAGATGATGCGCAGCCAGCGTGATCTTCTGCGGCAGCGCGGCATGAGCTTGCCGGCGAACTCGATGGACACGCTCAAGACGCTCAAGACGGGCATCGATAAGCTTAATAATAACATCACCAATTTGTTGACCGAGTTAAAGCAGTTACGTGAATTGGTGACGACTGCCTCAATCGTCAACTCGTCTTTGGATACGGGCGAGGTTCTAAATGAGGTGATGGATACGGTGGTGCGTATCACGGGCGCGGAACGGGGATATATCGCACTGGTTAACCGCTATACAGGGGCGATGGAGTATCCGGTGCGGCGGGGTATTGACCGCGAGCAATTGGAACAAGGCGATCTGGTGGTCAGTAGTTCGATCATCAACGAGGTATTGGTGACGGGCGAAGGCGTCATCACCGAGAACGCCAGCAAAGACAATCGTTTCCAAGGTCATCAGAGTGTAATTGGTTTCCAACTGCGCAGTATTCTTGCTGTGCCGTTGAAGGTGCATGAGACAGTAATCGGCGTGGTGTACTGCGACAACCGGATTATCGACGGTTTGTTCAAGGCCAGCGATTTGAATTTGATCCGAGCGTTTGCTAGCCAAGCGGCAGTCGCTATCGAGAACGCACGTTTGTACGAAGCGCTACAAGCACAGGTCGCGGAGATGACTGAATCACGCGATTTACTGACCAGTATCTTTTCGTCTATCGGTAGTGGTGTGATCACTATCAACCGTGAGGACGTTGTGACCGACTGCAATCCGGCAGCCGAGGCGGTCATCGGGCGGGGACGCGAGATCATTATCGGTTATCACATCGCAGATAATATGCTGGGTGTGGGCGATGATTTTTATGATGGGCTGGTGCGCGTGCGTGAGCAGGGTACACCGGAACGGATGCTGGTCGAGCCGATATTGGACGGCAGTAAGCATTACTGGAACATCACGATGAGTCCCTTGCGGGATAGTGACGGGGTGAGCCAGGGTGTGGCGATTGTGCTGGATGACCAGACTGAGTCGCGACGACGTCAGGAGCAGTTGGGTATCGTCAGCAATTATATGAAGCTCAAGCTGGAAAACATCAAGGATGCGGCTGCGTTGGATGTGGGCGGGCAAGAGCGCGAGATTAGCATGCTGCACTCGGACGTGCGCGGCTTCACGACGTTTAGCGAGCAACTTGAACCGGAACGGCTGATGGAGATTATTAACGCCTACATCAGTTTGTCGAGCGATGCCATCAACTTGTATGAAGGTGTGGTGGATAAATACATGGGTGACGCGGTGACCGGCTTGTTTAACACCCAGTACAACCCACAGGAAGACCACGCGTTGCGGGCGGTACGGGCGGCGATGAGCATGAAGTACGACCTGCTGGCGCTACATGAAGTGCTGCCCGAAGAACAACGGTTGTTTTACGGCATCGGCGTCCACACGGGGATGGCAGTGTTGGGGAACATCGGGGGAGCCGAGCGTAAGGAATATGGGGCGCTGGGTGATGCGCCGGATCTGGCGAAACTGCTGCAAGAGAACGCTGAACGGGGTGAGGTGCTCATCAGCCAAGCGACGTACGACCTTGTGAAAGAACTGTATGAATGTGAGCCGTTGGAGCCACGCAAGACCAAAGGCCATGATGATTTCAAGGTGATGTACCGCGTCCTCAAGCATAAGAAGCGTACAGGTATGCTTAGCCAAGCTAGCCTTGACGAATTCAACGTATAAACGGGGGATGGTCTTAGACCATCTCCTACACAATAAACTGCTTCCTTTTTACAATCACGACAATTGAATATTTTTATCTTCCATATACACACTTAGGACAAAAGAACATGGCTGGATTTAATGGGTTAGGGATGAATCTCGGTAATTTGTCGATGCTGTCGAACGCGCAGACACGGTCGATCAGCGCTGAGAATTTTAAGGGCGAAAAAGGCAAGGGCGGCATGGCGACCGAGGGTACGGGAGCCGAAGCGGCACGTGCTCTGGGGCAAGGCTGGAAGGTTTCGCCGAGCATCAACATTGCGCCCAAGGAAACTGTGACTTTAGCCGAGATCGAGGGCATGGGGGCTATTCAACAAATCTGGTTGACGGTGCATCCGAACTTCTGGCGCAAGCTGATCATCCGTTTCTATTGGGACGGAGAGGAAACGCCATCGGTGGAAGTGCCGCTGGGCGATTTCTTCTGTAACGGTTGGGGTGTGCGCTGTAACATCCAATCGCTGGCGGTAGCGGTTAATCCAGCGGGGGGCTTTAACTGCTACTGGGAGATGCCTTTCCGCAAGGGGGCTAAGATCACGGTTGAGAGTTTGACGACCGAGGCGATCAACGGTTTTTACTATCAGATCAATTACACGCTGACGGATGTTCCGGCGGAAGCGGCTTACTTCCATGCCCAATGGCGGCGTACCAATCCGCTGCCTTCCAAGACGGTGCATACGTTGGTGGATGGGATTACGGGACAAGGGCATTACGTCGGGACGTATATTGCGTGGGGCGTGAACAATAACGGTTGGTGGGGTGAGGGCGAGATCAAGTTTTATATGGATGGTGACCGAGATTACCCCACGATTTGCGGCACCGGAACCGAAGATTATTTCGGCGGCGCGTGGAACTTTGAGCATCCGGCTGGTCAGTACGGCGTGTTTTCGTCGCCGTATTCGGGTTTGCCGCAGGTGATTAAGCCGGACGGTTTGTACCAGAGTCAGCAGCGCTTCGGGATGTACCGCTGGCATATTATGGATCCGATTCGCTTCCAACAGGATTTGCGGGTGACGATTCAGGCGTTGGGCTGGCGGCGAGAGGGTTATCTGCCGTTGAAGGACGATATTGCGTCTACTGTGTTCTGGTATCAGCGGGAGCCGCATGCTCCGTTCCCTGCGCAGCCGTCGTATGAGCAGATTGAGGTGATTTAAAGGCAGTCATCAGTTTTAAGCTGCAAGTTGCAAGTTTGAAGCCATTCCTTAAGTTTGTGTCGTCGGTGTCGTCGTCACAAAATGGTGTTAGTGGATGCGCCGCTGAGGGCTAAAGCCCACAGCTACTCACCGGACAAGCCTGCTCAAGCGGCTTCATAAGGCGAGCTACTTGTGATGGCTGGCGATTGGCATCGGTGGTGAAGCGCACATATGACAAATAGTTTTGCTAGCGGATTTGAGGGAGTGATGTGCCGAATGTGCACATCATTCTTCATTTTCTTCATTTTCACTAGTGCAATTTTGTGTCGGCGATGTCGTCGTCGTCGTCGCCGACAAGATGACATGCAAAATTGGCAGTCCACAGGATTTCCTTCGGTCACAATTTCGGCAATGGCAAAATGGGTTTTTGTGCCGAATTTGCCAGGCTGATTCGGGGAATTCTTCAGATTCTTCAGATTCGGAATCTGTATCAGTGCATATTCCGAATCATCTGGGCGTTGTTAAGGTGCGGCGGGGAAACCCCTAACCCCAGCCCTACATCAGCAACGTTCGCTGGCTCACTCTGCTGATAGCCCATAGTAACGGGGCAAGGGAGAAATGCGAATTTCTCTATAGATATGATAGCCGATTGGGATGGCGAAAGGGTGACCATTTGGAAAACCATTTGGTCACTCTTTTTGATGGGTGGCACTAACTGTTTTGAGGGAGCGAGATGCGGTGTGGGGTTGGGGGATGGTTGGAGATAGGTTTGTCGGGTTAACCGAAAATAAACCTGAAAAATAGTACCGAGTGCTGATTGAAATGCGATTGAACCGCCATCCACAGGAGGCTTCGCACAGACGCCAAGAACGCCAAGTTTAAGGCAGAGCGTTATTAGGCGTAGTGCAATAATTAGGAGTCGGTTTGTGCTGCTGAGGGCTAACAGAAGGACAAGCCTGCGAAGGGAAATGCGATTGAACCGCAGAGTACGCTGAGAACGCAGAGATCAAGGCGGAGCGTTATTAGGAATAGTGCAATAATTAGGAGTCGGTTTGTGCCGCTGAGGGCTAACGAAGGACAAGCCTGCGAAGGGAACGGTGATTGAACCGCAGAGTACGCTGAGAACGCAGAGATCAAGGCGGAGAGATAAGGCGAGGGCATGAAACTGGAGGCGATATGTCTGACTTTACTTTGGTGAATTTGTATTCGCAACGTGAGGCAGTAGCAAATTATGTTGCGGGATGGGAAATCGAGCGCATCATAGAATGGATGCGGAACTATGGAAGGGTGAGCGAACCCCAATTTGGTAGTACTACGCAAATGTATACATTTGAGTCGAAGGCTGGCTTCAAAGACGCGTTTAGGTTTACAAGCGATAATAGTCTTGAAGTGGTGAATTCAGGGTGGATATCGTAAGCTAGAGAAATGGAATGATATTCTGTTCTTGCTTTCGCTCTTCGCAATCGTAATGATGTTCTATTGCCCTTATCCATCTACATTGTAAGGGAACGAAGACCAAAATGTTAACTAAAAAGAATCTCATTGGTTGTATGTCATTGATGGTAATATTTTTGATTTACTTTTTCGCCGTCAGACCCATTCTTAGAGGTTCGCAATTTTGTACGCCACAGGATGAGGTCTATCAAGCAATAGAGATGAATCTTTCAAACTGGCAATTCTATTTTTCCAGTATGAAAAAAGATGATCCTCCTGTTTTGAGATTTTCTGTATCAGGAAATGAATATGTTGTTTTTACCAGCCCTGGGAATATAAAAGATCCTTCAATACTGTTTATACCTGTACTTCCAGAAGTCCAAGAAGTGTTAGGATACAACGGTTATATCTATTCTTCATTGGCTCATCCGTTACAAGATATGCGATATGAAGTCATAAATTTTACGGACAATATTTACTGTTACAGATTTAAGTAAGAATAGGCGTTACTTTAATGCGGAGTGAACTCTAAGATAAGACAACTGATCTAGACTTTAGGTCAGCCTGACGAAGGTGGGAGAGCCTGTGCATATGCAGGCTCTTTTGATTTCAAATTGGGGATGCGGGTGGTTGGGTGGTGGCAGGCGGGTTTGCGGCGGCTTAGCGTGTAGGGGCCAAGAGAGTCTGATCGGCGTGTTGCCAGTCGATGGAGGGGTCAATATCCTTGAGGAAGGCAGTGGCTTGTTCAAGGGTGTCGAAGGAGCGTGTTCGTAAGCGCAAGATCTGGCGGGCAACATCGGTGGTGAACTTGATGAGTTTGTCGGTTTCGCCGACGGTGATATTCCATCCGGCTTTGGGATGGGGTTTCACGCTGCCGAGGGTTTTCATGACGGTTTTGATGTTCAGGTTTTGGGTTACGAGGGAGCTATCGGCGATGACATGAACGAGCGAACGGGTGCTTTGATCGGACAGGAGATAGGCATCCTTGATGTATTCTTGCATATCCTCTACTGTTGTTTCGCCCGAAAATTGCACAAAAATCACAGCGTCGGGAACATACCATCGGGTTTTGACCGCCATCGTTAAATCTTTCTTTTGTTGCGATATGAATAAATCAATAATATCGGGAAAGGACATTGATTAGACTATAGGTTTGTCAAAAAGTGTGCATTTTAAGGTTCGGGGGAAATAAAAAGAGGAAGGTCATTGACCCTCCCCTTGTGAGATGTTGCGATTGTGGCAAGTTATGCGGGTTAATCGTGTCCGAGCAGGATGGCCTGAATGGCGGCGACATCGGCACGCAGGAGTTCGTCGTTGACAATGTCGGCGGCGACTTTGTTGCAGGAGTGCAAGACGGTGCTATGGGTGCGTCCGCCGAAGGCATCGCCGATTTGTGGCAGTGAGGCCATGGTCACTTCACGCGAGAGATACATGGCGACCTGACGGGCTTGATTCAAGCGCGAGGTGCGGCGCGGCCCGACCAAATCCGCCACGGTGAGGTGGTAATACTCGGCGGTGGCGGTCAAGACGCGTGCCATAGTCAGTTGATGGTTACGCGGACGGCGATAACCGGCGATGGCGGTTTCGGCCATGTCGATGGTCACGGGACGGCGAGCGAGGTGGGTGGTGGCGGCAAGTTGGTTAAAGACGCCTTCCATCTCGCGGATATTGGCACGGGCTTTTTCAGCGATCATCTCGGCCACATTAATGGGGAGGTTCACGCCGCGTTCCTGCGCCCACATCTTGACGATGGCGACACGGGTTTCATATTCGGGCGGTTGCAAATCCATCACCAAACCACCGGCAAAACGTGATCGCAGCCGATCTTCGAGCGTGTGCAAATCGGTGGGGGGACGGTCAGAGGCTAGTACGACCTGCTTATTGTAGGTGTAGAGCGCGTTGAAGGTGTGGAAGAATTCTTCCTGTGTGCTTTCTTTACCGGCGATGAATTGAATATCATCCACGAGCAGGACATCCGCCGAGCGATATTTCTCGCGGAACATGGCGGTGGTGCGCTGGCGAATGGCATCCACAAGGTCGTTGGTAAAGACTTCCGACGGGATGTAGATGACGCGCAGTCCGCGATTGCGGCAGGTGTGCGCAATTGATTGGAGTAAATGGGTCTTGCCTAAGCCGACACCCCCATAAACGAAAAAAGGATTGTATTGGCTGGCGGGGTGTTCCGCGACGGCTTGAGCGGCTTCGTAGGTCATGCGGTTGGCTTGATTATTGACGAAGCGGTCAAAGGTAAAGCGCGGGTTGAGTTCACTTTCGGGTAGATCAGGGCGCTGCGGGCGGCTGACCTGTTGATAGAGCGGCGCACGTACTTCGGGCTGGGGGGCTTCCGGCTGGCGATTGAGCAAGCGGAACAACGGTAATTCGTCATCCGTGGCGGATACCGGATCCAGTTTATTGACTTCGAAGGCGAGTTCAACACGTTCGCCCAAGACATCGCCGAGTACGCGGCGAATTTCGCGGTAGAGGCGATGTTGCAGCATATCACGGGCGTAGGTGTTGGCTACACCAACGCGGTAGACGCCGTCTTCATTGCAGCCCAAAAAGACCGCTCCCCGCATCCAAGTTTCAAAACTGGCGCGGTCGAGCTGGATCTCCAATTGGCTAAAAGCAATATTCCAAGCTTCCTGCGGATTCACAATACAAGTCCTTATAAGTTCGGTTGCGGTTCCCCTGAAACCGATGACGTATCCTCGGAGACGGAAAACCCCGTTGTAAAAAACCGGCGGCAGGCAAAATAAATAGCATCGGGTACAAACCCGCTACTGCCGGTTATATGCGACTAGAATATAGGGTTATTTGACCACCGGGGCATGAATACCATGCCCCAACAGATGGGTGTGGGAATTGAATCTGTTTTTGTGGTTAATACATAAGTCAGTATACATGAAGAAGGCGATTCACTCAACCGATTCCAGACCCAAAATGTTAAAAAACGCCATTTTTTAAGGTTGGGATAAAATCTACCTAGAAACGTTAACAATTGGGGGTTTGTAACGTGTGGAATTGCTCATGAGTCACAAGCTTAGTAGGTCGGTTTTTTGGGATAAAATGGTTTGTATTAGCCGACATTTTGAGTGCATTACACAAATTTGGGATTTCCCAATCGAGGTGTGAGCAGAATATTATTCAGATGCGTCTTACTTTTTAAACTTGGGATATATTCTACCCAAGCCGGAATTATAATCTAGCTTTTGGGATTAATTTGGGATAATTAGGGATATATCATGCATTGAGATTTGCATAAACCCACATTGAGACGCGTTCTTAGTGAGTCTCTAAAAATAAGGAATCGGGCGATTCAGCGTGATTGAGTCGTGGGTTTCGTAGGTCAGGAAATTGTTTGGTGTTTGTTACAGGCGATTGTTAAAGAGTTCACCCGCCCTGCTCCTCAAGCTGAATTATTTTCTTAATCTTTGAAAGCCGATCAAGTCGATTATTAGCCGCTATTCGTTATAATTCGGCGCATTATGATGCATACATTGAGGAGCGTATTTTCATGGGTGATTACAATATTCGGGATTACGGCGCGGTGGGTGATGCGATCACCAAAGATACCGGCGCTATCCAAGCGGCGATTGATGCCTGTACGGCGGCGGGGGGTGGACGGGTGGTTGTTCCGGCGGGTGGGACGTTCCTATCCGGCAGCATCATCCTGAAGAATAATGTAGAGCTGTATGTGGAGCGCGGCGGCGTTTTGGAAGCGAGTGGTGATGAGGCTGATTTCGTGCATATGCATGTGGATAAGCCGCAGATGGTGAACGTTTATCCCAATATCAACGAGAGCATCGCCTTCATTATTGCTTATGATCCGCAGAACGTGGCGATCACTGGCGCAGGGGTGATTGATGGCGCGGGCAAGAAGTACATTATTAGCGAGCTGCAACATATTTATCGGATGCGGCAGGTACGCCCTTTCACCTTCTTCTTTATTGGTGGCAGCAATATTACCTTTCATGATGTGACCATCCGTGATGGGGCGATGTGGACGGTGCGGTTGTCCGGTTGCGAAGATGTGCTGATCGACGGTATTCGAATTTTGAATGATCTGAAGCTGCCTAACTCGGATGGGATCGACCTCGACCAATGCCGTAACGTGCGCGTCAGCAATTGTCATATCGTGGCGGGTGATGACTGCATCTGTCTAAAAGCCTGTGATAACACCGGCAATTTTGGCCCGTGCGAAAATATCACGGTGGTGGGGTGTACGCTGGTCTCGACCTCCACGGCGTTGATGGTGGGGTGCGAGGCGCATACACCGATGCGGAACGTGGTGTTTGACTCGTGCACTATTCAATCCAGCAATCGCGGTTTGGGCATCCATATGAGCCATGAGAGCGATGTGGAGAACGTCATTTTCTCGAACATCATTATTGAAACACGTCTGTTTGATACCGATTGGTGGGGACGTGCCGAGCCGATTTATGTGTGCCTCGCACCGTGGGCGGCGACTGATACGATCGGGCATGTGCGGAACGTGCGCTTCTCGAACATTTTGTGCAAGGGCGAGAACGGTGTGTTCGTGTATGCCAGCGAAGCGGGTCATATCCACGACATGGTGTTTGACAACGTGCGGATGGAGATGAACAAGTGGACGAAGTGGGAAGGCGGACGGCAGGATATTCGTCCGTGTGTGGGCGAAGGGCTGCCGACTTATCCCAACTCGGCGTTTTATGTGCATAACGCCGAAGGTATCACGCTGCGGAATTGTCAGGTGGTGTGGGGGGATAACCGACCGGATTATTATCACCACGCACTGGAAGCCATCAACGTGCAGGGACTCAAGCTGGAGAACTTCGATGGTGAAGCGGCGCATCCCGACCGTCACGCGGCGGTGTGGCAGCACTAAACACATCTACTTTGAGGAAATCCAGCTTTGTGAATGATTCAGTGAAATCGGAGTCGTGAGCAGAAACAACAACGC
This sequence comes from Aggregatilineales bacterium, assembly GCA_044227005.1. GTDB lineage: Bacteria > Chloroflexota > Anaerolineae > Aggregatilineales > Phototrophicaceae > CFX2. The sequence continues at coordinate 400,590 of JBGAFZ010000001.1, forward strand.
GAGCTATCATGCTCGCGTTGTTGCAGGAGGAGAAACGATTGGTATCTCGGCAGGTGTGTCAGGCTGCTTCAAGGATACCGGTAATATCAGTTAGGCGCGGCCAGATGCGGTCGGCAGGCATTTCCCACTTGTGACGGGCGATCTGGGAACTATCCACCACGATCATACCGGCGCGACCATCCATATCAAACATGTGATGAATGGTGCCGTCGAGGTCGGAAAGCATCGGAAAGGGCGGCGGTGTTAAGCTGCTGACATAATAGCCATAAAGCGCGTTGGTGTCGTCTTGCGCGATGAGGGCCAAATTGTGACCGCTGCGGTGAAAGCTGTGGGCATGTTTTTGCAACCACATGATGCGTTGGATGTTGACCGGATTCCAGATATCGCCCACGAAACCCAAGACCAAACCGTTCTCACCCATCATGCTCGAAAGGTTTAGTTCCTTTCCTTCATGGTTGGTGATGCAGAAATCAGGTGTCATGCGCTCATAGTTGATGAACAGGGGCATTTCACGGGTCGCAAGTTTGGGCATATGGAACATGTCTAAGTCATCCTCTTACACCGTTGATTAAATTGAGTCTACAGCCAGTATTGCGATTCAATCACAAGCGTTTGTTAATTTTAGGTAAAAACGTTACTTTTATCCTACTGGTGTCATGATATTTATGACGTTCGGAATGGCGAAAAGGTTCCAAAATACTATATTTGTTGTTGAAACCCGCTACCAATACCCGTTTTTCGACCTATTATGAGGCATCCGACTTTTAGTTGAATCACGTCTATGCCGACACACGAGTTGACCCCCTTTCGACAAATCATTGAGCAATTTGAACCGCAAAGTAAGCTGCTGGACGCGCGACCATTAGCCGGTGGTGTATCGGCGCAGGTGACGCTACTTGAGGTGCAACAGGCGGATGGTCACATCCAGAAGATGATCGTGCGGCAGCATGGCGCGCGTGACCTGCAAGCCAATCCACAGATTTCGGCTGATGAGTTCAAGCTGCTGAAGCTGCTACAGGCGGTTGGCATCCCTGCGGCACGACCGTATTACCTCGATCAATCCGGTGCGATATTGCCGACACCGTATGTGGTGGTTGAGTATATCGAAGGGCATACCGAGTTCGCGCCGCAGGATGTTGAAGGATTTTTGCGCCAATTGGCGGGGTATCTGGCGTGGTTGCATCAGGTAGATATATCACGAGTCGATGTGTCTTTCTTGCCGGATCAACGGGCTGTGTGGACGGATAAGCTGCGGAAGCGTCCGATTGATCTGGATGTTTCTATCAATGAAGGACGCATTCGGGATGTGCTCGAAAGGGTATGGCCGCCAGTGCAACATAACCCAACAGTGCTGCTGCATGGGGATTTCTGGCCGGGGAATGCCATCTGGCGCGATGGGGAATTGATGGCGATGATTGATTGGGAAGATGCGGCGGTCGGTGATCCGTTGTGGGATCTGGCGGTCAGCCGCCTCGATGTGCTGTGGACGCTGGGCTTGGAGGCCATGCAGACGTATACCCGTTTGTATGTGGGTTTCAATCCGCTTGACCTCCGCAGCTTGCCCTATTGGGAGTTGTGCGTGGCGCTGCGTCCGGCGAACCAGATTAGCCATTGGGCTGAGGATGAAGCCGCCAAGCTGCGTATGCGCCAGCGGCATCAGCTATTCGTCGCCCAAGCTTTGGAAGCGCTCACGTTGTGAGCTTAGTGCGCCATAACGCCTACATTTTGCCGCACCAAGGGTTCGATCTCTTCCCACTCGACGCTGGTTTGCCGTCCGTTATCGAACTCGTTGAGCAGCCATTGTTGAATGGGTTGCAGTTCGGGCGCGTCTTTCGGTAAATCTACGCCGAGGTGCTGGCGGATGAGGAAGATCAATCCGGCGATGCCAGAGTCTTTGGTCAGCGATACTTCCAATGGTCTGCCCAATAAATCGGGCACATTGAAGGGCGCGTACATCCACCAGAATTTATTCAATCCGTCGGCATGGACGCCGGCGCGGGTGCGGTGGGCATCCCGTCCATAGAGTGGATACTTGGGCGGGATGGCTTCGCCCATGTCGGCGTAGAGCGTGACCAGATCGTTGAGCGCTTTGAAATCCGGCTGACCGTCAGCGAAATAACCCATGCCGATCAGGTGCAAGAGGACGGCTTCCAAGGGGGCGTTACCGGAACGCTCGCCTTTGCCTAATGAGGTGCCGTTGATGACCGCACAACCTGCCCGTATCGCCGCTAGACAATTCGCCACGACCAAGCCAGTGTCATTGTGCGGATGAAATTCCAAGTCTTCGGCTGCCAATCCCATCGCGCGCAGTTTACGAATGATGCGCGGGACGCTGCGTGGTAACTCGACGTCTTCATAAGGGAGGCCTAAGCCCATTGTGTCGCACACGCGGAACTTGGGGCGCAATCCGCTTGGGGCGCAAATAGCCTGCACCGCTTCCACGAAGGGCAGCATAAAATCCATCGGTGCGCGGGTGGCATCTTCCAAGTGCAGGCGTGGGCGAATACCAGCTTCGACTGTCACACGCACCGCGTCCAGATAGGTGTTGGCGGCTTGATTGCGCCCACCCGGTTTGAACTTGTGGAAGGTGTGATAGTCCGAGGCTGAGGCTAGCATCCCTGTTTCGCGGATGCCCAAGGTTTTGATTAGCTCGACATCTTTGGCGGATGCACGTATCCATGTGGTTGGTTCGATAGGCGCACCGGCGTGATAACGATCCAACGCACCCTGTAATGCTTCGCGGTCAGAGGGACGATAAACGAAAAACTCGGCCTGACGGATAGCCCCACTTTTGCCAGTGAAGGCGCAGAGGATGTCATAGATGCGTAGGCTTTGTTCGGCGGTGAGGGGCAAGCCGCCTTGCTGACCGTCGCGGTGGGTGGTTTCGGTTGTCCATGCTTGTGCGGGTAATTCGGCGGGACGTTCTGCCCATGCGTAACGCGGGAAGTCCTCGCGCGGGAAACTCTCTAAAAAGTACTCTGGTGATTGTGGCTCTGGAATCATGGTCTTATCTTTCTGTGCTTCTGGACATCGCTACTGTAAAGTGAATTGATTGAGCAAAGCATAGATTTTTATGATATACTTGTCAATATTGATTGAATAATCAATATATTGTGGTGAGGGTTGAGGATGCAGTATTTATCAGCACAAGAAGCCTGTGATCGTTTGGGTATCAAAGAAGCCACGCTATACGCCTATGTGAGTCGGGGGTTGATTCGCTCGGAGGTGGAGGGTGGCGCCTCACGCAAACGCCGCTATCTGGCTGAGGATGTGGATAAGCTGGTGCAGCGTAAGGAACAACGGCGCGATCCGGCCAAGGTGGTAGAAGATGCTTTACATTGGGGTGTGCCGCTGCTGGATTCGGCCATCACGTTGATCGCGGACAATCAGCTTTATTATCGGGGGCAGAATGCGACTGTACTGGCACAGACTCGGTCGCTGGAAAGGGTCGCCACCTTGATCTGGTTGGATGATGAGCAAGCCGCGCCTGATTTGTTCACCCAGTCAATGCCAACGATTGATCTGACCAGCATCCACGATCTACCGCCGATGGCTGCGTTGCAAATCGCACTGACGCTGGCATCGGTTCAGGATTTTGCGGCTTACGATTTCTCGCCAGTGGGAGTCGCCCGAAGTGGTGCGCGTATCCTGTGGCTGCTGACTCGTGCATTAACGGTGCAACCAGCCGCGTCCTCGATCGCGGAAAGTCTGGCATCGGCATGGTCAATGGATGGCGCGGGATTGTTGAACGCCGCCATGATTTTGTGCGCTGACCACGAACTGAACGCTTCATCATTTGTCGCGCGGGTGAGCGCATCAGTAGAGGCCAATCCGTATGCAGTGGTACAGGCTGGACTGGCGGCTTTACAGGGTTTCAAACATGGGGGACATACCGCGCGTGTGACGGCTTTGCTGCGCGAAGTTGGTCAGGTGAAGCGGGTGCAACAAGCTCTCGGTGAACGGTTACGGCGGGGGGATGATCTGCCGGGTTTCGGTCACCGTTTGTATCCGGCGGGTGATCCCCGTGCCAGCGCTTTGTTGGCGATGATTGCTGCCTACCAACCGGACTCGCCGATAGTGGCTTTGTCGCAAGCGGTGGCTCATGCGGTTGGGCAGATCACCGGAAAACTGCCGACGATTGATTTCGCGCTGGCTACTTTGGAACTGGCTTTGGCGCTGCCGGATGGTTCGGCGCTGGCGCTGTTTGCTTTAGGGCGCACGGTTGGTTGGATCGGTCATGCGATTGAACAATACGGCTCAGACGAGATCATCCGTCCGCGTGCGCGATATACGGGTAGGCCGCCGATGGCCTAGTGCAGAGTCGTTGTATAATGTTAGTGATCGGATACTTGAGGGACATGACGATGATAGCGTTGCCCGAAACTGTTACGCTGCCTCTGAAAATGGATAACGATGGCGCGATTCGTGTAAGCGGAACACGCGTTACGTTAGATACGCTTATCCACTTCTATCAGCAACATGAAACGCCTGAAGACTTGCACGAAGGGTTTCCTAGTGTCCCATTGGCGGATATTTACGCGGTTATTTCTTATTACCTCGCTTATCAGGTAGAAGTGGATATATACCTCAATCGGCGGGTTGCGGAAGCGGATCAAATCCGATTGGAATGGGAAACGCGCAATCCTCCAGCATCCAGAGCAGAACTCGAAGCTCGGCTAGACCATAAACGGCGCATTGGCTAATACATATGCGCTTTCTGGCTGATGAAAACTTTAATGGTAAATTGCTCGCGGCGCTGCGTGCACGATTGCCTGAAATTGATGTTATACGCGTCCAAGATACTGAAAAAGCTGCTGCATCTGATCCTGAATTGCTCCAATGGGCAGCATCACAACAACGAATACTGCTGTCACATGATGTCCAGACATTAGCGGGGTATGCCTACGATCGGGTACGAGATGGTTTGCCAATGTCTGGCATCATTGAGGTCAGGGTTTTGTATAGTATCGGTGTTACTGTTGATGAGCTAATCCTCTTAATTGAAGCCAGTACCCCGGCTGAGTTCGAGAATCAAGTGCGTTACATCCCGTTGCGCTAAATCAAAAAGCGGCAGACTCACGCCCACCGCCTTTGTTCTGAATTGACGACTAACGATCAACCGCCGAGGGAGTCCCAGATTTCCAGCTTGGACTTCACGCGGTTGATGACCTCATTGGTGAATTCGGTGGTGCTGGCTGAGCCGCCGAGATCATTGGTTTTGACGCCGTTTTGTACCGCTTCTAGCACCGACTCGTAGATGGCGCGGCTGGCACGGTTGGCCTTATCGGTCTTGACGTAACGCAGCACCGCCGCCCCTGCCAGAATCATCGCCATGGGGTTAGCGATATTTTTACCCTGTAAGCTGGGGGCAGTGCCATGCGGGGCTTCGGTCAAGGCTACTTTGACCTCGAAATTTTCATCGAAGCTGAAAATGACCGATTCAGCTCCAGCAATCGTGCCGAACATCTTCATAACCAAATCACTCAGGTTGTCGCCGTCACGGTTGAGCGCGGGGATCACCAGTGGTTCGCCTTCTGTGCCGAGCAGCAGGGCGTAGGTGGCGTCGATCAACTGCGGATCGTAGGGCACATCAGGATTGCGCAGGTGCGCCGCGTCTAATTCTTCTTTGAACATGCCTTCATATACCGGACTGACGGTGTACTTCGGCCCACCGAATACCTTGGCGTTGTTGCGCTGGGCGTAACGGAAGGTGAATTCGGCTACCGCGCGGCAGGTGCGCCGTGATAAACGCCGTGTACTGAAGGCTACTTCGTCCAAGCCTTCGCCTTCGCGCCATGCTTTTTCGCTGTACTCGCCATCCACGGCCATACGGACGACCGCGATGGGGGCATGCACACCGGCAATCGGACGGACAGACGGGATACGTCGTCCTGTACGCAGGATGACCTGACCATCTACCAACTCGCGCAGTAGTGCGTTGGGGCTGCCGACATCCCCTTTTTCGGGCGGGGTAATGGTGGCGGCTTTGATACCCAATCCGGTTTCCTTGATGCGTGCGGCGGCTTCATGGACGACCTGATTCTTGGTGGCACGGCGATTTTCCAGCGAGAGGTCATAGGTCTCGAAGGTCACCTCAACGCCGGTCACTGCCGGATCAATCACGCGCAGGGCTTCGTCCAGCAGTTCTTGTCCGGTTTGATCGCCCTTGAGGACGATAATCGTTTTGGGAGTCATATTGGTTCTTTCTTTTGCGGAATCTTGTTTAAGAAATTGTAAGGCAGTAGTCGCAGGTTTCAAATAGGGAAAGGCTGATCGGTCGCGGACACCCTCAAAAACTGACGCTTGCCCACCGGACTTATTTCAGGGCTGAGTTTTGCCCCGTTTTGCGGTATGATCGTCGTCTGTCTTAGTAAAGAGGATCTGAGGAGGCGGGTATGAAAAAGAGTGTCCTCGTGCTGGTCACGGTGCTGGCGCTGATGATGGCGATGAGTTTGAGCGTAGGTACCAGTCTGGCGCAGAATGCCACCGCGACACCCAGCGGAAGCGCAGCTTCTGATTCCAGTGTGACTATTTTCGCGGTCATTTGTGAAAACCAAGCAGTCGTTAACCTGAATGGTACGATGGGTGCCGGATTTGATGTGTACTATCAAGTCTATTCCGGCCCACAGGCCAGCGGCACCGCGTTGACCAATTTGCGCCGTGTACAGGTCAGCGGGACGTATGCTTTCAGCGAGGCGGTTCCCTATACTGGCGGAACGGTTCCGGCAGGTAGCACTGGCAGCGTGAAGGTCTACATCGCGCGGGAAAGCGCCCCCAACTCACCATCTGGTGATACCTTCCGCGTCGATGATATTCAAGATGGCTGTAACAACGCGCAGAATCCTATCGCTGCCAGCGTCGATACCGGCGCGGGAGCAGGTGCAGCCACAACCACCAGCGGCGGTATTCGTATCCGCTCACCATTCGGTGGATTTATTAACACAGCAGTACCGGTTGCTCCCGAAGGCGAAGTGGTCATCGGTGCGCGGCAGACAGCCAATCCGCAGCGGTCATCCACGGCGGGGGTGATCTTTGCTGAATGCAATAACTTCTTACCAGCGGCGGCTCCCGGTGTGGTTTACGACAACGATAACATCACCATTTTCTGGTCATGGTATGCCAAGACGGCTGCGCAGGTGCAAGATCATCTGAGCAAGGCGCAGTACACCGTCACCCTCAACCGTGCCCCGCTGATTGATGTGGCGACCAGCGAAATTCAACAGCGCGGCGGCAATTACTGGGTGTTCTTCACCGCCAACATCGGTAACCTCAAGCCCGGTCAATACGGCGTGGAATATAAGCTGACATGGTCAGATCAAACTTTTGACGGCTACAAGAAGTTTGGCCCCGGCACCAATACTTTGGAGCAAGACGCGGGGTGTTTGTTCACCGTCGACCGTAATCCTGATAACGCCAATGCGGTTTATAACAACATCTACAGTGTGCGTTAAATCCTGAATTGCATTCACAAAGGGGACAGGCGAAAACTTGTCCCTTTTGCTATCCGTTGATCGTTTATTGTGTATCGAGCCTAGCTAAACCATGCAGATCCTCTCTGAACAGGCAGCCGCCCTTTTCCAGATCACGCTGTCGCCGGAACAACTGGCGCAGTTTGAAGTCTATGCCCGCGAACTGGCTGATTGGAGCCAGCGCATGAATTTGACTGCCATCACCGATCCAGAAGCGGTGCAGATTCGCCACTTTCTCGATTCGCTGTCGGTGGCTTTGGCTGTCAAACCATTTCCCAACATGCGCGTGATTGACATTGGTACAGGGGCAGGCTTCCCCGGTTTGGCACTCAAAATCGCGTTCCCTGAACTGCATGTTACTTTGATGGAAGCGACTGGCAAGAAGATCACATTCCTCAACCACGTTATTCAAACGCTCGGCCTCAAAGGGGTCGATACGTTGAATGCCCGTGCTGAAGATGCCGGACAGATGCGTGAACATCGCAACCGCTATGATCTGGTGGTGGCGCGTTCGGTGGCACGGATGCCGGTGCTGGTCGAATACATGCTGCCGCTCGCTAAAGTCAACGGGCGCTGCGTTGCTATGAAAGGCGATACGGCTGCTAGCGAAACCACAGATGCCAAACGGGCGTTGCTGTTGCTCGGTGGCAAGTTGGAAAACATCAAGGCGTTGTATCTGCCGGGTGTGCCGGATGTGCATAACCTCGTCACGCTGCAAAAGATCGCACCGACTCCTGCCGCTTATCCGCGTAAACCCGGTATGCCTAGCCAGAAGCCGCTGGACTAACTGGTTATAGCCTCCCGACGTCACTTCCCGTAGTGTAGAGACATTATTGGCGATTGCGCGAGGTTATCGACGTGTATACCCCTAAACAGTTTGAGATGAATGATCCGGCTGAACTGACGGCCTTTATGCAGCATTACAACTTTGCGGCTTTGGTGACCAGCGATGCGGGTGGGATTACTGCCACGCATTTGCCGTTTATGCTGGATGCCACACGCGGCGAACACGGTACGCTCATCGCGCATCTGGCACGCACCAATACACAGTGGGAGTCGTTCGCCAGCGGGCAGGAAGCGCTTGTGATCTTCACCGGTCCACATGCTTATGTGTCGCCATCATGGTACGAGAAGCCGACCGTCAACGTCCCGACATGGAATTACACCGCTGTTCATGCTTATGGCATCCCGCGCGTGGTGGAAGACCATCAAGCGATTTATGCTATGCTGGACCAATTGGTACAGGCTCACGAGTCCAGCTATGAGCATCCGTGGCCGATGCAATCCGCCGAAGAACATGTTCATCGCCTTATCGGTGGGGTGGTCGGTTTTGAGATGACCATCACTCGCGTCGAAGGTAAGTATAAACTCAGCCAGAACCGCAGCGAGGCCGACCAGCATCACGTCATGGAACATCTCGCACAGAGCAGCGATTCGCTGGCTGCTGGCACGGCTAATCTCATGCGTGAGCGTTTGAAATAAGGGATTGAAAAGCTGTTGCCATAGGGTTGTCACAACGGGGCATTACACTCGAATCATAATCAAGACACGAAATGAGGATGAGCATGTCCCTTCACACGATTACAGGCACTTTGAACCCGACCGCCCCTTTCAACTTTGACCATTCACTGCGTTTTCTGGGCAAGTTCCGCCCGATGATGGGGCAGCAGACTATCCATGATGCCAGCTTGATTAAAGCCTTTTATGTCGGTGGGCAGGTGGCATTGTTCGCGGTTACTTCTACCGGTACGGATGACCATCCCCAGATGACCTATACCATCTGGTCAGAGGAAGCGCTCACAAGCGCCGAACAAGAGTACGCTGCTGACGAGATCAGCTTCTTCCTGAGCCTGAACGACGACCTGCGCCCGTTTTATAGGCTGGCAGAGTTTGATCCGCCGTTCATGCCGATTGTGGAAAAATTGTACGGCTATCATCAGGTGAAGTTTAGTCTCTCGGCTTTCGAGAATGCCTGTTGGGCGGTGCTTTCGCAACGCAATCCGATTCCGGTCGCTTTGACCATGAAAAACCGCTTATCCGAGACTTACGGCAGCACGATCACTGTGGATGGTGTGAAGCACCGAGCGTTTCCGCAGTCGTTTCAAATCGCGCTGTTGGATGCTGACGAGTTGAACAGCGTGATCCGTAACACCCGCAAAACCGAATGCATCTTAGCCGTGGCGCGTGCTTTTGAAACCATTGATGAGTCATGGTTACGCAACGCCCCCTATGAACAGGTTGAGTCGTGGTTGCTGGACATCAAAGGTATTGGCGCGTGGTCATCCACCTTCATTTTGCTGCGTGGATTAGGGCGGATGGAACGTGTGCCGCTGGATGAAAAAGCCATTTTGGATTGTGCGCGGCGTGTGTATGGGCGGGATGATCTCAGCCATGCGGATGTACAACGTTTGGGTAAGCCGTATGGGGATCATGCCGGTTATTGGGCGCATTATTTACGCGTGGGTGGATGAAAGAGAATAATTGCTATATAGCAGATATATTTGTTGGACGTTGCAGATTCAATAAGGCAAACTATGAACTCACAGATTGTTGAACTCATTGGGCGTAATTATCTCGTTAGTGAATTACTCAAAGCAGGTTTCGAGGTTGCTACCCCATTGCGAGATCGTGGGGTTGATTTGATTGCTTATATTGATCTTGACGATGATATTGATCGGTTTGTCGGTATACCTATCCAGCTTAAAGCGGCCTCAAAACGCACCTTTAGTCTCCATCGCAAATACAATAAATTTCCAAACCTGATTATGGCCTACGTTTGGGATATAGCATCCACTGAGCTACCAACCATTTATGCATTAACTCAACAGGAGGCCGTTGCCGTAGGGGATTCAATGGGGTATACGAAAACTGCATCGTGGCAGGTGGGCGGAAGTTATGATCAAACGCGTCCATCAAAGAAACTAATTGAACACTTGAAGCCGTATCAAATGACTTCTGAAACGTGGCGAAAAAAGCTCTTAGGCTTGTAAATAAGTTGTCTCGCTAGTGCTGACATTAAGTGATTGTCTTGTGCTATCGGGCGTATGCTTTTAGACTATCCACTAATAACCGTCAACTAACCACGAGAGATAATCCCATGCGCCCGATTACCACCCAACTGCTCAATGATTTACTCACACAGGCCGCCGCCGATCCACGGGGACGGGTGCCGTTTCGCTTTCATGAGCACGAAGATCCGGTGCAGCGCATGTTGAATGCCATCACACCCGATAGTTATGTGACGCCGCACAAGCACGAAGATCCCGATAAGGTGGAACTGATAGCCCCCTTAATCGGCAAGTGCGCCATGTTCCAATATAGTGATACAGGCGAGATTACTGAGCTGTATATCATGAGTCCTGAAGACGGTGTGCGCGGCGTGGATATTCCCCCGCGTACCTATCATAACTTTGTGGCGCTGACGCCCTGCGTGGTGCTGGAAATTATTCAAGGGCCGTACCGTGCTGAGACACACAAAAAATTTGCGCCTTTCGCCCCGTTGGAGGGATCACCCGAATGCGCAGCCTATCTAGCCAAGTTGGAAGCGTATATCAAGCAACATGCAGTGGAATAGTTGATAAGGCACTGGTTTTGAGGACGGGCGGAATTTACTCCGCCCGTTTTTGTATGCTAGTTTGCTAATGTCATCAACAAGCGCACCGGCCCTTCGGGGTTACCACCGGCATGGCTGAGGATGATGGCATACGAACCGCTGATGGGCAGTACAAAATCTTTAATCGTGGCATTCATGTTACCGGCGCTGTCGTCATCCGCGATGATAGGTGTGAGCTGCTCATCTGCCAGCACAATGAGCGAGTCAATTTGGTGATCTTTGGGGGCGCTGGTGCTGATGGTAACTTTTTGTCCGGCTTCGCCGTCAAACGACAGGATGTAGACTTTGCCGGTCGCCATCGCCAAAACCTGTGACTCGTTCGGGCGGATTACGAGTTTGGTTTGGTCGCCTGTCACGTTTGATCTGATCCACTCCAAATAATCGTTCGCGGAGGCTTGGACAGCCCCTAATTTCTGCTGCACCATTCCTCGCTGTAGATACAAATTCGCCGCGCGCGGTTCGACCTTCAAAGCCTGATTCAAATCGGCTAGACCCTGCTGGTACATCTCTTGCTGAATATAGGCATCGGCACGACCCGCATAGGCTTGGAAATTATCGGTCACGGCTTGCAGGTAGGTATCAAAATGCTTGACGGCATCGGCATACTGCTTGGCCTGATTGTTCAGCACACCCAGATAGTAATAGGTGGGGATATATTTGGGCGCGATGCTGGCAACCTGGTTCAAATCTTTCAGTGATTTGTCATATTCGCCTTGTGCCAGATAGATCAAGCCACGGTCATAATAGGCTTGTGGCCCGTCAGGCGCAGCACGGATAGCCGCGTTATAGTCAGCCATCGCGGCGTTTAGATCGTTCTGATCGCGGGAAATTTCGCCGCGTGCGGTGTAGGCTTCGGCTTTGGTGGCAGCATCCAGCAACGGGATTTTGAGCAGGTGATTCAAATCCACCAGTGCTGCATCAAAATTCTTGAGGGCGATATAACTCTCGGCACGTTTGATATAAGGATCGGTGAAGGTTGGATTCAGTAGAATGACGATGCTAAAATCCAAAATCGCCTGTTCGTACTGTTGATTTTGATAGGCTTGATCCGCTCGTTGATACACATCTAGCCCCACAAACTTAGGTGTTCCACCAGTATCTTGAGCGAACACAGGGTAGAATAGGGCTGATAGGACAACCGCACTCAATAGCATTAGAATGAGTTTGCGCATAGGTTAATCTCAACTGCACAGCGTGCCGAACTATAGCGACACTATAACACATTTGGGCTGGAGTGCTGCAACAGTCTTTCCGAATATTAAGCATTGTTAGGGAAAGGGATGCATATGCCGCTGGAACAATTCTCAAACGTCGTAGCCTGTCTTGCCTTAATCGCTTTCGGTGTTTATGCCATACTGCGTCCGGTCGAGGCTGCGGCCATCGCCCACCTCAAACCGGATGATGCCATCTCCACCGCCGAAATCCGCATCAGCTTTGGCGGGTTATCCGGTTTGATGGGTGTTGCGCCTTTGATCCTCGGTGAGCCGGTTGCTTATCAGGTGGTTGGAATTGTCTTTTTGGGCGCGTTCATTTTGCGCTTGATCACGATGGTGGTCGATCATCCCGAACCGGAGCGCATGTTTGTCATCAGTGGTATCTTTGAGCTGGTGGTAGGCTTGGTGCTATTCATCCGCTAGCATGTGCCGCCCCATTGTTAGACTTGCCTTAATAATTATTCACGATTTAATAGTAATTATCGAACAGCATAAAAAAGCTGTTATAATGTTGTTATTCACGCGACTATAGGTGACCTCATTATAAATGGCTGATCGTTTCGTGATTGCGAATGCCCGTAGATTACCATTGTTCGCACGGCTCGATGCGCAACAAATGGATTGGGTTGCCAGTGTGACTCAGATCTTGCGCTACGAACCCGGCGAAGAAATGTTCCATCAGGGTGAAATCGCGCAGGGCATGTTGATGGTCATCTCCGGCAGTGGTTTGCTGGTGCAGCGTGGCGCGGATAACGTCGAACGTCCTTTTGGCAAAGTCAGCGCGGGCGAATTCATCAACGATGCCGCCCTTTTCAATGAAGTTACTACACAGGCTACCTTACGGGCGAACGAAAGCAGTATCGTTCTTTTTCTCTCACGCCAGCAGATGCGTAATTTGTTGACGCATCACCCCGAAATCAAGAACAATTTGAGTTTGCCCCCGCAAACCAAGCTGCAAACTCAACAGGTACAACAGTTCACCAACCAGCGCGAAAATGAGAATACCATCCTCAAAACCCGTCGGCATATCGGCGCGTTTATGGGGCGTGCGGTCGGCATCGGCCTGTTGATTATGATCATCTGGTTTGTGGCCGCCACTTTAGCGGGATTGATTGCTGGATTTCCGGCGCTCATCATCGCTTTGATCGTGACCATACCGCTTCTCGTCTTGATCGCTTATTACTATGCTGAATGGGCGAATGACGAACTGATCATCACTGATCGTCGTGTGGTGAATATCCAGCGCACGATTCTTAACTTCAAAACGCAGGTTAACGAAATCCCGCTGGATGCGATCCATGAAGTGAACGTGGCACTTCCCGCGATTACCGATGTGGTGGGGCGTTTTCTGGGCTATGGTTCAATTATTATCAAGACGTCCGGTGATGCCAACAACATCCGTTTGGACGAAATCCCCAACCCCAAAGCGGTGCAACAGGCTATCTTCACCAACCGTCAAAATTTCCAGCAAATTCAGATGGAAGAGAACCGCAAGGCCATGCGCGGCGAACTTGCCAAGGTCATCGGTGGTAACCCCACCAGCAGCACAGAAGCCAATACAGGTGCGCCTGCCGGTATCACCAATAACCCCGGTTTATTCACACTCGAATTCACCAATGACAAGGGCGAGACGGTTTATCGTAAGCATTGGTTGGTACTGCTCTCGCACATCATTCCGGCTATTTTATTAACCTTTGCCGCAGCTACGCTTTTGCTCATCAATCTGGTCACCGTGTTGATCCCGTTGGCGATGTTTGCTCTTGCAGCCCTGTGGTTCTATATCGCGGATTGGGATTGGCGTAACGATCTGTATATCGTCGGTGACCAGACTGTGACCATCATTCACCGCCGTCCGATTTTCCTGCAAGACCAGAAAGACCAAATCCTACTGGCGCAGGTCGATAACGTCGTATCGGACACACAGGGTTTCATGAATAGTATTTTCCAAATCGGTGAGGTCAAGCTCTTGTTGACCGGCACTGATGAGAAGAACGCCAAGCGTTTTACCAGCGTCTATGCCCCTCAACGTATTCAACAGGAGATTTCGCGCCGGCAAGATCGTGCCAATGCCCTCAAGCAGCAGCAGGAAGCCCAACGTCAGCAGCAGGCCATCATTGATTATTTGTCGGTGTATCACGAAACGGTGGGGACACCGCCTCCTGCTACCGGCATCACCCAAACCCAAACCTTTGCACCGGCACAACCCGCCAGCGGTTTTGTGGCACAATCGGCTGCGACAGGGTATACCAACACGGGTTTTAATCCTGACGAAGATAGTCCTCAACCACCCCGCGTCCGCGATCGTTCACGACCACCGGGAATCCCCCGTGTGCGCCGTGATGGTCCGTCTGGTTCGTAATGAGACCACGCTAATGAGTGTGCAAATATACTGGCACGACGAGCCGTGGGTAAAGGCTATTGATTTAAGCGGACACGTTTCCGCTGATGATATGCGCGAGATTATTCGGGCGTGTTTGCCGAACCTCAAGATTCATCCTATTTACTTCCTCATCGACATGTCCGCCGTGACAGGGGTTGATGTCCGTGTGTTTGAACTCTCCTCGCTGAGTGAATGGATTTATCATCCTAACGGGCGCTGGTTTGTGTATGTCAAACCGCATAATATGTTTAACGCGGTTATGAAGATGCGCCAGCGGGGCAATTACAAATCCTTTGATAAACGGGAAGAAGCGGTCTCCTTTCTGGAAAACTTCGTCCAAACCGAGCGCCAACGTGCCAAGCTCTTTTAGCGTTGCCCGAACTGTGCGATAATTACTTTTAATCTTGTCCAATTAAGCAATTTAACCAAGCCATTATGACACTTCTAGACATCATTCATCCTGATAATCCTATCCTGCGTAAAAAGGCCAAACGCGTCACCAACTTCGACAAGAAGTTCCAAACGTTGGTCGATAATATGGTCGAAACCATGCTAGACGCCCCCGGTGTCGGCTTGGCCGCGCCACAAGTCGCTGTGAGCCAGCGCATGGCGGTGGTACGCCTACAAGACGACGAAAAGAGCAAAGAAGAATTTGGTGACCAAGCGGGTAAGCTGTATGTGGTCGTCAATCCAGAGATCGTCAAAACGAGTAAGGAAATGGTTGAGGGCGTCGAAGGCTGTCTCTCGATCCCGGGTTATTTGGGCACTGTAGACCGCTTCGAGAAGATCACCATTGATAGCCTCGATCGGTACGGCAAACCGCAGCGTATCAAGGCTGAAGGCTGGTTAGCCCGTGTATTCCAACATGAAATTGATCACTTGGACGGTCGCTTATACATCGATATTGCCACAGAAGTTTGGGAAGCCCGCCCTGAAGATGAAGATGACGAAAACGTCGTTGCGGAGTAATCAGCATTGAAGACTAGCATGCGTGTTCTCAAGGGGCGATGGCTCGTGCTGTTGCTTCTGCTCGTCAGTGCCTGCCAGATGTCCACCGCGACGCCCGACCCTCAAATTGCCGCGCGTCGTCAGCAAGAACGGGATAGCTTGTCGGCGGTGACCAAGGTGCAAAAATGGCAGCAAGTGGATGTCATCTCGCAGCCTGAAAACACTGCGCCAACCATAATCACACTGGATAACGGCGACTATCGCATCTACTGGAATACGCCGTCATTGAATGGTATCGGCAGCGCGACCTCACCGGATGGCTTGCGTTTCAATACCGACGTTGGCGCACGGTTGATTAATTCCCCCTCGGGACAGCTTGATTGTGCCATTGGTAAACCGTGGGTGATTCAGGTGGTCAATGGCTTCCGCATGTACTATCAAGGCCAATCGGATAACTGCAACGGAGCGGTCACAACCTTGACCCCTGCATCGCGTATTTTCAGCGCTTTTTCCAGCGATGGACGCAGCTTCACGCGTGATCCCGGTGTTCGTGTGGATGTGGGCGAGGTTACCAAGCTGGCGGCAGCGGGGCATGGACGAGTCATCCAAACTGATGACGGTTCCTTCCGTATGTATTTCACGGCTTTCTTGCCCGATAAAGGCAGTACGCCTTACATCATGACGGCCACGTCGATTGATACCTTAGCATGGACGGTTGACGCTAAACCCGTACTCGAAGCGGGACGTGATCCCACCGCTTTGCAGATCGAAGCGACGATCAACCTGTATACCAGCTATATGACCGATAACACACTCATGCTCGAATCAGTGGATGGTATCACCTTCACGCCCACAGCATGGTTGGAGTTTTACGACGCCCAAAACAATCTGCTGACGCAAATCAGTGACATCGATATTATGGATGTGGCGGATGGCAGCCTCGTGATTTATGCCAGTGCTGCTGGTATCAAAGGTATCGCTACTTTCAAACAGATTGCCCCATGACCCCGATCAAAAACATGGGGCCGAAAAGCCGCGCATGGCTCCATGAAATCGGCATCGACTCGTTGGAGGACTTGGAAGCCATCGGCGCGGTTGAAGCTTACCGCCGCCTCAAAACAGCACGCCCCACCGAGGTCACGCTCAATGCACTGTGGGGTATGCAGGCCGCACTCCTCAATATCCATTGGAACGCGCTCCCGCCCGATATGAAAGCCGAGCTTAAATCGCAGGTTGAATAGGTCAGACGTCATTTCATTGCATTATGACGTTATCAATCCACACATCACCGACTTCATTGGCAACGTTGAAGGCCAATAATGCGGTGACTTCCGTGACATCAGGCGTAAAGGACAAGGTGTACTGTTTCCACGCGTTGGAGAGCATGACCGTTTGCTGAAAGTAGCTGGTATAGGGCGCATACCCCTGCTGTACGATCACGCGCATGTTGCGCTTGCTGGATGCTCTTGCCCAGAAAGTGATAATTTGCTTCTCGTGTGCGTCAAAGGTGATGTAGGATTGCTTGAGTTGGGCGTACCAATCGGTTGACGCTGTGGTCACTGTAATTTTTGCTGAATATGCCCCATCGGTATGCGTGCTGTCATCCTGTATGATCTCGGCTACTGCCCCCGTCCGCACTTGAAAGTTCCACGGTGCCAGCCATTGGCGTGCGTCACTTTCGAATGAGGCGTTCTGGACTTCATTCACTGCCTGCGTACCTGCCGCATATTGTTGTATTATCTTGGCCGCTGGCAGCAGTTTGAACGATCCGCCAGCACAATCTTCCGGCCCTTTGGCGCTCAGTTTGATGATGATGCCCCAGCCAGATTTTTTATCACACGGTTCAAACAGTGACCAGTTGATCACCCCAATAAAATTAAGGGCGGTGGAATACTGATCAAATGCCTTGAGAACTCCGTGGTAAATCTGCGCTTGCTGATCCGGTGAAATCAGCGTTTTTTGGTCGTTACATATCTGACCATTACTCGCGCCGTATTCTTCCAGCACAATCGGTTTGTCATTATCCACGTCCGCGCGGATGGCGGCGATGAAGCTGCGCGTGTGTTCTACCGGTTCAGGAAATTTGGAATCATCAGTATTCAAGGCATCGCCAGTGGTTCCCGGCGTACATTCCACATGACCCTTGTACTTGTCGTACAAATAATGATGAGCGGAATAATAATCACTGAACTCGGTCACGGCGTTGGCGTTTGCCGGATCGTTCCAGCACCATGTACCGTTACCATACAGTGGCGGGCAACTGACTGTTTGCTCTACCCGCCAACCACCAATGGTAGTGAGTAAATCCGGATTGGCTTTTTTGATGAGCGCCTTCGACTCCCGAAGTTGTAATAAGTTATGCGGGGTAATTAATGGCTCATTCGCTAGATCGACGGCGAACACTGTCGGATTGGTCGCCAATCCCTTCGTAATCATTAAGTCGGTCACGAACGGTATATACTGCTCGTTGAATTCTCCGATGCTGTTGTAGACGTCATTGTGAATCATAATGATCGCCTTCATGTCATAGCTGGCGAGCTTGTCCAGAACGCTATCCCAATCTGCCTTGCTATAGATGGATAGCTTTGTGACCGGATCAAGGTTACCCGATGTACTAATTCTGAGGATATTGAGACCGATTGAATGTGCCATATCAATCAGATCGCGTCCGGTATTGTCTTTGGTGGCCGTGCGGGGAGTCAAATACCCCATGCTGACGTTTGCTCCCCGAAAATGAGTCCAGTCCGGTGCGGTTTGTGCGCCGACGTGTGCCGGCGTCAAGAATGTCAGGCTGAGGAGGAGGGTAAGGCCGATCAGGATGAGCGGCTTGGTCATCTTGGCGAGTCTTGGGAATGAGTTCATCATCTTCGGATACCTCGATTTGGGATAAAGATGATTGTCGATCATTCGAATAGTATCATCGATACGTTATGAAAAGCCAATGATTGCCGTCGCTGTCCACCTTATAAGGGATAGATATTGATCCCCAACGCGGTTGCTACTGCCACCATCAACGGCGCAAGAATCAGTGCGGGTAGGAAGTTCGCGATGCGCGGCTTCTTGATGTCCAACAAAACCAGCGACAAGCCCATCAACAGGATACCGCCCACACTGGTCATTTCGTTAATCATCGGCGTGGTCATGACATTACCAGCCACTGCACCTAACAGCGACAACCCGCCCTGCACAACGAAGATCGTCCCGACGCTGAAGGTCACGCCTACGCCGAAACTGGCTGCGAATGCCATCGACGAGAACAAATCCAACACACTCTTGATGGCGATTTGCTGAAAGCCCACTGGCAACCCCATCCCGTCTTGAATCGAGCCAACAAACGTCAATGGCCCGATGCAAAACACGAGGCTGGCGGTCACAAATCCGGTGATGAAGCGCGTCCGCGAATCCAGATTGTCCGCAGCTGCACCGGCTTCATCGTCGGAGGCCGTCGGCGCGTTTGGTTTGCTCATCTTGGATTGCATCCAACTGCCGAAACGCTCCAATTGACTCTGTAAATTGAGCAGCTCGCCGATAATCACACCGATGGCGACACTCAGCACCGGAATAATCAGGTTGCCACTTTTACCAGCGTTGCTAATGCCCATATAGAGTGTCACCAGACCTAATCCGGTGACCACCGACTCTTGAATCTTTTGAGATAACCGGTTGCCGACCAGCACTCCGATGATGCTGCCGATCGCGACCGTGATCATGTTGAGAATTGCGCCGCCCATGATTTGCTCTACAACGAGAGCCATCGTCCTTTCGAGTTAGAAAAAATACTTTAGACCAGTCGTGGAGCCAATTGCTCGATGTAAAACTCCACGATTTTGCCGGTCATTTCAAGCGGGTTTAAGGTCGTGCCGCTGTCCGAGGATAACATCACCGCCAGCGTGCTGTCCCAATCTTGGTCGGGATTGCTGCCGGTTACATCCGAAAGCACACCGCACTCGACGGTTTTCATGGGTTTGTTCTGGCTATTCACCTGTGATACCGCGTACAGGTGCGACGAGTCAAGGTTGATGATGTCGCAGCCTTGCGCGCGTGCTGCCTCCAAGAGTGGATCGTCTTCACGATACAGCCCATCGCCGGTATAGGCTTGCACCGGATGCATCGGTGTGAGTCCAGTTTGCGGCCACTGCTCAAGAATCAGGCTTTTCAACGAGTCGTCCGCGCTGACGATTGGATCAGGCGTGTAATGTGGGGTGGTGCCGTCTGCTACCAGCGCTTTCTCCACCATATAAAAATCGCCCATCCGTAACTGTTTAGTGCCCAGTCCGCCAGCTAATCCATAGGCGAGGACATAATCAATGTCGTAGTAAGCCAGTTCTTCTATCGTGGTGGCGGATACCGGCCCGCCGTACACATGCACCAGTGAGAGAAAGTTGATACCTTTGTAGGAGAGGCGCTTCACACTATCCGGTGTCACATGGATGAAATACTGATCACTGGTTGCTACGGGGTTGTAATTGTTTAAGATGCGTGGGGGTGGGCAGTAAGCCACCAGTGCGATTTTGGTATCGCCGAAAGTATCACGGGGGAAACGCTGACCAACCAGCTTGGCAGGCGTGAGATGTGGACGTTGTTTCGGGGTCGCTGTCACATGCGTCATGGTAGATTTATCCGACCTTTGCTAAGTCTGGCGCAATTCTGCACAAATGCATGTTCGCCATCTTACTCTACGCAGGTGGACTTGGCAAAATACTCGCGACGCAGTAACCCGAACAGGTGCAGATCATAGAAGCTGCCGTTCTCGTAAAACTGTTCGTGCTGGATACCTTCGGCGCGGAACCCGACTTTTTCGAGGACACGCCCCGATGCCGGATTACGTCCGTCCGCGTCGGCTTCGATTCGGTTGAGGTTCATACAATCAAAACCGAATTCCACGATGGCGCGAACTGCCTCGGTCATCAATCCCTGTCCCCAATAGGCACGGGCAAGGTCGTAGCCGATCGAAGCGCGGCGGTCGTGGCGCACCCAATAATTAAAGCCGCACATGCCGATTACTGTCGGATCGTTCTTGAGCGTGATGCCCCAGCGTAATTCGGCACCGTCTACATAACCTGCACGGATCGCCTGTATCAAATCACGCGCTTGTTCAAGGCGTTCATATGCCAGCCCTGTGTTGTAGCGGGTGACTTCAAAATCACTGCGGATTCGGAATATGCCCGCGGCATCATCCAACGTCAATTCCCGCAGATGTAAGCGTGCGGTAGTGAGTTTGGGGAATAGCGGGCCGAAGTCAAATAACTCGGTCATGCTTGCCGCGCTTCTGCGCGCATCTCTGCCCACAACCGTTCAATGTTCAGCACCAGACGCCGTCCGCTGCGTTCCATCAACCAGACCGCTTCGATCTGCTCATTGTTCAACACTTCCTGCTTACGCATGTGGTTGATGTGCAGGAAGTAGGCACATTGGAGGATCATTTCCATTGGCGTGCGGGCTGCGTACATCAAGCGGTAACGGGGATCGGTTGTCCTGAGTATCTCTGGCATGTCGATCCAATTGCTGTATTCGTCAATGGCTCGGGATATTTTTTCCATCGCCACGGCGATTTCATCCAAGCGTTGACGTTGGCGCACGGTGATGCTGCCGAAGACTTCGCGGATCAACACATCATACGCCCGCTGAACGTCGTCACGCAGGCGTATTAATTCACTCGGTGTAATGGTTTCCATGGTTCTAAAACCCATTTCATAACATTGCGCCGATCGTTACCGGCGTCTTATCTGTTCACCATTTTACCTTATAGTTGCCCACATGAAGTGTTTCAGATTTGTACAGGCGTCTTAACATTTCACGAAAGGGGCTGAAAAACACGTTCAACCCCCTGTGGCACTTAGCTTTTACTGACCGTAAACGGATAGGTCACGCTGCACGATGTGTCGCCGTAATTAACGGTTGCCACAATCGACCCGACAATTTGTGTGGATGAAATGACCTGTACTGTGATATTGGTGGACACATTCTGCCCATCGATGGTGATTTGTCCGATACCTTGATAACTATTCCCGCCGATTGATCGCAGTGTATCGCCGTCAAAGTAGATGGTTGACCCACTAATCGACACCGAAATGACTTGGGAGCTTTGCTCTACCGATACATCAATGGTGCTGCTTCCGAAGCAGGAAGCCTTGCCGTTACTATAGGTGATCACCCACGCTCCACCTTGCGGCGCGGCACTAGCGGAGGTGTTTGAGCCGTTATTGGCGGGTGGCGCATTCGAAATCGGTACGACAGGCGGCGCGTTGACATCCGCAATTTTGTCACAATCGCCCTTAGGTTTCACATCACTTTGCTTGACCCATACCTCATTGGCGGATTTATCTGGTGCGACTTCGTTCTTATCCAGTTTCCACCATTTGCTACCATCTTTGGCCTTGGCTTGCCCTAATACCTTATAGGATGATCCGGCGGACAGGAAAACAATGGCGCTGCGGTTTTCGCCGGGGCCGACCCGCACATGCACGGTATTATCGCGGCTGGTGCTGACGGTGCAGTCCACCACCGTGTTACTGACGGCTGTGCTGCTGGTTGTGCCGGTGATCGCCTCGCTGTTATCAAACGACTCGACAATTGCCAGCACGGTTTCTTCTTCGCGTAATTTCCCCGCCAGTGATAGTTCTTCGATGATCCCCGCGCTGCCGTTCGTAAATGGGATCACCATCACCCGTGCGCGACCATTTTCCGCGCTGTAGTCATATTGGACTCCGCTGCGTTTGCCCACCTCAAAGGGTTCGATTTTGGTCTCTTTGAAGGTGCGGTCAGGATAATACGTGCTGAAGTACAACTTTAAAATGTCGTTTTGAGATGTGCTTTTGGCATCCACGCCGATGGATTGCAACACGGCATAATCCAGCACCAGAAGTTGCGTCTGATCGCTCAGTACCACCAACGGACTGCTTTTCTTATTGACCTGCCACGCTTTCGGGAAGTTGAAGCTGGCGCCACTTTCAAAGGTGTGTGTTTCGGTGAGGTCATCTTGCGCCCACACTGGCAAACTGAGGATGAATACGAGGGCTACCACTATGACGGAGAGGCATTTCCGTCCTAAGCGCTGTTGCATAAGAGGAACCTTTCACAAGAAACTGTTTTCAAGTAACAGTTTATATCATCATAACGCTTAATCGTATAAAAGTCTTCTCATACCATAAATCTTAAGATCGCTTATATCTTGAGCGAGTGCAAAAGGTAATAGGAATTTGTGGCTTTAATCACTGTGGAGTACGGGGTTATTGCGGACGATGCACGTACACCGCCTCGCCGTTGATTTGCAGCGTGACCGTGTGCGCGGCAGGGTCGGGGATGAGATCAATTTCCCACGGATTTGCGTGAAGTTGTTCTGGTTCAACTACAGCCTTTGAATATGTATAAATAGCGTGACACAGGAAATTGTAATTATCGCATTGATACATTTTGACAACAGGTTGTACGAATGAATCATCTCCGCCCCATGTACTGTATTCCCACATCGCGTTATAGGTTTTATCAGCTACTTTTATTTGGCTACGATGTTGAGTGACCATTGATATTCCGGGTACTCGTGCACAGCAAGCGACTAGGCTCGTGGCTAACATTACGCTAGCGATCCACATTCGGTTATTGCTGTGGATACCCATAATAAATATGAGACAAAAGATCACGAGGATTGAAACAGGTACGACTAAGAATGCTAGTTGAGCACGTAATGGGTCAAAGTGAAGGGTAAACCAATAAATAGTGTATCCACCAAATATGTCTGGAGTCCATGCAGTAATGAGAAATAGGCCGCTAATAGTCAGTAATAGCACTACATAAATCATCAACCATTTTCTTAAGCGCGAAGGCATTGAGAATCGCAAAGGGTGTATCCCCATGATGCTTGATCAACACCTAAAAGATACACCCTTTGTTGTCAAAATCCTTTGCAAAGGCTGATTTTTCGTGCCTTCGTTGTAAACCGCTTCTCTGACCTAGACCACAATCGCACCCTCATCACGCGGCGCACCGAGGAAAGCACGTTCCTTGTCGACAATTTCCGGCTCCAGCTTGACGATCAATGGCGACGGTTCACGCAGGGCTTGCCCCGGTTGAAGATTACTCTTCGTCCATGTGCCGATGGCCTTGCTGCCGTCATAAATCAGTCCCTTGTGTGGACGGCTCGGTTCGCTGTATTCGACGATCTTCAAATCGCCGAACAACTGCCCTTCATAGCCGAGGAACTCATGTACCTTTTGCGAGGTGAAGGGCAGGAACGGCGACAACACCGTCTTGAGGTTGTCGATCACACGCAGCACCGTATACACCGCCAGGGCCGCGTCATCGGGATTTTCCTTGATGGTCTTCCACGGCGCACGCTTATCCAGATACGCGTTGCTCTCGCGCACCAGCGTCATGGTCTGCGTCAGCGCTTCTTTGAGTTTGACCGCCTCGATCAACCCGCCGATGGTCTCGAAAGCGGCTTCAGACTTCTCGAGGATCGCTTTGTCGTCAGCCGTCAGCTTGGCGAGATCAATCGTCGGCACCTTGCCTTCATAACGCTTATAGGCGAAGCTCAACATCCGGTTGGCGAGGTTGCCCCATGCCGCCAGCAACTCACCATTCACGCGGTTGAGGAAACCATCCCAGTTGAAGTCGCTGTCGGCGCTTTCAGGGAAGGTCGCCGCCGTGTAATAACGGATGGCGTCCGGTTGGTAGCGTTCCAAAATATCCGGCAGCCAGATCGCCCAATTGCGGCTCTTAGAGAACTTATCGCCTTCGATGTTCATGAACTCGTTGGCAGGGACATCAAACGGCAGTTGCAGCGGCGCATCGTATATTTTGCCGATGGTGTCTTCTGCGGTGTTGTAGATGCCATCTACGCCCAGCAGTTCCGATTGCCAGATGATGGTGTGGAAGGGGATATTGTCCTTGCCGATGAAGTTGTAAATCTCGGCCTGTGGGTTATACCACCAATCTTTCCACGCATCTGGCTGACCGATATTCTTCGCCCATTCCACGCTGGCCGAGAAATAACCGATGACCGCGTCGAACCACACGTACAGCTTCTTAGTTTCCCAATTTGGCAACGGTACCGCCACGCCCCAATCAATGTCGCGGGTGATCGGTCGCCCGTGCAGCCCGTCGTTGATGAAGTTGCGGCTGAAGCGCACCACATTGGTTCGCCAGTGCGATTCGTGCTTGTCCAGATACTCGATCAGTTGCGGCTCAAACCGTCCCAGATCAAGGAAGAAATGTTCGCTCTCACGCACGATCAGCTTATCCGATGGATTGCCTTTGTTACGCGGATTAATCAGCTTGGTCGCATCCAACAGATTGCCGCAGTTATCGCATTGATCACCGCGCGCGTTGGCAAAATGACAGATGTAACATTCGCCTTCCACATAGCGATCCGGCAGGAAGCGCTTTTCTAACTCGCTGTACATCAGTTGTTGGGTTTCTTTGAATAGGCAGCCGTTCTCAAGCAGTTTCAGGAAGAAAGCCTGTGTTACCGCATGATGATTTTCGGTATCGGTATGCGTGAATAAATCGTAGCTGATGCCAATCTTCTGCTGTGTCAGCAAAAAGCGCTCGTGATAATGCTCGAATACCTGCCGCGCCGGAATGCCACGCTTATCGGCTTCAACCGAAATCGGCGTGCCGTGGCTGTCCGAACCGGATACCATCAGCACACGGTTGCCCTTCAAGCGGTGAAAGCGGGCGAAGATGTCAGCAGGTAGATATGCCCCCGCCAGATGTCCGACGTGTAAATCACCATTGGCATACGGCCATGCGACGGATACGTGTATCGTTTTGGGTTGTGTCATAGTGTTCAGTGTTCCTTAGTAGTTAGGCTCGTGTAACGGCTATCATGGGTATGATGTCCGGCTAATGACTGGCTTGTTGACTGACTTGGGGCATATTATAACCTGACTCATGCCCCGATTCGGCGGGTCGTTTGAAGTAAAATACTTCTGGATCACCTTCGTCGAGGTTATGCACCACGCCGCTGATGGTATATCCCAACTTTTCCAGTAAGCGCTGCATATGCAAATTCGATAAGTTGGTCGATGTAAATAACTTCTCGCTCCCGCAAGTGTCCTCAATATAACGCATCAAAGCAGTGGCATAGCCGTATTGACGGTGATCGCTGCGCACATACACCAGTTCGATGAACGGCCAGCCGAAGAAGCTACGCTCCATGATGAGATACGCCACCGCTTGATCTTCAACATCCACCACCGTGCAGTGACCCGCTTGAACCGCCTTGCGAATGAATGCTTGCCGCACCGGTTCCTCCTGTGCGATCAGATCAAACGCCAGAATGTTGCCAATATCAGCGGCTGTAGCGACCCGAATTGTATTATGCTCAACAGACTCAATCATGATGCTAATCCAATTGTTTTTACTAACAACTATCCACTCCCGACTGTTGACTTAAATAAAAAACCGCCTGCCTTATCAGGACAGACGGTTTCGAGTTGCCAGTGGGTGGTTGTTTACCATGCACGGAGCAATCGCCTGCGTCTATCCTGACGTAAGCTCTGCATGCTGCACATGGGTGAACGATAACAGGTATTCATGTCCCAAAGTATAGTCTAACGTCCTAGGACGAGTCAAGTCATCGCAAACACTGACAATTCGCGCTAAACTTGCAAGTTCTTATTACAAATCAATCATAAACCTTAACACTATCGGACAAGCTCACAATGGCGCGTGTCGAAGACTACATGCAACAAAAATTCAGCCGCATCCCGGATACGACTCCTTTACGGGAAGCCTTCAGGAAAATGGGCGAAGAACAGGTTAGTTTCTTTGTGGTGCTGCGCGGTGGGTATCAGGTCGCGGGCATCATCACGCGCGGAGATTTTATCAGGCTGCGCGGCGACATCCTCCTAAAAGAAGGTATTGTGCGGGATGTCATCGGGGAACAAACACTGGTGGCGGTCACTTTTCAGGACTTTATGCAAGATGCCTGCCGCAAGTTTGAGCTGTCACCCGACATCGATCAGGTGGTCGTTTTGGATCTGCTCAATCCGGTGGGGGTACTCACCAAAGAAGACATCATTCGTTGGATGTACAAACAGGAGTTTCCGCCGCTGCTGACCGATTAGGATGCCTCTTGGCTCATGCTCCGTCGCCGGATCTCGGCTAAATCCATCGGGGTAATTAACTCCTGCGCCACGAAGATATTTAAGTCGGCTTGGCTCAACCGTTTGGCACACAACAAATCCGCCAGCGCATTCAAGATCCCATCCTTGGGGATAAGCTCATCATCACTGCTTGACTTGTCACCGTCCAGATACGTATGCAAGGACGTTATCAAATCAGGCCATTGGCGGCTGCGGCTGTCTGTAAAATCTAGCATTTGTGTGGTGCTCAAACGAGGATGCACCTTCGCCTTGAAATAGGTTATCGGAAGCACAACCTTGTTCTTGCCCAACGCATACGACCATTCGTAGGTCACATATTGCGAGGACATCGCATCTGGCGTTACCACCAGCAGGATCACCCGTGAATTTTCAATTTCCGTATCAATCTTTTTGCGCCAATCCGCAGTCCCCGCATTAATCCGCTCATCCCACCATAGCGTAAAGCCTTCTTTTTCAAGCCGTTTGGTGAGGTCTTCCGCTACAAAGTTGTACGAATTCCGTTGGTAGGAAATGAAAATCTGGCTCATGTGCGCCTATCCATTCTTAAACGTGACACCCAGTTCCAAGAGGTCGGTACAAATCTTGTCGTACCGCGCTTCAAGGTAAGTCGTCAATTTGTTCATTGCCATCGAGAAGTTACTCTCAATTTGGTGGCGGTTAGATGCGCAGGGGAATGTGACCGATGCACCGACATTCCCGCTTTTGATGTCGCGCTGAATGGTCACGCTGGCATCCAAAAATGGAAGGTTTAAAAGATAGGCATACGCGTCACGCAGCGCCCGATCATCCCCTTGCAAACCCGCGAAAAGCCGCACGGTGATCTTAATATCAGGGCCAAGGATTTCAATCACATTTGTGAAACGTCCGCTGCCGTATAATTTGTCGCGAAAGAGTATGATGATACCGTCAGCCACCAATTCACTAATGTGTCCCTTGTCCTTCCAGTCGTCAAGAACATCTTTGACCCGGCCAAGACATGGAGAAGACATAAGTTATTGTCCCGTCGAAAGACAATCCAAACAAATTAATCCAAATAAATGGATCTTTTGCTTACAGTATGAAATTAGCAATTACTATTATAGGCTATTTATTGCGTTCCGGCGAGGAAGGAAGAGGTGCATTTTGCCATAAATTTACGGAACGGCAGTTTTTGTAATACTGGTCGGCGTTTTCACGGAGTTCTGCTTTACGGCTCTCAGGGATTTCAAGATAGGCTTTATCCATCGAGGGATAGAAGCCTTCGTTCACCATAGCCGTTGCCAGTTGTAAATCACAAAACTGTGGGAGTGGAGCAGTTAACCATGCAGCTAATTTGGAAGTGGCATGTGAAGTTTCAATATCGTTATGTATAGCAGTTTGCTTTTTGGGAAGTGCATTTCGTAACGTCATTGACTTAACTTTCACCACTTGATGTGTGAATTAGAAAACATTATCTAACACACTTTAGCACAGTATTGTTATAAAAACAATTAGTACTATAGGCTTAGAAGCTCATCTATTAAGTTCTTAATGAATCGTTAATTGTTGTGGAGATATTGTGTGTAATAACGTGCTTTGATATTTTATAGGGTTTGGAGCGCATCCCACGCCTGCCGGACAATCGGCATGTACGTTTCTAGGCCGATTATCTCACCCCGTTGACCGCCCTCGCGCCGCACCTGAGCCAGTACCGCCACCTGCATCTCCAACTCACGCGCCAATGTCAGGTAGGGGCTGAGATAACGCCCGACCACATGCCCGCCCGCGCGTGTCCAGAAAGTCGCTTCCGCTGGTGTTTCTAAGCGTGTGTTACTCACACACACATACACCCCGCGTTTGAACAACCGCCCCTGAATATCACTTTTCCCCTCTCCATGTAATGGGGAGGGGATTAAGGGGTGGGGATGTACGCCCTGTATCAACGCCCCACGGCTTGCCACATCAAACGGCGGCACCTGCTGAACATATCCCCCCGCCTTGTCGTCAAAGTAGGTGTAATGCTGCCCTCGTGTCCCGTCGATGTAATCGTCCGCCACCACCCAATCGCCCACTTCTAACAGTGGCGACAGCGACCCCACCGACTCGCACAGCCATAAATGAGTCGCGCCCAAATCTTTAAGCGCTCGAATCGTCGCCCGTGGATCAGCCGCCGTCGGGCTGGTGATGAGCAAGTTATCGTGCTGGCCGATGGGTGCAGATGCCCCATAGCGAGTCTCATGGCTGTCGTCTTGCTGCGTTGTGTCGGTCAAAATGGCGAGTTGTGTCATAAATCTAGCTCTTACAGGGATAATGGTTAAGTTGAATCAGAAAATCTCGTTCTAGGACTCGATCTGGCTCAGTAGACAGTATTCACAACAGCTTCCAGCACGTTCAATAACCTCATCCCGCAGTTTGGAACTAACACGACTCATGAACGCCCAGCCAATTTAAGCCGTGTTTTTGCTTTTAGAACCGTCAAGAAATGGTTCATTTCAATGAACTGATTCAGCTCGCTGGTTTCACTGTCACTGAGGTCATTATCACTTTGCTTATCGAGCAATTCGTGCAGACGATGATCAAGATGCGCCGACGGTTTATAAGCCACAATTTCGCTAGATGAAGGCGATGAAGCCCAAAAGTCAGTGATCTCATCGAATATAGTGCTAACAGGTGAATCCATCATGGTCGGCATCTCTCAATACGCTGTGTCAGTATTATACTGCCTTTATTAAGCTCCCCAATTCCCTTGAAACCACGGATGCACTTCCGGTACGAAGATGCCGTTGATGACCGCCGGATCTTGTTCCACAATCTCCCACGCCACATCAATATCCTCAGCACGGATCAACAGCAGCCCACCCGAGTCATCTAAGTATGGCCCACCCTCAATCAGAATGCCCTGTTGATACAAGTATCGGAGATAGTCACCATGTTCAGCCAACGGTTGTTCCTCTAACGGTTTCCCCATCTGCCAACCATGCCCGACCTCATATATCACCGCATAAGTTCTCACGCTGTCATCTATCCTTTGATGCGCTGCCGATCCAGTTTATTCATGGTGTCCCATGTTTGATGACCTGTAAATCACGCTCTGGTCATATCTTTACGGCTGGAATGACCGCAGCACCCGCGTTGTGCCGGAGAGCGTATACACCCCTTGGTTGGCAGGGATTAAAACCGTCTGCCCCAGCTTGAAATCAACACTGCTGTGATCTGTACTCACGCTGCCGCTGCCATCCACACACGTCAAAATATGGAACTGCTCGCCGTGTGTATCCAGTGTGATACGTGTGCCGTTACGGGGATTCAATTGATGTAACAGCGTCACGAAATACGGACACTGCACCACATCCACCACCGGCAGCGTATTGTCCGCCGTATGTGTGATCGGCGGGATCACCTCCATGTTGGATACCTTCACACCTTTCTCGATGTGCAAGGCGCGCGGCTTCCCATTCAAATCCATCCGTCCCCAATCGTACAGCCGATACGTCACATCCGACGACTGTTGAATCTCATAAATCATGATGCCCGGCCCCAGCGCATGGATGCCGCCGGCGTTATTTAAGAGCACATCACCCACCACCACTTCGTCATACACCAGCAGTGATTCGAGCGTGTTATCACGGATCGCTTGTGCCATCGCCTCACGCGTGGTACCCGGCTTCACCGCTTTGACCAGTTTCGCACCGGGTTCGCTGTATAGTACATACCACGCCTCAGTCTTGCCGCGTGGATCGCCTTCCAGTTCACGCGCCTGTTCGTCGTTCGGATGCACCTGCACCGACAGCCACTCGGACGGATCAAGAATTTTCGCCAGCAGTGGGAAGCCATCGGCAGGGTTATTCTTCCCCCCCACCAGATCATGACCATATTCTTTTAGCAGATCGCCCAATGTGCGTCCGGCCAGTGCGCCATTCGCCACGGTCGCCGTATCGTGCATCTCCCACGATTCGCCGTACGGTTCTTGGGTGGGCAGTTGCTTGCCCATCAGTGTTTCGAGTTTGCGTCCGCCCCAGACTTTAACATGTAGCGCGGGGTTAAGTAGGAAAGGGTAGAGGGACATGGTGGTTGCTCCTTCAGATAAATCCAATTGTATTCTAACACTGAAAGCCTCAACCTTTGAACATGGTTATGATTGTTTTTATATTAATCTGCGCTAGATGCACCTGTTCGAAATCCTCTTTCCCTGTTCATAAGCCGACTGCTTCCCCTTCAACATGACCAATCTCGGCTTCCGTAATACTTCGACATAATTGTTAATGTTCTGTAAAGGAATGCGCCTTGCAAACCGTTGATAGGCCGTGTTTAGGTGGCTGACCTAACGTGATTCATGAGACTTATCATTGTGATGGAAGGAACATATCCAATGGGTCGCGCCGATATACACATGCATACCACCGCCAGCGATGGCTTTGCTACCGTCAAAGAGGTTCTGAATCACATCACCGCTATGGGTACGCTAGATGTGATCGCCATTACCGACCACGATGTGCTGGATTCCAGCTTGTGGGCGTACGAGCATCGCCACAATTACCCCTTTGAGATTATTCCCGGCGTCGAAGTCAGCAGCGCCGAAGGACACGTCTTGGCCTTGTGGGTCACCCAACCCATCAAGCGCGGCATGTCACTTGCCGAAACCGCCAGCGCCATTCACGATCAAGGCGGCATGGCAATCTTGGCGCATCCCTTTGAACTGATTGTTTGCCCTGATGCCTGCTATCGCTACTGGCGCAATCCGGAAATCGTCCGCGAAGCGGGTATCGATGCCATCGAAGTACATAACGCGGGTGCCATGACCCCCGGTAATAATATACTGGCGCGGCGTATGGCAGCCAACCTTAGATTGCCCATCGTTGGCAACAGTGATGGTCACTCACTCGCCGCCATTGGGCGTGGATCAACTCGCTTTGTGGGGCGTACCGCCGAGGATTTCCGTAACGCTGTTTTGCGCCGTGCCACCCTCGTGCAAGGGACGATGTGGCCGTTTGCTGATTATGTCGCGCTGTTCCCCAACCTCATCCGCGACAAATTCGGCAGCCTGACCAACGTTGCTACCCGTCGCCGCTTGCCTGCCGAAGTGGGTTCCTAACACAACAACAGAGCCGTCATCCCATACGATCGACGGCTCTGCCTCTCTCCTTACCCGACAATCTGTTTTTACCCGATTGCTTCGTTTGTACCTGCCGCTAGCCTGTCGCTAGCCTGCTCCATACGAGCGATTCCTTTGCGCAATATCCCCCACAATTCGATGACGATCGGCACGAGGGCGATCAACCACAGCACGTACGCGCTGCCATATAATTGGGATTGATAATCGACCACAAAAATACTCGCCCATAATAGCACCCCACCCACATGCACACTGATCAAGCTGAGCCAGCTACCACCTAATGTTGGGGTTTCATCCGGTAACATGACGTGCCTGAACATATACGGGATAATGGCAAATCCGAATTGCAGCACCCAACCATAAATCAGGGCTTGCGGGGCGTTTTGTTCGACCGTTGCGGCAGGGAATCCTGCTACTTTAAGCAGTACGAATGGCGCAAATAGTACCGGTGCGAATAACCACACATAGGAACTGACGATGTGCCAGATGCCCGCTGTCCACGCCGTACGATCCTCGCGTAACGGTTTGACCATACTCACGATTAACCAGATTGTCGCCGTGGTATGCATCACGAGTCCCGCTACTGTCGCCGGTTCCAATTTGAACCACGGCCCCACCACCAGCCCCAGCGCCCCGAACAGCATCAGCCAGAAAATAGCGCGGATAGATTGCGGCCACGCCAGCGGACGTCCGGCGAAGTTGGGATAAAAATCGACGATCAAGCCAGCGAAAACCAGTGATAAAAATCCCCAGTTGTTGGCATGAACATGAACTTCAATTGGCACTGCAATGTGCAGTTGTACACTCCATCCCAGCCACAATCCGGTGCCGACGATGATACCCACCAGTAAGTACCCCAATCCCGCCAGATAAAACCAACGTGCCGGCATGGTTTTGTCACTTTGCGTTTGTATCGGTGCTAAACCGAATAACTGCATCAGCATTAATGTCGTAGCGATGAATATCAGGGTGCCACCTGTGATGATCAATACGCCGTTGATCATTGGAATGCCGATCAGCAGCACGACCAAACCGGTATTCAACAGCCCCCATATATCCCACCGTGTTTTCGGTTTAGGCAGCTTCGACCGTGAAGCGACCAGAATCGCCAGCATCCCAAAAATGACCTCGGTGAGCATCCCCAATGTGATGAAATGAACGCGCAGCCAGCGCAAGCCGTTTACCGCTTGTACCAGATTGTAGCTAGACGTTGATGTATCCAGCGCCCCCAACACGGCTAATCCCGCGTATAAGGCAGCCATCAGAAAATACGGATTAAACACAGTAGACCCCTTGAGATAATCTAGAAATGGATGCTGGATTTATGCCACACGTGTCGCGATGATCGTTAAGCGGGTTGCAGCTTCTATGCCGCGTGATGATCCGTCTGGTGCGATGACCGTTGCGCCAGCCTCAACCGCGATGCGCTCACTATCCACGAGCATCCAACCTGACCCCTCAAGAAAGTGGTACACAGCTAATTTAGCGGGATGTTGCGGAATCTTTTGGCCTTCTTCCAATCCCACCAAGACGACTCGCAGATCCTTACTTTCCACTAGAACTTGGGGTTGCGGCCCATCGACTGAATAAACGACTTTGGCTTTCCAATCAGGATATACAACAGCACTCATTTCATCCGTCCTTATGCTGACACATTAAATTAAAATCGCCCGAATGAGGTTCACCTTAACATTCGAGCGATGATGTGTCTCCGACTTAAGTCGGATGAGGCTGTACTAGGGTTATCCGTTGGCAATGAATTCCAGTGCGGGACGGTCGAGAATACGGATTTGATGCCGCTGCACCTCAATAGTTCCATCACTGACAAGGGTGCTGAGCGCCCGTTGTACCACGTCCGGTACAGTTCCCAATCGGGCTGCCAGTTGTGATTGTGTGTACCACTGCGGTCTTGAAACCACGTTATCCTTGGCCTCATCGAGCAGGAGTTGTGCTAATCGGCTAATAACCGGTCGCAACGACAAATTAGCGACCATGCCTGCGAGATAAGTGATACGGTCAGCTAAATTCTCCATCAACCGTAATGCGAATTCTGGATGATGATGTAATAATTGGGCGAAGGTAGCCTGTGGTACCAGCCAGACTTCAGATGGTTCCAGTGCAACCGCCGTAGCCGGGTTAGGCCGGTTGGTAAATATCCCTAACTCATTAAAGGCTTCACCCGGCCCGATAAACCGCAGGATTTGCTCCCTGCCTTCTAATGATAGCTTCAGTGCTTTGACCCATCCTGATTGCAGATAGTACAGTCCTGATGAGGGTGTTTCTTCGAGGAAAATCATCTCGCCAGTAGCGTAACGTTTCCAGATAGCCGATTGCGCCAGTTCCTCCAACGCATCTTGACTAAGCCCATTGAAGTATGAGATTTGCCGTAATCTGTCCGCAAGTTCCAGCGGATGAATTTGCGAATCATCATTTACCATCAAACGCATCCTCTTTGCTTCAATGAACCTATGCCGCAAAAACTGTAGCTTGAAAAGAACGAACCGGCAAATCTGACCAATTGCTTGACTCTTCTCCCTATTAAGTGTTATCCTGTAATTAAGTGAACGTGTTCACTAATTTTTATCACTATGGAAATGAACATGTTCATCTAACGAACAGCACGATAAGGTAAGCATCTACAAACAAGTTGAAACGCTTCATTCACTACAGGGGATTGATCATGACAGGTTGGCGGTTGTTCGGTTGGGTTCTCGCTCGTAGCGTGCTATCCGGTGCCGTGTTGGGGGTGGCTTTCCTGTACGTTGGCCTATTCTGGGGCACTGTCTTAGGTGCAGTCTTCGGCACTATCAACGGGATAGCATTGGTGCTCTTAACCTACATCTGCTTTTCCCCCATGCAGGACTATCATCGTTATCGCTGGTGCGCCTTATTGATCGCTGGCGCTTGTACCATTGCCACCAGCTTCCTCTGGGCTTCGGTTGTGAACACAACCGCGGATGTCACGACGGCTTTAACCCTTGTGGCGACACTCTCCGCCATCCTGCTCACATGGCATTTGCCGGTTGCAAACACGGTTTTGTTTTACACCGAAAAGTGAACATGTTCACATTGAATTTGCGGAAAGCTGTACCATCATGATCTGGTTACGAATGGGTTGGTGGATATTCTGGCGGGCATTCTTGGCAGGGCTTTTAGTAGTAAGCGCATCTTCCTGTTTGCAGTTCAATGTGATGACTTTTCCCAGTTTGTATACCGAAGTTATGGGAACCGTTATCTTTTTGCCCTATGGATTGTACTTTGGCGGTATAGTTGCCCTCCTTTTGAGCATCTCGATGATTTTGTTGATTCGCGTTCTGCTTCTACTAAAACGTGGGCGGCGCAATTTCCAGCGTTATGGTCTTCTCTTGTCGGTGTTGTGTGTAACTATCACAGGATGGCTGATCGCGTGGCAAAGTGGCTTTCATGTCTTTTTTGCGCTGCCCAGCATCATTCTGATGGGTGTCATGTGCTATCTCATGTCATATTTTCCTGCCTTCGCCGTTCCCTTATTGGTTCAGCGTCGCACTCGTCTTCAGGCAGTGAACGTCTTATCGTAAACCAATAACTGAACATGTTCATCTAGTTAATGGCATCAACTGGCAGGTCATTGGCAGAAAGGTTATAAGATGCTCTGGCTAAAGTTAATCCGCTGGATGTGGGCATGGGGTACAGTTAGCGGCGCTTTATTTGGTGGAGGGTTCGGGACGGTAATTTTACCGGTCTTTGGAACAATTATCGGATTGTTCTTCGGGATAATTTTGGGGACAGTTGCCGGATTTGTAACAGGGCTGGCCTTAGCCATCCTCACGCGTTTGCATTACTTTCCACCACAAGATTCATACGCCTATCGTTTCAATGCCATAGGTGTCGTGCTGTTATGCATTCTACTGATAGCCTTGCCATTTCTGAGCAAGTTTTGGGGAAGCGGACTCATATTGGTCATCCCCCCAATGATCATCGCGGGAATAACTGCGAGTATTTGCGCATGGCGCTTTCCAGCTTATGCAGAAACACAATTCGCACTTCGCAACCCACCCGCGAACGTGTTATCGTAAATCAATAACTGAACACGTTCACCGGAGACTCACCTATGGAACAGCCAACCCTCACCCCCAAAGCCCTCGAAACCCGCCAGCGCATCTTTGATACTGCCGTCAAACTCTTCATGGAGAAGGGCTACGAAGAAACCACCATGCGTGACATCGCCGCCGAAGCAGGTTGTTCGTTGGGGTTGGCTTACCGTTATTTCGAGTCCAAAGAAGTCGTTGTCACCCAGCTTTATCGCCAGCTTGCCACCAGCACCTCTGCCCGTATTGACGCCTTGCCCGTAGCCCCGATTGCCGAACGCTTTTATCAGATCATGTCCGAAGTACTGCAATCCGTGACTCCCTTCCGCCCGGTATGGCAGGGCATTTTTAGCGGGGCGCTCAACCCCAACTCCAAGTATGGTGTGTTGGGCGAAGCCACCGCCGACATTCGCGCCGAGATGAAAGCCGTCTTTTCCCGCTTGGTCACCGAAGCCAGCGACGCCCCCAAAAAGCCTGAACAAATCGAGGCGATGGGTATGTTGCTTTACGTCGCCTACCTCATGACGCTCTTGTTTTGGATCAGTGACCGTTCGCCCGATTACAAAACCACCTACCAACTTATGGACTTCAGCCGTGATACCCTCAACCTGATACGCGGAGCCCTTGTTTTGCCACCTGTGACTAAAGGCATGATGCGCCTCGCCAGCATCGTCGAGCAGGTCTTTGGCGGCTAACCCTCCAAAGTTTGTAAACTCGAACGCTCAAAAGAGAACTTCTGTGCTATGATGGATCTGAAAGGGTAACACGGGTAGCGCCACACTAAATGGTGGATGCGCAATTAGCGTCATTAAACTGGCTTATAAGAGGTCTTTAAAGTCCCCTCTGCCATGAAATGGAGAGGGGATTTAGGGGTGAGGATTTTGGAAATTCGCCATCCACCACTTAATGCAGTCCTATCGGTAACACGCTACGCGATGAAATTATCCGCCTATCACATACCTATTAGCTTGTAGGGAAGAGGCTTGCCTCTTCCGCGTAATTGTGAAATGATCACCTACTTTGAAACCATCATGGATCTATGCTAAATCCATCTCTCTCTTCTCTGTGTTCTCTGTGTCTCCGTGGTAAATCGTATTTGCATTTATCTTTTGCATTTTCGGCGGATTGCTCCCGTCCATCCACTGCAATTGCACAAACCGACGACGCGGCAGACATACCCGAGCCAATCGCGGCAGTTGTGTCGTTTCGGCGCCACCAGCCGGGCTTCCCGCCACGCAGTTCACACCCTTTAGCGCCGTGCTCCCTCATTCCCGCCTGTCATTTCAGCGGCAAATCTGCACAAACTGCAATCGGTGTGAATTAACCCTGTTTACGGGCTTCGTCCTCGGCCAGCATCCGTTCGATCTCGGCGTATTCCAGATCATCCACATATTGGTTGATCCCCGACTTCATATACTCGCCCAAATCGGGATGAATCTTCCCGAAGTTGGTGATGAAATCAGGATGTGAGGTGTACAAATCACCCAACCCCCGCAAAATCTCCAACGTCGGTTCATAAAAATACCGCAGGTGTTGATGCCAGCGTTTAAGGATAGCTTGTACCTCTTCGGTGTTCGCAGCTTTCCCCGCCTCAATCGCATCGGCTAAATCGCTGTAGACTTGGTTGCCCTCGTTGCCGATGGCTTCTTTCTGCGCGGTTGTGTAGTTCTTCCACTGTTTGACCGACTGGTTAACAATCGTCGGGTCGTATTGCAGCCGAACTTCCCGTTCATATTCTTTTTGTTTCTCGTCGCTAAAGGCTTCAAAGAGTTGTCGTTTGCTCATGGGTTTCACTCCCTGTAAATGGTTGATGGTGTCGTCTACCGTGTCCACCAGCTTCAATAAGCGCTCACTTTTATCGAGCAGTACATCCCTGTGCGCTCTCAACGCCCCAACCAGATCAAAATCCGGACTGTCGAGCACATCCTTAATCTGCATGAGTTCCATGCCGATCTCACGATAAAACAGCACTTGTTGGAGGCGTAGCAGCGCGTTCTCATCATAATATCGGTAGCCGTTCGCCCCCACTTGCGTTGGCGATAGCAAACCGATCTCGTCGTAATAATGCAACGTGCGCACGCTCACCTGCGCCAACGCTGATAATTGTTTGACCGTATACATGCCCGCGCTCCTCACTCTCAGCGCATCATAAACCATCACGTTACGTCAGAGTCAAGAACGTGCTCAGTCTCAACACTTACAAACTTTCTTTCATGATACATTGAGTCATGACCTCATATTTTTCTTCAATTAGGAGCTGTTAATTTATGAAACGCCGCATCGTGCTTGGCATTGCCCTATTGGTATTGCTCGTTGGCGCCCCTCTAACCATATTTGCTCAGGAAAGCAAGTCCGTCTGGGATATCACCGAGAGCCTCAAAATTAGTGACTTTGGTTTGAACGTCAAATATCCGGCTGGTTGGATTTACGAAGCGACCAAGAGCAATGGTATCTTCCTCGCTGAAACCAAAGAAGATATTGCTGCCCTGACCGATGATGATCCTGCTACCCTCGCTACTGGTTCATCTATTCAATTGGTTGGCACCAAAGCCGAAAATCTGGCGGAAGCCCTTGGCGATGATAGCTCAATCGATAACGTTGCTAATCTGATTGTGTCCGCCCGTGGGATAACCGAAAAAGAAGCCCGTGTTGATGTTCCTGTGATGACACGCCGCTCGCTCGCTGCATTGGGTGAAGACGGGGCTAAGCAGGGCTGGATTGTCAGCGTGTGGAGTCAAAGCGATTCCTACATGGCTGCGTTTCTCACATCACCAAGCTATGATGAAACCTTGCGCCTTGCCTTCTCATTCGGTCAGTTGCTCGGCAGCATCACCCCGTTGGAGTTCTTGCCCCTGAGTGCAAAAACCATCGAATTCCCTAAGAACAAGGCGCAGATAAACTACCCTGATGGTTGGTTTGTTAATCCAGATCGTACTGATACCGTGTACGAACTCGAATCGGACATCAAAAATAAAACCAGTGAAGGTCTACGAATCTCCGCAAACGAGATTGGCCTAACTGACATCAATCTCAAGGCCGACGCCACATTGTCGGATTTGGTTGATTTCTTGGTTGCGAATGGCGGCTTAACCGAGCCAGTCCAACGTGAGGAATTCATTCTGCTCGGTCAACCAGCGGTAACCGTTCGTGGTCCTATCACTGGTGGTCAATATGTCTTGAGCACCCAAACCATTATCGACGGCATGATTGTTGCGGTATCGGTTGTGGGCACAGACGAAGCGCAGGTGACTGCCTTTGAACCGACCCTCATCGCGATGCTGCAAACACTTCAGGCCGTAAAAGCCAGCTAATCTCTCCTAATAGTGAACAAAGCAGCCTGTGATAAATATCATGGGCTGTTTTATTTCCCCTCCATCATCTCCCAATAATATGATTTTTGGCACTATAAAAATCGTGCTGGTTGAGGATGCACATATGTGAAAACTCTGTTATTATTTCTTATTAATCTTTTGAGTTATGAAATTAAAGTCTGTACTGTAATTATAATATCCCTTTGAGGCGACTAGATGTTATGGCAACCATAGCAGTAGAACAATTAGAAAAGATACAAGAGTTAATAGCTATTCTGGAAACACACCCCGAAGTCGTATTGGTCCAATCCAATAAACCAGTCGCAAAAATCACATCGGTGACCAAGAACCCCGTACCTGACACTGGACGTGTACCAAACTTGCATCCGCATATTTGGATCAGTGACGATTTTGATGCTGAGCTTCCTGAGGGGTATTGGGTCAATCGAACCGTATGAAATATCTTCTGGATACAATCACCTTTTTGTGGTGGATTTCAGATACGAATAAGCTTTCACCCAAAGTTTTTGATATCATTAAACACCCATCCAATACGATATTTCTGAGTATCGCCAGTGTGCGCGAGATGCAAGTGAAATCCCAAATTGGGCGGGTGGATTTGTTAGCACCTGTACTGGATATTGTCACACGTCAGCGTCAAGAAAATGGTATTGAAGTGTTGCCCATTTCCTTGGATCACATTGTTGCCTTAACGCGGCTTCCAAATTATCACGGTGATCCCTTTGATTATCTGCTGATTACGCAAGCTATGATCGAAGATTTGGTCATCCTGACGAAAGATCCGCTGCTTGTCAAATATCCGGTCAAGACCTTGTGGTGATGATTAGTCCATCAGTTGTAGATTGGCGAAGCTGGCCGCAAGGCGCTTGATGCCAACTGTTTTGAAGCTGACTGTCACTTCTTCATCACCGCCCGAGCGTTTGCTTTCGATCACAACCCCATCCCCAAACTTGGCATGACGGACGTTTTGACCGGTGCGATATTTGAGATTGTCTTTTGCTGCCGGTGCACGCGGCGTTGGTGGGGGTGATAACAACGAACGTGGTTTTGCGGCTGGCAACGAGGCCGCTTTGTCCCACGTGGTATCTTCAAGATAACTGCGCTTATCATGGTCTTTTATCAATCGAGCAGACATCCCCTCTGTTAATGAAGATGGAATATCACGTAAGAATCGTGAGGGAATGCCGGGGCTACTTTCCCCATAAATCAACCGGCGAAAGGCATATGTCAGATAAACACGTTGCATAGCGCGGGTGATACCCACGTAGAACAGACGGCGTTCCTCAGCCATGCCGTCCGGTTCCTCAAACGAGCGCATGTGGGGCAGGATACCCTCTTCCAATCCCGTGAGGAAAACGTAGGGATATTCCAAACCTTTGGCAGCGTGTAATGTGAGCAGCGTGACGGCATTCATATCGGCGGCTAGTGTGTCGACATCTGCGACCAGCGCGATTTCTTCCAAGAACTCGCTGAGCGGGATACCCTTCTTCTCATTCAAAAGCCCTCGAAATTCGCGCACGTTTTCGTCGCGTTCTAAGGCTTCATCTGTTGTATCACTGGTCTCATGCAAATGGAGTGTGTAGCCGATGCCTGCGATAATTTCGTCGAGTAGGGCGGATAAATCGTTGCTCTGAGCCAATTCCTGCCACGCTTTGAGTTGGCTGTAAAAGTCGATAAACTTTTTAGCGGCGCTGTTACCGAGGGCAGAAACCTCCCCGTTTGAAAGGGCTTCCAATGCTTGGGCGAATGTGAATCGTGATTTAGCCGCCCATGTCTGAAAATCCTCGACCGATTTTTTACCGATGCCACGCTTGGGCACATTAATGATGCGGTTAAAACTGACGCTGTCGTCAATGTTGTTTACAAGCCGTAGATAAGCCAACAAATCACGGATTTCGCGACGTTTATAGAATCCCACACCACCGACCAACTTGTAGGGCATGCCTTCTTTGATGAAGGCTTCTTCCAGCGCGCGGGATTGTGCGTTTGTGCGGTACATCACGGCGAAATCACGGAACTCCATTCCCTGTCGTTTGCGCTGATCATTGACCATCGACACTACGTACTCGGCTTCTTCTTGGTCGCTGTATGCCTCGAATATCTGGATCGGAGAACCGCCGTATTTGTCCGTAAACAGGGCTTTAGGTGTCCGGTGTGTGTTTTGATCAATCACGCCCCGCGCTGCATCAAGGATGATTTGAGTGGAGCGGTAGTTTTGTTCCAGCAGAATGACTTTAGCTTGCGGGAAATCTTTGCGGAACTGCATTACATTGCGATAATCCGCACCACGGAAGGCATAGATGGCCTGATCTTCATCGCCCACCACAAACACGTTGTTTTGCGGGGCGGCGATCTGACTCACCAACATGTATTGCGCGGCGTTGGTATCTTGAAATTCATCGACCAATAAATACTCATAGAAACGTTGGTATTTATCACGCACTACAGGATTATCGCGAAAAAGAATCGCTGTATCCATCAACAAATCATCGAAGTCACGAGCGTTGCTAGAAATCAGAAGTTCTTGATAACGGGTATATACACGGTTGGTGATTTCCCCGATGTAGCCTTGCCCGACGTACTCGCGTGGCCCGATAAGTTCATTCTTGGCACCTGAAATACTGTTGAGGAGCGTACGCGGTTTGTACTTTTTGCTGTCGATATTTAACTCGGTGAGCGCTTGGTTGATCAGCGACAATTGATCATCAGTGTCATAAATCAGGAAGTCAGCACGTTGGGGAGTATTCTCGGCCTCACGGCGCAGAAGGCGGGCACATATGGCATGGAAGGTTCCGACTTGTAGCCCTTTGAGACGATTCTCGCCGAGGATATGTTCAACACGGGCTTTCATCTCGCCAGCCGCCTTATTGGTGAAAGTCACCGACATGATGGCTGAGGGATGGACGTTCCGTTCCCGAATCAGATAGGCAATGCGATGGGTTAGTACGCGTGTTTTACCGCTGCCCGGCCCGGCCAGTACCAACACCGGTCCATCAGGCGCGGTTACTGCTTCTTGTTGCGCTTTATTCAAGCCTGCCAATAAATCAAATGTACCTGCTGCCATTGCGTCTGCTCCATTTGTTCGAGAGATGGTATTTTAGCAGGTTCGATGAGTAGTCGTTAGTCTGTAGTCACGGGCTGCAAATCACAGCCTGAATCAATGGTCATCAGCCGAATAGGCAAGAAATGAAAAGCGAGAGGCTGATATGTCCCCTCGCTAGAAAGCATCAATCACTCAGTGGTTAAACGTGGCGCTTTTCAAGCCGCATATGCAAACCACCTTCGGGTGAGGTTGTCACTTGGCGTACTGGTTCGATGTGTTTATCGGACGCCAGATGCAGCCGGTAATGACTGACCAGTAGTGCCAATAGAATCTGGGCTTCCATCAGTGCGAAATGATTGCCGATGCAAATGCGCGGCCCACCTCCAAACGGCAGATAAGCATATTTGGGGATATTCGGTTCGTTCTCGGCTGAGAAACGTGTGGGATCGTATTGATCCGGTTGTGACCACCAGCGCGGGTCATGGTGCAGCACATATGGCGGTATAAGAACGATACTATCGCCTTTGATTTGATACTCGCCTAATGATGTGTCTTCAGGGACATAGCGTGGGAAAACCGCCACGGTTGGTTCAATCCGCATAGTCTCTTTGATGACCATCAGCGTGTAGGGCAAATTAGGCAAATCCTCGAGGGTCGGCATGCGACCGTTTAGGACAGTATCGACTTCATCCTGTAACTTGGCTGCCACTTCAGGATTCTTATCGAGATAATAAAATGCCCACGTTAATGTATTGGCGGTGGTTTCATGTCCCGCGAAAAACAGCGTGAGGATGTTATTGCGTACAAACTCATCAGACATCGGGCGACCTTCTTCATCGCGTGTGTCCATCAGCAATGAGAGCAAATCGTGACGTTCACTCCCTTGATAGGTACGGCGTTCTGCCATAAAGTGATTCACCAAATCAGTCAGGATCGTATTGATCTCATCAGCCTGACGGTCACGTCCATGCGTCATCCATGCTGGCAGGGGTGATTTAAGATCCGCAACCGTGATGGCTTGGGCATCATCAGCAGCAGCAGCGAGTGTAGGTGTCTGGGTGACATCCATGCCAAACATCGTCTCAGCGATAATCCACATGGTAACTTGCATCATATCAGCATGAATATCACGCTCGGCTCCGTCTTGCCACAGGTCGAGCAGTTTTTGACCGAAGCGCCCCATCGTTTCGGCGTAATTGGCAATTTGCTTGGTGTGCATAAGCGGCTGGATCAGCTTACGTTGAGGCCGCCATGCATCGTGATCCGCAGTGAGGATAGAATCGCCTAAAAAGCGGGATAATCCCAATGGTTTCTCAGAAGCTTTACCGGGCTTGTGGAACTCATTGACGCGCTTAACCAATACTTCATGCACCAGATCAGGATGACTTGCCAGATACATGTTTTGCTTGCCAACTGAAAGTCGTACCAGATCACCGTATTTGGCAGCAGCTTCTTTCATAAACGGGACAGGTAGCCCATTAGAGGTCATGAACGTAATTGCGTTACCGATGAGCGGTAAGCCGGGGGCAGTAGGTGGTTCACGAAATGTGGTTGGGGTTGTGAGTTCGATAGTCATTGAATGTGCCTTGTCTAAACTGGATTACGGTTACACAATACACGACATTGAGTTTCACAATCAAGCACTTTTTCAGCGTACTTGTTACATTATTGACAGGTGTACATAAATGGATCGGCGCACGGTTAAGACAAGACAAATGTTGCAAGATGCTTTGTTGGTTTTGCTCCACGAGAAGCCTTTTGAGGAAATCGACATACAGGAAATCACGGATCGGGCAGATACAGCACGAGTGACATTTTACCGGCACTACGGTACCAAAGAGGAACTGCTGTTGGATGTGATCGAAACCATTTATCAGGGGATGCAAGCGGCTTTACAAGCAGTATCAGTTGAAAGCTTGATGGATTTCCGGCAAACACCGCCGAATCAAATTCTTTT
This sequence comes from Aggregatilineales bacterium, assembly GCA_044227005.1. GTDB lineage: Bacteria > Chloroflexota > Anaerolineae > Aggregatilineales > Phototrophicaceae > CFX2. The sequence goes on from JBGAFZ010000001.1 coordinate 444,792, forward strand.
TGATTTCTTGGAAAGTGATCGCGCACTCTACAAGAAGTTATTCACGGGTTCGATTAGCGCCTTCATCCAACAGCGTTTGCGGCACTACATCGTGCAGCAAGTGGTCTTAACGTTTAGCACTGCCCCACGTTATGCCGATTTGCCTATCGCGCTGATTGCCAATCATACCGCATCGTGTGTGATTGGGAATGTGATGTGGTGGTTGTCGGAGGATGTGCCCTATTCAGCAAACTATATGGCGCGGCTAACCCATTGGCTATCGATGCTCGGAGTGATGACTTACATCGGACGGGCAGATGAATTGACTCTCCCGCCGCCCGATGCATGGCATATCACATCCTAGAGCTTTTGTGTGAGTTCGATGCGGTTACCGAACGGATCGCGGAACTCGAAACGATCATAACCAGGGAGTGGAATTTGCTCCTCGATTTGCAATCCGGCAGTAACGATGACCTCTCTCCAATGCTTCAAGTCGCTGACTCGATAAGCGACATGCCCCTTGGTGGTGCGACGATCAAAACCGTCTTCAGTGCCGATATGCAATTGTCTGTTACCGACCTGCACCCAGAAGCCTCCGCGTCCTTGTAAACTTTCAGGTTTTGGGATTTCGGATAATCCGAGTACACCGCAATAGAATGCACGTCCGGTTTCTTCGGCACCTTTTGGGATGGTAATTTGTACATGGTCAATTTGTAAAATCATGCGGATTTCGCGGCCTCCATTGGTTCGATAACAAACTCTAAAAGCAACTCTAGAATAACCCAATATTTCCCAAGTTTCTCATGCAATTCTGACACTTTTTCGGCTATAATTAGAACAGATGTACAGCTAAAAGGAGTACATATGAAGCCGAAGAACCTCAAAGATTTGCAGGGGCGCGCACGTCATCTGAAAGCCCACATTATTAATCGTCATGTGGTGGTGGTCGAAAGCACTACGATGCCGACAGCTAACCATGTGGTGACGATTGAGTATGACTCGGAAGGTACGATTCACAGCCGTTGTACATGCCCGTGGGCGATGAATGGCGGTATAGCTTGCGCCCATACACTGGCAGCATTAGAAGCGTTGGCCGCCCGTCGAGGCCGTGCCTTGAGCTTCTGGGGCAGCCGTGACGAAGCCCGACGACAGAAACACCGCACGTTCTATCTGGCGGGTCGCCGACAAGATGAAGGGCTGTGGATTACCAGCCGACGCGGACTCTTATCCTCAGCTTGATTTTTCCAGCCCTGTTTTAAGCGCTGTTAGAATGCGCTGGCTTTCGGCTGTGATGCGCGGCAGCAGCATGGATTGCATCAATGACATCAGCCCGCTGGCTTGCACAGTTACATCCCGCACGACTGTTGTGCCACTTCCATGAAGTTCCAACTGATACGCAATTGTTACCGCTAATCCCGCAGGAATAATCATCAACAATTTGAGATGAGTCACCTGATGAAACGTGATTTTGCGGGGTGATTCGTAAACGGTCACCTGCCCATTCATGGTCGAGTTGGTGCCTTGATCGACATAGGTTGAACCCAGCCGAACCGGATTGTCGGATACCGACATGACAGACTTATACATATTGGATGAGGGCAGCCATTGGTCATAATGGGCGAAATCCGCGATCCGGTCAAATATGGTTTGGGGTGAGGCATTGATCGCGGTGGTGAAGTGCAGCACGGTCATAAACAGGTATTCCTTTGCTGACAATAACCGATAGTGGATAGTATATTCTGCCAATGATGCTGAAGTCCGGCAACTTAGCTATCACTCATCGACATGCTGTACGATTTGTGCCAATCCGCATACTTAAGTAATCAGAAGCCATTATGAGCGATCAAGTGAATACGATTAAAGCTGTTCAACTGGTGTTTGTGAGTGCCAATCGTAAAGCCGAGTGCGAAGCTGAACTCACCCAACTCATCAACGACGGTTGGGTGATCGTAACGGCAGGCGGCGGCGGTAGCAGCTATACCACCAACGGTTTCGTAGTGCTGGTACGGGAAACCGACCCTATACAATAGGTCAACTGGTCGTGGGGACAGTTTGCCCGATCATCCGATACAAGATACTTAACTCGGCTGCTGATGTGACTGTTACATCTAAGTCCTGGAGCAACCCATTGCTTAAGCCATAAATCCAGCCGTGTACAGCCAATTGTTGCCCACGCCGCCACGCACCCTGCACAATGGTCGTGTGACACACGTTATGCACCTGCTGGACGATGTTGAGTTCACAAAAGCGATTCAGGCGCTCTTTGTCATCAGCGATACCATCTAGTGGGGTTTCGTTGCGCTGATAAATATCCTTCAGGTGGCGCAGCCAGTTATCAATCAGACCGAACTCTTTTTGCTGCATAGCAGCCGCCACACCCCCGCAGCCATAATGTCCACAAACAATGATATGTTTGACTTTCAGCACCTCGACAGCATACTGAATCACCGAGAGGCAGTTTAGGTCACTGTGGATGACCAGATTGGCGACGTTGCGATGCACAAACACTTCACCGGGCATCAACCCCATGATTTCATTGGCAGGTACTCGACTATCAGCACAGCCTATCCATAGATATTCAGGTGTTTGCTGAGCGGCTAACTTTTTAAAGAAGTCAGGGTCTTGCTGCTGCATTTTGTCTGCCCACAGCCGATTATTATCGAAGATATATTTCAGTACACGCATGTTTTGCCCTTTGTACGATTAGTTGCTTGATTAATGGCTTTGAGGATTTCAGCATCTACAGCGCTCTTATGACGCGTGGCAATTGTGCCGTTAATCGATATTTTGTGCAAAGCTAGCGAGGAATTGTGGGTAAATGATTGGAGTGAGATAGGAAAAGAATAAAAAGAGGAGAGCCTTACGACTCTCCCCTTAAAGCATGTCAGCGATGGGTAATTAGACAGGTGTTTCGCGGACGATCTCAATCTTGACCTTCGCGAGGAAAGCGGCTGCTGCACCGACCGCTGCTAAAATGGGTGCGGCTACCGGAGCAGCCAACATAAAGACACCACCGACTGCGGCACCTGCGGTCAGGGTGAACTGCATGATTTCATGCCCATCCTCACCGCGAATGATGACCTTGCGGACGTTGCCTTCTTTGATGAGTTCTTGCACCTTACCGACAAGTTCTTTGCCGGCGACTTCAAGTTGTTCGCTGAAAGTCTTGGTTTCGGTCTCAGGGGTCTTTTGTTCTTCACTCATGATCTTATCTCCTTGTGTTTACCTGTCTATTAAGACAGATTAGATGTACTTTACATCTGTATATACGTGACTGAACAGTTGAAGGTTGCACAAAATTCGTAGATAAATGTCAGAATGCCGAAAAAAGAGTGTCAAGAAGGAGAAGCATGAATGCAAAATAGCGATCCATCCAAGCTGCGGGATGTGTCTGTCCCGTTGAGCGAGATTATGTCTAAAGCACTGCCGCTGTCAATCATCTTGACGATTGTGCCGCTTATTCCTCATGTGTTGATATGGGGATTTCAATCCCAGTTTAACAACCGTGATTATTTATTGGGGTTTGCGGCTTTTGTCGTGTTGATCGTGGCACATGAAGCGGTGCATGCGCTCGGTTGGATGCTGTTCGGCGGATTATCACCCAGCAACATTCGGTTCGGCATCGCATGGAAAACGCTGACCCCGTATGCACATGCAAAAGCCGCCATGCCGATAACCGGCTATCGAATCGGTGTGATCTTGCCATTGATCGTCACGGGGATTATTCCCGTTATCATTGGTACGCTGACTAACACGGGGTGGTTGACGGGCGCAGGTGCCGGTTTGGTATCCGGTGCGGTCGGTGATTTGATTGTGCTGTGGGTGATTCGCGATGTTCCGGCCTCGTCGCAGGTGATTGATCACCCTAAAAATGCAGGTTGTTACGTGGTGGAAGGCTGAAGCTGAAACAGTGGACTGAATTCCTGTACCGCGAATTGCGATGACAGCATATAATAAAGGATACCTAATTGGACTTCGGAATGGGAGATGGGCGCATGAAGCGAAATCGCAGCGCATTTATTATAGTGTTGGTCATTATCACGACCATCATTGCCGTGGTGCCTATGCTCACGGTGCAGGCAGATTATGGAACGAACTGGCAGGGCACATTTTATAATAGTACTGATTTTTCCGGAACAGGAACCACAATTTCAGGCATTAGCCAAGTAAACTTCAACTGGGGAACCGATGTACCCAAAATCAATGGCGTAGCTGTAACCGGAATTGGTGCCGATAATTTCTCCGTTCGGTTCAATTCTAGTCAGAACCTTACTCCGGGGCAATATAGTTTCGTTATATCATCGGATGATGGGGTTCGCTTGTACGTCAATGGTGGCTTAGTTTTTGATCAGTTCAAAGGGCGTGTGCTAACCACTGACACTATTCCCGTGACAATTACAACCTCGCCAGCAGTAATCACGGTCGAATATCTGGAACTGGGTGGCGAAGCTATCATACAAGTACAGTGGTTCCTTGTATCTGGTACAACACCTATCCCCGGTCAAACACAGGTGTTTGGTACGCCTGCGGTCGTGGCTACGGCTGTACCGGCTGCGGCTATCACGATTGCGGGTGTGAAAGCCGAAGCACTGCGGACTGGCCCTTACTTGGGCGCGTCAATGATTGGTGAAGTGGCTGCTGGTACTCCGTTAAATCCGCTGGCACGTAATAAAGACGAAGGCATTTACAACTGGTATCTGATCAATACCGGCACCAAGACCGGCTGGATTTCGGGACGCTACGTGACCTTAACCGGTGACGTTAACGCCATTCCGTTGCAGAGTACCGTGTTTGAGCAGATTGATGGCGCGCCCGATGTGGGTGTGCTGGCTATCCCACGCTCAGTGATGAACCTGCGTAAACGACCGAGTATTCGTTCGGCCAAGCTCATGGAAATCCCGTGGGGTGCTGAAACGGTCTTGATCGGACGAACCATCCAAGCCGGAAAGAACTTCTGGTTGCAGGTACGTTATAACGGGCAGGTGGGGTGGATCTTCGCGCCATACGTTAGCATTCGTGGGGATGTGAACGCGGTGCCGATTCGCTAACAATCGGTTTATCGGTAGGAATAAAAACAGGGGCGTGAATGCCCCTGTTTGCATATCTAAAGCCTATGTGGTGGCTGCTTAGTCACCTGCGACGGCAGCAGCATCCAAAGGTTGCAGCTTGTCCTCGCGTTCGCCCAACCACTTGATGGCCGAGAGCGCCGCTTTACAACCGTCACCGGCTGCGGTGATGGCTTGACGGAACACGCTATCATGGATTTCGCCAGCCGCGAACACACCTTCGACGCTGGTTTGCATGAGGCTATCAATCTTCATGTACTGATCACCACTGAGAGTCAATTGATCCTTGAACAACCAGCTATTCGGATCATAACCAACAAAGATGAATACGCCATCAGTGGGTTTCTCGTAGGTCTTGCCCGTCTTGAGGTCTTTCAAAGTGATGGACTTGACGATGGCTGGCCCACCGCCACTGGCTTCGCCCTTGATCTCCTCAACGATGGTGCTGTAGGTGAAGTTGATCTTGGGATGTGCCAAAGCACGGCTTTGCAGCGCGACGCTGGCACGCAGATCATCACGACGGTGAATAACATTGACGGTCTTACCGAATTTGGTCAGGAACAGGGCTTCTTGTAAAGCCGAGTCACCACCACCGACGACGGTAATATCCTTACCGCGGAAGAAGAAGCCATCGCAGGTAGCGCAATAGCTGACGCCACGTCCCACGAATTGTTTCTCGCCGGGGATGTTGAGTTCGCGCGGGTTGGCACCGATGGTCACCAAGACGGTATCGGCACTGTACTCATCGCCGTTATCGGTCTTGAGTAGGAAAGGTGAGCCTTTGGTGAAATCGACCTCGGTTACACTTTCAAACACGAACTTGGCACCGAACTTTTCGGCTTGCTGCTTCATGTTTTCGACCAATTCGGGGCCGGTCGTGCCGTTGGGGAAGCCGGGGAAGTTCTCGACTTCATGGGTGGTTGAAATTTGTCCGCCGAGCAGCTTGCCCACGAATACCACAGTACTCAGTTGGGCACGGGCGGTATAGAGAGCTGCCGTCAAACCAGCAGGACCAGAACCAATAACTGCAACACGTTCACGCTTCATGGGGTCAATAACCTCGATAATACGGATAGCCAAAGTAATAGCGAATAGTCCAAATGGGAAAGTTAGCGTTACACCGGACTCGGTTTAGTTTTGCGGTGTACTGAGGCTGCCATCCCGTTCGGCACGGAGGATGCACAACAGCGCTTGCCACTCTTCGCGGCAGTCCGGGCAGCAGCGCAGATGGGCTTCCACTTCCGGTAAAAGATCGTGAAGGCTAGCACCTGCGGCGACTTTTTCCGCGAGGCACTCCAACTGGCAACCGCATGATTCGCAGTCCATTTCACCGGCTTGATGACTCACAAAAATGTGATCTATCAATTTGCGTAATTGTTCGTCTGGAAGTCCCATGATCTGTGGCCTATTCTTCAATTTGCACATTAATTGGACGTAGGCATGCCTAGCGTTCTTACATAAATATAGATGATGACTTAATCTTGAAACAAGTTCATCATGTAATTTGTCGAAAGTCCTTCGGTTTCAAGGAAGGTGCGCAGCTTTCGGCGGGCATCGTGCAACAGTTTATACAACGCGTTGCGATTTGTACCCATGCGTTCGGCTAATACTTCCAGCGGGACATCCTGCAATGCAACAGCAACCAGAGCCTGATATTGGCGTTCAGTCAGGGCTTCTTTCAAGGCATCGCTGATTTTTTGCATGACATCTTCACGCTCGGTTTGATTTTCCGGGCTGTGTTCGGGAGTGCCGGTGACGCTGTTCATGGAACCCGCTGGCATCAAATCACCATCGGCGGTCAGGTCATCCAAGCTGAAATCACGGTAACGGGCGCGTCGCAAATCACTGATGGCGACTCGAACCGCGATTTTGGTCGCCCACGTGGTAAAGCGACTGTCACCCCGAAAACTATCGAGGTTTTCCATCACACGCAGGGTTGCATCTTGTGCGAGGTCTTCGGCCATCTGGGTAATTTCGGAACTGGAAAGTCCTGCGAGGTCGCTGCGTTCCCGACTGAGGTAGTAGTAGATGCCGCGTTGAAGCCGCTCACGCAGGTCTTCGAGAGCAAGTGACTGATTATCTGGCGAACCGGTTAGATCCGCCAGCCATTGTTCATTGGTACGATCAAGCATTATGGTGAGTTTTAGAACGGATTGGTTATGATGTTATCGGGACGCGGACGAATTTAACACGAAGTACGAGGAACCCCAAACGAATGTCATCGCCATCGCGCAAGACACGCGGTTGATGGGCGATTAAACGTTGTCCGTTCAGATAGGTTCCGTTATGGCTGCCTGCGTCAACCAGATTAAGTGATCCATCTTTACGAATGATGGTAGCATGACGACGCGAGACACCTTTTTCCGTCCCACCGAAGTTTTCCAGATCAATATCAGGGGACTGACGAGTATCGGGGTCCATACGCCCGATGACCAATTCCACGATTGAACCGGCATCAAACACGAACGGTTCAGGAGCACCGCGCACGAACAACATGAGGCTGGTGCGCTCGTTAAAACGGGCGGTTCCCCAACGGGGTTCCGATTCTTCGTAATCGGTGTTCCCTAACCCACGCGTTGCTGTTCGGCGCAAGATTTCAGCTTCTTCTTCTAATCGTTGCTTCAACGCAGGATCAATCTCGGGATTTGTATCGTCATTCTTGTTTAGATGATCATTCATTTTATTTCCCAGCACTAGCCAAGGTTGCCGGACACTGCATTCATCTTATTGTTTATTGTACCATGCATCATCAGAAGCAATGGATATATAAAACATCACTGTTGGGATTGGCAGCAGGCAAAAAGTATTACGAGCAGGCTAATGTGTTGCCTGAACTTACTATACACTATATTCGCAACTATACACTACATTGGTCAGTTTCTAACGTGAGATTTATGCTGGTGATATTGACCTGTTCATATTTGCCTATTATCATCAATACATGAAAGGTAAGGTTTTATAATCCTAATCTACCCTCGGTCTTTTGTATCGCGATGTTGAATTTCTTTAAGTTCCTATCGTAAGGTTAACCGTAGAAAGGAGAGAGGCGCGTCCCGCTGCTCTCGTACAGCCATTTTCGCGCCGTCCTCGTGAATAACCGACCAAACGACTCTCAAAATGACAACAACACCAATTCCCCTTTTGGTGGTCGAAATGCCCAGCGCTTCTGGCTGATAATTGCCGGCGTGGTCATCCTTCTCTTTATTTTTGTGTTTGCGGCTCCGGGTAGTGGAAACAGCGGAAATAACATTTCGCTGGATAAATTTGCCCAGTTCGTCAAAGACAGCCAAGTCAAAACCGTCATCGTTCAAGGTGGGCAAGATGTCCACATTGAATTGAAGAGTGGTGAGCGCGTTTCGTATTATAAGGAACGTGAAACCGATCTTTTCTCGGCGCTGAAAACCTTCGGCGTGACGGAATCGCAGTTCGCGGGTCTGACCTATACCGAGCAACCGGGGGATAACACCTCGAACGTGGTCTTCCAGTTGGCGGTCGCGGTTATCCCGACGCTGCTCATCATCTGGTTGCTGTGGCGTATGATGCGCTCGGTACGTACCGGTCAAGATCAAGCCATGAGCTTTGGTCGCAGCCGTGCACGTGTCACGCGGGATATGGAACGCCCACAGGTGACCTTCTCGGATGTGGCAGGTGCGGAAGAAGCCAAGGAAGAACTCAAGGAAATCGTTGAGTTCCTGAAAGAGCCTGAGAAGTTTATTCGCCTCGGTGCGCGTATTCCCAAGGGCGTTCTGATGGTTGGCCCGCCCGGTACTGGTAAGACCTTGATGGCGCGTGCTGTGGCTGGTGAGGCTGGTGTGCCGTTCTTCAGCATTTCCGGTTCGGAATTCGTTGAAATGTTCGTGGGCGTCGGTGCTAGCCGTGTGCGTGACCTGTTTGAACGTGCTAAGGCGGAAGCGCCTTCGATCATCTTCGTTGATGAAATCGACGCGGTCGGTCGTCATCGTGGTGCGGGTTTGGGTGGTGGTCACGATGAACGTGAGCAGACGCTCAACCAGATTTTGGTCGAGATGGATGGGTTTGAGACTGGCACGAACGTGATTGTTTGTGCGGCGACCAACCGCCCTGACATCCTTGATCCGGCGCTGCTGCGTCCCGGTCGTTTTGACCGCAAGGTGATCATGGATAATCCGGACATCAAGGGACGTACCGATATTCTGAAGGTACATTCTAAGGGTAAGCCGTTGGCTCCTGATGTGGACTTGGAACAAATCGCCCGTATGACGGTCGGTTTCTCCGGTGCGGATCTGGAAAACCTTGTGAACGAAGCCGCTATCCTCACTGCTCGCCGGAACAAGAAGGCCATCGGCATGAGCGAGATGAGCGAAAGCATGGATCGGGTGACAATGGGGCCGGAACGTAAGTCACGCGTCATTTCCGAGAAGGAAAAGCTCAAGATTGCCTACCATGAAGGTGGTCATGCGGTGCTGGGCTTCTTGCTCTCGAATGCGGACAACGTGAACAAAATTACGATTGTGCCGCGTGGTCAGGCCGGTGGTTACGTGCTTTCGATGCCCGAGGAAGATTTGTCACTGCGCTCGAAGGAATACTTTGAGGACACGATTACGATGGCGCTTGGTGGACGTGCGGCAGAAGAGATTATCTTCAGCCAGTTCACAACCGGCGCGAGCAATGATCTGGAGAAGGTGACTTACTTTGCGCGCTCGATGGTGACACGCTTCGGTATGAGTGACACGCTCGGCCCGCGTACCTTTGGTAACAATAATGGTACGGTTTTCCTCGGTCGTGAGATCGGTGAAACCCGTGATTACAGCGAGCAGTCGGCTGAGGAAATCGATAACGAAGTGCGTCGTATCCTGCAAACGGCTTACGGTCGTGCTAAGACTTTGTTGATCGAGAACCGTGACAAGCTGGATCGTTTGATCAAGGTGTTGCTTGAGCAAGAAACGCTGGATCGTGTCGCCTTCGAAGAGGTTATGCGTGGTAGCACACCGGTCGCGAGCAATGGCTCGTTCCCGGAAGCTCCCAAGCCAATCGCCCCTCCGGCGTAAGCACTGCTCACCCCTAAAGAGGGTGAGTCAATAAATGGATTGATGAACAGAGGACACCGCGTCCTCTGTTTTTATTTCTGGTGTTAGTGCAGTGGTCAAAGGTTGAAAGTAGTTCTCAGTTTTCAGTTAAAAGTTGCAAGTCTGAAGCCGTCCGTTTCGTTTGTGTCGGCGATGTCGTCGTCGTCGTCGTCGGACATATGGGACATGGTTAAGGGATAGAGGTCGAAACTAGTCGTCCGATACCAGCAAGCGGATTTGGTTGGCAAAATTGGCAGCCCACAGGATTTCCTTCGGTCACAAAAGCAGCAATGGCAAAGGTGGGATGTGTGCCAGATTTGCCAACTTGATTCGGAAAATTCTGCAAATTCGTCAGATTCTGAAGCCGCTTTATCGCATATTCCGAATTTTTAGCCTCAAATGCTCCACGGGTTCATAAATCTTAAATCGGAAATTCGCGGATGAAACACATCTTATCCCGACCGAGACGACGGTGTATGGTGGTCATATGGTGCGTGATAATCGGTGGTAGCACCCATAGGTGCTCCCCTACAATCCATTCTTTGAGAAGTTGTATATCACGTACACTACTAATTCATTATAAGAACATCCGTTTTGATCGTCAAGCAATTTCGGTTTGAATGTACTAACCGTAGTGTCAGTGTTTGAGGCTAGAATCCAAGTTGGGTGACTGTCTTGACTCTCCCCTTGCGGTAAGGTGCATGATAACGTCAAGCGTTGATGACAAAGGACGTGTACATGTTCAGGATAGGTGATTTTTCGCGGTTGACGAGGGTGTCGATTAAGACATTGCGCCATTATGATGCGCTGGGTTTATTCAAACCGGCTCATGTTGATCCGTTTACTGATTACCGTTATTACAGTTACGATCAACTACCGCGTTTGAATCGCATTTTAGCGCTGAAGGGGTTGGGCTTTTCGTTGGAGACGATTGGCGAAATGCTGGATGGGACGTTGAGTGCTGAAGCGTTGCGCGGGATGCTCCGGCTACGGCAGGCGCAGTTGGAACAGGAAGCGATTGCCGCACGCGAAAAACTCCATGCGGTTGAAATCCGTCTGAATCAAATTGAACAGGAAGGCATAATGTCGAAAATTGATGTACTCGTGAAAACGGTTGAACCGATCATGATCGCAGGTGCGCGCGAAGTGGTGAGGTCGCCCAAGCAGATGCGCGAACGGTGTATCGCGCTGGATGGTGAGGCATGTATGTTGATGGCTGCCGAAGGATTAAAGAGTAACGGGATTTCATTCGCGTTGTACTATGCAACCACGGATGAGGGGATAGATGTTGAAATGGCATATGCGGTAAATGCGTCCGCGAAGCCGTTGACACGCGGTAAAGCAGCAATTCACCGATTGCCAGCAGTGACGGTTGCTTATGCGGTTTATCAGGGTAGCTATGATGATTTTGGGGCGGTTGGTCAGGTACACGCGGAGCTTCATCAGTGGATTGAGTCACACGGTTATGCGATCAGCGATGCCAGCCGCGAGTTTTATCTGAAGCCACCGAAACGATTTGCTGACCGGTATGGGGTGATGGAAATCCAATATCCGGTGACGAAAACAGCATAAGTGCAACAAAAAAGGCACATCACCAAGTTGGATGTGCCTTTTGTTTACAGCAGCTTCAGGTTATTTCTTGGTGGCGTACCCTTGTGGATGGCTCTGGTGCCAATTCCATGCAGTTTGGATGATCTGGCGCAGATCGCCAAATTCGGGCTGCCAGCCCAATTCTTCGCGGATGCGGGTGCTATCCGCGATCAAGGTGGCAGGATCACCGGCGCGGCGGGCGGCGTGGGTAGCAGGGATGGCCTGTCCTGTGATTTCACGGGCGGCGTTCAAGACCTGCATGATCGAATAACCCTTGCCGTTGCCGAGGTTATATTTACGGCTCTTGCCATCAGCCAAGGCTTCCAATGCCAGAATGTGGGCTTCGGCCAGATCAATGACGTGGATGTAGTCACGGATACAGGTGCCATCAATCGTCGGGTAGTCTTCACCGAAAATCGTCAGCTTCTCGCGTTGACCCAAAGCGACCTGCAAGATGATCGGGATCAGGTGGAATTCAGGGGTGTGATCTTCACCGATGTGTCCGTTGGGATGGGCACCGCTGGCGTTGAAGTAGCGCAAGCAGCAGTAGGACATACCGTAAATACGTTCCATCCAGTGCAGATAGCGCTCGATGAAATACTTGCTTTCACCGTAGGGGCTGCCGGGGACGATACGTTCTTCGGCCACAATCGGAATCTTGGCCGGATCATCAAATAGGTTGGCAGTTGACGAGAGGATGAAGCGCTTCACGCCCTGTGCGGCGGCGGCTTCCAAGAGGTTACTACCGGCGACGGCGTTATCCCGCAGGTAAAGCCACGGCTTTTCCATGCTTTCGCCCACGAGGGTGTGTGAGGCAAAGTGGAGAATACCTTCGAACTTGTGTTGACCAAATAAGGCATCGACAGCCGGTTTATCCAGCAGATCGCCCTTCACAAAGGTCGCTTTGGGGTGAACCGCTTCGACGTGTCCGGTATAGAGATTATCGAAGACCACCACATCGTAACCACGCTCAATCAATAGATCAGTTACGTGGCTGCCAATGTAGCCCGCGCCACCCGTGACCAGTACTTTCATGAATTATGCTCCTCAAATGAGTTCAGTTGTCTATCTTTAGTGTATAGGCAGTCCCTAAAATCTGCCTTAAGAGATTTTGGGATTGCGATATTTGAGTGGTCGAATATTGAGAGGTGCGGCACTCACCACGGCAAGCGCGTACCATCCCAATTGAAGAATGAGCTGGTGTCATTCATGGTCAACCCATCAATGACTTTGACCACGCTGGGGAGGGTTTCGGCACGATCCAGCTTGGCGTTGGGGCCACCCATGTCGGTTTGTATCCAGCCGGGGTGAATGGAGATGACGATCACGTTGTCGCTGCGGAAATCAGCGGTTAGGCAGCGGGTCATCATATTGAGCGCGGCTTTGCTGGCGGCATAGCTATAATGTAAGCCGGTTTCGCGCAAGGTGATGGAACCACCTTCGGAGGTCAGGTTGATGATGCGGGCGTTGGTTCCCTTGCGGAGTAAAGCACTAAAGGCTTGCGCGATCATGACCGGCGCGATGGTATTCACACGAAAGACTTCTTCCATCGCGGTGGCTTCCAGAAAGCCGAATTTGGCCGAATTCTTTTCCATGTTCGCCACGCCACCGGGCAAGATTCCGGCGTTGTTCACCAACATCTCTAGCCCATCCACTTCGCGGCTGATCTGTTGGTAAGCGGCATCAATCGACTGCTGATTGGTGACTTCAAGCGGGATGATGCGCAAGCGTTCGGGATAACGCTGTGCTAAGGCGTGTAAGGCAGTGGCGCTTTCGGGATGACGGCAGGTGGCGAAGAGAAAGGTATCGGCCTGTTGGAGATAGCGTTCGACCAATTCCAAGCCGATGCCGCGACTCGAACCTGTGATTAGAATACGTCGCATGTCTTTATCCCTTGTGTGAAGCCGTTATCTAATCAGCCGCGGCGCTTATTCGTCGTCTACATCCTGCACTTGCTCGTCGGTCTTACCAAAGCGGCGGGTACGACGGGCGTATTCCTCAATGGCTTTGAGCAACTCGGTTTTATCAAAATCCGGCCAATAGGTCTGGGTGAAGTAATATTCGGCGTAGGCAGCTTGCCAGATGAGGAAGTTGCTGAGGCGCAGTTCACCGCTGGTGCGAATGACCAGATCAGGGTCGGGCAGATCGCCCGTATACATATAACGATTGAGCAAATCTTCGTCGATCTTGTCGGCAGGTACGCCATCTTGAACGATGCGCTGTACAGCCTGCACGATTTCATCACGCCCACCGTAATTGAAGGCCACATTCAAAACCAAGCGGTTGTTATTTTTGGTATATTCGCAGGCGTGAAGAATTTCTTTTTGCAGGGATGGGGCAATCCTCTCCAACTTGCCGATGTGGCGGATTTGTACCCCATTATCACTGAGTTCTTTGAGTTCACGCTGGATGACGGTCTGCAAGATGGTCATCAACAGGCGTACTTCTAAAGGCGGACGACGCCAATTTTCGGTCGAAAAGGCGTAGATCGTCAGCACTTCAACGCCGTATTCCACGCAGGCGCGGATGATACGGCGTAGGTTTTCGGTTCCTTGACGGTGACCTTCGGCACGCGGCAATCCACGGGCTTTTGCCCACCGTCCATTCCCATCCATGATGATAGCGATGTGTTTGGGCACATGCTCTAATTTTGGAACGTCTGTCTGCTTATCGGCTTTTAGCGCGGCAACCATAGACTACACCTTTGTCTCATCATAGATTCGCGGTGGTTCACACTGAAACATACCCGGTAATAGTACACCACAACCGGATAATTTCCTCAGGGATAGCAGCTTACAATTTCATAATGTCTTCTTCTTTGAGCTTCCCGGCGTCATCAATATTCCCGATGAATTGATCGGTCAGCTTTTGCACTTCGTTTTCACCACGTTCCAGATCATCTTCGGAAATGAGTTTTTCCTTCTCGAAATCCTTCAAATCATCATTGGCGCTGCGGCGGATGTTGCGGATGGCAACGCGGCCTTCTTCCATGCGCTTGTGCAAGAACTTCACCAAATCTTGACGGCGTTCGCGAGTCAGTGGTGGCATATTGAGGCGAATGACATCCGAGTCGGTATTGGGGTTGAGGCCAATGTCCGAGTCACGAATGGCCTTTTCAATCGATTTTAAGGCTGTTTTGTCATACGGGCGTATCAAGATTTGCATGGGTTCGGGGGTCGAGATGCTGGCGAGCTGGCGTAACTCGGTGTCCTGTTCGTAGTAATTGACGATCAGGCGATCAACCAGCGAGGTACTGGCGCGTCCACCACGTATGCCCTGTAGGTCATTTTCGAACACACTCAGGGTGGACTTCATTTTGGCTTTGGCTTCATTGATGATGTCATTAATCATGATTCTGTCTCCTTCGATAAGTACTAAGTATAGTACCGGGCAGTGATTGCCGGGTACCGATTCAAGGCAATGCGCAGGTCTAATTGTTTATACTACCCATTTTACCTGTCTTCAGTGGTGCGTGATGATTTAGCATCCCCATTTTTACACGGCTTCGACATTTCTGCCTCACACCCTTTGCTCGGTGATTTCACTCGGTACTCTGGACTCGATACTTGAATTAAGCTTTCCAGCCTTGCCAACCGCGTGCTTGCCATGCCGCATAGAGCGCAACTGAACCGGCAGTCGCCACGTTCAAACTGGCGAGATGACCGCGCATGGGCAGAGTCACCAGCAGGTCGCAGGTATCGCGCACCAGACGGCGCATGCCTTCGCCTTCGCTGCCGAGTACCAGACCCAAGGCGATATTCAAATCGGTCTTATCAATGGGTGCAATGTCGGGGCCGGCTTCCAAGCCAATCATCCACACATCTTGCTCTTTGAGGTCTTTCATGGCGTTCACCAGATTATTGACCTGTGCTACGTGCAGGAATTCGACCGCGCCGGATGAGGCATTGACCACGGCGGGGGTCACCTCGACGCTGCGGCGTTCCTGAATGAGAATGCCGTGGACACCGACGGACTCGGCGACACGCAGCAGTACGCCGACATTTTGCGGGTCTTTGAGCAAGTCGAGGATCAAGATAAAGGGTTTTTCGTTGCGTTGCTGGGCAAGGCTGAGGATATCCTCAATATCGGCGTAGGGATAAGGACTGGCTCGCAGGGCAGTGTTTTGATGGTTGCCGCCGTTCGCCAGATCATCCATGATGCGGCGGTGGACGCGTTGCGTTTTGACGCCTTTTTCGCGTGCCAGCGTGATGATATCCGCGATCATGCCTTTTTCTTCAACTGTTTCGGTGAGGAGCAGTTGTTCGATCTTGCGCCGTCCAGCACGCAAGGTTTCCATAACTGCCCAGTGACCGTAAATAAATTCCGCCATATCGTCTCCAAACCGGTACAGGTGGCAGACTGCCTTACCTGACCCAAAAGTTAGCGATCAAGCCATGCGCGAATTTGCGCTTCGTGAATCGGCCAATGTTCATAGGTGTTATTGGCTAACGCGCCGTGTACGGTCTCATCGAGGTGCTGTTCGATGGGACTGTTTGCCTCAAAGGCGCTATCCGGCAGCGCTTGGATGCAGGCCAGTAAGGCTGCATAAGATTGTCTAAACGTGTCGCGCACCGCGTCCGGCGTCCAGTTGCGGAAGGGGGCTACGGCTTGCGCGTTGATGTCGTCGCCTGTGCCTTCGGGATGGGCGAAGGGGCTGCCATTGACGGCGGCTTCCAACTCCTGCATGGGAAAGCGATTCCAGAACACGAGATGTGCCATCACCTCTTTGGCTGACCAAAAACCGACCACATTCGGTTCCGTCCACTGTATGGGTGTTAAACGGGCAAACGTATCGGTCAGCCGTTGATATTCGTCCGCGAGGCGTTTGAGTATCTCGTCGCGTGATAACCGTTCTTCCATATGCGTTTGCCCACCACAGCCTGTTTAGTTCGCCCGCCAGATCGTGCCATCGGCGCGGTCTTCGAGCGTCACCCCAAGTTTCGTCAATTCGTTACGGATGCGGTCACTTTCGGCAAAGTTCTTGTTCTTACGCGCTTGATTACGCATATCGATCAAGAGCTTGATTAATCCATCTTCGCGCTGTCCGTTGGATGCTCCGGCGCTATCCACAGCGGGGATGATGCCGAGTACACCACCACCTAAGTCGTTATAAACACTGTTGATGGCCTCAAGTGTCGCTTTGCCCACGGTGGTACCACTGTTGAGCAGTGTATTCACGTCGCGGGTTAATTCTTGTAGGACGGCGATACCCTTGGGCGCACTGAAATCGTCATCCATCGCGTCGGTGAAGTCGGCTTTGGCTTTGGCCAAGCGTTCATTGAAGCTGTTGCCGTCATCAGTGGCAGGGG
The DNA here is from genome assembly GCA_044227005.1 of Aggregatilineales bacterium. Classification (GTDB taxonomy): domain Bacteria; phylum Chloroflexota; class Anaerolineae; order Aggregatilineales; family Phototrophicaceae; genus CFX2. The sequence continues at coordinate 461,781 of JBGAFZ010000001.1, forward strand.
CGTTGGGGATGGCGCTGCGAGTCAAACGTGCCGCGCCGTACAAGCGTTCCCAACCGGCCTGCGCACCATCCAAAGCACCGTCACTGTAATCGACCGGATTGCTGTAGTGAGCGCTCAGCATGAACATACGGATGACTTCCGGACGGTAATCACGCAGGGCATCCTTGATGTTGACCACGTTGCCGAGGCTCTTGGACATCTTCACCCCATCGACGGTCAAGCTGCCGGTGAGCATCCAAACACGGGCGAAGTCGGCATCATTGGCGCATTCGCTCTGGGCGATTTCGCATTCGTTGTGCGGGAAAATGTTATCGACACCACCGCCGTGAATATCAAAGGTGTCACCCAAGTATTTCTTGGCCATTGCCGAGCATTCAATGTGCCAACCGGGGAAACCTTCTCCCCACGGGCTATCCCAACGGAGGATGTGTTCGGGTTCGGCACGCTTCCACAGGGCGAAATCTTCGGGATGCCGTTTTTCGTCACGCACGACTTCACGCGCACCGGCTTCCAACTCGCTCACACGGCGGTTGGAGAGCTGCCCGTAATGCTCGTCGGTGGTGACATCAAAGTAGACACTGCCATCGGCAACATAGGCGTGGCCTTTGTCGATCAGCGTTTGGGTCATCTTGATTTGTTCGGGGATGTGGGCGCTGGCGCGGGGTGAAATATCAGGGCGGGTGACTCCGAGCGCGTCCATATCGGCGTAATAGCTGCGGGTGTAGGTTTCCACCACCTGCATGGGAATGGCCTGCATTTGTTGGGCTTTACGGAGGATACGGTCTTCGCCAGTATCCAGCATGTGCCCGACATCGGTGATATTTTGGACGTAAAGTACCTGCAACCCGCTATACCGCAGGTAGCGTACGACCACATCGAAGTTAATGTAGGTCTTGGCATGACCAATATGCGAGTCCGAATAAACCGTCGGGCCGCACACATACATGTTGACCTTGCCCGGAACCAGCGGCTGGAAATCTTGTTTTTCGCGACCCAATACGTTGAATATTTTCAATGACATCTGGTTGTCCTGTAGGGCTAAACGGGGCTGCTCAGGCTGCTTCCCCGCGTGCTTATGCGAATAATGATCAATAGTATGCTGCTGATTTTAGCGCAGAACACAAGGGTAGCCTACCCAGAACATAGCATACCACTTCGTGCAGAAACCAGAATCGCATATTCGCCGCATATAGCAAGTTGTCCGATACTGCTGACCCCCTTCAGCTTAAACCACAAGGGTAATGTTCTGATCTTTGCCTCTATAATCTAGATGCGTTAACAGGCGTGGGCTGGTACACGATCACCGAGTTTGGGAGTGAAATAATGACATTGACTCAGCCATCTGCTGAACCTTTATCTACTAAAAAGCTCTTGCTTTATATACCCGTTATTGTCATTTACATCAGTTATCTGCTGTTTATCTCACTGAACAATCATCCACCGGTTGATTACGTGACATTTATGCAAATCGGTCAGCGTTATTTGCACAATCAACCGATTTGGGAGTTTGGCAGTTACTATCCGCTGCCTTATGTGATGATTTTCGCGTGGTTTAGTACCTTGCCTGCATCACTCAGTATTTTTCTCTGGCATGTTATTCCGATGGCGGTCATTCTGATTATCAGCCGGGGTAGATTATGGCCGCTGCTACTGGGGCCGGTAATTGATCACTTCATTGGTGGTCAATCGGTGGTATTTGTATTGGTGGGAGTCACTATTTACCGCAGTCATCAGAAAGATTGGATCGGCGGGTTGGGTCTCGCTTTACTGCTGATGAAACCCAACCTCGCCATCTTCCCGCTGGCCTGGGCTGGTATTCAGTGGTTGCAAGAATTACGAACCCAACGACGGATTTCATCTCAGGTGTGGGCGTTTGCGGGGCTTACCGCGCTCCTATTTTTGCCGTCGTTTCTGGTTATGCCGGACTGGTTATCGACATGGACACCCACGCGCCGTCCGATTGATATGCGTCCATTGGCCGGTATCCTCCCGCGCTCACTGGTGATACTGGAAGGCAAGCAGGGCATTGGGCCTGCCTTTTGGGTTCCACTGGTGTTGATTGCGCTTGTATTGTTAATTGCGCTGTGGTTTGCAAACCGCCGCAAGCTCAGTTTTGATGTTTTCATGCTGTTCAGTTTTATCGTAAATCCCTATATCCATGATTATGATTTGTTGCAGATTTTGCCGTTTCTTGACACGAGTTGGAAGCGCCAACTGGCGATTATCACCTCGATACCGACGTGGTTGGTCATTTTCTTCGCTTACGATAATGACTTCGCGTGGATTGCTGTCGTCTTTACCGTCCCGATATTATTAGCGGTGATGCTGTATCGCGACCGTCAATCTGAACCCGGTATCCCTTTATCTCCATCCTCCACATCTTTTAAAGCTGTTCAGAGTTAACATGCAACTGCCTATATCACGCAATAATGGCCTGTCCAAAATCTTTGTCATTGCATTCACACTGGCGCTGGTCGCCATCGTCGCGCGGTTGTTACCCGGTCCGCGCACGATAGATGATGCCTTCATCACCTTCCGTTACAGCCGTAATATCGTTGAGGGACAGGGCTTTGTGTATAACCCCGGCATGCCTTCGCTGGGCACGACCACGCCGTTTTTCACTTTGTTGATGGCGACTATCAGCGCCCTAAGCGGACGGCAGGATTTCCAGTGGTACGCGATAATCGTCAGCGCTTTGGCGGACGCGGTCACCTGCGTGCTGCTGTATCTGCTGGCACGCCGCCTGACGGGACATGATTGGTTGTCCGCTGCTCCGGGTTTGCTATGGGCGATTTCACCCGCCAGCGTGACCTTCGCTGTGGGCGGGATGGAAACCAGCGTTAATATTTTGTGGATGGTGAGTGCGACTGCGGCCTACGTGCTGCTACCGGAAAGCAACAGTTCCTCGCGTATAAACCGCCGCCATATCCTGATCGGGGTGCTGGCGGGATTGGGGTTCTTCACCCGCATTGATGCCGCCATCTGGATCGGCCCGTTGTTCCTGTTTCAACTGGTGGATTTGTGGCGGGCTGGCAAGGGCAAGACACTTTTGCAACGCATCCCGTGGCAGACGTGGGCGGCCTTTGTCCTCGTGATGCTGCCGTGGTTTGCTTTCAGCACCCTGTATTTTGGATCACCTTTCCCGCGTTCATTGAGTGCCAAGACGGTGGCCTATATCATGCCGCCGGGGAGCGCACTCGTGACGCTCATCCAGAATTACGCCACACCCTTCTATGAAGATTCGACCATCAAGGGAATGGGCTTGTTCGTGCTGATGATTGTGTACCTTGTCCTCAGCCTGATCGGTATCTTGTATACGTCGAAACGGGTGCCGCGCTTGCTGCCGTTCTTAGTCTATCCGTGGATATACATCATCATCTTTAGTGTGGCGAACCCGTTGATTTTTCGCTGGTATAACGCGCCGCCCTTACCCGCCTTATGCCTGAGTATTTTTATGGGCGTGTGGGCGATCATCAGCAGCATCCGACCGAAACAGGCGGAAGCCGAAGCCCGTCCGAGCCGATTACTGCCGGTTGTAGCGGTCGTCGCGCTGGCATGGGTGTTCACCTCGGTACATGGGTGGGTACTGCACCCCGAACATGGGCTTGACCGTCCCGCGCCGGAAATGGCGTGGCATAAGATCGAACTGTACTATCAAGAAATCGCTACCCAATTGCGCGATGAGTATGGTGTCACGCCGGATACAGTCGTCGCGTCGGGTGACATCGGCGTAATCGGTTATTTCAGCCGCGCCAAAATTCTGGATACGGTCGGATTGGTGACGCCGTCGGTATCTCGCTACTATCCGATTCCCAAAGAATTGATCGCTGAGGGGCAGAATTACGCCATCCCGCCGCAGTTGATCCTCGATGAACAACCGCAGTTTTTGGTAGCGATGGAGTCGATGGTGCGCCTCGGTTTGGAGCAAAACGCGACCTTTAAGAGCGAGTACACATTGGTGCGCGACATCCCGACCGATTTCTATGGCAAAGGGATGTATTTGTACCAAAGACAGGGCTAAATCATGAAACTAAAGCTATGCACCTGTGTTTTCGTTGCCCTGTGCTTAATGGCGTTTCCGGTTCTTGCCCAAGAAACGAAGCCTGCCGAATTGCTTTATCGGTCAGGTGACAGGCTGTATCTCGCCAATGTAACCACAGATACAACAACAGCCCTGCCAGACATTAAAACCAGCGATTCTGATAGATGGTTGTGGTCGCCTGATGGTCGTTATTTGTTGGGCAACATCTTCATTAAAGACCAAGGACATGAACTTCGTGTCTATGACGTAGAAAATCAGAAGTGGCTAACTAATTTTAGGCAACGGGTCGATTTTAATGCTGCATGGTCAAGCGACAGCACTCAAATTGCTTATACAACAAGCATAAAATACGATAGTTTCCAACAAGATGGGCAGTTATGGGTAATTGACCTAAAGACCGCTACACCTCGATTGTTGTACCAGACTAAGATTACAGGCGATAGAGTATCGACTGATACAGGCATAGATAATATTTGGTGGTCACCCAACGATCAAATGTTGCTGTTTGAGGATTATGTTTCTCAGTTTGCAGTTGGACATAGTGATTACGGCTTAAATTTGATTTCGACCGATGGCAATACCATCAAGACAATGGCTAGTCCTTGGAGGGGCGGTTATCAGCCGATTTGGTCGCCTGATTCAAAATGGTTTCTGCTCGATATGCCCGATACATTATATTTTCCAACAGATGCTGATGATAAAGGTGATGTAATTTTGTATGGAATCAATTACGTGATTTATGGTTCCAGCCACGAAATTTATGGTCTTACCAATACACCAAACATCCAAGAACAAAATTTAAGTTGGTCATCTGACAGCAAAACCATTCAATTTGAGTTCAACTACCAACTTGTCAGTATCAAATTACAGGATGTGATTGACAATCCGAAAGCATTTGCACAACAAATGACCCCATTACCACCCAAAGCTCCACTTGGTGATAGAGAATTTCCATCCTTAGACGGACAGTACATCGCGTTTTTGCAATATAAACCAGATAGTACACTTGATTTATCTGTGGCACGATCTGATGGTTCTTCAGTTACCAAGCTGTCACTGTTAAAAAGTCAATTCGATTTTCTTGGTTGGAGACCTTCATGAATACCCGTATTACCCGCCGCGAATGGCGCAAAGAATTGATCGCTGAGGGGCAGAATTACGCCATCCCGCCGCAGTTGATCCTCGATGAACAACCGCAGTATTTGGTGGCGATGGAGTCGATGGTGCGCTTGGGCTTGGAACAAAACGCGACCTTCACGAGCGAGTACACGCTGGTGCGCGACATTCCCACCGATTTCTATGGCAAAGGAATGTATTTGTACCAGCGACAAGATTAAGAAGTAGAGGAATCAGATGTGGATGATGGTTTGCTGAGATGCAAATATCCGAGAAGAAGAACAAGCCAACCAGCGCAAATACCAGCCGCCCATGCTGAAATCCATTCTATCCCACCGTCCATATCTGTTGTATTGCCCATGTCAGGGTAAATTCCTTGCCAGCGTGCGAATGTAACGAGAAGGATAATTGCAACAGATAAGACAATTATTATCAAACAAAGGAATGAACCTATTCTAGCAATCTTTCGATTCTTTACTGATATATGTTGCAGCTTAAGAATGCTCGTAAGCAATACCAGTAATCCACTTATGGCTAGATATGGAACAAATGCAGCAATAATTCGAAGCAAAAGGCTTACTCCATCGTTCTTAGGAGTCATTGTAATCATTGGGCCAGCCGGAAAGAAACAGCACATGATTGGGATGATAAGATAAGCTGTAAAAGTCCAACGATATAGTATTCGACCATTCAATTGGGTCATTGGTTTTGGGCTATAGCTATTCGATAATTCCGTCAAACATAATACAGATTATTTGCGCAAAATCCTCAGTAGCGCATTATAGACTAGGTCATAGAAATGATTAATTCTGACCGCATTTCCCGCCGCGAATGGCGCAAGGTTTTTTTATACGCACTGCTGATTATTGTGCTGACTACCTTGCCGTATGCGCTGGCGTATCTGCGCCAAAATAGTCAGTGGGCATTCAGCGGTTTCCTGTTCGGGGTGGAAGATGGCAACTCCTACGTGGGTAAGATGCGCCTCGGTGCGCGCGGCGTATTCGATTTTTATTTGTTTTATACCCCCGAAGCGCATGCCTCCGCGCCGCTGGTGTTTCTGCCGTATATCCTCCCCGGTTGGCTGGTGGGACGGTTCATCAATGACCACAATCCGTCGCTGGTGCAAGCACTGACGCTGACCTATCACCTGATGCAAATCGTGTTTAACGGGTTGTTGATCGCGGTGCTGTATCGCTTTATCGCGGTGTTCATCAAACAGCCCAAGACGCGTTTCCTTGCGCTGGTGCTGGCAACTGTCGGCGGGGGATTGGGATGGTTGCTGATTTTAACCGGACAAAGTAACTGGTTGGGTTCGCCTCCCGCCGAGTTCTTCATACCCGAGGGGTTTAGTGCGCTGCTGTTGATCGGCTTGCCTCATCTGGCGCTGGCACGGGCGGCGTTCCTCGGTGGCTTCCTGCTGCTGTTTAAGGCGATCAATGGTCAACCGTCAGGCAGTTCGGCACGCTACGCCATATTCGCGGCAGGCTGCTGGTTGATTGTCGGGTTGGCGGTGCCATTCTACCTGCCGATCCTTTACATGATCCTCGCCACATGGGGACTCGGTTTGTGGATCGCGCAACGGCGCTTCCCACGTGGACTCTTGATGATGGGGGGCATCGCGGCAGGGATCACCTTGCCCCTATTCGCCTACTATACCTATACGTTCGCGGCGAACCCGATATTCGCGGTGTGGTCATCGCAGAACATCTTACAATCGCCGCACCCGCTGCATTATGTGGCGGCCTATGTGCTGCTGGTCGCGCTGGCGATCATCGCGGGGCGTTGGCTGTGGCGTAAGATGCGTGTGCCATCATCGCCGCAGTATGCACTGTTGTTGTGGCCTCTGGTTGTGCCGGTGCTGGTGTACCTGCCGCTCAACGTGCAACGGCGCATGGCTGAGGCGGTCATTGTGCCGCTGGCGATTCTGGCGGCGGTTGGATTGCGCTTCGTAATCCGTCAACCACGCTGGAAACGGCTTTACCGTCCGGCAGTGGTCGTGATGTGTTTGAGTAGTGTGTTGTTCCTCGTGGGCATCACGTTCGGCGCATTGAATCAGGCGCGACCTTTGTTCCGTCCGACTGCCGAATTGAGCGCGCTCGATTGGCTGAATAACCATGCCCCCGCCGATAGCGTCATTTTGACAGCCTTTGATACTGGCAAGTTATCACCGCAAACCAATATTGATACCGGCAATCTGATCCCGACCTATAGCAACTTACGTCCGTATGTGGGACATGGACCAGAAACCGCCCATGCCACCGAGAAAGATGCCACCACGCGCCGTTTTTTCGCGGATGAGATGACCAGCGACGAGCGCCAGAGCTTGTATGCGTCGGTCAATATCCGCTACATCTTCTACGGTGAGTTGGAGCAACCCTTGTACACGAATGCTGCCGTAGCGCCCCGATGGCAAGAGGATGCCGACAAGATTTATGATGCTGAGGGGTATCAAATCTGGCAGATTAAATGAGTGCCGCGCTATGTCTCTAAGGCTAAGGTGAGCGGCGATAACGGATCGGTTTCAGTGTGACGTTCGAGCGCGGGTAAGATCACGCTGAAGGTGCTGCCAACGCCGACGGTACTTTCGACCTCGACTGTGCCTTGATGCGCCGTCACAATGGTTTTGACAATCGCCAAGCCTAATCCTAAGCCTACGCCTTCCGAGTCCACCGCCCGTGTTTTATCCACACGATACAGGCGCTCAAAAATGTGTGGTAAATCTTCGGCGGGGATGCCGCTGCCCGTGTCTTGAATATCAACCACCACCTGATTGCCTACGTGGCGTGTGCGAACCGTCACACTGCCGCCCTGCGGGGTGTATTTGAGGGCGTTGGTCAGCAGGTTTTGCAGCACGCGTATCATCTGATTGCTATCCAATTCCGCCTTGGGCAGTTCCGGCGTGACATCCAACGTCAGGCGAATGCCCTTATCCTCCGCCAGAAAACGCTGCAAATTCACGGCCTGTTCGACCAGCAAGTTCAAATTGGTAGGCGCAAAGGTGAACACTTGCTTATCCAGCTTGACCATCTCCAGCATACCTTCGACCAACATTTGTAGACGTAAAGCGCTGGCATCCAGATTGGTGCTTTTTTCGCGCAGGGCGTTGATGCTGGTTTCGAGGATTGAAAAGGCCGTCGCTGCTTCATCCGGACTGTTCTTTGCATCGGATGCGGCAAGACTAATTTTGTCGGTCAGCACACGGATCAAATAGCTGGATACGCGCATAACTGAAATGGGCGTCATGATGTCGTGCGAAGTGTCGCTGATGAAGCTCTTGAGCAGGTGGGTACGCTCGCGCTCAAGGGCGAGGTCAAGCGCTTGTTGTTCGGCTTGTTTAGCCGCGCTCACATCACGGATGACGAGAATACGGCCTGTGATTTGTTTATCGGTGTTTTTCAGCGGTGATATGCGCAGGTCGAAATAACGCAGGGTGTTATCGGAGGTGTTGACCTCAATGATTTCGTGGGCGTCAAAAATGTTGTCGAATCGTTCGACCAGATGCGGAAAATCGCTAAAGACCACGCTTCCTGCTTGCCCGACAATCGCATCGGAATGGCGACGGCGCAGGGCAATCGCTGCCGGATTGGCCTGTACGATGCGTCCCTGTAGATCCAGCACCAGCACGGCATCCTGCATACTTTGCAGTACCATACTTTGGGCGGTGGGGACGATATCCAGCAACCGATAGCGGAACAGCGCCATACCGAGCGGCAGCGCCGAGAGGCACAGTGTAAACACCGGCCAGTTCAGGTTGGGAATGGGACGCAGACCAAACAGTTCAAAGAGAATGCCGGTCGCAGGGCAAAGGATGGACAGTAATATGAACATCGCCTGACCGCGCAGCATTCCGCGTGAACGACGCATCGCCAGTACAACGACGCCAATCATGATGATGGTCACCGCGAAAATATGGAGCTGTCCCATCCAAAAAACAGGACTACTGAAGGCATCCCGATAATGGGCGAAGAGCAAGCCTTTTACATATTTGGTCGTGTAGTACGTCCACTGTAAATGGTAGGTGTCATTCGTCCAGACGGCGAACAAGGTGAGGAGTGGTTGCAGGCTGAGGATGCCGAATATTTTCCACGTCACCCATTTTTCGAAGCCCAGATAGGCCAGCGTAAAAAGCAAGGCAATGCTGGGGATAAAGACTGCGAAAATGAAACGCGTCCGCACCCACATCACCAGCAGTTCGGGGTCGGCGGATAACAATTCCAATATGTAGAGGGTGAGGGTGGCGATCGAGGCGATGGCACCAGCCATGAAAAGCTGTGCGGCTAAGGTCGAACGGTGATGGTAAGCACGGTAGGCGAAATAAACCAGCGGCATCAGCCCTAAGAGAATGGGTACGATGAAAGGGTTGAATTGCCAGTACATGTGCCCGTCATTTACTGAAACTTAAGTACGATTGTTGAATGCCGATCCTACAGATGCAAAATCATCTCGATCCGCCGGAATTCTTCGACGTAATTGAATTGTTGGAGTATTGCCCACGTCATTTCGGGAACTGGAATGTTTTCAATCTTGGTGTCGCGATCCGAGTACAAGCGATGCAAATGGTAGAACAATGCAATCATCATTTGTTCACGGACGGGTGCCGGAGCCTGTATCACCACATGGGTAATTTCAAAGGTCTTGCACTGAAAAACCACCCACCCGCTGTAACCGGAGGGGAGCTTCACCCGCAGTCCTTCTAATTGTTCAACTTTGACCAGTGACGCGTTTTCATTCACCCACGAAGCACCCGGCCCGCGCTGGGCGAGGCACGCCCAAATCTCATCTTTGGTCAGGGTGGTGGCGACCATACCGGGAATGGGTGGTTCATCCGGTGGTGGCGGTTCCGGCGGTCGGCGGATAATCATTAAACGCCGTGTTTCGCGGAAGCCACAGCGTAGAAATAAACGGTGGGCAGGGTCATTACCTTCGATGACTTCCAACTGAATCAATCGGGCATAGCGCACTTTGGCAGCGTGGATGAGGGCTTTCATCAAGGTGATGCCCATACCGGCTTTACGCTTCTCGGGAATGATGCCCAAACGGGTGATCCAACCGCGATCATCACGGATACCGAGCATACCGATACCGGCGGGTTGATGATTGTGGTCATAAATCACAACCGAGGCATCCAGATCGACATCATAGGTGCGCACGTAACTTTGGATACGTTTGGCGTTCATCGGCATGGGCACGATGTAATCGACACGCCCCGCATTGTAAATCTCGGCTAATTCGTCTGCGCTGAAGTTGCTAGCGGATACCAGTTCAAATGGCTGGTTGTTATGATCAGCACCGAACATAAGATTTACTTGGCTCCCTCTGGTTGGTCAGAAGTTTGTGTGGAGCCGGTGAGATATTTTTCCACCTGACTGGCGAACAAGCGGGTATCGATCGGTTTACTAATCACCCCGTCGCAACCATAGGCGCGTGCCATTTGTAGGGCGCGATCCTGAGGCCATGCGGTGAAAGCCACAATTTTTGCGTTTTTCATTTCGGGGCGACGGCGAATGAGCGCCGCAATGGTTTGTCCATCCATATCAGGCAAACCTAAATCGATCAGCACCAAGTCTGGAACTTGTTCGATGGTGGTCTGCAAACCGGTTTCACCGTCTTCCGCAATCGTTACGGTATGCCCCGCAACTTTGAGGATTTTGGCGGCTAAACGGGCGTTTTCAGGATGGTCTTCAATTAAAACAATGTTACTCACGAGGGTTTACCTTAAATTCGGGCTTTGTACATATCATAACATTGAAATACGCTGAAAAGACATGAGCCTTGATCGTATTTCTTCTCGCCTAACAAAAACAGGCGAACCATGTGGCTCGCCCGTTTTGAGTTTCTAGCTGGCCTCATCGCTGAAGCCTCGTTGATTAATTGACAGCGGTGCTGCTCACACGTCGCATGGTTTGGGTGCTGAGCGCCCACACCGGAACGGTGAACCAGAAGGTTGTCCCTTCACCCTTCTTACTTTCGACAGAAACCACGCCACCGTGCATCGTGACCAAATGGCGGGTGATGACCAGACCCAAACCGGTACCACCGGCGCGGCGAGTGGGTGAACCATCGACCTGATGGAATTGTTGGAATAAGCCACCGAGTTCATCTTCGTTCATGCCCATGCCGGTGTCGATCACGCGGATCTTGACCATGTGCGGTGAGTCGAGGCTCATATCCACGGTGATGCTGCCGCTGTCGGTGAATTTGATGGCGTTGTTCACCAGATTCAGAATGATCTGCTTCAGGCGGATGCTATCACCCTTAACGGTCGGGATTTCGGACTGTTGCGTAATGTGTAGTTGCAGACCCTTGTTACGCGCCAGAATGTCACAGGTGTTCATGACGTCTTCGATGACCGGCATGAGACTGGTTTCACGCGGTTCGATGAACATCTGACCGGCTTCAATCTTGGCGAGGTCAAGGATGTCGTTGATGATCGTCAACAGATGCTTACCGCCACCATGAATGGCTTGGACATCTTCGGTCGCTTCTTCATTCAAATCACCATCGATACCATCTAACAGTACTTCGGCATAACCGATGATCGAGTTAAGCGGCGTACGTAACTCATGGCTCATATTGGCAAGGAATTGTGACTTGAGCTTATCGACTTCACGCAGACGATCGGCTGTCTTCTGGCTTTCGAGGAAGGCGCGTCCGTTTTCAACCGCGACCGCGACCTGATTGGCGAGCGCGATTTGAACGCGTACATCTTCATCGCTGAACCGGTCAATGTGATCGTCTTGCACGTCCAATACGCCGACCAGTTTGTTAGCGACAACCATCGGTACAGCGAGTTCCGAACGTGTACCCGGGAGCAGCGGATTGGGTAGGAAGTTAGGTGTTTCCGCGATGTCATTGGCGATGATAGGCGTGCGTTCGCGGGCGGATTGTGCCACGAGACTATGTTCACGATTTAGCGGAATAAAGTGACGGCGTTCTTTCATGATGTCACCGGCTTCACCGGCACCAGCCGCCAGTACCAGCCGATCACCCTCGTCATTGAGCAAGTAGATATGGGCATGATAGAGGCCGAAACGTTCTTTCGTCAAATAACTGACGGTCTTGAGCAGCTCATCAAGGTCAAGGATGGTGGTCGCAGTCGCGCTCACCTGTGCTACCGCTTCCATGTTGACTGAACGGCGTTCGGCTTGTTCACGGGCAACCAGTGTTTCCAGATAAGCACGACGACTGGCGACGACTGACGCGGCTGTTGGGATGATGGTTTCAATGGTTTCGCGCAACCCATCCGAGAATGGATGTGGGTCTGCCCAACCGAACAAGACGATAGCTTGCCAGTCAGAACCTGTGCGCAACGGGACAGCGATCAAAGCACTGGTGTTGGTTGACTTGAGATAGTCGCGTGTGACTTCATCGAGTGATGTGTCTGTGGCGACATCTTCAATGTAGACAGGTGCTTGAAGTCCTTCGCCCCACTTCTTAAACACACTGCTATAGGACTGGATCAGTTCGGTGCCATTTGCTTCAGTATGTTGATTTTCGAAACTTGCAATCGAAGCAACCACACGGGCAGAAATCGGTTCACCTAAATCATTGTCATCAACATAGGCCAAGGTCGTTCGATGGTCGATATCTTCTTCCAACAAGACCGAGATGGCCGTCAGAATTTGTTCGTCATCGGTCGCTTGCGACAGTGCCGCGTTGACCAAACCGAGTAATTCTGTACGGTTACGTGAGTCTATGATGGATTGTTCCTGCAAGATACGACTGGTAATGTCGTTGGACACACCGACGAAGTGGGTCATGATGTTATTGGCATCAAACACTGGCGAGATGGAAAGTTCGTTGTAGAACATCTCGCCATTCTTGCGGTAATTACGCAGTGTGATGGTTGTCGGGCGGCCTTCTTTGAGTGCTGCACGTAGTTCGACTAACCCTTCTTGGTCACGGTCATTGTTTTGCAGGAAGCGGCAGTTACGACCAAGCGCTTCTTCAACGCTGTAGCCGGTGACGCGGCTGAAGGCTTCATTGACGTAAATCAACGGCATGTCCGGTTGGCGAATATCGGCAATCGTGATACCGGACGTACTGGATTCAATAGCTTGATTACGCAGCAGCAATTGTTCTTCTGCAAGGATACGTTCGGTGACATCACGGGTCACGCTTTGTAGACCAACGATGCTACCGTCTTGCATCGTCAAGCTGACTTGCTGTTCCACCCAACGCCGTTCACCTTGTTTGGTGAGGATGGGGAAGACCAGTGTCGTCTGCGGAATCTGTTGTGTAACTTGTTCAGTGTAGAACTCAATTAAGCGCTTACGCCAGCCTTCACCCTTGGGCAGCAAATCGGTGAAGTGTTTGCCCACCAACTCTTGTTCATTGAAACCTGTTAAGCGTCTGACCGAGGGGCTGATGTAGGTGAAGAAACCGCCTGCATCAATGGTGTACACCACGTCGGTCGCTTCTTCAATGATTTGACGATAGCGGCGTTCGCTTTCAACGAGGGCTGCCTGCGCTTGCTTACGATCGGTGATGTCTTCAGAAATGCCGAGCAAGAAGCGGGCGTTCCCCTGTGCATCACGAATAGGAATTTTCTTGGTATGCAAGAAGCGGGTTTCACCACCCGCCGCTTGGATAGGTTCTTCGGCAATATCAACCATTTCGTTATTGGCGAGAACTTGGCGATCATTTGCCGTAAACCAATTGGCTTGTTCTTCTGGGTAGAAGTCATAATCGTTCTTACCGATCATGTCTTCACGCTTGACGCCGAGTAGGTCTTCACCGGCTTTGTTCAAGCTGATGAAGCGCAGATCCTGAGCGTCTTTCACGAACACCATGTTAGGAATGTTTTCGATGATGGAGTCAAGGAAGTTTTGGACGCTGCGGGCATTTTCTTCCGAGCGTTTAACTTCATCGAAGGCACGGAATTGGTCGAGCGCTTGTGCCACACGGCGGGCGGTTTCTTGAATGAGCGCTTCATCGTCGGCTTGCAGTTGGAAGCGGCTGTCATCATTCTTGACGACAATGTTACCGATCTTCGCACCACGCACCACAATTGACTCGCTGATTTGTTCAGCAGCCGGGACTTGGGATTGATCACTGATGGGACGTGGCGCTTCCAGATCATATTCGTAACCGATGCGTTGACCGTTGGTGAGATCACCGAGGTAACCGCCCCATGCTTCATTGGTCAGGCGCTCATTGATGGCCTCGCTACGGATGGTTGCCGCGCGGACTTCGTCGAATGCTTGGGCACCACGTAGCACCGCCGCGATCTGACCACCCAACGCAAGGAACACGGATGCATTTTCTGTGGTGAAGGTCTGGGAACGGTTCGCCTGCATATCCAACACGCCGAGGATGGTATCGCCCACTTGCAAGGGGATAGCGGTTTCTGAACGGGTTTCCGGCAGCAGCGCGTTGGGTTTATGCGATGGGTTGCTGGCAGTGTCGCTCACGATAACCGCTTCACGGGTCTTGACCGCGCGCGCCACCAATGAGGTTTCTTCCATGTCGAGTTTGTGTTGACGAGCCAATAATTGTTTACCAGCCTCACCCGTAGCTGCGCGGAGAATGGCGAAGCGATTAGCCTCATCGAGTAGGTAAATCTGGGTGTAGTACAAGTCGAACTTACTGCGGATGTATTCCACCAATTGCGGCAGCAGTTCATTTTGGTTTTGGATGCTGTTCGCCAAACGACCGACTTCGATAGTGGTCGCAAGGTCTTGGGTACGGCTTTCAACGCGTTCTTCCAGCGTATCGACTAACCCTTGCAGTTCGCGGCTCATGATGCGGAAGGTGTTCGCTAGCTGACCGATTTCGTCGGCGCTTTGTACCGGAATAGGCGTATTGAATTCACCTGCGCTCAACCGACCGGCGACACGCGTAAGCTGCTGAATAGGTTGAACCAAACGTCGCGCGACAAAAAGAATGGCGACCGATATGACGGCAATTGCGATCAAACCGAGCAGCACGGCGCGTGTGGCGAGATCCACCACTGGCGCGTTCAATTCAGCGAGGGGGACGTTGACGAACGCGATCCAATTTTCCAAGCCAATATCCGGTACGTAGTAAACCAGTGCTGGATCACCATCGTCGTTCACGTCAATGATGGTGCCGCTTTCGCCTCGTAGTGCTGCTTGTATCCCTTTGAGGTGATTGATGTCTTTGAAGATCACTGCGATGTCAGGATCAATAGCGATGCGCCCTTGGCTATTGACGATAACCACTTCACCGTTATCACCGATTTTGGTGCTGCCGACGATCTCAATGAGCTTGTTAATGTCAACATTGCCAGCGATTACGCCTAAGAAGGTGCCATCATCAGCGAAAACAGGTGCTGAGATGGTTAATACGATGCCTTGCGCACGATTTAGATAGACATCGCTGAGGAATAAGGTTTTTGTATCGCGTGCGTTCTTAAACCAATCCTCATTGGATTGATCGCCTTTTGTTTCATCAGTAGCTGCTTGAACGTTGCCGATTGTGTCCGTTAGAACTAACGAAGTGTAGGCTTGATAAATGTCTTGATAACTCTTGAGAAATTCGGTTTGTGCTTCAACCGAGTCAAGTCCACTCGTTAGGGTTTCGGACTGCGAAAGTACTGTAATATCACCCCGGCGTTCAAATAGATAACGATCGACATTTTTTGTTACCGAGGTCGTCAGCGACTTAACATCTTCTTCGGCGTGTGTTTGCAGCGTGTTAGCCGTTTGGATAAAGCTAAAGGTGAAAATAGCCACGATTGGGACAATGACTACAATCAGTACGACGATAATGAGTCGCCACTGGATACTGGATTCCCACGGCCAACGGCTACGGCGTAAAGTTCCTAAGGTGCTTGTCATCGTTATGCTTCCTCCGTGCCGGCTGTGCCGTCGGGTGTCAATTGCAGTTCAATAGCGGTATAAGGAACACGCAGTGCCTTACCCAGTTCACGAACAGTTGTTTGTAAGATGTCATCCATACCTACAGCGCCTTGAATCTTACGGTCAATCGCGCCCAATGCGCGTTCACGGCGGCTGACGCGTTCCGAGATTTCATAAAGACGCGCGTTACTGATTGCGACTGCGATTTGGTCAGCCATCAGTTCGACGATGGAGTACTTGGAGGCGGTGAAGAAATCAACAACATCACTTTGTACGTCGATTACCCCGATCAGTTCACCACGGGCGACCAGCGGTGCCGCTAATTCGGAACGGGTGTCAGGTAACAAACGGTGCGGGAGGAATGTGGGCGACTGGCGCACATCATTGACGATGACGCCTTTACGCGAACGGGCGGCAGTTGCCACAATACTATTGGCGTTATCCAACGCGATTGAACGTTTTTCGGCGACCATTTGCCGACCGACGATACCCGCACCGGCGGTCAGTACCAGTGTGTCTCCGGCTTCGTTCAGTAAATAAATATGCGAATGGTAAAGGCGTAGACGATCTTTAGTGATGTCCGAAATTTCACGGAGCAGACGATCCACTTCCAGAATGGTTGATACTTGGGTACCAACGTCCACAATCGTTTGGAGTTCCGCCGAACGGGCTTCCGAGTCGATGACGGCTGCTTGGAGGGATGACCGCGAACGGTTTAGTTCTTCGAGGGTTCGCGCTTGCCGGAGCGTGAGCGGACGCAAGAACACGACACCTCCGATTGCTATTGTTATAATGACGATCATGAACCCCGAAAACAGAATTACCTGAGATTGATTGATACGCCCACTGGCTTCGGCATCATATTGGAAGGTGATTTTGTTCATGCCTTCCAAGAATTTGCCTTCATTAGCAAGGATTACATCTACATGGCCTTTCGGGAGTCCAGAGCATGAATCCTGAGTAGAGTCGATGAGGCAATGAGCCGACGTCCGAATGGCATCATAAGAGGGCGCGATGGCGAGAAATAGATCCGCCACTTCCTTACTGTTGCTCTGCGCTGGCAACCCTAAATCGACATCCCCATATTGCAGACCGTAATGTGATTTTTCCCATGTATCCATTAGCCCTGCTAAGGTTTTCTTGTGTAGGTCACGGGTCGTATCGTCAGTTGCGATCTGGATTTTGAGCGCGGTCTTGCTGATGTTCTGGCTGAGCATACGCTGGCGACCAGCAATGTTGATGATACGCGGCTCATCCCCTTCACGTGCCAACAGTACCTGAGTGATAATCTGTGTAACCACAATCATCAAGATGAATATGACTGGTACGACGATATTGGTCCAGTTAATATCGCTTATCGTAAATGTGTTTTTTTTGATGGGCGGATTTGCTGGCACTTGTTGCAGCATAGGTGCTCCCCTTAATCTGATCAGGGTGTATGGTTCGCAAAACGGTGTGCTGATTTGGGGGCTGCCCGAAGATCGGCGAACAGGGCGATAGGCAGGATAGAATAACCCAATGGCACTTCTTGTCTATTCATTCTACGATTAGATAATTCTGCGATAGCGTTAAGAAACACAAGCAGACATTACAGCACCGCCAAAGTTATAAAGTTCTAACCATAGGACAATACTTCTGACCGATTATCCTGCACAATTGGGTTAGGACTATACGGGACTCTGTCCTATCTTTTCCCCTACACAGCCATTATAATGCGCGGCGTTTTGGCCTGAATATCCGGGCTTAGAAAGCGAGAATGAGCAACATGAGCGTTGAAAAAATCGAAGACGGCGTCGTCGTCAGCATGACCTACCTCTTGGTGGTAGACGGTGAAGAAGCAGGCCGCGCAGGCGAAGACGAGCCGTTGGAATATCTGCATGGCGCAGACAATATCGTGCCCGGACTTGAGGCGGCTTTGGTAGGCAAGAAGATCGGTGATCGCGTACAAGTGAGCGTATCACCCGAAGATGCCTATGGTGATTATGACGACGAAGAGATGGATGAGTTCAGCATGGACGAAATCCCCGGTTCAGAAAATCTCGAACTCGGTATGATCGTCGAAGTCGAAGATGACGAGGGCTACATCTACGAAGGTAACGTTGTCGAAATTGAAGACGGCGTGATCTTGGTAGACTTCAACCACCCATTGGCGGGTAAGACACTCAACTTCGATGTCACCGTCATTGGACTGCGCGAAGCAGACGCCGAAGAATTGGAACATGGTCACCCACATTCGTTGGCTGGCATGTTCGAAGACGACGAAGAATAGTCATTCTTGCGGTCAACAGTCATCAACCGCTGATGACTGTTGACCGCTTGCCTGTCTATGACTGATTTTATCCTCGCCTCCAGTTCGCCCCGCCGCCGTGAGTTATTCGGCACCTTGGCGATTCCCCACAGCATCCATAAGCCGGACATTGATGAAACTCAACACGCAGGCGAAGCCCCGCTGGATTATGTCTATCGACTGAGCCGCGAAAAAGCCTCGCATGTCGCCCAACGGCTAGGGACATCCTCTACTGTGCTGGCTGCCGATACGGTTGTGATCTTAAGCGCCGATACCATGGGGATTGACGGGCAGGGTGTGATCCTCGGCAAACCAACGGATGCTGCTGATGCGCGTGATATGTTACAACGCTTGCGTGGGCGCATACATCAGGTTTGTACGGCGATGACGCTGCTGGTTTTATCTGATGCCCGTGAGCCGCTGCTGCATACCCAAATTACACGCACCGATGTCTTGATGCGGGATTATAGCGATGCTGAGATTGATGCTTATATCGCCAGTGGTGATCCGTTTGATAAAGCGGGAAGTTATGCCATTCAACATCCGGTTTTCAAACCGGTAGCCCGCATTGATGGCTGCTATACCAATGTGGTCGGCTTGCCCATGTGTACCCTACATACCATGTTAGCCGCTATCCACTGGCCGCAGATCGAAGCGCAACCCACCTGTGATTGCCGCGACCGCTACGCCGGATTGTTTGGGTAAGATTGCCTCAATATCACTGTGCTCGCCTGTAAAGCTGATAGGTTGAATTGCCGATCGTAAAACTATCCGACAGTTGATACATCCCAGTATCAATAAGTGTTTTCCAATCCGGATTTCCTGTATCAATCAGTAGCGCATCCACCCCAAGCGCATCAAGATTCTGGGCAACGGTTCGATCCTGATGCCCCAAATAATTCACCCAAAATCCATTAAACCCGATAAAGGTGCGCTGTTGATGTAAGGCAAACCACAGGATGTCCTCGCCAACCAGTACCGTTCCGGGTGGAATTGCATCATTGAGTGCCTGTAGTGGCAAGATACGCGTCTCATTCGGGCGGGTTTGTATAGCAGTCGTCAAATCAAATATCGGTACAGCAACGATGCTCGGCAGAATCACACAACTGGCGATCAGTACGATTCGTTTGGATCGCAACACAAATGCCACCGCATATGCGATCAGTGGAGCGAAAAGTGTCCAATATCCAAATGCGAAGCCGGTAACCGTGAGCATCACCACTAACGATAGTCCGAAAGTCGTCAGCAACCAACGATTGCTGGCTTTTCCCCATCGCCACAAGAGAAACACACTGATGATGACGACGAAAAACTCAACCGGTGACAAAATCAGGCTGAAGCGACCATGGTAATTGAGTAGCGACTCAAATGGAAAATGAAGGGTTCCGATCGCGGTTTGTTGGGCGTATACCTTGTTGAAAAGCTGATATGCAGCCCATTGGGTTTGAATATCCGGCAACAGGCGAACTGCCATATACAAGACCAGCGATAGCGCACTGGTTAACGCAAATAACGCAATCAGCTTCCATTCATCACGCAATTTGCGTTGTTGTAAAGAATGGGCGATCAGCATAAGGCCTGTTATAAGTGCCAGAATAAGTGCGATAAAAGGAATGGTTTCCAAACCAATGTAGAGGGATATGCCCATCAGAATCATCCAGCGATAGCGGCGTGCAACACCACCAAAAAGCTGTGTCATTCCCCAGAGCATCAACACCCCGTACAAAGCCAGTCCAACATCGGCGCGTAGATTGTGTGCCATGCGAACGAGCGGCATAAAGCTCAACAGCACGATGACCGCGCCTAGTCTTTGTAAGAGTGAAAAATCGAAATACTTTCGCAGCGCCCAGAACAGGATAATGAGCACTGCCATCAGTACGAGTAGCGGTATGGCACGCATCGCGATCAGCGAAGACCCTACCACTTTGAGCCATACCCCCATCAGAAGGTAATAACGTGGCAAAATGGGATCAGGCGTGCCATACGATGAACCAATAAAGCTGGGGCTGAGGTCGTT
Source organism: Aggregatilineales bacterium (assembly GCA_044227005.1). Taxonomy (GTDB): domain Bacteria; phylum Chloroflexota; class Anaerolineae; order Aggregatilineales; family Phototrophicaceae; genus CFX2. The sequence continues at coordinate 482,066 of JBGAFZ010000001.1, forward strand.
ATGTTCCGCATAATTGGTTGCCATGCTGGCTAACCACGGTTCATCCGGTGTATCGACAATCATAAATTCGCCGACGCTGGCAATATGTAAACCCATCAAAACAACGATCGCAAGACTATACGCCCCAATCAATACTGATGGGCTGTACGATGTACTCTGGTTAGGTTCATTTTGAACAGAAGGTTGTGTAGCGATCCAAACGAGTAAGAACGCCAATGCCACGACGTGAGCAATCATCGCCCAAACACTAAATGGGGTGATGAATAGTCGGTGCTCTTGATTGGGCTCGAGCAAACCCATGCTGAGAAAGCTAGCGAGTGCAGCGAAAAGCATAACAACCAGCTTATGGCGCTGTATCAGTTTATAGAGGCGTGGCGCAAAAGGTAACGCGAGTAACAGGCACACCATCAAGATTGCGTATATGAACTGGACTTGGGCAGCGTCAATATGATTCCAACGCGCCATCCATTCAGAATCATAAGCCTGACGTGAGCTGAGCGTATACGAGGCGAGTGCAGTAAGGCCAATCGCGATAATGATATATAAGCGAGCACGGATGAAGTTTATCATGGGCTATATCGTGCAATATGAACGCCGCTTTGACAAGATCAGCAATCACGCTAACGTATGAAACGGCTTTATTCCCCTGAAGACAACCTATCCCCCGACCCGCTCGATGATCCGTGCGCGCATTTTCTCGTTGGCATAGGCTGGACAGTGTGCCAGCGCCAGTGATTCTTCAACATCGCGTTCCAGATTATAGATGATGTCGAACACGCGGCTGACCGTCCATTCGGGATACGGGCGCTCGACAATTTCGATCCGCTGACCGGCTTCGATGCTGCCTTCTTGCAACACACGGATGTACCACCCGCCGAAATGATTTTCTTGAACCCGTGCCGCCAGATCTTTCTGTCCCCAGCGGCGGGCGAGCTTCCAACAGGGGAAGCGCGGTTGTGAGACTTGGACGCGGGCGCTGCCGATGGTGTAAATATCACCGATGGCGACATTATCCTCGTGCATATCGCTGACGGTCAGGTTTTCACCGAAGCCGCCGTATACCCACTCATGTTGAGGCAGCACACGCCGCCAATATGGATAATGACTCGCCGCATACAATAGTGCTGCTTTATCCACCCCACCGTGATTATGCAGGTCAGCCTGCCAATCCCCGTCGAAACTTTCTGTGCCCAGATGCACCGCACCGCTGACCGGAGATTTGAAGATACCCGAACGCCAGACGCGCGCGTTCCCATCGCGATCATCCCCATAATGGTGATCGGTTGGTAATCCTACTTGTAATGAAACAACCTGAGGCATGGATGATGTCCTTGCTATTGGGAATATTTTGCCCCTCGTCAATTACATGGCGAGGGGATGGGTGAGTGGACTGTGCTGGATCGCCCGATGCGCGATTAATTCTTGGAGGCGTAAACCCCGACTACTGGCTCGACAAAATAGACGCCGTTTTGGCCTTCTGCCAGCCAACCACGTACCGCGCCGATGCCATACAGCACCTCAAACCATGCCATGCCTTCGCCGCAGGTCGGCCCGCTGACGACTTGGAAGGTTTGACCCGATGCTACCCGACCGATTCGCTCATAAGTGGTTGCCGGTCCACGTCGGACGCTGACGGTTGAGGTGTCGGTTTCGCTAGAAGTTACACTGCCACGCGCACCCGGATATAAGCGCGATGGTAAATCAGCCGTGCAACTCGCCGGTGCGGGTGTTGGAGAAGGTGCGGGTGTCGCCGTCGGTAACCCGAATTGGATATTCTCTTCGTCGGTTAACGTGCGCGGTACGCAACACTTCTTGGCAAATGAGATCAAAGCTTGGGCATTCCGCCAGATTTGCCAGATTCGCGCTGTATTATCGCCGCCAGCCGTTGCGAAATATTGTCCATCCGGCGACCACTTTAAGCTGTAGATCGTGCCGTTGTGACCGTTGAAGCTCAGCAATTGACCGCCGCTTTCGGTGTACCAGATACGGGCGGTGCCATCCGAACTGACCGTTATTAAGCGGCTGCCACCCGGTGACCATTCAAGACCGTTGACTTCTGCCTCGTGTCCAAACAAGGTACGCATCAACGTCCCCTCTTCTGCATCCCAGATTTTCGCTGTACCGTCGGCGCTGGCGGTAGCGATCAGCTTGCCGTCCGGTGACCATGCCACCCGCGTGACTTGCCGGATGTGTCCTAGTAACGTAAAGACGATTTCGCCCGTCTTCGCATCCCACACCTTGACCGTATTATCCGCGCTGGCGGTGGCAACCCGACTGCTATCGCCATCCCAGCCCACGCGGATCACGTTCGCTTTGTGACCGCTGAGTGTAAACAGCAATGCGCCGGTTTCGGCATCCCAAATACGCGCGGTATTATCGGTGCTGGCGGTGGCGACACGTTTGCCATCCGGTGAAAATGCTGCGTAGTTTACAGCGCTGGTGTGACCGCTGAGCGTGAAGAGGAGGGTACCGTTATTGGCATCCCAAATCTTGGCGCTGCCATCATCGCTGGCGGTGACGATTTTCTGCGTACTGTACCTGCTGGATTTATCACCCCACCACGTCAGGTTGTTGATCTTCTTGCTATGGCCGGTCAATGTGAACAGTAGCGTAGGATTATCATCCACTGCCGACCAAATCTGCACCGTGCCATCCGCTCCTGTCGCAGCGATCAGCTTGCCATTCGGTGACCACAACGCCCGTGTGACCGCGCCTTGATGCCCACCCAAGACGGCTAACGGATGTCCCGCCAAATCCCATAAACGCGCCGTACCATCGTTGCTGGCACTGACGAGTCGTTTGCCATCCGGTGACCAATCCACGCTGGTAACGATGTCACTGTGACCGCTGAGGACATGCTTTTCGAGCAGCTTTTCCACTGCTTCGGCTAAAGCGCGTTCGGCTTGCCACGTTACTTTGATCTGGAAAGCGCTCAGTGCCAGCATTACCGCCCGTTCAGGACGGACGCCGATCAGTTCAACCTGTGCTTGTCCAGCCATAGCGATACTTTGCGAGGTATAGCGTTCCTGCGAGACTGCTGTAGCTTGGGTTTGCGCATCTTTTTGGGCGACCACCGCTGTAGCCGCGTTGTTGGCAGCGAGGATAGCCTGTTCTTCGGCGCGACCTTGGGCAGCGGTTGCGATAGCCGCTTTGCTATCCGCAATACTGCGCTGCGTATTGGCTTCACCGAACAAGAACAGCGATAAAATCGCGAGGGCAACCGAAACAACCAGCGCTACACTCACCCCCACCAGCAATCTTCGTTGCCGGACAGTAGCGGCTTGACGGCTGGCGCTGATGTATTGCGCATGGAGGGGTGTCGGAGTTGGTTTCTTACCCACCGCTTGCGCCAACCACACTTCCGCCTTCCGCAAATCATCGCCTTGCAGCAGCAGACTCGAGTCTTGGTTGCCAGCTTCCCATTCTTTCGCGCGGATCAGCAAGCGCGTATGGGCGCGGGCATTACTCAAGTCCACATCCAACGCATTGATCAGTGACTTGAAGGCATTATCAAAATTGTCGGTTTCGCGGAAGTAAATCCAGTTGTGCGAACTAATCACCGGATGCATAGCCGCTTGGTCAGCCGCATCAATGATCTCGCGCCGTAGCAGCGGGATGAAGCGTTTGTTGTTGGCGACCGCATGTGTGACTTCATTACGGCACACCTGTGACCGCACCGAGTCCGGACTGATGATGAACACGAACGAGTCGGCCTGTTCAATGCCGGAGGTGACTTCCTTCCACCAATCGGCTGTGGCCGGAATATCTTCCCAATCAACCCACGTGTTGCGCTGTTGGGCTGCCAGAGCGTCATTCAGTTGGTGAACGAAGTCTTTATCTTTACGCGAATAAGAAATAAATACATCCGTCATGTGGTTATCCTACGCCTATGCTATCCATCGCATCATATCACAATCATCGGATGCTCGCCTAACGCCTACCCGCTGGTCTTGCAAGCCTGTAATGTGTCGAGAGGAAATGAGAGAGGAGGAGGGCGGTCAAGCGGCCGCTCTCCTGTAACATACTAATGACTACGCTTTTGCGGCTTCACGACGGCTGGTTTCGACCACTCGCAGCGCCTCAGCGATAACTCCCAGCGCTTCATCCACCTGCTCATCCGTGATGTTGAGCGGCGGCAGGAAGCGGATGCAGTTGCTATACAAACCGGAACGAATGGCGATCAAACCACGCTTCAGGCATTCCTGCGTCAGCATCAAGGTTTCATCCGGTGCGGGGACTTTGGTATCACGGTCGCGCACCAACTCCATCAACATCATCGCACCGAGGCCGCGCACATCACCGATCAGCGGTACTTCGGCCTGCAAGTCCAGCAGATGTTGACGAATCCGCTCGCCGATTTGGGTGGCGCGTGCCAAAAACTCCGGTTGGCGGATCATGCCAATCGCTTCGATGGCTGCCACGCACGCCAACGGGTTACCGCTGTAAGTGCCGCCTAAACCACCGGGATGTGGCCCGTCCATGATCTCAGCCTTACCGGTGACGGCTGCCAATGGCATACCCGCTGCCAGCGATTTAGCAGTTGCGATCAAGTCCGGTGCGAAGCCGTAATGTTCAACCGCGAATAATTTGCCGGTACGTCCGAAACCGCATTGAACCTCGTCCGCCACATACACAATCCCGTGTTGTGTACACAGTTCACGGATGCGTTTCAGGAAACGCGGCGGGGTAGCGATGAAGCCACCCTCACCCTGTACCGTTTCGATCACAATCGCCGCCACAGCGCTCGGATCAATTTGGGCGATGAGTGCGTTCTCTAAACGGGCGATGCAGTCATCAATGTATTGTTCTTCGGTCAACCCTGCCGGACGGCGATACACATTCGGGAACGGCAAACGGTAGACTTCCGGCGCGAACGGTCCGAAACCCTTCTTGAACAGACCGTATTTGCTGGTCATCGCCAGCGTCATATTGGTGCGTCCGTGATACCCACCCTCGAACACGATGATGCCGGGACGTCCGGTATACGAACGGCTGATTTTGACGCAGGTTTCCAGCGCTTCTGCACCGCTGTTGAGCAGCACGGTTTTCTTGGGATAATTGCCGGGTGTAATTTCGTTCATCAATTCGGCGGTGCGCACGTAGGGTTCATAGGTGCCGACGATCGCGCACATGTGGATCAAGTCCGCCGCTTGCTTCTGCAACGCCGCGACCACGTTGGGTGGGCAGTGCCCGACCGCCAAGACGCCGATGCCGCCTGCGAAGTCCAATAAGGTATTGCCGTCCACATCGACGACTGCTGCCCCTTCAGCCGATTCAACCGCCACTTGCGTCAGCTTGGATGCGCCGCGCGCGGTAGCCGCTTCACGTCGGGCAACCATGGCTTTACTCTTCGGTCCGGGGATTTCGGTAACAAGATTAATTGTTGGCATTTTTGCTTCCAGCCTATATAGCCACTAAGGAGCACATAGTGTGACACACCCGCTCGAAATTTGCACACACCTTTTGCGGCTCCGATGCTAAAATGATGCTCGTCTGTTATGGAAAGGCGTGGTTATGGCGAAATCAACACCCGAATTACCGATCATCCCGTTTGCATCGCAAGCCGATTTTGAACACTGGCTGGAAGCGAACCATGCGACATCGGCAGGCCTATGGCTCAAAATTGCGAAGAAAGAATCGGGACACACCTCGGTCAATTATGCCCAGGCGTTGGATGTGGCGCTGTGCTTTGGTTGGATTGATGGTCAGAAGAACAAATTTGATGCCGAGTATTTTTTACAGAAATTCACGCCACGCCGCCCCAGAAGTACATGGTCAAAGATCAATCAGGAAAAGGTGGCGGTACTGATCACCAATGGAAAAATGCGAGAGGCCGGCATGCGAGAAATCGAACGTGCCAAAGCCGATGGACGGTGGGCAGCGGCCTATGAGTCCCAAAGTAGGATAACAGTGCCTGATGATTTCCAGGCGCTATTGAATGAAAATCCGGCAGCACAACTCTTTTTTGACCAACTCAACAGTGCCAACCGCTACGCAATTTTGTACCGCATTACCTCTGCTAAGAAACCGGATACCCGCAAACAGCGAATCGAGAAGTTTATCGCGATGCTCAATGAGGGTAAGAAGATTCACAACTAGCCGATGCGCACGCCCGTAGCGGTATCGAAGAACAACAACTCCTCCGTGCGTAACCCACTGTAGACCGTCGAACCCTGTTCGATATGACGGTCAAGCGGCGCGGTCAGAGTCCATCGCTCGCCCCCCAGATGCACCGTCACCAACTGATGCCGTTCCGCCAGCATTGGTACGACTTGTTCGACCACACCCGGTATGCCGCCTTCCTCTAAGTGCATATGCTCCGCGCGGATGCCAACTGTCACTTTAGTACCGTCCGCCAGATCCTTCCGCACCGGATAGCCACCGAAATTGATTCCCTGCCAGAGACCATTCTCAGCACGCCCTTTGAGCAAATTGATCGGTGGGCTGCCGATGAAAGCCGCCACAAAAATGTTATGCGGACTGCTGTACAACTGTTGATACGTGCCGACCTGTTCGATTTTACCGGCGCGCATGATGGCGATGCGGTGCGCCAGCGCGATCGCTTCCACTTGGTCATGCGTCACATAAACCGATGTCACCGGAAAGGCATTCAACAACCGCTTGAGTTCAACCCGCGCTTCACTCCGGTATTTGGCATCCAGATTTGCAAACGGTTCGTCAAACAACAGCACTTGCAGGTCACGAGCCAAAGCACGCGCGATGCCGATACGTTGTTTCTCGCCGCCAGAAAGATGTGCCGGACGCCGTTCCATCAGCTTATCCAAACCGATGCCGGTCACTTTTGAGATTTGTTTGAGCTTTTCGGGGACTTCGACTTCGCGCTGCCGTAACGACAGGAAGAAACCGACACTCTTGCGGCTCTCCCAGTGTGGGACGAGCGCCCCTTCTTGAAACACCATGCCGATCCCACGTTCACGCAGCGGAATCTCGCGCAGATCAACATCATTAAAAAGCACACGTCCAGAGTCCGGTTTGTGGATTCCCGCGATCAACCGTAACAACGTGGATTTACCACACCCCGACGGTCCTAAAATAGCCAGCACATCGCCTGATATGAGTTTAAGCGAAACATCATCCACCGCTGTGACCGCAGGATCACCATTCAGTTGGTCAGACCCAAATCGCTTGCTAATGTGTTCAAGTGTTACGGTTGTCATAATCTAGTTGCTATCCATAAATCCGCGCATAAGTTCCAGTGTAGCGCGATTCAGGATAATGTGTGGAGAGGTCTTAGGACTTGGTTCCCCGCGCGTCATAGTCTTGTTGTGCCACAGCAATTTCACTGATATGCTGCTCTGCCCAATTACGAATCGCGGCGATAGTCTCGATCAAAGTGCGTCCCATCGGGGTGAGTTGGTATTCGACGCGCGGCGGTACTTCGGCGTAAATTGTGCGCTGTACCAGACCGTCACGCTCCAAACTGCGCAGTGTTTGTGAAAGCATCTTCTGCGAAATGCCGTCAATATGCCGCTGAAGGTGGGAAAAACGCTTGGGTTCGTTCTCCAACAAGCCAATAATCAGTACCGTCCATTTGTCCGCAATCCGGTCAAGGACTTGGCGCGTAGGGCAGTCGGCTTTATAAACATTAGGTGAATCGAATAGAGTTACCATAAGGTTAGTATAGCACTTTATGGTGCCTTCTTGCAAATCATTAGTTGCTAACTTATAGTTACTATCGTTTTAGTAGCGTTATCAAGGAGATACACAATGAAGATTGCATTACTCGGTGCCGGTGGCATGATCGGTCAGCGCATATTACAGGAAGCCCTTTCACGCGGACATGAAGTTACCGCCATCGTGCGTGACCCTGCCCGTTTTACATCGCCCAATCCAGCCGTGAAGGTCGTGGTCGGTGATGCTCTCAATGTCGATAGCCTCAGCACTGCCGTTGCTGGTCACGATGTCGTGATCAACTCCACCAGCACCAACCGCGATGGCGATCCGCAACTGTATAGTAAAATCGCCCACACATTGCTCGCCGCTGTCAAGAAATCTGGCGTGCCCCGCTTGATCGTCGTCGGTGGTGCAGGTAGCTTATATGTCGCCCCCGGTGTACAGGCCGTTGATACCCCTCAATTCCCTGCCGAATGGCGACCGGGTGCTGCTGCCCTGCGTGACGCGCTGGAAATCTATCGTACCGCCGACTTCGATTGGCTTTTTATCAGCCCCGCAGCCTACATCCATCCCGGCGAACGTACTGGCAAGTATCGCCTCGGTGGGAATGAATACATGGTCGATGCCAACGGAAACAGCGAGATTTCCTGCGAAGATTACGCCGTCGGTTTGCTCGATCAAGCCGAACAAACTGCTCCCTTCAAGCGCCATATCGCTCTCGCTTACTAATCAGTAAGGGGTTTGATTTCGCTTTAAGCACTCAATTGTTTCGGTACGGGTTGCAAAGCACGCGCTAAGCCAATTGAGATGTGAATGGGTAGGGGGAGTACCTATGTGTGCTCCCTCTAGAGGCGCTTGCCCTACAAAATAATCAACCCTAGCTTGGTCGCACGCACCACCGCTTCGGTACGGCTTTGAACCCCTAGTTTCGTCATAATCGCATTCACGTGAAATTTAACCGTGTGGTCGGTGATGCTCAAGCGGCTGGCAATCGTCTTATTCGGCAAACCGGATGCCAGTAGTTGCAGCACTTCCATCTCACGTGCCGTCAGCGCATCCACAGGCGCTTCAAGTTGTGCTGTTTCGATCTGTACCAACGCGCTCACCAATGCCGGCTCAATCACAGCCAGCCCATGTGATACAGCCGTTAATGCCGCTCCGAGGCTGTCAGGGTCAAGCGTCCCCAATAACAATCCGCGCGCACCCGCTCGCCATGCTTCTGGCGCTTGGGATATTTCCTTAAGCAATGCCACCACTGGCAAATCCCGCGGCAGTTCAGGGATCGCGTTCCAATTCCAATCCCAAGCGATCACATCCGGTTTGGTCATTTCAATCTCTGCGTTCAATTGATTGCCGCTGCTTTGACCCGCCACCACCAGCCCTGCGACACCCATCAACAGCGCGGCTAACCCCATTCGGGCGAGCGGATTTTCAGCAACCAGCAGAACCTTAATATCAGGCATGTATGCATTATCAATCTACAGTCGCCAGTGAGCGTGAATCAGGAGTGAGGAAAGATGAGGTAACACAGTAACGTGTGTCTCGAAACCTAAAGCATTCTTCGTAGGGATGAGGCGTGCCTCATCCGTTTGAATAAATGACCGCATGTATTCCCGACCTCATCCAAATTCCATCGCAAACTGGCACGGATGATGTTCTTAATACTAGGCACTTACTATTGGAAGCATGTCAGAATTCCGCCCGCCCATCCTGTACTTTTGCCTAGGTCGCCTTCCGTCATATGACCGATGCAAACCGCCCCGCCACTGTGGCATCATGACAACAAGAGAGGTGACCATCATGCGGATTTTGGAACTACGTCTGAAAATTGCCGACTTGCAGCAAGCCGAAGCCTTCTACCACGGGGTTCTGAAATTACCCGTGCTTGAAGCAACATCTGACCATTTAACCCTGCAAGCCGGATCGACTCGCCTTGTGTTTGAGTATCAAGCCGCTTGGCAGGGCAAGTATCATTTCGCTTTTGAAGTCCCCGAAAACCAGATCGACGCCGCCCATGCTTGGATTAGCCCCAACGTGAAAATGGCCGTCCTCAACGGTGACAGCCTCTTCACCTCGTCGGATCATTGGAACGCCCACATGTTGTACTTCTATGATCCCGCTGGCAACATTCTGGAATTCATCGCCCGCCACAATCAACCCAACGCCGCCACCGAACCTTTTTCTGAGCGCAGCATACTCGCCATCAGCGAAATCGGACTCGCCACCCCTGATGTGCAGCAAACCGTCCGATGGCTGTGCGACACCTTAGGTCTCAGCATTTACGATGGGCAGGGTAGTGATACCTTCGCAGCGTTAGGGGATGAATTGGGCTTATTGATCGTCGTCAAACAGGGGCGTAACTGGTATCCCGAAACGGGCATTTTAGCGGGCTTGCATCCCGTCACCGTGACCATCGCTGCTGCCTCAGCCGCTAATGACACTGTGCCCGATTTGCCTTATCACATCCTGCGCACACCATAAAAAAAGAGCAAGCGGTTTATGGCTTGCTCTCTCATATTTAGGCTCGATGCGAAGGTTTAGTTCGCGTTTTCTTGGTCAGTCTTGACCTTCGACATATCCAGCGCGATCAATTGCTTGATCAAGTCACGGAAGGCGGATTCAGGCAGCGCACCCGGTTGGCTGAACACGATGGTCTTTTCCTTGACCAGCATAATCGTCGGGATGCTCATCACCTTGAAAGCCTGTGACAAACCGGGGTTCGCGTCCACATCCACCTTGGCGACGCGGATTTGACCGGCATATTCCTTCGCCAGTTTATCCAGTACCGGCCCCACCTGACGGCACGGCCCGCACCACTCCGCCCAGAAGTCCACGAGGACGGGCGTATCGTGGTTAATCACCTCGGCTTCGAAGGTCGCGTCGGTCACATGAACAGGGGCATTGTCAACAACGGTTGGTTTCTTGTCTTCCACAATTGGCTCCATAGCTGCCTGAGTTGGTTCAGGCTGGCGCGATTTGACGGCTGCTTGCACCATTTCAATGGCTAGCGGAACATCCGGCCCCCATGGACGGCTGCGGCGGAGCAATTCCTCGCCACAATACCACCCGAAAAGGATCGGCTTATCGCCAACATTGAAACGCTGCGCCAGCTCTGGACTGGCTGCGATGTCAATTTTCGCAAAAACGATAGATGGTGTTTCGTCGGCAGCTTTCTTAAAGGCGCTAATGAAGTCACCTTTCAGGCCGCTCCCGTTGGAGAAAAGAATCAACGCGGGTTTGTCACCCATCAGCAGGGTTTCCAATTGTGCTACATTCAAAACAAGCGGTTCTGCCATTGATCCTGTTCCTTCCACATGTGCTATAGACACACCGACTGCGCGATTTATTACAAGTTTATTTGGATGATAACTCGCTGCAAGTATTTTCGTGCGTATACTGATGTTTGTCTATAGCTGCCCGTTTGGTATTTCTGGGGAGAATGCGAAGCGGGTACATAGGTTCTATCATACCTCTAAAAAAAGGATAATTTGGGATGCCTAAATTACGTTTATCACCCATTCTCTTGGTGATGAATATTGCGCTGGTTGTATACGGCCTAACCGCTTTATTGAGTTTTTTCACCGCTTACGAGTCGTCGCGTAGCGAGGCTGTAGTGGCTGCGGTTGTCGTTAGTGTGATCATCTACTTCGCGCTGGTATATAAACTCCTGCACGACGAAACCACGCTTATTTTTAGCAAAGTAGTCGGTGGCTTGGGACTGCTTTTCGCCCTGTTCTTCATCAGCCAATTCGCCCATCAGAACTACATCGAAACCCCCGCTCTCATCAACCGCATCGGTGCAATCACCACCGTCTTACCCTACTTGAACATCTTTATCCACCAGAACAGCGCCTCGACCATCATCAATCTTTTGCTGCCCATCGTCGCGGCACTCCTTATCACCACCAAACGGCCTAATTCCCGTATCCTCTGGGTCGTGACCTTAATCGCCTTGCTCTACGCTTACCTGCTCACCTATTCGCGTGGTGCTTATGTAGGTCTCGCTGTCGCCCTGCTACTCGGTCTCGCCGTCGTCGGCATCAAACGCCTATCCGGTCGTCAGGCCATCTCGCTGATCGGCGTGATCGTTGCCGTCGTCGTGGTACTCATTGTCGGCTTAGTGTTGATCGGGCCGCGTGTGCCCTTCGTCGCTTCCTTGATGGGAGTCACAGCTAGCCGTCTGGAAATCTACCGCAACAGTTTGGGCTTGGCCGGAGATTATCTTTTCACCGGCATCGGCTTGGGTGATACCTTCGCTATGGTCTACTCGCGTTACAGCCTGATGATCTTCGTGCCGCTCTTCACCTATACCCACAATCTATTTCTGGCTGTGCTACTTGGGCAGGGTATCTTCGGCCTTGTCGCCTTTATCATCGTGCTGATCGCCTTCTATTTATTCGTTGCGCGCGTGTTGGTCGTCGTACAAATCAACGAAATCGAGCCGTTGTTTTACGGTGGTTTGATCGGTGTGACAGCCACCCTCGTGCATGGCTTGACCGATGCCCGTCAGTATGTGGAAAGTCCCTTCAACCTCCCACTGCTCTTTATGGGGATGGCGCTTACCGTCGCCTGTGGACTCAATGCCCTACGCTTGGAAGCCTTTGAAAATCGGGATAGCAATCGTAGTGGTGACTGGTGGACACTGCGAATCATAACCGTTGGCTCGGTTGTCGTCCTTGCCGTTGCCGCTGTCATCTTCAACAAACAGATCATTGCCGCATGGTACACCAATATCGGTGCGCTCAACGAAATCCGTTCCGATAGCACCGTCATGCCTAACATTGGGGGTGTCATCCGTTCCGAATACGCCCAGTTCGCCCGTGAAAATTATGAATTTGCCCTCAAAATTGATCCCGATTATCCCAATGCCAATCGCCGCTTGGGAAACATGAATGTCGATAGTGCGGCCTATCCACAGGCTGTCCCCTTACTCGAAAAAGCCTATGCTGCCGAGCCGAATTATCAAGCCACCATCAAAGGGCTAGGCTTAGCCTACACATGGCTTGGGCGCACTCAGGAAGCCGCCTGTATACTCAAGAAACTACCTGATGTCACCGCCATGTCCAACGAACTCGACACATGGGAAAACTTCCACCATGAACATCAGCAAGATTTACTAGCCGCTTACGCCTTGGAAACCGCCACCATCTTGAACGATTATCAGCAAACCAATATGGATGTGTGGGTACTCCTCGCTGATCTGTACAAATCCGGTGGTAATAATCAACTGGCGCAGCAGTGGTATAGCCGCGTCCTTGACCGCGACCCCAACAACACCGCCGCGCAGGAAAAACTCACCGCCTTGGGTTTGGAGCGTGTCCCCGCACCCACCGAATCCACCTGTCCCGCCTAATCTTTGAACCAATAGGACTCATACAAACGGCATCATTTTGCCCCCTCTTTCTCTATGAAAATGGGGAAAGAGGGCTGGGGAGATAGGGGATAAATCGTAGGCCAAAAGCCCGAATCGCCCTTGCCCGACCCGTGCTACAATACAAAACTTGGGCACATCAGCGAGGCTAGAAATGGTTATGCGCCGACTCCTGTTTTACATCACCCATGCCATCAAGAACCTGCGCCACAGTGGACATTGGACGACCTTCGCCGTGTTTTGTGTGGCCGCTGGAGTTGCAACCGTGGTCGCCCTGCGCAGCCTCGGCCTCGCCATCAACGACTCGCTTATCAGCAACCTGCGCCAGATCAATCACGGCGACATCAACGTTACCAACATCACCAGCTACGGCCCCTTTACCGCTACCCTCCAACGCGGCGAAACCGAAACCCAGATTCTCAGCCCTGACGTAATCGAGTTTATGACTCGCTGGGCAGCCAAACACAACGCCCTTATCTCGCCTTATGCCCTTGTCAGTAATATCCGTTTCACACCCTTCAACCAGACCACCCTCAGTACACCCCAGTTCGCCACCTCCTTTTTGATCGACCCTCAAACCTTTGATCGCAGCGGCCCGATTATCGCGCTCGATCCGGTAGGTGTCCCGCTCAAAGACTTGTTCACAGGTGGACGCGATGTGGTCATGAGCCGCAATCTGGCTGATTCGCAGCATCTCAAAGTGGGCGATCAAGTCCGCGTCAGCAATTCCGAAGAACCCTACATTCTGCGCGGCATCGTCGCTACTGAAACCGAATCCAGCATCAACAATGTGTTGGCCTCTTTTTTCGGCTTTGCCTATTTTGACATCGCTCAAGCCGCCGCCCTCCAACTCAATCCCAACCCCAACACCATCAGCATCGTGATGCCCGATGGTTCCACCGCCGAAGAAATCTCCAGCGCCGCCAATGAACTCACGCCGCTCGTCATGTTCCGTGATGTCAACGCCACCCCGTGGCTCTTGGAACGCAACAAAGAACTGGCGGATCTGATCGGACGCTTCATCGTGACCATGGGACTAGGTGCTATGCTCATCGGTGGCGTCGGCATCATGAATACCATGCTGGTTCTGGTCGGCAGGCGCACTATGGAAATCGCCGCTCTCAAAACCTTCGGCCTCAAAGGTGGGCAAATCGCCGCCCTTTTTCTGTCCGAAGCCTTGATCCTCGGCATCCTCGGCAGTCTGCTCGGCGTCCTAGCAGGTGTCGCCCTCAGTGGGGCAGTCAACGCCTTCGGTGAAGCCTTCCTACAACAAAAATTACCGTGGCGATTGCATCCCGAAGCCATGCTCTATGGCGTGATTCTCGGCATGGTGGTGACTCTCGTCTTTGGCGTCCTGCCGGTCTTGATGGCTGCCAGAGTCCGCCCTGCCATCGTCCTCCGTCCCAACGAAACCCATCTTCCCCGCGCCAGTCTCATTCAAATGCTGATCGCCTTATCAGTCGTGGTCGTCGTGTTGGGCATCGTCGCCGGACAAATCATCGGGCCAGTCATTGATGGTATGCTCTCACGTTTCATCCATGCCCCCAATCCTATCATCATCGGCATCATTTTGGTGGCGCTTGTCCTGCTGATACTAGCCTTCTTGACCGCTATCCTGTGGGTGTTCGTCTGGTTCATCGGACGTCTACCGACCTTCGGGCAGGTTGATTTACGCCTCGCGCTCCGCAACCTATCCAGCCGCCGTGTACGTACCGCCACCACCTTATTAGCCCTTGCTGCGGGTATGTTCGCCCTTAGTGCCATTACCTATTTCGGCTTAGGTGCGCGCGAGATTCTCCGCTTTCAATTCGCCCAAACCCTCGGCGGTAACGTCATGCTCTTTCCGCTCGTCCCGCGCCAACTCGCTCAGCCCGTCGTCAAAACCCTCTTGCGCACGCAGGATGGCGTGGAGTACGACACCTTACTCAGGATCAACTTGGGACGTGTCATCGCCGTAGATAACACCCCTGTCAAACTTGAAGGGAAGGTTCGCAACTTCCCCCTGAGCATCTTAACCCGCGACACCGATAACCCCGCCTTGAACAGCGGCCCCTTACTCGCAGGTCGTGACCTCACCGCTGATGATCGTGGCAAAAATGTGATCGTCTTGACGCAGCAAAACGCCATCGGTGGCTTGGTGCAGGGCTTCAACTCCTTGGATGATTTGGGCGTCACCGTTGGTTCGCAAGTCCGCTTGTTGATCAATGGCCGTCCTCTTAACTTTGAGGTCATCGGCATCGTCGGCACAGCCAGCCGCTTTACACCCGGCATCGCCAACGCCTATATCGCCCCCGAAGTGCAGGGCTTGAGCGCTGGTTATCAGATCAACGTTATTCAGGTGCAGCCCGATAAACTCGACACGTTCTTGACCAACATGAGCAAAATCCCCTTGGTTTTTGCCGTCGATGTCTCGTTTATTGATAGCCTGCTCAAGCGCCTCATCGACCAACTCGCCGCCATCCCAACCGTGGTTGGTATCCTCTCGCTCCTCGCGGCCGCCGTCATCATGGCAAATACCGTCTCGCTAACCATGTTGGAGCGTCGCCAGCAAATCGGTGTCTTGAAAGTCTTGGGGCTTAATCGTCGCCGCGTCTTGCGGGTGGTGCTCTTGGAAAACACCGTCATCGGCCTCTTGGGCGGCCTCATTGGCATCGGCATCAGTGCGCTCGGCCTGTCCTTGCTAACCATCATCGGCACTGGCTTTAGCATCCCACTTCCGAGCGATGCCACCTTCATCACCCTCGGCTTGATCGTCGCCTCTGTATTGATCGCATGGATCGCCACCCTCTTGAGCGCGCGTGTCGCCATCCGTGAAACCGTCGCCAAAATCCTCCGCTACGAATGACCCGCGATTGCTTTTCTTGCTTGGTGGCTTTGTGGTAAAAGACCTTTATATTTTCGCTGATAGAATTGCTTACGAATCTATGCTATAGTTTGTTGAACACCATTAATGAGCAATACTGCTCTACAGTTGCAGGCTGGTTCCTCTGCTTACAATCCCCATGTCTCCACAACCGAATACCTTTTATCTCGCTTACTGTCAGGATGCTGTCCGCCGTCTGCCGCTCGAACTCGCCAATGTCATGCGCCGCCACGGTTTCGAGGTCTTCATGGAAATGGGTTATATCAACCAATTCGAGTCGCCACCCACGCGCATTTTAGAGGAAATTGAATCCCATTCCCATTTTCTATTGCTCGTTACTCCCGCATCACTTGGTCTAGGATTTAACCTTTCTCGTATCCATCTCAACGATGAAATCAAACATGCCCTGCAAACGGAGCGTGCTTTCGTCGTGATCACGGCCTATGGACTTCAAAGTTCCTCGGTTCGAAAAACTTGGTGGGTGGAAAGGGCATTGCCTGATGAGTTTATAGAAGTCACAATGCCAGATACAAATAGTGAAGCGCTAATTAATAATCTCACTGCGCTTTTGCAGATGGATAATCAAGTTGTTAGCCATTCTGAAAACTCATCGAGCGTACTGCTAGATGCTGAATATTTTTTAGATCAAGGATTAAGGGAACAGTATAATGCCGAGTGTGACAACTATCGAAGTAAAGCGGTGAACTATTACAACAAATCATTAGAAATTGATCCGTTGTATGCCGAAGCCTATTATCAACGTGCTACCTTTTACTCGTGGCTGCTCTTCTCCAAATGGCAAGAGTTAACCCCTGCAGAAGTGCTTGCTGACTACGATCACGCCATTCGTTTGAGTCCCGACCAAGCGAAATACTATACAGGTCGGGCACATTTACATGAACGGATGGGAAATAAGCAAGCCGCCCTTCATGACTTTACCAGTGCGATTCAACATGCTCCACATGACTCGACCCATTATCGAAATCGTGCTGATTTGTATTTTAAGTTAGATAATTTGGACGCGGCGCGTGATGATTATGATAGGGCAATTCAACTCAAACCGAATGAGGCGAGATACTATTTTAACCGCAGTATGTTCCATACGCATCGAAACGATTATGCCCTCGCCATCGCCGATATCACTAGCGCCATCACACTCGCTCCCAGAGATGAATACCATCTTTATCGCGGGTTTATGCATGTAGAGGTGCAGGAATTTGAGAACGCGGAAGCAGATTTTAACGAGGCTTTTCGAGTTACGAAAAATTTGAGCCAAACACATGCGCGTCTAGCTAGCTTTTATGACCACCGGGGTGAATATGATAAGGCGCTCAAAGCAGCAGAAGAGGCTTTAAGGATTGATTCCAGTAATAGTCTCGCAAAACGTATTCACGAGAAATTGGTAGGGCTTGCACAAGGAAGCGGTAAATAATTGAGATGCGAATAGATATTTGAATGAGTAGGGGAGCACCTGTGTGTGCTCCCGAATTTCTCACTTGCCCCACATCTTATAAACTACATTTGAATCAGGTTTGGTCGCAAACCAGACACTAACCATCCGCCAACCCCGCATCCCTTCATGCTCCCTCAAAACCGTTAGCACCACACATCAAAAAGAGTGACAAAATGGTTTTCCAAAATGTAACCCCTTCGCCTTCCCAATCGGCTATCATATCTATGGGGCATGATGTACGGGTTTGCCGCTGGCAAATCCTCTTCCCCGCCGCACCTTAACAATCGTGTATCACATCTGTGGGGTCGTAGGGTCGAAATTCATTTCGACCGCCGGTTTTCTCACCCCGCCAATCGGCAACCTTGGCACATAATTGCTATTTGCCATTGCCGAAATTGCTGCCAATTTTGCCAGCGTACAACATTTTCACTGACGACGACCTTCACCCTTTAACTTTGAACCATATGTCCGTCGCCGACCTGTACGGATTTGCCGCTGGCAAATCCTCTTCCCCGCCGACATAAACGCAACGGATGGCTTCCCACTTGCAACTTGCGACTTAAAACTGCCTTCCACCTTTAACCAACTCCCACAGCCGCCGAAACTGCACTGAAAACACGAATGCTGCACATGTGAAAATGAAGAAAATGAAGAATGGTGTGAATTTTGGAGCCAATAAACGGTCAGGTTTGCTGACAACTGAAAACTGGTGACTGACTGAGGGGATGTAGTAGGGCATGATCACCGACCATACCCTACCGGAGCAGACTAACAAATTACCCGCATTGGCCAGTGGCACGCACAAACGCGTCACTCACCCAACCCTGTGTATTCGTCCAAACAATCTGGTACCAACCGGGGACGCGTCCGGTCACTTTCCATGTGGTGTTATAAGCCAAACGCGTCAGCACCTTGCTGGTGGTGTTGGCTTCCGCGCGCAGGCGCACAATCTTGTTGACCGTCAGACTGCAATTACCGACCGCGCCAATCGTGGCGGGTGTTCCGGTGACGCCCGGCTGCGGGGTGGCACCTGCTACGGGTGTACCCGGTGTTCCGGCTGCCGTTGGGGCGGGTGCAGGAGCCGCGTTATTGGTCAACATGACGATACCTGCTGTCGATAGTGATACGCAGGTATACGTACCATCCGACTCACCTGCCAACTGTTGTAACGTGCGCGGGGATTGTGTAGCGTCTAAGAAGTAAATCGAGCCGCTGCCCAGCAAACAAATCTTAAACGGATTATTGAAGGTCGTCGTCGTCGCGCCAGTGAACAAAATCGCGTATACATCCACGGCTTGATTAATACCCAGATCAATCGCGGCTTGGCTGCCGATTTGGGCGGCATTCACCAGATACGTGCCGTTTTGTACCAGCGGACGGCAGTAAATACCACCGCTCGAAACGGTGCCGTAGGGAATGTCATAACGGACAATCGCGGTTGTCGCGCCGGAACGATCAGCACACAACGGGCGTGGGTCATAGGTGGGAGCCATCGCCGGTCCAGCGGTGACCACGTTAATCGGCATAGTACTCAG
This sequence comes from Aggregatilineales bacterium, assembly GCA_044227005.1. Classification (GTDB taxonomy): domain Bacteria; phylum Chloroflexota; class Anaerolineae; order Aggregatilineales; family Phototrophicaceae; genus CFX2. Next base: position 500,923 of record JBGAFZ010000001.1, read on the forward strand.
CAACAGCATGAAACACGCTGCTAGAAATGTCGCGGATGCAAAAACAATTTTACGCATATCGGTTCCTCCTCACTTTGCGTACGAACACGATGATTATAACGCAAAGCTGCAAAGGGTGGATGCCGAATGACTCATCGTACAGATAACGTCGGTAATATCTCCCTGTTGATCTGTAACCATTGCAAGCCGATGATGGTTTTCGCGTCCATGATCTCGCCTGTGCCGATTTTATAGAGCGCTTCTTTCACACCCATCGTCACCATACGCACGTCCTCGCCCTCACTCACCAGTCCCCCGCCCGTAGCGATTTTGTCCTTGGGCGAGATCGCCGCATAAAACAGGTGAATCCGTTCCGATGTTCCACCGGGGGATACAAAAAACGATGCGATTTTACGGAAGCTCTTTACCCGATAACCAATTTCTTCCATCAACTCACGTCGTAGGGTAATCGTCGGATCAGGCACTTCATCAGCTTCAATCGAACCCGCTGGAATTTCCAGAATCCAACCGTGATCTTTGGTATACGTCGGGTAACGAAACTGCTCGGTCATGATGATCGTATCCGCCAGAGGATCGTGCAGCACCACAGCCGCGCTGTCCCCGCGATTGAAATTCAACCGCCTCAGCTCCGCACTCATCGCGCCGTTATAAAGTTCGTGTTGCAGATGGGCTTCATCAACCTTGAAGAAACCATCAAACACCCGTTTTTCGCTGATAATCTTGACCTGTTGCGGCATGATTGGGTTATTCCTGTAGAAACACTAAAGTCAGTATAGAATAGGTTTATGCATTTCAAAAACATCCAACCGTTTATTCACAGCACTAGATAATCAAAAACTATGCCCACTTCTAAAAACATCAAGAGCATCAAGGTTTTTATCAGCTACCGGAATATCCCCTACAGCAAATCCGAAGGGAACTTCTTGGCGAACGCGCTCAAGAACGATTTTGGATACGAAGTGTTCATTGATACGCAGGAACTCAAAAATAAAGGTGGTGTCAAATGGGCGGAAACCATCTACGAGAACATTCATAACAGCGATGTCTTGATCGTGCTGCTCGAACAGGAAACCCATCTGTCCGAATGGGTGCAGCGTGAAGTCGATGTGGCACGTGGCGCACATGTCTCAATCCTACCCATCGCCATCATCGAAGAAGCTGAACTCGCCAAAGTCCTGCGTGATGTTCAGGACAAACTCGCCATCACCGAAATGCAGTTCTTAAATTTTTCCAGCAAGTCGGCCAATTTCTCCCCGATCATCGAGAGCATCGAAAGCCTCTCCAAACGGACGCGCGACAATCAAAAAGGGTGGATGGATAAGCTACGGGATCTGCGCTTTGCCAAACGCGCCTCCAGCAACGATGCCGAATTCGCTACCTATGAAGTGCTGCCCGGACGCAAAATTTGTCTCGCCAGCGGGGATATGACCGAACTCCCTAATATCGATGTGCTCGTCAACTCCGAAAATAATTACATGCAGATGGCGCGTATTTATGAAAGTGCGGTGCTGTCTTCCGCCCTGCGTCGTGAAGGGTCATACATCAAGGCTGGTAAACTCTTAGAGGACTCGGTTCAATTGGAACTCGATCAACAGGTCATGAAAGGTGAAGGTTTTGGCAGTCGCCCGATTGAGATGGAGCAGGTGATTCCCACCCACGCCGGTCACGCCAAAAGTCCTTTGGTGAAGAACGGCGCGCGTTACATTTTCCACGCGTCAACCGTCTACGTGCACCCCCGTAATCGCAGTGTAACCCCCATCCAAACCGATGCCAGTGTCCGCCAGACAGTCCTCAACTGCCTGAATCTCTTTCTCGAAGTCCACGAGAACAAAGGGGTGATTTCACCCGTCGGCACCGAAGCCTATCAGCAGGAACATAAAGCGGTGGATGCCTACACGCTCAAGCCCATCAAAAACATCGTCTTCCCCTTATTCGGCGCGGGGCAGGGCGGACGTTCCACCATTGAAGTCGCCCCACCCATGATCGAAACCTTCAAGTCATTTTTCCAGAAGAACAAGAAGACTGCCGATTTCCCCATCGAGAGCATCCACTTGTGCGTGTTCACCGAGGTCGATGTAGCCATCGTCAAAGGCATCATGGATGATATTTGTGGTCGATAAACGCACCGTTTGGAACTAATCGGCATTAACCAGCGTCTTATCTCCAGAACGTCATGCTCAAGCAGTTTTGGAGGTATATGATGAAGCCCCTATTCAAAGCCCCATTTAAAGCCCATTTTCATGTTGTTACGCTCGTTTTTTTACTATTCGTGCTGGTGATGCCCACACTGGCTCAGGAAGCACCTTGTCCACCACCCCCACCTTGCCCGACGCAAGGCCCGTGTCCGGCAGTGCCGCCCTGTGTGATCATCGAACCGCCCATGCAACCCGGTGTTTTCACCAATCCGGAATGGCTGCGTATTGATCATCATAAGGTGACGGTCAGCGTTAAAGACCAGATCGCGACCACCAGTGTTGACATGGAATTCCGCAACGAAGGCAACGCACTGGCCGAAGGCACATTCGTCTTCCCGCTGCCGGGTGGCGCTGCCGTCGATAAGCTGACCATGACCATCAACGGTCTAGTCATTGAAGCTAAGATTCTGGCGGCTGACGAAGCCCGTAACGTCTATAACGAGATCGTGCGTCAATATCGCGATCCAGCCCTCCTCGAATATGTAGGCGATAGCGCCATTCAAGCCAATGTGTTCCCCATTCCGCCCGGTGAATCACGCAAGGTTGAAATCCGCTACTCGCAGGTACTGACAGCCGATAATGGCCTCCTGCACTACGTCTACCCGCTCAAAGTGACCAACCTACTCTCCAAGAATCCCGTCGATAAGATGAGCATACGGGTGGAAGTCGAGAGCAACGATCCGATTAGTAATGTCTATTCGCCCAGCCATCCCATCGCCATCAGCCGCGACGGAGACAAGAAGTTCGTGGTGGGCTTCGAATCGGCTGGTAGCGTCCCAAGCGACGACTTCAGCCTCTATTACGGCATTGCTACCCAGAGCATCAATGCTAATCTGCTCACCTACCGTGAAAGCGCGAACGAAGACGGTTTCTTCATGCTCTTAGTACAACCGCCTGTGACCATGCCCGATAATCAGGCCATCTCCAAAGATGTGATCATCGTGCTCGATCAATCCGGCAGCATGTTCGGTGATAAGTGGGATCAAGCACGTAACGCAGCCGAATATGTCCTCAAGAAGCTCAACCCGACCGATCGCTTTAATGTGGTCTTGTTCAGTACTGGTTGGCGTGTTTTCAGCAACAATATGGAAAAGCCAGATCAAACCCAATCGGCGATTGATTGGGTGCGCAGTCAAGAAGCCGTAGGTGGCACCGACATCAACGGCGCACTAACCACTGCACTGGGTATGGCTGATAAAGAACGCCCGACGACCGTGCTTTTCCTCACCGATGGCTTGGCGACCGAAGGCACGACCGACTCGGCACAAATCCTCGCCAATCTAAAGGCCGCAGCCCGTCCGAACGTGCGTGTCTTTAGCTTCGGTGTCGGTGATGACGTTGATACCCTCCTGCTCGACTCGATTGTGCGCGATCAACACGGCACAGGCACATACGTCCGACCGACCGAGCGTATTGATGAAGAAGTAGCCAGCTTATACAACAAGATCAGTGCCCCCGTTTTGACCAACATCACTCTGGAAACCGGCGGATTGAATACCGGCGATGTTTATCCTGCCACGCCGCTCCCTGATCTGTTTGCTGGCACGCAGTTGACATTAGTAGGCCGCTATCGTGGTGATGCCAGTAACCTGAGCTTTACCCTCAAGGGGCAGGTGAATGGCACCGAGCAAACCTTCGTCTATAGTGGTCTGAATTTCCCCGGTCGCGCGGGTGGTGAAGCCTTCATCGCTCGCCTTTGGGCAACCCGCCGCATCGGTGATTTGCTCAACAGCATCCGTCTGAATGGTGAGAACAAAGAGTTGATCGACAGTGTGGTGAAGTTAAGTGTGCGTTACGGCATCATCACCCCTTACACCAGCTTCTTAATCACCGAGAATGATATTTTGACCGCCGACGGACGTAACCGTGCCGAAGCCGCCTTCGAGCAGCAAGCCCAAACCCTTTCCACCGATAAAACCGGTTCTGCCGCGGTGAGTGCTGCGGATGCCAGTTCTGGTTTAGCCAATGCTGCTGCACCGGCTCCCGCACAATTCGCCATTCAACCGACCATGTCGCCGTCCGGTACGATGACCTCAACCATCGGTGGTGAAGCCAATGTGGGTGACGAAAACGTCGCCAACCCCATCCAGACTGTGAATGACAAAACCTTCTTGTTACAAAATGGCGTGTGGACGGATACAGCCTTCCAACCGGACTCCATGCAGACGCAAAAAGTGGTTTTCCTCAGCGACGAATACTTCGCCCTGTTGGATAAGACACCCGAACTCGCCCCTTACTTCGCCATTGGTGATAAGGTCATCGCGGTCATCGACGGTGTGGCCTACGAGGTGACGACTGAGTAACTAAAACGCTGATCTGAAGATCGAAATGCGACAGCCCCCAATTTGCGGGGCTGTTTGCTTGTATCGCCAGATTGGCGCCAATCGGTTGTAACCCTACTCGCTTCTGATAGGGTTTTGTGAGGAAAAAGGTTTAACCATTAAAAATGTGTCATTATGGTGCATAATTCGGCATCGGTTTGTTTAGTGGAGTTATTTCATGAACGTCACACACGAACGCTATGGCTCAACGCTCATGAACACCTTGAAACGCCACATCGTTTTCATCAGTGCCTGTATCATTTTGCTTATGGTTTGGGGCACCCTCACCCCGCAGGTGACCGCTCAAAGCACTTACGTTTCGTTTGCGGTCGGGGCAGGTCTCACCGATGTGGTTCCCCACCAGATCGTGCGCACCAATGATGATCGCGTCTACATCGTGGCCTGCAAAGCCCAATATACCACCCGTGTAGTGGTTTACTGGACGCCTCAAGCCGGATTGCCGTCTTCCGGTGCGTTCTCACGTTCCCTCGAAATTGATGTTGGCCTTGAGGTCATATCGGCTGACGCGGTCTACGACGGAACCGACTTCATCCATATTTTGGTAAATACCCGTACCGGCCTTTTCCTCGATTATCCCTTTAGCGTGCGTACGAATACGGCTAAAGCGCGTCTAACACTTGCCAGCAATTCAGGTTCGGTTACAGGCGAATACATTGGTACTTCTGGCATCTCTGGTTCATTCGATAAGAACAATGTGCTCCACACGGTCTACTGGCGTAACGATCAGCATGTCGTCTATCAAGGCTTCACCTATAACTCGACCGCCAATACACTTCAGTCAACTGGAACTGCGGTGCAATTGGATAGCGGTACGAGAGCCAATCATCCCTCACTCGCGGTTTCGCCTTCAGATAATACAGTCACGGTCGCATGGATTTCGGATGGGGTCAGTCCTGCCAAAATTCTTGCCCGAACGCGCTCTACAGGTGGCACATGGGGCGCAGAAGAAACCCTGAATACTGCTACCCCGTGGACAAGCGTCAACTCTGGAATCAATGTCGATCAAGGGCCTTCGCTGGCGATTGACGACGCAGGCACCCGGCACCTTGCTTATCTTCAGGATTATGACAACTCCGGCTTTTATGGGCGCGTACATTACGTCCGGAAGGTCAGTGGAGGTACTTGGACGGATACCACCTTGGATACCTATAGCCATAATCCGGCAATCGGACTGAACAACGTCGGTGAAGTGTTCATTATCGGTCATGGCCCGGTTCAAACCGGACAGAATTTTGATATGTACATCACGAGGCGCAATAGCAACGGCACTTGGACGGCGATTGATCGGTTCGCGACCCATACTGGCACGGACAGTTTCGATGCCAGTCCTTCTACAAAATGGTCTGTGGTGGGATGGAATCGCCCCGACATCGTTGAGTTTGTGTTTTTCAATGCCCCTGCTGGCAATTACAGCGGTACTATTCTTCAGTACGGACGGTTTTCACCGAGCGGATCAGTACCCACGCGCACACCGTCGCGTACCCCGACCAGAACACCCACCATCACTCTGACACCGACAAGCACGCCAACCCCGACGATAACCCCAACCCCGACCATTACACCAACCCCCGCACCGTCCAATGCGGCTCCGTTCCGAAATTTCTATACAGCCCTACCGATCGCGCTGCACTGGAATCGGTTAAGCGGAGCAGGGGACTACGAAGTTCAGTTGGATGATAGTGCTGCTTTTACCCTGCCACTGATATTTACAACCATCGTTAGTAACGGCGGATTAAGTACCACCATTAGTTCCTTACCCAACGGTAGTTATTATTGGCGGGTGCGCGCCCGAAACTCAGATTCTGTCTGGGGCGCATGGAGCATTGTCGAGAGTTTTACCTTGCAGCGCTAATCAGACCATTCTAAGCGCTTAATTGAACAATTTTCACGGCATGGATTATCCTCTTAATCCTGCCGTTTTTTGTGTGCATACCCTCGTCTGGTAAGTCGTGTAAATCCCTACACTAATCCCACCTAATCCGAAGCATGAATTTTGTTATGCAAAGTTAGTGTTTTCCTACTGAAAATGGCGACTTTTAGGGAGCAGGAATCTTCAAGAGTATTACAATCAATTCTTTACGTTTATGGACAATTTATTTGCAAATGAATTAGGTTTTACCACTAACCTGTTCGGCAAAACGATACGTATTTCTTTGTTAATTCAAGTTTCTATTTTGTATCTGATGCCTTGAAAAAATAATCATGTCGGTGATCAAATATTTACAAAAAAAAGTGTTTCTCTATGTCAGTTGTATTGTGCTGCTTGGGCTATTGATCTTATTACCAAAAAATGCCGATGCCCAAACCAATTATGTTTCGTTTCCTATAGCCGCTGGTTTTACAGATGTGGTTCCGCACCAGATTGTGCGTACCAATGATGACCGCTTGTATATCGCTGCCGCTAAAGCACAGTACGTAACGCATTTAATGGTTTATTGGACGACCCAACCGGGTCTGCCGGAAGCCAACACATTCACTGGCAGTATGGATATTAATGTAGGGGTTGAACCGCTCTCGGTCGATGCAGTCTACGATGGTGCCGACATCATTCATCTTCTGGTCAACACGCGTAGCGCTGCTTTCTACGATTATCCCTTCAATATCCGTTCCAATACTGCACAGCCGCGCATCCAGCTTGCCACCAATGCGGCTTTCGTGACCGGAGATTATATTGGTACGTCAGGCATATCCGGTTTGTTTGATACAACGGGTACACTCCACACCGTCTATTGGCGTAATGACCAACATATCGTCTATCAGGCTTATACCTATAACGCTGCCACCAACACACTCTTGCCCGTTAATACCGCTACCCAGCTTGATAGTGGCACCAAAGCTAATCATCCCTCCCTCGCCATTTCGCCTGTAGATAATACTGTTACAGTGGCGTGGTTTTCGGATGCCGTCAAGCCTGTCAAAATTCTCGCCCGTACACGCTCAACAACCGGCACCTGGGGTCTGGAGGAAACGGTTAACAGCGGTCCGCCGTGGACGAGTACCAATTCCGGCCTCAATATTGATCAGGGACCATCGTTAGTGATCGATAGCAGTGGTACAAAGCATTTGTTTTATATTGAGGATTATGATGCCACTGGTTTTTATGGGCGTGTGCATTATGTCCGGCGCAGCATTACCGATCCTGCATGGGTCGATACACAGCTTGCAACCTATAGCCACGATCCGGCGGTTGGTCTCAACAGTGCCGGTGAGATTTATCTAATCGGTCACGGGCCGGAACAAACTGTACAGAATCATGATATGTACGTCAGTAAACGCAATCCAGATGGCACTTGGACACCAATTGATTTGTTCCTCACGCGCACCGGTAGTGATTCACTTGATGCCAGTCCGTCAGTCAAATGGTCAGTTGTCGGATGGAACCGACCTGAAACCATTGAGTTTTTGTTCTTTGCAGCAATTGGTGGCAATTACAATAACAGTATCCTTTACTATGGGCGATTACCTTCCAGCGTGTTGCCTACCAGTACGCCGACTGCAACTGTAACGAATACCCTTCCTCCCAGTGAGACACCGACCAATACGCTATCACCGACACCAAGTGATACTTTTACGCCGTCATTGACTCCATCCGAGACTTTTACGCCTTTGCCCACGCTCACGGGTACCATTTCACCAACACCATCGGAAACACCCACCCCGACCCCAACAACGACGAACACGCCCACACGGACACCTCTTCCCACGCCTACAAATACTGCAACCAGTACCCCGACTGCCACTAATACGCCTACGCGAACGCCGACGATCACGCTAACACCACTGCCTACCAACACGTTTACCCGCACGCCGACACCCATCATAGGTGTGCAAACAATCACACTTCAGGTGAACAGCGGGGCAGATGATGTCAATGACACGACGAGCCTGATTCCTTCTGATACATCTGTTTGGGTAGGCAACGCAGGTACAGCCAATCCTGCCATTGCCGGATTCCGATTCAATAGTCTGAATATTCCCAAAGGCTCAATCATTAACTCGGCTCATCTGGAGTTTTATTCAACCCAGTCACAGTGGATAGGTCTTTCGATCCAAATTGCGGCGGAAGCGGCTGATAACAGCGCTGCCTTCACAACGACCAGCCGCCCTTCACAACGTACAGTTGCAACGACAGTTGTAACTCACAGTTCAAATGCCTCGTGGGCTACCAATACGTGGTATTCGTTTGATGAGATGGCTACCGTTATTCAGCAAGTGGTTAGCCGCACTGGTTGGCAAAGCGGCAACAGTCTCTCGGTTATTTTACGTGGCCTAAACACTGGATCGTTTGGACGAAAGTTTGTCGGTTCGTTTGAGCGTGGTTCCACCACAGCGCCGCGCTTGGTTATTAATTTTACAGCACCCATACCAACCAGTACGCCAACTTCTACCCCCAGTGCGACCAACACAGCAACCAATACTTTTACGCCTACCTATACGCCCTCACTTACGCCCAGCAATACTAATACAGCGACGGCGACCTTGACTTTAACGCCAACGCCAAGCGCAACGAGTACGGCAACTTTAACCTTAACGCCACCGCCAAGTGCTACTAACACGGCAACGGCGACGGCAACTCTCACACCAACGTTAACACCGACAGCCACCCATACGAACACGTCGACCAATATACCGACTGATACGGACACACCCACTCTGTTACCAACGGAGACAGACACACCAACGTTAACACCGACAGCGACCTACACGGAAACGGCGACCAATATACCGACCGCGACAGACACGCCAACTCTGCTGCCAACGGAAACAGATACACCCACGGCTACGTTTACAGCGACCTACACAGAAACGGCGACCAACACACCGACTGATATGGATACACCCACTCCGCTACCAATGGAGACGGACACACCAACTCCGTTACCAACGGAGACAGACACGCCCACGTTAACGCCGACAGCGACCTACACGGAAACGGCGACCAATATACCGACCGATACAGATACGCCGAACCTGCTGCCAATGGAGACGGACACGTCAACCCCGTTGCCAACAGAGACGGATACCTTCACACCCACTTACACGGAAACACCAACCAATACACCGACCGATACGGAAACACCAACTCAGTTACCAACAGAAACGGACATCCCCACGTTAACGCCCACCGCTACCTATACAGAGACGGATACCTTCACACCCACTTACACGGAAACACCAACCAATACACCGACCGATACGGAAACACCAACTCAGTTACCAACAGAAACGGACATCCCCACGTTAACGCCCACCGCTACCTATACAGAAACGGCGACCAACACACCGACGGAAACGGACACGCCCACTCCGCTGCCGACGGAAACGGACACACCAACTCCGTTACCAACGGAGACTGACACGCCCACGTTAACGCCGACAGCGACCTACACAGAAACGGCGACCAACACGCCGACTGATACAGATACGCCCACTCCGTTGCCAACGGAAACGGACACACCAACGGCTACGTTAACGCCTACAAACACACCGACCGATACAGATACGCCAACTCCGTTACCAACGGAGACAGACACGCCCACGTTAACGCCGACAGCTACCTACACGGAAACGGCGACCAACACGCCGACTGATACAGATACGCCAACTTCGTTGCCAACGGAAACGGACACACCAACGGCTACGTTAACGCCTACAAACACACCGACCGATACAGATACGCCCACTCCGTTGCCAACGGAGACTGACACCCCCACATTAACGCCGACAGCGACCTACACAGAAACGCCTACAAACACGCCGACTGATACGGACACGCCCACTCCGTTGCCAACGGAAACAGATACACCAACGGCTACATTTACAGCTACCTACACGGAAACTGCGACCAACACGCCGACTGATACAGATACGCCCACTCCGTTGCCAACGGAGACTGACACCCCCACATTAACGCCGACAGCGACCTACACAGAAACGCCTACAAACACGCCGACTGATACAGATACGCCCACTCCGTTACCGACGGAAACAGATACACCAACGGCTACGTTTACAGCTACCTACACAGAAACGGCGACCAATACACCGACAGATACCGACACGCCCACTCCGCCGCCAACGGCTACGTTTACAGCTACCTACACGGAAACGGCGACCAACACACCGACCGATACAGATACGCCTACTCCGCTGCCGACGGAAACGGACACGCCCACCGCTACCTTCACAGCCACCTACACCGACACGCCGACCAATACGGATACACCAACTCCGTTACCAACAGAGACTAATACGCTAACACTAACGCCAACAGCAACTTATACGAACACACCAACCAATACTGCAACGGCTACTCCCACAAATACTCTTACACTGACGCCGACCAGTACGAGTACACCGACTCCATTGCCGACACCGACGAATACCGCAACGGCAACCCCAACTCGCACTGCGACGCCTACGGCTACGAGTACAGCAACCCGTACACCGACACCAACCGCGACGTCTACAGCAACCCGTACCTTGACCCCGACGCCCACAGCCGGACCACAAACGGTAACCTTTACGATCAAGAGCGGTGCCGATGACGTAAATGAAGACGGGGCGAATTTTATTGCGACCGGGACGACGCTGTGGGTTGGAACTGCCGGGAACGCGACGGCTAGTTTTGCGGGCTTGCGTTTCACAGGCGTTACCATCCCGCGTGGGGCAACCATTACATCAGCACATCTGGAAATCTACTCAACCCAAGCACAGTGGATACAGATTAACTTGCAGATGGCAGCCGAGGCATCAGACAACAGCGCGGCTTTCACAACCAGCGCCAAACCATCCCAACGCGTCCTCACAACTAGCCGCATCACTCACACCTCTAATGTCAATTGGGCAGCGAACTCGTGGGTTGCGCTGGATGAAATCCGCGCTGTTATTCAAGAGATTGTGAGTCGGGCTGGATGGCAATCTGGCAACAGCCTCACGATTGTTATAAAAGGGACATCAACCACAACCTTTGCACGCAAGTTCGGCGCGACTTTTGAAAACAACACCACGCGAACCATGCGGTTGGTTGTGACCTATTCGCCATAACAGATGTAGCGGATAACAGTTTGTAATAAGTGGCGCAATAAAATGGCTGGGTTATAGTAAGGGGATGGCTTAAAAAGAGCCGTCCCCTTTTTTGTAGTTGAAACGAGCCGTAAGGATTGTGTCCGAATTCATCACCATCACACTCGACCAACGACCTGATCTGATTGCTGCTGCGGATAAACTCGCTAGTGAAACGGGCGCATGGCCGGAATTTATGTTGCACGATCCTGTGGCTGCCAAGCATTTCTGGCGACTCTATGACACTTTTCCGGCTTATCAAGTAGTGCTGTTAAATGAAGAAGGCGAACTAGTCGGCATGGGCAACACCATCCCTGTTACGTGGGATGGAACGCTCGACCAATTACCCGACGATGGTTGGGATGCCATCTTAGCGTTGGGTGTTGGCAGCTATGAGGCAGGGATTACCCCCAACTGCCTATCCGCTATTCAAGCAGTCGTTGCACCCGAGCACATGGGAAAGGGTGTAAGTAAGCAAATTATCAAGGCTATGCGGACGATTGCTCGCCATCATGAGATTAATCGCCTAATTGCACCGGTGCGCCCAAACCTGAAACATGCCTATCCCCTCACACCGATGGAGCGTTATATTCAATGGCAGCACACGGATGGTTCGTTATTTGATCCGTGGTTGCGAACCCATGCGCGTTTAGGCGGACGTATACTGAAGATTTGCCCGCGTTCGATGACCATCTCTGCACCAGTCGCGGTATGGGAACGCTGGACAGATATGCGCTTCCCCGACAGTGGTATGTATATCGTTCCGGGGGCATTGTCACCTGTGACGGTTGACCGCGCGCTGGATATGGTTACGTATATCGAACCGAATGTGTGGATGCTGCACGAGATTGCTGGTGTGTAGCTAAGAACTATTCTATAAGCGTACAAAAATACGGTATTGGAGAGCGAGTATGAAGATCATACGTGTTCATGAGTATGGCGAACCAGACGTGATGCGGCTGGAACACATGGGGCCGCCCGAACCTACAGCCGGTATGATTCGCGTTAAGGTTGAAGCCATAGGCGTGAACTTCATCGACATTTACCAGCGATCTGGCCAATACCGTCCGGCGCTGCCATTCACACCCGGTCAAGAAGCAGCGGGTGTGGTCGATATGGTAGGCGAAGGGGTCTATGACATTAAAGTGGGGGATCGTGTGGCCTATGGCTTTACCATTGGTGCCTATGCCGAGTATACGATTGTACCTGCCGAAAAGGTCGTGCCCGTACCGGATGCCATTGATTCACGTACCGCCGCAGCACTCATGTTGCAAGGCATGACAGCTCATTACTTGGTGACGGATACCTATCAAGTGCGCAGCGGACAAACAGTGTTGATTCATGCGGCTGCTGGCGGAACCGGATTGCTCTTGGTGCAGATGGCGAAGCTGCGAGGAGCGCGTGTTCTCGGTACGGTATCGAGCGATGCCAAAGCAGTGCTGGCGCGTGAAGCCGGTGCAGATGAGGTTTTCACCTATGCCGATTTTGACACCGAGGTCAAACGGCTAACCAATGGTTATGGCGTCGATGTGGTTTACGATTCGGTCGGTAAAGATACCTTTGAGCGCAGCTTGAATTGTTTGCGTCCGCGCGGGTATATGGTCTTGTTCGGACAATCCAGCGGTCCGGTATCTCCGTTTGACCCCCAACTACTCAATAGCAAAGGCTCGCTTTATTTAACCCGTCCGTCGTTAGGGTATTACACCGCCACACCTGATGAAACTCAGTATCGTGCAGCAGCTATTTTCGAATTGGCGCAAAGTGGCAAGCTGAAGGTGCGCATTGATCGGGCGCTGCCATTGGATCAAGCACCAGAAGCCCACCGTGCCCTTTCCAGCCGCGCGACCACCGGCAAAGTCTTGTTGGTTATCTAGGTGCGATAATGGGCGAGAAATGGATAAATCCCCGCCCAGTTCATTATCTTTTTACGGCAGTTTGTTACCCGCAGCACGATAGATTTCGTACCATTCTTCGCGTGTGAAGGGCAGGCCAGATGCCTTGCAGCTATCTTTCACCCGTTGTGGATTGGTTGTGCCGATAATCGGTTGCATATGAGCAGGGTGGCGTAAAATCCATGCTATCGCGATGGTGGTATTGGTTACGCCCTTGGCAGCCGCGATCTCATTGATTTTCGCGTTCAGTTCTGGGAATTTGTCATTGTCCAAGAACACCCCTTCGAAGAAGCCATATTGGAACGGCGACCACGGCTGAATAGTGATGTCGTGTAAACGGCAGTAATCCAGAATGCTGCCATCACGGTCGACGGATGGGTCAATTTCCATGTTCACATTGATGCCAGCATCGATCATGGTGGTATTGGTGATGCTGAACTGCAATTGGTTGAAGATAATCGGTTGTTTGACGAACTTCTTCAACAACTCGATCTGCATCGGGTTTTGATTGCTGACGCCGAAGTACTTAACTTTGCCGCTATCCTGCAAGATGGTGAAGGCTTCCGCCACTTCTTCCGGCTCGACCAGCGCATCTGGACGGTGCAGCAGCAGCACATCGATATAATCGGTTTGCAGGCGTTTAAGGCTGCCATCCACCGCGTTTAGGATATGCGATTTGGAAAAGTCGAACGAGCCTTTGCGAATGCCGCATTTGGTTTGGATGAGCAGCTTTTCGCGTAGTTGCGGCGTCATGCCCAACGCTTCCGCGAACTTCGCTTCTGATTTGCCGCCCCCATAAATATCAGCATGGTCGAAGAAGTTAATTCCTTCATCCAATGCGGTGTGGATCAAGGTCGATATCTCTTGATTGGTCATCTCAGAGATGCGCATACACCCCAGCGAAATTTCAGACGCATCGAGGTCACAATTCGTCAGTTTCACACTTTTCATTTCGACACCCTTCTATTGAATTCTGCTTGGCATAAAGTATAACTTGGTACGCGCATCAGGCCGAACCGTTGGATACCATTAACCACTCAGCATTGACATGGTGCCTTACAACCGTCAGAATCGGGCTTTGACCGATCACTATGGATTGACAGAAGCGAATGCTTCATGACCGATAGTAAACCGCTAAAAATTCTCATCATTATTCCTGCGCTCAACGAGGAAGCCAGTATTGCACGCGTGGTTGAAAGCGTTCGGCAGCAGATTCCCCATGCCGATGTGCTGGTGATGAATGATGGTTCGTCGGATGCTACCGGATCATGTGCGGAAGCTGCCGGAGCTATGGTGCTGCATATGCCTTATAACGTGGGCATCGGTGCCAGTGTACAAGCAGGCTTTCAATTCGCGGACATGCGAGGCTATGATGTGGTTGTGCGCAATGATGGTGACGGTCAACATGACGCTGCCGAAATTAACCGTATGCTCGCAGCTTTAGCCGCCGGAGAAGCCGATCTTGTCATCGGTTCGCGTTACATTGAAGATCGTGGTTATGTGGCATCGCCTATGCGCCGCTTGGGTAGCATAATCTTATCCAACTTGATTTCAACAATTGTCGGTCAGCGTGTGACCGATCCTACCAGCGGTTTTATCGTCTGCAATCGTCATGCTATCCAACTCTGTGCCGAACTGTACCCACATGATTACCCTGAACCGGAATCAATCGTGTTACTACATCGTGCGGGCATCCGCTTACTTGAAATGCCTGTGACCATGCAACCCCGCATAGGCGGTCAATCTTCCATTACGACATTGCGCTCGGCCTACTATATGTTCAAAGTTATTCTGGCGATTCTGGTCGATTTGCTGCGGCCTGCGCCAGTCAGCCATGTTCATTAAATTGTGAGCGTTACAGTACCACAAGGCACGCCTTCTCTACGTGCTTTTTACACCCTCGTTATCACCCAGACACTTTCCTTGATCGGCAGTCGCATGACAACCACTGCCATTGGCATACGCATCAGTGTAGAAACTGGACAAGCTGCGCCGTTGCTATTGGTAGCTTTTTTTAACGAACTGCCACCCATGCTTCTGGGCAGTGTAGCCGGTGTGTTGGTGGATCGTTGGAATCGTCGTTGGATGATGATGCTGGCAGATACTGGACAAGCACTGGGTAGTTTGCTTCTGCTGGCGAGTTTTGTATCAGGCAGTTTCCAACTGTGGCATTTGTATGTGATCGTGCTACTGCAAGGCACATTTTCGATGTTCCAGTCACCGGCTGAGGATGCTGTCACCAGTGTGCTGGTTATTGATGCGCATCGTGACCGTGCTAATGCGCTTAAACAAATGTCCTTCCCGTTGGCAGGGGTGATCGCCCCAGCGATTACCGGATTGATCTACCCCTTGGTGGGCATCGCTGGTGTCGTCACTGTCGATATGATCACCTTTTTGATTGCAGTAGCGGTTGTCTTTCGGATGCATATCCCGCAGCCACCGCCTAGCGAAGAAGGCAAAGCAGCATCCGGTGGCTTCTGGCGCGAACTACGTGGCGGATTGGCTTATCTCGGTGCGAGACGGGCACTGCTTGGCCTCATCATTTACTTTAGCGTCTTGAACTTCTTGCTGAACGGCCCGTTGGATTTAAGCATTCCGTACCTCATCAAAGTTACGGGCAGCGAAAGCCTCACGGGGTTATTGCTGGCGGCCATGAATGCCGGTGCGTTGGTGGGAGGCGCGGCCATCGCGTTGCGCCGTAAAACGTGGAAGCGCATCCATGTGATGATGCCTGCCTTCTTGCTCACCGGTGCGATGTTTATCGTTTATGGCACTAGCCGAACACCGTTGCCGTTGGCGATTAGCATGTTCTGGTTGTTGTTCACGTTGCCGTTGGGATGGGGCTTGTTCACGGCGATGCTGCAAAGTAAAACACCACCGGATATGCAGGGACGGGTATTCAGTGTTTTTAATCAATTGGGTTTTGTAGCTTCGACTAGTTCCTTTTTCTTGGTTGGTCCATTGGTGGATCGTGTGTTAGAACCCGCCGTCAAACCGGGTTGGGTATTCACAGCCATTGTGGGGGATCAACCGGGTGCCGGAATGGGTTTGGTGCTGGTCGTGGTCGGTGGCGTTATACTGGTGATGACGATTGGCACGTATGCGCTGAAAGCCATCCGCAGAATTGAAACGGATTTACCCGATTATCAGGTGTAACTATGCCTTCCAAAAGCCCGACCGCCAAAGTGGATAAGAAACAGTGGTATCTCGCAATTTTGATTGTGCGTGATCGTGTTGAGGATCATCAAATTACGTCTACGTGTGATGAACAAACACGCTTAATTCATGCACGGTCAGCCGAGAAAGCCTACAAGAAGGCGTATAAGCTGGGCAAAGCGCAAGAAACCGTTTATTTGAACAACGCTGGTGAAATGGTCTATCGTGAATTTGTCGGGCTGCACGATTTAAGCGTCATCCAGGGGGCGTTAACGGATGGTGTGGAAATCAAGAGCCGTGTTTTCAGCCATGCGAAACCACAAGAATTGGTTCATACGCAGGATGAATTGACCGTATTTGGTACACCGCTGCGCGGGGAATGGCAGCTCATAGGCGAAGCACTTCCCATTCGTGATGCTGACTAACTGGAGACAAATAACAGGTGACTGGCAATTCGCTGCGTGTCTTGATGCTGTCCAAAGCCTGCATCGTCGGCATTTATCAACGCAAATTGGAAGCAATCGCACGGCTGGGGGTGGATTTGCTGACGCTGGTTCCGCCCTCATGGAAAGACGAACGCGGCGAAACCAAGCTCGAACGGGTTTATACCGAAGGCTATCAGTTAGAAGCTGTCCCCATCACCTTCAATGGCAATTTCCACCTGCACTTTTATCCAACTCTCAACACATGGATAAAGCGCTTTCGTCCGCACATCGTTCATATTGACGAAGAACCTTATAACCTTGCTTCATGGCAAGCCCTGTTTCATGCACGGCAGCAGGGGGCGAAGTCGCTCTTTTTTAGCTGGCAGAATATAAACCGTAGTTACCCGCCACCTTTTAGTTGGGGTGAACGTTGGTTGCTGCATAACGTCGACTATGCGTTCGCAGGGACAGAGAGCGCAGCACAAGTCTGGCGTGACAAAGGCTACACCGGACAAATGGCGGTGGTGCCTCAGTTTGGTACTGATCCAGATTTGTTCGTCCCTTCCACTACCGCTCATCCGCAACGACCATTCACAATCGGCTACTTCGGGCGCTTGGTCGAAGAAAAAGGTATCCACCTGCTGCTACAAGCAGTCGCACAACTGGGTGGGGATTGGCGGTTACGATTGGTTGGTAGCGGTCCTTATAAGGCTGAACTGACTGCACTAGCGGATCAGTTGCAGATTACAGACCGTATTGACTGGATAGAGTGGGTGGCCTCAACCGATATGCCCAGCCAGTATCATTTGCTGGATGTGTTGGTCATTCCCTCGTTGACGCGCCCCAACTGGAAAGAACAATTCGGGCGGGTGATCACCGAAGCCATGTCTAGCGGTGTGCCCGTGATCGGTTCGGATAGCGGTGCCATACCGGATATTATTGGCGATGCAGGGTTGATTGTGCCGGAGGGAAGTGTCGACGCAGTGCGCGATGCCCTCGAACGCCTGCGCTGCACGCCTGATTTGCACTCACGCTTGGCGACATCTGGTCGTGCGCGGGTATTGGCTCATTTTACGCATGAGCAGGTTGCGGCTGATACTGTGCGCGTGTATGAGAAAATTGCCGGCGGATAAAACCCCCTGGCGACTAATAATAACAATGAGGAACATCACATGAAAACAATCGGCTTACTCGGCGGCATGAGCTGGGAATCGTCACTGGAATACTATCGCATCATCAATCAAGAGGTAAAGCAGCGGCTTGGTGGATTACATTCGGCACAGTGTTTGCTGTGGTCGTTTGATTTTGCTGAAATCGAAGCGTTGCAAATGGCAGGGGATTGGGATGGTGCAGCACAAAAAATGGTAGATGCTGCACAATCTTTGGAACGAGGCGGCGCACAGGGCATCGTCATCTGTACCAATACCATGCACAAGCTCGCCCCACAGGTACAAGCCGCCATCAACGTCCCGATTTTGCATATTGCCGATACCACAGCCCAACAAATCCGTGCCGATGGACTGGATACAATCGGGTTATTGGGTACACGTTTCACGATGGAACAGGATTTTTATAAAGGCCGTTTAGTGAACAACTTCGGGCTGAAGGTGGTTACACCCAATGATTCCGACCGCAAGATCATCCACGATGTGATTTATAACGAGTTGTGCTTGGGGAATGTTCAGGACACATCCCGCCGTGAATACCTGCGGATTATGGATGACTTAACCGCACATGGAGCGCAAGGTGTGATCCTCGGATGCACCGAAATCACCATGCTGGTGAAACCGGAACACACTGCAATTCGCCTTTACGACACAACGCTACTTCATGCACTGGCGGCAGTGGATTGGGCGCTCGGCTAGCTAGACCACCAGCGCGGTAACCTTCGCCGCGACTGTTAGCATGGCATCCGGCCAACTAAGTTCCTTGCGCAAGAAGCGGGGCAATAGATAGCGCTCGTCGCGGCTGATAACAATTTTCCAGATGCGACGGGCGTGCGGCAATTGCCCCAACGAGTAATAACACAAGGCCATGGCTGCAATCGGTTCGTTAGCCATCGGGGCGCTGCTGCTGATGGTTTGGAAGGCCATCAATGCGTCATCATAGGCGCCATTCACAAACATCGCTTTCGCCCCCGTTAAATGATCCAGCATGGCAAACCTATGACGACCCTTTCCAGTAGTCGTACTGCATATGCCGCGCAGTTTCGGCAGCCGCATCTGCCCCCAACAAACGACCGACCGTATACAGCGCCATATCAATCCCTGCCGAGATGCCCGCTGAAGTGATCACCTTGCCGTTATCGACATAGCGTTCGCTCATACAGATCGTCGTTTTCGGAGCAACCGCCCGTAACTCATCCTCAGCGCCGAAATGAGTCGTGGCGGAAAGACCATCCAACAAATTCGCTTTGCCGAGCAGCAGCGCCCCTGTACAGACCGACAGCATCAGTTCAACTTTCGGGAACTGCGCTTGAATCCAGTTGATCATGTGTGGATTGTTGATTTCACGGCGTGTTCCATAACCCCCCGGAACCAGTAAGATGTCTGGTTGTAGACAATTATCAAGCATATAGGTGGGATTAACACTAAGCCCATTACGCGCAATAACGGGCGATTTTTCTGCGACCGTATAGACGTTAAATGGCTTAGGCGAATCATGCCGACCTGCTACACCAAATACCTCGAATGGTCCACAAAAATCCAGCACTTCTACCTCGTCAAAAATCAGAATCGCTACATTACGGGTCATCTTGAAACACCTTTAGAACAAACCATGTGTGATGTGCTAGGAGTAGTATGTGTACACTTTAGCGTACAGCTAGCACCTATCGAACTCACAACAGCATCCCAATGATAGACGTCATCAAAACAGCGTTATGCTTATCTCTATATTATTTTGTTAACTCGCCAATTGCTATTTCATCACCTATACTCTTAATATCGAAGTATTTGTATTGTCTGTTACAGTATAGTCTACTGTCATTCATGTTGACTCCTTTCGCGGTATCGTGCCCGTTACTGACTTAGTGTGAAGTAAATCGATATGAGCACATTTGCCCTACCAGAGAGACAAACTAATTCCGGTGCGCTGAAGTGGGTGAAGACGATCAGCATCGTTATTGTCCTAGCCAGTTGTTCGGTATTGATTGGCTGGACACTCGACATCACTGCGCTCAGAACCATTCTCCCTGAACTAGGGGTTATGAAATCCAATACGAGCTTGGCGTTTTTGCTAAGTGCTGTAGCCCTCTGGTTAATCCCAAATCTGCAAACGGTCCTCCAAAGACATATCGCCCAAGCCTGTGCCATCATTGTTCTCGTGATTGGTTTATTGACTGGCGCTGAATATCTGTTTGGATGGGAACTTGGGATAGATCATCTGCTGATTAGAAATGACGTATTGACTACTAATGTCTCAATGATACGCATGTCCTCAGCGACCGCTATTGCCTTTATCCTACTGGGAATTACCCTGCTCCTGCTCCTCAATACCCATCGTTATTTCCTCGTGCAGTTCATCGCCTTGATGATATTGGGTATTGGGTTACTGGTGTTTGCAGGGTATCTGTTTAGCGTATCCTCGCTGCACAGCGTACTGCTATTTAATACCATCACACTCCCGACCGCAATTACATTTTGTGCTGTTGCGTTCGCGATTTTCTTGACGTGTTCTCATGAAGGATTTATCGCGGTCATCAGCCAGAACAATCTAGGTGGATTGATGGCACGCCGCTTGTTGCCAGTTGCCATCATTGTTCCATTGGCTGTGGGTTGGTTGCGGTTACAAGGCCAATATCGTGGTTATTATGGTACCGAATTCGGCTTGGCGATTTATGCAATTTCCAACATCGTTATTGTGACGCTGGTTGTGTGGTGGACAGCACACAAACTAAATCAAATTGATCTTGATAATCAGATTACCACAACGAAAGTCGCCCGTTACGGTCAACGTATGACACTCTTGCATCATATCGATGCGGGAATTATCGCGGCAAAGCCAGTGCCGGAACTGATCAAAGAAACGATACACGAACTGCGCGAACTCATCCCTTGCCAACGGATTGCCGTCATTTTGGTGGATGAAGTGACACAGGAATTAGTGATTTACGCCGAAGATAGCGATGTCGAAAACCCATTTAACACGATGCGTTTGCCGCCATCACCTGATCTCTTTGCTACTTTCGCGGTCGACCACACTTGCTATTATGAAGACTTGCGCGAAGTACAGGATCGCTATGATTTCGCCAAAAATGCTATTAAGCGTGGTTTGCTATCGCTCTTTCAAGTGGAATTCATTCTCGATGGTCATCCCGTAGGTCTTTTGAATTTGTCTGCCAAAGATATTGGTTTCTTCACGCCAGAGTACCGTGAGATAGCAGTAGAGGTTACCAATCAATTGGCGATTGTCATGAAGCAGTTACAGGCTTCTGAAAATATCCAAACAGCCAATATCAATCTTGAACGCTATGCTCAGCGCATGGAAATACTACACAACATTGACCGGGGTATTATTGCTTCGGTTGCGATGCCGGATTTGATAAATAGGACACTCAAATCCTTGCGCAAACTGATCCCATGTGAGCGTATCGCGATTAACCTGATGGATGAAGCCACTCAGGAAATCGTTATTTATGCGGCGGATTCAGAACTAGAGCCGTTGAATATAACCCACACCAAGATATTGCCTTTTATGCTAGAAGGATTTGATGAGCATAACACGCGTCACATTGAAGATTTACGTGCGTTGGATCAAAACCCTTTGGCGAGGGTGTTTCTAGAAAAAGGCTTCCATACTCTTTTTCAAGTACTGCTCATTCAAGAAGGCTGCATTGAGGGTACAGTATCTTTAGCATCTACAAAATTGGGCTTTTTCACCACTGAATATCGTGAAATTATCACCGAAGTATCCGATCAACTCTCGGTAGCAGTCAAACAATTGCGGCTGACATCCGCCATCCAAAAAGCCAACGATACCTTGGAACAACGCGTCATCGAACGCACTGCCGAATTGAATGCAGCTAAAGAAAAAGTCGAAGCGATTCTGAACAATAGTTTGGATGGCATCATTTTGTCGAACATCGACCTTGATATTGAAAAGGCTAATCCAGCCTTTGAAAAGTTATTCAGACAAACAGTCAATGATCAGCAGCATCTATCTCTGCTGGATGTCATTCATCATGACGATACTAATCGGGTAGTGAATAGCGTTCAAACAGCACTAGCTGGTACTACAAGTAACACGGTAGAGGTATTGGCTCGCAAGGGAGATGGTTCGACTTTTGAAGTTGAACTGTCTATCGGTCACGTCATTGGTGATGGTTTGGTATCGACAATTCATGATATTAGCAACCGTAAAGCTGCAGAACGCCAGTTGCGCTACCATGCCAGCATTCAGAACACCGTTGCGGACGCCGTCATCGCGACCGATCTCGAATTTGTTATTCAAAGTTGGAACAAAGCCGCCGAGCGTATTTATGGCTGGCGTGAAGAAGAAGTTATCGGGAAGCCAATTAGGGATGTGCTTCAGACCGAAATTACCACTCATCAGCTTGTCGATGAGGTACGGCAGGTATTTATTGAAAAAGGTCACTGGAAAGGGGAGGTTGATCAGCGACATCGAAATGGTCATATCATCCATACGCTCAGTTCATCCGTGTTGTTTAAAGATACGAATGGTAATCCTTTTGGGGTGTTGATCGTTAATCATGACATTTCCGAACGCAAGCAAGCCGAAGATGCTCTGCGAACAGCCTTGGCACATGAAAAAGAAGTCAATGAGATGAAGACCCGTTTCATTTCGATTGCCTCGCATGAATTCCGTACCCCGCTGGCGTCGATTTCTGCCACGACCGAGACATTGATGAGCTATCGGGACAAGATGAAGCCTGAACAAATTGAGGAACGCTTGAGTCGTATTCTTCAGCAGGTGACCCATGTTACGTCCATTATGAACGATGTGTTGGAGTCGGCGCGAATACAGGGTGATTATTTGAATTTTAAGCCTGCGCAAAGCAACTTGGATGTTCTACTGCGAGACATTGTACAGGAGTTCGTAGAGCATCCTGAATATGTCGATCGTATCCAATATGCCTGTGAAAACCCGCATCAGTTATCGCGTTTTGATGCCCGTTTGATGCGGCAAATCGTGAGCAACATGCTCTCCAACGCGCTAAAGTATTCACCACCCGATTATCCTGTATTGGTCAACCTTATCCAAACCGATCAAGACGTTGCCATTACGGTGATCGACCGAGGTATCGGTATTCCTGAGGGTGATCTCCAATACGTTTTTGAACCCTTTCATCGGGCTATGAATGTTGGTGATATTTCAGGTACAGGATTGGGTATGAGCATTACCAAAAAAGCTGTCGAAATGCACAAGGGCACTATCAGCGTCGCCAGTGTGGTTGGTCAAGGTTCTACCTTCACCGTCGTTATCCCCATGCTGTCTGCCTGAGCGAACCGGGAACCAACGAAGCCGCACAAACGTCTATATCAGCAATCTGTCATCTTGATAAAGGACATTGCTGATGAAAAACCTATACCCTCGCTTATCTATGATTGTGCTAGCGGTCGTGCTGCTGTTGATTAGCAGTGCCGCCATACAAGCCGCACCATCGACCAACACGATTCTCCGTACCGCGACAGTTGCTCCTAGTCCTACACCCATCGGCACACCGCGACCACTCGTCCTGCTGACGGTCTATAATCCGTGGCTGATGGTCATCGGCGCGGATGAACCAACCTTCGCCCTTTATGACAACGGTTTGGTGATTTATCAGCGAATTGGCCCTGCCGATGCACCGGAATTTGCTTCGGTGCAGTTGACATCGACTGAACTGTCGGCGCTGTTGGCTCAATTGAAGATCGATAAAGAGCTGTACGCGTTGGATGCCAACAAGGATTACTACACCAAGACTGATCAGCCAACCACGGTAATCCGGTTATCTGATCCGGTGCTCGGCGATAAACGCATCTCGATTTACGGCGATTTGTATAACGATTCCGAAGCGCGCGAATTGGCCGCTCCCAAACGCCTGATTGATCTGTTCGACACGCTGGTTCAGTATGCGCACCCGAAGGCTGAAACATGGCTGCCTGATCACTTTGAGGTGATGTTGTGGCCGTATGATACCAACGACTCCACCGCGTGGCCTGCCAATTGGCCGACTCTCAGCGATCTGACCACTGTCAAACGCGAGTCGATTTATAGCCTGTATGTGGACATCAAAGAATACGATCACTATGTGCAACTGAAGCAGAGTGCCAATGCCCTGCGCTTGGACGGTAAGAACTGGGCATTCTCGGCTCGCTTCCCCTTCCCACACGAATGGGGAACGCACTAAATCCAAAAAACAGACCATTAGCGGATGGTGTATGGGGTTCGGGGAAAAGTTGGGTAGAATCGCGCTACCTGAACGCCTTTACACCATTAAGGAATAGACCATGTTCCCCATACCGCAATTTGTTGATGTTGATCGTTCCAAACTGCACGCGGCTTTCCCTCAGATCGAGTCCATCTTCCGCGATTTTATGGAGAAGCAGTATATCCCGGGGGTAGCGTATGGCGTAGTGGTGGATGGAGAACTGATTTATTCCGGTGGGCTAGGCGTGGAGAATGTTGCCAGTCAACGTCCTGTGACCCCTGATAGCGTGTTTCGCATCGCATCTATGACCAAGAGCTTCACGACGATGGCACTGGTCAAGCTGCGTGATGAAGGCAAGTTCCAACTGGATGATCTGGTGGAAAAACATGTACCGGAGTTGGCAGCCCTGAACTACCCGACGCGCGATTCGGCGCGGATCACCGTGCGGCAGTTGATGACCATGAGCGCGGGTTTCCCTCAAGATGATCCGTGGGCAGACCGTCAATTGGCGATTGAAGAAGAACAGTTATCGGCATGGATGCAAAAAGGTCTGACCTTCTCCAATCCGCCGGGAGTGAAATACGAGTATTCCAACTACGGTTTTGCGATTTTGGGACGGATTGTCACCAACGTATCCGGTGTGCCGTATCAACAGTATGTGACCGAGAATATTTTGAAACCGTTGGGCATGACCTCGACCACCTATGATACCCATACGGTGGATGCTAAGCGCTTCGCAATGGGCTATCGCCGTCAGGATAACCAGTGGGTAGAAGAACCACCGCTGGCAGATGGTGCATTCGCTTCGATTGGCGGGTTATTCACCACCGTGAATGACTTTGCCAAGTACATGACATTTTTGCTGTCAGCCTTCCCACCACGGGATGAAGTCGATAAAGGGCCGGTGCGGCGAAGTTCCCTGCGCGAGATGCAACAACCGTGGCGTCAGCGGATCGTGGCTTCCTCACGGGTGACGCCGGATGCGCCTACGGTTTCTCAGAGTGATGGTTATGGTTACGGTTTGGCCTGTGGTATCGATTCTGTGTTGGGGTATTCGGTATCGCATGGTGGTGGTTTACCGGGTTACGGCACGTTTTACCGCTTGCTGCCGGATTGCAGCGCGGGGATTGTGGTGCTGACCAATCTGACCTACTGCTCACCCGCACCACGAATTGATGAGGCTTATGTGGCACTGCGCAAAACAGGCGGCTTACCAGCACGGCGCTTGCCTGTATCACAGGTATTAAGCGATGTGCAAAAGGGCATCACCGACTTGTATAACATGTGGAATGATGCCGATATGACCAAGATGGCGACTGAATCGTTTTTCCAAGATTTAGCGTTGGAACGGCGTCGTCAACTGGTGCAAGAGTTGCGTGCATCATTGGGCAAGTGCAAATCCGTCAGCGTGCTTGAGGCCGAAAATAACCTACGGGGACGCTGGTGGATGCAGTGCGCCAAGGGGCGGATCGAGGTATTTGTGACGCTATCACCAACCGTGCCGCCTAAAGTTCAGCACTTGCTGTTGACCCCCGCCCATAACTTGAGCGCGGAACTTAATCGCATCGTCAAGCAGGTGGTCGGGCTGATAAATGAGTGGAATAAAGATCATGCCAGCAAGCTGTTCGCACCGTCGCTCAAGCCTAAAGTGATACATAAGCAGTTTGCCGCGCTGGCTGTTCATTATGGCGAAAAGCTGCGCATCACTGATGTGATAGGCGGTAACGGTGAGACCGAAGCCTGTATCCGGTTGGTGGGGGCGCATGGCGAGGTCAATATGCGGATCACGCTCGATAGCAAATCCAAGCGGGTGACCGGATTGTTCTTCACCCGCCCACGCGAAACGACTTTTGTGCCGTAATCGTTAAACTCAATTCAATCAGTATCGCTTCAAATCGGTGGCGCGGTTCATCGTTTATTATGAGCCGCGCTGTCTTTTTATCCCCTCATTTCTATAACTTCCACCAACTTGATTTAGATCAAGGCGTTTGCTTAGCACCTGTCATATTCTAGGATTACGAACAGCCGATGGGCAGGAAGTGTTGAGCAACAATGGTTACTACTGATGATGTGCTAACGGTGCTGCGACAGGTGATTGATCCAGAACTCGGAATCAATATTGTGGATCTGGGATTGGTATACGACGTGACGGTGAATGACAGCAATGTGAACGTCGACATGACCATGACGACACCCGCTTGTCCGATTGCCGGAACACTGACGCAGCAGGCCGAGATGGTGATTCTACGAGCATTTAGCGATGTTCGGGCAGTGACTATTGAACTGGTGTGGGAACCGGAGTGGAATCCTATGATGATGTCGTGGGAAGCTCGTGCGGTGTTCGGGTAACAAATCGAAGTTGATTCAGGAGGGAATGAATACTATGAATGATGTTCAGGCGGAAATGCATAATCATCATCTGGAAATGGCGGCTACTTTGGAGCGCTATACGAAGGATATGCAAGCAGCATCTCCAACGGCAGTGGTGCCTAACCTCGTCGCTTTTTTGAAACACGATTTACTGCCTCATGCACAAGGTGAAGAAGCGTTTCTGTATCCAGCCGTCGATCCGCTGATTAAAAGCCACGGTACGGCGACAGCAACCATGAGTATTGACCATGAATACATCCTACGCTATGTGAACCAAATCGAAGTCATTCAGAACCAATTGACCAGCTACAACGGCGAACACAGGAGCGCCTTAGAGGAACGCTTAAAGACGTTAGTTGTGCAGTTGCAAGCCATCTTCGCGCTGCATCTGGAGAAGGAAGAACGGGTGTATATGCCCCTCTTCGAAGCCCATCTACCAGCCGCAGAACAGCGGCATATTTTAGACCAAATGCATGGATATTCGGAGGAAAAAGTGACTATACAAACAACGATCGACGTACGCCAGATTCCACCCGCTAAGCGCCACCCGTTGATATTTGATACATTTGCGGCGTTACAAGTCGGTGAAGTTTTTCGTTTGATTAACGATCATGATCCCAAGCCTCTGTTCTACCAGTTCAAGTTTGAATATGAAGGACAATTTAGTTGGGAATATGTTGAAAGTGGCCCACAGGTATGGCAGGTCAATATAGGTAAGATCGAAGTCAAGTAAGAAGGCTTATATGATTAAACGTGTCCATGTTTCCCGACTGTTGTTGTTATCGGCTCTCACATCACTGGTGATTGCTGGTTGGGCAGGGTTGATTCGCATGGGGTGGCAACTTGCGCCATTCGCTGTGGCTGACCACGGCCCGTTGATGATTTCGGGATTTTTGGGCACGTTAATCGGATTAGAGCGAGCAGTCGCATTATCGGCTGCACATCCACGTGGGCGGTGGTCGTATGTGGTGCCGATACTGTCTGCGCTCGGAGCTGTGGCGCTGATTGTCGGGCTACCACGCAGCATTGCGCTTGGTTTGATGACGGCAGGTAGTTTGGGCTTGGTGGTGGTTTATATCTATATCGTTCGTCAGCAAACCGCCTTGTTCACGGTGACTATGGCGCTCGGTGCGGGATGCTGGTTGGTGGGCAATTTCCTGTGGTTGTCCGGTTGGCCTATTTATCATATCGTGTATTTGTGGATCGATTTTCTGGTGTTGACGATAGCCGGAGAACGTTTGGAACTGACGCGTATCCTGCGGCATCCGCTGCCGGTACAACGCCTCTTTATGGGTATCGTCGCGTTGATGCTGGTGAGCTTGGTGCTGACTTTGATTAATACTAACGCCGGGGTGCGACTGGAAGGCGTGAGCGCGGTGTTATTGGGTGCGTGGTTGCTGCGCTATGATATTGCACGGCGGACGATCAAACAAACAGGTATGACGCGTTATATCGCGGCCTGTTTGTTAGCGGGATATGTGTGGTTGTTGGTGGGTGGTGGCTTGCGTGTGGTGTGGCCTGCGTTGCCAGCGGGGCCGGTATACGATGCACTCCTGCACAGTATCTTGCTGGGATTTTCCTTCTCGATGATTTTTGGACATGCGTTGATTATCTTACCCGCGGTAGCGCACCAATCCCTCTCTTATTTGTCGGTGTTTTACGCTCACTTGATTTTGTTGCACACTTCGTTGGCGCTGCGGATCATCGGTGATCTGAGCAACTCGTTGGTGGTGCGGCAATGGGGTGGGATGCTCAATGTTATCGCTATTTTGCTTTTCTTTGGCGCGACCCTGTATGCGGTCTATCACCAACGGCAGTTGAATAAAGCCGTTCCACGTGCAACTATCTCATGAATGCTCTATCCTCGTTTACTTAAACAGGCCATTTAAGGTCTGTTATCCGATTAATCCTCTTGCTGCTGAGAACTTGAATGTTCTTTGTGAACATAACCCCCGCAGTGTGGTATGGTGGTCTTACGAAGCGTTATGTCCATAGCATAAAACTGAAAAACAGCTAAAATCAGATTCACTCCCTGCATACGCAATTATTGCGTTCTTAATGTGATACGACAAGATTTTGGGTGGTTATGGTGTTCGATAAACAGCTCAACTATCAATCAGTGCTAGACGGTATGGGGCAAGGTATCCTGATTTTCGATGACGAAGATCGCTTAGTCATGGAAAATCTTGCTGCACGTAATTTGCTTGGCGCAGACCTCAAGCTTATCCGCGCTAACGGTTGGTCGGCTGCCTCGACGTTGTTCAATACACGCTCTAACGCTGCCTCCGATACTTCGGATATGGCACGTAAGAAAGCCCTTGAATCCGCCCGTCCGGTGCGATTCCGCATTTACCGATCCGGTGAGTATATACCGTGTTGGGCATCGACTGTGTATGCTACCAGCGGTGAAGCCTTCACCATGATCACGCTGGAAATGCCCGACTGGACGGCTATGAGTGATTTACTCGAGCATTTCCGTGATGAAGTCGAACATGCTGCTACTGCTACGATGGGGCATTCTAAACTCATCAGCAACACGCTCAAATCACCCAAAAAAGGTGAAACGACCGAGCAACTGGGCAAACGTGTTGCCGGATTCGTAACGCTGATTACGACCCATATGCATCGCCAAGAACGGCTGATGAAATTGTTCTTCCGGCTGGAACTGATCCGTACCGGCAAGCTGGCTGAAATGGTACGTAGTGACCGCCGCAAACTTAATCTGGCTAACTTCATCGAGGATTTTATTGAAGGATTGCCGGAAGTCACGCTGATTGATCCTGAGACGGAACAACAGGATTATCGCGCACGAATTACGGCTAGTATCCCCGATGATCTGGTGGTTTATGCCTCGCCCGGACGCATGGCTGACATCTTGCATGACCTGCTGCGCAATGCTATCATGTACAGTATGAAGGCATCGCCGATCATGATTATGGCTAGTGCTTCAGCCGGAAATCAAAGCGTTCAAATCGACGTGGTTGATGAAGGTTATGGCATCCGTGCTAAAGAGTTTGAACGGGTATTTACCCCATTTGAACGGGCACGACAGCCGCAAATTATCGGTGAATTCGGTTATGGGTTGAGCCTGTATCTGTGCAAACAGGAGGTTGAGGCCATGAGTGGTAAAATCTGGTTCGAAAGCGAAGAAGGTGTAGGGACAACGTTCAGCTTTAAGCTGCCACAGTGGCGTGATGATGCCACACAGCCTTCGCTCTCGAGTTCGCCAAGCATTCATGATTAACCACCCCGCCCACCGTTAAGAAGACGCGACGTTGAACGCCTCTCTGCATTCGGTCAGTGGAGGCGTTTTTGTTTACAGTGATTAGCTAATCACAGGGTGCTAAAGGTTATAGTATGCAATTTATGACGCGTGACATCTTTGACACCTTGATTATCGTTGTTATTTTGATTGGACTGGTGCTGGCAGCACGGCGTTTGTATGTGGATTTTACCCGCCCGCTGCCCATTGTGAGCCAACCGGATGACGACACCCAGCCACGCCGTCCGCAATAGTTTAAATTTGATGGGTTTAGACCCCTATAGGCCATTCATTACGGAGAGAAAATCATGCTCGACATTACCCTGATCCGCGAAAAACCGGAATGGGTCAAAGAACAGATCGCCAAGCTGAACGATGCACCGGCTTTGGCTCGTATCGACACTATTCTTGACCTCGATAAGCAACGCCGCGTCTTGCTCACTGAAAGTGAAGCGATCCAAGCCGCACGGAATCGCCTGAATAAGGGCGTCGGCAAACTGCGTGGCGATAAGCAAACCCCTGACGGAATGCGGGCGGCGATGGCTCGACACATCGCGCTGGCAATCCGCGAAGGTGAATTTGACGAGGCGATTCACGTCATCGAAGGCGGTGGCAGTGTAAACGCTCCGCGTAAGGATGATAACGTCAGCGAGGCGATGGACGAAATGATGGCCGCCCTCAAGAGCATGGGCGAACGCGTTGAGGCGATTAACGATCAACTGCGTGGTATTGATGCGGCGCTGGAAGAAAACATGTATTGGGTGCCGAATATGCCCCATGAAAGTGTACCGGTTTTTGAGAGCGATGAACACAATATTCCGTGGCCGCCGGAAGGTCATATGCCAAGCTTTAGCTTCGAGCCAAAGCCACACTGGGAACTCGGGCCGGAACTGGGCATCATCGACTTTGAGCGCGGCGTCAAGCTGGCTGGTTCACGCGCTTATGTCCTCAAGGGCTGGGGCGCACGTTTGCAACGGGCGTTGGTCAGCTTCTATCTGGATAGCGCACGGGCACATGGGTTTACTCAGGTGAATGTGCCGTATTTCGTCAAAGAAGAGATGATGTACGGTGCAGGTCAGTTCCCTAAGTTCCGTGATGTGGTGTACTTCGATCCGGACGCGGAAGTGTATATGCTGCCGACGGCAGAGGTGGCGATCACCAATTTGCACCGCGACGAAATCCTTGATGAATCCCAACTGCCGCTGCATTATGTGGCGCATACGCCCTGCTTCCGCCGTGAGAAAACCAGCGCCGGACGTGATGTGCGCGGTATCAAGCGGGTGCATCAGTTCGAGAAGGTGGAGATGTATAAGTTCACGACACCGGAAACGAGCTATGCTGAGCTGGAGGCTTTGACGGAGGCCGCAGCTGATATTTGCCGTGCGCTCAAGCTTCATTTCCGACGGTTGGAGATCGTTACCGGCGATCTAGGCTTCAGCGCGAGCAAGAAATACGATCTGGAAGTCTGGTCACCGGGGTGCAAGGAATGGTTGGAAGTTAGCTCCTGTTCCAATACCGAGGCTTTCCAAGCGCGACGGGCTAATGTGAAGTATCGTCCGAGCGAGAGCAAGAAGGCTCAGTTCGTTCATACACTGAATGGTTCCGGTCTGGCGGATACACGTGTGATCATCGCGATTTTGGAAAATTATCAGCAGGCTGATGGTAGCGTTGTTATTCCTGAAGTGCTGCGTCCGTACATGGGTGGGGCTGACCTGATTACGAAGGCGTAGGCGACAGACTTTTTACCGCCAGATGGCTACTCACTGTCTGGCGGTATATCCTCGGTTAGTTCTTCTAATTGCGACGGCGCATCCTGAATTTCATCAACCATACGTTTAAGCGAACCGCTTGCCAGTAGCCATGTTTCTTCCGCTTCGATATCGGTGTTGTTAGGAGCACTCGCCAATAATTCTAAGAAGCGTAAGGTGGTTTCAAGACGGGTTGAGGGTAGTTCGTCGATGGTCTTATGTAGTTGTTCGCGAAGATTAATGGTCATTTACTTACCCCGTAACGCTTATCATTCAAATTATAGCATGTTCTCGTCTGAGGCTTTCTTTGGTTTATGTCGGCGGTGTCGTCGTCGTCGTCGGACATATGGTTCAAAGTTAAAGGGTGAAGGTCGAAGGTAGTTTTCAGTTGCAAGTTGCAAGTGTGAAGCCATGAGTTGCGTTTGTGTCGGCGGTGTCGTCGTCGTCGTCGGCGACGACAATAACACATCTGGCAGTCTATAGACTTCCTTCGGTCACAATGGCAAAGTGGGTTTTTGCGCCGGATTTGCCATGCTGATTCGGAAAAATCTGCAAATTCTTCAGATTCAGAATCTGTTTTGATGTATATTCCGAATCATCTTGAAGTTGTTAAGGGGCGGCGGGGAAGAGGATTTGCCAGCGGCAAATCCGTACAGGTCGTCGTATATGGGAAGATGTTAAGTTGCGGCGGGGAAACCCCTAACCCCAGCCCTACATCAGCAACGTTCGCTGGCTCACTCTGCTGATAGCCCGTAGTAACAGGGCAAGGGAGCAATACGGATGTCTCCATAAATATGATAGCCGATTGAGAATGCGAAAGGGTGACCATTTGGAAAACCATTTGGTCACTCTTTTTGATGTATAGCACTAACGGTTTTGAGGGAGCGTGAAGGGGCGCGGGGTTGGTGAATGGTTGGCGTATGGTTTGGTGGCAAACCTGATTTAAACCTAAGTTATAAGATGTGATGAAGCCTGCTGCTCAGATGTGATATGAACGCGCAGGCTATGAGAGTCAACTGGAAATGCAGGGTGGCGCTTTAAGTGTGCGACTTTTCTTTGTAGGTATCACTGGTCAACGGCCACATGGGTTTGACGTCCATGTCAAAATCACTGCGGAGGCCAGCTTCAAAACGGAAATAACCGGCGGCAGCGATCATTGCGCCGTTATCGGTGCAGAGGTTAAGCGGCGGATAGCGGACTGGCAGGGCGCTTTCGGCACGTATGCGTTGGCGGAGGGCTTGATTGGCGCTGACACCACCTGCCAGCAGAATTTCGGTGACATTGTGTTCTTTGGCGGCGCGGACGGTTTTTTCCACGAGCGCACCAACCAAGGCGTCTTGAAAACTGGCGGCGACATCGTTGACAGATACATCTGAACGTACTTTGGGATTCTTTTCTGGCCCGCGCTTTTTGCCATCCGCACCAACGTGGGGGATGGTGACTTCGCGCATGACGGCGGTTTTGAGGCCGGAGAAGCTGAAGTCGTAGCTGTCATCACGCTTGGAGCGCGGGAAGTGATAGGCGGTGGTATTACCCATTTGTGCGGCGCGTTCTATGTTGGGGCCGCCGGGGAAGGGTAAGCCTAACATGCGTCCGACTTTGTCGAAGGCTTCACCTGCGGCGTCATCCAACGTGCCGCCAAGCCGCTCATATTGCCCATGATCGGTCATGAGGAGCAGTTCAGTATGACCACCGGAGACGATGAGCAAGAGCACTGGAAATTGAATATCCCGACGCGGTTCGCTGAGCCACAGTGAATAGACGTGACCTTCGAGATGGTTGATGCCGAGCAGGGGTTTTCCGGTTGCCAGGGCGAGACCTTTGGCGTAATTCACGCCGACTAGCAGAGATCCGACGAGACCGGGGCCGCGGGTGACGGCGATGGCATCCAATTTGTCGTAGCTGATGCCTGAGTCGGCAACGGCTTGATCGACCACAGCGCTGATGGCTTCGACATGGGCGCGGGATGCCAATTCAGGAAAAACGCCGCCGTAACGGGCGTGAAGGTCAATCTGGGTGGCGATGACATTAGAGAGGACAGTTCGTCCATCACTGACGACGGCTGCTGCTGTTTCATCACATGAGCTTTCGATGCCGAGAATGTAGGTCATTTGAGTCTATAGTCCGTAGTTGATGGTTTTTGAGTGTACTGCATGGATAAGGAGCATTTTAGCTTATCTTATTCACCAGTGGGGATGGTTGTTCTCGTTTGGTGGTTAGGCGGCGGGAGACGGTTGCCAGTGCGATGCCGCCAAAGACCCACCATACCATATCCAATGGGAATAGGTAGCGGGGGATGACATATAAGACGAAGTGCGCCAGCAAAAAGTAGATGATGACACCTGCTAGCGGAAGCGCTAAGCGCCAATTGCGGCGACTGATCCATATGCCAGCGAGGCCAGCTAGCATGCCGAGATTGTGAAAGAGGTAGATGGTGAGTTTCGGCCAGAAATAATCCCCTTGAGTCAGTCGGAGTAATCCGTTGAGGCTGCGGTCGGTACTTAACCAGCGCGAGGTCATGTCTTTGAGGCTGTCGCCAGCAAAAAAGACTGTGCCATGCGGTTGTAGGACGGCGCCGGAGAGTTGGCTGAGACGATTTTTTATCCAGCCACCGACGTTGGATAGGATGGCGTTGGTGGCACCGGCGCTATAGACCTGCTGTTGTTGACCCGGATCTGTGGGTAAGGGTGCGCCGGATTGTGCTTGAAGTGCGCTGTCAGTTTGCTGTGGGCCTTTCCAACCGGAGTCGGTTGCGCCAAGAAAGAGGAAGGCTGCAAAACCCTGCGCTGCGATGACGGTTTGCCCCCATTTGACGCGGTTGTAGATCGTCCACGGGGAGAGGGTGATGGCGAATACGACAATGAGCACGAGACCTAATTGTAAGCCTTTGCGCCAACCGTAGATGATCAGCAGGTGAAGGGCGATGCCGAGCGGGAATGCCAATAATACGGCACGGGTGAGCGTGGCGATGCCGAGGATCATGCCGAGCAAGGCAATCCATGCATAGAGGCGGGTGTTGAGCGGTTTATTTGCCGGATGATTTTCAAGGGTGGCGATGTATAGCCATAAGGCGGCGGCTAACAAAAAGACGAATAGAGTCTCGGTGAGGATTTGTCCAGTTTCGATGATGAATACGGGCGAGATGGCTAAGACGGTGGCACTGATTAGGCCTGCGCGAACATCGTGGCTAATCGCCCATGCGAGACGATAGACGAAGTAGCAGGTGAGCGTCCCCATGATGGCTTGTGTCAATCGGATGAGCAAGATGGCAGTAGCGGGGGCGGCGATAAGCTGCGGATAGCCTACGAATAAGAGGTAAATCGGGCCGGAGGGTGGGACGGCGGGTTCTTGATTGCGCACCAAGCCCAAGCCGTATTCCAGATACCACCAGCTATCCCCGCCCTTGTTGGCGTAGATTTCAGTGCGATCCAAGGGGAGGACTTGAATTAAGCGTAAGGCCAGCGCCAAGAGCAAGATGGCGAATAGTGCATAACGGGGTGATGGGTTGAGTCTCAGTTTTCAATACTCCGGTCGATTGCGAATTCCTGCGCGTTCATTGTAACTAATCGGATGAGGTGGCGAGTAGTGACAAATCAGTTGTGGCAGGTCAAGCGGTGGTGGGTTGGGTGAGTATTTGCTGAAAAGGCACATCCAAAATTGATTAAGCGAACGTTTTCAAGAGTAGAATGTCTTGATGAGAATTTGAACACTTTATAACCGAAAGCGGTATACTGTCTTAATCCAAGTGTGCGGAAAGTGTGTGGTACAGCCCATGAAATTGACTCTTCGCTTCGCGGCATTTTTACTGATCACCGTATTTGCAGGGGCAGGATGTAGTGCTTTACCCGGATTGCGGGTTCTGGCGGGACAGGACACTGGCGAGACGGCTCAAAATCGGCTCGTCGAAACGTCGGAATTGGTGATGGCGAATAAGACTGGCACGACTGATCCGGCACTGAACAGTGTGGCTGACCGGATTGAGTCGGCTTCAGGAAATACCATCGACATTATTGAAATTCGCAATGATTTGAACAATCGATCTTTTCAGGTGTATGCGCTGTATTTGCCGGATCCAAGATTGTCACAGGCCGATGAGCTGAATCAAGAACGGCGTGCGTTTGAATTAGTATGGCGGGGCATTATGCAGCAGAGTATCGGTGCAGAGACACTCGATATTCAGCTGGTGGATCCGTTAGCGGTCAATACGTTGGATCGTGGGCTGAGCTTTATAGGACGCATCGTTTCCACAGTGACGATTCCACGGAATGCGGCGCTGCTCTATCTTAATGATTCGCCTAGTTTACAGAATTTTGTGGGGTTGGTGGCAGATGGCACTCTGGCGTTCATTCGACCCTCTACAGCGACGCTTTATAGTGGTACGCCCAATCATCCGGTGTTCATGCTTAGTCAATTAACTGGCGCTAGTGGCAACTAGGAAAGCTTTGTATAGGGATAGTCTCTTACCGTAAGTTCAGAGTTGAGGATATTTGACCTATGAGCATCGTTAAGCAGGATCCAAATAACAAGCTTGGAGTGCCTCAGCAACATGATTGGCAGGCGGAAGAGACACTTGTCGATCGTCGTAGTCGTCTTCGTTATCGGATTATCAATCAGTTTTCTATAGTGCGCTTGATCATCGTGGTGGTGGTTGGGGCTGCGTTACTCAATGCTGATTTCATGCGATGGCTTTTTCAGGATGCATTTCCGTATATTTCGCGATTACTGCTAATTGTTACGGCTTCAATTAGTCAGTTCGCTATGATTTTCTGGTTTCTTGGGCGAACCAAGATGGAAACCATATGGCCGGGAACCATGACTGAGGGTGTTAGTTTTGCCGATTACAGAGGACAACCTGAATTGCTTGAACAAGCGCAGCAAATCGTAAAGCTGTTGCGTGGTGTGCGCGTATTTGAGGAGTCGGGCGGGGAACCTCTCAACGGGTTATTGCTCGAAGGGCCTCCCGGTACCGGGAAGACATGGTTGGCAAAAGCTATTAGTACCGAGGCGGGTATTCCGTTTTTCTCGATAGATGCTTCTTCGATGAATTCAATGTTCGTCGGAATTGCACCACTGAAGGTCATGAATTTATATCGGCGCGCACGTAATGCCGCTCGTGATTATGGTGCAGCAATCGTATTCATTGATGAAATCGATGCTGTAGGTTCTCGTGGTGGGGTTGCTGTTGTGGGTGAACGTGCCGAACTCAGTTCAACGCGCTTGCCAATGTTTTTTGGCGGCGGTGGGCAAGGTATTCTTAGCACGTTGCTCGTCGAAATGGATGGCTTCAGCCAAGAACATGGTTGGTGGGCAAGAAAACGGACATGGTTTTATAAATCGATTTTACGTAAGAAACCACCGAAACCCCAACGACGTGTGTTGACGATTGCAGCAACCAATCGTATCGGTGCGCTTGACCCTGCATTATTACGTGCCGGGCGTTTTGACAAAAAGATAAGGGTGGATGCCCCTGATTTGGAAGGGCGTCGTGACATATTTGAGTACTATCTATCAAAGATAGAGCATGACGATACTCTTGATTCGCTAATTTTGGCCTCCGAGACACCTTTCTATACACCCGCTGATATTAAGCACCTGCTCAATGAAGCTTTGCGGTATGCGTTGTTTGATGGGCGCAATTACATATCTATACGTGATGTACGGATCGCGCAACCCGAACATGAATTTGGATTGCGTCAGCCTATTCGGAATCTTGCCCCAGAAGACAAACGTCGTCTTGCTGCTCATGAGGGCGGTCATGCGATTGCGATTCGTATATTCCGTCCGAGTTATCGCATATCCCGTATCACCATCATTCGGCAAGGTGGTGCTCACGGTTATGTGCTGTCTTATCCGGCAGTTGAAGAATATGACTATATGGATACCTATGAAAATTTGATGAATAGGTTGCGTGTCTCTGTTGCTGGTAAGGCCGGTGAAATGGAGTACGCAGGCGAGGATGAACAGACTTATGGTGTGGGTATTGGGTGGGGTGATGGTAGTGATTTTGGAACCATCCGTTCCACTCTCTATAGAATGGCCGATGCAGGTATGTTTGGTCCATTAGGCGCTAACCTGCGCGGTACCAATTATTCGCCTGAGATGAGCGAAGCTATGGAGAACACGTTCCGTTCGGTATTTGAAGAAGTCAGAATTGTTCTTCGTACTCAACGTGAAATGGGGGAAGCACTGATTAATCTGTTGCTAGAGAAGGATGAGATACATGCTGATGAAGTTGAGAAATTCTTCGATCAGTATGGCCTTTACACACCAAAGGTTGATTTAACCCCATACAAGGCGAAGGCGATTGCGATACCGGGAGGCAAAACGGCATGACACAAGTCAAAAATGCTTCTGATCAACCCTATATTGATACAAAAGGGCGATGGAATTGGGAGGCTGAAGACACCCTTGTTGACCGTAGTAACCGATTCTCAAATCGTCTCGCACGCTTTTTGCGTACCGGTTGGTGGTGGAAACTCATAGTACTCGTTTTGATTATTGCTTTGTTCAATGCAGCGCTGATGCAGTTTTTGGTCACTGCAATTGGTGCTGTGGTGCCGATTGCAATTAGTATTGGCTTCGGGTTGTTTCAATTTGTAGCGATTATGTGGTTTGTAAGCCGCCCTAGAACCTACGAGGTGATGCCGGGTTCTGAAGGTGTTGGATTTGGTGATTATAGAGGGCAGCCCGAACTGCTTGAGCAAGCTAGACAGATAGTGACATTGCTGAGAGGTGTGGCTGCGTTCGAGAAGTCGGGAGGCGAACCGCTGACGGGATTGTTACTCGAAGGACCACCCGGTACGGGCAAAACATGGTTGGCAAAAGCGATCAGTACGGAAGCAGGTGTTCCGTTCTATTATGTTGATACATCTTCGTTGCAAGGGATGTTCATGGGAACAGGCGCACTGAAGGTTATGCAAATGTTTGGTAAGGCTCGCAAAGCAGCCAGACAGTATGGCGCGGCTGTTATATTTCTGGATGAAATAGATTCAGTTGGTTCAAGAGGTGGAGTGAGCCAAGTTGGGGGTATGGGAGGGACTTCGGGTGGGATGGGCGGAGATGGTGGTATGGGTGTACTTAGTACCCTGCTTATCCAAATGGATGGATTTAGTCAAGGGAATAACTGGATAGCCCGTTTGCAATCACGTCTATACCGCTTGATATTACGGCGTAAGCCGCCTAAGCCAAAGCGGCGTGTATTGGTCATCGGAGCTACAAATCGTATTGGAGCACTTGATCCGGCATTGCTACGTCCGGGGCGTTTTGACAAGAAGATACGCGTCGATGTGACTGATATGCAAGGGCGCATCGATATGTTTACGTATTATCTGTCCAAAATGGCACATGAAGAAAATCTTAGCCCTGCGATTCTGGCAACTGAAACCCCCGGCTATACCCCTGCTGACATTAAGTATCTGTTGAATGAGGCATTACGTTATGCTTTGTTCGATGGACGTACATATATTACTTACAAAGATTTCCGATTGGCACAACCAGAACATGATATGGGGCTCCGCGCTCCGCTTAAGCACATATCGCCCGAAGCAAAGAAGCGTTTGGCCTATCATGAGGCAGGACATGCAGTGGCGATACGTGTATTACAACCGCATTATCGCATTGCACGTGTTACGATTATCCGGCAAGGACAAGCGTTTGGTCATGTGTCGAGCTATCCTGCTCGAGAAGCTTATCAAGGTATGCGAACCAAGACGCAGATTTTGAATCGTCTGAAGGTTGCTATCGCAGGTAAGGCAGCAGAAATCGAATTCTGTGGGTCTGAAAATCAAACACTTGGGGTTGCAGGAGATTTTGCCCGGATACGAAGTGAATTGAGCGCTATGGCGTTGGCTGGCATGTTAGGGCCGTTGGGTGGAGCAGTCGGACGATCTCAAGACTTTCAGTTCACTGGTACAAATTCAGTTTCGTCGCCAACCCCTGAGATGGCACAGGTCATGGAAGAGACTTTTCAAAAACTACTCAAAGAAACGCGCGAGGTACTGCGTGCGAATGGGCCTGTTGTAGAAGCATTGGTAAATCGGTTGCTTCAAGATGAAGAACTATTGGCTGATGAAGTTCGAGCTTTTTTTGATGAATTTGGATTGTATACACCTGACCCAACCACATTTGTTGATGGGAAAGAGGTGAGTCTTTTACCACCAGAGTTTAGGCAACAAATATCTGAAGCGCCTTCCAGTTAGGTCAAATTACTCGTATGTGAGGGGTGGCAAGATAGATCACCCCTTGCATACTGCCCCTTCAGTCAGGTTTCAGTTCAACCCCATTTGCGCTAGTATTTATATGAGTGGCATCCGAAAAACTTCGTCCGCTGTGGTTTGATGAGGTATCCCCAACATGGATAATCGAATGGTGCAGTTTATACGGGCGATGCGTGCAGCCGGTATTCGCATTTCCCTCGCTGAGAGTCAGGATGCGATGTATGGTGTGGAAGCGGTGGGCGCTGGCAACCGAGATGCATTCCGTTCGACGTTACGGGCGACACTGGTGAAGGAAGCCCGTGATCAAGGTACTTTTGAATATTTCTTCCCGTTGTTTTTCGGTAATAACCAACCGCCTTTGAACAATATTCCAGATAACTTGTCGCCGGAAGATCAGCAGAAGTTGCAGGACGCGTTGCAATCGCTGATGGGGAATATGGAAGCGCTCAAGGATTTGCTGCGGCAGATGTTGGAAGGGCGCCCTTTCAGCCAAGATCAACTTGACCAGATGGGTGAGCAGTCGGGGATGAATCAGGGCAGTGAGATGTATCAGCGGCAGTGGTTTGAGCGGCGTATGAACCGCCAATCGGGTATGCAGCAGATACAAGATATGATTGACCAGCTGCTGCAAGAATTGGAAGCTATGGGCATGAGTGAGGAAGCGCTGGAAGATTTACGTCAGCAGCTCCAAGAAAATGCACAGGGTTTATCCGAGCAGATTTCACAATATGCAGGTGCTACGCTGGCGGAACGGTTGGCTGATAAAGAACCTGATCCCAAGCCCGATTTGTTGGACGTGCCGTTTTCGGAACTGAATCAGAATGAAGTTGATGCTATTCGGGATGAGATTCGGCGTTTAGCGGCACGTTTGCGCAGCCGCGCATCGCTGCGGCAGCGACGGGCGAACGCAGGCGAGATGGATCCGCGTAAGATGATGCGGCGGAACATGCGTTACGGCGGCGTGCCGATTGAGATGAAGTTCCATACGCATCATGTGAAGCCGCGTTTGGTGCTAATCTGCGACATTAGTACGTCAATGCGGTACTGCGCGGAGTTTTTGTTGACATTGGTGTATGAGTTGCAGGATGTGGTCGCCAAGACTGACAGCTTCATTTTCATCAGTGATATTGTGGACATCAGCATGATCTTTGAGGAAAAGCAGCCGCAAGAAGCTGTTCAACAGGTGCTGTATGAAAATCCACCGGGGTATTACAGTACTGATCTGGGGAATGGGCTGAAAACGTTTCAGCGTGACCATATGAGCAAAGTGGGCAGCAAAACGACGGTCATCATTCTAGGTGATGGTCGTAATAACTACAATAATCCGCAAGTCGCGATCGCATATGAGATGCAACGCCATGCCCGTCGGGTGATGTGGTTCTGTCCTGAGCCGCCGAGCCAATGGGGTACGGGCGACAGTGATATGCATCAGTATGCGGCGGTTTCCGATGGTGTGTACAAGGTCAGTAATTTACGCGAGCTGGCTAATGCCGTAGATGCCATTTTAACGGACGGATAAGCGTCGAATCAAAAGGGGCAAGTTCGCATGACCTGCCCCTTTGTTTGAAGTCGGGGTATCACGGACACGGCATGCCGTGTCCCTACACATTATCCACCCCTATTTCATGGTTAGGACTTCGCGGGGCTTGGCGCCTTCAACAGCGGGACCGATGATGCCTTCTTCTTCCATGCGGTCGATGAGACGGGCTGAACGTGTGTAGCCGATGCGTAGGCGGCGTTGGAGCAGCGAGACGGATGCTTTGCCCAAGCGGCGTACCATGTCCACAGCTTCTTCGTAGAGCACATCTTCTTGATCGTCGGGCACATCATCTTCGCCGTTGCGACCGCTGCCGTTAGCGCCACCTGAACCGGACTTCATATCGGTATCCCAGAAGGCTTGTTGGGCTTGATTGCGTTCGTTGCCTTCAACCACCGAGCGAGAGGGTTCCGCGACGGTGTTATCAACCACCAAGGCGTTGATGGGGCGAGCGGCCACATCATCCGCGGTGATTTGTGACTTCCAATAACGAGTGATGTTCTGGATTTCCTGATCGGACACGTACACACCCTGCAAACGTAAGGCGGCGGGAGCGTCACCACTCATGTAGAGCATATCGCCCTTACCGAGCAGACGTTCAGCACCGGGCTGGTCGAGAATAACGCGGCTATCAACACCACCTGCCACGGCGAAAGCGATACGCGCGGGGAAGTTGGCTTTAATGAGACCGGTAACGACATCGACCGATGGGCGCTGGGTGGCGATGACCAAGTGAATACCTGTGGCGCGTGCCAAGGCTGCGATACGGGTGATGACGCGTTCGGTTTCATCTGGTGCGAGCATCATCAAGTCGGCTAATTCGTCGATGATGACGACGATGTAAGGCATCTGTTCGGCTTCGGCCTGTAAGTGTTTGTTGAAGTCTTCGATGTTACGGGCACCAGCCAAGCTGAACTTCTTGTAGCGCTCGTCCATTTCGCGGGTGACCCACTTGAGCACACCGACGATACGTTCAAGTTCAACCACGACGGGCGCGACCAGATGAGGGATGCCATTGTAGCCGGTCAATTCCACGCGCTTGGGATCG
Source organism: Aggregatilineales bacterium (assembly GCA_044227005.1). Taxonomy (GTDB): domain Bacteria; phylum Chloroflexota; class Anaerolineae; order Aggregatilineales; family Phototrophicaceae; genus CFX2. The sequence goes on from JBGAFZ010000001.1 coordinate 543,551, forward strand.
ACCATGATGAACTTGACGCGGTCAGGCGGGTTCATGGCGATGATACTGGTGATGATGGCATTCACGCAGACTGATTTACCAGAACCAGTCGTACCTGCGATCAGCAAGTGAGGCATGGAGGCCAAGTCGGCGGAGATGGGTGTACCATCAACACTTTGACCGAGGGCGATTGCCAACGGTGATTTGTTGAAGAGTTTCTTGAACTGATCCGATTCCATCACATCACGCAAGCTAACCAGCGAGGCTTGATCATTTGGTACTTCAATACCGACGTAGCCTTTACCGGGGACAGGGGCTTCGATACGGATGGATTTCGCGCCCAAGGCTAGCTGCAAGTCTTTATCAAGCTGGGCGATAGCACCGACCTTGACGCGATTCTTCTTGCCACCACGCGTCACGAGGTAGTCGGGTTCGACGCCGAATTGGGTAATCACGGGGCCGGTGTTGACTTCCACGACCTTGCCGGGTGCGCCGAAGCTTTGTAGGGTTTCCTCGATGGTGCGAGCACGACGCAACAATTCGCCACGGTCAAAGTCATTTTCGGAGCCGGGCATCAAGACCTGAGTGATGCTGGGTAGTCGCCACTCTTTACGTCGGCGCGGGACGTTGGTGGGGGCAGTCGTACCCACACCGGCAGTACGCAATGGAATTTCAGGCGCACGACCAATAGGTGTCGAATCGGGTGTTGGTGTGGTGCTTGCCATGCCATCGCGGCCACCGGGGTTGATGGTCACACCAGCAGGATCAGGCGGCTTGCCAAAGGATGGCGCGGCAGGAACTGCTTTATCACGCGGGGCTTCGGCTTTTTCCGGTTCATAGGGTTTGACAGGTGATGCTGCTGTGACCGGAGTAGCGGCTGAGGCGGCTGTAGCTGTTGGCGCGTCTTTCCAGAAGGCGGTTGCGGGTTGCGGCGCTTTGCTATCGGTAGATGGTACGGGTGACGCAGGTTTATCCGCTGTGGCAGGTGGTACAGCCGGTTTGCCAAAGGGACTGGCACTGGTTGAAGGTGGCGTGGCCGGCCTGCCAAACGGACTTGCACCTGTGCTGCTTGGTGGCGGTGCCGACGGTTTGCCGAAGGCCGAACTGGCTGTCGAGGCAGGCATAGGCGTCACAGTTGAGGGTGAGCTGGTAGCTGGCGCGGCTGATGCAGCGGCAGGCTGGTTAGCCGGTGCAGCCGGTTTGTTCGCTGACTGATCATCCGGTTTAGCGGATGGCGATGCTGGTATAGGTGTGCCGCCCTGCCGGATTTCGTTGAGGCGTCCCATACGGTCATTCGCGGGAAGGGCATCGGCTGGTTTAGTCGAGCCGAAGGTGGATGCTCCGAAGCGGCTGGTTGGATTACGCGGCAATGGATCGCCAAAGCCTTTGGGCTGCGCGGGTGGCAAGTTGGCGAGTTCGGCGCTGTCGTCCAACTCGTCCAGTTCATCATCTTCGATTTCGTCATCCTCATCATCCAGCATATCTTCGGGCTTGGTGGATGATAGCGCTGGCGATTTAAGCGGTGATGCTGGAACCGGCGGTTTGATCGGTGAAGCTGATGCACTGGCAGGCGTTGCGCTTGGGCTGCCGAATGGTTTGGGCGCATCCGCACCGAACGTACGCGCAGGTGGTGGTGACATGGGGCTTGATGAGGGCGTTGGACTTGACGATCCAAACGCTGGACGCGACGGTGACGATGAACCGAATGTTGATGCACCTGTGGGCGCGGTTGTTGATGGCGACGATGGTGCTGCCGGTTTCATCAGGTCGCCCAAACGGGTAGGCGGTGGTTCTTGTTTGGCTGGCGCGGCTGGTAATGCGGACGATGTCGCCGTGGCCGGTGCGGATACGGTTGAGGGTGGTGGCACAGGCGAACGTAATGGCGCGGGTGCAGCGCTGGCTGATACCGGCGATGCGGCGTTGATGGTTGCCGCAGCCGGTTGGGATGATGGCACTGCCGGTTTATCGGCTGGTTTCGCGCTATCGTCCTTGCTGCCACCGCGATTGAATAAGCGGCCAATGCCTCCGGCGACTGCGCCAGCAGTTACAGCGGCGGCTGTAGTTGCAATTGACGAGGGTTTGCTGCCTGATTCGGGAGCCGATTCAGCTTTGGCTGTAGTCGGGGCAGGCTCGGCTGGTTTGCGACCGGGGAGCATACTGCCGAAACGTCCCGCGATACCTGCTGCCGGACTTGGAACAGGGGCAGATGCAGGTTTAGCAGGTAGAGGGGCATTGTCACGCTCAACCGGAACCATTTCGGGCGTACCAAAACCGCCCATTTCTTTCTTACCGCCGATGTTGATGGCGATGGGGCGTTCGGCGCGAATGGGTTCACCGGCTGGCAAGGCCGCTTCGGTAGCGGGGGGGGCAGGTAAGGCGGCGACGACAGGGGTATTCGGTAAGGCTGGCGCGGCTTCTTTGGTCACACTGACGGCGGGCGGCGGTGCGGCTTGAGCGGTTAATTGTTCAAGCGAAGTGGCTGCGGCCTGTCGTTGTTGGGCACGGCGCTGGCGGGTATCTTGAAAGCTGCGAACATTGCTGACGACGATCATGGCGAGTTCAGCAGCACCCAGATCCAAGGTGAACATGAAGCCGATGATCAACATGAGCAAGATCATGAAGAAGGCACCGGCTTCGGTGACATTGGCTACAAGGAAGTAATAGATTTCCCAGCCGATTTCGCCGCCACCGGTTTTGTAGACTTTGAGTGATAGGTTCATCTGAACACTCAAGTCTTGAAAGTTGTGGACGGCACGACTTCCGACAAAACTGAAGGTGTCGATGTAGCTCATGAAGGTGAGGACGGCGATGTAGGTAATCACGATGCCGATGATCCGCTTGCGCGGGATGACGGGCGCATTTTCGCCAAAGTGGCGGGCGATGAGCCATACACCGATCATCAACATGGCTACTGGAATGGCGATAGAACCCCAGCCAGCAAGATCAATCAAGAAGCCGTTGATGGCCTGAGTGAGCTTGCCTTCGGTGGTCGAGAGGCGGCTGAAAATGAGCGCCAATGAACTCAATAGCAGGGCTACACCGAGAATGTCGAGCTTGGTGTCGAGCGACAAACCGGCGTTGTCATCGAGGGTAGGGGCTTTGCTGGTACGGGTTTTGGGCGCGGGTTTAGCGGACGCATCGCCACCACCGAGAAAGGATGGTAGGAAACGCCCCAGTCCTGTTTTCGCGCCAGATTTTCCAGCAGCGGCGGCAGGTTTAGCTGCGCCGGGTGCACTGTTGCCGCCTAAGCGTCCGAAGGGGGATGAGCCTCCGGTGCTGGGTGTGGCAGGTTTAGCGCCGCCAACAGTTGGACTTGTACCTGTGGCGCGTGTGCCACCAAAGGGTGATGAACTGGCTGAACTTGAGCTAGCGGGTGCAGATGGTTTCTTATCGTCTGCTTTGGCACCACCGCCAAAACGACTGGTAATACCACCGAGCAAACCGCCTGATTTGGCTTCTGAACTGGCTTTGGGCGTGGCCGGTTTATCGGCAGGTTTGGCGCCACCGCCACCGAAGCGGCTGGTGATCCCGCCGAGACTGCTGGTGATCCCGCCCAACGGGCTGCTTGATTTTTCGCCACTGCTGGCTTTGGGTGTGGCTGGTTTATCGTCGGCTTTGGCACCGCCACCGCCGAAGCGACTGGTAATGCCTCCAAGTACGCCGCCGGATTTCTTTTCTTCGGGCTTGTTGGTGGGGCTAGCCGGTTTGTTAGCGGGACTGCTGCCTCCGGCTGGCGGGGCAGAACTGGCGGTTGGTCGGCTACCACCAAAGCTTGATGATCCACCCGAACTGGCTGGACTACTGGGGCTGCTTGATCCACTGGAACTGCCGCCAAAGGTTGATCCGGCTGGACGCGCGGGCGCGGACGATCCGCCGGGGCTACTCGGGGATGAACCCGGGCTGCTGCCTGCCGGACGGCTACCGCTGCCGAAGGGTGATGATCCACCGGAACCGGATGGACTGCTGGGGCTGCTTGATCCGCTGGAACTGCTGCCAAAGGATGATCCACCACCGGGGGGACGATTGCCGCTGCCGAACGTTCCACCTGATCCGCCGGAATTACCACCGGGGGAAGTTGGACTGCTGCCAGCCGGGCGATTGCCGCCGAAAGGCGAGACACTACCACTGCTGGTTGGGTTAGCGCCGGGAGTAGCCGGACGATTGACACCGGCAGGCGCATTGGATGAACCGAATGTTGTGGGGCGAGCACCAGACGGACTGGAACCTCCACCACCGGGGACGGGACTTGTACGTGCACCAGACCCCGGCAAACCTGTTGTAGGCCGGTTACCGAGGGTGCTTGTACCACCAAAGGGGTTTACGCGTGATTGAGACGATGAAGAACTACTACTACTTTCTTCATCGTCATCTTCGCGCTCATCTTCATCGTCTTCGATTTCTTCATCCTCATCGTCATCAAATTGGTCGTAATCGCCGCCTACGTATCGCATAGTGGCTCACCTGTTCAAAACTCACTCGACGATCTTGGGAACATCCTGTACTGGATTCACTGTACGCGCGTGCATATGCTTGGTTGCACGTTATTATGCGTTGTGAACAGTCATTATCGGCATTTAGCCATGATGACATCATACCACAAATGTTGATTCAAGGCTTATTGTAGAACATTTGTTTGATGTGGTCAACGGTGGTGGTTGCGAAGTGTGTGATGACCGTTTCAAAAATACACGGAAGAGGCGCGCCTCTTCCCTACAAGTTACTCTATATATTATGTAAAAATAATTTAATCGCGTACCTAACCCCACGAGAGATTCGGGTTTTTGAATGGGACGAGCGCCAAGACTACGGCGTGTTCGTAATATTGCTGGCGGTTGATGAGATCGGCAGTCAGAAGGCCGACGGCGCCGTTGGTTTGCTTGGAGTTGGAGCGGCCAAAAACTTGATCATCCGCGATGCCCAGTTCTATGCCTGAACGCACGAGGTTGGCAACTTCGAGCGGCAACATGAAAGCACCTGTGCGCGCTTTGCCGACTGAAGCAGCGCCTAGCACAACTACCCACGCGAATGTCCAGAGTTCGCCGTGTTTTTCTTCGCAGCCGCCTTCGATGCCGACCCAGTAATGGGCGTCGGGATGGGCAGTGCGGGCGTTATTGGCACGGTTGAATGCTCCTTGGAGGGTTTCGGTATCAGTCATGGGTTGATCACTGACACCGGACGGCACACTGATACCTTCGGCAGTGAAGGTTTCGGACGGGAACATGAGTCGAAATCCTTGAAGCGCGGATTGGATTTTGACAGGGTTGGTGGAGGCAATGGTGATGTGCATGGGTTGGTCGTTAAAAGATAAATGTTAAACGGGAATGTGGTTAGTTGGTGGCACGGCGGCGCATATAGCCCAATAAGAAGAACATGCCAATGATGGCGGCGATTGCCATAATCATGAGTAGCCACTCGGGGAGTGAATTGGTAAAGCGGAAACCACCCAAGCCAAGCGCCATTATCTGGGTCAAGATGAAGATGCCACCGATGGCGAGGATTTCTAACGGCCAGCCGAAGATGCGTAGTTCGCTCATACCCTGTTGGCTGAAACGCTGCCATCCGAGTCCGGTATGTTCACCTTCTAAATGGTCGCGGATGTAGGTGTTGATCTGCATGATGAATATCTCGTTTTGCGCCCATCCGACCGCTAGCAAAAAGGCGATGAGGGGATAAATGAGGATGACGACTGCACCAGCGTTCCAGCCAAGACCTAAGAAGGCTCCAGCTAAGGTAAGCGCAACACTGATGGTTTGCTGACGCGACTCGATGCGTTTGAGGACTTCTTCGCGCAGGGTGGCGTATTCCATTTCGGCGCTGGCAGGTTTGTTCGTTTCCATGGTTCATCCCCTTCACGGTTACAGATCAATCAGGGATACGGTCGCCGTATCCCTAACCTGAATGTCGTTAATTGGCGGCGATCCAATTCATGGTTTTGGTTGCCAGTTTATCGAGTGCTTCGACACATTGGATGAGGTGTTCTTCTTTGGTGTCCTCGATCTTGTTGTGCGAGATGCCGCGCAGACTTTGGACGAACATCATGATGGTGGGGACATCGGCGCGAACCATTTCAGCGGCATCGTGGAGTGGGCCACTGGGTAGCCGGTGAGACACGCCGACAGTTTCCATGATAGCTTGATCGCAGAGTTCGATGAGATGCGGGTGGAAGGGAAGCGGTTGAATCTGCCACAGGCGGCTCCATGATACTTCGATGTTTTCCTCGTCGGCGATGCGTTCGCTGGCGGCTTTGGCTTCATTCAACATGGCAGCGAGTTCACCTGCGTCCAGATGACGCTGATCGAGAGTCATATCGGCCTGACCAACGACTGCGGTTACGATGCCGGGGCGAGTTTCGACGCGTCCGACTGTGCCTACACCTTTGTGGGCTTTGGCGATCTGCCGAATGTCGAGGTGCAGTTTGCTGACACCGCCCAAGGCATCTTTGCGTTTGTCCATCGGGGTAGAGCCGGAGTGGGCTTCTTGACCGACGAAGCGGATGGAATGGCGCTCGACGCCGACTGTGCCGAGGACGACACCCAGCGGTAAGTCGAGGCTTTCCAAGACAGGGCCTTGTTCGATGTGCAGTTCGAGATAGGCTTTGGCGTTCTTGAGCTGCTTATGGGCATCGGTCGCCATGTCGAGGTTGATGTCGAAATTAGCGAGGGCATCTTCAAGACGAATGCCATCTTTGTCTTTGAGGTTGCGTACTTCATCGGGTTTGAGTGTGCCGGAGCAAGCACTTGATCCGAGCAGGCTGCGACCGAAGCGCGCGCCTTCTTCATCTGCCCAATCGACCAAACGGACGGTCACAGGTGGTGTACCTTCGCTGGCGATCCGGCGCATGACTTCCAAACCGGCGAGCACGTTCAAGCAACCGTCGAGCCACCCGCCATTGGGTACCGAGTCCATGTGACCGCCGATCATCATGACTTTGTCGGATGCCCCTTTGAGGGTCGTCCAGACATTGCCGGCTTCGTCGGTTTCTATGGAGACCGGCAACTGTTCCATTTTGGTGCGTAACCATGCGCGTGCTTTAGCCCATGTTTCCGTCCATGCCACACGCTGGGCACCATTTTCGTCGCCAGTTAAGGCACGGAGTTCTTTGAGTTCGTCAATCGTGCGTTGAGGGTTGAGGGTAGACATAAGCACTACTTCTTTCTGATAAGCCATTTCAATTGGGCAGAAGTATAACGCGCTTTGGCAGATTTGCACGGCATGAAAGCGAAAATTTGTTCGCAATTTGCTGTGGTTTGCACTATAATCGGTTATGAAATACGGATCGGATTTAGCTCATGAAGTCAGCAACGCGAGGGTCATCACGTGAATTCTGATGCAGCACTTATCGGTATGCGGCGGTTGTATCACCAGCGAATCAGTCATCCGGCATTCAAAGATGCGGCGGAAGTGGCAGCATGGATGGGCGCGGTACAGGGGCAAGATTACGCGGGTACGAAATGGGCGTTCGGTTTGCGGTTGCCGGGGTGTACGGATGCGGACATCGAGCAAGCGTTTGTTGACGGCGTGGTGATGCGGACGTGGGCTGTGCGGGGAACCCTGCATTATGTTGCGCCAGATGATATTCACTGGATTTTGGGGTTGATCGCACCGCGCTTGATTAGCGGGAATGCGGGGCGGTATCGGGAATTGGAGTTGGACGAACCAACGTTGGCACATAGCACCGCTTTGATCGCGAATGCGTTGCAAGACGGTCAACATTTGACGCGGCCAGAGCTATTCACTATTTTGCAGGCAAATGGTATCACGACGGCGGGACAGCGCGGGTTCTATATGTTGCAACGGGCGGGGCTGGAGCGGCTGGTTTATCAGGCCGAGATGCGCGGTAAAGACACGACGTTTCGGGCATTGGAGGATGGTAAGTCGCTGCCTAAGGATGAGGCTCTGGCGGAATTGGCGCGACGATATTTTAGGAGTCATGGACCAGTAACGGTGACGGATTTCGCGAGTTGGGCGGGGCTGCCGATCACTGAGGCAAGAGCGGGGTTGGAGGCGATCCGGTCTGAACTGGTCGAGGAGCAATTTGAGGGGCAAGCATATTGGGTATCGCCGGAGACTGCCAAGCAACCTGAACGGGCTGTGTATCTGCTGCCGGGATTTGATGAGTATGTGTTGGGTTATAGAGATCGCAGTGTGATATTGGAAGCGGCGTTTGCTGACGCGATATGTCCCGGTGGGAATGGTATGTTCATGCCGACGATTGTGAGTGACGGGCGGATTGTGGGGACATGGAAGCGCACCTTGAAGAAAAGAGCGGTTGAAATCTCGATTGAGACATTTAGAGCCTTATCAAGTGATGAGATGAATCAGTTGGATGCGGAAGCTGCGCGATACGGTGCGTATTTGGGACTGCCGGTCGTTATGCAACAGCGATAGCTTGGGAAATCTATATAAGGAGTAGAAGATGAACAGTTTTGTGCAACAGCATGGCGCGGTGTATCACGAAACTCAAATTATGCGGGAGCAGTTGATGGACATGCTGAGCGATGCGGATCTGGCGTTCTCGCCGGGGGGTGGTAATCCGACTTTAGGGGAATTGTGCAAAGAGATGGGCGAGGTTGAATACGCGTACATCGGGTCATTCAAGCAGTTCAAAATGGATTGGTCGTATCGTAACCCTGAAGCGGGACTGGCGGGAAGCGTCCGCCAATTGAAGGTGTGGTATGTCGAATTGGATGCACAGCTTAAGACAGTTATGGAAGGGTTTTCAGAGGACGATTTGAGTAAGACGATTGATCGCGGTTGGCCGGTCGGAGTGGGAACACAACTGCACATTTATCGTGAAGCACTCTTAATTTTTTATGCGAAGGTGGCGGTGTATTTGAAGGCGATGGGTAAGGTTATGCCGCAACAGTGGCAATGGTGGATCGGCTAATATGACAACCGCGAAAATAACATCGAGCGCGCCGGTACTGCTGGTCAAGGATGTGGCCAAATCGGCTGCTTATTGGCGGGATAAATTGGGTTTCACGCATCAAGAAACCTTTGGTAACCGCCGTATTTTGCGATGGTCAAGCGTGATAATTACACGGTGATGCTGGCACTGGTTAAGCCAGATCACGTGATTGTTCCCAATTGGCAGGTGGTTGAAAAGATGTGGGATGTGTACTTCTGGGTGGATGACGCCGAGGCAATCTATGCTGAATTTCAGGCCAGCGGCGCGATTATTGATTACACCTTGTATGTGGCTCCGCACGGGGTCAAGGAATTTGGTGTGCAAGATCTGGATGACCACGATATTGCGTTCGGGCAGATCATCCGCTGAGGCGAATAGTTGATGTAGAGGACAAAACAGTAATCCCTACTCGCTTTATAGTGGGGATTACTTGTTGAGTTTAAGTCAACGAGTCGGTCAATTCTGATGGACTCGGTTCCTCTGTGCGCGGATGCAGTACCCGCCAATACATGATCATCGGGATGATGGAGAGTAATACAGCGACGACCAGCGCAGGTATGATGCCGGTTCGGTCGGCTAAGCCCCCAAGTAGAAACGAAAACACGGCGAAGGAAATGCTTCCAGCGAGGCTGTTGAGCGATCCCATTGTGGCACGCTGCTCATCGCTAAACTCGTGCTGGATGAGGCTTTGTTTGGCAACCGTATTGACCCCGTAGAAGATGGAGTTGGAAGCCATGAGTGCGGGTGACAAGACGGTTGGGACTAGCAGCCCAAATAGATTGATGATCTCACTGATGGTCATTCCCCCCACTAACAACCGAAATTCACCAAAGCGTTTGATGATGCGTCCGGCGAAGTAGAAGCTGAGGGCGGCGGTCGCGTTGCCGATCATCTGGGCGACGCCGATAGCCCAGACCGGCCATAAGGTGACTATAAAAGCCGAGCGGATTAACCACGATGACTCGCCGATGGCATAGCTGATGATGCCAGCCAAACTCAAGGTGCGTAGGCGGGGATTGTGGCGGAAATTACGCAGGGCGGTGGCGAGATGGGCATAGATATTGGCGGCGGCTTGGAGGTGTACACGCGGCTCGACCAAGCGCAGGCTGACGAGGAAGGCCAATATCATGGGGGTGACGGAGACCCACATGACTGTGCGGTAGGAGATGGTGGCGATAAGGCTGCCGAGCAGGGCGGAAATCGCCAATGCGAATTGATACATGGAGGAGGTTTTGCCCAAGAATTCTTGGAAGGATTCACGCTGTTCCATTTCGGCCAAGGTGTCGTAGAGGAGTGCGTCGTTATTTCCACTGTAGAAGGCGCGTCCGAGTCCTTCAAAGATGGCGCCGGTCAGTAGGGCGAGATAGGTGCCACCGATGGCATAAAAGGTCAGGGCGAAGACGCTGGCGACTGCCCCATAGACGACGGTTTGTTTGCGGCCTACACGATCCGACAGCACGCCGGTGGGCATTTCAAAGATGGATTGGGCGAGCATAGCTGCCGAGAAAATGCTCATGCCCAAGGCGTAGGAACCGGTTACCTGTGTGTAGTAGAGGATAGCGATGGGGCCGTAGGGGCGAAAATCTGCCCAGAAGTTGAACCAGCCGAGCAGACGAATGTTGCGGGAGACTCGCATGAGTGTTTCGTTTCTAGTGCGTGTTGAAGTGGGTTTATTATAGGTCAGTGAGGGTCATAGTCAAGGCGTGTAATGATGTGAAAATATAAAAGCGTTTTAACACGAATGCACAATGAGATGTGGGAAGAAAAAAAGAGGGAGGATCAATTGATCTCCCCTCTCAGTGGATAATTATGGTGGCGAGATTACATCAGACGGTTACTTAGAGTTCCACTTGACGAGGACGTCGCCCATTGTTTGAACAATTGATTCAACTTCTTTGGCGGTGATGATGAGCGGCGGTGAGAAGGCCAAGGCGTTGCCGACGACGCGGGTACGGAGACCAGCAGCCATAGCTGCACCCATGAGGGCATTAGCGGTCGCCATATCGGGGGTGCGGGTGGTGGCTTTGTCCTTGACGATTTCGATGGCACAGAGCAGACCTTTACCACGGGCGTTATCCACCTGCGGGAATTCGGTGAGGGCGGCCAGACCTTCGAGCAGGATTTCACCACTGGTGCGGGCGTTGCGGACGAGATGCTCGCGTTCCAAGATTTCGATGTTTTTGAGAGCGACGGCGCAAGCGGTGGCATGACCGGAATAGGTGTAGCCGTGCATGTAGGAGTCGGCTTCGGGTGCATTCCAGATGGCGTCGCGGATGGCATCCGAGATCTGCATACCGCCTAAGGGGATGTAGCCGCTGGTGATGCCTTTGGCGAAGGTGAGAATATCGGGCTGCACATTCCAATGCTTTAGGGCGAACATTTCGCCTGTACGCCCGAAGCCAGTGATGACTTCGTCGGCGATAAAGAGCACTTCATATTTATCACAGATGGCGCGGACGAGTGGGAAGTAATCATCCGGCGGGACGATGACGCCACCGACACCTTGAATTGGTTCAGCAATAAAGGCGGCGATGGTATCCGCACCTTCGCGAAGGATGGCTTCTTCAAGAGCACGGGCGGCGGCTTGCCCGACTGTTTCGCCGGGTTTGATGTCGCCATCATAGCGATGCGGGTTGGGCGCGGGGATGTGCAAGAAGCCGGGAACCTGCGGGCCGAAGGGTGTGTGGTAGCGACCGATTCCGGTGGCGGCAGTGGCAGCCATCGAGATGCCGTGATAAGCACTATTACGGGCGATAAATTTAAGTTTGTTCTTCTTGCCCATGCGCTGCCAATAGAATAAGGCTGTTTTAAAAGCGCTCTCGTTGGATTCGGAACCGCCGGATGTAAAGAGGGTGGTTTTTAAATTGGGATAGGCATAACCGGATAATTTATCAGCTAACTCAGAGGCTGGCACATTGGTCATGCCAGCGAAGTTAGAGGTGAAGGGGAGCTTGAGCATTTGCTCGCGCGCGACTTCGGGCAGTTCTGTGTTGCCGTAGCCGATGTTGACGTTCCACAGGCCAGCCATGCCATCAAGGATTTTCTTGCCGTCGCTGGTGTATAAGTAGACGCCATCAGCGCGTTCGATAACCAAGGGGCTGCCATGACGGCTGGGATGTTGCAGGGGGTGAAGCTGCTTCTGATCTTGTTCAACCCATGTTGCAGTATTTGTTTGGCTCATGATGTGAGACTCCTTCGTACTCAATTGAGGAGACTCTAACACAATTGAGAGTGGTCAGAAAGCACATGTGTATCCAAGTTGGTGTGAAGAGGGTCATGTGTTTAAGGAAAGGCAGTAGGTTACATCATGTAGAATGAGGTGAGGTCAAACGTAGAAGGAGCGGTATATGCGGCGGATTGGCAGATGGACCAGTTTATTTATTTTGGCGGCAGTAAGTGTGACGTTTATGGGCGAACACATGCAGTCTGTCAAAGCGGATGATTGCAGTATTGAGCAGGATAATTATACGGTTGAGGCACGTGCTAAAGATGTGGCGCGGTTTGCTGTGATCGGTGATTTTGGCGCGGCGGGGCCGAATGAGCAGGCTGTGGCTGAAATGGTGGCGGGGTGGGAACCAGATTACATCGTGACGACTGGCGATAACAATTATGTGTTGGGTTTGGCGGAAACGATTGACCCAAATATTGGTCAGTATTATCACGCGTACATTGGAGATTATCAGGGTACGTATGGTGAGGGAAGCACTGAAAACCGATTCTTTCCATCGTTGGGTAACCACGATTGGGGCTTGGGCAGTATTGATCCGTACCTGAAGTATTTCAGTTTGCCAGATAACGAACGCTACTATCGGGTGGTGCAGGGTTCAACCGAGTTCTTTATGCTGGATAGTGATACGCGCGAGCCAGATGGTGTGAGCAGCGATTCGATACAAGGCAAGTGGTTGCAAAGTGCGCTGGCGGATTCTAAAGCGATTTATAAAGTGGTGGTGTTTCATCATCCGGTTTATTCATCAGCGGAACATGGGTCAAGCGATTGGATGCAGTGGCCGTTTGCTGAATGGGGCGCAATGCTGGTGCTGAACGGGCATGACCATGTGTATGAACGGGTGATCAAAGACGGCTTCCCGTATATTGTGGATGGGGCGGGTGGTCAAAGTTTGTATACCTTCAAGACGCCGGTTGAGGGAAGTATCATCCGCTACAACTGTAATTTTGGGGCGATGGTGGTGGATGTGACGGATACGGCGATGACGATGCGGTTCGTCACGGTAGGCGGCGGTTTGGTGGATACCTATACGATTGAGGGGACGAAGACCACTCCGTAAGTGCAAATGGGCGTTTTCTCAGTTTGCATACATCAAATCTTCACAAGTTCTCCACAAGTGATGATTAGTCTATTGAAATGTCCTTTGAGAACTTCGTCAACGTGAAGTTTATGATGTTCCCCCCCTCAAAGGACATCTTTTCAGTGTTCACCAAGGATGGAGAATCATGTTTAGTCGATTTCGCTTGTTCGTTGTACTCGTCATGGCTGTTTTCGTGTCGAGCGCTGTTTTCATGGTCGGGGCACAGGATGCTACTGCAACTACAACCGCAGAGGCTTCTGGCTTTACACGTTTGAATTTAAACACCGCAAGCGGTGATGAATTTTTGACCATTCCGGATATGAATAACCGGATGGTGCGCGAGTATATGGAATACCGCCCGTACGTAAGCATCCTGCAATTCCGGCAGGAAATTGGTAAGTATGTGGGTGATGTTCAAGTGGCGGCATGGGAGCCGTACGTGTACGTGCCGATTCAGATTGATGAGGCGGATGTGGAGACGTTGAAGCAGATTCCAGGTGTGGATGACACGATTGCGAACGAGTTGATCGCAGGGCGTCCATATGGTACGAACGAGGCGTTCATTGCCAAGCTGGCAACCGTTTTGACGGCTGAGCAGATGACATTGGCACCGAATTATCTAGATGGCTATGTGCCGACTGAAGCGACGCCTGAGGCGACGGTAGCCCCTGAAGCAACAGCCGCGGCTGAAGCGACTGTCGAAGCGTTTACCCGCATTAACCTGAATACCGGAACCGGTGATGAATTTCTGACCATTCCGGATATGAATAACCGGATGGTGCGTGAGTATATGGAATATCGCCCATACGTGAGCATCCTGCAATTCCGGCAGGAAATCGGTAAGTATGTGGGTGATGTTCAAGTGGCGGCATGGGAGCCGTTCGTGTTCGTACCTGTCCAAATTGATCAAGCGGATGTAGAGACGTTGAAGCAGATTCCGGGTGTGGATGACACGATTGCGAATGAACTGATTGCGGCACGTCCGTATAGCACCAACGATGCGTTCCTCGCGAAGCTGGCAACGTATCTGAGCGCCGAGCAAGTGGCTTTCGCACAGAATTTCCTTGATGGTTATACACCTAGCGCCACAGCAACCCCAGCGGGTTAATTACTGAAGGATTAATCCATGAATGCGGCTACGTTCGAGCGCCAAATGCGGCGCTTCCTGCTGATCATTGTTGAATGTTTGTGTGTGGGTACGGTTGTCGAGTTATGGTTGGAGAAGCACATCAAAGAAACCAACCAATTGATTCCGTTCGTGCTGTGTGCGGTGGGGTTTGTGTGTGTGCTGGCGGTGCAGATACGGCCTAATCCCACGACTATACGTGTGCTGCGGATCGTGATGATCACGGTGATCCTTGGTAGCTTGTTGGGCGGAGGTTTACATCTGGCGACTAATTATGAGTTTCAGGTGGAGATGCGCCCCAACCAGTCCACGATTGACTCGTTCTTCGCAGCATTCATGGGAACCGCGCCGATATTGGCGCCCGGTATGTTGGGACTGGCTGGTGTACTAGCACAGGCGGCAACTTACTACCATCCAGCTTTGGGTAAACGAGGGACTGAACCTATTCCGTAGTTTCATCGTCGCACCGGTTCATCCTTCTTGCCAAACAGGACAATCCATAACAGGTTGTCCTGTTTTCATTTGGGGTGGCGGCGATGGGGGAAAAGTAGTGAGGAATTTGTTTTCCTCCCTCAATATTGTTGGTGATTGAGCAAGAAAAGGTGTTTTTTCTGACCTTAAATAGATTTAAGGAAGATTTGTGCAAACCTTCACAACTTCTCCATAGCTGCTTGTTATTCTGTACTTCAAGTCATGGTTACGAACACAACCGTAGCTGTGTAAACGAAGCACAATGAGTATCCCTACACGGAGGTGTAAGATGGCAGTACAACAAGCGGTAGCTCCTAAGCGAGCGTTCAAATTTAACACACCCAAGCTGAACCTATTTCTCGACATTGGCCTCGCACTGGCATTTGTCGTGGAATTGGAACGGCATTTCACTGGCCTGCGCAATCATGAATTGATCGGCGTGGGGTTAGGTATCGCGCTCCTGATCCACCTTGTGTTGCATTGGAAGTGGGTTTGGAACGTCAGCAAGACTTTCTTCAAGAATTTGTTCCACAGTTCACGGTTTAGCTACTTGCTGAACGTTGGACTGTTGATTGATCTGGGTGTGATTATCGTCACCGGCATTCTGATTTCAAAGACGTTGGGCTTGAACCTCGGTGTCGTGCAGTCAAGCCAGATGACGTTCAAGAGTTTGCACGTGCTGGCTAGTAACTTCAGCCTGATCTTGGTGGCAACACACGTGGCGATCCATTGGAAGTGGATTATTTCCAACAGCAAGAAGTATCTGCTGCGCATCAGCACGGGTAAGAGCAAAGCTGTGAAAGCTGCGCCTGTCCTGTCATTGAAGCAATCGGTTGCACAGGAGTAAATCATGAACCGCAATAATAACCGACGCAAAGCACTCTGGATTACGATTTTCGTCGTCTTGATCGGGATTAGTGGACTTGGACTGGCAGCCAGCGGCAATTTTGAAAATCCGCTGGGCGCATTGATCGGTGGAAATGGTGGTGGTGAACATCGCGGCGCACCTCCTTCAGGCGGACAACCACCGCAGGGCGCAGGTCAACGGGGTGAAGAAGGAAGCGATACCAGCATCACATGGTCAGCAATCGGGGGCGTCCTGTACAACGTGTGGTTCTTGTTCGCCGCAGCTGCAGTCGCCATCGTGGTGCAGACGGTGGGTGGTGGGATCTGGCAGAAGGTACGGCAGCGTGTTCCGAAAACAGCCAGCCCATAAGCAGCATCGCGATTTCGAACAGTCAACAGGGTATATCCAAAGCGGATATGCCCTGTTTTTGTATTTGGCGGTGCTGATATTTACGTAACCTCCTTCAGTTCTCCATCTGGCGTTGATATGGTGAGCAGGCAATAGGTACTTGAGGAACATATTACAGGGAGATGGGACATGATAACGAAGCGTGTGAGAGCAGGAGTGACAACGGTGGTTATGGGTATGCTGGCGCTTGGGGCGGTGGTAGTGGCAGCGCAACCAGCCCCTGAAAGTCGTGGCAGTGGGGTTAATAGTGGGAGTACGGATAGCGTATCCGTGACTATTAGCGGCGGACTGGAAACTGATCCACGCGATAATGGTCGCCCGGTGGTGTTGATTGCGTCGATGCTAGGGGTAACTCCGGATGTGTTCCGTGAGGCGTTTTCAGGGGTAACACCGTCGAGGAGTGGTGCTCCTAGCGGTGAACAAGCGCGGGCGAACAAGCAGGCTTTGCTCAAGGTGCTGGCTCCGTATGGGATCAGCAACGAAAAGCTCGACCAAGTATCAGATTATTACCGTTATAAAGCGGCGTTGGGGGAGACATGGCCGCACAGTGAGGCGACTGCGGTAGCGATTGTGGTGGGTGGCAAGATCACGGGGATTCGCGTCACGCATTCGGGGGTGGGATATACGTCCATACCGACGGTTGTGATTCGACAAGGGACTAAGACGTATACGGGATTGGCTGTTGTTTCATATACCAGCGATTTTGAAACCAATGGGAGCATCACGGCGATCAGTATTCAGCAGTAAAGCGTGGTGTTTGGTGTAGATACAGCCTGTTTTCTTGTCATTTGAGGGAGGAAGAGGTTTCGAAAATGAGATTTGAGGTAACGTTATGGAAATCTCCACATCTTCTCCATAGGCGCTTGATAATCTGAAAAGCGTAGAACTGAGCGCATCGAGCGCCCGGTAAACAAATGGAGGTTTCGGATAAAATGAAACGGATGAAGTACGGAATAGTCGCGCTGGTGATCGCAGTACTGGCGATAACAGCAGCAGTCGTCGGCGCTCAGCCTAACAGCGGGAGCGGAAGCGGTAATGGTCAAGGCCAGGGTCAAGGTCAACATCAAGGTCCGGGTCAAGGACGCGGCGGTGAGTTTAAGGTGATCGCGGATACGCTGGGTATCGATCTGGCTACTCTCCAAACTGAATTGCAGAGCGGCAAGACGATTGCCGACCTTGCCAAAGAGAAGAACGTCGAACTGAGCGCAATCGTCGATGCGGCAGTGGCACAGGCTCAAACGAACCTGACCGCAGATGTTACCGCCGGTAACTTGACGCAGGAACAGGCTGATGCTCGCATTGTTCTGTTGAAGGCCAATCTGAATGCGCTGTTCACCCGCAAATTTGACCAACAAATGGGTCGCCCCGGTTTTGGTCAACGTGGTGGCGCTATGTTGGACGTGATCGCCAAGGCTTTGGGTGTAGATGCAGCAACTTTGCAAACAGACCTGCAAGCTGGCAAGACTATCGCTGACATTGCCAAGGACAAGAATGTCGAACTCAGCGTGGTTATTGATGCAGTGGTGGCCGAGCGCCAGACCGCGCTGACAACAGCCGTTACTGATGGCACCCTGACACAGGAACAGGCCGATGCTCAAATCGCTTTGCTGAAGGCTGACCTGAACGTTCGCTTCACCCAAGCTTTTACTGGCAAGGGGCCGGGCGGCATGGGCGGATTTGATGGACGCGGCGACGGTGGTTTCGGTGGCCCGATGGGTCCTGATGGCAACGGTGGTCATGGTGGACGTGGTCACGATGGTAATGGTGGCCCGATGAACCCCAACGGTACTGCTCCAGTTGCACCCGATGCAACACCGGAAGCAACCGCAGCAGCTAACGCCTAATCAGGCAAGCAGTAAAGATGAGGGCGAGCGCAAGTTCGCCCTCTTTGCGATTCTAGTCGATTGTGACTAGACTACACACAACTATCAAGGAAATGGATTATGGCTCAGCGCGTCTTAGTGGTCGATGATGATCAACAAATTGTACGGTTGGTGCGTTCGTATTTGGAGCAAGCCGGCATGACTGTACTGACGGCCTTTGATGGCGAAATGGCGATGCACACCATCAAGAAAGAGCGCCCGGATTTGATCATCCTTGATTTGATGCTGCCGGGTCATAACGGTTTTTCGATCACACGCTGGCTGCGTGCCGACGCACATCTTTCGGATATTCCGATATTGATGCTGACGGCTAAGGTTGAAGATACCGACAAAATCAGCGGATTGGAGTTGGGCGCGGACGATTATCTGACCAAGCCGTTTAATCCGTTGGAAGTGGTGGCGCGGGCAAAAGCGATTTTGCGCCGATCACGCGGGGTATTTCAACCGCCGCATGTACTGGAAAATGGCGGGTTGCGGCTGGATCTTGATCAGCATACATTGGCGCATGACAACCAACTCATTGATCTGACGCGTACTGAATTCGCGATTTTGAGCGCTTTGATGTCCAACCCGAATTATGCTTTCACACGCGAGGAATTGGTGGAGAAGGCGCTGGGATATAGCTACGATGGTTTAGAACGGACGTTAGATACGCATATCAAGAATTTGCGTAAGAAGATCGGTGATGATCCGGCTCGTCCACGTTACATCGAAACCGTGTTTGGTGTCGGTTATCGATTCTGTGAGGCGTCGTTATGAATCGTATTTGGGTACGTTTGACGCTTGGTTTTCTCGGTGTAGCACTGGTGACGGTGATTATTGTAGCAGTGCTGGCTGGTTGGAGCACTGGTGATCAATTTAACAATTACGTGAAGGAACGCAATCAGGCACTGGCTACGGCGTTGGCGGGTACGCCTTTGCCAGATGGACAAGCTAATCAGAATCCTCCACCGTTTGATCCACTCAATAAACAGCGTGATGGGCGATTGCCTGACGGAACGCGTCCACGGTCACCGGAGGATCGCTTCCTTGATCGCTTGTATGTGACGCTGATCATTGCGGCGTTGGCGGCGGGGGGCATAGGTGCTGTGCTCGGATTGGGAATTAGCCGGACGATTGGCGCCCCATTAGCGGGGTTGGCTGGCGCGGCGCATGACTTCGCGGCGCGTAAATGGGATCGGCGGGTTCCGGTAGCGGGTACGGATGAAGTAGCAGATGTGGCGCGGGCGTTTAACTCGATGGCGGATGCGTTGCAGCACGCTGAAATGCTGCGGCGGAATTTGATGGCGGATATTGCCCATGAGCTAAGGACACCGCTCACCGTGATGCAAGGGAATTTACGCGCATTGTTGGATGGTATTTATCCGCTGGAGATGCGTGAGATCGCAACTTTGTATGATGAAACGCGTTTGTTGAGCCGATTGGTGGCGGATTTGCGCGAATTGGCACTGGTGGAAGCGGGACAATTGCCATTGAATTTACAGACGGTTGAGCTAAAGACTACGCTAGGGCGTTCGGTCGAGCAGTTTGCGCTGGCGGCTGAGGCACAAGAAACCCAATTGGAACTGAGTGGCAGTACGTTGCCTGCGGTGAAAGCTGATCCTGACCGGTTGTTACAGGTGATGCACAATTTGTTGGGGAATGCGCTGCGTTATACCCCCGGTGGACGGATTACGATTGCGGCGGAACAGCAAGCGACGAATGTGCGGGTACGGATTACGGATACGGGCAGCGGGATTGCGGCGGAAGATTTGCCCCATTTGTTTGACCGGTTTTATCGCGGTGATGATTCACGGTCGGGTAGCAATACCGGCTTAGGTTTGGCGATTGCTAAGGCGTGGGTCGAGGCGATGGGCGGGACAATCGGCGTGGAGAGCAATACCGGCGAAGGCAGCACTTTCTGGTTTACCTTACAGGCGATTAAATCCTAGAAAATCCGGCTTACCTCGACTGCTTTACCACCTAATGCGGGTGAGATGAAGCTCTCGCCCGGTTCGAATATACCAAGCCGTTTGTATGATCCATTGTCGAGTACGTACACTTCGATAAACATTTCGGCAGGGTCGACCATCCAGTATTCGCTTACACCGTGACGCTGGTATAAATTGAATTTCTGTTTGCGGTCTTGCCGCTCAGTGCCGGGGGAGAAGATTTCGACAATGAGTTCAGGCGACCCATGCAAATATTTATCACCCACAACGCAGCGGCTGTTCTCGGCAATCCACACAATATCTGGTTGCACAATATTGCCATCGTCAAAATATAGATCAATTGGTGCGTGGAGCATCAGACCATCTGGCATGAGTGAGCTAACGACTATTTCTAGCCGATTACTAGTCAATTGATGTTTGGGAATAGGCGCGGGACTCACAATCATCACTCCATTGAGCAGTTCGGTTGGCTGATTGGTTTCGGGCAGCGCTAAAAACTCTGTGGCGGTCATACGCGTTGTGACGAGTTCAGCCATGAATAATCCTCCTCGTACTTTCAAAGACATTATGCCACAAAACTGATTTTAGATGCATTTGTGTCTGGCTAATGTGTCATGAACAGGCCATAATCTTCGCCTACACAGGTTCATTATTACATTTATAAAGGTAGTTCTATGCCACTGGCTTATATTGCTGGCCCATTATTTAACGACGGTGAACGCTGGTTTGACGAACAGATTGAGCAGATCGCTGCGGCTGCGGGATATACGACGTTCCTGCCGCATCGTGACGGTCAAGAAGGCAAGATCAAAAGTCAGGATAATATTGGTGCGATTTTTGCTGAGGATGTGGGGGCGATTGACCGCGCTGATATTGTGATCGCAAATTTGAATGGGATTACGACAGATGATGGCACCGCATGGGAATTAGGATATGCCTACGCTAAGGGTAAGCATCTGGTGGGGATTTATACGGATTGGCGGTTGCAGTTCAAGTATCAGGTGGTGAATCTGATGATTGAACAGTCGCTGAACAAGCTGGTACGTTCCCTAGATGAACTAACCGCCTATTTACAGGAGCAAACATAGACTCTTAATAAGCCTCGCACTTCAAAGCGTTTGTATTTATCGCTATACTCGCAGGATTAATGTGAGTCAGGAAACAATACATGCGTGATGTCGTGATTATTGGCGGCGGCCTGAGTGGATTGGCTGCTGCGCGCGAATTGCAGCGTCTTCAGATTCCCTATCGCCTGATTGAAGTCAAGAAGCGCGTCGGTGGAAGCATTGTCAGTGAGCGGCGCGATGGTTTTGTGCTGGATGGTGGTGCGTTCGCGTTTCATCGTGATGAGTCGTGGGCGTTCTTGAAGGATGTGGGGCTGGCGGATGGGTTGTGTCCGGTGGTGGATAGTCATCAGCGTGATTTGGTGGCGTTCAAACAGGGGACACAGGCGGTTGTTGATGCGTTGACAACCGGCTTGACTGGCACGGTTATTCATCGGATGGCTGTGAGCAGTATCGGAAGCCTAGACGGCAATTTTACGCTGTGCCTTGAGAATGGGTTGATGTGGGAAGCGGCGGCGTTGATCGTGGCGGCTCCGGCGCGTCACACCGAGCGTATGTTCCGCACATTGGCACCGGATTTCAGTCATGCGCTGATGGATTACGGATACGATACGATCACGCGGGTGTCTATCGGCTACAAGAAGCCGGATATGCTTGTGCCGCCGAAATTCCCGTGGGATGTGGCGGTGCCGTTTTATACATGGACGGATGATCCGCATCGTGTGCCAGCCGATCACGTGTTGTTGAACGTGGGTATACGGATGCTGCCCAAGACGGTGAAGGCGGATGCGATTGTGCAGGAGATCCACCGCGAGATTAAGGCGGCTGGACAACCTGTTATCAGCCGTGTGGATTATTGGGAAGATGCTGATCCTTTACCACCGCATCTGCCCAACTTCACACAAAAGATGAAAACACTCCGTCAATTACTTCCTGCAGGGGTGAGTTTGGCCGGAAGTGATTATGATGGTTTGGGGCTGGCAGAGCGAATCGCCGCGGGGCGTAAGGCGGCACAGCAAGTTGGAGCGTACTTTCAGTCATGAGTGATTTGAATGTGCAGTTTCCACATTTGTTCAATTCAACCTATCGCGAACCGGTGCATATGCGATTTGAACTGTGTACGACTCCGCCACCGGACGCGTTGATCAGCAATGTTAATCTTGTGCCGTATGTGGGCGAGAAGTGGCTGATCATACAGGTTGATCATTATTACTGGGAACTGCCGGGCGGCACCCGTGAACCGAATGAGCCTCATGCAGAGACGCTGCGGCGAGAATTGCTAGAGGAAGCGGGTGCACGACTCAAAAGTGTGACATCGTTAGGAGCGTGGCACTGTCATTCGAATGCTGATAAACCCTATCGACCTCATTTGCCGCATCCTGATTTTTATCGGTTCGTGAGTTACGGCGAGGTCGAGATCGTCAGTCAGCCCTTGAATCCCAGTGATGCAGAGCATGTCACCTGCGTGGAATTGGTGAGTCTTCCCGAAGCGGTGAAGCGCTTTAAGTCGATCGGGCGGGATGACTTTGCTGAGCTTTATACACTGGCTGCATGGATGCGGTATTACGGTTAATGCGTAACCCTAGACGGCGGTTGTGTCTTTGAGTTCATCCAAGACCGAACGCGCGATGCGATAACCTCCACTGTCACGGGCGGCTGGTAACTTACCGGCGTCAATTAAGCCTAAGATTTCTTCGGGAGTCACACCCAGATAAGCGGCTGCTTCTTTTACCGACAACACATTTGAGATTTTGACAGGCTGCGAGCCGGTGGGCATAAAGCGATCCAACGGATGGCGTTGCACCGGACGTTGTTGTTGCTTGGGACGTTCGCTTGAAGTCGGCGGCGATTGAGACGGTTTTCCACGACGCTCATTCTGGATTTCGCCCAGAATACCGGGTAAATGTGGGGCGTTAGGCGGATCTGCAATCAGAATATAAGCGACAATTACGCCGGTAATCATCATCACCAATTGCAAAATTGAGAGTAATGCTTCGTCGGATTGCGATGAGTTTTGACTACCAAATACGATCTTCAAGGCAAAATTTAGCAGGACATAACCGGCGGCTGGTAGCATCAAGATTGCGCCTGCCGCTTTGACATGTCGCCCCTCGGTTTGGATGGAACCGAAGTTAAATTTTCCCTGCCAGAATAAAAATCCGCCTATGACTAGGAGCGCAACCAGCATAATACTCATCAGCACGACCTTTCGCTTTTTACGGAATTATAGCCGACATATGTGAATGATATATGAGGGTATCCGCGTCACTTCAGCTTTAATGATGGTCTAGCAGAAGCAAAATGTCGAGTCCACCTGTTGGGTTGTCGGGGGATTGTGGATTACAATATGCACACTCAGGAGTTGTTATAGTAGGATGTGCCAGCGCTTTCGTTGAAGGCATCCGCTTATTGAAGGAGCAATATGATATGACCACCACCGCCGAAATTGTGAAGAATAACAAAGATTATACGCTTGCCAGTTGGTCGGTGCAGAATGCATGGAATCCGACTGTTGTGGATCATGGCGAAGGTATCTACTTCTGGGATACTGATGGCAAACGCTATATTGACTGGTCATCACAATTGGTGAATGTCAATGTTGGTCACAGCCATCCGCATGTCATCAAGGCTATTCAAGACCAAATCAGCAAGCTGGGTTATGTACAGCCGAGCCTCGCGACTGAAGCACGCGGTAAATTGGGCGAGCTGCTTTCAGAAATCACACCGGGGACATTGAATAAAGCGTTCTTCACCAACGGCGGTACGGACGCGATTGAAAATGCGATTAAGATTGCGCGGTTGTTCACTGGCAAACAGAAGATTTTGACGCGTTATCGTTCGTATCATGGGGCGACCTTTGGAGCAGCGACCGCAGGTGGTGATCCTCGTCGTCACGGGCATGGTTCGGGCGTGCCGGATATTGTCCGTCTGCCTGATCCGTATGCTTATCGCAGCCCGGTTTATAAAGGCCGGACGCAAGAAGAAGGCGATCTCATCATGGCGGACATGGTGGAAGAAATCGTACAGATGGAAGACCCCAAACTGTGCGCGGCGATCTTGATCGAAGGTTATAGCGGCACGAGCGGTATCATCCAGCCGAGCGAAGCCTATTGGAATCGCTTATCTCAGATTTGCAAGAAGTACGGCATGCTGCTGATCGTAGATGAAGTGATGAGCGGATTTGGGCGTACTGGCGAGTGGTTCGGCGTGGATAATTACCCGAACGTGCAACCGGACATCATCACAGTTGCCAAAGGGATCACCAGCGGTTATGTGCCGTTGGGTGCAACCATTGTCAGTGAAGAAATTTCCAATTATTTCAATGACCACATGTTCTCGATGGGATTGACCTACAGCGCGCATACGCTAGCGATGGCTGCGGGTGTGGCGAACATCGAGGTTTACCGGAACGAGAATTTGATCGAGAACAGCCGTGAAATGGGCAAGGTGCTGCGTCGCGGATTGGTTGATCTGGCCGAGAAACATCAGGTGATTGGTGATATTCGTGGCGCGGGGTTGCATCAGGTGATTGAGTTGGTGAAAAACCGCGAAACGCGCGAGGCGCTATCCGGTTTCCAACAGCCGTTTACCGAGCCGATGCAAATTGTGTACAAGACACTTAAGGATGAAGGCATGAGCACCTTTGTCCGTTGGAATATGGTGTTCAACTGCCCGCCATTGACCATCACTGAAGCGCAAATCAAAGAAGGCTTGGATATTGTCGACTTTGCCCTGACCAAGATTGACGGTTACTACGAAGGTTAGTTTTCACTTGCATGAACATGGGGGCGAAGCCATTCGCCCCTATTATTAGTTTGAAGTCTAGTGCTTTACGATCAGATAAGACATTCCCGCATCAACATAGTCCTTGAGTCGTCCCGCTTGAGTGGATGCTGTGTCACTTTGAATCTCAAGTGTGATGGCTATCGCTCCGCTTTGCTTGCCTGCTCCATCAACACCATAACTCACTCCGGTTACAACCGCATTCTGGATAATGCGCCGCACGAATATCGCGCCGGATGGCGAATATGGGATCGATGGAATATACATTTGCGCTGATTGGGTGCCATGCGAAAGCGGGTCAACCCACCCATATTCACCGTAGGGTTTGAACTCTAGTTTTAGAGTTTGACCAGTTCCCAACACCAAACCGACAACGACATCCACCGTATCACCCACTTGAAGGTCATCAGTCGCCCAATGGGAAACTGAATCTAGTTTCAGGTTAACTGCATAATTGGGTGGTGGAACAAGCATATTCGGCGAGTCGTTTGTAGGAATGCGGCGTAATTTCAGTGACAAGTGAGTGTTCAATATCCACCGAATGAGTATTGCTTCCGTTGGCGAAACGGCTAATGTCAATCGGTTTTCTTTTTGGCTCAAGTTGATGACGAGGGCAGTTCGGATCACTCGCTGTATGATTTGGCTGCCCGATGGAAGCGCTTGCGTCGTCACCAGTTGTTGAATGTTAGCGGGCGCGGTGCTGTTGATGTCCTCGACTTTGAGGCTCGCAATCGCATCCACGTAATCTCCGACCTGCACACCCCCGTTACTTTCCTGAATAGTTGAAATATTGGTGAGTGGAATATCAACAGAGACTTTGCCGGTTGGTAATGGAACGGGTGTAGGTGTAGGTTGGTTGGATGTGGCCGATTTGGCGACATTGAATAACATCCCTGCATTAATCATGTCTATTAGTAGCGTTTCTTCGCCAGCGTCAACTGCTATTGAAAATACAGGGTAACTTCCATCATTTGGTTTGAGGACAGGTAGCACCACCAACCCACTAGACACGACCGTAGTTTCTTTTGGTTGTGCGCAATCCGTTTTAGCAAGTTCAGTTATATGATCAGTACTCGTGGTTTCCGGTATATAGGCACAAATTGCAATGATATTTACACTCGTACCGCGCTCAACGTTTTTACCGCTCTTGATACTTGAAAGTGGAATATTGACGATGCGGTTTCCTGATGGGGGGACATTGACTATGGCATCTCCTGTGATCGGACTCGTTGGTGTAATTGGTGGCATCTTAGTGTTCAGTATGAGTGCCAACTTTGAATCGAGAGCCCATTGAATAAGTATGGATTGCTCATGTGTGACCGACACGGTGATGCTATCTTGTACCACTTTAGTGACATCGATGTTTTCGGCTACAGGTAATATTTCACTCTCTGGCTTTATGAGTGAAATTGGACTGTTGTCCATTTTTGAGAGATAAAAGAATGAGAAGAGAATGTTAGCCGGATGCCCTTCCTGTACGGTGGTGTTTACTTCAACGAAGTGTATACGGGGAATGACCATAATCGTTTTTTCAGCATTTGTTGTTACTGTCGGCTGAGCCAAGGCTATTTCGTTAGGCGTTGGTGATTTGTCGATACCGTTTATGAGCATAATTCCGGCGATGGCGACTACGAGTAAGGCGGTGAGTAGGGTTAACGAGAGCCAATTGCGACGTGGTGCTGGCATGGGGATATAGGATGTAGATGAAACCATCATGGCTTCTCCTTGTTTATGCTGTTCAAAACGAGCTACTAATCGTTCTTCCAGTGCATTCTGAAAAGTAGGATTTGCAATCGGTCGAGTCGTGGCGAGATCATCCAGTAACGCGTTACCTATTGGTTGGTTGGTTTCGAGAAGCTTATCAATCTGGTCGATTACGTGTTTATCGGGGTCATGGTTGAGGTTCATGAGTCGACCTTTCTATCCATTTCAGGGTCGTATTGGCGCTGTAAATCTTCAATGGCACGGCAGAGATGAGCAGCAACGGTGCGCTCGTCCAAGTTGAGGACGACGGCAATTTCGCTGTTGCGAAGTTCGCCAAAAAAGCGTAGCGTCACAATCTCTTGACGGCGGGGTGATAGATTGGCGATGCGCTGACGTAGGCGTTGGAATTGTTCTTGACGTTGAAAGGCCGCTTCAGGTGTTGGGCTGTCACTTTGTATGTCTGGTAATTCGTCCAAAGACACATCAACTGTTACATGCTGTTGGCGATAAAATTGGCTTACTCCGTTGTGAGCGATACGGAAAAGCCAAGCCGCAAATGCGCCTTCTCCACGATCTTCAAAGTGGGGTAACCCCTCCATTACTTTGAGGAAAATGTCGGCGGTTAAATCTTCAGCATCGGCGGCACGTCCAACTCGATAAGCCACGTAGGCATAGACGCGCGGAAAAAAGCTTCGGTAAAGCTCTCGGAATGCCGCTGGATTGTTCCATGCAAGTTGAATCATCTGCTGGTTGTCGGAAAGGGTCATGCCTGCCGCGCCATTCGCTGATGTCCAGTACGTTATCCATTAAAACGCAAATTAGCAGTCTAATACTGCATCGCGTTTCCGCGTTTGAGCATATTGGGTGCTGTTTAGCCGGTGATTAGCGTTTGTCTCGGCGGCGGGCGACACGGATGACACGGTCGGGTTGTTTGCGTATCCATGCGAGATAACGGGCGATTTCAGGTTCGTTGCGCAGGGATTTCAGTGTATGGAGTTCATTGAGCAGGGTACGGTTACTGAAAAAGCTGTGCAGGGTTTTGTGGCAAGGGATACATAAGTCGACCACTTGTGTGCCGCCTTCAGCGCGGGGAATGAGGTGGTGGCGGGTGATATGCAACACTTCACGTTCGCATAAGGCACAGCGACTCGGTTGATCGGTTTGAAGGGGTATGAGGTCGGGTTGTTGTTTGCGCCGCTTCATGAGTCCGCTTACTCAAAAGTCCTGCGATAAACGAGTGATGACCGAGATGCCTCCAATCGTTGGTGAAGAAGGCATCTCGGCGTGGGTGAACTAGGATGTCGGTGTGGCTGTTAGCGCGGGTGTCGTTGGCTGAATAGCCGGTGGTGTCAGTGTCATGGTTTCGACATGAAAACGCACTGTATCAAGGATGGCTTGCAACTCGCCAGCGCTGGTA
Organism: Aggregatilineales bacterium; assembly: GCA_044227005.1. Lineage (GTDB taxonomy): Bacteria > Chloroflexota > Anaerolineae > Aggregatilineales > Phototrophicaceae > CFX2. Next base: position 571,379 of record JBGAFZ010000001.1, read on the forward strand.
TCCATAGCGGTGATGGGATCACTGTAAGCATAGAATACGAAATTAACCCCCTGCTCGTTCAATCCGGCGAACCAACCGCGTGTATCGGGTAGGCCGCTCTTGCAAGATACGGCTGACCATTGTGTCCCTTCGGCACTGAGCAAGCCCACGCGGTAAGCGCGGCGTACATCAACACCGATGTTGCAATCTGATTCAATGACGGCTGAACGTAAGAGGCGTACGCCATCTGACCATAAATCGGGTGCAACATCCGGCGCGAGGGTCATGCCCATAGCGGCCTGTGCCATCACATCGGTGGTAGGTGTGACGAGATTGGGGAAGCCCCAATAGATGATGATAGTGCCCGTACCGCCGGTGATGGGGCCGCTATAGACCGCAACAGGAATGATACGGAACTTATTGGGTTCGACATCCGCTAGAACCTGCGCGTCGTATCCCGATTTCCAATCCTGCGGCAAGGTGATGTCAATGGGTGGTGGGACTTTATCCCCTGTTGTGGGTGGTAAAGTGATGACCAGCGGTGCTTCGGTAGGTGTCAGCGTGAAATCAGCTACGAAGGTGCGTTCAGGATTGGGTGTATCCAAGGTGGACAGTGCCTGTGTGGTCGGTGCGATGGCAGTTAAAGTGCCGTTTACGGCTGCCTGCACGTCACTTTCTCCGGTGGTCGTTAAGGATGGGACAGGCGAAGGCGCTGCGGTGGCGGTCGGAGCGGGTGCGCCAGAGCAGGCGGCGAGACATAGTAATAAGGCAGCTGTGCCGAGTTTTTTGAACTGTAGCGTCATTGCTTCATCCAATCAGAGCTATACAAGTTAACGTGTTTGATTGTACACATCATCTTACTGATACATAGAACCATAATTACTCCCACTCGATAGTTCCGGGGGGCTTGCTGGTGATGTCGTATGTGACGCGGTTGATGCCGCGCACTTCGTTGACGATGCGGTTGCTGGCATGGGCGAGTAGTTCATAGGGTAGGCGTGCCCAATCGGCGGTCATGAAGTCATCGGTGGTGACTGCACGCAGCGCCAAGACTTCTTCGTAGGTGCGGAGGTCACCCATCACGCCGACGCTTTTGACAGGCAACAAGACGGCGAACGCTTGCGATGTCCCGTGACGCAGCATACCAGCCTGGGCGAGTTCATCGGTGAAGATGGCATCGGCTTCGCGCAGCGTTTCGAGACGCGCCCATGTGATTTCACCGAGGCAGCGTACTGCTAAACCGGGGCCGGGGAATGGTTGACGCCAGACAATGTCATCCGGTAGACCCAGCGCGGTTCCAACGTGACGCACTTCGTCTTTGAATAAGTCACGCAGGGGTTCGACCAATTGGAATGCTAAGTCGGGCGGGAGACCGCCGACATTGTGATGACTCTTGATGACGTGAGAGGATTTGCTGCTGGCGGCACTTTCGATCACATCGGGATAGATCGTGCCTTGTGCTAGAAACTTTACCCCTTCGCCAGCGAGATTGCGCGCTTGAGCGGCAAAGGTGTCAATGAACAACTTGCCGATGACTTTGCGTTTGGCTTCCGGTTCGGTGACGGATTTCAAATTGTCGAGGAATTCTTCAGTGGCATCGACGGCGATGAGATTCATGCCCTGCTGGTCACGGAAAACCTGTACGACCTGTTCCGGTTCGTTTTTGCGAAGGAGTCCGGTATTGACGAAGATAGATGTGAGTTGTTTACCGATGGCTTTTTGTAAGAGCGCACCCGCAACGGCTGAATCGACACCACCGCTGAGACCGAGAATGACACGATCATCGCCCACCTGTTCGCGGATCGAGCGGATAGCCTCATCAATGAAAGCGATGGGCGACCATTTGGGTTCGCAGTCGCAGACATCAAACAAGAAGTTGCGCAGCAGATCTTTGCCTTGTGGGGTGTGCGCGACTTCGGGATGGAATTGCACCCCGTAGAGCTTGCGTGATGGATCGCCCATAGCGGCATAAGGCGAGTTATCCGAGGCCGCTAGCCCGATAAAGCCCGCTGGTGGTTGTTCGATGCGGTCACCGTGCGACATCCACACTTGCATGTTGTCGGGCAGATTGTGGAGCAGTGGATTATCTTGCGTGTGATGAATTTGCGCGGGACCAAACTCACGATCATTGGAGGGGGCAACGATACCACCGAGGGCATGGGTCAGGGCTTGCATCCCGTAGCAGACGCCGAGTACCGGATAGTCTTTCATCAACCAGCGGGGCATCTGTGGCGCACCGACTTCATAAACGCTATTGGGGCCGCCGGAAAGGATGTATCCCCGTGGGTGATGGGCGTTGATTTTCTCCTGAGAGGCATCGTAGGGAAATACTTCCGCATAGACGTTGAGTTCGCGGACGCGGCGGGCGATTAACTGGGTGTATTGAGAACCGAAATCAAGGACGGCGATACCGCCAGAACGTGGGTCAGTCATGTGCAGCCTTTGGTAACTAGATGACATTAGGAGCGCGTAACGCGCCCCGACAAATCACTATTGAGTGGTCTATTTAACAGAAGGGACGAGCCAGTAGTCAAAATTACTCTGAAAATTCGATCTTGCCGTCGTCCATGCTGGTGATAGTAGCTAGAGCGTGGATAGGAATGTTACTGTAACCAGCCTTTAGCATCGCGCCACGTCCGCCTTCAAAGGACTTTTCAACGACGACACCTACGCCTACCAGATGACACTTGGCGCTCTTGACCATGCGAGCTAGCGCCAAGAGTGTTTTACCTGTGGCGAGGAAGTCATCAATGATGAGGACGTTTTCGCCCGCACGTAGAAATTCGGCTGACACAAGCAGGTTGACTTCGCCGCCCTTGGTATGGCTGGGCGCGGTTTCCAAGAAGACAGGACCGGACATGGTGATGGGTTTGGTTTTACGGGCATAGACCACCGGCACTTTTAAGACGTAGCCAGCCATGAGTGACGGGGCGATACCTGAAATTTCCGCCGTGAGGATGCGGTCAATCTTCACGTTGCCGAAGAGTTTGGCTATTTCCTCACCCATTTGCATCATTAAATCGGGGTAAATCTGGTGATTCAGTAAGCTGTCGATCTTGAGTATGCCGCTGCCAAGATTCTGGCCTTCTGCCAAAATACGATCCTGAAGTGCTTTCATTGTCCGTTTTCCCTCATCAAATGTCTGAACAACAAAAAGAGCGACTGTTACAGTGCGCTCTTGAGCTAACGATGTTATGTGGTGGGTGTACTGCCGCCTGCTTCCTCAAACACTTCGGCGTAGAAGGCGCCGTATTGTCCGGCGGTGAAACGTCTGCCGAGTTCTGCGCCGGTTTCTTGTCCGGCGGTTGAGCGGAGAGAAGCTTCCATATCCTCGACGCTGGCGAAGTAAATTTCGAGGATGCGATAGTAAGGGGCTTCGCCAACCGGACTCGCCAACACATTGACCACCTGCCGCCGTTCGATATTGGGCATTCGTTCGACAAGCGCCAACAAATCGTTGTAGGCGTTTTCAAACACGCCCACATTGGCGGGTGTCGAAAAAGTGATCATGAATTTAACCATATTGGGGGTGCATCCTCTGAGACTAATCAAAAACCGGGCTGTTTCCAACCCGGCTTCTGATTATATCCATAAATTTTCACAAATCGGAGGGATTACTTTTTGTTCCCGCTATTTAGGATCAAACCAATAACCATGCCGATGCCCAAGGCAACCAGCAAGGACGGTATCGGGTTCTGACGCACCACTTTGGTGGCTTCTTTGCCCATTTGCTCGACCGAGTTGGTATTCAGATAGTGGGCGGCTTTTTCCAAGCCTTTGGCGACTTCATCGGCGGTTTGATGCGCTGTGGCATCGTCGGTGGTGTCGTGTGCTTCACGGCGGATGCTTTCGGCAGCATGGTTGAGTTGCTTGACGGCTTCTTTACGTACACTGTTGGCACGTTGGCGTAGTTCACGTCCGAACTCACCTAACTCTTTTGCCACATCACGGGCGGTATCCTGTACCTTTTCACCGGTTCCATTATGAGCGTTCATTGTACTGTACTCCTTGCTATTCAAGTAACTTGCTGGATTGAATAACGCGTATCATCGCGAATGTCAGCGCCATGCTGATTGATAAAATAAACGCAACATGGGCATCCAACATCGTGGAAAAAAGGACGACTAAAGCGGCGGCTATCGCAAACCAACTCGTCAAAGGATCAGACACTTTTCGGTGTTTCATATCCTGTCCCTCTCGTAACACACCTGTGCCTTTTGTCAGCATAGTATGACGTGGGGTGCAATTGCTATGACAGGTATCACCAATTTGAAGCCAGAATATCACAAAACGACGCCGAGGTAAACCAAGCAAAGTTTCCACTAGGGAAATAAACCTCAACTAATCGTTTGTGCTAACTTTAGTCTTTCCGCATTAGGCTTTTTATAAGGAGACTCTAACACAGAACCCTATAAGCGAAGGGTTGGTATGCTATACTGATGTGTGAAAATTGGAACAAGTAGAAACTCGATCGGTGATGAAATCAAACGGCAGCGCACCGTCCAAGATTGTCCAGATACGCGACCTAACCAAGCACTATGACGAAGGTGGGCAGAGCCGTAAAGTATTGGATAATGTGAGCTTGGACATCGAAGAAGGTGAATTCTTCGTGATGCTGGGCAAGAGTGGCAGTGGTAAGAGTACACTGCTTAACCTCATCAGTGGAATTGATGGGGCAGACTCGGGACACATCATGATCGGCGATACGGATATTACGGCGCTCAACGAAAAACAACAAACCCTCTTTCGCCGCGATAAAATCGGCATCATCTTTCAATTTTTCAATCTGATACCTACTTTAACCGTTCTGGAAAATATCACGTTGCCGGGCGAACTGCGCGGGGATAATCGCCGTTCGGTGGAGCAACGTGGGCGAGCCTTATTGGAACGGGTGGGGTTATTGGATCGGGCAGAGACTTATCCTGACCGCCTGAGTGGTGGTGAACAGCAGCGTGTGGCGATTGCACGGGCGTTGGCGCATGAACCCATGTTGGTGCTGGCGGATGAGCCTACGGGCAATTTAGACGAAGATACAGGACAAACTGTACTAAGTTTGTTGCTGGAACTGACGCGCGATGCGGGTAAGACGTTGGTTATGGCGACCCATAACCCCGAGATTCTTCCCTTCGCTGACCGAGTTTGCCGTATTCATGAAGGCAAATTGGTTATTACACTTAATCATGAGCCTGCTATACCAAGTCGTTAGCGGGATGCAAGGTTATTGGGCATAATTAGATTTATTGCTGATCTTGGAAGGAAGTCCTTATAGCACTGAAAGGTTCAGCACAATGACGGACCCTGACCCAGCAGTCATCAAGCAATTATTGGCCGATTTACGTGGTTTTGACAAAGAGAAGCGCCGCACTGCCGTGATGAAACTCGGCGTGTTGGGTGGCGAAGACGCTGTCCGCGCTTTGATAATGGCTGTCCGCAACGATCATGAAGATTTGATTACGCGTGGTCGTGCTGCCCTGATGTTGGGCAAGCTGCGTGACATCCGCGCTGTAGACCCCCTCATAAAAGCTCTAGACGCACCCGGTTTCCAAACACCTGTTTATGCTGCCGAAGCACTCGGTAAAATCGGAGATCGTCGCGCCATCGATCCGCTGTTAGCAGCCATGAATTCGGGTAACGAGACTTTCCGCAAGGCTGCAATTGAGGCCTTGAAGAAACTCGGCTATATGTCTGAGCCGATGTTGGGATAGATATACGCGGTTAGCTAAGGCAGAAATCAGACGCGAGAAAGCTGTTTGAAAGACTACAAGCAGTTGACGGTGTGATGCTATGCACAATTCCAATGAACAGATACGGGCGAGTCGGTGATGCCGAACTCGCTCTTTTTTATTTCAGCCTCCCTGCCTGAAAGTTAGCTTTAACACGGATATGAAGATGTTGCCTATTCCCCAATATGATGCCATAACTAGGGCATTGCTGGAAATCAATCGCCAACGCAATGCCTTTCTGAAAAGCTAAAACCTAATTGCTAAGAGCTAAAGACCATATGACTAACTGGACAGCCCCTGACCACTGGTTACGAATCACTTCGATAGATGCCCATACAGGAGGAGAACCGCTGCGGATTATCACCAGCGGGTTTCCGGAACTGGAAGGCAATACTATTCTGGAGAAGCGACAGTATGCCCGTACCCATTATGATCACCTGCGACGTGCGTTGATGTGGGAACCACGCGGTCATGCGGATATGTACGGTGCGATACTGACGCCGCCCGTTACAGCAGATGGTGATATTGGTGTGTTGTTCATGCACAACGAAGGTTTTAGTACGATGTGCGGACACGGGATCATCGGGCTGGTGAAGGTGGGTGTGCAAACTGGAATGTATCCCATCACTGGTGATGAAACCGTAGTGAAGATTGATACCCCTGCCGGACGGGTGACGGCTACAGCACATCTGCGGAATGGGCAAGTGGAACGGGTGTCGTTCGTGAATGTGCCGTCGTTTTTATTGGAACGAGATTTGACCGTCGAGGTTGAGGGACTGGGTTCAGTGGTGTATGACATCGCGTTTGGTGGGGCGTTTTATGCCTATGTAGATGTTGACCAACCGGCGCTAAAAGGTGTTTTGATTGATGACAGGCATCAAACACAACTAATTGATGTTGGGATGCGGATTAAGCGTGCGGTTATGGATACGACGAGGCTACAACATCCTGATGGAGATCCTGATTTGAATTTCCTTTACGGAACGATTCTGGTGAAGATGCTGCATCAGGCGGATGTGCACAGCCGCAATGTGTGTGTGTTTGCAGAGGGCGAGGTGGATCGGTCACCTACCGGAACCGGCGTGAGTGGTCGGCTGGCGATCCATCATGCCAAGGGTGATTTGACGTTGGAGGAAACCATCACCATCGAGAGCTTGATCGGATCACGGTTTACGGGGCGGGTGGTGGAAACGGTCGAGGTCGGTGGTATATCCGGTATTATCCCTGAGGTGGCTGGAACGGCTTATATCACTGGACAGCATACGTTCTTAATTGATCCTGATGATCCATTGAAGGATGGGTTTATCCTGCGATAATTTTAAATGTGAGGTGTCCTATGACTGATACTGTAGCCGAAAAATATGCCATAAAACGACCAAACCGCCGTGAGTTTCTGTACTATATGAGTGGGGCGAGTGTGTTCTTGCTGGCTGGTGAAGCGGCACTCCTGTTTTCTAAATTCTTAAATCCTCCGCCTGTATATGGTGAGCGCAGTGGTGTATTTAAAGTGGACTTGAACGATTTACCTGAAGTAGGTTTTACTCCTGCAAATTTCCCTCAAGGTTTGTATTGGTTGGTGAATACTGAGCAAGGTTTGTTGGCATTGGATGGCTGGTGTACTACGCGACATGAAGCATTGGTGAAATGGGTACCTATAAATCGGCGATTTGAATGTCCTTCATGTGGTGCGAAGTTTCGCATCAATGGTGATTATATCGAAGGACCTGCTAAACGCGGGCTTGATCAATATCTGATTGAGATTACAACCGACAGGCGGACGATTAGCACGCCGATGGATGGTTCACCTGTAAGCCTCGATGGAGCGCAGCAGGTGATTATTAACAGTATCGGGAGGATACCCGGTAAGCCGCGTGTTTAGATGGACTTCAAATCGAGATCTTGCTTAGAAAAGACTCTATAACGTATTTAGGTCGCGGTATTTTGTCTAGTTCAGAGTCCTCATAATATGACAATCGGCGCAGCTTAAGGCGCTGATATTTACTGTAGTTCTTCATTGCGCTAGTGTACGATCTTCGCAGCGGTCAAACCTTAGTTGCAATGAGGATTAATTGATGACGACACCGGCCACCATTCTTGATCTAAGTAGCATCCCTGCGTTGCGACATCTTTCCGATTGCACTTTAGCGGCTATGGTAAGTATGGCGCGGGTATGTACTTTCCGTCCAAAAGACGTGGTTGTCTATCAAGATAATCCTATTCAATCGTTCTTTATCGTCCTGAGTGGGGCTGTCCGACTTGTCGAGTACGGACCGACCGGACAAGCAGTCTCGCTTAAGATATATGGATCTGGTGATGTTTTTGGTCTGTTAGCCATTTCTGGTACTTATCCCCACAATGCACAAATAGAAGCGATTCAGGAGACGGTGATTGCATCCCTTAACGGCTCAGATACACGCCAACTTGTCCTTGATCACCCACAACTTGGACTGACCATCATTGATTTGCTGACTTCACACGTACATCATGCGCATTATCGCATCCGTGATATGGCAGCGAAACGGGTGGAGCAACGGCTGGCGCGTGCGATCATTCATCTCGCCGAGAAATTTGGACAACCACAGGGGGCTATTGTTTCGATTGAACTGCCCTTATCCCAGCGTGATCTTGCAGACTACATTGCTACGACGGTCGAAACGATAAACCGTACCCTCACTATCTGGGAACGGGAAGAGATTGTTCGTTGCAGTCATAAGCATATCGATGTGCTGGATAAAGCCTCGCTTCGCGCAATTGCAGAAGATCCCAATTTCATCATCCAAAGTTGATGTAGATCAATTTTTTCCTTCTCATCTCGTGTTAATCTGCAAATATAGCGCTGCATTTTTATTTATGGAGCCAGCAGATGACACGATTTCTGCGTTCGCGACACAGTCCACTATTTTGGGGTGGGATATTAGCACTCGTACTCGGAGTGATGGTGGGCTTGGGAAGTTTTACGTTGGTTTATGCCAAAGGAACTTCTTATTTATTGGATTCCCCTGAAGCCTGCGCCAATTGCCACATTATGAATGATCAATATAAAGCGTGGGGACAGGGTAGCCACCATACCGTGGCTACGTGTAACGATTGTCATATCCCGCATGACTTTTTGAATAAGTGGTTTACCAAGGCGTTAAATGGGTTCAATCACAGCTTCGCATTTACCGCAGGGGATTATCCAGAAGTAATCAGTATTAAAGCGCGTAATGCCCAAATTGTGCAGGACAACTGCCTCAGCTGTCACAAGACGTTGGTCAGTGAAGTCTACGGTATGCACGCAGACCAAGATCGTCGCTGCGTAGAATGCCACGGCAATGTGGGACATGAAAACCGCTCGTTGAATTAGGTACGAAGTTGTTGAGGGTGATGAGTGGCGTCGTAGCCAGATAGAAACAGGCAATGGAGAGGAACTTATGAAGAAATCACGTCAAGGGCTTATTTATGGTGTTGTGTTTTTTGGCGCGGTACTCATTACCGCCGGTATCGCACTGTTACTGACCAGCGTTAACCAGCGCCAGAACGAAGCGAAGATGTCTCCGCTGAAAGTGGTTGACATTGCGCAAGGTGAATTAGATCCGGCCGTATGGGGACAAAACTTTCCTATACAGTATGAGATGTTCATGCGCACACAAGAAAACTACGGCTCGACCCCTTATGGTGGTTCAGAGAAATATAGTAAGCTGGAACGGTATCCGGCAATGGTCCGGTTGTGGGCAGGATACGCATTCAGCAAAGATCATAATGAAGAACGCGGTCATTATTATATGATGATCGACCAGAAGAATACCCAACGCGTGGTCATCAAGGATCAACCCGGGGCTTGCATCAACTGTCATTCGGCTGATGTCATCCGCCTGATTGACGAACTCGGTTGGGAGCAGTTTAACCACACGCCTTACAACGATCTCAAAGATCAGTTGGTTCACTCCACATCATGCGCTGACTGCCACGATCCAAAGACAATGGATCTGGTCATTACCCGACCGGCATTTAAGAACGCGATGGAATTACGCGGGATTGATCTGTCTAAGGCTACTCGCCAAGAAATGCGTACGTATGTCTGCGCACAATGCCACGTTGAATACTATTTCAAAGGCGAGAATAAGGTGCTGACCTTCCCGTGGGAGGAAGGGCTTACGATAGACAATATCGAAAGTTACTATAACAAGTATGGCTTCAAAGATTGGGATCACGCCGAAAGCGGTGCGCCCATGTTGAAGATGCAGCATTCTGAGTTCGAGATGTATTCAACCGGTATCCATGCCCAATCGGGTGTAGCCTGTGCAGATTGTCATATGCCGTATACCCGTGTTGGTAGCGTCAAGGTATCAGATCATTGGCTGCGCAGCCCGCTGGTTAACATCAGTGCATCATGCCAGACGTGCCACAACCGCGATGAAAAAGTGCTTTACGACACCGTGGTTGAAATTCAGAACAAGACCGCCGAACTGCTGCGACAGAGCGAAGACGCATTACTTGATGCCATCGATGCGATTGTTACAGCTAAGAATGCTGGCGCAACCGATGAACAATTGGTGACTGCCCGTCAACTGCACCGTTCAGCACAGATGCGTTGGGATTTCGTGTCATCAGAAAACAGTACCGGTTTCCACAGCCCACAGGAAGCTGCCCGTGTACTTGCTGACTGTCTCGATATTGCCCGACAGGCGCAGATCGCGGCTATAGGCGTCACACCGGCTACGGCGCAAACGACAGCGCTTGAAGGCACCGGATAGCGTATCTTTCAGTATGATTTGAATGATTATTAACCCCGGAGTGGTGATGAAACTGCTCCGGGGTTTTTATTTCACTAGGCCTAACCTGTTTGCCAGAATGCTTTCCGTTGCAGATTGATAACCTTTAATCATAAAGTTATTTTGACGCTTGTTTGAATAAGGCTTTTATAAGATTCGTATATTCCGCGTAAATTTTCTTGCATTTTACGATTTTCAGATTAAAATCACATCCTAATTATTATCCCAATTCATCCAAAATTAATCCCTGTTTCGGTTGTTAGTAATGGGGGTGCTATGAAGATGCACACAGAACGATCACATCTATCGGTTCGCTATTGGATTCTGGGTTTTGCCGTCGTGATTATGGGGGCATTTGTATTCGTTCAGTTGACGCCGACCACGATGGCGAGTGGGGCGCAAATTTGTGGCGGGCTGAGTCAAGAGCTTAATCCGGCGAAGTTGGGCTTTCAACTGCCGCGCAGTGCGGGTGGGATGATCAGCGATTGTGAGACGTCGGATAGCAGCGTAGCGGTTAAGGTGCGCTTCAATATGGCTCCGGCGGATCTGGAAGCTTTTATGCAGAAGGTGGGCGTGGAACACTGGCAAACCAAGGCCGAGACGCGCGCACCGATTAGTTATTTGGATGACACATTTGTGGCGCGGATGGCTTCGTACTTGTATACCGATGAGAGTACCGCATTGAAGTCGACGATGAGGGTGCTGGTTGATCTATCGAACGTTCAGCAATTCACGGTGTATATTGAACGGACGATGCCGAATTAAGTAATTTTCCATGAGTAGATTGAATTGGAAACGTTGGTTGCTTTTGTGATCGTACTGATCATAAAAGGCATTCATACTATCTTCAAGCAATGAGTTGGGCATCTAAAGACAGACACCCAACTAGTTCCTTGGGTGTCTGCTAAAATCTCCGCTTAGAATGACTTAATAGTTAGGATGTCGGAAGTGCCGAAGCGTTAACATCGCAAGGGCCTTCTACTGGATATTCCCAGCCACTTGATGTGTTGTAAACATGGATATCGGGGCCATCCCATTCTTGGAAGTCAAATCCAAGATCGTAACTATCCGGCCCATTGTGCCAAGCCCACGTGTAACCGTCGCTGGTTAATTCAATGTCGGGATGTTTGCCGTCATTATCCCACCACGCACCGAATGGATTTAACACTGCCATATTTATGGAAATCACGCGATATCCTACGCTAGTGAGGTCTATTTGGCAGGTTGGACCCGGCAGCACGCTTCCACAGTCGCTTGGTACGCGGCTACGAGGAATTGTTCCATCACTGTAGCGCGCGACATACCAACCACATCGCCATGCCCAATCTATCTCAGCAGGTGTAACTGAACCATCTGCATGGAAACCGTTGTCACATCGTCCAGCCATTGATCCGCCGGTGTAACAGGCGTTGTCGTGGGAGGAGCCACATACTGGCAGACCGCTCCCATCTTTCGGATTTGTGGTGCAGGTACTCCCAGCACCGGGGAAGTCTTGTGCCATGATAGGTGTAGCGATTATGACAAACGACAAAACACAAAATAAAGCAAACAAACGTGCTTTCATCCTTGTCTCCTTATTCCAAATACTGAATAACTGTACCTATGACTAAAGTACCACGAGGTTCTGCTTAATTGTCTGAAAATTGTTTGAATATTAAATTTCTTTATTATTTGTTCTGTTTTGTTAGTTCTATCACTTATTTTGAGCGAGCATGTAGAACAGTTGAGATGTTTGAAAATCCGTTTATGTGCCAAGATTGCCAAGATGATTCGGAAAATTCGTCCCACGGGGATACTTCGTAATCGGATTCTTCAGATTCGGAATCTGCGCTAAAACAGATTCCGAAGATTCATGGTTCAAGGTTAAATGGTAAAGGTCGCAGGCAGTTTTAAGTTGCAAGTCGCAAGTGTGAAGCCATGAGTTACGTTTATGTCGGCGGTGTCGTCGTCGTCGTCGTCGGACATATGGTTAAAGGTTAAAAGCAGTCATCAGTCTGAAGTTGCAAGTCTGAAGCCATTTGTTCAGTTCATGCGTTAAATGTGAAAAGTAGCCGTTAGCAAGCGGTTTAGGTTGGCAAAATTGGCGGCCCACAGGATTTCCTTCGGTCACAAAAGCAGCAATGACAAAAGGCAATTATGTGCCAAGGTTGCCAAGATGATTTTGAAAAATCTGCAAATTCTTCAGATTCAGAATCTGTTTTGATGTATATTCCGAATCATCTTGAAGATGTTAAGGTGCGGCGGGGAAGAGGATTTGCCAGCGGCAAACCCCTACACCCTATAGATATGATAGCCGATTGGGAAGGCGAAAGGGTGACCATTTGGAAAACCATTTGGTCACTCTTTTTGATGTGTGGCGCTAACGGTTTTGAGAGAGTGGCTGCGGGGTGTTGGTTGTTGGAGGGTTGGCGAACGGTTTGTCGGATAAACCGAAAGTAAACCAAGATGATAATGATTGAATGCAATTAGAGCGTTTAATAAAAAGGCGACCCGAAGGCCGCCTTTGCGATGTGGTTTATTTTTCAGACCAAGGACAGGCTTTGTAGCCGGGATCTGTATCCATCCAATATAGTGAGTCTACTACTATCTGTCCTTGCGCAGTTATTTGTGCGATGACCCAACCTGTCTCATAGAAATTGCCATCGCCATCGTTCCAAGTAGCGTGAAGTGCCACGAGATTCCATGAGCAGCTATCGTTGCCAATGCCGATTGGTGCGCGCTCATAAACGAAATCTTTATTGACGAGGAAGCACATGCTGTTTTGCTTGCCCCATTCGTCATAGCCAATCAAGCAAAGTTTGTGTTTGCCGGTTTCAGCATCAGGACCGACTGCCCACAATTGGATGACGCCATAGGTACCTTGCCCGTCTTGACCAACCTGTGTATTTTGACCTGATTTATCGTAAGCGGCGAAGGCGTCGGCAACGGCAGCTTGCGGCCAATTGACCAAATTCTTCCCCACCTTATCCAAGAGGGTACAACCATTTACGTTATTGCAGAAAAGTGTGTCACCACCGAAGTGGTAGGGGGCGAGGTTGATACGTCCATCGTCAGCTAAGACGCTACCACCGACCAAGAGTATAAACACCAGAAGTAAACCGATTACCAGAAGGTTACGCTTGCGAAACATTTGAAGAACTCCTTAAGTTGGAGAAAAGAGACACTGTATAAGCAGTTTATGCTTATGACTAAAGTACTACACTTTGGGAGAATGAACAGGCTTTAGTTTATGAAAAGTTAAAAACGTATATTCTGTGTTCTATAAATCAACTTTATTTATCGTCTGAAAAGCGTTGAGTATTATCGATTTGAGCGAAGAAGTTCTGATTTCGCACAGTCGGCTTGTTCTGATGAGGTTATAATTATCGATTCTTGGAGAGGTGTTGTGAAGTGATGCTGACACATCGATAAATTTGCCGGATATATGGTTAATTGTTATCGAAAGCGTCCGTAAAAAATATGAGATTTACCCTACTCGGCAACTCATTCTCATGGTAAAGTTGGCACATATCCCAAATTTAACCCTGAATTTGGGATATATTTATACTGGACGAATGTTATGCCCAATCTGATAGATACCTATAAACTCGATCAATTCAACGATACTTTTGCACTCGGCCATTATGCGCGGGTGATGGATGCACAAGACCGCCGTAACGGACAGTCGGTGGCTTTTAAGCTGCTGCGACCGGAGCATGTGTCGCAAGACGGTGAACAGAAGTGGGAATATCGCGCCTTCGCGAATGAAGCTGATTTGCTGATGAAGGTGGCGGGTAATCCACATGTGGTGCAACTGCTGGACTGCGGTTACATATCTGGCGCGGGTGAAGCGCCAACTGATGGCGAGATTAAATCTTTCCATATTGATGCGCTGGGATTTGCCCAAGCCATGTCCGAATTTGCCGAGAGCGGTTGGCGTCCGTATCTGGCACTGCAAAACCTGCCCCGTTTGCATAATCTGTTGTACTTGATGAAGCCGAATCAACCGGGGACGCGCTGGCGTTTGCCGAGTGAAGAAGGTTTAGCGCTGGCACTGCAATTCGGCGAGCTGCTGCGGATGTCTCATCAAAAAGGGATTGTGTACCTTGACCACAAGCTGGAGCATGTGTATTGGGATGGTACGCAACTGCGCATCATCGACATGAATAGCTCGCGCCAATTGGAAGGCAGCAGCCGACAGGATCATCAACAGTATCGGGCGGATATTCATAACCTGTGCGTCGGTATCTTGTATCCGATCTTCACGGGGTTGTCGCCACTCAAGACGACGCTGCGGCCTCAACCGGGAAATATGGCGGAGGCTGAGGCGCGGTATCAAGGGATTACAGCGCTGGATTTCGGTGTCGAGCCGACGTTGAGCCAAGGCATCAAGGATTTGCTGCAAGCGGGTGCGGCGATGCAGATCGACACGGCTGACCAATTCATCGCGATGTTGCAAAAAGCTGCTTCGGCGCTGGGCTGGGATTTCCCCAATTCGTATACCAGCCCGACCAGCCGCGACGGGCGCGGTCAGATGCGAGCGGGGTTGACACGGTTGCGGCGTGGTCAAGCAGATATACGCGAAGCGCGTGATATGTTCCGCGAGGCCGCCATTCAAGACGGCATCAGCGAAGAACTGGAAGCTGAACTGCGGCGGTTGGTCAAAGAAGTCAATGAGATGTTGAACAACCGCGTTATTCCGTGAGTTGGCTCAATTCAATTACCACAGAGGGCACACCATATTAGCGTGTGCCCCATTCCCAAATTCCAAACGCAACCTTTTTATCCAATTTGTGACCGGCTTGATTGAGCGTGATGCCGATCTCACCGACGTGATACCACTCGTGGGCGATGATGTAGCTGTAGAAGGCCATCGGATGCGGCTTGAAGCCTTTGACGCGTCCGCTTTCGAGTCCTTGCTTGATGAGTTGTTCCATCGCGGTGGTTGAGGCTTCGAGGGCGGTTTTGAGCGCTGCCTTGCTGAGGTTGTCGAGCGAGTCCGATGGGATTTTGTTGAGGCCATCCATGAGCGTCGGCGCGGCACTTTCCAACCACATCAGGCGGACGTTATGGACGTGGGCGAACATCTGCCCGACGCTGCGTCCTTTAGAGGCGGCTATACCGGCGAGGGCTTCTTCGGGGATGGCATCCAACAGGTAGAAGGCGATGCGGCTGTGGATGTGCCACGAGTCGATGATCTGGTCGATGAGTTCCATCGTTATCGGCCTGCCTCGAAGAGTTCAATCGGGTTGCCTGAAGGGTCTTCGGCCAAAATTTGTTTGCCGCCCATGCCGTTAACGATGGTGTTGCGGAAGACGGTTCCGGTCTCGGCAAGCTTTGCTACAGTTGCTTCGAGATCATCGACTTGAATGACGATGCGATTCCAACCACCGGGGATTGGTTGGCGACCGTCGGGCATGGGTTTAGCGGCAGAGGTTTGCGGGCCGCTGAGCCAGATGGTCAGGTCATCTTTGGCGATCATGGCGAAGGCGGGGCCCCATTGTTCTTTGACTTCGAAGCCGAGATGCCCCACGTAAAAGGCGATGGATTGTTCCACATCATTGACCATATAGCGCACGTTTGCCATAGCATATCCTCCGTAGATGATGGTGACGATGTGAATATGATATGAGGAAATAGAAATAAAAACAAGTGTTCTAAGATTTGGGAGGATGGTGGTACCCCACCCTGTAGATGACAGTTGGTGGGAGCACACATAGGTGCTCCCCTACTTTAATATGGTAACGGAGGTGTGGATTAGCCCACGTAGCGGGATTCTAGGACGGTTTCGGTGACCTGTGAACCGTTTGATTGGACGTAGTAGCCTTTGGCGTTGGGACGTGAAGTGACGGTTGTTTTGAAGCTGCCATCGACAAAGTGGCCGGCTGCGCCATCATCAAAGGCATAACCGGACATCATGCCACCTTTGCTCAGTAGGGCATGGAGTGAGGGGCGGCGCAAGGCTTCGCCATCATAGTGGGGTGTGCAGCTTCCGGGCAGGAATCCGAGGCAGGGGAGCGCGGTCAGATTGCCGGGGATGGAGTCGGTCAGACCTTGCTCGAACCAGCAGATTGATCCGGCGCTGACGCCAGCGAGTACGATGCCTTGATCATAGGCACGGCGCAGGATGGCGGGTAAATTCCATTCACGCCAGAGCGCCAGCATACTTTTGGTGTTGCCACCGCCCACATAGATAACGTCCTGCGCGAGGAGATAGGTCGCGAGGTCGGCAGTGTGCGGATAGAAAAGCGAGAGGTGCGTGGGGTGACAATCAAGCTGGGTAAAGGCTTTATAGAAGCTGATGATGGTTTCTTCGTTCTCGCCACCGGCTTGCGGTAGAAAGGCCACCTTGGGACGCGCTTTGTTGGTTTGGGCGATGACGTAACGGTCGAGGGCGAGGTTATCCGGTTCCATCGAGAAACCGCCGCCACCCATCGCAATGATATGAGACATAGAGACATCCTTGTGTGATTGCAACAGTATGGATGAAGTGTAACATACCAAGCGGCTGATAGGGCGATGGTGATAAAGAAAAACCAGCACGATTGCTCATGCTGGTTCGGGTGAGGTGAGTGACTACATGCGTTCCATGGTGCGGCGGAAGCGCTTGGCGAGTTCACGCAGCATGATGATCGGAATGTCGGCGTCTTCGCGGAGTACCGAGTTGAAATCCAACTGGGTTAGCACCAGACACTTGGTGGCTTCGGTGGCGACGACCGAGGCGGTGCGTGGCGCGTCATCCAAGAGGGAGAGTTCACCAAAGAAGTCGGTAGAGCCGAATTTGTTGACGGTTACGCTGCTGCCATCAGGAAGCTGGCGGATGGCGTCGGCTTTGCCACTTTCGATGACAAACAGGCCGATACCTAAGGTTCCCTGTGTGACGATGGTTTCACCTGCGTTAAAGGCGCGTTCGGTAAAGCGCTTCGCAAGGCGCTGTAGCTGCTTGTCCTGTAGTCCCTCGAACATGGGGACGGTGTGCAAGAAGCGAGTGATAGTAGCCTGATCTGACATAACGGTTGCCCCTGTAGTTTATAATGGAAACTTAAGCACATTATAACCACGCAGCGAAGCTCACACAATTTTTAGGTGGGGTGGGTTTTGTCGCGAGAAGTCAGGACAGAGGATGAACGACCAATTGATCGAGGTAACGTTGGAGAGTATGGCGTATGGCGGCAGTTCTTTAGGCCATTCGGGTGAGCAGGTGGTGTTTGTCCCGTATACCATCCCCGGTGAAAAGGTACAGGCGCGGGTGGTCGGGCAAAAGGGCAAGACACTGTTCGCGGAGGGGGTGACCCTGCTCGAATCGTCGGCGGATCGCGTGTTCCCGCAATGCCCGCATTTTGGGCCGGCGAAGTGCGGTAACTGTCAGTGGCAGCATATTGATTACCCTGCTCAATTGTTGATGAAACAGGATGTGCTGGCGGATCAGATCGAACGGATCGGCGGGTTCGCGGATGCTGAGGTACGGGCGATCATCGCGAGTCCGGCGGTGTGGGGTTATAACCATCACATGACTTTGTTGGCGACAGGCGGCGGTGAGTTAGGATTTGCGAGCGTCACCAATGGACAGACCACGATTTTCCCGATCAACGAATGTCTGATTTTGCATCCAGACTTGATTGACCTGAAAGGGTCGCTTGATCTGGAGCAGATGACGGGGTTGCAGGCACTCACGTTGCAGATCGACAGTGCAGGTGAACGGATGGCGCTGCTGCGGATGGTGAACGACGAAGCGCCAGAACTGTTAAGTGAACTACCGATGAGCATGAACTTACTGAACGACAACGACGAGCCGATCAATTTGATGGGTGATTTGTACGCGACGATTCAGGTGGGTGGACGGGCGTTCCGTGTGACGGCGGGGAGTTTCTTCCGTCCGAATTTGTCGCAGATGGATAATTTGACGGCGGAAGTGCTGCATGCGTTGGACTTGAAGGGACGCGAGGCGGTGTTGGATTTGTATGCCGGCGTGGGGATTTATAGCGCTTTCATCGCCCAACAGGCGCGGTTGGTGACGATGGTGGATGCTGATCCGTATGCGGTGAATGATGCCGAGGTGAATTTGCCGGAAGAACATATCGAGATCATCGAGGGATTGGTCGAGGATGTGCTGCCGGAACTCGAAGATCATTACGATGTGGCGGTGGTTGATCCGGGTGATACGGGGTTGAGCGCGGCGGTTTCGGATGCGCTGGTGGCGCGTCGTGTGCCGCGTATTGTGTACGTCAGCAGCAATCCATCGACGTTGGCGCGGGATGGTAAACGTTTGGCGACACGCGGGTATCATCTGCGTTACGTGCAGCCGCTTGATCTGGCTCCACATACCTATGCGATTGATGCGGTGGCGGTGTTTGAGCTGTAGTTGGCTACATCTTGCGGGTGGCGAGTTGACGGAGGTAACCCTGTACGCCCAAGACGAGGGATACAGTGGGCAGCCATGCCAATCCGTAGGCGGTGAAGCCGAGACCGATGAGGGTGAGCGGGGTGAAGGTGCCGATGGGGATGGCGGGCACGTTGTAGGCGAAGATGCCCACGGCGAGAAACACCAGCGCCGCCACAATGAAATTAGGCAGCGTGATTGGGCGCAGCGGTAGGCGACCATCGAGCAGCGTATCGCCGCGTTTGCGTTCGCGAAACCAGATGATGCCCCAGCACAGAATGATCAGTAGTGAACACAGGATTAATCCGGCGAGGTCGATTTGTGCTTGCAGCAGGTGGATGGCAAGCAATCCAGCCAGCACCACGACACAAATGAGCCAACCACGGCGCGTCAATAAAAAGGATTCGAGCGCGTCAGAGGGTGGTTCGGATTGGATGCGGGGCAGCAGTACGTAGAGATACACAGCAATCAGGGCGAGGCCACCCGCGCCAATGGCCAACATGGTCGGTAGCGATACCGCACCGAAGCCTTCTTCGACAGGCCAATTTTTGACCCAGATGCCCCATGCCATGCCAACGATGACGCAGCCAATGAGCAGGTTGCGCCGTGTTTGAGGGTGGGCACTTGTGAGGGCTAGTAAGAGGCCGATCATTTCAGCGGCGATCAGGGCGTGGGCACCTATCACCCGCGTGATGAGGGAACGTGGAACATCAGTGAGTGTCGAGGCGGGGTTGATGACCAGCGCGGCGGCGAGGGCGTAAATTCCGGTTAAGAGCAGCGCACCGAATAAATCACGCACACGGTAACGAACGGTGAAATCCACCAGTATCGCGCCGAGAACAGCATAACCGGGGAGTAAGAGCAGCCATTCAAGGATTGGCCTGCCTACCGGATTCGTCCAGACGAGGACTTCTGAGCCGAACATCAGCAAGAGCGCCAGAAGAAGCCCTAAAGACCGAACGCTAATAAATGTGTTTTGCGAGGGAAGTAATTTCAATGGTATGCCTGATCCCATATGGTTATGTCGAAAGGGATTCTAATGCTCGTTGCGCAAGTCTACCATATAGTCCATTTGGATTGAGTTCAATTGCACGCGTAAAATGAGTACGTGCGGCGTCTGTCTCCCCGATAGCAAGATAAGCATATCCTATTTGACGGTGAACATCTGTACGTTGAGTTGTGCGCAAAGGTATTTGATCCATTTGTTGAAGTACGTTATTGATCAGTGATTTCGCGTCAGCATTATTGCCGACAAGAGCATGAGCACGGGCGGCTGTAGCGTGGTGCATTAGCTGTACATCAACCAACTTACTATTTGTGTTCTTGATCGCTAGATTACTTAATTCAAGTGCTTGTTGAAGATTCTTGTTTTGTTCCAAGTAGGACATTGCTAAACTGTCATAAGTGTAACTTAGCAACGGATTTGTACGGATACTCGTTTCTAAGATTTCATTGGCTTCATCGTAGCGCTGTTGAAATAGGAGGCATATACCTATATTGTTGAGTATCAACGGAATATTTAAGATACCCCATTTGAATTTGCACTCAAGTGTTTTTTTGCACAGCATTTCCGTTTTCTGCAAATCTCCTTGCTCGGTGATTAGGCCGATTTTCATGATCACTAGTTCAGTATTGTTTGGGTATTTACCGAGAGATTCTTCTACCCGTGGTAATCCACCACTGAGCACAGACGATAAATATCTGCGATAAAAAGAAACAATGATTTTAGGTAACACCAATGCGAAGGCAAAAATAAAAAGCATGTTGGTGACTAAATCAGGAGATGCGAATCGATTTACGATAATAAGAAGGACGATAACTCCAAAAAGGACTGGAAAAATCCAAATTCTCGATACGATGTTCATTGGAGTTATACGCACAACATATGATGGCGCATGTTGATTAATTAGGGTAGACATGTGTGCATACGACCAATAATAGATTCCCATGAATAACAGTATGAATATAAGTGCACAGCTCAATATAAAGTTATTCATCTGTCTGGCGGTTTCTAGGTTATCGACAAAACTATTTGATCCCGATACTGATTGCCTTTGTTGTACGATATTGATCAAGGCAATGAATCCTATAAGCGCTAGCGCCATAACCAAGTAAATCACTTTTCGAGTTTTGCTGTGGAAAAGCTGTTCTTGTTGGAGACTTTTTTTGAGCAGATCCATGTTGACTGCTTCGCCCATGATGTAACCTCCGAAGTGACTTGAGTCTTGCTCAGCAAAGATTGATAGCCGAGTTGACGAGGTTTGTCTTAACCAGACTCTTCAATTGATCCAACAGGGAACTGCGTCTGTACGAATTCCAGATAGCGGGTGAGATAACGGATGAGGTCGCCGCGTTCGGCATCGCTGAGTAGACTGAACAACATCTGCATCTGCTGTAACAAATCGGTCTGCACTGCCATGAAGCGTTCGGTTCCATCAGGGGTGATGATAACATCCACCGAGCGACGGTCACTCTCGCGTTGTTCACGGATGACAAGCGGCGGATCAATGGCTTCCAACCGTTTGACCAATCCGGTCATGGTGGCATTGGTCAGATGATGCTGCCGCGCAATTTCGCCAATGGGGCAGCGTCCACCACGCTCGGTCAAGGTTTTGAGGACATAAAATTGGGGTGGGGTGAGTTGATGCGTGGCCAAGTTGGCGGCTAAGCGCTTTTCGCCGTCTAAGACGATGGTAAAAAGCAGGGACCAGAGTTGGGCGGCATCAATGCCAAGTTGTGTTTCCAAAGCTGTAACGACACCTATCCGGTTTGTCTATGCACACAGATGCTAGTTTACCCTATTTAATGCTGATCTACCTATGGAGAGTCAAGCAAACTTGATTTGATTGATATGGGGTGCACTGAATTTTGCCACCATGATAGATTGGACTATCATTAAGCTAATTCACAGCAACGTGCTTAGAGCAAATGTGCTAGAATAATTAACGACTGATCGTTAGCCGGAAAATACGCCTTTTCGAAGCTGTACTCAACCATTTGGGAGATCATATCTCATGCCCTTTATTGAAGCGCCAACTACATTTTATCTCGGTCGTCGTTATGACCCGAATGAACATAAACTTTCGGACGAGGTTGTGTACTACGATGCACGCGATCTGGTGACCCATGCGATTGTGGTGGGGATGACGGGCAGCGGCAAGACGGGTTTGTGCATCACCATGTTGGAAGAAGCCATCCTCGACAATATTCCGGCGATCATCATTGATCCCAAGGGTGACATTACCAACCTGCTGCTGAACTTCCCTGATTTCAAGCCGGAAGATTATCTGCCGTGGATTAATCCGGATGACGCTCGCCGCGCAGGGTTGGATATTCCAGCGTATGCGGCGGATGTGGCGGCACAGTGGAGAGATGGGCTGAACAATTGGGGTATCGTGCCGGATCGGTTGCGCTGGCTAAAGAGTATCGCCAAGTACAGCATTTACACGCCGGGTTCGGATGCCGGTTTGCCGGTGAGTATTCTGGCGTCATTGGCTGCACCCAAAGAAGGTTGGGTGGGTAATGAAGAAGCCAACCGCGAGAAGATCAGTGGGATCGTCACGGCGCTGTTGGCGTTGATCGGCAAGAACGTCGAGCCAGTCAAAGACAAAGAGCACGTGTTGATCTCGAACATATTTGAATACAACTGGGCGCGGGGTATTGACCTGTCGCTGGAAGATGTCATTATGCAGGTGCAACAGCCACCCTTCACCAAGTTGGGTGTGTTGGATATTGATGCTTACATGTCGGAGAAGGCACGCTATAAGCTGGCGATGGAACTGAACAACATCGTGGCAGCACCGTCTTTCCAAAGCTGGATTCAGGGTGAACCGCTGGATATTCAGAGCTTGTTGTTCCAACCAAATGGTCGGGCGCACGTCTCGATTTTTTACATCGCCCATCTGAGCGAACCGGAACGCCAATTCATCATTACGCTGTTGCTGGAAAATCTACAGGGGTGGATGCGGCAGCAAAGCGGTACGACCAGTTTGCGAGCGGTGTTGTACATTGATGAGATGTTTGGTTATTTCCCGCCGTATCCGCTGAATCCGCCGACCAAAGACCCTATTTTGCGGTTGCTCAAACAGGCGCGCGCGTTCGGGTTGGGCTTGATTTTGGCGACACAAAACCCCGGCGATCTGGATTACAAAGGGTTGAGCAACGCCGGAACGTGGTTTATCGGACGGTTGCAATCTCCGAACGATAAGGCGCGGGTGATGGCCGGATTGGAATCACTGGCGACTGCTAATAACCAACTGAATTTGAAAGATGTTGAGCGATTGATTTCGGACATCGAACCGCGTGTATTCCTGATGCATAACGTCCATGATAACGGCGGGCCGACGCTGGTGCATTCGCGCTGGTCGATGAGTTATTTACGTGGACCGCTCACCCGTCAACAGGTGAGCATGTTGATGGCGACTCAAAAGGCGGAATTGTTGGCGAATTTGGTGGCACGCGGACCGGCGGTTGCCAGTGTTGGACACGCCAGTTCACTGCCATTGCCACCCATGCCGGGTGCGCAAGCGGCTCCGAGCGCCAGTGCATCGGCCTTCGCACCGCCGTCGAGTTTGCCGGGGATGCCTGCTGCACCGCCGGAATTCAGCGCTCAGGCGGCACAAGATTTTAATAATCAACAGGTGACACAGGCTTATTCCCAAGCGCTGCCACCGCAAAGCAGTACGGTGATGCGCTCGGTGCAGGTTGTGCCGGGGTTTAATCCATCAGCTCCAGCGCTGCCATCCGCAATCAGCCAATACTTTTTACCGGCTTCCGTGACCGCACAACAAGCTTTGCAATACTACGAACAACAGACACGGATTGCGTTTACAGGCGCGCCGCAAACTATGCTAGCCTATAAGCCGGTGTTGTTGGGGCAGGCCAGCATCCGCTTCCAAGACCGCAAGACGCAGTTGTATACCACCCGCAGTTATGCCTTCCATATTCCGTCATTGGAACGGGCGGGTATGGTGCGGTGGGAAGATTTCCGCGCCAATCCGGTTGATGCTCGGCGTGTATCCGGTGTGGCCTTCGGTGATGCTATTTACGGCGAGTTGACATCCGGTTTGAGCGATGCCAAACGCATGACCGCGCTCAAAAGCGAGATGGTCGATATGCTGTTTAATACCGAGCGGTTGCAGATTCCTTATAACCCCACGCTCAATATTTATGGTGATCCGAACGCCCAAGAGAGTGAATTTCCAGCGCAGTTGCAACAAGCCGCACGTGAACAACGGGATCGGGAAGCGGACGCGTTGGCGGCGAAGTATCAGAAGCAGTTCGACTCGATAGATGAGAAAATGAAGCGTGAAGAAATGCAATTGAATGCCCAGAAGCGCCAATTGGCTGACCTCAAGCGCGAGGAGTTATTCACTCGTGGCGAGACTTTGCTCAGTTTGTTCAAGGGACGCACTAGCTTCACCTTGTCGCGCTCGAGCCGCGTTAGCCGCTATAAGAATCAGGCAGGGGCGCAGTTAAGCTCGAGTGAACAAACGCTGGCCGATTTGGAAGATAAGGGTGCAGCACTACAAGACCAATTCCAAGTTGATTTGCAAGCGGTGACCGACAAGTGGGCGAAGGTGGCGGTGGATATTCAAGCCTATGTGGTGACGGCCTATAAGAAGGATATTCAGGTCGAGTTGTTTGGTGTGGGCTGGATACCGTATTACTACACACAGATCAACGGACAGCCGTTGCTGTTGCAGGGCTACTATTAAACAGTGCTCAGGCGAGAACAGGGGATGTGTGGTTCGCTAACATCTCCTGTGGTGGGTTATCGTTATAATTTGTAACGTGGTTCGTAATTATCAGGCCAAAACCTTGACAATTCCGCGCCAAATCATCTAAACTTAACGAACATTTCATAAACTCAATTTTATATTGTTTTATGAATTTGATCCGAGATGAGATCGTTATAAGACTTATGGATTGTGTGTTACTTAGGAGTAGGGACCAAATGGCGCAGCGGATTCAGGGTGTCGTAAAGTGGTTTAGCAACGAAAAAGGTTATGGATTTGTCACGCCTGAGAATGGCAGCAGTGACGTGTTCGTACATTATAGTGCCATTCAGGGCAACGGCTATCGGTCGCTGCCGGAGAAGGCCAAGGTTGAATTTGAAGTGGTCGAAGGGCCGAAAGGCAAGCAAGCTAGCGCCGTCGTCGTATTGGAAGCGCCACAAGAGAACGCATAATTCTTTAGTACCGTAACCCGACTATAGCATCTTCAAGCCTATCACAGATATGATAGGCTTTTTTATTTCACTGGAGCAAGCTACTGTGGATTTACAAGCTGTTCGCGCGACCGCTACCGAAATTGCCCGTGCCGCCGGTGCGGTACTGATGGAAAAGTTCGAGAAACCGCATCAAGAGAAGGTTAAGAAGAACGTCACCGACATCGTCACCGAGGCCGATCTGGCTTCGGAAGCCGTAGTGATTCCACGATTGGCACAAGCCTTTCCCGATCATCGGATCGTCAGTGAAGAAGGCGGCGGTACGGGGATTGGTAAATCTGCCGAGGAAGCCGAATATTTCTGGTACATTGATCCGTTGGACGGAACCAGTAATTATGCCAGTGGTATCCCGTTGTTCACGGTAAGCATCGGCCTCGCGGATAAGTACATGAATCCGTTGGTGGGTGTGGTCTATGATCCGTTTTCGGACGAGATGTACAGTGCGGCTACAGGCTTCGGTGCGACTCGCAACGATAAGCCGATACAGGTGTCGGATCAAGCGGCATTGCGTCAAGCGATGCTGTGTTCCGGTTTCCCCTATGACAGCTTCAAATCACCGGACAACAATATTGCCGAGTGGAAAGCTTTTACGATGCAATCACGCGGGTTGCGGCGCTTTGGTTCAATCGCGCTGGAATTGAGCTATGTGGCTTGCGGTCGCTTGGAAGGCTTGTGGGAACGCTCGATCAATTCGTGGGATGTGATGGCGGGGATTGTGATCGTGCGCGAGGCGGGCGGAACAGTTAGTGATTATGATGGGCAAGCGTCACAAACTTTGTACACGGGGAAGCAAATTTTGGCGAGTAACGGACACATTCACCAAGAGATGTTGACGGTGTTAAATAGTGTGCGTTCCTTCACAAATTCTTGATAAACCTCAAGGATGATGGGTTTTGGTTAAAGCCTACAATGAAAGGAAGTATCATCGCATAAAATGCTGCCGTTTTTAAGGCAGACCGCAGGAAATAGATGGCTTTTTCAAGCTCAAATTCTCGTCCACAGGAGGACAATCGGGCGCAATCTGTTGTTGTCGATAGCTCCGTTGAAGTTGACCTGTTGGATCGTATGTTTCAGATGCTGCCGGACATCGTCAGCATTTATGATATTGATGCGCAGCGTGTCATATATAGCAATCGCAGCTTTGCGAGTGTTTTGGGTTATGTATCCGGCAAGAAGTCAGGATTCGATGAGTCGCTCCTGTATCCCGGCGACTATACCCATGTGAATGTTCAGCTACAACGCGTGCAACAGGCGGCGGATGATGAACCGATTAACGTCACCTACCGCCTGAAACATGCCAATGGCAGTTGGATCTGGTTTTCGGAGCGTCAGGTGGTCTTCAAACGCCATGAAGATGGCACTGTGGCGCAAGTGCTGAAGTGTTCGCGTCAGACGGGCAAGCCAGTCGCCCAACCTGTGGAACGCAGCACAGATCTCTTGTACTACATGACCAAGTACAACCTGCCGAATTCGGCGCTGCTGCTGTACGACAAGGATTTGCGTTATATCCTAGCCGAAGGTGACCTGATCCAACGGCTAGACTTGCTCACACCCCATTTAGAAGGTCACACCTTATTTGATAGTTTCTCCCCCGAAATCGTAGCATTGGTCGAGCCTGCCTATCGGGCTGCGTTGGCCGGTGATGAAACCCAAGTAGAAGTCACAACCGCGACCAGTTTGATTATGTACGTCCGCTGCTTACCGTTTCGCGATGAGACGGGTCATATTGTTGCGGGGATGGCCTTGTGTGAAGACATTACGGATAAGCGGCAAACGTTGGCAGCACTGTTGGAAAGTGAGCAACGCTTCACGCAGTTTTCTGAGAATATGCACGCTTCATTCTGGATGATGGATGTTGAGCGGCGCGTGCCTTTGTATCTCAATCCGGCTTTCAAGGATATTTGGGGGATTGAACCCGAAACAGCCTATGAGAACCCCATCCATATGTTTGAGGTCGTCCACCCTGAAGACCGCGAGATGGTGGGCAAAACCTTCGCCGAAACGTTTGCTACGGGTTTTCACGACTTTCGCTTCCGGATTGTGATGCCCGACGGAAAAACGCGCTGGTTATCATCACGGGCTTTCCCGATTTATGATGATACTGGACGGTTGTACCGAGTCGCAGGGATTTCTGACGACATCACCCAACAGGTGGATAACGAGAAAACCCTATTTAACGTTGCCCTAGAGCGCGAAAATATGCGCTTGCTATCGCAGTTCATCGGCACCACGTCGCACGAATTGCGTACACCGTTGACCATCATCAATACCAGCTTGTACCTGATGAAGAAGATGAACGATCCGGCTAAACAGGCCGAACGCTTGCAGATCATCGAGCATCAGGTGGCACAACTGACGCGCTTGGTCAGCCAGATGCACATGCTGCTGCGGGTCGAAAGTACATCAGGGTTCGCGGGTGTGAAATCCGTTTCACTCAACAAAATCATCGCCAAGTTGGATCAAGATTTGACGCCGGCGATTGCCAAGAAAGAACTCCATATCGAGTTGAAATTTACCGATGATCTGGCGAACATTACGGCTGACCCTGATATGGTCTTGCTGGCGGCACAGAATGTACTGGAAAACGCCATCAACTACACCAATGAGGGCGGCATCACCGTTGAAACCGTACAACAGGACAACGAGATCATGCTTACAGTTCGTGATACGGGCATCGGCATTGATCCCGATGATATGCCGCACATCTTCGAACGCTTTTACAAAGCCGATAAAGATAAGCGCCGTACGACTGTCGCAGCCGGTTTAGGCTTATCGATCACCAAGCGCATCATGGAATTGAGCGGTGGACGGGTCGAGGTTGATAGTGAATTAGGACACGGCACAACGGTGCGTCTCTTCTGGCCGTTGGTCAGCACACCCTAAAAGGATTGTTCAAGCAGCCATTTGCGTACCATTTCGGCTGCGACTTCCGGTTGTTCCAACATCAGCATATGCCCACCCCCTTGAACGCATTCTAATGTTGATCCTGTAATCTGTTCGTGCAAGAAGGTGCTGAATTTGAAAGGTGTCATCTTGTCGTCCGAACCCCCGATGATTAACGTGGGGACACGGATTTGTATGACTTGTTCGCGCAGGTCGAAGGCATTGCAGGCAACGTAATCATTTGACAGTATGGTGGGGTTGAATTCGCTCAAGCGTTGCTGACTACGGCGACTCAGCGATTCGTTGCTGAGGGTGCCATAGTACATGCTGATGAGGGTGGTGATGCTACGGGCGAACTCGTTGACCATACCCGCTAGCAAGTCGGGATGCACACCTAATTTCGCACCGGTCGCGATGAGGATGAGTCCCTGCACCCGATCCGGATGCTGAAGCGCAATCGTTTGGGCAATCGCCCCGCCCATGCTGTGACCCGCCAAGATCACTTTTTGTAGATTCAAAGCATCCAAGAGTGCCAGCATATCGGCAGCGTATGCCCCTACTGTGTTGCGTCCTGCGCCGGGACTATTCCCATGACCGGGTAGATCAGCGATGATGGCATTGAGTTCCGGCAAGCGTCGAATTTCGGCAGGCCAATCGAGATGCGTACCGCCTGCGCCGTGTATGACGAGAGTCACAGGCCGATGCAGCGTCGGGTCGCGGTGATCCGCATACCAGATGAAACCGTTGTTCGTTTGAATTGGGGGCATGATGACCGCCGATCTAGCACTAAACAAAACGGGCGAGGTATTAGCCCGCCCGTGAGAAATCAAGAAGATATCGTGTCCCTGCCGTGGACTATTTACAAACGATGTTGTATCCGACAGCCTTAACGACGTCACCCAAGAGCGGAATACTATTCCACAAGCAAGCCGCGTCGATGATGAATAGGGATGCGATTGTACCGCAGCAGCAGAGCAGCGATACGCCTGCACAGCCGATGATAACCCACCGTGTCATGTTACGCGGTTCTTCTTCGCGCACGGCATAAGGATCATAATCATAGGCGGCACCGGGTGGCGGTGGCGGATTATATCCACCTGCGGCCTGTGGTTGCCCTTGTTGCTGCCCATATGCCGGTGGTTGGGCAGGTTGCCCATAGGCCGGTTGCTGCCCGTAAGCGGGTGCTTGCGGCTGTTGTGGTGGCGGCGCGTAGGGCGATTGTTGTTGAGGTTGTTGCTGTGCCTGCGGGCTGTAGGGACTGTATGAGGGTGGTTGTGCAGCAGGTTGCTGTGGTTGCAGCGGTGAACGCAGGGCTGGTGCGGGTGCATCGGCGGTCGGTGCTGCCTGAGCCATGCCACGCGCCATCTCGTAGCCCAAGGTCACAGTTTCACCCAGACCGAGCATATCCCCGTTGTTGAGGGGTTTGGCTCCGGTGAGGCGTTGACCGTTGACGAAGGTACCGTTGGTCGATCCTAAATCTTCCAGTGTGAAGCCGCCTGCACCGCGCGTGAAACGCAGATGATGCCGACTGACTTCGGGGTCATTGATGGTGATGTCGTTGGTAATATCGCGGCCAATGGTAATAATGTCTTTATTGAGATCGTAGACTTGATTCGGCTGCGGCCCCCGACGGACAATCAGACGGAAATTTTCGCTGCTCTGCATGGTGTAGCGCCCCTCATAGAAGCGGATGCGGAATAATTAGGATGATTATAGCAGTGGGCAGAGGATAAGAGCAAGCAAGCGTTGTGTGTGGGTAGGCAAGCCGTCAGTTAGCGGTATAAACACAGCGAATCCTCATGATCTTCTCTACAAACGGTCATCAACAGCGTTGTTATACTCGCAGATGTGTAACCGTTTCTTGCAGGAGGATGAATCATGCGGCGGGCGAACCGTGTGCTGTTGTTTACCATGTTGGTTGTGGGCTTTGCTATCGGGGGTGGTGTAGTTGGTGTGATACTGAAGTCGGGCGATGTCGGTGTGGTAGCAGCACAAGATGTCCCTACGGCAGCACCCACCCCAACAGCGTTGTCCGAATCGGTCTATGCCGAGTTGGACGCACGCGATCAGATCATGATTAATTTGTATGACCGTATCAATCCCTCGGTGGTGCATATTTCGAGCAGCCAGAATGTGCCGAGCTTTTTTTATGGGACAGTGCCGCAAGAGGGTACGGGTTCCGGTTTCTTGTATGACGATCAAGGGCATATCGTCACCAATAACCACGTTGTTTCCGGCGCGGATCAGTTGGACGTGCTGCTCTCCAATGGGCTGAACTTACCGGCGACAGTGGTGGGTACTGATCCCTATTATGATCTGGCAGTGGTCAAGATTGAGCTACCAGCAGGGATCGCATCACCGTTGGAATTGGGCGATTCGAGTAACCTCAAAGTCGGGCAAACGGTGGTGGCGATTGGTAATCCGTTCGGGTTGGATCGTACTTTAACCACTGGTGTGATCAGCGCGTTGGGGCGTCGTATCGAAACTGATGCGGGGACAGCAATCGGGCAGGCCATCCAAACGGACGCGGCGATTAACCCCGGTAACTCCGGCGGGCCGTTGCTGGATGCGCGTGGGCGGGTGGTTGGCATCAATACGGCGATCAATTCACCGAGTGGTGGTTCGGTCGGTATCGGTTTCGCGGTTCCGGTCAATATCATCAAGCAGGTGGTGCCGAGCCTGATCAAAGATGGTCATTACACCCATCCATCGCTAGGGGTGCAGGTGGCGGAACTTGGCACAGAGGTGGCATCCAACGACAACAGCATCCAACACGGTTTGTTGATCGTACAGATGGATTCGGGCGGCGCAGCGGAAAAGGGTGGTTTGCAGGCGGCTACCATCAGCGTGCGGCGCGGACGGTATGTGGTCAGTGGGGGTGACATCATCACGGCGGTAGGCGGTAAACCGGTGGCGTCACGTAATGATCTGCTGCTGATTCTCGAAGAGAATTACCGTCCGGGTGATCCGGTTGACATCACGGTTGTGCGCGATGGCAAGACCATAACGCAGACGGTCACATTGGGTGCAGAGTAAGCCAAAAACGATCAAATGTTGTTTATGAGGGGGTTGCTTGATGGCTAACCCCTTTTACATTTCGTTTACTTGTTGTTTACGTTTCGCAAGCCTTGTACGCCTGAATCGGTGACATTTATCTACGATTTCAGTACTTAAGCCCTATGGACTTAAGACGTTAATGCTCAACTCTTCATTTATGCTTACAATAGATTACTAAGGAATGATTCCATTTTGAGAAAGTAAGTCAATATGCACGATCCCAAAAATAGGGACACAAAGTATCTGAACGACAAAGTGCATAATACGGATAGTTATATGCCGGTGCGTGCTACGGGACCTTTGCACGAGCCGCTGCCGTGGGTGATTGAATTGCGTGTGGTGGGAACTGCCGCGACTATCCGTGTGCAAGTCCACGAAACCATGATGATTGGTCGGGCTGATCCCAGCAAAGGGATTATCCCCGCTGTTGATCTGAGCGCGCACAATGGACAAGGGTTGGGTGTGTCACGCCAGCATGCCGTGATTCTGGTCAAAGATAATCGCATCTTCATTAAGGATTTGGGCAGCGTCAACGGCACGAGTTTGAACAGCGCCGCGCTTGCCCCACAAAAAGAATATCGCTTGCGTCATGGTGATGAGATCACCATCGGGCAAATCCGTTTACAGGTGCGCTTCACGGTTGTGCCGACGATTGGATCACAACCCAAAGGTACAGGATCATTAGATGCACCTGTGCCGCGTATTGCCCACGGAGAAACCGCGCTGGTGGTTGATGATGATGCCGATGTCGCCAAAGTTTTTAGCATCGCTTTGCGCCAAGCTGGCTTTACGGTGACGGTTGTGGATAGCGCGGCGGCAGCCATCGCGTTTGTCTCGCGTGAGTTTCCGCGTCTGCTGGTGTTGGAACTGATGCTGCCGGATATGAACGGCCTAGATTTGCTGCGCTACATCCGCAAGCAACCGGACAATGCCAAGGCGCGTGTGGTGGTGTGTTCGGCATCGACGGGTGGCTTCCAGATGCATCAAGCCATCGAAGCAGGGGCGCAGTTGTTCCTCGGTAAACCTGTGAGCGTCGAAGATTTGCTCAAGGCCGCCACGAACGTACTCGATCTTCAAGAGAAACCGGCTGTCACGCCCACGCCAACCCCACCCTAATTCAACAATCCAGCAAGGGCGGCATGTTGCAACAGCATGATGGTTTTGCCATCGGCAATGTCGCCTGTTTCAATCATCTTCATTGCGTCTGCAAACGGGATTTCCAACACTTCAATATCTTCTCCATCCGAGGGCAAGCCACCGCCCTCGGTTATTTTCTGATGCGGCTGATATTCCGCTACGAAGAAATATAAGCGTTCGGTGACCGAGCCGGGACTCATAAAGGCTTCAAATACTTTGCGCGGTTGTTGGATCAAGTAACCGGTTTCTTCGGCGGCTTCCCGTTGGATGCTGGTTATCGGATCATCCTTGTCGAGCAGACCGGCGCAGGTTTCGATCAGGACGCCAGAGTGTTGGTTCACATAGGCGGGAAATCGAAATTGGCGCGTCAGGATGACGGTCTTTTTCTGCGGGTTATAGAGGAGGATGGTTGCGCCGTTGCCACGGTCATATGTTTCGCGGCTGACCGTTTGCCAGCTTCCATCGCGCCGCTGGTATTCGAAAGTGGTCTTTTTGAGAAGATACCAATCATCGGATAGAGTCTCCACCTGTTTGATGCGGATTTGTTTTTGCATGATTGCTCCTGTTTCTGCATGTTTATGCTGGATAATAACCGCAAAATACCGCATAATCAAGATTAAAACAGCAAATAACCGCAAGAAGGTTTGTGTATATGCTCAAAGAAGAACGACAGCAGCATCTCTTAAATGCCCTAAAGCGCGATGGTAAAGTGATCGCCGTGGAAATCAGCGCGGCGTTGAATGTCTCGGAAGACACCATCCGGCGTGATCTGAATGAACTGGCAGAAGCTGGATTGTTGCGGCGGGTGCATGGGGGTGCTGTGGCGAAGGCATTGACTGAAACAGCCTACAGCAACCGCAGTCAGCAGCACACCGAAGCGAAAGCGTCGATTGCTGAGGCTGCCGCCCAACTGGCACAGGATGGACAGGTCATTCTTTTAGACTGTGGTACGACCACCACCCGCTTGGCTCAAGTCTTGCCCGATCATTTACACGCGACAGTCATCACGAATAGCCCACCCGCTGCTATCGCCCTCGCCGAGCATCCTTATCTGGACGTGATTCTTTTGGGCGGGACGCTCAACAAGGCGACTCTGGCTGTGGTTGGTACGGAAGCGGCGGCATCATTGGCTCGTTTTCGGGCGGATATTTGCTTTTTGGGTGTGAACGGGCTGCATATCGAGGCGGGGATTACCGACTTCTCTTATGAAGAATCGCAGTTAAAACGCATGATGATCGAGAACTCCGCCTCGGTCGTGGCACTCGCTTCCGCCGATAAGATTGGCACAGTCGCGCCGTTCGTTCTCGCGCCTATTCGAGCATTAACCCATTTAGTGACGGAAAGCAGTGTTGTCGATGACGTCCTGCTCCCTTATGGCGATAGCGGGATCAACGTGATTCGCGCCTAGACTACACCGGACGCGCGGGGAAGGCGATTTTGAGGCCGAGTTCCTCAAAGATCCGCATAATTTCTAGATTGATGGTTTCGCGTTCGTTGGTGAAGGCTGGCCAATCTGCGATGTGAATATAACAGCGCACCAAAATTTCAAAGCCGAAGTCCCCAAAATTGATGAAATTGACGACGACCGAATCGGGCTGTACCTGTTCGCGGGCGAGTAGCATGGTACGGATGCGTGCCATTAATTCAACAATGTCTTGCCGTGAGGCGGTATAAGTCACGCGCAGGGTCGTGTTATACCAGCGTTTATTCAAGCGTGACCAATTCAAAACAGGAGCCGAGGCTAATTTGCTGTTCGGGACGGTCACATATGACTGGTCAAGCTGGCGCACACGGGTCGAGCGGATGCCGACATGCTCGACGACCCCCTCTACCGCGTCGGTTTTGATGAATTCGCCCACCACAAACGGTTGATCGCCAACGATGGTGGTGAAGCCAAAGAGGTTCTCGACGGTATCTTTTGCCGCCAATGAAAAAGCCAAACCGCCTAAGCCCAAGCCAGCCACCAAGCCGCTGACATCATAACCCCATTCCTGAATAATGATGACCACTGCCAGCGCTACCAATATGAGTTTGATGGCGGTACGCATGAAGGGCAGCAAACGTTCGTTGATCGACAAGCCTGTTAACCGGAACAGGCGATTGCTAGAAGGTGCTAACGCATCCACAATCTGATACGCTGCCATCAATATGGCGATGATGATGAACACCCGCGCCAGATGAATGACGAAGACAGAGGTTGCCACATCGACATTCAGGATTTCCGCGCCGACCATCAAGCCGACCGCGATGATAATCAATCGTGCCGGAATCGTGACGATGCCCAGCACGACTTCGTCCCAATCCGCATGACGACTTTTGGCGAGGGCGCGTAATGGACTAACCACCAGAGTCGCCAACAGCCGCCTCAGAAGCCAGAACAACCCGAAGACCACCACTGCCAGCACGACACGACCGAGGTTATCCCGTAGGGTAGGCGATAGGGTATTCCAGAATGCGGTGATGCTATCCATTATTCTTCATCCCAATCCTGAGAGTCTTTTTTAATAGCTGCCGATACTTCCGCCCATTTTTCGGGCGTGATGTCACTTCTGAATTCGGTGAGGGCAACTTTCAGGGCGGCGATGCGCTTGTCCATGTTTGGTTCGAGGGCAGCGCTGATGGTGGCATCATCCAAATGTTGCAGGATGGTGGTTACAAAAGCCTCAACATGGGTTACGCCACGCTGGTGTAGTTTTTCGACCAATTCGTCAGGGAGTTGAATGGTGAGCATGGCCGTTCCTCACTTTATAACATTGTAAACGCTCATTATAACGCAAACCCAATAGAACCACGGTTATCGGTCTAGCAGATGAATTAGGGTGTATCCCATCCAAGTCTTTGCCGTTCGCATGTTTCTATGCCATCATTAACCTCAAATAGGCCTATTTTGTGGTGTAATGGTATCTATTTTATTCAGACGCTTGCAGGAGCATCGGCATGAATTCCAACAGACTGCCTTTGATCGGGTTTGTAATTATGATGATTGTGGCTGTTTTCGCGTTGGCGATGCAGCAGCAAGCGGTCAATGATGTACGCGCACAAATGACGCAAGCGGCCAAAGCGGATGACGAGCGCGTCACGGCTGTGGCGATGGCACAGGCGGCTTCTGGAACGCAGGTACAGGCCGAAATCGGTCAAGCGACGGCGCAGGCTGCCGCACAGGGAGCCAGTACCGCACAAGCCACTGCTCAATCTGCCGCTGCTACTGCCATTGCCCAACTGGCTGATGAAGGTACACGCAGCGCCCAAGTTGCCGCGACCAACGCCGCCGACATCGGTAACGTACAGGCCACCGTGACCATGCATGTCAATGATCTGGCGACGGTTCAGGCCGAATCCACGGCTGAACTGGCAACCTTACAGGGGCAGCTTGATGAACAAGCCACCAAACAGGCTGACCTGAGCGGACAGCTTGGTACCGCAACCGCACAGGTCGATTTGGCCGAGTTCGCCCGTAAAGTCGCGGAGGATGATCGCAGCAACGCGCTTAACCAACTGTGGGCGATCAGCACACTTCGAGCCGATAGCGCCAGCCAATTGGCAACCGCACAGGCTTTGTTGACGGTCGCCCCACCTGCTACCGCCGCCCCACAAGCGACCGCCACGCCTGAGCTACAGGTCACCACCGTGAATGATGCCGCTACCGCTGTGCCTAATGACACTGCCAGTAGTGGAGGATTGCCGCAACTGTTTGTTCGTGGGGATAAGAAGATTCAGGTAGGGTATCCGGAAGGCTGGTTCGCCCAAGAAACACAAAATGGTCGGGTTATCGTCGTTAACCAAGAAGCGATCTTCAGCACTAGCACCAGTAAGATGAACCCCGGTCAAATCGAGATTGATGTACTGGCCGGAACCTACACCGATTTTGGCCTGACGGATGGCACAACACCACAGCAATTGATGGAAACCGTCGTTGGAAACCTCAAGAGCCAGCAGCCTACCTTTGTCGTCGGATCGATTACACCGCTCAAGATTGGTAGCTATGACGCCACACAGGTACTCGTCGATGATACGGAGAATGATCTGGTGATCACGATTATGCAGCTCAACCCCAGTGCTATCGGGTTGGTATACGGCTTATCGGCTAAGGGCGAAGGCGCGGCCAATATGGAAGTGCTGTTGAAGGTAGCTGCCAGCGTGACCTACATCGAATGAGTATTAAGATTTCTGTCTAAATGCGGTTGATGCTTGCGTGAAAATGCGTGTACAGTAGAAATAACTTATACGCATTGTATCGTAAAGGAACCGCAATTATGACCAGTCCCGAATCTAATCCGCTTGCCGCTGAACTTGCGACCTTGCAGCAGCAGTGGAAGTCTCTGTTCGAGAAAATTAGCTTGCCCGACATCAGCCGCACAGTCACCGAAGTCAGCGACAAAGTGCATAAGCTGCCTGAGGAAATTGTGCGTGTTCGCCAGCGTGGTTATGTGTTCGCCTCCTATTTGGAACAGAAGCGGGATGTGCTCGGTAAACGTTGGGACAACGCTAAATATAACATTCAGAGCGCTGTTCACGCCGAAGCCAACACCTTCCAGACCGAGTATAACCGCATTGACAGCTTGATGGTTGAAGCGGGGCGTCTGATCGCTACACCAGCCTTGCTCCAAAATCACCTACCAGCGCTTAAGCAGCGTATTCAGGATCTCGAAGACCGTGTCGAAGCCACCGAGCGCAAACTCACCGCAGACCTCGGTTCACTGCCTGCTGATACCGACCAGACCATCAGTCAATTGGCTAGTATTACATGGTATCTGGATCAAAAAGATGAGGCCAGCTTCAAGTTCCTTGCAGGGGAAGCCTTGTTCCTCGCCGCCAAAGCCGAATGGGTACAGACCGGCAAAGGCAAGAATGATCCGGACGGCATCCTGTACTTGACCGACCAACGCCTCATATTTGAACAAAAAGAAACCACCGGCAAAACATTGGGCTTGTTCGGCGGCAAGAAGACCCAGGAACTTGAGTGGGAGATCGCGCTGAATCTGATCACCGAGGTGAAGGCCGAGAACAAAGGTTTCTTTGGTGGCAAGGATATGCTTTACTTCACCCTCAAGTCCGGCGCACCGTTTTCGCAGATCACGGTTGAGGTGAAGGGTGGCGTCGCCTGTAAATTCTGGGCGGCACAAATCCAGCGCATGATCAGCGGTAACACCAAAGATGAACGCGCCATCCAACCGGACGCCGAAGAATTGGAAGCCATCAAGAAAGCCCCTACCGCTTGCCCATCGTGCGGTGGCACATTACCGATGCTTGTGGCGGGTCAGCGTCAGTTGGATTGTGTGTACTGCGGCACAGTAATCCGCGTTTAGTCATTCATGAACATGTAGGAGGCAGTCGGATGGATGCGATCACGTTACGCGATGTCCTTCCATCCGATGCGCCTGCTTTAGCCCATATCCTCTGCACCGCGAATGAATACGCTTTTCGCGGACTTGTTCCTGACCACTGCCTCGAATTTATGGAAACCGAAAGTGCCGTCAATTGGCAACTTACCCTTACAGACGGGCTGTTCGATGGGGATTTTATGCTGATGGCCGTTACTCCGAATGGTGACGTCGTCGGCTATGCTTGGGCAGGAGTTAACGATAAGGATACTCGCTTCGAAGCCGAACTCCGGCAGCTCATGGTACTGCCTGCTTATCAGCGGCGCGGAATTGGGAAACAGTTGGTACACCATGTCGCCAAGCGGTTACAGCAGCAGGGTTATCAGAGCATGCGGGTGGAAGTGCTGCGAATCAATCCAAACCGCGCTTTCTATGAACGACTTGGCGCGAAACATCAATCTGAATTTCCCTACGAATGGGACGGTGTTCCGCTAACCTCATGCGTTTATGGTTGGAACGCTCTCGATTCGCTCCTGATAGACCAATAGTATTAGTCGTCATCCTCAAACGTAGACATCAGTCGTCGATAGGCTTCATTAAGAGCCTGCATCTGTGCGGTGGCATCCGGCGCTTTGTTCACATCCGGATGAATCTTCCGCGCCAGATTGCGATAGGCCGTTTTAACATCTTCTTCTTCTGAGTCTAGTGATATACCGAGCACCACGAAACACTCTGCTAATGTATCCGGTTGGGTTGATCGGGGAGGTCGCTGCCCATCGCTGTCCGTCTGATAACGATGATGGGTGTGGTGTGCTTTATCCGAGAAGCTGGCGACGCGCCATTTGCCGCGTATAAAAGGCGACTTGATTTCAACAACTGTGCCTGTCAACTGACGCATACTGACCGTTTTGCCGTAGCGAATTTCGCGGTACGGGCCGATGCGGTCATAATGAATCGGGTAGATGAACAGTTCCCCGCCGAAGATGTCATACGCCCACAATTTCTCGCCGTACAAATCCAGCAGCGGCCATTCCCATTCCTCGACTTCTACGACATGCCCTTCCGCTGGCAGCAGCATATCCGCCCACAGGATGAACAGGGTATATAAACCGTTGGCGTGGTTATAGGCGATGGTGTTCTTGATCTCGTAAGCGGGGATTGAGCTTTCGATGATGTGGATGCTAATGGCTTCACCTGTGGGTAGGCTCAGGTGGATGATGTCGCCACCGTCTTCGTGGATAATCGCACCTGCGTGCTTCAACTGCCAGACGAGGAACGCACCTGCTTTATACGTATCAAGACGCACCACAAAATCCTACCTAATAAATCACAACCTTCCGGGTGGGGTAAAGAATGAGAGACGCTTGCGTGAACGCCTCTCCGCTTGTGTTCAATGTTACTCGGTTTTCGCGGG
Organism: Aggregatilineales bacterium; assembly: GCA_044227005.1. Classification (GTDB taxonomy): domain Bacteria; phylum Chloroflexota; class Anaerolineae; order Aggregatilineales; family Phototrophicaceae; genus CFX2. Next base: position 610,235 of record JBGAFZ010000001.1, read on the forward strand.
ATTTTCTACTGAACCAACTTGGCGGTAAGGCGCTAGCGTGAGTATATTTAAACTAGAATTCAGCCATCTATCGAATTGAAGCAATTTCGCATTATGAATTTGGGTCAGCCTGGCGCACAAGTAACCAGAGTAAGTGTTACAGTTTTCTAATATAATGAATAGTTGTATTTAAATTTATTGATTATTGAGTATGCTTTAAAAATCGTCCCGTCCATCATGGAGGATGTCTGTGAAGCTAATTTCTATGTTCTGCATGTTCTGTTTTGTGGTGATTTTAAATATAACAGCAGTAGTTGCACAAACAGGACAAGAAACTCATGTAGTATACCGTGATAAAGGAAATAATCTGTTTAGTGTTTTAACCACAGGCGGTGAACCCTTGAGACTAACCCCTGAAGACGCAAGAGTTGACCGATATGATATCACATCTGCAGGAAATGTAGTTTATCGTGATTCAAAATCTGGCCTATTTGTAGTTCCAGTCTCAGGCGGAAAACCGCGCCAGTTAAATGAGGGAGCATCTGTTCTGCAGAGCTATGTAATTAGCTCTGATGGCAACTACGTCGTCTATACAGATGGGGCACAATTATATAGTGTTTCGATAGAGGGCGATGAACCCATTCAGTTAAATGCTGCAGAGCAAAAATTGGGTATAGAACCGTATTACGAGTACCCGAGGACGCTTTATGATATTAGTCCGGATAGCTCACACGTTATTTTTACTGCTGCAAATGCGCGCGATGTATATCAACTCTATGCTGTACCCATTACTGGCGGTGAAACAGTTCAACTTAATCCGAGGCTAGTTTCGGGTGGGAATGTAACCAGTTTCGGAATAAGTTCAGATAGTAAACATGTTGTTTATGCCGCTGACCAAAAAGTCGACGAGAAATTTGATTTGTTTAGTATTGGGGTTGATGGAGGAGAATCGTTACAATTAACCTCTGGTGATACTGTGGCGGGAGAGTGGGCGGGGCTTCTACTTAACTTTAGTCCAGATGGTCAGTGGGTGATATACCAGGGATACTCTTCGCGTGTTGAGACCAATTTCATGGCTCGTGTCGATGGAGGATCGGTTGACACGTTGAAACTAGGAGTATCTCCATATGATTGGGGAATAGCATCGAGTGTACATTTGAGCAAAGATAGCACTCAGTTATTTATCAATAATCCAGGATCTGGCCGAATCTTAGAAGTACCAATTGGTGGTAAAAATCCTGATGGTGCAGAAACTCTTGATAAACCACAGCAGGTTGTTAAGGATTGCCAATGCTCGTTCATTGTCAGTCCAGACGAAACATATCTCATCTTTATAGATCAGATAACTTACCAAATTGGCGGCGTGAGCTTACCTAAAGGTTCCAAATTCAACACAAATAGCTTGGGATATACACACTATTACCCTCGGAATTTTGAGGACTACACCACCTCATGGGTGGTAGCGACTGAAATATCTCCTGACAGTCAATATGTGGTCACTTTTCAGTACAATGAGAATACCATCACTAACCTTTATTCTATAAAAATAGTTGATGGCGCGACGAACCAAGATAGTATTAAGCAGCTCAATGCATATCCAAGTAGTGCAAGTTTTCGTGATCAGATGTTTCGAATTACAGAAGATAGCAGCACTGTAATTTACACAAATGATGAAGAAGCTGAGGGATACGTTGATTTATACAGTGTGCCAATTGACGGTGGGGAAGTCGTTCGGCTAACATCAGATGACTCTAAGGGAGTAACTGATTTCAAGCTATATCCAAAAGGCACAGATTGGTTTTGGGATTTCCCAAACAAATTAAGGTAAATATCGTCACATAACAGACAAAATTCAAAAGGGCGTGTGATTATTAACACGCCCAGTAGCTTAATATATGTTTACCTTTCTACCGGAACAACTCGCGCACGATGATGTTACGCTGAATTTCGCTCGTGCCTTCGTAAATCTGGAAAATCTTGACATCCCGCAGCAGCTTTTCCACCGGATATTCTTTCATGAAACCGTAACCACCAAAGACCTGCACCGCATCGACTGCCGCTTTGGTCGCCATATCGGCGGCGAAGGTTTTGGCGTAGGCCGGAACTTTGGAGTTCACAATCCCCGCTTCGACCTGCCACGCGGCTTGCCATGTCAACAAACGAGCGGCTTCGTAGTTAATCGCCATGTCCGCGATTTTATGCCCGATGGCCTGATGCTGATAAATCGGTGTGCCGAACGCTTCACGCTGCTTGGCATACTTGACCGATTCATCCAGCGCGCGCCGTTGTAACCCGACCGCTGCGGCTGCCACTCCCGGACGGCTGTAATCGAAGACCTTCATCGCCAGATAAAACCCTTGACCTTCTTCGCCTAGACGATTTTCTTCCGGCACTTCCACGTTCTCGAAAACGATCTCGGCGGTATCGCTGGCACGCTGCCCCATCTTGTCGAACTTTTTACCGACCTTCACACCCGGCGCGTTACGGTCGATGATGAAGGCCGTCATACCACGATGCCCCGCATCCGGATTGGTCTTGGCGAACACGGTGAAAAAATGGGCATGGCTGGCATTGGTGATGAAAATCTTCGAGCCGTTGATCAGATAGCTGCTGCCTTTTTTCTCGGCACGCGTTTGGATGCCCACTACGTTGGAGCCAGCACCCGCTTCAGTTACGCAGTAGGACACAAACTCGCCCTTATCCACCAACCGCTCGCCCAGCCAATATTGCTTCTGCTTCTCGTTCCCCGCCAGAATAATCGGCAAGTCGCCCAACGCATTGGTGCCGATGCTGGTGCTGATTCCGGTGCAACCATAGGCCAATTCTTCAGCCACCAACACTTCCTCAAATGGAGATGCACCCACACCGCCGTACTCGGCTGGAATGTTCATGTTGGTGATGCCCAACTCGCGCCCTTTATGGAAAATGGCTTCGGGGAAGGTGGCATGTTCATCATATTCAGCCGCCACCGGAATGATCTCCTCGGCTGTGAAGTCACGTGCCATCTTCTGCAACATCTTTTGTTCTTCGGTCAGCGCGAAAGAAACACCTGTTTGAGTTTTAGCCATATCAACCATTTATGCATCTCCAAAAAATAATCTAATCTTCGTTCGATTAAATTATATTTGAAAATTTCGCCGGATGCCAATAGTCGGGAATTTACACTCTGGTTACACATCATTAACAACTCACAGCCCAATCCTGCCCTACAATGATAAAGGTCTATATTATTGGGGGATTATCCATGAAGATTCGTATACTGATGTTGTGTCTGGTAGTGTTCGGCTTAGCCGCTTGTAATCGCGGTACAGTTAGCGATGTCCAGCGTGATCCGAATGGCGGGGTGGATGCCACCGTGACTTTAACCGAGCAGGATGTCAATGACGCGGTGACCGACGCCCTTTCCAAACAAGCCAACCCACTTTTGCGCAGTCCCAAGGTTGATTTGCAAGCGGGTCAGTTGGTAATTACGGGCGAACATGAACGCCGCGATGGCAAAGGTAAGGTGAACGGTAGTGTGACGATCACCATCGCCGTACAGGATGGAACACTCCTCCCCACCATCACCAAAGCGGACATTGAAGGCTGGGATGCCAGTGACGCGCGCATTGCTGAATTCAATCAGAAATTGGCAGATGCTTTTAACCGTCGTGCCAACCGCGATAACAAGCAAATTACCTTCAAATCCATCGCCATTACCGATACCGATTTAACATTCACCGTGAACATTAAACGCAGCTAGTCCTCGCACATCTTTTGGAGGCTGGTCAGTATGCCAGTCTCCGACCCTCATTTGGCTTATTTCAAAGCGCATTTAATTGCATCATCTTCAGCCATTCCCACAAATTGCTGAGTGATAATTGTCTCGCTCCCTCAACTTTCCCTCACCAATATGCAGCGCAAAATTCAAAAACAGTGTACAAATAAACCTAGATTCTATATGCTGAAAAAGGTGCAAAAACAAAAGGATTATCGACATTCAAAAATAGGACTTTTTACTCATCCTTTTTGGTGTTGAAAATTGCTTTCTTTTAACCTGTTCATGTGATATAAAAATGCGCTTATTTGTAAGCCTTTAACAGAGAGATGGTTGCCATGTCCGACCCCTATCAATTACTGATCCTCTATCGGCCATCTAACCTTCTCGAACAATCCCAATTTTTGACAAATGCCAACAGCGACCCCACCGTACAACTGGTGGATTCGGCGCTCCATAAAGAAGGTTTTGATACGCGGATTATCCTCGTCGGCGAAGACATTGAAGCCGTGCTTCGTCGCTATGATCCTGCCAGCACCGTTATCTTCAACTATTGTGATGGCTACCATGATGGTCATTCGGGTTATGATCCCATCACCCGTCTGTATGAGTCGCTTGGCTTTGCTTATACTGGCGCGGATGATAGTACGTTACTACAAGCCTGTGACAAGAGCATCGCCAAAGCCCAATTGATGCGCCATAGCATCCCCACACCGGCTTATCGCGTTTTTGAGGATAGCCATGTCAGCGATTGGGATCTCTTTCCCGCTATCGTCAAACCCAACGGTTATCATGCGTCTTATGGCATCACGCAAAAAGCTGTCGTCCATTCGCATCAGGAACTCAAGCAGCAGGTTGAGTATCTGCTCGAAGAGTGGCAGCAAGCCGCCTTGGTCGAAGACTTCATTGGTGGGCAGGAATATCGCGTCAGTCTGTGGGGGAATGCCGAGCTGGAAGTATTGCCGTTGATGTCGGTACATTATCCGCAAGCCGCTGATCCATCGCTTGCCTTTCAAGATTACGACACCAAATGGGATGAAAGCCGGATGCACTTTGAAATTCCGGCACGTGTCAAACCGCATGTGAAGACCCATATCGAGAAGGTTGCCAAAGCCACCTATCGCGCTACCGGAATGCGGGATTACGGCGGCATTGATCTGCGTCTACGTGGAGATGTTCCCTATATCCTTGACCCCAACCACAATCCTGATATTTCAGAGGTCAGTTACATCGTGCGTATGGCAGCTACTTTAGGCTATGACTACGGTGGCGTTTTGGCGCGGATCGTGCGTTTGGCTGCCACCCGCCGTGTCCGTCATCATGCCCATGCATCGTCGCCCATTATCGTGGATGAGGCCGTTTTGGTGCCTGCCGAAAAGCGTACCCGTCGTCGTTCAGTCGGTGCTCGGTAATGCGCTACCTGTAAAACGTTGTCGTAAGCGTTCCCACAACCAGATCAGCGTGAAGGCCGAAAACAGGAACATTAACGGATCAGTCGGCACTCGGTAGCGCGTTGACGGGTGGAAGATGATATACATCACCATCATGCTGATCTGCACGAACCACAATAAGCTGATGTCGCGCCACTGTCGCCATGTCAGCCCGATTCCGACCAGTCCCAACAGCAGCAAGCCACCCCAATAAATCATGTGAATAGGGCGTCCGACCTTATCAAACAGAGTGCCGGAATACTCCCCAACCGGATCACCCGGCGGTAGCTGTCCCAGTTCTAACTGACCTTGTGCATCGGTTTCCGGTATCGCATTCCCTTGATAATCCAATCGTGGTACGGTGCCATTAACCGGATTTTTGCGTGGCGCAATGTCGATGCTCCAATATACAAGGAACTTAACCCACAACAGTTGAGGGATCGTATCCTTATTGTCTTTGAGGAATTGAGTTGCTAATGCGAACCGTTCTGCATCGGCCTCACGGCTTTGAGGATCGGTTGCTTTAATCTGACCCGGATCAGGTGCTGTCCATTGAACATCGTATCCCGCGAGGAAATAGGGAATGGTGTTCGGATTGTTACCCTGATAAAAATTCGCACCGGATGTGGTAGTCATGGGCACGAAGGCATGATAAATGCCATAGTTGCGGATAATCCACATCCCCAGGACTGCTGCCGAGATTAATGCGACGGGCAACAATCTCAAAATCGTTTGTTTGAGGCTCAGTCGGCATAAAAACCACACGGCAATCAATACCGCCAACGGTGGCAAGATCGGGCGGCAAAGCATCCCCAATCCCAACAATAGTCCACTCAGTGCAGCTAATCCCCACGTCCCTCGGTCGAGCGTTTTGCGTTCGCGCAGCATAATGGTGACCAAAATGAATGCGTATAACAGCAGTATGAAGAGTGGGGTATCAATCAGCGTCAAGTTCTGGAAGACCAAATAAGGATACAGGCCGTACATCAGTCCGGCCAATGTCCCGACCATCTCGCCGTGAGGCAGCAGGCGCTTGCCAATATGATACAAGCAAACAATCGATAGACAGTCCAGCAGTGTATGGAACAGCGCCACCTGCAATCCACCACGCCCGATGAGGCCGTACACACCTGCTAGAACGATACTGTACAGTGGCGGAATCAACGCATCCGGTGTTCCGGTATAGCGCCCGTAAATGCCGGTTTGCAGCAAGTTTTGGGCATAATTGTCGTATGCATCTGAACCGTGTACCGCACCCGTTTGTTCGAAGCGGAACACGGACGGAACGGCAAAAAAGATGACTAATCTAACCAATAGACTGATCGCCAAAACAATTGCGAGTTTATGGTTAAGCAGCCATTTGAAGTTGCTGTGCCGAACTGAAATTGATGTCATACGTTCTATCGTTTACGGGCTGTAATCGCCATGATGTCATATGGATTCACGTAGGCGGCACGTTCGGATAGGCGAAACGTTTTTTCGAATAGTTGCAGCAAACCAGAGAGTAACGGCAGGTACATCCCTAGTCGGTCAATGAACAACCGCACCGTCACATATTTACCGACATGCCGTGTATCAATCACTTCGAAACCGGCCTCTTCTAACATTTTCCCCAACGTCCGCGCCGAGAAGTAATACACATGCTCTTCCGAAAGTTTGAACCCGACCCAGCGTTTACCGGTCAAACGTGCTGGAATACTATCCACATCCGGTGTCGCCATGACGAACACGCCGCCTTTTTTAAGCAGTTCAGCCGCCCGTGCGATATACGACTTGGGGTTTGGCACATGTTCGATGACATCCCACATGCTGATCAAATCATAGCTATTTGAAGGAAAAGGCAAATCCGTGAAGCTGCCTTGCTGCACATCAAGTTTAAAATTTTCAGCCGCATATTGCACGGCAAACGACGACACATCCAGCCCTTGCACCTGCCAACCGGCTTTACGTGCTTCGTCGAGGAAGAATCCCGCAGCGCAGCCTACATCCAGTAGCTTCCCCGGTTTGATAAATTGCGATAATCGCTGCAACCGTCCGGCGAACGTCCGACGGATATTCGGCTCATCCTTTAAGTAGTTGGTATATCCAACAACACCGGATTGATTATTGTGGAAGTAGGTTTCCCCGTACAATGCGTAGAGCTCCCGCGGGTCAGGGCGCGGATTGACGTAGACCAATCCACAGTCCTCGCATTGAACTAAGCGGAGACCATTTTCTGGACAGTATGGCTTGCGTTTTTCGCTGCCGCACAAGTTGCAAGGTACATCATGTAGGGGGACTTCAATGCCATTTTGCGTGGTCATGTGGGTGAGGATGGGTTCAGATGCGGTCAAATGAATTCGTGTCCTTGAGGCCAATTTTGCATATGGGAGCGGTATTGTACCGCGCTGCAACTGCTACGACAATGCGCGACTCATAGACTGTTACCCTACGGTAAACTGAGAAAGCACAATTCGCAGACCACGTTTATCATGATGACGAGGCCAACAATGATCGAGCGCCAAAAAGTGTATACCTACATCACACACGATAGTCATCTGTTATTGTTCACGCATCCAAATTCTCCCGAAGCGGGTATTCAAGTGCCGGGCGGTACGGTTGAACGTGATGAACAGTTTCGGGATGCAGCGCTGCGCGAAGCCATCGAAGAAACTGGATTGGCTGGCTTGCGGCTGAGTAGCTTACTGGGCGACATGCGCCGTGATATGTCCGACTTTGGCCGTGATGAAATTCACCATCGCTACTTTTTCCATGTATGGTGTGACGAAAATCCACCGCGATCATGGCGGCATGGCGAGTTTACCCCTAGCGAGTCATCCGCTCAGGTTAATCCCATTCCGTTTGATTTTTACTGGCACAATTTGTCTGATGGTGTTCCTGCGCTGATTGCTGACCAGGACGCCTTTATCCCTAAACTCATTGCGCTTCTAGGACTATAGTTAAAGGCCGCCGCATCAAATCCTGCTTGTTGATAAACGATTCCTTGATTACCCTATAATCATATAGTCCCTATGGTGTTTCGCCGCGCTCGAAGGAATGATCGTTTATGAAAACTGCCCTGACGTTGTTGTTCACACTCTTGCTGGTGGGCTTCTCAGTAACTCTCGCTCAGGATACGCCCCCCGCTGCCGATGGCTACCTGCGTTCTCAGCGCTTGGGCATCAATCACATCAGCGGCGTCGAGGAAGTGACCAGTCCTACCCGTTACCAGAAAGCACTCGAACTTGGCGCGGGTTGGAATCGCTGGCCGATCTATTGGGATCGTGTCGAAACCAAAGCCGGTGTTTATGATTGGGCAGGTTATGACCGCCTTGTCAGCAGCGATCTGGCGCAGGGCTTGAGCATTGATGTTATCCTCTTGGGACGTCCCGCCTTTTATGCCGAGGATACCCGCATAAAGGGTTTACAGGAACCGATCTTCGCGGATGGTACCGATACACCCAGCCAGAGCAAAAAGCCCAACCCCAAAAACCATTGGGCAACCTTTGTCCAGAAGGCTGTCTTGCGTTATAAGCCCGGTGGCGAACTCGCTCGTGAGCAGGGCTGGCCGCAGGACAAAGGCATCCGTATCTGGGAAATCTGGAACGAGCCGGATTTCACGCCCTTTTGGTCAGCCAGCATTGGCGATTATGCCCGTTTGCTCAAAACCGCCTACTTGGTCATCAAGCAATCTGATCCTGATGCACAGGTCATGTTCGCTGGATTACTCTTCGGTTCTAATGATAATTGGCTGGCGCGTGTTTTAGCGATCTATCAAGACGATCCGTTTCATGAAGCCTACAACTGGTACATGGATATGGTCGCTGTCCACAATTACAGTTACCCATGGCGCAGCGGTTGGTTGATCAACGTCGTCGATCAAACCCTCATCGCCTACAAGCTCAAGCGTCCTATCTGGTTAAATGAGAGCGGCGTCCCTGTCTGGGATGATTACCCCGGCCCGCTATGGGCAACCACCCCTGACGAAAAACAACTGCGTGCCACCAGTCAACAACAGGCTGATTTTTTCATCCAGAGTGCGGCTTATGCCTATGCTGAAGGTGCAGCAGTGGTTTTTTATCACCAGTTATTCGATGACTGCGGCAACCAACCCGCTGGAACGGATTTCCCGTATCACACCACGCCTGTTTGCGCGGGGACGCTCTGTAGCGGGGATGCTTTTGGCATCTTCCGCAATGAAGCTGGATCAGTTTGTTTCAGCCATCATCCCAAGCCCGGTACACCACGTCCTATCGCCCAGGCTTATCAACTTGTCGCTGATGTTTTCGGCTCCGGCGAACTGGATAAGCCACAGGTCACCCTCGTAGATAATCGTGCCACACTGATCACCTTTGACCGTCCCGCAAGTGACCAGCGCATCTATGTCATCTGGAACAACACGGTTGATCCGGTGACGGTCAAACTGCCAGTTGGTAAAGAGACCCTCAGCGCCCGTTCCCTTACCGATCAATACACTCTCACGCCCGATAAGAAAGGTTTCCTCGAATTGGAACTGTCACCTGCCGAGTGTGACTATTTCCCCTTCTTGCAAAAAGTCGATGTGACGGGTATTGGTGGCAACACCTTGATCTTGGTCGGTAAACTGCCGCAAACATCTGTCACCGCTAGCAAAGAGACGCTGCCCACGCTTGTGCCGCCGGTGATGACCCCTCGCACCCGCTGCCCTAAAGCGGGCTGAGTGGCCAGTCGTAGGGTTTGGGCGAGGGGGTTAAACTTGCTATACTTCATAAGGAATGTTGAGCGCCTATCGACCAAACTATCGGCAAAAGACTCCATATGTCCTTTTTAAACCCCACCCACAAGCACACGCTGACTCTCATTTGTGACACACTCGTACCTGCCCTCACCGCCCCAAACGGAGATGATCCGCACCTCTTCGCCTTGAACGCCGCCCAACTCAACCTTGCTGATGCCCTCGAAGAAGGGCTTGAACTAGCCACCGGCGCCAGTGATCGCGCCCAACTTCAGCTCATCCTGAGCCTATTTGAAAACCCGCTTTTCAACCGCATCGCCGTCGGAAACATGCAGGCTTTTTCCGATATGTCACTCGATGATCGCACCGAAGCGTTGCGTCTGTGGGGTAACAGTGAGCTCGCCCCTGCGCGGCAGGTCTTTCAGAGTCTCAAGCGATTGGCGCTGTTCATCTTTTATGCCGCCATGCCAGCCGATCAACCCAATCCGACGTGGCCGAGTCTCCGTTATCCCGATCATGCCCCCCGCACCGAACCGGCTCTTAAACCCATCCAACCGCTCGAAATCACCGCCCCGACCACCCTCTACACCGATGTGCTGGTGATTGGATCAGGCGCAGGCGGTGGCGTGGTTGCCGGAGAATTGAGCGCGGCAGGCAAAGAAGTCATCGTCGTCGAGAAGGGCGCTTATTATGCCGATCACGACTTCACCGGACGCGAACTCGCCAGCCAATCTCTGTTCGAGAAACGCGGCTTATTGACCACCAGTGACCTCAGCATGAGCGTTCTTGCAGGTAGCACCCTCGGCGGTGGAACCACCATCAATTGGGCGGCATCCCTCCGCACCCCCGAAGATGTCCTCTACGAATGGGAGCATGATTACGGCTTTAGCGGTGCGCTCAGCGTGGACTTTCAGGACAGCATGGATGCCGTTCTCAAGCGCATGAATGTCGGCGTGGAAGAAACCCCCATCAATGCCAATAACGCCGCCTTGGAACGGGGATGCAAAGCCCTCGGTTATGATATGGTTCCCATCCCCCGCAACGTCAAAGGCTGCGAGGAATGTGGCTTCTGCAACTTCGGTTGTACCTTTGGAGCCAAGCAGGGCACACTCAAAACCTACCTACAGGATGCCCATGAACGCGGCACGCGCATCCTCGTGAACGCCACCGTCAAGCGCCTCTTGATCGAACGCGGCTTAGCGGTGGGTGCTGAACTCGTGGTGCAATCGTCGGATGGCACACGGCACACCGTAACCATTCGTTCTAAATATGTTGTGGTCGCCGCCGGATCAATTCACACACCCGCCTTGCTCATGCGATCTGGCCTCACCAACGCCAACATTGGTGCTAATCTACATCTGCATCCGGTCACAGTGACCTATGGCCTTTTTGATGACCCCGTTCTCGGCTGGCAAGGCCCGCCCATGACGCGCCTCAGCCGCCAATTCGCCAACCTTGATGGACACGGTTACGGCGTCCGCTTGGAGACCACACCCGTTCACCCCGGCATCGCTGCCGCCACCTTCCCGTGGGAATCCGGCGCGACCCACAAACGCATGATGAGCAACCTCGCCACCATGAGCAACATCATCACCATCACCCGTGACCGTCACGGCGGACACATCACCCTCAACCCCCACGGCGATCCGGTGCTGCACTACAAACTGCATCCCTTTGATGCCGCCCACCTGCTCAAAGGCATGGTTGAATCCCTGCGTGTACACATCGCCGCCGGAGCCAAAGAAGTCTCCAGTCCGCACAACCACCAGATGATCTATCGCCCCGCCACCGATGGCAGCCTTGAGGCCTTCTTGCGTGCCGTCGAGGAACGTGGCTTGCGTCCCAATGCCTACTCCCTTTTCAGCGCCCATCAGATGTCCTCCTGTCGCATCGGCGGAGACAGCGCTACCGGAGCGCTTGACCCCACCGGACAAAGCTACGAAGTCCGCAACCTCTACGTAGCCGATGGAAGCGTCCTGCCCACCGCCAGCGGCGTGAACCCCATGGTCTCCATCATGGCGACCGCCCACTTCCTCGCTCAAGGCATGAAAGCCCGTATGTAGAGGTGCATAACACATCCCGATGAAATATAATGATTGGTATATAGCGGATTCTATTGATTGTTTGTTATGACCACACCCAGCACTTCAAAACATATTTTTATCAGCTATGCTCGTTCTGACGGCAAGGAATATGCCGCAAAATTAGACGATGATTTGCGAGCAGCAGGTTATCAAACGTGGCGGGATCTTCGTAACCTCAATGAGTATCAAGATTTTAGTGCTGAAATCGAAGCCAATATTCAACTAGCTAGTTATGTCGCTGTATGTGTCACTCCATCGATAGATGCTAACCCTTCAAGTTTTGTTCGCCGTGAAATTATTTATGCTGAAAGTAAGGGTAAACCCATAATTCCATTGGTGTTTCCCAAAGCGACTGTTCCGACACTCATTAATCATCTTACGTGGATACCCTTTTTCGATCAAAAGACTGAACAATTAAGTTATGAAAGTGGAGTGAGTCATTTATTAGCTCGACTTAATGGTGGTCAAGAAAAAGCGAAAGCGCGAGATGTTGATGATCCTTATCGCGAATACTTGAAAACACTCTATGACCAAATTGTTCGTTATCTTAACTTGACGGTTTTTTCTTTGCTCTCCCTTCAGAGCGATGCAACTCCTGAAGCAGTGGAAACTAGTGCTCAAAACGTACTGCCTATGGCATTTTGGGAAATGGCAGGGGTTGATGACAAAATCGACGATATACGACAATTTAACGATTTTAATGAGGCATTTGAAGCCTATGAAGGACGTGTGTTGTTGTTGGGTGAACCCGGAGGCGGTAAAACAACTACGATGTTTGCTTTAGCACGCGACGCAGTGGTTCGGCGATTAGAAGATCCAAGTTTGCCTTTGCCTATCCTTGCCCCAATTTCTACGTGGGATGCCCAAACCCAAACCCTGTTAGCAGATTGGTTAACAGATACAGTTTCGGTACTCAAACGGGATGATCTAGCACACTTAATTGATTCAGGACATACGCTTTTGCTACTAGATGGCTTAGATGAACTTGGTGGAGAGCGCCCTATAGATCCACAAAAGCCAGACGGAGAGATGTTTGATCCACGTCGCACATTTTTGAACCTTATTCCATCTGACAACAAAGTAATAATAAGTTGCCGTGTAAAAGAGTATTTTGAAATTGAAAAGAAAACCACCCTTAAGGGATCTGTAACACTGAAACCCCTTAACGATAATCAGATGAAAATGTATCTTCGCGAAATGCCTGATTTGTGGAGCGCCCTCGAAGGCGATATGGATCTCCGAGAAATAGCACGTACTCCATTATTGCTGAGTTTATTCACTTTTGCATTTCGAGATTTACCAGAGCAAGCTAGAACATTAAGCAATCTCAAGGAGAGTGATTTACGAGATAGAATTTTCGAAGTTTATGTAAGACGTCGTTATGATCGAGAAATAAAAAAACCATTCTCACAAATTACTTTCTCATTTGATGAGATTTGTGAAATTTTGAGCCAACTATCAGTTCGTGGTGGAAATATACAGATTACAAAATCTGAGAGTCGATATATTTTTTCAAGAGATAATTTGATCACATATGAAGATTTGAGTGCTGTTATAAGAGATCATACCCAAATCAAAAGTTTCGTTGATTTGGCTGTAAAGTTACACTTGCTTACCCCCAGTTCTAACAAGTTTCGATTTATGCACTTGTTACTGAAGAATTATTTTGCGTTTAAGTACACTTTATCATTGCTCAATCATGATGATCCTTCTATAAGAGGCCAGGCTGCAAAAGTTCTAGGAGAATTTGGAGATACTCGAGCGGCAGAGTTACTAATACCGAGACTGAATGATGACGATGTTTCTGTGCAGCGTTATGTAGCTGTTGCGCTCGGCAAACTTGGAATTGATAAATCCATCGCGACTTTAATTTCCGCCCTTAGAGACGACGATATGAATGTTAGATTTAGTGCTGCATGGGCACTGGGCGAATTGGGCGAATCTTCAATAGAAGCTCTTATTATCGCCTTAAAGGATAATAATCCTTACAGATATTACTCTGCCCTTGCACTTAAAATACAAAATGATATTCGTACCTACGATGCCCTAATAAGTTGTTTGAATGATGCTGATTGGCGTGTTCGCTTTTATGGTGCTCTGGCTTTGGGCGAGTTAGGAGACGTACGATGTGCGGATATGCTTGTAGCATTGTTAAACGATGATATTGATATGGTAATCCTAAGAGCAACGGTTGCCTTAATCAATTTAGGAGACAAGCGTGCTATAGATGGCTTTTTTGTTTTTTTTAATACTGACGATGTAAGCAGTATGCAACAGAGTGTTTTGAACGAACTTCGACATAAATTGGACATTAGTGTTGATAAATTGATTAAATCACTTGGAAGTACAAATTCTGATGTTCGTGCAGTTTCCGCTAAGGTATTGGGGATGTTACATGCTAGAGAAGCAGTCGAGTCACTAATTGAGCGATTGAAAGATCAAGAATCTAAGGTTCGCTGTTACGTGATTAAGGCACTAGGGAGTTTTCGAGATCAGCGAATCGTTGAGCTACTCATAATTGCTTTAAAGGATCACGAAAACAAAGTCCGCAAAACAGCTATTATTGTATTGGCAAATTTAGGAGATAAGCGAGCAGTAAAACCGTTAATTAGTGCATTAAGTGATACCGATGCCGATATTCGTGCCGAGATTGTTAGAGCATTAGGAAGGCTTAATGACCCGCAAGCAGTAGAACCGGTAATAAGAACATTGAATGATCCTGATACTATTGTTCGTTCCAATAGTGCGAATGTATTAGGAAAATTTGGTGATATACGTGGAGTAGAGCCATTAATTGATATTCTGAATGATCCAAATATTTGCATTAATGCAATAAACTCCCTCGGATTGCTAGGAGATAGTAGAGCAATTAAACCACTTACAGCTATTTTATTTCGCAATGCTATGAATAAGGAAGTGCGTAGTGCAGTTATTGCCGCATTTACTAATATTGACACGCCGGAAGCACTTGCGGTTGTGAAATTGTGGCAGGAATAACAGGATAAAAGTGCCAAATGAGCATTCACTGATTATCCAATCCATATCCCCGATATTTAGTTTACTACAGAGAATTTTGGTTAAATTCGCCAGCTTTATACCTTCATAGTAATTTGGTATCCTATTATTCTCTTCGGTTAGCTGTGCCTTAGCTTCCCATCTGAACTGGCAACTCACTGATAAGTCCCTTACTCCGCAGAACCTTCAGCTAAATAACCTGAGTTCGGGATAAGGAGATGCCTCTCAAAGAGAGATAAGATACTCTCAAGGTTAACCACAACCAGAGAGGCATCCAAAATGAGTTTACTGGAACTATTCTGCCATGTCGATGATTTCTGGCTCAGCTTTGTAAAACAATGGGAAGCGGAGCAGTTACAAAGTGGAGAAAAACAACGACGACGGGCGGGACAGTTGTGTGGCAGTGAAATCATGACCATTTTGATCTACTTTCACAGCTTTCGACAGCGCGACTTTAAGACCTACTACACCCAATTCGTCCAAGTGCACTTGCGCGGGGAGTTTCCGAATTTGGTTAGTTACCAGCGTTTTGTGGAACTTACACCTTCAGTTTTGATCCCATTATGTGCTTATCTGCGTCAGTGTTATGGACAGTGCAGCGGGGTGAGCTTTATTGATTCGACACCCTTAGCCGTTTGTCACAACCGTCGCATTACCCGTCATCGGGTGTTTCAAAATGTTGCCCAGCGTGGCAAGAACTCAGTGGATTGGTTCTTTGGCTTCAAACTCCATCTGGTCGTCAATGATCGCGGTCAACTGCTGGCTTGTCGCCTTACCACTGGCAATGTCGATGACCGCATCCCTGTACCTCAACTGACTAAATGGCTGTGGGGTAAGCTCTTTGGCGACAAAGGTTACCTTTCTCAACCATTGACCGAACAATTACTCCAACGGGGTATTCATCTGGTTACTCGTCTCAAATCCAAGATGAAAAACCGCTTGATTTTACTCTCGGACAAACTGCTGCTTCGTAAGCGCAGTATCTTAGAAACCATCATCGACCAGCTCAAAAATATTTCTCAGATTGAACACACCCGACACCGTAGTCTCGCTAATTTTATGGTCAATCTTGTTTGTGGGTTGATTGCCTATTCTCACCAGCCTACTAAACCTTCTCTTGCGCTTGACCTCCCTCAACTAGAAGCCCTTATCCCGAACTGAGGTTAAATAACTGAGTGCACTGTTCATAGGTTCTGGTGTTGATGAAATCGCACAACCAAATATCTCCAAATTGTCACCATGTTTCCCACCTAATAACTGCCACTCTGCCACCGGTGCAGTGAATCTTATCTCCGTTTGAATCTTCTAACCGCGTCTACCACTTTCCAACCGTCCACCAACCCATCCCGCCGGATCCTCGCCTGTTAAGTTAGCGCCAACCCCGCCAAAGAGTTACAAAATGTTCTTCCAAAATGTAACCCTATCCGACCCCATCTGTGCTACCCTGTATCTATCGTTGGCTCATGCTGCCTCGGAGTCGTTGTGCTATCTCTTTTCTCTGCTTTCTCTCTGCATTTTCTTGGCGTTCTTGGCGGTTCAACCCGTATTGCTTTTGCATTACCCTGTGCAGTTTCAGCGCCAACCTCCCCTGAAACCGCTGCAATTGCACAAATGGCAGACGCGGCGGACACACCCGAGCCAAATGCGGCGCTCAGCGGCATCTCCCTCGCTTCCACGTCAGCATTTGCCTCGCTTCAGCGCCAATCTCCCGTACTCCCGCCTGCCATTTCAGCGAACAAATTGCCACTTCTATGGACGGTAAATATGCATCTTATAGAATATCGAGTTGCTTAGTCTAAAGTGTTCTTGTTTTCTTATGAAATGGAGCGGTAACAGGCGGAGGATTTGTAGTCCCCAAAAACGCTCTGTGTCACTGTGTCTTTGAGTCTTTGTGTTAAAACTCTCTGTGTTCTCTGTGGTTAATTCTTCGTATTGTTCTTACGTCGTTCACGCAGAGCCAGCAGCGCTTCCGGAGGCGCGTTGTACGCCCCGATCGGATCGCCCAAACGGTGGAAGTCCGAACCACCTGTGAGGATTAAATGATGTTTGAGCGCTACTGCCCGAATGTTTTCCTTCACCGTTGCCGCGTTGCGTGGATGGTTGTACTCCACCCCGTCCAAACCAGCCGCCACCAATCGTTCCAACATCGGCAGGTAATCCGGCACCAAACCGGGATGCGCCATCACCGCCACCCCGCCCGCTGCCTGAATTAGCCGGATCGCCTCTTCCGGAGACATCCGCTTTCGGGCAACATACGCCGGCCCACCATGTCGCAAGTACAAATCGAAGGCCGCGTTCACCGACTCCACATGTCCCGCCTCAACCATCGCCCGCGCCACATGTGGACGCCCCACCGAACCGCCGTTCGCCAGCGCCAGCACCCGCTCCCATTGGATCGGTTTGCCCAACGAGGCCAGCTTTTCGACCATCCCTTGACCACGGTTCATTCGGTCACTGCGGAAGCGCGTCAACGCCGCTTGAAACTCAACATCGTCCGGACTCACATAATAGCCCAGCATATGCACATCGACGTCGTTTTCTTCTGCGCTCAACTCAATCCCTGTGATCACCACCGGCGATTGTTGAGCAGTCTCCAGCGCCTCGCGCAGACCGTCGGTTGTATCATGATCGGTGATCGCAATAGTGTTCAGGTGGTGTTTACGAGCAAGCTCAATCAATTCCGCAGGTCGGAGCTGACCGTCGGAAGCTGTCGTATGGAGATGTAAATCGGTTCGCAGCACGGCTAATCTTCGTGTCGATTGGAAATCGTGTTTTGCTGCGGTACGCGGCTCACCGACCCTGCCGGACGCGGTTCAACCGAAAAACGAACGGCTGTCCGTTCCTGCCCATCGATTGAAACTTCCGTGAAGTAAGGGGTGAACACGATATCAATCGCATCGCGTCCCAAATACCCGCGCGCGATTGCCAGCGCCTTCACTGCTTGGTTCACAGCACCAGCCCCAATCGCCTGTACCTCCGCATAATGATGCTCGCGCATCACCCCTGCGATGGCTCCTGCGACTGCCGTAGATCGAGATTTCGCCGAAACCTTTATCACATCTGGACCAGATAGGTTTTCTTCGTCGAAGCTCATTGTTACCTCGCCTTTGATAGTCCCCTCATAAATCGGGGGAGTGACTGCGGCACATCAATCTATCACCTATCGAACTCACGCCGATAAATACTATTCCAGCATGTGTTTACGAATTGTTAATCTGCCGCTCATTTTAACCGAAATGTTTAATTCCTGCTACCAGTATCTCTTTCTCCCTTACAGCCTGTGTTATGATGATGCCCACATAAAGCAGTGGATAGGTGCGCTATATGCTCGATTGGTTGATTATTGGTGGTGGTATTCACGGGACATATCTCTCCCTCTACTTGACCCAACGCAAGGGGTTATCGCCTGCTAGTATCCGTGTTCTTGATCCATATCCTCAGCCGTTGGCGCTCTGGCATCACTTCACTGCCAACACCGGCATGACCTATCTACGTTCGTCCCATGCTCACAACCTGCACTTTGATCCATTCTCGCTCATCACCTTCACCCGTACACGGGCAGGGCAGCCTTTAGCCGATTTCATCGAACCCTACGGTCGTCCCTCTTTGACTCTATTTAACACCCACAGCCAGCGCCTCATCGACCGCTATAATCTCGAAGCGCTGCGCCTCGTTGGTCGTGCTCAAGGGCTTCATCGGCTGGATAATGGCTGGCAGGTCGAAACAGATGCAGGTAACCTGTCCGCGAGAAATGTTATTCTTGCGTTTGGGAATACCGAAGTACCTCATTGGCCGCTCTGGGCACAGGAAGCACGCGCGACTGGCGCAAACATCAACCATCTTTTTGATCTGGCTTATCAACGCGCTGCCCCGCAAGGGGATACCGTCGTCGTTGGGGGTGGTATCACCTCCGCTCAGGTAGCGGTCGCGCTGGCCGTACAATCCCCCGGCTCGGTCTCGGTGACGTTGCTCACGCGCCATCTTCCACGTTTGCATCAATTCGATGCCGATATTGGTTGGATCACCCACCAATATCTCGACAACTATCACCGTGAAACCGATTATGGCCGTCGTCGAGAAATGATCCGCAGTGCCCGTCATCGCGGTTCTATGCCAGCCGATGTTGCCCGCGAGTTAGATCGCGCTGTGCAACACGGTCTGCTCAACCTCCGTATAGATGAAGTAGCACAGGTCGAGCCATCAGATCGCTTGAACCTTGTGCTTGCCAGTGGTGAATCCCTGTTGACCGATCATATTGTGCTTGCAACGGGTTTCGAGTCGTTTCGTCCCGGTGGCGCATGGATCGACGCGGCTATCCAGCAGTATGAGTTGCCCTGTGCGGCTGATGGTTATCCGTTGGCTGATCCGTGTTTGCGTTGGTCATCTGGTTTATATGTTTCCGGCTCCTTGGCTGAACTAGAAGTGGGGCCGGTCGCCCGTAATTTCGTCGGCGTCAAATTAGCCGCAGAACGCATTGGAGAATCACTATGAAAAAATGGATAGGTATTACACTCGGCGCGGTTGGCGCAGTCGTGGGTGTCGGCACCTTTATCAACCGTCGTAATCAGTTTGATCGCGTTGACCCTCGGTCATTGGTGATTCGCCTGCCGGATGATCTGCCTGACCGGACGATTGAGGTCGATGGTGTCATTAACTTCCGTGATATTGGGGGCTATAAAACCGCTGATGGTCGACGTGTACGAACCGGCTTGGTGTATCGTGCGGGTGCGCTTGGGGACATCACCGAAAAGGGCTTGGCAAAACTCCAAGAATTGGGTGTCAAACTCATCTGTGATTTGCGCAGTCATGAGGAAGAAGTGGAGGCTCCCGATAAGCTGCCTCAGAATCCATCGCCCGTTTATGCGCACCTTCCATTGGTAGCTGCCGACAATCAGCGCGAACGTTTGATGGCCTTATTTTTTAACCGCAGTAAGTTCGCCACCATGATGCCTGATATGTATACGCGTGTCATCATTGATGGTAATGCGCACCTGTATGGCGACATTCTGCGCCGCTTGGCAAACCCCGATAATCTGCCGACGCTTATTCATTGCACCGCTGGTAAAGACCGTACCGGCGTGGCAGTCATGTTGATTCTGAGCCTCTTGGGCGTGCCTGAAGACGTCATCATTGCGGATTATTCACTCAGCAATTTGTATTATGATCATTTCCTTAAGTATGGGCGTATGGTGATCAGCTCGATTGCGTGGACAGGTGTCAGCGCCGAAGATTTACAACCTCTCTTTATCTCCCATCCTGATACGTTACGTGCGGCCATTGCCCATATTCATCGCAAATATGGTTCAGTCGAGAATTACCTCCGTAGTGCCGCTGGTGTCAATGACGAAACTCAACAGAAAATTAAGGAAAACCTGCTTCAAATGTAAATCCCTTAATGATTCAGTTCGGTCTGCGAAAACCTGATTTAGCTGCTTGTTTGAGGGAGGTTGACCTCGAATAGTTGACCTTGCATAGTTCTTTAGTCCCGTTGTTATTTACACAAAATTCAGACACTATAGATGGTAGAATTGACTAAAAGTTGATTTCCGTGTTAGTATTTGAAGTAGAACAACACTGTAGTATCAATGCATCAATTCACTCATTCAGCACTAACTCAGAGAGAAAGAGGAATGTGGGTAAATATCCACAATCGAGATAAGAACCATGACCTATAAAGTAACTGCCTCACTTTCTGAACCCAGTCGTCTATTCTTTATCTTTAAGAATGTCGAGATGGGACAGGTCATTCGCCAATTGATGCAAACCGAGTTTACAGTGGTCAGCAAAAAAGATGACACTGCCCTCAACACCATCTCGCTTGATGATGTGGATGTGGTTGTAACCGATGGCGCACAGGACACCTTGAAAGCCATTCGCTCAAATCCAGCCTTCGTTGATCTTCCGGTGATGGTGCTGCTCGCTCCCAACAACGCCAAACTACAGGTTCCAGCTTTGGATAACGGCGCGAATGATGTCGCCGTGATGCCGATGGCGGCTGATGTGCTGAAGGCGCGTCTTCGCCGTTTGGTTAAATCGAAGCAGCGTAGTGAAGGCCAGCAGCAGGTGATCGACTTCTTGAAGGCAGCCTATCAGAAGAAGGATCGCTTCCTACAAATTGTCACCCACGATTTGAAAAATCCGGTCAACAACATCAAGTTGGCGCACTACTATTTGCAGACTGAAGTCCCTGACTCACCGGCTAATATGGAAGCATTAGAAACAATCGAATTGGCAGTACAAACCATGAATACACTGATTACTGACTTTTTAGAATCTGCCGCGCTGGAAACAGGTAAAACTCAACTAAACCTAGAGCGCTTGGTCATGGAAGACCTGATTTGGGAAGTCATTTCGCGTTACAGCGAAACCGCTAATGTCAAGAACATTATGTTGTTAATGGGCGAGACTGAAGGCGAAGTTTATGCTGATCCAAACCGTTTCATGCAGGTCATGAGCAATCTCGTCAGCAATGCTATCAAGTTCAGTCCCAACAATCGCTTCGTTACGATTTCATCGGTTGTGAAAGGCGGAAAAGTTCGCTTGACGGTTACTGATGAAGGTCCGGGCATTCCTATCCATGAACAGTCGGCATTATTCGAGCCGTTTTCCAAGCTCAGCCCGCGCCCAACCAATGGTGAGAGCAGCACCGGACTTGGATTATCAATTGTCAAAGAATTGGTCTTGCTGCACAAAGGCAAAGTGGGCGTGGAAAGCATAGAGAATAACGGCTGTACCTTCTGGGTTGAACTGCCAGTTCATGTACCGGAATTGCATGCCGTCGCAGTCTAACGAACTTTACAAACAGAGAACAAATCAAGAGGCGCACCTGCGCCTCTTTTGATTGGTGTCTAGAACTCCTGCCAATCTTTGCCCTCAGTCGGTTGGTGGGGCATATAGGCACGTTGAGTCGCTTTTTGAATGTACTCTAGCGTGACGGGGAAATTCTCTTCTGGTGTATGCATCGAATCCATGAACAGCGCATTTTCATTCCACGGTTGATAATACTCGCGCATACGCGTCACATCTTCCCAACCAACGGGCTTCCAACCGGGCACGTAATGAACACGGTCGCGCATCCGTTCTCGCCAGACATCATCATCCGAGCAGAAACAGTATACGGCGCAGAACTTGGCTTTATGGCGTTGGGCGATTTCGCTGGCGACTGTTCGGAAATGATCCAGCGGAAAAGTAGCATCTAAGACGCAGCTTAGCCCCAAGCCCAATTGTTCATCAGCCATATCGAGGATGACATAGTAGCCGTCACCTGTATTGGCTGCTGCCAGATTATGATCACGCAGCACCCGCTGTACGCGATCTTTGGCGAAGACTGGAATGCCAAGCCGCCGCGAGACCAAACGTGCCAGTGTGGTTTTCCCACCCCCTGGCATACCTGCCATAACAATAAGTGTTGGTTCCATACTCATAAAATCAATCATCCCTTGCTGCGATGTGAAAAGGAAGGGAGGGCTGGTACCCTCCCCTTAGCATTATTTAATTTTCGTCCATGTGCCGCTGCTAGCATTGCTGAAGCGGAACACCCCCAACGGTGAGTCGATGTAGACTGCGCCTCCATCCTCAAATTGGATGGTGCGATTGCCTGTATCAATATTGGTGGTGCCGAAGCCCACAGAAGTTGACCAGCCACCGATCGGGGCGTTGGTCTTGCAGTAAGCCCACGCGAACATATTCTGCGGTGCGACAAAGCCGCTGGTTGGGGTGCCGAAGCAGGTATAGGTGGTTGTGCCATCCCAGCCATTGGCGTAGGTGATGAAGCGCGCATCTTGGTTTTGAGCGCCGTAGATCGTGTTACGGTTTGAGTCGTTAATATAGATCATAAAGCCGCGCTCGAAGGCTTGGAACGCACCGGTTCCGGTGGTTTGTGGGCCGGTCGGGCAGCCGGAATTGGGTGGTGCATATTGGTTGCCGAAGAACCAGACTGTTGAGCACTGTACGGTGATCGGCACTGAACGGGTATCTTGAGCGCTGCCACGGAATACCACCAACCGATAGACCACCAGAGTTCCTATGTTGCCCGGTACCGTTACCGGCAATGATCCTGATGGAACCACGTTGAAGTTTTGGATTACCTGACCCTGTGCGTTCATCACATCAATGCGCGCCGAGTCGGATTGTGTGCTCCACACCAGCATGATCGACGTGTTTGCGGTCACATTGGTTGCGTTGGCATTGAATGATAGAATTTGCGGGGCTGGTGGCGTGTTTGTCGGTACCGGTGTATTGGTATTGGTAGGTGTACTGGTCGGCACCGGCGTGTTGGTCACGGTATTGGTCGCCGTTAGTGTAAAGGTCGGCGTGAGTGTGAAGGTTGAGGTAATGGTGGATGTAGGCGTAAGGGTTGGTGTGAAGGTTGCCGTTGGGGTTGCCGTTGGCGTATTGGTTGGTGTGTTGGTCGATGTAGCGCTCGGCGTGGTCGTCGGCGTATTACTCGGCGTGAGGCTCGGCAGCACCGCAATAGTCGGTAAGGCCGCAGCTTCCTCTTGGGGTTGGCAGGCCGCCAGCAGCAAGAAGGTTAGTCCGATAAACAGGGTACTTAACTTCTTCGAGACCATAATTCCCCTCCGGTCACCCTAACAAAAATGAATTTAACAATGATGCGCCCGATTGTTACCTTAATCATACTCATCTTCGCCACAGGTTGCCAAGATACTACAGTCCCATCTGTGACACCCAATCTACCTATTCAAACCCCTATCACACTGGTGGATGTGCGCCCGACTCTGACCCCACGTGCCATCACCCAACTGATCCCGAGTGCCATACCCACCGCGCGACCGACCGAAATTCCATCCCCCATTCCAGCGACGATTGCGCTGGCATTACCAACCTTGCAAGCACCACCGCTTGATACACCGATAACCGTTTCCACGTTGGCTCCCAATGTAACGCCTAGCGGTACGCCTGTTTTGACGCGGGTTCCAAGTGCCAATACCTTCGTTATCGGTCAGTCCGCCGGAGGGCGGGACATACTGGCGTGGCGTTTTGGGACGGGGAGTAAAGTGCTGCTGCTGGTGGGCGGGATTCATGCGGGGTTCGAGTCGAATACGGTGCTGCTCATCAACGCGCTGATCGCCCATTTTGAAGGTACACCGGTGGATGTGCTGCCGGGAATGTCGATCATCCTGATTCCGGTACTCAATCCGGATGGGCTGGTTAGAGGGCGCACGACGGAAGGACGCTTCAACGGTAACCGTGTTGACTTGAACCGTAACTGGGAGTGCGATTGGTCAGCAACGGCGTACTGGAAACAGGAGCAGGTGAATCCCGGCGCGAAACCATTCTCCGAGCCGGAAACCGCAGCGCTCTCGGTGTTCATGCAGCAAATGAAGCCGACCGCTGCCTTGTTCTATCATGCGGCTGCTAACGGAATTTTCGAAGGTACCTGTAACGATGTGGTGGACTCGGCGCAGTTAGCGGCTGTTTTAGGGGATGCATCCGGTTATCCTTACGGTAAACCGTTTAGCGCCTACACCGTCACCGGCACGGAATCCAACTGGGCGGATGGGCAAGGTATCCTGTCGGCAGATGTAGAATTGGCGGGTTCGAGGGATGCTGAGTTTGACCGTAACCTGCGCGGTATCCTCGCCATTCAATGTTGGATTACAGGCGATGTTAATCAGCCGCAGTGCAAGAAATAGGATAAGCAGCGCCTGATTGGCTGATACATGTAATACCAACTGATTGTCAGCAGCGCGTTATACTCGGTAGTAGTTTTTACTCAGTGAACGCGGAGTGATGATCATGCCTGCTACAACCCCATTTGAATTCCAACGTGCCACGCCCGAAAGTCAGGGTGTTGCCTCATCAGCCATTCTGAAATTTGTCGAGGCTGTCGAAAGCCAGATCCATGAACTGCACAGTTTCATGCTGCTGCGGCATGGTAAGGTGATTGCCGAGGGATGGTGGTCGCCTTATGGACGGGAATACCCGCATATGTTGTTTTCGCTCAGCAAGAGCTTTACCTCAACGGCGGTTGGATTGGCTGTCGCGGAAGGTCATTTCTCGCTGGATGATAAGGTGCTGTCGTTCTTCCCTGAGGACAAACCCGCCAAGGTGAACAAACAGCTCGCAGCGATGCAGGTGCGCCATTTGCTCTCGATGTCTACCGGACATGACGTGGATACGATGCCGCCGATGGGCAGCCGTGCCGATGGCAATTGGACGAAAGCCTTTTTTGAAGTGCCGGTTATCCACAAGCCGGGAACCCACTTCCTCTACAACACGGGCGCGACCTATATGCTCTCGGCAATCATCCAGAAGACGACCGGCAAGAAGCTGATTGATTATTTGAAGCCGCGTCTGTTCAAACCACTGGGGATTGAAGGGGCGACGTGGCAAGTCTCGCCGCAGGGTATCAGTACGGGCGGGTTCGGGTTGAGCATCAAGACCGAGGATATCGCGCGGTTTGGTCAGTTGTATCTGCAAAAAGGGGTGTGGCAGGGCAAGCAGATTGTGCCGGAAGCATGGATTGATGAGGCGACTGTTTCGCACATTTCTAACGGTGATAACCCTGAAAATGATTGGAACCAAGGCTATGGCTATCAGTTCTGGCGCTGCCGTCACAATGCCTATCGTGGTGATGGGGCGTTCGGTCAATACTGTGTGGTGATGCCCGAACAGGATACAGTGCTGGCTATCACCAGCGGGTTGGGTGATATGCAGCAGCCACTCAATCTGGTTTGGGAACATGTGCTTCCGGCGTTGGGAAGTGCCGCGCTCCCCGAAAATAAAGCTGCTCAAACGCGCCTGACCAAGAAGCTATCCAGCCTGAGTTACGCGCCGGTAAAAGGCAAAGAAACGGTAGCTGCCGCAGCTCAAATATCGGGTCGCACCTACAGCCTTGAAACCAATGAACTCAACTTCAAATCGGTCAGCTTGAAATTCTCTGAAGCGGGCTGTGCGCTGACCGTCAAAAAAGGACGCAGTGCGGAGACGATCGACTGTGGGTTTGGGAAATGGCAGGCAGGGCAGACCAAGTTATTCAACCAGCCGCATGAAACCAAAGCGGCGCAGTGTGTTGCCAGCGGCGCATGGACGGCTAAAGATACTTTTACCGCAGTCATCCGGCTTTATGAGACACCGTTCTTCCAAACGTTTGATTTCCACGTGAAGGGGGATCAAATCACGATTGAAACCAAGATCAATGTATCCTTTGCGCCACCCAAGACAGTGGAATTGGTCGGTAGTGCTTCAGGGTAATTAATCTCCAATTCGAGTAGGGACGGTTTGTTCCAAGCAGGCCGTTCCACTAATAGCCTCAATGTGTAGCCCCGCGTCTTTCTCCTGATCGCAACAGGCTGCCTCTGGAATTCGTAATAGAGAGTAGATTTGCGAAAGGAAAACCAATCATGATATTCGGTGATATTAAACGATGGATGTACAGCGGAAACCGGCCTAACTGGATAGCGAAGGCGCTGAACCGTTTTTGGGCTTGGGCGCATGGCATCGGGATCGCCCCGAATTATCTGGTGACGCTGGATGTGGTCGGGCGCAAGTCGGGCAAGATCATCTCGTTCCCGTTGGTGATGACGGTTGTGAATGGCGAACGCTTTCTGGTGTCGATGCTGGGTGTGGATGTCCAGTGGATTAAGAATGTGCAAGCCGCAAACGGAAAAGCACTTCTGCGGCATGGTAAGCGCGAGTCGGTGCAGCTTGAGATTATTCCTACCCAAGAA
This sequence comes from Aggregatilineales bacterium, assembly GCA_044227005.1. Lineage (GTDB taxonomy): Bacteria > Chloroflexota > Anaerolineae > Aggregatilineales > Phototrophicaceae > CFX2. The sequence continues at coordinate 636,886 of JBGAFZ010000001.1, forward strand.
CGGCCCCCGATTTTGAAGGCGTATCTGTTACACGCACCGGGGGCTGTGCCGCATGTGCCCGTCGACAAAAATGCGCCTGTAGAGGCGTTCAAAACCATTGCTGATCAGTATCCGGTGTTTCGAGTGCGTGTGGTGTAGACCTCTTTGATTCACTATATGCACATGATGCTGTTGTTACAGCAACCTTTTGACGGCGGATTTGAGAGAGCATAGTGCCGAAACTGCGGAAAATGCTGCAAATTCTTCAGATTCACAAGTGAAGTTTGGCTTTTAGCTCCAATCCCGAAGCCTGTTTTGTCGGCGATGTCGGCGATGTCGGCGGTCGCCAATTGCGGTTTTTATGGCGTCCATGGCGGCGGCATCAATGCCAAAGTGGATTATGAGATGTTAAAGTGCGTGGGACGGAGAAGGATTTGCCAGCAGCAAACCCCTACGACCCTATAGATATGATAAATGATTGGGAAGGCGAAAGGGTGACCATTTGGAAAACCATTTTGTCACTCTTTGGTAGGGTTGGCGCTAACCTTTTTACGGGAGCGGGTTGGTTCGGAAGGTTGGTGGATAGTCGGTAATCGGTATGCGAGGTTTGTAAATTTAAACCTAAGGTATAAGAAGTGCCGAATGGTGAGTACCGAGCAATATCACGGTCTGCAATCGTCAGTATGTATTCCAAATCTTATCTAGGTGACTTTTGACTTCTTTTACTTTGGTGTCTATTGATTCAAGTCGTGCCAATTGTATCCCGTTCAGGATAATCTTGCTTAGCTCATGCTGCTTTTTCAGCAGATAGGTGTGAGAAGCAATAATCGCGAATGGTGCTCTGGTGTAATGCTCTGATTTTTGGGGATTAATTGCTAGAGAACCATCTGTCGCAAATACCAGACTTAGTTCAAAACGAATAGATTGTGCCATTTTTAAGAGCGGTTCGGTGTAACTTTGCGCTGGCTCATGTTGGAGTTGACCCGAAATTGTGGAGAGTGAGAATTGTCACAAAAAGAATGCTGCCTCAAAAGCAGCGGGCGTGCAATAGGCTAAAGTGGAATGTAAACGTTGACGATTGTAATAGACCTCCAAAAACTCGAAGATAATAGAACGGGCAAGGTGGTGAGATTGAAAGACATGCAAATCGACGCATTCGGCCTTGAGGGTGCGAAAGAAACTCTCCATCGCGGCATTGTCGTAGCAGTTGCCTTTGCGGCTCATGCTGACGGTGATGTGATGCTGAGCGAGTAAGGCTTGGTAGGCGTGGGCAGCGTATTGGCTGCCGCGATCCGAATGGTGCAGTAAATCGGCAGTGGGTTGACGTTGTACCAAGGCCATCTGCAAGGCATTTTGCACCAGCGAGGCATCGCAGCAAGCACTCATGGCCCAGCCGACAATCTTGCGAGAGAAGAGATCGAGAACGGCTGCCAAATACAACCAGCCCTGTTGAGTAGGGATGTAGGTGATGTCGCTGACCCATTTCTGGTTGGGTCGCTGCGCCTCAAACTGGCGGTCAAGCACATTGGCTGCCACTGGATAGGGATGCTTCGAGTCGGTGGTTTGAACGCGCTGCCGACGCTGCCGCACCGAAGCCAGATGCGCCTGTCGCATCAACCGTGCTACGCGCTTGCGACTGCAACGCCAACCCCGTTTGTGCAGTTCGGCATGGATGCGTGGACTGCCATACAAGCGCCGGTTCTGCTGGTAGATGGCTTGGATTTCGCTCAACAACGCTTTGTCGGCTTGCTGTCGTAGACTTGGTTCGCTTTGCAGCCAAGCATAATAGCCGCTCGCGGCTACTTCCAGTACCTGACATTGCCGTCTCACCGAATATTCTTGGGCGTGTTCAGCGATGAATTGGTATTTCATCACGACCCCTTCGCGAACACGCCCATAGCTTTTTTTAGGATGTCGCGCTCCTGTCGCATGATTTCCAGTTCTCGCCGCAGTCGCTTGTTGTCCGCTGCCAGATCTGCTTCGTTCGCATCCTGCCTGCTGATTTCTTTGGGTTTCTGAGCCGCCAGCCAGTGGTACAGTGTCCGCGCATTGATCCCTAAGTCTTCCGCGATTTCTGGTACGCTCTTGCCGCTTCGCTCCACCAACTCCACTGCTTCTGCCTTAAATTCGTCTGTATGATGCTTACTTCGTCTGCTCATTTTCTGTCTCCTTGCTCCTTGTTTGAGTTTACCTGTGCAATTTCTTTCTCTCCACTCAATCGGGGCAAGTCCATGTTGTCCCAATTCATCTGCAAGCGTTTGCGCGTCTGCAATCACCGAATCCATTAGGTCTATTAGGTGTGGAGACATATTTAGTCTGAAACCATGTTGTAAAGAGAAATAACGAACAATTTGAGATAAGAAGGCATTAGCATAGACCTTGCCCTACCGATTAAAGGATTTAATAATGTGAATCAGTTCGTCGGAAATAGTTTCAATGGCATGTGCCGATTCATATTGTGCTGAACTCAGTTGATCTTCATATCTCCCATAGATGATGCTGGCAGCTCCTCTAAAAAGCTCAAGTGGAGTACGCGAATCGCTCCCCAATACACTGACAAATTCCGAAGTTTTATTAATGTCAGCGTCTGGCATGTATGATTTAGGCAGCGATTCTACGAAAATAGATAATCTTTCATTTGCCTGTTTTAGCATGGGCAGAAGCTTAGCATAAGTTTCGTCCGTAAGTGTCTCAACGGGTGGCAATTGGTTGATATGGTGGGTAATTTGGTCAAGGCGAGAGCGCACTTCGATCATTAGCTCTTCTACAGACATTTTGAGCACACTTTCACTCTACAATCGCTGATGAGGCGGATCAAGAAGGCTGTTACATGCTGCGTTGAGCCTTTGCGATATAGCGATGGGGCGAATCTTCGACCTGCACATTCGTCCAACCGGTGCTGATGAGCATCTGGCGCATGTCGTCCTCATTGGGCAGACGATCATGATAAATAGGCGAGGATTCATCACGTCCGTGGAGGGCATTGACGAATTCACGCGAGTTATTGTGGAGGATGAGCAGCTTGCCATCAGGACACAGCACGCGCTGAATATCGGTTAGTGCCTGCCGCTTATGGGCAAAATGAGGAAAGCTGTTATGGCAGATGACCAGATCAATAAGCGCAGATGGAAAAGGCAGATGGTGGGCATCGCTTTGGAGCAATTGGACATCCACATTCCGCTGCCGCGCCTGACTGATCATGGCAAAGGCAAAGTCCACCGCAATAATGTGTGCGGCGGGGGCTAAAGACCGCAAAACGGGTAAGAATGCGCCGGTTCCGGTACCGATTTCAAGGATGGTGTTGGCGGCTTGAAACTCAGCCGCGAAGGATTGGGCGAAGTTTTCCAAAATAGTGCTGTAGTTGGGCGGCATACGTTTATCCCAATGGGCGGCGTTATCTTCAAAATAACGCTGTATGAGATCAGGTGTTTTGATGTTGAGATGTTGCAATGTGGACATTGTTTTATAACCTGCGTTTGTCGCGGCCACCGCTGCCTAATTTATCACGGGCGGTGCTGGCGGACATGGTATCTTCGCGGGTGATGGCGGCGTAGAAATCCTCGTCGTAGGTGCGGGTCTTGACGACCACGGGCATGGGTACGGCGTGTCCCATGATGATGGCCTGCTGCTTGGTATCCAAGCGGGCTAAGACTTCGCGCAAACCCTGAGCCCCGTTGATGCCGTTGAGTACCGCGTTGATGTCACGTTCGTTATCCAAGAGGGCGGTGACGCGCGTACCGATCTGACTCATGACTTCTTCGTCGATGCCGCTGGGACGTTGATCGACTACCACCAGCGTGACGTTATATTTACGCAGTTCGCGGGCAATTGTGCCGAAGATGGTTTGTCCGGCGATACCGGGTTGTAAGAACTTATGCGCCTCTTCGATGGTGATCATGAGCTGCGGCGGTTTCTGGGCATCATCACCCAAAGACCGTTCGACCATATCGACATACTTATCACGGATGCGGCGCGTGAGGTAATTCGCCACCAAAATATAGGCTTCCAGTTCGTTACCATAGCGCCCGAATTCCAGCACCACATTCTTGCCGCTCATCAGCAAATTGATGATCTGGTTGACGCTGTCGCCGGTTGATTCATCCACCAAGAAGCCCCAACGTTCGAAGCGCTGCAAACGGCGTTGCAAACCGAGGAGCGTGCCTTCGGCGATGTTGGTGTTCATGGTGATGTCATCGAAGTCCATTTCGGTGGCTTCGTTGAGGCGTTTGATCCAGCCGATTTTCCAGCGTTTTTTGAGGGTATAGGCCGCGTCGATCATGGCATCGGTCAGGTTCATGCTGCCACGCAGCGCGGCGATGTCTTCGGGGTCGATTTCGTCATAGCCGAGCTTGACCTCAAAGTCGGATTTGGCACCACGCCGGCGTGTACTTTCACCATCCAGCGTGATGATGACCACCTGACTGTTGAACAACTGCTTCAAGCCTTTGGCCTGCGTGCCGCGTTCGTCGGTGGCGGCCCATCCGTAATCGTTGTGCATGTCGAAGATCAGGTTGACGGCCTTGCCCCACTTGATGACACCGGCGATCAACAAACGGGTGAGGAAGCTCTTGCCCGTACCGGATTTACCGAATACGCCGACCGAGCGCTCGACCAGCCGCTTGAGATCGAGGTTAATCTGGGTGGTTTCCAGTTCCAAAGGTGAGCCGACGTTGAAATGGGCGTCATCTTCCGCGCCGAAGACCGCGTTGACATCCTCGACGGTGGCGTTGAAAACCTGTGTGAAGTGACCGGGGATGGTTTTAACGGGTTTGGGCTGGCCTTCCTCGATCATCAACATGGGGGTGACGTTGATGACGCCGTAGACCGCCGTACCCACATAGACTGCTTCCAAGAAGGGATCGTCTTGAAATTCGGGCGGGTGATTCTGGATGCTGGGGTTGGTGCTGTTGAGGCTGATGTCGTTCAACATGCAGAAGAAGCGGGTGTTGTTGGCGCCATGCACCACCACATAGCGCCCGACTGCCAGATCTTCCACCGTTTGCTCCCGATCCAGTTTGACGACCAATCCCTTGCTGAGCGATCCACCGACGACGACACCCAAGCGCGAGGTCATGTCGTGTGATGTGCCGTTGGGGAACCAGTCGTTCAGGTTTTCAGTTGTGTAGTTCATGGGGTGTTAGTCCGTAGTTGATAGTTGATAGTCGATAGTTGATAGTTATCAGTTGATAGTCTAGTAGGTTGAATAGCCCATAGCGTTCAATATATCGCTAATGGCAGATTCATAGTTTTTTGCGCTCATATTCTTGATAATGACAGCTTGCTTACCCTTAAGTTGCGGTGGATATTGAGCATCAATCTTATAGCCATTATGACATACTGCAATCATTGTGCAGTTTGCTTCATGTGCCCATTGAATCTCATTCTGTACGGCACTCGACAATAATGATTCCGAAGAAACTAAACAAATGAAGTATCGACTATTCTTGACACTTTCTTCTAGCCGCTTTTCCCAATCATCCCCGGGTTGGAGGAGTTTGTCGATAAAAATACTGATATTGGGATCAACTAACCTTAAACGCGCCTCTATGAGTAATGCTAAAGCACTACTTAGGTCTTGCTTATAGGAAATGAAAACAGATGGTGGTGTGACAGGCTGTTCAAGAAGATCAAAGGCTTTTTGCGTTAGAACAAACGAATCTTCACTATTGCGTACAATATATCCAAACGATAAAAGTAAGTTAAGTGAAGGTGGAAAATTTTCCCACTTGATATTCATCCACCGCTTTAAGTGATCACTATGCTTTTGATTATTAAACCAATCGCCTAGTTTCAATTGATTTTCTTCAACGTATAGTATAGATTCCCATTGCTCCCATATTGCTCCATAAGCTAGGTCTCGAGCTAATGCATGAACTCTCTCAATAGGATCACTGGGTGCCGGTAGTTTCAACGGATTTTCCATACTTCATAACCTCTGTGTCTCTGTGTCATTGAGCCTTTGTGTTAAAAATCTCTCCGCATTGAACTTGGCGTTCTTGGCGTCTTGGCGGTTAAGAATTCTGCACGAAAGCCAGACTCTTGGCGATGCGGGCATCCGGTTCGCCACCGCCCACAAACTCGAAGCAGTACAGGATGGGCTGCGGCAAGGTGTTCAAAGCCGTCATGATGGCCTTCAACGGGGAGTGTCCGCCGCCGAGATAGGTCGTGCCGTCAGAGCGTTGGTCTGCCTTGTCCTTGAGGTGGACGTAGACGATGCGCTCGGCGAGTGTTTGGATGGCATCTACAACGCTCTCGCCGTGTGTTTCATAATTACCGGTGTCGATGTTGGTCTTGAGCGCCGAGGAATGGATATGGTTCAAGATGTGGGTGATTTCGCTCAGGTGTCCACCGGGGAGCTTGCCGTAATTTTCTAGCGCGATCACGAGTCCCAATGAACTAGCATGGGCGACGGCCTCAACGGCGGCTTTCCAACGGGCGTCGGTGGGGTCGGATGGGGCGGCACCGGGGAACACACGCAGCAGTGGCGATCCTAAGGCTTTAGCGGTATCCAGATCGTGCATCAGCATCTTGTGACCTTCGGGCGTGGTGTTGAAGAGGGTGCTAAAGGTGGCATAGGTCACCAGCATGCCGGATGCTTCAATCTTGGCACGAACGGCAGAGAGTTCGGCGGCGTAGTTTGGCCAGACTTCTCGCCGTAGTTCGATGCCATCCACACCCAACTTGTCCAATTTGCCGATCAATTGACTGACGGTAAGTTTTCCGGATTCCAGTTCGGCTTGATATTGCACGACGGAGATCAGGATTGCGCGATTGGTGTTCATAAGTCCTCTGTGGTAAACGTAAATAAATCTTTGTATTCAGGCATTAAATGGTCGAGTATCCGAGGCGGCCTAGCAAGCGATTTACTTTATCCTCGTAGCTGGCGGCACTTTCGGTATCAACCACCAGCGCGTTCTTGGTCGCCAGTGTTTCGATGACATCTGCGGTGATGGCTCGTTCGCCCAAGCTGGCGGGATACTCCGCGCCGAAGCGATAGCCACCATGACAAATCGGGATGATCTTGCAGGTTGGCGTCCGCAGGGCGATGGCGATTTCTTCGGCTACTGGCTTGGAGGTTAGCGTGTCCATCGTCAGCAGCAGGATGAAGTATTGGCTGGCGCTGATGCGGGCTTCTAGGACGTCGCGCCATTCGTCACCTAAAGGGATGTCTTTGTCGATGAAAGCGCGCAGGTTGCGATCTTCCAGCTTGAGCCGCGCTTCAATCAAGAGTGCCAAGGCACTGCTTTGTCGCCGCGCATAGGAGATGAAAACGGGTGGTGGGGCAGTCGGTTTTTCCAGTAGGGCGAAGGCTTTGGGCGTCAGGAGATAACTCTTGTTGCCCGACTCAAAGCGCTCGACCAAACTCATAAATCCGTAGGACTCCAGCAAATCTGATGTGGGGTTGTCGCTCTCCCACTTGGATTCGAGGTAGGGTAGAAAGTTCGAGTCACAATCCACGCCTTTGAGATAGGTCAACGAATACCATTCTTCACCGCGCAGAAAGTTGACCTGGAACTTCGCACCCCATAAGCCCTGTGTCGCCCCGTAAGCCAAATCGCGCGCAAAAGTATGGACGCGCTCAATCGGATCAGCCGGCGCTTTCTGCTCTAATGGATTTTCCACGATCTACTCCTTAAGGGTGATGTGTCGCAAATCATACTGTAATTGTACCCACATCCGCCTAAACCAGTTTGTCACCAGATGCGCTCGGTTTGGTCTTCAATGGTTAATAACCCGTCAAGATTGAGCAGCGGTGTTTTGGGTAAGCGCAAAATCATGATGCCACGCTGCTGAGGGGTGGGAATCAATCCTTGTTTACCACGTCCAGCTAACGCACCGCGCCACAGTTGCCAACCAACTGTTTGATAAAAGGCAGGGACACCTGTTTCCAGAGCGGCAATCTCGTAATCGGTAATGATCGACGCGACATGTTGCATCATGGCTTTGCCGACGCCTTTGCCTTGTTCGGTTTTCGATACCGCTACCTCGTCAATGTAGGCACAGCGCAAAATAGGTAAGCCCTCCGGTTGCAGCCAACGGGTACTGACGACCGCATGCCCGATCATCTGTGCATCGCGATACACCAGTACCCGCACCGGATCGGGTCTGAGAAAGCGAAAGAGATCATAAAATTGATCATCGTTGAAGGCATCCACGCATACATCAATGGCCGCTTTTTGGGTTGATTCATCAAGTTCTCCGAACCGTGCTGTTTTTATGACCAAGCCATTCATGAGGTTACTTTCATTTCCCTGCCCAGAGTGACAACCGCATCGGATGGAGTTCGGGACGCTGCACACCGGCTTTCACCGAGGGGTCGTTTTGTATGAATGCCTGTGCTTCGGCTTCGGACTCGACACGCAGCAAACCGACGCCAAAGGTTTGATCCAGCATCGGGCCAGCCAAGAGCAAGATACCATCGGCTAAAGCCTGCTTGAGATATTCGAAGTGGGCACCCATAGCGGCTTCTTCTTCCGGTTGCATGTCATCGAAGAAGGCTTGTCCGCGCACCGGATGAATCATGAACAAGAAGTGCTGTTTGTCTGCCATTTGCGTTCCTCTTTCGACATTTATTTTGTGGTTGATGACAAGCTAAATTCTAAGACTTTTCTTAAATTTGCGAGTCGGCGCGGTTAAGTTTCACTCACTTTTGAACAAACCGCACTCGTTATCCGTTATGGTGTATATAGACGCGAAATTGTCCCTCAAACCTTCGTTCATTGGACGAAAGAATGAGCAAGAATCGGACAAAAACCGCTTGCAATTTTAGAAATTCTGTGCTATCATCTTAATGTAATTTAGGACACATCGCAAGTAGAGTTTGGAGGGGTTATGAACACCAAAAAAGAGGGACACAATCAGATGTCATCCAGCCCTTCCGCTGCCGAAATGGAACGTCGATACAGCGGCAGCCGAGCCTCCACCGTTGATCATCAGCAGATCGCAGCGCTGATCAATCAGTCCTTAACCACCAGCGTCGTTGAGCCGTGTCTCTCACCCTTACTGTGGTCAGAGTCCATTCGGTTGCGGCTGGATGGCTAGTTAAGCTCGATAGCAAAGTTGGCGGCGGCAGACCCTCTAGGTGTTTTTGCCAATTTTGCCAAATCCCTAAACCGGTCTAATCAACGCCAGTACATGCTCCAAGCGCTTTAAATCGTGGGAAAGCTGCCGTGCAATTGCCCGTCCACAACCGACGAGGAATTGGTAGCGCTGCTGCTGATCTTCGTACTGCCATGAGGCGTAGCGCACGGCTGCCGCCAATAAATCATCGGACGGTACTTCCGCCGCATTCAGGATCAGCGTCAGATAATCATGCCGGCGGGTAAAGTCGAGGATTACATCGCGGGTACATAAATCGACCTGACTCAAGCTCATGGGTGGACGCGGGGGCAAACTGTGAACCACTGCGCCATTGCTATAGCGATAGCCGATATTGAGCACACTGATTTCCATGGGTACCATGCGGTTCTCGCGCTGGTCACGCAAGATGCTGTTGTTGACCGAGTCAGCCATCACCAACTCATTCACCAGCAAGTCGTCTTTGATCTCGACGGCGTAGATCAGACCCACCGCTTGGATCGAGTCATCGTTGGCAATTGAGACACTGACGAACGCGCCAAAATCCTGATTGCTGTTGACACGGTTGCTTTGTGTGCCGCAGGCAAAGCCGCGCGTGCTAGCCCTGAGCACCCGCCCGACCATATATTGTTCTTGTACTGCCATCATGAAGCCACTCCCTCACCATCGACATTGTTTTACTTGTGGTTTCGTGTTTCTGTACTGCTCTAATTACTATCGACTATCCACTAAAAACTTTCCTACAACTCATGCAGACGTTTTTGACTGCGCGCCACTTGCTTACCGAAGTTCTTGGCCGAAATCACTAAGGGATCAAGCTCCGGTTGGTTCAAGCGCCACTCTAAGCGGATCATTTCTTCCAACTTGGACTTATCCTTGCTGGAGACCACCGCCAATTCATCGGCGCGGGTGAGCGCGTAGGGATACGGGTTGCGCCCCTGCATAGCACTTTGCGAGACGATTAAGGCATGCAGTTCATCGACCTTCTGGCGATCCCGCGCGACCCACATCGGAATATCGACACGGGCGATAGCACTTTGATAGCCACTGCTTACCTTGACGTAGAAGTAGGCGATTTCGTAATTCACCCCACGCTTCTTATATAAGAGGTTACGCGGCGAGTTCTGCACCATCAAGGCCGAGCGTTCCCCCGGCGCAAGTAAGACATTAAATAGGTCGAGGTCTTTCAAGCCTTCCATATCGCCCGCGCCCAGATCGCTGCTGCGTACCTCGTCCTCGCTAAGACTGAGCAGGTTGAGCAAGCGGATGACCAGTCGGCTGCGGGTGGGGTTATCGACATAACCGCCCAAGATCGCGCCTGAATCGTGCAGGTGAACCAACCCCGCCCAATATTTCTTCATCAACTCGGTGTGTCCGGTGACGTCGCTGTTCACCCAGAACAACAGGTGATTATCATACATGGCGATCATCGGACGGGCTTCGTCACGGAACTTCCACGCCACGTTACCCAATTCTTGCATCTCGCGCACCGTACGCAGGGCGTCAATCGTCCGGCTGCTGAGGACACGCTTACTCTTGTCGCGCACATGTTCCGGATGATAAACCAGCTTGGGCATATTGATCTGTTCGGGTGTGCGCTCGTCGCCGTGATGATAGACGAACAAGCCGACGTTGGTCAGGTAATAGGGCATACGCCATTGTTCGTTGGGATAAATCTGGGAACCATCAGCGGCGATGATGGTCGCGCTGGTTGGAATGGGCGGTGGGGGGAAGATGTCACATATACGTTCGTGGAAAGGGGCATCGAGGGGGGCTGCGCCACGGTAGCCGCTAACATCCGGTCGGCGTACCATGTCGATGCGCTCGTGAATAAAATCGAGGTCGGTGGCTGCTTCAAAACGGTCAATGGCGATTTGGAGGCGGTCGCTCACATCAAAATTAATCTCGTGGATCATACGCCCCATTTTTTGCAGTTGATCGACCAATTTGTTGAATTCCAGCGCCAACGCCACCTCCGGCAACTTACTAACCAAAACTAAACCTTTGCATAGGGTAGCACTCGTGTTCTAGAGTGTCAAGCGCCTCGCCTATTTCTCCCTCAATGAACATTGCTAGCTGATCGTAAATACCTTACAAACAGTTGCTTAATCTACAGAAATGACGAAATACGTAAAAATTATGACAATATGCCTAAAGTCATAGGTGCATAACGCTAAAAAGGTTGCTATACTAGATTTTATCAACTTCACCCATGCGTTACTGATGCAAAATATTACGTTGTTACCAGTATCGTAAAATCCCTTTTTCGATCAGCATGGTGGAGTATCAATATATGACAGTCAACCAAATAGACGAACGTATTGCGGTTGCCCATTCCGAGGAAATTGTATTCGCTGGCGACGGCGTGCGTCTAGACGGACAAATCGACTATCCGTATCTTTCTGTACGTCAAAAATTATTTCCGCTCATGTTTATCCTGCATCATGCCGGTTGTGATGATCGCACAGGCTATGTTCACTATGCACAAGCGGGATTAGCGTCTGGTTATGCGGTGTTCCGGTGGGATAAACGCGGGACGGGACGCAGCGGCGCGGGTGGACGCGGTTCAACCACGCAAGACGCGGTGAATGCCTACGAAGTCGCGCTGGAACAACCCAATATTGATCGTAAACGGGTGGTGATTTTGGCACAGGCTGCCGGAACCGGATTGCTGGGCGATTCCTTCGGTTTGTTCGCGCGTGTGCAGCTTCCGTATGGGGTGGTGCTTGCCACCAATGCCCTAGACGAAGAGGCTATCCTCGCTATCGAAAGCCAAGTGCTGGTGATCATGGGACAAAACGATTGGCGTCCGTGGCAAAAATTTGGAAAATCGGTGTGCGAGTCGCATAATAACGCTTACAAACACGGTGCACATTATTATGTCGCGCCGTATGCCGACCGGATGCTGCAAGATCCGCGTACGGGCAATTTTCACTTTGGTGCCGATACGGCCTTACAGGATTGGTTGCAGACCATTTGAACGCCTTTCAAGTTGATCTTTCCGGCCAAACTGCCATCGTTACCGGGGCAGGAGCCGATGTTGGACGCGCGATAGCCTTACTCCTCGGAAAATCAGGTGCCTCGGTGGTGGTGAATGACCTCAACCCTGATCGCGTGGAAAAAGTGGTACAAGAAATCGTCGATGCGGGTGGACGGGCGACCGGTTGGCAGGCGGATGTCTCCAACCGTTTTCAAGTCAGTTCGTTGATCGAAACCACGCGCGATGTGTACGGACGAATCCATATTGTCATCAACGCGGCGGGTGCGCATAAAGTTGGCCCTATGCCCAAACTGGATGAATGGGATTGGCGGCGTATGCTGGAAATGAACCTCACCAGCGCCTTTTTCGTCAGCCAACTGGTGGGGCGGGTGATGGCGGACGAAGGTGGCGGGATTATCGTCAACATCGCCTCGACTGCCGGACATCCCGATCCGCTGCCGGATGGGGTGGCCTATGTTGCCAGCAAAGCCGGATTGATCGGCTTGACCAAGCAGAGCGCCCGTGAATATGCCCCGCTCGGTATCCGTGTGAATGCGGTTTGCCCCGGTAATATCGCGGAGGATGAACTGCCCGCGACTCCCCCTCAAAACGCCCAAGCGCGTTACGGCACACCGGACGACATCGCCAGTGTGGTGCTGTTCCTGTGTTCGGATGCAGCCCGTTTCATCACCGGACAATCGATCAACGTCGATGGCGGCGAGAGCATGGTGTAGGGGAATATCTCCTATACCAATCCATGCAGCAAGTGTATATTTGGCGTTTTATAACCTTCTCTGTCTACCATAAATTTGCCTACATGTGTGTTTTGAAGTTTTTTGCCCTTGAGTGAGAGATGCAACATGATAGGCCGCACACTCTTATTTGTGCTGGTTTATTACCTGTTTATATCGCGTCCATTTGAAACGAAATGAATAAGTCACGATAAGCGGGGTTATCGGGAGTTATTTAGCTCGTAAAACAAAGCTGTTTTGGGTCATCTGCCATTCAAATTAGAGGCCAATTGGTATGCCTAATTACCACTTCTTCCAACCAGTGATTATCGCTCCTAAAAGAAAGATGCCCGCAAATACAAATGCTACTATCGACAGAGCACCTAGATACATCCCTCCGCCATGACTGTTTATCGCAAAAGCTATCCTGAATAATATTATTCCGCCCACGATAGCTAACAAAGCCAGTACCAGAAATAGGATTTTCATGCCACGATCCCCGTAGCCATAATTATGCAAAAAGCATTCGCTAAAATGGGTGACGAAAAGCGCCGCTGTCGTCAGTAAAACCGGTCTTGTAAAGGCGTAGTATCAAGAGTTATTTACAACAGTATATATGACTTGACTAAGGGCTTTTCTTATCTGTAACCCTTCGCGTATCCAACGATATATAGCCTTTTCCTCTCCAATATTGATTTAAGGTTTATGCTGAGAGAAATGGATTGATCGTGGAGAACAGCGGATGAAGCGATTCCGATTTGTGTGGGTGATTTTATTCAGCGTATCCATACTTACCTTGGGGCAAGTAAAAGCTCAGGATGGTGGTCGCTTTCTGCCAGATGGTGAGGTCATTAACCTCGATAATGCAAATCAGTTAGAAGAAGTTGCTACGCTTGGTTTGGGAGAAATTTACGATATTGCCTACTCGCCAAATGGAGAACAGGCTGCCATTGCGAGTGCAACAGGCTTATCTGTTTATTCAGTCAATGATTGGTCAAAACCATATCAGATCATTAAAGATAACGGCGAACGAGTTGCTGTAGCTTTTACTAAAGATAGTCAATCGCTTATCACATATCCAATTGATGATGTTTATTGGTTGCCTGTTAAAACGGGTGATTTGAAGTGGTACGACATTCCTTCCGGCGTAATGAAAGTCCTTATTGCTAATTTTATGAACTCTGCCGACAAAATTGCGGTCGATCCGCAAGGCCGGTGGATCGCTAGTGTTGAGCAAGAATGTCAACATTCCTTTACAGGAATTAGTTGTCCAACCGATCCCAGTTCGACTCAAGCTGTCCAGATTTATGTCTGGGATATGGCTTCAGGCAAGATATTAGAGACAATTACCCCAAACAAACATATTTATGACTTAAAATTCCAACCAAAATCATCAACGCTTGTTTTTCTCGGACGCGGTTTAGAAGATACCGATAGTCTTGTATTCTGGGATATAGACAAAGATAAACAAATCTCCTTATGGTCATTTGAGCAAAATAAGTACACGCAGTTAGCTATCAGCGGTGATGGTCACACAATAGGGCTACCACTTGAAGCAGCAGACAAGCGATACATTCAGGTTGATTTTCTTGACATTTCAACTCAAGTCATCCGTAGCTCAGATTTTGATTATGGATTTAGTGGACGGATTTGGCTCAATCAGGATGCGAGTCAGGTGTTCTCACAGGAATACACTGATGCCGGCGTTGTATCTTCTATATGGGATACAAAAACGGGTCTCAATGTGTTTCCACACAGTGATTCATATGTGCCTGCTCGGACTGTGACCTTCTCGCCTATTAAAGATACAAGTCTGATTGTTTTGTTCAATGATACAGTGCTCCAATGGGATAACTACGCTAAGATTGCAACCCCCCTGATTGGTGGTCAACGCTTTATGGAACACGCAATACTCAGTGCTGATGACCAGTTACTGGCAATTGAGGGACAGCGTTACGGGCATTCCCTCTATGATTTCCAAACGGGAAGGCGCTTACCATTACCTGAGAATAGTGAACCACTTGCTATTTCAGCAGATAGCAAACTGCTGGCGATCATAACCGATAATGAGATTCGTATCTGGAACAGACAAGACGATAGCACTTTGACCTCAATACAACTTAACAAGGATTCTGCGCTGACTGCGGTATTTAGCCCCAACAATAAACTGCTAGCAGTTGGATTAGATGTACCAATAAAATTCGATAAAGACGGTAATATTGAAGATTCATCTTGGCTGGCAGTCCGTATTTATGATGTGCAAACAGGCAAGTTGCTGGCTGTTGAGCGGTCATATGGAGGGCGCAACTACAGATTGTTTTTTTCAGCTGATGGCCGATTGTTAGTCACTGATGGTGGGATATGGAATATTAATGAGTGGCTATCAAGCGGAATAGTAGACCAAGAGAATTGGCCTGATTGGCTCATAGGATCACCGATGGCATTGAGCAGTGATGGACGTTTGCTGGCAACCGCTTGGTATGCAGATAATAATCTTGGCGGGCGGCATATCATCCATGTGTTTGAGCTTCAATCGCACAAAGAGTTATTCACTTTTGACGCGCATCATGGTGATGTTAATGGGTTGGCATTCAATCCTAGCGGAACATTGCTTGTCTCTGCTACTGGGGATGGAGATGCCAATGTACGGGATAATAGTGTTCGCCTTTGGAATATGAAAAGTGGCAAAGAATTACTCACCCTTGAAACGCAGCATAATGATTTTATGCGCGATGTTGCCTTTAGCAACGACGGAAAATATCTCATTACTGTACGTGGTGGATGTGATTGTGAAGGTTGGGGATTCAACAGTGCAATACGCATTTGGGGCATTCCTCTGAAGAATTGACCGACCGATTTAAAGAACTTTCCACTATCGTTGCAAGAAAAACGTTCGTTAAATTCGCTAGAAAATTGCAAGAGAATCGGTTGAATAGTGTTGCAATTGCATAGAAGAAATAACTGTACAAGCACCTTTCTTTTGCAAAAGGTACTTTTCGTCCACTTTGCGGTCAATTATCGTTGTATTTCCCCCCGTACTAGCGGATCACTTTTGGTTTAGGCCGCATCACTGTATAATTCCATTATGTCCTGAATGAACGATTGCAAAGGCCATCCGTATGCGACGGTATAAACCCCTGCTTGTAGTAATTTTAGTTGTGCTGGCATTGACCGGTATCGTCAACGCCCAACAGATCACGAACGTGACCAGTTTCGAACTGGATTTACGGACGGATTTGGAAACCACCGCGACCATCGCCCTCGGTGAAGGCAAACGTCCCGATGGCTGGACGTATGACCTGAACAATACAGCTTCACCGACCTATGTTGCCAATCTGTGGTTCGATAACGAACTGCTGGCCTCTGCCGTCTTTAGCAACAGCCGTCCGGATGGCTGGATCGGTGCGCCTGTCACCAAAGACATCGCGTTGGTGGTACGCAATATCCGCCACGATTTGGAATTGGTGGCTGATCAAGTTATCGGTGTGAATAATCGCCCTGAAAACTGGAAAGGCTCACCTGCGCTTTTCAAGTGTGACCGTACCATCATGAACACGGTACAAGTTTTGAACAGCTTCTATAACAGCAAGCTTCAGACCACCAACGACGCGGTGAATTATTGCCAGACGGTCGCCAGTGAAAACCAAGAACTCACGCTGAAAGAAGTCCTCACCACACCGGAAATTGATCAAGCCCTGCCTGATAAATTGTTGGCCGCCCGTGGTGATATTGAACGTCTGGCAGATGAAGAACTCGGCCTCAACACCCGTCCGGCAGGCTGGATCGGCAACAAGGATAAGAATTCACCGAGCTTGTTGAGTGATAATTTCCTCGATTTGGAAAACCTCGCCAATGAAAAGTTGGGTGTCGGTCAACGTCCGGTCGGATGGTTAGGTCAGCCGCCCGCCGTTGCCGTGTACGGCTATCAATACCTGCGCTTTAATCTGGAACTGCTCGCCAATACTTTAGGTCGCACACCGCGCCCACGTGGTTGGCAGGGCATCGATAATGTTGAGTCGTGTGCGCCACAACTGCAAAATCTGGTGTCATTGGCGCAAACGGCTTACGGATTCTCGGTGGATAGTGTTCCGGCGGGTGCTTTCTGCCAGCAGTTAAGCATCACTGTGAACAACACCGTCGAAAATCCACCGCCACCGGATACTGCCGCTGCCGAAGATAAGTTTGTGTTTGAAGGTAAATATGCCTTCACCTACTTAGACGTCCAAGCGACCCAATATATGGGTGTCATGCCCGGTGGTACCAAGTTCAAGGCGTGGTATCGTAACTTTGGCGACTCGACCATGATGTTCGTCAGTGGTCAGGACTTCGCCCTGTTCATTGATCGCCGTTGGACGAGTATGCCGCAGGATGTTTACGAAAAGCTGCCGACACTTGAAGGGGTTAAGCCCTTGAGCTTCTGCGATGCTGGCTGGTGCAATGGCCCCGGCCCGACGCCTACACCCACTGGCAGTGGTGCTCTGCAAGCCTTGCTCAATGAAGGCACACCGCCTGCCGCACCGGATCTGAATCAGGTTCAGACCGAAAAGACACAGGTTTCGTGGAACAATATCCGCGTCACGTATCTGTTGGATAACGCGGCTGCCCGTACCGTTCAGGTCACGCTGGAGATTTGCGCCGACACCACACAAACCGACTGCGAACCGGTCAATAAGGTGTATGACAATGCAACGGGTACAGCCAAGGCGGTTCTCTCGCAGCAAAACAATCTGAACGTTTACGAGTTCGCCTACGGATATACCAATAACCTGCTGATTGAAGGTGACACCCGCTTCTCACCGGACGTCTGGATCAGCGATCCTACCATCCGCTAGACGGATAACCTACCGCATCAAACAAAAGCCATCTGTGTAAGCGATTACCGGATGGCTTTTAATTTCCCATATAAATAAAGAGACCACCTGCTGCCAGATGGTCTCTTTGAGTATCGCTACAGGAGAATTAGCAGGGCTTCACAGTGGCGACAATGGTCGGTGCAACGGTAGCCGTCAAATCCAATGTCGGCGTAATCGTTGGTGTAGCAGTGGCGGTCGCAGTCGTCGTCAAGTCGAGTGTTGGTGCAACGGTCGGGGTTGCTGTCGGGCATTCGGTCGCATCGGCGGTGACTTCGGCAGTGGCGGCTTCTGTCATCTCAGCGGTAACTTCGACAGTAGCCGCTTCAGTGGCTTCGGCGGTGGCTTCAACCATAGCAGCCTCGGTCATCTCGGCGGTGATTTCGGCGGTAGCCTCTATAGTTGGTTCAATGGTTGCGGTGGCAGCTTTAGTCGGTTCAACTGTAGCGGTCGCGGCCTCGGTCATCTCGGCGGTGACTTCGGCGGTAGCTGCTTCGGTTGCTTCAGCGGTGACTTCGGCAGTAGCCGCTTCGGTGGCTTCAGCAGCGGCTTCGGTCGCTACAACTGTCGCAGGTACGGCAGTTGGGGTGATGGTTGCGGCAGGGCTACAACCGATGAGCGCAATGAGGGCAAGGGATGTCGCGAGAATAAATAATATTTTGGATGTTTGCTTGTTGACCATGATGTTCCTCCAACGGATTAATGAATCGCGAACTACTCACAATGGGGTGAGCAAATTGGATTATAGGGATAGTCTTTTGAATAACGCATGGGAAAGACAACAAGAATTCATTAGGACATGTGGACATAATTGACAATTGCATTTAACAATTCCACCCTAATATCAATAAATTGCACCGCGTCGCGTACTCTCCCAACAACTTGTACGATGAAGTCGGGTGAATTTGCCGAACCGAATCACAAAACGAAGGTCTCAATCGTCTTCTTTTTCAGAACGCAAACAGGGCTGTTGAAAAAGGAGCATTATCATGCAGCACACACGTATCGTCGTCCTCGGTGGTGGTTACAGCGGATTACTCGCTGCCCAACGGCTAGGTCATCAATTGGGGCATCAGCACGCAGACATCACCTTGATCGACGGTTCACCGGATTTTGTCCAGCGCATCCGTTTGCATCAGATTGCCGCTGACCAAACACCGACCAAACTCTCCAAGGCTAAACTCTTACAACGCAACGCTGTCAAATTTATGCAGGGGCGGGTCACGCGCTTGAATCCAGAGAGCAACTCGCTCACTGTAAGCGATCAGATCGTGAACTACGATTACTTGATTTACGCGCTCGGCAGCTTTGTGGATACCACCCGCGTCCCCGGTATTCAGGAACATGCCTTTGCCCTCGGCTCGGAAGCCAACGCCAGCGCCTTGCGTGATCGCCTGACTCATATCCAGAAGGATGGACGGTTGATTATTTGTGGTGGTGGTTTGACGGGCATCGAAGCCGCTACCGAATTGGCTGAAACCTATCCCGCGCTCAAGGTCACTTTGATGACACGCGATGCCTTTGGGGCACAGTTATCCGAGCGTGGACGCCAGTACATCCGGCAGGTATTTGACCGCCTACATATTGAAGTTGTGGACAATGTGACCGTTCGCCGCATCAACGCCGGTGAGGTGGTCTACGATGGTGGTACACGTGCCTTTGATGCCTGCCTGTGGGCGGGAGCGTTTGCCGTTCCCCGTTTGGCGCAGGATGCCGGACTCACAGTTAATGCTCAGGGACAGATCACGGTGGATGATCATCTGCGTGCGCTGTCACACGCCAACATTTATGCCGTTGGTGATGCTGCCGACTTGAGCAAGGCCATCGCCACGCCTATCCGTATGGCCTGTGCGACTGCTTTGCCGATGGGGGCGTATGTCGCTGATGAATTAGCTGCTCACCTCACCGGAGTCGCGCACCGCCCTTACGAATTCGCCTATACTGGGCGCTGCATCAGTTTGGGACGCCGCGCCGGATTGGTGCAATTGGTGGATGCTGATGACCACCCCAAAGAACAAGTCATCACCGGACGGATGGGCGCGCTCATCAAAGAGATGATTTGCCGTTATACCGTATGGCAGATACAGAACCCGCGCTGGATGTACTTTCCGCGCCGCCCTGCATCCGAACGCGCCGACCAATCGACCAAAACCGCGCCTCAAATCGGCTAGATGTGCTTTTCAAGTCCCTCCTTGCTTGCGGGGAGGGATTTAGGGTGGGGTAAAATGAAGCGGCGACTCTTTGAAGTTTCACGCGTAAAAAGGTCAGGAAGAGAATGGTTTCTAAGATGGCATCCGTGAACACTGAACTGTACCAACAATATCGTTATCTGTTGTTTTCGATTGCCTATCGCATGTTGGGCAGCGCCATGGAAGCCGAGGATATGGTGCAGGAAGCCTTTCTGCGCTACGAAAACGCGCCCGACCAAGCCATCCAATCCCCCAAAGCCTATCTGACCACTATCGTCACTCGCCTGTGTCTTGATCATCTCAAATCGGCCAAGACACAGCGCGAACAGTACGTGGGCACATGGCTGCCCGAACCAATCTTTACGGAACAGGTCGCCAGCCGCGAGCCGGATGAAACCGAAACAGTCTCGATGGCCTTTATGGTGCTGCTGGAAAATTTGTCGCCAGTGGAACGGGCTGTGTTTTTGCTGCGCGAGGTTTTTGATTACGACTATGCTGCCATCGCCGCGATCGTCAATAAGAGTGAGGTCAACTGCCGCCGTTATTATCACCTTGCCAAGCAATTCTTGGTCGAACGCCGCCCGCGTTTTGAATCCTCGTCTGCCGAGCAAACCAAACTGGTTCACCGCTTCATGCAGGCTGTTGCGGAGGGCGATTTGGATGGGCTGACGCATGTACTGGCTGAGGACATCGTCATGTATGGTGATGGGGGTGGCAAAGCCCCCGCCGCTCGTATCCCGCAGCGGGGACGGGAAGCGGTTATCCGCTTGCTGCTGGGTATTTTTCGGCTCGCTACAGCAGATACACGCGCAGAACTGCACGATGTGAATGGCAGTCTATCGTTGTTGGTGTGGCAGGGCGATGTCCTGAAGGTGGTGATGAACCTCATGATTGTGGATAACCAGATCGTCACGATAAATAATGTCATCAACCCCGATAAACTCGCCTACATCGCGCATACCGACACCCCGCCACCTGCCTAACCCATTGACCTGCCACTACCTGATTAACATTCTGGCTTGTTACCGACTTTGTTGTAGGGGAGGACCTGTGTGTCCTCCCTTTTGCATTTACATCTTGTTCCCACAACCTAATAAGTGGGAAAGATAAACGCCGCCAGCTTGGGGAACAAAATATCCACCAGATATTGACCTTCTCCCCAAACACTGACATCAGGATAGATGGCCTTCAGTTCTTCAATGCTGCGATAACCAAGTACCGCCTGTGCGAATACTAGCGGCGGAATACGGATGTCGCCCCCGTCACAGAAGCCTATTGAACGCACTGTCAGCAGTTCGCCCCCATCGAAAGTCAGCTCAAAGGCTTCCCGATATAAGTTGATCAAAACTTTACGCGTCAATCCAGAAAACGGACTGGCAGCAATCCGGCGCTCAAAAACTGGCTTCAACTTCAGCAGCAGCCGTGCGATATCCACCAGATGAATTTGCCACGCATAAGTACCGTTGTTCTGGGCGCCAGCATATTTTGCAGCCTGCACCAGATCATTGTTCGGTGGCAGATTCAAACGGATGTACGGTTTATTCTGTTGGATTGCAGCCGTTTTCAACCACAGCAATAGTGCTTTGCTAGCAGCCAAATTTAACCGCGATGTTTCGCTCACAATCAATCCATCGCCAAAACCATGATGGGATATTCGCCAGTAACCGACAATTTGATTTGCAGCGTCCAGCAGCAGCCATATTTCACCTTCTGTTTCGGTGTTGATGTTGTGTTGGAACAAATACTGCCAATGCGCCTCGTTGCGAACGCTGCTTATCTTCAGGTCGTTGGTCGATTCCTGATACAGTGCTATCAATTTAGGGATGTCACCCGTTGTCGCGGCGCGGAAATGATAAGTAGTGTCGTCTTTCCAACTATCAGGAATGCTATGCAGTTGCATATGCCAATGGGCTTCGAGCGGTACCGCATATTCATATCCAAACTGACGGTAAAAGTAAGGAATCCCCTGAATAGCGCCGAGGTCGAAACCTTCCTCACGCATGGTTTCCTGATGTCGGGCTGTCAGGGCGCGGATAAGCCCCCGATTGCGATACTTTTCGAGTGTGCTGACGATACCCATTTCCCCGACCTTGAGCTGCACATCCTCAATCCGCCATGTCCACGGGATCAAACACAGTGACGAAACGATGTCGCCGCTGGTTTCATCCTCGACATACAGCCAATGTTCCGGACGAGTGGCCTCGTGATGGTGGATCAGCGCCGAGGTCATTCCCGCTACTCCTTGGTTAAAGGAATGACCATTAAACACGGCTAACCGCGCAGCATCCTGCTCATCGTTGATTGATTTCATAACCAATCCGTTATCCAACGGACTGTTAAAAGGTATTGTTGATGTTAACAAAATGACACTTCCTTGGTACAAAATTATTGACGTTCTCGATAGGGTGAGAGCGCAGATGTGTGATTGATAGGGATGAGATTGAATCAATAAAATACATCGCCAGTGTGCAGCTGGGAAGCTTAACAGGGGCGTCAGGTTAAGGTCTTAACCCGACTTAGAGGACTTGCACCACAATTTTGTTTAACATGTTATTTACTATACAAATGCGTCCCGTATTCGTCAATTGGTTTGCGCTCAGCAGTCAACCAGAGTGAAGAATGTCACTTATTCGCTAATTGAGAGTGTAAAATTTTCTATTATTCCTCATTTTTGTCTCGGCTATCCAACACAGTACTATATTTTGCGGCAAGATCGAGTAATTCTTGAGTTCTTTTATTAGATCGTAAAATAAGCTCGATTAGGTTAATTTCAGTACCATTTTGTCCTTGTACGATGATCTGCTGATTTTCATTTACTATTTCTGCGGCATGGTATGTACTAAAGGTTTCCATTCTTAATTCATTTACCAAAGCACGAATAAACTCACTCGGAGGATCGGAAAACCACTTGCGTTCTAGAGCATCAGATGTCATCTTGTGACTGAGCCTTTCAATAGTTGGTTCAAGCATGAAACATTATTCGAGAAACCTTGCATAGCTGACAAAGGAGACTGTGATGGGAAAAGTTTTGCTGATTGTGGTTTTCATCGTTGTCAACTTGTTTGCAGCCTTATTTTTTGTGCTTTCTCCAATAATAAGCGCAAGACTTGGGCAAAGCGGAAAGGTGATTGTGAAAACTGGAATAGCACCTGATCCTGATTCTGCGAGTACAGACATTGAAGGAGCATTTGTGCCACGTATTCTGGGCTGGTTTTATATAAGTGCAGCTTATTTGTGGCGATTGGCGCGACCTTTGACAATTATTGTAGTAAGTTTCATTGATTGTGCATTAATCATCTGGTTTTTGCATTAATCATTGACATGGAGAACAAATGAGATGTAACCCTAATCGAAAGCCTCCAATTTATTATATGCAAGGTTTAATTAAACAAACTCGCTCTACCCAATTCCAACGATCTGCCAACTTGCTGAACCAATATGTTCCCTCAAATTGGTTAGTGCTAACCCCGCGCAAGAGTTACAAAATGTTCTTCCAAAATGTAACCCGTTTGCCTTTCAGATCAAGTACACTGTGCTCTAGGGGCAGAAGTCACCCTGACCGCCGCACCTTAACATCAACCATAGTCATTCAGCTTCATTTCTGGCAAAAATCAACTTTGCCATTGTGACCAACGGAAATCCTGTGGACTGCTTAATTTGCTTGTTGTCTGTCCGACGACGACGACGACGACAATTCTCGGCTAACCAACCGTTTTAGGTACGACATTTGAGACAACTGCGACACAAAACCATGTTGTAACAACAACAACAGCATCATATCTCAAGTTGGCATCACTGCCACCACAAAAATGCACAGTGAATGTGAAGAATTTTGTGAATCTTCAGCACTTTGCTCACTCAAATCCGCCGATAAAACGGTTTCAACCGATTCAATTAGTGCATTTTGTGAAGATTGGAGTGAATCAAAAGCGGTGAGCAATTGCCCACCGCTTTCTAAATCTGTATTTTCTAACGACTACAGACGACTAACGAGTGACTAATTTATTCGCCACCAGCGGTAATCGCGACGTCAGCGGCCTTCCAGTCGGCACCCATCACGTCGGCCTTGTCATCTGCTGCGGTGATCATGTCCAGCGCCTCTTCGGCCAGATCAGTGCGGTAAGCACCTTCAGCCGGAGCTTCCTTGATGATCTTGTAGGTGGTCAGAATATCCACTGACGACTTCCATGCGGCTTCATCCAATTGACCAATGCCATTTTCCGACGGCCAAATCAGCTTGTTGACTTCGTTCATCATCCATGCCTGATGACCTGCACCCAGTGTCGAACCGGAGGCCAGCACGTATTCCACGCACTTGTCGGCGTTGTCACGGCAGAACATCCAGCCCTTGAAGGAAGCAGCAAGGAACTTGGTCGCGGCTTCTTCGTTGTCCTTCAGCCATGCACCGTTAGCGAAGATTAAGTCTTCCAACAACGGAGCGCCGTCAACGTTCAGGTCGATGACGTTCAGATCATCGAGGGTGTAAACGGGGAACTTACCATCTTCGCCCTTGAACTCCAACACCTGAGCCAATTCGTTGTAGGTCATGGCTGCTGCGGCGTCCACTTCCTTGTTCAAGAAAGCGTTCATGTCGAAAGGTTGGTTGAAAATCGTGACGTCATCTGGATTTTCGGGATCAATATCGTTCTTGACCAGCGAAGCCTTCACAGGTACTTCGTTACCGAAACCCCACACGCCGACGATCTTGCCCTTCATATCCTTGAAGCTGGTGATGCCGCTGTCTTTCCATGTGACTTCACGCATACCGGAGCGTTGGTAAACCTGTGCGATGTGCACCACATCACCACCGTTTTCACGGGAGGAGAGCAAGCTACCGATCCAGTCAGTGCCCATTTCTGCACCACCGCTGGCAACCACCTGCTGCGGGCCAATATCGGGACCGCCGGGGAGCAGCGTTACATCCAGCCCCATGTCCTTGTAGTAACCTTCGTTCAGTGCCGCATAGTAACCGGCAAACTGTGCTTGGGTAACCCACTTCAACTGAAACTTAATGGGAGTCATATCTTGAGCGGCAGCCGGTGCAACGGCTAATGCCATCACTACGGCCACAAGGGCGAGAACCGGAACAAATTTACGAAGCATCGTATTTCTCCTTAGAACAATGACTGAAACCCTATTTATTCTTCGCGGAACGATATGTGCCACGGCATCATAGCACGTTCCACGGCAGAAACCACCACATAGAAGAGTATACCCAATAAGGCCGCTACGATAATAGCTGACCACGACTCGGGATACCGGAATAATTGCGCGTCCTCACGGATGCGGTAGCCCAACCCTTTGGTTGAACCGCCGAAATACTCGCTGACGATCGCGCCGATCATGCTGAGTGTCGTTGCCACCTTGAGCGCCGAAAACATAAACGGTAGGGCGCTGGGCAATCGGAGTTTACGGAAGATTTCCCACTCGGTCGCTGCGTAGGAACGCATCAGTTCCAACGAACGATAATCGACCGAGTTCAGACCTTTGACCGTACTAATCATCGCGGGGAAATAAGTCAGCACCGCCACGATGGCTATTTTGGATTGGGGATTAAGCGCACCGAACCATGTGTTGAAAATGGGTGCGAAGGCGATAATTGGCACCGAGTTCGCCGCGATGGCTAAGGGCATCAAGGCTTTGCTGAAGTTGGTGAAGCGTGACGAAGCCAAGCCGGTCAAGATACCCAGTCCACAACCCCAGATGAAACCCCACACTGCATTCTGGAAGGTGTTCCAGCCCACCGTGATTAATTGATCGTATAAGGTGAATAACTTCGCCAGAATCACCGAAGGCTTGGGCAATAAGAATTGCTGTACGTTGAAAACCGACAGTGCGACTTCCAACAGGATCAGCACGACCACCGCTACCAATAAGGGAGCCGCATTGCGCCGAATGGATTTCGCATAGATTTTTACGCGCATCCACGGTGCCCAGATCAGGATGACCGCCACCAGCGCCAGATACTCGATCAGGTTGCTAATATTAAGGGCGTTTTGCAAGGAAGCGATTGGTGTGCTTTCACTCAGTTTGGCGTGAAAAACTTCCTGCGATACGCTTGTGACCACTGCCAGTATGTTGAAGCTCAACAACACATCTAACAGGATGTAGAGCGTGTAAATCACCAGAATGCCCATGCACACCAAGCGCAAGCGATCTTTACGCAGGGTTGCCCATTTGCCTCCGAGGGCGTAGACACAGATAGCTAGGGCGATAGCGAGTACCGGTTGTAGGGTTGGGTTACGGAAGGCTTGCCCGAACTGTAACTCTTGTAGAAGTGGATTTTGCAGGTGGTAAGTGATGATGACCAGAATCGCCGTCACAATGGCGATAAAATCACGTCCCAAGCGCTTCGTATTGATGATCGAATCAGCCGCTTCGCTATAGATGGCATCAGAAGCCGCTTCGAGGTCACTGGCTTGCCCCGGTGTGAGTTTGAGTGTATCCGACATTAGGTTTCCACTCCGAAGCGTAGAGCATTACGGACGCGGGTGCTCAGGTGGAAGAAATCTTCCATCTCGCGGGTTTCCGACGAACGTGGTTGCGGGAGGGGTATGTCAATGATCTCGGAGAGTCGTCCCGGACGTGGGGATAGCACCACCGCTTTGGTCGAGAGATAAACGGCTTCTGCGATACTGTGCGTCACAAAGATGACCGTCATCCCCGCGATGGACTTCCAGATACGCAGGAGTTCGTTATTCATGCGTTCGCGCGTCATTTCGTCCAACGCGCCAAACGGTTCATCCATCAGTAGAATTTTGGGTTCAAAGGATAGCGCACGTGCGATACTCACGCGCTGTTGCATACCGCCCGAAAGCTGCCACGGGAACTTGTCTTCAAATTCGCTCAACTCCACCAGCTTGAGCATTTCACGGGCACGGCGATCGCGCTCCGGCTTGGGATAATTCATGATCTCCAGCGGAAGCTGCACATTTTTAAGGATGCTGCGCCAGTCATAGAGCGTCGCATTCTGGAACACCATGCCGTAGTCACGGTCTTTACGAGCTTGTGGGGCGGGCTTGTTGTTGACCAGCACCGTTCCCGATGTCGGCTGAATCAAATCGGCGATCACACGTAGCAGAGTGCTTTTGCCGCAGCCTGACGGACCGATTAACGAGATGAACTCGCCCTGTTGAATATCGAGGTTGATGTTATCCAGTGCCAGCACCGAACCTGAGTCCGACCCTTGAAAACGTTTGGTGAGGTTCTGAATAGAAATAATAGGAGCCACTTTAAAACCTTACTGCATGTGAATAACAAAGGATACTGTACGAACTAATCGGACTCTTTGACTTGCCAGCGCACAACCAGCCGTTCCAGCAAGGCCATCGCCCCGAACAACATGATACCAATCAGCGCCGATGTGAAAATCGCAGCCCACAGGCGCGGTGGCGACTGGTTATAAAACTGGGTGAAGTTCAATAGCGCGATACCGAGACCGTTCTGAATGCCAGAGGGCAGTTCACCGATGATCGCCCCAACGATGCTGGCGGTTGCCGATATTTTGAGGGCGGTGAAGATGTGCGGTAGGGCGTTCGGCAGGCGCAGCTTCCACAGTATCTGCGCGCGGGTTGCGGCGTAAGATTGCATCAGTTCCAACGATGTTAGCGGTACATCTGTCAAGCCGCGCAGGGTGTAAATAGTCACTGGAAAGAAAGTCAGGTAGGCCGCGATGATCGGTACTGCCATGCCTGCTTGCCCGATATTACGCATCCAGATGACGACCATCGGCGCGATTGCCAGAATAGGGATGGTCTGCGACGCGATGACATACGGGAGAACGCCGCGCTGCATGAGCGATGAGTGGGCAAAAATTACTGCGAGTATGAAGCCGAGTAGGGCACCCATACCGAAGCCGAATAGGGCTTCACCGAGTGTGAAAATACTGTAGTTAATCAGCGTTTGATAGAGCGGCGGGCCGTTACGTTGGGCAGGTAGGAAGAATGCCTCGATAATGGCTGGTAAGTGTGGGAGCTTGGTGTCGTTAAAAATTGACAGGTCGATGGTCGACTCGCCAATAGGCAGTTTGTAACCGTAGCCCTTGCTAAAGCTCTTGGCACCTTCCCATGCGAGCACAATGATCACGACTAGCACCAGCATGGTGATGATCGTTTTCAGGTTGGTACGATCCGGCGGCGGGTTGTCCACACGGGTTGAGGGTATGATGGTTGCGGTATCGCGGGCAGATTCAGCCATGCAATTAATCTTTTTTCTCTAAATCAACATCGACGTCGTTCTAATTTCAAAACAACGTGTAAAAGCGCGGGTTAATTAACGAACCGGATTTTACAACGCACTGATCACACAAACCAATTGGTAGATGTGACTATCTTAAGAATTGTTCTATTGGTTAGTTCTGTGATTTTACCGCTTCTGACGTACACGTCAAATGTTGCCTCGATCAGTACGGCCGAAAGTCTTTTAGGCGTGTTAGGCGAACTACACAAGGTTTTGTTATCGAACCGTTTATGTCGCACCACAATTGGTGAATGCTACTAACTGTCACAATGGGAGTGTGCAAGAACATATTTTGCCGTGATTCAGGAAGCTCAAACTTACTTCTAATCCTATCCTCGTATACTGGAAGATAATTATGTCGAGTCTAAAATGTCTCTATGGGATGATCTGTATAATAATGATCTATGTATCGAAGACGGTGAAGAACTTTTTGGAAGATGAGTATTTCGCAAGCTGTGTATTTGAACCTAACATCCTCGTCATCTGCCGATAAAACGCTTCCACGCCGGTGGGTGCTGGTTATTGCCCTATTAGTGCCGCTGCTGGTGATGTTGGTATTCATTTTGCGCCAGTCTGATCCGCTTAGTGATCTGGAAGCTGCAAAAGTTCGTTGGGCGGCCACCAATATCACGGATTACCGCATCGTTGTTGACTATAAACGCCCCTATTTGAGCTGCCAGCAAGATTTTGAGGTGCGGGGTGTTGATATATCTTATAAGCACAAAGACTCGTGTGGTTTTGGCGGGGCGGTCACCCGACCCAATGCTAATTGGCCGACAGTGGCAAATCTCTTTGCCCGTATTGAAGATGCCCAAAAAAATCCCCAATGTGGCCCGAACGGTTGCATCTGCGACGGCCCGCTTGAACTCAGCGCCAGTTATGATTCAGAACGCGGTTATCCGGTGCAAATGACCTATACCTTGCGTCAAGATTTACGGACGCGCGACCTTCAATATTGGTTGGCGTTGCTGGACGGTTCACTGGCAAAATGTCCCCAAGTCACTTACATCGGTCAAACCATCAGTGTAACTTCGCTTGAGATGATTGCGCCGCTGGTCGATCAGTTGAGTGAAGCCACATCTGAAATTAGCATCGGGAATGCGATTAAACCCGAAGCCACACCCGCAAACTAAATCCTCTATCTGAAAAGCCATTCCGACACGTGCCGTCTGCTAGCCGTTCGTTGTACACTAGAGGCATGAATAACACATCAAACACTGATAACTTTCCTGTCGTCATCATTGGTGGCGGTTTGGCTGGCTTGACGGCTGCTGCGCACCTCGCTGCTCGTGGCATACCCCCACTTGTTTTGGAAGCCGATGGACTTTGGCCGGGTGGTCGCCTCGCCGGAGGTGATCCCGACACATTTACCTATCAAGGACGCGAGTGGTCGTTTCCTTCCGAACATGGGATGCATGCGCTGTGGGGTGGTTACCATAATATGCGTGCCATGCTGAAGCGCTTTACCGATGTTCAACTGGAACCTTCGATGGGGGAGGAGTGGATCAACCGGTGGGGGCGAGAAGTGCGGGTGGTAGAGGCGGGGCAGTTGGTGCGATTTGGCTGGGTTCCCGCTCCTTTTCATTACCTCAGTTTGCTTTATAGCCCACATTTTTGGTCTACCATTACCCCGTTAGATTTTCTCTCGCTTCCGGGTTTTCTGTTCAGTATTTTGTGGGCGGTCGGGTTTGATCCCATTAAAGAAGAGGTTGCACTCGATGGTTTGATGATGAGCGAGTTCTTTCGCGGTTGGACTCCCAACTTGCGGGCTACGTTTACCGGCCTCGCTGTTAATTTGCTGGCTGCACCCAAAGAGGATATTACGCTAGCGGGTATCATCGCTGCCCTGCGCTTTTATACGATCTTGCGCCGCGATTCGTGGCAAATGGAATACCTGCCGGATCATTCACACAGCGCGGTCATCAAACCCTTGATTGAAACTGTTAAAGCCGGTGACGGTTGGATGATCAATGGGGCGGAGGTGCAACGGCTGGAACGGGTGGATAATGCGTGGAAAGTGGTCTTTGCCGATCAGTCACGTTCAGGCTTACGGTCAGTGCAGGCCGATCATGTCATTCTGGCTACACATGTGTCCGGTGCGCAAAATGTGCTGCTTGATAGTCCGGCGACATCGGCTGAGGCTGCGCATATGCGTTTTCCCGGTATGGTGCGCAATGCTACTGTGCGTCTGTGGTTCAGTGTGAGTCCACGTGAAGGTTCTAATGCGGGTATGTTCACGGGCGATTTCTTACCGGATAACTTCTTCTGGTTACACCGTCTGTTTGATGATTTTCGTGCTTTCCACGCTGAAACCGGCGGGAGTGCGATTGAACTGCATTTATATGCCGGTGATGATGTTCTGGAACAACCCGAAAATGTCCTACTGATTCGCTGCGTGGATGAAGTGCAGCGCGCATTCCCTGAACTGCGGGGCAAATACATCACAGGGACGGTGCGCCGTAACAGCCGCATCCAAACGATTTTCCGTCCGCCAACTGCTGATACGCTGCACCTCAAGACTCCGTGGCCGAATTTGCTGGCCTGTGGCGATTGGATCGGGTATGACACGCCCTCGTTGTGGATGGAGCGCTCGGTGGTCACGGCGATTGCCTGCGCTAATACCGTTCTCGAAACACACGGCCTCGAACCCTATCCTATCCTGCAACCTGATCCACCTGAATCGCTTGCGCGGGGTATGGGCTTCCTCGTGCGCTTGTTCCGCCGCACGATCGGGCGCGTGGTGCTTGCTGCCGCGCGGGGTTTGCGGAGAAATAAATCATCATGAAGTTGAATCGTCTTAAATTGGTTTCAACTCGAATACAATAATTTTTCGGATATTCTTATTTTGATCTGGAGCGAAACGGTATTTGAAACTTACAAAAACCATTTGGCCAACATACTTTACATAACCTGTTTTTATATATTCAAACAGATGTATATCTTTGCCGGTTTTCATGTGATCCCTTATCGCTGTGTTTCCTCCCTTAAAAGCCATATCTCCGATTTGACCCTCTCCAGTATATAAGTAGACTCCCTTTTCCTCAGACCAACCATCTGAATAACCATACTGTTCTCCGTTTTCTCCTGCAAAAAGCATGATAATGGTATGATTAGCCGGTGTACTAATACCACCATATCTCTGGCCATCGTATTTATCGTGAAGATCTGTGCGTTTGTATATCTGATCAATTTGAAACAATTTTCACTCCTTTACTTTAAATACAGTTCTTGAAAAATCATCTGTAATTTGTTAAACACTACCTTGCGAATAGGATAAACAGGCCAGGTACCTGTTTAAAAATTGTAATCAACCCCAACTGAGCTGATAGTTCCCCGCAAAGCGGTCAGTGTGTGCCATCACATCATAGTCGCCTGCTTGTTGTACCGTTACTTCGATGCGTCCAGTTTCACTTGTCGTAAAGGTTTTTTGCCAGACGACGCCATCCGGTCCTTGCATGGTTAATGTCACACTGCCGGAAGTCATTGTTACCACATAATTGAGGCCAATGGTTTTTCCTGCGGCTAGTTGGATGGTCGTACTCTTGATGGCTTCTTGAGTCGAGACAGTCGGAATAACGGTTCCGGTGGTGGTTATTGGATTGCTGCCTAAAGGAACTGCGGTTGGTGTTTGGAAGGTGGGTAAGGGTGGTGCGACGAGGCTGGGTTGTGATGTCGGCTGATTGATCAGCGTGCGGGTAGGCTGCTCGGTTGGTTGACCGAGTGCAGTTGGAGTTGGTACGAGTGTCGGTGTGGGATTCAAGGGCGTTTGCTGAAGATTGCAGGCGGTTATCATCAAACTCATGGATGTGATCAGCAGTAAGGTAAATGGTTTATTCAATCTTCAGCACTCGGTACTTATGACTCAGGGCGTGATTTAACAGCCGTTGGGCACGGCGATATTGGTGATTTGTCCCACATCGTAGAGGTCATAACGCAGGATGACTTGACCATCGACGGGTAGGGCACGGTCAAAGATGATAGCGTTGGTGACATTCAGGTTGACGTAGAAACGGATCACAGCATTGAGGTTTGGTGCAATCCAGAGTTCACCGCCGGTTGCTTCAACGGTACCGCCGTCCGATAGTTTAATCGACGGGAGATTGAGATCAGACGAGATGAAGTTGTATTTGAAGGCTTCTTGCCCGTTGAGCGTGGCTTTCTCGCCAGCCGGAAGCGCTGTTTTTGCGCCACCTACTAACGTGCCAGCCCGTAATCCGGCGGCAGTCACCGCATCGGGGCCACCACTCAGACAGGTTTTGTTTTGCACAAGAAACGAGTCTGTACCTAAACGAACCCCTTCGAAGCTCATGTCGGTTTTGCCGAGGAGTTCTCCCGCAATATTAACGACAACACGGCGCGCGCCACCTGATTGATTAAACCAAACTTCAGCCGTCGCTTTGGCGCTGGTTGTGCGAGGTGTACCTGTGAACACGCCATTAAATTCCAATGTGACGAGATAGCGCCCACCGATCAGGCGTTGTAAATTGGCATCCACTTCAGGGAAGGCGATGGCATCACGGAAGCCTTCCGGCGGGGCGACTGCTGTTAGCGCGTTGGCGGTTGCCAAACCTTCAATTGAGGCGGGAGTGGGAATATCCGCGATATTCTGCCCACGATTGCAAGCCGTAAGCCCGAACAGGAGGAGCGATGTCAATATAAATAGACGGGGTATTTTCAAGATTTTACTCGCCATTTCGGCACTAATTCTACAGAAGGCATTCTACGGCGCGTAGCCGATATTGACAACCCCACCCCCATCCGCTAGAATGCCTCTCGTGTGGAAACAATGTATTGAGCCTCGCCTGTTTTACATGTTAAACTAGTGAAAACAGACTGAGTTTAATGCAAACCACTCTATGGACAAATCACAAGCTGGCAAACTAGGGTACGAAAAAACAAAGCATATTCTCAATGAGCAGCGTGAAAAACGTACTCAAGAAGCTCTTGAAAAATATGAAAGTAGTCCAAAGTTTTGTCTGTTTTGTGAGAAGAAAATCAGTTTTGAGCGTCGCCGAGCAAAGTTTTGTAACAGTTCATGTAGTGCTTCGTTTAACAATTTAGGACGTAACAGACATCTTAAACGAATTCAAGCGATAGTGTCTGATTACTGTACTTGTGGTAAAACGAAGAACTCCAAAAATAAGTACTGTTCTGAATGTGCTCAGCAACATGTCTACCGTAGAGTAACTTCAACGGAAACTGCAAAAACTGATCGAAGTCGTAAACGGTTTGTGATTGAATCAAATGGTTATAAGTGTTCAGTTTGTGGTATAGCAAACTGGATGGCAAAACCGATCAAACTTGAACTTGATCATATTGATGGTAATGCCGATAATAACCAAATTAACAACCTAAGGCTTCTTTGTCCGAACTGTCATTCCCAAACTGATACTTATAAATCAGCTAATATGGGGAAAAACAGTATCCGGCAGCAGACGCGGCGTAAACGTTATGCTGACGGGAAAACGTACTAGGTCAATGAGAGTGTGCCGCCCTAGCTCAATTGGCAGAGCACAATACTTGTAATATTGAGGTTATCGGTTCAATTCCGATGGGCGGCTTTGGGATCTGGTTTATTTACCAATCAAATACATGGGTCGGTGTCCCGAGTGGCAAAGGGGGCGGACTGTAAATCCGCTGGCGGAAGCCTTCGAAGGTTCGAGTCCTTCTCGGCCCACATAGACGAAAAGTCTACAAGCGCCTTCATAGCTCAGTCGGTAGAGCACACCCTTGGTAAGGGTGAGGTCATGGGTTCAAATCCCATTGAAGGCTATGGGTTTATAGTTAAGGGTGATTGAGAAATGGCAAAAAAGGGTAACCGCACAATCGTGAAGATGAAGAGTAGCGAAAGCGGCCATATGTATTACACCGAGAAAAACCGCCGTAATGACACCGCACGGCTGGAACTCAAGAAGTATGATCCGCTTGTTCGCAAGCATGTGATCTACCGCGAAGCGAAGTAGGTGTGTTATAGGGGAGTAGCTCAATTGGCAGAGCAACGGCCTCCAAATCCGTAGGTTCAGGGTTCGATTCCTTGCTCCCCTGCTTTCGTTGTACATGACACCGTCGCTTGCTGGCGGTGTCTTGCTATAAGGCAATATCTGGTAAAATAATTCGGGCGGTCAGAATCCGCTTTTGTGAACTAACAAAAATACTGAGTTAAGGATATGAGGCATGGCTGCCAAGAATAATCAAGGTGACCTGATCGAGGACAATATGGAAGATGTTGAAAACGACGTGGATTCTGCGGAAGACGAAAGTGAAGACTCGCAGACCCGTGGTATAACTGCTCCTAAAGGCCGCGCAACACCCGGTCGCCGGACTCAGGAAGTCGAAGAAGTCAAAGCGGATACCGGTATAGTTGGCACGATTACTTCACCGTTCCGTGGTATGGTCGAATACTGGGAAGGTGTGCGTTCGGAGATGCAGAAGGTGATCTGGCCGACACGTGCGGAAACGCAACGCCTTGCCACCATCGTTTTGGCAGTCACCATTATTGCGTCGCTCGTGCTCGGTATTATCAGTGCCGTGTTCACAGCAGTTATTGCTGCCGGCTTGACTTCACCGATCGTCTTCGGTGTTATTTTCTTGGTGGCTGTAGTCGGGTTCGCGATTTATTTGCGAAGCAGCAATCGGGGAACCAGCCTGTTCTAGGTTTT
Source organism: Aggregatilineales bacterium (assembly GCA_044227005.1). Taxonomy (GTDB): domain Bacteria; phylum Chloroflexota; class Anaerolineae; order Aggregatilineales; family Phototrophicaceae; genus CFX2. The sequence continues at coordinate 671,590 of JBGAFZ010000001.1, forward strand.
AGCCCTGTTTTCCCGTTACGTTTGATGATTTAGTGTGAAGGAATCAGCCGTCATGTACGACGATGCCGATGAAAGAGAAGATCAGGAACCGGATTACGATCCTGAACCTGTATATCTAGAAACCAAACCGTCCAAGAGTAACTCAAGTGACAATGATAATTCACCTGCGTTGCTGGATGCTCCTTTGGCGAATACGGATAACAGCCGTCAATGGTATGTCGTCCATTGCTATTCCGGCTATGAGAACAAAGTGCGTTACTCGATTGAGCAACGTATTGAGACCATGGGTATGCGCGATAAGATTTTTGATGTTATCGTGCCGACTCAGGAAGAAATTGAAGTCAAGGAAGGCAAGCGCCGTACGGTTGAGCGTCGCGTTTTCCCCGGCTATATCCTTGTTGAAATGAAGATGGACGAAGATTCGTGGTATGTCGTCCGTAATACCCCCGGCGTCACTGGCTTCGTGGGTATGGGCAATGATCCTACGCCGCTACGTCCTGAAGAGGTCAAGGCGATTATTGACCGTATGGAAACTTCCGGACCGCACTTTGTGCCGAAGTTCCGTGTGGGCGAGCGAGTACGCATCATCGACGGGCCTTTCAACGATTTCATCGGCACTGTGGCCGCTATGGAAGCCGAAAAGTCCAAGGTACGGGTGATGGTGAACTTCTTCGGGCGTGATACCCCCGTGGAATTGGACTTTCTTGAGGTTGAGAAGGTTTAGTTTCGATCTATTTGGTCATGAAAACACGGCAGGGACAAGCATTGACTTGTCCCTGTTTTTTTTGCCTTAGCCTCTCTATAATATTCCCATCTATTTATGCGACGTGCAGATGCGAGACTAGTCCCGGTTAAGTGTATCCAGCCCCTACGCGATCAAATTCATCCTGTAAACTGAGACCACAACCCAAACTATTCACCACGCTGCAACGTGAAGCGAGGACAACATGGCTAAAAAAGTTAAGGCAATCGTAACGCTAGCAATTTCCGCTGGTAAGGCTAATCCGGCTCCTCCGATTGGTCCGGCTTTGGCGCAGCACGGTATCAACCTGATGGCCTTCTGTAAGGAATATAATGCTCGTACCAGTGCACGCATGGGCGAAATTATTCCGGCAGAAATCACCGTCTTCAGCGATGGTTCGTTCAAGTTCATTCTCAAAAGCCCCCCGACCTCCTTCCTCATCAAGAAGGCCGCTGGCATCGAGAAGGGTTCAACCAATCCCAACAGCATCAAGGTGGGTACGGTCACCCGCAAGCAATTGCGCGAAATCGCTGACATCAAGCGTCCTGACATGAACACCAAGGACACAGATGCGATTGTTCGTCAGCTCGAAGGTACCGCACTCAACATGGGTGTGGAAGTTGTTGGTGATTAATTTCAGCTATTAACGGTCAGATCAAAAGTGATGTGATCGTTTTGCAAATTTGTATTCGTGGGAGGGTGCAATCCTGCGCCCACTCGGACCACAGGAGATTAGAAAATGGCACACGGCAAACGTTATTTGAATGCGATCAAGGATATTGAAGCTGATAAGCTGTATAGCTTGGCTGAAGCAGTTGGCATCGCCAAGAAGGCTGCTACCGCCAAGTTCGATGAGACCATCGAAATGCATTTCCGCCTCGGTATCGATCCTCGTCACAGCGATCAACAGGTTCGTAGCACAGTGTTGCTGCCCAATGGTTTGGGTAAGACGGTTCGCGTGTTAGTGTTCGTCGAAAATGGTGATGATGTGCGTAAGGCTGAAGCAGCCGGTGCCGACATCATCGGTGACGAAGCGACTATCGCACGTATCCAGAACGAAGGTTGGCTGGATTTCGATACAGCATTGGCTGTTCCGTCGATGATGGCGAAGATCGGTCGCGTTGCGAAGATCCTCGGCCCGCGCGGTTTGATGCCCAATCCTAAGGCTGGTACAGTCGTTCAGGCTGATGGTTTGGAAAACGCCATCAAGGAATTGAAGGCTGGTCGTGTTGAATTCCGTAATGATAAGACTGGTAACCTGCATGTTCCCGTCGGCAAGGCCAGCTTTGATGCTGACAAGATCGCTGAGAACGCACAGGCTATTCTGGATGCGGTACAACGTCAACGTCCTGCAACCGTCAAAGGTATTTTCATCAAGCGTTTGGTCGTCACCTCAACGATGGGACCCGGCGTGAAGGTGGACATGGGCGGACAGTCGTCCAGCTAAAGTCTATCAAGATCTAGTTTGATGCGAGGGCAGGGTAAAACCTGCCCTTTTGATTCTCCAGCCTCACGTAAGTAGGTCGTTCAGGATCGGTTCTAGTTCCGGATCAGCGACAATTGTAAGCGAGTCACCTGCTTTAATTTCGGTGCTGCCATGCGGGATGATTTGTTTGTTCCCACGCCTGATTGCAGCGACGACGCTTTCCTGCGGCCAGTGAATGTCTGCGATGCGTTTATTGGCCAGGGCGTTATTGGCTGGGATGTGGAATTCAAAGGTATGCCCGCCGGTTAAGGCATTCAACCGAATATGTTCAGAGGTGTGCTGATCCTGAAGTTTGCGCTGGATGGCGAGGCTGTAGGCTCGCATCACGCCATGTCTTCCGATTAAGCCGACGAGTTTATGGGTGGCGCGATCAACGACCGGTAGGCGCCCCACATCACGGGTGCTCATCACCTTGATGGCTGTCCAAATCTCATCATCAGGCGCGATAGTAGCGGGATTGGGTGAACAGATGCTTTTTACGGTGCTACTTTCACCTAATTCAGAGCTATATGCAGCTTGCAAATCCGATAGTGTGACGATTCCTGTGAGTGTGCCCTGTTCATCCACGACACATAAAGATTGACTTTGATAGCGGCGCAGTGTGTCCCGTAGTTCAAGCAGCGATGCTTTTTCGGTAATGATGGGTGCCGGTTGAATCATCACTTCGCCGACAGTTACCCCTTGAGTCAGATCAACCTCACGACCGACAGGGATATAGACGCCTTTGTTGCGCAGTCCTGTTTCGTAGATGCCGTGCGGGGTGATGCGTTCGGCCATGAAAACGCACACGACGGTTGCCAACATAATGGGCAAAATTAGCCGGTAATCATTGGTGAGTTCAAAGACCAACATAATTGCTGTGATGGGTGAACGCACCACTCCAGCCATGACAGCAGCCATACCGGCAATGGCATAGACTTGAGGATTGCCTTGTTTGCTGCCGACGAGGGTTTGCATGATGTGACCATAGGCGCTGCCTAACATCGTGCCGACGAACAATGTAGGGGCAAAAATACCACCCACAAACCCACCTGCCATACTCACCGTTGTGGTGAGGAGTTTGACCACGCCAAGGATGATCAACAGTGTAAATGAGAAGTTGGCTTCACCACTGAGTACAGCGCTCATGGTGTCCCGTCCCGGTCCCATAATTTGCGGGAGGAAGATCGCGATGAGACCGACCAATGCACCAGCGAGCGCGGTACGAGTGGGGCGGGGTAAATGAACGTGGTGATGCCACCAGTCATGCTGCCAGTAGACTGCACGAATAAAGAAGGCGGATACGACACCGAGCAGAAGTCCCAAAGGGATAAATAAGGGGATTTCCAGTACATTACCCAAGGTGTAGTTGAAGGGTCCCATCTCAGCCGCAGGTTCGATGGCCTGAGTGAGTGCTGATGAGACTACTGCGGCAAGAACGACTACCCCGAACGAACGAGTTTCAAATGAGCCGTTGAGAATGACTTCAAGCGCGAAAAATACACCTGCGATGGGGGCTTTGAAAGCTGCCGCAATGGCGCTGGCACCACCCGCAGCGACCAGTAAACGCATTTGATCATCGCTGAGGTGTAAGCGTTGACCGATGAAGGAGCCGAGGTTGGAACCGATCTGAACACTGGGGTCTTCTGGACCGACTGAGGCACCTGCACCTAAGGAGAGGGCTGACGCGATGGCCTTGAACGGGATACGTTGATAGCGTAGTCGTCCGCCTGCCGTGGCGACCGATTCAATGATGCCTGCGACCCCATGATGGCGTTCTTCACCGATAAACGCGTCCATGATCCCGCCGACGATCGCACCTGCTAGCGCCAAGCTAATTATTATAGCGAGGCTGCCGACTATCGGATTTAGGAGGGTGTGCGCGAAGTAGTCGGTGAACAGTCGATGAAAGAGATCAATCCCTTGTCTAAAGAGCCAGATGGCAACAGCGGTCGCGAATCCGAGTACAATAGCAAGCACGAGCAGCGTATTGCTATTGGGTTTGCGCAAGCGCATCATAAATAAGTTGATCGGGTTTGAGCGTGTGAACATGGTGTTTATGTCTCGGTGGTATTGACGTATAGAACTGTACCACTGTTCGGGTGCAGGTCGATGTAAATTACGCAAGTGTTAAGGGTATTTCAAGCTAACCTTCAGGATAGTCCAATGCCGATTACAGCTATTACTGGCGATCCCTTGCAAACAGAGGCACAAACCTTAGCGTTCGGCTTTAATGCGCTCGGGCGGATTGAGGTGGGTGGATTGGAGACGCGCTTGTATGATGCCTATCCGGCTGCGTTTGCCAGCTACCGGAAGCAGTGCAACAGTGGACGGATTAAGCCGGGAATGTTGTGGATGTGGCGGGAAGCCCAGATTAATCTGTTGTTCTTGGTGGTACGGGAGTCGTCGGTGGGGATGACACGGATGCGCTTTGTGGAGAATGCCGTAATGACTATTGCGCGGGATTATCCGCTGTACGGGTTGAGCAGTATCGCGCTGGCTCCGTTGGGGAGTCGGGATGAGTGGGATTTACTGCGTCCGGTGGTGGAGTATTGGCTGAACGCGTGCCCGCTGCCGGTGACGGTGTATCAACATGGGGTATAAAAAATAAGAGCGACCCGAAAGTCGCCCTTATTGAATAAGCTATTGTAAAAATTAATAGCGGTTACGGTCGCCGTAGCCACCACCGTCACGGCGTGGCGGACGTTCTTCACGGGGACGAGCTTCATTTACGGTCAAAGGACGATTGTTCATGCTAAAACCGTTGAAGCGACGAATGGCTTCCTGTGCAAGATCTTCAGTCGCCATTTCGACGAAGCCGAAGCCCTTTGAACGACCGGTTTCACGGTCACTAATCACCGCAACGTCAGCAATCTCGCCGACCTGTTCAAACAGCGCCCGGATATCTTCTGCCGTCGCGCTATACGGCAGGTTGCCAATGTATAGCTTCTTGTTCACGAAACTCTCCTATGGGATTTCCTAAAAAGACGATTGATAGCCAAAGAGGACGAGGCACTAGCACAAACACCGGACTGCTATGTAGAACAGGGGGCGTATACTGCATTCACTGACTCGGTCGCATCCCAACCTATCGTGGCACATCTTCTCACAAAACACTTATTTTGTAAAGATAGAAGTCATTTCCGAGAAGGACACATTAAATGATTGTAAAGACTTTATTTGGCCTCAATGTCAGGTCGTTCAGGCGTAAACCCATGTTTCGCGACCACTCCGCAAGGGCACCCGTATCCTGCGGTAGGCAGTCGTTTCGTACACATCCATCTTTAATAATTCTTCGATGCTGACTTCCAAAACTTGCCCGCTGACTTCATGCCCATGACGGGGAATGACCACCGGATAGATGCCTTCGGGCATGGACATGGATGACTTATAGAAGCCTTCTAAGACATCGGGCGTACCGACGACTGTGCGCCCCATAATCCGTTGTTGGACGGAGGGATCTTGAAGTGTGCCGTAGACGAATAAGTATTCCATCGTTATTCCTCGACTTAAACAAAACTCCCCCAATGAAGGGGGAGTAGTAAGCTAAACAATCGGGGTGACCGATTACTTCATCGCGTCGTAGCCGGGGCCGGAAGCGAAGAATTCGTAGTTGTATTGAATATCTTCGGTCAGGTCGACAACATCACCAGCGGCATGCTTGACACGGGTCTTGGTTTCAAAGGGAATGGTTTCTTGACCTTCATTGGTCGAGAAATCCGAGGGGACTTCTTCTTCAATGAAGATGGCTTCGAAGGGGCATTCGGGAATGCAAGCACCGCAGTCAATGCAGGTATCGGGATCGATAAAGTACCAAGGCCATTCGGCTTCGGGCTTACCGGGGACGATACATTCGACGGGGCAAACTTCCATACAAGCGCCGTCGCGTAGACAGAGGCTGGTGATAATGTGAGTCATGAGTGTAATCTCCTAAAGTCTCTTGATTATTGTCCTACTATACCCAATTGTAACTGATGTGTCTGGAACTTTTGTTGGATTTGGAAATCAATTTTTCAGATTCGATATGTTGTCTTTTTGGGCTGATAAAACACTTTTAATAGTGGTTAAATGTAGATTTGCACGTTGGGAGGATTGGTTAGTAAGAAAGTTAAAAGTAGAAGGTAGTTGTCAGTTTTCAGTTGCACGTGTGAAGCCATCCCTCAAGTTTATGTCGGCGATGTCGTCGTCGTCGTCGTCGACAGTAGTCATCAAATGAGATATGTTGTTGCGCCGCATGAGGCTAAAGCCAATCATGCTACCCACAAGACAAGCGCACTAAAGGCGCTCCAAAATGCGAGGAAGTGATCGTAAACTTCACAAACTTCGCAAAATTCTTCATTTTCATTGTGCAGAATTGGCGATTTTCGTGCAGTTTCGGCGGGTGGCTCGGCTTGGAGTTGACCCGAAATTGTGGAGAGTGAGAATTGTCACAAAAAGAATGCTGCCTCAAAAGCAGCGGGCGTGCAATAGGCTAAAGTGGAATGTAAACGTTGACGATTGTAATAGACCTCCAAAAACTCGAAGATAATAGAACGGGCAAGGTGGTGAGATTGAAAGACATGCAAATCGACGCATTCGGCCTTGAGGGTGCGAAAGAAACTCTCCATCGCGGCATTGTCGTAGCAGTTGCCTTTGCGGCTCATGCTGACGGTGATGTGATGCTGAGCGAGTAAGGCTTGGTAGGCGTGGGCAGCGTATTGGCTGCCGCGATCCGAATGGTGCAGTAAATCGGCAGTGGGTTGACGTTGTACCAAGGCCATCTGCAAGGCATTTTGCACCAGCGAGGCATCGCAGCAAGCACTCATGGCCCAGCCGACAATCTTGCGAGAGAAGAGATCGAGAACGGCTGCCAAATACAACCAGCCCTGTTGAGTAGGGATGTAGGTGATGTCGCTGACCCATTTCTGGTTGGGTCGCTGCGCCTCAAACTGGCGGTCAAGCACATTGGCTGCCACTGGATAGGGATGCTTCGAGTCGGTGGTTTGAACGCGCTGCCGACGCTGCCGCACCGAAGCCAGATGCGCCTGTCGCATCAACCGTGCTACGCGCTTGCGACTGCAACGCCAACCCCGTTTGTGCAGTTCGGCATGGATGCGTGGACTGCCATACAAGCGCCGGTTCTGCTGGTAGATGGCTTGGATTTCGCTCAACAACGCTTTGTCGGCTTGCTGTCGTAGACTTGGTTCGCTTTGCAGCCAAGCATAATAGCCGCTCGCGGCTACTTCCAGTACCTGACATTGCCGTCTCACCGAATATTCTTGGGCGTGTTCAGCGATGAATTGGTATTTCATCACGACCCCTTCGCGAACACGCCCATAGCTTTTTTTAGGATGTCGCGCTCCTGTCGCATGATTTCCAGTTCTCGCCGCAGTCGCTTGTTGTCCGCTGCCAGATCTGCTTCGTTCGCATCCTGCCTGCTGATTTCTTTGGGTTTCTGAGCCGCCAGCCAGTGGTACAGTGTCCGCGCATTGATCCCTAAGTCTTCCGCGATTTCTGGTACGCTCTTGCCGCTTCGCTCCACCAACTCCACTGCTTCTGCCTTAAATTCGTCTGTATGATGCTTACTTCGTCTGCTCATTTTCTGTCTCCTTGCTCCTTGTTTGAGTTTACCTGTGCAATTTCTTTCTCTCCACTCAATCGGGGCAAGTCCAGCTGGTGGCAGAAATGATATTGTTACAGCAATCGTTTTTGTCACAATTGCAGCATTTCATGATTGTTAAGGTGCGGCGGGATAAGAGGATTTGCCAGCGGCAAATCCCTACGCCCATAGATATCATAGCGGATGTGGAGGGGGAAAGGGTGACCATTTGGAAGAACATTTTGTAACTCTTGCGGTAGGTTGGCGTAAACCATTTTGAGGGAGCGGGATGGTTAAGGATGTTGGCGGATGGTTGGGATTGGGTAGAGCAGGTTTGTTAAATTAAACCTAACGCATAATATTATGGTGGTTGCCAGACTGGATAGGCGGCAGCCATGTCGGCAATTTTAGTGATGTTACCGGTGGCGACTTCAACGAGATTGAGTTCGGGTGCTGGTGCTGGTTGCCCATTGGCGGTTTGTGACATATGTGAAAAAGCGATGTAACGGCCATCGGGTGACCACATTTCCCACGACACATCATAGACATAATAGACGTTGTCAATCAATTTGCGGACGGTTCCGGATTGCAGGGTATCCAAGATGTATAAATCGTCGATATTCGTTGCTCGATTGGTTGCGATGAAGGCGATATAGCGGCTGTCGGGAGACCAAAATGCCCGCCCGATGGATAAGTTGGGATTGGAGTAGGAAAGCAAGGTTTCCCCATTAGTTGCATCCATGATGAGCAGGGTGCGCGATCCTGAAAGCGAGCGCAGGTAGGCAATGGATTGTCCATCGGGCGACCAAACCGGATTGCGATCCCAATCGTTTAGTGAACCGGATGAGGTCAATTGTTTCGGCTCACCTGTGTCGAGGTTGATGGTGAAGATGCTGAAGGTTTTTTCGTCGGCTACCGCAATGTGGTGATCGTCCGGTGACCAAGTGGGATACATATTGTTTTTGAGCGGTGTATCCAGAGGATGGAGATCCGTGCCATCAGCCGTACCGATATAGGCATGGTAATTGCCGTTGTCACTATTCATGGTCGCGAACTGGTTTCCGGCATATGACCACGCCAGCGCATAGCCTTTCACGGTGAAGGGTTGATCTTTTCGGTACACATCCAGCACGACTGTGCCGACATTCATGGGACCGCCAGCAATATGCCGTCCATCAGGTGACCAGTAAAAAGCGCTGGCAAATTGGGTTTTGCGATAGACATAGACGGGCAGCCAACGGCCGCTGCGCACATCAAAGAGCCTGACCTGCCATTCAACCTCATTTCGAAATGTCACATTGGCAGGGGCAAAGTCAATCGGTGTGGAGAACAATAATATACCCTGTTTGGGCAGCAGGGCTTCAATGCTTAGCAGTAAGATAATTAGCGCTAAGGATAGAAGCAATAAGTGTATTGCAAATCTCAGAAAGACTTTAAAAACCAGTTGAGTATCCCTGCGATTATTGGGAGTGGAGTTCAACTATAATCATAGCATGTGCTCATCGATACGATGGGTTAATTCAGAGGGTTCTCAAAATGTCGATAAAGCATGTCATACTAGCGTTTTTGAATGAATCGCCTCAAAGTGGTTATGACTTGAAGAAGAAGTTCTCGGACTCGGGTCTTCTTCAAGGGTTGGGGAACAGCAATCAGATTTATAAAGCGTTGGTTGAGCTGCATGATGAGTTATTGGTGACCGTCGAGGTTCATTCCCACGGTAAAAAACTTATTCGCAAAGTCTATACGATAACCCCGCAAGGTCTGACGGCGCTGCAACAGTGGTCGCTGACAGCAGGTGAGATGCCCCAATTCCGTAATGTTCCCCTCATGAAATTGATGTGGTCAGAACAGGTCGGATCGGATGCGGTTTCGAACATGCTGGCAACCTACGAGCAGGATGTGCAAGCTCACCTGCTTATTTTGCGTGAACAAATGCGCCAGACTGGTTTGGATTCACAATCTCAACCGGAGAAAGTTAGGCTAAAGATGCGTATGGCGGCGCGGTGGGTGGCTGTCTATGAGCTTGAATTACAGTGGGTCCGTGAACAGCGGCAGGAACTGTATGGGCAGAGTGACTCTTAGGAAGAACTTGAATAGCATAGGCTTATGAACAGTCCACGCCGACAATAGAATTCGGCAGTCGATTCAATTGTACGGTTGAGCTGTATATGATGCTGAAAAGGTTCTGGTTCAAACTGGGTTAGGGTTTGCGCCGCATGAGGCTAAAGCAGCTCCACAATGCGATTCGCCCCATCGTAAGGGATTGATCTATTTTTGTGTCGACCACCCATGCCAGCCACATCCCTATGAAAATTGCCTAGCCAGTGATTAGAGTATTAAGGATCTGAAACCTAAACTGGCGAAATATCTGTGTAAATTGCTCCGTGTAATCTTTACAACACAGCTAGAATCAGGTTATCATAGGTTAATGATAACATAGGTTAGCTGTGGGATATGTTGGTGTAGAAGGTTTAGATGATGTCGATCAAATACGTGATACTGGGATTTTTGAATGAATCACCTCAAACGGGTTATGACCTGAAAAAGAAGTTTTCGGACTCGGATATTTTCCATTGGTCGGGGAATAACAACCAGATTTATAAGGCGTTGGTTGAGCTTCATGATGAGGCTTTGGTCACAATCGAGGTTCAGTATCAAGAGAACAAGCCGCCGCGCAAGATTTATACGATTACTGCACAAGGTTTGGTGGCGCTGCAAGAATGGATACTGTCTGCACCTGAACTGCCCCAATTCCGAAATGCGCTGTTGATGCAACTGATGTGGGCGGAGCAGGTTGACGCGGGTAAGGTTTCGGGTATGTTGGCGAGATATGAGCAAGAGGTACAAGAGCACCTTCTGGTTCTGCGCGAACAGATGCGCCGGAGTGGTTTGGTTTCACAACCGCAAGCGATGAAGGTTTCGATTAAGACGCGGATAGCAGAGCATTGGGCGGCTTTTTATGAGCTTGAAGTGCAGTGGGTACGCGAGATGCGTCACGCACTGCTGGAATCATGAAAGGTAAAACATGAACGCCTCGATTTTGTACAAATCAGTGGAGAGTGAAAAGGCTGTCATGGCGATTTATGATGCCGCCATGAAGAACTGGGCTGTTCCATATGATACGCAAGTGGTCGCAACACGATACGGCGCTACAAATGTGATTGCGAGTGGTGATGTTCAATTACCTGTTTTGGTGTTACTGCACGGGGCTGGAGGAAACTCGACCATGTGGGCGGGGGATGTGGGCGAGTATGCCAAGCAGTACCGTGTGTATGCGGTTGATCTGATTGGCGAGGCGGGGAAAAGTGCGCCGCAACGTCCGGTATGGGATAGTGCGGCCTTCGCAGAGTGGCTAGAGGATGTGTTCAACGGATTGAAGATTGAGCGCGCTGCGATGGTGGGTATTTCGCAAGGGGCGTGGACGGCGCTGAAATTCGGTGTTGTACATCCGGAACGCGTCGAGAAGTTGGTGCTTATGACGCCCGGTGGGATTGTCCCTGATCGGTCGTCATTTATCATCCGCGCAATTGGTTGGATGATGCTGGGCAAGTGGGGCATCGGGCGCATGGTCAAGTCGTTATTTGGGGATCAGGTTGTACCGGATGGTGTGATTGATATTGTGACGCAGATGACAACCCATTTTAAACCGCGCATGGGGGTGCTGCCGATCTTTTCAGATGATGAACTGCGGCGGCTGACGATGCCTATACTGTTGTTGGGTGGCACAAAAGACATCATGCGCGATATGGATCAGATTGAGGTGCGGTTACGAGGATTGGTTCCTCATATGACCAGCAAGCGTATTGTGGGCGGCGGTCATGCGCTGCTGCATACACAAGCGGATGTAACGACATTTTTGATGCAGGCGCATCAGCTTGAACCTGTGATGTAATGGGTAAGGTCTATCGCGATGAGTGAGACTATCGAAACGGTGATGGATATGCCCGAAGCACTGCACCAGCAGGCCGAGATGGTGGCGCAAGCGCTTGGCATAGCGCAACGTGAGGTGTATGTGCTGGCGATTGAGCAATTCGTCAGGCATCATGTGAACGAGGTGCAGGTTCACGCGGCGCGACAGGTCATCAATCAGGGCGATATTTATTGGATCACGCTAGAGGCTTTTGCGGGGATACCGCATCCGCATGTGATCGTGCAAGACAATCTGTTGAACCACAGCCGCATTCATACGGTGGTGGCGTGCGCGTTGACCACGAATATCAATCGGGCGAGCAGACCGGGTAACGTGGTGTTGGACGTGGGTGAAGCCAATTTAGCCAAGCCGAGTGTGGTGGAAGTGTCGAAAGTTTCCAGTGTGGAGAAAACACAACTGGGGGCGTATATCGGGATGTTGAGTGAAGGGCGCGTCCAACAGATATTGGCGGGTATGCGGTTTTTGCAGCAGTCCTTTTAGGGAGTGCTAGAGATGGCGCAAGCGTTCGGGGATGGTGTTGGTTTCGGCGAGCAGTTCGAGACCGGCACGATCGACGACATAGACTAAGCGTCCACGTTTTTTGAGCAGACCCGCATTAAAGAGACCGCGCAAGGCACGTCCAACAACTTCGCGGGTGGTGCCGAGTATGGCGGCGATTTCTTCCTGCGTGAGATGGGTAGGGGCTTCGGCGATTTGTTCGGCGTACATGGTTTCGTGCAGAAAGAGCTTGGCGAGCCGTGATGGAATCGAGCGGAAGGTCATATCTTCGAGGCGTTCGATGTATTCACGGTTGAGGTGGGCGAGTGCCTGTACGTAATTGCTGAGTAAGCCGGGTTCGGTTGACATGAGGTTAAGCAGACGGTCATGGCTGATGATGAGGACTTCGACAGCCGTTACCGCGACCGCGTTGAAGGGATTTATCCCACCATCGACGGCAGCGACTTCATTAAAGGTGGAGAGCGGACGGAGCAAGCTGAGGGTGTGCAGACGGCCTTCAGCATTCATGCGGTAGATGCGGACGAGTCCATCTAGAACGATATGAAATCCGGCGCAACTTTCCCCTTCGCCAAAGATTGTTGATCCCGCCGTGTAGGCATGGTGGTGGGCGGCGCCTTCGATACGGTTGATATCACAGCGCGCGAGACTATCGAAATAGGGGATTTGCGACCAATCGATCTTCATGAGTTATTGTCTAGTATCCGTTCCTAACGTATGGATGTTGCGCGTAAGTCTTGTTGACAAGAAGGTTCATATCTAAACAAACGAGAGCTTTACCGCCTAAGCGTACAGTTGTAAACGACTCAACTGAAAGACGATTAGCAGTATAGCTCTCGCGAAAAATTGCAGCTATAACCGTTAATAAAGCGGCTGGTATTAGAGGAGCTTTTCAATGACGACCAGCGCGACGACCAAAATGGCAGCCAGCCCACCCATCCAACGCAGATCTTTGATGACGTAACCGTATTCAGCTTTGAGGTCAGCTTCGGTGACGACGCGAGTCGGGTTTGCCAGACGTGCGCGAATGTAAGCCATATCGTGCTTGTCTTCTTTGCGGCTGGTGGAACGAGTGGTTGATCCAGCAGGACGTGCGGGACGTGCGCGACGTTCTACGGCAGGACGGGCGACCACTTCGGCTTTTTCAACCACAGCGGCGGCCTTCTCGACTTTGGCTTCGACAGCGGCGACGGGTTCACTGTCACCACCGAGCTGCTGGCGAGCGCGTTCGAGTGTGGATTGAGGAATATTGGGCGACTGATTACGGTTTTTACGCTTCGACATAATTAAACCCTTATTTAATATTCAGTGAGCGATGAAACCCTTCATCGCACGACAACGTACTTGCTTCTGTACAATAGTAACGCACAGTGTGCAACAAAACTATGTGCTTTTTGTTGGAGTCGGATGAAATTTGACGGCGTGGTTTGCCGGAGGTTGTGGATTTAATATGTTCAAACTGTTCAAAACTCTGTCGATAACTTTGCTGACGCTGGCAATCGGGCTGCCGGTTATGGCTCAGAACACTGCGACACCTGTGCCGGATAGCGGTAATGTGCTGGCGGATTGTATTCGTTTGCTGCCTGCGGATCGTCCGATTGAAAGCGGGGCGAACGCGCCGAGTGTGCGGATTGTGCAACCGGCCACGGATGTGGTGTATGGCAGCGCGGTGACGGTGAGCATCCAGACCAATAATTACGATATAACGGATAAGAGCGGCCAACATTGGCATCTGTGGGTGAATGGTCAGTTGCAGGGGATGGTGTATCAACCGACGGCGGTGATTGATCTGGCACCGGGGACGTATACGCTGTGTGTGTCATTGGGGAACAGTCAACATGCCGATATTGGGATGCCGGATGGTATCCGTGTGACGGTGGCAGAAGCGCAAGCGGGAACGCCAACGGCTACAGTGGCAGTTGATCGGGCGACGGCGAAGGTACAGCCGGAAGGTCAGGTGAGTTCGAGCCAAATCCTGCTGCTGGTGGGCGGTGGTTTATTGGCGGCAGTGGGCGGCTGGTGGATGGGTAACCGTATCCCGAAGGCGAAGAAGAAGTAAGCGAGTCATTGGTTTTTAGTCTGTAGTCCGTGCAATACACAGTTTAATTACGTTCGCCTCAGACAGCAGTGATAGATCAGGTTAGCGGGCGTAGATGAGGATGCTGAGGACGATGCCGAAGACCACACCGGATACGCCGATGATGATGCCGAGCATGAAGGCACGGGCGAACACATTGCGGCGGCGGCTTTTGTCCTTCTTGACGCTGGTTTTCTTATCGACGTGAAGTTGTTCGGCGCTTTCTTTACGGGCGACAATCTGGTTGAGCATGCGACGGGCCTGGACGTTCATGGGGTTAATTTGCAGAATGTTCTGCAAGCAAACGCGACGATCATCGTCCGAATCGATGACATCCAACAAAGCTAACCAGACCTGCTCATTGAATGGACTCAGGCGGGCAGCTTCTTTCCAGAAGTCATGAGCTTGTTGAAGATTGCCCATCGCAAAGGCACTGCGTCCGGCCTGAAAGAGTTCGTCAAAACGTTCGCTGCCGGGACGCGCCGCTTCCTGATTAACCATGCGCTGCCTACCTCGTTAGTTGATCCGTCAATAGGGTGTGGCGTGTACCACACCCTTTCAAATTATAAGTCACTTGCACTAGCCTAGCGAGAAATTCTTTGTTTGCCAACCGTTCCTAAGTACGGGTTACTTGCCCCACGCACCGACGTAGTCTTGTTCGGCGGTGTTGGTCAGTTGGTAAACGGTACTGGTTTCTTGATCCAGCACATAGACATCGTAGTTGCCACCGCGATTGCTGGCGAAGGCTAGATACTTGCCATCCGGACTGAATACCGGATCAATATCATCAGCCGGATCTTTCACGATGACTAAGGGTGTGCTGGATGGATCAGCACGGCGGACAACAATATCATTGTTGGTTGGTGCATCCTTCGGATAGGCGCTATAGGTTAGTTGGGTGCCATCCGGTGACCAGCGAGGCGACGATTCGATGTAGGCGGCGTTGTCGTTGGTTAAGGCCGTTTGTGACAGTGAGGCGGTGTCGATGAGGTAGAGATCAGAACCAGCAGCGGCACCTGAAACCTCAGACCGAATCAGCGCGATTTTGCTGCAATCGGGCGAATAGGATGGATAGGAGTAGCTGGCTTTGTCGTTGGTTAGACGCAGGAGTTCGTTCTTGTCGATGTTGTAGATAAAAACCTGATACGGGAAGACGGTGGTCGTGAGATCGCCTTGAAAGTCTTTGGGCAGGGCGACGAACACAATTTGGTTTTGCGTTGCACAGTAACTGGGCATCTGAGCTTTGATGACATCCAACTTGGTGGTTAACCCGATGTTGTTGGTTCCATCAATGCCGATTTGTTCGATACCAGTGTCATAGGTGGTGGTCGAGTAGTAACGGGTAAAGGCTACGCGCTGTCCGTCACCACTAACATCAAGGTTACGACCTTCGGCATTCGCCAAAGGCTGTGTTGCGCCGTTGTTGCCGAAGTTATAGACAACTATTGGTAAGTAACCCGTTTGGGTGACGTCACGACCACTCCATCCGATGAGGTGACCGGATAGGCCAGTGGGATATGGCAGAGGTGTACCTGTAGGGGCGGGTGTGAAGGTGGGCGTTGTTACGCTCATTTCCGGCGGTAAGGTCGGCTTAGAGAGCGTGGCGGAGGGTTCAGGTGTAGGAGTCACCAAGGCTGCTGCTGTTTCGGTGGCGTTGGCAATGAGGGCTGTGCCTGTGGCATTGCTATCCGCGATGAGGCGGGTGGCTTCAAGGCTGACGCGGGTGGCTTCGGCGTTTTGGGCGCCGCGGCTACTGGTCAGCACGATGAGGATACCGATAATCAAGATGACGGCTGCTGCACCACCCCCACCAAAGAGCATCAATTGGCGGCGGCTGATGCCGGGCATGACTTCTTCATCTTGCTTCTTTTGCTGGCTACGGGCGTCGAGTTTGGCCATAGCGGCCTGAGCGCGTTCGTTATTGGGGTTGAGGAAGAGCGCATTGCTGAGGCAGACGCGCCGTTCTTCATCGGTTTCAACCACGGATGCGAGCCACATCCACGCCTTTTCATTTTTGTCATCGGCATCGACGACTTGCTGAAAGAACCCTTTGGCTTCGGCTTTTTTGCCTTCACGGGCGGCTTCGATACCCTGCCGCATCAAGTCTTGAATATTGTTTTCTTCACTCACTGTTCAACATCCTGTGGGTGTTACGGTTGACGATTAAATTCGCTTATTTTGCGTTCAGGAACGGTTCCGGTTTGAAGGCAAACGATTGAATGTCCAGACCGGGATCGGCCAAACGGGCAATATTATTCCCCTTGAGATCGGATATGTAGAGTTGCTGCTTGTCACCCCCGCGATTTGAGGTGAAGACCAGCATCTGCCCGACCGGATTAAAGGACGGGATACGATCTTCGGCACCGTTACTGGTGCTGCTGCTGTCGCTGGTGATGAGGGTGTAGTTCTGTCCGCCTGCATCCATGACGAAGATGTCGCCATCACCGTTACGGTCGCTGGCAAAGACGATGCGCTTGCCATCCGGTGACCATGCGGGTGAATAGCTGCTGTTATTGGCATCGGTCAGTTGGTTGATGGTTATGCCATCGGGCGTAATGCTGAAGAGTTCGGTGAGTCCGGTACCAGTGCCATTGGCCTGTTCGGACGCGTAAACAATGACATCACCTTTGGGTGACCATGCAGGATCACGATCAGCGAAATCGTTGTTGGTGATTTGCTGCTGATTGTTGCCGTCGTCAGTTGTCGTCCAGAGTTCCATGTCGCCGTCATAATTGCTAGCGACGACTAGCTGGATGTTATCGGGTGCCCACGAGGGGTGCGATAGATCTGATGTGCCGAATTTGCTGATGCGTACCGCTTTGTTAGGATCAGCGGCAGGGGCAACAAATAATTCGGGTGAGGTGACGGATGTTCCACCATTATCGTAGGTGGTGCTGCGAATGAAGGCGATCTTCGAACCATCGGGCGAGTAGGCTACATCAGTGAAGCCTGCTGTGCCATCCGCGATTTGCTGATCACCCGTACCTGCACCATCCGCACGGAAGAGCGCGGGGGCTGACTGCCCATCCTTGATGCTGGTGTAAAGCAACGAGAACTGCGTCATGGCGTAGGGCGTAGCTGTGGGGATGACAGGAATGGGCGTGACGGTAAAGGTCGGTGTAAAGGACGGTGGTAGCGTTATCTGGGTGGTCGGATTGACGGTGACGATGACGCTAAACACCGGCGTAGGGGTGTAATCTTTGGGATCAATGGTGGCGGTTGGCAAGGGTGTGTTGAGTGCCGCTTGCTGTGTCGCCGGATTGGGCAGTGTCGCTCGCTGGCTGTTGGAGACCACCGCGAAAATAATGAGCGCCAGAATCGCGAGGGCAATCACCGCACCGATGATGGTTATGAGGATGTTGGAGCCTCCGCCGCCGCTTGCACCAGCCGGACGGGGTAGATTACCCTGTGGGGTGTTTGCCTTCCGGACGGGTACACCCAACACAGCATTCAATTGATCGAGCGCTTGCTGTGCGCGAGCGTTGGCAGGATTAATACGCAAGGCTTGTTCAAGCGCTTGCTTACGCTCCTGCAAATTGTCGAGCGCTGATGCTAACCACATCCATGCGACTTCATTATTGGGGGTAATATCAACAACTTGGCGTAATAAACGGCTGGCGGTTACTTTATCGCCGCGCCGTGCTGCTTCTATACCTGTTCTTAGTTTTTCGTCGAATGAATTGTTCCCAGCCAAGGCAAAACCTCCGCGTCGTGTACACGCTGATACGCTAATCTATTTTATACCACAAACGGGAATTGCATATCGTATAGACCGGGCAGGCTAGCGTGAACACGTATGTCTGCCCGATCTGTGAGTGTCTTTTGACAGTCGCCGATATTCAGGGAGAGTTATGCGGGCTTGAGCACGACCAAGCCGATGAACACCACAATCGCGAGTACGATGAGTACGCCGACGACGATTCCAAAGATCAACAGGGTACGGTTTTCACCAGCGCTGCGTACATAAGCCATCTTCTTGAGTGCTTCGCGTGCTTGTAGGTTATCCGGATTAATTTCCAGTGTTTTTTCCAACCATTTTTTGCGTTCGGCTTTGTTGTCGGTGGCGATTTTCGCCATCCACATCATCGCGCGTTCGTTGCGTTTGTCTTGGTTGAGCACCTGTTCAAAGAACATGCGCGCGCCATCGTTGTTCCCGTCTTTGGCGGCTCGGATGCCCATTTGCAGAAGTTCTTCGCGGTTAGGCTGGGGAGAAGCATCTTTTTTCGCCATCATCATTCCTCAGAGAATATCCATATTGCTACACTCTATACCGTCTTAATTGTAGCGTTAGAATCATAATTTAACATAGAGGTTGATAGGGAAATAAGGCCTATACACCTGCTCCACTGAGCAAAAAGTAAATGTAAAAAAGGGTGACAACCCAGATTAGGGCGTCGGTACGGTCAAGGACACCACCATGACCGGGGATGATGTTGAAGCCAGTGAGGTGTGAATCACCCACGTGGAAGTAGCGCTTGAGGCGTGATTCAAAGAGATCACCCATGACGGCGAGCGGTGGGGCGATCAGCACCAAGAAGATCAAGATGGGGGTGGTTTTCTGACCGCCGATGATGGTTATCAGACCTAAGATGAAGCCGCCAACCACACCCGTGATTGCCCCTTCAACGGTTTTCTTGGGGGAAATCTTCGGGGCGAGCAAGTGTTTGCCCCACAATCTGCCGCCCATGTAGGCGAGGGTATCGGTTCCCCACGTGAGCGCGAAAATCAGGAGCATCCACAATAAGCCGTCAGGAAGGGCACGTATGTGAATGATGAAGGCTGGAGGTAAAGCGCTATAGAGGAGTGCCGCGACTGTCATTCCGACGCGTCCCAAGCGGTTTTCGGGAGTGCCGCGCAGAGCATCCCAGATAAAGGCTAGGGCGGCGGTTACGATGACCGTCAGGAGTGCTAACGAAAATTGATGGTTAACGACGGTCAGTACCAAGACGATGGATGCCGGTAAGCCAATATAAATGTTACCGGGCACATGCCGATCTTTGCCGAGCGCGCAAAATTCCAGCACGGATAACACGGCCATCACCAGCCCGACGATTAGAAAGGGAATGCTACCCAAGTATGTGATGATCAGGATAAGTGGACCGCCAATCACCGCCGTGATCAGGCGCGTATTAAAATTGGAGCGATCCTGTGCTTGTTTACCGGATGTTGTCATACTGAACTTCGATCAAAAATAACACGACTAATTGATTGGTATTTTAGCGGAGATCATGCAAATTTGCTTGTGAGGAATATCACGGTCATGGTCTGTATAAATAAAAGAAGGATGCAGCGTGGCTACACCCTTCTCAATGTGATCAAGGTTATGCGCGGATTAGGCGTGTACCCGTGCCGGATACTTGACGCGCTTCTGATAAAACTCGTGGAAGTTGTTGTTGCTCGTCCACAGAATGAAGTTGTAGAGCGGATGCAGCGACTTGAGCGCATTGAAAGTTTCGTTCTGAATGACGGCGTCGTCCAGTTCAGGGTCTTGATGGTTGTACCATTTGCCGATACGCAGCCAGTCCTGACGGTCGCTGAAGGTGTTCATCCACTCGTCCAGAACGCGCCCGTAGAGCAAGTGGTTGACGGTCAGGTGCATGTCGCTGAGGTGGGTGCCGCCCCAGAAGCCCAAGCGATAGTCACGGTCGAGGCCACGGAGCAGGTTGCGGAAGGTGGCACGGTGCTGGGGAAGTTCCAGCTTGCCGATGAAGTTCTGTTGATCCCACCATGCTTTGGGGGAGAGTACCAGTTCGATGACGAAATGTTCCGGTGTGAGGCGCATTTCAATGACCGGATGGCAGTAGGTGTCTACTTCTTTGCTGACACCGATGGTTTCTTTACCCATCAGGCGTTCAACCATTTCGGCCTGTTCTTGCGAACGGAAGTAGGTCAGTGTGACCGAGTCACTTTGGTCGAGTGAAGCGGCTGATTTTTGTGAGACGATGGATGTCTTTTGCCAGCGAGGATGAAGGTCAAGGTTATGATTGCGGACCCGTGGCAGCAGTGCAGTGTGCAAGTCCATGAATTTGTTGGTGATGCGTTGAACATCGACACCCGGATTGGTTGGAACGGTTGGCTGCTCTGTATTAAAGTAGAACATTTGCTGGCCTCAATCAAAACATTGATAAAGAATGAAAATCATAAGCAGATCGTAAAGGTTATTTGTTGGCTTGGCAATGGCTTTTGGGGAAAATTTCACAAATTTCATGAAAGTTTCATGCGTAATCAAGCATACTATAAGTAAAGCTATTTCTGAGCGTATTAGAACCCATAGACTCATCTCATTCTCGTAATCAGGTTAACACTAGTAGCATGTGTAGGCAAGGAAGATTATAATGAAAGAGAGTGTTGCCCCCACTTTCAACCAGTTCCGTATCGACGTGATTTGTCTGGAGATAAAGTGAATTATCCATTGCTAAGTTGGGCGGACACATCCATACCATCAGGGCAACTGATCGTCGCCGCCGAAGATTTTGTACGCGCTGTACTCGACTCCCAGAATGCACACATTGCCATCCTAGATGAAGAGGGACTCATCATTCATGTCAACAAGGCATGGCAGGATTTTGCTATTCGTAATGGGTTGAATGACACTAATTATGGAATCGGCAGTAATTATCTGACGGTTTGCGATAACAGCGCACGTTTTTCGCAAGATGCGTGGATCGTGGCACAGGGTATTCGTCGGGTCGCGCTGCGTCAGTCTGAAGACTTTTACATGGAATATCCGTGCCACAGCCCGAATGAAAGCCGTTGGTTTGTAGTACGAGTCAACCGTTTTTCGTGGTACGGAAACGTCCGGTTGATTGTGTCTCATCAGAATGTGACGGATATGAAGAACACACAAGAGGAATTAGAAGCCAGTAAACGCTTGTTAGAGGCGATCCTTGATAATCTGGTGGATGGCATCCTGACCTTTAATGAACAGGGTGAAATCCAATTGGTTAATCGGGCGGGTGCTTATATTTTCGGATATGCCTCAAATGAATTGATCGGACAGAATATTGGTATTCTGATTCCGGCGATTGCAGATGGTGTCACGACTGATGCGTTCAAGGCGCTGCTGCAACAACTCATTGGCTTAGGGGATGAGTTAGAAGGTCAGCGTAAGGACGGCAGCACATTCCCGATGTACATCTCGACGAATGAAGTCATCCTTGATCACCACAAAGTGTATACGGCTGTGATCCAAGATTTCACCGAGCGGAAGTTTATGGAATCGCAGATGTGGGATAAAGAGCGCCTTAACATCGAGCTGATTAAAGAACGTGAACTGCGCGATGTGAAGAACCGTTTTATCTCGATGATGTCGCACGATTTGAAGACTCCGCTGGCGGCGATCCGTCTGGCGAACAGTATGCTGCGGAATTATGGTGATCGGTCGTCGCGGGAAGAAAAACTCGAAACCTATGACACGATTGACCAACAGGTAGAGCATCTGACCGAATTGATTAATGATGTGATGACCATCAGTAAGCAGGACTTTACGGGTGCCGAGCTTGATCGTCAGGTGATTGATTTGGAAACCTACTGCCGGAATATCATCGAGGAAATGCAGTTGGCTTTCCGTAAAAAGCGTAAGCTGAATTTTAGTGGTACGAATCGCCGGATTGAGGCGCTGATTGATACCAAGTTGATGCGCCGCGCGATGACTAACTTATTGACGAACGCTCTCAAATATTCACCTGAAGACACTCCGGTTGATATGGTATTGGCCTTCGAGGATTGCAAAGCCATCATCAAGGTGCGTGATCGAGGGATTGGTATTCCGGAAGCGGATTTACCGCGCATGTTTGAACCGTTCAATCGGGCTTCAAATGTGGGTGGCATTCAGGGGACGGGCTTGGGGCTGGCGATTGCCAAGCAAGCAGTCGATTTGCACGGCGGTAGCATCAGTGTGGAAAGCCGGGTGGGTAAGGGAACGACCTTCACTGTGATCCTGCCGGCTGAAGATTGCTAATCTTCGCCTCTCATATTTACTCAGCAATCATTAATCACTTTCTAAAGCCTATTTTGCACAACCAGAATAGGCTTCATCCATTCAACTGTTATTCAAAGGTATAGGATTACGATGGCACAGGCGGTAGCAACTGGCGTGGGGACAGGTTTTGCAATTTTAGAGGGTCAGCAATTTATGAGTT
This sequence comes from Aggregatilineales bacterium, assembly GCA_044227005.1. GTDB lineage: Bacteria > Chloroflexota > Anaerolineae > Aggregatilineales > Phototrophicaceae > CFX2. Next base: position 694,019 of record JBGAFZ010000001.1, read on the forward strand.
TGACCACTTTCCGTAAGAATGGCGACGGGGTGAGCACGCCGGTGTGGTTCGCGGAAAAAGGTGGCAAGCTGTATGTGTATACGCAGGGGAGCACCGGTAAAGTGAAGCGCTTGCGTCATACCTCGCGCGTGACGGTCGCACCCTGTGATCGATCCGGTAAGTTGTTCGGGACAGCAACCGCAGCCGGTACAGCACGGTTATTGGATAATGCGAGCGAGCAACAGGCGGCAGACGCGGCCTTAAATGCCAAATACGGATTCCTAAAACGGATGATGAGTTTTGTTTCCAAACTGCGTGGCAGCGAATCAGCTTATATTGAAATTGTACTGGCCTAACCTAATAAGGATTGTATTGTGACACAAACTACAGCGCATGCGTTCCCTCAACTTGCGGGACACAATTTTATCAGCTTGACGACGTATCGTAAGAACGGGGATGCGATGGTTACGCCGGTCTGGTTCGCACAGGTCGACGACAAATTGTACGTGATGACCATGGGGCAATCGGGTAAGGCCAAGCGCATCGGGCATACTGCGAAGGTGCGGGTTGCGCCCTGTGATCGCGTCGGCACACTGTTGGGGGATGCGGTGGATGCCAGCGCACATCTGATTAATGGTGATGAACGCCAAATTGCCGATGCTGCGTTGTCGGCGAAATATGGTGAACAAAAGAAGCAGTTTGACGCCCAACTTACCAATCCGAGTGATCGGGTGTTCATCGTCATCACGGCTGCTTAGGATGCCGAGTATCATCCAGCGTGTTCTCCATCCAGATTGGTATCACGGACATCATAAACGGCCTCCGTTTTTCGAGGGCTGGTACTTCAAACTCATTGATGCCAGTGAGCAGCATCGTTATGCGGTCATCCCCGGTATTTTTCTGAGCGATGATCCTGAGAAGTATCATGCGTTTGTGCAGGTGTTGGACGGATTGACCGGCGCGGCGGCTTATTTTCGCTTCCCGCCGGAAGCATTCATGGCTGCCGAGAATGATTTCGATGTGAAAATCGGTCCGAACCGCTTCCGGCGTGATGGGATCAGTCTCAATCTGGAAGGGGATACGCTGGCGTTGAAAGGTGACCTGCGCTTCGAGAACACGGTGCCTTATCCGGTGACGTGGACGCGACCGGGTATCATGGGGCCGTTTGGCTGGCTGACCTTTATGGAGTGTTATCATGGGGTCGTCAGCCTCGATCATCGTATCGATGGGGCGTTGTCTCTGGGTGATCAGTCGCTTGATTTTAGTGGCGGGCGGGGTTACATCGAAAAGGATTGGGGCGAGTCGTTTCCGGCGGCGTGGATTTGGACGCAAACCAATCATTTTGATCAAGTCGGAACCTGCTTGACGGCTTCGATTGCAGTGATTCCGTTCAAGGTGCTGAAGTTCCCCGGTCATATCGTCAGTTTGTGGCATGAGTCTCAGTTGTATTGCTTTGCCACCTACAGCGGCGCAAAAGTCGAGAAGCTGAAGGTGACTGATACTACGGTAGAGTGGGTGCTGCGTGATCGTAAGCTGCGTTTGGAATTGTTGGCGACACGGGCGCAGGGAGGCTTGCTGCTGGAACCTAACCGCGAAGAAATGCACCGCCGTGTTGAAGAGACATTACGGGCGACGGTAGCTGTGCGCTTGTCCGAAGTGAGTGGCGGACGCGAGATTTTTAGTGGTACCGGACGTAATGCCGGATTAGAAGTGCAGGGCGATGTCGGAATCAAGACGAAATAGGTCGATTTCGTAAGGATTGTTCATTTCCCGTTAGAAACTGTGTTTCCCACTTGAACGCTATTCAATTTCCCCTTATTGTTAAATTTATCACACAGTATTTACACGCATAGTTTGAGTTCGGAGGTTCTTTGTGACCACTCATTTCGGAGTTGACGAGTCGGCCATGCCGGGTTATGCCACCCGCTGGAAGGGTTTAATTTTTATCGGTGTGTCGCTGCTCGTCATCAGCCTTGATAACACCATTTTGAATATCGCGATCCCGTCACTGTCGAAGGATCTGAACGCCAACATCAGCGAGCTACAGTGGATTATTGACGCCTACATTCTTGTGTTCGCGGCACTGCTGCTGACAATGGGGGCGATTAGTGATCGGTTCGGGCGCAAACGGGCGCTGCAAATTGGTCTGGTGATGTTCGGTGTGGGTTCGTTGGGGGCTGCCGTTTCGACAACCACCCTCGCGTTGATTGTCTGCCGTGGTTTCCTCGGTATTGCTGGCGCGTTCATCATGCCATCAACGCTGTCGCTGATTAATGTGAGTTTCCCGCAGCACGAACGGGCGCAAGCCATCGGTATCTGGTCAGCCATCTTTGGTTTGGGTATCGCTATCGGGCCGGTGTTGGGTGGGTTGCTGCTCAAGCTGTATACGTGGCACATTTTGTTCTTCATCAACCTGCCGATTATCGTGATCGCCTTAATCGGTGGGCAACGTTTTCTGGCTGAGTCCAAAGATGAGACTGCTCCCAAACTGGATATTCCCGGCGTGATTTTCTCAACCGCTGGTGTGTTCGCGCTGATTTACGCGATCATCGAAGCCGGTTCAAAAGGGTGGAAAAATCCGGAAGTGGTGCAGTTATTTATCATCGCGTTTATCCTGCTGGCGATCTTCACTTTCGTTGAGTCGCGCAGTAAAGAACCGATGATGCCTTTGTATTTGTTCAAGAACTTGTCGTTCAGCGGTGCTAGTATCGCGCTGGCGATGGTTATGTTCAGCCTTGCTGGTTCGATGTTTTTCGTCAGCCAGTATATGCAGACTATTCTGGGATACGACACGTTGACGGCTGGTTTGGGTACGCTTCCGGTCGCGGGTGGTTTGATCGCCATCGCGCCGCTGTCCGCACCCATCAGCAAGCGCATCGGTATTAAGTTCACGGTTGCGTTGGGCATCGGTATCGCTGCATTGGCGCTGTTCTACATGGGCAGCGTCTACAAGATCGATACGCCTTACATCACCATCGCGATTGGGCAGGTGATGTTGGCGGCAGGTATGGGCTTGGCGATGGCTCCGGCTACCAATTCGATCATGAGCGCCATTCCGGCGAATAAGTCCGGTATCGGCTCAGCGATGAACGATACCACACGCGAATTGGGTACGGCGTTGGGTGTGGCGGTTTTGGGCACATTCATGAACAACATTTATATCAGTGGTGTTCAGGGCAGCCTCAAGCTTATTCCGGGTATCCCGAAGGAATTGATTGAGGGTATTTCCAGCAGTATTCAAGCGGCTCATGCGATTGCAGCGCTGCCGCAGATGCCCAAGCTAATGGGCACGCTCATTTTGACCACGGCTAATCATGCTTTCGTGGATGGTATGACACATGCCATGATCGTCGGTTCAATCATCATGGCGTGTTCGGCGGTCTTCGTGCTGGTGATGCTGCCGTCACGGATTATGGCTCCGGTTGAAGGTGAGGCACAGCCAGATTTGGTGACTGCACCTGCCGCTGGCGACTAGGTTGACTGGCTAATAAATAAAAGCGCGTCCTGCTGTTACCAACATCGACGCGCTTTTTTATTGCACTTTACACGGTCATAGGGGGAGTAAATCTAACGACCTTATAGGGTCTCCATGAACCAAGCAAGACTATTGAAAATGGCCTGATCTAATACTTCCGGTCCGGTTGCCAGCACATCGAATACGTGATCGCCATCTACTACGACCAAGGCTTCTTTACCTTCATGGTAGTTCAGGAAAACCTGACCTTGAAGGGGTTGAGGATATACGGTGGTATCACGACTGCCGACAACGACCAGCAGTGGATTCGGGTAGTGGGTGATTGAAGCGACTGGATCGACGGTGTACAGTTCTTCAAAGAAGGCACGCTTCATACTGGTTTCTTCACCCCATGGGAGTGTGATGGCCAATGCTTTACCGTCTTCGAGAGCCAAGCCTGCTTTGATGGTTTCCAGCGGCAGAATATTGGCGAAATTTGAGGCGGGATTAGCTGCTGCTGACCACAGGGTCAGTGATTTGATACGAGCGTCTTGACCTGCTGCGCTGGCCGCGACCAAACCACCCTGACTTAGGCCGATGATACCTATGCGTGCGCTATCGACACCCTTAATGGTGCCAGCATAATCCAGCGCAGCAATCGCATCCGCGATTTGACCGGTGAAGGTCGTATCTTCCCACTTGCCTTCACTTTCGCCTGAACCACGGAATTCTATACGGAGTGTCGCGATACCACGTTCGGCAAAAATGCGGGCAGTGCGGCTATACATACCTTCTTCGGTGTTCACGATTGGCAGTTCATCACGTTCGCCCTTGAAGCCGTGGAACAGCAATACCAGTGGAACAGCCGTATCGGTGGTGGGCATTGCCAATGTGCCGATAATCTTCTGATCCAGATTCTTGAAATCAACGATGGTTTCTGTGTACTCAAACGACGGTTTTGAGGCCATCAGCTCGGCAACTTTGCCAGCCATATCGTCTTGGGCGGCGACAGGCAGCAACCCGATTCCGATGAGCATGAAGAATACAACTAATATACTAAAACGGCGCATCATAAAACTCCTTTATTGAGCGAAAAAATGGCATGAGTTGAATGTAACACCAGTAGAAGGGGTACGCATCAGACAAAGGTTATAACAGAAGGGATGGTTCTATTAGCACAGTCAAAACCTACACCCTATCGTGGCTATTGATTCTCAACGGCCAATAAGACAGCATCGAGCATTTGAAGCGCGGTGAGGTTACGGATGACGTAGCCGTAGTAGAGGTTATTGGCGCGAAAGTCTGCTGATCCTTTGTAACCAGCCGCCGGAATCGAGGGGTGAACGCCATCCGGTGCTAAGCCGCCTTTGGGCAAGCCTTCCATCGCTGCACCGAAGTCCCAGAGTGGTACACGATAGCGTTGGGCGACTTTGACCAGTGCCTCGTTAAAGGTGATGACCTGCTCTTCATAGCCGATGCGTACCGGAATGGTGCTGACGATTGGGATGATGCCGCTTTCGATGGAGGCTTTGATGATGCGCCCCATGTTATAGGCATAGGTTTTGGCAGTGAGATGGGCAACATCATTGGTGCCGAACATGATTAAGGCGTAGGCAGGCTTGACCAACCGATACTCACAGGCTAAGGCTGACTCATCCGCTTTGCACAATTTGGGATCAGCAAATTTGGCTTTGAGGACGGCATCGGTCGTCCAACCGACACCAGCAGCGATGGATGTGTTGGCAAAGGAGTTGCCGTCATGTGCAGGTGATACCGAAAAATAATCGATGACGCCCTGCAAATATTGGTAATCACCGAGGTTATACAATCCCTCGCCAATCGGGTGCAGCATGTGCGGTGCAACGGTGATGCTATCGCCTACTTTGGAGAACACATCAGCGTGATTGCCCAAAGTTTGTCCGAGGGCGTAAATCTGGCGGATATTTTCGGCTACCTTGTCGGAGAGTTGTAGCGGATGCTTCAGCGCACCCAAGTCAGTATTAACCTCCAAGTTCGTGAGATCAATGTTGACGGTGATATAGGCGGCATTTGACCATCCGGTGAGGTTGGTTGCGGTGCGGACATTGAGCCAATTCGAGTCGACGGTGCGACCGATGAGTGTGAGCGCGGTGCCCGGATCGAGTAATCCGACAGTGCCGCTGTTGAATGAGGGTGCATCTCGCAAGCGCAGGCGCGTTTCCATAGGGATGACCTGTGCATCCGGCGCGGGTGGTTCGGGTTGTGCGCGGGTTGATAGCAAGGGCAGGCAAAACAGTAGGGTGAGGAACAGGATTGGGTAACGCATCATAGTGCTTATTATAGTGCTTGGATTATGTGCGTCACCCAACGCCTACCTGACGGATAACCGCCTAGGTCTTTTCGGGGACGGCGAAGAACATGCGCCCCGTATCTTTGTTGATGAATTTGGTCACACTGACCGTGATGGTGCGATCCATGAAAGGCTTGCCACCTTCGACCACCACCATCGTTCCATCTTCCAAATAACCCACACCTTGATCCGGTTCGCGGCCTTCTTGAATGATACGGATGGGCAAGGTATCACCGGGCAGGAAGATTGATCGCACTGCATTCGACAATGAGTTCACATTGAGAACATTCACACCCTGCGTTTCAGCGATGCGGTTGAGTGGATAATCGTTGGTGATGATCGGCGCGTTGATCTTAATCGCCAGCGCGATCAGTTTATCATCGACTTCGACAATGCCGGGGATGTCCTCTTCCAGAATTTTAAAGGGCATGACGGCATCCCGTTGGAGTTCGTTGAGCTTGGTCAGCCCATGCCGACCGCGGTTGCGCCGCAGCGTATCGGACGAGTCCGCGACTTGGTGCAACTCGGTGATGACGAAACGCGGTACAGCCAGTGTACCACCGAGAAAGCCGGTCTTGGCAATGTCCACGATGCGCCCGTCAATCAAGACGCTGGTATCAAGCAAGATGACGCGCTCGGTTCCTGTTAAAAAGTTACGGGTACGCTTATTGGCTGGTTCACCGATCAAACCTAAAATTTCACGGGATCGGGCGCGGAAAATGACCAGTCCGAGGTAACCCGCCACGATGGATACTATCGCCGGTGTCCAAGTTCCTAGTGGAGGGCTTAGTTGCGCTAGCGGATAGGACATAAGGAGCGCCAGCAATAAGCCAATGCTCATACCTGCGAGCGAGGTTAGCAACAGGTCAATTGGCAATTCAGTGATGGTTTGGCGGATGTAGCGCAGTGGGCGGATTGTGATCCACGGCGTGAGAATCAACCCGACCAGAACACCGACCAACGAGAAGATAACGGCAGTGACATCCGGTGGTAAACCGATGAACGCCGCAGAGTCCACGCCAAGGCGCGCACCGAGCAACGCGAAAATGACCGTTCCGATAATACGGGTGAGAAAATCAATTGTCATGTGGTACTCCCGGGGTCATGACGCTGCGTGATCCGCAGATAAAAATGGGCGGATACCGGGCCATATGGGGACATCGGTGGCGTTTGGCCGGGGCGCAGGTAGCGAACCCCTCTACATAATTTGAATAAGGTTGAGACAACAGGTGTTATCTCGATTTCCGGCCTCGCAGATAAGCGATTGAGCGAGGAGCGGAAGCTGAATTACCCTTTAGCCACAGTACTACTGTAACACCGATCGTGCGGTAGCGTCAACAACTCTTATGGAGAATTAATACTTGAAGCCTATATGAAAAATAAAGAGCGCTTGTAACGTCGCTCTTTGGCTTAATGAAACAAAAGTGGCACGATTATCCGAAGCGTCCGGAAATATAATCGGCTGTTTCGGATTGTTCCGGTTGCTCAAATAGCTTCTGCGTTTGGTCATATTCAACCAGCACACCCCAGCGTTTTTCTTGCACGTTGGTACCTTCTTTGCGGATGCTGTAGAAGGCCGTGAAATCGCTCACTCGGGTGGCTTGCTGCATATTATGCGTGACGATGACGATAGTGTAGTTATGCACTAGTTCGCGCATCAGTTCTTCAATGCGCTGTGTGGCAATCGGGTCAAGCGCCGAACAGGGTTCATCCATCAGGATAATTTCGGGTTCGACTGCTAAGGTTCGCGCGATGCACAGACGCTGCTGCTGACCGCCGGAAAGCGCCAATCCAGATTTCTTCAGATCACTTTTGACTTCGTCCCAGATGAAGGCTTGCTTCAAGCTCAGTTCGACAATCTCATCCAGCACGGATTTTTTGTTGATGCCGAGCAAGCGCGGTCCGTAGGCCACATTGTCATAGATGCTCTTGGGGAAGGGATTCGGTTTCTGAAAGACCATGCCAATGCGCCGCCGTACTTCGACAGGGTCGATGTTGGGCGCGTATAAGTTCTTGCCGTTGTAGAGGATTTCGCCCTCCACACGCGCTCCCGGAATAAGGTCATTCATGCGGTTGATGGAGCGTAATACTGTGCTTTTACCGCAACCGGATGGGCCAATAAAGGCGGTAATCTTGTTGGTGTAAATCGGAAGGGAAACATTCTGAACGGCGAGTTTCGGGCCGTAGTAAACGTTGATATTCTTGATTTCGACAGATTTGGAAGCGCCGTTTTGGCTCATCCCTGTAATCTCCTGCTGAAACGTTGACGAATGATGATGGCTGAGGCATTTAGGACAAGCAGCATGACCAAGAGCACGATAATACCCGCCGCAGCCGCAGCACGGAATTGATCGCTAGGCTGTTCCGTCCAGTTAAAGATCTGGATAGGTAATGTGGTGAAGGGTTGGAATGGTCCGTTGGGATCTTTCGAGAGGAATACTGCTGCACCGAGTACCACGAGCGGGGCTGTTTCACCCACCGCACGGGATAGCGATAAAATCACGCCGGTCATGATGCCGGGGATAGCTGCTGGTAATACTTGACGTGAGACTGTTTGCCATTTGGTTGCACCCATGCCGTAGCTGCCCTCACGGATGCTGCGGGGTACGGCGCGAATGGCTTCCTGCGCGTTGATGATGATGACGGGCAAGATTAGGAGAGCGAGTGTTAAGCTGGCACTGAGGATGGTATTGCCGCGTCCATCTTTCACCCCGAAAAGCTCACCACTGGTGAGGGGTAGCAATATACGAGCGAATAGGGCAAGACCGAGCAAACCGTAGATGATCGACGGCACACCCGCTAGATTACGGATGTTGGTCTCGATGATCATATTGAGGCGATTTAAGAACTTGCTGCGCGCGAACATACCATCTTTAGCATATTCCTCTAAGTAGATGGCAGCACCAACACCGAGCGGCGTGGCAATCAACATGGTCAAGGTGATGACCCATATGGTTCCGATCAGACCGCCGCGAATGCCTGCGTCTGAGGCAACCGTTGAGTTGGACTGATTGATGAATTCGCCACTCAACCACGAGTGCATTTCGAGCCGTGCCGAGGCGAAGGCTTGTTTTTGTTCTTCAAGTTGTTTGGCTGGTAGTGTTTCAGAGAAGCCGATACCCGCCGCTTTGTCCTTGATGAGTTGTTCAATAGCGGCGCGATTGGTGATGCTGTCGATGAATGACCAGCTTTGAAGGACTTCGCGCCCGATGATTTCCTGATTGATGTACTGCGCGAGACCAGCCTGTGTATTGTTGTCGGCAATGATTTTGACCAAGTCATCAGGAGTCAGTTCTGTGAACTTCTTGGTTCCCAATCCTTCAGCGACGACTTTGGTTGGGATGAGTTCGGCAATTTGTGCGCTGGCGAGTTTCTTACGGTCAACGTTCGCGCCTGTGACCAATTGCAGGAAAACACCCTGAAGCTTGCCTTTGGAGAGATTGGCTTTGAGGATGTCACCCAATTCAGCCGTAGACAGCGAATTGAGTTCACGCCCGTTGGTTAAGGTCGCCACACTCACTTTTTCGCGGACGGCGATCAAACCAAAAGTCTGGTTAAGGACACTTAACAAGAGAATGACCAGTACGAGCATACCGATTAAGGTTGCTCCGAGGAAAAACAACTGCCAGCGGAAGCCTGCGCTCTGTCGGGCTGCTAGATTTTTGCGATAAGTCGCATCATCAGGCATGTGTGAGACATCGCTCGCCACTTAGTACACCTCGCGGTAACGGTTGGTAATTGCGCGGCTGATGAGATTTAACACCAGCGTAATGATGAACAGCAGCAGACCGATCGCGAACAAGCTGTTGTAATCAATCGAGTTGAAGCTGAGTTCGCCGGTGCTGATGCGTACGATGTGACCGGTCATGGTTTCTGCGGCATGTAGCGGATTGAAGTCGAAGTTCGGTCCTGAACCGGCTGCCAGCGCGACAATCATGGTTTCACCGACGGCGCGTGAAATACCCAGAATGACGGCTGCGACAATACCGGAGAAAGCCGCCGGAACCACCACTTTAATACTGGTTTCGAGCCGGTTCGCGCTGAGGCCGTAGGAGGCTTCGCGCAGTGAACGGGGTACGGCGCTGAGGGCATCTTCGCTGATCGAGCTAATGGTCGGTAGGATCATGAAGCCCATGATCAGACCGGCTGATAACATATTCTGGAACTGCACAATGTCGTGACCCAACATGTTACGCAGTGCAGGGGATACCGTTTGTAGGGCGAAGAACCCATATACGACAGTGGGTACACCCGCAAGGATTTCCAGCATGGGCTTGAGCACTGCACGGGTGCCGGGTTTGGCATATTCGCTCAAGTAAATGGCGGCTGCGAGACCAAGTGGTACGGCGACGAACATGGCGATCACGCTGGTGATAAGCGTTGCTAGAACCAGTGGCAATACGCCGAACATGGCAGCCTGAGGTTGCCATTGGGTTCCGGTGAAGAATTTGCCGAGGAACTCGCCGACGCTGACGTTCAATGTTGCCGCACCTGAAATGAAGAAGGGCAGCGCTTCTTTACCGAGGATGAAAACAATAGCGATGGTCGTGATGACCGATACGGTGGCACAGAACCAGAGTACCGCTTGAATAATGGATTCGCCAACACGCGGCTTGTATTCAAGGCTGATGGATTGGTCGCGGTTAACCTGTGTTTTCGGAGGTAGGGACGCGATCAAAAGATCAGTTTTGCGTGTGATATCCAGTCTTGCTTCCATAAGTGGGGGTTCAATCCTTAATGGTATTCGGGTGACTTAAATTATTCATTCAAGCTCATTATAGCAGTCAGATTGGCGCATTCGCGGTTTATCGTGGAGATTTAAATTGCATTTAACTTCCACTTAATAAATGCCGTCCTAAACCCGATGAAATGGGATAGAGTGGGTCTATAAACCCACTCCACACTGAACCCGAGACTATTTCTTTAGCTGCTGGCGGCGATGAAGTACCAGCGGGCGCGGTTGAGCACTGGTTCGCTGACGGGGAAGTAACCGACTGTGGTGATGCTGTCCTGAACATTGGTCAGGTAGTAGTTAATGAAGTCGGCAACCTGTGGCTTGTCCTTCAAAATGCCGGGGTCGCTGTAAACATAGAGCGGACGGGATATCTTGTAAGTACCGGCTTCGACTGTTTCGAAGTTCGGGGCGATGCCGTCAATGGATAAGGCGTTCAACTTGCTAGCGTTTTCTTCGTAGTATGCATATCCGAAGAAACCGACGGCGTATTCACTGCTTTCCACACCTTGCACGATGACGTTGTCGTCTTCGCTCTGGTTCAAGCTGGAAGCACCCAGAACAGCCTTCTTGAAAGCGTCCAGAGCATCACCAGAACCACCGAAGGTTGTCACGAAGTAATCGTAGGTGCCGCTGCTGGTGCCGGGGATGAAGCGTTGAATGGGTTGTGCAGGGAAGTCTGCACGCACATCCGACCAATTGGTGGCGGTGGTGAAGAGAACCTTGATTTCGTCACTGGTCAAATCGCTGGCGAAGGTATTCTTGTTGCTGACGACGATGGTCAGACCGTCGGTGCCGACGCGGAAACCTACTGGATTCAGCCCATTGGCTTCGCACTTCTGCTTTTCTTCTGGCTTGGCGGCATCGCTGCTGCTCTTGATACCACGGCTGGCATCGGCAATGTCAATGCGCTTTTCTTCGCAGAATGCCTTGAAGCCGCCACCAGTACCGCTGATACCGACGGTGATGTTACCGGCATAGCCGTCGCTCGTGAACTTGTCTGAGATGGCGATGGTCAGCGGGCCAACGGTCGAGCTACCGTCAATCGAGATGTCACCGATGGTAACAGCCGGTGTGACTTCGGGCAGTGTGACCGGAGGAAGGAGGACGGTGTCGATGATGTGGATCACGCCATTGGAAGCCTTGACATCGCCGGTGGTCACCGTGGCATCGTCAACCTTGACGGTCTCATTGGCGTACACGACGGTCAATTCGCTGCCTTCGACGCTCTTAACCTTGCCAGCTTCTGTCATCTTCATGGCATCAGCGGCCATGATTTCGCTGCCGACAACATGGTAGGTCAGAACGCGGGTGAGTGCGTCCGGATTGGCACCGAGGTAATCAATTACCGACTGCGGGAGCTTAGCGAAGGCATCATTTGTAGGAGCGAAAACAGTGAAGGGGCCAGCGCCCTTGAGGGTATCGACCAAACCAGCGGATTGTACCAGTGAGACCAAAGTCGAGAAATCCGGGTTGCCAGCAGCAACATCAACAATGGTTTGATCCTGCGCGCCCACGTTCATAAAGGGGACGACTGCGAGGAGCAGTACTGCGAATAGAATAACGACACGGTTCTTCAAAATGCTTTTCTCCCTGAAAGTTACGATCAGATTGATGAATCAGTTTTCTTATTTCGGCTATTATCTTAGCGGACGAGTGTTAACAGAACAGATGCCCTCTGTTATGGCTCTGTGCTAATGAAATTAAAGAGATGTAGCATTTATGTTAACTGGCCTTTAACGCAGGCGGAAGCGATAAAGTTCTTTACGAACTTCATAAAACATGACTTCAAGGTTATTTCCCATCAAGCCGGTATACTTTATACTTATGAAGTTCTACAAATAACTTGGAGTGAAACAATTACTACATGCAGCAGCCGAAAGATAAGCGGCCTTCTCTAAATAAGAACACACAGTACCTGACTGTTTCGGTACTGGTGAGTATATTGGTGGCGTTGGTGTTGGCCGGTCTTCTGGTCAATCAGGTACGCAGCGCACAGGATGTTTTCCCGTTAGTGGTATTGCTGGTGGGGGATTTAGCCATCGGCGTTGTGTTAAGCGTCATGCTGATGTTTGAATTTAGGCAGCAAGCACAACTCGCACTCGAAGCGGAAGCTGAACTTCGCAGCAGCAATGCGGATCTGATTCGTGCCAACAATGATCTTCAGGCGCAGGTTTCTGGTCGTGCCACTGAACTGTCTGATGAACGCACCCAGAGCAAAACCATTCTCCAGAGTATGTCGGAAGGGGTGGTTGTGTTGGATGCCGAGCGTATCCGCTATACCAACCGCGCCCTCACCCGTTTGACGGGCTACAGCGGCGACGACCTGACCGGCAAACCCCTGAACGATGAGCATGTGCTGCCAATAGCCGCGCAGTTGGCGAAGCTTCGCGAAACCGCAGCCGGAGCCATCGCACAGGGTGGTATCTGGCAGGGGGCGTTCAAAATCAACACCAAAGAGCGCAATGAAATTGATGTGACTGTCATCGGCTTGCCGCTTGATCCAGCCACCACCCACGCCGGACAAGTGCTGCTCTTAATCCGTGATAACAGTCAAGAAAAGCGCCTGCAAACCCAGAAGAATTCCTTCGTGACCAACGCCTCGCACGAGTTGCGGACACCGCTGGCGAATATTAAGACCCGTTTGTATCTGCTGCGGAAACAGCCCGATAAACTGGATGAACATGTAGGCGTCATGGATGAGATGGCGACGCATATGCAGCAGTTGATTGAAGAATTGTTGGACATCGGGCGCTTTGAACGCGGTGCCGTCATGCTGGATCGCGATAACGCCGTTTTGCAGGAGTTGGTGAGCGAGGCCGTCACTAAATACGAATCGCGGTTGGGACGTCGTCCGGTCAAACTCGAATCGGATTTAGCGGGGCAGCCCATCAAAGTCCTGGTTGATCACAAACGTATGGTGCAAGTCGTCACCAATTTGATCTCGAACGCGGTGAACCACACCCCGCAAGAAGGCCGCGTCGATGTGCGCGTCATGATCGATCCCAGTTCCAATGGGCGTAAATATGCCTGTGTGCAGGTGCGCGACAACGGCACCGCGCTCTCTGCCGATATGCTGGAACAAGTCTTTCAACCCTTTACCAGCGCCAGCATGGGTTTGGTCAGCGGTACCGTCTTGGGATTAAGCCTCACCAAAGAAATCGTGGAATTACACGGCGGTGAAATCAAGGTTGAAAGTGATGCCGAAAAAGGCACGCTCTACACCGTTCGCTTGCCAGCGCTGGATAGTACGCCGGTTGCCGAAACTGTAGCCCCAATAAAAAACGTCGGCGCTACATAAGCCGACGTTCTTTTTCTGATAGTCTAATGCCGTTTATTGACTGTGGGCGCGCCGTAACGCTGACACGTCGATCTTCTTCATCTGGAACATGGCTTGCATGACGCGCCCAGCTTTTTCTGGATCAGGATCGCCCATCAGCTCACCCAACGCTGTCGGGATGATTTGCCACGATAGACCAAACTTATCTTTCAGCCAACCACATTGGCCTTCTTCGCCCCCATTGGCTGTGAGCTTGTCCCATAAGTCATCAACTTCTTCTTGCGTTTCGCAGCTCACGAACAACGAAACGGCCTCATTGAATTTGTACATCGGCCCGCCATTGAGCATCATCAACGTTTGACCTTCCAGTTCGATGGTGGCGGACATGACTGTTCCGGCGGGCACAGGCGCACCTTCCCCGTAGCGGCTTACATTGATGATCTTGAAGTTCTTGAAAATTGAACTGTATAAATTCATGGCCTCTTCGGCTTGATTATCAAACCACAAGAAAGGGGTGATCTTATTCATGGAAATTTGCTCCTCTGGCTAACCGTTAACGAATTGCTGAACCTCTTACATCATAATTGAAGCGCACAAGAACGTCTTGTAAAAAATGGCAAGTTTAGAAAGCTGGTTGTCTGGCGATCAGTTGTGTAGGGGTTTTGCCCACAAAGCGCTTGAGGGATTTGGTCAGGTGGGGTTGATCGAAGTAGCCGGTTTCAAAGACGGTGTCGAGAATCGGGATGCCCTGCTGCAAGAGTGCTGCCGCCCGTTGTGCCCGTGCGATTTGCTGAATGTGATTCTGGCTGAGTCCGGTGGTGTGCAAGAAACGGTGGCGCATGGTGCGTGATGAAATATCCTGCGGCTGGCCGTTGATGGCTGTGCTGATGACCGGATCGTGCGCCAGCGAATTATCCCGCACCAGTCGATTAACAAATGTCTCGACGTTCTCATAATCTGGAAACTGCCACGCCGAACCATGCAACCAGAACGAATTGCTGGCGGCTTCCGGTAAGAGGACTTCGTTATCTACCAGTTGTTTCGGCGGCAGGTGCGGCATATAGATGCCAAGCTTGAACTTAATCCACAGGATTTCCGCCCCTTCGCCCCACGATGCCAAACCGGATGAGGTCAGCGATCCCACCGCCAAGGGCAGCACCTTACCTTCAACCCGCACCAACACCAGATGCCAGTGGGACTCGGCAGGGCGGATAGTCGAACCTGCGCTGAGCGTTCGCCCGCGTGTCACCGACTCGATATAGGGAGAGTCCGAAGGTCGTTCTTCGTGAATGATGCTCATACCGCCCTCGTGCCACCACTGAAATTCTGATCACTCTAGTATTGAAGCACATTTGTTCTGTGATGGCAATGGGGTAAAAATTTCGATCATTTTCTATCTTGATGAGTGCTCCATGAGCATCCGTGCAAGATAGTCCCATGACCCATCCTAACAGGCATTTTTCGCCTATGATTTCAAACGAGATTTAACATACCATTCTATTCCAACGTTGGAATAAATTTCATATGTTGACTCATTATTGAACACTACTATAATCGGTTCTGAGTAGTATGCTTTCTTTTAACAAAATCACCTTATTGATTTTGCATCGGGAGATTGTCAAACCAACATGAGTATTCGCGCTGTACGAGCTGTTGAAGCGAACCCTACGCAGGAGTACGTCACACCCGCTGACGAAGACCCCGGCTCTCTTAACGGGGACGAGCCGCCCTCTATTGAAGAGGAGCCTCCCCACGTTACGCCGGTTGCCAAACCGGCTGCCCCCACCCGAACCCCACGTCCCGCCCTCTGGGCAAATATTCCTGACGCACAATGGGATGATTGGCGCTGGCAACTTGCTCACCGCCTGAATAGCGTCGAGGAACTGTCTCAGGTCATCCATCTCACCGACGAAGAACTACAAGGATTGAACGCGGAAGATAAATTCCGTGTGGATGTCACGCCGTACTTCGCCAGTTTAATCGACCCCGACGATCCGTTGTGTCCTATCCGGCGGCAGGTGATCCCGCTGGGACGCGAACTTGAGGCCTTCGAGGGCATGATGGAAGACAGCTTGGCGGAGGACGCCCATAGTCCTGTCCCCGGCCTTGTTCATCGTTATCCTGATCGCGTCTTGATGCTGATTACCACGCAGTGCGCCAGTTATTGCCGTTACTGCACTCGCAGCCGCATCGTAGGCAGTCCGCACGAGAATTTCAGCAAGCCCGACTTTGAAGCCCAGTTGGATTATCTGCGCCACACGCCGCAAGTCCGCGATGTGTTGATCAGCGGTGGTGATCCGCTGACGCTCGCCCCCAAAACACTCGACTTCATCCTTGCTAGCCTACGCGCCATCGAGCACATCGAGATCATCCGCATCGGTAGTCGTGTGCCGGTATTCTTACCGCAGCGCATCACGGATGAGTTTTGTGCCATGCTGCGCCAATATCATCCCCTGTGGATGAATATTCACACCAACCATCCCAAAGAAATCACACCCGAACTGAGTCACGCTTTGGCGAAATTAGCCGACGCCGGTATCCCTTTGGGCAACCAGAGCGTGTTGCTGGCGGGTATCAACGACAGCATCAACATTCAGCGTGAACTGCTGCACAAACTGGTGCGCAATCGTGTTCGCCCTTACTACCTGTATCAATGTGATCTGGTCAAAGGCGCGGGACACTTCCGCACGACGGTTGCCAAAGGGATCGAGATCATGGAAGGCTTGCGCGGACACACCAGCGGCTACGCAGTGCCGACTTATGTGGTCGATGCCCCCGGTGGGGGTGGCAAGATTCCGGTCATGCCGCAGTATCTCATTAGCCAAGCACCGGGACGGGTTGTGCTGCGTAATTATGAAGGCTACATCGCCACCTATGACGAACCGACCGATTATGACGCTGGCATGATCGAGCATTTGGATCGGCAGGTGAAACGTCGCAGCGAGCCGGGGCAATCCGGTGTGGCGGGGTTGCTGGCTGGCGAGAGTATGGCGATCAAGCCGCAGGGCTTTGACGCGCTGCACAAACGGGGTGCTGGTGCTCACCGTCTGAATGCCGACAGCGCCAAGTGGCAACCGTATCACGCGGCGGAACATAGCAACGGTCATACGCCACCGTCATCAAACGGGAACGGTCAACCAAAACAAAACGGATCTCAACCCGACTAGTCTTAAATCTAGCATATGTGCCCCCGCGTACTTGGAGATTTGTCTTTGGCGAATCGGCGCGGGTGGCGCTCTATTCTATTGTCTATCAAGGATGAAAATAATGCGTGTCGCTGTTTTAGCCAACTTAAAATCCAATGCGCCCAAGTACGAAGGGATGCCTGCTGACCGTTGGGATGATCTTGATAATCCCCGCACACCGGAATCCCTCGTGGCCGTCTTGCAGCGCATGGGGCATGATGCCATTTTCTTCGAGGCCAGCATCTTGCCGCCCTTCAATCTGATTGATCGTCTGCGCGAGTTCAAGCCGGACATCTGCTTTAATATTGCCGAAAGTCATTTTGGCGATGCCCGCGAAGCACAGATTCCCGCTATCCTCGAAATGCTACAAATTCCCTACACTGGCAGCCGCATGTTGGGCTTAGCTCTGGCGCTCGACAAAGCCATGACCAAGCGCGTCCTTAAAACGCACGGCTTGCCGACGCCCGAATTTCAACTCTTTGAATCCGCCGACGCGCCGATCAGTGCCGAACTGCTGAACGAAGACGGTGAACTGCGCTTTCCGTTGTTCGTCAAACCCAACGCTGAAGGCACTAGCATGGGGGCGAATGCTGATAGCATTGTGCGCACCGTTGCCGAATTGCGGACGCGGGTTACCAGTCATTGGGCACGTTATAACCAGCCGATTCTGGTCGAACGCTTCATCGCAGGGCGCGAAATCATGGTCGGGTTGGTAGGGAACTGGCCGAATGTGACCTTTTTACCCATCCTCGAATTGGATCACGCTGCATATGGGGAAGGTCATTCCGGTGTGTATACCAACGAAATGAAGACCATCTCCGGTTTGGATGAGTATCGCTATCATTGCCCCGCGCCATTAAGCGATGCTCAGGCCCGCGAGTTGGAACGGCTAGCAGCCGAAACCTTCCGCGCCACTGATTGCCGTGATGTCTCACGCGTGGATTTCCGCTTGGATGCCGACGATAACGACAAGCCTTACATCTTAGAGATCAATCCGCTCCCCGGTTTGAACCCCGGTTATAGCGATCTATGTTTGCAAGCCCTCGCCGCCGGATGGGAACACGATCAACTGGTGGGGGCTATCTTTGAAGCCGCGCTGGTACGTCATGGCCTAACCCAAACCGTCAGCGCCTAAGATTGTTGCTGCTGGGGGCATGATTATTTCATGCCCTTTTCAATTACGGATTTCTTTACCCCGCATTGCGCCATCTTCGGAACATAATTACACTAGGTAAGTAATTCATCATAGCGATTGGGCTGAAGGCTTTGCTTTTGGCGGAAAGTGAACGGTGAGCATGAAATCCGGCTCCATCGGTAAAGACATTATTCAAGTGATTGGCATCGGTTTGGGTTTAACCATTCTGTTGACCATTATCAGCATTGTGGCCTCGCTGGCGATTGGTATACCGGGATCGAACGGAACCCCCGGCACGATCAATCTCGCTGCCATGATTCCTACCTCGCCGCCGCCCACCGCCACACCCACCGAAATTCCGTGTACCGCGCAGGAATGGTGGAGCGCCCACAGTGCCGCCGCCGGTGAGATTTTCAGCAATGCGCGTGCCACCACCCTCGAAACCAAAGTCCCTGATGTTCAGAAGGCACAGTTAGCCCTGCAACAATGGCAAATTAGCTTTGAAGCGGATGCGGCTCCACCCTGCGCTGAAGCAGCTAAAACGACTGTGGTCGCGGCGGGTAAGGCTGCCTATGATTTCTACAGCGTTTATTCTAATCCGACCACGCCCGAACAACGCGCTCAACAAACCATTCTGTTGGCGGATAAGTTGGTCTTGGTCTACGACGAATTGGATAAGCTCAAGCTCAATACATCGGATGCGTGGCTGGTCGCCGCCAAGGATTACACCCGTGCTGAGTGTCCCGCTTCTCGTTGGTATACCGAACAGTTCATCGCCAAGGGTTATGATGCCTTCATCAAGGCCAATCCTAAGCTGGATGTCACTAAGATGACACCGGCTCAGATGACCGATTTGGTCAAACAGTATCGCACCCTGCAAAGCAGCCTGAACACCGACAAAGAAAAGTTTCCGGCCTGTGTGCTGCCTGCCACAGACTACCTGATTACGTATTTCAAAGCCGGTAGCGACGCGCTGAACTCTTCGCTCAATAATGACTTGGCGAGCGTGCAAGGTTCCTTGACGTTAATGCCCACCGCGCTCAACAGTTTCTATGCCACCATCAAGACACTGGACGCCACCATCATCACCAAGTAATCCATAGCCTTTAACTCACTTGAGGCGAGGGGATAGTGCGGGAAACCAACCTATCCCCTTTTTGTTGCCCACGACGCAATCCCCCATCTGAATTTTGGAATGCGTGTCGGGGAATTGATTCACAACCATCAGCGTCGTCACTCTATGTTACAATAGGGGAAGATGGAGTCATGTATCCATCTGGTTTTGACCCTCGCCGCGATGCGACCGTGTTGTCGATTGTTTCTCAAATCGCCCGGTCGTCACCTCCGCACTCAATACCGTCAAAGCTGCCCTGATGCCCCTGCGTCCGGCAGTACGGGAAAGGTTAGGCGGTTCCTGATCGCCTTATTTCTAAGGTTAAGTATGAGTGAATGGATAAGTAGATGACCAATAGTCAAAAAGCCGACCAACTGCAAATCAAGCCGCTGGACGAAAATACCCGTCCTATCACCGGCAATAACCAGTCTGCTGATCCACGTGTAGCGGCCTTCTTGGAACGGTTGCGGACAAAAGCGCAGGCCATTGATGTCGCCAAGCAAGAAGACCACGTGACCGCCAAAGAGCCACGTCGTCGTCCCATTGTGGAACAGGCTTCCAATCCTGATTGGTATACGCCAACACCCCAAAAGGCTAAAGCGACTGCATCCGTTTCCTTCGTCAAACGTTTTGTTGCCGCACCCCGAAACAAAGCCAAAACTGGCTAGTTTGATCGTTCCGTAACCCCCTGTAGATCATTTCAGGTTCGACTATTCCCTCACAGACTGTCTTGAAGGTCTGTGGGGCTTGCCTGCTTATAACGGCGATTATGACACGAAGCGGTGGCTAACTTTTCAAGACAGTACTAGGATATGATATTAAAGCCGCAGTCTTTCATCGAACCAATCTGACATCCTAAGTGTATGTGTAGCGATCAGTAGCTTGAACCGTTTGTCGTGTTTAGTCTCTTGATGAAGGAAGGTATCATGAAAGTTTTACGTGTAGTGCCTGTCTCCGTATTCATCTTATTACTTTCAGTGCTCATCGTTCCTGTTATCGCCGCAGATTGCCCCGAAATTGTCAAAGCGGCTTTGGATGCCACCGGCACCGTTTGCAGCGCCACCGGACGCAATCAAGCTTGTTATGGCAACATTGATCTGTCGGTTGAAGCGCAGGATAACGCCCCGGCTTTCAACTTCACCAAACCCGGTGATCTCGCCGATATTACCGCCGTTAAGAAATTAGTCCTCAGTCCCTTGGATTCTGCATCCAACACATGGGGTGTCGCCTTGATGAAGATACAGGCTAATCTGCCGGATACCTTACCCGGCCAGAATGTCAGCTTCGTGTTGTTCGGCGATGTGGAGATGGATAACGGTGTTGGCGCGGTTTCTACCTTGAGTGCCAGCGCCAAGCAAACCGTCAATGTCCGCGAAAAACCTTCTAAATCAGGCAAAGTAGTCGGTACACCGGCGGCTGGTACTGAACTGCTGGCGGATGCCATCAGCGAAGATGGCGCGTGGTTGCGTGTTCATACGGCTGACTCGAGCGTGCAGGGGTGGGTATCCGCCTCGATTGTCACTGTGACGGGTGATGTCAAGACACTCGCGGTCGTCAAAGCCGATGCACCCCGTTACAGTCCGATGCAAGCCTTCTACTTCAAATCCGGTTTGAAGGATGCGCCCTGTTCGCAGGCACCGGATAGCGGCATCCTCGTCCAGACTCCCGCAGGCGCGGGCAAAATCGCCCTGAATGTCAACGGCGCGGACATCACCCTCGGTTCAACCGCTTACTTCCAAGCCCAAGCTAATGGTGAAATGACTGTGAGCGTTGTTGAGGGGCAGGGAACAATAAAGTCCGCCGGTAAGCAGGTTGTGATTCCGGCGGGTACTCGTGCCCGTGTTCCGGTTGACCAAGACCTCAAAGCCAACGGCGAGCCGATTGGCCCCGAACCCTACGATGCTGCTGCCCTTGCTGCGCTGCCGCTACAATTGATGCCGCAGACCGTCACCGTCGCCCCCGCTTTGGATGCAGCTGCCATCGCCAACGCCGGCATCGTTCCAACCCCCGGCACGTGGTCATTTGGTGTGACATCCGTTCAGATGGGTTCCGGTTGCCCCGAAGGCATGGGACAAGTCATGACAGCTGCTATGTTTCCGGTAAACACGTTAATCGTCCCAGAAGGTCCTTTTGACATCCGTGAAATCATAGATTCAACCGGTAGCAAAATTCCTGCAAGTGCAGTCGTCACCAATCCTGAACCGAATCAATATGTCATTGAGATAAGTGAACAGGGAACGGTTGTCCACTACGAATTGAATGTGGTTGAAGCCGGACAAATTGACGGAACCATGACCATGAACGCCGAAGGCTGTAGCATGAATTTCACCGTATCTATGACTCATAAATGATCGTCTGATTGCTCCTGTCCCTAGAATCAAACAGGGGGTCAAACGACCCCCTGTTTTTGGGAACAGTCAAAACTTACTTGACTTCTTTGTACTTCAACTTTTCCCAGTCCGCAGCGCCGACGAACTTGGTCAGGTTACGACCATCTTCGGTCTTGCCCTTGATGGCGTAACGGGGGCCACTCTTGGTGTCCATCTTGACCTTAGTGATCTGCTTTTCGTCGATCTTAACCTTCGAACGAGTCTTCACATCATAAAATTCTACTGTTGCCATTTTAATGATCTCCTTGTGCTTAATATGCTTAACGCATCCACGCTAAAATGCATTCTATCACGCCTTAACAAAATATACTTGAGAATTCGCCTAGAAGATAGTACTTCTGTGCTATCTGCACGAGAGAACGTAGGGGAAACGTCAGGAAAAGCCCTCAAAATGCCCCTACGGGAGCAAAAAACGTTAACTATTTTCATACTTTCGCTAACCAAGTCTTTATAATTTCCCGTTAAAATAGAGTCATAACCGCAAAAAACGCCTCTCTTTTTTCCCAAATTGTTATCCCTAATCGCTCCCTTTATTAAGACCGTTAACACGGAGTACATCATCAATCATGACTGTTAAGGAACAATTTTGGCGCGAATACCGTGAATGGCGCGGTTACGGCTATCATACGGTGACCGGCGAACTGCGCGTCTTGCCACATCTCTACAGCCCTCAACTCGACAACCAGCGTGATATTTTCGTTTTGCTGCCACCGTCGTATCATGCCACCATTCGACGCTACCCCGTTATCTATATGCATGACGGACAAAATCTGTTTGATCGTGCCTTGGGGTTTGCTGGTAACGAGTGGGAAGTCGATGAAACGCTTGCCCGCATGGCGTCCGAAAACATCGAGGCGATTGTGGTGGGCATCCCCAACACCGAAAAGCGTTTTCAGGAATACAACCCATTCCCGCAAATTTGGGAAGGCAGCGGCGACCGTTACCTGTCATTTATCATCGATACCATCAAGCCGATTATTGACCATGACTTTCGCACCTTACCCGACCGTGAGCATACCGGCACGTTCGGTTCGTCGATGGGTGGCTTGATCAGCCTGTATGCTTTCTTCCAACGACCGGATGTATTCAGTTTTGCAGGGGTGATGAGTCCCGCCTTTTGGATCGGTGGCGGTGCGATTTACCAGTATGTCGAGCAGCAGCCGTTTGTGCAGGGCAAAATCTACCTTGATAACGGCACGCGTGAACAAAGCGCTCGCCGTATGAAGCAGCTTTTGGTGTCTAAAGGCTATCGCCTCAAGCGGGATTTACTGCATGTGGTCGAAACAGATGGCGAACATAACGAAGCGGCATGGGCACGGCGTCTGCCCGATGCCTTACGCTTCCTGTTCAAATCTGAATGATGGAAGATCCGCGATATTTTGCAGGGTCAAGTCTTGTGCTTGACCCCCAATGACTACGGCTTGCCGACGTAATAAATCGCATTCCCCGAAAAACTCGAAATGTATAACCCGCCATTAGGTGAATTGATCACCGACGAAGGCCCGATTAAGCCGTTAATGAAGGGGCGTACTTCACCTGTGTAGTGCTTGTCGTCGATCTTGTAATAAACGACCGAGACCACTTCGTTACGCAGCCACATCGAGACAATTAACCGTCCAACATACTTGGCAGGTAACTTGTCCCCTTTGTAGATTTCAATGCCGGTTGGCGCGCTGTGATCCGGTAAGGTGACTATTGGCGGTATAGTGCCCGAGTCTTGCGGTGGAACGCCGAAGTAGTTGGGGAAGCCGTAATCCCCGCCTTCAACGATGTAATTGACTTCTTCCGGCACATCTATCGGATTGGCGCAATTATCGGTTTCGGCTTCCGTATCAATACAACCGGATGACCCGTTATCCACCGCGAAGAAACCCTTCCCATCCGGCGCAGGGATCAACCCGAACGAATTGCGGATACCAGTCGCGAACACTTTGAAATCCGAACCGTCCGGATTCATCGAAAAGATTCGTGCGGCTTTGGGATTGGTTTCCGGTCGATGGTCGGTGGTCGAACCCGACGCCAGATATAACCGTCCGTCCGGGCCAAACGTCAAGCCATTATTCTGATGGAAGGCATAGCTTTCGGACGGAAAACCATCCACAATCGTTTTGGTTTTATCCGCTTTGCCATCGCCATCCGTGTCAGTCATCAGCACCAGCGCCCCACCCACATTGACGTATAAGCCATCTTTGCTCCACGCCATGCCTTCCGGTTTGGTCAGTCCGCTGGCAAATTCGATCACATCATCCGCCACATTATCCTTGTTGGTATCTTTCAGCAGCCAGATGAAGCCGTTCAAGCTGGCGACATAGAGATTCCCGTCAGGATCAAGTTCCATCGCGGTCGGCGCTTTGACCACTTTGTTCTCAAAGAAACTGATCGGGATATTATCCGCAATCGTGATCGTGCTAGCATCCGTCGTGTCGGTCGTCACTTGGTCAAGATCAGGCGCGAATGTAGCCTGATATAACCACCACAATCCACCGCCGAAAACGAGG
Organism: Aggregatilineales bacterium; assembly: GCA_044227005.1. Classification (GTDB taxonomy): domain Bacteria; phylum Chloroflexota; class Anaerolineae; order Aggregatilineales; family Phototrophicaceae; genus CFX2. The sequence goes on from JBGAFZ010000001.1 coordinate 718,115, forward strand.
ATGAGTCCCACGCTGGCAATTGCCACAAAACGCCAATGATGCTGTTTCTGGAGTCGGCGTGCCACCACATAGATGAGCAACCCCGCCGCCACCCCGATGATCAATCCTGCGCTGGTTTGAATTAATGACGATGCCAACTCGCGCATCGGTAGGTTGATGAAGGCGCGTCTGAAAGGCGTACTGGCGGTTAAGCCGATGTAACTCGCAATACCGGCTAGTATAAGTACGATGGGGATTAAGCTGAGCCAGCGATCTCTGCTCGCTTTATTCAATACCGTGAGTATGCCTAATCCTAACCATGTCAAACCGAAGAAAATGAGGGCAATACCAATGATTTCAGTGATTACGATGTGCAAAACAGTGCCTCGAATCAAGTTCGCGCATTAAATAAGGAGTACTGCATAGCGAACCTGAATCATTATAGGCCTATCTGCATGTTTAGACTGTCATCTAGGCTAAGCTCACCAGATAATTGTTCTCGTAATGAATGTCCAATATCCCCCAAAAGTACTACTCAATAAGACACCACACTCAGATTTTCCAGCAGTAAATAGTCGTTGTTGGCACCTGCTAAGGGGAAGGTCGTGTTCGCGGCAGGTATCAAACGCTGGCCGGTTTGCCAATCATAAACCGTCACCACTAACTTATAGTCTTGCGATGGTGTGCCAATCGGCAGTTTGATGGTGCGGTAATCCTCATAATACTGACCGGGTTCCCATGCGCTCATTTGTTGTGGCGTACCGTCTGCTTGTGCCGCTCCATCGATTTGCGTCAACAGATTGCCATCCTTATCAAGAACCGCGAGGCTGATGCTGTAATCCATGCTCGGCTTTTTTAGTGCTGACCACCATAATTTCACTTGGATGCTATCGTTTTCGCGGAAGGTCTCGCGGTTATCCAAAACCTCAAAGCCGTTGAGTCCGATTTGATCACCGAAGCTCACCCCTTGCCACAGCGGCGGTCCTTCATATAAGCGCAGCAGGAAGTTCCACGGCCCGACGAAGATCGACTCTTTGCGCCCTTTCATAATATCGGCCTTGAGCTTCTCATCTTGCTTCCAGCCGGTGGTCGCCAGATACCATACCCGCGAATGATTACCCGGTTCTGTCGCCCACGGTAGCCTTCCTTGCGGGAAGAACTGCGGCACAAAATAATCCCACGCAATCGGTACGCCGCATGCACAATTGGGGTCTTTGATGATCACATCACCGGGGCGAATATGCTCCGCGAACCACGACAATACCATTCGCATCGGGGCTGCTTCAGTGCTGCCGACCCTGAACGATAGCCAGTCAACTGGTGCGTATGTCAATCCCAACAATAACAGGATGACTCCCCATTGAGCGATGCGTGGGAAGTAAACTGTTGCCGCGCCGATCAGCATCACGATCCCGATTACCACCCACCACATATAACGCACGTTCAGGAATTCACGGTTGTCTTTTAGAACATATACCGCTGCTGGTACGCTAACCCATGCGAGCAGTATCAATCCGTAGCGCCAATTGAGTCGTCGCCGCAGCACACAAATCGCCACGATGATCAGCGCCACGCCCATAATCGCTACATACGCGCTCGTGCCGCCGAATGATCGGAAGACTTCGAACATCTCTTGTAAGAACGGATCGGGTGGTTGCGCCATGACATTAAGTCGTGAAGTCGCATTCCCCATGAATTGGATTACTGCTGGCAGGGCAATAATCATTGCCAGCACACCAACCACAATCAGACGTGGGATCAATCGCGGACGGATTACAACCACCACGAAACATAAAAATCCGATGTAGAGCACTGTTGTAAACGTGCTGTAAAACATCAATGCCAGTGTCAGCGCCAATAATACGGTGCGCCACCCATTAGCGGGCTGTTTCAGCCAGCGCAAGGTAAGCCATAGTGCCAGCGACCCAAACATCAACACCACACCGTAAGCCCGTACTTCCACCGATGCAAAGATCAGATAGGCCATGCTCGCCGTTGCCGCCAAGGCTACCCATGCGGCATCGCGTCTACCCTTAGCATCCGGTGCAATTTGGGCGTAAAACACCAGCGCTGCCCGATACATAAACACCAGCGTCAACAGCGCGAATTGAATCATCAACACGCGTGAGGCTTCGAGTGATGGTCCTGCGATTTGCATCCAGACCCACGCTACGATGCTGAACAACGGTGGCCAGTCATACGGTACGCGCGACAGGGCTTCGCTAAACGTGCCTTGCACATGCCACAACGACCAGATTTCATCCGGCCATTCGTAAAAGGTGACAATGTGTTGCATCCGCAGCCATGCCGCGAACAGTAGTAGTAGAGTGATCCCACCGAAGAATAGGAGGGTTTGGGATTGCGACCGTGATCGAGAATGATCCGATGATGGTGATGCGTGCATATACTCGGCTTTTCAATTCGACTAACTACGGGCGAGGGCAATCAAATAACGTAGAATAAAAAATAGTTGTGGAGATACTGTGGATTTTTTATGAGTGCCGAATGAATGACTTTGAGTATTTACTACTTGATACTACAATTGGTTCAATAATACAGCAATCCTCGAATATACAGTTTTGTAATAATGTGTTATTTCTGCAATCCTGCTTGCTCTAAACTACTCTGTATACGCATAGATGCGTGTTCTGTCGCACAAAACCGCTACGAAAACCTACTTTTCACCGATCTTGAACAACCCCCAAAAAATCTTTGAAAATCTGACCAATATGGACTCATAGTTGTGCTTGACAAATAAGCATTTTATGAATACACTAAAAAAAGTTTAGGCAAGTCTAAAAATTATGGAAATCACAACCATGGAAAATGAACTCAAAGTCCCAGTCCCCCCCTCCAATGGCTGGCGCTTAGAACGGGGTGCCCCCTCACTGCATGAAGTTCATGCCAGCATCGCGGTTCCCAAGAATGCTGGCTTCTGGCGTACACTCTTAGCCTTCGCTGGTCCTGGTATGATGGTCGCAGTCGGCTACATGGACCCTGGCAACTGGGCAACTGATCTGGCAGGTGGGGCACGCTTCGGTTATCTCTTGCTCTCGGTTATCCTCATCTCGAACTTGATGGCGATGCTCTTGCAGCATCTCGCGCTCAAGCTCGGCATCGTCACCGGACGCGATCTTGCTCAGGCTTGCCGTGACCATTATCCGCGTCCTGTCGTGTACTTCCTGTGGATACTCTGCGAAATCGCCATCGCCGCCTGTGATCTTGCCGAAGTAATCGGTTCAGCCATCGCGCTCAATCTACTCTTTGGTATACCTGTGGTGGTCGGCGTTCTTTTAACCTCAGCCGATGTCTTGATTGTTCTCTTCCTGCAACACAAAGGCTTCCGTTATGTCGAGGCGTTGGTGGCTGGTCTCATCCTGCTGATTTTCGGCGCTTTCGCCTATGAATTGATCATCTCCCATCCTGCATTGACAGGTATTTTGGGCGGTCTCATACCCTCACCCCAAATTATCTTTAACCCTTCAGCACTCTATATTGCCATCGGTATCCTCGGTGCGACTGTGATGCCGCATAACCTCTACCTGCACTCCAGCATCGTCCAAACCCGTAACATCGAGCAGACCGAAGCCGGTAAACGTCAGGCCATCAAATTCGCCACCATCGACTCAACCGGTTCGTTACTCTTCGCCTTCTTCATCAACGCCGCCATCCTGATCGTATCAGCCGCCACCTTCCACGGGACTCAATACGAAAGCGTGGCTGATATTGGCGATGCCTACAAATTACTCGCGCCTGTATTGGGTGTGACGCTCGCCAGCACCATGTTCGCCATCGCCTTGTTGGCCTCCGGTCAAAATGCCACCCTCACCGGAACACTTGCCGGTCAAATCGTCATGGAAGGCTTCCTCAACATCCACATGCGTCCGTGGCTGCGCCGCCTCGTTACCCGCTTGATCGCCATTGTTCCAGCGGTCGTCGTCGCCGCGATTTATGGCGAGCAGGGTACCGGACAACTGCTCATTCTCAGTCAGGTCATCCTTTCCTTGCAGTTGAGTTTCGCCGTCATACCCTTGGTGCAGTTCACCAGCGAGAAAGCCAAGATGGGCGTATTCGTCAACCCGACTTGGATGAAGTATCTCGCGTGGACAGTAGCCATCATTATCGCCATCCTCAATGTCTACTTGCTCATCCAAACCATCATCGGCAAATGAATTGCATTGTCTCTAAAATGTATGACCACCCTGAGGAAGGTAAGCACAATTGCCTTCCTCTTTTGTTTCTGAGGAGTTCGTTCCGGTGAAGATGATTATGCGTTCGGGTATCATCGGCCTGTTAATAGGTCTCATCATGTGGCCAGTCATGGCGCAGACTACTATTCGCCTCAAACCCTACGCCGATAAAGGCTATGGGTTGAAGAGTGTCGTTCCTGAAAGTTGGCAGGATGTTGGCGGTGGCCTCTTTGAACGGAATCAATCACCAACCGATGTAACTGTGATCCTGCAACAAAGCGTCCCTGCATCCGCTGATACAATCATGACCAACTTATTACCCCGCTTGGGTTTGACCACCGCACCGGACAGTGTCGGCACATATCAATCCAAACTCTTGAACTGGACGCTCTATCTCGTCAGTTTCAAAACCTTATCTACCACCTTAATGGTTGATATTGCGCTGGCCGAAGATGCGGCATCCGGCAAAACCTATTTGGTCTCGCTGCAAACAACCGCCGATGAATATGACGCACTGCATCAGACCGTCTTCCTACCCATTTTGGACGCCATGCTACCTTATATCGAACCACCTATTGCACATATATCCTGCCTCCACTGTCGCCTTCGACATTGAACCGAATCCGCCCCCACTTTTGTCCGTCTTGCCATAAAATCAACCGTTTCGGCGCACCGCAACGGCATTAAACTGCGTATATAGGTTGGAAGCGATGATCTGCTGCTTCCGATTTTTGCCTGAAGTCTAGGAGTTATTTCAAATGAGAAACCCTGTTCGCTTTGGCATCATCAGCCTGCTGATCATGCTATTTATACTGCCTGTGATGGCGCAGGATGCTGTCACCTTAAAACCTTATACCGATAAAGCCTATGGCCTGACCAGCGTTGTTCCCGATGGCTGGAAGGATATTGGTCGCGGCCTATTCCAGCGCCTCAAAACGGCCGATGATGCCACGCTTCTGGCTCAACAAAGTGCGCCCCTCGCGCCCGATAAATTGTTGGCGGCCTTATTGCCCCAACTCGGCTTGACCGAAACCCCTGAAAGTGTCGGCGGCTATAAATCGGCTGCTTTGGAGTGGACGCTCTACAAAGTCGATGTCAAGACGCCCGCAGTCACAATCATTGTTGATTTAGCCCTTGCCGAAGACAAGACAAGTGGCAAGACATTTATCGTTCTCTTGCAAACCACCGCAGATGATTACGACGCGCTGCACAAGGATGTGTTTCAACCTGTCCTCGAAGCTTTTGTGCCCTATGTCGAAGCTGCCGCCACTGATCTTCCCTACACCGAGGAACAAGTGACCTTCAAGAATGGGGATATTTCCCTCGCTGGTACATTGACCATACCTGAAGGCAGTGGTTCACATCCGGCTATCGTTTTGGTGACCGGCAGCGGTCCACAGGATCGCGATGAGACCATCGGTGAACTCAAACCCTTCCGCTTGATTGCTGATGCCCTCACACGTGAAGGGGTTGCTGTCCTGCGTTTTGATGATCGTGGTGTTGGCAAATCAACGGGCGACTTCGAAAAAGCCACCACCGCTGATTTCGCCACTGATGCTTCCGCTGCCATCGACTTTCTGCTCACCCGTGATGAGATCAATCACGCGCAGGTCGGTTTGCTCGGTCACAGTGAAGGCGGTATGGTTGCTGCCATGCTCGGCGCGACTAATCCTCACTTGGCCTTCATCGTCTCGATGGCTGGTCCTGCCGTATCCGGTGCGGATGTACTCTATCTACAGAACAAGCGCATTATGGAGGCCGACAATACACCTGCCGATGTCATCAAAGCCCAACTCGATTTCCTGCCCCAACTGATGGAAAAGATTCAGGCGGGTGATGCGGAGGGTATTCGTAAACTCACCTATGATGCCGTCATCGTCTCGAAAAAGCTTTTCTCCGCAGACGAACTCAAAAAGATTGGCGACTTTGAAGCGTATGCCCAAAAACAGGCGGATACCACTGCCACCACCTATAACAGCGATTGGTGGCGCTACATGCTCAGCTACAACGCTGGCGAAGATTGGGCGAAGACCAAAATTCCGGTGCTGGCGATTTTCGGCACGCTCGATGTGCAAGTGGATGCCGACCAGAATTCATCCGCTTTTGAGGCTGCTATGAAAAAAGCAGGTAACACCGACTATCAGGTGACCATTCTGCCCAAGGCTAATCACCTCATGCAGGAAGCCATCACCGGAGCGGTGAGTGAATATGCCACGCTCAAGCAGGAATTCAGCCCGGATTTCCTGCCCACCATCATTGATTGGCTCACCAAGCAGGTCATCATCAAATCTGCCTGAAGCGGTTGAGTGAGTAATTTAAGTCGTAGATCGCCCGCCTAGGTGGGCGATTTTTGTACGCGCATCTTGAAGCGATTTAGCAACCAGTAGACGACTGACGTGGTTTCGGTACAACCCTGTGAAGGTCGAGACCAATGCATTAATGAACGCGCCGCCGCCCACCACCACGACCACAGTTTCTTTTGGCAAGCTTTCTTGTGCGGATTTGAATCGACCTAACGCGCCCATCGGCGGGAATGCGCGATCGGCAAAACTCGCGATAACGTGAACGGGATGATCGACAGTCTTTATCATATCGGTTGTGACTTTGCCTGCCTCACGAAAATCGTCCCATGTCCAACCGGAATTGTAATCATACCGGATGACGCTGTGCTCTTCATTATCCCAAACAACTTGGATGCTCACGATATTTTGCCTATCGCAAATTTCTATATTACGCATTGTTAATATGATAGTGCGTGTAGTGTGTGTTCAACGATTAAGCTTTTTATTACCCTCATTGCTCACATCCTCCTAAAATCCCATTCAATTAAGAAAATCTCTCTAATCATCCTTTACTTAAGGTTACGCATTATTTCCTATCACTTAATGAAGAATATAAATAGAGTTGGTTATAATTAAAAGTAGACTGGGTATGTTTATGGTTATAAAAGCTTTACATATCGGTCTGGTTCACAGATAGTTCGACTGAGGAATGGATATCATGTCAGGAAATCCGCTTTACGCAACCGTGCTTCAACAGAATATTCGCGCTATCCTCGAAACCATTTGGTCGGGATATTATGATTTTAACGCTTGCAAGAGTCAGTTGGATGAATACATCGAAACTGCGCGTAAGCATGGCCTTCCACATTCCGAGATCGACGCCTTAGCCACCCTCGGCACACTCTACATGACCAAAGGTCAGCTTGATGAAGCGATGGCGGTCACCCAGCAATCCTACGATAAATCGGTCGAGCTAAATTACATCAAGGGGGTTGATCGCGGTCTCAACAACATGGGAACCATCTACGAGCGTTCCGGTATGTACGACAAAGCCTTGGATTTGTTCAAAGAATCGCTAGAGGTCACCCGTAATTCCGACGAGTTGCGCCCAACCATCATGATCTCGTACATCAATCTGGTCGGCGGCTTAATGAATCTGAATCGTTCCGATGAGGCCGAACTCTACTTGGAAGAGGCCATCGACATGTATGAGCACATGAACGAGCGTGACCGCAAAAACGAAGATCGCTCGCTGACCATCGGGCAGATTTACTACAGCAAAGCCCAATTGGAACTTGAACAAATCAAGTATACCGACGCCCTAAAACATGCCCGCTTGGGGCATCAGATTCTTGCGTCAGTTGAACTCTCGCCGTCCTACTTCGAGGCTGAAGTGATACTGTTACGCTGTCTGCATCATGTGTCGCCGAATTCCCACGACGTACAAGCGCAGATCAAACATACTTCAGCGCTCATCAAAGAGTTCATCCAAAATGACCTTGCGCTAGGCGAAGTCTTCACCCGAACCCTAGACGAACTCGAGTATTGGTTAACCAAAAATGATCGTCGCATGTCGCAATACTTTGTTGATCAGTCCAAACTCCTGTTTCCGCATAGTATGAATGCCGCCAATCAAGGACGTTTGCGTATCCTGCTCGACCGCTTTTCAATGCAGCACTACGCATAGACACGATTCGCTGGGTAAAACCTATCACCTTGTTGTAGGGATGAGGCGCGCCTCATCCGCTGCTGAAATATCAACCAAAACCTCATTTGGTCTAACCTGATGTTGCCTGATACATTACTTTCACCTGCAAACGTTTTACTAACCATTCTAAAACGCCCACGGCCAAAATCCTCCCTCAAAACCGTTAGTACCGACCCCGTACAAGAGTTACAAAAAAGTCACCCTTTCGATGCGCGTCTATGGTAAACTGTTCATACGAAGGGGTGCAAAGAGCATGCCCCCGCCTTGGCAAATATGGCACTGAAACGACCTTTGCCATTGCCGAAATTGTGACCGAAGGAAATCCTGTGGGCTGACAATTTTGCCGATTGTCAGTCCGACGACGACGACGACAATACCGACAGTGATAAGCGAAGCAATCCTGTGGATGACTTTTGTGATAGTTCAATGGAATAAACATCTGCGTGTCATCCGTCTGTTGCTCTTGAGCGTCATCAGTTTATGTTGTGTGCTGCTCCTCTTTCGCCCGATCCTCAACGCCCAGTCGGAAAACCCGCTGCCGCCCTTGAGTGATCTAGTTGTCTCGAAGCTCAAAACCATCGCTATGATCGGTGAGGCACGCGCGAATAACCGCTATGTTTTCGCGAAAGTGGGCGATAGCATCACTGTCTCCGGCCACTTCTTGAATCCCATCGGTGATGGCCTCTACCAGCTTGGCGACCACACCTATTTACAACCCGCCATCAACGCTTTTCTACAAACCCCTGTGCGCGAGGGTAATTCCTTCAACAACCCATCGGTGGCTGCGGTGGTCGGTTGGGCGGCCTTTAGTGCGCTCTCGCCCCGCGTGGCTGATCCTTATCAGTGTCAGGTAGGCGAGTCTCCCTTAGTCTGTGAGTATCGGATTATTCAACCCTCTATCGCCTTCATCATGTTTGGCACCAACGACACCGGTTATCGCACCGATGACGAATATCGCCACGATATGCAAACCATCATTGATCGCTCGATGGAAAGGGGCATTATTCCGGTTCTCAGCACCATTCCACCTTTACCCCGCCGTATGGATCGCGTGTCGGCCTTCAATACGATCCTGCGGGATATGGCTGCCGCCAACGATTTGCCCATCATCGACTTGGCTGCTGCCCTTGCTGGTTTGCCCAATGACGGCCTCGCGTGGGACAACATTCATCCCTCATGGCCGTCTGCTGACGAAGATCAATCAGCCTATTTCACGCCCGAAAACTTGCGCTATGGTTACACCGTCCGCAATCTGCTCACCCTCCAAATGCTCGACCGCATCTGGCATGTACTTAAACCGGACCCCGAACGCGCACTCTAGTCAACCTCATCGCTCGTTTGACATCCCGCCCCAGAAACGGCAAGATTACAGCATATGAATGATCGCTTTCTCATGTAGGAGCAAAAATGGATCCCAAACATTTTGAAATTAAAGAGTACATGATTATTTGGCGCCAGCTTGAAATCCAGAATTTCAACGGCATCACCGCCAAAGTACGCGCCATCGTTCGCTGCACCGGCGGCGATTATGCGATGGATGTCTTCTTTCTAGCCGAAGACAGCGCTTACCCTGACCCATTTGTGGATGAAAAAGAGAAGAAGGGCTATATGTTCCTCAACATTCGCGACATCATGCCCTTTGTTGACATGCTGCGCTACGAGAAGCCCATATTCGGTCACCTGCGCCCCGACCGTCCGGAATGGATGAGCGTCACCACCACCAAAGAACCTGTCGGCGAAGGCGAATAACCGTATTAACTTGCGTGGATAAGAGAGATGCAGAGGTTATTCATCTGAATAACCTCTTTGTGTCTTTGCAGTGCAAATATCTTGGCTAGGCTTGAAACGTGTAGCCGCTAACGACCTACTGTCCGTATACGTTGGTATAGCGGTGATGCAGCTTGGCGATGTCCTCATCCGAGATCGTCAGCGGTGTACCCAACTGGGTCGCTAGCCACACAATCGCCGCATTATCTTCGGTCATCACAGCTGCTTTGATCGCTGCCTCGGCGCTCTTACCCAGCGCGAACACCCCATGATTTTGCAGCAAGCAGGATGGACTCTTGGAGTCTTTCAGGGTCTCTACCACCAGCGCACCAATTTCCTCCCCACCGATCAGCGCGAACCCGCCACAGGGGATCGGTCCGCCGAACTCGTCACCCATCGCTGTGGTCAAGCAGGGGATACCACGCCCCAGCACCGCGAACGCCGTCGCATATCGCGAATGGGTATGCACCACCCCGAACACATCTGGGCGTTGACGATAGATGTAGCAGTGTGAAGCCGTATCCGAGGAAGCTTTGTAATCGCCCTCCACGATCTTGCCGTTAATATCCACCACCACCATATTTTCAGGCGTCAGATTTGGGAAGGTGATGCCGCTCGGCTTAATCACCACCAGATTCGTTTCTGGATCACGGGCGCTCAGGTTTCCGCTCGTCCAAGCAACCAGATTGTTCTTGGGCAGTTCGGCGTGCAGGCGACAAACTTCTTCGCGCAGCGCTGGTAATAACATGTTCAACCACTTTCAATTTCAGTTTATATAGATCACTGGAATCTAACGATAAATCTCCGTTTTGAATAGGTCTAGCTCAATGAAACTGCGCTTCGTCATTCCATTAAAAGGATGAATGTCGGATATGCGGTTCAACCAGTTCCGCGATTCGCAGTTCATGCGTTGGCACTTGTTCCACGCTTACGATCCAGCTCGCGCTCAAACAGCTATAGATGAACACGAACGCCAGAATCCGCGTTTGTGGGATGCCCATCTTGTCCGCGAGGATGCCTGTCGTTCGCAAGATGCGCTCTTCATTTTCCACGATCTCGGCCATGCCCATCGGGTTGCATAGTGTATTCGCCGCGTCATAGGTGCGTTCACCCACCAACCCCTTCGGATCAAACGCCAACCATCCCCGTGAGGCGTGATAACGGATGTTCTCGTGGTGAATATCGCCGTGCAGCACCCGTACATCTCGCTCTTGCCCGATCAGATACTCGGCTAGCGGTGCGGCTCGCGTATACACCGTGTTCAATCCCGCTTCATTATCCAGCGCAGCCTTCCGAAACAACTCCCCAAACCAGCGTTTGAGCGGGGTCAGGTTTTCCGGTATCCTGCTATTGGTCGCAGCATGTAATTGGTTGAGCACATCCCCAATAATGCTAGTCGCCTGATCGTCGTTACCCTCCCGTACCAACCCCGTCAGATTATCTCCCTCGGCATATTCCAACAGGTGAGCATCTGCATCTGAACGCAATAACCGCACTGCTCCCTGCCCACCAAAATAATCCAGCGCGATAGCACCTTGCCGTTCTTCCTCACCGATTTCAGTTAAGAGTTTCAAAACGACCCGCTCACCTTCCGAAGTCACGGTGTACACATGACTCGTTGCAGTGGTCGCCAGCGGCTTTGGATCGGATAAATTCCACAGGTCGAGATAATGATTGAGTGCGTTCGGCATCAGTGATCTATTGCTCCTCAACAGCACAGGCTAACCGTGGGCTGTGCATCGGTTAATATCCATCCACATTATGTTACAATCCTCTCCATGATACTCAAACTCAAATCCCAATTCGCCCCCATAATTGAGCATCCTATTGTCCAACAACCGTCTTTTCGGATTGGACTCGCTATCGCCTACACCGCGCTCTTGACCTTAGTATTGGTACAGTCCAGCGCCCATCCGTTGGTCGGGCCAGTTGCCCCCCGTGACTATAATCTCGCGTGGGAAATCCTGCTGACCGCCGGACACCTCATCGGATTTACGCTCTTGGTCGTGCTGCTCTATTCTGCGCTTGTGACCGTCACGACACCGGTACGTGCCTTGATTGTCGCCGTTATCTTCGCTTGCTCACTTGGGCTGCTCACCGAGTTCATCCAATCCTTTGTCCCTGACCGAAGCGCCTCACTTTTTGACCTCGCCTGTGATTGGGGTATGGCTTTTGTCGCGGCCTACTGGATTCGACGTCGCTGGTAATCTGCCCCTTTTGCCCCGAATGCGGTAACATCTAATCCTGATTAGCATTTGTTTGAAGTAACACAGGACGAGATACCACATCATGCCAACTGCCGATATTGCCCAATATTCACTCTCCGCAGGCGAGTCGTTGACGGCTACCGCCCCGCGTGCTTCCATCTGGATTTTGCTGGAATATGACGCGCCGTGGGGTGAAAAAGCCCTCGAAGAAAGCGATTTACCCGACCGCGTAAAAGCCTTGATCAACAGTCAGATCGCGACTCTGCCCAACGCTCGCTTCCAGTTCATCAAGCAAGGTAAACAGGGTTCCGGTATTCGCTTCTATGTTGCCCACGCCAATCCGGTTCATCCCATGCTCTACCGCTTCCGCCTTGATAGCTACGACGACCTGCTCGATTTGGATATTTCAGCCATAGCTTCGGCACAAATTGATCAAACCTTGTCCGAAGATCGGCTGTTTCTCGTCTGCACCAACGGTAAGAAAGATGTGTGTTGTGCCAAAAATGGAATGCCACTTTACAATGCACTCTCCAGCGTGGCCGGACGCGATGTATGGCAAACCACCCATATCGGCGGGCATCGGTTCGCCGGAACATTGGCCTGTATCCCGCATGGTGTATATTATGGTCGAGTTTCCTCCGAGGACGCCTTGAGCATCATACAGGCTTATCGTAAGAACACCCTTCTGCTCAAATACTATCGCGGCTGCTCGGCCTATGATGCGCCGGCACAGGCGGTTGAAATGTACTTGCGTCAACAAACTGAAGCCCGCGCCATCGATGCCTTCCGCCTCAAGCAGATCCAACCTGCTGGTGAAAAGCGCTGGTTGGTTCACTTTGATAGTGCAGATGGCGCTCACCATCATGTGTATGTCCATGCGCAACCATCAACGTTCACCGTTTTCGAAAGCACCCGCAACGCCGAACCCAATACCGTCATGCAATACGTGGTTGAAAGCTGAACCAAAAGAGGTGATGAAGCTCATCTGGTGACTTCTGCCAAATTATAATAGTGTAAATTAGCCAATTGCTCAGGTTTCACCAAAAGCAAAAATAAGGTAATATGGCTAAGCATTCTGGGCGATAGTAGCCCACATGATTTTCTGCGAAGAATTATTGGAGGATTTTGTATGAAGAACAAGCGCAGTATAGTGATTTTGTTGATGCTGGCGATTGCCATCCTCAGCGTTGTACCCGCACTCACAGTTTCTGCTCAGGATAGCCTGATCGAGAACCTGTGCCTCGTGACGGACACCGGTAAAATTAACGATGGTACATTTAATCAATTTGCTTACGAAGGTGGCAAGAAGGCTGCCGACGAGTTCGGTTTGGAATATAAGTATATCGAAACCGTCGCCGCAACCGATTATGCCAAGAACATTGATACCTGCGTAAAAGAAGGCTTCAAGGCCGTCATCACCGTTGGTTTCTTGATCGCTGATGCGACCAAGGCTGCTGCCGAAGCCAATCCTGATGTCTACTTCATGGGCGTCGATCAGAACATTGACCCCGCTCCCAAGAACTGGACCGGTTTGGTCTTCCGTGAAGATCAATCAGGCTTCTTGGCTGGTGCCCTCGCTGCTCAGATGAGCAAGAGTGGTGTCATCGGTGGCGTGTACGGTATTGAAATCCCCCCCGTGAAGAAGTTCCGTAATGGCTACGAAAACGGCGCTAAGTTCATTAACCCCGACATCAAGATCCTCGGCACTTACAATGACAGCTTCGTGAAGCCCGATGTGGGCGGCGCAAATGCCAAGCAATTCATCGGCGAAGGCGCAGATGTGATTTTCGGCGCGGGTGGCCCAACCGGTACCGGCGCAATCACCACCGCTGCTCAGGCCGGTGTCTATGTTATCGGCGTCGATCAGGATGAATACAACACCTCCTTCGGTGGTGGCAAGTCACCCGGTGCAGACAAGATCATCTCCAGCGCTGTCAAGCAGGTTGATCAGGCCGTTTACCTCGCAACCAAGGCTTTGGTTGAAGGTGGCGCAGATTTCCCCGGTGGCGGTTACTTGGTGATGTCGGCTGCCAATGCTGGCGTCGGTTTCGCCCCCAAACATGACTCGGATGTTCCCGATGCCGTGACCGAATACATGAATGATATTCTGGTCGGCCTCAAGCACGGTTGGATTTCAACCGGTGTCGATCCAGTTACCGGCGATTTGCTCGCTAAGTAATTCGGATTTGGTATCTGCAATTTGGAGGCTGGGGAAACCCGGCCTCTTTCTTTTTCTGCCAAATCCCTCATTTAGCCGAGAAATAGACCTGAATTGACGATTCCAATTCTGTAATTCTTTACTGAAGCACAATGCTTAAGTGCCATTGCTGTAATTCTATGCTACAATCCGAATCATCAAGTGAATTTAGAAATTGACGTTGCAGGAGAAGATGCTCGTGGCGAAGTCCCGTACTGAACAACTGGTAGAACGACTACGCGATTTGCAGGCCAGTTCTGGCGATGTGGAAGCAGCGGCTATCGTCAGCGTTGACGGTCTGAGTATGGCTTCTTCACTGCCCGGTCATATTGAAGAAGATCGTGTTAGTGCTATGTCGGCTGCTATGCTCTCGCTGGGTGAACGTATTTCGTCTGAACTCGGACGCGGTATGTTGGAGCAGGTCATGGTGAAGGGCGAAAGCGGTTATGTCATCCTAACAGCCGTTGGTGATGAAGCCGTTCTCACTGTGCTGGCTCGTAAAGAAGCCAAGCTCGGTTTAATCTTTTTGGATGTCACCCGCACGGTTGATGCCTTATCCCAACTCGTATAACCTGAAGAAAAGCAAAGCCTCGTGCAATTGGCTGGCCTATATCTCCCCAACCGCATTGCGCGGTATTTCTTCGTGGCAATGGACGATGTAATGGGGCAGGCTGCCTTCAAAACACTCTTGAAGCAGGCAGGACTGCACAACTATATTAACCAACTGCCACCGGACAATCTGGCGAAAGAATTTGACTTCGCCAGTATGACCGCTTTGAATATCGCGCTTGAGGATAGCTACGGAATTCGTGGCGGTCGCGGTATGACGCTGCGTGTGGGGCGTGCCAGCTTTTCGCTCGGTTTACGCACCTTTGGCGCGATGGCCGGTATGAGCGACCCTGCCTTCAGGGCGCTCCCTCGTGATGAATGTTGCCTCATCGGTCTGCAAGCACTGGCAAAAATCTACAACACCTTTAGTGACCAGCGCTGCATGGTTGAACAAACCGCCGACAGTTTCTTATTTATCGTGGATAACAGTGCCACTGCTTGGGGACGTAAGTCCGAGAAGCCGGTTTGCCATGCCTTAGCCGGAATTGTGCAAGAATGTTTGCGCTGGGCGTCTGACGGCCACGAATTTTATGTATACGAGACAACCTGTACCGCCTGTGGTGATCCGCACTGTACATTTGTCGTCAATAAAACACCCATCGGCTAAGTGCTAATCCAATCCAGAATTTACAGGGGGGAATGCACCTGTGACTGAAACCAAAACCCAAATCCTAATTGTCGAAGATGATCTTGACCTTTCCGAAATGCTCAGTGCCTATTTCAAGGTGCAGGATTATGATGTATTGACGGCTGCATGGGGCAAAGAGGCGCTTGATCTTGCCCAGAGCAATAACGTGTCATTGGTGATGCTCGATATTCGCCTCCCCGATATTGACGGTTACGAAGTCTGCCGCCAGTTGCGCTTACAACGTCGTACCCAGAATGTCCCCATCATCTTTTTGACCGAGAAGCGTGATCGTGTGGATAAACTGCAAGGGCTTGAACTGGGTGTAGTAGATTACATCACCAAACCGTTCGATGTTCAGGAACTCCGTCTGCGTGCGCGCAACGCCATCACACGGGCAGCCCGCCAAACCAGCAGTAATCCCGTCACCGAACTGCCCGAGTCCGAATTGGCCGAGCAACGCCTCGGTGAACTCTTAATCGCGGAGAATCCATGGTCGGTGCTCTTAATCGCCATTAAGGGGATGAGCGAGTTCCGTGAAAGTTACGGATTTGTCGCGGCTGATGATGTGCTGCGTGCCATCACTATGATGATCAAGAATGCTGTACGCGAATACGGCAATGAAGATGATTTTGTCGGGCATCTGGCGCCTGAGGATTTTATTGTCATCACCACGCCTGAAAAAGTGACGACATTGCGCCACCGTATCGCCACCCGCATCAACCAATCGACCGAGTATTTTTACCCGCTGCGTGACCGTGAAACCACCCATCATAAGCCGGATGTTGAATACATCAGCTTGAAGTCGGGGGTCTTATCGTCGGACGAAACCAAATACGCTGATATTGACGCCCTCAAAGTGGCTTTGTTGGCGACGACCGGCACCGACTAGAAGATTGTTTGCAGAGCGTGAAATGATAAGGGACACGCTATCAAGCCTGTCCCTTTTGTTTTGTTGGATGCTGGATTAGGGTGCGGCGGGGGCGTCGCGGGTGATATTGGGTACTTGAATGGCGACGTTGTACTGAAGATCACCTTCGATGAATTGCATATTCTTGGGTGACGTCAGGAATGTGTTCCAGAACACGCCTACATTACGGTCAGTGATCCACTTTGGCTGACCACTGGCGGCCAGATCTTTCAGGCTGAGGTTATTGGCTGCGGCATCCCACGGTTGGCGGGGTGCATCCGAAATATATTCGACCGCTCGCGCTGAAATCCATGCTCCGGTTGGCGCAAACGTCACCGGCGCGGTACTGATGTTATGGCAATTCTGGACGATCTCTTGATAGTATTGATAATCCCACCCACCGAAAGCATCCGTCTTATGGTTGACGTTATTGACGAACAACGTCAGCGTTTCGACCACTGGTTTGGATGATGTTAAGGGCAGTGTATCGGCCTTGGCAGAATACTTATACAACTGTTTGGTAAGGGCAACATAACTGACGAATTCACGCACTTGATTATCACTGATGCGATCTTCAAGAACTTGTACGTTGTTCACACCCAGCTCATTCGTCCAAACGATGTGGTTATCCCCGTAAATCGTGCAGGTCGGGACATCATTGAGGGCTATGAAGGGGTCGTTATTCCCGCCCGTCACATCGGCGCGAAAGACGATTGTTTTAGGGTTACGATCCCATTCGATGGGATTGGATTGGCTGACTGCGCCTCCATTATCGCCTGCTGGTGGGGTTCCACCGCCACAGGCTGTCAACGTCACCAACAAAACTCCCAGACTGATCAATAGGCGTTTCATCATACTTATGTGTCCCTTTGGCAACAAATGGTTCGACTCATGATTGCATGGTGATAGTGCAGGGTAAAAGCTGATTGCAGAATGTTAATCGTGCGCTCGATCGCTCCATGCTTTGATTGTAGTACAGACTTTTAAGCAGAGATAGTTGAGCTATCCGAAGGGTTTGTGACCTGTAATCGTGGGCAATCAGTCAGGTTTGCGACACCTAAGCGTTGGTTCTGAGCGAAATCGAACCTCGTTTTCATCCGGCGTTGTGCTATGCTTGGGCGGAAAGTAGCGGACAGGAGTCGTATGTCGCTCGAAAGTCCTACAACTGAAGTAGCCACAACTAGCGTCATTCCCGACGCGCCACCTACACAAGAAGAAACCAACGCCGGCGTCGCCCGTGCCAGTAGCATCATCGCAATGGGCAATCTGGCTGGACGCATATTGGGTCTCGTGCGCGAGATCGCCCTAACCAATCTGTTTGGTGCCTCGCGCGCCGTCGATGCCTTCGAGGTGGCGACCAGCGTCCCCACCGGATTCTATGACTTGCTGATCGGTGGGCATGTAAACAGTGCCATCATTCCGGTATTGAGCGAAATCTCAACCCGCGAAGGTCAAAAAGCCCTGTGGAACGTGGTATCCGTGCTGATCAGTCTGGTGAGTGCCATCTTGGCGGTGCTGGTACTGCTGGTGACCTTTTTAGCCCCGCAGGTCATCAGTGTGGTAGGCAGCGGCTTTGACCCCCAGAAAGCGGCCTTAGCCACCCATTTATTGCGCTTAATCGTGCCATCTCTCTTGTTCATGAGCTTGTTCGCGGTCATCAGCGGGACGTTGTACGCCCTGCGAGAATTCACATGGCCGGCTTTCGCAGGTGTCATGTTCAATGGCAGCATCGTCCTCTCAACCATTTTGCTGGCGCCTCCACTGCAACTATTACCCAATGTCACCTCCATCGGTATCCAATGGACAATGGCGCGTCCGGCCTACAGCATTTCGGCTGCGGCTATCGGCTGGCTGATCGGTTCGCTGGCACAGTTGGCCATCCAGCTACCGGGCATGAAAGGCGCGCGCTTACACTTCACCTTTAACTGGCGGCATCCGGCGGTTCGGCAGATTGCCAAGCTTTACGCGCCCGTTATGTTTTCGCTGTTCATGGATATTTTGTTGATCCGTCCATTTAGCTTCAGCCTCGCCAGCCAAACGGGTGACGGCAGCATCGGTTATATGAATTGGGCGACCACCCTCATTCAATTCCCGCAGGGTTTGGTAGCAACGGCCATCAGCATCGCGATCTTACCGACGCTGGCACGTCAGGCCGCCTTGACCACCGCCGAGAGCAGCAAGGCTTTTAAAGATACCTTGGGCTTAGGCTTACGTTTAGCGATTACCCTGATTATCCCCGCGACAATCGGACTGCTGGTACTGGCGAACCCGATTATCGGCTTGTTGTTCCAGCACGGCGCGTTCATGGCTAAAGACACCATTATGACTGCCATGGCGCTGCGCCTCTATTTGATTGGACTACCGTTCGCGGCATTGGATTTACTACTGGTATATGCCTTCTACGCCCGTCAGGATACCTTAACCCCTGCGCTGATCGGTGCGCTGAGCCTGTTAGTTTATGCGGTAACGGCGGTGATCTTATTCCCTCGTTTTGGCCTGTTTAGTTTGATGGTGGCCGATAGCCTGAAGCATATCACCCACGCGTCGGTGTCAGCGGTACTGCTGGCACGACGCATGAAAGGTTTTGGCGAGCAGCGTCTCATCTTGACCTTCAGTAAGGCCGGTTTAGCTGCGGGTGTGATGGGCTTGGCGGGAGCGATTGCTCTGCCCATTTTGATAGCGCGGATAGGCACACAAAGCATTGTCCACGAAGCACTGTTGGTCGGTATCGCAGGTGGCATCAGTGTGGCGGTATATCTGGGCATGGCGACTATCCTTAAGATCGAGGAACTGCGCTGGATTGGCGGCTTATTGGCGCGCCGCATTGGGATTAAACGTTAGGCTTTAGTCATCCGTTAAGCAGTCCATAGAAAAGTGATAGCGGGTGCGCAAGCATCCGTTTTGTTTTATTGGATAGTCTTTATACTGTGGGCTATGGAGCGTTGAAAATGCGTTACAATAGGGCGACTGGCTTGATGTACTTAGGGAAGTATCGGGATGAGCAAGAAAAAGCAAGCGCCGTTACCTACACCCAAAACCTTCAAGTTGAAGGAAAATCATAGCTGGAAAGCGCCTGCGGGGTTTAAGATTGTGGTGTTGGATCGTGGCGCGGTGAGCTTCAATATTCCGGAAAAATGGTTTATCGCCAAGACCGAACCCTTTGAGATTCACAACGCCGTCCCGCCGGACGATGATGTGCGCATTTCGGTAACGTTCTTCCGCACTCAGGCTGGGATTGATTGGAGCGGCTTACCTGCGAATGCCTTGTTAGAACATTCCCTGAAAGATGTTGCGGATCGGGATACACTTGGCACCACTGCCATCACCCGAATCGCCCGTAGTGACATCGAGGTGGTGTGGGCGGAACAACGCTTCATTGATCCGGTAGAGAAACCGCGTGAGGCGTTTACGCGGGTGACTCTGGCGCGGGGCTTTGATATACATGCGATTATTTCGTTTGATTATTGGGTTAATCAAGCTGCACAGTATCGACCGGTGTGGAGTGAACTCGTCCGATCATTACATATCGGGCGCGTGATTGCTGATCCATTCAAGGGCGAGACCTTGCACTGAGTGTGGTTTTTATTCATCAACAGGTTGGAGTTTAGTCATGCAATACACAGAATCCGGCCCCTTGGGCTATTACTTTGAAGACATTGAAATTGATAAGCCGTTGGTCACACGCGGACGGACGATCACCGAATCGGACATTGTGCAGTTCGCGGGACTGACGGGTGATTACAATCCCATGCATACCAACGCCGAGTACATGAAGACTCATCCGATGGGGCAGCGCGTGGCACATGGGATGTTGACTTTAAGTTATGCCGTCGGGCAGTTGTACCAGTTGGGCTTCATGGAACGTACCGTGCTGGCCTTCCGTGGATTGGAAATGAAGTTCAGCCTGCCGGTGGTCATTGGTGATACTATCCATGTGCGCTTGACGGTCAAAGAGAAGAAAGAAATGAAGCGCTTGGGCGGTGGCAACATCATCGCCGAAGTGAAAATTATTAACCAGGATGGCAAGACAGTTCAATCAGGTACGATGGAACTGCTTTTAGCCTCTAAGCCAACAGGATAGCGAGGGCAAGCGTGGCGGTGCCTATAGCAGATTATGACTATCATTGGATGCATTTCACGGATCTCACCGTAGCGGCGACATTCGTGGCAGGATTGACGCGCTTTCTCGCCAGTTCGCGCGGAAGCAAGTATCTACGTCCTTCGGCCTCGGCTGAGGTGTGGAGTTATGTGTTGGGTACGGCTGAGGATATCGAGCGCATCGACATCTATATGAACGATGTTGCGATGAACGCAGTCAAGGAATCAATGGGGCGAGCACCTCTTTCGCAAAAACGGCGCGGGAGTCAGTTGCAGCCGGATTGTATCCTGCTGATCGGTGGTGGTGGTGTCGAAGAGTGGGGAACCGAAGAAGCCCAGTGGCATCTCCTCTCGGAAGGATGATGCCACTGTTTGCTGTTTAATTGGCGACCTTGAGCGCAGTCACTTCTTTGTTGACGGGCAGGGTGAAGATGAACGACGAGCCTTTGCCCTGTTCGCTTTCGACCCAGATGCGCCCGCCGTGGGCTTCAACCGCCAAACGGCAGAAAGCGAGACCAAGCCCCACGCCTTTGGGCGCGTCCTTATACTTAACGCGGCTGAACTTCTCGAATATTTTGCCCTGCATATTGGGTGCGATCCCCGGCCCCGAGTCATTGACGCTAATGCGCACGCCTTCCGTTTGAAGCCGCGCGGACAGTGTGATCGTCCCACCCATCGGCGTATATTTGACGGCGTTTTCCATCAAGTTTGTGATGACACGTAGCACCATGTCGGCGTCACAGGTCAAGAGCGGCAAATCTTCGGGAAAATCGAGCTTGAGCTTTTGCTCCGACTCGTGGATTAGCGGATGTACCAATTGTGCCGATTCAGCCAGCAAGGCGTGAATTGAAATCGGCTTGGCATCCAGTACCGCTTTGCCTTCCTCTAACCGTTGAATATCTAGTAGGCTTTCGACCAAACGGGTGAGTTGCTTGGTGCTGCGCGTGCCGACATCCAATAAATCTTTGACCACTGATGAATTTTCCCGCGCGAGCAGTTTCGCCAGTGTGACGATACTACTGTAGATGGTGTGCAGCGGCCCGCGCAGATCATGGTAGACCATCGAGGTCAAATCCTGCCGCAACTGTTCCAATTCCATCTGGGCGGAGATATTTTCCTCAACCCACACAATTACATCATCCTGATCCAAAAATAAGCGGCGTGCGCGTACCATCACCGGAATGTCTTCACCTTGCTTGGGGAATGCCGTGGTACGAAACACAATCTCTTTGCCTTCTTGTAGCGAGCCGAAGCGATTGCTGCCGATCGGGCCAGTGCCTAAGCGATGAATCGCTGTGATGGCCTGCTGCATGATTTCGCCACGGGTATAACGCAAAAATTCACAGGCGCGGCGGTTCACGTCGATGATATACCCGTCGAGGTTGGTGATGATCATCGGCAAGATGGATTCTTCAAACAACCACTGGTAGCGCGTTTCGTCTTTGGGGATGGCGTTCATTTCAACCGCGTTACCGACTGATGCACTTAGAATGTCACCAACTGCAACCAACCAATCCACCATGCCGGTGTCGAAAAAATCGACTTGCGGGTGGATGATCGCCAGTACGCCATACATGTTGCCGTTCTTTTCCAGCGGGATACCGATGGCCGAGCCTTTACGCAGCTCGTCGGGTGTGCTGCTCAGTTGCGGCCAGCGTTGATCGGTGCCAATGTCGTGGATGACGATCACGCGCCGACCATGATGCACCATGCCGATCAAGCCGCGGTTGATCAATTCTTGCCACAGGGCATAGCGACCTTCCAAATCACTTTGCGGGCCGAGGATCAGCTTATTGTTCACGCGGTCATCTTTGTGAAAAGTGATTAGACAACCGTGTTTTGCGCCCAATATCTCGGCAGTGCGTGTGAGCGCCACTTGCAAGATATTTTGTAAATTTGCTTCTTGTTCACGCAGGATGCGGCTAATTTTATAGAGTGCATCCAAACGCTGACGCTCGGTAAGCATAAGTATCCTCAACAATTCCCGTCACACACCACTAGCCGGTGTGACACGGCAACAGCAGCCATGAAATCAATTTAAGTGAAAACCTCTTCAGAATCAGCCTTTTGGGTGGGCAATCTGAACGCCTTCGAGGTTAGCTCTTTAGCTTTTTGACTTGTTCGATCAAAGTATCGAAAGTCTTTTTGCGGTCACTACTGGCATAGTTGATGACCGGATGCTTCTTTAATTCTAGTGGCATATCTTCGACAGGTGCGTAAAGCACTGGCACGATAGGCTTTTCGCGGTTGAAGAAATATCGGTAGGCCAACCGTGTGTAGCGGCTTTCAAGAGCTTCCGGTGAAACCACCACCACCAAAACTTTGCATTCCGAAAGGGCTTGCTCAACGGCGATCATCCAGTCGTCGCCACCTTGAATCAGATATTGATCAACCCACACCTTCAACCCGGCATCTTGCATGAGCGCCATCATCGGCACAACAATCGACTGCCATTCTGGACGGGCGTAGGTGATAAACACGTGGTCAATCAGTGCGCCGGATTGCAACCCCGTACCGAGTTTACTAGTCTGGCGTTTACTGTTAGGTGTCGTGGCGGATTTATTGTCGGACGTTTCCCGCTGCAAAAATTCTTTGGTGCTGGGACGCGACTGTTCTGCTTTTTTCAGTTCTTCTTTTTCGTTGAGGATGTCATTCGGTTGCCATGTGAAGCGCAGTTCAATCGTAGCCGCCACGTTGATGACATCATTCGAGTGAATCGCTTGGGGAACCTTTGGCTGCAAGACCGTACCATTGACTGCCGTGCCGTTGGTTGAACCCTGATCTTCTACTTCGTAGCCATTGTCTTTCCAGCGCAGGATCACGTGGAAGCGGCTGATGGCTGAATTAGCAACCACAATATCATTGCTCTGGTCACGCCCGATGCGGATGGTTTCTCGTTCGAGTGGGAAAACCTCGCCCACCTTCATCCCCGATGTGGAGACCAAATAGGGGTGTGATTTCGCACTGGGTTTATCCATATGCTTCGGTGCCGATTGCGTGTTGATTTTGGGAAGTTCGACATTAGCCTTGGCGCGCTCATATTCTAGCGTGACGTTCTCGCCCAGTTCGATGACGTTACCGGGTTTTAGCAGCCAACCGGCTTTCAAGCGTTGCCCGCTGACGAATGTACCGCGCGCTGAATTCAAGTCATGGAGTTCATAATCGGCCATAACCCGAATCAGGCGGCAATGTTCACGGCTGACGTCATTATCTTGAATGACGATACCGTTCTTCATACCACTGCCAACAGTGACAATCTCGCCTTCGAGATTAAAGATTTTGCCCGGCTGCGGGCCGCGTCGCATGATTAGACGTGTCATAATATCAACTCTACAGTTAGAAATAACTCCCCCACCTTTATCTTAGCAGAGAGTGACGTTCTCAATAACAAAGATCACCCATATTCAGACAAACGCATACAAAAAACCCTGCTAGCGGAGGGATGCAGCAGGGTTTCGTTCTATTTTGCCTGTGAAGCGGGGCTAAATCCGCTTCACCAGTATCGATGTTATTAGCCGGCTGTTGGGCTGGCGCTCACTGTGGGTGTCTGCGTCGCGGTCGGTGCTACTTTGGTGGCCGTGGGCGGCACAGATGTTGCCGTCGGTGGTACGCTGGTAGCCGTCGGGGGTACCGGTGTCGCGCTGGCTGGCACAGTCGTCGCAGTTGGCGCTACTTTGGTAGCTGTCGGTGGCACGGATGTAGCCGATGGAGCAATCTCTGCTGTGGTTTCCGCAGTGACTTCAGTGGTTGCCTCACCAGTTACCTCAGCCGTAGCTTCAGCAGCTTGCGCCATAGCCGTCAACGTGACGATGAACTGTTGCTGTTCGACAACTGCAGTCGCAGTTTGTTCCACTTCACTGTAGGGATTCGGTGTAGCGGTGAAGGTCGCGGTCGGTGTCGGTGATGCTACATAGGCCGGAATGGCGATGTTGGCGATCAACATATCGACTGTCGAGTTCTGCACCAGATACACGTTCTTACTGTTGTCATTCACGAGCACATAATAACGTGGGGTGGTGGTGGCCTTGTTGCCGACCTTGACGGTATAGGTCTTGTTATCCGAGTCGGTCAGCGTCATGGTGTACTTGGGCTTATCCAAGCCGAAGTCCGCTAACTTGTCGGTTTCAAATTTGTCGATGGCAGTTAATGACGCCAGATTGCTCATCATGCCGACCGCTTTGGTCTGGTCGGTGGCGAGCGATTGTGTGTTAGTGGCTTCACTGACCGTCCACACGCTAGCGGCATCCTTGGTCATGACGACCTTGCTGCTATCGGTGGTATTGACGATTTCAAAACGGTTAATCTTGCTCTGGCTGTCGACGCTGTTAATGTCTGGGAACAGCGGGCCAGCCGATTGTGCGGTGGCGGTTGGTGTTCCGGTGTTGACGGTTAAGCCACCCGGTTGGTTGCTGAGCGCGAACACCACCAGAATGACGATGATACTGGCTATCCCCAATAGGAGCGTTCCACGATTCAAACGCATGATGCAAATCTCCTCGCAACATCCTCGATGTTTCGGTAATTCAGTTAAATGATGCTCAAGCGAGGGCTGGCAGCAATCGCGGTAGAGAGAAGGGCTTAAAAAACCCTCCCTCTACTACTGTCTCAGCCCTCAAAAATATGAACCTAGACTGATGTTCGTTTCTCGCGTCCAGTCCACCAGACGATGATGCCGATCAACAATACACCGAAGGGCAGCAGGATAATCAGCACAAAATTGACGGTACGTGCCAATTGTGCGTCCATGACGATCGGTGTATCTTGCGGCT
The DNA here is from genome assembly GCA_044227005.1 of Aggregatilineales bacterium. GTDB lineage: Bacteria > Chloroflexota > Anaerolineae > Aggregatilineales > Phototrophicaceae > CFX2. The sequence continues at coordinate 743,456 of JBGAFZ010000001.1, forward strand.
TCTGGGTGGTCTGAAGCTGCGGAATCTTGCTGAAGAAATCATCGAACTTGGTCGTCCAGAACAGACTGCGTGCCGCGATTTCCAAATCCAGCACGTTGGCGCTGAGCAGGGCGGCATACTGATTGCTGGGTGCGAATTGGCTGCCCACCAGTACGACGCGTGCGCCAGTCTTGGTGTTTTCAGAAGCAGCCATCAGCACAAACGGCCCCTTAGGATCGGTATCTACGGGTGCGATTTGGCTGGCTTCGGTTGCCGACAAAATCTTCGGGTCAGATTTAGCGTAGGCATCCTTGCCAGACATCACCAATTGGCTCACGGTCACATCAGCCGGTGTGGTCGGTGCCAGATCAATGCTGTGCGGAGTTTCAAAAATCATGAACGCCCGTTGCCCACCTGAAAAATCTTTGGTGATGTAATGCGTCTTGTCAAAATCAACCGCCGCTGGATAGAAGGGCGATTGGCTCGCCGCTTGGACTTGATCCAACACAACGTTGTTATTGAATTTCACACCGAATTTGTCATACAGGTAGGTGCTCAGGTTATCAGCAGTTGCCAGCGAAGGCTTACCGTCTGTATTCAGAGGCGCAGAGAAGATAATCAGCTTACCACCTTTATCGAGGAAGTCGGTGATGAACTTGACCTGTGCATCCGGCAATGCCGAAGTACCACCGGCAATCACTAATACTTCACCATCAACCGTCGTATCATTTAGCTTGACAGCGCTGTTGGGCGCGGTCAGGTCAATCAATGAAACTTCCTGAGTCTTCCAGTTGAAGCGGTTGGTTAGTTGATTGTTCAGTTCGGAAAGACCAGTATCACCGGTATCCGTCAGCTTCAACCCACCATCCACCGACAGGAAGTAGGCATGGAAGTTGCCGGAAGCCGCCACGCGCAAAATGGCGTTGGTCAGGTTTTCTTGGCTGCTCAGGCTGACAGTCTGGGCTTTTTCAACCAGTTCGTTACCCGAAGCATCCAAGGGGACAACAGCCAATTGTCCGTTACTGGTGATCTTGTATTGCTGTGCTGCGCCGGGACTCTTGTCCGGATCAATGAAGGTGTAGCTGATCTTGTTCTGGCTGGCCTTCACATAATCGTCAAACAAAATCGTGTCTTGGTCGCGACGTGCGGCTTGCGCATTGGTGTAGAAAGCCACGATCTTGATGTTCGGTACCTTGGGTTCAACCGCCAGACCGGCAATCGCTTGCCGTGTTTGGTCACTCAAGGAGAAGGTGTCACGTTGGGTCAAGTCAACACGGATATTGCGGCCTTTGACCACGCTGTAGATGGCGACCAGAGCAGCCAAAAACAGAACCGTCACCAACACCGTTGTACCACCATAACGCGCAGTGCGTCCGGTGATGAGTGAACGGAGTTGATCCGGTGCCATGAATGCCCACACGACCACCGAGAGAACCGCTAAACCAAGACCGCCCCAACCGACCACGCCAAATGTAGCTTGGGTCAGCGCCATGATAGCCGCGATGATCAGACCAATAGCCGCCAGAATCAGCATGTAATAGGGCGGGATAAAAGGCTCTTGTTCGTTGAGATTTGGATTGGGTGTCTGAGCCGTCATGATCTCCACCGCCTAACTTCTACAATCCGCGTCGTGATGAACAGCGCGGCGATAATCATAAATACAAAATAGAGGACATCTTCAGCACGCACGACGCCGTTGAGCATCGTCGTTTCAAAATGAGCTTGGAAGCCCAATTCACGGATGAACGCACCCAAACCGGGGTTCACATTGGGTAGGTTACCGATAGCGCTGGCAGCGACTTCCGCCAGATACAACACCAGCACAGTAGCCGCGCCGAGGAATGCCGCCACCACTTGATCTTCGGTCACCGCTGACCAGATCAACGTGATTGCCAGCGTCGCGCCACCGTACAGCCATGCACCAAAGTACATGCCGAAGGTGCGTCCGGTATCTGGAATACCGACGATGGTCAGCACAACATAATAGGAAGCTGTCAGCAGCAGCAGCACGGTGTAATAGGTCCACACCGCGAGGAACTTGCCGATGATGAACTGTGCTTCAGTGATCGGCATCGTCATCAGCACTTCGAGCGTGCCTTCACGCGCTTCTTCAGACAGCAGTCGCATCGTCAACAGCGGCGCGACCAAAAACAACAGGAAGGTCAGGATGCTTGGAATAAAGTTGACCTGATCCGCAGGTGCTTGCTGGTTGGCTTGGCTCAAGCTGTTGCTGAACAGCAGTCCGAAGAACAGCAGCAGAGCAAAAGCGATGGCATACGCCACCGGTGAACGAAAATAGGACGCGAGTTCGCGCTTAAATACGGCAAATATCTGCCTCATGACGCAGCCTCACTTTCAGACTCCGCCTCGGGAGCGCTATGGTGTGATTCATCTTCATCTTGGCGGCGCGTGACTTCGAGGAAGATTTCTTCCAAATTAACAGCCAGCGGACGCAGTTCAATCAAATCCCAACCCTTACCGACGACTGCACGGGCAATCGCAGGGCGCGGATCGGTGCGCGGGTTAATCGGTTCGGCGATGATGCCATCGCTGGTGGTGCTGACCGTAGCCGAAGCGACTTCCGGCAAGCCTTGAATGGTCGCCAGCGCTTCTTGTGGCGGCACACTCAAGCGCAGCAGCACACGTCCACCGCGTTCAAGGTTGGCGCGTAGTTCACTGGGCGAACCTTCCGCTGTGATCTGTCCATGATTGACGATGATGATGTTGTCGCAAACCTGTTCCGCTTCCGACAAGATATGGGTGCTGAACAGCAACGTATGGCTGCGACCCAGATCACGGATCACTTCACGCAGTTCGAGTACCTGAAACGGATCAAGACCAATGGTCGGTTCATCGAGGATCAGCACTTCTGGATCGTGCAGCAGGGCTTGTGCCAACCCGACGCGCTGCCGCATACCTTTTGACAGGGTGCGGATGCGGCTGGCCGAGCGATCTTTCAGCCCGACCCGTTCCAGAACCTCCATCGATTTATCACGTCGCTTGCTCACCCCACGTATTTCTCCCATATACATGAGATACGCCAGCGCCGTCATATCACGATACAGCGGGACGCTTTCCGGTAGGTAACCGACCCGCTTGCGGACTTCCATGCTCTGATCGAACACGTCGTAGCCCGCGACCTTGGCATGACCGGATGTCGGCGGCAGAAAGCCCGTCAGCATCCGCATGGTGGTGGTCTTTCCAGCGCCGTTCGGCCCCAGAAATCCCGTCACCTGGCCGGGCTTGGCTGTAAAGGAGATACCCTTCACCGCGGTCGCCTGACCATATTTCTTAACTAAATCGTGTACTTCTATCATGACCTACACTTCTTTCCCAAACAACAAATGTGATTAGGGTTTAACGAGCAGCGATCCAGCCTACCCCCGCCAGATGAGAAGAGTCTCAGTATTGGATGAAAACTAATTCATATTCAATTCATGTTTGAAGGCTGAATGCGACGCGGCATTATAGGTTCTGGCGCCCAAAATTGCCAGTGAGTGACTCTGTACGCCCGCGAATGATGGATAATGCGCCATTTGTGGGGCGTTCGATCATTATCAATTATAATCGCCGTCAAATCTTACTTATTTCCACCTCTTTTTGCTTGGAACCCGCACAGCGACGATTAAGAGGTTGGGTTTTGTAGCACACAAGAAAAGAGGATCGGAATGACGTATCAACCGCTTTCTGAGGTCAGGAAAACGCTGCGTGTCAACTGGTATCGCTGTCCCATCGATGGCGCGAAGTTGCGCGAGTTGTCCAAACGTAGCGATTCTAAAGCGTGGTTCCAGGCGGGTGGGCATCTTGCCCTGTTCATACTGACGGGTAGTTTAGTTTATGTCTTTTGGGCACAGCAGGCATGGCTGGCCTTCTTGGTCGCTCTGTTTGCTCACGGCACAGTCGGCAGCTTTTTCGTCGGTGTAGCCCCTCACGAGTTGGGACATGGTACGGTCTTTCACACCAAATTCTGGAACAAATTCTTCCTTTACCTGTTCAGCCTGTTAAGCTGGTGGGACCCCTTTGATTACGCCAGCAGCCACACCTATCACCACCGTTATACCCTTCACCCCGAGGGTGATCGTGAAAACCTTCTGCCTTTGGAACCGACTGTCGGATCAACCTTCCTCCTCCAAATGTTCACTGTCAATGTCATGACCCAGCGTGGACGGGTTTTCGGCAAAGGCGGCTTAATCTCTACCATCATGGTGACCGTACTCGGCGCATTTGGCATCGTTGGCTCGCCCGAAACCCCTATCAATGAATGGATTCGCGCCCTCCATACCGACCAACCGGATGAATTCCGCAAGTCGATCATGTGGTCACGTATACTCCTCTTGTTTCATGGGACGGTTGTAATCGTCTCCATTGCGACTGGTCAATGGGTTATCCCGCTGATCATCACGTTTTTCCCCTTCATTGCCAATTGGGCGTCTTATTTCGTGGGGCTTCCGCAGCATTGCGGTCTGCGCGAAAATGTCCCTGATTTCCGCAAGAGTGTCCGCTCTATGAAGGTCAACCCCTTGTTAGAGTTTTTGTATTGGAACATGAACTGGCACACTGAACATCACATGTATGCTGGCGTTCCCTGCTACAACCTCAAGGCACTGCACAAGGAACTCGCGGCGGATATGCCGGAACCCCGTACATTGATTGGTGCTTGGCGTGAGATGCGTGAAGCGTGGAATAAACAAAAGATCGACCCCGACTACCAATTTGACACGCCGCTTCCTCCAACCGCCAAGATCGCTCGTACCGACACACCCGACGAGTTGGAAAGCTCAATCGGTGAATTGGCTCCTGAAGGCTTGAAATAAAGAAGGCTGGTTTGGGCAGCATTATGTTGCTTGACTTTGTGTAGAACATTTGTTATAAAGTGTATTGGATAATGGTTACAAGGTAGCATCGGAGATATATTTTCGGTGGTATCCAATGAGCAATAATAATCCATAAAGATCTTTAAAGCCCCTCCCTGATGCTTTGGGGAGGGGTTGGGGTGGGGTCGGTAAGGCCAAATTATGCTCCCACCGATTATGACGTACTGTACAACCACTATCCGCTTTCGTAAACACCACATAACCACAAAGGCATAGGTCGTGATAAACAAAGTCAACGCGAACGTGTTATTTGTAGAAGACCTCGAAACCTGCATGAAGTTTTACCGCGACATCTTGGGCGTTGAGGTCGTGTTCAGTGATGCGACATCCTATGCCTTTCGCATGGAAGGGCAGGACTTTGCGCTCGTCAGCATGGCGTCAGCTATCGAAATGCTCAATGAAGACGTGCTTGGCCTGAATAAAGGTGTGGCGCACCGCTTCATGCTCTGCGCCGATGTCGCGGATGTTGACGCAGCCTATAAAACCCTGACCGCACGCGGGCTGACCTTTATCAAACCACCTGTCGATCAACCTTGGGGTTGGCGTACTGTTTACTTCACCGATCCCGAAGGCAATATTTGGGAATTCAGACAACCGATCCCTGCCAAGCAGTAACTTAAGAAGCTGTCTGAATATTTGGCGTAAATGCGTTTATTGCTTTACTGCCGCGTCTTAGCTCCCTCTTTCTTCATGTAATGGGGCTTTCGGCGACTGAGCGTGTGCAAGGTAGCCGATGTGAGGGTTGGGGAGATAGGGGCTGTATGGATAATCCCGCCACATCCATCAACTATCCTTGGATGCAGAAGATCACCGAGTAATCGGAGGATCAAGCATCGGATGCTGTCGCTATAATGGTATCTAGTAAGAAACAAGGATACCTGCTATGAAACCATCTAAAGCATACCGTCTGATTGTTTTTCTGATGACCATCGCCGTTAGCATGTCGTTAGTCTCTCAAAGTGTGTTGGCACAAGCTGAAGGGATAATAGCAACGGCGTGGAGTCCTGATGGGAGCAAGATTGCCATTAGCGGGGTTGATGGCTTGCTGCAAATTCGGGATACTTCCAACCAAGTTATTCGTGGTTTTACAGGACTCACAACTGATATCAGAACTGTGGATTGGAGTCCTGATGGAACAAAATTTGTTTCGGGTGGCAATGATGGCATTGTTCGTGTTTGGGATGCCAACAACGGTCAACAACTTGCCGCATTAAGTGGACTGGAAGCCTATGCTTCCCAAGTTGATTGGAGTCCCGATGGCAATAAAATCGTAACTACAGGCAGAGGTAATCCTAATTCACTCATTGTTTGGAACGCATCCACTTATCAACAAATCGGTGCTGGAAATGCTGGGCAGGCGCTCAGTGCGCATTGGAGTCCAGATAGCACTAAAATTGTTGTGGGAATAGGAACAGGCTATGTGGCTATATACGGCTCAGACTTGGAGAATCCGCTGACATATTACGAATTGACCGACTTTGTCGTCCCGGTTATTTGGAGCCCTGATGGTAGTAAAATCATAGCTGGTACTGCTGCTGGTGAAATCAAAATATGGAATTCAAGTATAGGTGCTTTGCTTGCAACGTATACAGGACATACAGATCAAGTTAGCGCACTCGCATTCAGCCCTAATGGACAACAAATCGCAAGCGCTAGTTTCGATGGTACAGTTCGCGTTTGGAGCGTCGCCACAGGCCAGCAAATTGCCAGTTTTACCAAGCCACAATCCTTTACTACGTCTATCGCGTGGAATCCGGATGGCAGTCAATTGGCCTTTGGTGGGGATAATGGGACACTAGAAATTGTATCAGTTCCGCTTGCGCCTACAGTCACACCCACAGTTGATGCTTCACCTACGCCGGAAACTACTGACGAGTCATCTCAATAGTAATGGGTGCAATCAAAAAGGGCGCAGCTTTCGCCACGCCCTCTATAAACTTCAGACCTGTTTACAGTGCCAGATAATCGCGCAGTTGACGGGCGCGGCGTGGATGACGCAGGCGGCGCAGCGCCCGCCCTTCGATCTGGCGGATGCGTTCACGCGTCAGGCCGAACTTCTGCCCGACTTCCTCTAAGGTATAGCAGCGTCCGTTCTGCAATCCGAAGCGTAGCCGCAGGATACGGGCTTCACGCGGGGTCAGCGTCGAAAGCACTTCCTCAATCTTTTCGCGCAGCAGGTTTTCGTGGGCACTCTGTGATGGCGTCAGTTCGCTGTCGTTCTCAATGAAGTTACCCAGCTCGCTGTCTTCATCTTCACCCACCGGATGTTCAAGACTCAACGGTTGCCACGATACCCGCAGCATCCATTGGATTTTGCGCGGTTCGCACTGCATCTCTTTGGCGATTTCGTCGGGGGTAGGCTTGCGTCCGTATTCCTGTTCCAATTGACGCGCCACACGGTACAGGCGGCGGATACGGTCGCTCATATGAACCGGCACGCGAATGGTACGGCCTTGGTCAGCAATCGCGCGGGTGATCGTCTGCCGAATCCACCATGTCGCATAAGTGCTGAAGCGATACCCACGGCGATAATCGAACTTCTCGACGGCTTTCATCAGGCCGAGGTTGCCTTCTTGAATCAGGTCGAGGAACGGTACGCCCCGTGACATATACTTCTTGGCAATCGACACCACCAAGCGCGTATTGGCCTTAATCAGATGTTCGCGGGCATCCATGCCATCGTTGGACTTGGCTTGCCACTCAGAAGCCTTCTTGTGCTGCGGATCTTTGCGCAGTTTGCGTTCGCATTCATCCCCAACTTCCAACCGTTTCGCCAGTGCGATTTCTTCCTCGGTGTTGAGCAGGGGAACGCGTGCCATCTCTTTGAGGTATAAACCTACAGCATCGTTCGACAGCGTTCCGGTGACATCATAATCATCCAGATCGTCATCATCGCTCAGTTCGTCTTCGATGTCGTCTTCCGAGAACTCATCCTCGTAGAAGCCATCGTCGCTGTCCATCGCGAAAAACGACTCTTCGTTTAAGTCCCCGTCAACAACACCGCCAAAGTCATCTTCTTCAAAAAAATCATTCTCTGTAACAAAATCCAAACCATCAAAAGGCTGTTTTTCGTAGGCCACAGGTCACATCCCCCCGGCAGATTCTGAAATATACGAGATGCAGACTATTTGAGAAACTGTTTCAACCCGGCAAATCGCGGGTCGATATTATCCAAAGCACAATGACACGTTTCGTGATTCAAGTTGACTCCGCATTCTGGACAAAGACCCTTACAGTCTTCGCTGCAAAGTAACCCGTTGGTCGATGCAATCATGATTTCAGCACGCAGCAGCGGAGCGAGATCAAGGATGGCATCTTCATAGACACTGAACTCGGACGTAGATGAGGCAGGGTAAGCAAATAATTCTTCAACAGGGATTGTGACGTTTTGTGTCACAGCATCTAGGCATCGGTAACATTCGCCTGCGATGCCCGCTTCCAGCTTGGCCTGTACCAGAATGCCAGCGGCAGTTCGGCTCAGGCGCATCGGCCCCCGTACATAATGAACGGTCAGGTCGTCGGCGACTTTAAGGGTGGGTACATCAAACTCCGAGTCGTGGTTAGCTCCCGAACCTGCGGCTAGGAGAAACCCTACATTTATTTTTAAGACCCGATTGCTAACGTAACTGTTCACCGTCTAAATGCCTGTTGTTCATCAATTAACAAAACTAAGAAAACAACATATTTACGAATTATATGAGAAACCGCTCATCTGTGTCAATATATGCGACAAGTTATTATCCCAAATTTCCCACCTTTTTCACATTGTGACATACTTTGTCACAACTTGGCTACAGTACCAATGTACTTGTCTTACCTTCTAGAGTAAGGCAAATTTACGTTTTTAAGTGATGAGAATTTACGAATTTTTTGTTATATCAACTTTTCTTTGTCCTCAAAACCGCTTGTCCCTCTTTGTGCCACAATACTATATACATAGTTTATAATTTATTCAGCCGCTTCTTCAGCCCCCAATAAATGAGGCTACTTATGACGACTTCCCGTATTTCATATAATGTTCATGCTCAACGACTTTTAGACCACAACTATTTCATGGATCACATCGAACGCCTGCAACCCGCCGCCCTGTTTATCATGGATGCCCTCGGTTTGGCGCGGGAAATCAAGTCCGCATTGCCTAACACCATGGTCATCCATCGCAATTGGGGTGTCACACAGGGTGATGATGCCGTATTCGCCAAGGTCAGTCCGCAGCAATGGCTTGATCTGCGCGCGGGTGAAGCTGCTGGTGGCATTACGTTGCACACCTCGTGTGAACCCGGCTGGGGACCGGATGTGATTGATTGGCACGTCAAGCTCATGGAATTAGCTGCCCCGCGTCGCATTCCGCTGGTGATTGGCAATTGGGCGGTCGGCACCCCTCAGCCGGATCAATGGCCGATGGCACGCCGTATGCTCGAACTACTAGATCAACACCGTGACCTGTTCGTGCTCGGCTTACACGAATACGCCGCAGGTGTCATCACATCGGGCGTGGTCGGTGGTGCGCCCAATGATTCCCGCCACACGAACTTCATTCCGGTCGAAAACTGGCCGTCTGATGTCAGTCAATTGACTCTCTTTCACTGTGGGCGTTTTCATTTCTTACTCAATTACTGCAAGAGCATCGGCTTGAATCCCCCGCGCATCATCATGACCGAACATGGTTTTGATGACGTCAGCGACATCAAGCCGTGGTTGAGTGGCTTACGTGTGCGCGGCCCCTACCTCAACATTCGCGGTTGGAAGTCCCTTCAGGATCAATGGGTGGATTGGTACGGCGGGCGCGGCTGGTCAGCCCAACGCGCCATGTTCGAGCAATTGGCGTGGGCGGATCGCACCATCTATCAACACTCACCTGTGGAAGCCCAATGTGTCTTCTGTTGGGGACATACCTCCGCTGAATGGGAACAGTTTGATATTGCCGAAGCCACGGAATTTCACAGCCTCTTGGAAAACTATGCTCATCAACAACCTGCCGCATCCGTTACGCCTATTGGCGTTGCGGCAGTCGGTGTCGTGCCAGTAACCGTCCAACCCGTCGGACAACCTACCACACCGATTGCGCCTGTTGGCGTTGTGCAACCTGTAGGCGTCCAACCATCGACACCCATTACGCCTGTTGGCTTTACACCCGTCGGTGTCCAACCCGTCGGGCAGCCCTCCCCATCAACGACGCCGCCAGTCAATCATCCGCCTGCTGTTGAAGTGACCGCCGTCACCGAACCGCCTGTTCATCTACAAGCCGTCCAGCCCAAACAGGTCACCATTACCTTGACCGCTGATGAGATCGCCACCATCACAACTGGCTTACGGCTGATGAGCAAAGTCACGCTCGACTCAACCGTTCTGGCGGCCTTCAACACCTTGGCGGATGCTTTGGATCGTGCCGCACATGGCTAAGTTAGTTTCTGCTCGCCGCCGTGCCATCCAACACTTACGGGATCGCACCCAACGCCAGCACGTCACCTTAACCGGACGGGCGGCGGCAGGCATTTGGGCGTTGTTACGCGCATGGGAATTTCAAGATCGAGTCGTTCTAATTCCCGCCAATACTTGTTACATCTTGCTCTGGGCGGTGCTCAAAAGTGGTAACCACCCCCGCTTAGTTGATGTTGATCGCCGCACTGGAAACCTCACTGTCGCCGCTCTCGAACCGCATCTATGCGACAACCCCGCCGCCATCGTTCCCTGCCACATGTATGGCTTATCCGCGCCTATCGCCTCCATCTGTGAATGGGCAGTCTCGCATAACATCAAAGTCATCGAAGACGCCGCCTTAGCGCTCGGTGCTTCAGTGGATGATCGTCCTGCGGGTAGTTGGGGGGATGCCAGCATCTTGAGCTTCGGCTTGGGCAAGATTGTTGATAACCAAGTTGGCGGCGCGTTGCTCACCGATGACTCCGCCTTAGCCTCCGAAGTCGAGCGCTTGCTGTCAGATGCTCCCCTATGGGACGATCATCTCATGGCGCTCACCAACCAATGGAACGGTCTCTACTGGCCGCTGCATCAATACGAATCGCAGAACCCGCACCTCTTAGACCTCTATCCACACTTATTTGCGCTCTATGGCGATCTCACCGTCTATCAACTCGCTCCTGATGATTGGGACGACTTGCCCACCTTACTGCGTGACCTGCCGGATAATCTTGCACATCGGCGCGATTTAGCCGCTCTCTACGACTCACAGCTTGGCATCCCTGATCTCACCGCCGATCATTCCTTTCTACAACCGCTGTTGCGACCAACGGGTAGTATCTTGTGGCGCTATCCCTTGCTGGTGCAGCCCGATCAACGCGATGACTTACTCGGTTATCTCTGGGAGCAGGGCATACACGAGGCCACTCGCTGGTATCCGCCGTTGCGCCCCATGACCACCGCCCTCGCGCCCCATCATCCCCAACCGCTGACCCCTGTCGCTGACCTCCTCGGTGCGTCCATCATCAACTTGCCTGTGGATCAATCCACCGACCCTCAAGCTGTTCAGCGCATCACCGCCTTCATCCACGACTTTTTCGCCTGACCATTGGATCAGTCCACTTGCTTTCCCTTGGATACCTTTTGGGTATACTGTGCCCATCATCCATATTATTGAGGATCATTTATGTAACCTCTCAAAAAACGATCTGTTTTAAAACAACTATTTATTTAAAAGGACAATGTATGCTCAATATTGTTTGCGTCGCAGCCCATCAAGATGACATCGAAGTCTGCTGCTTAGGGACGCTCATTAAATATCGCCAGAAAGGCGATGTGTCCATCACCAATGTGGTCGTTTCCAATGGTGATAAAGGCTTCCAGCATCACCCCTCCACCCCCTACGCCGAAGTCACGCGCGTACGGAACGCCGAAGCCTCCCGCGTAGCCGAGGCCTTGGGTGGACGCTACATCTGTATGGGGCAGTCCGATGAATACATCCGCGATACGGACGAAGCCCGCAATCAATTGGTCGATATCCTGCGCGCGGCCAAAGCCGACATCGTTTTTACCCTGCCGCCCATCGACTACAACACCGACCACATGACCACCAGCCAATTGACCTTCCACGCCACCATGCTTTCCAACGTCACCACCATCTTCACCGATCACGACCCCTTACCCGAAACACCCGTTGTCTATTACATGGATGCGGTATCCGGCTTGGAATGGCAGCCCACTCATTATGTCGATATTACCGATGTCTGGGAAGAAAAATGTGATCTGCTGCGCCTCCACAAAAGCCAGATGCTCAATGCCGTAAAATTCGGTGGCTGGGATCTCATCAAGCTGGCACGTCTTCAAGGGGCGAGTCGTGGTCTGCAATCGCGCGTCGAATATGCCGAAGCCTTTAAGCCTGTTCTCGCATGGCCGCGTGTCCGTGCCGGTAACTGGTTGCCCTAAACTAAACGTTTTTATATAAGGAAAAAGAACATGAATATTGTTGCGATCGGCGCTCATCAAGACGACATCGAAATTCATTGTATGGGTACGCTCCTGCGCTACCGTCAGCAGGGCATTCACCACACCATCACCAACGTCACCATCTCCAATGGCGATAAAGGTTCACAGTACGAACCCACCATGCCTTACGCCGATGTCGCCAAGATGCGTATCGCCGAAGCCACCCGTGTAGCCGATGCCCTTGATGGACGCTACATTTGTATGGGCGAGTCAGATGAATACATTCGCGATACCGATGACGTTCGCAATCGCTTGGTGGATATCATCCGCGAAGCCAAAGCCGACATCGTCTTTACCCATCCCCCTGTGGATTACAACACCGACCATATCGCCACCAGTCAGATTGTCTTCCATGCTGTCATGCTGGCCAATGTCGTCACCATCTTTACCGACCACGACCCGCTGCCCGAAACACCCGCTCTCTATTACATGGATTCGACCGCTGGCTTCGAGTGGCAGCCCTCGCATTATGTTGATATCACGCCGGTCTGGGAAAAGAAGGTCGAACTGTTGAATTATCACGAAAGCCAGATGCAGAACATGCTCAAGTTCGGTGGTTGGGATCTGGTCAAGTTCTCACGCATCATGGGGCAGTTTCGCGGCTTACAATCCAAGGTCGAGTACGCCGAAGCCTTCAAACCCGCGCTCGCATGGCCTCGCGTCCGCGCTGGTAACTTCCTGCCATAGATCAGTACACCATTTCTTCAGTAAGGGGTGGTCTCAGACCATCCTTTTGATCTTTTGCAGTTCACTTCTTTATATTATGACGTAGGTTTAATTTCGGTTAACCCGACAAACCCATCTTCAACCATCACCCAACCCCGCAGCGCACCTTCCTCCCTTAAAACCGTTAGCGCCAACCCGCCGAAACAGTTACAAAATGTTCTTCCAAATGGTCACCCCTTCGCCTTCCCAATCGTTTATCATATCTATAGGGTGTAGGGACACGGCATGCCGTGTCCGTTTGTGTACGGGTTTGCCGCTGGCAAATCCTCTTATCCCGCCGCATCTTACCATCCGCAAACGAGTCAACACGGCGACCTTTACCGTTTAACTTTGACCCATATGTCCGCCGCCGCCGCCGCCGACATCGCCGACATAAACGCAACTGACGACTGACGACTACTTTCGACCTTTACCGTTTAACTTTGACCCATATGTCCGACGACGACGACGACGACACCGCCGACATAAACGCAACTGACGGCTTCAGACTTGCAACTTAAAACTAAAGACTGACGACTACTTTTTATCCCAACAAAAAAGGGCGCTCGCGCACCCTTCTTGACCTTAAACGTGGAACTTAAAAACAATTTCGCCCTATGTCGATGCCCACAGCATCCCGCGTGTCATCAAGGTGATAACCGGCTCCATCGCGACCACATCCGGGCGGTGACCGAGGCTGCTATAGAACACGCGCCCCTTGCCCCAACTTTTCGTCCACACCACCGGCATCACCACCGAACCGAATCGCGTGGTTGCCAGCACCGTGTTCGCCGGATCGACGTGCATGTAATACTGCTCGGTTGTCACCTCAAAATCCGCTAATCCCTCGGTGATCGGGCTTTTCACGCCGTCAAAATGAACGCTGTAGTGCGCCCCATCATTTCCCGGATGCGCCACCCATTGACCACCGGTCATATATTGCCAATCGGTTTCATTACGGAAGCTGTCACACATGCCCCCGTGCAAACCTGCCAACCCGACGCCGCTCTCAACCGCCGCCAGCACCGGCTTAAGCTGCTCCTGCTTGATCGTCCCCATCGTCCAGTTCGGCACGATCAGGTTAAAATCCGTCAGTGTCAAATCGCGATATGCATCCAGCGTATCACTAATCGTCACTTCGAAATCATTCTTACGGAGTTGCCCCGCCAGAATATCCGAAATCTCTTTCGGCTTATGTCCGTCCCAACCACCCTGCACAATCAAAGCTTTTTTCATAGTAAAAGTTCACCTCGTAAGACAGTTACCGCACTGCCGCCTACTTTAACAGTTTCAATCGCATCTCGCGACCCGACAATCTCCACTGTGGCCTGCCCCGGTCGCTGTATCCAATGCCCTTGTTCCGCAATAAACTGGGTTTCCGCAATAATCCCGTGATGATACAAATAGGCCGCCATCCCGCCCGTAGCCGATCCCGTAAACGGATCTTCAACCGTCGGCCCTACATGACGGGCAAAAGTACGCCCCGCTGAAGTCACCCCTTGAGCGCAAAACAGGTGAGGGCTAAACCAATCGCCGTTCTTGCGCAGGTCGTTATACAACGGCACATTGACCTGCACCCGTCGCAGCGTATCCAAATCCGGCACTGGAATCATCAACTGCGGTGTACCCGTACTCACCGTTTGAATGGGATAGCCCTTCAAAACATCGTCCGCCGTTAACCCAAAGGCGGGCATCACCACAGCCGGATCGTGTGTCGCGAGGAATTGTGGTTTCTTCTGGCTCATCACAATCCGTTGGACTTTCCCTGCGCTGCTGTAAATCTCAATCGGGATTGCCCCGACTTTCAGGTCGAGTAGGATGCGCGTGTAATCGCCAGCGAGCTTCAATCGCCCCGAGTCAACCAGTGCGTAAATCGTCGCGATAGTCGGGTGACCGGCCAGCGGGATTTCCTCATCGACCGTGAAGTACCGCGCCGCGACATCCGAACCGGCTGGCGGCTTCTGCACGAACGCCGTTTCCGATAAGTTCATCTCTTTGGCGATGGCTAACCGCTTTGCAGCGTCCAGCGAGTCAGCCTCGAACACAATCGCGCAGGGATTACCCCCTAACGCCACATCCGTGAATGCATCCACCTGCATAAATGGGTAACTCGGCATCCTATCCTCCCTCACAAATCGTCGTCTATACCGTTGATTGTAAGGAAACCCTAGCCCATTCCTAGAACCGTCTAGGCCACTTATGAAATCGACTTAAAATGAGAAAACCCCTATCGTCGGATGAGCGCTGGTTGGCGACTAGACTCTTTCGAGTAAAATAAGTCGGACGAGTGAGAGGATAGCATATGCAACTTCAGACGCGATCAGACGCGAATATGCAGCGTTTGTTGCTACGGGGTGGGTTGATCTTAATCGGCCTCGTTCTAGTAATCATCATCATTCTTGCGGTCTCGGGCACAGGCCAATCTGCTGAAACCATTATCAGCATTTTCTCGACCCGCTTCCTTGGAACTTTCATTGAAGCCGTTCCCTTTTTGCTGCTCGGTGCATTAGTCTCCGGCATCATCGACTCATTCTTGACAGCCGATGATATTGCCCGGGTTGTGCCGCGTAATCCCGTACTTGCCACCATCGTCGGGGCGTTTTTGGGATTTCTGTTTCCAGTCTGCGAATGTGGTGTGGTGCCGGTTGTGCGCCGTCTCTTTAACAAGGGCTTGCCCATGTGGGTTGGCATCACTTTCCTATTAGCCGCGCCGGTCATCAATCCCATTGTTCTCGTCAGCACCTACGTGGCGTTTGGCTTCGGCCCCATCCTTATTGGACGGCTCGTGTTTACCGTGATCGTCTCGATTGGTGCTGGGTTGGTATTCGCGCTCGGCGCTCGTCCGCAGGATGTCCTCCGTCCCCGCTCCCTCATGCCAGTGATGGGCGGTTCCGGTGAAGCGCCTTTGCAGTTCGTCAAACGTAAACCCATGCTCCTCGGCTTGGCTGATGCCCTGCGTTCTGCCAACAACGAGTTCTTTGAGATGGGACGCTACCTCATCATCGGTTCTCTATTAGCTGCCACCATGCAAACCCTGATTTCGCAGGATGTGCTCATCGCGCTCGGTAAAGGACCGGTTATTTCGGTGTTGGTTATGCAAGCTATGGCCTTTGTCCTCAGCGTCTGTTCCACTGTAGATGCTTTCCTTGCGCTCTCGTTTGTCGGCACGTTTACCACCGGCTCGATCATCACCTTCCTCACCTTCGGCCCGATGGTTGACATCAAGAGTACCCTCATGTTTATGGGCGTCTTCCAAAAACGGACGGTGCTGTATCTCGTCTTGCTGCCCTTACTGATGACCCTGTTGATCGGTGTGTGGCTCAATCTGAATGTCCGGTTTTAGAGAGGCTTTTCCCGATGGCTAATCTTGAGCTTTTTGATAATTATGTCGCCCCTCGCAATCCACAGCGCGAAGCCCTCGTCGGCTGGGCGAAGTCGGTGGTATTGATCGCGCTCGGCGTATTCTTCATCTATAGCATTGCCAGTGGTAATCTGACCAATTACATCAACCAGCGTTTCGCGTGGTTATCCTATGTTGCCGCAGGCTTATTCTTACTCTTGGGTATCGCCAATACCATCGACATCCTCATGCACCGCGACTATGCCATGCTCGACCGTAGCCACGCGCCCATCACATGGACGGTGATCGCCGTAGTAGCCGTGCCGCTCGTCTTGGGTGTCTTGGTTCCTTCACGCCCCTTGGGATCAGCCGCTGCCCAAGGAGGTATCAGCCTCAGTGCCGCATCCGTCACCAAAACCACCACCTTTACCACCGACCCCCTCAAATGGAATGTGTTGGATTGGCTGCGTGCCTTTAACATGTCCGATGACATTACCAGCTTTAACGGCAAAGAAGCCAATGTGATCGGTTTTGTTTATCGGGAAGGAACATTTGCCGAAAACGAATTCATGCTCGCACGCTTTACGGTAAGCTGCTGCGTAGCGGATGCCTCTGCGCTCGGCCTGCCGGTCACATCAGATCAAGCCAGCCAATTCCCCGCTGACACATGGGTACAAATAAAGGGTACACTCAAGGTCGGCAAATTTAAGGGCGATAACTGGCCGATTCTGCAAGCCGTCAGCATCGAAAAGATTGCCCAACCCGAACATCCCTATTTATATCCCTAGACGGCAAAGATCAAGTGAGGTCGCACATGCTCGAATTTAGCTGCCACACATGGGCCTTTACCGATCTCACCTTACCGGAAGCCTTGGGGACGATTGCCCGTTTGGGTTTTCGCTATGTGGATATTGGCAGCGGTTCCAATCTCAATACCACCCGCGCGGCTGAAAATCCTCGCAAGGAAGCCGCCGATATTCGTGCGGACTTGGAGTTGTTCAACCTCAAAGTCAGCGACTTGTATCTGATGCTCCCGCGCATTTCTCTACCGGATGAAGCCCGCCGTCAAAAAGAACTTGATCAGTTCAAAGCGCTTATACCCTTTGCCGTCGCGCTGGGAACACCGGGTATCACCTTGTCACCCGGTCTTGCCCATCCCGCCGAGGATCTTGAAGCGTTCGATCGCGTTACTGCTGCCCTGCGAGATATGGTCAAATGGGGCAAGGATGCAGGTTTAATGGTTAGCATCGAACCCCACATGGACTCGATGGCGCAAACCCCACAAGTTGCCCTCAAACTCATCAAAGACGTCCCCGGCTTGACTCTCACACTCGATTGGGCACAGTTGGTTTGTCAGGACGTTTTCCACGAAGAAATCATTAAGCTGCTGCCCCAAACCCGCCATATTCAAATCCGGCAGGCCGCCCGTGCCCAATTGCAGACTCCGTTTGAACGGGGTCGCATCGATATTCCGCAAGTCATCAAAGCGATTCACGCCTCAGGTTATGGTGGTGTAGTCTGCGTAGAATACATGAATACCCCCGGTTGGCATGGCATGATCGCCGTAAATGCGGTACAAGAGAGTGCTAAAATGCGTGACGCCCTAAGAGATGCGCGTGACAAAGCGTCAGATAACAAGCGTAAATAACCACGCTGGAAATTTGTTTCGTCCCCAAGGAGACTGAATTGATTACGGAATCGGTACCACAAACTTACGTTGACGATATGAAATCGTGGCAGCAAACTATGGATAGCGACCTGCGCGCGCCTGATAGTTGGTTGTCATTAGTCGGTTTGGAATGGCTGAAGGCCGGCGAAAATAGTATCGGCAGTGCGGCAGCCTGTGATGTGCATTTGCCTTCCAGCGTGCCGGATCAGATCGGGTTTATCATAGTGCAGGACAAGGTTGCCAGCTTCCGCGTAACCAGTTCCGATGTCATGATTGATAAAGAAGCGGCTGTTGTCGGTCAAACCTACGTTCTCAATGACAACCACCACGATGGTGAAATGCCGCTGGTCCACGTAGGCTCAGTTACGTTTTTTGTGATCGAACGCGATGGTGATTACCTTGTGCGCGTGCGTGATGCCAATAACCCCGTTCGCTTGAACTTCAATGGGCGCAAGTGGTTCCCGATTGATGCAGATTACCGCGTCAAGGCTACCTTTACGGCTCGTGCTTCTAAGCAACCTGTGGAAGTCGAGAATTCGAAGGGTGCCGTGAGCGTGTTGCAGAACCTCGGCTATGTCGAGTTTGATCTCTTGGGCGAACGCCGCCGTCTAGAAGCCTTTGAAACCACTGGCAACCGCTTATGGTTTATCTTCCGCGATCAAACCAGCGGTGTCTCAACCTACGGTGCAGGACGCTTCCTCTATGCGCCCATTCTCAGCGATGGCTTAATTGATCTGGATTTCAACAAGGCTTATCATCCGCCCTGTGCTTTCACCGAGTTTGCTATGTGCCCTTATCCGCCGCGCGAAAACACGTTGCCTATTCCCATTTCGGCGGGCGAACAGTTTAATAGATAGCATCGTCGCCAATTGGGTTTGAGGTAGTTATGCAGGGGAAACGAGCACTCTGGATTGCATTGGTTGTTATTGCTATTGTTGCCGCTTTTGTATTGATCGCTGTGGCACTCACGCCGCCACAAAATAATCCCGCTTTTGATGTGGCTGCTAAGTTTGCCAACGCTGCGGGGCATGGGGATGATGCTACGGCTATCCCCTTGCTAGATGAGGAGTTGTACAAGGCGGTTGTCGCAAACTGTAAAGACGGTAAGCCCTCCGGTTGTGTGCAAGGCTATATCCCATCTGAATGGGGCGCACTGGAAAATGCGGTCTTTCGCCGTGCCACGCCTGACGGCCTAGCATGGGACATCGAAGTTATTGCGACCTACGAAACCGGAAGAGGCGGTAGTGGTGTGTGCAGTTATTTCCACGTCAAACAATATCCCGATGGACAGTGGCGCATTGATCGTTGGGCGGGTTTCCTATGGTGCGGTGATGCCCGCTCTCGCAACATGGCGACCAATCCCGATACGCCCAATCGGATGCCATGAAAAAGACTCTTGATGTTGCTTTTCTGTCGATGAATATCCACACACGCCACTATCTTGTGCTGCTATCCGTATGCATAGGGTTGTTGGCTGTGGGCTGTATTCCGGCGCGTGTGCCGGATAATCTGGATGACACCCCCGGCCCACCTGTATCAATCAGTGATGGGCACTACAGAGGGGTGACCTTTAGCGCCAATATTCCCGCGGAATGGCGTGTAATTACCAGCGAAGCGCAAACGCCGCAGTCGGTTATTTTTGTGGCGTCAGATGATAAAACACTCATTCGGTTGATTGCGGGAAATGTTGAGGCGGAGCAGGTGGTTGTTTCCAACCAGCGCAATACAGTTGAAAGTATCACGCTGGCCGATAGTGGCGTAGTTATAACAGCGGTTTTTAGCTCACCTTATTCAATGTGGGAGCACTACCACCCGGAATTTGTGAAGGTACGGGACTCACTCGGTTCGCATTAACCGTCGCTGGCAGCGACAACAGACGGGTAACTTTTGTCTGAAGTTCGGCGGGTATGGTTCGCTGTGTAGGTGCGGGAACAGGCTCGACTGGAGCGCGGCGTTCAATCGTGATGATCACTTCCAACGACAACCCGCCTAACCGTACTGTATCACCATGACGCAGCACGTGGGCATTAAACGGATGAACTTTTTCACCGTTCACAAAAGTGCCGTTGCGACTGTCTAAATCAGTAATCTGGATGCCATTGCGGGTGCAGTCAATCACCGCATGAACGCGTGAGATACCATGCTCGGCAGCGTTAAAGGTCGTTAGATCAACATCCGGAACTTGGAGCATATAAGGTGCTTGGCGTCCCATCATAGCGCGTTGCGATGGTGCTAGAGTCAGCGGGATTTCTTCTCCCTCAACGCGAAAGGTAACGGAATATATGACCTGTTGCGCAGATTGAGGCGATGTTGCCAACGGAGAGATATGACCGCATTTGGAGCAAACCGTATATCCTTCGCCATTCTCTTGACCGCATTGTTGGCAGGTTGTCATTGGGCGCAATTGTGATGTCATTACTTCATTATCCAATAGGGACTAAATAGTTATCTGTATCATACCCCGACTCATATAGAAAAAGAGTTAGGAAATTTGTCATGGCCTGTGTTTTTTGTTAATTTTTCAGAAATGCTTAATTTTGTCATTTACGAATTTCCAGATCGTATGTAATGGCTAAATGTATTGCCTCAAGGTTAAAATGAATATTGGCTAAGGATGCTTTACACTCTTAAAATTAGGCTGTACAATAAAAATCGTGAAATTTAGAACATTCACAATTTCGTGAACGTCAGAATGATCTGAGTACGACGCACTGAAAGTTGAGAGAGTGCTCAATCTTCAACGCCTGCCCTCAGAACCTCTCAAAACACATTGAGGAGTATGTCTCACATGTCCACTTGGAACAGTATCAGCGATAAGGTTCACGCTGCTGAACGATTGAGCTATGAAGACGGTGTATGGCTGTTCGAGCAGCGTGACATTATAAAGTTGGGTAAGTTGGCGCAGGTCGTTCGCAAACGTCTGCATGGCGACAAGGTTTACTTTAACAAAAATCGCCACATCAACCCGACCAATGTCTGTGCTTTCCACTGTAATTTTTGCTCATTCGCACGAACCAGCGATAACGAAGAAGGCGCATATACTTTTATGCCCAACCAGTTGCCGGATAAAGTCCGAAGTGCGGTTGAAGCCGGTGTGCGTGAGTTTCATATCGTAGGTGGTCTGCATCCCGAACTCGGTTTCGAGTATTACCTCGATGTTCTGGAAACGCTCAAGAAAGAATTCCCACAAATTCATCTCAAGGCTTTCACAGCCGTTGAGATCGACTTCTTTGCCAAGCTGACAGGTCTCTCACACGAAGATGTGCTGAAGGAATTGGTAAAGGCTGGTTTGGATAGTATGCCCGGTGGTGGTGCTGAAATCTTCCATTGGGATGTCCGCAAAAAGATTTGCCCCGAAAAAGCGGATCAAGCTACGTGGTTGGCCGTTCATGATGCCGCGCACAAGCTGGGCTTAAAGACCAACTGCACCATGCTTTATGGGCACATTGAAAAGCCGGAACATCGTGTTCATCACATGGTCGCGCTGCGTGAACAGCAGGATAAATCCGGTGGCTTCCAAACCTTCATCGCCTTGGCCTTCCATCCCGAAGAAAACAACTTGGGGCGCAAGCTTAACCGCCAATGGACAACGGGCGTCGATGACATCAAGACCCTCGCCATCAGCCGCTTGATGCTGGATAACATCCCGAACATCAAAGCCTATTGGGTGATGTTAACTCCGGCGTTGGCACAGGTCGCGCTCAACTTCGGTGCGAATGATATGGACGGCACGATCATCGAAGAGCATATCTACAAAGAAGCGGGTGCCAAGAAAGAAGTGATGACTGTATCCCAGTTGATGCAGTTCATCCGCTCAGCCGGTTACATTCCCGTCGAGCGCGATACCGTTTACAACGAACTCGAAGTGTTTGCCTAAATCAAATGGTTACATCAATTTCCCCGCTGATTTTGGGTGTCATTGCTTTTGTCCTCATCGGCGGGGCATGGATGATGTTCTATTGGCGGATAGTTGACCCCTTTCTGCGTCGGATATTGGGCTGGATGATGGGTGTAACCATCAATCGCGGGGATCAGCAAATTTGGGTGGCGGATGAAGAGTCTGAAGACAGCATGAGTTGGCGCGCAGTCATTATCCGACCGATGCAGATGATCTCCATGTTTGCGGCAGGGCTGTTTGCGTTGACGATTGGTTTGGCGATTATCGTGTGGGTGGGGCAGTGAGGTGATTGATATGGATATTCCAGTCAAAACTCGAACCACTTTTGCCGACTATGCGGCGCTTCCAGAATCAAACCAGATTGTGGAACTCATCGATTGGGAAATCGTTATGAATCCGCCCTTGTTTCGGCATCAAAAGGCGCTTGTGAAAATCGTCTTTTCACTTCAAATTTTATCCGAACGCGGCGAGATTTGCCTTGCGCCTACCGGATTGCAGTTTGATGATGGGAATAGTTTCGAGCCTGATCTATTTTGGGTGAGCAAAGATAATCCGAATTGCCTCTTGGGTGCAGACGGACGTTACTGGCACGGTGCGCCGGATTTGGTGGTCGAGATACTATCGCCTTCCACCGAGTTAAATGATCGTGGTAGCAAGTTCCGCACCTACCAGAAATATGGCGTTCGCGAATACTGGATGGTCAACCCTGATGCAAAGTTTGTCGAAGTTTATGGGCTAGAAGATGGGCGATTGGTTCAGCAGGGCATTTATGATGCTGGACAACCATTTGCCTCACAGGTCTTGGGTGCGGTGACCATCGACCCCAAGTCGTGGTTTAGTGAATAAATCGAATACTTGAAAAAGGCAGTTTTCTTTGTTGATTTGATGACGTTGTTTATCAAAGAAAGCTGAAAAGACTATGAGCTTGAACATTGGACTGATTGACTACCTGAACACCATGCCGTTTCACTATGATCTAGCGGAACGCTTACAAGGTGTGGATGTACATTTCGAGCGGGGCGTCCCCTCACAGATGAATCGGGGATTGTTTTCAGGAGACATTGATCTCGCCCCAATTTCTGCTATTGAAGCCGCCCGTAACGCGCATGATTATGTTGTCCTTCCTGGCTTAAGTATCGCCAGTCTCGGCGCGGTGAAAACAGTCCTCTTGTTTTCGTGGGCAGCCGATATGAGCGAATTGGATGGTCAGTCGATTGCACTCACTGATCATTCTGCCACCAGCATCGCCTTGTTGAAGGTGCTCTGCCGTGAACGTTATCATATCGAGCCAAACTACACCACGACTCGTCAACATTTGCCGAGCATGTTAGCCGAGCATCAAGGCGCGTTGATTATTGGTGACGACGCGCTGGTTGAGGGTGTACATCATCGTGCGTTGAGCAATTCTGGTGGCTGGAACTTGCCTTATATTTATGACCTCGGCGATGAATGGCTCAAGATGACCGGATTGCCTTTTACCTTCTCGGTGTGGGCAGCACGCAAAGACAAAGCTCAGGCACTGGAAGATGCTGGTGTATTCTCGGCACTTTACGCCTCGACTGAAATGGGGTTGACCGAAACTGGACGGGATACACTCGCCCAGGCCTATGCTGGTCGTTTAGGGCTACCAGCCGGTGTCTGTCGCCGTTATTTGCGCGACTTGCGTTATAACTTGACCGGAGATGATCTGGCAGGATTGAAGTTGTATCTGGAACTGGCGCTTGATGGGTTCGATTGGGACACGTTGGTGTTCTGGGGCGACCGCGTTGTTGTGCCAAGCGTTTAATGTTGGAACAAGAAAGTATGGAGAACGACAATGGCTACGAATGAACCGGCTGTCCAAGCCCAAGTGGATCAAATACTCGCGAAAGTGCATGAAGGTCAACGCATCAGCTACGACGAAGGCATGTACCTTTATCAACATGCTGAACTCTTAGATTTAGGTGAGGCCGCTAATGCCCGTCGGCAGCAGCTTGTACCGGGTGATACCGTCACCTATTTGATCGACCGTAACATCAATTACACCAATGTCTGCGTGACGGATTGCCAATTCTGCAACTTCTATGCGTTGCCCGGTGATAAAGAAAAGGGCTACGTCAATAGCAAATTGATCCTCGGTCATAAGATTGAAGAAGCGCTGGATTTGGGTGCAACCCGTATCTTGATGCAGGGCGGTCATAACCCTGACTTACCCTACGATTACTATATTGATCTGGTAAGCTGGATTCACCACACCTTCCCCATGATCGAGATCAATGCCTTTTCGCCCAGTGAAATCCAATACATGAGCGAAATCGGTGGCAAGTCATGGCGCGAAACCTTGACTGAACTCAAAGCCGCTGGTTTGATGGGTTTACCCGGTGGTGGTGGTGAAATCCTTGATGACGAAATTCGCCATCGTGTGACCCCCAAGAAAATCATGACTGACGATTGGTTCGGCGTGATGAAAATCGCCCACGAATTAGGCTTGGTGACTACTGCGACCATGGTGATCGGTTTCCGTGAAGAACTACGCCACCGCATGAACCATCTGCAACGCCTCCGTGACGAACAGGATGATAGCCTCAAGCGTTTCGGACGCGGGTTCAACGCCTTCATCAGTTGGACGGTACAAATCGAAGGTACTCCGCTGGGACGCAGCAAGTTCGCCAGTGAATATGGTGGAACCAGCACCGAGTATCTGCGTCATACTGCTATTGCCCGTATTTTCCTTGACAATCTACCACATATCAGTGCTAGTTGGCCGACGCAGGGCGCGAAGGTCGGGCAGATGTCACTGCACTTCGGCGCAGATGATTTTGGTAGCACCATGATTGAAGAAAATGTCGTAAGCGCGGCGGGCGCTATCACCAAGGCTAGCCCCTTGATGTTGCCGAGCGAGATGCACCGCCAAATCCGTGAAGCGGGCTATATTCCGGCGCAGCGCAACACCAACTATGATGTATTGAAGGTTTTTGATGCCGTCGATCAAGAAGCCGAACTCAAGAGCATCCAAGACATTGAACAGGCTGCCAGCAAACAGGGCAATTGGGCAGGCGTAACCCTGATCGAGTAATGCGGTTTATCCGTTCGTGACAGGGATCTGAAATAAAAGAAGGACGCAACTACGTCCTTCTTTTGCTTTTAGTAGAGGCTTAGGCTAGGAGGCCGCGACCAACTTCAAAATGCTGCCACCTTGATTGATGACGTACAATTCACTGGCATCATCTTGCCCGAACGACGAGATGGCAAAATCGGTGTCGATGAACGGATTGGTTTGCCACCTACCGGCAGCATCCCGAAACGTTGACCAGATTTTTCCGCTGCAATAATCCGCAAACAAATAGACCCCGTTAAGCGCCTTGAGTGTTTCACCGCGATATACATACCCGCCAGTGATCGAACAACCACCATTAGCATGTGAATACTCGGCAATTGGCGCGATCAAGCCATCCTTCACCGGCTCACCTGAATAGCGATGCGTAGCTTCCATGATATTCCAACCATAATTCAGGCCACCTTGACCTGCCGCTTGGAAATTAACTTCTTCCCACTGGTTTTGTCCCACATCGCCAATATACAGGTCACCCGTCGCGCGATCAAAACTGAAGCGCCACGGATTACGTAACCCCATCGCCCAAACTTCTGGTGCAAAGTTTGCATCACTCGCAAATGGATTGTCCTTGGGGGCAGCGTATGGTTGTGCGCTGTCGATGTCCAACCGCAGAATCTTCGCCAGCAGCGCCTTCGGGTTTTGACCGTTTCCCTGCGGATCACCCTGCGAGCCGCCATCTCCCATGCCGATGTACAAATACCCATCCGGTCCAAAGGCGATGTTCCCACCGTTGTGATTGGGATAAGGCTGTTTGATCTGAATGCCGTATGATGCGCTATTCGGGTCGGCTACATTGGCATTACTGGCGAGTGTGCTATAGCGTGCCACAACCGTGTTGCCATCAACATCGGTGTAGTTGATGAAGAAAACGCCGTTGGTTTTGTACTGTGGATGGAATGCCAATCCCAACAGCCCACGCTCATTCGAATCGACACTGACGATACCAGAGACATCGAGGAAAGGCTGTTTTTCCACCTTCCCATTGACCATCACCCATATGCGTCCACCTTGTTCGACAATGAATAAACGATTGCTGCCATCGTTCGCGCCAATTGCCAGCAGCGGACGGGTAAACCCACCTGCGATTTCGTGCAATTGGTATTGGTTACCATTGGGTACTTGAGGGATAGCAGTTTCTTGTGCTGCTATCGATCCCATGCCGAGCATGAATATGAAAAGGCCGAAAAGAAGGATTTTGCGCATGATTTGTTCCTCTGCAATGTTGCTCAATACCTTGACTCTAACACATTTCGGTTAGGTCTAGCCTGAGCGCTTGCAGAGTATTTTGCGGCCTTAGCCACCATCCGGTGATGGGGCTGTCATGCTTGGTGGTCCTGCGGTTTGCGTCAAGAATACCGATTGCTCGGTTTCACGAATGCGCGTTGCTTCGATTTCAGGTGTGACGTAGGGTGCATTCGTCGCATTGACTGACGTAGTCGCTGTGGCTGTAGGCAGCTTGCCCGGCACGACCGCACTGGGCAACGGTAGCGCCGTCCATGTTGATGTAGGTGTGATCGTTGCAGTCGCTGTGGCTGTGATCGTGACCGTAGGCGTGATTGTCTTGGTTGCCGTCGGGGGAATACGCGGTGTCCGGCTGGGTGTCACCGTCAAGGTCGGTATGGGTGTCACGCTCGGAGATGCAGTCACTGTGGCTGTTGCACTCGGAAGCGGCGTTCGCGTGGCTGTGCCGGGTATCGTTGCTGTTGCTGCTTCGATTGAAGCGGCTAGTGTTGCTGATGGAATCAGAGTCGGCACCATTGTGAGTTGGATGATGCTGGCAGGTAATTCTGCGGGTGGTGGTTTCACAATGCCAGTGCGTACATTATCTTGCGCTAAGCGTAAGACCTCTTTATAGACCACCTCTGCCTCAGCGGGCGGGTTAATCATGAGCAGCGCACTGGCGGTATTTTGCATGAGCGCCATAATTTTGGGGTCATTTTGGACGCTAGAAAAACCGCTGAAGTAATATAAAGCGCTGTAGAAATCCAGAAGCGCCGTTTCGTCCAACTTGCCCTCAGCCGCTAATCGCTCGATTTCATCTAATCGTGTCTCAGCGATATGTTGCCATAAAAGATCCTGCGGCCCTGTAAGTGGCGAGAGCGCTAATATAATGGCTTCCCACAGGCGCTTGATACCATATAGTGGGTCACCCGGAAGACTGTTGGAAGACGCCGCGACTAATCCTGCGCTGCTCCCGAATGCGAGCAGTAGAGCTATTGCAACCATCGCTGCCAATCGGCTGAGTCCATACGCGATACCACTTCGGCGTTGCATCACACGCGGTTGCTTTTTCATTTGTGCGCGAAGCTTTAATTCGATGGCGTTGACCGCTTGTGACGATAGTTGTGGCGCTTTTAATTTGCTGGTCATCAATCCGGCAAGCAGCAATGGCTTCAACGCTGCCGCATAATGGGGATAGGTTTGTAGGCACTCATCCACCGTGCGATGTTGGCGCTGCACATCCTCCATACACTGCGCGAGGATAGAGTCGAATTCCGGATCATCAATAAAAGTATTCATGCCATCCCTGAAAGCACAGTCTCAATATCGAAACCGGCGCGTTCGAGCCGCGCGGCTAGTGCGTGCAGTGCCCGATGTTGAAGTTGCTTGATGGCATTCGCCTGTTTACCCATCTGTTGCGCCACGCTTTCGATTCGCTGTCCTTCAATAAACCGTAAGATGATGACCTGCTGCTGGTCTTCTGTTAAATC
Source organism: Aggregatilineales bacterium (assembly GCA_044227005.1). Classification (GTDB taxonomy): domain Bacteria; phylum Chloroflexota; class Anaerolineae; order Aggregatilineales; family Phototrophicaceae; genus CFX2. The sequence continues at coordinate 771,166 of JBGAFZ010000001.1, forward strand.
ACTTATCGCCTCGCGCAATACCTTGGCCGCTTGTCGCCGCAGTAGGGTTGCGTCCATATTGCCCGGTGCTTCGATCGGCTGTTCATCGAGGTGTGTGGACTCAGGTCGCCGTCCTGTTTGGCGATAATGATCCACCACCCGCGCATGAGCGATTCGGTACAACCATGCGATGAATGGCTTACCTTGATCCTCATACGTGCTGATACTCTTCAACGCTCGAATGAACACATCGCCGGTCAAATCCTCGGCTAATTGCGAGTCGTTGACCCGATACGCGATATAACGAAACACAGCCTGTACATTTGCTTGGTACAGACTGGCAAAGGCATCCGTGTTTCCACGGCGTACCTGTTGGAGTAAACGTCGCTCGTTAGCGCGTTCCACTGCTTACGCTCCAATAAAGGTTCGAGTCACGTACTCCTGCTGACTCTACCGCTTGAATGCTCAAAAGGTTACGCTTTCAGTGAATAGTTACACCAATCATCCACAATCATACACCGACTGCTATTCTGATAGCGTAGACTCTCTGATAACTATTGCCCAAAACAGCCATATCAATACAGGTTTTGAGAAACACCTGTTGTAACCTCTACCTCCTTCTGTATAATCCCCATATAACGAACATAATATTTCTATTAAGTGGGCAGTGATATTGAAACCGGAACAGGAAAAACAACCCCTTCCTTCAACCCTCTATACCGAGGAATACTTTCTCACGGCCTGTGAAGGCTACGATGAATTCACCACGACAGAAGGTGAACAGCTTTCCCGACGTTTGAGCGCTGCTTTCAAATTGGCGGAAATTACCCCCGGCATGACCATTCTTGATGTGGGCTGCGGACGCGGTGAAATCTTGCGCCACTGTGCCAAACTGGGTGCGGACTCCATCGGCATTGATTACGCCGCCGTCGCTGTCAAGATGTCGCAAAATGTCATCCAGGGTGTGAATGGGGTAGCCCCTGGCAAAACGGCTGTGATGCAGGCCGACGCCAAGACACTTCCATTTCCAGATGCGTGCTTTGATCGCGTGTTAATGTTTGATGTGGTCGAACATTTGCATCCGTGGGAACTCCATGCCGCCATGTTAGAAGTGCATCGTGTACTCAAACCCGATGGACGCTTTATCATCCACACTGCGCCCAATGTTTGGTATGACAAATATGCCTATCCTGTCGTACGCGCCTTCCGTACTCTACTCGGTGACGGAGACAAATACCCCAAAGATCCACGCCAGTTTGGTGTTGCCGTCAATCAACATGTACATGTCAACGAACAATCCATGATCAGCATGGGACAAGCCTTGCGTGCTGCTGGCTTTAATGGCAAGGTTTGGTTGGATAGCCCACCGCAGAATCGCGCCGAGAATATCTTTATGGCGGCTCTGCGTGTCTTGGCTTTTGATGTTCCACCCTTCCGCTGGTTCTTTGAACGCGAAGTATTTGCCGTAGCGGCCAAGGCTTAACCCTATGTTAATCGGTCAACGTGTCACACTGCGCGGTATCACGCGCGATGATCTGGAACGCCAATGGCAGTTCAACAATGATGTTGAAGTCGAATTGGCTGGCGGGGGTGATCCGCCCTATCCCCAATCTTTAGCCCGTTTGCAAGCCGAGTTTGATCAAGATGCGGCGCGGGGTGGGCGTGATAATACCGGATTTGCCATTGAGGTAGATGGAAAATATATCGGGCAATGTGCTTTATTCCGCTACGACGATGTTGCCCACACCTGTGAATTAGGCATCACCATTGGTGACAAAGATTATTGGGCAAAAGGCTACGGACGCGAAGCCATCATGCTCCTGCTCGATTATGCTTTCCGTCTGCGCAATATTCGCAAAGTGTGGTTACAAGTACACGGCAACAATCCCCGCGCCATCAGTGCCTATAAAGCCTGTGGTTTCATCGAAGAAGGCCGTCTACGCGCCCACGTCTGGAGCAATGGGCAATACGTAGATTTGGTGCAAATGGGAGTGCTGCGTGATGAATGGTCGCCCAAGTAAACCGGACACTAATTTGCAAATAGGCACTTCCCGCTATAATGGACAACAAAGTGGTAATTCGGCAAATACACGGTAACAATGCGCGATAAACGACCCGTTGATGAACTTTCAATTGAAGAACTTGAGCAAATTCTCGTCATTCGCAAGCGCGAAGAGCGTGAAAAACGCCTTGACCGCATGAAACGCGCCGGACGGGTGGTGGGATCAGAACCGCCCAAAGCACCCGTATCCACTGCGCCGATTCCTCAAATTCCGGGCGTGACCATTCCGGCGGCACCAGTACAACCACCGCCCGTACAAATTAGTTCTGAACCCATCAGTGTGCGTGTAGGTCATGCCGCCAATCCGCAATTTGAGGATGACAATCATCCTGCGCGGACGGAAGAAAAGTCCCGTTTCTGGCGTAACTTTGTCAACCAATCTATGTTGTTGGTTGAAGTCGTAGCCGTCGCCGGTTTGGTGTTCCTCGGCTATCAGATGATTAGTGCTCAGACCAAACTCCAACAAGAAACCGCTTCGGCACAGGCACTGGCTGACCAGCAAATGAAAGCCAGCTTGCCGACCTTAGCACCAACGCCCCAAATTCAGCTCAGTGCTGTTGTGCTCCCCGGCGGTCATATTCTGAAAGCCAATGGTGAAGTGCAATTCAACATTGATGAGATTCCAACCTCGTTACGCGGTTTGGTGGCTGATCAAATTTATGTGCCCATCAGTGCCCGCCCACCAGCCACTAACGAAACAGCCGTCCAGATTAGTATCCCACAGATTAACGTCCGGCATGTGATCGTGCCCGGTGTTGATTGGGAAGCGCTTAAGCTCGGTGTCGGGATGTTGATGAACGGCGTGAACCCCGGCAATAAACAGGGTAATCTCGTACTCTCCGGCCATAATGATATTTACGGCGAAGTCTTCCGCGATCTTGATAAACTCAAAGTGGGCGATCAATTCACCGTGCGTACGCAAACGCAGGAATACACTTATGCGGTCACTGGTTCTAAAGTCGTCGAACCAACCGATGTTTCGGTTATGAATGATCGTGGTGGCGCCACCGTTACCCTCATTTCGTGCTACCCCTACAAAGTCGATAACAAGCGCTACATCGTTTTTGCTCAGCGTGTCGGCCCCGCCGGAGGATCGGCATAACCGACAAGTGAACGTCTTTCTCTAATCAAGGGGTGCGAAAGCACCTCTTTTTTCTTGCCCCAAACCCCGTTATGGTAATTTGTGATACGAAATGTTATAGTTAACACGCTGTGTTTAATTGTGTTACGCAGCCGAACGGAGTTGACGTATGGCTGAACTGCCCACCACCCGACAAGATTTAATCCTGCAATGGTTGAGCGAAAGTGCCTCGCTTTCCATTGATGATCTTGTTAATCGTTTGGGGGTGTCGATCATGACCGTCCACCGTGATCTCGATCAGCTTGTACGTAACGGGCAGGTTGAAAAGGTGCATGGTGGTGTGATCCGTGTCGAGCCTCGTCCACGTCATACCCGCGCCTTGCAGTTATGCCGCCTATGCGAATCGCCTGTATCTGAACGCACTCAGATTATTATTCAACCTCCTCAAGGTGAAACCCTGTATGCGTGTTGTCCACATTGCGCTTTACTACTGATTGCCCAAACCGAACAACCCACGTCGATACTGGCGAAAGATTTTATCTACGGGCGCATGATTAACGGCTGGATAGCATCTTACCTCGTCAATTCTCGGATTAGCTTGTGCTGCCAACCCAGTTATCTATGCTTCGCCAATATCGATGATGCAAAGGGCTTCCAGAAAGGTTTCGGCGGCGAGATTATGACTTTCGAAGAGGCCAGAGCCGCCTTAACAAGCGATCATCGGCGTGTGGGTGGTTCAGATTGTCATCACTAATCCCCGTGTTGGAATCAGCAGGTGATAGCACCTGATTCATGTTTTAGTGTCCAGAAATTTAAGGAGAGAGAGTTATGAAGCAGTTTGCACGGTTAGGTATTGTCTTGGTGATTGCGCTGGCGTTGTTTGCGACGGTTGCCGCGCACGAAGGTCGTGAAGTAGCAGATGGTAAGTATGAGATCGTCTTCGGTTGGCGTGTTGAACCAGCCTATACCACGTTGTTGAACGGCCCTGAACTTGAGATTAATACAATGGGCGGTGATGAACAGCCTGTCGAAGGATTAGACGAAACCCTTCAACTTGAAGTCAGCTATGGCGGCAAGAGTAAGATTCTCAAGCTCCGTGCTGTGCCCGATGCCCCCGGATCATATACAACCGACTTGATCCCCACCCAACCGGGTGACTACAGCTTCCATCTGACTGGTACGATTGGTGATGCCACCATCGATGAAACCTTTGATTCATCCAAGGGTGAATTCAGCACCGTCGAACCCATCACAGATATTCAATTCCCCTAATAGTGTCCAATGAGGAGGGTGTGAATCCCTCCTCATTAGCAATAAGCTTTTCCCCGAAATCTGACCTACATCGGTTCGACCCAATAACTTCCGGCTTGTCCTTCAGGAGTCCAACCAATCAATCCATTGTAGTTAACATGCCACCACGCTAGGCCAGATGCGCAACGCGGCCCTTCCAGAATGGTGAACACACCTCCCGGTGGAATCTCGCCAACATAGGCCGTACTGGTGCCAGCACCCGCCCGCAGGTTATTCGGTATGCCGGGTGTAACGCGTCCCATTCCGCCAATAACCAACCGTGGTGGAACACTCACATCACACACAATTGCAGATGTGGTCGGGAACACGGGTACCGCCGTGACCGTTGGTATGAAGGTCGGTGTTGATGTAGGCCGCATTGGTAGCGCGGTCTGCAATCCGTTCGGTGTATTTGTACTCAATATGGGTAATGCTGGCAAACTTGCAATAGCTGTAGAGGTTGCGTACCCGACTGGAAATATCGGCGCTAACCAGTATTCGTTTGAGGTTTGCGCTTGTGGATTGATCACCCCTTCACTTGTCCAACCGATAAGTCTGCTTTGTGTATCAGCCACAAACCACCATGCCATATTAGATGTGCATCGTGGCCCATCCAGCACATAAACTATTCGTCCAATAGGAAGCTCTCCTAGATAGCCACTGCTTTCGCCCGGTGTTTGACGGACGATGTTGGGAACACCCGGCTGTACCAATGCTTGAAATCCGATAACGAGGCGCGGTGCAGGGGCATTCGGGCAGAATGCTGGGGTCGCGGTCGAGTTAGCGCTAACCACATTCGGTTGGTAGATCGGAGGTGGATAAGTCGGTAACGCCGTTGGAGTTGGGGTCGCCAACGGGCTGCATAGCGTCACCCGCGAAAGGTCATTAGAAACACGGTAATCCCATGTCAAACCTTTGACGTCCAACTGAACTTGATAACCCGGTGTCTTACCTTGTATATAGGCAACACCCGCTTGTGGACAGCCAAGGCTGCTGTCATCATAAATGTTTTTGCTGTAACGCCAATTGAAGTCGCTCAGTGTGAGTTGTAAACCCAAACGGGCATTGAGGTCATCGAGTGCTTTTTGGACTTGAGGTGGAAAATCCTGTGCAGTAGCCAATACAGGAAGAAGCAAGAAGCATAATAATAAACCATACAGAATACGGCGCATGAGTGAAATACCCCCGGTGAAGTGAATTTCACTCACTTTAACATTTTCTACAGGTCGCTAATATATGGCTTCTATACACGAATCCGACGATTAACCTACGGGCGTAAAGTAGACTCTTACTTCCTAAAACCCAACTGGTATCGCCTGTATATAAACCATCAATTCTGCATATCAATATTCGGTTCGGGCACCGTTGATGTGCACCTTGTCCGCCCTCTAAAATACCTAACGGTTACGCACCCATCTTGGCTACACTACGCGCACGATCTTTTTGGATTATTCTATTGGCTTCATCCACATTCGCCGCGAAAAATAGACGGTCATGATACGGCCCACGACTGAATACCTTGGTGAAAATTGAGGCCATCGTTTTCGACAACATACTGCGTGTGACGATGATTTGAATACCGAAATTGTCGGGCATGACTTGAATAGCGCGTTTAAGATGTGGCTCTGCACTACCGCGTGGCATGACCGAGTTGGGCTGCGGTGCAACGATCAAATCCACACGACCATTTACGCTGTGCATCATCTCAACCGCGGCATCCAACGTGGTGTGAAAATCATCCCATGTCCACGCCCCGCTATATTCAGTGCGGATAATGGTTTGTGCTGCGTCGTGCCACGTAATCACTGCCGGTGTCATGATCTTGTTCCATTTCAAGCGAGATAAGTGAAGTTCATTAAAACTATTTTAATCCCGCTCTACCCGCAAGATACCTTAATATTCCCGCAATTTGTAAATTGTGCAGAGAATTGATCTTTCCCTAAAATCTGCCTGTCATCGCTTGCACATAACCCGTCAATTCTGCATAACCATATCCGCTTTGGTCACCGCTGATTTGCACTGCGCCTTCCCAATAATCGACATTACCACTGCCGTGCAATTCTTGATCAGCCAGTAATGGTTTGACGGTGATCTTTAACGGCTGGGCATCACCCGTGTTAACCGTGATATTCCATCCTGCCGGATAGCTCGCCTTGCTGTGTGGGCTTTTCCATTGGTCGGTGACTTCGAGTGTGAAGTCGCTGCTTTTTAGATAGCGTGTGCTGCCATCTGCTTCGACCAGTAATCCACCGAAGACTGGTTCGCGCCCTCCGTCTGTCAACCGGATTTGTCCAAGCATGAGTTCGCGCTGGTCATCCAGTTGTAAGCCGAACCAATCCCACCCCTGTGCTGTAGTGCCCAGTGCACTGGTGCTGAATTCATGATCTTTCCATGTCGTCCCGCTGACCGTAAAGGTCTGGTCACCCACCCGTATTTTCCCATCCGTCAACAACCGGCTCAGGGAATAATAATAACTGGCGCTGCCGACTTCGCTGCTCTTAGGACTGAGGCCGTTCTGACCTTGTAGCGCGGGTGGTTTGATTTGCTCTAGTTTGAGGTCAACCGCGAACGCTCCTGCGTCAGCTTTGATCGTCGTGTGCTTAGCGTCGGCAGCATCCGCTTGTATCTGCCAATCCTCAATCCAGACATGATACGTCGGATCTGATGTTGCTCCCGCTAAGTCTGCGCCACCACGACTGAAGCGCTGCACATGGTAATACTGCTCGCCACCAATATCGGATACGGCGAAGTGTGCCATATAAATCTGGTTGCTGCGCCATTCGGATGTGCTGGTGACCGTTTTATCCGGCGGTTGGATGGCGCGGCGGAAAATCGTGAATTGGTAACCGAAACGATGCCCATCACTGGTTGTGACGTTGCCAGTGTAATACCACCATTCGGTTTGGAAGTCAGGATGTGCGCCGAAATCCTGTGGGAAATTCCATTCGCGTGGCGCGATCGCACGGGTGTATCCAGTTGTATCCGAAGCGACGCTGGCAAATTGCGTGGTTCCGCTGACCGCCCCGCCTGAACCCGAATCGATCAAACTGAAGCCGAATACCACGATTAAAATTGCGCCTAACGCTAAAACCAACCAACGCCACATGACCGGTGTCCTTGTCCTAATATTCACAATGCACTTGATTATACGCGATGAAAATAATCAACGGCTAAGACATAACCGGCACCCAGATTAGAGATCCGTCAGTTTGGCGACGGCGATGGTGTAATCGGTGACTTTCTGGAAACTGATTTTCTCTGCGACACGGTTGGAGGGGATGTTGTTCTGCCAGCAGTCCCAATAGGCCTGCCAATTCAGACGGGCGGCATGGTGGGCAAAGGCGTGGGCGGCCGCAGTGGCAAGTCCCTGTTCTTGATGCGATTGCAGCGTTTCGATGCCGATACCACACACACCGGGGCTGACGTACTCGCTGGTACACCACGATACGACTCCGGCGGATTCATCCACGACACAGTAACCGAATCCCTGATCGGTGAAATGTTCGAGTGATGTCCAGCAGGACTCGATTTCCTCGATGAGCAGGTAGATATTGGGCAGCGATTTCTGCTGGAGGAAGACCTCGTCAATTAGATGAATCTGCATGCGCGGCGGGAGCGGCGGCTCGGGCACGATCCCCGGCGAGGGTATCAGTCGGTAGAGGGCGCGTCCCCATTCTTCGATCGGCAAATTGGGAAGAATCGAGGCGAGTACACCGCGCCAGTCGTCGTTGGCAAAGTAAAACTTGAGTATACCCAACGCCCGCTGCCGCGCTTCAGGGATGAGGTTGTCGATGAAATAGCTTTTGATGACCTCGTTGAAGTCGGTGTTGTGGGCATCGCCGCCGAAGTACAGGCTGTGGCCTTTGTCCCAGATAATGGCTGATGTTGGTTCGTGAAGATCATCCGCCCACACGAGGGCAGGACTGTTGCCGACGCCCATCGCCGTGACGACGAAGTGCAGGTAGGGCGTATCGAAGAGTGTAGGCAGAACCGGATGGGCCGGCGATACAGGATGCATAATTCTCTCCAGCGCTAATATTCAGTAGGGTTCATTATAGGCCAGTTGAGGAATGCTGCCTGATGAATACACTTTCCCTAACGGAAAATTAGTGTAATGGCGGGCGGTTTCTCAGCGTCAGATAAGTACTTCCATCTGTATAATCAGCGTTTATATCAAGTGGCACGAGATTTATAGGAGAACCTGAACGTGGCTCAAGAACTGACAACGACCGCCAACAGGCCGTTTGAAATCGGTCTGTATTCTTTCGCGGAACTTACCCCCGACACCCAAACCGGACATAAGCAAAGTCCTGCCGAGCGTATCCGCGATTTGCTCGAAGAAATTGAATTGGCAGATCAAGTCGGGCTAGATGTGTATGGCTTAGGCGAACATCACCGTCCGGATTTCGTTTCGTCCGCGCCGGAGGTTATCCTCGGGGCTGCTGCCGCTCGTACCAAACGCATCCGCTTGAGTAGTGCCGTGACCGTACTTAGTTCTGATGATCCCGTGCGCGTATTCCAGCGCTTTGCCAGCCTCGATCTAGTTTCGAACGGACGCGCTGAAATCATTGCCGGACGCGGCTCATTCATCGAATCCTTTCCACTCTTTGGCTATGATCTGCACGATTACGATGAACTCTTCGCCGAGAAGCTCGATTTACTCATCAAAATCCGCGAGTCCGAGATGGTGACGTGGCGCGGTCAGCATCGTGCCGCCATTGATAAACTCGGCGTATACCCGCGTCCTGTGCAGCAATCCTTGCCCATTTGGGTTGGGGTAGGGGGTACGCCCGAATCAGTCGTCCGCGCTGCCAGTCGTGGTTTGCCGATGGCCTTGGCGATTATCGGCGGTATGCCTGAACGTTTTGCGCCCTATTTGGATCTGTATCGTCAGGCAGCGGCTGAACATGGTCACGATCCGGCCAGTATCCCACTCAGCATCAACTCACACGGTTTCCTTGCGGATACCCGCCAACAAGCCATTGACGAGTCTTTCCCCGCTGTGCAGGTGGTTATGAATAAAATCGGGCGCGAGCGTGGTTGGTCTCCTATGCAGCGTAGCCAGTATGAAGCCTCGGCTGATTTGCGCGGTTCCAACTTTATTGGCAGTCCCACCGAGGTCATCGAGAAGATCTTGTTCCAACATTCGATCTTCAACCATCAACGATTCCTATTGCAACTCAGTGTAGGCACATTGCCACATGAAAAGGTGATGCACGCCATCGAACTCCTCGGCACCAAGGTTGCTCCGGTAGTCCGTGAAGAGATCGCTCGTCGTGTAGCCCTCCCTACGCCTTAATTCGCATATGCTGCACGGCTGAGGCACATCCACCTCAGCCGTCAGTTGTATATAACCCGCTAACGTTTTTCCAAAATCATCGGCAAACCGTTGCTGATTTCCAGCAAAGATTCAATCGCGAAATTTGCCTTGTAGTTCGGCAAAAATTGAGGATCAAATCGGCTTGCGAGTATCGCCAATATGATGTGCGTTTCAAGCAGCGAGAATTGATTGCCTAAGCAAACCCGTTGACCTGATGAGAACGGATGATAAGCCTGCGCATGACGTTCCTTTTCAACTTCAGGGGCATGACGGTTCGGTTCAAAGTGTTCGGGATCGTCCCAGAAATCAGGATGACGATGGGTGAAATACGGTAACAGGATGATCGTTGAACCTTTTTCAATGCGATAGCCGTCAATCACATCATCAGCAACCACATCCTTGGCATACATCGGTGCAGGTGGGTACAGACGCAAGGTTTCTTTGATAATCCGTAACGTATACGGCAGACGCTTAAGCGTATCCAATGTTGGAATCGCATCGCCCAATTCACGGTCAAGTTCTTCGTGGAGTTTCGCTTTCACATCCGGGTTATGTGCCAGTGCATACCACGCATGGCTCATGGATCGCGCCGATGTTTCATAACCCGCGAAGAAGTTTGTCAGTGCTTCATCCCGTAGCAAATCGTGTGACATCCGCTCACCGGTGTCGGGGTCTACGGCTGTAATCAACTTCGATAACAAATCGTTGGGATACTCTGATTCCTTCATCGCCAAGCGGGCATCTAGCACCGTGTTGATATAGTGATGAACTTTGTCACGTGCTTTCTTATATTTGACATTTGGCTCTGTGGGTACCCAATCGGGTAGTGCGAACGGATTAGACCTACGACTGCCCGCAAAATTGATCATGGTTTCAACACATTCTTTGATTTCCAGAATGTCTTCGTCAGATTCTGTGCTAAAAATAGCTTTCAGAACGATAGAAGCCGTAATGATCGCCATCTCATCAAACATCTCAATTTGTGTGTGCTTGGCAGCCAGTTCACCCCATCGTTCTGCCGTCGTCAGAGTATCGCGCAGAAAGATGTCAGCAAATTCTTGCACACCACGTGGGGTGTAGAAGGGTGACATTAGCCGGCGTTGGCGCTTCCACAAATCCCCCGTACTGGTGACCAGACCGTCGCCAATAACGTATTTCCGTACAGGATCATAGCTTTCCAACTTGTCGTAATTCTGAGCGTTTGTGATGGTGATATGCCGGACATGATCCGGATGAATAACCATCACCAGCTTTTGGGGGCCGACTTGGACTTCAAAAATATCCCCATATTTCTGCCACGAGTCATGCACGAACTTGAGCATACCTGCTTGACTCATATCCCGTATGTTTTTGATACCAAAGAAGCTTTTCGAACCCGGAAGTGGCTTTATTGTAGCGTCGATGAGCATGAGATTTTCCTTTATCTAGTGACGAGATTATCCCGTTGGATGAGTGCTATGTTTTTGTGAGTAAACCGTGAAAGAAGAGATGACTGACGGACTTCAAAAGTTGTTCTGGAGATAACTGGTTAACTTCTGATTGTTCGTTGCTGTAAATCTCCATTAACCCAAGGAAAATGGAAACCATAATCGGTGTGGGTACAGTTCCATCAAATTCGCCGTTATGCTTACCCTCGTCAAACAAGTTGGTAATGCGGCGCATAAGCCCCGCCATGCTGACTTGTTCTTCAAGGTGGTCTCTGATGAGTCCCCTATTGATACCAATTGAGCGCAGCGCGAGCAGGAATTGCCGCCCACTTTGGATACTTTGATAGCTTTCCAAAAGAATATGCTCTAGGCGGTCATGCACACTGATTTCCTGAACAAGTATCTGGTCGATAACCACCAGAAATTTGCCGATTTCTTCTTCGATCAGCATGAATATCAGGTCTTCTTTGCTCTTAAAATGGAGATATAAAGTCCCTTTCGAGATGCCAACCCGCGCGGCAATCTCATCCATGGAGGCTTCGTAATATCCCTTTTCAATGAGCACATCATAGGCGGCTTGAAGAATAAGCGCTGTACGTTCTTCGCGTTGCTTTTCTTTGAGGGAACTTGTTTTGGGGCTTCGCGTTTTTGATGGGCTAATTGTTGACATGGCAGTCTGCTTGTTAAGAAAATGACTGATGAGTCAGAAAATGACTCTATAGTCAAAATTAAACAATGCTACTCTACCGTTGTCAATAGCGGTTAATGAAGTATTGATTTTATGTAAATGCAAATAGCACTGCTGGGCTTCTCACGCGATGATAGCAACCGTCTTAAGCAGCACTTCAAACAACGCCCGATCCCCTTCGACATCCGTGCGTTGGCGAACTGTCTCGGCTTCCAACCCCTTGGTGAACAACCGCCACGCCGTATCCGCGTCCATCAGGATCGTGGTGGTCGGTAGTAGGTCGGTTTCTGCATATAGCTTCCAACCATCAACCTCACGCACCACATGCCACGTGCCGCCACCTTCACCGCTGATCACCAGCTTGACCAATGTATTAACTGCCGACTCAGTATCCCGATAAGTTTGCGGCAGCGCGTACATGAATGTGCTGAGTACCGGATGCACGAAACGCGCCTCTTTTAGACTGGTGATCTCAACCGCGTCACAAATATGCTGGTGATGCATCCACTGTTCGGTGAGTTCCCGCGCGATATGCAGCCACATCGGATCACTTGAGTTACCAGTCCACCCGACCCCGCTGCTACTATCCAGTGGCTTGAGCGTATTGAGGTAGGTGATGACTTGCTCATTGGTGAATCCCAACAGCGAGATCAACAACTTCCGGCTGATTCGTCGCCCCGCTTTGACCCACAACGCATTCTGGTCATTGATCAACGTCACCAATGCTTGAAAGTCATCCACCGCGAACCATTGACTGTCGCGGTCGCGCATTCCGGAGAGCAATCCCACCCGCGTCCCCAACAAATGCAGCGCCACATCCCGCACCATCCAACCGGTGCAAACCGTTGGATATTCCCACTGCTCATCGGTCAGCGACTCTAATACCCGTTCGAGTTCGGCGCGAATCTCAGGAAACAAGTGTGTCACGATGACCGGTTCAAGCGGGATGCGCTGGTTCATGAGCTAATTTTCCTTACTGTCTATTTGAGAAACGTGATGCTCGAAATGTTGTCGAATGGGGTGCATCGTTCACGGCTGCCGTCATTCCACGGCTCGCTGAAGCACACATAATCCACCCCGATAGCCGAAATGCTGCGCTTGGCTGTATCATCCGGCACCGTCCACACCCGTTCACCCGTCACCAACGGCACGATGAAATCAAACGTGACCGCTTTGCCGCTGGCTTTGGCACTCGAAATTAACTCTCCCAGATGACTCGGCGCATAATCAGGCGCGGTGGGTGTCGCGGTCTGCGCGGATACCACCGCCACCAGCAATCCCAGTACGACCACCGTCAGCGCAGCAATAATCTTAACCTTCATAACCTTTTCCTTTTCACCACTATGGGGATTAATCCCATCACGCCACTTAACTTTCGATCCGTTCATAACGCATAGTCGTCACACCCAACTTGCGTAATTCTGCCTCGACTCGCGCCACATCCGTCATATCCTCAGCATCGCGCGTGCGCACCACAATCAGCCTGTCATCGACATGCCCTTGCCCTTTAGCCGGTGCCGTTGATACTTTTGACTTATATCCGAGGCGGCCTGTCTCAGTCGCCTCCCGTATCTTGATCCACAACGCATCAACTGCTGTCACACGTGTTTCAATCAACCACTCTCCCGCGCGTGGAGTGGGTAGGGCAGCATCTTGCAGCGGTTTGGACTCGATCCAATAAACCGCATTCATGCTCGATGGAATCGCTTCACGGTCATGCATCATCCGTGCGCGTTGTACCATTTGAATCAGGTCGAGGTTTATGGGTTTCGGTTGATCGTCAGACATCATATACTCCTCAACAATTTCGCTGCATTGTACACCGCCACGCACAGATCAACAGTGGTCTTTTGGTGCTGAATGTATAGCCAGAAACGCGGTACAATGGGGCTATTACTCACTAATCAGGAGGGATCGATTCGATGAGCAAACAAGTTGTCGCAACAGATAAAGCGCCCGGTGCATCCGGTCCTTATTCGCAGGGTATCGTCGCCAATGGTTTTGTGTTCGTGGCGGGGCAAATCGCCCTCGTACCGGGAACCAAAGACTTTGTCGCAGGCGGCATCAAAGAACAAACTCAACAAGTGCTGAATAACGTCAAAGCGATTTTGGAAGCTGGCGGCAGCAGCATGGATAAAATCGTCAAGACCACCGTATTCTTGAGCGATGTCAACGCTTTCGCCGAGATGAACAGCGTTTACGCCACTTTCTTCGGTGCGAACCCGCCCGCGCGCTCGACTGTACAGGCCGTTTTGCCCCGCGCAGGTGCCTTGGTCGAGATCGAGTGTATCGCCCTCGCTTAATATACGTTCGCCTTTGAATCAAAACGCCCCACAACGATCAGTGGGGCGTTTTTGAATGATTTCAAGTATGCAAATTTGTGTCTTATGGTGCTAAAACTATACTACATAGTATACTTATTGTCGGAATTAAAACACTTGCTAAAAAATAGGCAATCAGAGAGCCATGACATTTCCCGAATCACCTCGAGTTATTTATAGTAAGAATCCACTAGAACAAGTTATATGCCAATTGAAGTTTCCTACTATCTTAAAGATTGCAGCAGAAACTCCTGTCGCATTTCAAGAATCTTTACGCCAAGATTATCCTATCTTTAGCGAACAAAATGAGCGTTCAATTCAATTGCCTCAAGATGTTTTACAAATCGTGCCACAATCAGTAATTGATTCGCTTGTGAAAATAAACAAGAGCGCATACAACTTTACTTCAGTTGATCGAGATTGGACAATAGGGTTGACTGAAGATTTCTTAGCATTAACAGCCCTTGATTATAAGAGATGGGAAGATTTCAAAAAGCATTTAGTAGTCCCCTTTAATAGACTTATAGAATTATACGAACCAGTCTTTTTTCAACGTATTGGCCTAAGGTATAAGAACGTTATTAGGCGCAGCGACACAAAGCTTGATAACGTTAAGTGGTACGAACTATTGAAACCACAAATTGCTGCTGAGCTAGCTTCAATAGAAATTTCAGAAACAGTCGAAGAGCATTTTAACAATATACTTATTCGACTTCCCGATAATCAAGGAAAAGTACGAATCCAACATGGGTTGGGCACAGATCAAACGGGTGAAATTTGTTACATAATAGATAGCGACTTTTTCCTAGAAGAAAAGGTGGAATTAAACGATGTATTCACAAGGCTTGACTACTTTAATCAACAAGGAAGAAGGCTTTTCCGCTGGTGTATTACAGACAAACTACACGAAGCTATGCTACCGCAGTCGATCTGATACACATGGTGTGAAACAAGTTTCAGAAGAAAAACAGGATTCTCGGTATACTTTGATAATACCTAGACCAAACCTTCAAATGACGACTAGTGAAGTTGTAGATTTGAATTTGTATTTGTGGAGACTTGTTGAGGAATATACTCAATCAACGCAAAACATAACGCCTATTGAATTTGAAAATGATATAGTTTTGCGACCACCAGCAATTCAATCGCCTGTACAAACCCAAACTATACAGGCTAACTTGAATAGTATTGGCTGGGGCAAACCATCACGCGTTCGTCCTTCAGACAGTGAATAAGAACGGTTTATCAGACTATAAACTATGAGTTCTGAATTAACTAAGACAGGATGGTATACTCTTGTCAATAATAATGCTTTAGAACAAGGTGACCTGTTAAATAGGTTTCCAATATTGATACCTCCTTATCATTTAGATTTGGGAGGTTTGTCTCCTGAAACTCCAAGTGCAAATTCCATAAAGACTAATATTGATGTGCAATTCTTCAACGTAATTGTCATTACTCAAACTTGTGATTTAGTTGACAATGCTGATGAAGATAATATTATTCTTTGCCCTCGATTTAGTTATAAAGAAATAACTAAAGATGATGCTAAAACTTATGGGGCTAATGGTTGGTCTAATTTGGTTAGAAATCGAATGATAGGTAAGTATCTGCTAAACAAGTGCGAAATTCAAAAATTTGAGCTTGATTATCAGCTTGTTGATTTAAGACTCGTTTTTAGTGTTCCTTATGGTCTAGTGAAAAAGAGATTAGAACTGGAAACTACTAGATTACAATTGATTTCTCCATATCGTGAGCAACTTTCGCTTTCATTTGCTTATCAATACATGAGGATAGGTTTGGAAGAAGATTTACCGTCCAAATACCCTTTGTAAAATCAAAACGCCCCGCGACGATTAGCGGGGCGTTTTTGATTACATCTTGATGATTTCGCTCTTATGCCAGAACGTTGGTTACAGAACCATCATCTGCTTGATAAGCAGTCTTGGCGTATTTCGCCATCACACCGCTCTTATAGTTTGGCTTGGGTGCAACCCATGCCGCCGCGCGTTTTTCGAGTTCAGCCGCGCTCAGTTCCACATTCAGCGTCCGCGAGTCAATATCGACTGTGATGATGTCGCCTTCATGTAGCAACCCGATCGGCCCACCCAACATCGCTTCCGGTGCTACGTGTCCGATACACATACCGCGTGTTGCCCCGCTGAACCGACCATCAGTGATCAACAGCACATCGCGTCCCAATCCCTGTCCGGTGATAGCTGCGGTCACGCCCAACATTTCGCGCATACCCGGCCCGCCGACTGGCCCTTCGTAACGGATGATGACCACATCGCCTGCTACGATTTTTTGTGCTTGTACGGCTTGCATGGCATCTTCTTCACGGTTGAAAATACGGGCAGGCCCACGATGCATACGCGGTTCGTCACCCTTCAGTTTGATGACGCTGCCACGTGGAGCAAGGTTACCCTTCAGAATGTGCAAACCGCCTTCTTGGCTGATGACGTTGTCCCAATCACGGATAACCTGTTGACCGGGGGTTGCGACTGCGCTCGCCGCTTCTTGTGCCAGTGTCTTGCCGGTTACTGTCAGGGTACTGCCATCCACATAACCGCCGTCCACCAATCGCTTGGCGATCAAACGGTTACCACCTGCCTTATGCACGTCCACAGCGTTGTACTTACCGGTGGGCAGCAAATCGGCAATGATAGGTGTGCGCTTGCTGATGGCTTCAATATCATCGAGTGTGAAAGGGATACCTGCTTCACGGGCAAAGGCCAGCGTGTGCAGGACGCCGTTGGTTGAACCGCCGGTCGTAGCTACGGATGCAATCGCATTTTCCAACGACTTACGGGTCACAATCTTGCTCGGGCGAATGTCTTCCTTAATCATATTCAGGATGAGTTCGCCAACCTTATACGACACATTGTCTTTTTCGTTGTCCATCGCTGGAATATCGGCGTAACCCATCGGGCAGATACCCATGATTTCTGCCAGTCCGCCCATCGTATTTGCTGTGAACTGTCCACCGCAAGCACCCGGACCGGGGCAAGCCGCATCTTCGACTTCTTTGAATTCTTCCGCAGTTATCTTACCCGCTGCATAAGCGCCAGCCGCTTCGAACACACTTTGTACGGTCAGATCTTTACCGCGCAGATTACCGGGCATGATCGATCCACCATACAACATCACCGATGGCACATCCAAACGAATCAGCGCCATAATCGCACCTGGCATCGTCTTATCGCAAGCCGCCAGCGCAATCACGCCGTCAAAATAATTAGCGCGTGCCACCAGCTCGATACTGTCCGCGATCATCTCACGGCTGATGAGCGAGGCTTTCATGCCCTCGGTACCCATTGTGATGCCGTCCGAAATGCTTACGGTGTTGAATTCAAATGGGGTTCCGCCTGCCGCGCGGATGCCTTCCTTCAACTTATGGGCGAGTCGGCGCAGATGAAAATTGCATGGACCAACTTCTGTCCATGTGTTGGCAATACCGATCAACGGCTTCGCGAGGTCAGCGTCCGTCAGGCCGATGGCCTTCAGCATGGAACGGGCTGCGGCACGGTCGTTGCCAGCGACCAATGTACGGCTGCGGGCATTCAGCTGTGCCACTTGGTCACGGATTTCTGGTGAATCAGACATACAAGGCTCCTCAATAAGTTCTTTAGTAGTACAGTGCACGAGTATAACGCGCCATCAGAATCACAGCGACCCTACCACAGAACCAATCTCTATACTTTCGGAAGCCATAATGCATTTATAGTAATGAAAATAGAACAACAGGCTTTTGGAGGATGAGATGACATCATCGGTTCACATTGGCTGGTTAGTCGAAAACCGTGTTCTTCAAGTACAGGTGAGCGGCAATTACGATCTGACTGTTGCCGAACAGACCATTTCTCAAATCAAGTCGATGCTTGATTCAGCCACTGAACCCATTCATGTTGTCTGTGATATGTCCCACGTCACGTCCATCCCTCGTAACATTCGTGAACCAATCCAAAATTTGGGTGTTATTCGCTATCACGCGAATCTAGGCTGGTTGATTTTCGTGACCACCAATCATCCCTTAGCCTTTGCTGCTCAGATTGGATCACGTCTGCTTGGTGTGCAGTACCGTGCGGTGAATTCAATGGCGGATGCGCTTGTCACATTGCAATCGATCGATCCAACCTTATCCGTTGTGCCGCGTGACGAGTCTGCCGCCTAAAAAATAGATCATATTAAGGTTTCTTGTCATCGTTTCTGTAAAGATATTCTGAAAAACTCCCGCTATTTGTAAATAATCGACGTAATTGAGTCGAAGTTGTTGTTAGATTATAAGAGCGCCCATTATTTTATTGTATTTACTGCTAGGTTGTTGAGTATGCAAACGTATCATGTGAATGTCGAATGGCTGGTTAAAGATCGTGTAATCCTCATCCAACCAGTGGGTGATTTTGAATCCCCTGTGGCTCTAGAGGCGGTTAGCGAAGTCAAGCGTATGGTGAACGAAGGCATTCGTCCTGTTCATCTTGTTATGGATACCTCACGCGTAACAACCCATCTACGCGAACCTCGTGTATTTGGTACTTCACTGGATAGTTTGCGTTATCACCGCAGTATGGGACGTTTGGTGTTTATTTACACGGATCCTTTTGCACGCTTTGCTGGTGAATTATTGTCACGCTTTCTCGGCGTGCCTTTTCGCTTAGCCGGCACCAGCGAGCATGCAGTGGATATTTTGCGTAGACTGGATGTTACCTTGGCGAATCATGAACCGGATGCGATTCCGGCTTAAATTCACCTTTCCATAATCACTAATCAAGTCGTTAGCGGTCATACGCTATGCTAATGTGATCGGTAATAGTCACGAGGAGTAGTGTGCGTATGCCCGGTCATGTAAAGTGGCTCATTCCCAACCGTGTCATTTATATCAAAATCGCGGGTGATTATCACCTCGAAACGGTGAAACAAGTGGTTGCTGCGGCAACACCTATGGTCGATAGCGGTATTGCGCCTGTCCATGTCGTATGGGATATGACCGAAATTACCAAAATGCCCACCGACATTCGTGAACCCATCAGCCAACTGCAAAACCTTCGCGATCATCCCAACGGCGGTTGGATCACCATGATTGCTAACAGCGTCATGATCCGCTTTGCCGGACAAATTGCCAGTCGCTTGCTTGGTGCGAATTATCGCTCTGTCTCTACCTTTGATGAAGCTGTCCAAACCCTCAGCCGCATCGACCTCACCATTGCCGATGACCTAAATCACCTTCCAGAACCGAGCCTCGATTAGCCTAATACCAGCAGCCAATAACACCTCAAGTTAATAAACTGCTGGTTCAAACTGACGCATTCCATCGCCGCTGCAACTTCAGAAAATTCGTAATAATTTCACGGAAATGCTTTGCAACCTAATACCATTTTGCATAAGATGATAAAAGTAAATTATTGCATATGAGGTTAATAACAATCTTTATGTCCAAAAACTGGATTACCAAAACACTGGCGCGTGTTGCGTTGTTTGCCTTTGCCTTATTCGGGATTAGCTACCTCCCACAGATCGTTTTGGCTGATCAACCCCAAAATGATCCTGCCAAAGCCGCCGAAGTTTTGGCACAGGTCAATGCGTGGCGTGCCGAAAATGCACTATGGCCGTTGACCGTCAATCCCACTTTAGAAGCGCTTGCTATTTCTCAAGCTGCCTACATTGCTCCCATATATGCGAATTTTTCAGACGAGTCTCAATACCACCTCGATGCTAAACTCCGTAACCCGCGTGATCGTGCCGCTGTTGCCGGATGGCCAATATACGGCAACAACCCTCTGCATATCGAGGTAGGCGAAAACGCGGCCATCGGTAACGTCAAATCCGCCCTGAAATTCTGGCGAGGATCAGAAATCCACTCAAGAGCGGCTTTGAGTGGCACCTATCGCGAAGTTGGTGTAGCCGCCATCCGTCAAAAGGACGGCAGTTACATTTTCATGATGGATTTTGGCGCCCGTCCCGAAGTGTTGCCCATTGTGCCCACAACCGATGGCAAGAGCATCTGGCTCACTGACGAGAAGTCTCGTTATGCCAAAGGTAAATCCGTGAGTAAAGTGCGCTTGTTTGATCTGTCAGGTAAACCACTAACCGAAGAACTCAATTGGACTTCTATTCTGAGTCTCCCGACTGGCGTTACTGCCGATCAGGTCAAAGTAGTTTATACAACTGCCGCTGGACAAATTACCACCACGATCAATCGTGGCCCATTCACGACTGGCCCGGCCGCAGCCTCCACGCCTGCACCTACGACCGCATCCGGTAGTGGGGCGGTTGCTGTCAATCCGACCGTCGTGCCCACCCAGCGCGCTCCAGATGTCGTGCCTACCGCCACCGTACCAGCCCAGCCCGTAATTGACCCTGCCACCGCCGACATTGTATTAACCTACGATGCCAATGGACTGTTCCTGCGCAATAACAGCAAATCCGCCGTTGATATCTCCAGTTTGTCGCTGATTGGCAGCGGTGTGACTGTTGGAACCCCGCTTTGGGCGAAGATAGTCGACTTTCCTACTGCGGCCTTTCCAGCCTCCCATTGTCTTGCTGCCCAAGTATCTACGGCTGATGTGCCTCCCCCTCCGCTTTGCAAGTGGACGCGCAGCATCATCACCTTACAACCAGCCAAGATTTTCTGGACGAAGGATAACTTCATCGTATCCTTGAACGGTACTGCCTTGGCGACCTGCAAACCGAGCGACGGCATCTGCGCCATCGACCTGCCATAATCATGCTCACGAGGGCGTACAATTGTGCGCCCTCTCTTTTTCTTCTGCGCTAAACCCTTAGCTCTCTCTCCTCACTTGGCGTTCTTGGCGACTAGCATTTCACTGGCTTGTTCTTTCTCCGCTATTCAATGTTACAATCACCGCAAATTTTGAACGCATTGGAAGAACAACCATGACCAAAACCTATGACATGCTGAATATGGGGCGCAGTTCCATCGACCTTTACAGCAACGATGTTGGCTCACCCTTTGTCAACATCAACAGCTTTGCCGCTTATGTGGGTGGCTCACCCCTGAATATCTCGGTCGGTGCCCATCGCCTCGGCCTCAAAACAGCCCTATTGACCGCCGTAGGCGCCGATCCCATTGGTGATTTCGTGCTGCATTTCCTCAACAATGAAACCGTCGAAACACGCTTTATCCCACGCAAACCCGGTCATGTGACCAGCGCCGTCGTCTTAGGTATCGAGCCGCCCGACAAATTCCCCATCACCTTTTACCGTGATAATTGCGCCGACATTCAACTCTCGATTGATGATGTGCTCGCTTCACCTGTTACCGACTGCAAAGTCTTCCAATTTGCCGGTACCAATCTCGCCAAAGATCCTTGCCGCAGCGCTACATTATTCGCTGCCGAACTTGCCCACGATGCGGGTGCTAAGGTCGTCCTTGATATCGACTTCCGCCCCGGCCAATGGCATGACCCCCGCGCCTTTGGAGCGGCTGTCCGCTCAACGTTGCGCTTCGTGGATGTGGTCATCGGCACTGAAGACGAAATCAACGCCGCCACACTCACCGCCACTGAACAGATGCAGCGTACCCAGTCCGAAACCGATACCCACATCGAAGGTGACGTACAGGCTGGCATTCAACGCTTGATGTCGCTCGGCCCCAAACTGTTGATTGAGAAGCGTGGTTCAAACGGCGCCCGTATTCACGAAGCCGGCAAAACACCTGTAGATGTCCCCGGCTTTCCTGTTGAGATTTATAGCATCCTCGGCGCGGGTGATGCCTTTGGCGGTGGCTTCCTCTATGGCTTCGTCAACGGATGGGATTTGTACCGCTGCGCCCGACTCGGCAACGCGTGCGGCGCGATTGTCGTCACCCGTCATGGATGTGCCAACTTCATGCCCACCATGCCCGAAATCGAAGCCTTTACTGCTGGCTACGGTGGCTTGGACTAACGCCCATATCAGATTCTAAATACGGGGTGAGCGTTCGCTAAGAAGGTACATCCCCAAAGGCCAAAATAGGCGTACCATCTCCATAGTCGTAAACCTTGGGAGGGAAAACAACGATGGACATCGGACCAACCGAACTGATTATCATTCTCGTGATTGTGGTCGTGTTATTTGGATCGGGGCGTATTGCCAATCTTGGTGGCGAATTGGGCAGGGGTATCGCGGAGTTCCGCAAAGCCATGTCCAAAGATTCTGACCGTGATGAACCAGCACCCGCCGCCAGCACCGATAAAGTCGCCTAATCTTGTCAATCATGCAGGGAACAGCCAAGCGCCTGTTCCCTATGTTTCAAATCACCCTAACGCCTCCACCACCTGTGGCAAAATCACGCCCGACGCGCCTTGCAGTTTGAGCGTCGCAATCCGCGAAATCATGCTCGTCTCTGGATTAACCTCAATCACAATCCCACCGTGGTCTTTCACCATCGCTGGCATTTCAGATGATGGCGACACCATTCCCGATGTGCCCACCACCAGCATCACATCCGACCGTTGCACCAGATCAATCGCCTGTTCCAATGCCTTTCGCGGTAGCATCTCACCGAACCACACCACATCCGGCCTCACCGGATGTCCACAATGTGGGCAAGGTGGCGGACCACTGCTTTTATCCCACACCAACGGACTCACATCAATAACCGTAGGCGATCCCTGACAATCCACTGAACACTTGTTATGCGCGATATTCCCATGCAACCGGATCACATCAGTGCTTCCCGCGCGTTCATGCAAATCATCCACGTTCTGCGTAATAATCCGCATCGTAGGGAATTGCCGTTGCAAAGCCGCCAGTGCCTTATGCCCCGCGTTTGGTTCTGCCGGACGCATCAGTTCGCGGCGGTATTCATAAAAATCCCATACCAGCTTAGGTTCAGCTTTGAACGCTTGCCGTGTTGCCAACTGAGTCGGATCAAACTTCGCCCACAACCCATCCAATGCATCCCGAAACGTTGGAATGCCGGACTCTTTGCTCACCCCCGCACCCGTCAGCACACTGATCTGTCTCGCCTTCACCAAATACGCTGCACACGCTTGAATAGCATCCATGTTGTTTCCATCCAATTGGGTCAATCAGTCATTTTAGTGTAATGCTATTACCTATCAACCTCTATGGCCTGAACCCTAAACGACCTTTGTTGACAATTTAAATCCCTAGTGATACGCTTTTGTGCATTAACCCTTGTCTATCACCACAATTGAAGTGCCTATGCCCGAAATAAGTCCACGCCCTCGCATCCTCACGCTCAATACCCGCACCCAAAAATTCCTATCTTATTACAAACCTTATCGGCGCTTATTTGTGACCGACATGCTCTGTGCGTTTATCGTTTCAGGCATCACCGTCGTCCTCCCCCTATGCGCGGGCTACATCACCAAAAACGTCCTTGGCGAAAAATCACCCGATTCGCTCAACCAGATTTATCTCATGGGCATAATCATGCTCATCTTGGTCATCATTCACACCCTCGCCAACGGCTTTGTTGATTATCAGGGTCATGTCATGGGCGCGTTGATGGAAAGTGACATGCGTGCCGAGTTATTTGCCCATTATCAGAAGCTCTCCTTTAGCTTCTATGACGACAACAAAGTTGGTCAGCTCATGGCACGTATCACCAGTGATCTGTTTTCGCTCTCCGAGTTCTATCATCACGGGCCGGAAGACCTCGCCATCGCCATCCTAAAAGGTCTCGGAGCCTTCATCATTCTGATTCGCATCAATGTGCAGCTCACGGTGATCATCTTCCTCTTTTTGCCCGTCATCGCGCTTTATGCCGTCTACTTCAACCGCCGTATGAATACTGCTCTCCTCAAAAGCAAAGAACGCATAGGTGACATCAATGCGCAGGTCGAAGACACGCTGTCCGGTATTCGCGTGGTCAAATCCTTCACCAACGAAGCCATCGAGCAGCAAAAATTCGCCTATGCCAATCAGCGCTTCGTCCAAAGTCGTGGAGATGGTTATCGCAGCGAAGCCTACTTTTCCAATGGCATGATTGCCTTCACCCAACTCATGACCATTGTGGTCATTGTCTTTGGTGGCATCGCCATCGTTCACGCCTCGCTCGATCTAGCCGATTTGGTAACCTTTCTCCTCGGTGTAGGCATCCTCCTCGAGCCCATCGAGCGCTTCATGAATTTCGCCCGCCTTTATCAAGAAGGTACCACCAGTTTTAGCCGCTTCATGGATATTCTCGAAATTCCACCCACCATTCAAGACTCTGCCAAAGCCCGCGACCTCACGCGTGTGCAAGGCAACGTCCAGTTCAATAATGTCAGCTTCAAGTATCGCGAAGATCATAATTATGTCGTCAAGAACATCTCACTCGACATCAAAGCCGGTGAATATGTCGCCCTAGTCGGATCATCAGGCGTCGGCAAAACCACCCTGTGCTCGCTTATTCCCCGCTTCTATGAAGTCACCGAAGGTCAAATCTGTCTCGACGGTCAAAACATCAAAGACATCAGCCTCTCATCACTCAGAAAAAACATCGGCATTGTCCAGCAGGATGTTTATTTATTCGCCGGAACGGTCGCGGATAACATCCGTTACGGCAAGCTCGACGCAACCCTTGATGAAATCATCGAGGCCGCCAAAAAAGCCAACGCCCATAACTTCATCATGGCCTTACCTGATGGCTATGACACCGATATTGGGCAGCGCGGCGTCAAACTCTCCGGTGGACAAAAACAGCGCTTGAGTATCGCCCGTGTCTTCCTCAAAGACCCACCCGTCATCATCTTTGATGAAGCCACCAGCTCACTCGATAATGAGAGTGAAAAAGCGGTTCAGGAGTCGCTCGAAAAATTGACCGATAACCGTACCACTTTGGTGATCGCCCATCGCTTATCCACCATCCGCAATGCCCAGCGCATCGTCGTCCTAACCGACTCCGGCATCGACGAGCAGGGCACTCACGACGAACTCATCGCCCTCGATGGCACCTATGCCAATCTGTACAATATGCAATTGACCATAACCTAGCCCGATGCTTTTGAAGTCCCGCTCTCCGAAGCGACTAAATCCGGTACTACTTCACTGGAAAATTGAGCAGAACCACTAACTTGAGATACGATATAAAATACACGCATCATTGATAGGCGTGATCTTGGAGCTGCTTTAGCAAGCTTGTCCGGTGGTTAGCATCCGCGCTTTAGCCGGATGCGATGCAACCATCAACCTAATTGAGTACCGGACAAAGTTATTGAGTGTGGGGGAATGATCCATGATTGATTACGACAGCCTCGAAGAATTTCGCGATCCCGAAACCTACGACCTCGTCTGCGATGCCTTCGATGAAGATTACCCCCTCATCGAACAGTGGGCGCAATCGCTCGGTGGTTCGCTGCTTGATCTCGCCTGCGGAACAGGCCGTATGGCGATCCATCTTGCCGCGCTCGGTCATCAAATCACCGGTGTGGATATCGTCCCCGAAATGATTGGGCATGCCCGCAAGAAAGCCGCTGATCGCGCTGTCTCAATAAATTGGGTCGTATCCGATGCCCGCGACTTCCATCTGCATCAACAGTTTCGTGGGATTTACATGCTGATGAACGCCTTTCAGTTCTTGCCCACCCGCCCGGATTATGAAGCGCTCTTCGCCTGCGTACGTGAACACCTCCAACCCGATGGATACTTTCTCTTCGAAACCCGTAATCCGTCCCCGCGCAACCTGCTCGGACTCCGTGTTCCCGAACCGCAGCATTACATCGCCTCCGATGGTCGCCATCTCACCATTATCGATCAGCAGGTATATGACCCCCTAACCCAAATCCAGCACTACACCTCCAATTACCAATGGCTTCACCCTGATGGTCACCGTACCGAAACCATCAAACGTGTTGCCCTCCGCTACATCTATCCCCAAGAAATGGAAGCCTTGCTCCACTACAACGGCTTGAAAATTCATACCTGTTATGGCGATTGGCAGCAAAACCCCCTAACTGCCGATTCACCCGCCATGATCTACATCTGCCAGAAGCGCACCTAACCGCTAAATGGTTTACTTTTTCAAACCACGTCTACCGATTTCCAACCACTTGCCAACCTCCTTAACCAGCCCACTCCCTCAAAACCGTTAGCGCCAACCTTCAAAAAGAGTGACAAAATGGTTTTCCAAATGGTCACCCTTTCGCTATCCATATCCACTATCATATCTATACGGCGTAGGGTCGAAATTGATTGCGACCGTTTGTACAGGCTTCATGTATGGGTTCGCCGCTGTGTAGGGGTTTGATGCTGTGTAGGGGTTTGATGCTGGCCTCACGGGATGTCAAATTTAAGAAAGGGAAAGTAAAGAAAGAGGCGCTTTGGAGTTAGACTTTAAGGGTCTAATCATGAAGTCAAACCGAAAGCGCCTGTCTATGGATTATGACGAGATCGAAAAAGCTTTGCAAGGTTTTCTAGGAGCCAGTCAAGTCTTTACGCCAAGCCAATTAAAGCGGATGGTGCAAGGCTGTAGCAGCTTGATCGTGGCGGGTAAGTGCCAGTTCAGAGCCTTAGCGCGGGTCTTGCATCGGAATGGACGGCAAGATAGCCGCATCCAATGGTTCCGGCGTTTATTGGATGCTCCCTTTCTGCAATCAGAGTACAGTTATGACCCCATCATCAAATGGCTCTTGCAGTTGAAACCAGAGCCAGTATGGCATGTGGCCATGGATCGAACACATGTCGAGGGCTGGAAGCAGGATGTCGTGATGCTCTCACTGAATTACAGAAAACGCAGTCTGCCCTTGGTATGGTGTCGAACCCCGGCGGGACGGACTCCTACCGCCACGATTTTACATCTGTTGCAACGGGCTGCTGGACTCATCCCCAGTTCAGTTCAGATTATTTTTCATGGCGACTGCGAATTTGGGCATGCTCAAATCTTGGAATGGTTACGCCAACATCATTGGGACTTCATTGCTGCACAGTCCGGACAAACGCATTTTTGTCGCTCGGGTCAGGATCAATTTCAAGCCTTGAGCAGTCTTCCCGTTCGTCGTCGACAGGCCTGTCAACTCACTCATGTGCTGATCAGCACTCAGCATCAATTTGGTGATGTGAATCTGGTCGCTTTTTACCAACCCCATCATCGCTCACCCACTCAGCGTAGTCGTGAGATTCAATACTTGGCGACTTCCTTGCCGCTTTCCCAAGCCATTCGACGATTGGGCAAGCGCCGTTGGGGTGTGGAATGCCTTTTTCAGGATTGGAAGTCCGAAGGCTGGGATATTGAATCCTCCAACTTAACCGATCCACGTCGCATGGACAGCTTGCTGATTCTCGTGTCGCTGACTTATCTCTGGCTCACCCTGATGGGGCGTTATGTCTGCAAAAATAGTCTACGCTACAGGGTCGATGCTCAACCCAAACGCCATCTTAGCCTTTTTCACATTGGCTGGGACTGGCTTATCTATCAATGGAGATGTGGATTAATCAATCCACATCCCTCAATCCTTTATTTTTGATTTCTGACATCCTGTGAGGATGCTGGCAAACCCACCGAGGGAGCAGATTCGGAACCTGCGCTAAAACAGATTCCGAATCTGAAGAATTTTCCGAACCATCTTGGCAAATCCGGCACAAATACCCACTTTGCCATTGTGACCAACGGAAATCCTGTGGACTGCCAATTTTGCTATTGTCCGACGACGACGACGACGACATCGCCGACATAAACGCAACGGATGGCTTCGTACTTGCAACTGAAAACTGAAAACTTTGACCTCACCGCAGCGTGATTACCCAGCCGCTGCCCGTCACACTCACGATCACACCGCCGCTCTTGACGAACAGCACCGGCAAAATCGGCGCATCCGCCCGTACAAACGGGATCGCTTGCCCCAACTGTGATCCATTAGCATATACCGTGATGTCGCCAGTCTTGATGTCGCGCTCCAAGCGAACCCGTACCACCACCACGTTCACCGCTTGATTGCTGAAGTTGGTGACTTTGGTGCCAGTGCGTTGTCCCAATTTGATGACACCCGCCTGTACCAACTGCACGTTTACACCGGCGGTCTTGGTATTGTCTGCGGCGTCTTGCAGCAGCGCCCCAAAATACACCTGATCCGGTGAAACCGCTGCCGGATTAAATGTTGTGAGGGTCAGTTCCACTTCCACCCGTCGGATGCGGCTGGCCGCGTTATTCCCGTAGTACGTTTCCAGCAGTTCAGGTGGAATAGTCAGATACAGCGCATCCGCTTCACCCGCCACTTCCGAACCCAATCGCCAGTAAGATTGGTTGAGCGCCGTCACCTTGAAGAACTCATTCGCGTTCCACGGCACGCTCGGCAGTGTATCAAATACCGTCAGCAAGTTCTGTGGACCTTGTAAGCCCTGTGGCGGTAACGTTGGTGTTGGTGTATTGGTCGCCGTTGGGATCGTCGTCGGTGTCGGTGTGATGCTCGGCGTAACCGTCAGCGTGATCGTTGGTGTTGCGCTTGGCGGCACATCCGTTGCCGTTGGCGCGATAGGCGATAGCGGAGGTGGCGCTAGACTCGGTTGTTGTGTCGCTGATGGAATCAACGTTGCGGTTGGCTGTTCAGCCCCCAATGAGAGTAACGTTGGGGTCGCCAGTGTCGTATTTAAACCGCTGCCCACTGAGGGATCAATGGTGGTCGTTGCGCTTGGGAGCAGGGCGGTTTGGGTATCGGCTTCTGCAACTGTCGCCGTTGCTGTAATCGTGACCGCTACGCTTGGCGTTCCACCCCCGCGTGATACCATCACTAGTACCGCGATGATCGCAATCGCCGCCACGCCCCCGCCGATCAATAAAACCGGACGCGGTAATCCTTTTCTCGATTGTGGCGCAGGTTCACCTTCTTCAGGTTCATCGCTATAACGCGATCCCTTATACGTATATTCTGGAATCTCCGCGTCAACATCCACCCGTGGAGTCGGTTCGCTCGTCGGTGGTGCTGGGAATTCTGGCGCGTTATCCGTCAGATCGTACCAGTGTCGGTAAAGCGGATACGCCGGATGGCGGTCAATGAACATCGCGCGGAACAATTGGTTGAAGCGGTTGAGCTTCTCACTCCGTCGCACCCCGTCCGTATACACCGCCAAAAACGATTCGTAAGTATCGCGCCAACCGCGCAAAGTCGGTGTGTAATTCTCCCCCAACAGCCTCACCGTCACATCCACCATCCGCTTCATCGCCGTGCGGATGCTCTCCTGTGGTTCTGCTGGCTTACTGTCAATCGCCGTGTTCATCAACCGCGATTGGTTATGCAGTTCAGCCGCTCCCGCTTGCAGTTCCATCAACCACGCCCGATATGGCGTCAGCGTCACCGCTGCCGATTGCTCCACCTCATTGATGGCATTCAGCGCGTTCTCGATCTTTATCCCTGCCGATCGGAACTCACCGTCTGACCAATCCCGCAGCGCGTTTTCGATCTCGCGCAAACTGTAAATCCCTGCCGAAAGGGTCCGTGATTGCGGGTTATCTTCCAGCTTCTTACGTGTGACCTCCACCGTAAGCATCGCCGCCGGATTATTCACGCTGTTGATCAAATCCGCGCCTGCGTTCAGTTCGCGTCTGCGGTCGATGAATTCCACCAGCGCCCGTGTCAGCGTATGCCGTTGCCCATACTCGCCCAATGTGCGTAACGCTGCTTCTTTCCAGAAGTCTGCGTCTTCTAAGCGTCCCTCATTAGCATCCAGTACACCCAGCAAGATGAAATTCGCGAACAAAATGTGCGGTGCTGCCGTGCTGTTACGCCCGAACAGTTCCACCAGCCCTTTGCCCATCGCTTTGAGGTACGTTTCCTTACTCGGCATCTGCGCCGAGAAATTATCGCGCACCACCAATTCATCGGCTGTATACAAATGCTCCAAAGCGACCACAGCCGCCTGTGTACCCTTGACGTTATTTGCGCCGTTTCGTTCCACCCAATCGCGTGAAATTCGGCTGAGTTCGCGTAATCGTCCTGCCGCAAATCGTTGTGCATCGTCCCGCGCGATTTCAGCCGCTTGCTGGCCCAACCGCTCGGCATCTGCCAATCGCCCTCGATCATAGGCTTCCCAGCCATCAGCCAGCGCTCGTCCCAACCCACCAAACAGCGCATGCCGTTCGATGTACTGCGCGTTGGTGATGATCGTCCGCACTTGATTGAGCCATCCCGCCAGTGTCGGGCTAATCGTACTCACCGCATCAATCGCCTCGGTCAGCGCCTCAATCGAGCCGAGCCGATCACCTTGGATCGTCGTTTCGGCATACGTCGCCCATGCTTGCCGTGCCGTATCCAATCCGCCGATCATGCTGACCAGTAGTTCATCAAACAACCGTTCACGGAAGGGTGTCAGGTCACGTCCGGTCGTTTCCAACCACCCCGCCAAATCAGAACCATCTGCCGCTGGTACATACGTCTGGTATGAACCGAGCAATTCATACAATCCATCCAACATCCGCCCCAACCCGTCCCATGCCGGATTAGTCGGGTCAATCAATCGGCTGCCGTCCAACGCGTGAACTGCATCCCGTGGGCTGGATGTCGCCTGCCGTCCGATGACGTGCATATTATCTGCCAGTGCCATCGCCGCATTCATCGCCCGTTCCAATGCCGAAACCGGAAGTTGATGGTCGGGCATCATTTGGCGTCGGTTAATCGTATCCACCAGCGTGTTCATGGCTGTAAGACCATCCACCACCTGTCGATAACCATCACGCAGTTCAACCAGACTCGCCGTGCTGGAATTCGCGATGCGATCCAATGTCGCGTTGATTTCCGCCAACACAGCACGTGGTTCCACAACCTGTATACCTTCAGCCGCCAGTGCAGCCAGCGCCGTTTCCATACGATACAAGTTCGGGCGCAGTAATAGGATATCCGGTGTATACGCGGTCACCCGCTCGGCCATTAGCCATTGTGTCGCCCGTATACGGTTGTCAGCTGCCGGAGTCGTGACCAGTAGATGCGCCGCCCGTTGGTTCTCACCCTCGTACAATAACCCGATACTTTCCTGTATCGCCACCGGCGCAGGTTGGATGCGTGCCTCATGTAACGTGCGCGCGAAATCCAACAGCAGTTCGATTAACGTGCGCGTTTCATTGCGTGATTTGTCCCGCAGTTCGTCCAGCAGATCAATCGCGCGCGGCCAGTTTGCGCTTTCGAGGTAAATCCGGCTGGCGTCCAAATCTGACTCAACTTCCAAATCACTCAATCGGGCAGCAATTTCGTGTTGAGCAGCTTTTGTTTGCGGGTGTCCGGGATCAGCCCACAGTATCGGATTGAGCGTATCAATCAACGCCACCAGTTCATCTTTACTGCGTTGTGTTTTGAGTCGATCCGCCACCCGCCCCAGAATGGCGTTGCGCTCACGTTCCATCGGATCGCGGTAATCTGTAAGCGCCTTACGCAAATCAATGATCGTCTTATACCGCAGCTTGGCGTTCGGGTGCGCGGCCTTACTGATGACAGCCTTTAATCGCGGTGATAAGCGTTCACTATCGCGCCCGAAATCCAGCAGGAAATCTTCACCCGCGTCGCGTGGAACATCCGCACGTCCGCCCCCCGTCACGATGAAATACAGCAGTTCGCCCACCTGCATAATATCGCTCTGTCGGCTGATACCTTGGGGCGTCATCTCATCGCCTTCGAGGAACACAGCATTCCCCCAGTCGATCACCTTCAGTTTGTAAGCATCTCGTTCCCAAAACAAATGCTTTGCGTCTACATCGTTATAAACAATATCGCGGCTGTGTGCGGTTTGTAGCAGGTCAAGCAACTGATCCATGATGATCAGCATTTCCAGTTCAGGCATCCGTTCTTCGCGTTGCGCCAGTTCACGCACCACATCTGCGATGACCGCCCCTTGTCCGCGTTCCATCACGATATACTGTTGTGCCGTACCCCCCACGAGGAATTGACCACCACCCAGTAAAGCCGTAGCCACCGGATGCCCCGCCAACTTTTGCAGGGCTTTGCGCTCATTGAGGATGCTCACCT
The DNA here is from genome assembly GCA_044227005.1 of Aggregatilineales bacterium. Lineage (GTDB taxonomy): Bacteria > Chloroflexota > Anaerolineae > Aggregatilineales > Phototrophicaceae > CFX2. The sequence continues at coordinate 803,228 of JBGAFZ010000001.1, forward strand.
CTTGTCCCGCACGGATCGGAGGCGCATCGTTCGGAGCAGGGCGTTTCACCACCACCAGACGGTCACCGGATTGTGTGTCTACCGCACGCAGTGTTTCACCGGAGCGTCCCCGCGGATAGATATAGTCATAACGATAACGGTTGTCGAAAAGGCTGTCAGCCATCTTGCTTCACAATCTATTGCTAAACATTTTTAGTTCGATTATTACTTGCCGCTGTCCACAAGCAATCCCATCAAAATACTAATTTCGCCAACGGGATATCCTGCGAACGGCCTCGAACATCTGGCACAGCCAACCACGCCCGACCTCACAGCCGATCATGCTTGACACATCAAACTGCGCCAGTGTTACAAGACTCTAATTCTACTGATGGATTGCCCTGCTGCAAAGTCAAGTTTGGGATATAGGCGGATTCGTTTTGGGAAATGTCATCTACGTCACCGGATCATAGGTGAACGATGCTATAATTTCAGCAATCAAACCGTTGAGGTATAACGTCATGTCAACTGTGGAACAAGAACTCATTGAGCGCATTATGCAGTTGGATGCGTGGCAGCAGCGCCGCGTCCTCGAATTTATTGACTCGCTTGACGACGGAGACTTCCCCGAACGTCATTACACCGCCAAAGATTTGATGCGTCTCTCGCCTGAAGAACGTGAGCGGATTGCCCGCATAGCCTTAGAACGTGCGCTCGGCGGTAACTTTGAAGATTAAATGCTTAGCGTCGCTTTAAGCGCGAAATCATTAACCCTAGCATTGGCACAGCCATCGGCAATAGATAAGCACTGTTGCGTGGCGAAACCGGCACATTCTCAGCGATATGTTGGGTCAGTGGCGCAGGCACAAATACCAGCACAAAAATAATCAGTGTGACAATTGCCAGCATTCGTCGTCGTTTATCCAGCGGCGTGATCATATCCAATGGCGTCGCGTAAATCCGCCCGAAGAACAACATCAAAACCACCCACAACAACCACATGTTAGACAGCAGCGCCAGCAAGCCCATCACCACCAGCAACGGATAATACAGTTGCCGTGCTTTTTCACCCAGCAACGAGTACAACACATGCCCGCCGTCCAATTGCCCGATAGGGATCAGATTCAGTGCTGTAACCAGCAAACCCGTCCAACCAGCCCATGCCAATTGGCTGCTAGTCACCATCACATCATAACCCCCGCTCGGCAGGAATTGCCCGAAGATCACCGTTTTTGCCATCGCATACATCAACGAGTCACCCTCGTAGATATACGCTACTCCCGGCTGAACGGCACTCACCTGTGCTTGGCTTAACCCGATCAGCAAAATCGGTATCGCAAAGATCAACCCCGCCAACGGCCCCGCCGCACCAACATCGAACAGCACCTTACGGTTACGCATCGGTTCACGCAGTTGGATGAATGCGCCCAACGTCCCTATCTGCGACAATCCCGGTATCGGCATCGGGATAAAATAAGGCAAAGTCACCGCCAGCTTATGCCGTCGTGCCGCGAAATAATGCCCCATCTCATGTGCGCCTAGAATCAACAATAGGCTGACAGCATAAGGCAGTCCGCGCCATAATTCAGCCAGCAAACGTTCGCTTATCTGCATCGCCAGCACCGGATTGGTTTGATAGATGTTATCCAACGCCAGTTGAGTTCCGACCAGTAGCACACTAAACAAGGTAGCGATGAACAGCAGCGCATTAGGCCACCACGGTCGCGGGGTGACGTTGATGCGTCCTGTAATCACATGAATTGCATGTGGACGCTCGGCCACTTCAATCGCATCTTTTGCTTCGGTAGGACGGAACACCGCCATGTGATTGATGCGTAAAAGTTGTTCGTCCAACTTCTCATACGCCGCTTCCGAATCGCCCATCAAACGGCCTTCAAAGCTCGCTACCAGATGACTTTGTAAACCCATTCCCGTTTCAACAGGTTGGGGTTCTTCATTTGGCGAGGGTTCCACAAACGTTTCATGCTGAATATCCATCACCGTCGCCACTTGTTGGCGTAGTTCATTTTGGAGTAGTTCAGCTTTAGAGATCGGCGCTTGTATCACCCTGATGATCGGGCGATCTTCTCGCGAGGAGGCTATTTCGTTGAGCATATGAATACATAAATCCTATTCGGATCGACCATGTGATTATGACAGTTCAAACACCAATAGTATAAGGTGTTAAGATGAGCCTGCGGTGATAATCTGCCAGATGTCACCCCCCGGTAGGAGTTGCAGCACACTGCCATCGGCACTATTGAGGTATAGATCCTCTTTGTCACCGTTTTTGACTGTCTGGATAAACCCGTCGTACTGGCTTTCTGCCGCCAACCCCAAGCCTAATCGGTTACGGACGACATCATTTCCACGCCACACAAAACCAATGATCCGCACAGGTTGGAATAAATTTGGTGGCGGTACAAAACTTTCTTCAGATTCTTTGTCCACTGCCGGATTGAACTTGTTGTCAAAACTCAACCATGCTGGACTGCGCGTATCGTTGAACAACACATAAACACGGTTGCGCGATTGGATATAAACCATGCGCCCGCGCTCAAATGGTTCTTCGATGATAGTGGTCGCTTCTGCCGGTCCCGCAGGACACGCTTCCGGTGCAGGTTGGAAGAACCACGGATCTGGACACAACAACGGTATTGAAAGCGTTTGAGTAGTTTCCAGATCACCCTCACCGGCGCTCAACAAGAATGTTGCTTGCACGCGGTCGCGTCGGCTGATCGTGACCGGCAGGTTGCCGTCCGGCGGTACGTTCCACAAATTGCCTCGTGAACCGTTCGCATCCAATCGGTAAATGATGGCGTTACGCGCCCCTCGTACCGACCAGAACAATGTAACCTGTCCACCCGGCTCGACTTGTTGCACATTAGTCGTAAAGAATTCAATCCGTGGTGCATTCGGGTTCGGCGCGCGCGTCACCGTAGCCAGAATCGGCGCTATCGTGCTGGTCGGCCCGAATAACGGTGTTGGTGATGGCCCTGATGCAACCGAACGTGGGGTAACTGTTGGTGTCGCACCGATTCCCGGTGTCGAGCTAGGCGTAGGTGTTAAGGTTTCGGTGGCTGTTGGGCGCGCAGTCGGAATAACCTGCCGCGCCGTCGCACCGCAAGCGCTAATCATCAACGAAAGTAAGATAATGCTCAGTCGTCTAAATGTCATGCAGTATCTTTACGGTTGCAAGGTGGAACTCGCAACACTTCTCCCACGCTGTCCAGATTTCGCTAGTGTCCTCATTGTAACACATAGCGAATATTTACCCCTTCATCAGCCAACGTTGGCAAGCTAAGAATGGTTACGTGGTCGTAGGCTGGAAAAGGGGATCAGGTTTTCAGAGTCAACGGGCTTCGGTTCGGTAATCGTCACGTGGTGGAGAGAAACAATCAATCACCAGCGAATCAATAATCGCGCGGGCACTGTGGGAAATCCCACCGGGGATGGCATAACTGTCGCCGGGGTTACAGATGAATACTTCTCCGCCAACCGTGTATTCCACGCGGCCAAAGACCACATAGCCTACCTGATCGTTCATATGGTTGTGTAACGGAACTACGGCGTCCTTGCTCAGGAAAAACTCGCACAGCATTGTTTCGTCCGTTGTGCCCATCGTCCGCCGATGGATACCGGGAAGCATTTCGACTTGGCTTGCATCTTTGGGTGATACATAGTAACCATCTGCCATCTTCTAATCCTCACTGATAGCTTAAGCCCTATACACGTAATAATTTCTTGACTATTATGCGGATCAGGTTCAAGATTGTCCACCAACCTAACAGAACCAACTTTATTCCTCTCACAGGATCATTGTTGTAAGTGAGTAGATTAGGATGAGTTTCTATGGCTGTTAGTTTTCTGAAACGTACCGCACCTAAACTTTTAGATGTCCTCAATTGGACACGGCGCAACATCGACCGTGTGAAGCTTTCATATACGTCAGGGAGATATGTACCTGTGGATCAGTGGCCGAAAAAACCGGTTATTTATCAAATTAACACTTATGTCTGGCTCAATACGCTCAGCCGTTCACTCAAGCGGCCTGTGACTCTCGAAAATGTGCCGGACAAAATCTTAGATGAACTTGCTAGTTATAACATAGATTCAATCTGGCTGATGGGTATTTGGCAGCGCAGTGCTGCTGCACGTGCCAGCGCTCACAATTATTTACATGAATACAGGGGAGCGCTCCCTGATCTCACGCCTGATGATGTCCCCGGCTCACCGTATGCTGTCGGTTCATATCAAGTGGACGATCATTTTGGTGGGCGCACAGGTTTGGCGCTCTTTCGTAAACGCCTTCGCGATCGTGGTATTCAACTGGTGCTGGACTTTGTCCCCAACCATGTTGCCACCGACCACGCATGGATACAAACCCATCCCGAATACATGATTGCCGGTACAGCCAAAGACCTCAAAGAACGCTCCAGTGATTTCTTCAAAACCAAGGATGCTTTGGGCAAAGAGATGATCATTGCTCACGGGCGTGATCCTTATTTCCCCGGTTGGATCGATACGGCTCAACTCAACGCCTTTAACCCCGGCTTACGTCAGGCAGTCTTGACCACCTTGCTCGATATTGCCAATCAGTGTGATGCCGTTCGTTGTGACATGGCGATGCTCATGCTGAATGAGGTCTTTGCCCGTACATGGGGCAGCCACGTCCACGAAAAACCTACTAGCGAGTTCTGGACGGAAATTATTCCCAATGTCAAAGAATCCTACCCTGAATTCAAGTTCATAGCCGAAGTCTATTGGGACTTGGAAGCGGTACTTCATACACTTGGCTTTGACTACTGCTATGACAAACGCCTGTATGACCGTATGCGCGACGACAAGCGGGGTGAAGTGCGTGCCCATCTCGTCGCCCCCATTGAATATCAGAACAAGCTCGTGCGCTTTATCGAAAATCATGATGAACAACGTGCAGCCTCTGCCTTTGGGGTTGCCCGTAGCCATCCTGCCGCGGTCATGGTTTGCACGCTCCCCGGTGCCACGCTCTTACACGATGGGCAGTTTGTCGGTCGCAAAGTAAAGCTGCCTGTACAGCTAGGCCGCCAACCCGATGAAAAACTCGACAACCACTTGAAAGCCTACTATCTCAAGTTGCTGGCCGAGACACGCAAGCCCATTTATCAAGAAGGCGAGTGGCGTCTTTTTCATGCCTCACCCGGCAAACCAGATGGAACGCACTACAATCTAGTTGTTTACGGGTGGCGTTCTAAAGAAGATATGTGCGTGATTGTGGTTAACCTCAGCGACCATCGTTCAACGGCTAATATCCCCTTGAAGGATTGGCCGGAATTGCTCGACGCCAATTGGTTGTTGACCGATAGCCTCGATGGCGGTGGGCACTACGAGCGGTCAGGGACGATCATGCATAACCCCGGCCTCTATATTGACCTCAAAGGCTATCAATCCCACATTTTCCACTTCACCCGTTGCTAATACGCCCAAGAATCAAAAATCCCGCCATAACAGCGGGATTTTGTTTGTCGGGGCGGCGGGATTCGAACCCACGACCTCTTCGACCCGAACGAAGCGCGCTACCAGACTGCGCCACGCCCCGAAACAATCTGTAAAGCAGTGTAACGGAAAAACGACCCTAATACAAGTGCTTTGTTTGCTGGCCTCTTATGCCTTGAGCCTCATTCCCGCAGGATAAACGAACTCGCAAGCCCATAAAACAAATCATCGAGTGCCACTATATCCGCTTGCGCCATGTGCGATGGACGCGTGAACGTCAATATGCCAACCGCCAGCCCTGTCGCTCCGATAAAGACAACTTGTGATTGGTCGATTGCGATCTGATCGTCGGTGTTCTCCCATGTATAAAATTGGGCAAATCCGGTTTGGTTTGCAAAGTCCACCATCGTTTCATTATGGATTTGATAACCCGGATATTCCGCCTCTTGCACCGTCCGTAAATCGCTCACGACGTGTTCAAATGTTGTAGGCGCAGTCGGTTTGAGGATGCTAATCGATAGGTTGATCCCCGCACCTTCCGGAAACGGTGGCATGACGAATACAGCCTCAAATTTGGGTGATGGAATGCTGATCCAATCGGTGGGTACATCAATTGCGAAATCAGGATGTTCGAAGTGTTGGTAATCCACAGTCTAAAAATCCTTGAAATAATTATCGGCGCTATGCGCTTCCAACGGGTTAAACGTGGGGAAAATCTTGACTTCGCCGGTCACCAGATGCTTTGCCAGCGTCAACGGATTGAAGTAATAATACTCCATGCGTCCGCCCGCCAGCATCGGTACTAGATCGTTTGCGTGTACGCGGTGTTCATATTGTGGCCCTGGTGGAAAATGGAATTCAGCCGATCCCATCGTCGTCACCTTCAGGTGTGATAGATCGAACCCTTCATTCGATAACTGTTTCAGCGCTGCCGCCGTGATCGCACCCCCTTGGCTGTGAGCAACAATCGGTGTTTCCCCATGTGTCGCCTTAATCGCTGCGACCAGGCTGTTCACCGCCGCATTATCTGGTGCTGGACGAAATCCCACCTGCGCTTGGAACTTGTCCGCGATCGACTGCCCTAAATCGCGTGTCATACCCCATGCATTTTTCCCGCCGGTTGCATTGTAAATACCCAACACAGGGATGCCACCGAATTCTTTGGAAGCACTTTGCATCAATCCCTGTAAATCATGTTGATCATTTTGGATGCCGTTGACCACAATTGCCTGTGCCACACCCGGCGGTGCACCATTCCAACCCCCATCACGGTCAGAATTCAATTGATACCACGGCTGATTGGTGAAGGGGCGCGGCGTAACCGAACCATCCCCAACTTGCCCATTAACCCCGCCCGCACCACCGCCACCGCTACCATTTTCGCTTCGCGCGGCATTTGCAGCCTCTTCTTCCGCTTGCTGAAACAGGCGCAAAATCTCCAACGTAGCTGCTTGAGAATGCCCCAAAGCGGTATTCAGGCGTTGCAGCGACCGCAACACATCCTGATCCATCTTGCGATAGAACTGGTTAGCCGACTCCGCCACCCATCCACCCCGCCGCAGTTGATCGACGACATCGCTAACGCTGCGGTTAATCCGCTGTACCTGTTTTTGCTGTTCGCCAAAACCCTGCGCCACCTTTTGCAGCGCTTCATAATTGACACTGACCACGCCACTTGCCATAGCGCTGTACTCCATTACCCATCCATTCGATCCGTAATGGTAGCGATTATAGCGTTATGTGGCACTCATACCTAATGACTACGACAGCTAATCCCCGACCGCCTTCACGCCCGACTCTTCCGCAATCACCGACAGATGACCTTCTTTGCCCATCCCAAACCACGCTGGAATGAGTGCCAGTGCACACAGTACCGCGCCCATCAAACCCAGTTCACCCAACACCCGCACCGCGATTCCCGCGTAGGCATTGATGAACCCCATCGTTTGATCGCTACTTTGCAGCGCGCCACCCAGCTCGACTGCCGCCAATCCGTTGATGCGATGCAGCGCGAAATTCGTCAACGAAGCCACTGCAATCGTCATGCCGATCAATCGCAAAATAATCACCAGCGCCGAAGCCACCCCGCGATTATCCTCATCTGCCGAATTAATGACCGCCGCACTTATTGGCGAGAACGTCAAACCGATACCCACACCCACAAAAATCATCTCGATTGCCACCAGTGTATCCGACATGTTTAGTGACCACGTCTGCCAGATCAACCCGAAACCGATGATTGCCAGCACCAATCCGATGATTGTCGTTTTCTTAAACCCGATACGGTCACTCAGCCACCCGCCCGGAATAGCCGCCAGTGCCATCGGTACCGTGAGCGCCGACAGCAACACACCCGTTTGCAGAGCTGCTTGGCTAATCTGCGAGCTATCCTGCACCCGCACATTGACCAGAATGGGTACCGTAACCAACCCGATCATCAAACAAAACCCGATGAACAAATTGATGATCGCCCCTGATGCCAGATTGCGCCGTTTGAACAATTTCAATTGAATCAGTGGATCACGCAGTCGCGACTCCACCAATATGAACCCCACCAACGCCACCAGCGCGATTAAAAGTACCCCGCCATTCAACGGCGGTAACGTACTAGCATCTGTGATATTGGTTGGCGAAAGTGACACATCGACATTCCCACCCAAACCAACCACCAGCGCGATCAACGAACCTGCGATCAGCAGCGTTCCCAATATATCGAAGCGTCCTTTAGCTCGTTTCTCCGGCACCTTCCGCAGCGCGTACAACGTGAATGCCAACCCGATTAACGTCAGCGGCACATTGATCCAGAACAGTGTGCGCCAATCAGGGGCAGGCCACCCCAAACCAGCCAGTGCGTTCGTAAATGCCTCTTGATGCGTGGCAAAGAAGTTCACGAGGATGCCGCCATATAAATGTCCGAGCACCCAGCCTAATGTATCCACCGCACCCACCACACCCAGCGGTTGTGCGCGGCGTTCCGGCGGGAACAAATCGCCCACCAGCGCCAGACTCACAGGCACCAATGCCCCTGCGCCCAACGCTTGCACGATACGCCCGATGATGATCGCCAGCAGCGTCATCGCTTCTTTTTCAGGCCGTTGTCCCATCCGCCGTGCGATTATATACAGCGTGTCTGTCGGCCATGTATGCGCGGTCGCCACCATCACCGAACCGATCACAAAGATCAGCAAGCACACCACATAAACCTTACGCCGCCCGATCAGGTCACTTACGCGCCCCATGAACATCATACTGATGGCATACGCCAGCAAGTAGCCGCTGACCACCCACGATGCCTCATCCAAGGTACTTTGTAGCGGAAGCCCTAGCTTGAGCAAAATTTCAGGCAAGAAGGCCGAAACAATCGTCAAATCCAACGACCCGATGAATACGGGTAGACATATCAGCCCCAGCACCAACCACGGATTAACACTCGCACGGGTTACTTTTTGTGTCATAGATGATCTCTATACCTAATACTGTCAATGGATGTACAAGTCCTTTCCGAATCTCACACCAAGGAAAGGATTTCTGTGAATTAAATGCTTCTTCTACTAGATCACTACAGAAATCTTTGTAGATTACGAAGCGTAGGGGCGGAATTAATTCCGCCCGCTTTTTCCCTTATCTTGATCGTAAGCCAACCTAGAATTCTATCCTCAAAAACGATGGTGGTAGTCTATCACCACCACTGACTACGAACTCGGTGTTGCCTCAGTTGTAGCTTCCGGAGTGCTTTCTGCCGCACTGCCCGCAGGCGCCGCCAGATTAGACTCGACGTTGAAGTCGTAGAATTCCATATCCCACGTGGTCGGTTTGAGCTTATCAGTCGCCGTATCCGGTTGCACCACCACTAACTTTTGGGGCAGTTTCTTTTCCTTATCGACATACACATCAATCGTGGTCTTGCCGCTGATCTGCACCAGATACAACATCATCCACGAAATCTTATCGCCGTCCGCTGTCGCGCTTAGATGATAAACCGGCGTGCCGTCATCCAGTTGTTCATCGCCCACATACTTCACATTCTCCAACGAGGCGAAAGCCGCCCGTAACCCGCGATCTTCCTGTGTCAACAACGAGCGCGGATTGAAACCCGGCAAGAAGGTTTGCTTGGACCAATTTGTACCGACCAATCGCCACCATTGGTCATCGTCTTGAGCGAATATTTCAATCTCAACTGGTAGTTGATGCAACGAAACCTTAGCTTTGGCTTGCATCAAATTCGGCGCCACGTACTGCGCTTCCATTCGATTAAAGATCGCTTCACCAATATCAGTCTTGAGAATATAATCGACCCCTGTGCGGTCGACGATGATTTTTAGGGTTTTTACAGCCAGAATATTATCAGTCGCTTGCTTAAGCAATTGTGCAGGATCAGGTGGGGGTTCGGTGCTGGTTTGGGTGCCCGTACATCCAGATAGGCCTAGAATGACGATACAGATTGTAGCGATTATGAGTGCTAAACGCCGCACAACAATGTCCTTCCTAAGATGATTTACCGTCGTTCAGTATACTCTCAAACGCTTATACGTTGCATAAGAGATTATGTTGCAGTCGCACATTCTTAACCCTTAAGATAACACGCTTTATTAGCCTACCGTTTCGCTTAACAATCAAGGAATGAGAAATATGTCACGTCGAATGAAAATGATTTTGGGTATTATCGCATTAGCCATTGTTGGCTTTCTGGTCATCCAGATTTTGCCACTAGGAAATGTCATTCCCACCCTGCAATTTCCCGGTAATCCCGCTGTCGAACAACAAATCCAATGGGACTCACCCCAGACCGAGCAGTTAGCCCGCGCTGCCTGTTATGACTGCCACAGCAATGAAACCGTCTATCCGTGGTATGCCAATGTTGCCCCTGTGAAGTGGCTGGTCTATCACGACATCAACGAAGGCCGCGAGCGCATGAATTTCTCGACATGGCAAATGCGCGAATTTGACGTCGATACCATGGTCGATATGATCGAAAAGGGCCAAATGCCCAAGTCTGTTTACTTACCTATGCACCCCGAAGCCCGTTTGACTGCCGAACAAAAAGCCCAATTCATCGCTGGCATCGAGGCGACTTTCGGCGGTTAATAATGTTGTTGGCGGATCGAGTTTTCGAGGCTATTATGTATCTGTTTTCTCCGATCTGTCATGAATTCTGAGGAGCGGACATCTTTCGGTAAACTGTTATGCACGACTAACGTGTGTTCGCGTAGGGGAGCACCTGTGTGTGCTCCCAATTTGGATTATCATCGTTATAATTTCCCTTATTTTCAAACATGTCCTCTCCGCTGGTCATAAAAATAGAGATTGGGCTAGGTGAGGATTTGTTTTCGCCAATAAAACCGATCCGCAAGACTGACAGGCTAAAAAAGTGTCATTTAACACTACGCCAACGTCCTCAAGAACGAGTACCATCTAGGCAAAAATACGCCTGTAGAATTCGTGAATGGATACATAGTTCAGCTTGAATGTCAAAAGCATCATTCATAACGGGTGATGTTTTTGTTTAGTATCCACTTGCTGACCAGCGAAGGAATGAATCATGTCTAAAAACCCCAACCGTGTTCCTCAAATCATTGCTGTAGTGATTGTGGGTTTTATCTTTATTCAACTCCTACCAGTTGGTAACTTTTTACCGCTGCTCGCTGATCCCCCTAATTCCCTATCGACCAACATTATCGATTGGAACTCGACCATCACCTTGGATTTGCTAAGCACTGCCTGTTACGACTGCCATAGTAACCAGACGCGTTATCCGTGGTATAGCCGGATCGCACCCGTATCGTGGTTGGTCAACAGCGAAGTAAATCGTGGACGCAAAGCCTTAAATTTCTCAACTCAGTCACTCGCAACCATCGACGCCGATAATATCGCCAAACACATTAATAGCGATATGCCCCCTGCCGCCTATCTGCTTTTGCATCCTGAAGCCCGCCTGACTCCCATCCAAAAAACCAACCTCAGCACAGGCTTGAAGATTACCTTCGGCGCGGGTGGTCAAATGGATATGGGACACTAATCACCATATTCGCCATTTTTATCCCGATGGATTCCCTACGCTCTTCCTGATACGATTGCCGCATGGCGTTTGCTCTATATAATCATCGCCTGCAATAATCCAGTATTTTAGGGATGGGGAATGCAATTGATTTTGGCGTGGGCAGCAGTTCTCTTGGTGTTTGTTGCTCCGTATCCAACCACCGTCTGCTTACTCAAGCGCAGCCCGTTTCCCTTCAGTCGATGGCTCGCCGCTATCCTCTCTGCTGGATTAGGTATCGGCATCCTCACATGGTTGATGATGCTCGAAGGGATGCTCGGAATCCCTTTTCGATTGCTGACCATCTTGCTCCCGTTCCTTGTTGTGTGTGCGCCGGGAATGGTGCTCTGGTGGCGTCAACCAGCGCCAGCAACACCCACTCAATCACAATCGTCACGCTTGATTTTCGTCGGGCGCATGGTCACACTTTTGGTGAGCGCCGCCATCCTGTTCAATGCCGTATATTGGCCGTTCTATAAACAGGACACCCTCGGTATTTATGCCGATCAAGCCCACTTCATGTATGCCACTGGCGGCCTCATCCCGCTCAACCTGACTTTTTACAGCTACTATCAAGCCTATCCGATGCTGGTACAGTTGTCGTACACCTATTCCTATCTCGCCTCTGGTTGGGAAGATCCCTATCTTGCCAAACTCATTCCGACCTTGCTCAGTCTCGCCTGTCTAGGTGCGGTCTACTATCTCGCCAAAACCCTCTATGATGAAAAATCGGGCTGGCTAGCTGTATTGCTCTTAGCCCTAACCCCCTTATTCGGGCGCTGGGCATCATCCGGCTACACCGATTTACCCATGGCTTTCTACTACACGCTAGCTGCTTTATTTGTGTGGCGAACGTGGGTTTCCGGCAATCTTGTCGATGCCTTACTTTCGGGAATCACACTCGGCCTCGGCGCTTGGACGAAAAACGCCATCCTGCCAGCCATTGGCTTCTGGCTCATGTTGATGGGGTGGGGCTGGTTACGCAAACGCATGACCTTCAAGACACTTCTGCTTGCGGCTGTTGCCTGTGCACTAGTCGCCGCACCGTGGTATATCCGCAACCTGCTCGAAGCCCATATCCTCATGCCTGCCACCGCGTGGACGAGTGATGCCCGCCCCAATCTCTCCAACCTCTTGGTCTTTATCACCCATCCCGAAAATTTCGCGATAACCGGTTGGCTCATCCTCATCAGCATCGGACTCACCATCCTTCAATTGATTCGCCACCCACGTCATGCTAACCGTGAAATCCTGCTGCTGGTTTTCACCGTGCCTTACTTCGCCATCTGGTGGTATCTCGCCAGCTATGATCGGCGCTTCACCTTATATTTCCTGCCTATGTTGGTCGTGCTCGCAGCCGGTTACACACCTAAACTGTGGGCATATATTCCCCCCGCACGCCAACACTTAATCGCCAATGGGCTTTCAGTCGTTGCCATCCTCATTGCTGTTTATATCGCCAGCATCAGCGTCGACTATAAGTATGAAATCCTGCGCGATCCGTTCATGACCAGCGCTGCAAAATATCAAATTGTCCTACCGCCATAGTTCTAGTGCTTTTGATCTCTCACCGTGAAAACAATTGCTTGACCGTCAGCGTAAATGTGCCGCTGGTCAGGTAACCGTTGACCCGTACCCGATACGTGCCATCTACAGGTAAGGTGGCTGTGAAGCGTGGGTTGATAGCCGCGTCTTCATCGTCACCTTGAGCGATCACATTCCCGTCCGGCCCCATCAAAGCTGCCACTGCATCCAATTGACTACCCGGTTGCGCCGCTACCCGCACTTCAACCTCTGTTCCTGCCTGCCCGTAAAACAGATAATACTGGTAATTATTCGCCCCCACCGTATCATCAAATGCCAGCAGCATAACCGTACCCGCTTGTGGTGTTGGCGTTGCCGATCGGCTCACGATTCGCCACACCAACGTATACGTTCCGCTCCCGCTGGCATTCGCGGAAGTCACGCGCACATGGTAACGCCCACCGACAGGTGCTAACGCCGTTGTGATTTGAGCGTTACGCTCACCCCCGCTGTTGTCATCCATCGCGACCAATGCACCGTCCGGCGCGATCAATTCCAGCACTGGATCAATATCGCCTGTCCCTGCGCTGGTGATGACCGAAATAGTGTCATTTTGGTTGAGATCCAATGTCCACAACTCACCTAATCCGCGCCGTTGGATACTGCCTTGATACACTTGGTCGGATTGGGTATCACCGCGCCGCATTTCAGTATGCGAAAATCCCACTCCGAACGCGATGCTGTACCCGCCGATGCTGTTTGCCTCACCTGTCACGAACGCCGTATACGTTCCACTCTGTGTTGCCAGCAGTGCCGGTATCAGCGCATCCCCGCCTGCATTTGAATCCGCTGGTACGGTCGTCGCGATTAATAGTCCCTCAGGATCGAACAGCTCCAGCTTGGCCTTAAAGTTTGCATCAGGCCGCACGCCAATTGTCATCAATTGACCCTGCGTGACCGGAAACGGATAACGGTCAAAATCCCCCGCGCGTTCAATTGCGCCTAGTACCGGCACATGATTAGCTAACGTTTGCCCCGCAATCGCCGGCGCAATAGTGGGCAGCAGCACTTCTTCCACCACTGCCGTTGGCGTCGCTGTATCTGCAAATACAGGCGTCACTGCAATAACAGCGCTGCCCATCGTGAAGCTCAACTGATAACTACCAGCGAACCCGCGCCCCCACGCCTGAACGCTGTATAACCCATCTTCTGCCAGTCGCAAATTTCGCACCAACGCGCTGCGATTGCCCCCGCTGTTATCATCCGATGCCAATTCATCACCACTCGGTGAATACACATGCACGACCGGATCAACAGTTCCCGAAATGCGCTCCATCTTGATCGTCACGTATTGCCCTGTTTGTCCCTCAAAGGTATACACATGCTGCACTTCTGGCGCATCAAATGTCCCGCTCGGCGTTTGCCCGTTCGTGATGTCACCGATAAATGTCCCCAACCGCGCATAATAGGGCGGCGTTGCGCTCGGCGTAACGATAGCCGTTGCTTGTGGGGTAGCTGTGTATTCGGCTGGATTGGGACGATCGGTATAGATCAAACTGAGTTCGTAATCGCTGGCTGCCGAAGCCTGTATCAGCAGGGTATAGATACCGTCTTCAGGGGTTGTCGCGTCAATTGGATTACTGTCTTGTGCCAGTACCGTTCCTGTAGCGGATTGCAACCGCAGTCGGAAACTTCCTGCCCCCAAAACGTGCGCCCGAATCGCATCCCCCTTAACCGCCACGAATTGAAAGGGCTGCGCCTCATCAGCATTGTTCAGATGACCCTTGGCGCTCTCCCACATCCCGATCAAACGGTTGGATAGAGTCACCGTCTGCCCACCTTGACCCAGCGCCTGACACCCCGCCAACACCATGACCAACAAAATAACCAATCGCCGCAATCCCTATCCTCCGCTTATGGTAAAACGCTTAGAACCTGTCTGAATATTTGATGCTAGCCATTCTATAACCATCATTACATTCCCGTATCGCCGCATCTCTACTCCCTCTTTCTCCATGCAATGGGGAAAGAGGGTTGGGGAGATAGGGGATGAATTGATATAGGTTCTTACCGTGATGGTTTCCCATCCAGCACCCATCGCAACCGCGTCTCCAACTCACTCAACATAAACGCCGTTGCTCCCCAAACTTTGTGACCGCACACCATGTAATACGTGATCGGGATTGTCGTGCCGTTGAAATCCCAATCTTCCGTATGCTTTACCGTAGGATCAATCAATTGATCGAGCGCCAGCGTAAACACCGACTCGACTTCATCTGCATTCGGATAATAAGTGGGTTTTGTAGCCAGCGTAGCAACTGTCGGAAAGACTTCAAAATTACTCGGTGGGATATATATTCGCGACAGCATCCCGATCACCTCGATGCCCTCGCATATCCCCAATTCCTCGCACGTTTCACGCAGTGCCGCCGCCGTAAACGACTCATCTTCCGCGTTGCGCCGTCCCCCCGGAAAGCTGATCTGTCCGCTGTGTGCACGCAGTTTACTCGTTCGCTCCGTAAGCACCACATGTAAACCGTCTGCCTCAGGATACGTCAGCACCAGCACACCCGCTTGGCGTGGCGTAATGCCTTCCGGCGGCGTCATACGTCGGTTCGGCACAGCCAGATTTGCATGAGCCGCTGTAGGATCAAAATCAGATAAATGAACAGCTTGTATGAGTGTATCTAGGGTAATCATGGTCGTTCTAATCATCATAGGAGGGATTTGTTGATATAAACCCCTCCACATTGTATGACGATTATACTGCGGGTCAAAGGCTTAGGTTTCCATCCACACGCGCAGTTGATTGTACAGACGGTCATAGACCTTAGTATGCGAAGGATGTTCCACTGGTTCACCAGCATCCTTAGGCAGCAGTTGAATACGAATACGGTCGGCACCAGGACGCCCCGCCTGCTCCCATTGATCCAGCACCGCTTGCAACGCCATCAAAGCATCCGAGCCGCCAAACATGTTGACCTCGCCTTTGCCTTGATACCGCACAAAACACGCGCTGCCACGTGTCAACAGTGCGAAACCTTCGCCTTCCAAACCAAAATCTTTCTGTCCTTCACCCACACTGTACATGGCGAACAGATAATCTTCCGGCATATTGATCGTTAAGTACGGCACAAAACCGCGCCAATACTCACTGAAACTCAGCGGTGTGCCCAGATAAGTCGTTTCCGCATCATCAGACAGTAGTGATTGTAATGCCGCTCCGTCAATCTTAGCGGCATCGTTCGAGGATAAGGTCAACGTCGAACCACTCACCCGCCTCGTAACATTCGGTCCTGCCGCAATCCCCCGTAGCTGAATAAACCCGCAGGGGATATTGTTTCGGCTGTAAAGGGATCCGTCCGGTTGAACCACGAATGCCGCGCTCACCTGCATACTTTCCAACCAGATTGGCGCGACGAGGATGCCATCCTGCTTCAGTTGTTTCACCCAACTCGTCGGTATATCCCAAACCGCCACCGTAGCGATGATGCGGTCATACGCCGCCCGTGGAGCATACCCCATCGCGCCGTCCGCGTTCACGATATTCACCACCGCGCTCAATCGGGCTTTCTGCAAATTCGCAATCGCTCGATCTGCCAGCAGTTTATCCAACTCGACCGATGTGACGTTCCCACGTTCACCGATGATCGTCTGCATGATCGCGGCGTTATATCCGCTGCCTGCGCCGATTTCCAGCACATTATCGCCCTCACGCAGCCGCAGTTGACGCAGCATCAGCGCCATCATGCTCGGTTGGCTGGATGAACTCAGCACCCTGCCGTCGCTCTCTTGTTTGATCGCTATCGCTTGATCCGCGTAGGCCGCTTCCAATGTCTCATCCGGCAAGAACAAATGACGCGGAACAGCCAAAAAGGCCGCTTCGAGTGTTGGATCGAGCAGCCCATCGTGTTTCTTCAGTTCGTTTATGAGTGCTTTACGGTAAACATCTGGCGATTTATCGCCCATACCATGCCCGCCTCTTCTTGAGCGAAACACCTGCTTCAGCATCACTTCGCCGCGCCGTTTTCACACGACCCCGCGCATCAATATGAACCTGTCCCGCTTTTTGCAGTCGGGCGAATTCCTCTGGCGTGATCGCAGGGGCTGGTTCACCCCCCAATCGTTCCAGCCGCTCGTCCATATTATCGATGTTCTGGTTATTTTCAGGTAAATCGGCAGGCGGCACAGGTGTTGCACCTTCTACCGGTGTATTGGCATTATCCATTGGTGGATTATTCGTCTCGCTCATTCTTCTTCCTCCGCGTTGATACCTGTCGCACTCATTAAGGCATCCAATGAAATCGGTTCTTGTGCCTCGCCGGACAGTTCATTGCGCAAAACATCGCCACACACAAGACAATTTGGATCGCGTTCGATGTTCACCCATTCGGCTGAATACGGTTGGCTGATTTGTCCGCTCAAGATTTCTAGCGCGGTATTCGCCAAGATGACCGTATTCGTAGGCATGACCTTATGTACGTTGGTTCCCGTCAAAAGTTCATTTAATGCCATATCCGCTTGCGTCGCCGCCACCCGTGCCACATGTAGCCACAAACCGGGTTCGGCCTCTAAGGTACCGTCTTCGCCAATCATACCATAATCTAGTTCTTCACCGGGCGAAAGGTTAGAAACAGCCAAACCTTCCCGAAGTTCTGCTGCCCAACATGCATAACACGGACCGTCATACGGGTGGATAACCACCACGTCGCCGCCTTCGCCCCGCTCATACACACCTGCATATACTGCCGTCAGGTTGCGCTTCAGGCATGCTTGATTCAGCACGTACTTCGGCCCCTCGCCATCCACACCGGATACCAGTAGATCAATATTGTCCAGCACGTCCATATGCTGTTCAATCCGTCCGACGCGCACCTCAATCTCAACATCCGGATTACGCAGTCGAATAAGCTCCGCTACTGCTTCCGCTTTGGGTCTCCCCACATAACGGCTGTCTGCCACATGGCGGGTGAAGTTTGTCGCTTCCAATAGATCGTCATCCACCAGTACAAACTTACCAACGCCGCTCATGGCTAACGACAGGGCGGCAAATCCGCCGCCGGAGCCTAAGCCCACCACGCATACCCGCTTGGTTTTGAGCAAGCCGAGATTATCCGAGCCGATGAGGCGTTCCACACGGTCGAAGTTCATTATTTTTCCTCCGGCGTAGGATCAGCTTTAGGTGCTTCTTCTGTGCCTGTCGCATCTTCAACAGGCGGCGTATGCTTGATACCCAACGACTCTTCCAGCGCAAAAATATAATCGATCAGATGTCGGCCTTCTGACCATTTCCAATCAGGCGGATCGCTAACCGCATCTGAGTGCTTCCACAAATCGCCAAACACTTCGTATATATCCTCATCTGGTTTGATACCCTTGAAGGGTGCCATCCGTGCTTGCGGTGCATGTGCCGGATAATCATACGGCGTGACGATAATCAACACCTTCTCCGCGCCCACCCGTGCCGTCAAGAAACAAACATCCAACGGTGGGGCATCATCCGTATCCCATAACACCAGCGTGGTGAATAACCCGTCTTTTTCCAAAAGCTCCGACTCTGTCTTGAATCGCGCTTCATTCACCAGATGCCACGGATACGGCGCGACTGCCGGTAACTGCGCATCTGGATAAACCGACGGATTAATCGGGTAAAAATCGCGCCCCTGTCGGTCGATATACCAGAAATCCACCCGCATCGCCGTGTCATCTCCTTGCGACAGCGCGATGAAGTTCCCTGCACCTGCTTCGCCCGTTGCCGTCGCCGGATGTCCCAACGTCACAATCGGTGCCAGCAGAAAATCCATCCCATTATCTTTGTCATCAATCCAATTCAACGCCGTCATCAAATCGCCACCGCTCGGTGCGATCATGAATCCTGGCTGTTTATGCCAATCACCGAGGTAACGCAGCGGCACATCCCACTTTGCCAGCACCGGCTTACCGCTTTGGTCACGTTTCTTATGCCGTTGCACATGCCAGTTCTCTTGCAGCCAATAGATGATTTCGTCTTGCCGCTCATCCCCTTGTTGGAACGTCGCCCATTCCCGCACCACCGCCGTTTCATCTGGCGCGATAGTGTCCAACACATACAGCGTATCCACACCCGTATGTGCCCCGTGTACGATCAAACCAACCATCGCCTCGCCGGTTTCATCCTGCAAAAAGTGTTTCGCAGCAGCCGCCATCTTATCAACCACCCGCTGGGCAATTACCAGATTGGGAACGCTGCTCTTGCTTTTTCTGAGCCGTCCGATCATGAGAATTCGCCTTTGCTAACGTCGTCGCGGCGGCAGGGGAGTGTTAGGATCAACCCGTTCTTCAATCCCCGGCCAATCTCCGGTTGCCCGCCATGTGTAATAGGCATACATCCACTGTACCGCCCATCCCGCCACTGTAACCGCCGTTGATTTGCTCGGATTCCAACCGTACTGCGTGCCATCTTTCGGGTTGAACAAACACAATTGTCCGTCCTCATACTGATGTTTCTCGCTATAGATGCGCGGACGCAGTACATACGCCTCAGCCGGTCGGTTCGGATACTCACTCGGGTAAAGAATCTTCAACCGGTGGTAAGGTGACTCAAGCGTTGCGAGGTTAAGTTCGACATCCCCCTCCCAGTAGAGTGGTCCGATCGCCGGAACAATCAACTTGAAGGTATTGTCGAAGGTCGCCCGCATGGCCTCTACTTCCAGCCGCAGCCGTGCCGATACATTATTTTTCGACCCCCACCATGCAGACATCGCAGGATTTCTCCTTCATCATCATTTTTGTAAGCATCCCATATTGTACCACCAGCCTCTTAAATGATGATCCGAAATCCCCTCGTTTTGGGGGTCTGCCTTACTCTATCTATACGCGACACATCACCATAAGTTGCATCTTCCCCAACCCCTGTTCCAACATATCGTGAACCTTCATCGACCAACGTAAAACTAGAATTAAGATTTCTCGAAATCAATTGACTCTCCGTTTGATTCGGCTCTATGATTTAAAGTGAACATTGAAATGAATTTAAATGTTGAAAATAAGTCGTTCATTTCAATGCTTTCAACTTGAAAGGAGCTTCTCATGTTCAACAGTAATCTCATGCTAGCGCAGGCCATCCAAAAAGATCATCTCCGTGTCGCACGCCGCGACAGTCTTGCACGTCAAATTGTCGAGCTGGCACACAAGAAATTGTTCCCCAAATGGGCGAAAAAGGAACAACGCCGCCCGTGAATAGCCTGACCGGATCGAATGAAGAATCATCTTAGATGGGCAGTAGGTGAGAGACCTGCTGCCCTTTTATTTTTTCATGGCATAATGGGGAAGGCGATATATAATGCATAGTATTTGAAATCATATAATCGAGCAGCGCCATATAATGCACGTTATCATGTCCGATGCAAAACCTGACCCCAATCAGCGCCCTTATAAGCCTGAGGTCGAATTTAACATCAATGATTTGGAAACGCTGAAAGTCTTGGCCGATCCTCTTCGACTCCAAATTGTCGAACTCTGTACACAGGCGCCGCGTACCGTCAAACAAATTGCCAGCGTACTCAACCTGCCGCCCACCAAGCTCTACTATCACATCAAACAACTCGAAGAACGCGCTCTCATCAAAGTCGTGGATACGCGTATCGTCTCCGGTATTGTCGAAAAACAATATCAAGCCGCCGCCTTCAATTATCGTGTGGATCGTGAACTCTTTTCGCTGACCTCGCAAGCCGGTAAAGAAGGTCTCAATGTCATGTTGACGGGTCTCTTCGATGACACCCGCGAGGACATTCAAAATAGCGCCGAAGCTGATGTGCTCGACGTATCCCCTGACGATCAAGATGACAAACCGCTCAACCGCTCGCTTTTGATTTCGCGCAACACCTTGCATCTTCCACCGGATGCCGCCGAAACCTTTTACCACCGCCTCAAAGATTTGGTGCGTGAGTACACCGACCAATCTGCCGCCTCAACCGATGAGCAATCCTATGGGCTACTCATCGCTCTGTATCCCTCTACCGGCGCAGCTTCCGATTCAGAAGCCAAGCCATGACATTCGTTACCCGTTTTCATGCCGAATGTCATATGCCCATTAGCCTGAAATAGTAGAGAATCAATCTGGAATTAGAACTCATTTAGAACTTTCAACGGTCTGCGAAACTTTAAACTTATTTGAATAGTTTTTAAGGAAGATACCCCTTCACGCAGCAAAGGGGTATTTTCATTTCTATGCTGGCTACGTAATACACCTTCCCCAATCATGGCTTGTAGAGGTGCACCTGTGTGTGCTCCCGCCGCTTATCACGTACCATATAACCACCAACTTCATTTCTGCAACACACCGGTTCTTTCGTAGGGGCGGGATTCATCCCGCCCGCCACTTACTCTCCACTAACCCATCTGCATTAACCCACCAGCTACGTGATTGAGTTTCAACCACCTGATTATGTTTGTAGTAGGGGAGCACCTGTGTGTGCTCCCGCCGCTATCACATACCAAATGACCACCAACTTCATTTCTGCAACACACCGGTTCTTTCGTAGGGGCGGGATTCATCCCGCCCGCCGCCTAATGTCCTCAAACCCACAGCCACGGGATTGACTTACAACCACCTGATTATGTTTGTAGTAGGGGAGCACCTGTGTGTGCTCCCACCGCTTATTACTACAAGGTGTCTATCGCATTGTGGTAGGGATGAGGCGTGCCTCATCCGCTGACTAGATACCATCTAGAACCTCATTATCCTCTGGCGGCACAACCACAAACCTCATTTACCCCAATCTCTTTGCACCCTTACATTATGTTTTCTTCCATCGCTCCGCTGGCTCGGTACACCGTGGAAAGGCCACGAGCGGGGGCTTTTGTTTTGTATGGTCTTTCCATCTGAAATTGACCATCCGCCCGATTTATGGCACAGTGAGCCTATAACTGAGTAAACTCTCTACACATCTCATAGTAGCCATCTATCATCCCAACTTAACGCAAAGGGTCATGCTGATGTTCAATACACTTCCCAAACAAACCACGGATTTCATGGATTGGACGTGGTCACAAATCAAACCCTACTTCGATAATTTGCTTGAACGCGAATTAACCGCCGAAACCGTCGAATCGTGGCTAACCGATTGGACGCTTCTCAGTGACCTCATCAGCGAAACACGCACGCGCCTCTGGATTTGTACCACCACCCACACCGCTGATGAAGCCGGTGTAACACGCTTCCATAATTACCTTGTCGATATCATGGAGCAGGTCAAGTCTGCCGAACAGCGCCTCAAAGAGAAGCTCTTAGCGAGTGGGTTGACCGTATCCGGTATGGAAATTCCCCTGCGGGACATGCGTACTGAAGTTGCCCTCTTTCATGCAGAAAATGTTCCCCTTGCCACCGAGGAAAGCAAACTCTCCACCGACTATGATCAGATCGCTGGAACCCAGACCGTACAGTGGGAAGGGCAGGAAATCACGCTCTTGCAATTGCGTGCCGTCTATCAGAATCCGGATCGTTCTACCCGCGAACGTGCTTGGCGTCTAGAAATGGAACGCCGTGCTGTCGATACCCCTGCCTTTGATGCGCTCTGGAAGCAATTGCTACAATTACGCTGCCAGATCGCCACCAACGCCGGATATAACGACTACCGCGACTACATGTGGCACGTCCGCAAACGCTTTGATTACACCCCTGCCGATTGCACCATCTTTCATGACGCCGTTGCCGAAGTCGTCGTTCCTGCCGCCTCCCGCATATACGAACGTCGCCGCCAGCGCTTGGGCTTAGACTCACTTCGTCCGTGGGATTTAGCCGTAGACACCACCAACCAGCCGCCGCTCCATCCCTTCAAAACCATTGATGAACTCGAAAGCGGCATGGAAGCCATATTCCATCAGGTTGATCCTGAACTGGGTAATTATTTCACCATCATGCGCCGCGAAGGATTGCTGGACTTGGACAATCGCCACAACAAATCCCCCGGTGGTTACCAGACCGATCTTCGGCTCGTCAAACGCCCCTTCATTTTCATGAATGCCGTGTCCATGCACGAGGATGTTCAAACCTTGATGCACGAGGGCGGCCATGCCTTCCACTGTTTCCTCAGTGCCAAATTGCCTTATACCCAGCAGCTTGAAATCACTATGGAAGTTGCCGAACTAGCCTCCATGTCGATGGAAATGTTAGCCGCGCCTTACCTCACCCGCGATAAAGGCGGTTTCTATACACCCGCCGAAGCCGCCCGCGCCCGTATCGAACATCTTGAAGAAGTCATTACCATCTGGCCTTATATCGCGTTGGTCGATAGCTTCCAACATTGGGTCTACACCCATAGCGATCTAGCGCTCGACGCCAAAAACTGTGATCAACAATGGCTAGCCCTCTGGAAACGGTTCATGCCGGGTGTTGATTACACCGGATTCGAAAATACCATTCCCTTGCGTTGGCGTCGCCAATCACACATCTTCCAGGATCCCTTCTACTACATTGATTATGGCTTGGCCGAAATTGGTGCTTTGCAGGTCTGGGAGAACGCCATCCAAAATCAGGCGCAGGCCGTCACTCAATACAAAGCCGCTCTAGCCTTGGGCAGTTCGCGCAGCCTCCATGATGTTTTCGAAACCGCCGGAGCTAAATTCGCCTTTGACGCACCCATCATGCGTCGCCTTGTCGGTCTCATCGAACGCACCCTTGCTGACCTCGAAACCCAAACCGCCCACTAAACCAATTCACCGCATTCTCGTAGGGGAGGGTCTCAGATCCTCCCTCCTTACGTAATCTCATCACCACCTCACCAGACACGAAACCCTTTCCCCCTAGCGCCTTTGCATCCTGCTTTTATAATCCTCTTGCCAACTGCCAACTGCCAACTGCCAACTGCCAACTGCCAACTGCCAACTGCCAACTGCCAACTGCCAACTGCCAACTGCCAACTGCCAACTGCCAACTGCCAACTGCCAACTGCTCTTCTTATACTTTGAGTTTACTTTCGGTTAACCCGACAAACCCATCTCTAACCATTGCCCAATCTCCTACCACACTTCACTCCCTCAAAACCGTTAGTGCCAACCATCCGAAACAGTGACAAAATGGTTTTCCAAATAGTCACTGGAGTTGACCCGAAATTGTGGAGAGTGAGAATTGTCACAAAAAGAATGCTGCCTCAAAAGCAGCGGGCGTGCAATAGGCTAAAGTGGAATGTAAACGTTGACGATTGTAATAGACCTCCAAAAACTCGAAGATAATAGAACGGGCAAGGTGGTGAGATTGAAAGACATGCAAATCGACGCATTCGGCCTTGAGGGTGCGAAAGAAACTCTCCATCGCGGCATTGTCGTAGCAGTTGCCTTTGCGGCTCATGCTGACGGTGATGTGATGCTGAGCGAGTAAGGCTTGGTAGGCGTGGGCAGCGTATTGGCTGCCGCGATCCGAATGGTGCAGTAAATCGGCAGTGGGTTGACGTTGTACCAAGGCCATCTGCAAGGCATTTTGCACCAGCGAGGCATCGCAGCAAGCACTCATGGCCCAGCCGACAATCTTGCGAGAGAAGAGATCGAGAACGGCTGCCAAATACAACCAGCCCTGTTGAGTAGGGATGTAGGTGATGTCGCTGACCCATTTCTGGTTGGGTCGCTGCGCCTCAAACTGGCGGTCAAGCACATTGGCTGCCACTGGATAGGGATGCTTCGAGTCGGTGGTTTGAACGCGCTGCCGACGCTGCCGCACCGAAGCCAGATGCGCCTGTCGCATCAACCGTGCTACGCGCTTGCGACTGCAACGCCAACCCCGTTTGTGCAGTTCGGCATGGATGCGTGGACTGCCATACAAGCGCCGGTTCTGCTGGTAGATGGCTTGGATTTCGCTCAACAACGCTTTGTCGGCTTGCTGTCGTAGACTTGGTTCGCTTTGCAGCCAAGCATAATAGCCGCTCGCGGCTACTTCCAGTACCTGACATTGCCGTCTCACCGAATATTCTTGGGCGTGTTCAGCGATGAATTGGTATTTCATCACGACCCCTTCGCGAACACGCCCATAGCTTTTTTTAGGATGTCGCGCTCCTGTCGCATGATTTCCAGTTCTCGCCGCAGTCGCTTGTTGTCCGCTGCCAGATCTGCTTCGTTCGCATCCTGCCTGCTGATTTCTTTGGGTTTCTGAGCCGCCAGCCAGTGGTACAGTGTCCGCGCATTGATCCCTAAGTCTTCCGCGATTTCTGGTACGCTCTTGCCGCTTCGCTCCACCAACTCCACTGCTTCTGCCTTAAATTCGTCTGTATGATGCTTACTTCGTCTGCTCATTTTCTGTCTCCTTGCTCCTTGTTTGAGTTTACCTGTGCAATTTCTTTCTCTCCACTCAATCGGGGCAAGTCCAGGGCTGCCAGATTTGCCATCTGTCCGACGACGACGACGACGACATCGCCGACATAAACGCAACTGATGGTTTCAGACTTGCAACTTAAAACTGACGATTCCTTTCAACCTTTAACCATTTTTTGACTCTCTTAACTGTTAGGCATCCGTAAGCTGGTCTATAAATAATGATAAATGAGCGTGACTTGTTGACTTAAAAAATGAATAAGAAAGCAGGCTGTTATGTCCCAAATCATGACCATCGAACGGCATATTCTGGAGCAGCAAAAGCAGTTTCCCAATGCGACAGGTGCCTTCACTCGGCTCTTGTATGACATCGCGCTTTCAGCCAAAATTATCGCTCGCGAAACCACCCGTGCTGGCTTGGTCGGGATTTTGGGTGCCTCTGACGATCACAACGTATACGGCGAACAGCAGCAAAAGCTGGATATCTTCGCTGACCAAACCATCTTCAAAATGAACGATCACACCGGCCAGTTGTGCGCGATGGCCTCTGAGGAACAAGAGGACATCATTCAGATACCCCCGCATTTTGACACGGGTAAGTATGTCCTTCTCTATGATCCCTTGGATGGTTCTTCTAACATCGATGTCAATGTCTCCGTAGGAACCATCTTTGCTGTACACCGTAAAATTTCAACTGGCGCACGCGGGACTCTCGAAGATTTACTACAACCGGGGCGTCGGTTGGCCGCAGCCGGATACGTCACCTATGGCTCCAGCACCATGATGGTCTACAGTGCCGGACAGGGCGTACACGGTTTCACCCTTGACCCCAGCGTAGGCGAATTTCTCCTCAGTCATCCCAACATCCGTGTGCCGGATAAAGCCGTTTACTACAGCGCAAATCAGGGCAATGAAAAATACTGGACGCCCGGTATGCGCCGCTATGCCAAATGGTTACAGGGTATTGAAGGGGAAGGCCGCAAGCCGCTTGGACATCGTTACATCGGTTCGCTGGTCGCGGATTTTCACCGCAATATGTTGCGGGGTGGCGTCTTCTTTTATCCCGGTGATATGCAGGAAGCCGACAAACCGTACGGTAAAATGCGCCTCATGTTTGAAGCACAGGCCATCGCCTTCCTCGCCGAACAAGCTGGAGGTTATTGCTCCGATGGTCTAGGCAATATTCTGGATATTCAGCCGCACTCGCTTCATCAACGGGTTCCCTTGATCGTGGGTAATCGTGATCTAGTCAAGAAGGCCGAACAATACATTCATGACTATGATCAGGAATGGGTAGCCGCCTATCGCCCCTTCCGTGAACAAGCCCTACCAACCCCTTAATTCAGGGAATAATAGGCTACATATTTTGGTTTGTCGTAGGGACGAGGCGTGCCTCGTCCGCTGCCTATACTACCCTCGCGCCACACCGGTTAAGACCGTTTGCAGCAACAAAAATCCGCCCGCGCCAATCGCTAGAATCAGACCGAGAATCAACAAATAAGTGGCTATCCGCACCACCCGTATGATTTGTCGCAGCGCAAATCGGAGCAGAACCATCCCACCTGCACAGGCTGGAATAACCAGAAACAAGAACCACAACGGCCATGTTGTGCCCAAAACATAATTCGTGAATAACCACAGTACCGCCCCGATGATGCCGCCCACCACCACATCGACGATCCAACTTAGTCCGGTAGCTTTCAACAGGTAAATCACGATGAAGGTCAGTAATCCCGCTGTAAAAACCGTGTTGCTCAACACATCACTCAAAATCGCTTGTAGATTAGGTTGCTGCCCGTTCACAGCCGCGCTCGCACCGGCCACCACTGCCGCACCGGCGATCTGTAACGCGCCTTCCGGTGTTCTCCCTCGCATACTCGAATACAATGCCCGTAAGAGTGCAGCCGTTGGTAGCATATATTGCCCCCCGACTTGCAGTACAGCCGCTAACGTTTTCGGATCGACTGGAAGATTCATAGAATAACCTTTCATGCGTAATCACAAGCCTCTGCACATACGTTCATTCAACCACAACTTGCGCTTGAATAGCAAAAGGACGGAGGGCGAGCGTTGGGAAAATGCCCCTTGAACCCATCTGTTCAGATTGAGGTTTGCTTTAGTGGAATGTTGCGGGTTATGGTAGAGCGTATCATCAACAACAGGAGGCACAGGCTATGAGTGGCATAAACGATAACCCTCAATTTGTACCCTTGATCCAAACTGCGCGTGGCTTGGAAGCAGGTGGCTATTACGGTCTGGCGAAGTTGCTCTGGGCGCTGGTCTATTCAGCCGAGATTAAAGCCTCGAATGCCGCTGGTATTCCGCGCGGCGCTGCCCTTGATTCCAGTGTCGTGAATATCATCGACTCGCTGCGTGCCGGAGGTGCGGATGCCGCTGTCATAGATGCACTCGTGAAAGGCTTGGCCGCTGTGCGTGAAGACCGTACTATTCCCTATGTTGATATTCCTGATGTCTATGTCAGCCGAACCTATGGTGAAGTATTCGTGGGCGAACCGCCCCAACTCACAGCCCACCACGATCATGCGCTCGCCCTTCGTGAATTCAAGCCCATCTGGTATTTCGATCCCATGTCCCCCAAAGAAGTCTTGGCTGCCCTCGAAGCCAACCCCAAAGCGATTCAAGCCGAGTTAGAAGGACTAACTCCCGACCAGTTCTTGATTGCACCCGCCCATAGCGAATGGACGATGCACCAATTGCTGTGGCATGTGATGATGGCTCAAGAACTGCTTTCCGAACGGGTTGATCTCATGTTGACGCAGGATAATCCCAACTTGGCTAGCAAAGCCGTCTGGGCACAAAAAGATCAGCAGGGCATGTCCACGGGTGATGTGCTGGAACATTATCTCGACTTGCGTACCCAACTCATTGAACGTCTCAAAGCCCTCCCCACCGATGATTGGTGGCGCTCAGGTTGGCATGATGAGTTCGGCAAACAAACTGTGCTGGCTCAATCCACATATTTCGCCCGTCACGAGATGTCACACATGCCGCAATTCGCCCAAATTCATCACGTGTTAGAGGGATAACAATGGATATTCCAGTTGAAGTAGGCATTTCACCGACTTTAGGAATTCGCGGCTTGCTAGCCTCGCGCGATATTCCCGCAGGCGAAATAATCGAGCGTTGTCCCGTTGTCTTTATTCCAGTCTCGCAAGAAGATGCGCTCGAAGCGACCGCGCTGGCGAATTACTATTTCCTCTGGGATGATGATTTCTACGCGATGGCACTCGGCTATGGCAGCTTCCAGAATCATTCCTATCATGCCAATGTCAGCTTTAAGCGTGATTTTGAGGCTCAGCAGATTATTTTCACCGCAGCCAAAAACGTGCGGCGCGGTGAGGAATTGACGATCAACTACAACGGCGATCCTGATGATGAGTCGCCTATTCACGAAGGGTTTGGAGTATAAAAAAGGGAGCATGTGAGTGCTCCCCTAAAACTTAAATCTTAGATGCCCGCGTTAACCAGTGTGTTGATGGCGATCCGCAGCGCTTCGGTCAGGTCAGGGTGATGTCCCTCGAATGATTCTAGCGCGTCCACCAGCGCACGTTGAAGTGCTGGTACGTTACCACCTTTACGGTGCGGGTTAGGATCACTTATGTACTGGTTCAGCTCATTATTGAGGCGGTCGACCTTCTCTTTGACCAGCGGGTCTTCAGGCTTCACGCCAGCTAACTCGTGCTTAAGCGACTGTGCTATCCGTTGGTTGCTATCGTTCATGAGTGACAACCTCCATAAGTTGATGTGACTGCGCTTTCTATTCAACAGTATAGCATACTGCCCTGTCACATCATGACGCCAAATAGCACCTGCTTAGGGTGTTGGGTTACATGCCTTAAGTGAAATCTTCCACCCCGATCAACATCAGGCGCGTTCGCGTTCAACAGCCAGCGAACCGAGGTAATTATTGATACGCTCGCTGCCCGTGTCGCGGTAGCGCTCAATAGCATGGTTGAGGATGGTATTTACCAACTTTTCCATCGTCCAACCCGCAGCGAAAGCACAGCGTGCGAAAACGCAATCCGATGCGATGCCCGGCCCGAGGTTAGCTTCCAGAACGAATAAATTGCCATCCTTATCCATCCGTAAGTCAATCCGCGCCCAATCTTTACAACCAGCCGCTTGATAAGCTGCAATCGCTAACTTCTGAATACGTTGATCGAGTTCCGGCGGTAAGTTAGCCGGTACATTCGAGCGGCTTTCCATTTCAACTAGTTCTAGATCGCGTCCCGTCGCCTGTTTGAGCATCTCGAAATTCGAGTCCTCAACCTGATCCAGCCGGATCGGCAACTGACCGAAAAATTCCAATTCGGCTACCGGCAACGCGTAGGGCGGGTTATTCCCCAACACACCAACGGTGAATTCACGACCATCAATATACTGTTCAGCCAGTACCGGTCCATTATAGGTATTGATGAGAAAAGCAACACGCTCACGTAGAGCAGCTTCATCATGTACCACCGATCCGTAATCCAACCCCATACTTGCCCCCTCGGAAGGCAGCTTACAGATCAGCGGGAATTGGAGGTTGGTATTGAGCGCTTCATCAGCGCGGTTAAAGAGTTGATACGGCGGTGTAAGCAAACCGAGCGCGGTATAGACATACTTCTGCATGAACTTGTGATGGCAGATTGTTTCGCCCAGCACCCCCGGCCCAGTGTGGGGGATACGGAGATAATCCAACATGGCTGGGACGTGTGCTTGGCGCGTTTCCCCGTACACGCCCGTAGCAATGTTGAATATGATGTCGAACGACTGCTGCGTTAATTTAGCGGGTAGTTGTGGGTCGGCGTTCATGCCGATCACTTCATGACCACCAGCTTCCAACGCGCGGGTGACTTCTTCGATGGTTTCAATTGCATCCGAGTCGCGCAGCGTCATTTCTGGACGTTCGCGCAAGAGTTCTTCTGTGGCGATATTGTAAATAAAGCCCACGCGCATGATGGTGTGCCTATCCTCACATTTCAGTCTTTAGTCGGTAGTGTTCAGTCGAAAGGTATTGGTTAATTTAAGAACAGCAGATTATTCCAAATGGCGAGTTTTAGAGTAAGAGTACCCTCAATTTTGTAATCTGCTTAACCATTCTATAAAGATTATGGAATCGTGTTAAGGTTTTATATCAAGTTGAACGTTTGATGTTTTTGTAACGCGTTGGCGTGGTACAAACGTAGGGTAAACGCGGCTGTCGTTAGGCATTTGTGATGCCTATAATACAATCGCTTTTCATGAGCGATAGGAGGTTCGTATGAAGCACTTTAAAGTTCTTTTGACCGTAATCATGGTCTTCAGCTTGAGCATGATTGTCCATGCACAAGCCAATACACCAGCACTCGCTGCTGTCCAAAACGACAACTTGGTGATTGTGAATGGTGGAAGCCTAATCACCGTACCCAATGCGACTAACAAAGGCATCTTGAGTCTCGCATGGAATCCCGGTGCAACTAAGCTGGCCTACATCATCAATGATGATCAATATCAGTCACGCATCGCTGTGACAGACGCGAACGCTAGTGCTCCAATCTTGTTGGATACTGGACGGCTAGAAGCGGGTTTCCCTGTCAGCTGGACACCTGATGGACAGGTCTTATTCATCGGAGCAGGTGATCCGAGCGATATGAGTAAACCCTATCGTATCGATATTAAGCGGATTGCGCCGGAAGCAGGCGCGACCGCAGAAATTATCGGTAGCTTTGACATGATGGTCGGCTGTGGGGGAGGGTCAATTTTACCTGCCGACTGGGAATATTGGGCGGAAGCCGGTTTCGGCGGGAGTGCCCCGATTTTGCTGTGGACTGATTATGGCATCCTGCACAGCACAACCTGTTCAGGTGGAGGATTGGCCTTGTATGCCCCTCAAGGTGGTGCCGATACCCTTTTAACTGATGACAATTACTTGAACCCGCAGCCCGGTACACCTCAACATCAGGTTGCGCGTGCGGTCTTAGCCTTTGATGGTAAAACGATTGCAGCCATCCGCAGTACCTATGCTGAACCGGCTCCACTTTACTCGTTGGTATTGATTGATCTATCAACACTCGCCTTAACCGAGGTCAAAACCGCCGAGCAACCCGATCAACTAGTGTGGTTGGCTGATGGGAGTTTGTTCTACAGTTCCCGTACTCAAAAGGGCAATCTGGCCGCGAATTTGACACCAGAGCAGCAGAAAAATGTTGAGGCAGTTTTTGGTGGTCCGGATATGGAAGTGCCAACCTACGAAGTTTCTATCCATCACATAAATGTTACTACTGCCGAGGACAAGGTCGTTCATACGGCTCCGGCTTATGTTGTCGGTCGGATGGCACCAACACGGGATGGACAGGCATTGGTGTTTAGCCAAATTGCCAATATGGACAAGTGGGTTGAAGGTATCGCGAATGCGACATTAGATGTCCTCAATGATAACGATGGTGCTGCACAACGGGCGGCTGTTCCTGTGACGCTCTACTGGCTACCGCTAGCAGGTGGGCAAGCCGTGCCGCTGGGTGATAATCTCGCTCAATTCCAATTGAAGCCTTAGTATCATTAACCCCATCGAATCAAAAGGGCGCATCCATTTACGGTGCGCCCTCATTTTTATAACCTGCGATTTATGCTTTATGCTACCCGACGAATGGCATCGGTGTATCGTTCTGTGCGGTGGCTGGCAACCAGTTCGCGTCGGTGCGCATCCCACAATGCTGTGAGTCGCCCCTCAATTTCATGAATGCGGTTGAGTTGAGTTTCAGTGATATGCTGCTTACCCGCGAGGCGGTATAAGAAGTTGCGTTCGTTGGCTAATTGGTTGATGAGATCGAAAGTCGAGTCGTTCATGATAGCCCTCCGCACTATGCGTGTCTTGCAATTTGCGACATTACATAGACGCTTGGCTACGCCCGAACTTTACTTTAGGAAGTGTTGGAGTGATATAAGAATTTTGGTGGGACAGGATACACCATGTCCCATATTCAATCAGCTTGATTTACCAGATGCCGACAACTTGGCGCAGAATAGCCAATTCTCCGATGTGGTAGGCATTATGATCCGCAACCACAAGGATTTCCCGTAGGATTGTGTGTCCGTCGGTGCCGTGGGGTATCGGCGCGTAAAGATCAGTTTGCGGATTTTGGATAATGCCGACTAATTCTGCACGGTCAGCCAGAAACTGGTCGATTGTGCTTTGCCACCCTGTTTGATCGGTCTCGGCGTCTTTCGCAGGCCAATAATCGCGTGGCCATTCCATATGTTTGTAATCCGGATTGCGACAGTAATCAAGAATATCCCACTGCGCAATACGGATGTGTTCCAACAAATGCCAGAAGGAATATTCGACCCCTGAAGGTTTGGTGTTCATATGTGCGATAGGGAAATTTTTGACGGCATCTTCAAAGCTCATATGAGCTTGCCGAACAATAAGCAGATTGACGAGTTGGTTGCGGATAAGTGATTCGGACATATGACCGAGCCTCCAGAAAGATTTTATGGCTATTCTCTATCCGATGGTTGCCGAGCGAACACCACGCTGAGCTGTGATAATAGCGTCTTCCCACTTGATCTCGTCCGAGTTGGGTATGCGCTTATCTGCATCAAGGGCAGCAAGAATGTCTTCGATGTAACCTTCAAGTGAGAACTGCGGGTTGAATTCAGGAACGTCACGGAAGAGTTTCTCTGCACTATAGATGACATTGTGGGCGAAAATTTCTTCACATATGCCTGAATTGGGGATCTTAAAGCTCATCAAATCAGCTAGCGGGATACCAACCAGTTCGACTTCACGCCCGATTACACGCATGGCAGCCTTGTGATACATCTCCCATGTAGTGAATCCGCGATTGACCATATTGTAGGTTTGTCCGATGCACTTGGCTCTGCCGAGTACACCCGCAAAGGCAGGAGCAGCGTCATCGACATGCAAGAAGCTATGTAGTGCCTTACCATCTCCACAAACCAAAATGGGTTTGCCTTTGCGAATACGATCCAGCCACGAAAGATCGATTGCAATTTGGCGTAAAAGTCCTTGCTGTGGCCCCTGTGTGGTCGAGGGTTTAATGATTGTGACTGGGAAGCCATTGGCATAATAAGCATTGAGATAGGCATTGTCAGCCTCGACTTTATTACGTCCATAGTTGGAAATTGGACGCAGGGGATGGTCTTCGCTGACTGGCAACCAGTCGTAGTCCACACCATAGGTACAAACCGTGGATACTTGTATGAAGTGTTGAACGTCACGGAATGCCCGGATGTTGCTTTCTGCTTCTGCACGATTAAAGCAAATCATATCGATAGCTGCATCGAATTTCTCACGCTGCATAGTGGCTTCATAGCTGGCATGATCATGACGATCACCGATGATGACACGCGCACCTTCAGGTAAGCCGGGTCTTGTACCCCGATTGTAACAGGTGACCTCGTGACCTTGTTTGAGTAGAAGTTTAACAATTGGAAGACTGATATTACCGGTTCCACCAATGATAACAACGCGCATGAGATTTCCTTTATGCTTCGGTCATCTGTCAGAATGGGAATGATGAACGTTTATGATTATACCCAATCATCTGCATTGATCATTGCGGTTGGATATACAGCACGATGATGGGAAATGGTGTATGTTTTGAAATTAGAGTCTGAACTGTAAAAAGTAAATTTGTTATTCTACGGCAAGGTGTAATCGGTTTAAAATATACTCACTCGTTCTCTGTGCAACCTTATATGAGATCGCAACTTATGAAAAGAACTGTCATACGTACTTCTTTCGTATTGGCCTTATTGCTGACCATTCTTGGAAATGTTTTTGTTGCCAATGCTCAACCTTTTGCTGCGAATCCCATTTTGCTGGTTGTGAATGATGCAGCCCCGAATAAATTTGGGCGATATCTAGGCGAAATTCTGCGCGCTGAGGGTTTGAATAGTTTTGATGTGATACCTGTGGGCGCTGTCAATGCAGCCACTATGGCTCAGTATCGCGTTGTTGTTTTGGCTGAAACCCCGTTGACTGCTGGTCAAGCGGCTGAATTTACTGCCTATGTGACCGGAGGTGGATACCTCATTGCGATGCGTCCCGATAACCAGATAAGCAGTTTATTTGGGTTGGGAGCGAATAACGGAACCCAAAATGATGGTTATGTCGGCCTAAATGGAACAGGTCCAAGCCAGGGACTGACCATAGCGACATTGCAGATTCACGGTACGGTTGACCAATATACACTGGTAGGAACTTCACTTGCGCAATTGTATAGCGATGCAACCACAGCGACTCCTTATCCGGCTGTAGCTCAAGATGCGACCGGACACGGGATTGCTTTTACATATGACCTCGCAACCAATATCATCATGACCCGACAGGGTAATCCAGCAAATGCCGGTGTTGATACTGATTTTGATGCTGTTTTGCGTACAATCGACTTGTTTCAAGGGGCACCAAATTGGGTTGATCTCAATAAAATGCCGATCCCACAGGCCGATATACACCAACGGTTTTTTGCCCGTTTGGTTTTACAGGCGATTAATGCCAACCAGCCAACACCCCAGATGTGGTATTTCCCAGATGCTAACAAGACCATGTTGATTTTGACGGGAGATGCTCATGCAAACCCGCCTTTGTGGTATCAGAATGAAATTGACTTACTGAACACTTACAATGCGAAAATGACCTTCTATTTGTCGATTGGTGGAGGGTTAACGGATACGGATGTTCAACCGTGGCGTGTTCTTCAAGGACATGAGTTTGGAATCCATCCGCCCTCATTCAAGTTTGATAGTTATGCTCCCTTTGACATTAGCGATTTGAATGACGGCTATGATGTTTATACAGGTTGGTTCCCAACTGTGTTTACGAGTCCATATTCGTTGACCATACGTAATCATCAGGTGGCGTGGTTGGGTTGGACTGATGCAGCGGACATCGCGGTGAACCATGGTCTTCAAATGGATACGAACTTCTATAATTGGGGGGCATGGTTACAAAAGCCGGATAACACTTGGGCACATGGATATGTGACGGGTAGCGGACAACCGATGAAGTTTATTCGGGCAGATGGCACAATCCTTCCGTATTACCAACAATTGACGCAGTTGGTTGACGAGCAAATTGTAAATGGAGCCGGTGCCGGGTATGAGAATCTAGGTGCCGTAGGTGCAACTAACGTATCACGACAACTCATTGATTCCAGCGAAGCGGGTGATTATGCAGCATTGATGACGCAGTTTCATGTGGATTATTTCAACGATGCGCAGGGATGGATTGACGGCACTTTGGCCTATGCGCAGAGCAGAAATATTCCGATGTGGAATGCTGATCAATGGTTGAATTTCACCAAAACGCGCCATGATGCCAACTATACAGCGAATGTATGGAATCCTGCGACACGTACGCTGACTTTTAATATGACATCGACTGCTTTAGCTGGTGTAAATCTATCGACCATGATTCCCCTCAGTTTTCAGGGATCACCTTTAATATCCATTAGCATAGACGGGACGATTGTTACCTATACGACACAGACGATTAATGGCGTGAACGTGGCCTTTGCGACAGCTCCGTCAGGTAATCATTCGTTCGTAGCGGTTTATGAACCGCCCACCCCGACCCCAACGCCGACGGCCACAATTACCCCAACCGCAACGGCTACGAATACGCCAGGTGCGACTGCAACAGCTAAAGCTAGTATCGCGAAGGGAACACCTAACGGATCAGGCCGACGAGATATTTTTGATCCGGCTATCAGCAAGGTCGGGTTCTTGAGCCACGGGCAGACCGGCACACTGGGTGAGAAGATCGAATGGGTGATTACGGTTAGTAACCCGAGCGATGTTACGGGCGTGAACGTGGTTATCACTGATACGATGGTTGATGACTTACGTATTGACAATGTTGTGACCTCGGCTGGACGGGTTGCGATTAATGGACAAACTGTGACGGTTAGTATTCCCACGTTGTTACCTGATCAAGTGGTACAGATTAGTATTTTCACGACAACCTTACGGGGAGCAGATCCGTATAACACAGCTTGTTTGCGGCCGAATGGTGTATCAGCTCCGAAGTGCGCG
Organism: Aggregatilineales bacterium; assembly: GCA_044227005.1. Taxonomy (GTDB): domain Bacteria; phylum Chloroflexota; class Anaerolineae; order Aggregatilineales; family Phototrophicaceae; genus CFX2. The sequence goes on from JBGAFZ010000001.1 coordinate 839,562, forward strand.
ACAGGCTTATTGGTTCGTTCATTACCATCTACCGGAATGGCTCCCTTGTGGCGTAATTGGGTGATCGTTATGCTGGGAGTGGTGGTCGTGATGATGGGCATGGGAAGCTACCTGTACCGTAGGGCGTCACGCTAAGCTAGGCGATTAGGTGTTTATTCGAAGAGACAGTCTGAAAAGGACTGTCTTTTTTTGTTGTACAAACTCAACTTTGATTTCAAGAGTGTCGTTATAAAATTAAGAAAAGACGGGTAATATTAAAGTGGTTAAGTTAAGTCTATGCCGATCACAATACGATGGTTCGATGATACGAAGCGTATCAATCTTTGGGAGTTCGTGGGTCAATGGACACTAGATGAATTACACTCGATTTATTCCGAAAGCCACCGTATGTGCCTAGAGGTGCCAGATCGAACTGTGTGTGCACTCGTCGATATGACCGGTAGCCACTTTAACGGTGTACCAGCCAACATTTTCACTGCGCTGACTGCACGCAAGCGTACTAATGCTCCGAACTTTGATATGGCTGTGATCGTTTCAAGCAGCGCCTTGATCAAGGTGTTTGTTGGCACAATGTCCAAGATGCCTTCCCTTCAAAATCAATTCGCGATATTTTCATCGAAGGCGGATGCACTCGGGTTTATCCAGCAGCGCCAAGCAGGGTAGAAATCCTCGAAACTATTGGCAATCTATTGGCGAAAATCTGCTAATTTAGAGCAATTTTATTGACAATTCAGCGGATTGCTCGGCTGTTGACGCTGCGATTGGCGATGGGACTGTTGCTGCCAAGATTGCCATATACCCTCTTTAAGACCCAAGTTTCAAGTTGCAAGACCCGGCGGCGATGGCGGCGAAGACACACATAATTAGCGAAATATGCGTTCAGGATAAATCCTATCCCTACAACCGTGTGAATTGTTAATCACATCACTAACAAATTTAGTGTAGAACAAAAGATCGTATCGAGTCAAGCCGTTTTTGGTTCGAGTTTTCTAACTGAAAGTTATTGTTTTGAACATTATTCGTTAGTAGCGTGGAGGTGGCGTCTAGTATAGGATTATTTCAAGGTCAACTGTACTAGGTGAAAAATTATGTCGGACGCTTTTATCTCTTATTCGCGTTTGGACAAAGATTTTGTGGGGCGGCTGCGTGAGGCGCTGGCCGGCAAAGGGGCAGACGTATGGATTGATTGGGAGTCGATTCCGGCTTCGCAAGCATGGTGGCAAGAAATCCGCAAAGGGATTTCTAAGGCCAATAATTTTGTGTTGATACTGTCGCCAAACTCCATGTCATCACCCATTTGCCAGATGGAAGTTGAGTATGCGCGTGAGGTGGGCAAGCGGATTATTCCGGTGGTTCATGAGGATTTTAACCGCGAAGATTGCTTAGTGAATATGGCGAAGCGCCTAGCAATAAAGGATGAAACGGCAACCCGCGACATATGGGGAAATCGTCAGACGCATGATTTATATGATGCGAATGTGGCGGCGATTAGACCGATTAATTACTTCTTCTTCAAAGCGGATGCTGATTTTTCGAGCCGATTTGAAGCGTTATTCACCATTATAAATACTGATCCGGTTCATAAAGAAAAACATACTACATTGAGTTTGCGGGCGGCGGAGTGGGATCGGCGGAAACGAGATGCCAGTTTTTTGCTGTTGGGTAATGAACTGACGGATGCGGAAAAGTGGCGGCAAGAGGCCATGAATGGTAAAGAACCGCCCCCAACTGCAATCCAAACAGAGTACATTCGCGCCAGTCGCAGGGTCAGCAATAGACGCAGAATTACTACCGTGTCGGGAATATTGATTGCTGGCGCAGCCTTGGTATTTGCGGTAGGCGCATCGCTGGTGGGTGCAAATGCGGTGAATCAGGTGGCAACGGCAACTGTAGAACAAGGCAATGCCCAGAATGCTGCGATTACCGCAACGATTGCTCAAGGGAAGGCTGTTTACGTGCAAGCCACAGCAGTTGCACAGGCAGACACGGCACAACAAGACGCGAAAAATGCACGGAGTGAAGTCGCTGTTGCAGGCGTAACATTGACATCTGTGCCGCCAGTTTTGACGGCTGTGGCATCAGCGTTACTGGATGCGAAGATCGAGCAAGATATTGGATTGCAATTGGCACAGGCCAGTTTGAGGATTGCTGAAAATCAGAACAGCACTGCGCTGAAGATCATGAATCTTATGGTAGTAAGCTATCCAAATAAAGCGCTGGCGTACATGGGTAGGGGAATAGTCTACGCAAATAGTGATCAGGCAGATAAAGCGCTGGCGGACTACAGCAAAGCGCTGGAACTGGATCCGAGGTTTGCCAATGCTTATAACAATCGTGGTCATATTTATAATCGTCTTAAGGAATATGGGAAGGCGTTAGCGGATTACAACAAAGCGTTGGAACTGGATCCTGAGTTTGTGAATGCTTATTACAACCGCGGTCTGGCCTACTACAACCTGAAGGAATATGGGAAGGCGTTAGCGGATTACAACAAAGCGTTGGAACTGGATCCTGAATTTGCACTTGCTTATGTGAATCGTGGACTTACTTATTATGATCTAGAGCAGTATGAGAAGGCATTGACGGATTATGACAGGGCACTGGAACTCGATCTGGCGGTACCTAATACTTATGTGAATCAAGGTAATGCGTATCTGGCGTTGAAACAGTATGAGAAGGCATTGGCGGATTATGATAAGGCGCTGGAACTGGATCCAAAGTTTACTAATGCTTATACCAACCGTGGTTTTACCTACGGTGAACTGAAACAGTATGAGAAGGCATTGGCGGATTACAGTAAAGCGCTGGACTTGGATCCTAGTTTGGGAACTGCTTACAACAACCGTGGGAACACTTATCTGGCGATGATGCAGTATGAGAAGGCGCTGGCGGATTACAGTAAAGCGCTGGAACTCGATCCAACGAATATCGAGGCTGTCTACAACAGGGGGAATGCCTACACTAATCTGGGGCAGTATGAGAAGGCGCTGGCGGATTATAGCAAGGCGCTGGAACTAAACCCGGCGTTTTCTCTCGCTTACAACAACCGCGGCCTGACTTACGTCGCACTGAATGAGTATGAAAAAGCGCTGGCGGATTATAGTAAAGCATTGGAACTGGATCCGGCATTTGTGCTCGCTTATAACAATCGTGGGCTGGTTTACGCCGCACAAAAGGAGTACGAGAAAGCGCTGGCGGATTATAGTAAAGCGCTTGAACTCGACCCGAAGTATGCTCTGGCATATAGCAATCGCGGTTTAGCTTATGCGCAGTCTGAGCAATACGACAAGGCCATCAGTGATTTTAGTAAGGCCATTGAACTCGTGCCACAAGATATTAATTCTTATCGTTGGCGAGGGCTTACGTATTATGCGACCAATCAGTATTCGGAAGCGTTGGCTGATTGGAAGCAGCTTGAGGCATTGGGCGGGACTCTATCCCCTAGTTGGGAGCCCTATCGTGTTGAGGTAGAAGCGGCGTTGAAGCTGACTGCTACGCCAACTGCGACTGTCACAAAATAAAGAAATGGTTAGGGTTGAGATTCAAGTGGGAGGGATTAATCCCTACAACCGCGTGAATTGTTAATCACATCACTATCAAGTTCAGCGTAGAACTAAAGATTGCATTAAGTTGCGTGTTCAGGAGGGTTTCACCTAAGCTATTCTGTTATAGGTACCTTAATAACCTTAATTCAGTGTTTTCAATCATTGGCATAAAATTAAGACAAGCCCTGTTTTGTTAAGTTAAACGAGTGATTCAAAATGCCGATAAAGATGGAATGGTTGGACGATAGCAAACGTGTGATTTTATGGACGATAGAAGGGCAATGGACACTCGAAGAAATGCACGAGTGTTATAGCACTGGTGACAAGATGTGCCTTGAGGTGCCTGAAAACACCGTGAATGCGCTGATTGATCTAACTCATTCTAGCAAAATTCCGAATAATATATTCAGTGCGCTTTCGACCCGTGCGCGGACGGGTGCGCCCAATTATGATATGGCGGTTGTGGTATCGAATAACGCTCTGGTTAAGGTGTTTGCAAGTACCTTGAACAACCTGCCGGGACTGCGCGATCATTTTGCTGTGGTGACGACGCGTGAGGCTGCGCTAGAGCACATTGAGAAACGGCGTGCAGAGCGCGAAGCAAAGACGACAGACTAAGAAACCCATTGAAGTGTACTTTGTTGGTGCTTGATACACACTTCAAGGCGAATGAAGATTTGGCGGGAGGGATTAGTCCCTCCCTATGATGCGGTGCTGGAATTACTGGCGGCGGTCGTCCATGTACTGGTCTTGACGCATGTTGACGTAGTCGGTGCTGGCGTCTTGATTACGGACGAATTCTAGTTGGTCGTTTACCTCGTCAATGACAATAAGGTCGCCGGGGTGGAAGCTGCCCTTGAGCAATTGGATGCTGAGGGGGTTTTCCACAAAGCGTTGGAGGGCGCGGCGTAATGGGCGTGCGCCAAACTGTTGGTCGTAGCCTTTCTTCGCCAGCCAATGACGTGCGGGTTCGGTCAGGTGAACTTGTAGGCCAGAGGCCGCCATACGCTCAACAATCCCACGCATTTGTAGGTCGATGATCTGTTCGACTTCCGCCAAACTCAACGGTGCGAAGATTATGATTTCATCAATGCGGTTTAGGAATTCAGGACGGAAGGCTTCGCGCATGGCCTTTTCGATCTTTTGATGGTCAACCACTAATTGTTGATCGCCACCCTGAACAAAGCCCAAGACACCCCCCTTACGGGCGAATTCGGTGCCGAGGTTGCTGGTCATGATGATGACGCAGTTGCGGAAGTCTACAACGCGACCCTGTCCATCGGTTAGGCGGCCATCTTCCAGAATTTGGAGGAGTGCATTCCAAACATCAGGATGGGCTTTCTCGATTTCATCAAAGAGAACAACGCGATAAGGACGGCGACGAACCGCCTCGGTTAGTTGACCGCCTTCTTCGTAGCCGACATAGCCGGGGGGCGCACCGAACAAACGGCTGACGGTGTGCTGCTCGCGGTATTCGCTCATATCCACGCGGACGAGGGCTTCTTCATCATCGAACATGAACTCGGCGAGGGCTTTGGCAAGTTCGGTTTTGCCAACACCACTTGATCCCAAGAAGATGAATGAGCCGATAGGACGCTTGGGGTCTTTAAGACCGCTGCGTGAACGGCGGATGGCATCTGAGATGGCGGTGACGGCGGCAGATTGACCGATAATACGCGAGTGCAAAACGTCTTCCATACGGAGGAGTTTTTCGCTCTCGGTTTCGAGCATCTGGTGAACGGGAATACCTGTCCACTGACCGATAACTTGCGCGATGTCGTCCTCGTCTACAGTTTCGTCGAGGGTGTTTTCTTGCTGCCACATGTAGCGTTCACGTTCGAATTCTTCGCTGATGCGGATGCGTTCGGTCTTGAACTCGGCTGCACGCTCGTAGTCACGGGCGAAACCGGCAGCTTCTTCATCCGCGCCAAGACGATCCACCTGTTCCTTCAATTCCTTGAGGTGCTGGGGCATGGAATAGAGCGCGACGCGCAACTTGGCGGCGGCTTCATCCAAAAGGTCGATGGCTTTGTCGGGCAAGCGACGATCACTGATATAACGGGCAGAGAGACGGACGGCGGCCTCGATGGCGGCGTCGGAAATGGTGACCTTGTGATGGGCTTCGTAGCGATCACGCAGACCATAGAGCATTTCGATGGTGTCTTCGATATTGGGTTCTTCGACAAATACCGGTGCGAAGCGGCGATCAAGCGCGCTGTCTTTTTCGATGTACTGGCGGTATTCATCGAGCGTGGTGGCACCGATGGCGTTCAATTCACCACGGGCGAGCGCTGGCTTCATCATGTTGCCGGCGTCGAGTGCGCCTTGAGCTGCACCTGCGCCAACGACTTGATGTAGTTCATCGATGAAGAGAATGATTTCCCCTTCGGAACGTTGGACTTCTTCAATGGTGGCTTTGAGGCGTTCTTCGAACTCACCACGGAAGCGACTGCCTGCCAACATGCCAGCAAGATCGAGCGAGATGACTTTTTTGCCGTAGAGCAATTCGGGCACATCACCGCTGGCGATTTTTTGCGCTAGTCCTTCAACGATGGCGGTCTTACCGACGCCAGCCTCACCGATGAGTACGGGATTGTTTTTGGTGCGGCGGCTGAGAACCTGAATGACGCGTAGGATTTCCATATCGCGTCCGATAACGGGGTCAAGCTTGCCTTCGAGCGCCATGCGGGTGAGGTCACGGCTGTATTTTTCGAGGGTGCGATAGCGTGTTTCGGCTTGCGGATCGGTGACCCGTTGACCACCGCGAATGTCCTTGATGGCATCGGTAACACGGTCACGAGTAATCTGATTGTCTGTCATGATCTTGCTGACGGCGGTGTTACGCTCGCTCAAGATGGCGAGGAAAATGTGTTCAGTGGAGATATAGTCATCGCGCAGACGGTTGGCTTCTTCGTTGGCGAGGTCGATGATCCGTTTGCTGCGGGGTGTCATGAAAAGCTGTCCGTTGCCACCGCCATAGATGGCGGCTTTGGGGCTGGCACGGAGCACTTCATCTAAACGTCCGCGCATGCCACCCAGATCAACGCCTAATTTTTCAAGAATCTGGGGGATTACTCCTTCACCCTGTTCTAGCAAGGCGAGAAGAATGTGTTCAGTATCGACTTGATTGTGTCCGTAGCGCTGCAAGATTTCATAGGTTCGCGCAATGGCGTCCTGTGCACGTTCTGTAAATCGGTCAAAACGCATCATAGTGGTTTGTTTCTGTCCTCATGCATCTGTACCGCGAGCAATTGATTGATCATCATCCTATCGTATCTATTGTAGCCCATATTTAGTGTAGGAATGATGAGTGAACAAATGTGCGGTTGGGTTCTGTGACTAGGATAGCATAGCGCAGGTTGTATCGGAAATGCGTAAGCGAGACATAAGTGAAGTGCAAGAGATACCAGAGACAGTGTATCAGCGGAACATCACAAACACTGGATTAGTTGGGATTAGCCGATGCGAGAGCCATTTTCGACGGGCAGGGTTGTTTGGAGCAGGACGACATCCTTTTCGGCAGAGTAGGCACCGAGTACCAAGACTTCGGAGGGGATGCCGGCGATGCGTTTGACGGGGAAGTTAACGACAGCAATGATCTGTTTACCGACGAGTGCTTCGGGGGCGTAGTTGCGGGTGAGTTGGGCGGAACTGGTTTTGATGCCGAGCGGACCAAAGTCGATGGTGAGGATATAGGCAGGTTTTTTGGCTTTTGGGTTGGGTTCGCAGTGAGTGACTGTGCCGACACGCATATCGACTTTCATGAAGTCGTCAAATTCGATGGGAGCGGTGGTGATGGTATCCATGATGGTCTCCTGATATGCAAAGAGGCGACTTGTTAGGGTCACCTCTTTAGCATAGCGAGGATGTATTATTTGATCAATACATCGGAGATATTTAGGATGTGATCACTTTGCCAAGTTGCTGACGGGATGTGCCATCCTGCGCAATATCGGTATACCCAATGCGGAATGCCATTTGCGGGAAGGCTGATGATCCTGTAAAGAGCTTGGATAACTCAGGCTTCAATTCTGTCACCTGTAATATCTGAGATAGTGGTTGGATGCCTATATTGAGGGAAGTGGCATTGAGGGCAATGCGTTCAAAGACCTGTCCGGTTTTGATGTGGGCACGACGGTCATCGGTGGGTGTGCTGAGGAGTGCCAAGATGGGAGCATTCAAGACGATGTCCGCATCGGGTTTTGTGGGCTTATGGTGACTGGCGAGATAATTGGTTGCCAGTTGACCCACACGAGCAATTAACCAGCGATAGCCGAATTCTCCCTGCCCGATCCAATTGACGAGTTCATCGCGATAGGCGGGATTGGCGAATTGGGTGATATCGGCACTGATGACTAATGAGTCGATTTGCTGTTTGACTTCGGCATCCCCAGTCATTTGTAGGCTGATATTTGATTCGTGGATGCAGCTTTGTAGGCGTTGAATATCACGTTCATTCAGTGGTCGGTTGGCATAGGTTTGACGACTGGTGTGACGGAGTGTGATGGCGTGAAAGAGTTCTTGATCGCTGAGTGATGATGAGGGATGAGCGTTGCTAAAGGTTACGTTTGCAACCCACACTTCATCTTTAGGATCCGGGAAATAGGTGACAGTGGTATGCAAGCCGAAGTAGGTCGCGGCGGTTAATAGATTTTCGAGAGCGCAACCGACGCTAATGTAGAGTTCGCGTGCATCGGGATCCGCCACCGGCATTTGACGATTTTGATCCGCCAAGACGCGAATTTCGCTGCCACGAACAACGAATGTCCACGGTTGGGTATTGTGGAGGGATGGGGCGAGGATGGCGTAATTGATGAGAAACTTCAGTTTTTCTTCTACCGAACCCGTTCGCGGGAAATCGAATTCATTGGTATTCCATGCGCTATCCGGTCGTGGTGCGATCGTCATCTTCGGTTTCCTCAAGGCAATAAGTAATTAGGTGTTTCTACTTTAACGGAAGTTACTGCCTTGAATCAGTGGGGAATGTCATGTATGTGGGTGGATATATGGCAGGGAGGGTGGGGTGACATTAGCCGATGTCACCCCACGTTCATATCATTGGAGGAGCGGAGGCAGATTAGACAACGGGGGCGTGGGTGGAGCGATGGACGAACTTGCCTTCGCCGTTCTTGCCGAGCCAAATGTTGCCGTTGACGAGGCGCTTACCACGCAGATACACCTGCTGCGGGATACCTTTGACAGTCATGCCTTCGTAGACGTTGTAGTCGGTCTTCATGTGGTGGGTGCTGGCGCTGATGGTGTGGGTTGCGTTGGGGTCCCAAACCAAGATGTCGGCGTCCGCGCCTACTGATATAGTACCTTTTTGTGGGTAGCAGCCGAAAATCTTAGCGGGGTTGGTGCTGTTGAGTTCGACAAAACGGTTGGGTGAGAGCTTTCCACTGTTGACACCCAAGTGCCACATGACCATCATGCGGTCTTCGATCCCGGGCATACCGTTGGGAATTTTGGAGAAGTCACCTTTACCGAGTTCTTTACCGGGGCGGCGATAGGTAGGATCTTGACTTTCGAAGGCAGCCCAATTGCCGCCATTATTGTCTTTCGCCCATTGTTGCACAGGGCCAACTCCACCTTCATACCAGAAGTCGCAGTGATCGGTGCTGACTGCTTGGAGCGTGCCTTCTTTGACTGCTTGCCAGAGGACGGCGTGATGTTCTTCGTTACGGACGGGCGGCGAGCATACGAATTTAGCACCTTCAAAGCCGGGGGCACCCAAGTGGCGGTCACGAGTGACATAGAAGTATTGGACACAGGTTTCGCCCATGACAGGATAACCGAGTGCGCGTCCACGACGTAAGGCTTCAACCGCGGGTTCACAGGTAACGTGTACTACATAGAGCGGACATCCGGTGAGACCGGAAATGACGACTGCGCGATTGGTGGCTTCGCCTTCGATTTCAGGCGGGCGGGATGAGTAGTGATCAACCGGATCGGTTTTGCCGTCAGCGAGCAGTTGCTTGCGGAGTTGTTCTTCAACATCACCGTTTTCAGCGTGTACCATGACCATCATGCCATGTTTGGCGGCCTGATTCATGGCGCGATAGAGGGTTTTGTCGTCAATTTGGAAGACGTTCTTATAAGCCATGAACAGCTTAAGGCTGGTGACCCCTTCAGCGGCTAGGGTGGGGATTTCGTCCATGACTTCATCGCGGAGGTCAGTGACGCCAACATGAAAGCTGTAGTCAATCTGGGCAGGTTTGGCTTTTTCGCGCCAGATGTTGAGGGCATCGTGCAGGCTGCCACCTTTGGGCTGCATGGCAAAGTCGATGTGCATGGTGGTGCCACCGAAAGCGGCTGCTTTGTGACCGGTATCAAAATCATCGTTGCTATAGGTGCCGCCGAAGGCCAGATCGAGATGGGTGTGGACATCAATGCCGCCGGGCATCAGGTATTTGCCTTCGCAGTTGATCACTTCATGACCTTGTGTGGGAAGGTCTTGCCCGATCAAAACTATTTTTTCGCCTTCAACCAATACATCAGCTCTGACTGTTTCGCTGGCAGTGATAACGGTACCGTTTTTAAAGAGTGTTCCCATGATTGCTCCTGAATGTAGCTATTAGCCTTTAGCGATTAGCTTATGTGGACGATTGTAACGCGGGTGGCGCAGAATGGGTAGAAATTATCATCAGGATGAGACTTAGGGTGGGTTGTTGAAATCGAGATAATGCCTACCATTAATTACAGAGCGTGATTCTTTTTGTGTCGATAAGGAGGCTTGGATGTTCAGAACCTTTCCTTTGCGGTTGGTGATTTTGATGGTGGTTGTGTGTGGCGCATTAGGGGTGTCAGTTGTGACGGCACAGGACGCTCTGGAACAACAACCTCTGCTAAAGATGCTGGCACAAGTGCCGGATAATGCTGTCAGCCGGAGCGAGATCTATTTCAATGACCGAAAGGCGGTTGAAGCGGCTTACCCTTCGGCTAAGATGCCAAAAGATTGGGCAGAATTCAACGCTTTGAAAGGCAATGATAATAAGAATGCCGGGCTGCTGCCTATCGATATCTGGTGGCGGGTATGGCGCAACCAGCAATCCTCAATAATGGGACGAAATATGGCGGCTGCTGATGGGATGCCTGATTCAGTTGGATTTGACTTTTTTGCGGTGGAGCAGGATTTGAGTTACGGGCAACCGCCTTTGCAAACACTCATGCTCAATGGGTCGTTTGATCTGAATAAGGTTCGTGCGGCATTGACGTCACATGAGTTCACACAGCAGGATCAATCGGGTGTAGAGGTATGGTGTGGGGCTGATGGATGTGACAGTGGTTCCAAGGTAAACGTGCGCGATCGTAATGTGGCGAATCCTTTTGGTGGGGATTTAGGGCGAAAGTGGCCGATTATCGTTCAAGAGGGACGGTTGATCGGTTCGCCAAGTCTAGACGTTATACAGAAGCATATTGATGTGCAACAAGGGAGTGTGCCGAGTTTGGGAGCCGCACCAGAGTATCGGGCTGCGGTTGATGCGCTGACGCAAAATGGTGTGTTGATGCAGGCTTATTTCTGGGACGGCGAGATTCTGGCTGCATTGAGCCTCGTCGATCCAAGTCTGGCACGTGCAAAACCTGCACTGCGAAAGCAATTCATCGAGGCGCTACTTAAGGATTATGAGCCGCTGCCTATTTTCAAGTTGATGGGATTTGGTGACGTAGCCAGCGATAGTGAACAGATTGGTGAAATTGCTCTGGTTTACAGCAGTGAGGCCGAGGCGAAGCAAGCGGCTGATATTTTGCCGAAGCGGATTGCCAATTATATGAGGCTGGCTGTGCGACGTCCGTTTATGGAATTGTTGGCTGATCGTGGGGTCACTGCGCCTGTTGTAAATGTGGTCAATAGTAACGGGCAATATGTGGTGGTGGTGAAGTTTGCAACTGCCAAGCCAACACTTGAGCAATTGGCAGTGATGACTATTGGTGGGGACAATACTTCAGGTGCTACCCCGCCGGGAATAATCTATAGTTTGTTGGTGAATGCTGCTCAACGACGGGATTTGGGATGGTTGAGCAGTGTTCCCCGTGATGTACTGGAAGCTTTAGCGAAGTAAGCCAACAGAGGATTGGCATGAAGGCGGTTTTTCCAATTAAGGATAGACCGCCTTCTTTATTTTACGTCTTCGTTATCTTGGTGTGACACGCACGCTATGGGTCGATTGAGCAGATGTGTGTTCGATTATGAGCTTATCACCTTCGATGCGATAGGTGCCATCTGAGAGTTCGACAGTGCAGCCCTGCGGATACTGATAATCTGGTAGGAAGATTTCGGTGGGGGCGGTGGCAGCAGGATCATGGCGGAATTCGAACTCAAAGGTTTTTGTACTGAGTTCGAAGCTCATGCGCAAGGGTTCGCCCGCCGTTTTGAGGGCATAAGGGCGCACAATGGCCTGTAATCCACGACCACCTGAATGAATGTCGTCAGCGTCTTGCTGGTCACGACTGAAGATAGAGAGGTCTTCATCGTTCCAGAGGTCGCCGCGTTCGTTACTGTTATCAGCCGTGTAGTTCCAGATGGTGCAGTTGAGTAGGTTGGCATCCATCGCGTCATAGTAGTAATCCAAGGCTTGAACGTGGGTCGAGAAATCACCGGATTGGTAGGCTCGTTTTTCATCGAGATCAAAGGGGATACCAAATTCGCCAATGACGGTGGGGATGCCACCCATTTGATCTTTGCCGATTTGTTTGAGATGCCCAAGCTGGTCGGCGAAGGCTTGAACGACGGCTTCTTTGCCCGTAATCGGCTGTTTGGTTGCCCAATCGATGGTGTATTCCGGATTGAACTGTTTGCTAATAAGTGTGAGGACGTCATACCAGTGAGAGGCATTGACAGCCTGCGGGGCATCGTCGGCACTCCAATGAGGATGTGCGCCGCCGGGGATGCCTTCGAGGAACAACAGCGCCGAAGGATGGATTTCACGGATGGCGGTGACGAATCGTTTGACGAATGGCTTGAGGTGGTCCTCAGCGAAATTGACCGGACGGCCATCTTTGAGTGCAAAATGGTCAGGACGGAGCAGTCGAGCTGTGCCGCCTTCGTCTGTCCAGATGCCATTTTGTTTCCAAACACAGTCATAACCTGCGCGCCATAAGTGTTCTTTGTTGGAATTGACGGTTTGTTGACCGATGACTTCTGCGCCATCAAAGCCCATTTGCAATACGTCGACTGTTTGGGTGTAACCGGAACCGAGCAGCATGGCTTGATAGGGTGTTGGGGAGGTGCCCATCGCTAACAACCGTGCATCATGGGTATTCAGGTCTTTATAACCGATGTAACCACTACCGGGTTCATTGAGGCTGTCATAACCGACGACATTGGGCAAATCATGCAGCCGCATGGCTACCTGTTTAATAGCGTTGATGTAGTGGCTTTGGAGATATTCTTGTACAGGGACACCGTCGATTTTGGTAGCGGGTGCATAGTCGTTACCACCGAAGAAGAGGGTGAACATGGTGCCCGCACCGAGCTTTTCATAGTTGGTCGGCCAGATCATGCGTGGGAAGGGATCACCGGTTGTTTGGTGGGTGATGGCTGCGCCAGTGGCGGCGAGTTTGGTGAGATCCATGCCGATGGATTCGAGAGTCCAACCGGGGGCGCCATCGCCACCTGTCCAGCGACTCCAGACATCTTGATGAGGGTCGATGAATACGGCGATATCGTATTCAGCCGCTTTTTTGAGAATGGCGCGGATGTAATCAAGGTAGGCTTCGTCATATTGGCCGGGGCCTGCGTGTTCGACAGCTTCCCAAGTGATGAGGAATCGCAAGAAGGTCATTCCCCACGCTCGCAAGCGGCGGAAGTGTTCATCAGCTTCTTCTAGCGGGAAGGGGCGACCTACAAAAGATACATTGCGGTGGTTATAAAAACCTTCGCGACGATAAGTAGCGCCGCTAGGAGAATAAGGTACTTTGGTGCTGCCGCTGAGATTCGCGCCACGCAGAATGAGGCTGCGTCCATGTTCGTCTTTGAACCATATGCCATCGGTAATCATTATTTATCTCCTTCGGATATGAGGAGAGATTATGACATGGTTCGATGGGAATGCCAGCAGGTACTTATGGTTATTTGGCGCGGGGTGCGGATAGTCGCTTGGCGGCTAGCTCGGCTTCCAGATCCTTGCGGCGTTGGGCGCTGGCCAGACGGGCTTCGGCAAGGGTTTCTTGCCAACCTGCGCGAAGGTTAGCGACGAGTTGTTCACCCGAAGTGGGGGCGAATAAGGTCACAAGAAGGACACCTACACCGGCACCAAGTCCTAGGCCAAGCATCAAACTGAGTATTTTTCGCATGACGTACTCCTTCAATCTATAAGTCTATTATAGCGGATTCGGTTGTGGTGTGTCAGTTTGCGGCATATGGGTAAATCCGGTATCTTGATAGATAGGATGACATTTGCTGTACGTATGATCGTGAATGAGGTAGAACATGCAACCGACACCACCACCTGAAGTTGTGACTGACCAGTGGAATTGGTCGCCGTGGGTACGTCAGTTTGTCGCCGTGGCGCTAGTCGTGGCAAGTGTGTATGCACTGACGTTGTTGGGGCCGATTTTAAGCGTGTTAATCACCACGTTCTTGCTGTCGTTCTTGATCTTTGTGCCGTCCCGATTTGTGGCGAAGTACAGCCCATTGAACTATACCGGATCGGTGCTGGTCATTTTTGGTATCATTTTGCTGATGATTATTGTGTTGGTGCTGGTGATCGCACCGAGTATCGCACAAGTTTCTCGGACGATTGGTACAGGGCTTTCTACCGAGTTTAGGTCATTTGAAGAGTCTGTTTTGGCATGGGATCCGAGCAAAGGGGCGTATACCTATCCGTTGTTTGGGGTGTTGCAGATTGATTTGACGGCGATTGTGAGCCAAATTCGAGATGCCATGTTAGCGGCTGATCCGCAGGCCGCAGCGGGGATCGCTCAGCAAGCTATTTTGAGCAATATCCCGTCGTTGGATGTTGGTCAAATCGTCAGTACGGCTACGCAGGTGATCACCTCGATCATCGGTACATTCACGACGTTCTTTTCTACGTTGTTTATGGGGTTGTTCTTGTCGTTGTTGATCTTGTTGGAATTGCCGGTGTATCAAAACCGGTTGTTGACGAGCGGATCACCTGCTTTTCAGCGTGACTTCCGGCTGATTGGTACGAAGATCATGCATGTGTGGCAGGGGTTTTTCCGTGGGCAACTGCTGCTGGCGATCATTATTGGCGTGATTACGTTCTTGCAATTGATGCTGATGGGTGTGCGTGGGGCTGTGGCGATTTCGATCATTGTGGCGGTTATCTCGCTGATCCCGACGATTGGTGGCATCATCGCGCTGGTGCCGCTGGGGCTGGTGCCGCTGCTGCAAGGCTCGACAGTATTTACGACGATGAATAACGGCACATTCGCGTTGTTGGTCGTGGGTATCAATCTGGTTATCTCGCAGATTATCTGGAATGTGGTCGCGCCGAAGATTATGGGTGATGCAGTTTCGCTGCCGTTGCCTGTGATTATCGTCGGGATTATCGTGGGGACGGCGTTGGGTGGGGCACTTGGTGCATTCTTGATTGTGCCGATTCTGGGTACGGTGCGGGTGATCGTTTTATACTTGATGGCGAAGGTCATGCAGCATGATCCATTCCCCGGTGAGGTGCTGCCAGAATTCGAAGTATTGGGCAAATTGTAGGTATCGTAGTGTCTTAAACCAAAAATACGCTATACGTAGGCAGACTTTCCGCTAAAATAGGCTGTCTTGTTGTTCGTCATACATCCTCTGTAGGTAAATCTATGAAATTGTTTATCAGCTATGCACAATCTGACCGGGCACACATCGAGCTTCTCGCCCAAGTATTAGTTGAAGGTGGGCACGAGGCGTGGATTGACCACGACTTGAGTGCCGACAAGCGGTGGGAAAAGGTGCTTAAGGAACAGGTTGGGTCGTGCGATGCGCTCATCTATGGCATTAGCCGCGATGCGTTAAAGTCGGAATGGTGCAAGCGCGAATATCGGACGGCTAAGAAAGCCAAGATTTCGATCATTCCGGTGCTCATCAATAGTGACGCGGCGGCTGACATTCCATCGGATCTCAAGCATTTGGAAGTGGTAGACTTTAGCGAAGGTTCGGGTGCGGCACAGATTAACAGCTTGAAGGTGCAATTGGCAAAAATTGCAGATAAAGGTGTAAGCCGTGTTCAAACGAGCGTTGCGCAGGATGCGGACGAGGCGGATGAAGATGCTGAACCCGTTACGCAACCTGTAGAACTAACCGGTGAGGTTTCGGCTGAGCTTGAAGCCTTGCTTAAAGATGCGAATGATTTCTTGCTCTCCGGAAAGTGGGAGAAGGCAATCAATAAGCTGAACGAATTGGCGAAGCATGTGCCTGAAAACGCGATGATCTATGCCGCACGTGGTGATTCATATGTGGGGTTGAACCAGTTTGATAAGGCGCTGGAAGATTACAACGCGGTTATCCGGTTAGAGCCTGAACACGGTAAGGCTTATGATACGCGTGCGAATTTGCTGCGCGATATGGAACGTCTTGATGAGGCGTTAGCCGACTTTAGCGAGTCGATCCGGCTTGACCCTGAACATGCCTTCCCGCATATCAGCCGAGGGATGCTGTACTATCAACAAGGGAAGATTGAAGAATCGCTGGCGGATTTTGAGGCGTATTCTCAGAAAGAACCCGAAGATTACCTCGGACATAATAATCGGGCATTCGTGTTGTTCCAACAGGGGCGTTATGAAGAGGCAGAGGCCTCATGGCGAGTGGCGACCAGCTTAGAAGAACCGGATGATTATGTGTACGCCGGTCATGCGGTAGCGTTGGAACAATTGAAGCGTCCAGCGGAAGCAGTAGAGCAGTATCGCAAGGCGGTTCAGCTTAATCGTCGCTGGAAGAATAAGTTGGATACGGTAGGCGCTGAATATTCGTGGACAGAGCCGATGATGGTATTGGCAACACAGATTATTGGTCGGTTACGCGCACGCTAGGTTTATTTCTCCATTGATTGAGGGCGGTGAACATGCCGCCCTTATACCCTCGTATTATGTCTTCGGTCTGACAGTATCAGAAATCTTTCTTTCGTATGTCTGCGAATTTCTTCCTACATAAACAATTTATAATTATCTATACGAGCAATTTCGGGTAAATAGGTGATTTAATACACTTTTTGCCTCACAATGGCAGAAATAGTGTACACTTCTGTGACTTCTAAAAAATCAAGTAATAGTGGAGGTTCTTCGCTATGAGTACGGCTAGCAAGCCAATCGTCACGCAGGATGATGTGCGGCGTCAGTTTCAGTCATTGGATGCAATTTTTGCGCCCAAGAATGTGGCGTTGATCGGCGCGACGGAAAATATCGGCAGCGTCGGGCGCACAATCATGTGGAATTTAATCACCAATCCGTTTGGCGGGACGGTGTTTCCGGTTAATCCCAAGCGACCTTCGGTATTGGGCGTAAAGGCCTATCCTTCGATTCGGGATATTCCCGATCCGGTTGATCTGGCGGTGATCGTCACACCATCGAAGAGTGTGCCGCCGTTGATTCAGGATTGCGTCGATCTGGGTATTCCGGGGGCTATTATTATCTCGGCGGGGTTCAAGGAAATTGGGCCTGAAGGTGTGGCGCTGGAGCAGCAAATTCTGGCAACCGCCAAAGGCAAGATGCGTATTGTTGGACCGAACTGCTTGGGCGTCATGATGCCGCATCGTGGATTGAATGCCACTTTCGCAGGTGGCATGGCACGACCGGGTAATGTCGGCTTCATTAGCCAAAGCGGTGCTTTGCTGACTTCGGTGCTGGATTGGAGCTTTAAGGAAAACGTCGGTTTCAGTTCTTTCATTTCGATAGGGTCGATGCTGGATGTGAACTGGGGCGACTTGATTAGTTATCTTGGTGATGATCCGCAGACGAGCAGCATTGTTATTTACATGGAAACTGTGGGCGATGCACGGTCATTCTTGAGTGCGGCGCGTGAAGTGGCGCGTGATAAACCAATCATCGTGATTAAGGCGGGACGTACTGAAGCAGCAGCTCATGCAGCGGCTTCCCATACGGGGTCGCTGGCAGGTAGTGATGATGTGCTGGATATGGCCTTCCGACGTGCGGGTGTCCTGCGCGTGGATAAGATTAGCGATATTTTCTATACGGTTGAAGCGCTGGCAAAGCAACCACGTCCGCGTGGGAAGCGCCTGACCATCCTGACGAATGCCGGTGGGCCGGGTGTGTTGGCAACTGATGCACTCATTCGTGGTGATGGTGAGCTTGCGGAAATCACACCGCAGACGATTGAGAAGTTGAACACATTCTTGCCGTCAGCATGGAGCCATAGCAATCCGATTGATGTGCTGGGTGATGCAGGGCCGGATAAGTATGCGAAGGCATTGGAAGTTGCGGCACAGGACGAAAACAGCGATGGTCTGATGGTTATTTTGACCCCACAGGCCATGACTGACCCAACTGAAACCGCAAACCTGTTGAAGGCTTATGCGCATATAGAAGGTAAGCCAGTGCTGGCGAGCTGGATGGGCGGCGAAGTGGTGGCTGAAGGCGAGGCCATTCTCAATAAAGCTAATATCCCAACCCTGCCTTATCCGGATACAGCGGCGCAGCTTTTCAATTACATGTGGAAATATTCACTGAACTTGAATGCTATCTACGAGACGCCGGTGATGCCGATTGCGTCCACGAAACAGGCTGATAGTCAGGCGAAGGTGAAGGCCATGATCGAAGCCGTCCGTAGTACAGGGCGGACGATCTTGACTGAAACCGAGTCCAAGCAAGTTCTGGCGGCTTATGATATTCCAACTATTCCGATGTATATCGCGCCAGATGAGGATCAAGCGGTACAAGCGGCGGATGCGGTTGGTTATCCAGTGGTGTTGAAGTTGAACTCGGAAACGATTACCCACAAGAGTGATGTGGGTGGTGTGAAGCTCAATTTGGCGGATGCTGAAGCGGTGCGAAGTGCGTTCCGACAAATCCAACAATCCGTAAGCGAGAAAGCCAGTGCAGCCGATTTCATGGGTGTGTCGGTACAACCCATGATCAAGCTGGATGGTTATGAGTTGATTGTTGGTGCCAGCCCAGATCCGCAGTTCGGGCCGGTGCTGTTGTTCGGTATGGGTGGTGTTCTGGTTGAGGTGTTCAAGGATCGTGCATTAGGATTGCCGCCTTTGAATACGACATTGGCACGGCGCATGATGGAACAGACGACAATTTATAAGGCGCTTCAAGGTGTGCGAGGTCGTAAGTCGGTCGATATGGCGGCGCTGGAAGGGCTTTTGGTGCGCTTCAGCCAATTGGTTACCGAGCAGCGCTGGATCAAGGAAATTGATATTAATCCGCTGGTGGCATCATCCGAGCATTTGTTGGCATTAGATGCGCGTGTGGTGTTGTACGGCAAGGAAGTCACGAAGGATCAATTGCCGAAGTTGGCGATCCGTGCATATCCTTCGAAGTACATCGAGAATTGGACGATGAAGAACGGTACTGAAGCTGTTATCCGTCCCATTCGTCCTGAGGATGAGCCGTTGATGGCTAAATTCCACGAGACTATTAGCGAACGGAGCGTCATGCTGCGCTACTTCTATCCGATGGCACTGAGCCAACGTATCGAACATGAGCGTTTGTCGCGGATTTCGTTCATTGATTACGATCGTGAAATGGCATTGGTCGCGGAAATTCAGGGACGGCATGGCACAAATGAGATCATCGCTGCCGGACGTTTGATCAAGCTGTACGGTGGAACGGATGCAGAGTTCACGGTACTGGTAAGCGATGCTTATCAAGGATACGGACTGGGTACCGAGATATTACGGCGTTTGGTGGAAATTGGTAAGCAAGAAGGTGTGACGCGTATTTACGGCAACATCGTTGGTGCTAACTCCAACATGCTACGCGTGACTGAACAACTAGGATTTAAGGCGGTTGGTCAGAACCAAGAAGGTGTCGTGCGTGTCGAGCTAGAGCAGTAATCAGGTTTAATCATCGAGGGTAGGGAAAGTTCTCTACCCTCGATTTTTTAGGTGTTAGGTCGCGTCAGCTTCCGCTCCGGCGGCTTCGCCTTTGCGTCCGGCAAGTTCGCGATCCAGAATAAACAACCCTTGAGGGGCATCGCCAATGCGCTTCAGGTCTTGAATGACCCCATCCACGTTCGCTTCTTCCTCAACTTGTTCATCAATAAACCACTTTAAGAAGCTGATGGTGGCATGATCACTTTCGGCAATTGCCAAGTCCATCAATTTGTTGATCAGACCGGTGATCTTTTGCTCGTGCTTGAGCGAGTCTTCAAACACGGCTAATGGTGATTTCCACTCGGTTTTGGGGGCATCAATGGCTGTTAGCAGTACGCGTCCACGACGGCTGTTAATGTAGTTATAGAACTTCATGCCGTGTAAGTTTTCTTCGTTGGTTTGCTGATGCATCCAGTTGGCAAAGCCAAGTAGGTTTTGGGATTCGAAGTAGGCGGCCATTGCTAGATATAGATAGGACGAATGCAGTTCAGCGTTGACCTGCGCGTTAAGTGCATTTTGCATTTTTTCGCTGAGCATGGGTATCTCCTTGATACTTGGGAACAGATCATTCTATTGTGAGAGACGATCAATAAGAAACGCGTTGTATTTTTGATGATGAGTATCTTAGAAAATCAGCCATGTTAGGCACGCGCGCTCAATTTAGGATGTGGTCACAAATAGCGGGTTAGGACATCGGATGTGTTCTGCACCATCGTTTTGAATTGGAAGCGTTCCATGCCGATGGTGCTATTGGCGGCCAGTCGTTCCCGTACACCGGAACGGAAAGCCATGTCTAGGGCGGCTGCCAGTGCGGGAACATCCACGTAGGGAACCAGTAGACCGTTTATATCGTGCTGCACAACTTCAGGATTACCCCCTTTGTCGCTGGCGATGACTGGTGTACCTTCCAAGAGACTTTCCAACAAGGTGTGCGATAGACCTTCATATCCAGAATAGAGCGCTAGATAGTCGGCGGCTTTCATGTAGAGCGCGAGTTTGGCGCGGTTGACTTTGCCGAGGAAAGTAACGCGTTGGCTGAGACCGGCGGTTTCGGCCTGTTGTTTGAGCGCGGGTAACATTTCGCCTTCACCGGCTACGATGAGCCGCACATCGGGAACCTGTCGCAAAGCGGCGATGAGATGATCCACACCTTTCCATGGGGTCAGGCGCGCGGCTGTGACGATGGTTGGGGCATTGGGAAGATTAAGCTGCTTACGGGCTTCAGTTTGTGTGATTTCAGATCCATCTGTGGACGGCGAGGGGGCGTGTAATGTGGGGGGCAAGGCGTTGTAAACTACATTGATTTTCGATTCATCCACACCCCAACCTGCGACCATGCGCTTGAGGTATTGGCTAGGGACGATCACCCCATCCATCGCTTGCATCTGACGGGCGCGAGCGGCTTTTTGGGCGGCTACTACGCCGCTGTAAGTGGTTGTTTGGAAGGTGTCAATGTCGGTGGTGGGCGGTATCCATGCTTTGCGGATGGCGCGTTCCCATGCCTGATCGCCGACCATTTTGACTACACGCCGAGCTTTGCCACCTAATAAGGGTAAGTCAAGCGTATGAACATAGACTAAATCTGCCCAACGGAGTAAGGGGAAAGATGCCAGACCATAATGCGCTAACCGAATGGGCAGCGGACGGCGTGGGATGCGTGTGACAGGATAAGGATAGGCGGTTGTATCACCTGCACCGTAAGTAACGACTCGGGGTTCCCAATCACGTTTTTGTAATTCGGGCAATAGTTCGTAGAGATAGGTTGCAGGGCCACCCGACTCGGGGTGAAAGATTCCGGCGGCAATAAATAGGCGGTGTTGGCTCATGGCAGGTACTTCAAATCCAGTATGGAACAGGCCAATAAAACGAACGGGTACAGTCTAGCGGGTGGGTGGGTATGTGTCCAGCGCATATGAGGATCGATTAGCAAATAACGCTGTTTGATCCTCTTTTTGTCTGTCTGTTGCGGCTATTTGTTAATCGGGTTGGTTGCTTCGGTTGTGATGGTGATGTCTTTAGCGCTGGTGGTCGATACCCCTTGTATGCCACTGAACAGGAAGAGTCCACCGATGAAGAGTAATCCGATTGCCAGCAATGAGGATGCTTGTAATATTTGCGTGCGATTTTCGCCAAGGAAGTAACCTCCCACTGCTAAGGCTGCTATTCCACACAGTAAGAGGACTAAGGTGCGGTTTGGCATAGGCGTGTTGGGTTCAGGAGGTGCGATGGCTACCTGAGTTTCGGGCGCAGAAAGTACATTGGGTTTGAAGTCCACCAGCGTATCAAATTGGTTGGGGCGTTGAATAGTGACACGGATGCGCCATTCGCCAGTCGCGCTGAGATTGGCACCGGAGATTTGATAAACGCCGTCCGAGATACGTTGCGGGTTAAGCTCGCTTTCGCCAATGTTCTGCGTCTGGCTTTCGAAGCGCATCCGTATGAGCTTTACATCATTGATGGGCGAGCCATTACTATCAACCAGTTTGAGGGTAAACGTGTTTTCACCGACCCAACCGGGGGTGGCATCAAATTGAATGAGTAGGCCGTTTACGGTGCTGACATCTTTGATGGGCTGTGGGGCGGGGGCTGGCGGATTGGCGGCACGTTGGGCAAGGGTTGTGCGTGCCGGACTGATGGAGGTCATTGCGCCTACAGCCAAGAGAATGCCAAAGGTCAGTACGATTTCCGCACCGATTAGGCCGCGCAGACGGGTACTCCAAATTTCTTTACCAGCTTCCAATCCACGATGGGTATAAACCAGATTGATGAATGCCAAGCCGATCACGGGGATGATCAGTATGAGCTTGATGAAGAGGGCTTGACCATAAGGTGTGCTGATGAGCGCGTCTAGTGTTCCTACCTGCAACCATGCGGCATAGAGACCGGTTATGAATAAGGTGGCAACCGAAACACGGGCAAAGTTGGAAAAGCGCCCGACAAGATTGCTGAATACGAGTGCTGAAGGTGTAAATGCCTTACGGACGGGGCCGATGATGGCAACGAAGTGGATAAGACCGCCAATCCAGAGCGCTGTGGCTGTGAGATGCAGCCAATCGGACGCTACAGAAGCCGTGAGATCAAAGGCGGCGTTGGCATGGCTAAAGGCGCTGGTAATGGCTAGAACGATGCCACCGAGAATGAGTGATACGAGATAAAACCAACGGTCGGTACGGGCGAACCATAATGCACCGCCCAAGCCTGCCCAGACAGCGGTACGGGATAACCATAAGTGTCCGAAACGCGTGTTGGCGACAACGCCATTCAGTGAATCGCCATTAATATCAACTAACAAGGGATTACCGGTGGCAAGTGAGTATTGCAGAATGAGGAGTAGGAAACCGGTCACACCAATGAATATCCAACCTACCCAAATCAGCATGAGAATACGGCGTTCGATGATGGGATTGGGTTTGGGGGCGGCGGGTGTCCATACGAATAACAAGAAGCTGATGCCTCCCATCGTCAAGGCTAAGCTGATGAGATTTGTCCAGCGGATAATCGCGCTATCCGGACGGATGGATTCATCCACCTGATTGTTAGCCCCTTGAAGGAGTGAGGCATCACCGATCACAATCGGATAGCTGCCTAAGGTGGGATGACCATCAGCCGCTGAGAGCGCTCGCCAGACGACGGTGTAGAGGCCGTTGGGCAGATTGCCGGGTTTCATACTCATTTGAGTGGGGTCTGTAGGATCGATCTGGGTGACGGGGGTATTGAGAATCTTGCCGTCTTTGTCACGCAGATTGATTTTGCTGAACTGGGTTTCCAATGGTTCACTGAACCACATGCGGATTTCGGCAGGGGCGGCATCCATGACACTATTGGGAGGTGGTTCTGCACGAAGTAAGTTTGCGTGTGCCAAGACCGTGCTATTGATCAGAAGTGCCAAGGATAATAAGGCGATTGTGATGAGGCCGCGCTGGATGTTTCTCATTAGTTCATGTACCTAGTAAGCCGACCGAAATGAAAACTGTCCTTAATAGTATGCGTAAAATGACGATCAACCAAGATCAGTTAATGAGCATCTGGCAATCTAACAAAAAAGGCATGTCATAGACATGCCCTGAAACTACGAGATCACTGAAAGCAAATCGATCAATCTTTACGCAGACGACGCACACCTTGATAGGCAGGATTGCCCTGAATGTGTTGGAAGCGGTCGGCGCTACCTTCGGTATACCATTCTACGCAGAACATGCCGTTGGCATCAGTATAGGAAAGGGCGGGACGGATCATAAGGATCTGACGCATGACGCCGATGAGTTCTTTGACTTCACGACCCGCACGTAGAATGAACCATTTACCGGGTTGATATTCAAACTCGACTGGCATCCCGTTCCAAACGCCTTCCAGTTTGATGGGCGATGTGTACTGTGTGCAAGTCATTGATAGACCTTGCAAACGATTTTTCCAGAGCGTGTGATTGACGCGTTCTTCAATAAAGTAAGGACGCGGTTCAGGTGTGGTATAGAACCAAGTGCGTGAATCGGTGGACATGAAGTGTGTCTCCACGAGAGCGGTTGATATTATGCGGGTAGTGTACACCAAAATGGCGCAAGATTCGAGATTTGGCTCGTCAAAAGTTGTGGATGGTTTTTGTATCTATGACTGGTTTCATTGTTGTGCCACGAGTGCGATTGAAATTGCTTGCTGTTGGTGAGTGATTTACGAATGATGGCTGTAAAGAGATTCGGATGTGTTTAAACACATGGAGCGTAATGTTTAGGTTAGATAGAGCGACTAAAGTTTATAGTTGATGGAATTGATTCGTGTTTGATATTCAGGGCGATTTGGCTTAGACTGACATTGTGTAGATAGAATGTTCGATGAATAGGATTGATTATGACTGAGGCCATTCAGGATAGCTTTAAGCGTCCTTTACGGGATTTGCGCATATCGGTGACGGATCGCTGTAATTTTCGGTGTGCATATTGTATGCCTGCCGAGATTTTTGGTGAGCATTATCGTTTTTTGCCCAAAGCGGAAATCCTGACATTTGAGGAAATTACACGGCTGACACAAATCATCGTGCGGTTGGGCGCGGTTAAGCTGCGTATTACGGGGGGCGAGCCGTTGGTTCGCGAAGAGTTGGAAACACTCATCGGGATGCTACGACCGATTGATGGGGTGGACGACTTGACGCTGACGACCAATGGATTTTTGCTGCCGCAAAAGGCTCAACTTCTAAAAGATGCGGGGTTGGATCGGATCACGGTGAGTTTGGATTCGTTGGATGATGCTGTGTTTCGTAAGATGAACGGCAATCGTTCGAGTGTGCAAAAGGTGTTGGACGGAATCGCCGCAGCCGAAAAAGCTGGATTGCAACCGATCAAGATTAATTGTGTGGTGCAACGCGGGGTGAATGATCACACAATTGTGGATTTGGCGCGGTGGGCAAAGGATAAAGGGTATATCCTGCGGTTCATCGAGTATATGGATGTTGGTAATAAAAACGGTTGGCGCATGGATGAGGTTGTTCCCGCGCAGGAGATCGTTGAACGGTTACACGCGGTCATGCCGTTGGAAGAAACGAAGCGTAATTATCAGAGCGAAGTAGCGCTGCGCTATCGCTATCAAGATGGCGGTGGTGAGATTGGTTTGATCGCTTCGGTAACAAAACCGTTTTGCGGGGCATGTTCGCGGATGCGCCTTTCGCCAGAAGGTAGCATTTATACGTGCCTGTTCGCGACACAAGGTACCGATTTACGCACGCCGTTACGGGATGGTTCGAGTGATGCTGCGATTGAGCAGATTATCCGCACAACGTGGGGAAATCGGGTAGATCGTTACAGCGAAGTGCGGTTTGAGCAAACGGATGAGGAACGTGCCCAAAAAGTCGAGATGTACCATATCGGTGGCTGAACAATCAGTAAGAGAAGCGCGAGGATGAGCTATGCCCTATTACATGTGCGCGACCTGTGGCGTTCAATATGCCGTGAGTGATCAGCCACCTGAAGGCTGCCGTATTTGTCAGGATGAACGGCAATACATTGGCGCAAACGGGCAGCAGTGGATGGTGTTGGATGATTTGCGACGTGAACATCACAATGTGTTCACGAGTTTGATTCCGAACCTGACCAGTATTGTCACCGAGCCGAAGTTTGCTATCGGGCAGCGGGCACATCTTGTGCAAACAGCCGCTGGAAATGTGTTGTGGGATTGCATCAGCCTGATTGATGACGCGACTGTAGGGCGAATCCAAGCATTGGGTGGTGTGTCGGCTATGGCGCTTTCACATCCCCATTATTACAGCACAATTGTCGAGTGGAGTCATGCATTTGGGAATGTTCCGATCTATATCCATAGCGGGGATCGAGAATGGGTGACCCGACCTGACAGTGTCATTCGCTTTTGGGAAGGCGATCAATTGGCTATTGGGGACGGGGTATCGCTGGTGCGGTGTGGCGGCCACTTTGAAGGCGCTTCGGTGCTGCATTGGCGTGATGGTGCGGACGGACAAGGCGTGTTGTTGAGCGGCGATACGATCTATATTGTGAGTGATACGCGGTATGTTTCGTTTATGTACAGCTATCCCAATTTGATCCCACTACCCGCGCGTAAAGTTCAACGAATCGCAGAGCGTGTTCAGCCGTTTGCGTTTGCAAAAATTTACGATGCGTTTGGTCGTATCGTGAGCGAGAATGGCAATGAAGTTGTGGCTCGTTCAGCCCAACGATATATCCAAGCCATTAGCGAATAACAGGGCATAGCTTTAGGGGGATAATGTTTTTCAATTACTTCTCCCCCGAAGGCGGCGATTCATCCTTCTCAATACGACCGTAGTCATCTTTGTTGGTTGAGAATGGTTTGACTGGATTTTTGCCAGCGCCCATCATGTCACGGATCATGTGCATTTCCATTGTGGACAATTTGGGCGTGGTGGGTTGATCTTCACGAATGATGCTATTTGGCTTGCCAAAGGCTTGATCAAAAGCAATCCATTGAAATTGTAAGTCAGCAATGTTGGATACCAACATGTTGGGGTTGATACCGCGTGTCGATAGATCTTTGGGTCTGATGAGTAAGATGCTGGCGGCAAGAAATCCGATGCCTACCACTTGAGGTGGGGTGAGACGATCACCGAGTATGAAAAAGGCTAGTGTTAGAGCCACACCAATTTCTGTTAGGGCTAAGACAGCGGTTTGTAGACTGCCGAATAATTTGACACCGGAAAACAGCGCTAAACGAGATAGGGCTGTTGAAATGGCAAGTGCGAAGATGGGCGGAAGTGCCATTTCGATTGTGTGGAGTGACATAGGCTTGCCGACAGCCACCCAAACCATCGCAACAACAACCGCCATTGTGGTCAGAATATAGAGGGTAACAGTCGGAGCGGGCATCTCGTACAGGACATATTGGCTGAGGATAACAGTTCCTGCGAACATGATAGCATTGGCGAGCATGAGGCCAACACCAAGCCAATTGATTTGTTTACTGCTGAATCCTGTAATGATGACGAGGGCAATCATGGCAAGAATGACGCGTAGAATTAATCTGCGGTCTAGTTTCTCACCGCTGATATGGGTAAGCAGAACGGCGAAAATCAGGTACATGCCATTGAGCAATTGAGCTTGCGAGGCATCTAGTGAACCCAAGCCGCCGTAGTAGAACAGCGAGCCAATGCCGTTGACCACGCCGATGACTACGCATCCTAATAGACCTGCTGGATAGATGTAGATATATTTGCGGGCGAAGAGAAAATACCCTACCCACATAATTGCAACTGCAATAGCCGTGCGCCATGCCGCAACTGTAAAGGAGTCTGCGCCCGCGTTAATGGCTAGTTTCCCAAAGATAGGGGCAACTCCCAAGAATACTGGTGTTAGTAAAGCTGTAACCACACCGCGCATGTTTTGACTCATAGCGCTTGCAATCCTTCAATTTTGGAAACAGTTGGCATTTTCGAGCGGCATTCAGGTTGAATTATAACCCAATCTATAGTTTGTTTGTGGTTAGAATCTGTTGGGTGACCGGAATGGCGTTGCGACTGGCATCTCTATGATGAATTCGCTTCCCGGTAGGGTTTCAGGATTAAATCCCTTACTTTCTGCCCAGATGCGCCCATTATGGGCTTCGACAATGGCTTTACAAACGGCTAAACCGAGGCCCAGCCCCCCGCCACGAAAAGCGGTCTTGCTAGTCGAATGTAGGCGGGTATCGCCAGCAGTATGGAACCGATCAAAGACGCGTTGTAGCTCGTCTTGTGCGATGCCGATGCCTGTATCTTTCACATTGATACGAATGGTTTGTTCGTCAGCGGTGGCGTTCAAATAAACGTGTCCACCATCAGGTGTGTACTTAATTGCGTTGGCGATGAGATTACTGATCATGAGGCTAATCAGATCGTTGTCGCCGCGCATCTTGGTCGGCCATGTCGCGACATCGAAGTGCAGGTTAATAGGACGTACTTTGAGGGTGTCTTGCAGGTTATTGACGAGTTTTTGGGTTATTACTGCCGGATTGATGGGGCCAATCGATAGATCAATCTGATTGGTCATGATGCGGCTGATGGTGACGACTTCGTTGATGATGGTTTGCATACGCTTAATGCCGTCATTTAAACCTTGAATCATGGTGCGCGTATTTTCGTCACTGGCCATGGTCTCTTTGATGCTTGGGATCTCATTGAGCAGGCGGCTATAACCAAATACCAAGGTGAGTGGGGTACGCAGTTCGTGAGCGGTAATTTCGATGAAGGAGTCCTTCATTTTATCCAAGTGCTTGAGTAGTTTGTTGCTCGCTTCCAGTTCGCGAATCTGGGTTTCTAGACGTCCAACTACTTCTTGCATGTATTTGGTTTGAGCATCTGGCATGCTAGCGAGATCAATTTTGTCGTGACCGCCATGCAGATAAAATTCGACACGTTCGACTAATAGTTCGATGTCTACTGGTTTTGAGAGATAACCCGTCACACCGGCAGCCATGGTCATGGCTTGATATTCGCCTTGACCTTGGGCTGTAAGGGCAACGATTGGCACTTTGCTAAAACGGGGTTCACGCCTTAGCGCTGTGGTGATTTCGCGACCACTGATATCCGGTAGGTTAATGTCGGTGAGAATTAAGTCCGGGAAGGCACTCCGCGCGATGTCGATTCCATCAAGTCCACGTTCGGCAACTAGTACTTTGTAGCCCTCATGGGTGAGCGCACGCTCAACCAATTGGCGGCTTGCCGGATCGTCTTCGATGTACAAGATGGTTTCTTTGGTTACAGTCACAAACAAACTCCATTTACAGGTGCGGAAACTGGGGAGACCTATACATTTTTCATTAATGATATATCAGTAATGGGTCAAGCGGTGATAAAGGTTTAAGCCGTGGGATGTGATTCTAGTACTAGGTCTGTTCAGGCTACGGGTAATGTAAAGGCGAAACAGGCACCCGGAAGGGGACTAATCGGGTCAATCCAGATCCGTTCGCCGTGTGCTTCCAAGGCCAGCTTACAAAATGCTAAGCCGATACCGCTGCCCTTGCTGCCGCGGAGTGGTTTGTTTTTCTTGCTTTGCCAATATTGATCAAAGACACGCCCCCGTTCTTTTTCCGGTATTCCAGAGCCACTGTCAGCAATGCGTACCAATAGCTTGCCTTTTGAACCCCAATAATCGACTGAGATACGGATTGATTTGCCGGCAGGTGTATAGCGAATAGCGTTGTCGATCAAGTTTTGGAACACACGCCCAATCTTGGTTGGGTCAATATTGACGGGTGGCAATTCCGGCGGGATGACGACATCAATTGTAATGTTGGCTTTTTCGGCTGACGTTATCAGTCGCAAACGTGCCAGTTCGATCACTTCTTCAACTCTGGTGGGGGCACGATCCAATGACATCTCGCGTCCTTTGCGGATGTCTAACAGTGTGTTGACCTGTGTGAGCATGTCATCGGCATTGCTCAGACCCATTTCGATCGTGCGTTTGACAACTGGAATGCCGCTGGGCGTATCAATTCTTTCAGCGGCGATTTGTAGCGCATTGATGATGGCACTGAGGGGCGCACGTAAGTCGTGAACCGCCATGCCTGTAATTTCGTTACGATATTCTTCGAGTTTCTTTTCTTCGGTAATATCACGCAAGACCATCAAGCGCCCGACGAGGTGATTACTATCATCGATAACCGGCGATCCAACTTCTTCAATGTAAAGCGTTTGGTTGGAACTGGTTACACGTGTGAATTCTCGGCGGTTGATTCCTTGTGGGCCAAGGCGGGTAATACGCGCGAGTTTCATCAATTCTTCGCGAGAATATCCGGCCTGTTTATCTGTGGTTGATTCACTGAAATGGAGTAATGTGCTGGCAAAATTCTCATTGATGTGTTCGCGGAGATTAATGCCCATCAGACGTTCAGCAGCTGGATTTACCTCGATGATATGCCCTGAGTCATCGAGTAAGATGACACCGTCACGGGTTGAGTCGAGGATGGCACGCAGACGACTGTTGACATCATGAATTTCTTCATTCAAGCCAGCGTTTTCCAGATGGGCTGCGGCTTGTACTGCCAAAAGTGAAAGGGTGTTGAGTTCGAGTTCAGTGAGTCGCAACTGTGTTGTAAAGCCGAGACAAAGGATGTGGTAAACCTTATCACCACGTTTGATTGGAGCGGCGACCAAGTAATTATAGGGTATGCCTTCGGGAAGTTTGTCGGCATAAATCAGATTGGCATTTTCGATCAGTTGAATTTGCTGGCTTGTTTCGACCTGTTTAACGAGATTGGCGATGACGAGTGCCTGAGCAGGTGTTAGCGGTATGTCATCATCGGTGATTTGCTGCAGTAGACCCGCGGGTGCAGGTGATCGGTTGGTCTGGTAAATGGCAGCATACTGACTGTGCATGATGCCACTCGCGGTCTCGATGACTTTGAGCGCCGCCGAGCGTGTGTCCATGACCTTGGAGAGCGAGATTGATAGTCCACGTAAACTGGTGAGGACATCCACTTGATAAGTCAGTTCATCGACCAACCGCTCGTTTTGAATGCTAATGGTTGTGTGGCTGCCGAGATTCTTCAAAAAATCAATTTGGGTTTCATCAAAGAAATCGGCTTGGGCGCTTCCCACACTTAGAACACCGACAATGAGATTGTTCCATTGTAGTGGCACGGCCATCCACGAAGGATAAGCTGAATCAAGCGATATGCCGACCAGACCTTTACCAACAAGCACGCGTTTTCCGGTTCGTATAACCTCATCCGCGATACCTTCGTTTAGCGGGCTTTGGCGATAGAAACGCGCATTCTTGTTTTCTGAATAAATCTGTTCGATGTTCCAAAGATCGTCTGATTCGGTACGAATAGACAAGCGCACAATATCGGCTTGAGTAGTGTGTGCGGCAGCTTCAAATACATCTTGAATGGTGGCTGTGAAATCGCGCGAACTTGAGATGCGTTCGACAATATCCCGAATGAGAGCAGCTTGCTCCAATTGGTGGCGCAGATTGTTATGGGTTTCGTAGTATAACTGCGCGTTATAAACCTGTGTCGCGACTTGATTGGCAGCGGCTTCGATAAGCTGTGATTCGCGCTCGGTCAGTACGCGGAAGGCGGTTGTTCCCAAGAAGACAACCCCAAAAGTGCTTTCATGGGCAATCATTGGAGCAATTACAAGCGAGCGCAGGGCATGTATTTCCATGTAACTCTGTAATGGAGCCGATAGATCCGTTTCATCGCTGCGGATGAAGCGAGGACGTGGCACTTCCATGTTACGAATTTTCATGACTTCATCAAATTGTGGCAGTTTGTACTGGAAAGTCTCTACTTCACTATTGGTGGTGATGCCGCTAAAACCTACGACATTCATGAGCGCGTAAGTGTCGTCTAACAGGGCGATCATTGCCCAATCCATTGCGCTCATTTGGCGAAGCACACTGGTGACATCTGCGGCTACCTGTTCCAGTTTGAGGCTGGCTGTTGAGATGCGTGAGAGGTGCACAAGATGAGTCATTTCAAAGGCGTGAAATTCTAAGGTGTCTAGCAGGTGAGCATTGTCTAATGCGGCGGCTACACGATCAGTGAGAATATTGATGAGTTCAAGTTCGGTTTTGCTATAGGTATGTGGTTGGTTATGGTAAACGGCTAAGTATCCTAGTAACGCATTACCTGACAGCAAAGGAATTGCAGCGAATGATGCAACTGCCAACCGACGATTGAATTCGTCAAGGGGGGTAGTTCCGCTGAATTTACTGGTGTCTGAAACGACAAATGCAGAGGTATCCAATTGTTGGTTTTTGATGAACGGGAGGTTCAAACCGACAATTTGCTCGGCATCGGTAAAGCCGACACTTTCGACCAAACTGAGGGTGTCACTGTCGCGTTCAGCAACAAACAACGCGGCACGTTCAGCTTGGGTGACGCTAGCTGCGGTCTGACATGCGGTTTGCAGCGCCAGTTCTTGATCGACACGGAACATGGCGTTTTGGGCGGTTTGATTGACCAGCGCCAACTTGCGTACAAGCTCAGAATTTTTTTGGTGGTCTTGCAGATTTTCGTAAAGGTTGGTGTAGGTTTGAAATATATACAGCCCAAAAATAGCGACGATCAAGGTCGTGAGAATAAATACGGTAACGCCATTATTCGCGAGTATCAGCGGCAAAATGATCATTAGCGGCAACAGCATCAATCCTGTGATGAGGTTGTTGCGTTGTGAACTATGCCAGAGCGGCGCGAATGGATAACCATGAAGGCGATGATGAATGACATAACGGGCGCATTCACTGCTGATGATGATGGTCGCCAAGAGTGCTGCGATGCTGATAAACTCACTCTTGCTGATGTGTTGCAGGGGGAGAATACCATTGAATACACCATAAACTACCCATGCGGCTAAAAGCGTAATGCTACTTAGCCCTAGTGTATCGATAATTACGGGCAGCAGTGTTGTGATAGTCGGTTTAGATTTGTTACTGGAAAGGGTATGCCGTACTACGGTTAGAATACCTGCGCAGAGCAATAGGAGGATTGCTGATCCGATGCCTTGTGCTAACCCAATGGTGATGACACTGAGTTCACGATAACTTTGAGACAATCGTTCATTTTGCTGAGTTTTGGTGATGTAGGTCAGCATGAACAAGTTGAGACAAGCAAACCATACCGCAAATGAATGGATAAAATCGATTGTGGGGAATAGCAAATGCACCAGTAGCAGCACTACTGGGGATAACACAATCACCAAACGTGGGAGCGATGTCCTAAGCGCAGGCAATTGAGAAGTTTGGTTTTCTATAACGGGTGTTTGTGGCATTCGTACCCGGAATCTTACTTTTCTTATTAAAATCAAACCGATTTAATACGTTAATGTAACATTGGGATTTGATTTTGTCTCAATGTTCTAACTATACCATACGAAGAGATTGCCTACAATTAAACTTTGTGGCTTAAAACTTTCTCAGATGATGTGCTGCTTAACCATAATGCAGCACTGCCAATGGCTAATATCCACCAGAATAAAAAGGCTAACCTATCCCATAATGTGACGGCGTCTCCCATACCAAAAATGAGATGCGCGATCAATCCACCAGCAACCGCGACTGCTATGACTTTGAGGTTTGCATCACCGAGGCGATAAGTACGTGCTAAGCCTTTGAATATGACAACATGCCAGATGAGATAGAGCACGAACCCTGGGATGCCCAAATCGGCGGCCATTTGCAGCAATTCGTTATGGGCATGTGGCAAGACTGACTGGGTGAATGAAGGAACTGGATATAGACTGCGAACGGCTTTTTCTCTGAACATATTCATGCCCACACCGGTGAGTGGATATGTTTTTACAATTTTGAAAACGCTTTCCCATATATCAAAGCGCGTGTTGACGCTGGCTTCGTCCCGACTGGCAAGCGTGGTTTCACCGGGGGGCGTGAATACATTGCGGACAATCATGAGTTCGATGACTGCTAGTAGGATGACCGCTGTGCAAGCGATTACACGCCAGCGTGATCGGGGTACAAGCCAATAAATGGTGACAAGAAGTGCGAACAATACGCCCGCAATCGCGAAGCGGCTTTGACCCAAGTACAGCGCTGTAAAAGATATACCAAAGGCGGTGGCAAATCCCCAGCGAATGATGCGATCAAAGGCACTTTGCCCACGCCATAACATGAGGCCGGCACAAAGCGGCACAATCCACGAAAGACCACCTGCAATTTCATTCGCATTGAATCCTCCTGATGCGCCGGGAAAGTTGGCGTAGCGTGGAAGGATGTTGATGATAAAGCGCAGTTGATCACTTTTAGTGTTCCAATTGCTTGAAAAGAGCGCCATTGCCCCGATGATAATGCCTACCACGAGCGTGGCAAGTAATAAGCCATTCAGATTTTTGTAGAGTCGGGCGTATTCGACAGAATACACGCAGAGGGCGATACCGAGTAATGGACGTCCCAGAAGATAAAGACGGTTTAACGGATGGGGGCTGGTAAACGGCGATAGGTAAAGGTTCAGTATACACAGCAGGATAAAAATGATGAACCCAATGTCGAGATGAAAGCGGGTGAAGAGGCGCCCGTAGGCTAAAACACGAATTAACATAAATATGGGCACACCGACGAGGAGACCTAACCACTGGTAGCGAATTTCGATCGGATACCAAAAACAGTACACCATCGTTAGGAGCAATATGGGTTCAAATAGCAGCAATGACTTCAAAAATGCGACAATTCTGCTGTTTTTTGTAACCAATGTTACAGATTTGTTGGTATTTAGCATGTTGCAAGGGATTTTCTGTTGGAATTGGGTTTCATTATGATTGCCACTTTTTTATATTAGTGCTATCGTTATCACTTTAGTAAATTGTTTCTTTATCTTACGTAAGATATGGGCTAAAGGTGTAGAGCAACATGGTATATCAAGTCGTTACAAAAGTGACTCTAGAGTCCTTTCGTGAACGGTCAGCGGGGAAAAAAGTTGTACTCCTTTATCCTTGGACAAATTACCGTACGCTTTTTTTGACGCATTTTTATCAGAATAATCATGCGGGGTTGTTATATTATCGCATCACTGAGGAGCAAACTAGCCTAACCACATGGTTGGCCGGGATGGTTGCCGAATTCAACAATGCAAATATTGGGTTTGGGAGCGCATTGAAGAGTGCTCTTGATAGTCGTAAAAAAGCGGTGGCGTTGGCTGAAGGATTAGCTGCTGATCTGGCGGCCATTAAGGCTGAACACACCACACTTTATATTGATGAGTTGGATCGAATTCCATTTGATAGCGAGTTTGATAAATTCATCAATGCTCTGGTTAATGCCTTACCTGCGCATGCACAATTGGTTTTTAACTCACGCCTTTTGATGCATCAACCGTGGTATGACCTGATTGGACGGGGTGACGCGATTGTACTGGGTACCGAGCGGCGTAAAGATGACGGTATGTTTACCCTCGAAAAGAAGGAGCATCCACAGCTTGAGGTGTATGCGTTGGGTAGAGGCTATACCATCGTCAACGGGCAATCTGTTGATAACTGGGACGGGGCGCTGCCGCGTAACTTGTTCTTTTTCTTTATGGATAAGCCGCTAGTGACACGCCGAGAAATATTTGAAACATTCTGGCCTGAACTGCCGATCAAAGAAGCTACCAATGTGTTTCATGTTACGAAGCGCAAAATTAGTGAACGCATTAGCCTCAAAATTGATCCTTCAAAGACTTACGAAATGACGCAATACGGGGGTGGTTTTTATACGCCCGGTGATAAATTAACCCGCCATTATGATGTGTTTGATTTTCAATCGGATGTTGAGCGGGCCATGATTAGTGCGGATGAGGATCAAGAAGAAGCACTATTATTGCGAGCGGTTGAATATTATAAGTCGCCCTATTTGCAGGATACGGATATGCCGTGGATTGTTCAACGGCGTGACCAACTGCGCTTGTTGAATTCACAGGCGCTCATCAGTTTAGGGCGGATTTATAAACGGCGTGGTGATGCTGAAAACTCACTAGGGTTTTTCACACGTTCATTGGCACATACCCCGGAACGGGAAGATATTCACCGCGAGGTTATGAATATTTATTTGAAGATGGGTCGCAAGCAGGATGCTGTGACGCAGTACAAGCAACTGTCTGAAACCCTGCGTACTTCCTACAATATCAATCCATCACGCGAGACACAGGATTTGTATCGTATCGTCGAATCCAGCTAGGTTTCACTTCATCGAGTAAGAGCAAAAAGTGGTAGGGCGCATCAACATGCGCCCTATTTTATTTCAGGAGAGGCTTATGACTGGCTGTCTTTAAGCGCCTGATCGGCGGCTTCTTGAAGTCCCTTGGCGACTTCAGCCACATCCTTGGCATTGCTGGTTACGTCAGCGATGGCGGTGCTAATCAGGTCACGCACTTTGCTGTAGGCACTGATGGCAGGGCTTGAATAGACCTTAATACCTTCTTTGCCGAGCAGTGCGTTGGCATCGTTGAAGTAAGGGGCGAGGCCAGCAGCGGTGAAAGTTGCAGTCTTCAGAGCTTCGGCAGTGGATGGAACTGGATTGAAGTAACCTGTCCCTGCGCTCCATTGGGTAGCAATTTCAGGAGTTGCCATAAACTTCAGGAAGAGCCAGCTTGCGAGCTGCTTTTCGGGGGTGGAGGGCATCATGATGATGCTGGGGACGAAGGCCTGAATGATTTCATTACCTTCGGTGTGTGGGAAGGTTGTGATCTTCCAATCCGCTGCGACACCGCTCTTTTCGAAACCGGAAATCACGAAGGTGAAACCGGCAGTGCTGGTGATATAGAAGGGAACAACGGCGTTGTTAAAGTCGGTTTGTTCACCAAAGCGTTCAGCGGGGGTATAAGCACAGCCGTCCTTGAAAAGGTCTTGATAGAGCTTAAGGGTGTTGATGACTGCATCACTGCTGAAGTCGAAGGCACCATCGTGATAGATGCTGCCGCCCTGACTGGCCACCCATGACTCGAAGGCAGAGGCATCGGTGGTGATGGGGAAACCCTGCATCTTAGCACCATTGTCGCCGGTAGCTTTGGAGGCAGTACAAGCTTGGTTCTTGAAGTCTTCAATGGTGGTCGGCGGGGCATCAAATCCCAGTTTGGTCAGTAGGGTTTGGTTATACGTCATCACCTGCGCTGAGGATTGATTTGGCCATGCTAATATCTGTCCATCAACGGTGTTGGCTGCGATCAGCGCTGCGTTGATGTCCTGTGTAGCACCGAGACCCCACTTGGCACTGCTGATGTAAGGGGCAAGATCGATGGCTGAATTGTCACGGGCATAGCTAGCGGCATCGTTAGCGTAACCGGCTACCAGATTGGGCAGTTCGCCGGAGGTAATGCCAGCGTTGACGAGCTTGCTGATGTCCCCATAATTGCCCTGGAAGGAGGCTTCAACGGTGATGCCGAATTCGTTGGTTTTGTTGAATTGATCGACGATGGCAGCGATGGTTTTACCCTGTGCACTGTCGTTCTGATATTGATTCCAATAGACGATGGTTTGGCCTTTTGGATCGATGCTTTCCAGCGAGTCTTGCGCCCGAATGACGCCCATACCCAGTACGAACACGAGCACGACACTCACTACATTGAACAGTTTTCGCATTGTGTGTTTCTCCTACTACTTCACTGATTGGTTGTTCCAGCGAGGCACACCTCGTTTATGGAACCGCTTACAAAAAACATCGCTGATGCGATGGAGTGCCTTAACCTTTTAAGCCAGATGTGGCGATACCTTCTGTAAATTGCTTTTGAGTAAAGAAATACAGGATCAAAATCGGAATAATCATCAGGACGGATGCGGCCATCTGCAAATGAAGTTCGGTGGGGGCATCACTGTTAACGAATTTAGTGAGGCCAACGGCCACTGGTCGCCATTCATCGGTTTGGGTGAGCAAGAGCGGCCATAGAAGCGAGTTCCATGA
This sequence comes from Aggregatilineales bacterium, assembly GCA_044227005.1. Taxonomy (GTDB): domain Bacteria; phylum Chloroflexota; class Anaerolineae; order Aggregatilineales; family Phototrophicaceae; genus CFX2. The sequence continues at coordinate 876,948 of JBGAFZ010000001.1, forward strand.
ACCGATGAAACCGAACGTGATGGCGGTCATGATGGGCGCGGTTGAGAGCGGTATGACAACCGAGCGCAAAAAGCGAAGATGCCCTGCACCATCAATACGCGCCGCGTCCCACAAGTCATCCGGTAGCTGCATGAAAAACTGACGCAACAGGAAGATTGTAAACGGGACAGCCATAAAGGGAATGGTCAGCGAAGGCCAGTTGTTGACCCACGGTAGACCTATTAGTGCATCGCTCAACCGACCTAGCCAGATGACGGTCAGGTAATTGGGGATGAAGCGGGCGACTTCGGGGATCATGATAGTGGTGAGCATTAAGGTGAATAAAACGTTACGTCCGATGAATTGCATTCGGGCGAAAGCGTAGGCCGCCGGAATACATACAAGCAGTTGTCCGGTGAGGGTGATAGCGGTGAGGCGGGCGCTATTCCACATGAACTGCCCGAAATTGGCACGTTGAAAGGCTTCGGCATAATTGGAAAAGAGCGGTTCGCTGGGCAAGAGCCTGCCGAAAGTGACCTCGGTTAAGCTCATCAAAGAAGCGCTGACCATCCATAGGAAGGGGAAGATCATCAGGATGACACCGAAGATGAGGATGCCGTAGGTGAATACCTTGCTCCAGTCGATGGGTTTCGACAGGCGTGGTGCAGTGCTATTGGTAATGGTGACAGGTAAACTGGTTTCAGCCATAGAATACCTTGCTTCCCATGATGCGGTTTTGGAAGATTGTCAGTCCGAGAATCACAGCGAAGAGCACGAAGGCCATGGCTGATCCGTAGCCCATGTTGGGGTCGGTGCTTTGGACGACGCGGAAGATATAAACACCCATGGTATCGACTGAACTTTGAGCGGCAGGAGTGCGCATGATCCAGATTTGGGTGAAGGCTTGAAAGGTGCCGATTACCGCGATGAGCGATAAGAAAAAGGTGGTCGGTGATAACAGCGGCAGCGTGATATAGCGGAAAAGCGCCCAACTAGATGCCCCGTCGATACGCGCGACTTCGTAGAGTTCAGGCGGTACATTACCTAAGCCTGCGAGAAAGACGACTGCGTCATAGCCGATATACGTCCATGTGGTGTAAAGCATGATGACGATGAGTGCCAAGCTAGGGCCGCCGAGCATTTGCGGGAATTGTGGACCGAAGATGAGATTGAGGATGCCGGTTGGTTCTAGCAACCATTTTTGGGCGGGAATACCAAACGCGCCCAAGACTTGATTGACGAGCGAGGCTGGTCGATAGGAGAAGATTAGCCCAAAGACGATAGAGGTGGCGACGAATGGCATGATGTAGGGCATGAAGTAGACGATGCGGAAGAAGGCTTTACCTCGGATATTTTGGAAGAGCAGGTAAGCCAAACCCAAGCCGATGGCGAGTTGAAAAGGGACGGTGCCCGCGGCGAAAAGAACCGTGATGCCGAAGCCTTTGAGAACGTAGGGGTCAGCATTGGCGAGTGCTTGTGGGAGTTGAACGGCTAAGGCATAGCCACCAATGACCAATAATACGACGGCAAAGGATGCTCCGATGAAGCGGCGCGTATCCGTGAGTTTGAGGGTGCGCTGCCAGAGGATGTAGGCCACGATGATGAGACCGACACCGGCGCTGATAAAGATGATTTGTGACCAGATGGGCAGGGATTCACCTTTGGTTTGTGCCTCAGCGATGGCGGCTTGAATTTCGGTCAAGGTAAGTTGCAAAGTGAGGCCACCGATGGCTGCTGCGAGCGCACATCCAGAGGCCTGCATGATATAGCTAAAGCGAAGTTCTGACTGAACGCGCCACCACCAGAGGGCGGTGAGGATGACCGCAATAAGCGCAACCAAGAGGAAGGGATTACCGGCAGCGATGGCTTCGGGAAAGCGGAAACTGGCGGCTAGTTCGCCTGTAAATAAACCGGGAACCCGTTCTTGACCACGGATACGCTGCGGGATGTTGAGAATGATCGGGAGTAGGACGGCAATCCAATTGATGAATAGGATGATCGCTGCACCGATGCTGATGCCGGGGATGAGGGCAGAGAGAGCGGTTAGGCGCTCGGTAGGTTGCTGCCACAACTTCCTGAGCAAGATTAGACCATAGACAATTGTGCCGATGGCTATCCAGAAAAAGAGTACGTAGGCGAGTTGGTCGAGCGCTTGCGTGTAATTGCTAAGCCCGAGGTAATTACCGGGGAAACGCCGCCAACGATAGAGGCTTACGAAGAAAGCAAAACCGACCGGGAAGATACCGAATATAAACAGTAGGATGAGAGCCGGTGTCAGGAAGGCATAGGCCATCAGATTTTCGCGTATGATGCGCTGACGACGGCTGGTTTGACGTATGCGCGGAATGGGTACAGACATCACATAAACCTTTTTGGCAGCGTGCGTTGTGGTGCGCCGTGTGTCTTCTCCATAACAGAATGATTGACGCGATAGGAGAATGAGAAGTCGGATGGATGCTGACAAGGTGAATTGTAGAGATGCTAAGGACTAAACGCAAGCGATGGTGCAAAGATTGGCTATAGTTTGTCCCATTCTTAAAGTGGCTTAAACTATTCATAATGATTGGTAAGCAATATAGGGATTCTGCTATACTCGGGCGTATGAGCGAACAACAATACGATGACCTAAATGATATTGCGGGAGATTCGTTTCCTGCGGATAAGATACCGCCTGACCACATTGGTGTGATGATCGTGGGGGTGGTGTTTATGCTTGTGGGCTGGTTTGGATTATTCCAACTGGTCACTTCGACGCTGCCACGGGTTGGTCAGCGCTGGATTTTCTTTTTGCTGCTGCAAATCGCAGTTACGGGTACGGTACTGCCTTTCGTGCGTTACCTGAATGTGCGCTTTACACCGATCAGCGCGGAACTGCCTCCGGGTGGGGTGATCGTGCGGCAGAGTATCTGGGTGGGGTTATTTGTGGTGACGTGTTCATGGTTACAAATCCCACGTTTGTTGAGCCTGCCGATGGTGATTCTGGTGGCGATTGTGTTTATCGTGATCGAAGTATTTTTGCGGACGCGCGAAATCCGCAGCGAGCGTGCCGAGTAAGGCGATGGTTCCCCTACTGGATAGCCTTCCCATTGTAATTGGTTTGTGGGTGATCGTTTATTGCGCGGACTATTATTTGACGCTGCATGGGCGTAGCCTGTGGTTACAGAATGCTCAGGCATTTATCAAATTTGGCGGTAGTTACGAGCTCAATCCATATTATCAGAAAGATATTGATGCAAATCAGCACGTGAGCCGTCGCTTTCTATTCATGCTAATATTTGGCGTGGTGTGGATGGTCTTTGTTTATGCCGGTACTTTATATCTGAAGCTTCAAGCCTTTTTCCCTGCGGCGGTTGGTTTTTTGGTGCTGCCGGAGATGGTGGTTATCTCGACCCACGTACAGAATATACGCCTGTTTTCAGCAGCAGCAGTTGCGGGAGCAGTTGAAGGACAAATTAGTCAAGCACGTTGGGTGAGTGTGGATGGAACGGCATGGAAGTTCGGTTATTGGGCCGCGATATTTCTAACACTGGCACTATTGACTGCACAGTGGTTTTTTGTCGGTGGGGTGATGTCCTGTTTTTGGACTTTCGTACGCTATCAACGTTATAGTAAGCAACTACGGCATCATCATAATTCGGTTTCCGGTTAGCATAATAGATTGAATAGTTATGACCCCTCCTCGTTTGCGTGATTTACCATCGGTTGAAAACCTCATCAGTAGCAGTAACGGTCAGCGGTTGAGCGGTCTATATGGGCGCGAGGCGGTGCTGAGTGCGCTGCGGGATGCATTAGGGGAGGCGCGGGTAAAGCTGCGCGCCGGTGAGCAGATTCCGATTGATGCGGAAGTGCTTTTAGGCACAAGCGAGGCGATGCTGCACGGTCAATTTATGCCTAGCTTGCGTCCGGTCATCAACGCGACAGGGGTGATTATCCACACGAATTTGGGACGCGCACCGCTTTCGGAGGCGGCACAAGAGGCGATCCGTGAGGTGGCGGCTCAATACAACACGTTAGAGTTTGATCTGGAGACTGGAAAGCGTGGGAGCCGGTTGCGGCACGCGTCGGAGTTGCTGGCGACGTTGACGGGAGGCGAAGCGGCGCTGGTGGTGAATAATACGGCTGCTGCGTTGGTTTTACTGCTTTCGGCGCTGGCCTTGGGCAAAGAAGTCATTATTTCGCGGGGGCAACTGGTGGAAATAGGCGGGGGCTTCCGTGTGCCGGAGGTGATGGAACAGAGCGGGGCGAAGTTGGTGGAAGTGGGCGCGACCAACCGTACCCGTCCGGCAGATTATGTGAAGGCGATCACCCCGAATACAGCCTTACTCATGCGGGCACATGCGTCGAACTTCAAGCAAATCGGGTTTGTGGAACAGGTCGATCTGGGCGAGATGGCGACGATTGCTCATGCACATGGACTGCTGTTGGTGGATGATCTGGGGAGCGGGGCACTGCTCGACACTGCAGTCTATGGACTGGAACATGAACCGACGGTGCAGGAAAGCATCGCGGCAGGGGCTGATCTGGTGACGTTCAGCGGGGATAAATTGTTGGGCGCACCACAGGCGGGGATACTGGTGGGCAAGAAGGATCTGATTGATTTGTTGAAGGCGCATCCACTGGCGCGTGCGGTACGGGCGGATAAGTTGTGTTTGGCGGGGTTGGTAGCGACGTTGGATCATTACCGACGGGGTGAGGCCGAGCGAGCGGTTCCGATCTGGCGTATGGTGGCGATGACTATGGAAGTATTACGGGCGACGGCGACACGCTGGGCTGAGGTGGTTGGTGGTATTGTGGTCGAGGGGCAATCGGCTGTAGGGGGCGGGAGTTTGCCGGGGGAAACGTTGCCGACGTGCTTGCTGGCGCTTGATGTGCCTTCGGTGGATGCGTTCGCAGCACGGTTACGGGCAGGGACGACGCCGATCATCGCGCGGATTTCTGAGGGGCGTGTGCTGTTTGATCCACGTACGGTGCTAAGTGGGCAAGAGGATGCGTTGTTAGCGGGGATTCAGGCAGCGCGCGGGTTGTGATGCTCATGTGCAATTTGTGACGATTTGCCGCTGCAAATGCAAACGGGAATACGGGAGCTTGGCGCTGAATCGACACACTATGCTACGTGGAAGTACGGGAGTAGCCGCTGAGCGCCGCGAATGGCTCGGGTGTGTCTGCCACTGATGCTGATTCGGCGGAAGCGCGGGAGCTTGGCGCTGAAAATGCAACACGAAATGCAAATACAAATGCATTTTTACCACAGTCCACAGGAGGCTTCGCACAGGCACAGAGGAAAGCAGAGAAGAATTGTAGCACGGAAACTCCGGTGCAGTATGCGACAACGATACAGACAGCGTAGCAGAAAATGGGATGCAAATGGTGACTTTTTTGTAACTCTTTCACAGGTAAGTTACTAACGGTTTTGAGGGATGTTTGTGGGCGAATGGGTTCGTGTGCGGTTGGGAAATGGTTTGTGGTGTGCTATGGGTGGTTTGTTGGCTTTGAGAAGGCATCATTTAGCGCCTTTAACAGCAAATCTCTTAGCGCGATTATTCGAGTAAAAGTCAGCAATACAATTAACAGCAGAATCAGGAAAAACTGGATACCTAATGGGAGTCCTGCAAACCCTGTAAATGCAAATCCGACACTCACGGATATAACAAAGACTACTATCGAAGCAAGATACATGTTGCGGATGAGCTTAGTGGGAATATCTGCTTCATAGCTGATGCGTGTCGAGGTCTCGCCTGCTTTCTCAAAACATACCACGGTCGCGACAACAAGCTGACGACCTAACCTACCTTCGATGAAAATTTTAATAAGTGTGTCTTGAGCGAGTACCTCGGTCTTTGTCCGGCGAATAGACAATATCCCATGAGTCACATCAATATCACGATCAATATTTGAAGCTGCACGTTGCGCACAGGTTTCAATTTGAAGCGGGACGATATCAACACTGGTCTTGTGAGCAAAGGAGAAAAAGCGACGGGAAAGATGCTTGAGCATATACGGTAATGAATGTTGTTGTTAAAAGACGATCCAAACATATTATATCCGTAAAAGAAGTTGACGCACTTTCGCCGGGGCGTTACTATTTGAGATGGTTGCGGAAGCGACTCCCAATGAGGCTTGGGTTATACCGTTGCGGTTGATAGCTTCTACCCATCTTATTTGTGTTGGGTAGAGGCTTTTTTGTTGTCAGGGGAAGTGTTTATGTGGGTAAGGATTAATGCGGCTGAACATCGGGCATTCGGGTTGATTCTGGTGAAGTGGATCGTGTTGGGGAGTGTGGTAGGGGTGTTTTCGGGTACGGCGTCGGCGGTGTTTTTGGTGTTGTTGAATTGGGCGACAGCGGTGCGGGGCGCGAATCCGAATCTGTTGTTGCTGCTGCCTGTGGCGGGGTTCGTCATCGGGTGGAGTTATTACCGGATTGGCGGGAGCGCCGCGCGGGGCAATAGTTTGGTGATCGAACAGGTGCATCTGAACCGCGATCCGATTCCGCTGCGGATGGCGCCGATGGTGTTGATCGGGACGGTGCTCACGCATTTGTTTGGCGGGTCGGCGGGGCGCGAAGGTACGGCGCTGCAAATGGGGAGCAGTTTGGCGGATTGGCTGCGGCGGGTGCTCAAGCTGGAAGGTGATGACCGACGTTTGCTGCTGATGGCGGGGATGAGCGGCGGGTTTGGTTCGGTGTTCGGTACACCGCTGGCGGGGTTCGTGTTCGCACTGGAAGCGCCGTCGATGGGGCGCATTCGCTACGAGGGGATTGTGCCGTGTTTTACTGCGGCGCTGGTGGGTGATCTGGTGACACGGGCATGGGGTGTAACCCATTCCTCTTATCCGGCGCTGGCTGAGGTGGCGATTAATCCGCTACTGCTGCTGGCGGTGGTGGTGGCAGGAATCGGATTTGGGTGGGTGGCATTGCTGTTCGTGGAATTATTGGAGTTGATTAAACACTACAGCCGGAAGTGGATTGCATATCCGCCGCTGCGTCCGGTTGTGGGTGGTGTGATGGTGATCGGACTGGCGCTGGTGCTGGGTAAACAGGATTATCTGGGGCTGAGCTTGCCACTCATAAAAAACACGATGAATGGTACCGGTGTCGAGCCGTTGGCATTTTTGTTGAAGGTGATTTTTACGGCGGTAACGTTGGGGATGGGATTCGTGGGGGGCGAGGTGACGCCATTATTTGTGATGGGGGCAACGGCGGGATATAGCATCGGGCGGCTGATGGGCATTGATCCGGCGTTCATGGCGGCGTTGGGGTTTGTGGCGGTGTTCGCAGGGGCGAGTAATACACCGTTGGCGTGTACGATCATGGCGGCAGAGCTTTTTGGTGGAGGCAGTATTTTGTACGTGGGGGTGGCGTGTTTCGTGGCGTATATGGCGTCCGGACATCGGGGGATATATGCGACACAGCGCATCGCCACACCGAAAACGGCGACGGATGTGCTGCCGGATGAAAGTATGGAAGCGTTCGCCAAGCGACGATCTGACGGCGGGTAGGACTGATGGGTTAAGGATTTGATGCCGAGTAAAGACCTTTTTCCCATAAGCAATCCGCGCGAGATGGGGTATTGTTTGTAGTGGATGTTTAGTTTTCCTCCATTGTTCATTAACGAGTACAAATCGTATGACGCGAATAATGATTGATCAAAAATACAAGGGAACCTTGCTGCTGCTCACAGTGCTGGCGCTGGTTTTGATGGTTATGCCGGCTGCCGCGCAGAGTGCGCCCCCGCCAGTGGTGCGTTTGGAAGTCAATCCGTTAACGGCGAAGGTCGGGGATACGGTGACGGTTGCGGTGCGGCTGGAAAATGTCACGGGGTTATTTGGTATCCAAGTGACGTGTCTTGTTAATCCCAGTGTGCTGGCAGGATTAACGCGGATTGAAGGCGATGCATTCACGAGCGCAAATGGTTTTTATGTCGATCAAGGCATGAAAGCGGATGGTAAGTGGTTGATCGCGGCTACACGCTTGCAGCCTAATCCGGCATTTGCGGGCAGTGGAACCGCGTTTACGTTTCAATATCAGGTACTGAGCGCGGTGAATGCTCAGTTGAATTGTACGGCTTTGGGAGTGGATGACCACAGCCAACCGCTGCCGATTACGCTGGTGAATGCTACGCCTGTGGTGACGGTGGGTGATGGAACGGTTGCGATCCCGACTGCTGTGCCGACCGTGGTTGTGCCAACGGTTGAAGCGACGGTGGTTATCCCCACAGCGACCGAAATTGTGCCAACCGATGTGCCGACCGTGGTTGTGCCAACGGCTGAGGCGACGGTATCTGCAAATGATCCGGGTACGATTCAAGGGTTGGTGGTCAAACAGTTCGCGTCGGACAACAGTGGTATCGGTGTGCAACTGACGGCGAATGGCAGTCTGGTGCAACAGAGTGTGACGGGCGCTGATGGTTCGTTCGTATTCACGAATGTGTCCGCAGGGGCATATGTGGTCGTCGTGAGTGTGCCGGAACATTTGAGTGTGATCTATAACGTTACTGTGGCGGGGAACGGTACGGTTGTTAATCTGGGTACGCAAACGTTGGCAATTGGCGATACGGATGCGAACCAGACGATTGATCTGGCGGACGCGGTGATGGTTAGTGCGAATTTCGCGCTGGCTGTGCCTCCCGCGCCGAGTGTGGCTGATCTGAACGGCGACGGTAAGATCGACATTAGCGATCTGGTGTTGATCGGTACGAATTTTGGGCTGACGGGGCCGGTGGTCGCACAGTAAGTTATCCGGTTAGCGAGATATTGGGGAGAGCGTTGGTTGTATGCCAGCGCTCTTTTTATTTGGCGATAGACCAGAAGCATACTCAAGACCGTTTTACCACAGAGGCACAGCGCTAAAGCAGAGGAATACTTGTAATCGCCAAGAACGCCAAGCGATTGAGCATCGGGATGAACATGAAGTTTGAGGTGGTGGGTGAAGTCTGGCGGGGGATGCGTTAATATGATGGATACCTTTTATAGATTACAGTAGCCGATGGGAAAAATTCTATGCGCTCCGATCTTGACCGTCTGATGACTGAACGTGATTTGCAGGCTTTGATTGTTGCCGGTGGTGAATTTCAGAATACGATGCGCGCGTATCTTTCTAACGGGGTGGATATTCATGGGGGGATGACGATCAAGAAACGCGGAAGCGCACCGGTTTTGATCGTGAGTGTGATGGAGATTGAAGAAGCAGCTAAGAGCGGTTTGCAGGTTATGACCTACGACGATTTTGAGTGGGATCAGATTGTGGCGAAGGCTGAGGGCGACCAGAATAAGATGCAAATCGGGTTGTGGGGGAATATTTTTGAGAAGTTGGCGATTCCGGCGGGGAAGATTGGTATCTATGGCACGGGTGAGATTGGTGCGTGGGTCGAACGGTCGCGGTTGCTGGCGGGGGCTTTCCCGCAATACCAGTTGATGGGTGAGATCGGTAAGACTATTTTTGACGAGGCATTCCTGACCAAAGATGACGATGAGATGCGGGTGATTCGCGAGGTGGCGGTCAAGACGAGTGCCGTGCTACAGGCGACGTGGGATTACATCGGTAGCCATCGTGCGGATGGGGATACGGTGGTCAATGCGGAGGGTAAGCCGCTGACGATCGGGGATGTGAAACGGTTCGTGCGGCGGGAATTGCTCGACCGCGAATTGGAAGATACCGATATGATTTTTGCCCAAGGGCGTGATGGTGGATTTCCGCACAGCCGTGGGGAAGCCAGTATGGCGCTGAAGTTGGGGCAGCCAATTGTGTTTGATTTGTTCCCGCGGCAATTGGGTGGCGGTTATCATCATGATACGACGCGGACGTGGTGCATCGGGTATGCGCCTGCCGAGGTTCAGGAGATCTATAATCAGGTGAAACAGGCGTTTAATATCGCTGTGGAAACGTATGCCGAACCGGGGCAACCCTGCCATACGTTACAGGACGCGGTGTTGGATTACTTCGAGGCGAACGGGCATCCGACACGGCGCAGCCATCCGGGCAGCAGCATCGGTTATTCGCACAGCTTGGGGCATGGGGTTGGTTTGAATATTCATGAGCGTCCATCCATCAGCCATCGCGAGCCGAATGATGTGTTCCAACAGGGGAACTTCATCACGATTGAGCCGGGGCTGTATTATCCGGACAAGGGAATCGGGATGCGGATAGAAGACTCGTTCATTATTGATGAGGCGGGGAAGCTGATCTCGATCACTGATTTCCACAAGGATCTGGTGCTGCCGCTGAAGGGGTAAGGTAGGTAAGCGCGACTATCATGCCGATTATTGATCAATCCGTGTTGAAGGTGGGGCTTCCGACGCCGATTTATAAGCAGTTGTACGACCATCTACGGGCGTCGATATTGGACAGGCGGTTGGAGAGCGGGGCGAAGCTGCCTTCTACGCGGTTATTGGCGGCAGAATTGGGTGTGTCGCGCAATACGGTTCTGAATGCCTATGATCAGCTAATGGCTGAGGGATATATCGAGAGCACTGAGGGCAAAGGTACATTTGTGACACGTGTGCTGCCCGAACAGCATTTGTCATCCGCGCCACAGCCTATTGTTGGGAAGCGGAAGGCTATGCCAGCGCCGTTGACGCTGTCCGAGCGAGCGCGAGCAATATTGACTACACCTTCGCTGCCCCATGATTACGATACCTATGCTTTTCGCATGGGAATGCCGGCATTGGATGCGTTCCCTTATGAACTCTGGGCGAAGTATATTGCGCGAGAAGCGCATCGTTTGCATCCTGCTAGTTTGATGACACAAGATACATTGGGTTATCGTCCGCTGCGAGAAGCTATCGCCCAACATGTGACGGTGGCGCGGCAGGTACAATGCACACCGGAGCAAGTAATCGTGGTATCGGGTGCGCAGGGGGCGCTTGATCTGGCGGCGCGGGTGCTGGTTAATCCCGGTGAGAAGGTGTGGGTTGAAGATCCGGGATATCCGGGGGCGCGTGGGGCACTGTTGGCAGAAGGTGCACAGATCATCCCTGTGCCAGTGGATGACGAGGGCTTGATGGTGGAGGTTGGTTTGTCCGCTGCGCCGGATGCGCGAATGGTTTACCTGACACCTTCGCATCAATTTCCACTGGGGGTGTCGTTAAGTCTGGCGCGTCGATTGATGCTGTTGAAGTGGGCTGAACAGACTGGTAGTTACATCCTCGAAGATGATTACGACAGTGAGTACCGTTTCACGGGGCGACCGTTGGCTTCGCTGCAAGGGTTGGATGATCATAACCGGACCATTTATATCGGCACGTTTAGTAAGGTGTTGTTTCCAGCGCTGCGATTGGGTTATTTGATTGTGCCGGAAGCACTGGTTGATGCCTTTCGTGCGATGCGGCGGTATGTGGACGGGCACTCGTCGGGATTGGAGCAACGGGTGCTGGCGGATTTTATGGCGGACGGACATCTGGCGCGGCATATCCGCCGGATGCGGATGTTGTATGCGGAGCGGCGACAAAGTTTGATCGATGCCGTGCGTATTTTGCCAATGGAGATTGTTTCACCGGATACGGGAATGCATCTGGTGGGGTGGTTGCCAGACGGCATGAATGATCAGGTGGCTGCGCGACAGGCCATCAGGCATCATGTGCATGTGTTGGCAATTTCCAAGCTGGCAATCAGTGCCGCAAGTCGCAGTGGTCTGGTGCTGGGCTATGCTGCTGTGAATCAAGCGGAGATTCAGATCGGTGTGCAACGTCTGGCTTTGGCACTGGATGAGGTGAGGCAGATGAGGGCATGAGATGACTCACACCCATTGATGCGACCGTGATCGGTTTAGGTGTGTTCGGTCATGGTGGCGCGGTGTTTGGGTTGATAAACACCGGGGACATCACGGAAGGGAATGGCGAGGCGGTTCCAGCCATTGATGATGATGATGGCAGCGGATAACTCGGCCAGTTCTTTTTCGGTGAAGTGCTGGCGGATACGGTCGAACAATTCATCGGTAATGTGGGTACTGGCAATGAGGGTGAGGGCTTCTGTCCATTCCAAGGCGGCACGTTCACGGTCGGTAAAGAAAGGTGTTTCGCGCCATGCACTGAGGGTATAGATGCGCTGTTCAGTTTCCCCGGCAGCACGAGCGTCTTTGGTGTGCATATCGAGGCAATAGGCACAGCCATTGATTTGTGAAGCGCGAATGCGGATCAGTTCCAGCAATGGTTTTTCCAGACTAGAGGTATCGGCGAAGGTTTGTAAGGCATTCATGGCGTTCATGAGGCCGGGGGCTGCGCTGCCGTAATCCATACGTTCTTTCATGGTTGTTCCTTTGAAGTGTTTGTGATCGTATGGTCTTAATTTATGACGATTTGTGGTTGCTGGTAAGCACCACTTTTTGATGTGTGCGTGGTACCAGTTTGATCTGTTAGCGTTCGCTCAGCAGCCAGTCGACGGCTTTCTGGCGGTCTTGATTGAAGAAGCGCAGTTTGATGTTGTGTAGGCCGACGATCTGAATGACATTGGCGGCAACATCCAGAACCATTTGATACTGCTTGTCGACGAGTATTGCGGCGCGGGTATTATGGTCGTCAAGATCGTAATCCTGACGCCATTTGTGCAGTTTTTGTGATGTGTAGATGACACCGGGCACATGCTGGCGCACGTCAATCAACAACAATTCTTTCACGTTCTCGGCAGGGGGATCGTGCATCATGATGCGGTCGAGATGCATCATCCACTCGTCTACGGCAGTCGATGATTTTTCCAGAAACACAAATTCACGGATGCCTGAATCCAGTTTCTGATAGACACAGCGAGTGCCAAACGGTTTCATAGGTGAGTCTGTTTATCTTGTGGAAGATCGGCTGTTCATGTTACAGCATAGCATCTTATTATCTTCAAGACGAGTGAAGGCTCTAAGAAAAGCTTTTACTATCGGTAAGCGTGAATTGTTAGGCGCTGGATGTATCGACGGCGGGGGATTCGCGCATGAGTAAGATGATGGCGAACACGATCAACGGCAGGGCGATGAGGAATAATGCCGAAGGGTTTTCCCGTAAGAGCAGAAAGGAGATAATCACACCTGCCAAGGGGGATGTGCCAAATAAAGCGCTGGTGCGGGCGGCACCTAGCCCACGCATGGCGCGGATAAATAAGACGATACTCATGCCGTAGCTAATGCTGCCCAGTAAAAGTGCTCCCAAGATGACGGGTGCAGAGGGCATTACATTGCGCAGTCCGAAGGCCAACAGCAACGAGAATGATCCGGCACTGAAGCCTTTGACCAGTACGATCATCAAAGGGTCTTTAGCGGCGATGTTGCGGGTGAAGTTGTTGTCGATACCCCACAGGACACAAGCGCCCAAGATGCCTAACGCACCGAGCGAGATGCCCCATTGTCCGCTTGTATCGAGCGAGAGCAAGATGCTGGCAAGCGTGATGCTGAAGACCACCCATAAGGCGCGGCGACTCACGGCTTCTTTGAAGACAATTGCGGCAATAAAGGTGGTGGCGACACTCTCGAAGTTTAGGAGGAGCGAGGCTGTCGAGGCGGGTGTCTGGCGCAAACTGAAGAGTAATACGATGGGGGCGGCAACCCCACCGGAAAGGACCGCTCCTGCTAACCACTTCCAATCGGGTCGGGTGATGCGAGTCTCAGTGGGTTGGGGCGCATTGCTGACACGTTGAAGTATTTTGACGATGAGTACGCCTAATCCGCTGCCCAAGTAGAGGAAGCCCGCCAAGACTATCGGTTCGACACTGCCAAGCAGGAGTTTGGCTAAGGGTGCGCTGGCACCAAACAACAAGGCTGCCAACAGGGCTTGAGCTATAGCGTATCCATGCGACGTGTTCATTACGTTCGTCCTCGCCATGAAGGTTTATGCGAAGTTTTCACGATTGATGTCATGATTAGGTGTAGAGATATACCACATCCGGTTATTTAGGGTGCATGAGGTTTGTAATGACTTTTTCTCGGGTTCGGCTACTGGGCGTGTTCGTTGGCTTAGTGCTGGTACTGACCTTTCAGGTGGTGGTGGCACAGGACGAACCAGCGTATGTGTTGCAACCAATAATGGATGGATTGACCTTCCCCACAGCGATTATCCAAGCACCAGATGACGACGCGCGGTTATTTATCGCTGACCTTTCCGGTAAGGTGTGGATTGTGAAAACGGGAGCGGTACAGGCTATTCCGTTTCTGGATTTGAGCGGTGTGGTATCTACAGCGGCGGCAGGCGCGGGGTTGCATAACCTTGTGTTTGATCCACAGTATGCGCGGAACGGTTTGGTCTATGTGGTGTATACCCAGCCTGACCGCGATGAAATCCTTGTGCGGTATCAGGTGAGTAAAAGTAACGCTGATGTGGTCGATGCGAAAAGCGCTGTGCCGATTATGAAAATTCAACATCTGACCCAATTCCATTATGGGGGACAGTTGGCTTTTGGGCCGGATGGCTACCTGTATTGGAGTATGGGGGATGGCGCGTACAAAAAGAGTCCGGCTCAGAATTGGAAGTCGTATCTGGGTGGTATTTTGCGGATCACGGTGGGATCGGAAGTTCCATACGGGGTTCCTGCGGATAACGCTGCGATCACGGTTCCAAACGCGAAGCCAGAATTATGGGCGAAGGGACTGCGTAATTCGTGGCGATTCAGTTTCGACCGTTTTAATGGGGACTTGTATATCGCAGATGTGGGTGAACAAAGCGTCGAAGAGATCAATTATCTGGCGGCGGGAAGCGTTGCCGGAACCAATTTTGGGTGGAGTTTGTTCGAGGGTAATTCACCCTATAAGGCGACGGATAAAACTGGATTGACCTTTCCGGTGGTCACCTATGGTCATGAAGATGGAAATTGTTCGATTACGGGCGGTTATGTGTATCGCGGAACGGCATTACCTGCGCTCGTGGGGAAGTATGTATTCGGGGATTATTGCAGCGGGTGGATATGGTCAACCTACCGTAAGACCGAGAGCCAATGGTATACGGCACAGGTGTTAGAGAGCAAAGCACATATCACCACTTTTGGGGAAAATAATCGGGGTGAGTTATACGTGGGAACGGTCGGTGCGGTATATCAACTGGTAGCGCGTTAAGCGTTCAAGAGCCAATCAATGGCTTTTTGCTCTTCATCGAAAAAGACCTCGATACCCACTTGTTCATGTAAAAAGACGTTGACCCCATCTTTTACCAGTTTAATATACGGTTGTTGCAAACGATTGAAGGGTTTGAGCAGCAGTGCCAACTGCAATCGAATAGTGGTGATTTCGGGATGTTGTTTGCGCCAATCGCGGCCTTGCTGAAGGGCGTACAACAGGGGGATAGGTCCTGACTTTCGTACATCAAGCAACATGCTAGCCCGCATATCATCAAGTGGTGGGAAGGCTTCCCTAAGGTATGATTGCCATTGGAACCATTCGTCAACGGCATGGTTGTTGGCTTGTATAAATGTGAATTTCCAGACACCGTTTTTTAAGTCTGTAAATTGGCAGGCGGTGGTTTGGGGTACTGTAAGACTACTCATAAATCGGTACAACGTCTTTACTTGGGTTGTAGGCTGGAATGATTGGCAAAGGTTTTAATACTTACTAGAAAGATTATAACATTCTTCCCTGATTATAGTGTGTCATGTGTCATGTGTAAGCGCCTACCGACCGTCATCAATGTGCTATAATTGGCTTGTGAATGCACGCACAATAGCTTACTGAGAAAGAAGTCAAATTCATCTTATGGCTGAAGCACTTGGAACAGCAGCGAGTCCACTACGGATTGCGATAATCGGTTCCGGGCCATCCGGATTTTACGCAGCAGCTCACCTGCAAGCGCAGGCTGATCTGACCATTGAAATTGATATGTTTGACCGTCTGCCCACACCTTATGGATTGGTGCGTGGTGGCGTCGCGCCGGATCATCAAAAGATTAAGAGTGTCACGAAGGCCTATGACCGGATCGCGACTGATCCCAATTTCCGGTTTTACGGGCATGTCGAATTTGGCAAGGACATCACCCATGCTGATCTGGTGAAGTATTACCATGCCATCATTTACGCAGTCGGGGCACAGACCGACCGCAAGATGGGGATTCCCGGTGAGGATTTGCCCGGTAGTCATCCGGCGACCGAGTTTGTGGCGTGGTACAACGCTCATCCGGATTTCGCGGATCATCAGTTTGATTTGACACAAGAGAATGTGGCGGTGGTTGGCCTCGGAAATGTGGCGATGGATGTAATCCGCATCCTCGCGCGGACACCGGATGAATTGACCGAAACCGACATCGCGGATTATGCGTTGAATCAACTCAAGCAGAGTAAGGTTAAGAATATTTATGTGTTGGGTCGGCGTGGGCCAGCACAGGCGGCATTCACCAACCCTGAAATCAAGGAGTTGGGCGAATTGGATGACGCCAGCATCATCGTCGGGCAAAGCGAGGTCACACTTGATCCGGTCAGCCGTCAGTTTGTTGACTCGGGCACGGATAAGGTCGCGACCAAGAATGTCGAAATCCTGAAGGGTTTTGCTGCACAAGGGGACACGGGTAAGCCACGCAAGATCGTTATGCGCTTCTGCGTGTCGCCTGTGGAAATTATCGGTGACGGCAAGGTCGAGGCGATCAAGATCGTCAAAAACGCGCTGATCGCGGACGATAAGGGTGATTTGAAAGCTAAGGCAACCGATCAATTTGAGACCATCCCTGTGGGTTTGGTGTTCCGGTCTGTGGGGTATAAAGGTCAAGCGATACCGGATGTTCCGTTTGATGCCAAGAGTGGCACGATCCCCAATACGCTGGGGCGTGTACTGACTGTCGCACAAACTGGTGAACAGGTGGTTGGCGATTATGTGGTCGGGTGGATTAAACGCGGTCCGAGCGGCATTATCGGCACGAATAAACCGGACTCGGTGGAAACTGTCAATAGTCTGCTGGAAGATTTTCACGCTGGTAAGGTGCTATCACCCGCAACCCCTGACCGTACCCAAGTTGAGGCGCTGCTCAAAGCGCGGAACGTAGAGTACGTGACATTTGCGGATTGGCATTTCCTTGACACGGTGGAACAGGAACGCGGTGAGTTCCGTAGTGCGCCTCGTCTGAAGTTCAGTAAGGTTGATGAGATGTTGAAGGCGATCAAGGAACGTAAGACGGCCACCGCAACGATGCAGGCTGTGGCAGCGGCGACACCTCCACCTGTTTCAGACGATTGATACGCTTCGCAAGTCTAGTCGATGCCCGGTCACAAGCCGGGCGTTTTTATTTGTGACGGGTAGGATTTTAGGAGACATTATCCATATAGGTTACCCATCCGCGAATGACATTTTCTAGCGCTGTTTTCTTCGATTCGACATCCTTCATATCATAAAAATAGGCCATTCGTCGGTCTTTATAGTCTCCTTCTAGCAATCCAGACTGATCATTAATGACAATGCCGTTGGGGAAGACTAGATGGACATAATCTTTAACGTGCGTGGCAAAAACCACCATATCCCCTTTGTAATAAAAGCTGGGTGAATTCCACTTGATGCCTTCAGTGACCTGAGGGTGAGCATTCATGATAATGGCGCGTATGGCTTCCATTTCAGCTTTAAAGGGGTGCTCTAGTTTTTGGATATACTGGTCAACGGCAGGCGTGTCATCTAATCGCTTCGGTTTGCCTTTGGTTGATGCTGCCATAGTGCTACTCCAGTTTGGTATAAATATAGCTTTCAGCGTAGATCTTTTGTTCTTTGGTGTCAACTGTAAATGTGACAATTACTTATAGATATGGAGAGCGAATTCAGTGGTTGCAATCATCTTTCAAATTAGTCCGGCGGTTGATCAGATCGCGATGAACACGCTTTTCGCAGCGGCATGGGAAGGACATCAAGAACGGGATTTTGCACCTGTGTTGAGTCGCAGCCTTGCGTATATTTGTGCTTATGAACAAGATCGGCTGGTCGGTTTTGTGAACGTGGCGTGGGATGGGGGTGTTCATTCTTTCTTGTTGGATACCACTGTCCATCCAGATTATCAGCGGCTAGGGATTGGTTCGAGTTTGGTTCAGCAAGCGATTGCATGTGCATATGAGCGGGGTGTGCATTGGCTGCATGTGGATTATGAGGCTCACCTCGACGGTTTTTACCGTGAGTGTGGGTTTCAACCGACAATGGCTGGTTTGATACGCTTGAACGGAGCATGAGGAATGTCCAGTTTTCGAGCGCTGATGACCCAACTTGCCAGCCTTGATGTGGCTGAACGTGATGCGGCACGAACAGCCCTCCTGCAAATGGATGAGGACGTGATCGATTTGTTGGTGGCAGAGTTCTATGCGGGGATGCCTGAGAAATTAGCGGTGGTGTTGATCGAGATTATTGGTGAGATTGGTGGTTGGGAAGCGCTGAATTTATTGGGGGATGTGTATTACAGCCGTGATACACGACCTTCGCTCAAGGTGGCGGCACGAGCGGCATTGCTACGCAACGCGGACAATTTGGATGCAGAGCAGGTGGCAAAACTTTGGGCAGATGAGATGGATTAATTAGTGACCGATGTAGGGGGCGAGGTAGCCACGCATGACGGCTTTCATTTCAGCGATCATTTGTCGGGCGTAGTCGGGATCACTATCTGCGATTCCCGGCACAAAGGCTTTGTAGATTTTTATCATGACGTTGGCGACGAGTAGCCGGTGTTCCTGTGGAATGGTAGGGTTACGCGCGCCGATGAGCATGGTAAAGCGGGCAATCATGCCATCATGGAGTTCGTTACCCATCGCGGCTAATTGTGGTGATATGTCTTCGCCAAAGAAGAGGACACTAAAACTGGGATGTTCACGGTTGAAATTTAAGAGCGAGTCAATCAGAAAGTCCACGACTTGGTTGAGTGGAAGCGCTATGATTTCCGGTGAAAAGGTAGTATCCCATTCGGTGTGGAGTTCGTCTTTGTAGCGCTGCGCCAGTGCATAGGCGATAGCTTCTTTGTTGGAGAAGAATTGGTAGAGCGAACCGGGTGATATAGCAGCCCGTGCGGCAATCGCGTTGGTGGTGGTGTCCCCGTAGCCGAGTTCGGCAAAGACCAGTCCGGCTGCATCGAGTATTGCTGCTTGACGGTGTAATCCGCGCTGCTGACGTTTAGCACCCCGCCGACTTTCGTTTTCTGGCATGTGACCTCTTGACAATACGAGCAATTACTCGTAAAGTGGATTTACGAGCTTTAATTCGTAAAAGTTATTGTAGCAGTATTCGGTTTGAAATGCGACTGCATGGTAAGCGACTTAGTGGAGGAATACGCGATGGCGGATAAGTGGACGACTGATGCGATGCCTGATTTGACTGGCAAAATTTCGATTGTGACCGGTGCAAACAGTGGTTTGGGGTTAGAGACTGCACGCGCTTTGGCTCGTAAGGGTGCAGAGGTGGTGGTTGCCAGCCGCGACATTAACAAAGGACAGGAAGCGGTTAGGACATTGCAGGGCGAGCGCCCCAAGGGGAAAGTGAGTTTCTTGCAGCTTGATCTGGCTAATCTCGCTTCGGTGCGGCGATTTGCGGATCAATTCGGGCAACAGTTCAAGTCGTTGGATTTGCTCGTCAACAATGCGGGTGTGATGCATCTGCCCTACCGTGAAACAGCCGATGGGTTTGAGATGCAGTTTGGAACCAACCATCTCGGTCATTTCGCGCTCACGGGTTTGTTGTTGCCTTTGGTGCTGCGTACCCCGAAGGCGCGGGTGGTGACGGTCAGCAGCTTTTTACATCGTTCCGGTCATATCAACTTTGATGATTTGAACCCCAAAGCCAACTATAACGAGAATGCTGCTTACAGCCAGAGTAAACTGGCGAACTTGTTGTTCACCTACGAATTGCAACGCCTGTTCAAAGCACATGGCAGCGATGCATTGGCGGCGGCGGCGCATCCGGGATACTCGGCGACGAATTTGCAGTTTGGCGCAGCACGGATGACGGGGTCGGCGTTGCGCGAACGGATGATGTCGGTGATGAATAGTTTGTTTGCACAAAGCGCGGCGATGGGAGCGTTGCCGACCCTGTATGCAGCGACCTCGCCCCAGATTCAGGGTGGAGAATACATTGGGCCGGACGGATTCCAGTCGATGCGCGGGTATCCAATGGTCACCAAGTCCAACGCCGAGTCTTATGATCTTAATGTGGCACGGCGGTTATGGACTGTATCCGAGCAATTGACGGGTGTTCAGTACGAGCCATTCTTCCAGAATCAGGCGATGCCTGCACGTGCGTAAGGTTGACAGACGCGCGAAAATAAAATAACCTGTAACAATGACGCGCACCTACACTGTGAGGTGTGCGTTTTATTTTGTCGAAAAACCGTCCTCAGCGTGTGGGCGGTTTTATATTTCCTCGAAAGGGCGAGCATCTTATGGACGATCAAGCGTTTCTGAAGGCCTTTGAAGATGGAACTTTAGCGCCTAATCAATTCACCCATGAAGCGCACATTCGTATGGCGTGGCTGTATTTACGAGCATACGGTTGGGACGAGGGGGTAACCCATATTCGCGATGGTATCCAACAATTCGCTAAACGGGTGGGTGCGAGCACGAAGTATCACGAAACCATCACGGTGTTTTGGGCGCGGATTGTGCTGCAACTGATTCATGAACAGCCTACGATTGAACGTTTTGAGGCATTTATGGTGCATTTCCCGCAAGTGTTGGATAGCCGCCTTATTAACCGTCATTATTCGGCGGCGTTGCTGGTGACTCCAGAAGCACGGCAAATGTGGGTGGAACCCGATTTGCGGGCGCTGCCACCTCTATAAAACCGTGCACGAGCGAGATACGTGGTCTCACTCGTGCATGGGCAGTCGATTGGATTAGCGGGGTAGTAAGGTTTGGACACCATCAGCCGAGTCAACGACCCAGCCTTCACCACCAGTTGGGAGGCGGATGCGCCACCATGTGAGCCCATCCGAGTTACGCGGTCCTTCGAGGATGGTGACCATCGTTCCGTTGCCGATAGTTCCTAAACGGGCGAAGCTGCGAGCAGGGCCACTGCGTAGGTTGAGGACATCACCGGCAGTCGTTTGTACCTGTGCTTGTCCACCGATGATCAATGCTGATGATGTAGGTGGTACAGCAGGGACGGCAGTGGGCGCGGGAACTGATGAAGGTGATAAGCGTCCCCATGCGGCAAAGGGACTCACACCAGCAGGATTGGAGTCGCTTGACCATGCCAGCGACGCATTTGCGCCCAAGGTGCTATTCCAAACTGAAACCGCATTATAGGGAGCACCTGCCAGCCGTGTTTCGACATAATAAAGGGTGGTGCCGCCAGCGTCGCCACCGGTGCCAGAGGTGAATAAGAAACCGTTGAGCGTACCAATAGAGCTGGTCAAGTTTTGGTTGGGTGCGCCGTTCACCATGCCACTGAGCGCGCCGGAACGCTCCAAGACCATCAATGAGGAGACCTGATTGCCGTCGGCGGTGTTATCGTAACGGGTGACGGCTATGCGCTCACCGCCCTGAATGAAGCGCGGGCTGTAGATGCGCGGCAAACTGGTGACGACGAAGCGTTCATTGGTGGCGGGTGTGTAGACCTGTAAGGTGTTGGTGCTGGGATAACCAACGATTGGATCAATGTTGTCAGGGAAGCGCGGGTCGGATAGGGTCATGATGACATCACTGGTTAAGGGGAGGGTATCTGAATCCAGTTGGATGTAAGAATCTTCGCGCGAAATGCCGGTTTCACCCATCTTCCATGAGTAGGCATCGAACATGCTGATGCCATCTGCGCCGAGCGGAACCATGGCGAATTTGACGTATTGATTGCGGTTATAGGTTATGGCAGGCAGCATAAAGCCGTTGCTGGCGGGTAAGGCAGCCAACGGCACATCAGTCTCTTTGAGCGAGAAGTTGCTGAAGGTGATGATGTCGATCACGATGATTTGCCAGCCGAAGGATTCGTTGGCGAAGCCAAAAGCAAAGGTGCTGTTGCCGTCGCTAAAGTTGAATGCGCTGCCACTGAAATCCAGACTGGTGATGGCATTGGCGGGTAAAGAATAACTATAAATGATACTGTTGGTGGTTAAGTCATAAATTGAAACATAAGTTGCTGTGGCGTTGCCTGCTGCATAACCGGCTAAGAGTCCATCGGCAGAAATAGCAACATTTTGCGAGTAGTGACTGCCTGCATCCGCCGGAAGTTGGAATTGGCGAATCGTGGTGCCGTTGCTATCCACCTGTGTCATACGCCCAGTTCCATTTTCGTACAGCCATACTGTCCACGGCGAACCGGCGGCTTTGGCTGGAATAATCCAAAGTGCCGTCATGAGCGTTACCAGTACCAGTGTGATGAAAGATTTTCGACGAAGCATGTAAAGTCCTTTAGTGAGAGACCGTTCCTATATCTAATGATATGCAAGAGTGTCGAAATTTAGCGTAATTCATTTTATAGACTTTGTGTCTATAACTGACGAGTTGACAGTGATGGTTGCAATTGCATACGCTGGTTGATATTCAGATCGATCAACCAAAGGTTTTCATATGTCCACGCAAGTGTATTCTCAACGGGCTGACCACGAGCTATTCAAGCGCTATCCACTGACAGAACGGCAGATTACTGTGGGACGGGTCACTTCACCGTATCATATTTATGATGGAAAGATGATGTTCATTAGTGGAACTGCGGATTGGTCAGCGGTTCGGGAACTGTTGCAGGATCAGCAGATGATCCCACTGCGGACGGAAACGGGAAAAGCCTTGATGGCGCTGTGGATATGCGATTTCACAGAGGCTAATTTGGGGGCACATCAGGAACTTCAGATCTCGTTTTTTGTATCTGAACGACTGGAAGATGGTGTTTCGGATGATCCCATGCAGTTGCTCAAACGCATGTCGCTTGACACCCATTTGAAGATGTTGTGTTACGGCTTATGGAATAATACCGAGACGGTGGTGGCTTATAACCGCGAATTGCTCGGTTTGGATGCACGGCTGACTCATGGCAGTATTCGGACGGATTCCACGCGTACCCAATTCCAGTTTACTGATGCTCAACAGGATAAGCTGCTTATCGAGGGTGAAGTCGGTAGGCCCCGGTCGCAAGGATTACGCGAATCCTTTGCGTTGATGCGGAGTATGGGTTGGTCAGATATGATGAAAGTTGCAAGAGCACCTTATGTGACGGTGAAGGTAGTGAATTCGTTGAGTGCACTCATGACACGGCATACAGGTGCTCAAACCTATAGCAAGAGTGATAAACAGATGCTGCGTTTTTTCGATCCGCAGGTAGATACAATACGGTTTGGCGATACACGTTATCAACGGTTGGGATTTGCCCCGCAACTCATCAGTAATTTGACTGGTGTTCGCTTTGTTTATCTAGAGCCTG
Source organism: Aggregatilineales bacterium (assembly GCA_044227005.1). Classification (GTDB taxonomy): domain Bacteria; phylum Chloroflexota; class Anaerolineae; order Aggregatilineales; family Phototrophicaceae; genus CFX2. The sequence goes on from JBGAFZ010000001.1 coordinate 900,170, forward strand.
AGTCGTTGTGATAGGTTAGTGGCTATGGGCTAAGCAACTCAATGAGGGTGCCTATGGCGTTGTTCAGTTGGAGGTTTTTGCCACGTTCGATGGCTGTGGCATAACGATTAGTGCCGAGTAGGATCTCTAACTCACGGCTGATCGTTTCGACGCGTTGTGGTTCGGCGTGCTCCGGATGAAGTGTTAATAGCCCTGCCCATTCTGTGGCTTGTTCGAGGTTGTTGGTTGTCTGCCACAGTTTCATCGCGGGGATGAGGGCTTTTGCCAGCAGGATATCCGATTTGATTTGTAGGGCGACTTCTGCGCCTTCTTTTAGCGATGTCCGCGCTGTGCTGATTTCATTTTGTAGGACGTGGATATAGGCAATTTCAATGGCACACAGGCTACGATAGGCCGCAATGCGGGATTCGTTGGCGAGGGTGAGCGCCTGCTGATAATAGGTCAAGGCTTCGGCGTAGTTTTTTTGACGTAAGCGTACATCACCCAAGCTGTAGGTGGCGGCGGTCAAGTCAAAGCGGGCTGAATTGGTGCGTGAGGCGGTGATGGTTTCTTGAAAGTGTTCCCATGCTGAATCCAGTTCGTTGAGTGCCAGTTCAGCATAGCCGAGAATCAATAGGTTCGACGGTAACATGCGCACGTAACCGTGACGACGCGAAATATCAACTGCTTTTAGCGCGTAGTCTTTGGCTTCGGCAAGATTACCGAGGCGCGTATGGATATTGCTGAGGGTGTGATAGGCGAGGCTGAAATCCGATTCACGTCCGGCGGCAGTGATGATTTCTAAGTAACGCGAGGCGTGAACGAGTGCTTCTTGATAGCGACCACGAAAGATCATAATGCGGGCAATGCCTTGCACGGCATGACCTGTCATGACTTCAGCGTGGCAACTTTCGAAATGCTTAAGGGCTTTGCGGAAAGCCGATTCTGCCGCGTCAAGTTCGGTGCGGTGGGAGTGCAAATTACCCATGATGAACCACCCGTAGCCAAGACTCAACGGGGCTTTTGGTTTGTGCCCAATTTCGAGCAAGCGTTTTGCACATACCTCAGCTTCATCGTAACTGCCGGTTTGGTATGCGTTCGTGCCAACATCATATAGCAACAGCCGTTCTTTTTTCGCATCACCGGTTTGTTGGGCGGCTTTAAGCGCCTGCCGATACCATGTGAGTCGTTCAGCCGGACTCTGGCGAACTGACATATATTCATGCGCATCTGTGGCAAAGGCCGCACACAATTGCGCCTTCTCGGGTTTCTCAATACTGTCTACGGCTGACCATTGCTGCCACTTACGGATTTGTGCCCAATCCTGTTCGATGACTTGATACCAGTGCGAACTGTTTTGGCGGTTGCGTTCTAGTAACGAGTTGGCTTGGCGGAGCTTGCCAATATAGTGCTGCGCTAGACGGTAATGCACTTTTTCTAGGGGGTGGGCGGCGTTCATGAGCTACTCCCATATTCGATTGCTAAGAGGGATTGGGCGTGCAAAACGAGTAGGGCGTGCATCTGGAAACGTCCACCTGAGAGTGGTTCGATTAAGCCACGGTTGACGAGTTGACGGGCTACAGGTTTGGGATCAACCAGATCCCATGCGACAGCCATAGCAGCTAAATCAAAGGTGGCGGGTTTGGGCACGAACAATCCAAGCAGGGCAAATCGTTGGCGCGTTTCGGAATCGAGTACATCGGTGCTGCGTTTGAGGAGTGTAGCAACCGTAGGTGATGAATCACGCTGTGCGCCAAGCATGTCGGTCGGTGCTTGAGCTGTTAACAAGGTGGTTCCGGCGCGCAGTTCGCCTAATAAGTCTTTGATGCCCCAGCCCATGCGTGCTTCGGAGTGTAGCAATCTTCCGGCAACATGGATGGCTAGGGGCAAACCTTCGAGATTATTGACCAATTCGCGGGCTTCTTGGGCATGATTAGCTACGACTTCAGGGGCTAGTTTTTCGAGCAGGTCTAGACCTGAGGCTTGAGTCAGGATAGGCAAGTGATAAATATCGGAGGCTGTCGGTGCGAGGGCGGCAGCCACATCATTTAGACGGGTGGTGATGATGAGCGCAGAGCCTTGCCCTCCTACACGGAACGGCACGGCATGTTCGTCCCGCCACACGTCATCCACGATGAGCAACATGCGTTTGTCCCGCAGGGCAGCGGTCATCTGGGCACTGATGTCCTCGATGGAACGGTTTCGTGTGGGTTCGTGAATACCGAGCGCGGCTGCCCATGCCATGATTTCGTTGTTGATGCTGGGTGATTCGCCGAGCGATGTCCACAAGACGCCATCGGGATATTGAAGGGCGATGTCGCTATCATGGGCTAAGGTGGCGACGGTGGTACTTTTACCAACACCCGGCCATCCTTGAATGACGGTGCTTCCACGAGCATTTGCACTCTTGATTCCAAGGCGTTGTTTGAGGTCACTTAGAACCGTTTCGCGTCCGATGACGAGCGGTGGACGAGATGGCAGAATACTGGTTGTTGCGGCTGTGGATTTGAGAGGCGATAAACTTGGGAGCTTGTTGTGCTGTATGGCTTCGAATAACTCGGTGGTTTCGTTTTCCGGTGGAGTAGCCAGTTCAGAATCGAGCAGTTCAACACATTGTTTATATTGGCGTACAGCTTCCGAGCGTTGACCGTTGGCGGCAAATAGACGCATAAGCTGACGGTGCGCCGGCTCATGGAGCGAGTCAATCAATATCCATTGGTGGGCATGATTGATAGCGACATCCAACTGCTGCAATTCAGCATAGTACTGAGAAAGCTTGCGTAACACATCGGCATATTCACGCTTTAGCCATTCGCGTTGCGTCACCAGCCAGTTTTCAAACTCCATACTGTCTGGAATATGAAAGCCTTGCATGAACTCGGCATTGTAGAGGGTAAGTGCTTGTTGATAGGCGCTGGCACAAGCCTCGCAGACCGTTTCGCGGTTGTGCTGATGCGTGGCGGGAAGTTTGATCAAGTCTGAAAAATTACTGACGTCTACCGCGACTACTTCATGATTGAGTTTAAGGGTGTTGCGGTCAGCCTCAATCCAGTTTATTGGCACTGATGAGATGAGGGTTCGAAGGGTGCTTCGTAGGGCAGAACGGGCATGTTCTTCATCTAAATCCGGCCAGAGTAAATCGGCCACGACGGTTCGGCTTTGCTGATGCGCGGTGAGCGCGAGATAGGCGGCAAGGGCTAAGGCTTTGTGACGGTCAACCTTGATTATATTTCCTTGATATTCAATGTGGGGAGTTCCGAACAGATAGAGTTTGAGATCGCTCATGATGCTGTCTTTCCGTCACGCCATCGTCACGTTGTCGTCACCGAGAATTTATATAGTTGCCTCAAGATGTGCCGATTGGTTTACAGGGATGAGTTTAGTGTTTGTTTGGGTCGGCAAATCGTAACACTGTATTACAGTTCCTGTCAAAATAGATCAAGGGATAACGATTATGTTTCAGCCGTGGAACAGCGCCATACGAATGCTTTCCGGTGGGTGGGTCTTGCAACCGATACATTCCGGAGAAGTCTTTGAAGACACCGATCCTATCTACGTTGTAAGTCGCAATCGATTCTTTTTCAGTGCCATCACTGTCGCTTGTCTTTTATTTGGCGTACTTGTGATTGTGATGTAATCGATAAGACGCAGATCGTACCGAATTCGTTCCACCAGCGGCTATGGGACTTCCGTAATAATGGGTATGCTTGTTGGTAGGCTGTCGCTGTATTTGAACCAACGTCGGTGGCTTCAGGTATAGACAGCAATACTTTAGCTTGTTGTACGGATGGTGATATGGCGCTCAAACGTGTTCTGTATGGTGTGATCGTTTGCTGTTTATTGGGCGTGGCGATGGTTGCCGCGCAAGATGCTACACCGGAGGCCACTCCCGCTGAGGCTACGCCTGAAATGACTGCCGAGGCTACCGTCGCAGCGACCCCCAATACGCGCTTTACAGTGGCGGGGACCTATACGGTGCGGCAACCTGTAGGAGAACTGCGCCGGCAATATCTGGTGCATGTGCCTGCCAAATATTTTGAAACGGAAGCACCTGTTCCGTTGCTGATGGTTTTGCATGGTGCGGGTGGTACGGGCGAAGGCATGGAAGCCATTTCAGGTTTTGATTTGATTTCGGATAAAGAGGGTTTCATTGCCGCTTATCCGGATGCTGTGGAATACGCGTGGAATGATGGACGGGGAGACGAGGTCAGCGTGATTGATGATGTGGGCTATCTGGCGCACTTGATCGACTCGGTTGCTAACAAAGCCAATATTGATCGTTCACGGGTGTATGTAGCCGGATATTCGCGCGGTGGTATGATGTCATTCCGGTTGGGGTGTGCGTTACCCAAGCAGATCGCTGCGTTGGCATCTGTAGCTTCGACCTTCCCCGTGTTCGTGTTGAAAGAATGCCAGAACGCACCGCCCAAGCCTGTGATGATTATCCAAGGGACGGATGATCCGGTTGTGCCGTGGATGGGCGCTGAGGGCGGGTTGTACTCGGCAGCGGAGTCGCTGCGCTATTGGAGCGAACATAATCGGTGTACGGCGTTGGGGCCGATCCTTGAGGCTGGTGATCAAGATCCATTGGATGGTACACGCTTGATGACGCAAGAAGGGGTGAAGTGCAAGCAACCGGTTAGGCTGTATGGGGTGTTTCATGGCGGGCACACATGGCCGGGGCATCCTTTCAATGTGGACTTCGATATTGGTCTGACCAGCATGGATTTTAATGCGTCGGCGGCGATCTGGGATTTCTTTAAGACTCAAGTGCTGGCGTCCTGAACGGCATGAGCGTGTGTTACAATCGCCCTAGCGGAAATAAGGGAGCGCAACATGGGCGATTGGATGATTTACGGAGCAACTGGTTACACCGGAACATTGGTGGCCGAAGAGGCTGTTCGGCGCGGACATAAGCCGCTGCTGGCAGGTCGTTCGGCTGCCAAATTGAAGCCACTAGCTGAGCGCTTGGGGTTGGAGTATGCCGCAGTAGGGTTGGATGATGATGTGGCATTGGCGAAGGCTGTGGGTTCGGTCGAACTGGTTTATCATGCTGCCGGTCCGTTTATTCATACCAGCGCCCCGATGTTGAAGGCGTGCCTACAAACGGGTGTTCATTACCTTGATATCACCGGTGAAGTGCCGGTTTATCAACATGCGTTTAGCCTAGATGCGGCAGCGCGGGACAAAGGTGTTGCGGTCATTCCCGGTGTAGGTTTTGATGTCATTCCAAGTGATTGCTTGCTCAAGTATGTGGCGGATCAACTGCCGGATGCGACTCATCTGGATGTGGCGGTGGATGCGCTGGCGCTAAGCGATGGAGCGGATGCTGGCCTGAGCGCGGGTACTGTCAAATCGATGATTGAACTGCTGCCCAGTATTGGAACGCTGCAACGGCGTAATGGGCAGTTGGTGAAGATACCGATGGGAAGCGGTATGCGGAAGGTGCAGTTTCCGCGTGGGTCAAAAACGGTGATGCCTGCCTCGTGGGGGGACGTCGAGATGGGGTATCACAGCACGGGTATCCCGAATATGAATGTATACCTGAGTTTGCCGCCGATGATGATGCGTTCGTCTCGGCTATTCGGTCCGATTCTGATGAGTCTGCTGAAGATCAAAGCGGTACGGGATTTCGCTTCGCGGCAAGTGGAACGGATGATGCCGGGGCCGAGCGAACGCACCCGTGAGCATGGTCGTTCAGCTGTGTATGCGATGGTACGGAACGCCAAAGGGGAAACGCGCGAAGCATGGTTGGAAACCCTTGAAGGCTATCAATTCACGATGGTGGCCGGTGTGCAGGTGGTCGAGCGGGTGTTGGATGGCAACTATAAAGGCGCGCTGACTCCGTCGAAAGCTTTTGGCGCGGATTTTGTATTGGAAATTGAAGGCACAACGCGTTACGACAAATTGCCTGCGTGACCTATAAGCAAATAATCTGGCGCTGTGCCGTGTCGCTATTGATTGATGATCTGGCGCAGCGTGGCTTCATCGACGTTTCCACCACTGATGACGACGACGGTGGGAACGTCATCCATTGGGATTACCCCCGACAACAAAGCCGCTACGCCAACTGATCCACCACCCTCGACAATCCAACCGGCGTTGACCATTAGCCAGTGCATGGCATGGGCGATTTGTGCTTCTGTCACCAATTCACAGCGATCAACCACTTGTTTGGAGAGTTCAAAGGTGATCGAGCCGACTTCGATTTCACCAGACAGTGCTTCGGCTAGGGTTTCCCAAATCTGGGGGCGATGACCGCCATTGAGCCAGTTATAGAGTGCGGGGGCGGATAGGGCATTCATGCCGATCACTTCGATAGTGGGGTTGTGGTGTTTGATAGCCAGCCCAACACCGGAGATCAAACCGCAACCGCTGGCGGGAACAATTACACGCTGCACCTGAGGGAGATCATCCACTATTTCCAACCCGATAGTGCCAGCACCTGCTACGACGCGCGCATCGTTATAGGGGGATACGAAGGTTAAGCCTTCGGTTTGTTCCAAGCGGCGGCCTTCAAGTTCGGTTTCATCATAGTTCGCGCCGAAGAGGACAACTTCCGCACCGTAGCGGCGTACACCATCAACTTTACGTTTGGGTGTGTGCGAGGGCATGAGGATTTTGGCGGGTAAACCTAAGAGATGGGCGGCGTAGGCGATCCCTTGGGCATGGTTGCCGGATGATGCGGTGACGATGCCTCGGGCGCGGGCAGCGTCATCTAGGGAGAGCATGGCATTTAGCGCACCACGAATCTTGAAAGAATGGGTGCGATTGGTGTTTTCCAGCTTGAGCCAGATGTTAGCGCCGAGCTGTGGCACATGCTCCATCGGGGTCTGGCGTAGATATTCACGCAGGCGTTCACGGGCGGCAAAGATGTCGGCAGCAGTGACCATGAGCGAGTCCTTTCAGGTGGAAGTCGGTTGCGCCAGTATATAAGCGCGTTGGCTAGCATGTTCTTGCGAATAGGGTGCGCGTTCGGTGATTTGTTTGAGCGTGAAACCGGCTGACTCTAAATAGCCGCGCATTTCGGTGATCTGGAAGAAGATGAAGTCTATTGAAACCGGTTTCTCAAAGAACTCATCCAGATGGCGAACTTCATCCCCAATGTGAAAGGCCAACAGCAGATAACCGTCTGGTTTTAGCACACGGCGAAATTCTTGTAAGACGCTGATCACATCAGCGCGCGGAATATGGATGATGGAATAAAACGCCGTGATGGCTGCCAGCGTCTCATCGGCAAAAGGGAGCATTCGCATATCGGCTTGTTCGAAACGCATAGCAGGGTGAAGTTGACGGGCTTGCGTGATCATATTGGGGGATAGATCAACGCCCAGCGCGTCTGCTCCGTGATTGTGCAAAAAGCGGGCGATTTGCCCCGGTCCGCAGCCGATGTCACAAATCGTTCCTTTATCCATAACCAATTCGGCAACCATCGCCAAGAGATGACGGTCGAAAGGTTTGTAATCCAATTCGTTGACGAAACGTTCGGCGTATTGATCCGCGACACAGTCATAACCGAGCTGTGTGTCGTTCGGCATGGTTATAGCTCTCTCAATCCGGTAACGAAGGCGGCATCATAAGCTTCTCCGACGATGAGATCTAGGACTTGTGGCGAGTCCTCATCGGTGCTGACGGTTGCTAAGCCGACGAGTTGACCATCAGCCTGATAACTGTAGATGATGCGGTCAATTTGTCGCCACCAACGGCGCAGCACAGCCCGCCCAGCTTCTTTATCAGCTAAGTTACGTTCGCGCTGGATTAAGGATGCCGCCGAGTCGAGGTCATCTGGATGATAGGGGCGTAGACCATCGATGGGGGCTTGGCTGTCGCGTTCCCATTCACTCCGCAGAATGCGCATTGCCCATTCATCCCAGTAACGACCTTCGTAGTGCAGCATGTTTTGTAAGCGGCCTTCGTAGCGGAAGCCCACCCGTTCGTAGGAACGGATGCCCGCCTCGTTGAAGTCGTATACCCCCAAGTAGACTTTATCCAAGCGAATGACATCAAAGGCGTAGCTCAGAAGCAGGCGAACGGCATCAGTGCCATAACCTTGACCACGATTTTCGCGCGATGCCATCCATACGCTGAGTTCGGCGTGACGGTTGCGGTAGTCGATTTGTTGTAGGCTACATGCGCCGAGGAACTGCCCACTCTGGTTGAGGGCTTCGATGGCAAAATAGCGCAGGTTAACACCCGGATTGGCGATGATTTCTTCCCAGAAGCTGCGTACCTGCACATCGCTCATGGGGGGACTGTCACCATCGGTGATCAGTTGCAGGTCTAGATCGGAATAGGCAGTGAGAATGGTTTCTAGGTCAGCGGTATGTAATGGGCGCAGTTTTACTTTTTGACCGGTCAGGTTCAGCGGCATAGTCCATCATCCATTGTGAGTAGTGGGCTGGTTTTTTGGGAAGTATGCACCAGAGCGTGGTGTCGATAAGTATTAGCATAAGATTAATCATCTACCGGAAAACTAAATTACGCGAGTCATAACCTTGGTGTTGTTGATTGTAAGGAAACGCCAAACTTGTCAAAACGGTTTATGAGGGTTCAGACCAAAGATGAAATGCGTAAGAAAGTTGATATACAGTGGTTTGATTCTTCACGATTAGCCCGTTATAATCATTCGCCGAGTACCCATGTGTGCGGAGAACATAATTATGAATTCAAATGGACAAGGGCTGGAAGAAACTGAAGTGACAAATACTGCTTCAGTAAGTGAACCAGCGCAGCCGGAAGCACAGAGCGTATCAACGCAAGCTGAAACTGCGCCACCGCAGGTTGATGATGCACCGGCTGATGTACCTACCGCCACTGTGGAGGCTTCGTCGGAAGGTGCTGACGCATCAGCTCCGGCGGAGGGCGATTGGCTGGCGCAGGATACTTCTGACCAGAAGGGACCAAAGCGGGGTGATATTATTGACGGTGTCGTCACCGCAACATCACCGACGGCTGTGTATGTGGATGTAGGCGCGAAGGCCGAGGGCGTAATCCCCGGTCGTGAGCTGGAACGGATGAACCGCGAGACATTGGATTTGCTCAAGCCCGGCGCGAGCATTACCGTGTACGTGATTAATCCCCACTCACAAGATGGCGGGCCACTCCTGTCACTCAACCGTGCGCTGGAAGAATTGGACTGGCGGCGGGCGGAAGAATATCGCGAGAGCCAAGAAGTCTATGAAAGCCATGTGGCGGGGTACAACAAGGGCGGCTTGATTGTTCGTTTCGGTCGGTTGCGTGGATTTGTTCCGCAAAGCCAGATCGGGAGCGATCGTCGTCGTTTGCTGGACGGAGAGACACCGGAAGAGCGTTGGGGCAAGATGGTGAACGAAACCATCAGCATCAAGGTGATGGAAGTCGATCGTGCCCGTAATCGCTTGATCCTTTCGGAGCGGATGGCTGCGCGCGAAAGCCGTGAGAGCCGCAAAGAAGATTTGATCGGTCGTTTGCAGGTGGGCGAAGTGCGGACTGGCCGCGTCGTCAGCCTTGTAGACTTCGGCGCGTTCGTGGACATCGGCGGGGCAGAAGGTCTGGTTCACCTGACCGAGTTGTCATGGAAGCATGTCACGCACCCCAAGGAATTCCTGAAGGTCGGGCAAGAGGTTAAGGCTGAGGTCATCAGCATTGATCCTGAGAACAAGCGCATCGGCCTGAGCATGAAGCGCCAAGAAATTGATCCATGGGATACGGTTGCCATCAATTACCAAATCGGTCAATTGGTGCAGGGTATCGTGACCAAGATGACCAAGTTCGGCGCGTTCGTCCGTTTGGTGGATGTCCCCGAAATCGAAGGCTTGGTACACATCTCGGAACTTTCTGACCAGCGCGTGGCGCACCCGCGTGAAGTGCTGCAAGAAGGCGAGACGGTGACTTTGCGAGTGGTCAAGATGGATATTGAAGACCGCCGCTTAGGCTTGAGCCTGAAGAAGGTCAACTCGGCTGAATTCCTCGATATGGACTGGGGATAAGCCTAGACTAATGAGCAGGTTGCCGTATTCAACACGGCATGGTATATCTCTTGATAGATGTTTGCACGGGGGGAGCAGGTCATGCTGCCCCCTGTTTCATTCCGGTTAAGGTTGATTTCGAATCTGTAATGTTTATAGGGCAATATTCGGTTGTTTCTAATGGAACACAGATGTTGCATCAATGTACAGGGAGCGACATGGCCTGTTATAATGGATAAAATAAATTTAATGATTGTGCATGATGGTCTTCACCCAATCGGTCAAAAACGTGGTTAATATGCCACAGGTGGCGGAGGGATAAACCGTGCCAAACAATAAGATGGAACGCTTCACACAGCGCGCGCGTCGGGTGCTCAGCCTAGCGCAAGAAGAGGCCGAACGGCTGCGCCATAATTATATTGGGACTGAGCATCTTTTGTTGGGATTATTGCGCGAAGAAGGTGGTGTAGCCGGGCGTGTGCTACGTGACCTCGGTTTAGAGCAACGACGTGTTGAGGAGTTGGTTGAAGAACTGACCCGCGCGACGGCTCGAACCAGTACGACAACCGCTGAACTTTCCCCCGGAACCAAACGCGTGTTGGAATTGGCCGTAGATGAAGCCCGCCGGATGGGGCATCACTACATCGGCACGGAACATCTGCTATTGGGATTGGTACGCCAGTCCGAAGGGGTAGCGATTGATGTGCTGAAGCGGCTAGGCGTTAGCCCTGAAGAAGTGCGTCGCCAAACACGGCGCGTGTTGCAGGAAAGCCCTGTGCAGACCAATACCCCGCCTGATCGTCCTGAGCCACAAATCAAGGGTTCCAAGGATAAAGGTAAGACCCCCCTGGTTGACCAATTGGCAACCGACCTGACCGCGTTGGCCGAACAAGGTAAACTCGATCCGGTGGTGGGACGTGAGACTGAAATCGAACGTGTTATTCAGATTTTGAGCCGTCGCCGTAAGAACAATCCTGCGCTCATTGGTGAGCCGGGTGTGGGTAAGACCGCGATTGTTGAAGGTCTGGCACAACGTATTGTTAACGGCGAAACACCCAAGCCGTTGTTGGGCAAGCGTGTCCTTCAGCTTGACGTGGGTTCATTGGTTGCGGGTACGATGTATCGTGGTCAATTCGAAGAACGCCTCAAGCGCGTGATTGAAGAGTTGAAATCTTCCGATAGCATCCTGTTCATCGACGAAGTGCATATGTTGGTGGGTGCAGGCAGCGCAGGCAGCAGTGTCGACGCGGCGAACATCCTCAAACCAGCCCTTTCACGCGGCGAACTGCAATGCATCGGCGCGACTACCTTAGACGAATATCGTAAGCATATCGAGAGCGACCCCGCACTCGAACGGCGCTTCCAACAAATCATCGTGGACGAGCCATCGGTCGAAGAGACTATCGAAATCCTGCAAGGGATTAAGGTTCCGTACCAAGAACATCACAACGTCGAAATTACCGACGAGGCGATTGAGGCGGCTGCGAACCTCTCAGCCCGTTACGTACCGGATCGCTTCCTGCCGGATAAAGCGATTGACCTGATTGACGAAGGTGCGGCACGTTTGCGCATGTATAAGAGTCCGGAAGCGGCGCAGGTACGTAAGGCCGAGCGCGATCTGGCACAGATCGAAGAAGATCTGGAAATGATGGAGAAGGATGACCCACAGAGCGAAGAAGTATTCGGGCTGCGGTTGCAGCGCGATAATCTGCGTGATGTGATGAAAGAATTCCGCTCCAACTGGAATGAAGAAACTAATCAACCACGCCTCGGTGAAGATGATGTGGCGGAAGTCGTCTCGATGTGGACGGGTATTCCGATCATGCGTATCGCCGGTGAGGAAAGCGAACGGTTGATGGCGATGGAAAGTGCGTTGCACAAGCGCATCGTCGGTCAGCATGAGGCGATTGAGGCCATCAGCAAGGCTGTACGCCGCGCCCGTGCCGGTTTGAAAGATCCACGCCGTCCGATTGGTTCGTTCATGTTCCTCGGGCCGACGGGTGTGGGTAAGACTGAATTGACCAAGACGCTGGCTGAATTCTTGTTCGGCAGTGAAGACGCGCTGATCCAACTGGATATGAGCGAATTCATGGAACGGCATTCGGTGGCACGGTTGGTGGGTGCGCCCCCCGGCTATGTGGGTTACGAAGATGCCGGTCAATTGACGGAAGCGATTCGTCGCCGTCCGTACAGCATTGTGGTGTTTGACGAAATCGAGAAGGCGCATCCTGAAGCCTTTAACATGCTGCTGCAAATGATGGAAGAAGGTCAATTGACTGATGCGCGTGGGCGTACCGTCAACTTCCGCAACGCCATCATCATCATGACCAGTAATGTGGGCGCAGACACGATCAAGCGTGGGCCGGTGCTGGGCTTCGACATGCCGAAGGATGATGTTAAGGCTGAGAAGCAGATGTACGCTGAAATGACGAAAGGTGTGATGGATCAGGTACGGCGGACCTTCCGGCCTGAATTCTTAAACCGCGTCGATGCAAGTATCATCTTCCGGTCGTTGACCCGTGAAGAGATCAAGGAAATTGTTGACCTCGAATTGCATAAGGTCAGCGAGCGCTTGATTGAACATGCGATCACGATTGAGGTGACCGACGCCACCCGTGATTGGCTGGCAGTTAAGGGTTACGATCCTGAATTCGGTGCTCGTCCGTTACGCCGCTTGATCCAGAATGAGATCGAAGATGCGCTGTCGGATGGTATTCTGGCGGGTAAGTTCAAGATCGGTAACGAAGTCCGCGTGAACGTGGGCGAAGATGGTGAACTGTTGTTGGAAGCGGTTGCAGAACCGACTGAGGAAACACCAGAAGGTTAGTTTGTAGTTTTAAGTCGCAAGACACAAGTTATCAAGAAAAGGCCATCCGGAAACGGGTGGTCTTTTTTATTTGGGTAGATGGTGAGTAGTTGTCAGTTGTTAGTTGTCAGTCATCAGTTTTCAGTTTTCAGTTGCAAGTGTAAAGCCATGAGTTGCGTTTATGTCGGCGGTGTCGTCGTCGTCGTCGTCGGACATATGGGTCATGGTTAAAGGTTAAAAGGTAAAGGTCGAAGATAGTTTTCAGTTTTCAGTTGCAAGTGTAAAGCCATGAGTTGCGTTTATGTCGGCGGTGTCGTCGTCGTCGTCGGACATATGGGTCATGGTTAAAGGTTAAAGGGTAAAGTAGTTTTCAGTTTTCAGTTGCGAGTTGCAAGTGTAAGGCCATCCGTTGCGTTTATGTCGGCGGTGTCGTCGTCGTCGTCGGACATAGGGGTCATGGTTAAAGGTTAAACGGTAAAGGTCGAAAGAAAGCGTTCATCACAGTGTTGATGCGTTTGGGGATGTTAAGGTGCGGCGGGATAAGGGGATTTGACAGCGGCAAATCCATACACCCTATAGATATGATAACGGATGTGAAGAGGGAAAGGGTGACCATTTGGAAAACCATTTTGTCACTCTTTTTGATGGGTGGCGTTAACGATGTTGAGGGAGCGGGATGCAGCGTAGGGTTGGGTGATGGTTGTGAATGGGTTTGTGGCACAAACCGGAAGTAAACCGAAATCAGAATATTGTGCGGCGTGGAATAGCTGGAGCGGTGTTCAAGACAACGTGAAGGGATACGATTTGTTCATGTGTTGACTACCCCGAAGGCTATGCAACGTACGCTACTTATGCGTTTGGGATATGCGGTGGTGATGCCTTACAGCCGTTCGCCCTATTATTTGACGGTTAAGCCGTTTGCTCAAATGCCGATGGAATTTTTGAATTTTAGCGCGTGGGATTGTTTGGGCGGGGATATATTGTGAGAGGGCGGTAGATACTCACCCTCTCACGTGTGACGATTTTAAGCCGGATTGCGGACCTGAACGATTTTGCCGTTGATATTGACGTTGCCGTTGGCATCGCCCTGCAAGTTCCAATCGCCTGAATTGACCAGATTCACCCAGAAGTCGCCGCGTTTAATCATGCCGGGGAGTTTGAGTTTGGCGGCGAGGGCATTGAGGTTATCCTGCCTCAATTTAGCCACTCTGGTGATGAACTGCTGCTCGGTGACGCCATTTTCACCTACGCGGGATTTGCTGGGTACGCCGAGTTCGGTTTCGGCTTTGGGAATGAGGAAGTTGTATTTGCCGTGCTGGATGGACATGTCGAAGATGAGGGCATAGGCCAGCGCGGATTTGATGTTGCGCGGGGTGATGCTGAGGTCGATGACCGCGCCCCAATAACTTTCGGTAGCCACTTGATCTTGAATAGCCTGCATGATGGGATCAGTGGCGGCGGTTTTGCAGAGGGTTTTGAGGCTGTCATCTTTGCGCAGACTTTCGTCTTTGGCGTTGATGCGCGGGAGATATGCGCGTAATCCATCGACGGTCGCGCCGGAGGCTTGGTTACAGTAGCGGGTGATGACCGTGATGAAACTGCCTGCCGCCATTGTGAATTGGAAGCGTCCATAGCTGATGATGCCGCTGTCGTAGGTCTGGTAGGTGGCGTATCCACCACCCTCAAAGGCTGATGTCATAGCAAAGGCTGCGCGGCGGACACGATCCAACGAACCCACGTTAGGCGCAACGGGTACCGCAGGGGCGGTTGGTTGGGTTACAGGAGCCGTCGGGCTGGCTGGAACCGGTGCGGGAGGTGTAACAGGTGTGGCTGGTACGGGTGTTGTCGCGACAGGTGCAGGTGGCGTAACGGGCGTGGCTGGCACTGGTGTGGTTACGACTGGCGCTGGCGGCGTAACAGGTGTGGTTACGACTGGTGCAGGTGTCGAGGGTGTGCTGAGGCCGGGAGGGGGCGGCGTGGTACGCGTTAGAGTACCTGCGATGGTGGGTTGTGCCACGACGGGATAACCAAAGCGTGTGCCATCACCCTGTACGGCGACGAGGTCATCCCGCACCCAACCGTCTTGCCCGCTTGGAAGTGTGCAGCGCAACCATTGATAGGTGCGTCCTTGAATCTGTGTGTTCTTGTCATCGGCGCGTACTTCGAGTACGGGAAGATTGGCTGTGCCGACGGCGAGTTCGATGAGTTTGGTATAGGTGGTGTTCGGGCCGGTGCGGACATTAATAATCGGGTTGTTGGGGATGCCGCGGACGGTAACTAAAAAGGGGGAAGGTGTCATTTTGGAAGCCTTTTTTAGTAATTATGCTATGAAGTCGTTCGCTCTTAGCTTAAATTGGGTTCATGTAGATGTCATTTTGAGAGGGCGCACCATGATGTATGATGCGCCTTTTGATGTTAGCGTTTGAACAAGGCGACTGCATCCATGATGCCGCTGCGGATATTCGCCCAACCGCTAAACTGGGGCGATTTTGACGCGCGGGTTTCGAGGTGCAAGTGCGTGGCTTCCGAGTTGCCGGTGTTGCCACACAGCCCGATTTGTTGGTTGGGCGTGAGCACCTGTCCATCCGTGACCGCTAATTGGGCAAGGTGGGCATACATGACGCCAACGGATGCGGCATCACCGAATCCGCGTGAGGCCAATAAGCTGCGGGTGGAGGCGGGTAATTGGTCGTTGGTGTAGCGGACGATAACGTAGGTGCCATAGCCGAAGCCCCAACCCGGATCACTGAAAATAGCAGGATCACCGATACTGAAACCACTCATGGCGGCGTTGGGTTTATCGGGCGTACATTTGGTGCAGATGTTGGTTTTGAAGACCGTACCACCATTCGGGCCGCAGTAGATGGGTTCGCCTGTGGCAGCGCCCAAGTCCCAACCGTCATGCTGCACAAGGTTTTGATCCATGTTTGGCGGCATATTGTAACCGCGCACCCACCAGTAGTTGATTTTCATGGGCGCGGGGTAGAGATCGGTCGGTAAGCCATAGGCCGAGGTGTCGCCGTCATAGGTCAAAAGGTCTTCACGTATCCATACGGATTGACCGTTGTTGCTGAGGCGGAACCAGCGGTAATTTTGTCCGGCGTTTTCACGCTGTACTTCGAGAATGGGATAGCGTCCGTTGCGGTTGAGCAAGACTCCGGTACGTGGGAAGGTGGTGCTAGGGCCAGTACGGGTGGGGGCTGCGCCTATCGTTTTGATGATGGCAGTCGGTTGATTGGTCGGTGCGGCAGGTACAGGTGCTACCGGAGCTGGTGTGGATGGCTGTGGAACCGGAGCAACGGGTGCTACCGGCGCGACCGGAGCTGCTGGTACAACTGGCGCTACGACAACTGCGGGTGCGGTTGGCACGGTTTGTGCAGGTGTCGATGGAACCGTTGGCGCGGCGGGTACTGCCGGTACGGTAGGGGCAAGTGCAACGCTGGGCGATGATATGATGGTGGGTGATGAAACGACAGTCGGCGCAGGTGAAACTGGTACACTTGGTACAGGTGGCGCAACCGGAGATGCTGGCACGGTTTGCACGGGTGCTGCAGGAACCGACGGCGCAACAGGCGCGACCGGAATTGCTGGTGCAGGTGCGACCGGAGCCGTCGGCACAACGCCAACCGGAGTGATCGGTGTTGATGGAATGTTAGGTGAGAATTGGCGGATGAGATTGCCGGCGACGGTGGGCGTGATGATCGGGCCATAACCGAAGGCGGTGCCATCGCCGCTGATGGTGAGCAAATCGTCACGTGACCAGCCGATTTGTCCGTTGGGGAATTGCAGACGGAACCATTGGTAGGTGCGACCTTGAATATTGGTTCCCTGCTCATCAGGACGGACTTCTAAGACAGGTAGGTTAGCAGTGCCAACAGGAATTTCAAATAGAGGCGGATCATAGTTCGTGCCGGGACCCGGTCGTACTTTGATGGTCGGGCGCGATGGAATACCACTTACATAGGCGAGTAATGGGTTTGACATGTTGACGCTCTCCTTCAGTCGCTCAATTCAGCATACAGCAAGTAGCCGTAACGGGCAACTTAATGATATGAATAAAATACGAATTGATTGGGCGTATGATTGCAGAATTTGTAATCGAATCGCGATTCGATTTTTAGGAGTTTTCGAGTACAATATTCGCTAAATAGCACTTATAAGAATACTGAGGAGGGTTTTACCTTGCATGTCGTTGTTTTTACACGGAGTACGCCGGATACTGCGGCGAAAGTAGACGTGGGCGCGAACGGTGCGGTCGGCTGGGGTGACGCGGCGACAGTCGTGAACCCGTGGGACGAATATGCACTGGAAGAAGCCATTGTTCAAGCTAAGAATGCGGGTGGTAAAGCATCGGTGGTTGCCATCGGGCCGGAGTTTAACGCCGAGTCGCTCAAGCACAGTTTGGCGATGGGCGTGGATGATGCCGTGCGCGTGTGGGATGCTGCACTCGAAGGTACGGACAGCCTTGCTTATGCGACGGTGGCTGCGGCTGCGGTCAAGAAGATGGGCGATGTTGATCTGGTGATTTGCGGCAAGGAAAGCGTCGATGTGGGGACTGACCAACACATTTATCAAACCGCACGCAAACTGGGTTGGACGATGTTGAGCTATGTCTCCAAGATTCTGGCGGTGGATTACAACGCCAAGACCATCAAGGTCGAGCGCTTGTTGGAACAGGGTAAGCAGGTGGTGACGAGCAAACTGCCAGCGGTTATCAGCGTGATGAAGGACATCAATGAGCCGCGCTATCCATCGTTCATCGGTATCCGTAAGGCGTCCAAGGCTGTGATACCGGAATGGTCGTTAGGTGATCTGGGTGTGGCGTTGCCTGCCACGCAATCGAAGGTGGTGCAGTTCATGAACCTGCCGCCTAAGAATGTCCAAGTTGAGATGATTGACGGTACGCCGGAAGAACAGGCGGCCAAGCTGGTTGACCGTTTGCTGGAAGAGAAGGTGCTGTAATCATGAGCGCAGTTTATGTATGGATCGAGACGTATAAGGGTAAGGCTCTCAACAGCAGTTGGGAAGCATTGGGCGCTGGCAAGACGATTGCGAGCGCATTGAATGTACCGCTGACGGCGTTGGTGTTTGGTGAAAACGCGAGTGCTGTTGGTGCGGAAGCTGGCGCATATGGCGCGGACAAAGCGATTGTTTCGGATGATGCGACACTGAATGGTTTCCGTTTGGAGCCATATGCCGCGTTGTTGAGCAAGTTGGTGAGCGATAACCAGCCGAAAGCTGTGCTGGCAATCGGTACGACACGTGGACGTGAATTGTTAGCGGCCTCGGCGGCTGATACCAACAGCGGTCTCATCACCGAAGCAACCAACATTGAGGTACAGGCGGACGGCGCTATCAAGGTGACTCGTCCGGTGTATGCGGGCAAGATCATCAGCGAAGTCGTGGGTAATGCTGCGGGTTCGCAATACGTGACGCTACGTGGGCGTGCCTTTAAGCCAAATGCTCAGAATGCAGCGGCTAAGGCGGATGTTAGCAGTGTGCCAGCGGTTTTGGCCGAGGCCGATATTGCCACCAAGATCGAGGGTTTTGAGGAAGAAGTCGGTACGGTTAACCTGACTGACGCGGCGATTATCGTCAGCGGTGGTCGGGCGATGGCGAATAATCCTAAGGATGCGCCAAGCGGTGTGGACGCTGCCGTGTGGAAGGCGCAAGATGGTTTCGCCAATACGCTGCAACCATTGGCGGATACGCTGGGAGCAGCGGTCGGTGCGAGCCGTGCTGCGGTGGATGCCGGATATATTTCGTACGCGCATCAAGTCGGGCAAACGGGTAAGACGGTCGCGCCTGATTTGTATATCGCAGCAGGAATTTCAGGTGCGATTCAGCATCAGGCCGGTATGCGGTCAAGCAAGGTGATCGTCGCCATCAATAAGGATGGGGAAGCTCCGATCTTCAAGCTGGCGCGCTACGGGTTGGTGGGCGATCTATATAAGATTGTTCCGGCACTGACAGCCGAGTTGAAGAAGCGTTTGGGCAAATAAGCGCTACAGGCGTTTGGAAGTAAGACGAGGGGTCTGCCACTGGCAGACCCCTTTTGATTTGATTAGCCGAGGGCTTCGGCGATCTGACCGAGATGGTTGTGATCGTGAAGCGGGGTATTGGTGGCGATGTCGAGAATGGTCATCGGTCCGTAGGAAGGATGGATACCGCCGCGACTCCATTGTTCTTCGGTGAGGGTGTTGAGCAGGGCGATGAGTTCTTTCCGTAACTGGATAAACTTCGCGACTTGCTTTTGAATATCCTGTTGGGCATAGGCGTTATCAATCGCCAGTTGATCGGGGTCAATTGGGGTGAAGGCTGGATTGTCCTCGACCAACACACGGCGAATGCGTGCGGTAAAGACGGATTCCAAATCCACCAGATGACCCATGACTTCCAAGGCGCTCCAGCCAACAATGCCGGGGGCAAGCTGCTTGGCGCGTTCGGTGGACATGCCTTTGAAAAGGAAGCTGATAATATCGATGGACTTTTGCAGGTTCATGAGGCTGCGTTGTGGGGTGAATACGGGCACGATTAACTCCTATTCTAATTGAAGCGGTTCGTCGGCTTTGCCCAAAACATTCATTTTGGGGGCGCTTGGTTTGGCGCTGGTGGCGATGATACGATCAAATTCGCGCAACCATTTTTGGAAGTCGCCGCGTCGTTTGTCATCGGGCGGTAAGGCGTTGATGCCGACATCCATCAAACGCCGCGCGATTTCATGCTGCTTTTGCCGATGGTAAATTAAGGCCAGATAGTAGAGGGTCTCCGGTCGGTTCGGGTCCCCTTTATAGGCATCGGAAAAATGGGCTAAAGCCTCTTCCATATTACCGGTTTTGTAGGCGATCACGCCACGTCCATAGTGAGCCAACATTTCTTGCGGATACAGGCGGAGGGCTTGCTGAAAATCGGCCTGTGCTTTGTCGTCAACACCATCTTCGAGATAGAATAATCCCCGCGCGGCGTAAAACTCGGCACGTTTAGGTTGGAGGGCGATGGCGTCATTCATGTCGTTGATGGCGGTATCGTAGCTGCGTTTGCGAAAGGCTTCTAGTGCCAAGCGATAGTATTCGTCGGCCTCAAAGCGGGCTGTGCCTAAGCGCCTTGTGAATTGTGCCATGGTGTGCCTGTGCCTTTCGTATTCAGCATTTCTATCTTACTGAAATCTACCCAAATTCTCCACTTCTTCTTCATATGTCTGGTCTATCGTATGGTTATCAGGGAAAAATTGTCCGTATTGATGAAAAATGAGAGAATGATGAGATGTAACAAATTACAAATTTCTTTTTACTTTTTTCATGAAATTGGTTCTACGCTGTAAATAGGCGTAAAAGTCTCACTCGTACTGGTTCATGGTTAATTCGTTCGAGACAGTTGGTTATAGGTGTGACGATGAAGAGTTTCTTGTTGAATTCAGAAGGGGCGAGTTTGGACGGGATCAGATGTGATCTCCCTACACAAGCGGCGATTGTTCCTACTCCCTTTGCGGCAGCAGATATTCAGGATTTGACGCAAAATGCTCCGATTGTTCTGATTGATGATGAACCTCAAGTAACGCGCTTGTATGAAGTGCTGATGGCGCGGGCTGGTTTACATACGCTGGCAATCCCTAATGGTGACGCTGCGCTGGAATACGTTTTGCATCATCCGGTGTCGCTGGTCATCTCCGAGCTTAATCGTCGCCACATTAACGGATTGGCTTTTCTCGAAGTATTGCGCCGTACAGCGTCCAAGCAACACCTCCCGTTTATGATTATCACGGCGACCCCCGATTACGAAGCACGCCAAGCTTTTGTAGCATTATCAGGTAACGCTTTCCTAACCAAGCCGATTGATGGTCGCCAACTGACCCACATCGTAACCCACACACTCAGCGCCCAACTCTCACCCCAACCGACTCAGTAAGCGTTTCATTAGACGTTTTCGTACACCCACTTCCAGTATCCGAAGCATGGCAGGCGAATGTTATAATAACCCGCACATTTGAAAGTATGTTGTGTGGGAGTATGTCGTGCTGCAAAATATTCAGCGTCTGCCGCGAGGGCAACGCCTCTTAATCTTTGCGTTGATTTTCGGCGGCGGATTGTTCGTTATCATAGCGATTACCGTGCTGTTGATACGTGGCACGTTGACACCGAGTGACCGTTCAATTGGAACGGCGCTCACCAAAGATATTACGGTCAGTCAGTTTGCTATGCTGCCGGATGATGATTCTTATCCAGCGGCGTTAGCGGTTGCCCCTGATGGGCGTGTTTATACGGGCAGCTATAAAACTGGCAAGCTGTGGGTGATTACCCCTGACGGTAAGGTTAGCGTGGTGGCGACCACTGGCGAGGCACTCAAGGCGATTACGGGATTATCGGTTGCGGCAGATGGCTCACTGTACATCGTTGACCAAACGGATGCTGATCCACGAACCGATGGCGGCAGTGTCAAGCGCATGGCGGCAGATGGTACAGTGACGGCCTTCGCTAATATATCGGATGGCAAGGGCTTCATCAGTCCGGATGATGTCACGCTGGATGCGGCGGGGCATGTGTATGTCAGCGATCGGGCACGTGCCGAGGTGTGGCGTTTTAACAGTGATGGCAGCGGTGGGAATGTGTGGTGGATACCGCCTAAGCTGGACGCAGTGGATCATTACGCGCCAACCGGATTGGCCTATGATGTGAGCAAGAACGCGGTTCTCATCACTGACGGCATTAATGACACGCTCTATCGTGTGCCAGTCGATGCGCCGGATAAGAGCGAATTGTTGTACTGGCATAAGGGACGCGCAAATGCACCGGGGTTCGATGGCTTGACCGTCACACCGCAAGGGGTGATTTATGTGGCGGCTCTGGGACAGCGGGGTATCGCACGAGTCGAAGGGGACACGTTGGCCTATATCGCGGGGTTGTTCCGTGGGCCAAGCGATGTGGATTATGCCGCACCGGACAAACTGTATGTCACCAATTGGGATCAATTCTCGCTGGCGGTGACCTCATCCAAACCGAGCTTACCCTTTGCTCTGGATGTGATCCAGTTTGTAGATGGCCGCGCGACCGCTACGCCGTAAGCGGTTATTGATCAGCCATGACGTGATTTTCGATCAGCCATTTCCATACGACTGCGAGTGCCAGCACATCATCACGCTGGTATTCGCAGGCGTGGGTGATATGCATAACCTCGCCCGTCTCTAACCAGCGGCGATAATCGGTTTCGGCAGCCCACCATTCTTGATAGCCTGACCAACTGAAGCCGAAATAAGCCGCGACTTTCTTGATTGAATAGCTGCGCAGCGGTAGCCGTACCGTGTTGACGAAGGTGTGATGCAAGTCATGCATCCGGCCTAGTAGAGCGTTCTTGACTGAATCCGGCGCAGTGGCACGCATGACACCGGCATCAAAGCCTGACCAATGATAAATCGGTTTGTCGTCACGGCCTACGCTGTCGTGAAAGACTTCCCATGCTTCGTCTTTATGCGGCACGGTGATTAATTCGCCGATGGGGTCGAGCATCACCCGTTGATGGGGTTGGTTGGGCGCGACGATGGCGATCTGACTGTTGCCGTTTTCATCACACCAACCGAGCGACCACGGTAGGCCATCGCCGCCGGGCAAGGCCGCTGTTTCAAGGTCGAACATCCATCCACCCTGATGGAGTAGGTCGGGCATTTTACTGACCCACACCGGACGATTTTCCACAAAGGCCAGCGCATTGGCACGGTGCGAGGCGGCGGTTGATTTGATACCTTTGAAGCGTTGCAGTTCTTCGATGGATAAGGCGGCGAGCTGCTGTAAGTTGGTGATACCGCCGCGCTCTAGATATTTACGCGTCTGGGCATTCAGGCGTGGCAAGAGTGACAGATCGAGGTTGTTACGGGCAACCTCGGTGCAAGCGCTGTACCACGGACATTCTTTGCAATGCGCGATCAGATTAACGGGCGGTTCTTCTTCCTGCGTGAGGACGGTATAGGCACGGCGCAGCATCAGTTGAAGGTGTGCTGGATTGAGGACGTGCTGCAAGATGTAGCGCGGGTGTCCTTGTGCGTCCGATCCCAACCAGAAGTAACCGCGCAGTTTGGTTTCCTGCATGTTCTGTAGGATGTTGACGTAAAAATCGAGTTGGAGTTCATCCCCTTTGCCGATGGTGATGTACTGCTTGATCTCGACAGGTTCATACAGATCACTTTCGGGGTTGCGGGTGAGGCGGTCAATGCGTCCACGGAGACTGATTTCGACACCGTTTTCGAGTTCGTAGCGCTGTTCAACATAAGCCCCGATGATGACGGATATGCCTTCATTCATCAGGTCGCGGGTGATCGCAATCCCTTCCTCCCACGAGGCAACGGGCAGCGTTTCGGCGTTGGGGCTGGCGACGATCTGGATGGCCTGTTCGTGGGCGATGCCATAGAGCGCACCCACAGGCGTGATCTCCTGTTGTTCCGATCTTTCGCCAAAGGTATCCAGCCAACCGCGCCGTTCACAGGCGACGAGATTTCGAAGCAGGGTGGGGGTAATAATTATGGGTTTCAACGATACTAGACCTTGAGTCGAACGAATGTTTTTATTGTACTACCCCAAAACTGGATATGGTATTGTGTTTGTCCTCGAGCGGTTATAATAAATGGGAAGTAGGTGGAGGTTTTCCCCGATGGATACGGCGATACCGGAAGCGATTGATCTACGGAAATATATTGATACCCAAACGTACATGGAACGCCCTTATATTCGTGGGCGGCGTGTGCCGGTGGCGACGATTGCGTATAGTGCGCGCGATTTGGGTTGGGACGTAGCGAAACTCGCTTATGAATTTACCTTATCCGAAACGCAAGTTTTAGCCGCTTTATTGTATTACCAAGAACATCATGACCTCATTGATAAGCAGGAAGCTGAATATCAATTCCAATTAGATGAGGCTTATCGACTTGGCAAGCAAGGTTAAGTTTTATCTGGATGAACATTCACCACGTACTTTGCAACGAGCGCTAATTGAACATGCTACGAAGTGGTTATGGCAGTCGATGTTGGAATGGTTCAAAAAGATGATGATACTGAACATTTACCGTATGCCACTGAACATGGATTATTGGTCTATACGCGCGATCTTCCCTTTGCTGGTCGGACTTCAAAGCGTTTTGATCATGCTGGTCTGATATGCTGGACTGGCAATCAACAAGATGTTGGTGGCACAATTCGGGCAGTTCTCGCTTTTGGCGAACGGCACAGTGTTGAAGATGTTGCTGGTCAGGTGTTTTGGCTTAAGTAATTTTTCCTCTCATTTAAGGATTGAATAATAATGCCGATAGAAGCAGTGGTATTTGACATGGAAGGCGTGTTGATGGATTCCGAGCCGTATTGGAAAGTGGCGCGGGAAGGATTCGCACGCGATATTCATAAGCCGTGGTCGATGGATGACCAACGTGCTTGTATGGGGCGCAATACGGTCGAATGGGCGCAGGTGATGAAAGACCGGATGGCTTTGGATTGGACGTTGGAGGCCATCATTGATGATGTGATCGGGCGCGTTCTGGCACAGTATGACGAACGGCTGCCGCTGCGGCATGGCGCGATTGGCGCGGTGGAGCGCATGGCTTCTAAGTATAAAGTGGCGCTGGCTTCCGGCTCTCCGACTGCTGTGATTGATCATGCGATGGACAAGAGTGGTTTGGGTGCGATGCTGAAAGTCCGTGTGTATGGTGATACGATCCCTAATGGTAAACCGGCACCGGATATTTATCTGGAAGCCCTGCGTAAGTTGGGCGTTCGTCCGGAGAACTCGGCAGGTATCGAAGACTCATCAGCGGGGGTTCGTGCGCTGCATAACGCCGGTATGAAGGTGATTGCTGCACCCAGCGAAGGCTTTGATCTGCCGTCGGAAGTTCTGGCGTTGGCGGATCATGTGGTGGCACATATGGACGAAATCACTGTGGATGTGGTCGAGAAGTTTAATATTAATTGAGACCTGACTAGCTTACTTGGCTTTACGATCTTCGTGAAACTATTTACAGATTGCATGATGTCTTATGAAATAATCTGTAATTTATGATGTATTCTAGAGGCGGAAGCCAAGTAATTTAACCTTGCGGCATTCCAATATACTTACATCGGGATGTTGGTTGCACCAAGTTTCAAAACCTCTCGCTTAAAGAATGTCATTCGTTTCTATTATCGTTATTTTCATCAGATAGTCCCAATTACTATTCTGCGATGTGCATCCTTTATATGCATGTCTTTGTTTGCTACATATGATTGGATTGTGGATGCCCATAGTAACGAGTTGGGGTACAACCGATAGAACCTTACTCAAGATACAGTTTGTGTCGCCGTGGACGGGTAACGAGGCGATGCAAATGGTAGATGACAGTGTCCAGATGGTTACTAGTGCGACTCAATCAGTCGACATTCTAGTTGACTTTCGAGATGCAAAGGCACAAATTCCAACCCATTATCTACAAGCCATCCTACGGATGGAAGTAATAGGTACACGACAGCGAGGAATCGTGGTGGTGGTCGGAGCACCGTATTTCATTCGGGCGTTGAGTACCATCGCAGAAGGAATAGCACCTGATGCCTTTAAGGATGTCCATTTTGTAGAGACTATGGAAGCCGCCGAAAATTTGATTACCGAACGAAAACAAAATAGAGCCTAAGTGTTATAGGCTCTATTGCTGTTTAAAGACTGTAAGAGCTTATTGGAGAGCGCTGCCTGCCGAGATGGTCAGACCACGTTCTTTGGCGACTTTCTTCACATAACCGTCAGCGCGATAAGCGGCCAGCGGGTTCGCATCTATTCCCTTTTCAGTGCGGACTTGCATCAGCAACGGGCGGACATCGGTATCGAAGGCGTCCACCATCACCTGTTGCGCACCCAAAACATCCCCTGCCAATTGCAATTCAGCCAATTTCTTGTAATCCACAATTAAGGCGCGTGCATAGGCTGTCTGGCAGTTGAGGACGCTGAGCAACATCGCTTCCAGCTTGGGTTCGATGTTGTGGCTTTGGTCGATCATATAGGCCACGTCATTGGCACGATCACCGGCTTGTACCAACTCGGTGTAAATCTCAAACAATTCATAGGGATTATTGGTGCCGACAATCAAATCGTCATCGGCATAGCGGCGGGCGTTGAAGTGGAAGCCACCCAAACGACGTTCTTCGAGCAGGAAGGATACGATGTGGGCGATATTGGTTCCCTGTGCATGATGACCCGTATCAACCAGCACCTGTGCCTGTGCGCCGCACTTGAGCGCCATCGCATAAGCCATACCCCAGTCAGCGAGGTCGGTGTGATAAAAGGCCGGTTCGAAGAATTTGTATTCGATCAACATGCGGCTGCCTGCGGGAAGGTACTTGTGGGTTTCCATCAAGCCTTGTTCCAAACGGCGCTTGCGTTCACGAATGCTATCTTGTCCGGCGTAGTTGGTGCCGTCTGCGAACCACAGGCTTAACAGCTTGCTATCCACCTTGGTCATGATTTCGCAGCATTCAATCATGTGTCCCATCGCTTCTTCGCGGATCGCGGGGGACGGATTGGTCAGGCTGCCCAGTTTATATTGATCATCCTGGAAGAAGTTGGGGTTTACCGCACCGATGGCGATGCCTTTTTCTTTGGCGTATTGTCCCAAGGCGTCGTAATCTTCCACCTTGTCCCACGGAATGTGGATGGCGATGGAAGGGGCGACACCACTGAGTTTGTGGATATAAGCTGCGTCATCAATTTTTTCGTAGATGTTACGGGCGGCGCCTTCCCACGCAAAAACCTTGAAGCGCGTACCGCCGTTGCCGTAGCCCCATGAGGGTGTTTCAATGTGCTGTGCCTTGAGCTTGGCCTTCACATTCTCGACAGAAATCCCTTTTGCCGCCAGTTTATCCGCTAGACGGTCATAATCCGCTTTGAAGTCCATTTAATTTGTCCTTTCATATGAAAATTCTGTAGAATAGAGGAGTTCCATTTATTTTCGTTCTCTTTCAAATTAATGTTACCCAAAAGTAGAGCTAAATCAAATGATAAATGCCCTTTTTTTACAGGAACGACGTCAGCTTATTCTAGATGATTTACGGCGTGACGGTCGTGTGAGTGTCAAAACACTCAGTGAAAAGCTGAAAGTCAGTGAAGTAACAATCCGGCAGGACTTACGGGCATTGGAAGACGAAGGCATCCTCGAACGGACGTATGGGGGTGCGATGTTACGTGCGCCAAGCAGTACTGCCGCCGAGTTGTCGTTTGACATTCGCCGCCGCAAGCATAAGGGCGAGAAGGATGAAATCGGGCGTACGGCTGCCGCCCACGTCCGCGATGGATATGGTATCGCGCTGGATTCAAGTACCACCACCTTTGCCATGATTCCCTACCTCAAGCGCTACGATGGTTTAACGATTGTCACCAACAGCCTTGTGATCGCGCAGCAATTCCTCGATTCCCCGCGTATCCGTGTGCTGCTGCCGGGGGGTGCATTACGGCGCGATTCTATCTCGTTGGTGGGTAATCCCAATTCACTGCCCGACATTAATCTGAATCTGGGCTTTTTTAGCGCGCAGGGCGTCACTTTTGAATCGGGTATTACCGAAATTGGTCCTGATGAAGCCGAAATGAAACGTGCTTTGATGAGCCGCTGCTTGACGAAAATTATCACAGTGGATGCGAGTAAATGGGGTAAGGTCGCGCCGTATACGTATGCTGCGGCGCGGGATGTGGCACGAATCATCACAACGTCCGGCTTTCCAGAAGTAGAGGCGTTACCTTTCCGTCAAGCTGGTATCCAGATTGAAGTCGTGAGCGACACCTAAGATAAAACCGGATCAGGGTTTACGGGCAATCACCAGAGTGCTGAAGTTAAACGCCCACGGTAGGATTACTTTGAGAATGCCACCCAGCATCTCGGCTAAGGCGCTGGTCTGATAATATCCTTTGGCGCGGAACGGCCCACCCAATCCCCATAAAGTATACGAGTGGCTGGTCGGCAGGACTTTTTCGAGTTTGAAGCCCACACTGGTTACATTACCGCACAGGCTGTCACGGTCATAGGTGCTTTCATAAAACTCGTCGTCATTGAGAATCGTAATTCCCTGCTGTTTGCGTCGCCATGCCACAAAGCGGTTGATGACATTGGGGTAGGGAATAGTCAGGATCAGCACGCCACCCGGTTTGAGGATACGAAAGGCTTCTTTGAGCGCGGGTTGCATCCCATGTTCAAAGTGTTCCAGCACACCAAATGATAAGTAGCCGTCGAGTGAATTGGTCGCGTGCGGGAGTGCATGTACATCACCGACCAACAGGGGTAACGAGGCATCATAAGCGTGCGAGGTGTGCAGCGCGTTTTCGGCGTAATCCAGCCCGATCAGGTTGTAACCCATTTTGCGCAGGGTAATAAGTACCGCGCTTAAGCCACTACCTGCTTCCAGATGTATACCCTCTTTTTTGAGATATGGAACATAAGTGTTTAGGGTGGACTGTGCGCGTGTGACTTCCATTAGCTCGAGTTCGCGTTCAACCGAGGCTGTATTCCAAATGTGTTCCCATGCTTCGCGGGTAGTATCGTAGCGCGAGCCGAATTTAACGGGTTCAGTCATGGTAATTGACTCTATTCAGACGGATTATTGGGTAGATAGTTTCCAACATGTCAGTCTACAAGGAAGGCATTCGAGTTGCCAGTCTTAAAGCGAAGTTCGTTCTCCACGCCAGCGCTGTGCCAGATTCATAGCGGCGCGGGTTGGAATGATGAGCCATTGTAACATTGTCGTGCGGGCAACGCCGTAGTATTTGCGCGAAAAGGTCAGTAAGTCTTCAAAGTAGATATACGAGGCCAATCGCCAGACTTGGCTGGTGCTGGCGCGTTCTTCATGCAGCAGCAATGCTCCGCCTACAAAATGAATAGCGTAACCCGCATCCAAGATTTTTTTGCACAAATCATCTTCGGTGAAATAGAGTCTCAGGTGCTCATCAAATCCGTTGATCTTCTGGATGACATCGCGCCGGCATAGTAAGTTTGATCCCGGCCCTACTTCTATCGCGCGGGTGCTAGCACGATCCCATCCGGTATACCACATGATATGGCGTCGTTGATCTCGCCAACGCTGCAACAACACGCCTAAGAATGTATACCCCAAGAGCAGGTTGGTGTAATCAGGGACACGCGAACAGGTTTGTTGTAACCCGCCTTCGGGATATTCCATGCGGCAGGTAACCGCCCCGACGTCAGGATGTGCACGTAGGTAGTCCAGCATGGTTTGTAAACCATTGGGTTGCAAGCGTGTGTCCGCATTCAAGATGTAGATGGTATCCGCTGTGGCTCTTTGGAAACCGATATTGTTGCCGCCGCTGAACCACGTATTATGACCGGGTTCGATCAACACGGCTTCCGGCATGACCTGCCGTATCATCGTTGCGCTGTCGTCTTTGGATGCGTTATCTACGATGATGACTTCAATGTCGAGTGAGCCGCGTTCAGCCTGGATGGATTCCAAACAGCGCCGTAGAGGTTCACGCGTGTTGTAATTGACGATGACGACCGAAACATCGGGCATAGTAATCACTAAATAGGTGGATGGTTTGCTTGATTATACAGTAGCCATTAAGGCTTCGAGGCGCTCTACCCGTTGGGTATAAGTGTGGTGGGCATAGACATGTTCGCGCGCCCGTTTGATGAGCGCCTCTCGCTCGTTATCATGGTCAAGATAGTAACGTGCTTTGGCGCGGAGATCATCCTGATCTTTGTACGTGACGATCGTTTCACCTTCCGTAAACCAACGCTGTACCCCCGGTAGATCATCAGCGATCTGGAATACACCAACCGCAGCCGCTTCGAAAAGGCGCATATTCCCACCGTAGCGCATGAAGTCGCCGTGGGTGTTGATGGTCATCTTGGCCGCTGACAGCACTTCGAGCATGTCCTCGCCTAATGCGCCGCCGCGCGAGAATGGGCGCAAGGAGGCAGGGACATCGTGCACGCTCCACACCCCTAACTCAAAATCGCGCAGGGCTTCCAGTGCTTGAATACGCAAGCTGTAGAGGTTGTCCGGAATTAACGTGCCGACAAAGCCAATATCACAGGTGAAGGCTTTGCGCTGTTCATCTGTGAGTGTATAGGGATGATGGAATTCAGGATCACAGGCCACCATCGGCATACAATCCATGTGTTTCGCGCCCAATTCCAGCCATTGGATGCCGTGGTAATAATCGTTGACGATCACCAGATCGAGCAGCCGCGCGGCTTTGCGTTCGATGCTGCGCGAAAAGACAATGGGGGATGTGCCTGTGGCATAGATGATCTTACAACCCGTTTCAGCTTTAATGGTGGCAAGCGTGCTGGCAGTAATCACCATATTGTCGCCCGTGACCCACAGTACATCAGGCCGAAACGCACGTGCTTTTTCAATCAGGTGTTGGTTGCGGAGGCGATAATCCGGATTGAACTCGGCAGGGATGCGATAGGCAAGGGCGGTCGCGATACGGGCAGGTGTCCAGCGGTTGGTATAGCGTTGGGACTTCAATTCGCCGCCCCACGCCGGAAGATTACGATAAAACACATCGACGACATGCCCCCGTTTGATGAGGGCTTTCTCCCAGAAGTGTTGGGCCGCGCTGGTTGGAAAGAGCGG
This sequence comes from Aggregatilineales bacterium, assembly GCA_044227005.1. GTDB lineage: Bacteria > Chloroflexota > Anaerolineae > Aggregatilineales > Phototrophicaceae > CFX2. The sequence continues at coordinate 930,484 of JBGAFZ010000001.1, forward strand.
GGGTTTTTGTCCTGCGGGAGTGGCGGCGATGGCTGCTCGTAAAACTTCGGGATGATGGAGTGCTGCGACGAATAAAATACGCATGGTATCAGTCAATGATGATAAAAACGCGTTGTGCAACCATGACAGACTCCTTCAACTGCTTTAAGAGGATTATATCATGGCTGCCCATCGTGTTGTGTTATAGCAAAAACGGTAAGGTAATTAGCCCCCGAAGCCGCTGACGACCTTCTCCACACCATTGAGCGTCAGCACTTGGTTGGCAAGCGCTTCGATGTTGTTGGGATGTTCGCCGGACAGAATCACAACCCCGTAACGTATATTGGCTTGCACACCAGCGGGAATCAGGTGGCTAAGTTGCAGACGAATCGTACTATCGTCGTACAGGTTTTCAGCGTTAACGGATTTGACACCTTCAACGCTGGTCAAGCGGCTCAGGAAGAACCGACGGGTGTTTGAGGTCAGCACATGCCCCTTTAGCGTGACATCGCCGTCGTTCACGCTCACATGAATCGCGGGACGATCATTGGTCAGAGGCGGGTAGGTTGCAATCAGATGACTAATGTCTTCAAGGATGGCTGTATCATCGCGTTGGGTTACAACAATGGGTTCTGACATGAGATTAGTCTCCAAAGAAAAGTAAAAATGAGTATAGTTCTATTATTCTTAATTAGACGCTATTCACGAGTTGTCGTCAAGCCACGCGCGGACTTGGTTAAGCCAATTTGGATTATTATCAGCCGGAATATCGGTTACAAACGCGAGTATGCGCTTGGCAATCACCGTTTCATCCTCATGATCACCTGCTGCCAAAAATAACAGATAGGGTGCATAACGGTCATCACCAACGAACGCCATATCAAGCGCTGCGCCTAATGTAATACGCAGTTCAGCATTACCTTTTTCATTTGCCACGTCTAGAAATTCAGCCGTAGTTTCCCATCCGCCTAACGTGCTCATATCCGCGTCAAATGAGGTTTGGAACGTGAGGCCGAAGCCAGCGAGAACCGCTTCACTTTCTTCTACGATGGTTTCTAGTGCAGCCACCAGTTCGATGCTGCGTTGGGGGACTTTACCGGCGACCCGTTCACTGGCCATGCGGTTCGCTTCGGCATCCGTGAGCTTGAAGCCCTGCGTCGCCAGCGGACGTTTGAGTTGGCGCAGCAGCACACTCAGTAAATCCTCTATGGGTGCATTAGCGAAGGTTTGGGCGCGGTCAGTTGGCAGCATATTCACGTTCCTTGTACAAAGACTACCGATGGTCGAAAAGGCAATCGGCGGCTTGTGGTTGAGTATAAAATAGGAGGTTGGTTTTGCAAGTCAGACGCGTAAAGGTCACTCACTCATACGGTACTGATGACCACAATCGGCGTGGTGGAAGGCGCTGCGCTGCCGCCACTCGGCTCGACTGATACGCCGTAGGCTTTATAATCCATCACTTTTTTATCGTTGAGCGGCACCACCACATAATAGGTAGAGTCGGCTTGAGTGAACGGGAACAAGCCGCCGCTGTGTGCGCCAGTGTCGTCAATCAACCACAGTTGAAACGTCCGATCCGCTTCTAGGGCTGGCATACGTGTCATTCGAATGACCGCTTGGCTGCCGTCCGGTAACGTGATCATTTCGCCGCTTGGCGTAGTTGCGTCTGCTCCCGGAATAGGCATGGTTTTGTAGCCGGACGTGCCCTTAATCTGGTTGTAGAGCACTTCAGCCGGATTGCGGTTCAGATAACTGAGCACACCAAAAACAATCGCGATCACAGCCGCAGCAGCCACCAGCGGCATCCAAACACTCATGCGCCGGCGCTGTACGGGGATCGCAGGAATGGGGGCAGGTATCGGTGGCGCACTTTGGGCAGGACGGTTCGCTGCCAGCCGCTTCCGCAAATCATCTTGAAGATGCGCCGGAGCACGCTTCGCGGGTGTCGCCAGTATGAGATTGCTGCTGATGTCCTGATACTCGGCTAATAAGCGTTGTGCTTCAGGGTCGCTCTTGAGCAGCGCTTCAACCTGACGTTTTTCGTCGGGGTCGAGCGCTTCTAAGGCGTAAGCCGGTATCAAGTCAAGGAGTTCGCTTCTGTCCATCGGTTTCTATATCACTGGGTGCGATGGTCGACCGCACACGACTTCGAGTTATTCTACTGCTAAAGGGTTGTCGTATAACAACCTTACGGTTAATGCATCCTAATTGGATGTATGATCTTCGCCCGTCCATGCAGATCTTAATTTTTGCATCCCCAAACGGATGCGCGTTTTGACTGTGCCTAAGGGAATATCCAATGTTTCAGCGGACATCCCGTAAAAGTAGACCAGTTCGATCAGTTCACTTTGGTCAGGGGGCAGTTGATCCAAGATGGATTTAAGGTTACGGCGCAAATCATTGCCACCATCGACCGATAACGTATTTTCCCACAGCGTGGGGTCTTCGTCCATAAAAAGCATACCGGATTTGGGTTCGCGGCGTTGGCGTAGGCGCAGAACATCAATGGCTAAACGGCGCGTGATCGTCAGTAACCACGTGGTGAAGCGTCCTTTGTCCGGATCATAATGAAAGGATTTATTCCACAGGCGCATGAAGGTGTCCTGTGTGACTTCCTCGGCGGCCATTTGGTCATTCAGGACGCGGTAGGCAACCGAGAAAACAAGGTTCGCAAATTGACTGTGAAGCGCGATGAGTGCCTCTTCATCTCCGGCTTGCACCCGTTGCAATAACATCAATTCGGTCGGTTGACTCATGCGGCTCTTTTCCCGCTGGTTGGAAGGCACTCGTAGTATAGCATAGGTTTAAAAAGTCGTAATCCGATGTTCCCAAATCAGTTTACAGCTTCATGCCTTGTTAGGTAGACCGGGATAATCCAAAAACATAACCTCAATCGCCAGTCGCAAATTCAAATTGGTGCTGAGATTACTGAGCATGGTGCGCGTGGCTTGTACCGCCAACAGCGCTTCATCCGGTGAGGTTTGCTTGGCGATTTGTTCCAGCGATGCCTTTCGGTCAACATTCGCTGGATTATTGCCCAATCCCTGACACAACAGCAACACATCTCGCCAATAGCTTTGCCACAGTTCCAATAATGGATACAGCGCCAACTTATCCTTACTCAAATCCTCAGCGATTTCGAAGCGTTTAGCGCGGTTCATGGGGATTAAGTTTTCCAGCAGGTCAAGGGCTGCCGTCCGTTGTTCCAGCATGCTAGGGTCAGCTAAGGCTTGCATGACCCATCCCATCCGTCCGCCGCTGAGTCGGGCTAACAAATCGGCTTGATCGGGCGGCACCTGTTTCTCGTTCACCAGTACATCATGTATGGTTTCGAGCGGTAATGGGCGCAAATGAATCACTTGGCTGCGGCTGGTGATGGTCGGCAGTAACGACTCGGTGGACGGTGCGATCAAGATGAGCAGGGCTTGCGGTGGTGGTTCTTCCAATGTTTTGAGCAGCGCGTCCTGTGCTTGTGGACGGGCATGATCGAAGTCGCGTAAGATCGCAATCCGGTAACGGGCTTCATAGGGCTTCAGGGCAATTTTGGCAGTGACCGTCCGAATTTCTTCGATCTTCAACGCGCCGGTTGAACCATCCAACTCGGAGTAAATAATGTCGGGATGGTTACCGCTGGCAATACGCTTGCAACTGCTGCACTGACCACATGGGCGGGCATCCTCGTCCTCATGAGTGCAGTTCAGCGTCATAGCGAGTGACCGCGCCAGTGTTTCTTTTCCGATGGATTCCGAGCCGACGATTAAATAGGCATGGCGGATGCGCGTATTGGCAATACTTTTACGTAGATGTTCGACTGCCCAATCATGCCCGTAAACAGGCCAATGATGCTGTGTCATGTTCATGATTATGCTCTAAGGCGCTATCGCCTATAAATCCTATACTTCCATCACTAATACAGATGTAGAATGAAAACATATCAGTGCTATTACAAGGTCACTGTGAATAAACTGTCACCGCCACCATGGATTAAGCGTGCTTCCCAATTATGGCAGCGTGTCTCGGCACCCGCCATGACTGTCAAGAATGCTGACGAGCGCATACGATCCGGATTCCTCGCGCAGCTATTTTTGTTGATTTCGCTGATCATCACCACCGTCTTAACACTACGCTTTCTTTTCTATCCGGATGTTCCCCATATTGAAGAGCGTCTCCTCACGACATGGATTTCCGGCCTGCTGTTGCTGATATCCTACTGGGCAGTTCGTAAAGGCTATACCACCCTTGCCGGTGTAGTGCAGGTCATTCAATCGACTTTGCTGGTATTGGCCTTTGCCTCACTCAGCGTAACCTTATCCGCCTATCAATCCACCTTGACTTTCTTGGTGGCGGTGATCCTTTTTACAAGTCAATTTTATCCTATCCGCTTCACATTGATAGTCGCTGCTTTTCATCTGTCCATTCTGCTGCTAATGCCCTTCATCTTACCATTTCTCACCGTTCCTCAAATGATAAAAGGCCCTATCGCTTTTTATGTACTGATGACATCGCTCGTGCTGGTTTTTGCCTATTACCGTTCACGCATCGAACAGGCTCGGCGCAGCCAATTGGCTGAAAGTGAAGCGCGTTTCAAGATGGTATCGGACTTGGTTCCCAATTATGCCTTCAGTGTGCGCGTTGAAAATAACGGCACGTTGCGACAAGAATGGGTGACTGACGAGTTTTCACAAATCACCGGATATCCTGCCAAAGAATTGGACAATAATTTGACGGTGCGTATGTTCCATCCGGATGATTTACCTCGCTACGCCGATGGACTCAAGCAGGCGCACGAAGGCCAATCCACCACGGATGAATACCGGATCATTACCCAAAGTGGTGACATTCGCTGGTTACGGATTAACCGGCATGTGGTTTGGGATGAACGCCAACAACGGATGATCCGCTATTATGGCGTGGCACAGGACATCACGGCGCAGCGGCAAGCTGAAAAAGAAAAGCTCGATCTGGTGGTTCAAGGCGAACGCTCCAAACTCGTGCGCGATTTTGTGACGGCACTATCCCATGACTTCCGCACCTCATTAGCCACCATTGAAACCAGTCGTTACCTTGCCGATCGCTTGATGCAGCAAGAACAATACGAGAAATCCATCACCAAATTAGGGGCGATCCGGCGCGCGGTGAACCATATGAGCGTCCAGATCGAAAACCTGAATGCCATCACCACGCTCAATAATTTGCAGCGTTCCTATTGTGATCTGAACGAATTAGTGCTGGATGTGGTGGATGAATGTCTCGAAAAGGCTCGCCAAAATAACCAGATGATTATGTTCCAACCCAATGGCTATATTCCGCAACTCAAGATTGACGCGGAAGAATTGCGGCGCGCGGTACGGGAATTGCTGCGAAATGCGCTCAGTTTTACGCCGACAGGGGGTGTCGTCACCATCAAGACCTATATCGCCAATGATCATATCGACATCAGCGTTCACGATACAGGGATTGGCATCGCCCCCGAACACCTTGAACATATTTTTGACCTCTTTTTCCGTGTCGATGTTGCCCGAGGCGTCGATACTGGCGGCGTCGGTTTGGGCTTAAGTGTGGCGAAAATGATCGTTGCCGCTCACGGAGGTACGATTGAGGTAGAGAGTGTTGTGGATAAAGGCAGTACCTTTACCATTCACTTGCCGATGGATGCCGTCAGTTGAGTTAACGCGGCGGCGCTTGCCGATAAATCGACTGGTAGAGCATATCCGCCATGTCTTGCGGTGTGTAGGCATTCGGTGTTTCGGCCCACCATACCAACAAACGTACCAGTGCTCCCGTGATCATTTGTGCCAGAAATTCAGGTGGCAAATCGAGTCCAGATGAATACCGTCCGATCCGTAAGTTTTCTTCATGCATTGTCGCTAAATAATCCTGATAGCGTTGCAGTAGGGTGGCGCTGCCGTTGCGTCCGAACATCTGGATAATGCCGGTTCGCGTTTGGGCGGCGAACTCAAATAGGTATACCCATGATCGGTACTCGCGAATCGGATAGGGTAAATGGCTGATGTGTTCTTCAGTTTCTATCCGCGCTTGTTCCGCGAACTGATAGATGACTGCCCACACGGCGTCATCCAAATCGTGGAAGTGCAGGTAAAACGTGCCGTAGCCCAGATCCGCCCGTTCGGTGATGGCTTTGATGGTGAGCGCTTTATAGCCGTTGAGTTGCACCAGCTCAGCAGTAGCATTCAATAACTGCTGATGAGTCTGGATGCGCCGCCGATCGGCACGGCTAGTTGGATAAATGTCGAGAACTGACATGCTATCATTCCTGATAAGTTGACGTGTGATTGTGAATATTTTAACATGGTTTCAATTGGTATAAAAAGGAAAGAAGTAAGGCGAGGTAAAAGTATGGCAATGTCCTATCCGCCGGGGATACGCACCGGTACATTCCAAATGATTCGCACCCTACTATCCGGCGTCGAGTTTGATATGCTCCAGTTTATAAAGGAGGTACAACCTCAATTTGGAAATTTTCATTACAGCCAGTTTGGCTGGGTTGGTTTCTACATCATCACCGATCCCGACCTCATGCATGACATTCTGGTGGAGCGCCCCGAAGAATTCTATAAACTAAAGCTCATCAAATACGCCCTCGGCCCGTTCTTGGGTAATGGTCTATTGACCAACGAAGGTGATTTCTGGAAGCGTCAGCGCAAACTCGCTCAACCGGCCTTTCATTCGCGCCGTATCGAAAGCTATGCCACAGCCATGGTCGATTATGCTCAACAGATGGTGAGTACTTGGCGCACAGGCGAGACACGCCGCATTGACCGCGAAATGATGAAGCTCACCTTGAACATCGTCGCCAAGACGCTCTTTGATGCTGATGTATCCGGTGATGCGGATCATGTCGGTGAATTATTGACGCGCATTCTGGAAGCCTCCAACGACCGCATCAATTCTGCCATTCCTATTCCGGATTGGGTGCCGACAGCCAAGACTCGCCAGATGCACCGTGACATTGCCGAACTCGATGTCATCCTTCAGCGCTTCATTGACGATCGGCGCAAATCCGGCGAGGACAAAGGTGACTTGCTCTCGATGCTCTTGCAAGCGCGTGATGATGATGGCAGCGGCATGGATGACAAACAACTGCACGACGAACTCATGACCATCTTCCTCGCGGGGCACGAAACCACCGCCATGAATTTGACGTGGACATGGTATCTGCTGATGCAACACCCTGAAATCATGACGCGCCTCGCAGAAGAAGCGGATCGTGTCTTAGGGGATCGTCCTGCAACGCTGGCTGATCTCGCCAACTTGAAGTACACCGAAATGGTCATCAAGGAGTCCATGCGCTTGTATCCGCCCGCGCCGTCTGTTGGACGCGAACCGATTGCCGATACCCAGCTTGGCGGGTATCCGGTTGCTAAAGGTGCACTATTGACCCTCAGCATATGGGGATTACACCGCAACCCGAAGGTCTTCCCCAATCCCGAAGTGTTTGATCCTGAACGTTTCTCGCCCGAAAATGAGAAGAATATCCCTCGCTATGGCTATCTACCATTCGGGGCAGGGCCGCGCGTCTGCATCGGCAACAGCTTCGCCTTGATGGAAGCCCGCCTTATTCTGGCAACCATGGTGCAGCACATCGACATGAGTTTGGTGCCGGGGCAGAAGATTATTCCCAAGCAATTGGTGACGGTACGCCCCGCCAATGGCATTGAGGTCAAGGTTAAAGTGCGCGAAACCGAGCAGGTAGCTATCCCTGCCTAATAAATCGTGGCTGGGTAAACGGGTGGGAGTCCTCTCACCCGTTTTTATTTACGCCGCCGCTAATGTGACCTGTAACCCTTTGACACCCACACCGGGACCGAAATCCCGCCGTGAATCAAACGCCCAGCGTCCTGTCGCCATGTTGGTGATGATGCACAGCGAGGCATACGGAATACCCAGTTCTGCCGCCAGCCACACTTCCGGCGAGAGTGTCATGCCGACCACTGCCGCGCCACCCCAGCCATAAGCCGCGATTTCAGCAGCCGTTTCCAAACGTGGCCCTTCGGTACACACATAAGTGCCGTGTGTCGCACACATGAATCCCTGTGCTTGTGCAGCACCGACTAACCGCTGCCGCAATCCATCATTAAAGGGTGTGCCGGATGGTATTTCCAGCGTAGGCGATTCAAAGCTGGCGACTCGCGCCCGTGTCATATCCAACAAATCATCCGGTACCACCATCTGACCCACCGCCAACCCCGCCGCGATAGCCCCCACGCCATTCCATGACAGGATGCCTGTTGCGCCCAATTCACGCGCCGCCCACAGGTTCGCACGGTGATTGACGAAGGCTGCCGTCCGCTGCAAACCATCCTCACCATGCCGCGAACTAAACCACGCGCTGCGATCGTTAGCCGTCAAATAGATGAACGGTGACGACGCTCCGTAGGGCGTATCCAAGATGCGTCGCTCCCCGACCTGCGCATGGTCATGCAGTTTAAGGTGATAAGCGGCTGTCCCGCCGAAGATTATGGTTGTCATAGTGCCTACTTATTCAATCAAAAGGGCGTACCTGATGATACGCCCCTCGCTCGATTTTACCAAGCCACGCTTACTGTGCCGGTGGCCCGACCTTCAGTGAATAACCACCGCTGGTATAACCCGTCTGTCCACCATCCCGATACACGACAATCTTATAGTCGGCCGTTCCGGGCAATGTGAAGCCTTTGATTTCGGTACCATCACGGCTGGCATTCGGATAACCGCTGGTCAATACCTGACCATTGCTGTCCCGAATGTCCACGCGCGGGATTAATGTGCCATTGGTGCGTGCCACAATAATGTCGATGACCTGATCCTTAGTTCCTTTATAGTTCCATGTGTCCGCCCAGCGTTCGCCGTTGATGATCTCGGTTTGTTCCTGACCATTTTCAATCGCGCCGCTGGCTTCTTTCAATTTGGGACTATCTTCGCCTGAACCAACAAGGCTGACCAGCAGGGAATAGCTGCCGTTTGAAAATCCTGTTTTGCCACCGTATCGGCTGACCCGTACCGTAAAGGTGCCGGGGTTCGCCAATTGATAGCGCTCGATGATGCTGCCATCACCCGCATTGCTGGTATACCCGTGTGTGACTTCCTGCCCGCTGCCACCCAACAAGATGATTTCCGGTTGCAGGTTGCTGCTGGTACGCTGCACAGTCAGGGTCAACAGATCAGCCGCCGTCGCTGTGAGTTTCCAATCTTGGTACCACTGTGCGCCGATGTCACCCGTTAGCGGGGTGTCATAAACCACATCGCCTTTGGGAGTTGCCAGAAGCGGACTGTTTTCGCCAGCACCCAACAGCGTCACATTCAGTTCATACGTTCCCGCTGTCTCGCCGTTAAACCGATTCGCACGGGTCATCGCAATCGTATAGGTTCCGGCTGAGGGCAGCGTAAATTGGTTGATAAATGCTGCATCATTGTTGCTGTAATCGGTATATCCCACATTGAGCGATGTGCCGTTGGCATCCAAAATTTCAACTTCTGGATACAGTGTGCCGCTGGTACGTTTTGCATTCACACGGATGACATCTTCGCCGCCAGCCGTAAAGCTGTAGCGTTGATACCATTGGGTAGCCGTCAATTCACCGCTGATCGGTGTTCCGGCGGTGATCTCACCCAGTGAAACCGTGTTGTTGGGATTTTCCGCTGCTGTGGCGCGGGGTGTGACGACGATGCTGTATTTGCCTTGTGTGACTCCTGTGCCACCATCGACTCGTTGCACCAACACTTTGTAGGTTCCGGCACCCGGTAAGGTGTAGTTGTCGATTTGGGCGGCTGCGCCGGTTTGGTCACTGCCGTAGCTTTGCGCCAATTGTTGATCAGATGCATCCAAAATCGAGACATCCGGCAGCAAGTTCCCGCTGCTGCGTTCCACCCGAATGGTTAAGCGATCAGCCGAGGCGCTGGTCAACGTCCAGATTTGCGAGAAGGTCGAGTTCGTAATTTCACCGCTGGCTGCCACGCTATAGGTCAGTGATAAATCGCCGCTGCTGGCTGAGGCGGCTGTTGCTGTGGCATCTTGTGCCACTGTGATGGCGGATACTCCCACCAGTAATACAACAAATAAGGTCAGTGATAACAAGAAACGACGTGCACTTTGCATATGAGCCTCCATACTACGCTATTCACTTTCTATACTCTAATGCCGATTGTCTTTGAAGGCTACTGACTACACCTGACAAAATGCACTTGACTCTCAAGCCGCTTGAGATGGCACACTAAGTACAGATCAGCACGAGGAGACAACATGTTCCGAATAGGTGACTTTTCTAGGATTTGTCAGGTTCCGGTTTCAGCCCTGCGCTATTACGCCGATTTAGGCCTACTCGTTCCGGCGCACGTTGACCGCTTCACCGGCTTCCGTTACTACCAGTTGAATCAACTCCCGCGCCTCAACCGCATTCTCGCACTGCGTGATCTAGGCCTCTCGCTGGAAGAAATCGGGCGCTTGCTCAATGAAGAACTGTCGGCGGACGAAATGCGCGGCATGTTCCGCTTGCAGCAGGCCAAATTACAGCAGCAACTTGAAGATGAACAGGCTCGTTTAGCGCGGGTGGCCGCACGCCTCCGCGAGATTGAAAAGGAAGGTAAGATGCCCCATCAAGATGTTGTACTCAAAGCGATTGACCCGCAGCATGTCATGTCCATCCGTGAAATCATTCCCACGCCCGTAACCGTCGGGCGGATGCTCTCGGAAGGATTTGCCGCTTTAGGCCAGCATGGCATTCAACCTGCCGCCCCGCCGCAAGCCATCTATCACGACGAGGAATTTAAGCTCACCGATATGGATGTGGAAGTTGTCATCCCTGTCGCCACTGCCATCACCCGTGATCTGCCGCTCGCTAACGGACGGACGTTATCTGTGCGCGATTTACCCGCCGTTCAATCTGCCGCCAGCATCATTCATATCGGCAGTTATGATGGCCTATCCGCCACTTATCAGGTGCTCGGCAAATGGATTGATGCCAATGGCTACCGCATTGCTGGAGCATCCCGCGAAATCTATCTCAAAGCCGCCGATAAAGACGGTGACCCGATTGTGGAAATTCAATGGCCTGTCGAAAAGGCCGCTAGCGAATAATCCGAATGGAGGCAATTATGACGAAGCTCGATTTCAAGAAAACCCTCAAAGAACTCTATAACCCGACCGCAAAAAGTGTTTCTGAAGTCGTGGTGCCACCCATGAACTTCATCATGCTGGATGGCAACGGTGATCCCAACGACGAGGCGGAATTTCGTCCGCGTGTCGAGGTGCTGTATGCGCTGTCCTACACCCTCAAGTTCGCCAGCAAACAGCAGTTGGGCGTGGATTATGGTGTGATGCCGCTCGAAGGTTTATGGTGGGTTGATGGTAATCTGCCAGTTGATCCCACTACCAGCGACCGCCGTACATGGAAGTGGACGCTCATGATTATGCAACCGGATCACATCACCCGCGCCTTGTATGATGCCGCTGTGGAAAAAGTGCGCACAAAGAACAATTCGGCGCTGCTTCCCAACTGCCGCTTTGAGCACTACGACGAAGGCCGTTCAGCCCAAATCATGCACATCGGTCCCTATAGTGCCGAGATGCCCAACATCCAGCGCATTCATGCCTACATCGCAGGGAAGGGCGCTTATCCGACTGCCAAGCATCACGAAATCTACTTGGGCGACCCGCGCAAAGCCGCCCCCGATAAACTTAAGACCGTCCTGCGCCAGCCCTTCAAATAATCGCATCGCTGCCGCACACGATTGCCTACGTTGCACTAGAACAAAAATCTGTATACAATGCGACAAACGGTATTGTATACGGAGACTAAACATGGACGTGACGAATGCCAATGTGATCTTGAGCCAGTTAGAAAGCCTCGGCACCGAGCAAGCTCGCAAGACCTATACCCGTCACGGGGTGGGCGATAATGCCTTCGGTAACAGCTATTCCGACCTCGGCAAATTTCAAAAGAAGATCAAGACCAACCACGACATCGCGCTCGATCTGTGGGCGAGTGGCATCCATGATGCACAAATCTTGGCGCTCATGATTGCCGATCCCAACAAGGCCGATTCAGCCATGCTCGATAAATGGACGACCAGCCTAACCAATTATGTCATCACCGATGCCTTCAGCGGCTATGTGGGGAAAACCCGCCTCGCACAAGCCAAAGCCGAAGCATGGATAAAATCCGCCAACGAATGGATTAGCAGCGCCGGATGGAACGTCATCGGTGATCTGGCAGCCAGCGACACCACCTTGCCCGACTCGTATTTTGAACAGTTGCTTGAAGTCATCGAGTGGGATTTGCACAGCAGCCAGAATCGCACCCGCTATGCCATGAACAATGCCCTGATTGCCATCGGTGCGCGTAATTCAGCCCTGCAAGCCACGGCTACCGCAGCCGCCAAACGCATCGGTAAGGTCAAGGTCGATCACGGTTTGACCAATTGTAAGACACCGGACGCTATCACCTACATTCAAAAAGTGGTCGATCACCGCGTCCAAAAAGCCGAAAAAATCAAACTCAAGGCGTAATTTACTGTGTGGATGTAAACAGGGTGCGGGATATATAAGCACCCTGTTTGTTAAGTGCTTATGGTGATAAGTGCCTTGTGTAGATCGTGATACAGTGCGGACTTTAGTGGATACCCAAAAAAGAACTGTAGCAAAAGCACAAAACCGTATATGCAAACAGCAAAGGCAAGAGAGGATGGATCATTACTGCTCTTTGCATAAATTACCATGCAAACAATAGGCAATAGGATGATAAGAAAGGTTGTAGACAACCATGTGAAGCCAACTCGTATTTTTACATGTGTCTGACCTTCACGCTGGTGAAAGAGTTGTCCGTTTAGTTGAGCATCAAGCATAACCTTTCTCGCACTTCCGCTCATCTTGAAATTGAAAACGCCGCCATTGTCTTGTTGTGAACTAACCTCTAATCTTTCAGGTGAAAGAACAAAATTCGACAATGATTTCTGTTCATCCCGATACTTTGCGTCCAACAGATTGATACGCCTGATACATTCGTCAAAGTCGTAAGGCGCGACGAATTCATAAGTGGATTCCCAGAACAAAGGCAATTCCGACCACTTGGTTTTGAGGTTCGATTTGGGTTCCACTTTTGGCTCCTTCTCTGCCTGTAAATGCGCATATCGTATCAGCCTTATTGGATTTGCGGTTCCCCAACAAAAAAGGGTGAGGCTGCTGCCTCACCCCCGCCTTAATCTAGCGACTAAAAACTACCAACTACCGACTGTATTCTACTTCGCCCCGATGTCCACCACACGGATGCTCACCAGCTTTTCCGGTGTGATCGAACCGGCGTTGGGATCGCTATCCACATCACGCAGTTTAATCTGGTTGACGACATCCATACCTGCCACCACGTTACCGATGATGCTGTAACCGTTGTCAAGGAAGGATGCCGCTGCGAAGGTGATGAAGAACTGGCTGCCTGCCGAGTCCGGTGCATTGGTACGGGCGACGCCCACCACACCCGGCTTGTCATACTTCAACGGGCCTGTCGCTTCCAAAGGAATGTTGTCATAACCCGGTCCACCGCCACCTGTGCCTGTCGGATCGCCGGTTTGCGCCATGAAGCCACTGATCACACGGTGGAAACCCATGTTGTCATAAAAACCCTTCGATGCTAGAAACACGAAGTTATTGACATTCTTGGGTGCATTTTGTGGATACAACTGAATGATAAACCGTCCATGCTCGGTGAGCACAATCGCGCAGTAAGTATGCCCGTTATCAATCACCTGTTCTGGCGCGCTGAACTTCTGTTGGTTGCCAGCCGCAGGCATAGCAATCGTCGGATCGGTCACTTCAGCGCAGGTTGCCACCGACTGCTGCGCGATGCCACCGGCTCCACCACCGGATGCTGCTGGTGCGCTGGTGGTGCTTGTTGCCGGACTGCACGCCGCCGCAGCCATGACGACTCCCGCGAGGGCCATAATGGGAACGAATCGTAGTTTCATGAGGCTGTTTCTCTTTCCGTTCATTCATTGAGCGAGTCAAATTGCGCGGCTATTGTATGACGGTTGCTCCAAAAAGGAAGAATCACTCATCCACAACCCATAAAAAAGGGTGAAGCCCATCGCCTCACCCCATCTATTAACTGTCAACTACTAACTGTCAACTGCTTACAAAAGCGCCCGTATCAAAATATCATAGACGTGCCAGATCGCCCGTTTAGCCGGATCAGCCCAATTACGCCCCGGCAGCAGCGGCGGGAACTTACTGGCGGTCGGCTCATCGAACGCGTTGTTCCAGCCTTCACCCGTCCACATGATGTCTGCGCCGTCGATCCCTAACTCTTTAACCAACCCCTGTGCATCGTAACCGTTATGCACAAATGTGTTGTCGTGAATCCAGTTGTTTTCCGGTAGCGCCCCCAGATCAAACACCGTGTCACGGGTATACAACGTGTACAAGCTGGTCAGCGCCACGCCAAAACTCTGATTATCCTTGATCGTATTGTTGAACACCTCGGTATTGTCGGCGGTCATAATCATGATGCCCGTACCCTGCGGCACTTTGGAAACCGTCGAATTGGGTTTGCCGAAATTCGCGTGGTTATTGTTCTCGATGCGGTTGTTATAGACCCGCGTGTTATAACCCACTTTGGATGGATTATTGGGCAGCAAGAACACCAGAATACCGCCGCTGTTATCATGGGCATAATTATCATACACTTCGGCGTTGGTGCTGTTCTCGATCTCGATCCCCGTTACGTTATTGAATACCTCATTGTTCCGCACCGTGATCGGCCCACGACTTTGTCCCACATAAATCGCCGCGTCAGCAATCCCGCTGACCACATTATGCTCGATCAACACATCGGTGCTTTCCACCGGATACAATCCGTATAAGCCCGTATCCTGAATAATGTTATTACGGTACACCACGCGCTCGGTGCGGGTCGTCAGCACACCGTTTCCGATGTAATTCCGCACCCCGAAATCTTCCAGCGTGAAGTCGTCGCCAGTGGTATTAAAACCGTCGCTCAACTTCTTTTCGCCATCCAACCACGGACGCTCATCGCCGTTAACGATGCCCTTAATCGTGATCTTGGGATTATCGACATACACTGTTTCGTGATACACCCCCGGTTCGACCATCACAGTGTCTCCCGGTTGCGCCCGATCAACCCCCGCTTGGATCGTTTCGCCCACGTGTACCGTGATGATTTGCGGTTCGCGTGCTACTGGAGCGCTGGTCACCACCGCTTCGGATTGTTGTACCACTGTCCGCGCTGTATTCTCCATGTGCTGCACCACCGCTAATCCCGATGGTACTGCTGTTGGGATGCTGATCAAATCGCTCGGTTCGTCCGTCAGCGCATACATAAACGCCACCAGATCACTCTTTTGCTGGTCGCTCAGGGTGAAGCCCTGCAAGAATTCATCCGGTGCGATCTTGACCCCGAAGGCTGGCCCACCGCCCTTGGCATAAAACTCGATCACTTCTTCCAGCGTCGAGAACACCCCGTTATGCATATACGGCGCGGTTAACGCCACATTACGCAAACTCGGTGTGCGGAACGCCCGTGTCGAGTCCGGCCCATTGACAATTTCAACCTGTCCTAGATCCGGCTTGAGAGGATTGGTATCCGGTACGCCCAACACGTTAAAGGTGTAATTCGAGAAGGTCGGCCACGTATGGCACTCGTAGCAGCGGGTTTGTGCGCTGCGGAACACATTGAATCCGCGCCGTTGTGCCGGTGTCAACGCATTGAAATCACCTGCCGCGAACTTGTCGAACGGCGAATTGTGGGTGATGAGTGTGCGCTCGAAGCTGGCAATCGCCACGCTGATATTGGTGATGTTCAGCCCATCGCTAAACGCCGTACTAAATGCTTGTTGATAGGCTGGAATCGTCGCCAGTTGTGCCACCAATTGCTCTGGATTAGCCGCCATCTCATTTTCATTGGTTAGCGGTGTCATCATCTGGTCTTCCAGTGATTTTGCCCGACCATCCCAGAACAAACTGGTCGCGTAGGCCACATCCCACAGCGAAGGCGCGTTGCGGCGTAGATTTTCGCCATGCGCACCGACTGATACTGGCTTGCCATCGCTGAAGCCCATATCCGGATGGTGGCAGCTTGCACATGCCAGATCATCATTGGCTGAAAGGACTGGATCATAAAACAGCAGTTTGCCCAGTGCTGCTTGTTGTGGATCAGGCACGCTGATTTCAGGCCATGCCCCCTGCAAACCGTTGATCGCGCTGCCTTCTTGTCGAGCGCCACCGCCTTGTTCAGCCAATGGCAGCGGCTTATCTTCCGGAACGGGCAGGTAAGCCATCACAATCAGCACCAAACCCAGCACCAGCAGAGGTATACTAATCACCCAGCGCAACCAGCGGCGTTTGCGTGTACTTTTAACTGGCGGCGCACTGTCCACCGGAATCGAAGGGAGTTGGGCAGGCTGTGTCGTCATAAAGAGTGTTCCGTAAGAGTGTATTTTGGATTATACGGACTGATTTTAACCCAACTTGCCTATCTGCCCAATAATTCGACAGGGCGGGTGAATACCCATCGACTTATTTTTGACAAATAACCTATTTGAAACTATCTTTCCAGTGAGCGAGCGAACGGACACATAGAAAGCCAACTATGAGTAATGATACGAATGGTATCGACTACGAAAACAACTTCAATCGACTGATATTGAATTGTCTAAACTTACCTCTCGGTGATGTGCGTGCCGCGTCTCTGATCTATTTCGAGCAATGTGTTATTGGACTCGGTGACAAACCCTTTATTGCAGCAGTTGTCAACGGCAATCCGGTCTATGCTGATCCTGATACCGGCATTATTCTCGTGGCAGTTTGTGGTGCGGCGGGTGTAGCGGTTCGCTTACCGGCCTACTTCACCGGAAAGCTCTTGGGTGCGGGTGCCAAAGACTTTCTAGTGTATCAGGGTGGTCGGAAATCGCTGAGTGCATCACTAAGCGGTTCCACTGATGCATGGATAATCACCGACGGTACTCAGAATCTTGCTGATATACGTCGTGGATTATCTGCCGTTCGAGCGCTCTTGGCCGGTGAACATGCCATCCAACAAGCCCGCAAAGCCGCCGCCAAAACAGTTGATATTGATCGCCCCGAAAATGATGCGCTGCGTACCTATCTCAAAACCTTGAATGCCACTATCGGATCACCAGCGCCCGATGTGTTAGGTTTTGTCTTCAACACCTTACCCCAGCTTGCCCAGATCAAAGTGGTGCGCAAAACCGTCGAAAATATCCTGACGATGGCACATCCTGATTCCGGTATCATCTTCGCCTTTTACATCAACGAATATCTGCACGTCCGCCTTCCCGAAAGCCAACACGCAGCCTTATTACAGGAAGTCAGCATTACAGGTAACCGCCAAGTCTTTACGGTTCCCGAAGCAGGTGCTGCATGGATCAGGTTCGGCGCATTCAGTATCAAAGAGAAAAGCCCCTCTATCTTGGCGCAAGCCTATCAATACGCTGCTCCAAAATAAAAGGACAAAGGCTGTTTTAGCACTGTGTCCTTGCTGATTAAACGCGTTTCAGTCGATGTTACGGGCAGGTGCTGGAGAACAACCAGTACCGCGCACCGCTATTCACGCGCACATATGTCACAGGCCGACCATCCGGCAGGATGAAGCAGGTTTGTGATTGTGTGCCGTTGGCGCTGCTGATGAATGTGGCTGTGAAGCCTTGTTCCGGTGTCAGTGCCCAGCCGAGATTATTGTACGGCTCGGCAAAGTTACCCCACACTTTAGCGAATCCTGCCAACGGATGGACACGACCAGCCGGTGCAGCGTTCGGTATCGAATACTCGGACAGTCCACCATATTGGGATGCAGGAAATACCGTATAGCTCCCGTTGAGCGTTCCGCCGTTCATATAGAACGCCACGATGTTAGCAGTCCGCGCTTCCCAGATCATGAAGCCGCCCTCAAATGGTTGGTAAGATGCGCTAGTCGTTGTCACGGCTGGCCCAACAGGTGTCGGTGGAATAGGTGTCGGGATCGGCAGTAAATTGCTGCTCCATGTGTGGTTCGCCGCCACGTAAACGATGCGCCCGTCCACTAAATTGAAGGTGAATGTATTGCCTGTCCGTGTGACCGTCGCCACGTAGGCCGCTTCGGAACTCGTCGCCCATCCGAGGCTGCTGCGCACACCGAAATAATTACCCCACACCTTGCCGATACCGAAGGCAGGGCGTACATGTCCCGCTGGTGTCGGTTCGTTGACTGGATTATCCGGCAAGTAACCATAGGTGTAATTCGGATAGCTCGAACTGCTGCCGTTATCCCGCCCGACATACACCGAGATTTCCCCGTTGTCCGCACGCCAGAACATAAAGCCGTTATCGAACCATTGGAAGCTCAATCGCACGTTATACGTGACGCTGTTCGATGGTTGCGGCACAGGTGTCAATACCACTGCTGTCGGTGGAACGCGCAGTTGTTGCCCCGCATAAATCGTATTGATATTCGGCAGGCAATTCGCGCTTGCCAGCACCCCCGCTGTGGTTCCATAACGTTGCCCGATCTTGTTGAGTGTATCACCCTGAGCAACCGTATAAATCGGCCAATCGGTGCGTACCACACACGCCTGAGCGGCCGCCACTTGCGCCCCTAATGGACTGAACGCCATCGGCAGAATCAGCAGTGCCGCCAGTATGCCCAATGTCCACCGACGTACCAAAACAGATAGAAGTGTTGTCATGATGTTCCCCCGAACGCCATACATGTAAGCAACGATGACCGATACAAACGCGTTGTTACATTTCTGTTATATCACTAGCTTAGGACGATTTTTGACTTTTGTAACCTACGATCAATATACGCCTGTCCGATTCCACAAAAATCCATCGAAAGACTAATTCAATCTTGATAACAATGCCGAATAAATCAATTAAATCGCGTTACAATCCGCGTAATCGCTAGTGCAGTTAATGAATAAGGGAAAATATGAACCAGAGTAGCCTTATTGTAGGGTTTGCGCCGTTGCTACTGGGACGGATATGATGACACCCGCCACTCAGCAAAATTCAACATACTGGCCGACTGACAATTGGCGCACATCGACTCCTGAAGAACAGGGCATGGACTCAGAAACGCTGATCGGGCTAGTGAATGATCTTAGCCAGGGTGCAAACATCTCTGCCCACAGTCTGCTGATCATCCGTCACGGTCATATCGTCTTGGATGTGTCTTCGCATCCTTTCCGCACCGATCAACTACATGAACTCTTTTCGGCGACCAAAAGCTTCATGTCTACACTGGCAGGCATCGTCATTGATCAAGGATTGATTAAGAGTGTTGACCAATCCATTTGGGACTTCTTCGCTAAAGAAGGTGTTGCCAATATGGACGCTCGAAAAGAAGCGATCCAACTCAAACATCTGCTGACAATGACCTCTGGACTGGATTATGTCGGCGCTGCCGGAGCAATTGATCCCCTCTATATTGTGAGCGAACAAGACCACTCGTGGGTGAGTTGGATGCTCGATCAACCCATGACATGGGAACCCGGTGCCAATTGGCGTTACAGCGATGGACAATCCCATTTGGTTTCAGCCATTATCCAGAAAGCAACTGGTCAAACGGCCTTGGACTTCGCGCGGGAAAACGTATTTAGACCTTTGGGGATTAGCGACCTAATTTGGTTGGCTGATCCACAGGGCATTACACGCGCCGGACAAGATCTGTTCCTGAGTCCGCGTGATATGGCGAAGTTAGGCTACCTTTTTCTTCATAACGGCGAGTGGGATGGTCGCCAACTGGTATCCAAAGCATGGGTCGATGCCGCATCCAGTCCGTACTGGAAACGACCGCGCTATGGTTATTTCTGGTGGCTGCAACAAGAACCTGAAAGTTATGCTGCTATGGGCTTCGGCGGACAACTGATTTATGTGTTTCCGCAGCAAGATATGGTGATGGTATTAACCGGAGCCTATGAAAATTCTGGTGATGCGCTGCGTAACTCGGTCGTCCGTGCCGCTCAATCAGATCAGCCTTTGCCGCCCAATCCCGACGCGCAGCAGCGTTTACAGCTAGCCATCAACGCCCTCCAATTCCCCAAACCCGTTGCTGTATTGCCCCTGCCAACCCTTGCGAACCAAATCTCCGGCAAGTTGTATACTCTGCCCCTGAATAACGAGATGTGGACAGCCATCGGCCTTACATTTAAGGACGAACAAGCGCTTCTCACGCTCGATGTGCATGGCACACGCTTACAAATTCCGGTTGGCCTAGATGGTATTTACCATATCACTCAAGCAGGGTTGCCTGCGTTGGCGGGGTGGTTGCGCCCCTTATCGGATGTCCCCCTTGCTGCCAGAGGAAGCTGGAAAACCGACACCCATTTTGCCATAAGTATGCGTGACCTGATGGGGATGCAAGAACTCGAACTCAGCTTGGATTTCAAGGACGGTTTGAAAGTCGAGCTGCTAGAGAACTATGCCGTAAGCAACAGCCTACCCTATAGCTTTACGTGGACTGCTACACCGCAATAATTGTTTCACTTATTTCTCTGCGTTGCGTTTCCCCTCCCTGAACTCAAGGAGGGGCTGGGGTTCAAGTGAAAGCCCTCTAACACCGCTATCGTTGTGGTCGGTGCGACCAGAACCCGAGCGCGTACAGTACGAGACCTAGCAGCAGTGTGATTAAGCCCATCACCCAGCCGATATACAGCGGGACGATTAAAGCCTGTGTGTCCAGATACCCTATACTCAACAGTCGTTCGAGGTAAACCTGCACCACACCTGCCGCCCCCAGCGCCAATCCCCCGCCGAGGATACCCACCGACACCAACCAGAACGGAGTCAATCCCGTCACGCGCCAATTTTGCCCGCGCAGTTCCGCCGCTGCTTGGTTGACCACACCCAGACTCATAACCACCGCCGCCATTAAGGTGAGTGTGCTTTGCAAATCAGCCAATCGTGTGCCCAGCGTATACGGACGGATAGCCGGTGCAAGCTGTACCGCCGCCACCAATCCGAACGCCAAAAAGTACAACAGAATACTCAAGGTGAACCAGTGTGCCGCTAATGTATGCGTACCGTTGCGTTGCGTCAGCGCCGGATAGCACCGCGCGATCACCAGCACATACAACAGGGGAGCGATCACCGTCGCCCAATTGCCCACACTGCTTACCCAACCCGCCGCTGATTGGACGCGTGCGAATGTCAGGCAAACACCCGCCAGCAGCACCAATCCCGCTGCGATATAAATGTCATGTTCCAACCACGCGGGTGTCAGATCACTAAAGCGGTGCATCAACCAGTAACCCAGTGCCAGCGCCATCAACGGATAGGCGATGTTCATCTGTAACCCGACCGCCAGCGCCCGTAAGCTGCGCTCTTGGATGTAATCCCCCGCTGGCAGCAGTCCGATTAAGATGCTCACCAGTACCAGCACCAATCCCAACGTCCACAACTGGGTCATCGGCGCGCGGATGCTCGGCACAACTGCCGCCAGTACCAGTAGTAATCCCACTGCCAGCACCGCATTCAAAACCAACGGCAGTTCCATCAGATTGCGTCCGCCCAGCAGCCCGAATAACCCCGCCAACACGCTCAAAATCAGGAGCGCCGTCCACACCAATCCCGCCAACCGCAGCCCCATTGTGCTAATCCGCTGTTGCGCCGCCAGATACAACCCGCCGCCAACCAAACCCGTCAGCACCGTCAGATTGAGCAGTACATTCGCCAGCGCCCCCGCTTGGTTATAAGGTAGCACCGTCAGCAGCGGATCATCCGCCGCCAGAAACTTTGCCCCCGCCACCAATGCCGCGATCACATACAAAATGAGCAATATCACCGTCTGCTGAAAAAAACGAAAAATGATTTTTTGTGTACTTGTCATAACGCTGCCTTGAACTCTGTATTCTCTGTCTTCGCCTCGGACTCTGTGCTCTCAGTGCCTCTGTGGTAAAACGCTTTTTGTATTGCTCTGCTACCTCAGCGCCTCAGCGGTAAAACTGTCT
Source organism: Aggregatilineales bacterium (assembly GCA_044227005.1). Taxonomy (GTDB): domain Bacteria; phylum Chloroflexota; class Anaerolineae; order Aggregatilineales; family Phototrophicaceae; genus CFX2. The sequence continues at coordinate 952,414 of JBGAFZ010000001.1, forward strand.
TGCCTTAATCTTGGCGTTGTTGGCGATAAACCTTTTCTTCGCCTTGGACTCTGTGCTCTCTGTGCCTCTGTGGTAAAACACTTTTGTATTTCCGCTACTGAGTTTTCAAGAACGCGATCAAATCATTGATCTGGTCGCTCGTCAGCACATCCCCAAAATTCTTCTGCATCACATCTTGGAACCCCGGTACGATGAACGCGCTCGGATGCACGATCGAATTCCGCAAATACTCGTCTGCGCTCATCCCATCCACACGGCTGCCCGCACGGCTCGCGACCCCCACCAACGACGGTCCCACGATCACCACATTCGGTTGCAGCGAATGACACGTCGAGCAAATCGCAGGCGCGTTACTGAACAAATACCGTCCGCGTTCCACCGGATCACTGCTGTTCGCCGCGCTCGAAGTGCCTCCCACGCTCACTTGTTGCGTCCCCAAACTGCCGCCGCCACTCACCACAATCGGACGTGGAGGCCACGTTTGTGCCGCAGGTTGTTCGCCCACCCATTGCAAGAATGCCAACAGGTTATCGGTTTCCGCTTTCGTCAACCCGAACATCGGCATCTGCCGTTGATTGGGATGAAACGCTGCCGGATTCAACAAGAATTCCCGCAGATAATCGCCCCCGCGCATGGCATAAATGTGTGTCAAATCGGGAGCGTACGCGCCACCCTGTCCATACAGGGTATGGCATCCCTCGCATCGGCGTGATTCCCACACACCCATACCCACACTTGGGGCAGGTGGCATCGCCTTAGTCGGCGCGGTCGATGGGATCGCCAGCACGAAGGCCGCTGCACTCATCAATAAGCAAACAGCAAAAAAAAGACGTGTTCCCCGCATAAACAAGCTTCCTAATTTGGGAGGAGAATATTTAGGCGCAGATTGTAACGGGCTGACCAGATAACCGCAAAAACGCCACAACATTGTAATAGTAGGGTAGTCTACGCTCTTGAACGACCCTTTGTGACCCTTTAAAATGATGATCTATGTTTTAACTTGGCGCTCTTTGCGTCTTGGCGGTTCAAATGAATTCGAATATCTGTCCCGAATGTGGCGCTCATTGCCCACCGTCAACCACCTGCGAAACCTACTTCCACCAGATGTTATTCTGGGAAGTAGAATTTCCACACTATGGTGTTGTTCATCATCTCATGGTTTTGTGTTACCACCTCCAGCATCCAAGTTTGTATTCACCTGATGGCTTGGCCGCTGGTATCCAACTGCTCACCACCTTTGTCCGTGACGGTATTTCACCTGCTGATGTTCGCCGTAGCAACCGCGACAAGGTCAATTCTCTCAATCGTGACTGGAAGATCACGGCTCGCCCCGATTCAAAAGGCTCGTACCCGTATCCCGTCGCATGGACCATGACCGCTGCCGATGTGGTCGCTCATGGTTCTGATCATTATTGCGACAGTGTCCGTGAATGGGCGCAGCACACTTACGCCGCGCTTCAGCGTCATCGGTCATATTTGCCCTGATCAGATCATTGTGGCACAGGCCGCATTGACGCTCTACTGCCCACAGTTTATACTGTGGAACGTAATGACTAACGAAAACAGAGGAAATCGCTATGAGCGAAGTAGCTGCACCTATTGATCCGAAACTGTTGGAAATTCTGCGCTGTCCGGTCGCTGTTCACTTTACCGATAAAGGGGCTGACCCCGGTAAACTTGAACTCGTCAAAGGCTGCTGGTTGGTGAGCGCCGACTCCGGTTATAAGTATCCCATCCGTGAAGGCCTTCCCGTCATGCTCGTGGAAGAAGGCGCACGCTGGAAAGATACACCCGTCGACAAGCTCCCTGTCCCGCCTCCCAAAGAATAAATTGCATTTGACCGCATGGGCACAGACCTAATGCAAATAGCCCTTTTTCTCTGTGCCTCTGTGGTAAAAATCTTGGCGTTCTTGGCGTCTTGGCGGTTAAATTGTATTTTGCTTCTAGGTAGATTCTATCCATGCCACCCTTAGCCCGTCGTCAAACCCCCGATTACGCCTTGGCGCTGAACGACCTTCAGGACAAGACCTTTAACTTTGCCGCGCTCCTACCCGGACGTGCCAGCAGCTTGCATACCCAGCGTGCCTATTTCCGTTGGATTGACGCCTATTTGGTGGCGATTGCAGGCATGAAACCCACCGAAGGCCCCGCCCGTGTCATACGCATGAGTGCGCTTCCGCTGCCCGTCCTTTTGAACTGCATCACCGCCTCCCAATTACGTGCATGGTTAGGTCAGTTGATCAAAGCCGGACACGGTAAGCAGGGCATCACACAGGCCAAAGCCGCCATCATCACCCTCGCTAGTCTCATGGCCGAAGCCGAGTTGATGGATGACTACACCAGCGCCAGCCTCAAGAATGTGCGGCCTCCCAAAGCTGAAGCCGGACAGCGCCCCGGACGCTGGCTTTCTACCGAGCAGATCAAACTCTTGATTGCCGCCTCCCGCGCCATCGCCACCTCGGATGCACAGGAACTCCGCAATCACGTCATCACCTCGGTTCTATGTACACTCGCCTTACGACGTGATGAATTAGCCAACGCGCGTTGGGGTGACCTCTCCATGCAAAATGATCGTGTAGTGTTGAGGGTACACGGTAAAGGCCGCAAAACTGCCATGATTGACGTACCCCGCGCCACCATGACTCTGCTCATGCGCTGGGGGAAAACGGTCGAACCCAAAGCTGTCACGCCTGATCCCAAATCGCCGTTGGTGCGCCGCATCTGGAAAGGCGGCAAGGTCAGTAAAGGCCCCGTCACCCCCGATGGTATCTGGTTTATCGTCACCGAAGCCGCCCGTGTAGCGGGTATCGGACATGTCGCCCCGCATGATTTGCGCCGTTCGGTTGCGGGTGCGCTGGAAGAAGCGGGCACACCCATCGAAAAGATCAGCCGCTTACTCCGTCACTCCAATGTCGCCGTTACCGAACGCTACCTCAGCCGCCTCCCCAAACGCAATGAGGGCGGTATTCTCATGAGCGAACTTCTCGGCCTCGAACCCACTGGCGAACCCGACTGGGTCGAATAACACTCCACCTGCTTACTGTACCTGAAGTTATCATGCAAGGCTATTTGACTGCTAATCTCCTACCCGTTAACTGTACTTATGGGATTGTTATAGAGGCATGGCTTATCTTGACGGCTGACTTTTAACCCTTAACTGTTAACTTTCAACTCTTAACTATAAACTGCTAACTTCTCAACTACATTTACTTTCGGTTAACCCGACAAACCAATCTCCAACCATCCCCCAACGGCCTTAACAAATTCACTCCCTCAAAACCGTTAGCGCCACACCCTCGCAATACTTACAAAATGGTTTTCCAAATGGTCACCCCTTTCCTGTCGCAATTGATTATGATAGATATGGGGTCGTAGGGTCGAAATTCATTTCGACCGCTCGCTTCCTCTTAATCCCGCCGCACCTTAACAGCCGATTGACTGCTTTCGACCTTCACCCTTTTCCGCCGCCGCCGACGACGACACCGCCGACATAAACGCAACGGATGGCTTCAGACTTGCAACTAAAAACTGAAAACTAAAAACTTGCAACTAAAAACTGAAGATTGCTTTCGACCTTCACCCTTTTCCGCCACCGCCGACGACGACGACACCGCCGACATAAACGCAACGGATGGCTTCAGACTTGCAACTAAAAACTGAAAACTAAAAACTGCGAAAATGAAGAATCTGAAGAATATTGCGAATAGTCGGCATATGACTCCCTCAAATCCGCCGTCAAAACCACTTTTGACCAACATTAACCTGTGTAGATTGTGCAGTTTGCGAATCATATTGGGATAGAGGGCACAGCATCAGAATGTACTGACGCCTTGAGTCTTCAGACTTGCGACTGTTAACTGACACCTTGAATCATTGCTGCTGTTGCTGTTGTTGTTCAAAAAGCTGTTCAGCCGTGAGCGCTTCTTCACCGTCCGTCAGTGCTGCCCAATGAGCCGGTATCGGCGCATCTTCAGGCGGTGGTTCATCCGCCAGCGTCACCCGCACCGAAACACTCAATTCGGTGTCAGCCTTACCCTTGAACACGCCCCGCGTCGGTGGAACATCGGCATAATCCCGCCCGATCGCCACACGGATGTGACGGTAATCAGCGATCAGGTTATTCGTCGGATCAAAACCGACCCAACCGAGTTCCGGCAGCAACGCTTCAACCCACGCATGGCTCGCACCTGCTGTTGACCGTGTCCGGCCTTCTTGCGAATACAAATACCCGCTCACGTACCGCGCCGGAATCCCTAACGGACGCAGCAGCGCCAGCATAATATGGGTGAAATCTTGGCACACACCTTGTCGCGCCTTGAGTGCATCATCAATCGGCGAGTCAACAGCCGTACTTTCTGGCACATAATCAAACGCTTCATAAATCCCTGACGTCAATTCGCGCAACAAGGACAACGGATCTTCACGTCGTACAACCTGTAGTTCTTCGGCTAAACTACTTAACAAAGGACTCGGATGCGTGAAGTGGCTCGTCACCAGCATATCGTACTCAGTCATGTTGATGGCATCCCACGCGCTTGCAGGGAGGCTGCTTGGGAGTTCTGCCTGTGGACGCACTTCTACCTGAGATTGTGCGACCAAGCTCAGTTGTCGGTGTGTCCCCGGAATATCAAAATTATGGATGACGTTCCCCAAATAATCCCGATAATTCAAGACTCGCGCAGCCGGTGTAATCGAAAGTTGGAAGCTCAAACAGCGTTGATTGCCTTCGGTGCGGGGTTGCATCCGTGCTTCCATCACGCTTTGGGTGATCGAGGCACTGTACCGGAAGCGGGTGATATGCCGGATTGTGTAGTACATAATTAACGCCGTTCGTAGATTAGCAAAAAATCATCAATTCCTCAGTAGTGCCTGCAAAGGCTGTGGTAAACAAATCAGATAAGAATGTGTAGGGGAGCACCTATGTGTGCTCCCAACTGAATTGATCTCTCATCTCTTACCACGTCAGCACTACCAATTCCTCATGCGATACCAGAGTTTATTCTAGCCCAATGCACTCTCTACTGCGTATGTGATATATGTCTCATAAAGCGCATTATGAATATGTGCGCATTGATCACTGATCTCTTTGAGGTACGCGTGGGTGTCATGCCCCAACATTTCATCCACCGTGTCGAAGCTCATATTGGAGCGCAGCTTGCCCGCCAGCCGGTGTACACGGCTATTCTTACTGACTGATGCCGAGTCGGAAATCGTTTGTAAGGAGTTTTGGATCTGTTCCACACAAAAGCGCATTGCGTGTGGGAATTCCGAATTGAACATCAAAAACTCGACGATCTTATACGGGCGCAAGTCAGCATTGTACACCTTACAGTAGGCTTCAAAGGCTGTGAAGCACTTCAATAAGCCCAACCATTCGAAGTAATCATCCGCTTCTGTTGGGTTAGGTGAGGCCGGATAGGTCGTAAGATGCGCGTCCAACAGCGTTGCAATCGACAGCGCCCGTTCGATATATCGTCCCACCTGAATAAACTGCCATCCCTCGTCATGCACCATCGTCGTGTCGGTGATCCCTTGGAACAGATGCGCACCGTTCTTAATCGACAAAAAGAACAAATGCGGTTGCTCGTTCCAGATGCTGTCAATATTTGTTCGTCGCAAATCCAGATACAACGTATTCAGTTGTAGCCACATTTCCGAGCTGATTTTCTCACGGACTTGGCGCGCGTTCTCGCGTGCGTTCGAGATGCAAATCGCAATCGAGTTCGGGTTGGAATGGTCGAAAGCCAACCGTTGCGTCATGTTGTACTCGTCCAGCGTCAGACCTTCCATCGGTGGCACGTGCAGCGCCCCTTGCAACCGTTCCCAACGCGCCCCCGGCTTTTGTTGGTTGGATTGATCCAGCGCCAGATTCAGGTGTACGTCCACCAACCGTGCTGTATGTTCAGCCCGTTCCAGATAACGGCTCATCCAGTACAGATTATCGGCTACGCGAGACAGCATGGCATTTCATCCTTAGGGTTATGATTTCGCTACCGACTCGATCACCATCTCAAATGGCAGGGCACCGCTTCCAAGTTGAACCGCCAACCGCTTTGCTGACTGTTCAGTAAAATCACCCGCGCTAATCAGAGCTTGGGTACTTAACTCACCTTGTATCACAGGGATGCTCAGCACCTTTCCGTCCAGCACAATCGCCAGCGGTTCGCCTAGATGAGTACGGGTATAGTCTCCCAATACTTTTCCGGCTTCGTCCGTGAATTCAATCGATACTTGCCACTGATTGAACTGTGTATCCATATCTGCCTTGGCCGATTTCACATCGTCGCCAGCCACTACGGTTTCGAACGGCTGGTTCGTCACCGGATGCATTGCCCTGTCAGCCGAGATAGGATGCTCGCCTTGTCCTGTCGTCAAAATCGCGCGGTCTTTCCACTCGGCGTAATCCGCTACGCTGCTAAAATCCACGAACTCTAACAGTCCTCGTGCGCTCAGTGTCGTGATAACATCGTCGAAGTTCTCCACTGACGGTAACCCGATTAGAATCGTCGCATCACCAACTTCAACCGTTGCTTGGTCTAGTCCCAATCCGTCCAACCGCTTCCTGATGATCTTCCCTGCTAGCTGCAATTCGTCGCTGTTAGCGCTTCCTGTTGGCGCCAATGTGACCGACTGTACGATCGCATCCGGTGCCACTAAAGAACCGGAAGCTGAACTAAAAGCAGCCATAAACGACCCGAATATGGCTGCAAGGAGCATCAAGATCGATCCGAAACATCCTGAACTTGCTGTTGTGGACATACCATATATTCCTAAATAGGGATGTAATTAGCCACAAATAATAATCCCTATTCTTCTAATACCCAAGTGTCCTTACTCCCGCCACCCTGTGACGAATTCACCACCAACGAACCGCGCTGTAAAGCCACTCGCGTCAATCCGCCCGGCACAATCGTGACTTTCTCCCCGCACAAGATGTAAGGCCGCAAGTCCACATGTCGCGCTTCGACTTCTCCCTCAACGAAACACGGTGCGCGTGAGAGTGCTAGTGTCGGTTGGGCGATATAGTTACGGGGATTTGCAAGGATGCGCCGCTTAAATTCTTCGCGTTGTTCGGCGGTGCTGTGCGGCCCGATTAACATTCCGTACCCACCCGATTCGCCTACCGCTTTAACCACTAACTTATGCAGGTTCGCCAGCACATATTCGCGCTGTTTCTCATCGGTCAGGATATAGGTCTCAACATTATTGATGATTGGATCTTCGCCCAGATAATACTTAATGACCTTCGGCACATAGTAGTAGAAGGCTTTATCATCAGCCACACCCGTACCGATAGCGTTTGCCAGCGCCACATTGCCCGAGCGATAGGCGTTAAACAACCCCGGCACACCCAGCATCGAGTCCGGCCGGAAAGCCAGCGGATCAATAAAGTCGTCATCAATACGGCGGTAGATCACATCCACCTGTCGCAACCCTCTCGTCGTCCGCATATAAACCATATTGTCGTGGACAACCAGATCACGCCCTTCGACCAATTCCAAGCCCATCTGACGTGCAAGGAACGCGTGTTCAAAGTAGGCCGAGTTATACACACCCGGCGTCAACACAATAATCGTTGGCTCCGGCCGGTTATCCGGCGCAAGGTGTTGTAAGGTCGAAAGCAGCGCCCGACCATAATTTTCTACCGGTCGAACACCGTAATTGCTGAATAAGCGTGGAAACACCAGCTTCGACACCTGTCGGTTCGAGAGCATATAACTCACGCCGCTCGGCACGCGCAAATTATCTTCCAGCACCACGAATTCGCCGTTAGGTATCCGCACCAGATCAGTACCGCATACCGACACATACAAATCACGCCGCACCCGCAACCCGCGCATCTCACGCCGGAAGTGTTGGCTGGTGAAGATCAACTCCGGTGGGATAATCCCATCGCGGATAATCCGTTGGTCGTGGTAAATATCCTGTAGGAACAAGTTGAGCGCTGTGATACGCTGCGTTAATCCCCGCTCGATTGTTTCCCACTCGGCAGCAGTAATAATGCGTGGCAATAAATCATAGGGGAAGATACGCTCGGTGCCTTCATTTCGCCCGTACACCGTAAACGTAATACCTTGATGCAGGAATGATAGGTCTGCTTCTTGCTGCCGATTCTTTAATTCCTCTTGGGTGAGGTCAAGTACGCGCTGGTAAAGAGCATCGTAGTGCGGACGCGCTTTATTCTCAGGCAGGAACATCTCGTCATAAGCCTCGTCCATCTGATACTTTACAAACGGTGCAGTCTGGTTTTGTCGCTGGCGTTGTGTAGTGGACATAGCTTTTATGAAATTGATAACCAATAGATAACGATGTCTAAGTGTACTTCCCTAAATATACCGATGAAATGAGCATTGTTGCCAATAATTTATAGGGTGCTATTGATGAATTACGCTAAAGTTTATGCTCTATCCACCTGATTGAATCTTATCTTCCATACCACCGATTCTCTGCTTCCCTTCAAAATCGCCCGACATTGATAGCCTAGTTCGGTATACGATAACAAAATTTTTATGAGAAATTCACAAAGTAAATAATTGCACCTAAGAGGAAATTTTTGGGACTTATAGGCGAATATTTTAGCCGCGCGCAAGGCTGTCGTACTAAAGTCCTAATGATCCATGTAAGGTTATTAGCAGCGAATTACCAAATTGTGGCACATCTTTATTGAAGATGATGTCATCAACAGTGTGTGAATCGAAAATTAAGAGGGATACAAAATGAAACTGTCTCTGGTCATACCCGCTTACAACGAAGCGGAAGGCGTACATCAGACTGCCGAAGCCATGCGCGCACTCTTGAGCAACCTGAGTAAAACCAATGACGTCGAAGTTGTTTTTGTGAACGATGGCAGTAAAGATGATACTGCTGCCTTGCTCACTGCCGAGTTTGCCGGGGATGATCGCGTACGGGTTGTCTCGCACGAAGTCAACAAGGGTTTGGGTGCTGCCATCCGCACTGGCCTACAAAACGCCAAAGGCGATGTCATCATCACCACCGACTTTGACGGCACCTATCCGCTCGACACCATCCCGCAAATGCTCGCCCGTATGGCTGCTGATGATTGCGATATTTGTACAGCTTCACCCTATCACCCCAATGGACACGTCGAAGGCGTTCCGGGCTATCGCTTGATCTTCAGTTTCGGCGCATCGCTTCTCTACCGCATATTGGTGAGTTGGCGCATCCACACATGGACGGCCTTGTATCGCGCCTATCGCCGCCGTGTGGTTGAAACCGTCACCTTTGAAAGCAACGACTTCTTGGCCGGTACTGAATTGCTCGTGAAGGCCATTCAAGCTGGTTTCCGTGTGACCGAGTTCCCGACCACCTTGCACGTGCGTACCTTCGGCCAATCCAGCATCAAAATCGCTCGTGTCACCCGCCTTCACATGAAGTTTCAGTGGCGTTTGCTCCTGCAATCGCTCTTTGGTAAGCCAGCTTTCCCGAAAACTGCTGAACGGAGTTCATAAGCATGTCCCCTTATATTTACGTAGCACTCAGTACAATTTTTGGTATCACCGGTCAATTGCTGCTGAAACGCGGCATGGGAACGATGGGGCAGCTCACACCCGGCGTCGGTATGATTAAGCGCATTGTCCTCTCACCGTGGGTGGTCGGCGGTTTGATCATTTACGCCATGGGCGTCGTCAATTGGATGTTAGCACTATCAAGCTTCGAACTCAGTTATGTTTATCCGTTCGCCAGCTTGGGCTATGTCGGCATTATCATTGGCTCATACTTCATCTTTCGTGAACGCATTAACGTCATGCGTCTCATGGGAATCGGCGTCATTATCGCTGGCGTTTTGATCAGCAGCCGCAGCTAAACTGTTGCAGAAATTTCTGCGAGGGGAATTGAGTAGTAATGCAAGAGAATAAGAAGAAGATTGCAGTCATTGGTGGCGGTATTATGGGCGTAACACTCGCCTATAAACTCGCACAGCAGGGCATGCAAGTGGATGTCTACGAACGCGGCGATAATCTCGGTGGTTTAGCTGGTTACATGATGTTTGATGGTGTGCGGATGGATCGCTTCTATCACACTATTCTCAGCAGCGATACCATGATGCAATCCTTGATGGAAGAAAGTGGCGTTGATGATAAACGTCATTTCACAGCCACCAAGCAGGGCTTTTATGACAGCGGTAAGCTGTATGACTTCAACACACCCGTTGATTTCATGCTCTTCCCCCCGCTCAATATCTTCCAACGTTTTCGCTTGGGCTTGCAGGTCATATACGCCCAATTTGAAAGCGACTGGCGCAAGATGGATAGCGTGCCTGTTGAAGACTGGCTCCTAAAAGTCAGTGGACGCGGCGCTTACAACAAAGTCTGGAAGCCGCTCTTACGTGCCAAGTTTGATACCACTGCCGAAAGCGTACCCGCGACTTACATTTGGTCACGCCTCAAACGCATGATGGGAACCCGTCAGGGCGTCACCTCCAAAGAGATGATGTGCTACCTCGAAAATGGTTACATCACCCTCATTGAAGCTCTGGCAAAGAAGTGTGAAACACTCGGCGTGAAGTTCCATTTGAATGCTGCCGTTGAAGAGATTGTCATCGAAAATGGTCGTGCCACCGGCATCAAGCTGGCAGGTGCGGTCTTGCCCTACGATGCCGTGATCAGCACCTTAGCATCACCTATTCTCAGCAACCTCATTCCAAAATCGGATAAAGCCTTCCGCGAGAAGTTGGATAAGCAGCAATATCTCGGCGTGATGTGCCCTGTGGTGATCCTCAAGAAGCAGTTGGTTCCCTATTATGTGGTCAACATCACCGACGAGAGTATTCCCTTCACCGCTGTTGTCGAAACAACCAACCTCATTGATCCCAAATATGTGAAAGATTATCACATCGTCTACTTGCCTAAATACCTCGCTCCCGATAGTCCCGTCGCCACTTGGACGGATGAGCAGGTGAAGGCTGAGTGGATGAAGCACTTCCATCGCATGTTCCCCAATTATGCCCAAAGCGACATCGTCGAGTTTATCGTGCAGCGTGCTAAGTACGTTGAACCCATTCGCCCCATGAATACACTGGATGAAATTCCGGATATTCAAACGCCTGTTGACCGCCTCTACATGGGCAACACAGTCATGATTTACCCTGACTTAGGCAATGGCGAATCGGTGTCACGCTACGCCATCAAGGTCGTTGAGCAGTTAACTGCTGATGCTCGTAACTGGAAATCGGAAACCCGCACTCCAGTACAAACGGTTGCGACATAAAATTTCATAGTTAGGTTGTTGTATGGCTACGTTACAAACTGGCGCATCTACCCGTTCTTCAGGGGTAGTGCGCCCTCTACTGACCGGTCTGGTGATCGTTGTTACGCTCTTTCTACTACTCTCGCATCTCAGTGACTATCCTCGGCCTTGGTACGATGAAGGTTCACACCTCCACGTAGCAAAGAACTACGCCTTAAATGGCGTGTATGCCGATAGCAGTAGCGAAGGTTACCGCGCTTTTGGCCCCGCCATCGGTGTCGGCCCGACCATCATGCTGCCGGTGGCACTCCTCTTTAAGCTGTTCGGCGTCAGTATCCCGCTTGCACGCTTGGTCATTGTGGCCTATAGCCTGCTAACATTGTTCGTTCTCTACTTCATCGTGCAGCGTTTTGCCAGTTGGCAGTATGCGCTCTTGGCGGTTGCCTTACTCGTTGGGGTGCCCTCAATTGGCTACACCTTTTACTCCCGAACCGTCGTCGGGGAAGTACCCGGTATCTTCTTTTTGTTGCTTGGCATTGGTCTGTGGTTGCATCCCCGTGGTCGCTCGATCGCAGGATTGGTCGGTGTCGGTGTCCTAATCGGCCTATCGACCATTACCAAGAATCAGTTCGCCTTCTTTATCCTTCCAGCTATCTTACTGAATTGGATTGCCGATCTCATCTGGTATAAACAGCGCGGTTGGCGTTATTTTGTCATCCCCGGTTTGATCTCCGGTTTGATGTTCGGCCTGTGGTTGTTCATTGTGGTGGTCAAGCTTGGGCAGGGTGATAATTTCTCCGAGAACTTGGCGACTTTGCGAACGGCTGGAACCGGCGCGTTCATCGTTATTGATAAAGACAGCATACCCCGTGCCATAGCTTTATTGACGGGGGTTGGCGTCTATGGCGCTATATTTATCCCTGCATTCTTATATGGTTTGGTAACCAGTCTCCAACGGAATGAGCAGGGGCAAGATCGCGGCATTATCGCTATTTTCTTGGTTGTATCGACTGCACTATTTTGTGCCTCGCTGGCATGGGATCGTTATGCCTTCGGGCCAGTTGTGCTGGTGGTCATTTTCGTTGTCCTGCTCATACGTGATCTTGTTGCTATGGTGAATCTGAAAGCAACTTCATGGTGGGCAACACTCCGCGACGGTAAATCAACCCCTGCCGTAGTTATCGGTGCGCTGTTGCTAGGCTGGTTTGTGATTGCCGCACTCATTCCGCTCTACAATCGCTATCATGAGATGTCGACACAAGCCAATAGTGATTCTTATCAGGTAGCTGATTGGGTCAAGGCTAATGTCCCCAAAGACGCAGTTATCGAAACATGGGAACAAGAGATGGGTGTGCTGACCGATAATAAGATCCATTACCCGCCTCAGTTAATATTGGCGTATGCAGTTGCACAACAATGGCAGCATGGTCCTTCGCCACTCGATTTCTACGATTTTCGTACTGAAAGCAATCCGGATTACCTGATCCGCGGCCCCTTCGGTGTCTTCACCGGTCTGTATCCGGAAGATCATCTAAATGAATATGAAGTAATAAAAGTAATAGGAGCCTATCAAATTTATCAAAAACGTAGTTAAATAGACACATATTACAAAAGTAGCCTCGTGGACAGGTATATACGGTTTGCGATATTGGTCTATTGGCTTCGTTATTGTAGCCATTCTATTGGGTTTTGCTTCTCCTCAACAGCAGGTTCCTGAGTTACCTCAATCAACCACTCTATACGCGTATCCACTCGGCATGGGACAACAATCCCGTGTCGAGTGCTTGTCTCCCGCTAACGCTGTTGTCGCTGAAAATTGTCTCCCCGGTACGGATGCATGGCAGAAAATGAATACCGCCGATATTCAAGTCTATGCCTCGCAAGACAGTGTCAACGTCGGTGAGAAGCTGAACTTCTATGTTGATTCATCGGCTGCAACCTTCAACTTAACGATTTATCGTATGGGGTATTACGGTGGTCTAGGTGCTCGCTTGGTGCATACCGTGCCCAACCTCGAAGGAACAAAGCAATCGACCTGTCTCCGTATCGATGATACTGGTTTGAGGACATGCAGCAATTGGCAGGTATCCTATTCCTTTGATATTCCGATGGATTGGCTATCCGGTGTGTATACGGTACAGGTTGAGGATTCTACAGGGCAATCGGTCAATCAAACGGTATTTACGGTAAGGCAGGACAACCGCAAATCAGACATGCTCTATCAAATGAGCGTGACAACGTTTCAGGCCTATAACAACTACGCTGGCAAATCCACTTATAGCACCAATAGCGGTACCTGCGAGACAGTCGCGGTTGCTCCTCGTGCCGTAAAAGTATCCCTGAATAGACCTTATGCTGCTTCCCTCTGGGATCCAAATTATTTCTACCACACCGAATTCCCTTTGGTGCGTTGGCTTGAACAGCAAGGTTACGACGTTGCCTATTCAACCAATATGGATACCCACCGCTCTGGTAAGGCCGGAGCGCATAACGCTCTGCTAGATCACAAAGTGTTCTTATCGGTAGGCCATGACGAGTATTGGTCTCAGCAAATGCGGGATGCAGTGGTTGCGGCGCGGGATGCCGGTGTACACATTGGCTTTTTCAGCGCGAATACCAGTTATTGGCGTGTTCGTTTTGAGCCAGATCCCATCACCAATGAACCTGACAGTGTCATGGTCAGCTATAAAACAACTGAAAGCGGCCATCCTGATCCTTCCGGTGATCCTACTGGCACTTGGCGTGATCCTGAAGAAGCGGGTATCCCCGAAAATAGCCTTATTGGACAAATGTATATCGGATATAACATTGATTTGTTCTTCCCCTTACGCTTGTCGTCCGAGTTCGCTGCTGATCGGCTTTTTCGCCACACAGGTCTTTCGAAAATGCCTCCCGATACCTACCTTGATATTGGTACTCAAGTCGTTGGTTGGGAATGGGATACCACTGTTGATAATGGGATGTCACCGCAGAATTTGCAGGTCTTATCCCGTACCCCTGTAATTGGTAGCCTTTTACAGGACGCTGGCAATCAAGCGAATAGCAATTTGCAACCAGTCATTGCCGAGATGACTCGGTATGTCACCCCCAATGGCGCCATCGTGTTCTCCGCTGGAAGTATCCAGTGGATTCATGGGTTAGGCGTACAGGCACCGGATACCATCCCGCCTGATCCCTATGTCACCCAAATTGCCTATAATATCTTCTCAGACATGGGGGTGCAGCCTGCGACACCTGTTAGCGACTTAATTTTAGACGGTTCTTCAACCCCTGACCGTCCCCTTCCAATCGACAAACTGAAAAAGAGTGTGTCTTCCAAACCACCCCAAATCAGCGACATCAATTTGACAACGGAAGGTAAAAACACGGTCGTACAGTGGAAAACTGATGTCTCCACCATCGGGCAGGTCTGGTTTGGAAACGATCCAAACCGTATCGGTGATTATGGTGGTGCCGATTTAATCTATTCGACCGATCATGCCTTAATCCTGCCGACTCTTGAACATGGGCAGACTTATTTTTACAAAGTAGTGGCTGTGAGCCGTGATTGGGATCAATCCATTTCAGACGCACAGTCGTTCACTCGGCCTAATGGAGCTTTTGCCGATGTGGCCCGTGACACGTTCATGCCCACAATCGAACAAGGTGCTTGCTGGGTTCGTGCCAATAGATCTGTAGCGCTCATCATTGTGCTTTGTGGTGTCATCGCTGCTGCGCTGTTCGTTGCACGGATTGTCGTAGCACGTGAGAAGCGTATTCTGCTAGAAAAAGAGGGATAGCAGGGAAATAAAAACCCCACTGGTTAAAGTGGGGCATATTGATTGACGTTCAGAATAGACTTTACACTCGCATCAAGCGAATGCTTTCTTCCAATTTACCTGTTTTTGACCGCGTATGTGTCGAAACCGCAAAACGATTATCGCCGCTCTCTTCGGTAATTAACGCCAGTGTCAGGCTCAGCTTGCCAAATCGCAGCACATCGCCATTACTCAAATAGCAGGGACTAAATGCCGCCAACGCTTGACCATTGATAAAGGTTCCGTTTCGGCTGCCCAAATCCATCAAGAAGACACCCACTTCGTTACATTCCAACGTGGCATGAATCCGCGAAATGCCATGTTCAGCCGCCTTAAACCGTCCCAGATCAAGATCGGGGCGGTCTACCGTATGGCTGGACTGGCGACCTAGAATCAGGCGCTCAGCTAATTTGAGCGAAATGGAAAGTTGATCATCACCAATTTGAAAAATGAGCGTGTGAATCGGGTGACGTCTACCGGGCATGGTTAATGGACGTGTGGCATCCAAATTATCCGCTAGGAGTTGCCCACATTCGGTACAAACAGGTGACTGTTGTTCATTTACAAACTGGCATCGTGGGCAAACAGTGTCGCGCATACCAGACCCCCTCAACCCGAATCATATTTGTTCAGATACTACTAGACGAATATATCATAGCGTGGTCTTAAAATGAGCGCATAGGAATTTAGTCCTGTGTATGGAATTGTTTCAAGATTGTAACCCCATACGTAAGGGATTAATGAAATTTGCTATAGTGATGAGGAGCATCTTAACACGCTCCTCATCAATAACTATTTGAGGGAATTACTGAGGCATTGTCCAAACCAAACGTGCATAACCGACATTGTCTTTATAGGTGCTGCTGATGCTAGCGGTGCTCAAAATGTTCAAGAGCGCCGCGAACTGCTGCCCATCACGCTCGCTGCCAGTCATACCGATGATCCTAGACAACGGCTTGAGACCTGCGCTGGCAAGGTAAGCAATCGCACTTGGGTTCGGAACAATGTATTGAGCTGCTTCTTTGAACGATGGATCGCTGTCCAACCCACCCGTACCGTTATAGGCAGCTTCTGCCGCGCGGCGTGTTCCGAAGAAGAACAGCTTGTCGTTGCCCGATACCACGAGTTCGATCGGGAAGGGCATTCCTGCGCTCGTACCAGTGATCACCAATGAATCTACACCAGCGATCTTCTCACTGGTCAATTTAGCATCCTTTGACTTGCTCATGTCAACGGCCATCTTGACGCCGTCCATAATGGCTTGCGAGATGGTCGGATCACTCACTTCAGACAGGAAGCCAAATTCAATTGGCATCTGCTTGGTCAAATCTGCAGGGCTGGAAACATCCGTCAATGCCGGATTCAAGGCGAGGTACAGCGCATAGTTCCCTTGGAAGGCGGGCAGAATATCTTTGATCAGATCTTTACTGGTCAAGGCACGCACGCCCAAATTAATCTGGTCGAGTCCTTTTTTCACATCATCGGATGACATACCTGTCGATGAGGACATCATACTGGCTTGTTTTTGAAAGCTTTCAAGTGTACTCACGATCATTGGGCCGAGATTGGTGCTGTGAATGACCAGCGGTGCACCGGACAACAATTTGGCTGCGAATGCCGGATCGACAGGGACTGGCATCATGCTGCTCAAACCGGATGCTTCCAGTTGCTTCATCATATCGCCGTAAGGTACAGCAATATCGACTGTATACGAGCGTCCGTCTAGAACCGTAAGCCCGACGACTTCCGGAGGGAAGTTCTTAAGCAGCGGTTCTATGCTCTTGAGCATGGCTTCTTCTGAGGCCGATGCACCACTCATCTCAGATTGCATCGCCAACACTTTGCCCAATGTGTCGCCGAGGTTGGTGTAAATCGTGATGTTGTAGTCTGATTCGGGTAGCAGCTTGATATTATCTTTGAAAGATGGACTATCGCTCAGTGGCGAAGCCTGTCCTTTGAACGGAACATCTTCTTTGTAGCTGGCGACGAACATAACGTCCTTGCCAATCACCACAATACCGTTGTCCGATGTCTTATCTTCCGGTGTAAATACGCTGAAACCGTCTTCGTTCGTGCTCTCGTACTTGCTAGTCTTGGATAAGACTGTTTTCCAGAACGCCTCTGCCGCTTTTTGATCCTTAACGCTAATTGCCGCTAAGAAGTGAGGCGGTTTGTTACTGGAAGCCGAATCCACGCGCCCCATCATGCCTTCAAACGTGAATAGCCCGATGCTGGCCTCGTCACCCAACCATGTGCGCACTTCAGAAGCGAATGTGCCGGAGCCAATCACTTCTTTCACCACATTGTCGAATTGACCAGCAATCGTATCCGGTTGTTTCATGTCAGGGATTTGAGCGGAGATCTTCGCGATAACGTCGTCAATTTCCTTGATATAACCATCGTCTGTGCGGAAGCTAATAAGTAATGGTGCATCCGCTGGGAAATATTTCGCCAACTTATTCAAATCGGCGGTAGGGGCGGCCATCGCGGGAGCGATCATAATGCCCAATGCGACGACCATAATTGCGACTAAGGAAAATAGTTTCTTCACAAATGCCTCCTTAAGTTGAGCCAAATTGGTAGCCAAATTACGCTGCCCATACCTAATAGTACGATGGAACTGTGCTGAAAGTTCCAAAAGATAGGAGATAAGTCAACTTTTTGAGTAAGGAGCGAAGAAAGTGATTACAAAGTGAGATGTGAATATGTAAGGGAGCACACGTAAGTGCTCCCCCTGAATGTTTCTCATTGCCTGCTATAAACTGTTAAGCTAATCCGACCTTTTCAGCGCCTTCACGCAAGAATTTGAGACCCTCGCTAGCGAGGATATCTGAAGGCCGATTGGGTGGACGCCACAAGCAAGTTGCCCGTACCAGATCAGCGTTAATCGCCGCGAATGACTCGAGTACCAATGGCCCCTTATAGTTGATGGCTTTCAACCCATAAAAAACCTGATCCCACGGTACCGTTCCACTGCCGACCAACCCTCGGTGACTCTCACTCATATGGATGTAACCCAGAGTTTCTGCCGAATCAACGATTGCCTTGAAATAGCTTTCTTCTTCCGTGTTCATTTGGTAGGTATCTGCATGCAGTTCAATATTGGACGCTCCCGCAGCCCGGATCGCCTTGACCGCATCCTGACTATCTGCCAACGTATTGTACATGTATGTCTCATAGCGATTGCAGCACTCGAATCCCAGCGTAATACCGCGTTTTTTTGCTTCATGCGCCACTTCTGTCAACGTTTCGACAACTGCCTGACGTTCTTCGGCTTTGGGCGGCTCACCCGTGATATAGCCATGAGCAAATCCAATGCATCCGCACAGATAGGTTCCGCCGATAGCATCCAATTTCTCTAGACAATTAAGCAGAAACTTCTTCGCCTTAACGCGATCCACTGGAATGTGCGCATCTCTCGGTAAGACAGTTGACGCAACTGGTTCTATTCCGGCCTTCTTAATTGCCTTCTTGTGCGCCTTTGCATCAAAGTCTTGAGGTTTTAATAAGGGGATTTCAATGATGTCGAATCCGACTTTTGCAGCTTCCGCAATGGCATGATTGCCACTTTCCGTAGTCCAATCACCAATCCAACCAAATGCGTGTGCTCCATATTTAGTCATAATCTGTTGCTCCCTCATCACAAGCGGCTAAATGCCCGTGAGAAGATAAAGTAATTTTGTTTGATTGTAGCGTCGATCACATGTCTTATGTGGATCATTCAATACCAACTTTATTGCCTGATGCCATCACCACGCAGTGTATGCGCCATCGATGATCAAGTCCGTGCCCATCGCGAATTTGGCGGCGTCCGATGCCAGATACCACACCGCATGTGCCACATCACTCGGTTCACCCATATGCCCCACAGGGGTCATAGAATTCCATATCGCTGCCCATTCAGTGTAAGTATTGACTGCTTTACGTGTCATTTCGGACGCAATATAACCGGGCGACACCGAGTTCACACGGACTCCACGCGGCGCCCATTCTGCTGCCAGTGACTTGGTCAGCATGATGACACCCGCTTTAGATACGTTATAAGCCGATTGCGGTTGTGGTTTATTCACAATCGAGCCGGACATCGACGCAATATTCACGATGCTGCCCGATCCCCGTTCCAACATGTGCGGGGCAACTGCACGGCAGCACCAGTATGTACCGTTGAGGTTAATGTCAATCACATCCAGCCAATCAGTATCGGAAGTCTCTTCAGCCTTAGTCCATCGGGCAATGCCTGCGTTATTCACCAGAATATCTATTTTCCCCATATGCTCTAGAACACTGGCGACTGCTGAGTTGACACTGGCCGAGTCTCGTACGTTACAGGCCACCGCGTATGCTTTGCGCCCCAGACCACGAATTTCAACCGCAGCGTCTTCTGCTGTGGCGGGATCAACTTCTGCAATCGCAATATCTGCCCCTGCGGCAGCCAATGTACGGGCAATCTCTCGCCCAATTCCACGTCCTGCACCGGTAACCAGCGCGGTACGGCCTGTAAGATCAAATAAATTTGTCATGTGATATAGCCTCATTGTTTCGAATGAAATAGTTTGAACGCAAAATCTGTTGAATTGCGTATGCACATTAATAAAGGAAATTGTAGCAGTAGGGGTGATCGTAGGGGTAATCCAATAAGTATTGAGATCATTAATTGACTATCTAGCCACTTTTTTGAGGAAATTTACAGGCGTTTTCCCCTGAGCACATGTGTAAAAGTGTCGAAGAATTGAGAAAATGTAAATAAATTAAGTAGAATTAACGATTTTGATTGACTTAGAGTTGATGTTGGATGTAAATTGAAAACAAGTGACAAGCAATAATCAATTCTAGGAGATAGACAAAATGTACGCTAATTTCTCAATGCATAAAGATGAACGTGGACAGACTGCACTCGAAACCGCCATCATCTTGATCGCCTTCGTGGTGGTCGCATCCGTGTTCGCCTTTACCATTCTGTCGGCTGGTTCGTCCTCAACTGAAAAAGGCAAGCAGGCTATTCAAGCAGGTTTGGAAGGCGTTCAATCGTCAATGAACATCAAGGGTTCGGTCATTGCTGAAGGTGACCCCACTGCCAATGCTAATGCCGGTGCCGTTACAGACGCAATCTTCACCCTTTCCTTGGTCGCTGGCGGTTCACCAGTTAATCTGAGCAGCAGCGCCAAAGAAGTCGTGATTGGTTACAAAGATCAGGCACAATTCAAGAATGATGTACCTTGGGACATTGTCTGGATCGTTAGCAAGCAGACCCCAGCCGATGATTTGTTGGAAGAGGGCGAATTGGCAGAGATTACCGTTGACCTGAGTGTCGTCAGCTTGTCAAAGAACACCGCCTTCAATCTGGAAATCAAGCCGCCGAAGGGTGCCGTTCTGAACCTCAATCGCACTACACCGGCAGCCATCCAGGCAGTCATGGACCTGAACTAAGTATCGCATCACTAAACTGAAAAACGCCTAACGGCAACGATAGCTGGGGTTAACGAAAGTTAATCCCAGTTTTTATTTGTGTCACCAATAAATGTACGCCGTTCCAGTGCGAACGACCGAAAAATGATGCCTTTAATTTTTCATCATCTCCCATTTGAAAACTCAAACGGAAAAATAATTGACGGGGTAGTAATTTTGTTCTATGCTGATTGTGTATCAAACCATCGGAGGTCACTCTTGCTTCTTTTTTCTTCCTTTGTATTGCTGTTACCTGTAAACTGCTGACTGTCAACTATTTGCAGCAGCACACCCCAAATGGCAGGCGGTGGCATCAAGCGAGCGAACCGCGGCAATTGTGTCATTTCAGCTGCACTCAGAGAGCCATCCGCCGACCAAAAATGTCAATTCAGCGCCAGTTTCTCTCATACCCGCCGTGCAGTTCAGCGGACAATTGCCATACTCTGCCAATAATCAATTGTTTTCAGGCCTGACCGTCACTGTATAGTCCATCGGTATATTAGTTACTGGAGCAAAAGGCGAAATCGCGATCACCACATTGTCCGCTCCAACCTTTATTGGGAGTTGCCAATCACGTTCATTTGGAACAAGCCATCTCTGCACATCTACCTGCTTCCCTGTTCGCTGTATGGCCTGTACCCAGACTTGTTGGGGCAGTCTGTTATCTGTACGGAGCCAGCCTTCAGCTTGCCATCCCCCACCATCGTTTTCAAAATCGCTTTGATAGCCGATTTGCGGGATGCGAACATCATCAATCGCCATGCCTCGGCTCGTCGTACTGTCATCACCAATGAATTCGAACCTCACTAAAATTTTCTGCCCCGCAAACGGATCGAGCGAAACCGTTTCATCGCGCCAACCCTCACTTGTACCCGTGTATCCCGGCCCGTAGGCACCATTCACAGGATTAGTCGTATCACTGCTTGGAGCTTGAAGGATCTGCCAATGTTCACCTCCATCGCTGCTAACCGTGACATACCCGTAATCATAAAATGCTTCTGTGTCGTACCACACTTTATACTGGAGGCTTGCTGTGGTCACCTGTGTCAGGTCAAATGCTTGGCTCAATGTCATATCACTTTGGTCACCACGGTTGCTGTACCACATCCATTGCCCGCTCGGAGCATCAAATGGAATCAACTTCGCAATTGTTGGCGCATCCACATGAATATCAATCACTTGCTTATCACCAAAATTCGAAAAGACATGATAATCAGTCGCGTATTGATTGAGTGTACCTGTGTAACTGAAAGGATATTCATTGGTGTTCGTAATCGGTGAGGCCGTTCCATAATCCTTCGAGAGAAGAGGATGACTGTACTGTATATCATCACCTTGTGGGCTAAATACGGAGTTTGTCACCACCCAATCCGCAAATAATGTGTTGACATCTGCTTGTCCCATCTGATGCAAAACACGGTCGAATGTATCCAGTCCACGACCTTGTTCGTTGCTCAATTGACGTAGACCCGCTTCCCCAAAGCGCTCATAGAAATACGCCACGAACAAATTAGCCGCGCCATAATGCGGCCCTGTATCAGCATTTGGTGGCCAGTCATTCAATTGTGTGTCCGGATTGTTCAGGAATGATCGGATCGAACCTGCATCTTGATATAACAAAAGTTGAGTAAAGGTCGAAAACCCTTCATTCAGCCAAATATCTTCATTGCGCTCAAGATTGTAACGAATCATGTGTTGGAACTCGTGTGCCACGACGCTTTCAATCTCTGTATCGGCTAAATTTTGAGTGCCGAGCGTATCAAGATTAAACAGGAACATTTCATGCTCGTTGCTGGTCGGCCACACTGCTTTCGGGAAGACATTTCGGCTGGTGAAATAAGCCGCTACACTGTTTCCTAGGTGACGGGCAAACAAACCGTACAATCGTGTATCACCATCAATACCCGGACTCGCTTCTTCACCCCATAACGCTCTAACCTGTGGATAAACCCGCGTGTCAAAAGCATCAGCTAACCGTTGTATTTCACCAATCTCGATGTTCACATCCGACTGTACCCACATATAAATGTGTTGACCGATAACCCTCAGCGTAGCCGATATTTGAAGTTCACGGTTGGCATCAGTGTCGGTAACCCAAAATAGCTGTTCATCACCTGCCTTAGGTGATGCAGGTTTTACAGGTGGAGTAGGAATAGCCTCAAGCCCACGGAAACGATGTGCCAAATCAACCGCGTTGGCTGCTGGCACTACGGTTTGTGCCAAAGCGGTTACGGTTAGGTAATCATCTGTTGATGAAATCGGTTGGGCATGAAGTGGAGAAACCAGTAAGAGAAAAAGTGCCAGAACGGTGAAGCGAATAGGTTTCATAATTGAAGCGACATTAGAAAAATGAACGAATGTGCTTAAGTATATCACCCCCCGTAATTGTCAATTATGGTGTTGCCACATTTGTCTCAGATCGCACAGTGCAACTGCACGATACCCAAAGACGGGTGGCTTTATTGGCTAACTTTTGCTTCCTCAAATAGTGCCTCAGTACTAACAGTGGTCAAGCCGTGATTGGTTTTTTCCCAATAGAAGGGTTTGGTGATGAGTTGCCACAGCGCCATATAGGCCGATACCGAGTGTAAACCCCAATACAACGGATTGCTGAGGGCATAAAAAAAGAGGTGATGGTTGCGCCGTTTGAGGATGCCAATCATGTTCAGCAAGATAGCCGTGCCGTTACCAACAATCAGGCTAAAGAACGCGACATACCATACCCATCCTGCAAATATCTGGTTCATCCATAGGGGCTGGAAAATTAGCCATATTGCGAAGAATATCCACATCAATGGATTAATTAAGAAAATAGCGACTGTCCCACCAATGAAAAGGTTATAGCTCAGCCAATTGATGAGACCAACACTTCGCAATAGCTTGAGTGGATTGCGGTTATGCACAAGCCATGTCTGCATATAACCTTTGATCCACCGGCTGCGTTGACGTATCCAATTGCGGTACTCTTTATTGGCCTCTTCATAAGTGGTCGAACGAATGACCCCAACTGTGTAGCCATTGCACGATGCCCGTATCCCGAGGTCAGCATCCTCTGTAACATTAAATGGATCCCATGCACCTAGTTCTTGAAGTTTGTCTAGCCGGAAATGGTTACTGGTTCCTCCCAATGGAATCGGGAGCTTAAGTCGATCAAGTCCGGGCAGCAAGCTGTCAAACCAATAGGTGTATTCCAACGTAAACATACGCGTCAGGTAATTTTCACGCGCATTGAAGTAATTCAACGCCGCTTGCACACAGATGAGCGACTCGCCGCCCGATTCGAATGCCGCAACGGCCTTTTTTAACTGATCAGGTTCTGGAATATCCTCGGCATCATAAATCGTCACATATTTGCCACGACAGAATTTCAAACCATAGTTACAGGCTTTAGGCTTGGTGCGCGGTTGGCTTTCCGGCACAAGGATAAAACGGAAGAAACTGGGCGGTTCTGCTGCTTTTGCCTTTTCAATGGTTTCCAGATCATCTTCTTCCATCAACAACAACACATCGAGTTTCTCACGTGGATAGTCAATACGTGAAAGTGCTTTCAACAATCGGGGTACGACTTCCGGTTCTTTATAAACAGGCACAAGGATGCTGTAGATCGGTAGCTCCGCATCATCGAGAGATTTCACTTGGGCGAGCAGCTTGCTTTCATCGTGTTTGGTTTCGCTGGCTAAGCTCAGTGCTAACTTATAGAAAATCGACACGGTATAAATGGCGCTGATCACCACCACAAAAGACGCCAGAGTCGCGCTGCCGTTGATCAACAAACCAACAATAAACAGACTGAGTAGGGTAATGCCTAAGATAATTTGTGGTTTTGTAAATACCGTCGATGCGGACTCGTCAGGTCGGGATTCTTTCAAGTAGTTGACCGCGTTATGGAGCAGTGGCTTTTGGAATAGGCTGTTTACCAGTCGAGTGACATTGATTTCAGTCCCGACCATTGGCATGATGTCTGCGTTCGGCACAACTTGTTGGATGATGTCGAGTAGGGCGGGTTCGTTTGGGTCGACCGCCAGAATAATGACCATGTCGTCTACCTGACGCAGTGGACAGAATAAGTAGCGAATCAAATCAGCCGGGTTAAATTTCCGCACGAAATCGGCGTCGTAGTCAAAAAACTCTGAGCCGACCAGATCACTGATATAGCCGATGCTATTGGCCTGTGCCAACTGTGCTGCGTAAGCCTTGGGTTTGACGAAACCCATTGACCCCAATATTTCGCGCATAGGGGTACGATTCTGAGAATGGATTGCAAGTGCTTCTTCAAGATGTGCTGCGGTGATACTTTTCTCGTCAAGAAGTTGATAGACGGTTTCTTTATCGTCTTCTGGCAACGTATCTACTGCATCGAGTATCAATTTATAGAGATTAACTGCCTCAGCCATAATATCATCCCGATTACATAGGCCCATATCTTCATTGTAATCGGGTTATGATGAATAATTGATTGCGATTGATAAATTAACTATATATTAATCAATTATCTCGGCGACAATTCCTTGCTCACCGAGCGCTGTCCGTAAGGCATCCCATTGACCTGTTCGCACAATGACCGCCATCGGTCCCAGTCGCGCCCCAAGGTAACGTCGTAGTGCTGGCATATCCAGAATCTTGTCGAGAGTTTCCGGCGCTGTTGTTCGCATCACCTGTAGCTTTTCAAGGGATACTGCTGCTGCTGCCCCACCGCGCCAATTTTCCAGCAATCGGGTAATGTTGACAGGGATAGGTGCATCGCCTAATGCTCGGCTGATAAAGCTTGCTATATGCCCTGTGTTGATCCCTTGTTCTGCCGCTCGTTGAATACCGGCACCATCCAGTTTGTACGCATAAGGATCACCTGCCGATACCCAACTAGTGAAACGTGCCGCTTGAAAACGATCTACGCGTGAAACTTTACGGCTGACGAGCAATGTGCCATCTTCTTTGACGATGATCTTATCTTCTGGTTCAGTGGGAGTCGGCCACGGAGTGAGATCGAGAAATGCCCGTCCATAGGCTGTCAGACGTGCTGCTTCGTCGGCTCTATCCATCAACCCTAACCAATGCATCGGCCCAGTGACATAGAATTCCAGCAGTGCACCTTCGACAGCTTCCCAATTGTTGAAGCCTGTCAGGTATTCTTCACTATCCTCACCACGTATGTACCAACTCTCATAGTCGCCACCCGGACGTTGAAAATCCGGTTCGGTCTCTTTGACTGCCGTGATGAATCCCTCAAGCATCCACCATTGCTGTTTGGGTACTAACTCGCGCATGATATCCAGCGCACTGCCACGTGCTACTGCCGCATCATATTCGTCCAGTTCACCACCCGGCTCCGGATACAAACCCGGCACATGCCACAAATCGCGGTAAACCGTGCTGGTTTTCCAACCTTCTGCCAGTGCCTTAACCTGTTCAGCACGGGGTGCCGAAAGCCATCGGCGTGCTTCAGCGCGTTTAGGGAAAAGCTTGCCCGTTTGAATTTCCGCGAGGTCGGCGCTTAATGTCAGCCCAAACACAAAATCTAAGCGGTCATCCTCGCTTTTTAACATATATTTTTGCAAGTGTGCCCGATCATCATCGCTGAGTATGAGTCCATCTACGTTTGGGCTGTAGAGTTGTATATACGCGAGGAAAGTCGCTACATCATCTACGACTGATGTATCCGCTTGCTTGATGCTGGTTACTTCCTCTATTGGTTCAACCAGTGCTTCATCAGGCAAGTCATCAGCCACACTAACTCGAGCAGCACTGGGGGCTGGTTCATCTTTCAAATCCGAATACGAATTTTTCTGGGAGGCTAGCAATCGCCCCAAATCTTCAGGCACATATACCACGACTCGTGGCCCCGCATCCGCCATTTCAAAGGTTTGCGCTACCAACCCACGATAGTACAGCGCTTCCGCTACACTCGCCGGTTTTTCCGCTGGCTTCTCACGTTCGATTTGGGCTGGTCCCATTTGCCGGATTTCACCGAACAAACGCCCGAATTTGGCAGCCGGCATTTTCCCACCTGATCCCATCAACATTTGCACAGCGCCACGTTGATCATCCGCCAACGAACTCCACACGGCTTGGGCACGCGTGGGGTCAAGCATACTATCGCGCAAACTCGCAATAGCGACAGTGCGTTCCAGTCCTGTAATGTTGACCTTCCAGACCTTTGCCAGCACAGGTAACAAGCCCGGATCAGTATCATCTTGAAGGGTGAGATTGAGTGTTTTCATAATCCCCAGTCTATTCACTTAGGCCGGATTGGCAAGTAGTGTGCCGAGCTTCATGCTTCCTATTTTACCCCCATAGACAACATGCGAACAAATATTTGACAACCGAACCCCTGTTCGGTTATAATTTAGAACAATCATTCGCGATAGAATCAAAGTAGGGTTAAAGCAAGGGCAATATCATGAAAGAATTTAATAAACTGTCAGAGCGTCAGCGTAATATGCTGCGTTATATCGAAAAGTACACGGCGGACAACGGTTTCCCTCCCACAATTCGCCAGATTGGCGAGAACACTGGCATCAATTCGACGTCAGTTGTGAATTACAACCTTAATAAACTTGTACAAGCCGGTTACCTGACTCGCTCACAGCATGTGTCTCGCGGCTTGCGTTTGACCGGTCCTGTGCCGGGCGGCGAACGTAAGAAGGCCGCTGTTCAGGCTGCCGCCGCTCATGCACGTGTACCTGTTATCGGTACTATCTTCGCCAGCAAACCAGTTCCCGTGCCCGAAGACTACAGCTATGACGAAGATAGCTTGATCGAAGTCACCAAAGATTTGCTTGGCGGCACTGATCCAGCGAATGCCTATGCCTTGCGCGTGAAGGGCAATTCGATGATCGACGCCATGATTCGCGAAGGCGACATCGTGATTTTCCGTCGTCAAGAAACCGCTCAGAATGGGGATATGGTTGCGGTGTGGTTGACCGATAAGAATGAAACCACCCTCAAATATTTCCATAATGAAGGCGCTCGTATTCGCCTCCAACCGGCACATCCTGATATGGAGCCGATTTATGTTGATCCGGTCAACTGCCGCATTGAAGGCAAGGTGCTTTCAGTCATTCGCCACATGTAAGTTTTTCGTTTTCCAGTGTTTAAAAAGACGAGGCATCCCGCCTCGTTTTTTTATTTCTAATCATTTTCCCATCCTCAAGGTGGATAAAGTAAAGAATCACGTTACACTATTCTTACACGCAGATAGTATGTGTTTTGTTACGCGAATTTGAAGGAAATACAATGACCAGCATTTTTATTTCGTATCGTCGCGCAGACAGTATGGCCTATACCGGACGTATCTATGATCGGCTGGTTAATGCCTTTGGTGCCCGTCATGTCTTCAAAGATGTTGAAGATATTCCACCCGGTGAAGATTTCCGTAGTGTGCTTGACAAAGCCCTTACGGTTGCCGATGTTGTCATCATCGTTATCGGCCCACAGTGGCTCATGATTACCGATGACGAAGGTAAGCGGCGTCTCAACGACCCCAACGACTTTGTACGTATTGAAGTTGAAACGGCGCTGAAGCGCGATGATGTGCTCGTTGTGCCTGTGCTGGTTAACAATGCCTCAATGCCATCTGCCGAAGCCTTACCGCCAGCCCTCAAAGATCTCGCTTTCCGCAACAGTGTAGTTGTTCGTAACGATCCGGACTTCAACCCCGACATCAACCATCTGATTACGGCCATCGAAAAGCGCCTTAAAGGTGGGAGTTCGCGCCGTATGCCTATGATCATTGGTGGATTGGTTGCGCTTGCAGTAATCGCCGCGCTGTTGATTTTTGTGGTATTGCCCGGACTAAATGCCCCCAAATCAACACCAACGCCGACGGTTGAGGTTGCTGCCGCTGCCACCACTGTTGCACCTACCGTCGAGCCGACCAAAGAACCGACTAAAGATGTCACCCCAACCCTCGAACCGACGGTTGAGGTTGCTGCCTCCGCCACTACTGTCGCAGTAGAAGCCACGGCTGAAATCACCCAAGCGGCTACAGCGGCTGTTGCGGATGCAAATCTCACACCAACTGTCGCCTATCCTGATGGACGCCCTCTGCAATTGCTCTACAATG
This sequence comes from Aggregatilineales bacterium, assembly GCA_044227005.1. GTDB lineage: Bacteria > Chloroflexota > Anaerolineae > Aggregatilineales > Phototrophicaceae > CFX2. Next base: position 980,926 of record JBGAFZ010000001.1, read on the forward strand.
ACAGCAGTTTCTATGTCTTCAACTTGGGCACGACACTTGCTTTTTCATCACTTAAGTTTGAAGCACTAGATGCTTCCGGTAATCCGTTGCCGATCAGCTACGACGGCAGTCGCTGGTCAAGCGTAAGTGCGAATTTGTCTGCACAAGGCTGTGGCGCACTAGAGCCGGTTCAATTCTTCCAATTCTTGCACCCCTCAAAGTGCAAAGTGTTTAACTCGAAGCGCACCAATTTGCAGACCAGTGAATATTTCTGGCGGACTGCTTCTGGTGGCAGCACTTTCCGCGTACTCTGGCAAGATGCGGAAGTCGCCCGTTGCCCCGTACAGGCTGGTACGAACACCTGCGACATACGGATTCCGCCTGCTTAGTGTAGGATGTCAGTTTGACACCTAGCCGTTTTGTGGCACACTCTCCATGTATGTTCGTTGGCGTGAGGGGGCTGCATTATGGGTCGTCGACTCTTGCTCGTATTCGCTGTTATGAGTAGTGTGGGGTTGCTGCTTGTACTGGGGCAATTCCCACTAACTGCGCAGGACTTTTCCTTCGCAACCAATACTCCTGCTGTTGCTGCACCAGTTTTCATGACCAATACTCCTGCTTCTATGGTGAGGCCGACTCCCGTTCCACTGTCATTAGCAACCAATACCCCGCAGCCTGCCATGCTGAATCTTGCGCCGGATGCCTCTGCCGAACGCTATGCCTTGCGCCGTTGGGATGATAGCAATTTAACACTGGCATGGATTGATCAGGTCAGCCACATTACGTCCGGTGATACGGAACACATTCTTGCCTTGCGTCTCTTCCAGCAAGAAGTTGCTCGCCGTTTCCCCGGCACCCCGCGCAACCCTGCCAGCCGCGAGGCTCTTTTGCAAGCCATGTTAGCGGCTCCTCTCGGTACAGTAGATCTGCGTCCTGTTATACGACCTTATATCGAAGACGCATTGAATACACTGAAGCCTGATTTTGCTACCTTTACAACCATTACCTACCAGAACTTCAACATCACCGTTTCACCCGCAAATCTTGATGGACGATCTGGCAAGGGCGCTGTGGTTTCAGCCGCATATATCCCTGATAACAGCTCACCTGCCTTTCGGGATGTAGCATTGGCATTGATCGACCCGCAAGGCGTCTATCGCGTTCCCCAATCTCAGTCGCCTTATCCAGTCATAGGCACGACCGTTTCGAGTTCGGCTTTGGCAGATAATCTCAATGGCGATGGAATCAATGAACTAAGCTTATCCGTCGCGGTTCCCGGTGAAGTGAACAGTCGTTTCTACATCTACGGGTGGCGCAATAGTGCAGTAACCAACCTGATTGAACCGGGTAAACAGGTGAATTATCTTGGAACTCCGCAGATGCTACCGGATAATTCTGGTTTTACCGTAGATGAATATCGCGTCGAAGACCCTGCTTGGAATTGTTATGGTTCACGCACCCTCACATGGCGTTGGCAAAATAATTTCTTCCGCCCACCGCCTACCTTGCCTGATTTCCAACCTCGCAACACGCTGGCCTGTCGCTTGTCTGCGGTTGAACCCTTGTATCAACTTTCGCCTTCGGATGCCATTCGTACCATTGGTAACTTGACCGCGCAAGCCACGCCGGATGATGCCGAAGCTGCTGGTCATGCAGCGGTAATGGTTGCCATGCTCAATGTTCTCGATGGTAAAGCTGATGTCGCCCTGCAACAGATCACCCAACTCTCGACTGGTTCGCAACCCGGCACATGGTTAAATGATCAAGTACAAGCCTTTAAGAATGCTGCCGCTCAACCCAACACCACACCCTTAACCATTTGTGCCGCCCTTCAATCTGCCAGTCCGCACGGTGCATGTGATGTCAACATTGTCCTTGCGCGCTTATTGAAAGAAGTGCCATTTAACCGTGTCGATCCCATTGAAGAACAGGCTGCCCGTTTGGGCTTGCGTGTCGTCCAACAGACCATACTGAAGCAGGTCGGTAGAATTGATCGTCCCGCCTATTTGTTTGATCTAGCTGGCAATCAATGGTGGGCATTCGCCCCGCTTGGCAAAGAGAATTACTTGGTAGAGGCTATTCCCACGCCGCTCGGTTTTGAACTGCCGCCGCCTGCACTTTCAAATGTCCTCTCGCCACCCCAAACCGCTTATGATGCACTGCTTGAGCGGGATAACCCTGCCGAAGTCTTGAACATATTGGATACTTTACAACGCAATCGCCCCGGCACACCCTTCGATAGTGCTGCCCGTTTTCTACAAGCCTTGAGCTATGACTTGTTGGGTGATCGTCGTAGTGCCCAACCTGCGTACTACAGTCTGTGGCATGATGATCCAACTTCTGTATGGGGACAGCTTGCGGCAGTGCATCTGGAAAGACGATAATAGAGAGTAGTGAACGTTTATTAATGTTTACCGTTATTCGGGTCAAAGGAGATATACATCGTGAAGCTTGTAACTTATACCTATAAAAATCGGACGCGCGTCGGTGCCGTGGTTGATGATCGCGTATACATGACCAGCGAACTCGATTCCATGCAATACATGATCCGGCGGGGATTGATGCCTTCGCGTCGTAACGACTCCCTGCCATTGTCGGACGTGCGTCTAGAAGCACCGCTGCACCCCGGCAAGATTGTGGCGATTGGCAAGAATTATGCAGAACATGCCAAAGAAACTGGCGGTAGTGTGCCGACTGCTCCCATCATTTTCGCTAAGTTCCCCAGCAGCATTATCGCCACTGAGGATGCTATCACATGGAGCGAGAGCATTACCACACAGGTCGATTGGGAAGGTGAGCTTGCTGTAGTCATCGGCAAACGCGCACGCAATGTCAGCGAAGCCGATGCCATGCAGCATGTCTTCGGCTACACCATTGCCCATGATGTCAGCGCACGTGATCTTCAAATCCGCGCCGATAGCCAATGGACACGTGGCAAGAGCTTGGATACCTTCTGTCCGCTCGGCCCGTGGATCGTGACCTCTGATGAGATTACCGATCCCCACCAATTGAGCATCAAGACCAGCGTGAACGGCAAGGTTATGCAGGATGGAAACACCAAAGATTTCATCTTCAACATCCCAACCCTGATTAGCTATTGCTCGCGTATGTTCACCCTCGAACCCGGCGATTTGATTTTGACCGGAACCCCTTCAGGTGTGGGTGAGGGTATGAAGCCTCCGCAATACCTCAAAGATGGAGATGTGGTCGAAATTGAAATTCAGAATATCGGCAAGATCAGCAACCCCTGCAAAGTCCTCCCCTAAATCAACCTCCTAACGTGACTACTTGACAGTGCGGGTGACATTATGTCACCTGCATTGTTTTGTGTGTTCGCCAACCTAACAGTGGTCAATCGTCGCCTCATCGTTGGTTAAAATCGCATGTTTTAAAGGCTCATCTTAAGAATTAAGGCGTATAGTGAGGGGTGTTTGTTCTTGAGACCATGAGGATCAATGTCAAATGCCAGTCATTTCTCGCCGCCGATTTCTAAAGATCAGCCTCGCAACCTCTGTCACAACGGCACTTGCTGGAGTTGGTAGTTTTGCCTATGCCCATGATGTTGAACCGGCCAATCTTGAAATGGTTGCTCTCGATCTGCCACTACCTCGGCTTGCGCCTGCCTTTGATGGCTATCGCTTGGTGCAAATCAGCGACATTCACATGGGTACAGGGATGACAACGGAACGCTTGGATCATATTGTCGAGATGGTCAATGCCCAGCAACCGGACGCAGTCGCAATTACGGGTGATTACGTAACACACGGTGATATTCAACCACTGCTTTCGGGCTTAATTGAGTCCCTTGGCAAACTTCAATCGCACGACGGTACATTTGCCATCCTCGGCAATCATGACCATTGGACAGACCCCGATGCGATTCATAATGTCATTCGGCGTAGTGGTGCTGTTGACCTGAGTAACGCGACCTACATGCTTCAACGCGGTGATGCCACATTACAACTCGCGGGTGTTGATGACTATTGGGAGCGGCAAGATCGTCTTGATGATGTGCTAGCTCGACTGCTGGGCAACGATTGTGCCATCCTATTAGCGCATGAACCCGATTTTGCTGATATTAGCGCGGCTACAGGTCGCTTTGACCTGCAAATCTCTGGACATTCGCATGGTGGGCAGGTGCGTTGGCCGATCATCAATCGCCCCATCACGCTGCCACGTTACAGCACTAAATATCCGGTGGGGCGCTATCAAGTCGGTACAATGATCCAATATACCAACCGTGGTGTGGGAACAATCGCCCCCGCCGTCCGATTCAACTGCCGCCCTGAAATCACTGTATTTACTTTGCGGACAGTAACCTAACTGCAATTACGCCCAAAATGCGGCGATCAACGCAGCCGTGATCGCCGCGCCAATACATACTCCGACAACAATAGCCATTAACACGCTGACCACTGATGATAGACCTGTAAATTTGAGTACAAACTTCGGCATTTTTCACACTCCCTATTGTGGTATTCTAAGCTCATTTGTTGTTGAGTACAGAGGTGAATTTCGCATGAGTCGTATTCCAGTACCCAAAGGGCCTAAACCGCCGCTGGATCATGAAACCTTACGTGATGTGATCGATCTCGCCCTCTGGGCAGGGCAGTTATTACTCCAAAATGGTGCCGAGTCGTCGCGTGTCGAAGAGACTGTGCATCGTCTAGGAACCGCGCTTGGTGCCCACTGGATGGATATTCTTGTTTCACCCAACGCCATAATGGTTACCACCATTAGCGGTCAAGAATTTCGCACCAAAATTCGTCGTGTTGTTTCGATGGGTGTCAACATGCAAATCGTGGCCGAAGTGCGTACCTTGGTGCATCAGGTCGAACGCGAACAAATTGATCGTGCAGGTACACGTGAAACCTTAACTCGTCTGAGTCACCTTAAGTCACAGTATAACCGTTGGCTAGTGGTCTTTATGATTGGCTTAGGTTGTGGGGCTTTTAGCCGTCTATTCGGTGGCGATTTGCCCGTATTTGTGGTGACTTTTTTCGCAGCCAGTACGGCGCAATTTGTGCGTCAAGAACTCCAACGTCGCTATTTTAACTCACTAATCGTAGTCGTAGTGACGTCCTTTGTTGCATCTATAATCGCAGGCACAGCCTCGCTTTATAAGTTCAGTCCGCAGCCCCAAACGGCGCTAATCGCCTCGGTCATTTTGCTTGTTCCCGGTATCCATTTGGTTAATGCCATGCGTGACTTGATTGCCGGACACTTGGTAACGGGTATCGTACGGGGTTTGGTTGGTGGCATGGTATCGCTCGGTATCGCTTTGGGCTTAGTGATGGCAATTCGTTTGTTGGGAGTCAGTGGACTATGAACACGTTGGATACAATTGGCTTCGTCATACAGGATGGCATTTGGTCAGCAGTCGCCGCCACTTGCTTCGGCATTCTCTTTAATGTTCCCTTACGTCTATTACCCGGTTGCGCCATCGCCGCCTGCCTCGGTCACGCCTTGCGTACATTGTTGATGCAGCTTGGGCTAGATATTGAACTCTCGACCCTCGCGGGTTCAACCGTGGTAGGTTTCATCGCCGTGTACTTTTCGGCACGTTGGCACGCACCTATTCCCGTCTTTACGCTCAGCGCTGCCGTAACTATGGTTCCCGGTGTTTTCGCCTACCGTACTATGTTAGCGATTATCGAAATGTCCTTGGGCAACGCCGATACAGCCAATGCAGCGTTGGTCGCCGCATCATCCAATGCAGTGCGTACCGCGCTCATCTTGGGTGCGATTGCCTTAGGTATCGCCGCTCCCGCGTTACTTTTCCAGCGTGAGCAACCTGTCGTCTAGCGATAGGTTTATTTATTTTCCAAGCATCGGTTGAATGATCAACGCCGCATAAACCTCGCCCATCCTCGCCGCCGAATAGGGCATATCATGGTCAAGCCACCATTTCACCAGCGCCAATACTGACGTAGCGATATGGTTGGCTTTGATCTCATCGGGGATGATCGGATCAGCGTTTGTTGGGATAGCGGGTAAAATTTCACCGATCATCAACGCCTCGAGGCGTTGGACAATCGCGCTTGAATTGAAACCACCCAGCAGTGTTCGATATAACGCCTGATTTTGCTCAATATGATCAAACAATAACTGACCGCCCACTTGTGACGGCTGTTGGTCACCAATCATGTTACGCAATTCCACCACGGTACTCTGGATTATATCCAGTAGCAGCGCGTCCTTATCCGCATAATGCCGGAAGAATGTGGAATACGAAATATCCGCATAATCGGTGATGTCCCGTATCGTGACTTCGTCATAACCGTGTTGCTGTGCCAGTGCTACCAGTGCCTCGGCTAATAATTTATGTGTGCGCCGGATACGGCGGTCAACTTTATCCATACGTTCCCAATCTTACGATTTTCTCATTCGACTCTGTGTTATCTTATGCTATATACTGTGCGTTATGATATACAGTATAGCATATCTTGTATTACCACGAGGATAAAACGAAATACATGCAGATCGCAACCGAACTCAACTTTGATCTTTATACACCCGAAACCTTACGCAATCCCCATCCCATTTTGGCTCAAATGCGTAAAGAAGCGCCACTGTACAAACTCAACCGCACAGAAATGGGACATATCCCGTGGCTCCTAACGCGCTATGAAGATTGCATCAACCTGACCAAAGACGATCGCTTCACCAAGAGTTTATTGCGCCGCCCGAATGCAGACCTCACCGATCCTAATGACATGTCCATGCAGGCCGCTGCCACCATCAACCGTCATATGCTCACGGTTGACCCGCCCGATCACACCCGCCTGCGTAACCTTGTTCATCGTGCCTTCACACCGCGTATGATTCGCGAAATGGGTGGGCGTATTCAACAAATCGCCGATGATCTGATCGACAAGATGCAGGGTAAATCACAAATTGATTTGATCGCTGATTTTACCGTTCCCCTCCCGATTACTGTGATTGCCGAACTACTCGGGGTTCCCGCTAGCGATCACGGTAAATTCCGTGAATGGACGCAAACCATTATCGTAGATGGTACGCGTGGTGTTGCCGGAGATCGTGTAGCGGGCGCTGCTCTCGAATTCATTATGTATTTCCATCAATTGTTTGATGAACGTCGCTCCGACCCGCGTGAAGATCTTATCAGCGGTCTACTTCAAGTAGAAGAAGCTGGTGACAAACTAAGCTCCGAAGAATTGATTAGTATGGTCTTTCTGCTCTTGGCCGCAGGTCACGAAACCACTGTCAATCTCTTAGCCAATGGCACTGTGGACTTACTCCAACATCCTGATCAATTGCAACTGCTGCGTAATAATCCCGCACTTATTGATAGCGCGGTCGAAGAAATGTTGCGCTTCAACGGCCCTGTTGGCGCCAGTACTATGCGTTGGGCATTGGAAGATATTGAACTTCACGGACAAATCATCCCTGCAGGTGATATGGTTTTGGCCTCGTTGCTTGGTGCGGATCGTGACCCTGCCGTGTTCGCCAATCCGGATGTGTTCGACATCACCCGTGATCCAAACCCCCATATGGCTTTTGGTCACGGCATTCATTACTGCTTGGGTGCCCCGCTCGCCCGTATGGAAGGGGTGATCGCCTTTAACACCATGTTGAAGCGTTTGCCCAACCTCTCCTTGGCCGTCGATGTAAACGCCCTCGAATGGAATGACACTATTTTGCTTCACAGTATGAAAGCTCTCCCTGTAAATATCTAACCCGCACCGGAATCAAAAGGGACGCACACGCGTCCCTTTAAGTGTCGGATTTGTTGCCAGCTTTACTTCAAAGCGTCGGCATTCACCACGTTCTTAAACTCACTCTTTTGCAGTGCCGCCACAATCAACTCGGCTGCTTCAATGGCAACTGCCACCTGTGCCTCGTCGGTGCTAGCTGCTAAATGGGGTGTATCAATCACATTCGGTAATCCGATCAACGGATGACCGGCTGGCGGTGGTTCTTCGTTGTACACATCCAGAGCCGCGCCAGCTACCTGACCACTCTTCAACGCTTCTGCCAGATCAGCATCATTGATGAGCGCACCACGCGCCGCATTCACGATACGCACGCCTTTTTTCATCTTCGCGATATTCGTTGCATTGATCATCCCGCGTGTGGCCTCGGTGATCACGCTGTGCAGGCTGATGAAATCGCTCTTGGCGAACAATTCATCCAATGTGACCGGCTCGGCACCAATCTTGCGAATGGTATCGGCAGGGATAAACGGATCATAAGCCACCACGCTCATGTCAAATGCTGCGGCACGTTTGCCCACTGCTTGACCAATACGCCCGTAACCTACGATACCCAATGTTTTGCCGCGTAGTTCCACACCTTGGTACGACTTGCGATCCCACTTGCCGCCCTGCATGGATACAAACGACTGAGGAATATGTCGTGCCAGCGCCAGCATCAATCCGAATGCGAATTCTGCCGTTGCGACCGTATTACCTGCCGGTGTATTCATTACTGCGATCTTCTTGGCGCTTGCCGCATCCAAGTCAACGTTATCCACACCCACGCCAGCGCGGGCAATAGCCTTCAGCTTGGTTGAAGCATTAATCAATGCCGCATCTGCCTTGGTGGCACTGCGGATGATCAGCGCATCTGCATCCGCGATAGCAGCCAATGTTTCTTCGCGTTTCATCTGTCCGGGCGCAGTGACCTTAAGCCCGGCCTGTTCCAAAATTTCGACAGCCTTCTTATTTACGCTGTCCGGTACAAGAACATGAAAAGTCATTTACAACAATCTCCTGTTTATGGCGACAACACATAGTTCATCGGTGGATAATCCCACCGCAGCTATTGAGGTCAAGTGTGCCTCGAATGTGCCATAAACTCGCTTAAGGGTCAATTGTGATGTTTAGGGGGATAGTGAGGCGTACCGCTTTGTCTATTATCAACAATACGATACGCCTCGGGGTTGTTTAGATCTGTTCTAAGTTATGGATGGTGTTTTCCATCAGCCCGATCAACTCACCAAGTGTTGCTGCATCAAATGCAAAACGTGCTCCTGCCGCAGCATATAATTCAGGCAGCGTCCGCGTACCCCCCAATGACAACGCCGCGCGGTAATCCCGCACAGCCTTCGCTTGATCTCGTAACGAATTGCGCCACACTTGTAGCGCCCCAATCTGAGCCAATCCATAATCCACATAATAGAACGGCATTTGGAAAATATGCGGTTTGCGATGCCAACCGGTGACTCGTGCCGCATCGAGTCCGCTCCAATCCACGCCCGGAATAAAACGGAGCCACAACTCATCCCACTTCGCGTCACAAGCGCCTGTGTCTGCGGCTTGTTCTGCATGGGTATAGACCCAGTGTTGGAATGCATCCACCACCGCCATGAACGGCCAGAATAAAATATTCTGCTCCAGATGTTCAATTTCGGCGCGAGCTGCCTCTTGCGGGGTGTAATAACCACCTTCGCTAGCGACCAGATACGGTGCCCCCAGCAGTTCCATCGACATCGACGCTACTTCCGCAATTTCCGAGGTGTAGTCCCACTGTTGCGAATACGGGAGTTTCAAGGCTTCAAACAAATGGAAAGCATGTCCACCTTCATGCAGTAGCGTTTGTACATCGTCCTGCGTGCCAACCGCATTCATAAAGATGAATGGACGACCACTTTGCACCAAACCGGTCTGGTATCCGCCGGGTGCTTTGCCCTTCCGGTTGTCCAGATCAAGCAACCCTTCTTTGCGCATGATGCTGAAGTAATCACCCAACTCTGGATCAACTTTATGAAAAATGGTATCGGCTTTGCTGACCAATTCTTCCACCGTTTGGAAGGGATGCAGGGGCGGGCGTGATGGCGGGTACACATCATCGCGGTCAAGATCCCACGGGCGCAGCCGATCCACCCCCAATTTTTGTCGTTGCTTTTCATAAATACGGGTCGCCGCTGGTACGACCACTTTCTCAATCGCATCGTGGAAAATCAGGCAATCTTCCGGCGTGTAATCAAAGCGTTTGTATTGTTCCCATCTAAAGTCGCGGTAATTCTTATATCCCGCGTTGCTTGCCATCTCCAGCCGCAGCGGGAGCAGTTTGGTCCACAATGCGTTCATCGCAGGTCGGTCGGCCAATCGCCGCTCAGAAATCGCTTTCCAAACTTGCTCCCGTTGCGTCCGATCATCGGAATGCAACAGTTGCTTGAGCTGGATAATCGTCTTTTCCTCGCCATTCCACGTGACCGTTTGAGCACCGATAATCTGGTTATCTTGGATGATCAAATCTTGTTCTTTGGTGAAGAGTGGCACGTTCTCTGCACGGAAAATATTAGCCTCAGAGCGCATATTTCGCAGGGCGATCTCAAACCCTTTTGGTTCTAATCCACTTGCAAGAAATTTTTCTTTTAACTTCTGCTCTTGTAAGGAAACTGGCTCCCCGATATTCACCATAAAATTCTGAAATCGAGTGACTGCCTCTTTATCTTCAGTATTAACTGTTGTCGCAATCTGCAAACGGTTGCTGGTCTCACTGAGCAAGCGTATCAGACGTGTCCAATCCAGCAGCCATTGCTCAACCGTCTCAGCCGTCAACGGACGGTTAGCCAATTCGCTGTATACAGGCTCAATCTGTGCCCATGACCAATCCATAAATTCAAATGCGGTGTTGGGGAGTGTGCCCTGCATTAGACATCCTTTCGCAAATGCTTAACAATAAATATGATACCCTATGAGAGTATTCTGTGCTGGAATAATCCGCTATCCTGCACTGAATTGATTACTCTGAATACCTATACTAACCATGATTGCCAATTCAGGAGTAGCTTGCTTGATAATAAACCAGAGTATCTTATGACAGCCTTTCAAAGATTTTCAGCCCTTTTTCCCGATAACGCCATTATTCGTGCCGAGCGAACCTATCAACAACGATCCGCCAAACAACCGCGTCCGTGGCGGCGTCTGTTAAATCGCTTTATCATCGCACTGGCTATTACTATCGCCTTGATCCAATGGCTGGGCTTGATCATCGCATCCCTAACACAGCGTGATCCTACGCCCTTCAGTCGGGTGCTCGGCCCCTTGCCTAGTCTACTGATCCTCTTTACGTCTTATTATCACCTATATCTCATGTTTCAAACCATGTCTCTGACCGCCAATAGTATTGCACGTGAGAAAGAAGGGCAAACATGGGAAATGTTGGTGCTCACTGGCATTGATGCCCGCCAGATCGTGCGGGGTAAATGGTGGGCAACCATCCAGCGTCAACTCCCCCAATATTTATTACTCGGTCTACTCCGCTCTGGTGCGACCACCGCCATTGCTATCAGCCTTCTTTCTTCTTTTTATACCTATTCAACCTACTACAACAATAGCCGGCAAATGCCGCATCCGCTGACCATCGTGCTGACGACTGGTTTCGGTGTTGTTTTTACACTTGCCAGTTTCGGTTTTAGCGCCGCTTGTGGTGTTATGGGATCAGCTAAGAGTAATCGCAGCATGTTGGCAATTTTGCGTGGTTTCGGTAATCAAGTTGTGATCACCATTATTCCAGTAATCGTTATCCTCTTTATTGTGAGCCGCCTCTATCCGCCATCTATCTCAAGTGCATCACGATCAATCTATGAAGCCATTGCCATTGGTACCGGTTCATTAATTGACAATGGTGTTTTGTGGCTGTCTTCACCCCTCTATATCAGCACGGCGTTTAATACATCGGCTGTTGCCTCATCTATTGCTCCTGTTAATCTGGATTGGGTAGTTGCATCATTAGTTACCCTAGCTTGGTATGCTGCACTGATTTGGTTCGCGCTCTGGCGTGCCGAAAAACGTGCTGTCAAAGCATTGGCGACCCCCTTCACAAAATAGTCCGCTCATATCGAACCATCTGTCTCATTTCCTCGTATTTCTGCTATACCCAAAGCGTAATTTGACCACACTTGCTGTTTTGGGTCATAATAGGCCTTACGGGTTCTTAATCTCTTGAAATGGGCAAAAAATACATGATGCAAACTCGGCTAAGCGGGATGCGCGCATTTTACTTGGTTGCTTTAGGTCAATTTATTTCGATCTTCGGCACCACCATGACTCAATTCGGTCTCACCATCTGGTCATGGAAGTTTGTCACCGAAATTCAACCCACTGCTGATCCCGCTACCGCGATGGCATTGGTCGGCTTCTTTAACTTTGCGCCGGAAGTCTTGCTCAGCCCCATCAGCGGGGTACTCGTAGACCGTTGGAATCGCAAACTGGTCATGATTCTATCGGATGTTGCCGCAGGTATCGCCACCATCGCCATCTTCCTGCTCTATTCCAGCGGTCACCTGCAAATGTGGCATCTCTACATTGCCGGAGCATGGACAGGCGCGTTCAAATCCTTCCAGTGGCCTGCCTATTCCGCCGCCATCTCCACCATGATTCCCAAGGAACAATATACCCGCGCCGATGCCTTACTTGGCTTGACCGAATCCCTCTCAGGCATCCTCGCGCCACCTTTGGCGGGCTTGTTTCTGGGTCTCATCGGATTAACCGGCATCATGACCATCGACATCATCACCTTTCTCGCTGCTGTTGCCGGAGTTTTACTGGTTGCCATCCCCCAACCGAAAGTCAGTGCTGAAGGTGCAGTCCAGAGTAGTATTTGGAAAGACTCGATCTTTGGCTTCCGCTTCATCCTCCAACGTCCCAGCTTACTCGGTTTGCAAATGGTCTTTTTCTTTGGAAACTTACTCGGCAGTTTAGCCGGTACGCTCCTCAGCCCCATGATATTGTCACGCACGGGTAACAACGAATTGCTGCTCAGTTTCGTGCAGGGTGCTTTTGGAGCAGGGGCGGTCATCGGTGGTCTGATCTTGGTGCGCACCGGAGGCTTAAAGCGCCGCACCAATGGGGTCATATGGGGATGGTTCTTCAGTATGTTGTTTGGCTTGGTCTTGTTCGGTGCAGGACGCACTTTACCTGTTTGGTTGATAACCAGCTTTTTCGCCGCACTGATCAATGTCTACATCAACGCCTCCAACCAATCCATCTGGCAAGCCAAAGTCCCGCCTGATGTGCAGGGACGTGTCTTTTCCGCACGTCGTATGATCGCTCAGGTAGTCGGTCCCGTTGGTATCTTATTGGCCGGTCCCCTCGCGGATCGGGTATTTGAACCGGCCTTGCGGGAAGGTGGCAGCCTCGTGAACACCTTCGGCGGATTGGTTGGCGTCGGGCCGGGTGCTGGTATGGCACTCCTGACCATCATCTGTGGTGTCATCATCATGGTTATTGTTGCCATCGCCTATCGCATTCCAGCCATCCGCAACGCCGAAGATATTCTGCCCGATCATGACGCTGTAGTGGCTACCTGAGTCCTACATATATGCTTGATAAGCTTGCGGCACATAATCACGCTTGTTGATTTTCGAAAACGGTTCCAGCAGCGCCATACTTTGCGGAATTTCAGGGCAGGTTTTGCGCCACCACTCAATAAAAGGCAGCGCTTCTAATCGGGCTGATTGATATTCTTTCACCACCAGATGCCCGATCACGCCGCACTGTTCCACGAATCGCGTTCGCTCGAACTCGTCCAGTACCCGCTGTGTATCAAACGCCACCCGTCGATTGGTAGCCTTCCACCCATCCCCATGACTTTCGAGCAGCATATACGATGCCGTCAAATTACCATCCAGTGGATTACCCACCGACCCTGGATTGACCACATGCCATCGCCCGAATTGCTTATCCAACACCAGATGCGAATGAGCCGCGATTAAAGTGGTTTCTGCCACATCTGCCAACATCGTTTCAACGTCCGCGTCACTGCTAATCGGTTGTATCGGTTCAAAATGACTGCGGGGCGATCCATGCACCACCTTGATTGCCGGTGCATCGCGGAACCGTAATGACAGCGAATCCGGCCATGCCGAGATCACATTCATCCACTCATCCCCCAACTGCCCGATGGTATAAGGTGGCAGCGTGAAAATCTTCCACCCTTCAGGTGCGCGTGATGTTTGCCAATCTGTCAGATAAAGTTCATTATTCCCCCGAATAATCGCGCATCGCAGGCTAGCCAATCGCTCCATAACCTGCCGCGAAAACGCCCCCCAATTGACCACGTCCCCCGCCACAATAATCTGGTCAACCTTGAATGCTGCCAGATCATCCAACACAGCTTCTAGCGCGGGTAAATTGCTGTGAATATCAGCCAGTACAGCCAATCGTGTCATAACCGACTCCCTTGCGAATGTCTCTGATAAGCTCGCCTATCATAAAGCTCGTCTCCATTTTTCGGCTTACGCTTACCCGCCGCTCGGTCAACGCTTTCGGCTTATGACTTCTCCGCCACCAACCCATACATCAATGGTAATGATGGCATATGATCCGGTGGATAATATCGATTGCCTTCCGCTTCTCGCATATCACCGAAGAGTTTCGCACCGTTAAAATACGGATACTCCTTGAATGCCTTCAGCCGTAAACCACCTTCAATCATCGCCGTGATAATCTCGCTGATGCTCCAATTGAACTCATGCCCCGGATGTGGGTTCACGAAGTCCTTCACCCCCTCCACGAACCCCGATGGTGCCAGCGCGTCACCCGCCATGCCCACATAATCCCCGATGCCACTTTTGAAGTGTTCACCTTGTGCCCCGTTAAAGTATGAGAACTGAAGTTTCCAATCCCAATCGTGCGTCATCACATACGGATGAAAATCCAATACCACCACTTTTCCGTTCGGTTTCAAGACCCTGCCAACACCGCGTCCCCATAATCCAATGTCCGACAGCCAACAAATCGCCCCGTACGACGAAAACACCACATCATATTGCTCGCCGCTTGATTCCAACCAATCGTACACATCGCTGCGGACGAATGTGCCGGCGATCCCCGAGTCCTGACTCAATTGCTGTGCGAACTGAATCGCCGTGTCACTGATGTCGACCCCCGTAACTGTTGCGCCTAACTGCGCCAGACTCAACGTATCCTGTCCCGCGTTGCACTGTAAATGCACCACTGATTTACCCTTCAAGTCTCCCAGTAACGCAATCTCATCAGGAAACAATGTGCTGCCACCAGTCCTGAAAAATCCCGCTTGATCGGCTTTGTGGCTGTTATGCGCGTCCGTCGCCACATTCCACGCCCGCCGATTATCCTCATGCATCTCCTTACGCAACATCTTTTTCTCTCCGTATTGTTCTTGGCATCATGGCAGTTTGTCTTTCTGCCTCTGTGTCCTCTGTGCCTCTGTGGTAAAAATTGTATTGGTGATTTCTCTGTGTATTCTGCATTCTCAGCGGTTAATTCTGCCCGTCGCCTTCAAGAAATCGGTGTATCCACCCGGATACCCGCGCAGGTTGCCCGCATCCAATTCCACCACTCGGTCAACCACCCGATCCAGAAAATACCGGTCATGCGAAATCGTCAGGATCGCCCCTTCGAAATCTTCCAGTGCGCTTTCCAGTACCTCCACCGCATAAATGTCGAGGTTATTAGTTGGCTCATCCAGCAGCAGCAGATTTGGCTTTTGCAGCATCAAACACGCCAATTGCAAACGGCTTCTCTCTCCACCACTGAATCCACTGATCGGCAGCCGAAGTTGATCGTACTTAAACAGAAACTTCAGCAAGAACGCCACCGCCTCGCCCTCATGCATTGGTTTCACATCTCGCACCAACTCCAACGGAGACCGATGTAAGAAAGCGGTCAGCGTTTGATGTTCTTGCGAGTAGTACCCGATTTTGTTACTCGGCCCTACCTTGATCTGACCATCCAATGGTTCTAGTTCACCCAGAATCAACTTGAATAGTACTGATTTTCCCGCGCCATTCGGCCCAATTAATCCCACTCGCTCGCCATGCCACACCTGCATATTCAAATCCATGAACAATAAATCGTCATCAAAACCCATCGCCAGATGCGCCAGTTCCAATGCCCGATTACTCCCGCGCGACCCTTCAATCTGCAAATCCATCTTTTTGCGGTCAACCACCCGCTCGATTACCTCACCATTCGCTTCCATTCGGTCGAGCATCTT
Organism: Aggregatilineales bacterium; assembly: GCA_044227005.1. Classification (GTDB taxonomy): domain Bacteria; phylum Chloroflexota; class Anaerolineae; order Aggregatilineales; family Phototrophicaceae; genus CFX2. Next base: position 996,856 of record JBGAFZ010000001.1, read on the forward strand.
TTGACGGCTGTGTGCCTGTCGCGCATACCGTTCGTTCAGATCAGCCTTCGCCTTCTCCAACCACTCTTTGATATTCGCCTCGATCTGTTGGATTTTCTTCTGTTGTGCTGCATACATTTGTTGTTGCCGCAGTCGCCGTAGTTCTACCTCAGTCGCATAACGGCTGTAATTACCCGTATACAACGTCAGCGTACCGTTATCTAACTCGGCAATTTGGGTTGCCACCTCATCCAACAAATAACGATCATGCGATACGATCACGACCGCACCCGCATAATCCCGTATGAAACCTTCCAGATGCCGTTTCGCCTCCAGATCAAGATGGTTATCCGGTTCGTCCAGCAGCAGCAAGTCAGGTTGTTCAATCGCCAGTTGTACCAACCGCGCCAGTTTCTTTTGCCCCCCACTCAATGATTCGCTCGGCAGACCGTAATCCGCTGTCGTGAAACCCAACCGCATCAAAAGCTCTTTCACCCGCGCTTCATGACGTGTACCGCCCAACTTCTCATATTCAGCCAGCGCCTTTTCTTGACGGGCGAGGGCACGTGTCAATTTCCCCTCATCCCCGTATACAGCAGGATCACCCAACGTCGCCTCGATTTTGCTCAGTTCAGCCTCAACCGCTGCCAGTTCTGCGGGAGGGATTCGCGCCTCTTCCCACAACGTGCGTCCGGCTCTCAACTCGATTTCTTGCGGCAAGTACCCGACGCGTACACCTCGAATCAGGTTGATCGTCCCGCCGTCCGGTTGATACACGCCCGCCAGCGCCTTGAGCAAACTCGATTTGCCTGCGCCGTTCGGCCCCACCAATCCCGTCCGCTCGCGGTCACTGATTGCCCAGCTCAAGTCACGGAAGATTTCGCGTCCCGCATGGTTAATCGTTAATCGGTCAATGTTGATGATGTGCATTTTCTATCCTCAATATCTCGTCCATATGCAGTGGTCAAGTGCTGTCATCACCTGTAGGGGTTCTGACCAGCCATCATGGACGAGTAACAATCGACCAGAATCAAAACGACCACAGGTGCGCCCTGTGGCCGTTGGAATTACAATTTCATCTCAAATCTTACACGGTCAGTAGGCGCGTTGAACTAAGGTGCGCCCTTGATGGATGCCTTACGCGTGAAACTCAGCGTGTGATGACCTGTGATGTATATCATGTTGCAAAGTCTAACCGATAAACCGATTTCGACGCAAGTCCTAAAATTCCGGTATCGCTTTCAGCAGTTGCCGGAACGCGAAATGCTTCTGCTTCGAGGCTGGATTGCCCCGCGTCAGATAATACAATGCCCCCGGCCCAACCCGTACCAGCGCGTTAAACTCGAGGATGACCTTATAGCAAAACGCCGACAGTCGCCCATAATGCTTACGGAAGAACTGCACCCGCGCCCGATACAACCGCAGCAAACTTTCCACTTTAACCGCTTTGCTGCTCCCGCCCCACAAATGCACACACGTCACTTCTGGATAGAAAAAAACCTTTGCGCCTGCCGCCATAAATCGGTAGCACCAATCAACTTCTTCCGAGTACATGAAGAACGACTCGTCCATCATGCCGATCTTCGTGATCAACTCGCGCCGCACCAGCATGAACGCCCCCATAATCACGTCCACCTGTCGCGTTGTGTTGTAATCCCAATCCGTCATCAGATATTTACCGAACACCTTACTTTTCGGGAACAATTTATCCAACCCCAGCGCGATAAAAAACTCGGTTGCCAGCGTCGGGAAGGTCGCGCACGAGCGCTGCAAACTCCGGTCTTCGTACAACAGCTTGCAGCTCGACATCCCCGCTTCATGATGTTCATCCATAAATTGAACCATCGCATCCAGTGTATTTGCATCCACGAACGCGTCACTGTTCAGCAGCAGCACATAGCGCCCTTCAGCCACTTTCATCGCTTGATTATTCGCCGTCGCAAACCCCACATTATCCGTGTTGGCGATCAGCTTTACTGTTGGGAACTCCTGCCGCACCACATCTTGGCTGCCGTCCGTTGAGGCGTTGTCTACCACATACGTCTCATAGCTGACTTTTTTGACGGTCGCTTCCACGCATTGGAGGCACTTGCGCAACAAGTCCTTGCCGTTCCAATTCACGATGATGATAGACAAATCGAGCATACCAAATCGCTCCCATATTTCATCTCATAACCCGCTGTCCTCGTCGGCAGCACGCCTAATGATGTCATCTTGCCCACGATACCTTGCTTTGACCTTACGCCTCTTGCTTCGTATTTGATACAATACCTGTACATTTATTTTACTGTTACAAAAGGGTATTGCGTATGGCGACGAGCAGCACACCGCGTTTGATTGTACATGGCGGGGCAGGTGATTGGGGTGGTTTTGATGAAGCCCGTGTATTAGAAGGTGTGCGCAAGGCCGCCGCAGTCGGTTGGGAAATCCTCAAATCCGGTGGATCATCCCTTGATGCGGTCGAAAAAGCCACCAACATCATGGAAGACGATCCCCAATTTGACTCGGGCTTTGGCAGTTTTGTGAATGCCGAAGGCGAGGTCGAAATGGACGCCCTCATCGCTGATGGCAGCACCATCAAATATGGCGCTGTAGCCGCTGTCAAACGCGTACAATATCCCATCACATTAGCCCGTTTGGTCATGACTCGTACCAACAATCTCTTTTTTGTGGCTGATGGTGCCGATCAACTCGCCGCCGAGCTAGGGATGCCCTTGGTCACCAACACCCAGATGATTACGCCGCAGGAGTTTGAAGCCTTTCGCGCCCGTCATGCAGGTAATGCGGTTCCACAGGTTGGGCAGGGGACTGGCACTTGTGGAGCGGTCGCTTTGGATGCGAACGGACATCTCGCCAGCGCCACATCAACCGGCGGTATGCCCGAAAAGCGCAAAGGCCGCGTCGGTGATACCCCTATTTTTGGCGCGGGTGGCTATGCCGATGACGAATTTGGTGCAGCTAGCGCGACAGGTGTTGGCGAAAATGTTATGCGTTTCTTTCTCTGCAAGCGTGTAGTCGATGGCATCAAAGACGGTGTCAACGCACAGGCAGCGGTTATATCCGGTGTCGATTATTTAGTTGCGCGTATCCCCAACCCTGAAGTGGGTGTCATCGTTATTGGTCGGGATGGCAGCGTCGGTGCGCAGCACACCACCGCCAACATGCCGATCGCTTGGGTAACCGCTGATGGCGACATTCGCGCCGAAATGAATGTGCGTAACTACGGTTTTTGAAACAGTCTAGTTAGATAATTCCGCTTCCCACGAGATTACTCGCGCGAACCGGACACGTTGACAATACATGAAGGTGCAATATGGTCATTCAATCACAACGGGATATGGCAGGGCTGGTACGCATCGGTCGGATCGTCGGAACAACCCTTCAACGCATGTTGGCGGAAGTCCACCCCGGTATCACCACTGGCGAATTGGATGCCCTTGGTGCGGAACTCTTGCGTAAAGAAGGCGCACATTCCGCCCCAATCCTCATGTATAAATTTCCCGGCACCACCTGCATCAGCATCAACGATGAAGCCGCACATGGCATTCCCGGCAAACGGGTCGTGCAGGTCGGTGACTTGGTGAATATTGATGTTTCGGCAGAACTCGATGGCTATTATGCCGATACCGCCGCTACCATCGCCATGCAGCCCGTTTCCGGTGTCAAACAAAAACTGGCCGAAGTCGCCCATGCCGCTATGGAAAAAGGTATCTCGGTTGCGACTGCTGGCAACAAAGTCAATGAAATTGGCAGGGCGATGGAAAACGTGGTGCGTAGTGCTGGCTTCAGCATCATTCGTGACTTACCCGGTCATGGCGTCGGACGCAAGCTCCACGAAGCTCCTAGCGTCCCCGGTTTCTATAACCCGCGCCTCAAAGACGTCCTCACAGAAGGCATGGTCTTGACCATCGAACCCTTTGTCTCCACCAAAGCCAAACACATCTACACCGAGCAGGATGGTTGGACGCTCAAGACACCCGACGGCAGCCCCGCCGCTCAATACGAGCACACCGTCGTTATCACCAAAGGCGTACCCATCCTCATCACACAGGTCTAGACATCGAATGGCGATGACACGGCAGATGTTGTGCGTTATGGAGTCGTGTTAATAAAACGTCATAAGGATAGATTAAATTTTTATTTCGGATAATCCCGCCACAGCCACCGCATGGTATCAGGGAATATTGCCGCGCCGTGTTTGACCGTATGACCACCATCGCCAAACACAAACATGTAGTCATATTCCTTATAAGCCAGTGCGCTTGCCATATCGTAGTTCGCCAGCGGCCAATTGCCGTACACCACATCCAGATCACTTGCGCCTGATTGCAAAACCACACGCAGGGGTTTGTTCTCGCTTCTGCGGATGATCGATGGATAATTATGCCCGCCGCGTATATTGGTGAAGCTACCACAATGACTGACCACTTTACCGAACACATCCGGACGTTCCCACGCCGCCGTAAACGCGCAAATGCCGCCTGAACTCAACCCGCATATCGCGCGTCCACTGGCTTCTGCTACGATGCGATACTGCTTCTCAACCTCCGGAATCAGTTCCTCAATCAAAAACCGTGCGTATTGGTCACTCAGGGAATCATACTCGAAGCTGCGGTTATTATTCCCCCCGTAAATCGGTGACCCCGGCCCTTTATCACCCGAATTGACGAATAACCCGATCGTGACAGGCATTTCACCGCGGGCAATCAGGTTATCAAACACCACAGGGATGTTCGCTTCCGACCCAATGTACAGTTCCCCATCTTGGAAGATCATCAAACACGCCGCACTTGTTCCGTCATACTGCTGCGGGATATACAACCAGTAATCGCGCTCCGTTCCCGGATAAACGCGTTCACTACGCCAGTGATATTGGGTAACCACCCCGCGCGGTACGCCATCCTGTACCGTCGAGTCGTCACCTAACATATACCGTTCTTCTAGCGAACCGCCGGCCTCAAAAATGGCTTTGTCCTTCTGCCAGATCTTTTGAGCCGCGTCACTCAACGGATCAAGTTCGGGAATAATGATCGAGTCTGTCATCGCGTGAACTCCTGAACCTTTTTAGCGTGTTTCTATCTGAACAACAGCCGCATGGCGTGGGATGATAACCATTAACCCGACCGCCACCAGCGACAGAATAATCCCGATGATCAGGCTGTTCGTGAGTCCCACCAACTTAATCACGGTTCCCATGCCGCCGAATCCCACCACATAACCGATGAACTGTGTCGCCCCGTACAATGACAATGGGGTGGCCACCGCATCACGTGGAACCAGATCAGTAATCAGTGCCGACCCGACTACCACGCCAGCACCGATGAGACTTTGCAGCGCCAACGCCACCCAGAAGTGCCACAGATCAGATGCCAGCGCCAGTACCAACAGCCCGATCAAGCTGCCCATATAACAAATCATGATTAACGGTTTGCGTCCCAACCGATCCGAAAGCCACCCGATGAACAACGGAAATGGCAGGCTGATAATCGCTCCAATCGCGCCGGTGCTGGAAATCGCCGTAGCGTCAAATCCCTTACTGTCCATAATCAGCGACCGCCCCAGTACAATCTGGCTGTTCGCCACATGTGCGATGATGCTCGCGAAAAACATCAACAAGAATGCCCGCCCCAACAAAACGCTTGGCGCAGTACTCTTGCTTATGTGATGCTGTCGCACCACCATCGGTTTATCAGCGATCATCAGGCCGAACAGGGGCATCAAGCAGTACACCAGCGCCCCCGCTGTGAACAACGCTTGATACCCCCATCGGTCGACAATCGGTCCCGCTGCCAACCCGCCCAGAATACCTGAAACCGGCATCGTCAAACCGATGATTCCGAAGATACGTCCACGTTCGGCTTCCTCGACGAACAAGCCCGTTAGGATGTTCACCATCGTTGTCGCGATACCCGCCAGAAACCACAGGATCGCCGTCAAAATCGTCAGTCCGACGATCGTAGTCACTTGTCCCATTAACCATGCCGTTGGGATCATCAAGATCGCCGCGATCATCAACAACATTTTGCGCCGTTGAAATCGGTTCGAGAGCCATCCGGCAGCAATCGCGCTGATCGCCAATGACAAAAAGGCAAACGCCAGATAGTAGCCCGTCAATGTCGAGTCTGCGCCTAACTTTCCGGCATACACCGGCAGCAGCGGGATCATGCCACCGCCAACGGTGAGCACCACAAGATTACATAGAAACAGCGCGGCGAGTTGTTTTTTAGCCATAGTTGTACTGAAGTAAACCTATTTTGTTGAGGAGGTATAGCCAATAAAGTAGTCAGAAAGTCAATTTGAGATTAGGTGGAATGAGAGGATTCAACCGAATCGAGTTTCAATATTCATTATATGCGGATGCCTGTTTTATTGCGACTGACCGCATAAAGCCATCTGTCCCATCAACGTCCATCGCCGCTTTCCAATCCTAGTACGTTAATACCAACTGCAATCTTTCCCATCTAAATTCCGTCCCCATTGGACATTACTTCATCATACAGCCCTCATGGTTGTGGATCGAATCGTTCGATGTGTCGGAAAGGATGTGTCAGATGGCCGATAAGAAACCGGAACGCAAGGGGACTGAAAACGGTGCTCACTTCAAGCTCAATCTTGTGGGCTTCAAGCAGGGTGATGAACAACCTCGTGTTGTCATTCAAGCCATCAGTGAAGACGCCAAACCGATCTTCACTGAATACGTCAAAGATGATGGCAGCTTTGCCATCACCGCCGATGTGCTCAAACGCGCCCATCGTATCGTCCTCGGTACCATCGCAGGTGATACCGAAGTCATCGACCACGAAAGCGCCGTCGTCTTTCGTCCCGCCCAATTCGCCCAGCATCTTGCCGAAAATGGCATTCTCAACATCTCCCGCAACTGGTGGGAACGCTGGTATTGGTATACCTACTGCGTCAGCGGTCACGTCCGCCATTGCCGCCGTCGCCCGTGGTGGTATGGTGAACTCTATCAAAAAGTCACCCAATCTGCGCTCGAAAATCCCATCATGAGCCAATCCGAGATGTTCTCGGTTGAGGTTGCCGCCCCCAAGAATTCCAACTACCTCAACTCCATCTCCGAACTCATCTTCTGGCCGTTCCGTTGCGATACCATTTGCTATGGTACGGTTGAAGTCTATCGCCGCACCTGCTGCTGCGAACCGTGGGTTATCGACGACCCTCGTTTGCCCGATCTCATTCGTGATCTGGAGCATATTGTCGATCGTATCCCGCAGGTCATTCCCGGCAAGATTCCCGCGCCACCACCCCCACCGCCTGATCCCGAAAAGATGCCGTTCTTCAAGAATGGCTCGCTCGACATCATGTCGGTCTATGCCGTGCGTGATTTGCAAGTGCTCCGCAGCCTGCCGCAATCCGCCGTTGCCGAATACATCAACGCCCGTGACTATCTGCTCTGCCGCTGGTATTCCTGTGGCAAGCCTCAAAAAGTCGCGCAGGGCGACATCAACCCTGACGGCACGTTTAACATTTGCTGGTCGGAGTTCCCACGCTTCTTGCGCCCCGGTTGCACTGATGAATTCGCCTATGTCGTCAAGCAAACCATCGGCGGCACCACCAACACCATCTATGATGGACTCGCCGCTAATATCTGGTTCGCCCCCGATGCTGATGCCGACTTGGTCTCCTATTCGCCCAAAGCCTTTAGCTGCACCGATACCGGTCACCCTGATGGTCAGGCTTATGTCTACCTTGACCTCATCGGCGGCACCGAAAGCTGGCAGTTAAACACACCTGCCGCGATGGGCTGGGATCGGGTCGCCTCGCCCGCCTTCAACAGTGGTTTACTGTTCCCGATGGGTGACTCCAACGGCGTAGCAGATCGTAATCTCGGTGGAACCGTTCTGTTGACCTTCAACTTTAGCGAAGGCATGAAGCAAGCCGCTGTCGGTGCTAGGTACTATCGCGTCAGCGTCAGCGAAGCCGATTCCAGTGGCAACCCGACGGGTTCGCGTGACTATTATGCCGATGGCCTCTCGTGGCAAAAAGCCGTCATGACGAGTAGCGGTCTCGACATCGTGCCGGAAGTGCTCGGCCCCTTCACGGTCAATGGAGTCACTAATCTCTATACCATTCCTTTTGACTCCAACGCCGATTGGACGGGCGCAGGCCGTTACCATGCCGCCATCGACACCACCAAATTTGCCGATAAGCAACATTTGGTCACGCTCGAAGTCTTTGATGCCGCTGCCGTTCGCTTGCGTCCGGTTGGCACAGCGCCCACAGGTCAGCCCGGCTCTGAGGTCGCCAAACCCTTCAAGTTCCGTCGCTGGTTCCAGGCAGGCGGCAGCCCCGGTGATGATACGCTCGAAGTGCCTTTCGGCGCTTTGACGCATCTCTTCTGGTGGGATAACGGCTTACCCTATGCCAAGATTGATGCCCTTGTGCGCAATGGTGTGGTCTTCAACTACGAGTGCTTGTTCTTTGAAGGCTCGCCCAATTCAACCTTTGGTATCCAGTATCACGCCTATGTTCCCAACCAGATGTTCCAGTACTATCACACCATCGGTTGGGGACGCGGACTCTATAGTGTCTACGGTGGATCAGGTTCGCTCTTGCCATCCAGCAATCTCAATGTGGGATACCCTGACCCGCCCGCACCCGGCGGCTTCAGCCCCACCAACACCTTCGCCACCATGTTGGATACGGCGGGTGATCCCTCCCGTACCAAGTGCAGTTTCGTGGTCAATTTGACGACCTACGCCAAGACCACCAACGGTGACGACCTGAGCTATCCGCATATCTCTTCTGGCGCAGCTTTCGCCTTGGAGATCAACCAACCCTAACAGTATGGTTGGTGTCACTTTACCCCATCTGCTTAAGCTGGTCGCGAGGTAGATGCGGTAAGCTGCATATGTAGATAGCGATTGTGGGGGCGAATTCGCGGGTTCGCCCCCTTTACCTTATCCTGTCAGCACCGCGTCGGCCTCAATCTCCACCAACATTTCCGGCGAGATAAACCCCTTCACCTCGATCATCGCCGCCACTGGGCGGATATCCTTGAAAAACTCGCCATGCGCTCGCCCAACCGCCTCCGAATGCGCCATACTCACCACGTACATCCGCGTCCGTACCACATCCTTTAAGCTGCCACCCGCCCGTTGCAACGCTGCCTCGATGTTGCGGAAGATTTGAACCGTCTGCGCATACGCATCATCAATGCCCACGATCTTGCCTTCTGCGTTCGTCGCAGTCGTTCCCGCCACATAAATGAACGGCCCCACCTTCACAATTCGCGAATATCCGATCACCGACTCGAACGGCGAATTCCCTGCAAAATTCTCGCGTTGCATATTGACCTCATCTTGATGATAAATCTGGCAAAACGACCACAGCCAAGTTTGCCCTATGACAAAAGGCACGGCAAGCTGATGCTGATGATACGTTGTCTGTGCTATACTTTCGCCGTTCTCGCAAACTGAACAACCTTCAAAAGAGTTGGTCGGAATCCCTCACAATTTCACTGATAAAGAAGAACCCATGAACGATCGTATCTATTTTCCCGGTTTGAACGGCATTCGCTTTCTGGCAGCCTTATCAGTTGTGATCGTGCATATTGAGCAGTTCAAAGGCTTTTTTGGCCTGAATGAGCAAGGTAGCACCAATTTCTTCCTCATTAACTTTGTGCTTTCCGGTCGCGATGCTGTAACCCTCTTTTTTGTGCTCAGTGGTTTTTTGATTACCTATTTGTTGCTGACCGAATACCGCGTGACCGGCGCCATCGCCGTTCGTAAATTTTATGGCCGCCGTATGCTCCGTATTTGGCCGCTTTATTATTTCATCGTCTTTTTGAGTTTTGTGGTTGTAACCGCCGTTTATCATGTCACCAATTTTGACGGCTACTACATGTCCATTCGCGACCAGTTTTGGTTGAAATTAGGCTTGTTCATAGCCTTCATACCGAATATTGCCAATCTAATGGGACAGTATGTAGTCGGTGCGATGCACTTATGGTCTATCGGTGTTGAGGAACAGTTCTATATTATTTGGCCGCTCTTGATGAAACGCTTCGCGCGTCGGCCTTTGCTGTGCTTATTGGGGGTTATCGCCTTCAAAGCTTTCTTCATTGTCTTCAACATCATCGTTCGTGATAACCCCATGCCCTTCGGTATGGAATTCATACGACCCGTTTTCATTTTCTTTTATGATTTTCGCATTGAAAGTATGGCAATTGGCGGCGTTGGAGCCTATTTCTTATTCAATAAGTACGATCGTCTTTTGAGTGTCTTGTTTCATCCCATTGTTGAAAAACTCATCCTCGTCCTCGTAGTCTTGAATTTTACCGTTTTGCGGAGCACCGGCATGCCGGGGGATGTCGCCCTTTCAGTGTTGTACGTCTTGTTCATTTTGAACGTCTCTAGCAATCCACGTTCGACGATTCACCTCGAGAATCGCATTTTCAATGAACTCGGTAAATTTTCTTATGGCATCTATATGTACCATCCCATCGTTATTTATTTCACCCTGATTGCTTTCCATTTAATCGGTTTCACCAACTCTAGCCAATTGATCTACAACCCGATCATATACCTGTTGGTCATCGGCCTGACCATTGGTGTTGCGGCCTTGTCCTACTATAAATTCGAGATGCGCTTCTTGCGTTTGAAGAGCCGCTTAATGGTCATTCGCAGTGGGGACGCGGCCTTATCACCACCCGCCGCGCCTCAATTAAGTGTGAAATAACCTCGCACTCGGAAGTTTTAGCGGGTGATTTAGCGGTTCTGATGAATTGCAGTAGGTGAGTGGTGAATGTGAACTCACCTACCGCGTTACAATACTACGCCGTCAGTTCACCCAGCTTATCGACATACCCCGCCAGTACCTCAAATGTGCGTTCGACCGCTTCCGGTGTCGCCATGTCCACACCCGCCAACTTCAGCGCATCCACCGGATACACCGAGCTGCCCGAACTCAAGAACTTGAGATAATTCTCAACCGCGTGAGGCACGCCATCTTGAATCCGTCCCGCCAACGCGTGTGCCGCCGAAATGCCGGTTGCATACTGATACACATAATAATTGGCATACAAATGCCCGAACTGCGCCCATGTGATGCCCACACGGTCACGGTCAACATGCATCTCGCTGCCATAACCCTCGCTGAACAAATCAGCCATCAGTCCGATCAAGTCACCCGCTGTGACCGACTTGCCATCTTCAATCCGCGTATGCACTTCCAATTCAAATCGTGCCAGTGTCGGCATGATGAAGAAGTAGCGGTGCAAATTACTCATCGCTTCTTCAATCACCGCGATTTGGAAATCGGCATCATTATTCACCTTGAACAGATTCGCCCGTGTCATCGCTTGGTTGAAGTTCGATGCCACCTCCGCCACGAACAACGAATAATCGCCGTACACAAACGGCTGTGTCTTTCGTGTCAGATACGAATGCATCGAGTGACCCAACTCGTGGGCGAGGGTACTCATTGCCCCCAGACTGTCATCGAAGCTCATCATGATATATGGCGCGGTATCATACGTCCCGAAGCTGAATGCCCCTGCCGACTTGCCCTTTGTCGGATACACATCCACCCACCGTTCTTCGAGGCATCCGTTCCGCAGCACCCCCACATAATCCTTGCCGAGTGGTTGCATACCTTCGCTGATCCACTGTACCGCCTGCTCATAACTCACCACTGGCGGCTTCTTGGCAATCGGCGCCCAGATGTCGTACGGCTCAAGCGTTTCCACACCCAACGCCTTCCGCCGGATCGCCCAATATTTATGCCATGTCGGGATATTCTTGCGGTAAGTATCAATCAGGTTATGAAACACTTCTTTGGGAATATTATTCTGGAACAATGACGCTTCCAACGCCGTTCCATAATTCCGTGCGCGCGCATAAAACACGTCACGCTTGGCCGACGCCAGATAATTGCTCGTCAGCGTGTTCTTCATGCTCAGATACGTATCCGCATAATTCTCCCACGCTTGCCGCCGTGCATCACGGTCAGCCCCATCGAGAAACGTATCAATTGTGCTTTGTGCCAATGGCATTTCTTCGCCGTTCACCACCACTGGCTTGAATTGCAAATCCGCGTCCGTCAGCATGTCATACGTATTATCCGTCTGACCAAACGGCTCGCCAGCCATCGCCAGCACTTCCTCAACCTCTGCCGAGCGCACATGTTGTTGCTGTCGGAATAAATCGCTGAAGTACTGCCCGTAAACGCTTAAACGAGGTTCGCTCGCCACCCATCCCATTAATGTCGCTTCACCGATTGCCAGCATTTCCGGATTGGAAAAGCTTGTTGCTGCGCCCACGCGTGCATATAACCCGAACGCCTGTCCGGTCATGCCGGTGGCTTCCTCATCGCCCGTATCGCATGATTGCGACATCCGTGCATAGAAGAACAACTTGCTCACCCGCCGCACCAATGAGGTCGAAAGTTCCAACCAATCCGCTAGCTTGGATGCACTGTCACCCAGATGCCCTTGGAAGGGTGTTAATGCTTCCAACGCCTTGCTGACTGTTTCCAGTTCAGCTTCCCATACCGCCCGTGATGCAAACACCGCCTCGGCATTCCATTTGTATTGCTCCGCAACATCACTGCGCAGCTTAATCGTTTTAGCATTCGCCATGATAACTCCTATCGTTATAAATCTTGTGGCATGTGGAATAGTCTAGATGAAAGGACACACTGAGGATAATACCAAACAGGTTCAAGTTCGGTTCAAAATTGAGGTGTCCTCTTTGCGGTTTCTACTAAAAAGCAGGGTACTGTCGTGGGCTATAGATCGTCCAACTCACCTTTATCCAGTGAACTTTCAAACGCCCGCCCGATCAACAAAATATGCTGTACCCACATCGCCAGATCATCTTCCGTCATATGTTCCAGCAGCGGCTCTATCACATTATCCGGTAACCCGTTCAGGATCTCAGTCGATAGGCACGACATCGCCTGTTCCACCGACGCCCGTGACTCTGGCGGATCATTTTCCATCAATTTTTGGAACCACCGCTCCACAATCGGATGCACCTGATCGCACGACGAACCATAATCCAATTCTTGGTTGGCGAGGTCTTCAAATTCATCCAACCAATTCGGGTCTTCAGGCAGGGGTGACGCGTCTTTCATGTGATAAAAGTCCTCCATACACTAACTGATGTGGATATATACTTCATGATCGACTAAGTAAAAGTGTACTCATCCATTGTATAAATACAAGCAACCCCGCATCACAAACAGGATACAAATTAATAATCTTCTGCGCCCGATACTAAGCGGTCTGCCCATGTTTTCACTCAGCATTGATTACGAACGAACTGCTCTATGGAGGTAACCAATTGGATGTTACAATGAGTTTCTTTTCAAGTTACGGGGCATATTTCCTTTACGCCCCTGATTGTGTTAGTGGTGGATGAAAGTTAACAAATGGCTGGCCGTTGGCCTTGGATTGCTAATTAGTGTTGTTTTTCTCTGGTTTGCCTTCCGCAACCTGAATCCCGCTGCGGTCTGGTCGCAAATTCAGCAGGTGAATGTCGCGTGGTTGCTCGTCGGTAGCGTCTGGTATTTTGTCGCCGTAACCCTCATTTCCCTTCGTTGGCGCTTCCTGCTGCGTGCGATGCAATCCGTCCCCCTCAAGGGACTCATCCCCTTGGTCGCCATCGGCTATATGGGCAATAACGTTTACCCGTTTCGCAGTGGTGAAATCCTGCGCATCATCTTGCTTCAGCGCAACTACCGTATCCCGATGGCACGCGCCGCCACCACGGTCATCATCGAGCGTGTCTTTGACGGCCTCGTCATGCTCACCTTTATCGCTGTTTCCCTCGTGGTAGTCGATATTCAAGCTGTCGAAGTGAAACGGGTTGCCATGATCGCCACCCCCATCTTCTTGACGGCTGTGGTGGTCTTTTTCATACTCGCCGCCCGTCCTAATGTCCTGCGCCGTGTCCTTCATCTAGCCGGTCATATCCTACCGGGGCGTATCCATGACATCCTCATGCGTCTTGCCGATGAAATTATCGACGGTTTGCAAGCCCTTCGCAGCCCCGCTGATTTAGCCGGTGCGGTGGTTTCTTCCTTCGCCAGTTGGATGGTCGAAGCCAGCGTTTATTGGATTGTTTCTTTTGCCTTTGGTTTGGGTATTGGATATCCGGTCTTGCTCTTAACCGTCGGCGTGGTAAATCTCGCCGGATTAATTCCTGCCTCGCCCGGACAAATCGGCGTGTTTGAATTTTTCGTCTCGCTGATCTTAGTCGCGGTTGGTGTTGCCAGCACCGAAGCCCACGCCTATGCGCTCGTCGTACACGTTGTCATATGGTTGCCGGTCACGCTTGTTGGCTTTTTCTTCTTGGTGCGGCAGGGCTTAGGCTGGGGCGATATTACACACGCTCGCGAACTCGAACAGGTCTCCAAGTAGACAGATACCATAGCCCCGTCCATCAGGGATTATGATCTCTAACCAATGTCAAACAACATCTTCAGATTGATCGCATTGTCGTAGGGACACGGCATGCCATCACTCTCTTAATTTGTTATACCACCACTCTCTTAAATCAATTCCCGCGCCACTTCACCGCCCCGCGATAGCCGCTGCAATCCGTTGCGCCTCCATGCCAATTTCCCGTAGCATCCCCGTTGGCGACACATAAAACCCGCAGAAAAACAAACCCGCCAACGCTGATTCACCCCCGCTCACAAGTGGCACCCCCGCCGCATCGGTTACACGATCTGCCCCGCCTAAAAACTCATGTACTGCTGGACGATAGCCCGTTGCCATCACCACACTATCAACCGCTAATTCTCGCCCATCTTCAAACACAACGCTCTTTTCAGTAAAACGGGCTATTCCGGGGTATACCTGTATATGCCCCTCACGGATGTGTTTAATCGTGCCGATGTCAATCAGCGGGATATGTTTGTCGCGTGCGATTTGTTGTTGCGGTCCGTATGGTAGTTTCCGCAGTCCCAACTTGCGTATGTCGCCAACCAGTAGCGAAATCAGCGGTGCGAATAAGAAATCACTGACTGCCGGTATCCCTTGTGGTGAATACACCCCGATTGCCAGCACCGGAATCCCGAATACATCGCGCGGAATCACATTCACCGGATTCCGTACCGCCATCGCTGGCTTTGCCCCCTGCTCATACAAATCAATCGCGATCTCGCCACCGGAATTTCCAAACCCCACCACTAAAACCGATTGCCCTTTGTACGTCGCGCCAGTCTTATACTCCCTGCTGTGCAGGATATTGCCCTTAAATTGCTCCATATTCGGGAAGGTTGGCATATATGCGTGATTTGCATAGCCGCTTGCAACCACCACATACTGCGAACGATAAGAGACGTCCTGCGTTCGTGTGATCCAACCATCCCCATCTTGTTCGACAGCCACCACTTTTTGACCAAATCGTGGGCTAATCTCAAACGTTTTCGCGTAATCTTCCAGATAAGCGACGACTTGGTCGCGCGACGGATACCGTGGATAATCTGCTGGCATCGGCTTGAATGGCAGTCCTGAAAGTCCCCGATTGGTATGCAGGTGCAAGCGGTCATAGTGACTGCGCCATCTTGCCCCCACCTGATTGCTTTGCTCCAGTACGATGCACTCCACACCAACGCGCTTCAAACAGGCCGCCGTTGCCAACCCCGCTGCGCTTGCGCCGATAATCACCGTTCGGGTATCAAATGCCGAATGACTACTCATTGTTGTCTGCCTTTTGCTTGGTACTATTTCTTAGGTTTACTTTCGGTTAACCCGACAAACCTATTCCCAACCATACCCCAATCTTTTCCGCCCTCGCGCTCCCTCAAAACCGTTAACACCAACCCGCCGAAACGCTGACAAAATGGTTTTCCAAATAGTCACCCCTTCGCCTTCCCAATCGTTTATGATGTCTATGGGGTCGTAGGGGTTTGACGCTGTCAAACCCTCTTATCCCGCCGCACCTTAACATCCGCAAACGCGTCAATACGGCGACCTTTACCGTTTAACCTTTAACTATGACCGTTATGTCCGACGACGACGACGACATCGCCGACATAAACTTGAGGGATGGCTTCACACTTGCGACTAAAAACTGAAAACTGCTTTACCCTTTAACCATGAATCTTCGGAACCTGCGCGAAAACAGATTCCGAATCTGAAGAATCCGACTACGAAGTGTCCTGTGGACGAATTTTCCGAATCATCTTGGCAAATTCGGCACAAAAACCCACTTTGCCATTGTGACCGAAGGAAATCCTGTGGGCCGAAATTGCTGCCAATTTTGCCAGCGCGTTAACACTCTTGCTTTAAATCTTTAGACTTGTAACTTCAAACTTTTGACTTTTAACTTCTGACTCACACCTTGTTATCCGAGCGCGGATCAAACGCATCCCGCAAACCGTCGCCCACAAAGTTGATGCTCAGCACCGTCAACAAAATCAACATACTCGGGAAGAACCAGTACCACGGCGCATTTTTAATCACATTGAATTCCTGTGCTTCGGTCAGCATATTTCCCCAGCTTGCTGTCGGGGCTTGCACACCCAACCCGAGGAAGCTCACATACGCCTCGGTCAAAATCGCGGTTGCCACACCCAGCGTCAGCGAAACAATGATCGAAGCCATCGTATTCGGCAAAATGTGGTTGATAATAATCCGCCAGTTCGGAACACCAATCGCCCGTGCCGCCAGCACGAATTCAGTCTCTTTGAGCGATAACACGTTTGACCGGATAATCCGCGCCAAACTCATCCAACTCGTCAAACCGAGGATTAAAATAATAACGATGACACTGCCGCTAAAACTCCGCCCGAAAAGTTGTATCGGCTCAATCTTTCCCGCGAAGAATTTCGCCATCACCAGCAGCAGCAGCAGCGACGGAATACTCAACATCGCCTCGGTGATCCGCATCAATATCGCATCCACCCAACCACCGTAATAACCCGCCACTGCGCCAATCGCTGTCCCCATTCCGACTTCGACCACCACCGCGAGGAAACCGATCAGCAGCGAGATTTGACCGCCGTAAATCGTTCGCGCCAGAATATCCCGCCCGATCCGATCTGTCCCGAACGGATGCACGGCTGAAGGAGGCTGTAAACGAATAGCCGTATCGTTAAAGTTCGCTTGGGCTTCGCTAAAAATAAACGAGCCAATAAACACGTATAAAATGACGCCCACCAGAATCACCAAACCAAACATTGCCGCCCGATGCCGCGTAAACCGTTTGATGACCCGTTGTGTAGGTGATTGTGCTTGAGCTTCTTTGTCCGAGTTTTTCAGACTGATCGGTTGTGCCGCTGCATCTGCGCTTGCCATTAGCAGCCCCCTTCACGAACAGGTTGTGGTTTCAGCAGACCATCTTTTGTAGGGACGGGATTAATCCTGCCCGCTTTCCTTTTACCCTTATTCGGTAAACATGTCCACATACTTACCTCCTAAGAATATCGGATACGCGGGTCAAGCCACGTATACATCAAATCGGTCAACAATTGAAACACCACTACCGCTACCGTAATCAACATCAGCAAACCCATCAGCACCGAGTAATCCAGCAGTTCCAGATGGTCGAGGAATAACCGCCCTGTCCCCGGCCACGCGAAAATCCGCTCGGTCACCACAGCACCGCCCAGCAAGAAGGGCAGGTCAAGCCCAATGAGAGTTGCCAGCGGTAACGCCGCATTTTTGAACGCATGTCGATACAGAATATTCCGTTCGCTTAGCCCTTTAGCGCGTGCCGTCCGTATGTAATCCGAGTTGATGACTTCCAGCATATTCGACCGGATATAACGGCTGTAACCCGCCACACTGATGATCGTAATCGTCGCCACCGGCAAAATCATATGCAGGATCAATTGGTTCAGGGTTCGCCCTTCCTTCGGGTCAAAAATCCCGCCCGTCGGCAAGTACGGCAAACCCCATTCGCGGAACTTCACCGCGAAAATATACAACAGGCCAAAGCCCACCAAAAAAATAGGCATCGAGAATGCAACGAACGAAAAACCACTCAGCGCGTTGTCGAGGAAGCTGTATTGTCGCACAGCCGAAACCACCCCGATCACCAGCGCCACCACCAGCGTAATAATTTCAGATGCCACCATCAGTAATAATGTGTTCGGCAAACGGTCAAGAATAATTTTCATAGCGGGTTGTTTGGTCACGATAGATGTCCCAAAATCCCCGCGCAAAACACCGTATCGTATCCCCGGTGATTCGGCTATACCGTCACCGTCGAGGTCAAATTTCGCCCAATCGTTACCGATCAACCAGTATAAATATTGTTCCAATATCGGTTTATCTAAGCCCAACTGTCGTCGCAGTCGCGCTTTATCTTCAGGGCGAGTGGGGGAACGTCCGCCCATTGTCGCCAGCGGATCTCCCGTTGCCTGTAACAACACAAAGATCGTTAAGCTAACCAGAATGACGAGGGGAATGGCCTGAAGCAAACGCCGAATCACATAGCGACCCATAGGGTAGTCTCCAGCAGTTAGTGATATTGATATAACAAAATGGGGCGAGATTGTTCCTCGCCCCACTGGTTAAAGTGATTATCGGCTAGCCGGTTACGTCCCAGTTAATCGCATTCCAGAACGGATCAGCACCGCTGTATTTGGTGTCCACAACGCGCTTGCTCGTTGCCCAAATATCGGCATCGTACCAAACACCAATCCAGACCGCGTCATCAAAAAGTTGCTGGTCAATCTGGTGGAAAAGTTCAACGCGCTTTGCCGTGTCGGTTGTTTTGATCTGTTCTTGCAGCAGTTTGTCTACCGCTTCGTTGCAGTAACCAGTCCAGTTACTGCCTTCAGGATTGGTGTCGCTTGGTATTTCCGAGCAGTTGAACACGCTGGTGTTCGGATCGGGGAAATCAGGGTTCTGTGACCATTCAGCGATGTCGAATTGACCCGTTGCTGCCGGTCCACCTTCACCGTATGTATCAAAGAAGTTGTCATAATTTGACGTTTCAACCTTGATACCTAGTTCGCCAAATGATTGTTGTACGATTGCCTGAATATCCTTACGGATTTGGCGTTGGCTCGCAATGAAACGCAGTACCATCTCTACACCATCTTTATCGCGTGTGCCGTCGCCGTTTGTGTCTTTCCAACCCGCATCGTCCAGCATCTTAGCTGCCATCTCAGGATCATACGCATACGGCTTGGCATCTGGACGGGCAAATGGAGTTGCTTCCCAATAACTACCGGGAACAGGTAACTTGCCGAGCAGCAAATCATCCACAATCTTTTGACGGTTGAAGGCCATCGCCAGCGCCTTCCGCACGTTAACATCGAGCATGGCTGGATTTGCAGTTGCGGGGTTGACGTTAAAGAACCAACCTTCGTTATAACCAGAAGGTGTAACGGTTGTTACTAGCCCTTTCTTTTCCAGCGCGTCTGCATCAGCCGCAGTCAAGAACGGTCCAATGTCTGCATCTCCGGCTTCTAGAGCCGCATTTTGGGAGGTGCCGTCATCCGCCACAATACGGAAGAACACTTCATCCACTTTGGCTTTACCGCCGAAGTAGCTCTCGCTTGGAACCAACGACAGGAAGCTGCCCGATTCCCATTGGCTCAGCTTGAAAGCACCGCTGCCCGGATCAAGCGTGCGGTTCCATTCAGCCGCATCCAATGACCCATCCTTATCAACAATTGGGCGCAGTGTGTGTTCTGGCATTGCAGGCGAAGCGGTAAACAGGGTGGTTAACCACGGGGCAAAAGGTTCATTAAATGTAATAACAACAGTTGTCGCATCCGGCGCGGTAACGCTTTTAACTTTGGTATCCCACGGGTAACGCGAACTGACCGTATTCTTATCCAACATGATCATTTCGTAAGTGAATACATAATCTGCTGATGTGATGGGTTCGCCGTCACTCCACTTGATGTCATCACGTAGCTTCATCGTCAGTACGGTTCCATCAGTGCTGACGCCACCATTTTCGGTAGTAGGGATTTCGGTCACTTGTACCGGAACAGCCTGCAATTTGTCATCAATAAACCACGGGGGTGTCAGCAGCATATCCGCGACGTTAGCAGCAAACCATTGAGTAATATAGAGCGGATTCAATGTGGACGGTTCTTGCGTATAGCTGACCGTGACAACTTTCTTGTCTTGTGCCAGCGTAGGTGCCGAGACCATCGCTAGCATGAGCGCTAAACATAAAACAAACACCAGACGTCGTTTCATTATTCACTCCTTAAATCAGCTAATAAATGCTTAACCATACATTCGTGCGTATCATACCGCTATCAATCAATAGGGGCAACCAGCCCGAAGGCTGATAATTTACCGCCTAATTTGGTGTATTTACCCAAAGCTACCTGCTTATGTTCAATTAGGAACTTGATAATCGGGACGGTTGCTATATTCAGCCGGTGCGAAGAACACGATAATATGCATCGCTTCGGTGATGCTGTGGAACCGATGCTCAACATGCGCCGCAACATACAGCACCGATCCCGCTTGAACAGGGCGGTCTTCCTCGGCATGGCGAAACATACCTTTTCCGCTCACGACATAATAAGCCTCGTCTTCTGTGTGCGGCTGCTGTCCATCAACCCCGCCTGCTGGCAGCACATACAGCCCCACGCTTAGCGATGGATGTTTCAGAAACTCAAGGTACGGCTTCCCACTATCCCCTTGTTGCTGGACGAGATCGACAATTTCAAATGCTTCCATCGTATTGCGCCTCCACACCTGTTGTTATTTTCTACAAACTTTAACATAGTGCTGATGTGCTTCCAACTAATGAGGATTATGCTACTGTTTATAGTTGTCTAGGGTGTTTTTGAACTGTTTTGACCCTTTAAAATCCGAGATTCGGGGCTATGATGATTTATGTGATGTGTATAAAAACGAACTTTGGACGTGAAAGTCTGACTTGTTGAATTGTCACGCTACTTTTATGCGTGTTACAATAAAACATATGTTTACTTCCACGACTTATCCTGCTTCATCATCTCCCAATGCCTACACAACACTAATCAAGGGAATTGTAAGGTGTAAGCTGTTACCATGGGGACAGATGATGTTCGGGTCATTCCAAATGAGGTTTTATGCCCGTACGTGACACGGCGGAAACACGAGCCGTGACTCTAGTCGATATTCCACTGGTAAGACGGCTCAGTGAAAGCGGCGGCATGGTGTTGGATAGCGAACTGTTTTATACAGATGCTACCGGCGCTCAAAGCTCGGGTCTTATCACATTGTTGCTGCCTTATCGTGGCGTATACACGATGGTGACTCGCACCGAAAACCAGCAAGTCGCGGGGCAATTTCGCCTCCGTCAAAACGATGCCTATGCACAGATAACCTATGTATCACCCGCCCCTCAAGAAGGGGAAGATGACACTGCTTGGTTACATGTCCTCGATGCGATGGCATCCGAAGCCGGTAAACGCGGTGCGCATTTATTAACGGCTGAAGTTGAGGAAAGTGCGCCACTTTTCAAAACTATGCGTATAGCCAGCTATGCGATTTATGCACGGCAAGAAATCTGGTGTCGCGCTCCAGAGGATGTAACACATTATGAAGCACGTCATGCGGTAGAACTAACGGATACCACGGAGGATGATCTAGCCGGTATCTACTTGCTATATGGCAATATCGTACCGAAGCTCGTTCAACCTGTGACCGAACTCCCTACTGAGGGTAAAGGCTTTGTTTACCGGCGTGATGATCGCGTCGAAGGCTATATCGGCATTGTCGATGGTAAAATGGGCGTTTATCTGACGCCACACTTACATCCTGATGTGTTCAGTGAGGCGCAGGATGTCATCGCAGCCGCGATTGCAAAAGTTCAGCGCACCGGCAAAGTCCCTGTTTTCGTTCGGGTACGCCGCTATCAAGATTGGTTGGACGATGCGCTGGTTGAGTTAGGTTTTTCAATTTGTGCGAGACAGGCTGTAATGGTTAAACACATTGCAGCAGGAGT
Organism: Aggregatilineales bacterium; assembly: GCA_044227005.1. Lineage (GTDB taxonomy): Bacteria > Chloroflexota > Anaerolineae > Aggregatilineales > Phototrophicaceae > CFX2. Next base: position 1,018,719 of record JBGAFZ010000001.1, read on the forward strand.
ACGTGCAGCTTCCTTTACACCGCTGCGCCAAAAGTTTGAGGCGGTACCGAGTCCGGTTAAACCGCCGAACGGCATCACCGAGAGCCGTAAATAATCGCGTGCATGAACCCGGGACGGTGCGTAGGGAATTTATATCCCGAAACCAATTGAACCCTGTTCCGCTGCACCTAATATAGAGGAGTGTTCTAGATAATCTATGGAACGCCGCATTACAGATAACATCTACGAGTTACGCCGTGTTTTGCCCCCGCATCTGAACGCCGCATTGGATCATATCGGAAATACCGACGAGCTTATTGAGATCGTACTCGACTTAGGTCGCGTGCCAACCGCACGTTATCTCGAAGGTGAAGTTGTACTTTTAGAAGATGAAGTGTCTCGTGACGATATTGACGCCATTGTGAATAACATTGGTACTTTTGATGCCGACAACCGTGCAGGTCTTGAACGTACCTTGCACCGTATTTCCGGTATTCGGAACCGTCGTGGGGACGTTGTTGGTTTGACTTGCCGTGTAGGTCGTGCCGTCTATGGCACAATCGACATTATTCAGGATTTGATTGAGTCCGGTCAAAGTGTGTTGATCATGGGACCGCCCGGTGTGGGTAAAACCACTATGCTCCGTGAAGCCGCCCGCGTGTTGGCTGAACGCAAGCGTGTGGTGATTGTCGATACCTCCAACGAAATTGGTGGTGATGGCGATGTGCCGCATCCGGCTATCGGTAAAGCCCGTCGTATGCAGGTTTCGCACCCCGAACGTCAGCATGAGGTGATGATCGAGGCTGTTGAAAATCATAATCCTGAAGTCATCGTGATTGATGAAATTGGGCGTGAACTTGAGGCTCAAGCCGCCCGTACCATTGCCGAGCGTGGTGTTCAACTCATCGGCACTGCTCATGGTAATGCCCTCGAAAACCTGATGCTGAACCCGACACTCTCGGATCTCATCGGTGGTATCGAGTCGGTCACGCTCTCAGATGAAGAAGCCCGTCGCCGTGGTACACAAAAGTCGGTGCAGGAGCGTAAAGCCCCGCCCACCTTTGATGTGCTGATTGAACTCCAAACCCGTGATCGCTTAGCCGTGCATGAAGATGTGTCTGCTGCTGTTGATGGGCAATTGCGTGGTCGTCCTTTACCGATTGAATTGCGTTCCCGTAACGCGCGCGGCGAGATTGACATTGAAAGCATCGTTCCTGAACCACGGGTGTCTGCCGAGCGTTCAGGGCGTGGTGGTACACGGGAAAAAGATAATGGCCTCGCGCACGAAAACGTCACCGTCAGTACCGGACGACGTGGAAAGGTTGTTCCCCCAACGGGTCAAAATCCCAGCAATGGTAACGGTAATAACAATGCTGGAAATGGTAACGGCAATGCTGCTTTGCAACCGCTCCGCTTGTACGCCTATGGTGTCGCCCGTAATCGCCTGATGCAGTCCGCACGGCGTTTACATGTTCCTGCCAGTGTGGTTGATGATTTCAACCAGACCGACGCGATTGTGACCATCAAGAATGATTATCGTCGTCGCCCCAAGTTGATTGTGGATGCTGAACGTCGCGGAACACCCATCTATGTGCTGCGCGCGAATACTGTATCCCAAATCGAAAACTTCTTGATTGATTTGTATGGTTTGGAAGACATCGTTCGCCCCGATGATCCATACGGTATGGCGATGGAAGAAACCAAATCGGCTATTTTGCGGGTGCGGAATGGTGCGGAATATGTGGACTTGAATCCTCAAGATCCGGATACCCGTCGTCGTCAGCACGAGATGGCACGACAGGCACGCCTCTACAGCGAAAGCTATGGAGATGAACCTGAACGCCGTGTACGGATTTTACGGGCAAATTAATCAACGTAAGTCGGTGCAAGAATTGCTAAGGGCAGGGTAAAACCTGCCCTTTTCGTTACTGATGCCTACCCTGTACACTTCCTAGCTGCTTACTAGACTGCCAATGAATTGGAACGACCTCATGTTTATTACCTTTGAAGGGCCGGATGGTGGTGGTAAAACCACACAGGTAGCGATGACTGTCGCTACATTGAAAGCGCGTGGACATAATGTACTGCTTACCCGCGAACCGGGTGGTACGGCTATCGGTGATCAGATCCGCCATGTTCTCCATGACATGAAGAACCAAGCGATGCACCCGCGTACCGAATTGCTTATGTATAGCGCCTCCCGTGCCCAAATCGTTGAAGAAGTCATTAGACCACATCTCAAAAGTGGTGGCTTGGTGATTTGTGATCGTTTTTTCGACTCAACTTATGCTTACCAAGGTTATGGGCATGGTCTCGATCTCAATCAGTTGAAGATGATTACTGAATTTGCGACGGGTGGCCTGAAACCGGACTTAACCATCCTGCTCGATATTGCGCCAGAAGATAGCTTACAACGACGTTTAAGTGCGCTTGACAAAGGTGGCGAGTGGAATCGCTTGGATGCGATGGCGCTGGATTTCCACAAGCGGGTACGTGATGGCTATCACACGTTGGTGAGTGCTGAGCCACATCGCTGGCAAGTGGTGAATGCTGCCCAAACGGTAGAGCAGGTACAGGCTGATATTCTGGCAGTGCTTGAGAAGCGCTTGAATACCCCCAAATAATCAAAAAGGACGCTGTGATGAGCAGCGCCCTATAATGTTTTGAGCCTGTCTATTTAGTTGGCGCTCAGCCCATAACCAAACGGGAATAGGGGTGCTGCATCCCCTTCGGTTGCTAGCTTGCTAAAGTCAAACGGGAGTTGTTCCATCGAGCGCGGCCATGTATAGGGCAGTTTCCCCGTAAATGGCTGGTCGCCAAACAACACATCCGCTACGCCTTGTCCTTCGGTTCCCGGTAACCATGCCGCTACAAATGCATCGGCACTATCCAACGCCTCGCCGATAATCATCGGGCGTCCTGAGATTAAGATGACTACCAACTTGTCCACGCGTTCACGAACACGCGCAATGATACTCAGGTCAGCATCCGATAAGTTGAGGTCGGTTGCATCACCTTTACCTTCAGCATAGGGTTGTTCTCCAACGACGACGATGCCTATTTCAGCATGAAGCAAATTTCCACTCGCATCTTTGGCATTTTTGAAGCGCCCAAGACGATCAAATACAATATCAGCATTGCTTCCAACCGTGTTCTTGATGGCATCGACAATAGTGGTTCCTGTGGTGATCGCCCCCGAACTACCTTGCCATTCAATTGTCCAGCCACCGGATTGAACACCGATGTCATTGGCGGATGCGCCCGCTACAAAGATGTGCGGGGTGTCTTTTTTGAGGGGTAAGGTTTGATTATCATTTTTCAGTAGCACCTGTGATTCGCTGACGGCTTGTCGTGCCAGTGCTCGGTGCTCGTCCGAACCGACTGCTGCCTGATAAGCCTGATTGCTGAAGGGATGCTCAAATAGTCCCATCATGAATTTGACGCGCAAGATACGGCCAACGGCATCATCAATGCGTTCCATTGAGATATCACCGGCATTAATCGCGTTTGTCATCGCATCAATGAACTTGGGATAATCATACGGAACCATGTTCATATCCATGCCGGCATTGATGGAAGTAACCACGTCGCGGTAATAATCACCTGAGATTTGGTCAATCGCTTTCCAGTCGGATACTGTAAAGCCTTTGAAGCCCAATTCTCCTTTGAGAACATCGCTAATGAGGTATTTCTGAGCGCTCATTTTCATCCCGCCGAAGCTGGAAAACGAAACCATGATGCTCATCGCACCGGCATCAATTGCTGCTTTATAAGGTGGTAAGTGAACCGCGCGCAAGGTTGCTTCATCACCACGCGTTACCCCTTGATCGAGCATATAATTGTCAGTGGTCGAAGTCCCCCAACCGGTTCCGCCATCACCTACGAAATGCTTCGGTGTTGCCAGCACTTCGAGATTATCTCCCTGCATTGCTTTGATACAAGCAGAACTGAGTTCGGTAACCAGATCGGTATTCTCACTATACCCTTCGTAAGTGCGTCCCCATCGAATATCTTGAGGGACAGCGACGACCGGAGCAAAGTTCCAATAGACACCTGTAGCTGCCATTTCCTTCGCGGTGATGGCACAGGCTTTTTGCACCAGTTCAGGATTACGGGTTGCGCCCATACCTATGTTATGTGGGAAGATCACAGACCCTTTCAGATTGTTGTGACCATGCACACCGTCAGCGCCGTAGATGAGCGGGATTGCGAGACGCGTCTTGAGGGCTTGTGTCTGAAAGTCATCGACCATTTTTGCCCAACCTGCAACGGAGTTGTCAGGGGGTGATCCAGCGCCACCACTCAACAACGAACCGATAAACAGACCATCAATATCTTCCATCTTGATGCTGTTCTTTTCGACTTGGGTCATTTGCCCGATTTTTTCAGCGATAGTCATACGCGCCAATAAATCATTGACCCGTTCCTCAATCGCAAGTTGCGGATTTTTGTATGGTGCATCCGACGGCGGAATATCGCTTTGTTGGGCGAGAACTGGTATCGACAAAGCGATGAGCAATCCAGTTGCGAACAACCGTATTGCATTACGAAATAGATGTTTCACGTTGATCTCCAATAGCGAGCTTCAAAAAAGGCTGTGATATACGGATTATGATAACTCATATTGGCGCGAGTCTAGCGCTATTATGGCTACTTATCGCTACAATATCGGGCGGTCACCATCGGCAGTAAAGGAACATTTTATGTTGACTCAGCGTTTAAACAGGGTGACTTGGTCGCAAATTGTCACCAGTTATGTTTTCTTGTTTATTGGTGCTGCCATTGATGCGGTTAGCGTCAATATTTTCTTCGCGCCGTTTAAGATTGCTCCCGGCGGGGTGACGGGTGTAGCGGTTATCCTGAATCATCTAGATGCGCGGTTGCCGATCGGTCTGCTAATCTTGCTCGGGAACATCCCCATTCAAATAATTGGTTATCGAATGTTGGGTGGCTGGCGTGTTGTGGTACGGACTGTATTTTATATTGTTGCCTATTCGCTTCTAGTCGATGTGCTAAAACCGTATACATCAACGATTGAAGTGGGCACGAATGTACTGCTGAACTCCATATTTGGTGGGATTCTGGGGGGCGTAGCAGGTGGTTTGGTGCTGCGTGCTGGTGGGACTCAGGGCGGAACCTCCACTTTAGGACGCATATTACAGCAACAGTTTGGGATGCCGTTAAGTGCGACTTCGCTTTATACCGATACAGCGGTTGTTTTGCTGGCAGGATTGGTATTTGGCTGGGAAGGGGCGCTATACGCGATTGTGTCCTTATTTGTTGGGGGAGCTACCGCAGATTATGTGCTAGAGGGGCCGAGTGTCATTCGCACCGCAACCATCATTACCGACAAACCGGATGCGATTGCTGAGTTGGTGATGGACGAGATGGGGCGCGGTGTAACCTCCTGGCAAGGGAAAGGTATGTTTACCGAACAAACGCATACCGTGTTGTTTATTACCATTTCACGGGCACAAGTGAGTAGTTTACAACGGCTTGTGCACCACGCGGATGCCAATGCTTTTATGGTCATCGGGCAAGGGCATGTGGCCTATGGTGAGGGGTTCAAACGTGTCAAGACTCGATAGGTACATTCGTTGATTCTACATGAGTATATTATGCGGTCGAACCATGCAGTAATATTGGGACGCAACAAATGGAATAAAATTGCGTACAATCAAGTGGGATCAGTAGAGGGTTGTAGTGGGTGTTAGGTATGGGATTGTTATCCCGCAATGGTCTTGATTCTACCCTTGCTACGTCTTCTTAATATCGTTAGACTTTGCCGAATGTTGCTCAATCTATTCATTCTCCTTTATGTACTTTGTGCTGTGTTGCTAACTCTTTATGCATCCAGCCAAATCTTTCTATTGGGTGTTTACCTGCGTCACCGTTATGATCCTGTGGTTACACCAACGGTCAAGAAGTGGCCGACGGTGGTGGTACAACTCCCACTCTATAATGAGCGCTACGTTGTCGAGCGTTTATTAGATGCTGTGGCTGCACTCGACTATCCACTCGAACAACTCAGCGTACAGGTTTTAGACGATTCGACTGATGAGACGGTCGAAATTGCGGCTGCTAAGGTAGCCGAATTGGCCGCAAAAGGTCTCAATATTCAGCACGTGCATCGGATTGACCGCAAAGGCTATAAAGCTGGGGCGATGGCTAATGGAATGGCGTTGGCGGATGCCGAGTTTATTATGGTGTTGGACGCTGATTTTGTTCCGGCTCCTGATTTTCTGAAGCGTACGATCCCGCATTTGGTGGCGCAACCTAAACTGGGTATGGTGCAAACCCGTTGGGGGCATTTGAATCCGTTTAACAATTGGCTGACTTTAGGGCAAACCCTTGCGCTGGATAGCCACTTTGTGGTGGAACAAACTGCTCGTAGCCGAGGTGGTTGGTTGATGACCTTTAACGGGTCAGGCGGTGTGTGGCGGGCACAGTGCATCCGTGAAGCGGGTGGTTGGCGCGACCTCACATTGACCGAGGATTTGGACCTCAGTTATCGGGCACAGTTGGCCGGATGGGAATTTTTGTACCTGCCGGACGTGGTTGTGCCGGGTGAACTGCCTCCACAAATTGTTGCCTATAAACAACAACAGGCGCGCTGGGCAAAAGGCACGACACAGACACTTGGTTATACTTTCTCGCCCCTGTGGCATTCCAAGTTTAGCCTTTCGCAGCGCTTTATGGCGACCTTACACCTGTGCCAGTATATGCCGCATCCGTTGATGATTATTTTGTTGTTGTTGACGCCACCCCTTTTGATTACCCATAGCTTACAGCACTTATCACTCAGTATTCTGGGTGTGGTGGGTTTGATCACCCCGCTCATTTATGTGTTTAGCCAACAAGCATTGTATCGAGATTGGGGACGGCGCTTGATGGCCTTTCCGGTGTTGATGGCGCTGGGAACAGGTATCGCGTGGAGCAATACACAGGCTGTCATCAGCGGCATGCTGGGGCGAAATACCGAGTTTCGGCGTACTCCCAAATTCGCCAAAGAATGGGAAGGAAGTGGTTATGCCCTTAAGCGAGACCCTGCGATGTGGGTGGAGCTTTTGTTAGCGGCATATTCCATGTGGGGAACTTATCTGGCGCTGCGCATGAGTCCGGCGCTGGCTCCGTGGTTGGCCGTCTACAGTTTTGCGTTTGCGATCATCGTGCTGTGGGGCATACACGACCGCGTAGCATTACGGCGGGCGCAGGTGTCTGCGACTTCGTAGTGGTTAACTAGGATGAACCGACCTCGCTGGTTACTATCCTCGTCTGAATATAGTTTTTTGCACCCTGCTTTCTGGTTTGGGGATGTTGATGCCCGACCGTTGGCTTTATTTCGCATGGCCTTCGCGCTCTTGATGCTCAAGGAAGCGGTTTATCGCATATTCGTTGCGGATATGTGGTACGGTGATGCGGGCATGTTCCCTTTGCGGCTGTTACCCCGAATTGCTCCTGATACCCCTACATTGATGTCCGGTCTGAACGAAACATGGATGGTTACCGGCTTCTTGCTTGTGTGGGGGCTGGTTGCGCTGCTTCTGTTGGTGGGGTGGCAGACGCGATTGATAAGCGTGATTAACCTAGTTATGTTGGTTTCGGTCATTAACCGGAGTCCGTTTGTGGTGACGGGCGCGGACAGCGTGATGCAGGTGCTGGCGTTCTGGAGTTTGTTTGTTCCTCTGGGGCGTTGTTATTCGTTGGATGCGCGTAGGCGCCCGCAGGAACGATACCCTCGGACTTATGCTTTTCCGGTCAGAATGCTCCAACTTCAGTTTGTCCTGATTTATGTTTTTACGACTATCTATAAGTTAGAGGGGCAGACCTGGGTTAACGGTGATGCTCTTTACATGGCGATGCAAGTACGGATGCATGCCTTCCCGCTTGCTGAGTGGTTGTTAAACAATGCGTCGATGAGCGTTTTACATGCGTTGACCTATATTGCCCTGTTGATTGAAGGGGCGTTTGGGGTGCTGGTTCTTGCGCCCGTGTTTCAGCCGTTTTTGAGGCGGGTGGGGCTGGTAGCGGGGGTGATTTTGCATGTGGGAATCGGGGTGGTGATGAATGTGCCCAACTTCCCGATTGTGATGATATCCAGCTATTTGCTCCTGTTGGATTCGGGGTGGATGGATTGGGTTGACGGGCGTTTGAGGCGGGGGCGAATATCCGAACCAGCGACGAGCCAAGCAGAGAACGCACAAGCGACAGGATGTGCAGGTGTGCTGGTGGCGGGGTCGCGCGGGATGGTTGTAGGGGCATATCGCGGGGTGTTGGCGTGCGCCCTGCTGGGTGTGATGGTGAGTGTGTTGTGGGGAAATCTGCTGACCAATGATGCGATAGCTGTTCGATTCAATGTTCCGGCGATGCCTGTGCGCATCGAGTCGAAACTGCGTGCGGTTGGTTTGTGGGAGGGATGGACGATGTTCGCCCCTGATCCACTGAGGTATGAAGGTTGGTTTGGGATTGTGGGGACGGCTGCGGACGGCATACAAACTGAGCTGCGCGGTAAGGGTGAGCGCCCACAGTGGTATGTGGGGCCGTTGGCACGGTGGGGAAAGTTAGAAGAGAATTTGATGTTCAAAGATCCTGATGATCCTTTGTTTAGTGCATGGTTGTCATACGCGTGTCGGACATATCGCGATCAAGGATATGAGCGGTTACAGATTGTGCTGCATCGACGACAGACCTCCGCACCCGGAGAAGCATTTCATCCGTATGAGACGGTGGTTATGCAGGACGGTGTGTGCGGGTGATACCACGTTTGCACTTTAGCCGTTTAAAAGGCTTCCAAGTGCCGCTGAAATTGCAGGCGGCAGTAGGGGAGGTTGGCGCTAAAAGCTTCTCAATGCGTTACGGGAAGCCCGGCTGTTGCCGCTGAAACGACACAAATGCAGCGACTGGCTCGCGTGTGTCTGCCGCGTCGTCGGAATGTGAAGACGCAGCGGTTGCAAGGGAGGTTGGCGCTGAAAATGCACAGGGTAATGCCAATTCGAATGCATTTTTACCACTGAGGCACAGAGTAAAGTAGAGCGCAAGACGGCGGGATTTAGCACAAATACTCCAAGACACAATGACCCAAAGATAGGATCATCGTAGCACATATTGAGGGGCGAAGGGTTACATTTTTGTCACTCTTTGCGGACGAGTTTGCTAACCGAATTGAGAGAGGTAAGAGGCGGAGATCGTCATAAAAACGTTAGGATTTAGTTTGTTGGGGTAAAAGTGATGATGAAGCAATTGGATGATCTGGCGAAGTCAGTTGCAAATACATGGCTGCTGAGCGCAAGCGGGACATTGCCTGAGTTAGCGGTAGATGATGATGGCGATGTGGGCTATCAGGTTGAGAACGGAGAGATCGTTGCGCTGGCGCTGCGTGGGTGCGGCATCCGTGAACTGCCAGAGAGTATCGGTCAATTCAACGGACTACGGCATCTGGATTTGACGGGCAATGATTTGCGTGAACTGCCGGAGTCAATCGGGCAACTGAGCCAACTTAAAACGCTCAAGCTAGACGATAATCAACTCAAGACACTGCCACGTTCGATTGAGCACTTAACGGCGTTGGAAGCGTTACATGTGGATTTGAACGAACTAGTGGTGCTGCCTGAGCAGATTGATAAGCTGATTCATCTGACGCATTTGTATGTACGGCGCAATCGTTTGTCTGCGTTGCCATCCGCGATATGGAATATGGAGCAGTTGGAGATTTTCTCGGTCGGTGAAAATCCGTTGCGGGTGCTGCCAGAGGCGTTGGCAGGTTTGCAGAACCTTCAGCAACTTTATATCCATAACAACGATTTGACGCTGCTACCGGATGGAATCGGGGAATTGAAACGGCTGCGGACGTTGGACATCGGGCATAATGCGCTGGTGAGGCTGCCGGATGCTATTGGTCAATTAACTCAGTTGAGTGACTTTTTGTACATCAGTGATAATCAACTGCATGAGTTGCCGGAGTCGATGGCGAATTTGACCGAGGTGGCTTATTTGAATGTCACGCACAACCAATTCAGTGTGCTGCCGGATTGGATTGGCAAGCTGCGTGGTTTGCGGGAACTGCGGATTTATAACAATCGGCTGACAACGCTGCCGGAGTCGATCGGGGAATTAGGTCAATTGCGCGAACTCCATGCGAATGCTAACCGGATTGGTGTTTTGCCAGAGTCGATTGGTGAATTAAAGACTCTCAAGTTGTTGGATTTGCGGAATAATCGGTTGCGGCGATTGCCACCATCATTCAGTGGATTGACGGGGTTGGCACAATTGGATTTGCGGTCGAATCTGTTGACACATTTACCGGAGAGTATTGGACAACTGCCGCATCTGGAAAAGTTGGATTTGCGCTGGAACAAAATTGGTTCAGGAGCAGGTTGGTTGAAGCGGCTAGATGAGCGTGGATGTACGATTTATCAATAATGCGTACAATGAGGGTTGTTCAGGTATTGATGGGGTAAGTTGTGACGACATCAGCCGATATTATTCGTAGAAGACGGGCGCGTAAGGCTCGTAAACAGACACTTCAGACCCGTACGCGCTGGCGTTTGGGATTGCTGACGCTGGCATTTGTGGTTCTGGTTGTATTGCCGATCGGGGTGACGCTGGGAGGCGCGATTGTGATTTATCGCAACGCTACCCGCGACTTGCCTACGCCTCAAGAAAGTTTGACGCAGGGCGGGCTGGTTGGACTAACGGCATTGTATGACCGAAGTGGAACGACGCTGCTGCTGGCAGATGCATCTCAAAATTCGGTTGGTTGGCTGCCGCTGACGCAGGTTCCAGCACATGTGCTTAAGGCAACGCTACGGGCAGAACAGCCTAATTTCTTGACGATTAAACCACCGAATATTTTTAATGCTTATACCCGCTTATGGGAGAATGTGTTGTTTGGGCCGCTGGCACCGGATCAGTCGCTCACGGGGCGGCTGGTGCGCGGTACGATTTCACCGATGGGCGCAACGCCGAATAGTGATGCAATCGGGCGGGAGATCGCTCTGGTGACTGAGATTGAACGACGTTATACACCGGAGCAAATCCTTGAATGGTATTTGAATACAGCGGATTATGGCAACGGAGCGCGAGGGATTCAGTCGGCGGCGCAGACGTATCTGGGCAAGAATGTTCCTGATTTGACCTTGGATGAAGCGGCGATGCTGGCGGCGATTCCGTTGGCGACCCAATACAATCCACTGGATAACGAAACAGCGGCGCGGGGACGGCAACGGGATTTGCTGCGGGCGATGCGTACGGGGAATGATATTACGAGCAGTGAATTTGACGCGGCGGCAAGCGCCCAAACCCCGATCTTGCTGGCACTGAATCAACCGGAACAGATCGCGCCGGAGTTCGTGGCGTATGCGCGGCGGCAGGCGCAGGATATCCTTGATGGTCAAGGGCGCAATGGTAGTGAATTGGTGTCGCAGGGTGGTTTGAAGATTATCACGACACTCGATCTCGATTTGTATTATCAGTCGAAGTGCGCGGTACGCATCCAACTGGCGCGGCTTTCGGGTAAGGCGACATCACCGGATGCGGAGGATGGTAAGCCGTGCATCGCGGCGAATTATATGCCAGCGACCGGCGCACCGTTGAGTGATGGCGCACCGGATGTGGGAACTGTTGTAGTGATGGACGCGGCGACTGGCGAGATTAAGAGTATGGTCGGACCGGCGACGAAATTGGATTCGCAACCGGGGCCGACGTTGTATCCGTTTGTGTACTTCACGGCATTTGTACGGGCGCAGGCTAATCCAGCGACGATGGTGCTGGATATTCCGCGTAAGTTCCCCGGTGCGGCGGACGGATTGATTTATACACCGAGTAATCCAGATGGGCGATTTAGAGGGCCGATTAATCTGCGGGATGCGATGAGCGCGTGGTTGTTGCCACCCGCGGCACAGATCGCCAGCGAACGGGGTATGGGAACGGTGCTTTCATTGGCGCACCGGATTGGCCTGAATAGTCTCGGTGAAGACGGACGGTACGATCTGTCGTTATTGGAGCGGGGCGGCGTGGTATCGGTGCTGGATATGACCTACGCGTATTCGGTGTTCGCGTCGATGGGGGATATGTACGGAATCCCGACGCAGGCGATCGGACAGGGGTACCGACAACGTAATCCAGTGGCTGTGCTGCGGATTGAAGATGGCAGCGGTAAGGCTATCTGGGCGTATGACGCGGCAACGATCGCCCAAAATCAGGTGGGGGTGTTTCCGCATGATGTGGGGTATCTGGTGAATAGCATTCTGTCTGACCAGATCAAGCGGCGACAACTGTTAGGCGATAGTGTATCGGTGCTGGAATTGCCACGGGCGAACGCGGTGGTATCGGGTTTGGCGGGTGATAAAACACAAAATTGGACGGTGGGGTATACGCCGCAATTGGTGGCGAGTGTGCATCTGCAACGCTCGGATGATGCGGCGATGGCACTTGATCCAATGGGGATGGAGGGGGCGGCAGTGGTTTGGCGGGGATTGATGCAATATGCACATGACCGTGACTCGCTGCCTAATGCTGATTGGACACGACCGGATGCGGTTACGGCGTTGAGCGTGTGTGACCGTTCAGGATTGCTGCCGAACGGGGATTGCCCAACGCATACCGAGTTGTTCCTTGCGAACAGCGGCTTCCAACCACAACAGGAAGATACGTACTGGCAAAAAGTGGTTATCAACAGCCAGAGCGGGCAACGGGCAACTGCCAGCACACCGAATCAATTGCAGGTGAGCAAGTTGTTTTTCGTGCCACCTTTGGAGGCGTCGGAATGGTGGCAGACGAATAATCTGCCGTTACCGCCGACCGGATATGATAATGTGAGCCGACCGGAATTGTTTAGTAATGTGCAATTGTTACAGCCGCAACCGTATGCGTATGTGGGCGGTGCGGTGGATATTCGCGGTACGTTGAAGACCGAAGATATGCAGTACTTCCAATTGTCATATGGTGAGGGGGCCAGTCCGAGCGGGTACTTCCAGATTGGGGATCAGCAAACGAGCTTTACGCCGGGTGCGAGCCTCGGTACATGGGATACGAAGGGTCTAAGCGGGTTGTATACGCTGCTGTTGACGGTGGTGCATAAGGACAATTCGGCTGAGTCGGCAACAGTGCAAATCATCGTGGATAATACACCACCGACGATTACTTTAAGCGCGGGTGAAGCGGGCAAGATTTACCGTTTCCCGCAAGAGAGTAGTATCAATTTGAGCGCGACTGTAGGAGATGATTATCAGGTGCAGCGGGTGGAGTTTTATCGGGACGGGGAGTTCCTCGTTACCGATACGGACAATCCTTACAGCTACACCTTTACACTAACTAACGTTGGCACGTATACCTTTACCGCCGTGGCTTTTGATGCGGTTGGCAACCAGACCAGCAGCAGCACGACGGTTGAGGTGACGCGAGGGTAGTTGGTTTAGGTCTACATTGATGACTGAACGACGGTGCCGGTGGCAAAGGATTGGACGACATCGAAGACAATCCCCAAGGATTTGATGTTGTCCTGACAGGTGGTTGCCGGTGCTATGCCTTTGGTGACGGCCTCATAAAACTCGTGTAATAAATAGGCCTGTGCTTCGCGTTCCATTTGTGCCGGTGGGATGAGTACTGTTTCGGCATATTGGTTGTTGCGATAACCCGGGCGATCTTCTGCGCCGAGCAAATGCTGCACATAGACTTGATCATCCTTGAGCGTGACGACTCCATTTTCACATTCAAAACGCCAATTGGCATTCCACGGGGTTTCTTGACCGTTGGAGCACCATGAACCGTTATAGGCAACGACTGCGCCGCTGGCAAATTCGAGCGATACGGAGGCTGAGGCATCGCCTTTGTACCAGCTCCACGGTGGATTCCAGCTTCGTCCGTAGACGGAAATAGGATCGCTGTCGAGGAAGTAGCGCATAAGGTCAAAGTGGTGGATGGACATGTCGATAATGAGCGGGTAGGGCATTTCTTCGCGGAAGCCGCCGAAATGTGGGCCTTTGAAAAACTCGACGGTGACCGCGCCTATTTTGCCGAGTTCACCGGATTGCAGCACCTGTTTTAAGGTGTGGGTGGGTACATGGTAACGATAGTTCTGGGTGACCATGTGCAGGACGCCGGTTTCGTCAGATTTTTTGACGATGGCCTGTGCATCTGTGAGTGTGCCAGCGAGGGGTTTTTCTGAGAGGACGGGCAGGCCAGCATCCATAGCGAGGCAGGAGACTTCCTTGTGGAATTGGGGCGGGGTGACGTTGATGACGGCATCAACCTGGAGTTTCTTGAGGGCGTCACCTAATGATTTGAATATGCGAGAACGGTCTATATCGTAGCGAATGGCCTGTTCTTCAATGATGGCATCGTTCACTTCGACAAAACCGGCGAATGTAACTTCACTGGAGTTTAGAACCGCGTTGATCCACGCGTTGCCCATGCCACCGATGCCCACTTGAATGACTTTCATGATGCGTTTCGTCCTTGTCGTAATAGGTCTATTTTTCGCCTAAGTATACACGCGATAGGTGTTGGAGTAGCAATAACGCGGTTGGGTGATGATCGGGCAAACTTGCATGGTCTAGAAACTTGTGATAGATTCACGTTACTGTAACGTTGTGATACGTTACAGTAACTATTGATCGTGTTATGTCGATTTATAGCATGATACAAAAAGATGCAATTAGGGTGCTGGATTATTATTTTTAGGATGGATTTTATGGTAAGACATTTTCGCCACTGGTTCATTTTGATGGTGTATGTGGTGGTGCTGAACACGCCTGTATTGAATGTGCAGGTGGCTGCTCAAGATGATAGGCCAACGTTACGGGGTTTGGCTGACAAGACTCATTTTTATATCGGGGCGGCGGCATCACCGGGGCACTTTGGTGATCCGGCATATAAGGACACCTTGAGCAGAGAATTTAATATGCTGACGCCTGAGAATGAGGCCAAGTTTTGTTCGGTGCAACCCGAACAGGGACGGTACACGTTCCAAGCGTTTGATACTTTGCTGGAGTTTGCTCAGCAGCATGATATGGTTGTTCGTGGGCATACATTGGTGTGGCATCAATGCTTGCCAGCTTGGGTATCCAAGGGGACTTTCAGCCGTGATGAAGCGATTCAAGTGCTTCATGATCACATCAGTACGGTTGTTGGACGCTATAAAGGGCGTGTGCCGATTTGGGATGTTGTGAATGAGGCCATTGATGATAACGGGAGCGGTTTGCGCGATACGCCGTGGCGACGGCTGATCGGTGATGATTATGTTGAATTGGCGTTCAAGTTCGCACATGAGGCTGATCCGGATGCGTTGTTGTTTTACAACGATTACAACACGGAAGGATTGAGCGCAAAGTCCGATGCAGTTTATAAGATGGTGCAGGATCTGGTAGCGAGGGGTGTGCCGATTAACGGGGTTGGGTTGCAGTCGCATTTTACGGTTGGGGAGATGGATACGGTCGGGATCGCGGCGAATATGAAGCGGCTGGGTGAATTGGGGCTGCAAGTACAGATCACCGAGATGGATGATCGTTACCCCGTCAATAGTACGGATGCTATTTTGCAGCCACAGGCGGGGGATTATCGCAAGCTGCTGGCAACGTGTTTGGATAGCTCATACTGTACGGCTTTTGTGACGTGGGGTGTGAACGATTTGTATTCGTGGTTGCGGGATTCCGGGTTGGATTTTTACGATAACCCGACGGTTAAGCCACTGCTTTTTGATGATGCATACCAACCTAAGCCGGCATATTATGCTGTGCTCGATATTTTGTCACGGCATGCGGGAGGGGCGGGGATACTGAGTGAGGCTGAACTGGCAGCTATGAACACGATGCCAGAAGCTCCAATCGTTGAGGTGAAGTTGCCTCCACCGCGTAAGACGGATGCGGCACAACTGGCTCCTGATCCGTTTGATGGAGCGGCTTATTATGTGCCGTTTCCGGTTGTGATTAAGCTAGATGGTCAGGATGATGATTGGGGTAATATACCGCGTGTGATGGTCAATAAGGGTTCGATGCTGCCTGCAAATAATGCAACCACGATGCGTTTTGCTGTGGCCGCCGATGCGGCGCATTTGTACTTTCTGGTTGATGTTCAGGACAGTCAATTGGTTTATGGCAAACACGATTTAGCCAGTGAATGGTACCAAGAAGACTCGGTTGAAATCTATCTGAATATGACAAGTAACCTCAATCTGGTCGCGTATGAGAAGGGTGTGGTTCAAATCGGTATTCCAGCAGCCAATATCGCTAATCCGGCGTCTTTGGTAGTTGGCGGTGTTAATAGCGAAGATGCCGATGTTCAAGCGGTGGTCGTCAAAACGGATGAAGGTTATCGGGTAGAGGCGGCTGTGCCACTGGTTACGGATGTGTGGTCATTCACTCCAATACGGCTTGCAAAATTAGGTTTTCAAATCTCACTGAACGGATCATCTGATAAGGATCGCGATACCAAGCTCATCTGGTCACGATACGATACGCAGGATCAATCCTACAGGAATCCCAGTGTATTCGGGCAGCTTATTTTCTGGCGTGCAAAGACTGCGGGATGAGGTTTGACAGCAGTTACGCGTCCCGTAACGGCAGTGAAATATCGTTGTAGCGGATATGTTTTTGTGCGTATGTTACTCTAAAATTGCAGCGTATTGCTTGACAAAATTATTCGTTCGCGCTAATATGCCGTTACGTTACAGTAACGTAGCACAACGTTATAGGAAAACAAATGGAAAAGTTACATGTAACAATTGCAGATGTCGCAAAGATGGCGCAGGTTTCTAAAATGAGCGTGTCGCGGGTGCTCAATGGACAAACAGGCGTATCTGATGCAACGCGGCAACGGATTTTGGAGGCTGTAGAGCATCTTGGGTATGTGCCCAATCAGGGCGTAAGGTCACACTCAGAGCCGACTAAGATGATAGCGCTGGTGATCACGGACATTACGACAGCCTATATGGGCGAAATTGTCCGTGGTGTGTCGAGCGCGGCCGAGCGGTTGAATTATGGGTTGATGCTTTACACCCAAGGTCGAATGGGGTCAGTGAACCATGAGGAGCGAACCAAGTATTACCTTTCGCTACTGACCAACACAATGGTTGATGGTGTGCTGATGGTTGTTCCGTTGGATTATGAAGTCATCGTAAGCGATCTTAAAGCTCATAATCTCACTTACGTGATCATTGATCATCACAATGGTACTGATAACGAACCTAGTGTAACGGCAACTAATCGTAAGGGTGTTCTGGAAGCGATGCGTCATTTGCTGGCGCTAGGACATCAGCGTATCGGGTTTGTTACGGGACGCATGGATATTGTTTGTTCGCAAGATCGTTTGCAGGGGTATCGGGATGGGTTGGCTGAAGTTGGGTTGCCATTTGATCGCGAATTAGTGGTTGAAGGTGATTTTACGCAACCTACTGGTTTTCGGCAGGGACAAGCATTGTTGCATCTGCCGGAGCGACCGACCGCAATCATCGCGTCGAATGATTTGACGGCATTTGGGGTGATGGATGCGGCTAAGGTTGCGGGTTTGCAGGTGGGGCATGACATATCTGTGATCGGGTTTGATGATGTGCCGATGTCTTCTCAAGTTTATCCGTCACTCACGACGGTGCGTCAACCGATGGCTGATATGGGGGCTGATGCATTTGAGCTGTTGGTGGCATTGATTGAAGGGCGTACCGTGCTCAATTTGCGCCGAGAGCTGCCAACAGAACTGATTATACGTGAATCAACAGGTCGTGCTCCACAACGTTAGGAACCGATCTGAGGATCATACCGGCAGATCCGCCGGTAGCAATGAGTTGCAATTTTCGCGAGTAGAAAAGGAGATGCAACCGAATAAAGTGCTTTTGTCAGTGTGGGTTACTCCGCATAGCAAAATGGGTCTCTTATGAGTTATTAGTTTTAAGGAGTTGTTAGACATGCGAAAAACTTCGCGATCTCTCATGTTTGTCGTTCTTATGATTGTGTTGGTTGTCTCGTTCGGAGCCGTTTCCGCACAAGACAAGACCGTTATTCATTGGTGGCATATTGACACGGCTGAAAATGCCAAGGCTATGGATCAAGGTTTTGCCGATGCTTTCATGGCTGCGCATCCTGATGTCAGCGTCGAAATCACCGTACTCGAAAATGAAGCATTCAAGGCCAAGCTGGCTACTGTTATGCAATCAGGTACACCACCGGATTTGTTCCAGAGCTGGGGCGGTGGCGTTCTGTGGAATTTCGCCGAAGCGGGTTTGCTGCGCGATATTACCCCTGAATTGACCGCTGACAACAATGCTTGGAAGGACAGCTTCTCGAGCCAAGGCGCGTTGAACCTGTATTCCTATGATAGCAAGTACTATGGTATTCCCTATAGCTTCGGTGCAGTCGGTTTCTGGTACAACACCGAGTTGTTCAAGAAGGCCGGTATTGAGGCCACTCCTACAACATGGGACGAACTGTTGGCCGCTGTCCAGAAGTTGAAGGATGCTGGAATTACCCCGATTGCGATCGGTGAAAAAGATAAGTGGCCGGGACATTTCTGGTGGGCTTCGTTGGCTACCCGTATTGGTGGTGAGGCTGGATTTACGGCTGCTTTCACCCGTACCGGTTCATTCGCTGATGCACCGTTTGTTAAGGCTGGCGAATTGTTCAAGCAATTGGTTGACCTGAACGCCTTCCAAGACGGCTTCCTCGGTGAAGGTTACACTGACGAAGCGGCTCATATGGGCAACGGCGAAGCTGCGATGGAATTGATGGGCCAGTGGGCTCCCGCAGTTATGAAGGACAGCAGCAAGGATAAGAAGGGTCTGCCAGAGGGCGTGTTGGCCTGGTTCCCCTTCCCGTCAGTCGCTGACCAAGCTGGTGACCCAAGCGACGTATTCGGTGGTGGCGACGGTTTCGCATTCGGTAAGAATGCTCCTGATGCAACAATCGAGTTCGCAAAGTTCATTTTCGAACGTGAGAATCTGGCAAAAGCTGTCGAAACCAAGGGTATTCTGCCTGTGGTTAAGGGCATGGATGATCTCGTTACCGATCCTCAGTTGAAGGCTGTTTTGGCTGCTCGTGACGGCGCCAAGTACTATCAATCGTACTACGACCAATTCCTGCCTCCGGCGGTTGCACAGGCCGTCCTCGATGCAGTACAGGGTTTGTCGGCTGGCACGATGACACCAGAAGAAGCTGCACAAATGGTTGAAGACGCGGCTGCTATTGAGTTAGCTCCTTAGTAATTGATACATGATGTGGAGATGGGTGTTCTTCGGGAATACCCTATCTCCACAGCTTCGCTATATGTACCCAAGAGAACAATGTAATTCATTTATTGTGAACTGTTGACCACAGCGTGACATGTGGGCTAGCAGAGTGAGGAAATTATTGTGGGCGTACCTCGAGCACGGGTGTTACCGCGACAACGCGAGTCGGCGGGGAGAAGTCAGCGGATTGGTCTTAGAGAGTGGTCGATTATAGGAATATTTGTTTTACCGGGCGCTGTTATTTATATCCTGTTCCTTATATATCCGATTATTCAGGCGGCGTACTACAGTCTGTTTAAGTGGAATGGGCTGGGGCCGGCGACTGATTTTCGGGGGCTTGCGAATTATGCTCAGGTGCTCAACCACAATGTATTTCGATTGGCTTTGACACACAGCTTGGTGATTGTGGTTCTTTCGCTGATTATTCAATTGCCGTCGGCGCTTATGCTGGCGATTGCTGTTGGGCGTAAGCTCAAGGGGCGGGCGCTGTTCCGCACGATCTTTTTCCTCCCGTATGTGTTTTCTGAAATTATCACCGCCCTGATTTGGACGTATGTTTACCATAAGAACGGGCTGGTCAATATGATCCTCAGTACGTTGATACCGGGTTATCATCCGGCAACGCTGCTGGCGAACACAGAGTCGGTATTATTGGCGGTGTTTGCAGTTATAACGTGGAAATATTTCGGCTTGCAGATGATTCTGTACATGGCCGGTTTGCAACAGGTGTCGGCAGAAGTGGAAGATGCGGCGCGCATTGATGGTGCGAGCGAATGGGGAGTGCTGCGGTACATCACTATTCCCATGATGGCTCCGACGATCCGCTTAACGGTTTTCCTTTCGGTGGTGGGGTCGTTGAATCAATTTGCGATCACGTGGGTGTTGACGAACGGTGGGCCGGTGAATGCTAGCGAGCTTGTAGCAACGTATATGTACAAGTTCGGTATTGTGCGCTTCAACCTTGGCTATGGGTCAACGGTTGCCGTTATTTTGTTCCTGATTTCATTGGTATTTTCTATTGGCTACCAGCGTACCCTGTTGCGGCAGGATTATGCGGGACGGGCGAGTTAGGAAACTTATATATTATGGGCTATACATCAAAGTCTTCGGGAACGCTTCAGGTACGGAATATTGGGAGCAATGTGCTCAAGTATGCGGCATTGAGTCTGCTGGCGTTCGTTGTGCTGGCTCCTGTGATTACAGCGGTTTTGGGCGGGTTCAAAAATACGGGCGAACTGTTCGCTGCACCATTTGGTTGGCCCGAAGTGTTTCGCTTAGAAAATTACTCGGCTATTTTGACAAACCCTGCTTTCTGGCAGCAGTTTCTAAACAGCACGATTATTGTGGTGGGAACCACTTCTTTGACGGTTGTCTCGTCCAGCTTGTTGGCTTTCGTTTTCGCACGTCTGGAATTCCCCGGTCGTGATTTGTTGTTTAACTTCTTCACGCTGGGGTTGTTGTTCCCGATTACGATTGCGTTTCTGCCGGTTTATATCCAAGTTCGGCAATTGGGATTATTGGATAGCTATTTTGGCGTTATCCTTCCGCTGGTGGCATTTGGTATTCCGGGGAGCACGATGATCTTGCGCGGGTTCTTCCGTGCCATTCCGGTTGAACTGGAAGATTCTTCGTATATTGATGGCTGCGGTATTTTGGGGTTCTTCTGGTACATTCTGCTGCCGTTGGCGCGACCGGCTCTGGGGGCTATTCTGGTTTTGCAGACGATCGTGGCATGGAACGAATATTTCTTGCCGCTGCTGGTACTTAATGACGAAAAGAAATGGCCGCTGACACTCGGTATTATGCAATTTCAGGGGCAATATGGTACAGACTGGGCGCGGATTATGGCGTTCGTCAGTTTGTTGATTGTCCCTGCTGTCCTTTTTTATCTGCTCACTCAACGTTACATCGTAACCGGATTGACCGGCGGCGAACTTAAAGGATAAACACTTATCATGGCATATCGGCATATGGACGCATCTTTGTCGATTGAGGCACGCGTCTCGGCATTGATGGCTGAGATGACGCTGGACGAAAAGATTGCGCAATTAGGTAGTTATTGGGTTTATGAGATTCTAGATGGCATTACCTTCTCGGCTGAAAAAGGGAAGCAGTTAATGCAACACGGTATTGGTCATATCACACGGATGGGCGGGGCGAGTAACGTCCGACCGACGCAAAGTGTGGTGCTGGCGAATACTATCCAGAAGTTTCTGATCGAGAATACGCGGTTGGGGATTCCGGCTGTTATTCATGAGGAATGTTGCAGCGGGTATATGGCGTACGGGGCAACGGTTTTTCCACAGGCGATTGGTGTTGCCAGCATGTGGGAGCCGGAATTGGTCGCGAAGATGGCGGATGTCATTCGGCGTCAGATGCGGTCAGTGGGGGCGCATCATGCGTTGAGTCCGGTGTTGGACATCGCGCGAGATGCCCGATGGGGACGGGTTGAAGAGACGTTTGGTGAAGATCCATATCTGGTTGCGCGGATGGGTGTGGCCTATATTTGTGGTTTGCAGGGCGAGAACCTTGATAATGGGGTAGTCGCGACAGGTAAGCACTTCGTCGGATATGGTGCTTCTGAAGGCGGGATGAACTGGGCACCACCGCATATTATGGCGCGCGAGATGAAGGATGTGTATTTGTACCCGTTTGAGGCGGCAGTACGCGCAGGCAAGATGGCGTCGATCATGAACGGGTATCATGAGTTGGATGGTGTTCCATGCGGCGCATCCAAGGAATTGTTGACGACGATTTTGCGTGGCGAATGGGGATTCGACGGTACGGTGGTATCGGATTACTTCGCGGTTACGATGTTGGATGAATATCATCACATTGTAGCGAACAAACAGGAAGCGGCGTTGACCGCTTTGGACGCAGGACTGGACATCGAACTGCCATTTACGGACTCGTATGGTCAGCCGTTACGTGAGGGTGTGCTCTCCGGACGGATTCCGATGAGTCTGGTGGATCAGTCGTTGCAACGGGCGCTGACACAGAAATTTGTGTTGGGCTTGTTTGATAAGCCGTATGTCGATGATCTGGCAGTGGTGTTTGATACACCAGATGATCGTAAACTGGCGCGGGAAATCGCCCAGAAGTCGATGGTGCTGTTGAAGAATGAGGGCAATTTGCTGCCGTTGAGCAAGCAACTCAATTCAATCGCGGTGATTGGCCCGAATGCTGATAGCACGCGGAATATGTTTGGTGATTATGCGTATCCGGCGCATGTCGAAACCTTATTAGAACTCAAGAAGGTTGATAATGTTTTCAACCAACCGTTGCCTGATTCGATTGAATCGGCAGAGGATTTTATTCCAGCGGTAACGGTGTTGGCGGGGATTAAAGCTCAGGTTAGTGCAAGCACGCAGATTCATTATGCAAAGGGCTGCGCGGTTAATGATACCAATCGTGATGGATTTGCCGAGGCGGTTGAAGCTGCTAAGAAAGCAGAAGTTGCTATCGTCGTGGTGGGTGATAAGGCCGGATTGACGGACGATTGCACCAGCGGCGAGGCGCGTGATCGGGCGGATCTGCACTTGCCCGGTGTGCAGGTTGAATTGGTCAAGGCGATTTATGATACCGGAACGCCAGTGGTGCTGGTACTGATTAATGGTAGACCGATCAGTTTGGGGTGGATCGCTGAGTCGGTTCCGGCGATTCTCGAAGCATGGATCCCATCAGAAGAAGGTGGGAATGCGGTCGCTGATGTGTTATTTGGCGATGTGAACCCCGGTGGTAAATTGGCTATGACATTCCCGCGTTCAGTGGGTCAGGTGCCGATTTTCTACGGGCATCGTCCATCGGGTGGGCGGTCGCATTGGAAAGGTGATTATGTCGAGACCAGTTCTAAACCGATGTATCCCTTCGGATATGGTCTCAGCTATACACGCTTTGAATTGAGTAACTTACAGATTAGCTCAGCGAGCGCGCCGGTTGGTGGCGAAGTTGCGGTGAGTGTGGATGTGGCAAATGTGGGCGAGCGCAGTGGTGATGAAGTCGTCCAATTGTATATTCATCAGTATGCGACATTGCTTACGCGACCTGTGAAAGAACTGAAGGGTTTCAACCGAGTGACGTTAGAGGCGGGACAGAAGAAAACTGTAACCTTCCAATTGAAAGTTAATCAATTGGGCTTCAACGACCAATCAGATCATTATGTGGTCGAGCCGGGTAAGGTTGAGGTGATGGTTGGTAACTCGTCACAGGATATCGCGTGCAAAGGCGAGTTCGAAATCGTGGGTACGAAGACCGATATTCATGCGAATAAGGTGTTTTTCAGCGAGTCGATTGTTTCATAACAATCTGATTGGCAAACAAGATTGAGACAGAAATCGGTAGGCGTATACCTACCGATTTTTATTTGGATTACATGGACACACCCAGTAGACCACGTGTGATTTGGAATTGGGTATCACCGGAGGCGCTGAAGCGGGGTGTATAACGGCGTGCCAATGTGTCGACTATCAGATTGAGTAGGTGTTGTGTCCAATCTGAAGTGGATTTGGTCAGGATAGCGTCAAGGTCGGTTTGGTAGGCGAGATTAACGTCAGGGTTGGCGGTGACTTGCAGCACAGGGATTAAGGGGTGACCTGACATGGGATGGTCGTCAAGATGGGTAAGGATGAGTTCCACGCCAGTTGCGCCGAGTCCGGTCAATAACTCGTTCCATTGGCGAGAAGGTGCAAACATGATGTGGAAGCCGGTATGCTCGACCATCTGGGCATAGTCCAAGGTTGGTTTGGCAGCCTGTCCGTTCAAGACTTCGGCGCTAAACACCGGATGGAGCAACAGTGGATCATCGGCAGAGAGAACCACTGACCCACCAGCGGCTACGATTATGCGGGATAGGTTGGCGAAATGGTGGGCGGCCGCATCGGTAAGGATGCCTTGAGACAGGATGCCAATACGCATTGCTTCGAGGCCAACCTCGACTTGTTCGGGGGTGTCGTGCTGGTCAAGCTGGTCATTGAACCAATGTGCCATTTTCTGTACGACTTTGTGAATGCCGCCATCGAGTTGGACGCTGGCCCAACCATAGCTTTTGGTGTCGACTGATTTTTCGTGCATCAACTCGCGGTAGTAGCCGTTGTGGGTCTTTTCGCAACCGTGTTCCAAAAGCAGGCCGTATCTGACAAGTGGATGACGAAGATAGCCCATGAGGGTGTCGGTCAATTCGTTGTCGTTGGCTGCGCCACAGCCTTCGGTATGGACGAGTGTTACGAAGCGCGATAAACCTTTGGTTGATCCAAGATGGCTGGCGTTGAGTTGCTGGGTGCAAATCTTGGCGATTTGTCCGGAACAGAGGCTGGTGGGCAAGATCAAACCGACTTGATCGGCAGCATAACCATGCGGTGTGCGGAAGGCTGGGAAGTGCACATCAGGCACTTGAATGTCGATATTGATCGGGAGTGGTTGCCCACTGAAATTAGGCTTGGTGAAGTCGCTCAGACT
Source organism: Aggregatilineales bacterium (assembly GCA_044227005.1). GTDB lineage: Bacteria > Chloroflexota > Anaerolineae > Aggregatilineales > Phototrophicaceae > CFX2. The sequence continues at coordinate 1,043,362 of JBGAFZ010000001.1, forward strand.
AACTGGACTGGTAAGCCGCCAATCACGCCAGATTTGTACCTGTGAATGTCCGGCACGTTCTCCAACTGAGTGCTGACCGGAGGCAACATCAATGGTGAGTTGGAGGGTGGCCGCCCCTAATTCTTCCATTGGGGTATCATCGAGATAAGCACCCGCGTTGACATCCATTTCGTTGGAGAGTAATTGGAAGCGTTCGGTGGTGGTGATGATCTTGATGGTGGGAACGAAGGGGAAATTGGTGATTGAGCCGTTGCCCGTGACGAAATAGAGCAGATTGCAACCGGAGGCGATTTGTCCGGCGATGCTTTCAAGGTCGTTGCCGGGGCTATCCATAAAGTAGAAGCCTGATTCTTGCATCCGTTCGCCGTAGTCGATGACATAATCGAGGCGGACATCTGGATCGCGTTTGGTAGAAGCACCTAGCGATTTGAGATAGATGTTGTAGAGACCGCGAAAGAGGTTGCCGCCGGAAGGGTTGCCATCGGCGGTGTGTCCATGCCAAGCAGCCCAATCCTTGAAACGCTTTTGAACCGATAGAAACTTGCGGGCGGTATCCAAGTCTTTGACTTTGCTCAGGGTATAGGATTCGGCGCCGATGAGTTCGTCGGTTTCGGCTAGATTGGCAGAGCCGCCGTAACGCAAGATTTCTTTGGTAACCCAACCCGCGAGCGGATTACCACTGATACCGGAGAAGGCATCTGATCCACCGCATTGTAAGCCGATCTTTAGGGCGCTGAGTGGTTGAGGGGTGCGAGAGGTGCTATTGACGGTTTCTAACCACGATTCAACGATATGGGCAGCGGTATCCATGTCGTCTTGAAAGGCGTGGGTGAGCGACATGAAGTGATGGGGTAAATCGGCAATAGGGTAGTTGTTGCGGGTTAGATAATCGTGGAGGGCGGTGTTGTTTACGGCTTCGTTACCACGATCGACGGCGATTACCGCGCCGACATTGGGATTAATCATGAATCCGGCTAAGGTGCGTAACAAAAGTTCGCGGTTGTTGGGATTGGCGTGTGCGCCTTCGGTGTGGGCGAGGGCGACGATGCCATCAATATTGGGATATTGATCGGCGTGATGTTTGAGACGTTCTTCTAGGGCTGTGACAAATCCGCCTGTGAGGGCAGATGTCCCTAAGAGGACGATGGTGTTTCGCGTACCCACCCCGCGTTGACCTGCGCGGTGATAGCCCATGAAGGTTTTCGTGTCGGCATATAGTGGAAGCGGTGGGGCGGGATGGAAATTGGCTTCATCAAAGACAAATGGGGCGATTTCATCGGTGAAATTAGGCGTTTGGGGTGGTGTGAAGTCAATCTGACGATGGTTTAGCTCACGAATGACGGCTTCGTTGCGTGCGTAATCGCCAGCATGAATATCGGCGTTGGCTATGCCGAAGGGCTGTCCCCATGATAGCAATGATGTGCCAGCAGGGATGGCTTGGACGGCAAAACGATGGCCTTGCAGGATGGTATCAGGCAGGGTGAATTGGGTGCTGCCTAGTGTGATGATTGTACCCGCATCAAGCCTGCGGGTGGCGATGGCTACATTGTCTTGAGGATGCGGTAAACGTCCGACTTCTTCAAATTGGTATCGCATTATATTCACCCGTTGAAATGCTCGATAGCTGATTGGATACCGTTATGATCCATGTCAGCGAGATAGGTAGTTAGTAAGTCAGTTAGTCCGACGATTTGGCTTAAATCTTGCTGCCAAAGCGTGGTATTGGATAGTACATGATCGATCAGGGTGTGAATGTCCGGTGATGACAGCCACTGTTCATGAAACCATGCGGTGATTGCCGGATCATCATTGAGCGGGATGGTCGCACCGTTCGATTCGCCTTTGTAAAAGCGGATGAGGGCGGCGAAGGCGAAAACGATGTGATGCGGTAGGGTGTTGTAGCGGGCGTAGTATCCGAGCAGGGATGGGACGAGGCGAATACGGAACTTGGATATGGAGTAGAGCGCGATGTTGATGAGGGGATGATAGATGAAGGGATTGCGGAACCGATTGAGTACATCGTGAGCGAACTGCTTTAGGTTGTCATCGGGGTTGTCGAAAGCCGGAATGATCTCGTCGTAGATCAGATCGTGAATAAAGGTGCTGATCCATGGATGCTCGATGGCTTGGCGAACGGTTTCGAGGCCGAGCAGGTAGCCAATAGGCATCATGGAGGTGTGGGCGCCGTTGAGGATGCGCACTTTGGTTTGGCGGTAACGCTCGACATCGTCCACGATTTTGACGTTCAAGTTGGTCCGGTTGACAGGGAATTCCGCTTGCAGCGTTTGAGGTGCTTCGATAACCCAACTGTGGTATTGCTCGCCTTCGACCAAGAGTTGATCGTTGAAGCCTATGTTTTCCAGAATGGATTGGCTGTTGCTTTTGGGAAAGCCCACGACGATACGATCTACAAGGGTGTTGCAGAATTGGTTGCTGGACTCAATCCACTGTTTGAAGGTAGGTGGAAGCTGCCACAAATCCGCATATTGCAGGATGAGGTTTTTGAGTTTATCAGCGTTTTGCTCGACGAGTTCACAGGGCAGGATGATGCAACCTTTGGATGGGTTGGCTTCAAAATGTTGGAAGCGATGGTATAGGAAAGCGGTCAATTTGGCTGGAAATGATGCCGGTGGGGTGTCGGTTAATTTGTCGTCGGGGGCGAAGGTCAATCCGGTTTCGGTGGTGTTGGAAATGATGAAGCGAATGTCGGGCTGACGGGCAAGGGCAAGATAGCTGTCATATTCGCTATAGGGATTGACGGCGCGAGTCACACACGTGATGAGTTTGCGATCGGTGACGAGTGTGCCTTCCTGTAGGCCGTGCAACTGGACGTGGAAGAGACCCTCTTGGAGGTTGAATTGGTCGTATGAGCCTTGCGGAGTGGGTTTGATGATGACTACACTGCTGTTGAATGCTGCTTGCTCATTTAGGTGTTGAATAATCCAGTCCACAAAAGCGCGTATGAATACACCCCCACCGAATTGAACGATTCTTTCGGGATGGGTTGTGGTGATGTTGGCGGTTTGTCTGGTCAATTGTGGCAGAGGTGTTGTCATCAAGCTATTCCGTGTCGGTACTATTTGGTGTGTTTGAATTGATCAGGCGATGGCAATGGGATGTACCCATGAGCCGGTCGCACCCTGTAGCCGCAAAGGTGTGACAATCAACAAGAATTCATAGACGTGATTGGCGGCGAGTTCTTCTAAAAATAGATTCTCAAGATGTGTTACACCGTTATGGACGAGTAGGTAGCGGTGAACTGAATGATCCAAGGGCGGAAAGGCTTCGACGCTCATGTTATCGGCACCTGCCAAGATCATGCCCTGTTGATGGAGCCATTTGGCTGCTTCCAAGCCAATTCCGGCGATGGAGTCGCGGTAGGCAAGATTGCCGCTGGCTAAGTGTTTGTAAAAGCCGGTTCGGATGACGACGGCTGTGCCCGGTTGGATGGATACGCCCTGTGCGATGAGGGATTGCTGGACATCTTCGGCTGAAATGACGTAGGCATCGGGGAGCACATCCACGCCCTTGTGCCCAGCGACATCAATCAAGACGGCGCGGGTGACGATGGGCGGCATGTCGGCAATGCTCAAGTGTTTTTGTCCATGATAGCCGACCTGTTCCGAGGCGGAGACAACCCGATCTTTGCCTGCGTAAAGTTTGACGTCGCCGTGTTGTATTTCACCAACGTGGCAGAGGGCGTCAATATGGGTTCCGGTGTGCGCGGCCATGGTGATGACTTCGGCTGCGGCAGACGCGGGGGCAATGTCGGCAAGATCGCCGTGACGTAAGCGCGGCGAGAGCGTGTAGGGCACCATCGGCGTGGGAACGGGGATGCCTTCATCCCAGACTACGGCAAGGCTATAGACTTTGCCAGTCTTGATGAGGCCGATTAGTTCGGGAGTCATATGCGGGATAGGGAGCGCTCCATATGCGGAAACTTGTCCGGGTTTGGCTGTGGTCATGGTGAACGTCCTTGTGGTGGGTATTAAAAACTAAACATGGCTTTGACGACGCCGTTGGCGGGATCAAGCCACGTTGGGAAATCGAGGATCATTTGCTCGGGGGACGGGCTGGGCGTGATCCACGGTTTCACGTCAATCTTGCGGGATTCGAGTGCGGCGATGACTTTGTCGAAGTCCTGGGCGGTGGCGTTGCGGCTGGCTAGTACCGAGAGTTCACGACGATGGAATTCAGGATCGTTAAAGGTGACATCACCCTGAAATAAACCTACGAATACGAGGCGTCCCCCATGAGCTACATAGCTGAACGATTTCATCATAGAGGCGGCGTTGCCGGTCGCGTCAAAAACGACAGTAGGTAGAGCATCAGGAATGACAGCTTTTAATTGCTCAAATATGTCGTTTCGGCCATCAATACAGTGTTCGATAGCGGTTTGCTGACGTGCGAAGGCAAGCCGTGAGTCGCTGACATCCATGGCGATGACGTGCGCACCTGCCAAGTGGGCGAATTGCGCGACACCCAATCCAATCGGGCCGACACCGACCACGACGACATATTCATTTGGAACGAGGTTAGCGCGGCGAACGGCATGGCAACCAATACTGAGCATTTCGACGAGCGCTAATTCGTCTACGTTGAGGAGCGGTGCTTTATGGAGTTTGTCTATGGGGAGGTTGATGAGTTCCTGCATCCCACCGTCACGGTGGACGCCCAATACCTGTAAATTATTGCAGGCATTGGTAATACCACGACGACAGGCATCACAAGTGCCACAATTCATATAAGGGCGGACGCAGCAGGTATCACCGACTTTAAGGTTATGTTCAAGCGTGGTATCGCCTATTTGGGTGATCTCAACGGCGAGTTCGTGGCCTAAGATGCGCGGGTACTTAAAGAAGGGTTGCTTGCCAGTGAACGCATGGAGGTCAGTTCCACAGATGCCAACCTTGCGTACACGTACTTGAACCTCATTATGGGCTGGTTGGGAGGGTGCGGGGGTATCAATCAGTTCAAAATGTCCCGGTTCTCTTAAAATAACGGTTTTCAAAAAGTAGCTCCTGATGTATCGAGGTTATGGCGAATTTAGGATATTGTTTGTCGTAAGTAGGGTTAGTCAAAATATGGGTATAAATCATATACAAAGGGAATTATAGCGCGTTGAGGACAATCTAGCAGATGGCTTTGGCAATGCCTGTTAGAATTATGGCAACGTTGGGCTTTAACTATTTACGCGAAAATGCCGTTGAGGGATGGGGATCGATCCCCAAAGTGATGCGGTGGTTATTTCTACAAGGATATTACGATGATTCTTGATCAATTTCGGTTAGATGGACGTGTGGCGTTGGTCACAGGTGGGACGCAGGGGTTAGGGCAGGCATCGGCCATTGCGCTGGCTGAGGCGGGTGCAGATGTGGTTATTCTAGGGCGCTCTGATCCGAGTGAGACCGGCCAAGCCATCACACGACTGGGACGGCGTTGGTCAGCTATCAACCAAGATTTGATAACAGCATCGGTGAGCGATTTGAAGGCGAGTGTGGATCAGGTTGTTACTGAGATGGGACGGCTAGATATTCTGGTGAATAACGCGGGTATCGTTCGGCGGACTCCGGCAGTGGACTACAGCGAGGCGGATTGGGATGATGTGATGCAGATCAACCTCAAGGCAGTTTTCTTTTTGGCACAGGCGGCTGGTCGGGTGATGCTGGAGCAAGGTGGCGGGAAGATCATCAATATTGCTTCGTTGATGTCGTTTCAGGGAGGGTTGTTCATCCCGCCGTATGCGGCTGCTAAGCATGGGGTGGCTGGTATTACACAGTCATTGTCTAACGAATGGTCGAAGCATCATGTGAATGTAAACGCTATCGCGCCGGGATACATGGATACGGCGAACATCACTGCCTTACGGGCTGATCCAGTTCGGAGCAAAGCGATTTTCGAACGGATTCCGGCGGGGCGGTGGGGGGAATCTGACGATATTAAGGGATTGGTGGTTTATCTGGCGTCGGCAGCATCAGATTATATGCACGGGGCGATTATTCCACTGGATGGCGGGTGGCTCGGGCGCTAGTCAATATATGCATTTAAATGCTCTGGTCGGAATGGCCGATGAGAGCTTGCAACAAAGAAGGTGTGTTATGGCAGAAAAATATCATTATGGAGTGGTGGGAGCAGGACGCCAAGGTGTAGCGGCCGCGTATGACATGGCGAAGTGGGGGGATGCGGCTAGCGTGGTGGTTGCTGACGCGAATTATGATCTGGCTATTCGTGCTGCGGAACGCATCAATAAGCTGATCGGACGCGAGATTGTTAGTGCCGCACAGGTTAATGTCCGTGATCATCAAGCATTGGTTGACCTGCTCAAGCCGATAGATGTGTTTTTGTGTGCGGTGCCGTTTGTGTTCATCCCTGATTGTATGCGTGCGGCACTCGAAGCTGGCGCGAGTATGGTTGATCTGGGTGGGCATACGGAGACGGTACTCAAGCAATTGGCGATGAATGACGCGGCGCGTGCTGCGGGTATCGCGGTTGTACCGGATTGTGGCATGGGACCGGGTTTGAATAATACATTGGCTGTCTACACAGTCGAGCAGTTGCAAGCGCGCGGGGCAATACCGCGTGAAGCGCGGATTTGGGATGGCGGTTTGCCTCAAAATCCGCCTGAACCGTGGGGGTATCAATGTTCATTCCATATCAACGGATTGACGAATGAATATGATGGGCAAGCGCTGGTTCTGCGTAATGGGGTGGTCACACCTGTAGATACACTGACCGAATTGGAGATGGTGGAGTTCGAGGGTATTGGTACGTTTGAGGCGTTTGTGACTTCGGGCGGGACATCGACAGTGCCGTATACTTTTGAGGGGATATTGCAGGTTTACGAGAATAAGACGCTGCGGTATCCGGGACATTACACGCAATTTAAGGCTTTCAAAGATCTCGGTTTATTCCGCGAAGAACCGTTTGCTGTTACGCCGACATTGAGTGTTAGTCCACGTCAGATGTACCATGCTTTGTTGCGACCTATGCTTGAGACAGAGCGGGTCATAGACATCTGCGTGATGCGGGCTAAAGGTACGGGCGAGAAGGATGGTCAGGATATTTCATTGGTGGTTGATCTGGTTGATCGTTATGATGAGACTACTGGTTTTACAGCGATGGAACGTTTGACCGGGTGGCATGCGGCTATCATGGTGCAATTTATTGCTCGTGGTGAGGTGACGCATGGGGCGTGGTCGCTGGAAAAGGCTATTTCATCAACACGCTTCGTTGAGGAAGTGCGCCGTCGCGGTTTTCATATCGTAGAACGGTGGGAGTAGGGAATTATTTAGGCAGGTAGATGATACTTTGACAGCACATTCAACTAATGTGCTGTTTTTATGTAGCTGACAGGTGAACACTGACGGGGCATTATTGTTAGGTCGTAACGCTGTTCATGTGTGTTATGTCATTTTATCGTTGTTGGTTCTGGTCTACTATTTTTAATAGGTTGCTGCGGCAATATACACTGTAAAAACCAGAGCCGAGTTAGGCTGAGGAGGATAGGTTAATGGACTATCACTTTATGGGTAGAACCGGATTGAAGGTTTCTGCGCTTTGCATGGGTACGCAGACTTTTGGCTGGGGCGTTGATGAAGCGAACGCGTATACGATGGCTGATCAATTCGTTGCTGCGGGCGGTAATTTTTTTGATACGTCGAACACCTACAATCAGGGTATGTCCGAGACGATCCTCGGAAATTGGTTGAAGCGGACAGGAAACCGTTCTCGTTTGGTGATCGCCACGAAAGTGTTCTTTCCGGCAGGTGATGGTCCGAACGATACAGGGTTATCACGCAAACACATTTTTGAGCAGATTGACGCCAGTTTGCGCCGACTGCAAACGGATCATGTCGACTTGTACCAAGCCCATTGCTGGGACGCATCCACCCCGATTGAGGAGACGTTTCAGGCCATGAATGATCTGGTTAGAGCCGGAAAAGTATGTTATGTGGGTGTTTCTAACTTTACCCCGTCACAACTGGTGAGGGTCAATATGATGTGCCAGCAGCGAGGTTGGGCGCGGATTGAGTGTTTGCAACCAGAATATAGTTTGCTGGTTCGCAGCCCTGAGTGGGAACTCCTTCCTGTTTGTCGTGAAGATGGCATCGGTGTGATCGCGTGGTCGCCTCTGGCCGGAGGGTGGCTAACGGGTAAATATCATCGTGACCAACCGCCTGCACCGGACAGCCGTGTCGGTCGTGCTGACCGATGGGATGATCAACCGGAACAGCGGGAAAATGAGACCACATGGCAGGTGGTCGATGTGCTGCGCTCGATTGCTCAGGCGCGCGGAAAGACACCGTCACAGGTCGCGCTCAATTGGCTACTGCAAAAGCCAGATGTGACCTCTCCGATATTTGGTGCACGAACCAGCACTCAACTCGCCGACAATCTGGGGGCTGTGGGATGGTCGTTGTCAGCGGAAGAGGTAGAACGGTTGGATAGCGCGAGTCATATCCCGCTTCCGTCTCCATACAGCTTTATCACGCGGTATACCCGCAATCGCACATAAGCTGGATGAGCAACAAAAAAAGCACCCGAAGGCGCTTTTGAGAGAGGAACTGGGGAGGTAGGATTCGAACCTACGAATGCCGGATCCAAAGTCCGGAGCCTTGCCGCTTGGCGACTCCCCAATGTGATGATACGAGTATAGCAGAAGTCTAGCACTTGAAAAAGAGTAAATTCGCTCCTGATGGCAACTTGATATTAATTGCTCGGTTTATTCGGGTCAGGGAAGGCGTTTCCGAACGAGCCGGGAACACGGGTTGGTGCCGGTTGCGGCGGTACATTGAAGTCAATCGGCAAGGCGTCAATGACCGCGTTGGTCTCGAGCGCGATGAGTGCGACCCATCCTTCGATGTTGTTGAAGTTGACCTTAACCCATGGGCTATAGGGGCTGCGAGCCAACAAAGTAACGATTGCATCGTTGGGAATAGTGGTGATTAAGGCGAAGCTGATATCCGGTGCCTGACGCAAATTGACTCCGGCAGGCGCAACGACTTTGCCAGCACGGCCTAATTCCCCATAGCGTTGTGGTGGGAGCGGAGTAGCCGAGTAGATGGCTTGGATATTGCCTACATTTTGAATGAGGAGTTGGGCGAACATCCAGCCAGTTTCACCACTATCCATGCGGACGTGATACCACTGACTGCTTTCATCACGACCCAGTACGCTGAGTACCTGTCCGGCGGGCACCTGAATGATGACACCGGCATCGGTATTGGGGGCGACACGGAGATTGACCGCACCATCAGTGGTTACATAGCCGGGTTGTGGAAGGGTGATGGGACGATCTAATAAGGCGACCGGAAAGTTCTGAACCAAGGTTTCATCGAGTAAGGTTGGGAAGCCGGGGGCGCTCATTGGTGCGGCAAAATCCCCAGGATTGTAGGACACATTACTTTGTTGACCGGGACGAACGAGTTGTTCTTGCCCTGCGCTGTAGAGACTGGTTTGACCGGATAGTCCCGCGAAAATAGTTTGAGTGCCGGTGGTTTGTACCAAGAGTGTGCCGTTGAGACCAACTGAGACACCGTTGATGGCGATGTTAGTCGGTGTGCCAAAAGGGGTTTGAACCACATAGGCGTTGCGCGGGGCGTTGCCACAACTGGCCGGTTGTTCACTGGTTTGGACGACCACGGATTGCCATGGGGGATAATCCGCAGGGGTATTGTTGGTGAGGGTGACATCGCCGACGATTAATCCAGTGAAGCGAATCGGGGCTTTAGGACGCAACCAGATAAGTCCGCCATTGCTGTTTTCGACAGCTACGGGGGAGCTGTGGATGCTGGTCACCACACTGACATCGACGAGTGCGCCAATCGGATTAAGCGCGTTGCTGACTGGTCCAACTGGTTCAACCTGTGGAGGGGCGCCACCATTGCAGATATAGCCAACGGTTTCTTTGATGCAGGCGTTGCTGGCAGCCGTCCAAATGGCTTCGACCGCAGGGGCGCATGATGCGACATCCTGTGCCAATGTCCAGACCACACTCAACAAGAGGACAATGGCGCTTATTACAACACGAAATGCGACACGCTGCATGTTTTTCACCTGATTGAACACAATCCTCGTTATTCTACCAGAATTTGGCTTTCATAGGCGAAGGCTGTGATACACTCTATGGGGACATTAAGCTACTACTTTACGGATGAGGGGTGTTGTGTGGAGAGTCCTTTGGACTCTGGCAATCCGCCAGTGATGTTACTTGCTGCCTTTACCGAGGCGTTTCCTACTCATGTGATGCAATTTTTGACCCGAGCACCGGGACGTGAAATGTGGGTCGCGGCGAGTTATTCGGGGGATGAGACTGTGACCGTGGTTGCGCCAGCCGTGGATGGACGCGCCACTTTTAATCTACAAAGTGCCAAAATCAAGCAGACGATTACACGCCGACCACTACCGCGCTGGGCACGGTATCCAGCCGGAGTAACACTGTTGTTGGCGCAAGACGGGTTGGATTTGGTCGGGTTGAATATGGTGGTGATGGGCAACGAACCAGCCGGGCCGCGATTCGATTACGGTTCAGGGATGGCGCTGGCTGCGTTGTGGCACGATTTACACCAACTTGATTACACGATTGATACATTGATTGATATTGTTGACCGCGCGCGACGGGAATATGTCGAGGATCAATTTTAAAGAGAGGGCGGATTGTGTCGCGCCCTCGATGTTGTTAGGCCATTATCTGGTTGATTTCTGAACGTTCGCTATCAGTCATTCGCCAGCTTACAGCGTGGGCGTTGGCCTGTACCTGTGCGGGAGAGGTTGCGCCAGCGATAACAGATGGAATGGCTGCATTGGATGCCAGCCAGGAGAAGGCTAATTCGAGTAAAGTGTGGCCTTTGGATGCAGCGTATTGGATGAGTGCCTCGACCTTATTCAGACTATCTTCGGTGAGGAGATCCGCTTTTCCGGGGGCTTGCAGGCGCGTTCCTTCAGGGGCTGGTTGGCCTTTGCGGTACTTTCCGGTCAAGAGGCCATTGGCTAAGGGATAATAAGGCAAGAAGCCAATGCCTGAGCGGACGCATTCGGGCAAAACGCTGGCTTCGGCTTCCCGTTGAAAGAGACTGTATTCATTTTGGACACTGACGAAACGGGCTGCACCGGCTTTGACGGCTGCTGCGGCTTCTTGAAGTTGGGCAGCAGAGAAATTGGAACAGCCGATTTCACGCACTTTCCCCGCTTGTACCAAATCATTGAGGGCGGCGAGGGTGTCGGCAATCGGTGTTTCGGGATCGGGGCGGTGAAGTTGGTAGAGGTCGATATAGTCGGTTTTGAGGCGGCGCAGACTGTCTTCTGCGGCACGCTTCACATAAGCCGGACTCGCGCCTTTGCGATGCTCATCAAGCGGGATGCCAAACTTGGTGGCGATGATGGCTTCTTTGCGGCGGGTTAAGAGGGCTTCGCCTACGAGTTCTTCGCTGCGTGTGCCACCGTATACATCAGCCGTATCAAAGAAATTAATGCCAGCATCAAGGGCGGCGTGTATGACCGCGATGGAGGCTTTGTCCTCGATGCGTTTGCCGAAGTTGTTACAGCCGATGCCTACAAGGGTGACGTTCAGTGATCCAATCGTGCGTGTTTCCATCAGATTTTTCCACAGAATAAGTTTGTATGGCTGGAATTGTTGAGAAGAAAAGGAAAGGCGGAGCATGATCCCCGCCTGTATCCGGTTTTATTTGAGTTTGATAGCACCGAGCGCTTGAGCAACGCTGTTTTCAGGGCTGATTTTGATTTGTTCGTCGATGACGACACCCTTTTCATCGATGACCCAATGGGAGCGGGTGACACCGAAGTAGGTTTTGCCGTACATGGATTTTTCGCCCCATACGCCCCAACTGTCGAGTACTGTATGTTCAACATCCGAGAGCAAGTCATAGGGGAAATTCTGCTTTTGCTTCCACTTGAGCAAATCTTTAGGCTCATCAGGGCTAATGCCTAAGACAACGGCGTTATCCGCTTGAATAGTGGGGAAGTTATCACGGAAGCCGCAAGCTTGTGTGGTACAGCCGGGGGTGTCGGCCTTGGGATAGGCGAACAGGATGACCTTTTTGCCGAGGTAATCACTGAGCTTGACCTTCTTGCCGTCTTGATTCAGGAGTTCAAAGTCGGGCGCTTTTTCACCAACGTTGGGCATGTGCAGTCCTTTCAATTAAGTTAAAGACCATTTCCATAGGATATGCTACCCCGATACAGAGGTGATTAAAAGAGGACGTCATACCACTTCATCAAATACTCAGGTAGATCAAGCGCAATGATGGTCTTATCACAAAGGGGTAGTATTCGTTATCCTTATGGCTGCAAACCTATCCCAAAGAGTTTAACAAGGTAGATCTTAGTATGAGCACATTCAACTACAACAACCGCCGCTTTCGTATGCGTGACCGGAACAATCCCGGTCAATATAACGGAACCATCTTTTATTATTCCCAGACGGACGATGTGGTGTGGGGACATTATGTGGGTGGCGGGTGCAAATACGGGCAGTTTATGGCGATTGTGGATGCAAACGGCGTACTCGATTTGCGTTTTCAGCACATGACCGACGAGGGCGAATGGCAGTGGGGTACATCGCTATCGACACCGGAATATTTGCCGGATGGGCGGATCAGTTTGACCGAGGATTTCCTGATGCAGTCCAATGGCATGAAAGCGGTTTCGGTGGTCGATGAAGAGTTATAGGGTGTAGAAAAAGGATACGGTATCAATGACGGGTTTCACATGCCAGCCCGTCATTGATCGGTTGGTATCGTTAGACAGCGGTTGCGGTTGAGCCGATGGCCTTGAGGGCTTTCTCGACGCTATCGGTTGGACCTACGCCGACCTGTGCCGCGATGAGGATTCCTTGTTCATCAATCACCCAATAGGATCGCATCGCCATCGGAATCTTGATGATGCTGATGACCGGAATACCCCATGCGCCCCATGCTTCGAGGAATTTGTGGTCTGAATCAGACAGCAAGTCGTACTGAAGTTTTTTGCTCTGCTTCCAACCTTTTAATGTTTCGACGCTATCGGTGCTGACACCAAAGACCACCGCGTTACTGGATTCAATGCGGGGGAGTTCATCACGGAAGGCACAGGCTTGCGCGTTGCAACCGCCGGTATTGGCTTTGGGGAAGGCGAAGATGACGACTTTTTTACCCCGATAGTCGCTCAGGCGAACGGTTTGACCTTCTTGATTAAGCAGTTCAAAGTCTGGAGCGGGTTGACCGACGTTGGGCATAATGTTTCCCTAACTGTAAATGTGTTATCGAATGAAGCGATTATACGTTGGGGCGTGTATTGAATGCATAAGTATCATGTGAGAAGTTAGCATCAGCATATGATAGTGAACGCGTGTCTAGGTTTTATAGCCGATGAGGCGGGCGATATCCCGACGATTGGCTAACCTATTGTGGATATTTGGTTGATGCTGGCTTAGAATGCCACGCCATGAATGCATTCAAACGATTTACCCACCGTATTGATCCCGCAATGCTGCTCACACTGGTGCTGTGCGCTTTTACACTATGGCCGCTGCTCTATAGGTCTGGTTTGCCGAATGGTGATGATGTGTTGTATCACGTGTTTCGGGCGGCTGAGATGGACAGGGCATGGGCGCATGGGATTTATATGCCGCGCTGGGCGGAAGCCTTTTATGAAGGTTATGGTGCACCACTCTTTCATTATTATGCCAGCCTGACTTATTACAGTACGAGTATTTTGACGCGTGTGCTGGGTACGAGCGCGGTGGATAGCCTGCGGACGTTGATCGCGCTGGGAGCGATGGGCAGCGGGTTGGGGATGTACGGATTCGTGCGGGCGTATGCCGGTAAAGCGGGGGGTGTGATCGCGGCGGTGTGTTATGTCTACAGCCCGTATATTTTGTTCACCGAGCCGTATTCGCGTGGGGCGTATCCAGAGTTGATGGCGTTCGCATTATTCCCGTTGGTGATGTGGGCTTACAGCCGACTGATACGCAGGGGTGGCGCAGGAGCATTTGTGCTGGCGGCGCTGAGCAGTGGGGCATTGATCATCACGCATAACCTGATGGCGCTGGTGTTGAGCGCGATGCTGGCAGCGTGGATTGCGTGGGAGTTCATACAACCACAGAGACACAGAGAACACAGAGAGAATGCCAAGAGCGCCAGTCGATTTTGGGGGATAGATTTTAGGAACAGTGTACTGGCGATAGTGGCGTTGGGGGTGGGAGTCGGGTTGACGGCGTATTTCTGGCTGCCAGTGGCGAAGGAAGGCGACGCGGTTAAGCTGAGTAATTTGATCGGCGTGGCGCAATTGGATTACCGGCGTTTCTTTGTTCCGGTGTTGCATCTGCTGGATTTTTCACCACGGTTGGATGGTGGGGCGTTCAATGGGTTGGAGCATCAGCTTAATTTGGGTGTGGCGCAGTGGACGCTGGCGCTGGCGAGTGTGATCGGAATAGCGGGTTTGTGGGTGTGGAAACGACGCACAGGCTACAGCGGTTCGCTGTGGGAACCTATCAAGCAGACGGTATTTTTCGGGTTGATGGGGGCGGTGATTGTTTTCCTGATGATGCCTGCGGCAAGTGGTTTGTGGGCGACGATTTCCCCATTGGCGTTCCTCCAATTTCCGTGGCGGTTTTTAGGGCCGGCGGCGTTTTGTCTGGCTGTGGTGGCAGGGATGAATGCCTGCTGGTTGGAACGACTGCCGAAGCGTATCGGAGCAGGATTAGCAGGTGCGGTGGTGGTGTATGTGATCGCGCTGGCGTCGCCGCTCCTGTATGTGCCGGAGTGGATCCATGCGACGGTGGATACATCGGTAGGGGCGTATCAAGAGGCGGAAGTCAAAGGGTTGCAGCGGGCGACAACTTTTTCGAACGAGTATTTGCCGAAGTCGGTTTCGGTGGAGCCGGGTGCGACGCCGCGTTTGATGGCTGATTATGCGGATGGGTATCCGATCAATAAGGCGCATGTGGAGGCGTTACCTGCGGGGGTGACGGCTACGGTTGTGCTGCATACGCCACAGGAAGATATTTGGCAGGTGGATAGTCCGAGCGACTTCAACTTTGAGGTGCTGACGTATTACTGGTTGGGGTGGGCGGCTGATGTGGATGGGCAAACGGTGTCGATTACGCCGTCTGATCCACACGGGTTGATTACGCTGCCTGTGCCTGCGGGGAGTCATCGGGTACGGGTGTATTTGGGAAGTACACCGGCGAGGGATGCGGGGAATGCGATTTCATTGGTGAGTGTGGTGGCACTGGTGGGAATTGCGTTCGGAATCAGAAGAAAATTAACCACAGAGACACAGAGAGAAGAGAGTAAACCGCCACCCGTAAACGCGGGAGGGATCAGGTCGCTGCTGGGTGGGTTAGGGATCGGGACGGTGGTGGTGCTGGTGTTTTTGGGTGTGTATATGCGGGAGGGCGGCGCATGGGTGGAGTCGCCGGTGGGGCAAGCCGTGTTGGCACAACACAAGCTGGATTATCACCTCGGCGAGCAAATCCGGTTGATCGGTTACGATGTGAACGGCGAGACTTTCCGTGCGGGGGATCGCGTCGAGTTGAAAGTGTATTGGTTGGCGACTGCTCCGATTCCGTATGGGTACGCGAGCTTCGTCCATATCTCGACGGGCGGGCCACCCATGGCTCAGGCGGATAAGCTGAATCCGGCGGATACTCCGACCAAAGTGTGGCCTTCGACGGGGTATTTGCATGATGATTATGTGATTACGCTTCCGGCTGATATGCCTGCGGGAGAGTATCAATTGCTGATCGGGTTGTATACGTGTGATACACGGCCTGCGGGTGATTGTGGGAACGGTGACCGTCTAACGGTGACGGATGCCAACGGGCAGACAGTGGGTGATGCGGCGCGGTTGGGGATGATTAGGATTAGTCAGTAGTTGTTAGTGGTTAGTCACTCGATCAATACAGGCGTAAGTTGGAAGTCATCAGTCGTCAGTCTTCAGTTGCAAGTGTGAAGCATTCCGTTGCGTTTATGTCGGCGGTGTCGTCGTCGTCGTCGTCGCCAAAAGTAGTCATCAGTTTTCAGTTTCAAGTCTGAAGACTAAAGACATCAGGTCAATTCATGACGTTCGCGTCAGGGAAGAGGATTTGCCAGCGGCAAATCCGTACAGGTTGTCGTATATGGGGAGATGTTAAGGTGCGGTGGGATAAGAATGTTTGCCAGCGGCAAACCCGTACAGAATGCCCAATAACCATCATAACGGATTTGCAGGGCGAAGGGGTTACATTTTGGAAGAACATTTTGTAACTCTTTCGGAGGGCTGACGCTAACCGTTTTGAGCGAGGGCGGGGTGGTTGAAGGTTGGGGGATGGTTGAGTTTTGGTAGAGCACGTTAGGAAAAATAAACCATGCGACGATTAATCGGGCTGGCGGCACTGGCGATATTATTGGTGCTGTATCTGGCGACACTGCAAACTATCCCTAATGGGTCGGAACATTATTACATGATCGACGTGGGTGAGACGCAGAATGTACTCAATCAATGGGGGACGCTGCACGCGACGGGTTATCCGCTCTATGTGGTGATTAGTAACGTACTGGTGGTGGGTTTGCGGTTGGTGGGTGTGGACGCAGCAACCGCACCGGGGGTGACGTCGCTGATTTACGGTATGGTGGCGATGGCGCTGATTTTTGTGCTGGCGGCGCATGTGTTGGAACCTGAGGCACAGACTGTTTCTGATGACGAGAAAGCTAATTTGTCTTTTGGGGAGCGTTACCGACACTTACTGCTGGCAGGCGGAATGGTGGTTGTGTACGGGCTGACGCGGACGGTGTGGGTACATAGTTCGATTGCCGAGGTGTATTCGTTCGGGCTGATGATTCTGGCGGGGCTATTGCTGATCGCACTCTGGCGGAAGCCGATCGGTGGACGCGTGTACTGGTTGGCACTGCTGGGTGGGATCGGGGCGTTCCATCATCGGGCGATTGGGATGGCGGCTCCGGCGCTGGTGTATGCGGCGTGGTGGGCGATTGTGGGCGATAGTCAAAAGCCGATAAAGCAGTTTGCAGCACTGCCTGTCATCATTAAGCGGGTGGGCATTAGTTTGGTGCTGGGGGTGTTGGGATTTTTGCAGTATGTCTATTTGCCGCTGCGGGCGAACGCGGGGGCGAAGTGGGTATATGGTGAGCCGGGGACGTGGAACGGTTTTTGGGATCAATTTTTAGGGCGGGAGGCATCGCGCTTTATCGGTACGGCGACGACCAACGCAGGATTGATGGCGAATTTCAATCTGGTGAACGGGGTGCTGATCACTGATGTGACGCTGGCGGGATTGGTGCTGGGATTGGCGGGATTGGTCGTGGCCTTGTGGAATCCGGCACGGCGCAAGGTGGCGATTACGATGTTCCTGAGCGGCGGGGTGGCGTATGGGTTTCATGTGCTGGTGTATACCGATATTTTGTCGGCGCTGATTCTGCCTGTGACATTGGCGCTGGCCTTCGGGTGGTTACTGCTGGCGGAGTGGATATGGAATAAGGCTGCAATTATTTTTTACCACAGAGACACAGAGAAGGCAGAGAGTCGCGCACGAGTCTTAATCAACCGAGGGTGGTTAGGGTTGGTGGTGGTAGGGCTAGTGGTGGCGGGGTCGGCGGTGTATCTGGTGGGACAGAATTTGCCGTTTATTCGTGAGATGACGACGAACCGGACAGGGTTGGAGACGATTGAACTGGCGAAAGGGACGCCGGATGGTGCGGTGCTGATGTTGGACTGGGGGCCGCGTTATTATGCGGCAGCGTTCGCCCACGATTTGTTGGGTGAGCTGGCAAATGTGACATTGGTGACGCACAAGGCAGATTTCAAGCAATTGGTCGATGTGGATAAGCGAGAGTTGGTCACGGCTGATTTTACATTCTACAATCGTCCTGTGAGCTGGTGGGAAACGCAGCTTGGGCGTAGAGTGTATTTACGGGCTGCGGCAGCGCACTTGATTGAGATTGGCAGTGCGCCGAAGATGGCGGATGCTATTAACGGGCAGGGTGTGGCGGTGCAACAGGCCGAAGTGGTGTGTAAAGCTCAGACGATTGAACTGCAAGTGGATTGGTTAGCGGCATCCAAACCGGATCATGACTTGAGCGTGTTTGTACATTTGTTGGATCAAGGCGGAGCGATGATCGGACAGGCAGACGAGGCTGCTCCGGTGTATGGGTGGCGTCCATTGACGAGTTGGGAGGCGGGTGAGGTGGTGCATGATGTGTATGTGCTGCCGCGTTTGCCGAATGCGGACACCATCAGTTACGGGTTGTATCGCCAACTGGCGAGCGGCGAATTCCAGAATGAATATACATTAAATGCGGCGGTGAAGTGTGATGGATAGTCAACTGTCGTCCATGGTTAGTCGTGCGTCAGCATATGTAATGAAGGGAAGATCAACCCTACGGGTGCTGGCCGTGGTGATGATCGGCATGAATCTCATTACAGCGTGTTCGAATAATGCGGTGGGGATAGCGACGTTTACTCCACCAGCAGTACAGCCCAAGTTATTGGCGACGGTTTATTTATCGCCTACACCGAACGCTGAGGAACGACAGGCATTAGCAGCGGCAAATCCGGCAACCGCGACACCGATGGTGTTCCCGACTGCGACGGCAACGGCCTATGTGGGGGTGTTTCTGGGTGAGGTGGATAGCAGCGATGACGGTGGGGCGATTATTCCACCGGCGTTGTTGAATGCGGCGACATCGAGTGTGCCGGTGACGCTGGCAGTGGGACCGGCGTGTCCTTCGCAAGCCGATGTGGCGTTTGGAACCCGTTGGTCGGAGAACGTAGACATTAGTACGGCGCTGGGATGCCCGATTGAGGCGGCGGCGAATGTGGTTGGGACGCTGCAAATTTTCGAGCGGGGCGTGATGTATTACTCGCCGAGCGGTGAGATTTGGGCGGTTGCACCCGCGTTAAGCCGCTTCTGGTACGCGGTGAATGCGCCAGCGGTACAGCAGGGGGATATTGTTGTGCCGGAGGGCATGATCGCGCCGTCACAAGGATTTGGGGCGGTGTGGCGCGGTTTGCCGGGGGTGCAGGATGCGCTGGGTTTCGCACGGACGCCGGAGCAGAGTACCAAGATGGTGACGCAGAAGTTCCAGAATGGGATTTTGTTGGCGGACGGCGGCAGCGGTCAAGTGTTCGTGCTGCTTTCCGATGGGCGCGGGTTGGGGCCGTACTGAAGAAGTCAGAAGTTTTTAGTCACCGGTCATCAGTTTTTGAATACAAGAATACCGATAGTGACGACCTGATTCGGAGTGTTTTGTGTTGCTTATCATCGTATGATGGGAGAGACTGTATCCTATTCGTTCATCAGTCGCATGAGAATTTAGAGTCGCATTTTTCATAGGGTGCGAGGCGTTTTATGTCGTGCTGAACACTGAGGTTATCAAGTATTTGCTGATGCGTCATCTGACTACATTGTATCCCAAAGCGCCGTATGATTTTCCAATGCTGTTGGATTTTCTGACGCGGTTCGCCCATCCGACTCTGAATGTGGTACATGATGGTGCGCTGTGGCGGGTGATTCATACCCCACCCCCGTCCCCTCCCCGTAAACAAGGAGGGGCGACAATACATGGGTTGGCATTGGTGCGGGTGACAGGGAACGGTACGGTCGGTGCGCCGCAGTTGGATATTGATGTGGCGGTGAGCAGTGGTGCGGTTGATGATGCGGAGGTGATTGATCGGATTAATCATGTCTTACCGACGCAGCATGATTGGAGCGGGTTTTATGCACGGGCGGCGGGTGAGGCGGCGTTGTGGGGCGTGGTCGAGCCGCTGGTGGGATTGCCGGAACTGCGAACAGGGAGCGTGTTCGAGGCGTTGATGCAGACGGTGATCGAGCAGCAGATTAGTTGGGTGACGGCGCAAAAAGCACAGCGGTGGTTGGTCGAATGGGCGGGAAATCAACTGGATTATGGGGGGCGCCGCTACTATGCGTTCCCAACAGCGGCACAAATTGCTGGCGCGAGTGTGGAAGATTTGAAGCCGTTAAAGATCACTTTCAAACGGATGGCGTTGATGATTGATCTGGCGGGGCAGGTTGCTAGCGGTCAGCTTGATCTGGAAGGGTTGCGGGAGATTGCGCCGGATGCGGCTTATGAACGGTTGACTGCGATCAAGGGTATCGGACATTGGACGGCGGCGGTCACGCTGGAGCGGGCTTTCGGTTATACCGATTGGGTGGCCTACAACGATGTGGTGTTGCAGGCGGCGACCAACCGGTATTTGTTGGGTGGGAGCGGGCGGATTCCAGCGGAGTTGGTGGCGCAGACGTTTGCTCATTATGGTGAGCATGCCGGACTGGCAGCACGGTATACCATGTTTCGCTGGGTGTTCGAGCAGTATCCGCCGGTTATGGGGTCATGAGTTGTTTCCTTGCCATGACCGTAGCGCGCGTAGCTGCGGCGTCTTTTTAGATTGGTGGGCGGCCATACGGCGCAGCACATCATCTAAGATGGTGACGGCTTCGCGGATGTATGGGCCTTTGTTGAGCATCACACATTCGGAACGTTCGGACATGGCAGCGTCGGTCATTTCGGCGCGTGAGGGGCGGCCTTTCTTCACGAGATTTTCCAAGACTTGAGTCGCCCATATAACGGGTACATGGGCGGCTTCGCATAACCACAGAATTTGCTCCTGCATTTCAGCCAAACGTTGGTAACCAATTTCGACAGCCAGATCACCACGGGCGATCATCACGCCTAAAGGGTTGAGTCCGGCGGCCTGCACCATGATTTCGGGCAGGTTGTTGATGGCGCGTTGGGTTTCCACTTTGGCGACGATGGCGATGCGGTGCGGGTCGTCCATGCGTTCGGCGAGGGCTTGTTGCAGTAGGCGGATGTCGTTGGCATCCTGTACGAAGGAATAGTTGATGATGTCAGCATTTTGGGCGATGAAGTCCAGATCGATCATATCTTGTTCGGAGAGCGCAGGTAGATTTAGCTCTGTGTCGGGGAAGTTGATGCCTTTTTCGGGCTTGAGCTTCTCACCACCCTCGCTGGCTTGAGTGACGCGTAAGACAAGTTCTTTGGGGCTGACGGATTGAACCACACAACCGAGTTTGCCGTCATCAATCCAGACGTGTGCGCCGACCTTGACCTGTTTGAAGAGCTGCGGGACTGCACACTGCGCTTGAAATTCAAATTGGTCGGATGGTTTGGGTTCAGCCAAGGTGATGCGTAAAGTGTCATCCACGACGAGGCGTTTGTCTTTCGGTGCGATGACGGTTTCAGTGCGGATTTTGGGGCCGCTGAGATCCATCGCGATTTTACATTGGCGTCCGGTTTCGGTTTCGGCACGGCGCATATTGGCGATGATGGCTGACCACTCGGTCGGGGTGTCGTGGGCACAATTGATGCGGATGCAATCCATGCCGTGAATGAGCAGGTCGTAAATTAGGCCGTAATCGGTGGCGGCTTCGGTGGGCATGGTAACCATGATGTGGACGCGGCGTTCTTCTGGCGCGGGGCCGAAGACGTGTTCGGTTTGGCGGCTTAAGAGGCGCTCGCCACGTGTGAAGAGACTCATGCGGGGATGCTTGATGGTTTCGCCGCAGACCGCGCCCAGGGTGGCGATGACTGCATCCAGATTGGGAAGTACACGGGCTTCAATGCGGCCTAAGGATGATAATCCCCACGGGGTGAGCGCGGCTTGAAGGGGACGCAGATCGCGCTTGCGAAGGGCGAGATAATCCGCCAGATTATGCGAACTGATGAGGAAATCGCGCCGATGGATACAGGATTGCCAATGGGCGAAGATGGCGTTGCCTTCATCGTAAATTTCTTGACGAAGATCGCGGAGAGTGGTCAGCAACTCTTGGGGAGTGGCATAGGTTTTATCTGTGGGTACTTGGGTAGGCATGGTACATCCTTTGTTGATCACCCCTTTACTTTATAAGGGAATGCTTATTGAGGGAGGTGTGAGTCATCGTCATTTTGGTATGCTGTTAGGCCTGATTGCTGGTTTTTTGAGCGATAATTGGTTGAATAATTAAGAATAGAATAAAGTTTTCGTAAATTTCATAAAAACTTCATATTATCTATGCACAAGATAGTGATCTGTAGTTGATACTAATTATAGGTGGCTGCAAAGCACCGAATCCAATAACAAACAGTATGCAATACGTAATTATCGGCCTACACATATAGCGTAAAAGATAGCATTATAAAAGGCGGCAGACTAACCACATTATTTGTTTGAAAGTGTCTGAAATTTATGTCCGACCAATGGTTGCATTGGGCACAGCGTTTACAGGCGATTGCCCAAACCGGATTAACCTTTGCCGTGAATGATTTTGACCGTGATCGGTATGGTCAGATCGCTTCCATCGCTGCCGAAATGATGGCGGCAGGTGGCATGGGTGAGGTGGACGGACTGCAAAAATTGTTTGAACAGCAGCAAGGTTATTCCACTCCCAAGGTGGATGTGCGCGGTGTGGTGATCCATAACGATCAATTGCTGTTGGTGCGCGAGAAGCTAGATGATGGACGCTGGACACTGCCGGGTGGTTGGGCAGATGTGGGCGAATCCCCCGCACTGGCGACTGAGCGCGAAATTGAAGAGGAAGCTGGCTACACAGCGCGGGCGGTCAAGCTGCTGGCGCTGTACGACCGGAATAAGCACGGTCATACCCCGTATATTTTCCACGCATATAAAGTCTTTTTCCGTTGTGAACTGCTGAATGAAATACAGCATCTGGTGGCAAACGTCGAGACTGAAGAAACAGGCTGGTTCAGCGAGGCTGAATTGGATGCGCTTGAGTTATCCATCGGGCGGGTGACGCTCAAACAACTCAAGCAGTTTTTTGAGTTGGAACGGCATCCTGAGTGGCCGACGGATTTTGATTGAAGATTAGCTAGGTTTTTATTTTCATAAGTTAATATTTTGTGCTGGTATTAATTATCGAGTGGTTTGAATACTATTATAATACCAGTATTGTGATAGTCTTTTTGTCATTGACGTTGCGTCATGGATTTACTTGTTTAGCTAACGTGTGTAATTCTTCTTTATCGATGAGAATAGGAATAATATATGACATTTGAAGATTTAACCCCATTTGACAAGAAAGCGTGGGATGAAATAGCCCAGTGGAAAAGTCAGGGACCAGGTTTTCTCGAAAAGATTGGGCAAACTTCTGTAGGACAAAAAATTGGCAATACTTTGAGCCACGCTAAGGAAATAATTGAACCCACAGTTGTAGGTACGACCGCAAGCCAAGTCATTGAGCTTAGTTCGAAGGCAATCAATGGAATGTTGCAAGTACTGAATGAGGCAGCGTCATGGTCTATTCGAACTGATGCAATTTACAGAAAATTCCAATCTAGTGGTTATGAGGTTAGTTGTAGTGATGATATTGGAAAGCTTAGTTTGCAGCAGGTCGAAAAAGTCACAGGAAGGCTAGATGCCAAATATGTGGTTACAGCTTTTGGAGAAGGAGTAGCCACAGGGGCTTTGGGTTTACCCGGAATTATTGCAGATATCCCCACCCTTTTTGCACTAAACTTAAGAGGTGTCAATACAATAAGTCACTTTTATGGTTTTGATCTGGACTTGCCGGCTGAACGTGGTTTTGCAATGAATGTGATGATGTGTGCACTGAGCCCATCAGACACCCAAAAACAGATCTATTTGGGGCAACTTTCCGTTATTGCTAAAGATGTAGCACGTCGGAAAACGTGGGTTGAACTTGAGGAATATGCTTTTGTAAAAGGCACAGAAAAGCTTGCTGAATCTTTGGGTATTCGATTAACTAAAGCAAAACTTGGTCAGTTTATTCCTGTTGTCGGGTCTGCTATTGGCGGTGGATTCAACGCATACTTTACAGGTAAGACTATGGAAGCAGCATATTATTTATACCGCGAACGTTTCCTTGAAAAGAAATATGAGTTGTGAGTAAGTTTTGTTAGGATTTGGAGGACGATTCGGAAACAAATCGTCCTTTTCATTTACATAATTAAATTAGCCGTTGATCTTGATGGATTGCACAAGTGCATCCAAGGCGGCGAGGGTGGGGTTAAAGGTGCCGGGATCAGCAGCGTTGATTTTCTCGATAGCAGCATTCATTTCGGCGACGTAATTGGCTGAGAAGGCGTTGTAGTCGAAATCAGCAGGGATTTCGGTGGGCAGCACGCCTGTCTTGATGGGATAGGTGAAGGCTACATAGTAACCGGGTTTGTCCCCTTTGAACTGATTGGTCGCACCCTGATAGGTGTACATGATGCGGTCGTCCGTGAGTGGGGAAACGTCGCTGGCGTAGGACGTCAGGTAGCGGACACCCATGCCATCGGTGATGGGCAAGTATTCGGCTTGTGCGCGTATGGTTTGACCGGCAGGAATGGGTGGCAAGTGGGGTAATGTCAGGTTTGTATCGTCAGTTGGGGCTTTTTCATAGGCACTGAAGTCACCTGCACCACCGGCTTCGATCAAGCCATTCAAGTCTTGCAGGGCTTTGGTGAAAAGCTCATCTTTATAAGCCGCGATATCATCGGTTTTATAGATGATGAGTTGTGGATAATAATCAGGATTTAGAAGGGTGTCGCCTTCTTGACTGTTGATGAAGGTGAAAGTGATGTGAGCCGGTTGATATGAACCGGGGATGCTGTCGGCAGAGGCAGGAATTTCAGTAATGGTTTGGGGCAGTACTGCACCGAGCGCCGGATCGTAGGAAAAGGTGATGCCGTTATAGGTGACGGTGGTGAGTGGTGGTTGTGACTCTTGAGCGAATGTGGGAAGGGCAACGAGTGCGATGAGGATGGTAAATAGGAGTAACAGTTTGTGTTTCATAGATGTTCCTTTGATTGGACAGAGCCATGAATCAAGTATAAGAAAATAGAGCGTTTGACTCAACGCTCTATGATCATTCGTATGTGAATCGTAGGTGTAGGGGATTAGGCGTTCATCGTGCGGACTTCGCGGATGGTGAGGGACGCGAGCGACATAATCATCAAGAGCAGGCCAGCGACAGCAAACATCAGTGTTAGGTGATTATCCACGAGCAAGCCTGCGACAAAGTTAGAGATTGGCCCCAAGCCAAATGAACCGAGCATAACGAGACTCATGACACGCCCCATCTTCTCGGCAGGGGTGCGCTTTTGCAGCCAACTGATGGTGACCACATTGGTGTAGCCGACCATCAAACCCATGCTGATGGCGATGATGACGCCGACCAGCAAACTGTTGATGACGCCCAGTAATCCCAGACCCGCACCAGCAACCGCAATCAATGACATGGCAATGACACCCAAGCGACGGGGTGTGGGGAGTGTCCCACCAAGGATTGCCCCGACCAACGCACCACCGCCGAAGGCTGAGAGGATGGCACCGAAAGCGGCTGCACCTTCGGGTAGATGCTTGGCAAGCATGGGGATACCGACGCCCATCGGGCCGGTAAAGAAAAAGTTGATGGCGGATATAAGGAAGATCATGACGCGCAGAATGGGGTCTTCCCAGACAAGGCGTAAGCCTTCACCGATGGAGGCCAGTACGCTCTGTTTGTGTTCTTGTTTGACGGCTGTACGTCCACCTTGCATCAGCCAGAGGGCGATGGCGGCGATGATAAAGGTTAGTGCGTCAAAGCCAATGGCAACCCCGATGCCGCGCACATCAGCGGAAGCGGGAGAGGCTTCTAAGGCTTGTAGATTGGCAACGCCACTGAGGCTGGCGATGACCAATCCAGCCAAGGCAGGGCCGACGAAATTGGAGAGCTGTCCGGTGATTTGCATGAGGGCGTTACCGGACTCGATTTGTTCTTTCTGGACGATCATGGGCACGATGGCGGTGCTGGCTGGAAAGAAGAAGGCATCCACTAAACCGAATAAGAGCGCCGCGAGGAAGAGTATCCAGAATTGAATGGTATGGGTGAGCACCAGTAGCGTAATGAGCAGCGTCAAAAACACGCGGATGGCGTTGGAGGCGAACATCACGCTGCGGGGGGAGAAGCGATCGGTGATGGCTCCACCTAATAACATGAAGATGGCACGCGGAATTCCGGCGGCTGCGGCAACCGCACCGAGTGCCAAGCCTGAACCTGTGAGTTGAAGGGTGAGCCACGGTAAAGCCACCATGTAGAACTGGTCGCCAAGGAGCGAGATATTTTCGCCAATCCAGACCAAGCGGAAGTCACGGACTTTGAAGGCGCTCAATAACGAAGTCGGAACGGGTGGCGGAACTGTGGCGGTGTCCGGCGCAGCCTCAATCGGTTGTACAGTCATGGTCAATACTCTTTCTGTTTGGACATTATGACTGTATGTACGTATGGCAAACAGAAAAGTTCAAAAGTGTGTTGAGATTGATCTGATTGTTACATGTTCTCAAGGTTTATAAAGAATGATCGGGTTTATAGTTAATTTAGAATTGAATGGAGGTGGATATATGAGGTTTACATTACTTCTAATTCTATTTTGTGTAAGTGTCGTTGCCTGCTCACCGAGTGGGACGCCGAATATCAATGCTGATATGAAACAATTTCTTACGCAAAATGGATTGACCAGTACGGATATGAAGTGTTCGATGTTGGGAAATGGGGTCACCCCTGGCCCGGATGGGATGTGTTTGCTAAAACTCGCGAATGCGGATGCCAATGCGCTTATAAGTACGATAGGACTCCAGCAGAAGATGGATACAGTGGTTTCATGGGAGCCTTCAGGGCCGGATTGCTGGACGCGATTGGATTTTCATGATCAGGCTGTTTCCAAGTGGTATTTGAGTCCGGCGAATGCACCGAACCTGAAAATGGAGAACGGCGTACGGTTGGCTTATTTCCGGTTGTTCTATGTCCCCGATAAGGAGTCGGCCTGCATCAGCATTTCGTATCTGAACTAAAGCACATTGAGTTTTAGTTCGGATGTGAGCCAGTGCACGAATTGACCGTAAACCGAACCTGCTTGCCAATACTGCATGAGGGTGTTCTGTTCATCAGGCGTGAAGGCGCTCAAGGGTTTGTCGTAACCTTTGGGGATGAATATGCGCCAGAGTTCTGACCATGCATCGGGTTGTTGATGTGAATCGAGGGAGTCGGCAAGGATTCCCTCGGCACTGTTATCGACAAAGGTGCGGCGGATGCCATCCGGTGTGGCGTAACACATGGCACTGACGAAATGGCAGGTGGCTTGTGGGTAAGGTGCTGCCAAGCGCAGTAATCCGTCCGCGCCAATAGTTGACATGATGTACTTGGTATAGGCACCGGGGAAACCGGCGAGCGCATCAATAACAAAGCCGCTGTCTTCGACAACCACCGGTTTGCCTAGTAAATTTACGGCTTGTAAGGCTTTGTTCTGCGCGACTTCGACCACTGAATCAGCCTGCGGTTCAATTAATTCCAACTCGACCTGAGTGATCTCTATGCCGAAATTAGCTGAGAGTTTCTTTAGAGCCGAGGCTTTGCCTTTATTAGAAGTTGCGAAAATAGTATTATGTGTCATAATGTCACTTCCTGTAGGGAACTTGCGTAAATTAAGATTTACGAAAAATTTATGAAATTCACAAATGATTAGCGCAGCATTGATGGTATCGGCAATATAATGAGATTGTTAATCCTTTCCAAGACGGTTAATTATTTTCACTGAGGGTATTTCCAGTGTTTGAACTAAACCACACCTACGAAGAACTGGAAGCATTCGATAGCTTACTGACGGCTCATTTAGAACAGGAAGAAAGTACGCTTCCTGAGTGGAATTTTATGGGTCAAGATGTATGGACGATTGATGTTGTCGGGGATGCAGCACCTGTTGCAGCCAAATGGGTTATTGAAACAGAAGATGTTGCCTGATTTTATCATTTTCATTATTAGTTTTGCGTGAGGGTGTGAGCATGTCTATAAAGGTACAGTGGGACAATCCCGAACAGACAATCATTCGCTACGTTTATGAAGGTCAGTGGAGCTTAGATAATTTTTATCAGGCTCTCGAAGAATCGCACAGTATGGTCGACACTGTTCCTCACACGGTCGATTTCATCATTGATATGCGTAATAGCAAGCTCGTGCCAAATGGTGTCCTTTCGCACGGTAAGAATGTTGCGATGCGTAAGCATCCGCGCCAAGGCCGCAGCATTGTTGTTGGTGCAAGTGTTTTCGTTCGTACGTTATTCGACGTTTACCGCAAGGTATATCGCAGCGGATTTGATGAGGGCGCATTTGGTTTTGCGGCCACGTTGGACGATGCCTATAACGTGCTAAAAGCTGAGCCGATTGCGAACAGCGCCTAATCCCCAAAGGCTGTTTTACGGTAATCTTCAACTTGCGGTTCAGCGGTAGGATTGTCCATTTGATCCGGCCACTGAATCGCAGGTGCAGGATATACTAAATCCTCGTACTTGCGTGTTAACCCCATCACCGTATCCCGATTGCTTGCGTAAAATTGTTTGAGCCTGTGTATTTCATTGGGATGGATGTCCTGATAATCGCGCCCGACGTCATGACGATTGTAGAGATAGTCATGCAGAATCGAACGCAGCGATAACTCACTCATGACCAATGGTGTGACGGCGGTCACGTAGATACTCTCTTCGCCATCCAGCAAATGCGGTATCCCCATGCGCGAATAAATACGGCTGAAACCGACCAGAATATCTAATGGACGGATGTTCCTATCACCATAATACAAGTGCATCATATCTTCGCGGGTGGGGGCGTATCCGTGTTGTTGGCTGAACTCGTGGGCCATGGCGAAGGCATTGCTGTGCGGGCTGTTTCCATCGACACCAAAGTAGATGATATGTTCAGGTTCACCGGAAATATAGCGAGGTGGATTCTGCAATGCGCCGGCAAAGGTATCCGGAAAGGTGCTCATATCCCCGTAGAAACGTACATCCCAGCGTGTTTTGCGGTAGGTTTCGACCAAGGCCGGAAAACCCAGCAGGGCTTGAATGCCTTTGAGCAGAAATTTGTGTGCTTCGGCATTACGCTGTGGTTGGTGCCACGAATAGACCGGAATGAATACGCGGTAAATGCCGTGTTCGGCCAACATGGTGAGCAATTCGGCGAGCTTGATTAGCGTGAATTCTAGATATTGTGGAAAATAGGAATTGTCGGAGGGTGGCGCGTCAAAGCAATTGGCGATGTACCAGCGTCGGGTTCCGTTGAGGAGCAACGACATATTGAGTCGTTTTTCATATACTAAATCATGGATATGATCCACCGAAAGGAGTGTGAAATCTTCCTTGCTGGGAATCGTTGAATGCATGAATTGCTCCTAACATTCCGTATGATCTAGATATCACTTTATGAGGTAATGTGAAAATTGTAAACAACCACATCATCGCAGAGGTTTACTCCAAAGTAAAGGAATCTCAATACTTGGATTTCTTCACTAGTTACTGTGCTATTACTATTTAATCAAACAATAAACATGCTTATATGTGTATATTTGCACGTGTTGTGAGTGTCAAATAACATATTTATAAAGATGCCAGTACAATCCAGTTTATGTGGAGATAAATAACATGAGTTTTATGAATTCGCTAGGAAGTGGTATTAGTATTCTGGTTGCAGTTCCTTTCGTAATCATCGCACTTGTGCTGTTGGTGATGGGGATAAAGGGGCGTCGCTTAACTGCCGCAAGTCAAAATTGGCCTTCAACGACGGGGCGAGTACTGGCGTCGGATGTTCAGGCGCGTCGCAGCAGTCGGTCTTCGGGAGGTACCTCCACCAGTTACTATGCAGTGGTATTTTACGAATATCAGGTAAATGGTCAGACATATCGTAGTAATAAACTTCAGTTAGATGGGGAAATGGGCGGTGGGTTGTCACGCGCGCAGCAAAAAGTGATGCAGTATCCAGCGGGGAGCAACGTTCCGGTTTTTTATAATCCCGATAACCCCCAACAGGCTGGCTTGGAACGTGGCGGTGGGCGGAGTAACATTCTGATTGGTGTGGCTGTGTTGATTATTGTGATCTTAATCGTCACTGTTGGATTCACAGCGGGGATGTTGGGAAGCGTGAACCAAATGATCTCTGGATTTGTTAAATGACCTCTTGAGAGCCATTTTGACGACTGAATATTGACAAGATAATCAAAAATGCGTATAGTATTTCTATCGTCCAACGAGTTACAGGAGGTGATAATTTGAAGAACGAGACTATGGTGGGGGTGCAACCCTAGCCGGTCCACCTCTAGGGGTGTACAGCGTTAAAAGTTGTACCTCCACCCTCTAGGTCTGAGAAAGCGTTGGCGGCTCCGAGAAATCGGGGCCGCCAGTGTTTTATATAGACTAACTTCTGATGCTCCAGCCACCGGACAGAGTGGCTTCATAATCACTTCGGGTGATGGCATAAATGCCGGTGTCGCGGTATTCACCCCATTTGAGATAATACTGACGCATTAAGCCTTCGTAGCGCATCCCAATTTTTTGCATGACACGTTCGGATGCCGGATTATCGGCAAAGTAGGTAGCGTGAATGCGATTCAACCCCAAGACATCAAATCCATAACTGACTAAGCGCTGTGATGCTTCGGAGGCATAACCTTGATTCCAGTAGGGTTTTCCTATCCAGTAACCGAGTTCACCACGACGGTGTTCAAGGTCCAACTTGAGTGCTACCGCGCCAATGAGTAGATCTTCATCTTTGAGGACAATGGCAAAACTACAGGCTTCGCCAGCATCGTAGGCGCTTTGCGTGCGAGCTACCCATGCTTCGGCTGCCCCTTTTGGATAGGGGAATGGGATGTGTAGCGTGTTGGCCGCGATCTGACGCTCTTGCAGAAACTCCTGCACAGCGGCAGCATCACTCAATTCAGGGCGGCGCAATACTAGGTGTTCAGATTCGAGAATCGGCATAGGGATCATCATCTCACCGCAAGGTAATGGCGGTTCATAGTCATGTGCAATGTTTAATCCATTGTATGCCGATAGGGAAGTATAAAGACTAAAGAAATGAGGATCGGAAGCGTATCTTAATGAATAATTCTTGCGGTGCGTGGCGGGGACTGAATTGAGGTGAAAAATCGGATTGAGATGATAGATGACATCACCTCAATCCTCGTGGGTTTACGGGGTTATCGACTACAGCTAACGGTGGTTGTTTGGGATTCGGCTGGTCGCGTGCGCAATGTTACAGGGACATCAAAGGTTTTATCGCCACGTACGATACGCATTTGGACGGTGTCGCCGGGTTGGGTATTGGTTACCAAGTAGGCCATGAGTGCGTCCATATCGGCGATGTAATTGCCATCAATGGCGATAATGATGTCGCCGCCCGCACAGACGGCTAAATCGCGCACGGTCACAGGACGATTACCGCCGAGCAGACCGGCTTCAGATGCGGGTGAATTGGGCGTGACTTCGTCAATCAAAACGCCTTGTTTAACAGGTAGATTGAGTGGTTCAGCCAATGCGGCGACGCCTAACCCATCATCGGCTGAGCGGGTGCTGATGCCGAGCCATGAGTATTCGACTTTACCCTTTTCGATGAGTTCCGGCACAATACGTTGGATGGTCTTGGCAGGTACGGCAAAGCCTACCCCTTGAAACACACCGCTGTCACTACGGATGGCGGTATTGATGCCGATGACCTCACCATGTGAATTGAGCAGTGGACCACCGCTGTTGCCGGGGTTGATCTGAGTATCGACCTGAATAATCGAGGGGTTGTTGAAGTTGGGTGTGACATCGTTGCTGATCATTTCGGCAGATGGCAGTTGACGTCCCAAGCCGCTGACGATACCAACGGTCATGGAACTGGCGAGGCCGAAGGGATTGCCGATGGCTATAGCGCGTTCACCCACCTTGATCTTGTCCGAATCAGCGAATGATACGGGATGCAAACGCGTTTTATCCACATCCACTTTGAGGACGGCGACATCACTGAACAAGTCGACCCCGATCACTTTGGCAGCGGCTACGTAGCCATCGTGAAAGGTAACGGTGACGCTGATGGTGTCGTTTGCCACGTGGGCGTTGGTGATGATGTGTCCATCGGTATCAAAGATGAAGCCTGAACCACGGGCTGCATCGCCTACGCCGGTGGTGCTGGATTTGATGATCACTTCGACATTGACGACTGAAGGGACGACCCGTTCGTAAATATTGGTCAAGAGGACATATTCAGCGTCCGCTGCGTCGATGATGGCTTGCGGCACGGCAGTTGGTTCTTGAAGGGTGGTGCTACGGGCGGCAATGTTGATGGGTAAGTCCGCTAAGGGTGTGGATGCGCTGGCGAGTGGCGGTGGTTGGGCTTGAGCGAGATTACAAGCGGCGAGCAGGATCGGGATGCAAAGCAGCAGGGTATGTATCTTTAATTTCACTATAGTATCCATATTTGACATTAAAGCCGTCAAACTATTATACAGCGACTTATTCCAATCTACAGCGGCACGGTCATTCGCTTAATATAAGCGATTTTATCAGTCCCAAGTGTTATTCCTGTATAGCGTAATCTTAATTTTTCAATTGTAACATTTGGCTTATGCTAGAAATAATTCGAATTAAGCAATAGGTAAATTATGGCGATTCATGTTGGTTGGAAAGATAAATCCCGTACGATTATTTACTGTGAATTTGATGCCGAATGGACACTTGATGAATTTCATACTTATATCGACGATATTTATGCTTTGATCACTTCGGTGACTCATCCTGTGTACCAAATTCACGACTATAGCAAGAGTCGGGTACCGCCGCGTCAATGGTTATCCGCAGGACGTCATGCCCAGCAGAGACAATCCGATAATACTGCGCTATCGATTGTTGTGGGGGGAAATAGCTTCGTTAAAGTCATGCTGAACATTGCACAATCCCTTTTCTTGAAGAATCTCCCCATTCGTGCGGTTGATACTTTGGAACAAGCCTACGCTTTGATCGCTAAGCACGAGAAGGTGGCTGCTTAGCGCCTACAATATCAGTTCGCACATCGTCCGCAGGGTATCCACATCATATAAGCCGAGGTTGAGCGTCGTTATCGGGCTGCTTCGCCATAGCGCGAGGCGGTCTTTGATGCGTGCTTTTGATCCGCAAAGGGCGACTGCATCCACGAGTTCGTTGGGGATTGCACTCACGGCTCCGGCTTTGTCACCCGCGAGATACAATTCTTGAATGGTGGTGGCGGCTTCCTCAAAGCCATAACGTACGGCAAGGTCATTGTAGAAGTTGCGACCTTTCGCGCCCATGCCACCGATGTAGAGCGCCAAGCCTGGTTTGAGGGCATTCCAGCAAGACTCCAAGTTGTCATCCATCATGACCTGCACCGTCGGGGCGATGTCAAAGTTCGCCAGTGATTTGCCGTTACCGGCGGCTGCGAATCCGGCTTCGATCTGGGGTTTGTAGACGCTGTCGTAATGTTCCGGTGAGAAGAAAATCGGCAGCCAGCCATCCGCGATTTCGGCGCATAACTGCACGTTCTTGGGACCAATCGCCGCCAGATAAATGGGCATGTCGGCGCGTCCGTGTGAGATGCTCTTGAGGGGTTTACCTAATCCGGTAGCATCCGCACCTTGATAGGGAATTTGGTAGTAATCACCGTTATGCACCAGCGGCTTTTCGCGTTTGAGGATATCCCGCACGATGTGGACATATTCGCGGGTTTTGGTGAGCGGCTTGCCATAGGCGACACCATGCCAGCCTTCGACCACCTGCGGGCCGGAAAGTCCTAAGCCGAGTAAGAAGCGTCCGCCGGAGAGTTGATCGAGCGTCATGGCGGTCATGGCGGTATTGGCCGGGGTGCGGGCGGGCATTTGCATGATAGCTGTGCCGAGGTGGATATGTTCGGTTTGCGCGCCGATCCATGCCAGCGGGGTGACGGCATCCGAGCCATAGGCTTCGGCTGTCCATACGGCATATACACCCAGTCGATCCGCCTCACGGATGATGTCCATGGGGAGTTCGATCTTCGCACCGGAGTATCCCGCCATTAGTCCAAGTCGCATGGTGATAAGTCCTTTTTGGTTTATTGATAATTTTTTAAGTGTGTTGTTTCTTTGCTGACGCTTATATGAGTCTAGTTTAGCGATTTGCCAGCTTCGCGACCAACTTGCGTTCGTCATCACCGAACCAAGGTGCTTGAACGGCGGCGTTCTCGGTCATACGGCTGGCCTTTGAAGTCGCCGGAATTGCCACATGGCAGCGCGGATCGCTGAGAATCCACTTGAGGAGTGCTTGTGCCCATGTATTGATGCCGAAGGGTTTGAGGGGCAATAAGTCGGCGGCTGAGGGTGGATTGCGCATCAGGCCACCTTCACCAAAGGGACGCATCACCACAACGCCTAGATTCAGATCGGCGGCTAAGGGCAAGATGTGCGGTTCGACTTCCCGTTCGCGTGGATTGTAGGGAATCTGAATGGCGTGTATGCGTCCGGTTTTCATGACCCGACTCAATTCATCGAAGGCTGATGGGCTGTAGTGGGTCGCACCGATCATGCCAACACGTCCATCTGCCATGAGATGTTCTAGCTGTATGAGTTGATCACGCCATGCGAGGAGGTTGTGAATCTGGTAGAGATCAACCCGATTGCCATAGTAGCGCAGGGCGTTGGCGATTTGTTTGCGACCTTCATCGGTGGTGGATGCCCATACTTTAGTGGCGACAAAGGCTTTATCACGCCGACCATCAAGCGTTTTGCCCAGCACCCGTTCAGCTTGACCATACATGGGCGAGGAGTCGAAGAAATTAGCTCCAGCGTTGAGTGCAGCATCGACAATGGCACTGGCATTGGCTTCGGCAGCCTCACCACGTACATCAAGCGTCTGCCACGTTCCCATGCCGACGACGGGAACCTGTACACCACTTTTGCCGAACGTTCGTAATTCCATAATTGGAGAATGGGTGGTTGCCCTCTCGTTGATGGTCGCGGAGAGGGCTAGATGCTAATGATGGTTACAGATCGTGCAGTTCATCGAGGTTGATGAGACCGTGACGCAGGGCTGAGAGTGCCGCCGCATGACGGTCAGACGCGCCGAGCTTATTCATGGCTTGTGCCAGAGTTTCGATGACCGCGGTTAGGCTGAGCTGCAAGTGTTGGGCGATTTCGGGATTCTCGAAACCTGCGGCTACGTATAGCAATACTTGCCGCTCGGTAACGCTGAGTCCTTGCGTTTCGACACCGATCATACCGGTGACAATACGCTCGGCTACCCCTTGCCCCAATACCATCTGTCCCTGTGTGACCTTGATGATATTTTCGATTAATTCGCCTTCATCGCCGGACTTGAGCACATAACCGTGTGCGCCTGCACGCATCGCCCGCATGATGTACCAATCTTCATCACGTCCGGTGAGTACCAACACCTTCACATTCGGTGCTTCGGATCGTACGCTTGGTAGGATTTCCAAGCCGCCTTTGCCGGGCATGTTCAGGTCTAGCAAGAGGACATCGGGCAGCAACGAGAGGGTTTCGCGCAGGGCGGCTTCACCATCCGAGGCTTCGCCCACGATGACGAATTCGTCGCGCGATTCGAGGAAGGTTGCCAGCATCCGGCGCATCATGACGTGGTCATCTGCCAGCAATATGCGAATGGTCGGTTTATTGCGACGGTTCACCTTATTGTCGGTTACTGTGGCTTCGGTCGGATGAACAAGCGTACCAGTATCGGTGTGACGTTTTGGTGCTTCTAGAACTGTATCCAGTGCAGCGGCTAAGGCGTCGGCAGTGGCATAACGACGGGCAGGGTTTTTCTCCAGTGTGCGCAGAATAACCCGTTCCAAATCGACGGGCAAATCCGGTTTGATGAGGCGCGGCGGTGGAGGGGGCTGGCGTACCTGTTGCATGAGCAACGCAGGAATTTCATCAGCATCAAATGGGAGATGTCCGGTTGCCATTTCATACAACACGACGCCAAGCGAATAAATGTCGGTGCGGTGGTCAAGGGTATGTCCCTGTGCCTGTTCGGGTGATAGATAGGCCGGTGTACCGATGACCATGCCATCGGCAGTTACGCGTTTGGCTTCACGCGGCAGCGCCAAGCCCAAATCCATGATTTTGACAGTTCCGTCGGGCGTAACTTTGATGTTGGCGGGTTTCACATCGCGGTGGATGATGTAACGTGCATGGGCATAGGCCAACGCCCGCGCCATCTGCGCGCCGAGCTTGACGACGGTTTCGGGTGTGGCCGGAATGTAATTGCTTAAAGGGTCGCCATCTACAAATTCGACGACGAGGAAGTGATAATCCCCATCTTCGCCAATGTCATAGATCGACATGATGTTGGGGTGATTCAGTGCGGCAGCAGCAGTCGCTTCCTGAAAAAAACGTTTGCGGGTAGTTTCGCGCACATGAGGCAACAGCACTTTAAGAGCCACTTGCCGACCCAACTTGGTGTCGAGTGCTTTATAAACGGTTGCAGTCGAACCGTCCCCGAGATGCTCCGTTATTTCGTAACGGTCGTTAAGTTTACGTCCAATCATCCGTGCTGTTCCATTTTGTGGTTAAAGGAATTATTTCTCTTTTCTAACGCAAGCATAACACAACATCTCGGACTCTGCATCATAAGCTTCAATAAGGTTTGTATCTAGTACGGAAGTACCTTCCTTTTAGGAATTTGTCGAAGCGGTCATCTGACAGGACATTGAGTTGATGTCATGACATTCGCAAGGTTCGATACGATATGGGAGGTTCGAAATGACAACCAAGACCAAGTCCAATGGTACCGTCCGCGAAGCTGTGGCTGAGACAGGTGTGGCACAGAACAACGGTGTCATCAATCCGTATGCGTTGGCGGAAGTGATTGCTGACCGCAAAATTCCGTGGAAAGAACTTCCAGACGCGCCGCGCGTGTTGGAGGATATCCTCCAAACTCCCTATGAAGAATTGTTCGATCCGGCATTTGGTGGCCCGTTGTATACCGGCCTTAAACTGAACAATCTGGAACTGGTGCTGGAACGTTCGCCGCTACTGGATGTCGAAATTAATCTGGACATCAATGATCTAGACAATCCGCTGACTTCGTTGGAGATCAAGAAGCTGGCTGATCTCGGTCCTCGTTTCGATGTTAAGGATGTGGGCAGCATCGAGGTGACCCACGCGGAACTCGTGCGCCAGCAATATTTGCAACTGACTCTGCGGTTGCCGGATAAGGAACGGTTGCAGCAGTTGGCACGTATTCTGTCACGCGATATTGTGGCGACCATTGCCAATGATGCGAAGGCCGGTAACGCGCGTGACTGGACACCGCCGAATGGCACATGGGCTGATCCGGGGCGCTTCTTTAATGAAGGCACGGAATATTTTGATCCGGTGCAAGGCGCAGTTGCCAATTGCTATTACATCGCGGCGCTGTCGGCGATGGCGTGGGCGAAGCCGTTCCAATTGGCGCAGATCACACGGGCGACCGGCACTGGCCAGCAAAATTTCGTGGATATGGTGCGCTTCTATAAGCCGGATTCGGGTGGTGCAATTGATAAGCAGATCGAAGTGACCGAGACAGTGCCGCAAACTATGGGCGGCAATTATATCTATGCACGGTCGAGCGAGGCCAACGAAATTTGGCCAGCGGTGTATGAGAAGGCTTACGCCAAACTCAAGACGGGAATCACGGGTGATCATCCCGACATCACCGCGACGGCCTGGGGCGATTGCGTATGGGCTACCGCACAATTGAACGGTGGACATCGTTATTACTACGATACCGCCAGCCGTTCGGATGATACGCTGTGGAATCTGGTGCGTGGAAACTCGATCAGCTACAAGACCTTTAACCCGATGACGGCATGGACGTATTCGACAGGCGAGGCGGCTGAACGTCATCTGAATTACAGCAGCGCGACCATCGTGGCATCTCATTGCTATACAGTGTTGGGATGGGCGTATCACAACAACCGCAAGTATATTGTCCTGCGCAATCCGTGGGGTAATACCGAGGCGACGGTTGCCGCGCTCAACACCAACATCTGGATGTATGACGTGAGCTGGTGGCGTCCGATCACATTGAGCGTGGTGGATGGCACCTTCGCGATGGAAGCGTGGGCGTTCAAGTATTACTTTGCTGGTTTGGGCGTAGCCAAGTAAGTCTATGCGCTGATATGTGGGATAGGGGCGGATAGGTTCGCTTATCCGCCCGTAGTGGTTTCTTTGGCGATATCCAGCACTCGACCACCCGTTACCCGTACTAATTCTGACAAGGCTATTTCTAGGGTGCGATCCGGTTGACCCGCGCCGGTGAATAAGGTTTGTACGGGATCAACACGAATGTCGAAGACCACCTGTACCGCATCACTTAAGGCTACCGGACTGACAGCCCCCGCTTCGATGCCTAATCCAGCTTTTAATTCGTCGGGACTGGGGC
This sequence comes from Aggregatilineales bacterium, assembly GCA_044227005.1. GTDB lineage: Bacteria > Chloroflexota > Anaerolineae > Aggregatilineales > Phototrophicaceae > CFX2. Next base: position 1,081,552 of record JBGAFZ010000001.1, read on the forward strand.
GTACCACTTCGTCACGTTTAACGCCGAAAGCTGCCGCCAGCTTCTTGTAATCCAACCCATCTTGACCGCGACAGGCCGCCAATATCCAGCCACCGGATTTTAGACGAAAGGCGATGGTTTTGAGCATCCGGTCAGGCGGGAAGGGTAAATTTTCGACCGCGTCGGCATAGGTGCGCGAATCGACATGGTGGTGGATTGTGAAAGTTGCTGCTTGTTCGGTTAGGCGGTTCAGAATTGCGTTGTGCATCAATTGTCACTGTGGTTCATTACAGATTGTTGTTTCATTATAACGAGATAGCGCCTAGAGGATAGGATATGAGTACGGGCGAGGTCAATTCCCCCCTATGCAATTTCTGTAATTCGTGTCATAATATAATCTGTAGAGTACAAAACTGTTCAGGTCGAAACTGCATCTTGCGCTCCTGTTCTTTTCAACACATCAGTCGCTTTGCATCGTTTGTCCCGTAATGTTGACCTGCTCTATGTTCTCATTTATGTGTGTTTAGACAGGAGTCTAAGACAATGGCTAAGAAGTTGTACGTCGGCAATCTCGCCTATTCCACCACTCAGGAAGCAGTTCGTGAATTGTTTGCCCAAGCTGGTGATGTGGCTGATGTTGCCCTGATCACCGACCGTGACACAGGTCGTCCTAAGGGTTTTGGTTTCGTCGAAATGGCAACCGAAGAAGGCGCACAGGAAGCTATCCGCCGCTTTAACGGTTTCACTCTCGACAGCCGTGCCTTGACCGTCAACGAAGCTCGTCCTCGTGAAGAGCGTTCGGGTGGTGGTGGTTTCGGTGGTGGTAATCGCGGTGGTGGTGGACGTGACAACCGTGGTGGTGGCGGTGGTGGACGCGGCCGCTTCTAATTCGAAGCCGCAGCCAATGCTAAATGTCAGCGCAAGGGGGTTACGCTCTCTTGCGCTGTTTTGTTTCAGGGTGTATCCATAATCAGCAAAGGAGTTGACGGTGGAAAAGAAAGCTCGCAGTGCAAAACCAGTTACGAAGGCGCGTGCCCGGTCAGAATATTTCTGTCTATGGGTGCGCCGTAACTACGAAGAGACTTGGCGTGCTGTCAGTAAGCACGATACCCGCGAGGCCGCACAGGAAGAACTCGACAAGCGGCGTGGTTTCACCGGAGTCTTCAATTACGATAATGCAGAATTGCGTATTCTTTCACGCACCGAAGCTCGCAAAGAGTTCGGCAAAGAGTGGGACTATAAGCCAATCGGTGGTGGACGTAAACCCGCACCGGTACGCGGCGAAATAGACGACGAATAAGATTTGAACATTAGCAGAGGTGGGCAACAAGCTCACCTCTGTTTATTTAGACGGCTTCTGCGATGACACGTATTTTTGTTCCCATTGCCCCTAAGAATCCGGATAATACCGTCCACGACAGCGGGAAACCCGGACTGTCACCCGCGCCAATATAACCCAATACGTCTAACATGGCTGATTCATTGTCAACGTCGATGTTGCTTTCACTCAGTTCGACAAAGGCATTTTCTGCCCATGCAACTAGATCCTCTTGTGAGATCTTCCCATTAAGGTGGTCGAGAATTTTTTGGCTAATTGAGGTTTGCGTGATCATAGGCTATCATCGCTCTCCCTTATATCCTGATGCCCCGTATCGATTGGATGTTTTTGATGGACTGCAATCAAGCGTCCTGATGCATCATAAATTTCTTGGGTGATACTTAGTGTGATTTCATTTGCATCTACCAGTTTAACATAAAGCGCATAGCCAGTAACACGTCCTATAATGTGACGTATATATCGTCTTCCACCATTCGGTAAGTCTTCCCAATAGGAGAAGCGGCGCTCATTGCGTTCACGCGTTGCCAAAATTAGGTTATCCTAATTGTTAATTGCCATTTTCTGTGAAATATCCCCAAGATAATGACATATCCAGTAACAGAATCTTTAGCGCTATGTCGCACTGTTATTCGATGATTACTGCGCCCCTCAGATCTAGTTTTGATGTCAGCGCGTCGTAATCCGCGACACGGCTGCAAATGGCGAGATCGACGGTGCGGTATTTCTGGCGGTAGGTGTTAATAGCATCCACGCAATCATCGCGATATGGCTCCGCAACCTCATCCAAGCCGTCGAGGAGCAGGAGCAGTTTTTCCCCTTCGATCCATGTTTGCGCTGTTGTCTTAGGAACCTGATATTTTTGATGGAGTTCATCGACTAACCAATCGGCCAGTGGTTTGCGTTCGGCTGTCCATGAGGATAGGTCGAAGACTATCGGAATGGCTTTGGTAGTGTCCTGTTGGGCTTGTGTGATGAGTTTGCTTGCTAGTTGGTGCAGCAGGACAGTTTTACCGCCTCCGGGTGCGCCGAGGATCAGGAGTTCGCGGTTAAGATCGTTGAACACGTCAAGGATGTTGGCGTTGGGCGGAAGCGGATAATCAGGATAATCCTTGTGTTTTAGTATCGCGCCAGATTTCAATGCTGGAGTCGTTTCATCCTTTAGCCAAAGCTTTTCGCCAATATTCAGTATTGATTCCCTGTTGGTCGCCTGTATTCCGCCAAGCAAGGATTGGTCAGGATTGGTCATGGAATTGGAGGGTTTAGCGGCAGGCTTGCTTCTGCGGATATATCGCATCAGGAAGATAACTAACGCTAATAAGCTAACTATAATCAGTCCGAACAAAGTCGCTGCAATCGGGGCTCCACCTAGTCGATCAACTATGCCCGGGGATGGTGTGGATGTGGGCGTCTGCAAATGAAGTGCCGTCAATTCTGGCGTACGTGTTTGCTCGGCATTAAGCGTTGTTGTTGCACCGGCCGTTATGGTTACGGGAACGTATGTAAAGGCAGCACTATTTGTTGCAATTGATGCGATATAGGCACTGGTAAGGGTGGCATCAATTGATGGTGGATTGGTTGAGGATGCAATAATAGTGAAGATTGCCACAGCCAACCCCAAGGCTACTACGATCAGCGGCATGCTTGGATTGCTTTTTCTGCGTCCGAGTGCGGCAGGTTGTGGCATGTATTCCTGTTGGCGCTGCGGTTGCATTTGAGGGGCGGCAGGTGGCAGCGCGGGAATGGGAGCTTGCGACTGTTCCGTCATCGGTTGGGGACGTACGGGTGAAGGTGGTGGTGAGGCTGCTGTGATCGGCTTGGGGGGCTTTGTCACAGACAATACATCATCGAGAAGTTCTTCTTTTTTCTGTTTCTCCTCTTGAACCGATTTTTCAAGTTCTTGATAGGGTTCTTCGGCTTCGGCAGGTTGTGGTTCGGGCATCGCACCACCGATTGCCCCGAACAGATCAGATGAGGCGTTTGCTTCCCGACGCTTACTTGTGTCTGCCTCAGAAGCGGAACTGGCTGGTGCGCCGGGCTTTTGTGGCGTGACGATGCCATCATCGGTGGTGGGAGTCGGTAAGGGTATGCTAGCGGCGAGTTCACCCAAACGCTGCTTGAGTTGGACGAAGCCATTGGCTTGATCGGTGACGAAATCAATGTATTGAATCGAGACGAAGATATACAGGGGTTTACATTCACGATGGCGGAGTGGCACGACCGGCTTCTTGGCGACGTCGAGAAAGTAATCGACTTCGGACATGACCTCACGCGACAGTTGGGCTTCTTCGGTCAGCACCATCAGCAAGACATCGGAACTATCCAAGCCCTGTTGAATTTTGTGGCGGAAGTAATCACCGGGTTGGATATTGTCCACATCCAACCACGTTTGGAAGCCCCATTGGTTTAGTTGCCCTTTGACGGCACGGGCAAAGTCGCGGTATTCACTTTTGTAGCTGATGAAAACTTGTAGTGCCACGCGGCGCTCCCTGTTGAAATGATGTCTATTCAGTGTAGCCTTTCAGCCAGAATCAGGCAATTTGGGCTAATCCTGTTTCACACAGCCGGTGAAGGAAAAGGCATACATAGCGAAACCGCGTGACTTCACCCGCAAGATAAGTTCGTGTTGCTCGAAGCCTTTGTTGCGGATGAGATTGTACATGCGGGGACGATCAACCAAGACGCGCCCATCTGTGGTCAGATCAGTGCCTTTGACCGAGTCGTCAAGCGGTTTGTCATCCTGCCAGACTTCGACGCTGACAGTTTCCGGATGCACGATACGGTCAATCATATCGGCGTAGGGGGTGAGGACGGCATTGACCTCAACGGCTTCGTAAGGCACATGGATGAGCGCCTCGGTCAGTCCTTGATAGGTCAGATATTGTTCACCGGCTTGCCACGCGCCACTGACGTAGATGGCATTACGGAGACGGTCTTTGGGTTTGGGCAGCATGTAGACCATAGGGACACCACGCCCGTAGCCTTCGGGATTGCCGAGTGCACCACGATCCAATCCGGCGTGAAGTTCAGGGGTAGGACGGTAGCATACTGCGCCGGGGCGGTCTTCATCGCGTAACGGTTGCATGATGGGCGGGAGTGATAGATTAGCGTCACTCTCACGCAACACGGCTTGTATGGCTTCTTCAAACAGACCGTAGCCGCCTTCACCCGCGCTTTGATAGCGGATGTACCCATCAGGATCGATCAGATATTTAGCAGGCCAGTAGCGGTTAGCATAGGCATCCCACATCGAGAAGTTGTTATCGAGGTAAATCGGATAGGTTAGTTCATGTTCGATGATGGCCTTTTCAATCTGTGGTTTTTCCTTACCGAAGGGAAATTCGGGCGTATGCACACCGATGATGGTTAGCCATTGGCTGTAGCGGCGATTCCATTCGCGGATGTAGGGAAGGGTGCGTAGGCAATTGACGCAGCTATATTCCCAGATGTCGATTAGTACAGCACGTCCACGCAGCGCGTTCATGGATAACGGCTGTGTTCCGGTGTTGAGCCAATCGCCCGGTTTGAACTCCGGCGCACGCAGATTACGGGGGCGTAAAAGGTTTTGATCACCCGACATGGTGAAACTCCTCTGAAAGTGATGTGTTGGCAGTGTCGTATCGTCAACCCTACTGACGATTCGGCAATTCCGCAACTTTCCGTTTCAAAGGAGCAAAAAATGTCATATTGGGCGATAAGTAACAGCGTTCAGCCAGTATTAGCCAGCAGTTGCCATTTCCAGTGCGCCGCGCACCGCCAAGCGCACCGCGAAACCTTCACGGCGAACGATCAGGTGCGGCATTTCCATCGTCAGGGCGTGGAGTGACGCTTGTAACATGCCAGTCCGGTTAAAGGATTCGACTGAGGCGTGTTCGTCCCAGAAGAGTACCAATTGGGCTGTTTCAGGATCATCGATTTGTTCGAGAAGGTAGCCTGCTTTGAAACCGGGGCGCTGACGGACCACTGGCAGGTAACGGGTTTCGATTAATTCACGCAACAGGGGCATTTGGTCGATGGGGACTTGGAGATTGGTCACTTGGGCGTACATCGCAATTCCTCCTGAGTTACTACACAGCCATAAATCTGCAATGTGGAGGATGATGCGGCTGCTTATATTTTCATTATATAGCCGTTTTTGGGACGTGGATTATACAATATTCACAATTCTCGGTTGAAAAATGTCGTATTGAGCGAGCGTTTAGTAAATTAGTCCCGTGCGGGTAAGGCTTGATTGACCAATTCAATAAGGTCGTGTGGGACGAGTCGCCCACTATAGAGCATCCATAGGATGACCAGCACGGATGCCCCCAACAACAGGCATACAACCGCCATGACGTAAGCTTGCCTGAAGATGAGCAGGATGCCGAAGCCTGTCAGGAATGCGCCTAAAATCATAGGGGCGATTTGCTCGGTATTGCGGATGCGCACCTGTGTGATGCTGCCTCCCGTTCGTTTGAGGAAGACGTAAATGGCACGTTTGTGTCCACGCCGAAAGCCACGAATGCTACGGGTGATTTGGACGCGATAAGCACCTGTGCCGATGTTCACCGGATTCACGGCGATGGACAGCATATACCCATTGTCGAGCTTCACAGCGCGTTGCTGGTTATTCAGACGTGTGAGGCAGGCATCAAGCGAGAGGTCAACGGTATAAGCAGAGGGCATGAGCTTGGGTTAGGAATTCAATTCAACCCGATCTACGATGCCGACGATAATGGCTTGGGCAGGACCTGTTCCGCGCTTGCCCATGATCTGGCGTGCGCTGCCGCCCTCAGCTAAGACCACGACCACATCCCCTATACCGGCCTGAACATCGTCAATACAAATGTCGTAGCTGGTGCTCTCGCTGCCATCCAAATTGAGGCGCGTGACCAGCAAGAGTTTTTGCCCGTTGAATATGGTGTGTTTGATGGTGCTGACGACATTTCCGGTAACGCGACCGATATACATGCTCTACTCCTGTTTGCCGACAAATACTTTCCACGCGACCGAGTTTTCATCGTAGAGTGGGCGATCATCAACGTCATCGACGATGCCCACGATGGAGGCATCGACCGGCACGAAGGATACGGGTAAGGCGAAGGCTGCTTCTTTGGATGAGATCACGAAAACCAACTCGTCCATGCCTGCTTGATTGGTCGCGTCGGCGGCAACATAGATTTCACCGTCGGGTTGGCGCTGGGCGTTCAAGGGCTGCACCATGAGCCATTTGACACCATCCAAGCCTTTGACCTTCTGAGTGGCGACCAGATTTCCAACCACACGTGCGAATTTCATACCCTGTCCTTCGTTTGCCTTCTGAATATACCTGTAGCGTAACCCACTCTGCTTGCAAACGCTAGCCAATCACACGGCGCAGGTGACCATTGACCTGTACTAGCAATTGACGGGCGGTCGCGGCATCTACCTGTTTGCGTTCCATGACGACGGCGGTTTTTACTTCGTTATTGGCCTGTGTCAGCAATTGAGAAGCGCGTTCAACATCCACATGCGCGATCTTGGCAACCAATCCTTGCGCCCGACGCAGTAATTTGATGTTGGAGACATTCACATCAACCATCAGGTTACCGTAAACCTTGCCCAAGCGAATCATGGTGGCGGTGCTTAACATATTGAGCACCATCTTCTGGGCGGTTCCGGCTTTCATGCGGGTGCTGCCAGCGATGACTTCCGGCCCCGGTACGACACCGATGGCGATGTCGGCACTATCCAGTAGCGGTGCGGGGACGTTACACGATACGCCAATGGTGACCGCGCCCTTTTCACGCGCGTATAGGATGGCTTCGAGGACGTAGGGGGTGCTACCGCTGGCGGCGATGCCAACCAAGGTATCTTTCCCGTTGAAATTGATAGCGGCTAAATCCGCACGGGCGGCGTCACGGTTGTCTTCCGAGTCTTCCACAGAATTGGTGAGGGCGGTATTGCCACCCGCCATAACCGCCTGTACCAACTCGCGCGGCACACTGTAGGTTGGTACACATTCGGCAGCATCCAATACCGCGAGGCGACCACTGGTTCCCGCGCCGATGTAGATCAAGCGCCCACCGTGTTCGATGCGGGTGGTGATGGTTTCGACGGCTTTGGCGATTTGTGGCAATACGGCTTCGACTGCCTTCGCGACGGTTTGGTCTTCGCTGTTGATGATGCGGACGATCTCCAGTGCGGGGAGGGTATCAATTTGCTCGGAAAGCGGATTGGCTTGTTCAGTAATCATCAGTAGGCCTTTTAGGTTAATGGTTCAGTTCTTGGGCAAGTAAATCGTGTACGGCGCGGCGGAATTCCTGTGTGCCGGGTTTGCCGCGACCCGGATAGACGCTGTTGGTCAGGCAGGCAACCACCAATTGGTTGTCCGGATCGATCCAGATGGATGTGCCTGTGAAACCGGTGTGCCCATAGGTATTCACGCTGAACAGATCACCGGCTGAGGATTCTTGGAGGGCTTTGACGACAAATCCCAAACCCCGTCGTGCGCCATCGGTTTCGGCCTGTTCGCGTTTGGCTTCTTGTGCTAGCGCGGTGTTGATGCCAAAGGCTTGTTCGGGTTGTGTGAGCCATGCCTGACCGAACTGCGCTACATCATGGGCGGTGGCGAATAAACCGGCATGTCCCGAAACGCCGCCCAAACCACAGGTGTTTTCGTCGTGGACTTCACCCCATACGCGGCGTTTGCGCCACTGAGGATCAACTTCGGTGGGGGCGATTTGTTCGCGGGGGATATGGCCTTCACGGATGGGATTGAAGCAGGGTTTGGTCAGATGGAGCGGGGCGAGCACACGTTGGCGGATGACTTGATCGAGTGGTGCGCCACCCAAGCGAATGGTCGATTCGCCAATCAAGATGAGGCCGATGTCACTGTAGATGACGCGCTCACCCGGCCACGCTACAAAAGGATAACTGTAGATGGCGTGCAAGCCTTTTGCCCAACGGTCTGCGCGTGAAACCGGATCAGGCTGATCGGGCGGGGTGGGTGCAGGGCCAGCCGCGTTATAGACATCGCGCCACGCTGGTAAACCGGAGGTATGCGTCAATAATTGGCGGAAGGTGACGGTTGCCGGATCGACCGATTTACCTGCGAGTTCGGGCGGGGTGGCGATCCGTGCTTTGCTATGCGGGTCTTGACCCCCATCCATCAAGCGCGGGGCGAGTGCGCCAAATTCCGGAATGATCTTGACGAGGGGATCATCCAATCCGACGCGACCGGCGCTGACAAACGAGAGAAAAGCGGTCACCGTAAAGAGTTTGGTCACGGACGCTAGATCGTACAAGGTGTCGCGGGTAGCCGGTGAACCTTCGACCGTACCCCAGCCAGCATCGAGGATGGTTTCACCGTTCTTGATGACGGTCAGCGCACAGGCTGGAAAGACATCCCCTAGATTGTGCTGTACCAGTGTTTCGAGACGTTCACGCCCACTTGATGATAAGCTCATCGGTTGCGATCCTTTGCGATAAATGTTAGTCAATGCTGAGGCGGACGAGCCAGTCATGAATATCCTGGGCGATGTCGGCGTGATTCTTTTCCATCATCAGGTTGTGCGCCGCACCCGCGTATTCACGGTAATCGGCGTGGTAATGAGCGGCGGTTTGTTTGAGCGCGTCGGTACTCACGACGACATCCGCTTGACCTGCGAGTAGCAATATAGGCGTGTTGACCACTTTGGGCGCGAACCAGAAGGGCGGGTGATGTTGGAACATGACCAGCAGCGACTCGGGGCCGAGTTGTTGGTGCAGGGCTTCGGGCGTGACGATAGCTGTTGGACTAAGCAGGGCATGAGCAGCGACCTGTGGATTGCGACAGTGTTCAGCGCGACGGGTGGCGATTGAGAGCAGCATACCGACCGGATCAGCCGCGATGATGTAGGCGGTTTCGCCGGTTTGGATGAGTTCATGCGGCCACGGTGCGACCAAAACGGCTGCGGGTAAATCCCCTACATATTTGAAGTACCACTGTGCCAGCGCGCCGCCCATGCTATGACCGAGTAGAATCGGCTTCTGTTCGTGACGGTCGATTTCAGCTTTGAGGAAGCCCAAGTAGTAATCCAGCGTGCAGGATTCGATGGGTGTTTGAGTGGGCGATCCACTGTGACCGGGGAGGCTGTGGGTATGGACTTCCCAACCCCATTCGGCGAACAACGGTCCCCATGTATCCCACGTCCATGCACCGTGCCACATACCATGCTGCATGACGATGGGCGTGTCGTAGCGGCGACGCTTGGGGCGGTAAATGATGCGTTCGATGCCGTCCTCGATGCTGTGTTCGCGGGTATAGTGTTCGTGGTCGATACCATCACGGAGCAGCGTGCCAGATTTACCCTGATTGGTGTGGCGTGCCAGCGTCAGGCGCACATCACGGCTGAGGAGTTGCTGAAGTCCCCAAAAGACTTGATAGAGCGCGAAGCCACCGACGGCTACCAGCGAAACTTTTGCCAGCTTACGGACGAGACCCATGAGAATCAGCCTTTCTAGAGCGCGGCAGGAGGTGATCAGGCGGCAATCGCCACGGGTAATTTTCCGGTGGGCTTCAATTGACCTGCCAGCACTTCAACCGCTGCCTGCAATGATGGCTCACTGTCGCCACAGGTGCAAATGATGGTGGATGCATCCATTAAGACTGCCGCATCATAGGGATTGCGCAGACAGACCAACACAACCTGTTTAGCGATGCCGATCAACTGCTTGGCGAGGGTGAGTTGTTCGGGATTGATGTTGGCGCTGCGGGTTGCCAGCACCAGCACATCAGCCGTTTGAGCGACGTGTTTGGCCTCTGCTATGACTGCCGGAGCATATCCCTCTGAGCCGAGCGATACGCTTGGTAGGTTGGGATAGTGTTGGCGCAGGGCCGTCGCAAAGCCAGTGACACCACCACTTTCGAGGATGCCACTATCGAGCTGCGAGGCGAATTCGACCAGCGCTGCACCTGCCGGAAGGGGAAGCAGGCCGGTATTTTTTAGGAGAACTGTACCGGCGCGGGCGGCTTCGAGTGCCAGTTGCAGGTGATCGGGTTTCTTGATGAGCGTCAGGTCAGGGGTACGCGCTGGATAAGCGGCTTTGAGGGAGGCTACACGACGATTGGCGGCTTCGATGGTTTGCATGGGGACGCGCCCACTTTGCACCGAGGCTAATAGACCTTCGTAGGCAGCAGCTTGCAGATCACGGGTATGCGAGAAGATGATGACATCGAGGCCAGCTAACGCGCCTAAAGTGGCGGTTTCACCCGGGGAGTAATGATCCGCGATGGCCTTCATTTCCATGCAATCGCTGGTGACAACGCCATCAAAGTGGAGTTCTTCGCGCAGCAACCGTTGAATAATCACGGGTGAGAGTGTGGCGGGGAGTTCGGTATCTAAAGCCGAGAAAATGGTGTGGGTGGTCATGATGCTGGCGATACCACTTTCGATGGGGGTACGGAAGGACGCCATATCCTGCTGGCGTAACTGCTCTAAAGGCGTATCCAGTACGGGTAGCGCCAGATGGGTATCAATGGCGGTGTTACCGAGGCCGGGGAAATGTTTGGCGCAAGCCGCGACGCCGCCCTGTTGGAAGCCGCGTACAGCAGCCCCACCCATGATGCCAACGCGGGTGGAATCCGTACCAAATGAGCGTGTGCCGACGGCGGGGTTAGCCGCGTTATAGGCCAGATCGAGGGCAGGGGCGAAATCCCAATTGATGCCGAGGGCTTGCATCTCGACGGCCAGCATTTGGCTGACGCGCTCAGCGAGGGCGGGGCCATCCACCGCAGCCGAGAGCGCCATCGCGCCCGGGCTTTCACTAAATTGTTGACGTAGACGGGAGACGGTTCCGCCTTCTTGATCGATGCCGATGAGCAGCGGGTACTTGGCGGCCTCATGCAAGCTGCGCGTCAGACGGGCGAGTTGGGCAGGACTTTCAACATTACGGGCGAAGAGGATGATGCTTCCCGCGCGACCTTGTTTCAACCACTCCAAAATATAATCGGGCGCTTCTAATCCATGAAAGCCCACCATCAACATTTGCCCGACTTTGTCTTCCAAGCGCATACCCGTCACTCACTTCTATTGGTGTAATCGCGGTTGCGATTTTACGTTTATTTGGTGCGTCTATTGTGACAGATTTTCCGCTGAAATGGCAGACGGGAAGTCGGGAGGTTGGCGCTGAATCGACACAGGTGCTATGCGGGATGGTCGGTGAAATCCGCTGAAATGGCACGAACGCCGCGATTGGCTCCCGTGTGTCTGCCGCTGGTGTCGGTTCGGCGGATATAGGGGAGGTTGGCGCTGAAAATGCACAGACATGTGATCCGCACAGACGCCGAGGAATCAGAGATAATGTGAGGGGTTTTTAACACAAAACCTCCACGACACAAACACACAACACTAGATCCATCGTAGCATAGTTTGAGGACGTTAGGGTTACATTTTGGTCACTCTTTTGAAGGTTCGGCGCTAACTTTACAGGCGAGGATTTGGGATGGATCGTAGGCTAGGCGTTGGAAAAGGGTTAGTGTGATAAATTGTGCCTATGCGTCGGTAACAAAAGAGGCGCGTGGTGCGCCTCTGGAGTATGTTGAAGTCGTGAACTGGATTAGCCGGGGGTGGGTTGTGCGCCGACGGGTGCGACCCCGACCGGAGCGATACCACCGGGGAGCGGCGTACCGGGTGTCGGTTGGCTGGCCTGAGTGGTACAGGCGGTCTGGGCGGCGTCACGCTTACCGATGACGATCACATCATCACGCAGCGAGAGCGCACTTTGATATTGGGCAACGGCACTGCATGGTTGTCCACCAGCGGCAAGTGCGTCACCATAACCGATGTACTGATCGACGAGCTTTTGGAAGACATCACGGTAGGACGGTGCTTGACTATAGAGCGTGGTCAGCTTGCGAATGGCGAGGTTGTAATCTACACCGATGGCGTTGACAGCATCCAGATACAAGCTGGCGATGATGCTTTCGTAGTTGGCTTCGGAGGTTTCGATGTTGCCGAAAGTGCTGGCGCGGTCGGTGAGTTGGTTGGCTTCGGCGAGACGTGTGGTATCACCACCCCGATACAAGAATAAGGCTTTTTTGGTGAGCGCTTCGAACATCAAGGCGTTGACGGCAGTGGTCTGGAAGCTGGAGTCGTAGCCCATGATGGCGTCCAGCGTATCAATGGCAGTATCCCAATCGGAGGTGGATACAGCGGATTGGGCTTGCTGGAAGAGTGCTGTTAAATCCGGTGTGGCGCTGCCCACGGGTTGGAGTGGAACGCTGGTTGCGGCGGCAGTGGGCGCGATGCTAGCCGGTTCGGTCGCGGTGGGCGTAGGTGTTGCAGTTGGCAGACTGATGGCTGTCGCAGTCAGGGCGAGATCTGCCACACCGGGAACGGCGGGTGTTAACGTCAACAGATATTGCAGACGGGCATTGAGCAGCACAAGATTTTTGCTGGCGATGTCGTTGGGGATGCGGTTGAGCTGATCGCTAATGACGGCGTTGGTGGTGGCGGTGGCGTTGCTCTGGGCAATGCGCTGGCCTTGCGTCCAACCGGCAAATCCTGCCAGCGCGACAATCAATCCGGCGAAACCGATCACGATTAATCCGACCAAACCCCAGACTAAACAACCCGGGCCAGCGGAACGCGGTTCATCATCCGGCATGACCAGTATCGGTTTTACGGGTTGGGTATCATCCAAATTTTGCATGCGTATTCGGTACTCCACAAGTCGATATAACGGTCTGCTGTGTTGGCAGACAGAGCCGCATTATAGCGGAGGCGCGGCGCGTGAGTCTAGCGACGGTTACCCTACGCTGTAGCCTAAAGGGTGCGGATCAGCCCCATTTCTGGACGAAGGTTTCCGGCTGCACACCGAGGGCATCCGCGACACGGTTGATGTAATTAAAGTAGGCGATGACCTGTGTGGCGTCGTGAATGGCGCGGTCATCCAGCCCGATCGCCCGCAGCGCGATAATGTCGGCCTCGCTCATGTCTTTGGGCGTCAGCGTGAGCTTTTCGGCATAGGCGAACAGGGCGGCATCAATCGTATTGATGGCGGCGGCATGTCCATCACGCACGAGGGCATGGACGTAGGCATCGGCTTCAGCGTCGGACGAGAACCAGTTGACCTCAGCACGGAGGTCATGCGCGTGCGCTTGCGTTCAATAAACGCAGGCATTCATGCGGCTGACGACCACCGCGAGGGCTTCCCGTTGGGCACGGCTGAGCGGCGAGTCGCCATGCATGAGTGCGCCGTACATCTCCATCGACTCGCGCATGACGTGTCCGTTAAGGGACATGATGCGCACAATGTTCCACACGCGTCCTGCCCGTTGATGGGCTTTTTCGAGTTCGCGCTTGGCGGCTCCGGTGGCTTCTTCGTCGGAAAACTGTTTGACATAAGGCATGAGTCTAGTCCTTAATGGCTTTTATGCCGTTATCCGATAGCCCGCCCGCGTCATGTTCGACATAAGCGGCGTCCAGATTGAAGCCGACGAAACTGGGGTCAGGTAGTGCTTGGCCCAACACACGGCTGGCAAGGATTTCACCGGCGGCAGGTGCGGACATGATGCCATGACCGACGTGCGCGATAGACAGGAATAGGCCATCCACGCCCGGCCATGCGTCAATGATGGCGCGTTGGCTGTCGTAGGGTTCTTGAGTGCCATCGGGCAGCGTCAAATAGGCGTTGTCGCGGTAGACGTAGTATCCGGCGCGATGATAGATGCCGCGCAGGTAACGCGGATCGGCGAAGCCTTCACCCGGTTTGTGCCCGAATTGTTTCGCCATCAAGCTAAGTGTCAATGAGGGGAAGCGCGGGTCGCGCAGTTGTTCAACTGGCCAAATCGGATCGATGAGGGCATCGGTACGCTCACCATCGTAATCCGCAATTTTGCTGGTGTTCCATTTGTATTCGTAGCCGAAGATCGCGCCGCTCTGGGCTTCGGGGCGAATGTGCGGGAAGGGGGCTGCACTGATGACGCAGGGGGCATCTTCGGGGTAGGCCGCGTGACGCCATCCGGTGGTGAAGCTCTGACGCGGACGCATGACAATCGGCAGTTCGACTCCGGCGGTGCGTCCGATGGCGCGGGAGTTGGCTCCGGCGGCGATGACCACGTTGGGTGCATCAATATCGCCATTGGCAGTCGAGACTCCTAGGACACGGTTTCCTGCGGTGCGGATGCTGGCGTTCTTGGTTTCGAGCAGGATGGTGGTTGATTGGGTGGCGTTGGCGAGGGCATACACCAGTGCGTTCGAGTCCATCCAACCGGCGATGGGATCATACTTGGCGGCGATGACTCGATCACCTAACCACGGATAGCGGTAGGCGATGTCATCGCGATTGAGATACTCGGTGTGCGTCAATCCGCAGCGATGCAGATGATCGACATCATCCTTGAGTTTGGTGGCTTGCGCTTCGGTGAAGGCGATGAATAAGTATCCCTGCTGCTTGAGGCCGAGTTTGGTTCCCGCGCCGAAATAGTCTTCGGCGTGATGGAAGACATCAATACTGCGCTGCATCATGCGATGTAAACAGGGAGCTGCCCAACAGGTGCGATAATTTTCCAGCGAGGCCAGGGATGATCCAGCCGCGAGCTGTCCGCTTTGCTCGACGAGGACGATGCGTGTGCCGGGTGCGGCGCGTTCAATTGCCCACGCGGCGGCGGTTCCGGCAGGACCACCCCCGATAATGACGATATCGGCGGTATGTGGCAGATCGGCTGGCGAAGGGTTGGTCAGGAAGCGTGTTGTTTGTGTCATGGTGTGTGTCTACAGGAGTTCGATAAACTCATCGATGGATAAATCAGCACTTTTGATGATGGCTCGTAGTGTACCAGAAGGCAACTCTCGATTTTCAGGGACAATTACTTTTGCATAGGGCGCTTCTCGATACAAAATGATGTGACTCCCTTTTTGACGGTCAATCTGAAAGCCTATTTTTGCGAGTGCTTTAATACATTCTCGGCTTGAGATGCGCGGGAGCTTGGTCATACACGTTCGATAGTAATGGGTGTGAAGTCTTCCGGTATATCTTCGTTATGGGCGTTTGCGGCTTCAATCCATAACTCAATGGCTTCTTTAATGCGTTCCATCGCTTCTTCGCGGGTAGCACCATCACTGATACAACCCCGTAAACTGGGTACTTCGGCAATCCAAAATCCATCTTCATCGGTATAGAGCAGTACCTGTCGATCTTTAGCAAATGTCTGAGTGTTAGCCATTGTCTTGATGCTCCTCTGTGCTCTATTTGCAAATGCGCACGTAGTCTAGGCGCATGCTGGCAGGTACGACTTTGGACGCGCCAAAGAACACAAACCGTCCTTCCGGCCATGTGGTATCGGTGAACTTGGTAAGCAAGGTGCCGTTGATATACAGTGTAAATTCGTCTCCTACAATATCGACGCGTAGGGTGTTGATGGCATCATCACCAGTCTTGATGGCTTTGATCTGTGTCCAGCGCACAATGTCGCTGTAGGTGCCGTTTTGCCAGCGTCCGACGTAATAGCTGCCGTTGTTGCGGATCATGAAGGCGATGAAGTTGTTCTGATCTTGATACCGCAGCCAGATACCGAGGCGAGAGGTAATATCCGAGAAGCGGCTGGAACTGATGACCGCTTCGACCCGCCCATCACGGAAGGTGAAGCCGCGCAGGCTGCCCCAACTGGTGGCTTCATCAGTGGTGGCAGGAATCTGGTTGAGACGGATTTCATAAAAGCCGTTGATGATTTGTTCGTTGGAACGGGCATCTGCGGCGGTATCCTGGAACCAATCGTGGGTCGATTTGCCATTCCCGAACTCATCTTCAATCAAGGCTTGGCAGACCGATAAAATACGATTGCTGACTGATGGCGGTGGCGTTCCACGTGGAGCGAGTACGCCGTTGCTTGGAAGCGGCGAGACAAAATAACCAGTCTCGTCACCTTCGGCAATCCAACCTTCCTGTGTGCTGTTATCGAGGCGGATACGGAACCACGCCATATCCTCATTGCAACTTGGACCTTCCAATACGGTAAACCGTCCACCAACCGGAATCTTGATTAGAATTTGCCCTGCTTTGGTGGGTGCGCTGCGCATATTAATGGGGCGTGGATCATCGTTCAGCACGTAACCGGTTACGCCGGGGAACAAATAGGATTGCAATATAGCCGGACAGCTAATAACGCTAGGGATGGTTACGGTGGGCGGTGGTGGCAAGGTAGGTACATCGCTAGGCGTGATGGTATAGGTCGGTGTCACCGTGAAGGTGGCTGTTGGTGTATCGGTTGAGGTCGCTGTTGCCGTTGCAGTTGGTGTGCTGGTGGCAGTCGCCGTATCGGTGGGCGTTGGCGTCCATGTGGGGGTATCGGTCGGTGCTAATGCCAGCGGTACACCCAGTAAATTGCCTCCAGCGCTGACTTGGGATGTCGCAACCCATCCCATTACGCCGTTTGGCAGCA
Organism: Aggregatilineales bacterium; assembly: GCA_044227005.1. Classification (GTDB taxonomy): domain Bacteria; phylum Chloroflexota; class Anaerolineae; order Aggregatilineales; family Phototrophicaceae; genus CFX2. Next base: position 1,098,249 of record JBGAFZ010000001.1, read on the forward strand.
CAATTTGATACCACTGCCCATCTTCGCTAATGCCCACGATGTCGAGGCGGTCGCCTACGTTTAGGGCGATAAGCAGCGGGTAGTTGCTGTTAGGGCCGACGCGCACTGGCAGGTTACGGAGTGCGACGGCGACAGGTGTTGCGGGTGTAGGTGTTAGCGTATCCGTCGGCGTATAGGTGAGCGTCGGGGTATCGGTCGCTGTGGGTGTGTAGGTCAGGGTCGTCGTAGCGGTTGCTGTGTTGGTGACGGTAGCCGTCGGCGTTGGTGTAGGTGTAAGTGTCGCGCTAGGCGTGAGTGTAAACGACGCGATGGCATTTTGTGTTTCGGTCAGGGCGATGGCTGCTGCAACCTGCGTGCTAGTGGCATCTGCCGCAGCTTTCTGGTTACCGGAGATAATCGTGAATCCGATGATGCCGAGCACGACGACTGCCACCGCTGTGACGCCGAGTACCAGCATATTTACCCCGCCTTTTTTCACGGGTTGTAGGGCGGTTGTTGGGTGATCAGGTTGAACTATCGCGCTTGGTGCTTTGGAGGGCGTGATGGTCGGCACGTAACCGGGTGGGGTGGTCGGCCCATCATACATATTTGTGCCGGGCAGTGGTGGTTTGCGTGTCGGCGTTACTGGACGTTGCGACGGAGGTGCGGCTGGACGTGCGGGTAGCGGGGTGGTGAAGAAACTGGTTCCGCTTCCACCAACGCCTGAAATCGCTTCCTCAAAGGCTGCCGAGAAATCTCGTACCGAGGGGTAGCGTTCTTGTGGCAGTTTCGCCATCGACTTCGCTAGCACATCTTTGACGGTGGGCGGCAGATCGGCGCGCCAGACATCCGGCGCGGTGGGTTGTTCGTTGAGGTGCTTATTCATCAAGGCGTAGGGAGTCGTCGCCTCGAAGGGAAGCCGTCCGGTCAACATGTGGTAGGTCATCACACCCAGCGCATATTGGTCGGTGGCGGGGGTGACGCTTTCGCCTTTCCACTGTTCGGGCGACATGTAGGATGGGGTTCCCATCGCGATGCCGGTGCCGGTCAAGCCGGTGGTGGCGGTCATGATCTTGGCGATACCAAAGTCCACCAAGAACGGTGTGCCTTGATCGTCAAACATGACGTTGTTGGCTTTGATGTCGCGGTGGATGACGCCGCGTGAATGGGCATAATCCAGCGCACTGCTGAGGCCGCGCAAAACGGTGGCGACTTCCGAGAGGGAGGGTAAGCCCTTGCCGGATTTCAGGCGATAACTCAGGCGTTCAGCCAATGAGCCGCCGGTCAGCAAGCGCATGACCACGTAACTCAGGCCACCATACATACCGAAGTCGTAAATCGGCACGATGTTGGGATGTTCCAAATGGGCAGCGGTTTGGGCTTCGCGGCTGAAGCGTTCGATGAATTCCGGTTGTTCAGCAAGACTGTGTGGCAATACTTTGAAGGCCACGTCACGGTTTAGTCCGGTTTGCCGTGCGCGATAAACCGCACCCATACCGCCCTGACCGAGAAGCTCCGCAACCACATATTGCGCGATGGTTTCGCCGTTCAGGTTGTTGATGTTAACGGTAATCGGTTGGCTAGCCGGCGCGGGGGTTGGTGGGATGGTGGCTTCTTGAATACGCCACGCGGCAGTATTTTCCACCATCTTCGCCAGCATTTCGATGGCATTGTCGACATAGACATTTTTCTCGTCGAAAACCTGTACGCCATCGTGTTCGAGCAGGGCTTTGATGAACGGCGTGGGTAACGCATCCATCGGCACGGGCTTATAGCTCTCCTGAAAAATCGGGATCATGGGCTTGCCGAGGCGGTTGGCCTGCTCGATTTCGCGCTGTACCCATTCGGACTCGAAGGTGCCTTCCCCGACCAAACACACAAATACGTCAGCATCCTTGATTGCTTGGAGCAGTCGGTCTGGAAATACGCCTGCCGTATCGTTACGGTCGGTATCGAGATACGCGTCAATCTTGCGCTGTTTGAGGTCTCGCACAATCAGTTGTGCCAGAATCGCGCTTGGCTTGCGGCGGTAGCTGATGAAGACAGTCGCCATGAATCCTCTATGGGAAAAGCTTGCCTATAAAATTACCCAAAATGAGTATAAATCATTTCATGAGATCACACTACGAATCCAAACGAGTTTATAACGCTATTGTGCGCTTTTGTACAATATTCGTATGACCGAATCACTGATTGCTTTCTGCGCGTTTGAGAGCTGCTTGTAAGCGCTGCTGTTGGAGCGTGGTGGTCAGATCGCCGCGTGTACGTTCCAGGACCCCACGCACAATATCGGTCTGACGGCGCAACCCGCCAGTGATGGCATCGGGGAAGTCGAAGGTCACCAATTGGTCGTAGATGTCATCCATCGCTTCAAGCAAGCGTTCGGCTTCATGGGTATCCCCATCTTCACGGCGCAAAATGTCGAGAATGAAGCGCCGGAGTTCGGTATCGGCTTCTGCCAAACCATTTAAGAACGTGTCATTTTCGACGTTGAGTTCTTGTGGGGTTGGAAGTGGAAGGCCGCGGACGATGGCATGTGTACAAAAAGCCTCGACCACTTCTTTGAGTGCATCCTGTGTATAACCCGCATGGTACAGGTCAGGATAGTTGATGAGTCCCGCGCTTAAGTCATGCGCGGCGGCTTTGGCGATGGTCATTTTCTCGGTGGCTTTGTCCCACTCGTGGCGGTGTATGGCACGGATGGCTTCCGAACAATGACGCACCAGTTCACGGCTGCGGTTGACGGCTTCATCACGGGCGGCGTTTTTGGCGACGAATGCCGCGCGGATGGCTTCGCTAATGCTGTTGAGGTTGTCCATGTCGCAGTCTTTCTATGTCCGATAAGATTATGCAAACAGCATACATCACCTGCATAGAAAGTGCGATAAAAAAGGCGCTCATGTGATGAACGCCTTCAGCTATCTTAGAACGGAATGTCACCCATGCTATCCGGTGGAGCGGGTGCATAATTGTCATAGTCATTTCCACCACCGCTACCACCACTGGCGCGGCCTTCACCACCATCGCGACCTCCCAACATCTGGAAGTTATCCGCAGTCAGTTCTAATGTTGCGGCAGGTTGTCCCGCTTTATCCAAGTAGGAAGAGACTTCTGCTTGCCCGACCACCATCACCTGCGTACCCTTGCGGATATACTGGTTGGCGATTTCTGCCAGGTTGCGCCAGCAGGTTACACGATACCACGTGGTCTTCTCTTGTTTTTCGCCACCATCACGACCTCCGAAGCGGCGGGTAACGGCGACCGAAAAATCCGCAACTGGAACACCTGATTGTGTGTACTTGAAATTCACATCACGACCGACATTCCCAACAATGATTGTTTGACTCCACCCTGCCATTGTTTCTACTCCTCTATACAGTCAATTAGACTGGAATAGTTAATACCGCCATGCCACTGATTGTAGTTATAACACATTACAATAATTTGTATACCACAGGCGACGTTTTAGAAAGAATATTCTACAATATCCGGCTGGTATTTCATACCCCCAACAATTTGGGGGTCTTCAGATTCATTGTCATTGTGTAAATACAATTGTCTTTGAATTGATAAAATATTCATGAAAGAACATTAATTAATCGTAGGTCTAGGTTTATGATAGAGTAGAAAACAGTATATAAACAAAGCAGTGACCGATGACCACAATTCTATTGCTCGACGACAATGCGGATATTGTGACTCTTTTGGAAATGGTCTTGAACCAACAAGGGTATCAGGTGATTTCTGGTCGTAACGGTCAAGAAGGCTTAGAGTTGCTCAAATCGAGCCTCAATATGCCTGATTTGATTATCAGCAACTTCTACATGCCACAAATGGGTGGGCTTGATTTCTTGGAGGCTGTGCGCGAAAACCCCAAGTATTCAGCGATTCCCTTTATTTTATTGACGGCGGCTCCTGCCACCCAATGGCAGCTTGAAGCCAATAAACTCGGCGCGAATGCATTTTTGCCCAAGCCGTTTAAGATCGACCTGCTCAAGAAAACCATCCGCGCCGTATCCGAATCGGTTCATGCGAGGGTTTGCGCCTAGCTCTTCTTGCTGGCTAACAATTCTTTCAACAGATTGTTGATCACTGCCGGATTGCCCTTGCCCTTCAGCGCCTTCATACACATACCCACTAAAGCACCGAACAACTTCTCTTCGCCACCGAGATAGCGCTGCACCATCGCATCGTTAGCGGATAGCACCTCAGAGACAATCGCGCTGATGGCACCCGTATCAGAGACCTGTGCCAAGCCCTTATCCTGCACGATTTTGGCGGCGTCTGTGCCAGTCGTCCACATTTCATTTAAGACATCCAAGCCGGTGCCTTTGTTGATGGTTCCGGCATCCACCAGCTTGACCAGATCGGCCAATTTCTGGGCGGACACTTGAGTCTGGTTGATTTGCTCGCGGTCAACACCCGCGTTATTCATCACACTGAACAGGCTGCCGATGATCCAATTGGCGGCGGACTTGGGATTGGCTCCAGCACTCACCACCGTTTCGTAATAGGCGGCGACGGTCTGATCCAAACCGAGCACCGAGGCATCGTATTGGCTCAACCCGAATGATTTTACAAAGCGCTCGCGTTTGGCATCCGGTAGTTCGGGCAGCGTGGCGCGGACTTTTTCGACCCATTCGCGGCTGATTTCGAGGATCGGCAAATCGGGTTCTGGGAAATAACGATACTCGTCGGCGCTCTCTTTGTAGCGTTGGATGACGACCTTCAGCTTGGCTTCGTCCCAACCCAGTGTCGCCCGCTTGACCGAATCACCCGATTCCCACAACTTCACCTGTCGTTCGGTTTCTGCTTTGATGGCACGGAACACGTTACGGATGCTGTTGAGGTTTTTGACCTCGGTGCGTTCGCGGTATCCGGTGTCGTCCTTGTGCATGACGCTGATGTTGGGTTCCATACGCAGCACACCCTTGGACATGTCACCGTTGTTGACACCCAAATATTGCAGGATAGCACGTAACTTACGTCCGAATGCTTCGGCTTCTTCGGCGCTGTTGACGTCCGGCTCGGTGACGATTTCCAACAACGGAACACCGGCGCGGTTGTAGTCCACCAGGCTGCCGCTATCCACGTGTGTGAGCTTGCCTGTATCTTCTTCGAGATGGGCGCGGCGGATGCGAATGCGTTTGGTATAGGTCTCGCCTTTTTCGGGCGTGACTTCAATATCCACGAAGCCGTTGATCGCCAGTGGACGGTCATACTGGCTAATCTGGTAACCTTTGGGCAGGTCAGGGTAGAAGTAACTCTTCCGCGCAAACTGGTTGATGGGCGGGATTTCACAATTCAGCGCCAACCCAACCATCATGCCGAATTCGATGGCCTGCTCATTAATCACGGGCAGTGTTCCGGGTAGACCCAACGACAGCGGATCAACCGCCGAGTTCGGAGCCGCTTCGACACTGTCTACCACCGGGCAGGCACTAAACATTTTGCTTTCGGTCATTAATTCGGCGTGGATTTCCAAGCCAATGACGGGTTTCCAATCGCTCATACTCATGTAATGATCACCTACGGGGTGTGAATTGGTCGTTAATGTGGGAGAAATTGTACCACGAAAGTGAGGATGGGTATTCCCGTCGAATCAAAACAGCATCGAGCATCTTTTGACACAAGCTACTCAATGCATTTGGGTGATTGAATGGGTTGTACTACAGCCGTAACTAACGGGAGCGCATGGCGACTGCCGCTTGAGCACGGCTTCTATTGATCATGATGATCGCTTCATCCAGCGTCGTAACAAAGCCGCCCATATGCGAGTTATCCACGTGGTAGGCCTTCATCATGATGTCGAGCATGACTTTCGTGAAACCGGATATTTGGCGAGAACTGACAGTGATGATCAAGCCGAGGTTTGCTTGCGCCGTCATGCGCGCATTACTGGTTTTGAGGTGTGGCAGCGGGTTACCCTTTGGCATCCCTACTTTGTCATTGTAAATCAGGTCGACGCGCTGGTCAGCGGCTGCCAGTTCATCCACCACGCGGTCGGTCAGGATGTTAAACGCTTCCCATGAGACGAGTCCCACCATATCGACCCGAATAATAGAATGTTCAGGGTTATGCCAATTAAATTCGTAGGGCATTTTGAAGATCCTCGCTGTCAAACGTTGACGATAGGGCATCTGATGTGATGGCATCGAAATGCGTCTCTTAATAATATAAATCGTAATGCAGTGAAAATGCGTTAAGATTGAATTGTCTTAAGTGATTGTCGCAACTTGACTGACACGGTGTTTTCTTGTAACCTGTCTGGTAGAACATGTGTGTTATGGTTAGTCCGCAAGTGAAGAAAGAATCCACTATGGAGTTGTCAACCGAACAACGCGACGAACTACTCAAGACACTAAAAGCCCGTTTTGAGAAGCATGTGTCTCGGCATAAAGGTCTGGAGTGGGCGAACGTACAAGCCAAACTGGAAGCTAATAGCGATAAGCTGTGGTCACTCGGCGAAATGGAAAGAACCGGTGGCGAACCGGATGTGGTTGGCTATGACAAGAAGGCTGGCGAATACCTGTTTTATGATTGCTCGGCGGAAAGTCCCCAAGACCGCAGAAGTTTGTGTTATGACCGCGCCGCGTTGGATGCAAGGAAAGCCAATAAGCCAGTCGATAGCGCAATGGATATGGCGGCTGCCATCGGCGTGGAACTTTTAACCGAAGAACAGTATCGCGAGTTGCAGAAACTTGGCAAATTCGATACCAAAACATCGAGCTGGTTAAAAACACCGCCGGATATTCGGAAACTCGGTGGTTCCATCTTTGGAGATCGACGCTACGACACGGTGTTTATCTATCACAATGGCGCTGACTCATACTATGCTGCGAGAGGCTTTCGGGGCGCTCTCAAAGTCTAGTTGTGACGTAAGATTAAGCATGTGTTCCTGTAATCAAGCGAGTTAGGATACCGATTTCATGCCGCGTTCCACCCCGTCCGACATCGCCGCCCTTGATCCTGTTCGGGATCATCTCAAAATCGTCCAGTGGGTCGGGGAGTATGAATTCCCATTCGAGACGCAGCGCTCGCTTGAATTCGCTCTCTTTCGCACCTTTGCCGTGCCCACCATTTCGAGCTTATTGGCGCAAACCGGTTATTTCGCCGCGCATGGGCAGAAACGTTATGACGACACCGCGTTAATCATCGCTGAGATTGCCGAAAATGGTTATGACAGCGAGCGTGGGCGTGCTGCCATCCGCCGCATGAACCAGATTCACCACCATTTCCCGATCTCCAACGACGACTATTTATACGTGCTCTCGACCTTTGTGTTTGAACCCAGTCGTTTTGGGCGCTTGCTTTCGTGGCGCGACTCTACGTATAACGAACGGTTGGCGAATTATGTCTTCTGGTGTGAAATCGGACGGCGCATGAATATCCGTGATATTCCCGACACGTTGGAAGCCTTCGAACAGTTTAATCAAGCCTACGAACGTGATCACTTCCAATATGCTGAAACCAATCATCAGGTTGCCGAGGCATCGGTGCAGGTCTTTCTGCACTGGTATCCGCCGCTACTGCGTCCAATCGCACGGCAAGCCATCTATGCTCTGATGGATGACCACTTGTTACAGGCGGTTGGCTTTCCACGTCCGCCGCAGCTTTTGCGCTGGCTAGTGCGCTCTGCCTTGCGACTACGGGCACAGGTGGTTAGATGGTTGCCGCGCCGCTGGAAACCGTTCTTGCTGACGACCAGCCCGCTTCGCTCGTATCCCTCCGGCTATACCATTGATAATCTCGGGCCGGAAGACCGCTAACACCTTAATTGCTCGCATCCTGTGGCTGGCATACACTTAAATAGATTTCCGCTATCAGGGCCGCCACATGTCCACCTTACCCTTCAACATTCCGCGTCGAGTCTTGCTGCTGTGGTTGCTGCATCTGGTCATCAGCCTTGCCTTCGGTTTGTACCTACAAGCCAACCCTGAACTGGCAGAAGCGCCTATGTTCTCCACGCCGGATTGGGCAGGGAACTTAGCCCATTGGGATGTGAACTGGGAACTAAGCATCACCGATCAAGGTTATGGCGCGGATTTTTCGCCGCAAACCAGCGCCAAGTTTCCGTTGGCCTCGCTACTGGCACGCATCCAACATCAACTGTTCGGCTTACCGATTCAGGTTGCGCTGTTCATCGTCAATAAACTCGGTGTACTGTTGGGGTTATGGGCGCTGTGGCGCTTGGTCGCCCATCTATATGACTCGCCTACGGCTGATCGCGCTGTTAGCTATATGGCCTTTCCCTTATTTGGCACAGGCTTCATCTATTGGATGAGCTACCCCGATCCGTTGTTTCTGGCATGGTGGGCGCTGGCATTGGATTCTCTGTTCAGCGAGCAACCCTATCGCGCTGGCTTATGGGCAACCTTTGCCGTATGGACTCGTCCGCAAGGGGCGCTCTTGCTGCCCGTTTTCGCCCTCTCCATTTTGACGACCACCATCAGAACACATGGTATACGCGCCGCCTTACGAACCCAAACCCTGTGGATCAAGCTGGTAAGCGCCTGCCTCTTACCGGCCATCGCTTTGATCGCATGGATCATCCGCGTCAGTGATGTAACAGGCATTCCTTTCAGTCCCTATGTCGCCCAGCGGGATGTTCGCCCAACCGGATTAATCTGGCCGTGGCAGCGCATCATGGATCGCTTCCTGTGGATGTTAAATCCCACCGAGCCGCTCAGCTTAGGCCGTTGGTTGGAAGGTTGGCATCTCGCTCTGCTGCTATTCACATTGATCGCCCTGTGCGTCATATATTGGCGTGGACGGTTACGCTTTGAGGTGTTCCTGTTCACACTACTCAGCATCTTCTTGCCCTTAATGACCGCTATTTTCGGCATCGGACGCTTCGCCACCTTGACGTGGCTGCCGCTGGTGTTCGTCCACATCATCCCTGCCCATCGGCGTTGGTTGGATGTCATGTTGTGGGCGGTTGGGCTTATCCTATCGCTGCTGGTGCTTATTGCCCTTAACATTTATTCGGGACAGGTGGCTTACGTCCCATGAATCGCGTCAATCTCTGGCTTACGCTGATCGTCGGCATCCTGTTTATCCTACTGATGCAATTCGCTGGACAACCCATTACGCCCGAAGCGGCTTTGGTTGATCAGTGGTATCAGGCCTTTTGTAACCCGACTGTGGATCAATCCCTGCTATACACCTTGACGTGGCGCGGCAATTTATCCGATAGTCAGTTGCAAACCACCGTCGATGCTTACCGTGCTGCCAACGGTTTCGCACAGGGATGCACACCTGTTGAGAACCACAACATCATTTACTTTCAATCGATCCCTGCTGAACTCAGTGATAGCATCGAGCGCATCAAGTTCGTGGCGGTTAATGTCTATGCGCCCGACCAACCGCACACGCCCAACCATGTGTTATCGGTCCAGTACGGCCTTCATGTCCTGTTCTACAAAAATGGCGTCGTCAAAATCCTGCCGCAGTTCATCCCTGATACACCGCTTGGCCTACATCACGGATTAACCCCTCTTCTCCTTTATAACAATGACGGTTTGCTGATGGGGCAGGTGCAGCTAACCGGACAACTCATCCGCATCCCCCAGTCGGATGTGGTGCGGTATGGTATACCCCTGCAATTCTCGACGCTTCACACTTGGGGGCGGGGATGGTTCCACATCTATGCCGATGGCCTTCAGGTGCAACCGGAACGTTTCGCTGATATTTTGCCACCGGATCAACAAGCCACATTCTTGCCGCCTTTCATCGAGGATATTCCCGCTAACACACTCCGGCAGGGTGTGGTCTGGTTCTCTTTACCCACTAACGCGCCGCCGCCGGATGTGCGCATCACACTGGATGCTTACCAAACCGTTTGGGATTTGCGCGGTTTAGCCTACATGATCGCTGTAACCAGTTTCACAGATCGTTAAATTCCGACATTCTTTGCCGCAAACCCTTATGGTATACTCACTCAGGTATTGGCAAGTCATGTCTCAAATGGCATAATGGCCGCCCGAAATATTACTGATATGCACTGAATCGCCTGTTGACCGACCTTCATCCGTCAGCAGCGCGTAGGTACGGCGAGTTACATTTCGACTGTCAATCTGATTTGAACGTTCGATCAATCTGTTCTGTTAGGAGTATCACTATGCCCGGCAAGCACAAAGTTACCGGCGTGAAGCCCATGTTCGGCAATGCACGCAGCCACTCGCTCCGCGCCACACGCAAGAAATGGGAAACCAATCTGCAAAACAAGCGTATTTATGTACCCGAACTGGATCGCCATGTTCGCGTCATGATTACCGCTGGCGAGCTGCGGACGATCGACAAAATCGGTCTGATGGCTTTCCTCAAGGGTCGCGGTATTTCGATCAATTCGCTGCTCTAAGAAAATGCAGGGGGGCAACCCCCGTTCACGCGGAGCGCACATATGACGGATACGCCTCGTTTCCCGATTCCGCTGACCATTTTGACCGGCTTTCTGGGTGCGGGTAAAACCACACTCTTGAACCATATTCTGCATGGCAATCATGGCCTGCGGATTGCGGTGCTGGTCAATGACTTCGGCGCGGTCAATATTGACTCGCAGTTGGTGGTCGGTGTAGAAGGTGAAACCGTCAGCCTATCAAATGGCTGTATTTGCTGCACCATCCGCGATGATTTGCTAACTGAAACGGTGCGGCTAATTCAACGTCCCCTGCCGCCTGAATATATCATTGTCGAAACCAGCGGTGTATCCGAACCCTCCACCGTGGCTATGACTTTTATGATGCCTGAACTTCAGGAATTCATCATTGTGGACAGCATCCTAACCGTCATGGATGCCGAGCAGTTCCCCTCGCTGGAAGGCGAATATCAAAAATTGGCGCGTCACCAGATCATCGTTGCCGATATGGTGGTCTTGAATAAAGTGGATTGCGTCACACCTGCCCAGTTGGATGACCTTCGCAACTACATTCATGATGTTGTCCCCGAAGCCCGTATCTTTGAAACCACCTTTGGCAATGTGCCGCTGGAATTAGTCTTGGGTGTCGGTCGCTATGCCCCTGAACAACTCGCAGGGCACGAAGCGCAAGATGTCCACGTTCACGAAGCACACAGCGACCACGATCATGATGATGACCACGATCACGACCATCATGAGCATAACCATGACCACAGCCTTGTTTTCAACACATGGAATTGGTCAAGCGATCAACCCTTCAGCATGGACTCGGTTCAAGCGCTAGTCGATCAACTGCCTAATACTATCTACCGCGCCAAAGGTATCGTCTACATTCGTGATTACCCCGATACGCGCTTTGTCCTGCAAATCGTTGGCAGACGCGGCGCTATCATCGTCGGCGACCCGTGGGATGATCTAAAACCCGGCAGCCAGATGGTGGTCATCGGTAGCGCCGGTGGGGTTGATCCTGCCGAATTGACGCGTATCTTTGATGCCGCGCTCGTCACCAAAACCCGAAAATCCCGCACCCAGCAAATGATCGAAGCCATCGAAATGGAGCGCAAGGGTTATTAAGCTGTCCTCCGTTTTTGATATGGTCTATTCCAAACTTAAAGACTCCCCACAAAAACTATGACCCAACAACTGCCTGTTACGGTACTTTCCGGCTTTTTAGGCGCGGGTAAGACCACGCTGCTCAACCACATTCTGCACAACCGCGAAGGGATGAGGGTCGCGGTCATCGTCAACGATATGAGCGAGATCAACATTGATGCCCGCCTCATTCGTGAAGGCGGCGCTGCCCTCAGCCGCACCGATGAAAAGCTCATCGAACTGACCAACGGTTGCATCTGCTGTACCCTGCGCGAAGACTTGTTGGGTGAAGTCGGCAAGCTGGCGAAGGAAGGCCGTTTCGATTACCTGTTGATCGAATCCAGCGGTATATCCGAACCCTTGCCGGTTGCCGAAACATTCACTTTTGAAGATGCTGACGGCGTCCAAATATCCGATTTTGCGCGTCTGGATACGATGGTCACTGTGGTAGATGCTCTAAACTTCCCGCGTGAATTTGGCTCTCCCGAAGAATTGGGCGAGCGTGGCATTGGCCTTGATGATCATGATGACCGTACCATCGCACAACTGTTGGTCGAGCAGGTCGAATTTGCGGATGTGATCGTCCTCAATAAAACCGACTTGATTACCCCGCCTGAACTCGATCGTGTTGAATCGACTCTGCACCATCTCAATCCGACTGCCAAAATCATCCGTAGTCAATTCGGGCAGGTATCACCGCGCGACATCATGAACACCGGACGCTATGATGTGAATCAAGCCGCCGAATTTCCTGAATGGCTGCAATCCGATCATGACCACGATCACGCGGCAGAATATGGCATCAGCAGTTTCTTATATCAGGCTCGCCGTCCTTTCCATCCTCAGCGTTTGATGGATGCCCTTGAAGGCCCCGACCTCGATAGCGTCCTGCGCTCCAAAGGACTCTTTTGGTTGGCAACGCGCCACAACATCATCGGCTTCTGGTCACAAGCAGGCGAAGTCGTCTCCCTCGAAGCGGCTGGATTATGGTGGGCGGCTGTTCCCAAAAAAGAATGGCCGGATGACGCCGCTTTCCGTGAAGAGATGCAGACTATATCCGAAGGTGAATATGGCGATCGCCGTCAAGAATTGGTCATTATCGGCGCAGATATGAACCGCGAGGTCGTTCAGAAGTCGCTGGATAGCTGCCTACTCACCGATGCCGAAATGGCGCTCGGTTGGAAGGGCTGGCGCAAATTTGCCGACCCCTTCGGCTCGTGGGATGAGGACTAACTATTGAGTGGGTGACGGCGCAGAAAATCCGTTACCACGCGCTGCGTTTCATCTGCAAACTCAATATTAAAGGCATGTCGCCCGTTATTGACCATGTAAAGCTCGGCGTTCGGTATACGCCCTGCCAATAACGCCGCGTTTGCAGTCATATTCACCACATCATTTGTGCCATGAATCACCAGTGTGGGGACAGTGAGTGTCGCCAGTTGATCCCACGCATCATGCCCTTCGCTGGCACGGTAATGCATCTGCTGCGCATACTTCGGGATCGGATGTTCGAGCTTGTGCGAGGCAAAGTCTTGGAATTCGGGATGTTCTGCTGCCCATTCCGGCGATACCAGCGCATCAATCAATCGAGTGGGGTCACCGCTGGCGAGTGCTGCATCAACATCCGCTGGACGCCGCACACCATGCGCATTCCCCGGTGTGGTTGCCGCCAACACCAGCGCACCTATCCGGCTCGCATAATCAATCCCTAGCCATTGGCAGATGCGTCCCCCCATCGAAATGCCATAGGCATACGTCCGCTCGATGCCTAGCGCATCCAGAATCGAGATGGCGTCCCGTGCAAATCCGCGTGTGGAATACGGTGGGTTTTCCGGTTTATCACTCTGGCCTGTCCCGCGATGGTCAAACACAATCACCTGATACTGAGCTGCGAAATCATCACGAACATTGTCCCAATCATGATGGTCGCCGGCCTGACCGCTAATTAACCTCAGTTCGGGATAAGGGCTTCTAGTTGAGGGAGGTCAAGCGCAAGAGAAGGTTTAGTAGGCTGGTGAGAATAGGCAATCAACCCACAAACAAGATTGACCATAAAATTAGCGAGACTACGGTGTCGGGTGTGTTCAATCTGAGAAATATTTTTGAGCTGGTCGATGATGGTTTCTAAGATACTGCGCTTACGAAGCAGCAGTTTGTCCGAGAGTAAAATCAAGCGGTTTTTCATCTTGGATTTGAGACGAGTAACCAGATGAATACCCCGTTGGAGTAATTGTTCGGTCAATGGTTGAGAAAGGTAACCTTTGTCGCCAAAGAGCTTACCCCACAGCCATTTAGTCAGTTGAGGTACAGGGATGCGGTCATCGACATTGCCAGTGGTAAGGCGACAAGCCAGCAGTTGACCGCGATCATTGACGACCAGATGGAGTTTGAAGCCAAAGAACCAATCCACTGAGTTCTTGCCACGCTGGGCAACATTTTGAAACACCCGATGACGGGTAATGCGACGGTTGTGACAAACGGCTAAGGGTGTCGAATCAATAAAGCTCACCCCGCTGCACTGTCCATAACACTGACGCAGATAAGCACATAATGGGATCAAAACTGAAGGTGTAAGTTCCACAAAACGCTGGTAACTAACCAAATTCGGAAACTCCCCGCGCAAGTGCACTTGGACGAATTGGGTGTAGTAGGTCTTAAAGTCGCGCTGTCGAAAGCTGTGAAAGTAGATCAAAATGGTCATGATTTCACTGCCACACAACTGTCCCGCCCGTCGTCGTTGTTTTTCTCCACTTTGTAACTGCTCCGCTTCCCATTGTTTTACAAAGCTGAGCCAGAAATCATCGACATGGCAGAATAGTTCCAGTAAACTCATTTTGGATGCCTCTCTGGTTGTGGTTAACCTTGAGAGTATCTTATCTCTCTTTGAGAGGCATCTCCTTATCCCGAACTCAGGTTAATTAACATCAACGGTTCGCCTGTCCCAAGCGTTTCGTAATAAAGCTGAATCCCGTCCGTCGCGGTGGCAAATGGCATGAACTGAGTCCTCTGTACCTAATCGCACTGATCGTAGCGTGAATATTTCGTCGCAGCAAATAACGCTGTCTACAACTTCCAGACCTGCTTATACGTAAATATCAGTAGCGAAAGCAGTGTTGTCACAGGAGGTTTATATGGCACAGCGACAGAAGTGGGAATACCTATCCGTATTTGTTGAGGCCGAAGCCGAGCCGGTGATGGATTATCTCGAACAAATCAAATCGTGGAAGAATGGTATTCCCCGCAACACACCCGAATCCATGATCCCCCGTTTGGATGCTTATGGACGCGAAGGCTGGGAGTTGGTGCATATGCAGCCGGTGATGGTCGGGCGTAATGCCGATGTCTTGGCAGTGGATAGCGGACGGGGCAGTGCGGGGTGGACGAGTAATTATTTCTGTGTGTTCAAGCGGCCTGAAGTTGATCTACAAGCCTAACCGCTCCAGCAGCGGTTGTATTCCCGCCGTGTTTTGCAGGTTAACCGCCAGTGACGGCTCATCTTTGAGGATACTCTGGCATAGCGAAACGGCCTCATCGAGTCTGTTTTGCCGTGCTAGGGTGATACCTACCGACAGACTGTAGCTCAAATCGGTGGGGAATATATCTGCAGTCGTGCGGAAATCACGCTCGGCTTCGATCAGGTGTCCAGCCTCCAGATGCGCCTCAGCGCGGCTACCCACGATCATCCCCATGATATTGCGCACAATCGGATTATGCAGCGTATCCATCTTCTGCTCAAGTAACTTCAACGCCTCATCATAACAGGCAATCGCTTGTTCGGCCTCGTGCGCTTTACGGGCGAGATCCCCCGCCAATTGTCGCCAGCGCCACGTATGCGGTAGGCTGTCGAGTAGCACCCGCGCCTTATCCATTTCACCCACATGGTCGTATAGCATCAACAAGCGCTCACTGATCCGGTCGTCACCCCCTGCGATCCGGTGTGCCTGTTCCATCGAACTAATCGCCTGTGCCCAATCATCCAAGCCCATCTGCCAGATGACCGACTGCTGTACAAAATCATCCGCTGTTTTGGGTGTCACCTGCTCAAGATCTGCCAATGCCGCGCGTGCATGATCTTCCCCCGGCAAGCGCATCAACACTGCCGCCCGTAAGCGCAGCGCCGCTTCGTCATGCGGATTGGCTTCCAAATGGGGATTGAGTGCATCCAACGCATCGGCTAACTCGCCGGTACGGATGAAGGCTTCTGCCAGTTCAAGTGGGGTATATCGTGCCATCGGCTTACGCTGGCGGATCGACAAGTTTGAGCAGTACGGTGAAGGTCGTGCCTTTGCCGATCTCACTCTCGACACTTATTCGCCCATCGTGCAGTTCGACGATCTGCTTGATGATCGCCAACCCCAATCCGAGGCCGCGTCCACCCGTCCGCACCTGATAGAACGGTTCGAAGATGTTGGGTAGAAACTCCGCCGGTATACCATCGCCGGTATCGATGATCTTCATCACCATATAACCCGCGTGTTCGGTTCCTTCTTTCCCCCGCTTAACTAAAATCGTTACCGCATGATCTTCAGGTGTGTACTTCACCGCGTTCGACACCAGATTCATAATCACCTGCATCATGCGCGTCTGGTCAATCGACACATAAACCGGTTCGGTCGGCAGACGATCAATCAACCATACGTTTTTGACCTCCGCTTCCGATTCCATAATCAGAATGGTTTCGCGGACAAAGCTGGTGATTTCGGTCACCGCATCCTTTAACCGGATTAACCCATTTTCGAAACGAGTCAGATCCAGCATATCCTCGACTAGATTCTCCATCTGGGTGGTGATCCTGTCCAGAATGGAGACATTGGCTTCAAGGCGCTCCGGTTGCAAGGCCAGCAGGTGTAACCGCAATTTCAGCGCGGCAATCGGATTCCGCAGTTCATGCGCTGCATCCCCTACGAACCGTTCTTTCTGGGCATCCAACGCCTTTTGCTTGCTCAAATCGCGGAAAATTGAAACGATTCCTGTTAGCCGTCCCTCTGCCGTCTTCAAGCCGCTGACGACCAATCCGGTATCCACCACCGTGCCATTCTTACGCTTGAGTCGCCGTTCACCTTGCCATAACCCGTTTTCAAGCACGCTATCATAAATGTGCGACGTGGTTGTTTCGAAGCTCTCCGCGCTCACGTCATCCGGTCGTAGTAAATCGAACGACGTCATTTCGTTGTTCTCGTATCCGAATAAATCGTGCAGCGCCCGGTTGATGAAACTGTAGGAGCGGTTTTGAATGTTCTCATCAAAGAGGATACCCTGTACCCCTTCGCCAATCGTCTCCAAAATCGCTTCCAATTGGCTGCTTTTTTGCTCCAACTCTGCCGTACGGATCGCCACCTGCTTCTTCATCTCGGTCGCATCTTGGCTGCGTGCGGCATACCGCCGCGCGTTGCTGATGGCGATGCTGGCTTGGTTGGCGAATATTTGCAGCGTTTCACTATCAACCGTCGTGAAGGCGTGGGGTAGTGCGGCATTTAGAAAGATAAAGCCGATCACTTTACCCTCGATCTGCAAGGTGGCACTCAGCACCGACCGGATCCATTCTGTTCCCCGAAACGGTACCCAGCTCGGTATCGCACTGGTGTCGGTGATCAGCATAGGCGCTTTTGTCTCGACCATCTCGCGCAGATGCTGGATTTCATTCAGCGGCAGCACCACTTTATTGAGCGCATTAATCAATTCGGGATGGGCAACCGAAACAGTACGCGACGTGCGCGCTTGTTCACCACTCTCATCGATCAGATACATGGTCGATAAATCGCTTGGGATGACATCTTGAATCAGCGTCAAAATGCGATCCAGCACCGCGTCGATTTCCAATGTGCTGTTGAGGACGTCTGCCGTATCCCTCAGCGCCTTCGCCAATTGACTTTGCGCGACGGATGCGTGGGCTTCCAATAAAACCTGTGCACAGTGCAGCAGCAAGCGTGGATGAAAATCGGTCACAACAGCGCTGGCACCTGCGTCGAGCGCCGTATCAATATTGTCGTCAGAGGTGTAATACAGAACAGGGAGTTTATAGTCGTTGGCAAATCGGGAGCAGATTTCTAAAGAGGCTGTGTTTGGCGCTAAGCTGATGAGTACGAGATCGGGTGACTGTTCACGCGCCTGTGCGAATGCCGTCAGGCTGTCATGTGCTTCAAGCGTTACATAGCCGCCTTGAAGGTAGATTTGGTACAGCTTTTGCCGGATATCCGGTTGCTCTGCCACCACTAATATAATCGGCATATCAGAATGTCACCGTGTAGAGACTGTCATGTAAAAATCATCGCAGCCTCTAATTATAATGCTCTTTTGGGAGCCACAGTATTACAACCGCGCAATCTTAATCATCATCGTGCGCAGTTCAGCGAAGGCTTACCCCCAACCAAAATATTTTAATCGACATAACAACATTTGTCGAATTCTTAAGAACGATAAGCGATTGATTACCCGTGTCGTCGCATGAACCGACGCAGCCGCTCCAGCGCAATTTCGATGTTCTGTCGGCTGGTGGCATAGCTCGCGCGAACGAACCCCGCACCGCAATCACCGAATGCGCTCCCCGGTACCAGCGCTACCTTTTCTTCATACAGCAATTGTTCACAAAAGACCTCATCGCTCATGCCGCTCGCCGCGATATTCGGGAACGCATAGAATGCGCCGTGTGGCTCAAAGCAATCCAACCCGATTTCATTGAAGCCCTTCACGATCAATTGACGTCGAAGATCATATTCACCGCGCATATCACGCACATCAGTTTCGCCGTTGGTCAGCGCTTCCAATGCCGCCACCTGACCGACTGTTGACGCCGACATAATCAGATATTGATGCAGCTTGCGGATCGCTTCCATAATCTCGCGTGACGCCGACACGTAACCGATGCGCCAGCCCGTCATCGCGAACGACTTGCTCATGCCGCTCATCAAAATGGTGCGGTCATACATCCCCGGCAGGGAAGCGAAGTTGGTATGCTCAACCCCGTATACCAACCGTTCATAAATCTCATCCGATAGCACGATCAGATCGTACTTCTCCGCCACCGCAGCGATTTCCATCATGCGCTCCCGCGTCAGGTTCGCGCCCGTCGGATTGTTGGGATAGTTGATCAGGATCGCCTTGGTTCGTGGGGTGATGGATGCTTCTAACATCGCCCCTGTGACCTGAAAGCCATCCTCGACAAAAGTGTCCACTCGCACCGCCACGCCACCAGCCATATCAACTGCCGCCGCGTTCGCCACGAAGCACGGTTCAGGAACCAGCACTTCATCACCGGGATCAAGAATCGCGCGCAGTGCCAGCCACATCGCCTCACTCACACCGACGGTCACCACGATTTGATCTTCAGGGTTATAGCTCACACCGTACAATCGCTCGATGTAATCCGAAATTGCCCGTCGTAGTTCAATCGTACCGCTGTTATTCGTATAGGCCGTTTGCCCCTTCAACAACGAGTCGATGCTCTTGTCGATGATATGGCGCGGCGTGACGAAATCCGGCTCACCAATACCCAACGACACCACACCTTCCATCGTAGCGGCGATGTCGAAGTAGCGGCGGATACCGGACGGACGAAGTTGTTGAACGGCTTGGGAAACATAACTGCGGGTACGGATCATGTTGACCTCAACTGGTGGAGGCTGCCCATCAAGCAGCCGACGATGGTAATAAGGTTAAGTGTGTCACCCATTATAATTCGTCAGTGTGTATAAAACTTCGCGCAGCAACTACCAATTTCTGCCAAAGAATTGGACACTCTGTAGGATACTCGTGTGTTTAATCAACCGGCTTGAACACCGAACGTATACACCGGATGTTTTTTCCACGCTGAGTATAGG
Organism: Aggregatilineales bacterium; assembly: GCA_044227005.1. Classification (GTDB taxonomy): domain Bacteria; phylum Chloroflexota; class Anaerolineae; order Aggregatilineales; family Phototrophicaceae; genus CFX2. The sequence goes on from JBGAFZ010000001.1 coordinate 1,117,554, forward strand.
CACTCCGCTTTAACTTGTCTGGTGACTAATATCACGCTTTCGCCCTGATCTGGATTTGACATTTTCTAAGATGCGTTATAATATATGAACACTGTTCAGTGAATGAGCGGATGTTATGAAGAAGCGAGACTCATCAGGCGATACCCGTAATCAACGCTTGCGGGAAGCCAGTCAAAATCGGCGTAATCAAGAAAAGCAGGAAGTGCGGCAGGCCATCCTCACCGCATCTACCGAGCTATTTCTTGAGCATGGTTATCATAACTTCTCGCTGCGTCAGGTAGCCGAGAAAATTGGCTATTCACCCGGCACGATCTACCTTTATTTTCAGGATAAGGATGCCATTCTCTTCACCATTATGGAGGAAGGTGTCGTCCGCTTTGCCCAAATGCTCACCGAAGCCGCCGCCACGCCGGACGCTCGCGAACGTTTGACTCGCATCGGTGAGGCTTATATCCGTTTTGGCGTACAAAACCCCGCCCATTACCAACTGATGTTCATGCAGCGTCCGGATTATCTGGCGCGTGCACCTCAGGGCACACCGCCGCCTGCGGGTGATATTTTTGAACTCTGGCGAAAGGTTGTCGAGGCCGCCATGCAAGCAGGTGTACTGAGCCTCGCTGACCCGACCAGTACTGGCGATACTCTCTGGGCGCTCTTACACGGCGTCGTGTCGATAGCGATTCTCATGCCCAACTTTGACGAAAAGCGCATCCACGACATGACCGAGAAAGCTCTGGAAATGCTCACGACTGGACTGCATAAAGCCTAGTCTATATTTTTTTGGAGGTTGATGAACACTGTTCACTTGATAATTGGTAGTTAATGAATGGTCGTTGTACAGTAATGCACATGTGTTACCTGAATCGCTTATATCTACGGAGGATACTCACAAATGGCACTCGAATTGATCGTTTTTATCGTCTTGGTTTTCACAGTCTTCTTTAATAACGGTGTTCAAGCCTACATTCACTATGAAGCCTACCCCTTGTTCGCCTATGTCGGCAAACCGGAATTCGCCACCTATCTCAAAGAATACGAAGGACGGCTGACCGTTCCGCTCTTGCTGCCCTATGGTCTCACCTTACTCAGCAATCTGGCGTTATTGTTGATCCACCCTGCCAAACTGACCATCATCATGGTGATCGTGTCTTTTGTCGTGAACGCTTCGGTTGCAGCCGTCACCATGCGGATCGCTACCCCCGTCTATGAACGTGTTAAGCAGAGTGGGCAGGCACTTCCTAAGGACATGGAGCAACTCATGCGCATCAATCTCTTGCGCCTGATCTTGTCCACCGTTGCCAGCCTGATCGTCGTGTTCATGCTCCTCACGGTGATGTCATAACGCCCAGCCTCGCCGTACCTCAACCGCAGCTTGTTAGGGGAGGGACACTGTTCCTCCCGTCAAATTTATATGGAACGGGTTTGCACGCTTTTACTCTGCCTTGAACTTGGTGCTTCAATAGCATTTATTCGTAATAAGGTTTAAATCTACAAACCACCACAAACGCTTCAAAAACCATCTACCAACCACGCACTGAGTTCTGCTCCCTCAAAATGGTTAGCGCCGACCTCGTCCAAGAGTTACAAAATGTTCTTCCAAAATGTAACCCTTTTTCTATCCCAATCAACTATGATAACGATTGGGCATTCTGTACGGATTTGCCGCTGGCAACCTTTTTTTCCCGCAGTACCTTAACATCTCCCCATATACGACGACCTGTACCGATTTGCCGCTGGCAAATCCTCTTCCCCGACGCTATAAAACACCCTGATGCGCACGTCATGAATTGACCTGATGTCTTTAGTCTTCAGACTTGAAACTGAAAACTGATGACTACTTTCGACGACGACGACGACACCGCCGACATATACGCAACTAATGTCTTATAGCTTTAGACTTGAACTGCAAACTGCAAACTGCAAACTACAAAAATGAAGAATCTGAAGAATTTTGCGCATATTCGGCATCTCGCTCCCTCATAACCGCCGTTAAAACCATTTTGATCAACACCAACCAGTGAAGATTGTGAAGTTTGCGAATCATCCGAGTGGTTACTGATGACTTTGTAACGTTCACCAACCCTCAACAGACTGATGACTATCATCTGGAAATCATCAGGAGCATACAGCCATGACCTTACCCGCTTTAGCCAATTGGGAGTCAACCCGCCAGACCCTTCATCAAGCCGCACAGGTTGTGGGTGCGATCAAGCAAGTCAGCGTCGAACGCCTGCCCAATTACGCCCACCTCGGCTTGTATGTGTATACCGATGGCCTGACCTCCGGTCGCCTATCCGATGGTGGCGAACTGCGCCTTAACCTCAACCAATCGGCTGTGATCTATACCTGTCCCGCTGGCAATGTATCCACCATCGCCTTACAGGGGCACACACAAGCCACCCTCACCGATGCACTCCTAAAAGCGATGGACGCCGCCGGACACCCCGTGTCGATTGACCGCAGCCATGTTGCCGGACAAACGACTTTCACGCTCAACACGGCGACTGCTGTCGAATATCAGCAAGCGCTCCACAGCATCTATACCGCTATCGCCCGTTTTCGTGGACGCCTGCTCGGTAATGTGTCGCCCATGATCGTTTTCCAACACGGCTTTGATCTCTCATTCCTGTGGTTCAAACGCGGCACAGAAGAACGTACCGATCCGCACCTCAACTTTGGTTTCTCACCCGGCAGTGCTGGCTTTCCACGTCCTTATGTTTACTCCTACGCCTCGCCCTTACCCGCAGGCTATTTTGATGTCAAGTTGCCCGCAGCCGCCCGTTTTACCCGTGACACATGGAACGGCATCGTGATCGACTACGACACACTTGCTGCTGCCAGCGATCACGAGTCCCTTCTCGAACAAGCACTGGTCGATATACAGGCGGCGGTCGCTTCGTTGTTGGTGTAAAATAGGGGTGCTGTTAACAAGTGTTCTAGAGGTGAAATGTGGATAACCAGACGGCAATCGGCTTGCTCAGTCTGTGCGGAATCGTCACCGTGTTGATTCTGCTGGGTTCTTTTTTACTCCTGCGCATTATGAAGTCCAGCGTATTCGGCATCGCCAGCCTTGTGCTCAAGTCAGTCACCGATCCTACCGAGGTCAAGTCAAATACCGCTGTGCACAGCCAATCGGTGCAGCGTCGTGACTTCCGTGCCGAAGCCAAATCGGTTGATTTTGATGCCGCCGTTGCCAGTCATAAAGGAGAGGTGAATCCCTCTATCCGCACCACACCCGCCTCGCCCACACCGGAGCTACGCGCCAGCGCCTTCTCTGCGCCGGATGTCAGCGCCCCTTCGTCCCGTAAGCATCGCCGCCCACGGAATACCAATATCGAGGATGAAGAGGATGGTGAAATGTTTGAGGGCTTGATGGGCGATTAGCGGACGGTTATTCGGTGTCTAAATCTGGTTTATAGGCCGCGATCCATTGGCGCAGCGCCGCTTGCAGAGCACTTCGGGTTTCTAATCGTTTGGACTCATCGTAAGGCGCGTCAAAAATCAGTCCCTTCGCCTCAAGTGGGGGGCTAGCGTCACCGGTATAGTACAGGTCAAATTTCCGCTTGATATGATGATAATATGACTCGGGGTTAAAAATCGGGGCGCTGAAAGTCAACCGCTTTTCCCCGATGACCAATCGGATCGTTCTGCCGTCACCAATCGCCCAGATGCCCAATAAGCGTATCGTCTGGAAATGTTGGTAACCCGTTGGCTTATGCCACATCACCGTGCCGACCCACTCTTGAGCCTGTCCCTCAGCAGTGCGTCGGTTCCCGTTGAATGATTTCGGCCCGTAGGCGCTCATATCCGCAGGGGGGCGTCGTTTGATCGAGGTGAGCAATCCGGCTGCGTTCAAAGCATCCAGCGCCGCGGCCAGTAAACTCTGGATCGGTGCGCTGGTTTGCTGTTGCTTCCGCTGCTCGATACGCTTCAAAATCTCCGCGTAACGGGCATTGCGGTCGTCGTTCGAGGACAAAGTCTCTAGTCTTTCATCACCCGGATGCGCCGGAACCCGAATACCAACACGATGAACCCAATCAGAACGATAATACGGTGAATAAAATTATTGAGTGTCGCATCAAATAAATTTAAGAACTGCGCGCCGGCTAGGCTGGTGATGAAGTGGGCAAACCCGAGGATGATCGCGCCCGATACGATCAGGGTAAGCGAACTCCCCACAATACCGCCAATCCCACGTACAACCCACACCATCCACAGCGAAGCCAATATCAGAACAATATCCATAACCACATTAAGCGTAGACAACTCTGCGGGACCATGCACCATGATGAATCAACCTTTCCAAATATGTTTAAAGAACATCAAAAAGTTCATATATTTTGAGTTCATCGACCACTTTCAAAATATGGGCATCAAGCTGTTTATCGACGGCTTGCATTCCCTTAATCACCATCTTCTTACCCACTAAACTCACCGCGTAGGCGATTCCCTTAGAGATCAATGCGCGGTAAATATCGGCATCGTTACTGTGCAAAGCGATGTCGATTTTCCCTTCGACCATCGTAACCGGCCACACGTTGCGTTGTGCTGTGTCGTTGATGATCTTGTCCAGATTGGTTCCCAGTCGCTTACCGCCGAGCTGTACCATCGAATCACGCAGAGATTGCATCTGCTTGACGAAATAATTCTGCAGATAACTTTCATCCGTCGTATCAATCCGGCGATCCACCGTATCAAAATCTTGCGTATTGACGATAACGTCTTGTATCGGCTTTAGCGTAATATCTGCCCCGACGAAAGCATTCTTGTCATCCTGTGTGGCTGTCGCGCTCCACATCACGCCGATGCTTGTCCCAAACGCATCTTTAATATCGACACGCTGTTCTTCTACACGCCCACGCTTGCCCACTTGCTGGATGAATTGGTCGCTGATTTGACGTTCAATGCCTAGCACGTCGGCAAGGGCTTTACCGATGATGTTGCGCGCCTCATTATGGTGGCGTTTGAGTAGGCGCAGCAGCGGCTGGTCAACAAAAATTACCTGTCCTAACGTATTCGTCATGAGCAGGGCTTGGGTTGTTTCAGTCGGCGCGGTCGGTGGGGCGAAACTCGTGTTCTCTTTACTAACCGCCAGCGCATACCCCAATGCATTAGCCACTGCACCAGCCGCAGCGTAACGGGTCTGGGGAGACTTCGCCATCGAACGGTCAATCACATCTTGAACATCATCTGGTAGTTCAGGCCGCAGCTTGCGGATATCCGGCACAGGTTGGCTCATGTGCGCCATCAGCACACCTAAGGGTGTCGCGGCCTCAAACGGAACGTTACCCGTCAACATCTGGAAGAGCGTGATACCCAGTGCATAGACATCAGCCGCTGGTGTGAGTGCCCCCGGTTCAGCCTGTTCCGGTGCCATATAGAAGGGAGTGCCGAGGATGCCCGTGCCGGTCAACTGCCCTGATGATTCGCTGATCTTTGCCAATCCAAAGTCGGTCAAATAGGTGTTGTTCTGTTCATCCAACAGCACATTACCGGGCTTGAAATCACGGTGGATAACGCCTTTGCGGTGGGCATAATCCAGTGCATCGGCCATCTGTCGCACCAGTCGTAACGTTTCGTCTGGCGGAATGGCTCCTCGGCTAATCAGGTCGCCGAGTGTGCCACTGCTCATGTAGGCCATGACAATGTACGGCATTCCGTCAAACTCGCCGAAGTCATACACCGGCAAAATATGGGGATGTTGTAAGCTGGAAACGATTTCGACTTCGCGGTAAAAGCGGTCGAGAAATTTGTCCTCGTGCGTGAGGGTACGCGGAAGCACTTTGATTGCGACTGTCCGCTTCATAGAGGTTTGGATCGCTTGGTAAACGGTGGACATACCCCCTTTACCAATTTGCGCGGTCACTTGATACTGGCCTAAAGATTGCCCGACCAGATCGTTCATATTACCTGCCCCAACTATAGAAATGGAAGTAGTTAATATGTAGTATAGCACCAGCCTGTGAAAACGAAATGTAGATTGTAAAAATTGGCTGTAACCGCTACTTGGTTGCAGGCAACTCCCCGATGAAGAACAGGGCATAATCGCCGTAAGTGTCGTTGGCACGGCTACCCGCTTCAATCGCCATAATATCTGTATTCCCGGGTGCCAGTAACAACCCCGCATCCGAACGATCACCAACAATAGTCGTTCCGTCGCCTTCGTGTAACACAACGCCTGCTTTACTGAACGACGGAATATTCTTGCATCCGTCGCGTCCGGCATCGTCGCATTCCACGTTACCTGCCACCCACTTCATGTAAGGATCAAGCCGGCTGTTTTGGGTGCCTACCATATACATTTGAAGCACGCTGAATTTAGCCAGCGGTCCCATGCGAACTTCGAATGTGTCCGTGTCGCTGGCATCCGAAATACTCAACCCGTCAACTATAGCGACATAACGCCCTGCTGCACCATTCTTGCTGGCGATGGTGACGTATACCGGCCCGGATTTGTCAGCCCCATTAAACCTGAGTTGCGAGGCCGTTGATAGATTTTCTTTCGTGATGCTACGGGCAGCTTCACCGGGAAGTGTAAAGGTATCCCCTACAGTATCATCGGCGTTTGTGTTGCAGATATTAAATGGATCTTGCCCCGGCACATCAAAGTTCAGCCGGATTACGGGGATAAAGCCGTCTATGCCGTACACCGTAATGCGATAGCCCAGCTTCGGTCGGGGATCATCCGCGAAATGCAGAGACAAAACGCTGGTGGCTTCGAAGTCTTGACAGGCGAAGGTCACATCTTCATATTGGTTGTTGGTCGTTTCGGTTGGAGGATTCGCACGTCGTACTCGAAGCGCATACCGTCCGGTTGACGTGCCGCTTTCATTGCCTACTCGTGTCGCTACAATCGTATATTCGCCGTCAGCCGGTACGGTATATTCGAGCGTGACTGATTGATTGACCTCACCGTCTTTGCTCTTGGTCACAAGGTTACGCGAAGGATCGAGCAATCCGATCAGCGGGGCGAGTCCATCCGAACCGCCCATATCTATCACCATCAAATCACCGGCATTTGCTTGAATCCGCCACCAATCATAGAACGCGCCATTCGTGATCGTATCCTGTTGCACCGTGTCATAAGAGATGTCGGTGACGGTCACGGTATTCGCATTGTCTTGGGCTAGGGTAGGGAGTACGGTCAGCAGTACCAAGAGGAAAACAACTATTTTTCGGATCGGCATACACATCCTCGCTTGCTCACTCATGGAGTTATTGTACGCCTGCTTTATCTGAAATTGAACAAGGGACTATAGAAATGCGTAGGGGCGAGTCAATTGACTCGCCCCTACAGCCCCCAAGATTTCCCGAATACCAAACAGGGAAATTATTTAACTTCGACGACCGCGCCTTCAGCTTCGAGCTTGGCCTTGGCATCGGCAGCAGCATCCTTGCTGACGCCTTCAACAACGTTCTGGGGTGCGCCTTCGACCAAATCCTTGGCTTCTTTCAAGCCCAGGCTGGTGAGGGTACGGACAACCTTAATGACGTTGATCTTCTTCGGGCCGCCATCCTTCAGGACGACGGTGAATTCGGTCTGTTCTTCGACAGGTTCAGCAGCAGCGGCCGGGCCAGCAGCAGCAGCGGCCATCATGACCGGGGCAGCAGCAGCGGCGGTAACGCCCCACTTTTCTTCCAGCAGCTTCTTGAGTTCGGCTGCTTCAAGGACGGTCAATGCGCTCAATTCATCGACAATTTTGTTCAGGTCTGCCATTTTCATTCCTCTTGATTCGTACGCGTTATCTTTATTTGATGTGTTGGGCGATTAGCATCGACTAACCGCAATGTGCTAATCGCTACTACGCAGCCTCGTTTTTCGAGACATATGCCTGTAGCACCTGTGGTACAGCGGCAACTGCACTGTTGATGACGCCGGCCAGACCCGTAGCGGGTTGGCTGATGAGACCAATGAGTTGTGCGCGCAGTTCATCGAGTGACGGTAGGTTACTAACAGTGTCGACCTGCTTGTCGGTCAAGATTTGACCGGCCATCACGCCGCCCTTGACAGTGAACAGTCCGTCATAATCCTTGATGAAGCCCAATGAGACTTTCGCTACAGCCGGGAAATTGGCTGCGCCGAAAATGACACCGGTAGGACCTGCCAGCATGTCGTCGGGGACGGGCCAACCAGCTTCCTTCAGAGCGATCTTGAACAAGGTATTCTTGACGATGACATATGCACCATCTACCTCGCGCAATTTATCGCGCATGGTATTAACCTGCTTCACCGAAATGCCCTTATAGTCTGCCAGTACAAAGCCAGTCGCCTGACTGAGCAACTCGCTATAAATACCAACGAGTTCTTCTTTACGATCTTTTGAGATTGCCAAGCGGTTTTCCTCCTTTCCTTGAAAGATAGACGGTTGTGACCGGCGTATAACACCAGCCTTCAACTGCCTGACAACAAAAAAGCGGCTCCGCACAAAGCGAGGCCGCCATTTAAGATCAATGGAAACGGTAATCCTCACCTCGGCAGGGTATTAAGCATACGCACCTGCTGTCTGCGGCAAAGCAACTAAGTTGTTGTTGATGCGAATTATAGGGGATCGATCTGAAGGTGACAAGGGCAGGTATCAGGGAGTCAGATATGAGGAAGTGGAGGCGGTCAGCATAGCTAACCGCTACCTAATTGATAATCATGCTACACCGCCAGCGCTACCAACTCATCCGGTACAGGTAAGCGCCGTTTGCTGAGGAATGACGCCAGTGCAGGCGTCAAATCACTCACCAAACCATTGTAGGAACGTTCCAATTCACACAGATGATCGACCAACCACAGGTACATATCGGCCTCGGTGCGGCCTTTCATATGCGCCAACATATTGTGCTTACGGATCAACACCATAGCCGGTATATAGACATTTTCGTACCAATGTGCTGCCGTTTCTTCGAGTGACATCGGGCATTCTTCGCATTCGCCTATGACGGCATCATGCAGATTAATATGTCCGATGAAGTCCCCGTAACGGGTTGGCTCGCTCAACATCAAGTTTTCATGCAGCGGAACATAACGCAGTCCGGTTTCTTCCAGAAACGCCATATAGGCTTCAGCCGCATCCATCTGTTTGGTGAGCACCGTTTTATCCAAGCAGAATGGAACGTCTACCTCAGTGACATAAGCCTCTATGGTTTTTTGCCCCATCGCCAACGCGACCGAAACGCGGTGATTACCATCGCGGACGAAATAAACCTCGCCCACTTGATACACCTCGATAGGTGGCAAGCCCATATCACCCTGAATCTCAGCGTAAATACGGCTCCACCGTTCTTTGTTGATGGCACTCTTGGGTAAGAACGTACTCGTAAAGTCGGTATAACGACCTACGCTGCCCACGACCGCATCCAATGGTATATCTTGTAAACCACGGTACAGTTCTTCGCGGAGGCGCAAACGCGTCCGTACGTCTTCAAAGCTTAGCAACTGCGCAGGTTTGCCCCGCAGATGCCCGAAAATTTCTTGCCAGAAGGCGCGCACAGCAGCGTTTTCGTACTCGAGTGCGCCCTTATACATATCCATCGCTTTATTCATTAATCTTCTCCGAACTACTCAGCGACACGCAAGGGAGACAATTCTCAAGAGCAACAGTTCAAAGCGTGTAATTTTGAGTAAACGTGTGCAGGAGTTCGGTTGCGAGCGTATGGACACGATCAATTTTTAATCAGTCTACATAGTAGCATTAAACCAATAAATTCTTGTGAAAACTATGTTAAGTCTCCACAGAGAAATTGGCTCAATCTCAGACAATTATACCACAAACGTAAATTTCCTTTTGTAAAGGAACGTTTATGCATATGCTAAAACACCACAGTGGAGCTGATCGTTACTCTCCTACTGTGGTGTTTATATAAACTGTGTGAGGGATGCTTTATCCCTTGTTGGACGTAATATAAATCCTATTTAGGAGGTAGATGCCGGTGCGACAGACGATTCGTTCAGCTTACCCAGTTCTTCGTCGATGTAGGATGCAAAGACGGTATAAGGCTGTGCACCACTGATGAAACGCCCATTGACGAAGAAGGCCGGTGTACCATTCACGCCGAGCGCCTGTGCATCCGTCACATCTTTGCGAACCTTTTCCATATATTTCTGCGAATCAAGGCAGGTGGTAAAGGTTGTTACATCAATGTTCAGTTGTTGCGCATAGCTAATAAATTGCTCGCGTGTGAGTGCCTGTTGATTCTTAAAGGTCAAATCATGAAAATCCCAGAACTTCCCTTGATCGTTCATGCATTGACCGGCTAAAGCGGCCACCAGCGATCCGGATGTTTGGAAGGGATAATCACGGTACACGAGCCGAACTTTGCCGTCATAGGCTTTCAGCAACGGATCGAGTGTTTCGGCGGCGAAACGACCACAGAACGCACAGTGGAAATCTGAGAACTCAATAATCGTGATGGGCGCATCTTTAGAGCCACGAAACGGATCATCATCCATCGCGACTGTGTAGGTATTACCCTGTACCAATCCAGCCGTATCTTGACTGCCGCCACTGGATTCGGCGACTGCCTTAGCCGCATTGGTGACGAGCGCCTGATTTTCCACACTGTTGGCATTAAATAGCGCACTCACTGCCGCCCCGCTCACGACCGAGCCGAGCAGGAAAAAGGCGATGGCGATCACAACATAATTAAACATGACCCGCGATACGACGATCACGGCGCTGGGATCCGCATAGGCTTCCGTTGATGAATCTGCTTTGGCTTGATCCTCAAGTGGAACGGGTTCAGATGTCGGAACAGGTAACGGCGATAGTTGATTGAGTTCTGGGGTAGGTGATGTTTCCACAAGCGCCTCGTAATTAATCCAATGTCTTTACTAATACTATTATGTACCATCTATTCGGTCTATAGGCAAACGCGATAGGTAATTAGGTACAATGGACAACACAAAAAGGAAAAAGTAAGTTAGAATATAGACGTATCCAGTTCTACATTGCTTACAATTTCAAAAAAGCATGAGTTATCTCAGGAGCATTGCCTTTGAGTGAAGCGTCTGTTCGTCTGTTGGAAGGACTGGTCATCAGTGACCAGAGTGGTTTTTTTGACGTCGAAATTTCAAAAGATCAAATTATTACATGTCGTTTGCGGGGGCGGCTGATGGAAGAAGCCCAGTCGTCCGATATTGCGGCCATTGGTGACCGCGTTAATATTCAAATCCTTCCGGATGGAACAGGTAGCATCGAGGCAGTCCTTCCCCGTACCAGCGTCCTTTCCCGCGCCATGCGGACAGAAGGTAAGCGCGGTGCGGGTGAAGCGGAACGCGAGCAAATTATTATCGCGAATGCTGATCAGGCATTGTTTGTGTTCGCGGCAGCACAACCCTCTCCAAACCTAAAAATGTTAGATCGTTTTTTGGTCGCAGGCGAAAAATCTGAGATTTCACGCCTGATGATCATTGTGAACAAGATGGATTTAGAAGATAACTCGGTCACAAAAGCGCGTTTCGCCCCTTACGAGAAAATGGGTTACACCGTGTTGTATACCAGTGCGCAGGATGATCTGGGTGTGGACGAAGTGAAATCCCTGCTCAAAGATCATCTGTCTGTGTTCACTGGCCCTTCTGGTGTCGGTAAGACCAGCATGTTGAATAAGGTGCAACCCGGGCTTGGGCGTACCGTGAAGGCGGTTAGCCAACGTCGTTCCGAGGGTATGCACACCACGCGTGATAGTGTTCTTATCCATTTAGACATGGGCGGACATTTGGCCGATACGCCGGGGATGCGCTCGCTGACGTTGTACGATATTGAACCGGAAGAACTAGATGGCTACTATCGTGACATTGCTCCGTTTGTGAGCGGATGTAAGTTCAACGATTGCAACCATCATAATGAGGCAGGTTGTGCAGTGCGTTCAGCCGTCGAGAACGGTACTATCGCACGGGCGCGTTACTTGAGCTATCTGCAACTCCGTGAGGAATTAGAAGAGGCCTACGCAGTTTATTGATCAGCGATAGGGCGTACTGAAGACTTGGAAGGCACTAAATACTTGTGCCTTTTTTGTTGCCTATCAGGTGGCGATTTAAATGGATGAGTTGAGTGCAGGAGTGATTTTGATCCGTCGAATAAATAGGTAGTAAATAGCTAATGCACCGCTGTATATCACTATAATTAGGTAGAGGATCAGGCTCAGGCGACGTGCGGGGGAAATCGTGGGGAGCATTTGCAGGAAGGGCAGGATCAGAACTAAGTCATATCCCATGAATCCGGCGAGTTGACCACCTGTGTTGCGCCAACTCGGAAATATTAGGCCGTAGATGAAATAGGCGGCAGCTCCCAAGAACATCCAGCCATAAAGCGCTGAACCGACTAGGGTAATATCCCAAGGCAACACGCCCGGTACTTTGAGAACCATTTGTCCCCCGAAGATCGCTAATGCCACCACAAATACACCGAACGAAATTCGCGCAAGGCGTGGCATTGGTGGGGTTTTAGGAACAGGGATGCGAACGCTCCATAAGAAAAGTCCTATTCCCGCCAGCACACCCACCCCACAAGCTGCTGCAAAAAGTATTAATTTGGTGTTGGGGTGATCTGCGTTCAACTGTAGAGCATAGATACACAGAGGCCCAAAAATCACCAGATAATCCAGCCCGATTCCAGCCATCGCCCCATACTCACGGTTGTAGACACACCAAAATGTCGAAGCGGCAGCGGCCAAAAACATAGACGCGATAAATGTGAACGTCATTGCATTCGAATAGGGCAGCGGCCATAGGTTACTTGCCAACGGTGTTTGTAAGATAAAAGCGATTGCGAACAGCGCTTGAGCCGCACAATAGGCAAACATGAGATTACGGACAACAGGACGCATCACGCTTTCTACTCCTCATTTATTGTGAAACTGGTTAAGCTATAACCATATTGCATTTCTAAAAATGAGGAAAGTCGGCTGTGAATGTGTGTACGGGTTATTGCTTTTTAGGAAGTCGGGTGAATTGTTTGATCGTTCGCTTGTTAGCTGAATCATCGATTAACGTTGCCACCCTCTTGGCACGCGTTTCCTCTTTTTTAGCACTCACGACCCACCACAACGCGGCTTTCCGATAGGAATTGGGCTGGGACTTAAAAAAGTCCCATGCTATTGGGTTCGCCTGAAAAGCGGCTGTTTCCGCTTCGGTCAATTCGATCTGGTCACGTTGTTCATAGGCATAAATGGAAGATTTGTTTTCACGGCGTTTCTGGAAGGCTTCTAACCCTTTGGGCTGCATCCGGCCTTCTTTCGTAAGCACCTCGATACGCGCAATGTTCACTGCGCTCCATATGCTGTCTGGTTTACGCGGCGTAAAGCGGATGGTGTAACTTTCCTCGCCCAAACTGCGGCGGATACCGTCAATCCAGCCTACACATAGTGCTTCATCCACCGATTCAGGCCACGAAATACTGGGCTTGCCGGAGTCCTTCTTGTAGAAACCGACCAAAAGCTCAGATACAGACTCGTGATTGTTCTTGAACCAATCTCGCAAGTCGGCAGGGGTGGCGAAAAACGTTGGCTTCACAGTGCCTCCAAGGATTATTCAGCTTTTAACCAATGTACTCTTGGATGGTCGCATCTACGGGCTTGTTCATGATTTTCAAGTATATGGTAATCTTGCCGAAGAATATCAAAAGTGCCTGAAGGTAAATATCAAGTTGGATGTCGATGGGAGCTTGGAAACCACCGGGGCGCTCGACTGTTTTCTTGAGGTCACTTTCTGAGAAAGCAGAGGTAACCGCTTTCAATTCCGCATCCATGTTTTGATACCATGCAAGTAGCTTGGTTACGTTGGTTTCAATACCTGATTCGGTATTGCGGTAACTGAAATCTTGTTTGAAGAGTTTTAGGGATTCGATATAAGCATGTTCGATATCACCAATTTCACGGCAGAGCGCACCGAGTGTCATGGTTTGACCGCCGGGGCAGAAGGCTAAATCACTATCTGTCAGTGTGCCAACCAACCCATTTCGCATCCCATGTGTGCCTTCAATCCACGACCACTTGTTTTCCATGTAACTGTTCATCTTGGCTCCTTTAATATGAACATTTGTACTGTTTATTGTAGCACAATTGTTCATCGTGTGGATTGTAAAAACGCGACAAAATGGATAAATTACTCTGATTAGTGGGCTTCTACGATACTTTGAGTGAGGTTCTACTCTATGAATTTTTCCCGAATCCTGTAAACCCTAGAACTAAAAACACGATTCTGCGCGTATACTAATAAAATTAAAGATGACATTTTCTCGATAGGATAGGGTTATGAGCCTTGAATCACCTTTGGTCATGATTGTTGAAGATACGATGGATGCTGCACAACTGATGCAAATATCGCTGCGCCGCGCCGGTATCCAAGACATTCTTCATGCAGAAAATGGTCGCACTGCGCTCGACTATCTTGAAATGTACACACCGGATGTGCTCATTCTGGATATTGGAATGCCTGATATGAGTGGCTGGTCGGTGCTGGAATTTATCAAGCAACGTCACGGGGATACCAGTTTTCCGGTGATTATGTTGACGGCCTATGATGATCCTGCTAACAAGTTGATTGGTAAACTGCAATCGCGGGTTTATCGTTATATGACAAAACCGTTCGTACCGGATGTGTTGATACAAACCGTACGAGAAGCTATTCAATCCAAGCAGTCCCGTACTGCCTAAGTATTTGCACAATGTGAATTAAAAAGACGCCATCGCGGCGTCTTTTTTTGTTCAAACAGATTTAGCTACCCGGTGTGGCTGTGGGTGCCGATGGGGCAATTCCCCACACTTGTATCGGCCCGGTCGCATCTACCAACAACAATACGAAGCCATCCGATGACCAGTCTGAATAGAGGATTTGGCGTGTGCCAACGCTCAGGGTTGCGCGGTTAAGTGTTTCCGCCCGCATACTACTCACATCCCAAATATTGACATCTCCGCCCAAGACCGATGTGACGAGTAAATCTCCGTTGGGAGTAAAATCCACTGCGTTTTCATCTCCACCTGCGCCGGGGAGTGTATTGACTAATTTTCCGGTTTTTGCATCCCATACAGTCAAGGTTTGAATACTGCCGCCATTGATAATGTACTGCCCATCCGGTGAATAAATCAGTTTGTCAGATGGCGCACGTATCCCCGTGTTTAGCGCGAAGATTTGTTTGCCATCGGCTGGATTCCACAGCGTAATTTGACGATCTTCGCCAACCGCGAGTTGCGTACCGTCAGGCGAAAATACGACTGTGTAGGCAAAGGCTTTAGTTTGGCTGATGAGTTTCTTCGCGCGCCAATCCCAGACCTTGATTGTCTTATCATCGCTAAAAGTGGCTAGTTGAGTGCTATCACTGGAAAAAGCAACTCCATTTACTCGCTGGGTATGAGCCTGAATTGTCACAAGCGATTGGCGTGCTGCGACATCCCAGACTTTGACAGCACCGTCTAGTCCTCCGACTGCCAGAAGTCCGTTGTCACTGTCGTAAGCGGCAGATCCATCAAAGGCGGGGTGGCCGACGAGCATTTGTTTGAGTTGACCGCCATCCGTATCATAAATGCGGATGTTGCCGACGCCATCAATCGTATAGACCTCGGTTTTATCGGTTCCGTAATAGACTTGTACAGCATCCAAACGGGCGGTGTTAAATTCAAGTTTGCCGGTGACGAGACTCCAACCGATGAGTTGTTCGTTGTTGAGGCCGACAAGCTGCGATCCGTCCGGCGAAAAGGCATAGGCGAATACTGTGCTGCTCGTACCGAGTGCATCCAACCGACCTAGATAAGCAATTCGGGGGACATTGCTTAACGAGATATTTTCACCTGCTGCTACCCATGGCGGGGGAGTTTGCGTCGGGACATTACGCTGCTGGGGTTGGAATGTCCCCGGCGGCGGCGTGACAGTTGGTTCTGGTGCAGATGGTGAGCAGGCTGTTATCAGCACCAATATCAATATGCTGACAAAAATAGTTATTAAGCGGGTCATCAACTTTTGCATAAACAGATGCTCACTTTGTTGGAATGATCAACGATAGTCAGTATAGGAGGATGGTATTTAGGATCCTTCATGTAAGGTCATGCTGCCTGCTAGCAAGCCATAACTTTCAATCTGGCTCAATCCGCACTCATCCTCATAGGGATCGATTTGCCCGCTGCCATTGGCATCAACGCCGTTCATGAGTGCGGCAGCAAGTTTGGTTGATTGATCAGCAATTTTGACGGCTGCTTCGATGGAATCCATCTTCAGCATTTGTTGTTCTATGTCAACAATTTGCCCGACCCATTTACGCGCATTACCGACACACACACGTACTGACTCAATGTTTCCATGCAAAATATCGCTACCACCGGGTGCATTCGCTGCCGAGTTTAAGACTTTTTCGATGTCGTCTAGGAAGAATGGCACACCCTTCTTAAAACCGGGGTTTGTGCCGCGCCCGTCACCGTCGTAATCCACCTCGGTTCCCATGAAAATGTTAATTGTGTGTTCGTTGTGTAAATGCATTCCACCAACGGTATTCGCAATTTGGGCTAAACCCGCATGCTGCTGTCCGATTCCTGCCTCGCCGAAAACACTTCGTAGTAATCCGGTGAGCGGACTGTCGTTTGGAATATTTCCGGTGCCGCCACCGTAATTCGCGTTTGCCAAGGCTGCGGCTGTGATTCCATCTGGATGGGTAACATAGATTGCCGAGAGTGCATCCATAACAGCGGTGGGTAGTGTGTCGCTGTAAGCAACTGTCCCTGTTGGTTGTTTACCGACAGCGCTCTTTTTCTCGCGCGTCACTAAAACTGCGTTATAGATGGTGGGTAGCGAGCGTTGGGCGATGTCGCTGTAAGGCGCGAGAACACCACTTCCAAGTGCGTTTAGGGTCAGTTCGCCTAACTTAAGGGTCTTGTCCGTCACCGTATTTTTAAGCCACGCGACATATACTTCGTCGCCAGCCGGAGGTGTGAGGTTTTGAACCTGAAGCGTGACTGTATCACCTGTTGAGTTTTTGGTGCTGTAGTTCAACGTGCCAAAGTTTGGTGCTTGAGTGATAGCTACCGCGACTGGTGTATTTTCTACTGGTAGAGATGTGGTTTCTAGAGTTTCAATTGTTGGAGTGGTTGGACGGTTAATCACTGCCAAAACCACCACAATTAAGAGTATAGCGATGATGGCGAATCCGCCCAGCAGAACCGTTGTATTCGGGCCTTGTTGGACGATGAGGGTCGGTTGTGGTGCTGACGCTGGGGGCGGTGTCAAGTAAGCAGTAGGTGTAGGGCCGTTGGTAATTTCAAGCGTTTGGTTGGGGGTTGGTATGGGAACTCTGCTCGGCGGAATTTGGGTTAGCAGTTCTTCCCCACGCAGCGCACGAACAAAATCATCAGCAAGTTCACCGGCTGTTTGATAACGGTCATCCGGCTTCTTGGCCAATGCACGCTGAATGACACTTTCCATTTCAGACGTTAGCTCTTTAACTACATTACGGGGATTAGGTACTGGCTCCGTAATATGTTTGATGACCACTTGCATGGGGGTATCGGCAATGTAAGGTGGTTCACCTGTGAGCATTTCATAGACGACAACCCCAAGCGAATACAAATCAGCACGGTTTGTGATACTGGATTCGCCGCTACCCTGTTCCGGTGACATATAGGCGGGTGTGCCGACCAAGCCACCTGTTTGGGTGAGGGCAGGATTGGTTTTGTCGCTATCGTCGCCGGATACAATTTTGACGATGCCAAAATCGGCCAACAGCACATTACCCTCTTTGTCTAAGAGGATGTTGTCTGGTTTGATGTCGCGGTGAATGACCCCCTGACGGTGGGCATAATCTAGTGCGCTGGCTACTTGGCGTAGAATACGTTCAATTTCGGATAGAGGTATTTTGCCTTTATCCATGATTGTGGCCAGCGATCCACCAGCCACATAAGCCATTACCAGATAAATGATGTCATCTTCAACCCCGTAATCATACAGGGGCAAAATGTGCGGGTGTTGCAACCGAGCAATCGTTTTAGCCTCAAGTTTAAAGCGGTCAATGAATTGGTTATCCAACCCCGGATGTGGAGGAAGCACTTTGATCGCAACATAACGGTCAATATCTTCACGATAGCCTTTGTAGACAGTTGCCATACCTCCCTGACCGAGCAGTTCGGTGATTTCATACATGCCTAGCTTACGACCAACTAATGTGCCTGCCACAGACTATACTCCCGCGCCACATTCATTTCGAAAAGTTTGATCTACTATACGATTTTGAATGGCGATTGAACCTGAATCAGATTGATATACTCACAATATTATAAGGTCAAGCAGGGATAGGGGCGAATATGGGTTTGATGATCTATCAGCTAACTCTAAGAGCGTTATTACCGAATGGGTATCAACATGGTATTTGACGCGCCGTTAGGTAACAATCGCGGGGTGAGATTTATTTCATGTCTCACCCCGTTGGAATGTCACTTAGCTGTCTAAATCGCGTATCCAAACACGAGTGCCTTCAGCAAATGAAGGAGCGGGGAATGTCACTAAGTCAATCCGCCACGGTGTCAGCTTCAATAGGCCGAAATTTCCATGTTCTGGATTGATGAAGTCGTGTGCAGGATCAAAACCGAGCGGTTCAGGCGTTGTCCTAAATAATTCCCAAATCCGGCGTTTCTCGTTGAGATCGGTCATCCATTCGGCTTTGCAGTCAACATAAACGGGTTGCATGATGTTCGTGATATAGGCCAACGAGACATGGGGATTATGCTCCAAGTGCTTGGATTTGTATGAATCGCGATGTGTACAAATCCAGCCTGTTGAACCCTCCCAAATTGGATGCAGGATACGTGAGCGGGGGCGCTGTTGGCTATCGATAGTGGCTACATTACACCACACCATTTTATGTACTCGCTCAATAAAATCAGGTTCAATGTCGGAGAAATTTTCTACTCGCAAGGTATTTCACTTTCTGGTTTACTCACCGTCGTTCGAGAATTAAAAACCGCCGGGACAATTCCTCGGCGGCTTAATATGGGCGATGCACAATGTCAAATTAGCATCAAAGATGCTGTATAGGTGACATTACAGGTGCGAATCGCTAACCATAAAGATAGGAATGTGTACCCTCTTCGTAGGCTGTTTAGCGAGTCGCTCTGTTCATTTCTGCACCCTTTGATTATACGGACGTACTCGTAGGAGTTTTCACCGCTACGATAGCGTCAGTTTATGAGGTTTGAGAATTATTGTCAACGACAAAATGTCTCTGGTGAACCCTTGATAAGTGTCTTGAGTTGATTCTTGTGGCAGTTACTAGGTGTTTCAAGGCATCAAGAAGTATTGCGAGCGAGTTCCGCATATTCGGTTGGTGAACAGCCAACAATGTTCTTGAAGTCTTTGATAAAGTGTGCGAGATCGAAATATCCGAGACGCAATGCTAACTCTGTGCAATCGGTGGCTTGATTTTTAAGCAATTGATCGGCAGCATCTTGCAAGCGGTAACGCTGGATAACCCACTTTGGACTAACCCCCACATATTGGTTGAACAAGCGTTGGAGGGTGCGTTTATTGAAGCTTATGCGTTTGACCAGTTCATCAACGCGGGTAATGCTGCGGTCATTGATGATGCAGATGATAATCTCATTCACTATGGTAACGTTTCGGTCATGATTGGGCATACGTTCGCATAGGAAGTGATCCATCAGTTCCAAAGCTAAGTGATCATGCATTTCTGTAAGTACAGACTGCTCTAATTTGTCTCCTTCACTGCCAAAAATGTCACCTAATGCGAATACCTTGTCCGTGAACTGTGATACTGGTAGCTGGACAAAAGGGTAAAACCCACCGGGACGAAATTTGGCAGCCACTACGCGACCCTGTCCGATCAGCTGACGCGTGAATTTCCCTGTTTCCACGCCAAAAATACCTGATTTGTTTTGCTCAATGGCTAAATTAACCGAAGGGTATGGTAGGACATCCTGTGAATGGGGTGGTTGGTCCCGTAGATCCCAATGAATAATCCAATACCACTCGACAAAGAAGCCTAAGTCTTGAGAGGGTAGATGCCGTGTGATCTGAAATTTTCTCTCGGCAAGCTGAGGATTCAGAATGCCTTTGGCGTCGATTCTAACGGAGGATTCCATGCTCGCCTTCGTAATATGATCCTCGAATTCAAATGCAAAGGGCGATCTTGCGACCGCCCTCGTATTATCAACTCATTGCAGAATTGGTTACGGTAGCGTGACCGGTGCGGGTAAGCGATAGCTCCCTTGTACCTTACCGTTGTTATCCTTTAGCGTGACCACATCACCCGGTTGGAAGCCCGGTTCTGTGCGATTCCAGAATAGGGCGATGGCGGTATCTTGTCCGACGCGGCTGTAAACAGTGACTAGACCATTCGAGAACAAAATGCGTTCAGCGAAGGTGTAGACGTTGCCACTGGAGGTTTCAATTGTCCAGCCCTTCAAGTTGACATTGTTGCCATTATTGCGAATGGTGATGCCTTCTGAGGTAATTTGACCAGCGGCCAATACCTCGGCAATTTCCACTTTAGCGTTGGTTGCTGTCGGTGGTAACGTCAGTGTAGGTCGTAAGGTTGGAGTTGCAGTTGGCCCTTCGGTCACTTCAGCGGTTGCTTCGGTGGTCGGTTCACCTGCAGCGGGGGTAGCTGTGCTCTCCTCAAGTGTCGGAACAGGTGTTGTGACTGGACCAGTCAGCGGACAACCTTCCAACGGGACAATGAGCGTATCACCAATTTGGAGAAGCGAAGCGGTTTCATCATTCAGACCATTCACTTCCATGAGGCGGAAAGGATCAGCACCGTATTGTTGCGCAACGGCGAAAGGTGTATCGCCTTCCACTAAGGTGTGCAAGATACAGTTGTCAGGCAAGACTGTGGCTACGCCGCCCTGAGCTTGTGGGTCGGATGGATTGATGGCGACTGCATTCGCGTCAATTGTGCCTACCGATTGAGCGGCAGATCCATCGGGTGTGACCAAGATACCTGTGGGCAAAATCACCGTACCGGGTTGAGGGGTGGCGGTCACAATTTTGACGGTTGGCCCTGCGTTAGGATCAGTGGTTGCGGTTACCAAGATGGGAACTGTAATGACCAACTGACTGGTGGTGGGCGGCGGGGTATTTGAATTCAGTAAGCGGTTGACCGCAAAGATGACCGCTGCCGTAATGAGTATGTTGAGCAGAATAAAAGTAAAAAGCGAACGTCGCCGCATGATGAGCCTCGTTTTTGATCTCTCGCCCCCGTTTCCTCAACTGAATTTTCCAGCGCGAAAACATTCCGAGAGTGTATATATTGAGTAGCTATATCCCCATTACAAGATATTAACACAGTGAACTGAAGGGGGCAATTGAGGGGTTAGAATGCGGTTAGAAAGCGTAGGTTTGGAGGCGGCTCAAGGGTATGTTGTTTGAGCGGTTGTGGTATGTTGTGTGGCGCAGTTGTGGCTGGTTACAATAGGGGCTTATCGGGGTACTGAAATCGGGTGCTGGAGGGATTAACATATGACATACATGATAGACGGACACAATCTTATTGGTAAGCTGCCCGATATATCACTCGATGACCCGAACGACGAAGCGCTCTTGGTACAAAAATTGACCGGTTTTACTGCGCGTACGGGTAAAACGTGTTTGGTGGTGTTTGATCATGGGTTACCTGGCGGTAGTTCACGCATGTCGACACGCAATGTGCAAGTGGTCTTTGCTTCGGGGCGCTCGAGTGCTGATCGGGTTATGGTCGAGCGGATTTATAAGATACAGGATATTAAAGGTTGGGTGATTGTCACCTCAGATAATGATGTGATGTCGAGGGCGCGCCGACGAGGAATGGAAACCATGCACTCCGAGGAGTTCGCATTGTTGTTGGAAGCACCTCCACCTAAAGTAGAAGACATCGGTGAATCGCCCGATGTGAATATCTCTACCGCAGAGGTTGATGAATGGCTCAACATATTCGGAGATGGTTCGGCACCAAAAAATCCTAAGAAAAAGAGATAGCTCAGGAATAGATTTATGGCGCATCGTTATGACCATTTACGTGACAAAGCACTTGAGTTGCGAACCCGACACCACATGACATTGGATGATATTGTAGAGCGCTTGGCACTGCCCAAAACAACAATTTATTCGTGGATTAAAGACGTTCCAATTCCGCGCACGGAAAAACAATCCGAAGCTCAACTTGCTCGAGCGGCACAAGTCAAACAAAAGTATGCACAGTTGAGAGATGCGGCCTATCAAGAGGGTGTTGCGCAGGCACCGGAGTTGTTGAAAGATCCAACATTTCGCGACTTTGTGGTGTTGTATATGGCTGAAGGATATAAACGGGACCGGAATGTTGTGTCAGTGGTTAATTCCGATCCAGCTATTGTTAGAATGGTTCACAATTGGATGGTTAAATGTTCATCCAAGAAACGCATTTACAGTCTTCAATACCATGCTGATCATGATCCTGAAGAGCTTAAGGTTTTCTGGGCTGATTATCTTGAAATCGAGAGTTCGCAAATCAAGATTATTCGAAAGTCGAACAGTAATCAACTAACAGGTAGACAATTCCGATCGGTACATGGACTACTTACTGTAATCGTTTGCGATACTTATTTTCGATCACGATTACAAGCATGGATGGACATCGTAAAAAGTCAGTGGTAATATAGCTCTTATTCGGGGCGTAGCGCAGTCTGGTAGCGCGCTGCTTTTGGGAAGCAGAGGCCGTGGGTTCAAGTCCCGCCGCCCCGACATTAACAACCGGAATTTTATGTTATAATGCTTACACATGCGGGTATGGTGTAGTGGTAACATACGACCCTTCCAAGGTCTTGTCACCGGTTCGAATCCGGTTACCCGCTCTGAGGGCGCATAGCTCAACGGCAGAGCTGTCGGCTCATAACTGATAGGTTCTAGGTTCGAATCCTAGTGCGCCCACAACCTGCGATAATCTAAAATTAAACCGGCTATATGTCGGTTTTTTGTTTGTGTTTAGTGGGTGTTTACCGGCATGATCTGGTTATAGTTAGATTAGATGGAAGCAGACATAATCTGTTTCTTATATCGATAAAATATAGGATTACTATGACTGAACCCAAAACAGAGATTTTATCCGGACCACAACGTGAAAAAATTTATCGTCGCAATTTCCTTTATTTTCTGGCTGACGGCATATTTTTCTCGGTGGCGATGAGTATCATTGGGCCTACGACACTCATTCCGGATTTTATTCGGCGTCTCACCAGCTCGGAAGTTTTGATTGGACTTTCATCAAGTATTTTTGATGTGGGTTTTACACTGCCACAGTTATTTATTGCGCGTTATATCGTCAAGTCTGCGCGCAAGAAATGGTGGTTTGTCGGCCCGAATATCCCTATACGCTTCATGATGGTGGTTCTGGGTATTGCTATCGTGCTGCTCGGGAAAGAACGCCCATCGCTCATTCTGATAGCCTTCTTGATTTGTTACGGCATTGCAGCATTTGGTGATGGTTTGGTCGGGGTGCCGTGGTCTGACTTAGTTGGTACGAGTTTGGATGACCGCTGGCGTGCGCGTATGTTCGGTTTGATGACGGCGGGTTCCGGCGTGATTATGCTTGGTATCTCACCGATTATTGGTCTTATCTTGAGTGATGGCGGGCCGGGTTTTCCGAATAACTACGCCGCTTTATTCGGGCTTGCTGGTTGTTTGTTCGTGATATCGACCTTGCCCGGATTATTCATACATGAATTACCGGGTGGTAAGGCTGTTGAAAAAATCCCTACATTGGGGGAGTTTTTGCCGGGGTTAGGGCATGTTTTGCGCACAGATGGTGCATTTCGAGCGGTTATTATTACACGGTTGCTGACGACATTTTTCACGATGGCGGGGCCATTTTATATTGGTTTCGCGACGGTACAGTTGGGCTTATCCAGCACGGTTGCAGTCCCGACTTTGCTAGCGATGCAGACCATTGGAAGCGTGACAGGTTCAGTCGTATATACATGGATTGGCGCGCGTAATAACTTGCTCTACATTCGATTGGCTCTAGGTCTTGCGACGATACTGCCTATTAGCGCCTTAATTGCTTCCGTGGTTGGACCGTTCCCTTTGTATATCGGATTTTTGGTGTCGGGGCTTGCGCTCAGTAACTTGTTCTTCAGTTATCAAAATTGGGTCATTACCTACGCGACACCGGATCAACGCCCAACGTATGCCGGATTGTTCAATACGCTATCTGCTTTGATTTCAATGATTGCCCCGTTAATCGCCGGTACGATTGCCCAGAAATTGGGCTATGAAGTTTTATTTGTTGTGGCGATTGTGATGGCTTGTTGTGCATTGTTCGTAGCTGTGCGTTATCTACGCAGTCCCCATATTCATTCCACCGTCGCACCGATTGTAGCTGCGGCTGATTGATCTACTAAGCGGCTCATTGTCGATGATGCGTGTAGAATATGCATCATCGATTCCTTTAGATGAGTGGCCACCCTATGCTGTCCTTAGAAACCAATATTAATAGCGGTGATGAACGCTTTCTTCAGAATGACGCACAAAATCGTGCGCTCATCAATTTGTTGCGCGAACGCTTGGCATCAGTACGGCAAGGCGGGGGGGAACAGTATCAACAACGGCAACGCGAGCAGGGCAAGATGTTCGTGCGTGACCGGATTGATAAGTTGATTGATGCAGGGTCTCCTTTTTTGGAGTTAGCGCCACTGGCTGCATGGGAATTGTATGATGGAGATGCGCCAAGCGCGGGGATCGTCACTGGTATTGGGCGGGTAAGTGGCGTCGAGTGTTTGATCGTGGCGAATGACGCGACGGTCAAAGGTGGAACGTATTACCCGATGACGGTAAAAAAACACCTACGGGCGCAGCAGGTCGCGTTGGAAAACAACCTGCCGTGTATTTATCTGGTAGATAGTGGTGGGGCATTCCTGCCGATGCAGGATGAGGTGTTTCCGGACGCGGATGATTTCGGACGGATTTTTTATAACCAAGCAGTGATGAGTGCGGCGAAAATTCCGCAGATTGCTTGTGTGATGGGGAGCTGTACGGCTGGTGGAGCGTATGTTCCGGCGATGTCTGACGAGACGATTATCGTCAAGGGGACGGGAACGATTTTTCTCGGTGGGCCGCCATTGGTTAAGGCTGCTACGGGTGAAGATGTAACGGCTGAGGAGTTGGGCGGGGCATTCGTGCATACCCATCAATCGGGTGTAGCGGATCACTTCGCAGAAGACGATGAACATGCGTTGGAATTGGTTCGCGACATCGTAGCTACGCTCAACCGACGGAAAAAGATTGAACTGGATGTTACGCCACCGGAAGCCCCCCTATATGATCCCCAAGAATTGTATGGGATTCTGCCGGCGAGCTTCCGTGAAAGTTATGATGTGCGGGAAGTGATCGCGCGGATGGTGGACGGTAGTAAGCTGCGCGAGTTCAAGGCCAATTATGGGACAACTCTGGTGACGGGATTCGCTCGTATCGAGGGGTATCCGGTTGGTATCATCGCGAATAATGGGGTGTTGTTTAGCGAGAGTGCGCTTAAAGGAGCACATTTCATCGAGTTGTGCAGCGCACGTAATATTCCCCTGTTATTTCTGCAAAACATCACCGGCTTTATGGTAGGCAAAGAATATGAACAGCGCGGGATTGCGAAAGACGGTGCGAAGATGGTTCATGCAGTCGCTAACGCGCGCGTGCCCAAGCTGACAGTGATCATCGGGGGGAGTTTTGGTGCGGGTAATTACGGGATGTGCGGACGGGCATATGCACCGCGTTTCCTGTGGATGTGGCCTAATGCGCGCATCAGTGTGATGGGCGGAGAGCAAGCGGCTAACGTGCTGCTGACGGTCAAGCGTGATCAACTTAAGCGGCAGGGGAAACCCGATATGACTCTCGATGAGCAAGTGGCGTTCAAACAGCCAATTCTTGAACGCTATGAATCTGAGGGTAATCCATATTATTCGACAGCACGGCTATGGGACGATGGCATCCTTGATCCGGTCGAGACTCGACGTGTGCTGGGGTTGGCTCTGAGCGCGTGCTTGAACCAACCGATTGACGAGACTCGTTTCGGTGTGTTTAGGATGTAATCGGCGTTTGGCTCAATCCCGCAGTGAGAATTCAGCCCACAGCGGATAATGGTCAGAGATGCGGAATGAAAGCTGCGACTTGGTCAGATTGAGTGATTGAAGCGCGGCTTTTACAAAGTCAAAGTTGCCGCTGCTAACGTAATTCAGCGATAGCTTGGGGGCTTTGTTGGTTCCGGTGAACCACGCGATTTGATCGTAGAACTTGTCGATATTGGTTTCACCGGGTTTGGTAAAAATGGTGCGCGGAACCCGGTTGAGATCCTGTGGAACCGTGAGGCCGGTGGATGTGAAGGCTTGAAAGAGCGTGTCATCTTTGCGGTCGATGTTGAAATCCCCTAAGGCAATCAAATTGTGATCCCATTCATAGAGCGAGGATGCCCATTCGGCCAACCATTCGGCTATGGCTTTGAGTTCGGGGATACGATCTTTAGCGTCTTTACCGTAGATCACGTGTAAAGTCACCAAGATGAAGGTTTTACCGGATGCTGTAAAGCTGACGGCGTAGGGCGTGCGCGCGAATTGTTGTTGAAGGGCGTCCGGCGCGATCTTGTTTAACTGTTCTTTGGGAATGACTAATTCGCAAGCCAAGCCGGATAGATTCACTTTGCGACGGTCAAAGAGATAGGCCATGCGTTCACCGTTGCCGGGGTCGCCTTTGGTGACATCCGTGAGGATAAAACTCCAATTGGACTTGAAGGGTTCGAGCTTGAATAAGTGCCGGAGCGCTTTCAGATTTTCTTTGACTTCCTGAATGGCGATGACATCAAAACGTGAAATGATTTCGGCGATGCAGCGCAAGGCGTGAAGATTACGCTTGGGGGTATCCGACTCGCTCGAAACCCATTTTTCGGTCAAGTCACCAAAGGCTCGCAGGTTCCATGTGGCGATCAGTAAATTTTGATCGACCGTTTTTGCAGGTAAATCGTTATCTAGGACTGCCCTCAGTTGGACTAGTTCGGCCTCAATATCTACTGGTGGTCGCTCGGTAATATCAGGCATGATATGCCTCCTATTGGAGTAGGATTATGTATCTCCATTATATGCGTTTGGTCGTTAACGGATATCAGGCGACAGGCGCAGCACTTTCCTGTAGTTCAAATAGGTTTGCGACTAGATCATAAGAGTGCTTACGGGCGGTGTGGTCATGAACCATCGAGAGCACCATGAGTTCATCGGCCTGTGTGTGTTCGATGAGCGGCATGAGTTGTTCGCGAATGGTTGAGGGGCTGCCGACAAAATGGCGTTGTTTGAGGCTGTTCATTTGCATCTGTTCAACGGCAGTCAATGAAGCGGCTTTGACTTCTGCCGGACTGGCTAATGGGCCGGAGCGACCAGATTGGATACGCAGGAAGGCGTGCTGTACCGAGAGCGCCAAGTCATCGGCTTCGGCGTCAGTATCGGCTGCGATGATCGAAACTGCGAGAATGGCATGCGGCTGGGGGAAGGATGCGGACGGTTTGAAATTGTCGCGATAGAGTTTCATGGCAGGGATGGCCGCGCTGCCGTTGATATGATGGGCGAAGGCAAAGCCCATGCCGAGTTCAGCCGAGAGTTGGGAACTGTAACCACTCGAGCCAAGTAACCAGATGGGGGGCAAGGGCACATCATTGGGATAGGCACGGATGGCGCGAAAAGGGTGGTTGGTGGGGAATGTCCCGTTCGAGAAGGCCAGTAGATCACTCAATTCTTGGGGGAAGTTGTCGGCGTTCAGGTGTTCCTGCGAGCGGCGTAAGGCGAGGGCAGTCATGGTGTCGGTTCCCGGTGCACGACCGATGCCGAGGTCAATACGATCAGGATAGAGGGCTTCTAATAAACGGAAGGACTCGGCAACCTTAAGCGGGGAGTGATTAGGTAGCATGACACCGCCTGATCCGACACGAATATGATGTGTTTCGTGCGCGATTTGGCCGATCATGATGTCGGGTGTGGTGCTGGCGATGCCACCGGAGTTGTGATGTTCGGCTAACCAATAACGGGTGAAGCCGCGCGAATCAGCATACTTGGCTAAATCAATCGTATTGTGGAGGGCTTGCGAACTGCTGGAACCCGATGGAACGGGGGATACGTCAAGTATTGAGACTGGAATAGGCATGGGTTTGTGAACCTCATTGGATGTGGACAGTGTGTTTTACAGACGAAAATGGATGGTTAGTTATTACGTTTTAGGGGAAGCATCAAGCAATTGTGAAAAAAGTTTCCCTCGAAATCCTAAACAATAATGAAGAGTTGTTAAATTCGTAAATTTTTCACAAAAATCAATGCTATTACGCGTTCCAATGGGTATACTGGGAGTAATCCTAAATATTAATGTGTTTGGAGCGATTATTATGCAGCCGAATATCCTGATTGTAGACGACACAATAGAATACGGACAACTGCTGCAGGCTTCGTTGATGCGATCGGGGCTTCAGGCTGATTACGTCAATAATGGGCAACTGGCGCTGGATTATCTAAATGAGCATCTGCCGGATGTGATGCTGTTGGATATTGGTATGCCGGGCATGAATGGCTGGGCAGTGCTGGATGAGATCAAGGTGCGTTATCCACAGGCGAACTTTCCTGTGATCGTGCTGACGGCTTTTAATGATCCGGCGAACAAGCTGGTGGGCAAGTTCCAACAGCAGGTGTACCGTTACTATACCAAGCCGACTGATTTGCGCACGTTGGCGAACACGGTTCTGGAAGCGACACAAGGACAGATTGCTGTCTAGTTCGGTTGGTTCATCATTTGTCTACGATAAAGGCGACCTGCGGGTCGTCTTTTTGTTTGGGGGTGGTAGGAGGATTTGCCAGCGGCAAATCGGTACAGGTCGTCGTATATGGGGAGATGTTAAGGTACGGCGGGAAAAGAAGGTTGCCAGCGGCAAACCCGTACAGCATGCCCAATAATTATGATAGCGGATATGGAGGGCGAAGGGGTTACATTTTGGAAGAACATTTTGTAACTCTTGGACGAGGTCGGCGCTAACCATTTTGAGGGAACGGGTTCATACGGTTGGTTGGTAGATGGTTGAGGGCTGGTTTGGCAGGTTTGGAAAAACAAATAGTTGATTATAACAATTAGGCAGGATTGATGCGCGGGGCGAAGGATTTGTAAGTGGGCGAATTCGTTGCTAGTAGAGGAGTAAAATTGAAGCTGGAGCGGTAAGACTGAATTAAGTGGTGGACGGTTAATTTGACCTACATACCCCACCCCCAACCCCTCCCCGAAGCGTCAGGGAGGGGCTTTAAGGATCTTTACGAATTATCTTCTCAGTGATTACCACCGAAAATATATCTCCACCGTTTAGTGTTGTGCTACCACTGAACCCGGCGTGAAGTGGATAGCTCGGATGAATGATGCAGTACGAGTCTATGTAATGTTGTGTAATTGGTTTCGATTGAGAAAAATAGTACAATCACACTAACCAAACGGACGGGACTTTCAATAGGGAGGTGTGAGATGAAGCAGTGGGAAACGGGCGTGGACATTGCTATCCGAAAGGCGATGGAAGCGGGCGAGTTCGATAACCTCCCCGGTGAAGGCCAACCGATTGACCTGAGTATTGATCCGTATGCGCCCGCCGATATGCAGTTGGCGTTTAAGATCATGAAGCAGAATGGTATCGCGCCGGATTGGATTGTGCAGGGAAAGACATTACAGGCGAAGCTCGAGTCGTGGCAGTCACGGTTGAAGGCGGCGCATAAGGCTTACAAGACATCGAAGAATGTGGCGGTGTGGTTTGACACGCGGGAAAAACTTGGTGAAGATGCCGCGAAGTTGAACAAAGAAATCGTGGCGTTTAACCTCAAACTACCGACCGGATTTACCCATCAGCCGTTGATCAATATGGAACGGGCGATTGAGCGACTGGGTGTTGTGTAAGCCTAGCAGAATCAATAAAGGCGAGGTTGTGGCCTCGCCTCGAGTTTGCAAATGGGATTGCTAGGCTTTGGTGTCTTCAGCGGTCTTGGCGTCGTCGGCAACTTTGTCTTTCTTGCCGCCCTCTTCCATACCCTTACGGAAGTTCGCCACTGCGCTACCCAATTCGCCACCGATGCGGCCTACGCGGCCAACACCGAACAACAAAATGACAATGACCAAAATAATAATCAGTTCTGTAGGACCTAAGCTCACTTTAATTGCTCCTCTCAATGCCATCTGGTGAACATTATAACACTGTTAAAGGGCATATGGGGTAGCCCAATCAGGCGTTTCTCATTATTGAGATGTTTGATTGCGGGGATTATGCCGTATTTCATGCTATTGCCCCACACGAACGGAAATGCTAGACTCTAGGTCGGAGGCAAACCACCGTGCCAAAACAAGCACTCTATCTCAAATTTCGCCCGATGTCATTTGATG
This sequence comes from Aggregatilineales bacterium, assembly GCA_044227005.1. Lineage (GTDB taxonomy): Bacteria > Chloroflexota > Anaerolineae > Aggregatilineales > Phototrophicaceae > CFX2. The sequence goes on from JBGAFZ010000001.1 coordinate 1,147,906, forward strand.
ACATGATCGGGCAAGAGCATATCACCCGTACTTTGCGTAACTCGCTGAAGACGGGACGTATACGCCATGCTTACTTATTCAGTGGGCCACGCGGTACGGGGAAAACAACCTCCGCGCGGTTGTTGGCAAAAGCGATCAATTGCCAGAATGCTGATCCGGATAAACGTCCCTGCAATGAATGTCCTGCGTGCATTGCCGTCAATGAAGGCCGGTATCTTGATCTGATCGAGATTGACGCGGCGACGCATACCGGCGTGGACGATGTGCGTGATCTGCGGGACAAGATCGCCTTTTCGCCGGGTGAGGGACAGTATAAAGTTTATATCATCGACGAAGTGCATCGCTTCACCGGCAATGCATTTGATGCGCTGTTGAAGACGCTGGAAGAACCACCTCCACACGCGATATTTATCCTCGCGACGACTGAGATTGATAAAGTTCCGCAGACGATTAAGAGCCGCTGCTTGCCGTTTGAGTTCCGGTTGTATTCGGTGCTGGAAGTGGCTGACCGTTTGCAGACGATTGCTGAGAGCGAAGGGTTGCACATCGAACGGGCGGCGTTGGAATTGGTGGCGCGACAGGGTACGGGCAGTATGCGCGACAGCATCAGCTTGCTCGACCAGATTGTGTCCGACCCTGATGAAGTGATCACACTGGACATCGTTGAACGGATTCTGGGTACGGCGAGTCTGGGGGCGGTCAAAGAGTTGGTGGCGGCACTGGTTGATGAGGATGCGGGACGTGGTTTGCACGTGATCGCTCATGCCGTGGATTCGGGGTCTGATCCGCGCCAATTCGGTGAACAAGTTGTGGAACATTTGCGGGCGGTGTTGTTGACGCAGACGGCGAGCGCTGATCTGGTAGAGGCATCGGCGGAAGACCGTTCATTATATGAAGAGCAAGCTATTCTGATCGGGCGTGGGCGTTTGTTGACGGCGATCAAAGCCTTTAATGATGCGGTGAATAATTATCGCGGTGGGTGGCAACCGCAACTGGCGTTGGAATTGGCGCTGCTAGAAAGTCTCAAACAACAAGAGGTGGCAGTCGAGATGAGTTCGGCTTATGTGCAACCTGCGTATATGCCGCCACAGAATGTCGCCCAACAAGCTGCTCCACCACCGCCTATCGAAGCGCTGCCACATGGTGCGCCGCCGGTCATCGAACCGTCGGTGATTCGCGAGAAGTGGAATATCGCGCTCAAGGCGTTGTATCGATACAGCAAGAATGGGCCGGATTTGATGCAATATTTTCGGGTGGTGCGGGTGGATGGGAATACACTCTTACTCGGTACCGATAATGCATTGTATTATGAAAAGCTCCAGTATCCTGAGAAAATACAGGTGCTGGAACGGGTCTTTTATGAGGTGCATCGCGTACGGTTGCATGTACGCTTAACGATGATTAGCGCGACGGATGCGCCGGATATGACGCTTGAACCGCAGGGGTATGATCCGACTGATCCGCTACTTTCGGAAGGGGCACAATTGGGGGCTAAGATTACCCCGATGGACAAACCCAAACGGAAGGGCGAGGCAGGGTAACTTTCTGCGATACGACGACAATTATCTTCCGACACTTACAGATAGACTAGGAGATTAAGATGGCAAAAGGTAAACGTGGCGGTTTTGGTGGTGGTGGTCTGCCGGGTGGCATGGCTGGCGGCATGGGCGGCATGATGAAGCAGATCCAGAAGATGCAAGAAGATATGGTATCTGCCCAAGAAGCGCTCGAAAAAGAAACAGTCGAGGTTTCGGTCGGTGGTGGCGCGGTCAAGATTGTGATCAGCGGTCATCAGCGTGTGCAGGGTATCACCATTAATAAGGATCTGATTGACCTGACCGATGACGAGTGGTTGGCTGATCTGCAAGAATTGGTCATGCTGGGCATTAATCAGGCGATCGAACAAAGCCAAGAAATGTCCGCGCGCCGTATGGAAGGCATCACCGGCGGTCTGGGTGACAATCCGCTGCTGAGTGGTTTGTTGGGCGGTTAGGCTCAAGGCACATCAACCTGAGGATGGCTGTAAACTGATAGAAGGGGCGGGTTCATACCGCTCCTTTTTCATCCTGTTCGTGGTCACGGGGTAAAGTGCCTATTTATGAAAATTCACTTCAAGGGTTTGAATGCCCTGCGCTTTTATGCGGCAATCTCCGTTGTTATCCATCACATTATCTTTAACCCGCGCGTATGGTTCGGCCTGCCTGATTTACCGGATACGGTGGGACGCTTCTTTATTAATGGTACAGACGCGGTTCATCTCTTCTATGTGCTCAGCGGATTCCTGATTACGTATCTGATGCTGGTGGAGCGCGAGCGTACGGGGACGGTTTCGGTCAAGAAGTTTTATGTCCGGCGCGTCTTGCGGATTTGGCCGTTATATTTTGCACTGATTCTGGCGACAGCAGTGGTGCTGCCGTTGATCATCACCGGTTTCAAAAACCCATTGTCCAATTCATTGCTGGCAGTGCTGTTGCTGTTGTTTCAAGGCAATATCGCTTTCATTCTGTATTATCCGTTTCCACCGCTGGAGCATCTGTGGTCAATCGCAATTGAGGAACAGTTTTATCTGGTGATTCCGCATGTCGGGAAGTCAGGCGCTAATCTGGTGAAGGCATTCGCGACGATCATCGTGTTCTGGTGGTCGATGATGGCGATCACGGGGTGGTTGATGCCGGATAATTTCTTCACGATTTTAATCATTTATATGCGGTATGACTGCATCGCGATAGGTGGCTTATTCGCGTGTGCTTATTACTTCAAGTCGGATGTGTTGAAGTGGATATATCACCCGATTATTAGTGGATTATCGGTGGTGGTGCTGGTATTCATCGCGGTATTTTTGCCGGAGACAATCGGTATTCCTTATACGGTGTTTACGGCGGTGTCGTTCGGTGTGCTGATCCTGAATGTGGCGACCAATGAAAAATTCTTCTTGAAACTGGCGCATCCGTGGTTGGAATGGGCGGGTAATTTGTCGTATGGCATTTATATGATTCACCCGTTCATCTTGCTGGTGTTCCTCAGTTTTACAAAAGAACATATGACCGAATCGGTGTACCAGTTTGCCATCTATCCGATTATAATTACTGCTACAATTGTTCTGTCGTGGCTGTCGTATCGCTACTTTGAAATGCCCTTCCTTCGTTTTAAGGACCGTTTCAAGGTGGCTCGGTGATGTGAACAAAGGCGACATCAGGCTGCGATAGTGGTTCCGTTATAGCCGGTTGGAGCGTTCTTGGTGTTAGGGCGTGCAGAGGAAAGTTGTCGGGTTACTTCATTATGAGCAAATCGATTCCTGAACCAGTTACTAAACTGATTGATGCTTTTTCGCGGTTGCCCGGTATCGGGCCGAAGTCAGCATCGCGTTTGACGTATTATCTGCTGCGGTCGCCGGATGAGGTGACACTGCGATTGGCAGAGGCGCTCGCTAACCTGAAGAGTGAGATTCGGTTTTGTTCGACGTGCTATAACATCACGATTGATGATCCGTGTCCGATTTGTAGCGATCCGCGTCGTGATCATCATGTGATCGCGGTGGTCGAAGAACCGCTGGATGTGACGGCGTTGGAGCGAACTGGTGCATATGATGGTTTGTATCATGTGCTGCATGGGGCGATTTCACCTGTGAATGGGATCGGGCCGGATGATTTGAAGATTCGTGAGTTGGTGAAGCGGGTGGAGAAGGGCGAAGCGGTTGAGATCGTGGTTGCAACCAATCCGGGGCAGGAGGGGGATGCGACAGCCTTCTATATACAGAAGGAATTGAAGCCGCGCGGGATCAAGATTACGCGGTTGGCGCGAGGGCTTCCGGTCGGCGGGGATATTGAATATGTAGACTCGGTTACGTTGAGCCGTGCGTTGCAGGGACGAAGTGAGCTTTAGAAGGGGTGTTTGAGGGTCAAATTGCAATATTGGTGGCAAATTTCACAAGTCGCCCTTGACGGTATTTGGTCTGTGTCATATAGTAGCCCTTGTTCGCAAGAACAACCAACTTAACAAGGTAATGCCGGACAGTCCGGGAATGCAAACCGGACTGTTTTTTGTCCCTAAACACCGAATATGAAAAACTAGTTTGAATAAAGTTTGAAACTGGTTTGAAAGACGGTGTTGACAGACCCAAAACGGCGTGATATAGTAATCCTCCCGTCAGGAAATACAATTTAACAGTTGTAACTAAACAGTTCGGGTAACTGAATTGATTAGTGTGGCGCGTCAGGTGTTGGTGATACAGGGTTGTGCAAAATATCCCAAGTATCCCAAACGAGTTTTGTAGGAAATTACAAACTGGGCTTGACGAACACGAAGACGGAAGGTAGACTTAACACAACCTTAACGCACAGAAATGTGCGCAGACGCAACTTAACAACAGAAGAGTGAGATGGAAGAAACACAGTGGATTGACACTGTGGATAAACGAAAAAACAATCAGCCAAGTAACAAAACAAGGCAAAAAGCCTTGTCAGTTTCGAGAGTAAAATCAAACGGAGAGTTTGATCCTGGCTCAGGATGAACGTTGGCGGCGTGCCTAACACATGCAAGTCGAACGGAAATAGCAATATTTGAGTGGCGCACGGGTGAGTAACACGTAGCTAATCTACCTCAAAGCGCGGGATAACGTGTCGAAAGACAGGCTAATACCGCATAAGCTCCCGGTCTGTAGAGGGTTGGGAGAAAAGGCGTAAGTCACTTTGAGATGAGGCTGCGGCCCATCAGCTAGTTGGTGCGGTAATGGCGTACCAAGGCGACGACGGGTAGGGGACCTGAGAGGGTGACCCCCCACACTGGGACTGAGACACGGCCCAGACTCCTACGGGAGGCAGCAGTGAGGAATATTGCACAATGGGCGAAAGCCTGATGCAGCGACGCCGCGTGGGTGAAGAAGGTTTTCGGATCGTAAAACCCTTTTCTGTGTGACGAGCAAGGACGGTAGCACAGGAATAAGTCTCGGCTAACTACGTGCCAGCAGCCGCGGTAAAACGTAGGAGACAAACGTTATCCGGAGTTACTGGGCGTAAAGGGCGTGTAGGTGGTTTCGTAAGTCTGGCGTGAAATTTCTCGGCTTAACCGAGGCAGGTCGTCGGATACTGCGGAGCTAGAGGACGGTAGAGGCGTGTGGAATTCCGGGTGTAGTGGTGAAATGCGTAGAGATCCGGAGGAACACCAGTGGCGAAGGCGACACGCTGGGCCGTACCTGACACTGATGCGCGACAGCATGGGGAGCAAACAGGATTAGAAACCCTGGTAGTCCATGCCGTAAACGATGCTAGCTGGGTGTTCAGGGGGGGAAACCCCTCGGGGTACCGAAGTCAACACGGTAAGCTAGCCGCCTGGGGAGTACGGTCGCAAGATTAAAACTCAAAGGAATTGACGGGGGCCCGCACAAGCAGCGGAGCGTGTGGTTTAATTCGAGGCTACACGAAGAACCTTACCTGGGTTTGACATACAAGTAGTAGTGAAGCGAAAGCGGAACGACCTTCGGGAGCTTGAACAGGTGCTGCATGGCTGTCGTCAGCTCGTGCCGTGAGGTGTTCGGTTAAGTCCGCAAACGAGCGCAACCCTCGGCGTTAGTTACAAGTGTCTAACGCAACTGCCCGTGAGAAACGGGAGGAAGGTGGGGATGACGTCAAGTCAGCATGGCCTTTATATCCAGGGCTACACACACGCTACAATGGGCGGTACAACGGGTCGCGAAGCCGCGAGGTGGAGCCAATCCATAAAGCCGTTCGTAGTTCGGATTGCAGGCTGCAACTCGCCTGCATGAAGTCGGAGTTGCTAGTAACCGCAGGTCAGCTATACTGCGGTGAATACGTTCCCGGGCCTTGTACACACCGCCCGTCACGTCATGGGAGCTGGTCACGCCTGAAGTCGGGGAGCTAACCGCAAGGAGGCAACCGCCGAGGGCAGGGCTGGTGACTGGGACGAAGTCGTAACAAGGTAGCTGTACCGGAAGGTGCGGCTGGATCACCTCCTTTCTAGAAAAACCGGATGGAGTACGCAAGTGCAACATCCCATTCTTTCCATCTCACTACTCTGCTGTTAAATGCGTTGACATGTGTTTAAATGTCTGATAGCATTCAGACTACGAATTTTAAGAATTTAGAAAGCTGTCTGTCACTTGAGCAAACTGATTGGTGCGGTCAAAAACTAAATAGGTTTTTAACGGTAAAACAGTCTGTTCTCTTGAAGGCAGCCCGTATATACCGGGCTGTTTTTATCGGTGGTAGATGGATGGTGGTGTCGATTGGCTTGCGTTCACAAGTGGGTCATTTGTGAATGGAAGCCGGTGGATAACACCGGGATGCAACTTAACAACCAAATAGTGTAAATGCGTAAGTAAAGTAACGCGAGAGTATCAATTTCTCCGTATCACATGGAAAAAACGAATAAGAGTATATGGGGGATGCCTTGGCGTAAGGTGCCGAAGAAGGACGTGGTACACTGCGAAAAGTTCCGGTAAGCCGTGTGCAGGCGCTAGAGCCGGAAATGTCCGAATGGGGAAACCCGGCAGGGATCAAACCCTGTCATCCCGCAAGGGAAGGGAACCGAGTGAACTGAAACATCTAAGTAGCTCGAGGAAAAGAAAGTATTCCGTTAGTAGTGGCGAGCGAACGCGGAAAAGCCTAAACCAGCCGCGAGGTTGGGGTTGTAGGGTCTCCGTTTAGGCAATGAGACTGAAGCAGAATGGCGTGGGAAAGCCAACCAAAGAGGGTGAGAGTCCCGTACGTAAGGGTCGAGTTGTTGAGGGGATACCTGAGTACCGCAGGACACGAGAAATCCAGCGGGAAGCTAGGAAGACCACTTCCTAAGGCTAAATACACCATACGACCGATAGTGCAATAGTACAGTGATGGAAAGGTGAAAAGAACCCCGGCGAGGGGAGTGAAACAGAATCTGAAACCATATACTTACAACCGGTCAGAGTCCTGGAAACGGGATGATGGCGTGCCTTTTGGAGAATGAGCCGGCGAGTTAATGTCTGTGGCAAGCTTAAGGGAGATACACCCGGAGGCGAAGCGAAAGCGAGTCTGAATAGGGCGAGAAGTCGCAGGGATTAGACGCGAAACCTGGTGAGCTACGCATGGGCAGGGTGAAAGTGTCGTAACAGACACCGGAGGCCCGAACTCACCACTGTTGCAAAAGTGGGGGATGACCTGTGTGTAGGGGTGATATGCCAAACGAACTGGGAGATAGCTCGTTCTCCCCGAAATAGCTTTAGGGCTAGCGTTGCGAGAAGCGTAGTGGAGGTAAAGCGCTGGATGGGCTAGGGGGCGTCAAGCTTACTGAACCCAACCAAACTGGGAATGCCACTACGTATCCGCGGCAGTCGGACGGTGGGTGATGAGATTCATCGTCGAGAGGGAAAGAACCCAGACCTACAGCTAAGGTCCTGAAGTGCTGGTTAAGTGGGAAACGATGTGACTGTGTCGAGACAGCTAGGAGGTTGGCTTAGAAGCAGCCACCCTTGAAAGAGTGCGTAACAGCTCACTAGTCGAACGCAGTTGCGCGGACAATGTAACGGGGCTCAAACCAGCCACCGAAGCTTGGGATGGTCGAAAGACTATGGTAGGGGAGCGTTCTGCAGGCGGAGAAGGCCAACTGGAAAGTTGACTGGAGCGTGCAGGAGTGAGAATGCCGGCATGAGTAGCGTAAAACATGTGAGAACCATGTTCGTCGAAGATCTAAGGTTTCCGACGGAAGGTCAGTCCGCGTCGGGTTAGTCGGGCCTAAGCCGAGGCTGAAAAGCGTAGGTGATGGACAACCGGTTAATATTCCGGTACCGGAGTGTGGAGTTATGTAGAGAACCTCTAGGGAAGGTGAGCCGCTGAGTGGATTGCGGTGGCAAGTGGTTAATGACCATGATGCCGGGTAGAAATACCAGAAGTCACTGACACCGGGAGGCAAGAAAATTCTATATAACGTTGAAGCAGTCCGCCCGTACCACAAACCGACACAGGTAGATAGGTTGAGAAAACCAAGACGAACGGGAGAACCTTTGTTAAGGAACTAGGCAAAAAGGTCCCGTAACTTCGGGAGAAGGGACACCCCCGCGAGGGGGTCGCAGCGAAGAGGCTCTACCGACTGTTTACCAAAAACACAGGTCTCTGCAAACGCGAAAGCGGACGTATAGGGGCTGACACCTGCCCAGTGCCGGAAGGTTAAGAGGAGAGGTTAGGGGAAACCCGAAGCTTTGAATTGAAGCCCCGGTGAACGGCGGCCGTAACTATAACGGTCCTAAGGTAGCGAAATTCCTTGTCGGGTAAGTTCCGACCCGCACGAAAGGTGTAACGAGTGGAGCACTGTCTCAACAAGGGGCCCGGCGAAATTGAAGTACGTGTAAAGATGCGCGTTACCCGCAGCTGGACAAAAAGACCCTGTGGAGCTTTACTGTAGCCTGCCATTGCGTTAGGATCTTGCTTGTGTAGTATAGCTGGGAGACTGGGAAGCCTGTTCGCTAGAATGGGTGGAGTCAGCAGTGAAATACCAGCCTGGCGATATTTTGACCCTAACCGCGGTATAACCATACTCGGGACAGTGGCAGGTGGGCAGTTTGACTGGGGCGGTCGCCTCCTAAAGTAACGGAGGCGCCCAAAGGTTGGCTCAGGCGGAATGGAAACCCGCTGATGCGTGTAAAGGCAAAAGCCAGCTTGACTGCGAGGCCAACGAGCCGAGCAGAGACGAAAGTCGGGCTTAGTGATCCTACGGCACTGAGTGGAAGGGCCGTAGCTTACCGGATAAAAGCTACCCCGGGGATAACAGGCTAGTCTTGCCCAAGAGTTCACATCGACGGCAAGGCTCGGCACCTCGATGTCGGCTCATCGCATCCTGGGGCTGGATAAGGTCCCAAGGGTTGGGCTGTTCGCCCATTAAAGCGGTACGTGAGCTGGGTTCAGACCGTCGTGAGACAGGTCGGTCTCTATCCGCTGTGGGCGTAGGGAGTTTGAGGGGAACTGCCTCTAGTACGAGAGGACCGAGGTGGACGAAGCGCCTGTGAGTCGGTTGTCACGCCAGTGGCACAGCCGAGTAGCAGTCTTCGGAGCTGATAACCGCTGAAAGCATCTAAGTGGGAAACAGACCTCAAGATGAGACTCCCCATTTCTTAAAGAAAGTAAGACCGCTGGGAGACAACCAGCTGGATAGGCCGGGGGTGTAAGGTCAGTAATGACTGTAGCCGACCGGTACTAATGGTCGAGGGTTTTAGAAATGTGATACGGGGAAATTAGTACTCTAGCGGAGAGTACGGCTTACGAGAGAAACACTATTTGGTGGTGAGTTGAGTTAACAAGAGATTAACTGCAAACACGAACACTTGAGGAAAGTGGGAGTGAAGGTAGTTGGTGGCTAGAGCTGTGAGGGTACACCCGGTCCCATTCCGAACCCGGTCGTTAAGCTCACAAGCGCGGATGGTACTGCCATGGTAACGTGGTGGGAGAGTACGCCGCTGCCAACCCCCTTCACTCCCACTTTCTTTTTGTTTATCTCCTCCTCCCCCCTTTTCTTTCCTGCTATCAATTCAAAAAACGTCGGGCATAGTTTTCACCATGCCCATTTTGCGTTGGGTTAATTAGGCAGGCGTGGGGTCGTCATCGTCGCAGCAGCGATAATCCTTGTGCTTGTCGAGCAAGCTGATTTGCTTTTCCAAGAGTTCATTTTCGAGGCGCATGCGTTCCAGTTCATATTCATGCTTGGCGAGCATGGCCGGTTCGCAGACGATGCAGTTCCCCAATTCACTTTCCACATACAGGGCTTCGGTAGGAACCAAGCTGACTGATTCGTGGTTATATTCCTTGAGATCACCGTCTAATAGTTTCTCTACGGCTTGAATGGCAGCCTGACGTTCCTTTTCTTCACGTTGGAAGGTTTCATAGGGGACACTGGCGACGCGTTGCAACATACTCAAGTCCGTGTTGACCGTCTGGCCTGTGAAGTCGCGTAACTCAGCGATGCCAACCGCGTTAGGGTTATTGGCAGGGGTGGTTGCATTCGCGAAGTCCAAACGGGCATTGTTGGCGATGCTCATTTGGAAGGGCTTCATTTTGACGGCGGTGCTGGCGAAGCGATTGAGTACGCGGAAAGTGCGGCCCTCCAAGGTGATCTTGATGCGCTGGCGCTTCGCGATCTGGTAGAAGTAATGGGTAACGGTGTGGCACATGTTTTCGTTACTGAACTTGCGTGTGCTGACTTCCAATTCTTCACGCTGTTCGGCAGTTGAGACGCGGTGACTATTGACCTGAGTCAGACTGACCGACATGGTATCGCGCGTGACCTGATTGGTTTGATGTACGCTGGACTCAAGATGCTGGTTGATCTGGTTGAAGAAACTGGAACTTGAGCTGGCATCAAATTCACCGCTGGCGTGAGAGGCTCCACCGCCGATACTAAAGAAGAGCAGGTTAACGCCGCCACCCCCTTCAACGCCGGTCTTGGAGTACTCCGAGTGGGACGAGGCTTTGCTGGCTCCACTCTGATTCTCGCTGAAATCGGTCGCCATCGACTTGAAGGCTTCCATCCACACGCGGTCGCTGGATCTCGAGGATTGAGAGGCTGATACCGAGGCGTCTTCGGTGAAACGTGCGACGCTGTGACGGCTGCGGGTGGAGAGAAAGACCTCTTCACCGGGGAATAAGGTCACAGAATGGACGAGGTCGCTCAGTACGTAATCTTCGGTGCAGCGCTCGACACGATAGCGCAGGGTGGTTTCAACCAGTTGATTGTTGACCCGAATATTGAAACTGTAGGTTAAGACGGAAACATCGCAGATATGCTCGCGTTCCCATTGGCGTGGCGGACAGATCATGTCGTTGAGATCGTCACCAGCCTTGACCATATCCTTCTGAATAGCAATCGCGTTGACGGACATTGTATCTTCCTCCATAGTTTGAACTTGTCTGATGAACTGTTCAACCGGTGTCACTGTTCATCTATGGAGGTCAATGTCGAAAGTCAGTCTGTTATTGTCAAATGGCTCACGATCCGGTGGTCTGGTAGTACTAAAGTCCTCCGTTAACCCGTCATAAATGCAACAATCCCGTATTGGTCACCCATATGGCCGGGTGGTTGCCTGCCATAGACCATCCGCGTTACTGAACGATCAATGGTCAGATGATAACGGCGGGCGATTTCTTGCGCGGCCTGATTCGGTTCGGGGATGCTGATGTGCAAGTTAACGCCGCTGTTGGCTGCCAATGTGCTACCGAATTGAAAAAGTGATTCGGCGGTTGCCGCGTCTGTCGCGTTCCATGCGACCATGCGAAGCGGATCGAGCTGAGTCCGTGTGAAGGTATAGCCCGTAATTTTGCCTGAAGCAGTTGCTACGTAGCCATTCCCTGTTTGCAGCAGCCAATTGATAACCTGCGGGCGAGGTACGCCGACCACATCCCCATCCATCGCCACGATGGTTGGTAGGTCTTCGGCAGTCATAGGACGGATTGTGGGAGAAACTTCAAACGCTTGGGCAGCACCTGTGTAGACATCAATTTTGTAGAGGGATTCAAAGCCCATATTGTCATAGAGCGGGAAACCGAGCGTCGAAGCATCCAACATGACACTTTCGACAGTGCCGAAATAGTGCATCACGTGGTTCATCAGACGGCGGGCAAACCCACGTCGTTGATAAGCGGGATCGCTGACGACTAATCCTACCCAGCCTAAGCGATCACTGTATTTAAGGGCAATAGCGGTCGCGACGATCTCTGTATCAAAGGCGAGGCAAAAACTGCCCTCGCCACCCCATGTTATATTCTGCCGCGTTTGCTCAAGTGGATGATCCCAGCCAATTTTGCGCATGAGTGTGATGACGGCCGGGGCTTCATCGGGTGTCATGACCCTGAGGGTGGGTTCAAGGTGTGCCATCTTTGACCACCAATGGAGGAACGGCTGCGCGCCGGAATAGATTACCCAACTTGAGATTCACAATCGCGATACTGCCTACGATTAAGGTCGCGCCGATCAACAGGCGAATATCAACTGCTTCGCCAAGAAAGAGCGCGCCCAAGAGCAAGCCGACTGCCGGAATCACATACGTGACCATTGACGCACGGGCTGCACCCAATGTGGATACGAGCGAATAGAAAATCAAATAGGCGAAAAAGGTATTGACGAGACCTAATGCCAACATGGCACCTACGACACGCGGGGTCAAAGTGTCGAGCGGGGTAGGCGCGGGGCCACCGAGAAATGGGGCGGCGTAGGTCAAGATGCCGGAGATGATAGCGGTTACGGTCATGGCACCGGCTGCGGCAATGATTGGTTCAAGCCGGTTTTGGATGGCTTTGCGGCTGTAGGTTCCGCCCAACGCATAGCAGAAAGACGCGCCGACGATGGCCAATTGGCCTAATAAGTGGAGGGTTGCGTCGGATTGCACGACTTCGCCCTCGGCGCTGCGGCTGGCAAGAATAACGACCCCTAAAAAGCCGACTCCCAAGCCGATAATTTTGCGGAGGGTGATGCGTTCATCCACGAATACAAAGTGGGCGACTACCATCGTGAATAAGGCGGCGGTGCCTTGCAATACAGCGGCGAGACCGCTTTCGATGCTCTTTTCACCCCATGTGATGAGCACGAACGGAAACACGGTGTTGACGATACCCAGTACGAGGATATCACGGATGCCTTTGGCGTCGGTGGGCAGATGTTTACCGCGCAAGAAGGCGACGATATTTAAGCCGATGGCAGCGATGCCGGTGCGGATAAAGACGACTTGAAAGGTGGTGAGTTGTTCGACACCGATGCGTATAAAAAGAAAGGATGATCCCCAGATGAGCGCTAGAATCCAAAATCCAATCCATGCTTGTTTTTTGGTCACATAATCCCCTTTTATTTGGATATTATTCAAATACGCGTATGCAGCATCTTACTGTATGTGGATTTGAGGACGACGGAAAGCGCCACTTTTTGACGTCTACGTGGTACCACAGTGTTGAATATGAGGATTCTATACCGAATCCTATGTGATTAAATATCCGTTTATTGCCACTTCATCCCGATAAGGTTTTGAGGCGTTCAAGACGGGCGGCCTCGTTCTCTACGAACCACGTATCTTTGGAGAGTTCGGCGTAAGCGCTGGCAAAGAACGGACGGGCTTCGTCGGCATGACCGAGTTCGAGTAAGCATTCAGCGATTTCTTCAGAGACATAACCATCGGCGCTACCAGCGGCTTGATGTTCAGCGAGCAGGGCACGTTGACGATCAAGCGCTTCCTGCGTGCGACCAACCGAGCGCAGCGCACGGGCGACACTCCATTTGGCGATGCTGATGCTGGATGGTGTTCCGTGTTCTTCAAAAAATAGGAGCGCTTTCTCAAAGATGGATAGTGCTTGGTCATATTGTTTGAGGTCGTGGTACGTCCAACCCATGTTGTTGTAAAGCGAACCCGCCCATTTACGGGCGCGGGGAATGGTGCTGGATTCGGCGATTGCCAGCGCTTTCAGGTTCCACTGCATTTGTTCATCAGAGGACGAAATGATGGCAAGCATGTGAGCGGTATCAATCGCATAGACGTCTTCATGAGCCGATTGCGCCAATTCCCACGCTTGCAGGAACAATGGACGAGCCTGATCGCGCTGGCCGGATGAATTAAAGACGCGTCCGCGTTCAAGCAGGTAACGGATACGGGCGACGGTGAGATCATCGGTTAATGTGGCGGCGACTTGATCCAAGGTTTTGTGGGCGGCTTCGAACTGACCTTGTAAGCCCTGCGTCCGCGCGATCTGGGTGAGCAATTGGGCGGTGTAGGACGAGTCATGGGTACTGTCATTTTTGGCGAGTATTTGGCGAAATTGCTGCTCGGTGGCAGCCGGATCACCAAAGTTCCAGAGGGAGTCGAAGTCAAGCGTCGCTGAATCAGTCATGTTTAGCCTTTAGCATGAATGGCGAAGTTGGCAATTTTAATAAGTGAATGTCCGACGCCAACTTTGCCAAAAAGTTTATAGTCGATAGCGATCAGTTGTTAGTTGGAAAATTTAAGATACACATAAAATTAATTTTAGCACAAAAATTCTGTGTACGTTAGGCGTTATTGAGACTCATTTGCGCTTCAAATCACCGATGCTTTGTTCAATGTTTACCAGTCGTTTTAAGAGTTCGCCAATTTCGAGTTCAGCTTTGATATTGATGGCATATTCGATGTCATTGCGGACTTTATCGCGCGCTGCTTGGCGGTTCTGGCTGATCAAAACAAAGAGGGACAGAAAGATGGCTTCCAGCGAAACAATCATGGTGAGCAGACCGAAGGGGAATGGATCGAAGGCGGGAAGGTTGGGGATGATGTGAGTGTTGCCAATGATCCAAACCGCAAACCAGATAAAGTTGAAAAAGACAAAGCGAATGTCGCCTGCAACGAAGGTCAGAAAATCTGAGAGGCGTTCGCCAAAGGTCGGTTTCAACTCGGCTTCGTCGTTGGGATTACGTACTACACGCGTGCGCATGAGCTGATGGGTAGCGCGCAAGTGTTTTTCGATCATGGTCATCATATCCAGACCAGCCAATGGTTTCTTTTGGAGCAGGGTGCTGATGTCGTGACGATCAATTTCGATGGCGCAGGTGGGTTCCATAGCGATGGCAGTAGTCAAATGCTCACTATCGGCTAGCAGCGAGGACATGCCCATCAGTCCGCCTACTTCGACCACATCGACGGTGACTACCTCATCGGCGATGTCGGTGATTTTGACATCCACCTTCCCTTTTTGGATGAGATAGGCAAATTTCCCGCGTTCACCTGCCCTGAAAATAACCTCATCCTTTTCAAAGTTCTTCACGCTGACCTGCTGCGCAAGGACTAAGCGTTCTTCTGAATCCAATAGGGCAAAAATCGGTACATCATTGAAAATATCAGGGTCTACCATTTTAGCGTCTCCATTTTCCAATACTGCTTTAACCAGCGATCACGAGTTTAGTTAGTTTGAACAGTCTCTCTCGATTGTCCTCCAGTGTGCGTAACTTGACAAACAAAAGCCTGTACAGTAGAACGTTTGTATATTGCGCGAAAGGATAGCTATGCACGAGATCTTCCCGAATATCTACGAGGTCTTACCCTCCAAGCAAACACCCAAAAAGTACCGGTCGTTTTTCGTCCGGCGTGAAGCGGGTAACCTGCTGATACCGTGTTTTTCGTCCAGCAGCACGATTGAGGCGCACTTTGATTGGATGGATGCGATGGGTGGACTCAGCCGCCAATTGCTCGGTGATTCGCACTTTAGATCGGCACATTGTGATGTTGTGGCGGCACGATTTAACGCGCCGTTATATTGCAGCGAGGCGGAAGCGCCGGATGTCACCAGTGTGTTGAAGCAAGTGGTTTTGTTTCCGTTCAAGCGGCATATGATGGATGCCAGTATAGAGGTTATTCCGACACCCGGACATCGCGACGGTGGTGTTTGCTATCTGGTGACGGTAGATGACAAGCGGTATTTATTTGTCGGTGATTTCATCTGGCATGATGGTACACGCTGGATTCCGACCGCCCGAAAAGCGACTACGCGTGCGTATGCTGACAGCTTGCGCTTGCTCGAAACGATTGATTTTGATGTGCTGTTGGCAAATAGTCAGCTCGATAATCCAACTTATTATGTTGAACTTGATGAAAAGTCGCGTAAGGTTTTTATCGAGGATGTGTTGGCGCAATTGGCTTAAGTTGAATGAGGAAGGTCTTCGGTCATGCTCAGTAAACTCATACTGCTCAAAATGTTTGATTTCAATTATCAACGGAATACGCGTGTATTGGATTTTGCCGCGAAACTGAGTGCGGAACAGTGTAACGCGCCACAGGATATTGGTCGGCGTACCAGCCTACGCGAGACCTTATTTCATATTCTAACGGTTGAAGAGGAGTGGTTTTATTTTTGTGAGCATGGGGTGACCAACTTTGGAGGTCAGCGCCTTGATGCGTTTCTTGATGTGGCGGCACTGCGTACATTTTCTGATCAGAACTATGGTTTGATGCTGATGTATCTGGAAAGTCTTGATGAGGAAAAGCTGACGGCAACGGTGACCGGACAGGTGGGCAATGATCCACATCGGACGTTAAGCATCTGGTATATATTGTCGCATGTGTTGTTTCATAGTACCCAACATCGCAGTGAGGCCGCCGAGATGCTGACGCGTTTCGGTCATTCGCCGAGTTTCATCGACTTCATGAATTACGATTTGTAGCGTGCGGGGGCTTCCACAAGACGAAATATTCAAGCAGCGCCCCGACCGTGATGCCAATGGTATACATGACGAGGTCACTCCAGAGGAAGGTGTAGCCGAGGATGAGGCCGATCAGTTTGATGCTGCGAAGCTGGTTGATCCAATCGGCTTGATAGAGTTCGCTAATTTCGATGGCGTAGGTGATGGCAAGGGTGGTCATCACTAATCGGCGGGTAGAGGCAGTTGGGAAGATTAGCCCGAGCATGAAGAAGATTGCCATCGCCCACAACCCATCACCGACGTAATTGACATAGAAGTCGGGTAAGAATTGTGGGACGAGGCGAGCAGGCAAGCCGAATAGAAACAAGACCGCGATGGCGATCAGGTAACGGCGGCGATTGCGCTTAGTGGGCATTGAGCCAGTTGATGATGTTGTCGATCACCATGCCTTGCTCAGGTTCGTTATGGGTTTCGTGACGCAAGCCATCATAGAACTTGAGGGTTTTATCCGATGAACCCGCGCCATCGTATGCCATCTGGCTGCCAGCGGGCGGACAGAGTTTGTCATCCGCACCATGAAAGATGAACAAGGGTAGTTTGAGTTGGCTTAACTGGGCTTTGACATCACGGCTGACGCTGAATATCTGGTAGCCCATGCGGACGCGCACGTTGCCATGTTCGACCAGCGGATCGGTGTCGTAGGCACGCATGACGGCTTCATCACGCGATAAGGTGCTGGACGGCAGGGGGGCGGTAATCGCCATTTTGGGGGCGATCTTGTTGAGGACACCCGCGGCAGTCACCAGCAAGGCGGGTTGAGTCGATTCCACCGCGAGGGGTGCGCCGGAGAGCACCAAGCCGGATAAGTCCTTTTGATTGCGCAGGGCGAAGGCTAAGGTGATGAGTGATCCCAAGCTGTGACCGTACATGAAAATTTTCTTGCCGGGGTGCGCGGCTTTGATGCTGTCCAGATATTGTTTGAGGTCGTTCAAGGGCTGGTCAAAGGTATCGAAATAAGTACGCGGATCACCGCCGCTGTTGCCGTGTCCGTGATGATCCAAGCCATAAACGGCGTATCCGGCTGCAACAAAGCGCGGTGCGACATGATGATAACGTCCGATGTGCTCACCGAGTCCATGCACGATGATGACGACGGCTTTGGCAGCGCCATCCGGTAACCACGATTCGGTGTAAATCTTGGTGCCGTCTTTACTTTGAAAACTGCCTACTGTGGGATTCATAATGGGTTCTCCTACGAAATAAAAATAGTTAAGGTTGGGTCACGAGTGTGACTGTTGGTTGCAGCGTGGCGCTGTTGGTGGGTTCGGGCGTGCGCTGCTGGCTGACGACATAGGCTAAGGCCAGAATGACCAGTGCTAGGACGACAACGGCTGCGATCAATCCCCACTGGCGGGGTGCTGTGCCGGACTTTGTCGCGCTGGTAAGCTGGGCGTTTTGGAGCAACCATACCTGCATCATGGATGATTTCAGACGGATGCCCGACTGGGTGTTATCAATCAACTCGTCGTATTCCAAGCTGCGGATGGCGGCGTGAATGGTGGTCAAATCCAGCGGATAATCGGACTCGATCAACCAGTCAGAGATGGCTTCGGTGGTGACGGGCGTTAAAGGATCGGCGTACATCAAACGGGTGATGGCGGTGAGTACCAACTGCCCGTTGCGTCCTGCATCCGTCCATGCCTGGCGTAGGTCAGCTTCACTCTGCTGTTGCACAGGGGCGGTGACGGTTTTGACGTCCTCTAAGGTCAGACTGCTGTGTAAGGTAGCAGTGCCTTGCTGCCGTTCATATAAGGCGGCACCAAATCGTTGTACCAGACGCGGTTGTCCTCCGGTGGCGCTGAAGATGGCGTTCACGGTTTCGTTGCTGATTTGATACTGGTTTTGCATAGGCTTGTGCATTACCAGTTGGGTTTCTTCTTCGGTGAGGTTGGTCAACCGGAACACATCGGTGACGCTGACCAACGGACTGAGGTAACGAATATCCTGTTCATACTGGCTGTCCATCGCCAGAACGATGCCGAGGTTATGAAACTGTTTGACCAACGCGTTAAGATAGGTGAAGTGGTCAACGGGTAGGATGCCATCTTTGAGCCATTTGATGAGGCTGCCAGCGTCATCCCACAACCAGACCAAGCGGCGACCGCGCATGATATCGAAGGCATTGGGGAGGTACTCGGTTGACATCCAACGGCGCATATCTTGATTATCGGCGTTTTGCTTGGGTAGCTTATATAGGCTCAAGTCTTTTTCACCGAGGCTATTCATAGTAGACAAAGCGACGGTATTCAACCAATCACTCTCGGAGCGAAAGGATTGCCCTTTGAGTGGGGTATAGACGCTCATGAAGCTGTCGTCAAAGTAGGAATTGAAGTGATGCAGCAGCGCTGTTTTGCCGATGTCGTGCCGCCCCAAGATGATACTGACTCCGGCACCGTTGGGATCGGTCAAGCGCTGGTAGAGATGTTCAAAGGCTTTTTGCCGGCCTGCGAAGGGTGCCAGCGCAGGGTCATCACTGCTGGAAGGACGATAGGGGTTGGCGTAAATATTTTCGTTTTCGGCCATGTGCGCCTGCCGGATGTGCCGGTGAATAAGCGAGAAAGTTGGTTTGCATTATAACACGAAAGGGCAGGCTATATTTTTCATCATTTGCACATGTAAAAGTTGGTTGTGGGGTGTATGATTACGGAGATTGGGCGAACGACTTAATCACAACACATAGGAGTCTGCTATGTCAGTTCGCAAACTAACTTTTCGCCCACCGCTTTCCACACTACGTCTATTCAATTTAAGCGATCTGGTAGCACTTTTACTCGTAGGCGGGCTGATCTTCTTTGGCGTCCGCTTGGCCTTTAATACACCGGCAATTGTGACCGGACCGGATATTAGTTTATCCCCCAGTGCACTGCCATATTATGCGTTGTTATCGCTCGGGCGCATGTTAGCGGCGTATGTTCTTTCCATGACCTTTTCAATTGTGTACGGCTATACTGCCGCGCGGCGTCCCGGTGCTGAGCGCTGGTTGATTCCGGTGCTGGATATTTTACAGTCGGTGCCGATCCTCTCGTTTCTGCCGGTGGTGCTGTTGGCGTTGATCTCGATTTTGCCGCAGCGACCGGCGATTGAACTGGCGGCAATCATCCTGATCTTTACCAGCCAAGCATGGAACTTAACATTTAGTTTCTACCAGTCGATGACCACGATCCCGACTGAACTGCGCGAGGCAGCGGCGATTTTCCGCTTTAGTCCGTGGCTGCGCTTCCGACAGGTTGAACTGCCGTTTGCCATGCTGGCGCTGATCTGGAACAGTGTTATGTCGTGGGCGGGTGGTTGGTTCTTCTTGATGGCAGCGGAGATATTTACGCTCGGTGATCGCGATTTCCGTTTGCCGGGGTTGGGTGCATATTTACAGACGGCGGCCTCCAAAGGGGATACGCAAGCGCTGTTACTGGGTATCGCTACACTGGTGTTGTTGATCGTCATGCTGGATCAATTGGTGTGGCGACCACTGCTGTCGTGGGCAGAACGTTTCAAGGTGTCGCAAGTCACCAGCGATGATCCTGCTGGTTCGTGGTTTTTGGATGGGTTACGCCGATCACGGTTGGCGAGCTTCGTTTCTAGTCGACTGTTCAGTCCAATTCTAAGCCGTTTAAATGCGTGGTTTGACAAGCCGCAAGCCTATGTGCCGAGCCTTGAACCCGCGACTCAAACCGGACGTCGTACCATAGGCCGCTGGATTATGCTGTTCATTATCGCGCTGGTGATCATCTATGCGGTCATCGAAGCAACTGGCTTGCTGTTGACGTTACCGCTGGATATGTGGGGGCAGATCGTGCTAGGAGCAGGGGCGACCCTGTTACGGGTGGCGCTGGCGTTGGTGATCGCACTGGCGTGGACGATTCCGGTGGGCGTGTTGATCGGTACGAATGCCCGTGCGGCACGGGTGCTGCAACCGATCGTGCAGATCATGGCGGCGATTCCGGCAACGGCGTTGTTTCCGGTACTGCTGCTCGGATTGTTGAGCATACGCGGCGGTGGGAATATCGCGGCGATTTTGTTGATGCTGCTCGGTACGCAGTGGTACTTGCTGTTCAATATTATCGCGGGGGCGTCGGCTATCCCGCAGGACTTGAAATACACCAGTGATTTGCTGCAACTACAAGGCTTGCGTCGTTGGCGTACCTTGATTTTGCCAGCGCTGTTTCCGTATATCATCACCGGATTGATCACGGCTAGCGGCGGGGCATGGAATGCCAGCATCGTAGCAGAATATACCAACTTTGCCGGACAAACTAACCGTGTCATCGGTTTGGGATCATTGATTACATCAGCGACCGCACAGGCGAATTATCCGCTGCTGCTGGCGTCCACATTGGTGATGATCGTGATCGTGGTGCTCATCAACCGCTTTTTCTGGCGGCGATTGTTTCATATCGCAGAGACGCGCTATCGTATGGATCAGTAGCTGAGAAAGGCAGACTTCTATGACGGCTGAAATCCTGCTCCATCTTGAGCATGTCACCCGCACCTTTGGTAAAGCGGATCGCTTGTTCACAGCGGTGAAAGACATCAATCTGGATATTCATAAGGGTGAATTCGTGGCGCTGCTCGGCCCGTCCGGTTGCGGCAAAAGTACGCTGCTGCGTATGATCACTGGCTTGATCGCACCGAGCGGCGGCATTGTGTCGTATCGCGGGAAACCGATAGAGGGTGTCAATCCGTATGCTACGATGGTGTTTCAGAGTTTCGCCCTGTATCCGTGGCTGACGGTGCTGGATAACGTGATGCTGGCACTCACGGCGCGGGATGTCACACTGGCTAATCAACGTATCAAGGCTGAAAAGTTGATCGATCTCGTAGGTATGGACGGGTTCGAATCGGCCTATCCGCGAGAGCTTTCCGGCGGTATGCGGCAGAAAGTCGGTTTTGCGCGCGCGCTGGCCGTCGAACCGGAATTATTATGTTTAGACGAACCGTTTAGCGCGTTGGATGTGTTGAGCGCCGAAGCCCTACGCGGTGAATTGATGGAGTTGTGGACATCAGGCCAGCTCCCGACCAAAGCGGTGCTAATGGTCAGCCACAACATTGAAGAAGCGATTGCTATGGCTGACCGGATTGTGGTGATGGGCAAGGAACCGGGGCATATCGTCACCGAGTTTCGGGTGGAACTGCCGCAGCCGCGCCAGCGTAAATCGCCAGCGTTTGAAGCCCTTGTTGACCGCATCTATGGGGCGATTGCTGGGCGCACCCAACCGGAAGCCAAAGAAGTCGGTACGCAACCCGGCTCACCCGGTATGACGCGTATTTTGCCGCGTTCGTCGGTCGATGAGCTTTCGGGTATGCTGGAAGTCATTAATCAAGGGTCAGGACATTATGACCTGTATCGCTTGGAAGGTGACCTCGGTATTGAGATGGCGGACTTGATGCAAACGGTTGAAATGGGCGAAATGGTGGGGTTTGTGGAAGTCAAGGAAGGTGATATTCATATCACGCCGCTCGGGCAGACCTTTACCGAAGCCTCGATTTTGACGCGCAAGGAAATCTTTGCCAGCCGTGCGCGGCGTCTGCCGATGATCCGCTGGGTGATGGAAATGCTGCATTCCGCGCAGGATGGATCGCTGCCGTGGAAGTTGTTTTATACGGCGCTCTCACCGGAATTCCCTGACGAACTGGCTGAACGGCAGTTGGATGTCGCGATTGATTGGGGACGTTATGCCGAGTTGATTGATTATGACGACCGTGACCAAACCTTGAGTCTTGATCCCTCCGATGGCAAGACGGTGGTTGCTGCTAAATAAGGAGTACATACGATGTCCTGTCCACATTGTGTCGGTGCCGATAAAGTGTTTGATGCCAGCACAGCGCGGGGTGATCTGGAATCGTACCGCAAACAAGGCCCTGCCCATACCACACGTATCCTTTTGGATGCCATTCGCGGCGCGACCAAAAATGCCATGACGCTGTTGGATATTGGCGGCGGGGTGGGGGCTATTCAACACGAGTTGCTATCAGACGCGGTGCAATCGGCTGTCCATGTGGATGCGTCAACGGCTTACTTGGGGGCATCACAGGAAGAGGCTGGTCAGCGCGGGCATCGGGAACGGGTGACGTATGTACACGGCAACTTCGTCGAACTCGCGCCGGAGATTGCGCCCGCCGATATTGTCACGCTGGATCGGGTGATTTGTTGTTATCCTGATATGCCTGCGTTGGTGGCTGAATCAACCGCGCGCGCCCGTCAATTGTACGGCGTGGTCTATCCACGTGATGCGTGGTGGATGCGTTTGGGCGGTCGGGTGCTGAACCTGTGGTTCTGGGTTCAACGCAATCCGTTTCGCATCTTCGTTCATCCTACTGATGATGTGGATACGGCTATCCGCGCCAATGGTTTGACGCCTCGCTTCCGCAAAAATAGTGGTTTGTGGCAGGTCGTCTTATACGGGCGTTGAGGTTTGGGGGTGGGTGTCTCGCCCCTATGACCATGATGAAGCGTCCGCTATAATCCCCCTATTCACAGTTACGATCGTTGAGGATGTTTGATGACCACAACTGAAGTGCCTCGTGCATTGGCGCTGGTCGGAATGCCGGGTGCAGGGAAAACCCTGTGCGCGCATCATCTCGAATCACACGGCTTTTTCCAATTTCGCTTTGGCGGGATCGTGGTGGATGAAGTCGTGCGTCGTGGTTGGGACATCAACCCTGAAAATGAACGCATCGTCCGCGAAGAATTTCGGGCGAACGAGGGTATGGCGGCAATTGCCCGTCGTGCGCTGCCCCATCTAAAATCCGCGCTGGAAAACCATAGCAGTATCATCATCGACGGGTTATACAGCTTTAGTGAGTACAAAATCCTCTCACCGGAATTGGGTGCGAGTATGGTGGTGGTGGCTATCGTCAGTAGTCGTGGGCTGCGCTATCGTCGGTTGGGCAGTCGTGTCGAACGGCCATTGACGGCTGAGCAAGCGGCTACGCGTGATTTTCAGGAAATCGAGCGATTGGAAAAAGGCGGCCCGATTGCCATCGCGGATTATACGCTGCTCAACAACGGCGAACCGGATGCGCTGCTAACATCCCTCGACGCGCTGGTCGAGTCGTTGGGATTACGCCCCTAGTTCATTGATCCAGTTGGACGCCGAGACTGAGATAGCCTATGCGAATCGTATCCCCATGTTGGATGGGATGGGCTTGATTCGGCACTAATTTCCGTTCGTTCACAAACGTACCATTGGCACTCCCCAGATCAAGAATATGTAAGCCGCTATCCAGTTTGTTGATGGCTGCATGACGCCGCGATACGCCTAATTTGTGTGCACCAAACTTGGTCAAATCTACATTCGGTATCCAACTTGAATCTTTGGTGCTGCGTCCAAAGACCAGATGGTTGATGCGATTGACATCAAAGATCAATGTAGGTGCATCACTTTTCATCTGTATGGTCAGGACTAGCTTCATGCGCGATTCAGCCTTATTCAACGTAAGCATGAGTTGTTACTTATAACGACGTCAAACTGGCTAAAAAGTTACTGTCAGTGATGAAAGTTATAGCTAGATGGGGATGTTGCTAACCCGATTAGGTTCCGAGTCCTTTGGACTGCCTGATCTGGGCTTGTAGCATTTCACGTAGCGCACTCACGGTCAGGTCACTGATGTTGGCAACGGGATCATCCGGCTTGCCATTCAGATTTTCGAGGGCGGAAGTCCATGTGCGGCGGGCTTTCTCGGCGACACCGGCTTGCAGGTAGATATTGCCGAGTATGATAGCAGTGAGGGGATGTCCCTTCTGACAGTAGAGCGCGGATTTGAAAGCGTCCTCAGCCGCGGCGGGTTGATGACTTTCCAAGTACAACATGCCTTTGAGGTAATGCGCGTCCGCTTGCAGCGGGTTTTCGTTCAGGGCAGCGTCCAGTTCAGCATGGGCATCTGCGATTTGGCGGCGATTGGCGAGGATGCAACCGAGTAAGGTATGCGCCCGACTGTCGTTGATCTGGTTCGCCAGAATACGCCGCAGGATATTTTCGGCGGCTTCGGTTTGCTTGGCGCGGAGCAGGGCGACCGCTTCATCATACATGGAGAGCGGTTCGGTCTCGGCTTTAGGGGGTGGGGCAGATTGTGTCGATTGTGTCTGATGATAGACAATCCGATTGCGAACAGCATCTACAGGTTTTTGGTAGGCGACCCCGCCCGGATAAAAGTGTGTCAGCCAGCGTCCGCGTTCGGTGCGGATGGTTTCTGCCTGCCCGAGCAACAGCCAACCGCCCGGTGCTAGCGCTTCGAAGAAATGATCTTCGACCTGTTGGATGGCTTTGTCGTGCAGATAGAGCAGGACGTTACAGCAACTAATGACGTCCAGTTTGTTGATGGGTGTGCCGGTGATCAGATTGTTGGGGGTGAAGGTCACCATCTGGCGGATAAAGGATTTGATCTGCGAGCCACTTTCCACGCGCTCAAAGTATTGTTCGCGCATGGAGGCGTCGGTGTGCCGGAAAGACCAATCGCGGTATAACCCGCGTCGTGCTGCATCCAACGAGGCGCGGTTCACATCACTGCCAATTAGATGGATATTACTGCGTTGGAGGTTAAGTGTGTTTTCAAATAGGGTGATGGCGAGTGAGTACACTTCTTCGCCAGTGGCACATCCTGCACTCCAGAGGGTCATACTGTTGGAATGCCGTTTGAGCAGATCAGGGATAATGACCTGTCGCAACCAATTGAGCTGCGCCCGTTGGCGGAAGAAATAGGTTTCGCCGATCATCAGCGCCCGTAGGATGCCTTGCCACGCGGGGCTGCCTTCGTCGCTGGTTTCTAGTGCGCGTGCTAATCCACCGAGATTATCCGCCCCGACTTCTTCGATGGCATCATGCAGGGCTTTAGCAGGCATTAACCCGATGCGCTCGGCGACCAGATTGGCGATTGAATTGACGAGAGGCTTAACAGACTGAGTCGACATTACAAGTTCTTATATCAATAGGGTAGAAATCTACAGTATAGTGGTAGTGATATTGTGAAATACCGTTTGCGTACATTTGCGGCACGGTTTACTATTCAAGATTGTGCGTCCTTATAGATAAAATTTATTCTAGGAGATCGCCTTGCGCCGCTTTTTAAAACTGCTTCCTGCCTTGCTGGTGATCTGTGTTGCGCTATCGGGTGTAGCAGCCGGTGCCGACGGACGCCTAAAAGCCGGTGATCCACCGACGGCGGCGCTCATTTCGGTCTCACAGCCGGATGCTGACGGCATCGTGACCATTTCAGGGGCTGCTGGTTCTGTGTTCCCTGCCGCCCAACTCGCGATTCGCAATTTGTATACCGGTGATACCGTCTATACCTTAGCCGGAATTACGGGCACGTTTACCGCGTCACTGTTCGGGCCGGGTAATACGCCCTTCTGGATTAGCCCCGCGCAAAACATTCCGGTTGAACTCCGTGACAAACCCGGATCACTTCCCGGTGGCCCCGGAACTATAGTATACGGTGTGTTTCCACAATCGACTACCCAATCCGGCGCGACCAGCCAAATTAACATTGATGGCAGCTTCGATGATTGGTCTCAGTATACCAGTACGGCGTTGGCAACCGAGACTGATCCGGCTGTACACGCTTTCCTGAACACCAATAGTATTTATATTGGTATCGCTGGCACGACCATTCCCACCGATTACGCCCATCTCGACATTCAAATGACGATCGACGGCACCGATCAAAGTGTGGTGCTCGATCCGCGTGGGTCGGGCAGTGGTGACTTGAGCCGTGGTCAGCCGACTTTGCGCGAGATCGGAACTTTCGCGTTGGCTTCCAGCCAGGGGACTGCTATCGAAATACGGATGCCGCGTGCCGCATTCTTGACTCAAGAAAACCCTACGATTGACCAACTGATTTTGCGTCAGATTCGTTTCTTGCGGGCGGATAACACAGAACTTTCGGCTTTGAATGTTGATAAAGCTGTTCCGCTGATTAATGAAGTGGATGGCATTACCCGCGCCATAGCGCCTAACACACAGGATGTCACCCACTTTACACTGGCGGGCAAGCTCGGCGGGGATAACCGCTGGCAAGCGCAGGGTTGGATTAACGCTCTGGCTTTCAAGCCGGGGGATAGCCTCTCATTGCAAATGGACGTCAACATGGATGCTCCTGCTTTACCGGCGGGGTTGATCGGCCTCAAAATGATTGGGCGGCTGCGCTTCCAACCTGTGTTGGCGAGTGACGGAACCCAAATTGGTGGTGGATTAGGCAGCAATAACGGCTGGTCTGATATACGAACGGCTTCCGGTTTGGCGATTAGCAACCTGCGCAGCGATTTCGCGCTGGCTGAAAGCATCACCGCACCCAATCAGATTGTGCGGCAAGATGGCAAACTGTTGTTCCCGCTGGACTTCACCATTCAAGTACCGGCTGATTTACCCGCCGGATTATACGTCCCCCTTTTTGAAGGCTATGGACAGGTTGAGGATGGGGATGTGTTTGCATGGCAGGACAATGGCCCGCTGGGGAGTGGTTCGAGCAGTGCCACACCTGCATTGTCCCGCATTCCGGTTACCCTCAGCGTAGGGGATGTTCCGGATGGTCACCTGTTCTGGACACTATTCCAAGATAATCCATCCGATGGCAGTCGTGGTGTGGTCGCCGCTGAAGACCAAGCCAAATATGCTTTGTCGAACCGTGTGCATTTCGATAGCCCGACCTATATCCTGCCCAAGACGTCTGGAGACTCGAACGCCCTCATTGGCTATCCGATTGAACCGTATTTACTTGATCAAATGCCCAATAGCTACGATAGCAGCGATGTGCCGCTGATTCCGTTCTTGCTGCCCGGTGGACGCTTGAGCGCACGCATCACCCGACCGGATGGGCAGGTTGATGATTTGGGTAGCACGCCCATCGTACAGAATCAATTGTCTACCGCCTTGTTGGACGAGCGCACGCGCTTTGGTGATGAGTCGCCGGTAGATGTTTACCGCTTGACGACGCTCAACTCGAATTATGCCAGTTATGTATTTACCGACTACGGCGCGTATAAGATCGAACTGAGCGGGAATGTTGAGGACATTTGGGGACATCGTTTCACAGGCGGTGGCACCTATAACGTCTTGATTGCCGAGCCGGCTCATTTACTTCCCGCCGTGTTGCCCGGTACGCCGTTTGAAGTCGGTAACGTATATAACCCCGGTTTGCACATCGCCCCCGGTGTAGCCGCTGATGTGACCATCACCGCGCGGATTTATCCGCTAGATGGCAGCGCTATGATAGAGAAGAAGATCGAAGGCAAAGCCAACTCGGCAGGTATATTTGCTCCGGCTGAAGGTGCATTCAGCTTCGATGTAGCGGGTGAATACGTGGTTGATTATGAGGTTCGCTACGCTGACGCGAGCAATCGCTTGTGGGCAGGTAGTCTGCGCAGCGCGGGTGTTATCGCTTCACCCGCAGGCGAATTAATCGCGCATGGGCAGCGTGGCGTTGATGGTGTGACCACAGTGCCGCGTCCCGCATGGTATACACTGTCCCAATACGCGCCGGATGCAACGGTGCGCTTGAACAACCCTTACTATACTGGCGATATTCTCTGGCTACCGGATGGACGGGATAGCCAATTGAATCCGGTGGTGAATGTACAGGATGTCGCCAGCAGCTATGCTGATTGGTTGGCAGCGAATCAATCCGGTTACAAGGCGGCTGATGGTGCCTCACTCGGTCAACTTGTGACTGAAGAATCGTTGCCAGCCGTAACCTTCCCAACAAAAGATGCACCGTATAGCGTTGGCTTACAACCGGATAAGGTTGCAAACCGCGCTTATAGCTATGTCAGCGCTATCACGCCTGCGGTCAGCGCCCGTCAGTTCGTACAGGGTGCAACGGACGGCAATTTACCGTTCCACTTTGATATGGATGATCCCTACAATCAACAAAACGGCGCAGGGCTAACCGGCAGTCGTCCTGATGATTACCTGTTCCTGTTTGGCGGTTCAGTGGTAGATAATCCGGAAGCCAATGTGCGCAGTGCCGCGATTTATGCCTCTCTGGCGGTGGTGATTGATCCCCGCACCGATGCACGTGGCGCACGTGTCTATCCACCCTATGATGGTCAAGCAGGTGGTGCGACGGGCGGGGCACTCTTGCTGGATAACGGGCAGCCTGTAGATATGTTCTTCCATCCGACCGCCGCGCGTCCCGGTGATGTGCTGCGGGTGGGTGACACGCTCTCGATCGCGGGACAGGTCGCGCCGACCTTACCCTCACAGGTGAATGTGACCATCACCGCGCCGGATGGCAGCATCAGCAAGCAGTTTACGGGGCTTGCCAATGCCATCGGATATTTCTACGATCCTGCCAACGACTTCAAGTTGGAAACACCCGGTGTTTGGACGGTGACTATTCAGGTGCAACACAACGGCCTCACCTCGGTCGGTGCCATCGAACCACCGCCTCCAACGGGTAATATCCTTGGAACGGGTGACGGACATTTCAATGTGTATGTGTTGCCCGAAAGTGGCGACGTGCTGACGTGGAATGATAACCGCACTGATTTCGATATTCCGCCCGCACTGCCATACAATTTCCGCTTTGGCGTACCTGAAGGTTGGACGAATGTTCAGATATACCATACCCTCAGTATTCCGGGGCAGGTATTGGAGCAGGGCTTATTGCGTCCTGCGGGCACAACTTTGAGCTATCAATATAGTCCGCCCATTTTGGGTGATCTCTTCCCGAACGTCGAGAAGGGCGAACAGGGTTCCGGCGCATCGGCTGGAGATACCTTCACGCTCACCATCGTCATGAGTGGAATTGACCCGAACGGACAATTACAAATTCGCAGCCGTACTTTCACGATCGCTTTTGATCGTCTGTTTACTTTTGGATGAAAACCATGCCTAATTTGAAGCTGACCAGATGGATTTCTGCTTTGCTGTCTTTGGGCGTGGTGCTTACCCTCGCCGGAGTCGTGTTATTTTTTATGCCGGCTGAATACGTATCAGCACAGCCGCAACCCACACCTTTCCCGTTGTATGCGCTGCCGGATGCGCGGCTTGCCACGCCTGTTTCATCGAATACCTTGGCGCTGGCGAAAGACAACCGCACGCTGGTTGCCGCCAACACCTTCAACAATTCGATCTCTGTGATTCGATTATCGGACGTCAAGTTAGCTGCCGAAATTCCAGTGGGTAATGATCCGCGTTCAGTGGCCTTGACCGCCGATGGTGGACGCGCTGTGACAGCCAATCGTGCTGATGGTACGTTGTCGGTGGCTGATCTGACCACGCAGCAAGTGACCACCATCCCATTGAATGGCGTGTATCCATACGGTGTGGTGCTGGGCGATGATGATATCGCCTACGTATCCTTGGAAGGCAGCAATGCTGTCGCGGTGGTTGATCTGGCGACTGCCCGTGTGGTGACCACTATTCCGGTTCCAGCCGCACCAGCAGGTTTGGCGAAGCTCGGTGACTTCTTATATGTAACTCACTTCTGGAGCGGACAAATCAGCCTGATTTATCTGCCGGATGCGCGTGTCGTCCAGACCTCCAACACTGGTTTGGATACCTCCATCTCGCAGGGGATTGAACTGGATTTGACGCGCGGCTTGGCTTATCTGCCGCAGACCCGCAGCAATGCCCAGAATACCGCCCTGACTTATGATACGGTGGTCTTTCCGGTCGTCAATCGTGTTGATCTGCGGAATTTGACGGTTGAACGCTCTAGCCGCATCGCGCTGGATAGTGCTGACCGTCCGGTGAATATGCCCTTTGCCATCGCCTTGGATCGCTTCCGTCAGTGGATTTATGTGGCGAACGCGGGTAGCAACGATGTGTCTGTGATTGATCTCAACACCGGCGCGGCACGTGCTCACATCGGCGTGGGTTCTAGTCCGCGTGGCATTTTGCTCAACCGTGATAACAGCTTGCTCTTTGTGAATAACGCCCTCGAAGGTTCGTTGTCGATCATCGAGACGCGCAACCTCACGGTGGTCGATAAGCTGCCCATCAGCGACTTTAAGTTGTCGGTGGATACCATCGTGGCGGCGCAGTTATTTTATGGTGCAGTGGACTCGCGCATGGCATTTGGCAACTCGCTTAGTTGTGCCAACTGCCATTTTGATGGTATGTCCGATGGACGCGTCTGGCAGGGGATGGGTGATGGCCCGCGCAATACGCCCGCGCTCTACAATCTGTTGGATACACCACCCTATAATTGGTCGGCTACGTGGGATGAGCTGGCAGATGTTGAAATCAAGATTCGCCACTTGCAGGGTGGTACAGGCTTGATCAGCGATCAACCGTTGTCACCGGCTAATGGCACACCACATTCTGGTTTGTCGCTTGATCTCGATTCACTCACGGCTTATCTGGCGACCTTGACCGGCCCCACGGTGAGTCCGGCGGGTAACGCGGATCTGGTCAAAAAGGGTGCGGATATTTTCGCGCAGCAAGATTGTGGCTCTTGCCATGCAGGTGTAGCGGGTACGGATCTCAAGCAGCATGATGTGGGTACAGGCACATCGCCCAACGAAAAAGCTGGTCCTGTTTTTGATACGCCTACACTGCGTTGGTTGGCTTCAAGCGCACCTTATTTGCATGATGGTTCGGCGGCTCGTTTGCAGGATGTGTTCACCACGTCGGGGACGCATTTACTGGTTGGCAAAGTCTCGCTGGCTGATATTGATGCGCTGACGGCCTATTTGTTATCGTTACCTCAATAACCTTTGTGCGCTGGTGATTAACTCTTGCAGATTGGCAGGAATTGCGTCACCATTGCCTTTATAGTTCGATGTCAGGATAAAGGGTTTGCATTACATGGCTCGTGATATTTCCATCACATTCATGAGTGGGCCGATGGACGGCAAGACGCTCAACTTTCCCCAGCCGGAAGTCGGCGAGGAAACCATATTGCTTATTGGTCGCCGCGAAGGCTGTGATATTCACCTGCATTTTGACAGCCAGGCCTCGCGCATTCATGCTAAGGTCGGCATCCTCTCAATTCCGGTAACGGCGTCCGAGTCGGTCGAGAATCCGTATATGCTCGGTTTCTGGTTAGAAGATGGCACCAGTCGTAATGGCACCTTCGTCGAAAAGGACAAGAATCCCATCAAGGGGCGTCTGAGTTTACGACCCGGTACGCTCTTCCGTGTGGGACGCACGTGGCTGCGCCTCGATGTGCCCTTGACCTACGAGGCTGATAGCGACGAATCGCGCTAATCAGCCCGCTTGATTGATCGACAGAAAGACAGTCCCGTTAGTGACCTAATCGGCTGTCTTTTTTAATGCAATAGCACTGAATGACGCCGAACCTTCCGAGACAAATACACCGCAATCGCCTGCGAGATGTTCATAACCGCGTGTGCTGAGCGCCACTTCATTATTCACATACACCACGATTACACTACCTTCTACCAGCGCCCGTACCTGTACGGCTTGACCACTGCTCAGGTTTAAGGGACGTTCCATGATTGGCGGTTCATCACCGGGGCGCGGGAAGCGCTCGAAGATCATGCGTTGGCGACCGGGTTCGATCCGCAGTAGATACCCCGAATCAAGTGTTTTGTCGGCCTGCAAAACCAATCCACAACTGCGCGTATCATCGCTGTAGTGAATGGTCGTTTCAAAGCAGCTTGCCGATGTGATTTCTCCAAGGCGACACCATGCAAACGCGCCCCATGCCTCGCTCGAAAGCACACCATTTTGGTGCTTCCATGTGCCGATTTGTGGGGATGCTGTCATCTCGGTGGCTGATGTGAAGCTGGCGATGACTTCCGGTGGTGGAGCGACCGTTAATGAACCATCGGCTTGCTGGAAGATTTCATGTACCACCAGATGACCGCCCCAATTCCATGTGCCGGTATCATTTTCGCCAGTGCGCGACGGATCCCATCCGAAGGCAAAGCGCCGATTGCCATCCGAGGCGGTTTTCGCCGCGTAGAAAGCCCGTCCGTCGAAACTGTCATTGGTCGGCGCGATCCACTGCCCCGCCAGACTCTTGCTCATGCGGTAATGGGTTATCATGCGCTCGGAGAAGGTCGAATAGATCAGATACCACCACTCGCCCCATTGGAACAGATCAGGACATTCGTGTGTGAAATACAAATCCGGTGACCAGAAGTTTTCGCGCACCGTCCAGCTTTTCAGGTCTTTGGAAGCTGCCAATGCGGTCACACCGCGCCGATTACTAGGGCCGGTCTTATTCCGTGCGGCCAGTAACATCCAGAACTCTTGGGCTTCTTCATTCCAGAACACAAATGGATCACGCCAGTCGTGCGGTTCATACCGTTCAAAGTCGGCGAACATGATCGGATTCGCGGGGTCTTTTTCCCACGTGATCAAATCGCTGCTGGTGGCGTGCATGACGGCCTGTTCCGGTTTACCCGCTGCCCTGAAGTGCGGGTTATGTCCGGTGTAGAAGATGTGGTACAGCCCCTCGTGTTCATACGCGCATCCGGTGAACACATACAAATCCTGTTCGTCTTCCGTCCCACGCGGCAGCGCTTCACCATGATCCAGGAAGTGGACGAAATCGCGGGTCGATAGGTGAAACCACGGTGTACCCTCACCATGACCGGCCTTGTCACGGTAATCCTTCAGATAAAACAGATGGTACTCGCCATTGGCATACAGCGGGATGAAATCGGCTGCCCAACCATCATCAGGCTTAAAGAATACAGACATAATAAGCGTCACCTTTCGAATAACTAGCGCTACCGAATCGCGCTATTCATCATAGTAATTTAGATTGAATGTAACCAGATTCGGCAGTTGTGTCGATATTCTTTACGCTCGCTGAGAAGAAGGCGTATGATCGTTGCGTTGGCGTAGGCTCAGCGACGAATTCAATACCCCTGAATGGGGTCTAATGAAGATATTCCAATTAATCAGGAGTTCATCTCATGTTCAAACGATTGCGTTACTTGGTTGCAGCAACCCTCGCGGCTTGTTTGGTTTTTGCCAGTGTTCCCATGTCGGCGGTCAATGCCCAATCGTCGGCTCCCTTCCGTGTCTACATGACGTTTGAGGACGGTCCGACCGATGCTTATACACCCCAGATTCTCGACTTGCTCGCCCAGTACAACGCCAAAGCCACTTTCTTGATCGCTGGTAGCCAAATCGCCGGACACGAAGGGCTAATCCAACGTGAAGTACGTGAAGGTCATGCGCTGGTCAATCACCTGTGGTCAGAACCCGGTGTCTATGCCGGTTCGCCTGACCAAGCCGTGATCGATTCATATTTGAAAACTGAAGAGGCCATCCGCGCAGCCCTAGGTGATCAACTCCCGCGCTACGACGCCCAAATGAAATTGTTCTGGCAACCCGGTGGCGGTTCAAAGCCGTTTCCGGTCGTCGAGGGCGTGCAGGTCATTACCTACAATTGGAGCGTCAATAGCGATGACTGCGGTTGGGCGTTGCATGGTGTCGATTTGGACACACTCGATTTCGATCAAGCCGTGATTGATAACATCCTCAACCGCCCACAATCGACCGGACAAACCTACAACGCATACGATTATGGTGATGGCGTGGTGATCGCCTTCCATGATATCAACCGCGTGACGGGGCGCGTCTTGCCAACCGTGATGAGTGAATTGCAAGCGGCAGGTGCTACTTTTGAGTCTCTGCCACGCCCGTGGGATACCGTTGGCACGATGCCGATTAAGCTGGGTGTGCCGCCTACGGGTGGGGAAGGTCAAGCGGGTTTGACACTTTCGGCAATCGCTTTGGAAGCCGCCAAAATCCGCTCAACGCCCGAACGCAACCATAATGTCATCGCATCTGTCGCAGCGAACGTCCCCTTGACTGTAACCGGACGTAACCGCAATGGTTGGATACAAGTCCAGTACGAGGGGCAGGTTGGTTGGGTACTCGGCAGCCTCCTCAAGATTTACGGTCCGATCCCCAGTCTCCCGCTCGCCTAAAAATAAAACAGGCGCATGAGTCACTCACTCATGCGCCTGTCTTTTGTTGAAATGCGATCGCTACTTTGGATTAAACGTACACTC
Source organism: Aggregatilineales bacterium (assembly GCA_044227005.1). Classification (GTDB taxonomy): domain Bacteria; phylum Chloroflexota; class Anaerolineae; order Aggregatilineales; family Phototrophicaceae; genus CFX2. Next base: position 1,182,026 of record JBGAFZ010000001.1, read on the forward strand.
ACCCGCGCTGATCGTACAAGTTGCTAGCACACCCGTACCGCGCCGTACCTCGAAGGTCGCCGCCGCTTCCGTACTCACCCAGAACAAACGCCGTGTGGAAATTTGTCGCCACGCTTGCACAAAATCACAGTAATCCGGTTTGGTATTGCTGGCTGATAGGAACCGGTCGTTACGGATAACCTGTAGACAGTCGCCCGGTTGCAGTGCCGAAATCGGACGGTTGCTGATCGCTCCCCATTCCGCTGACTTAAATTCCAATGGGCTGCCTGTCGATGGCGTTTGCACAAACGTCAAATTCTCGACGTCGATCTTGGTCTTTCCGATATTGAACAGGGTTAATACTTGGTCATCATAGCGCAACACCACCTGCGGGGCATCGCCTACAGTGACGATATTTGGAGTTGGGGCGCTGGCTTCGGTGGTCGCTGTATCTGTAACCGGCGTATTAGTCGCTGCTTCGATGGTATCTGTCGCGATAATCAACACAGGAGTCAGGGTGGGTTCATCGGTTGCTGGAATCGTCGTCGGTTCCGGCGTGGATGTTGCGGGTACATCCGTATTGGTCGGGGCATCCGTCACAACCGCCGCCACGGTTGTTGCACCTTCCTCGCCACTGGTCGCCGAGGCGACTGGCCCTTCTTTGGTAGCCGCGTCATTGATGACCTTGTTGCTGTTGTTGGAAAGCAGTGCCAAACCGCCAATCATCGCGATCACAATCACGAGGAACGGTAGTCCGATGGAGCGAAGACGTTTGCTGCTCCCTTTTTGTCTGTCACGTGCCGCTTGGGCATCCATCAGCACTTTGCGTGTGGCTGCTGATGCTTTTGAATCGGTGATGGTCGGTCCATCCGCCGTGATGCTCGGTGGATAAACATTGGTTTCAAAGCCCGGTGGCGCTTTGACTTCTTCGACCTCTACTGTTTCCTTGTTGGGGTCGATCTTTTTGTCACCGGATACTGTCGAGAGTGACGGAGGCGGAGTCAATGGAACCGTCTTGAGCGGCATCTTGGTGGTATTGTTGCCCTCATCGTACATACCCAGCGCTTTTTCCAATGCCTTGAGCAATTCAGCGCAGGTAGTAAAGCGTTTCTTGGGGTCTTTATCCAGCGCCTGAATCACCACACGATCAATCTGTGGCGACAGTGAGGGATTGATGCGGCTCGGTGGGGGTGGTGGATCGGTCAGATGCTTCATCGCTACCGCCATCGCTGATGGATCATCAAACGGGACGCGGTTGGTCAGCATCTCGAACAGCACAATCCCTAGCGAGTAAATGTCACTTTGGGCGGTGGCCTGTGCCGAATTAACCGCTTGCTCCGGTGCGACATAATGGGCGCTGCCGAACGTATTGCCGATGGTGCCTTCCGGTACACTCAGCGCCAGACCAAAGTCGGTTAAGATCGCTTTGCCGGTGCTAGTGACCATGATATTGCTTGGCTTAATATCACGGTGAATCACGCCTTCACTGTGGGCATAATCCAACGCCGAGCCGATGTCACGGATGATGTTTCGTAGTTCAACACCCGTCATACGCGAACCGTTGCGATCATGCGTCTTGATGATGCTGCGCAGGTCACGCCCTTCGATGAAACTCATCGCCATGTAATACAGCGAATCCACTTGATCGAACTGGTAAAGGCCCACGATGTTGGGATGGCTGAGTCGTGCCACCGCCCGCGCTTCACCCTGAAAGCGTTTGCGGTATTCGGCTTCATCTTCACGGATCGAACTCGCGTCGATCACCTTGACGGCGGCGTATCGGTTGAGCTTTTTGTCCAACCCGCGATACACCCGCGCCATACCCCCTTGGCCGAGGATATCTACAATCAGATAGTCACCTAGTTTTTTGCCGATAATTGGATCGCTACTCATATGTTTCTCAGTTATATTGGATAATCTCGCAGGCGATAAATGAGGCCTGTTCTGCTGACTGTAATGTAACAATCAGCCTAAACTTATGCTACAACGAAAGAAGTCATTTTCCCAATAAAGCTTATTCTGATTTCATCGCACATCAATGTTGCGGTATACTTCCTCTGGTGGTGTCCAACAAATTTCAAATAAGTTTGTTATATGCTGACCTAAATTTTGATCTTAATACGCTTCTACAAAGGATGAGTGAAGATTGACCCCTTCACCGGATATTCCAGAAAAAGAAATACGCGAACGCTGTTCGGAGATTCTCAGCCAAGCAGCGGAAGAAGCACGGCGGCTTGAACATAATTACATCGGTGTCGAGCATTTATTCTTGGCGCTCACCCGTAATGATCGCGGTTTGACGACCTTTCTGATTCGGAAGGCAGGGCTAGACCCGCGCTTTGTCCGTAGTGAGATTCGTAAGGAAGTCGGTAACGGGGATGGTAAGGTGGGCGAGGTGCTCCCCATGACCCCCCGCGCCGAATTGGTGCTGGCCTTGACCATCTTCCTATCGGATCGTGATGAAGAAGGCACCGGACAGGTCGAGGAAACCCACCTTTTGGTTGCCATCTTGCAGGAAGGCGAAAGCATCCCTGTCCGCAAGCTAACCGAGATGGGTTTTGACCTTAATCTGTGGTTGCAGCGCTTGGTCTTGGAAGCCGATTCACTCAAGAATGATCCGCTCAATATGGATCATGAAAATGGACTTCTCGAATTTCCGGATATTCCGAGCAACGAATTTGATTTTGACGATGATGAAATTTCCGGCGAGAAACATCATGACCCCGCGCGTATCCCAACGCCGCTGCTCGATAAATATGGACGGGACTTAACCGCACAGGCCAACGAAGGCAAGATCGGCCCTGCCATCGCACGTGAGAGTGAAATTCGTTCATTAGCCCGCACGTTGGCGCGTAACAAGAAGAATAATCCACTCCTGCTCGGTGATGCCGGTGTTGGTAAAACCGCTGTGGTCGAAGGCTTGGCATATGCCATCGCCAAGGGTACATCGCCCAAATCCTTGTTAAACCGCCGCATCGTCCAGATTGAAATCGGCACGCTGGTTGCCGGAACCAGTTTGCGTGGTCAATTTGAGGAACGCCTCATCGGTATCGTGGATGAGGTCAAACACGCTGGTAACGTCATCATGTTTATTGATGAAATTCATACCATCGTCGGGGCAGGCGATACCATTGATAGCAACCTTGACGCGGCCAACATCCTCAAACCAGCTTTGGCGCGTGGTGATCTCATGTGCATCGGCGCGACCACCCACGAAGAATATCGCCGTGCCATTGCTGCTGATCCGGCGTTAGATCGCCGCTTCCGCACTATCGATATCGAAGAACCTTCTATGCCCGATACTAAACTCATCCTACAAGGTCAGAAAGCCAAGTTGGAAGAGCATCACGGCGTCCTTATTAATGACGATACCCTCGATTCAGCCATCAATTTGTCAGTGCGCTTTTTGCCGGATCGTCGCTTGCCCGACAAAGCACTTGATCTCTTGGATGAAGCCTGTACCCGTGTCATCATCCGCACCGTATCGCCCGACGAGAACGAATCCGGCATCCCTGAAGTCGAGGTCGAAAACGTGGCGGCGGTGCTTTCTGATTGGACAGGTATTCCGGTCACCGAATTGACCAAAGATGAAAAACGCCGTTTGGTTGGTCTGGAACAATCCTTAATGCAGCGTGTCATCGGTCAAGACTCTGCCGTTCAAACGGTCGCCGAAGCCATCAAGACGGCTCGCGCTGGCTTAGGCAATCCACAGCGTCCGATTGGCGTGTTCTTATTCCTCGGCCCGTCCGGTGTCGGTAAGACCGAATTGGCGCGGGCGTTGGCTTCATTCCTCTTTGGCAGTGATGATGCCATGCTGCGTTTGGATATGTCCGAGTTCCACGACTCGCATACCGTCGCTCGATTGATCGGCGCGCCCCCCGGCTATAAAGATACCCAACGCGGCGGTCAATTGACCGATGGCTTACGCCGTCGCCCTTATAGCGTCGTGTTGTTGGACGAAGTCGAAAAAGCTGCCCCCGAAGTCTTTGATGTTTTCCTTCAGGTTTTTGACGAAGGCCGCTTGAGCGATGCGCACGGTCGGCAGGTTGATGCCCGTCACTCGGTCTTTATCATGACCAGCAACATCGGCACCGAAGAATCTGGTAAATCATTAGGCTTCACCAGTGGTGGCGAGAACTTGCCGGACTACAGTTCTTACCTCAAGCGCTTCTTCCGTCCCGAGTTCATCAACCGTATCGATGAGGTGATTACCTTCCGTCCGCTCCATCCAGAAGCCTTGAGCGGTATTCTGGATTTGCAGCTTGCCGATTTGCATGCGCGTCTAGGTCAGCAAAAGCTCAAACTTGAATTATCCGATGATGCCCGTGCGCTCATCTTGGAGAAGGGCTACGACCCTGCCAGCGGTGCGCGTCCTCTGCGCCGTGCCATCGAGCGCTTGCTCACCCGTCCCATTAGTGCCAAGATTGTCGAGGATGCTTTCCAACCGGGCGATACCGTGCTGGCCTTGTCTGATGGTGAACGCCTGAAGTTCGAAGCCAAGGGCAAATAGGAATAATGTGGATAATCCAGCACCGCGCTTCCCTGAGCCACAACACGGCGATTATGGAACGGTATCCGAGTTTGGGAGTTTGGACGGATGGTTGTTTGAGGAAGCTGATACTTTCCTAACAAAACATGCTGAATTAAGGCGGTTCCATATCACGCTAGATGGTTATCGGGAATATGTTTTTCGGGATGCATCCAAACTTTATATCCGCCCAAATGGTGAAATCATTCGGGTTCCAAAACCGGTATACACAACTGATGGGCGGAAAATAAAAGGCTATCGTTACAACGTTTATGAAAGTAACATCGTTCGATCCCAAAAATGGCATGAATTGCCTCGCACTGAGCAAGAATGGGTGGTGATGTAATGGTTACTCAATCCAAAGCAAAACCGGCTTTAAGCATCCTCAACCTAAATCGTGGTGGGTGGCTCATTCAGAGTGTTGCTATTGAGAAGTGGGGAACAGAGGTGGCATTTCAAGCAACCTTTGACCCTGATCTGCCCGATTCATCTCAATTTAAGTTGGTGTTTAGTAACTGTGAATCACTAACTTGGGATGCCGAAGAAAATGAATTCGATGATCGTGATTTAGAAGCGGATGTGATTGGTTTTAATATCTACGATGAAGGAAAACATAAGAAAACCATCGTAACTACCGATCTATTTTCTCTCGTAATTATCTATCGTGAACTCACCATTCATATAAGCTAGTAACCATTTGTCGTTATGAATATTCCTCAGACCAACCGCCAACCCGCAATCTTGAGCGTTGATGCCATCGCAAAAATGCTGGCAAAGCGCCATCCGCAAGATGTGACCGACTATTTTGCGACTGATCCCAACCCTGATATTCGCCAGTTGGGACGTTTAGCGCTGCGTCGAAACGATATCAACGATCTGTTTGTATTGGGGGATATGTGTGCCAACCGCGCCTTGACTGAGGATGGTCGTTTGCTGGTATTTTACGTTGGTAAAACCATCATCGCCTATCAAAAAGCGCTGCGCTTGGCTGATGATGACCTCGATTTGGCACATGCTCGCCGCGCCATCCGCAATTTTGTGGATTGGGTGGTTACCACTGCCTACGAGAATCATTCACGACGTAACATCGCGGTAGCCCTCTGGGCGTTGGCTGAAAATGAAGACTCTGCCGAGACCCTCCGCAACGAGGATGAAGGCCGTGTGCAGATGCTACTGGATAGCTACCGTGAAGAGTCCCCGACCAACCCGGTCAAGGTAACCGTATTCGATACATCACAGAGTGATGAAGTCGATGACGCTTTACCGATGGACAGCCGGAACGATTTCACCGATGACAATATCTTAGAAACCACCACGGCGGGTACCATCCGTACCACCGAAGACTTGACGGTTGTGGCCTCGCCTGATTTATCTGAAACCATCTTTGATGTCTCGCAGACCGTTGCGGATATGGATGATGAACCGTCATCGATGGGCTTGTCGAATACCGAATTCATGTCGGTGAATGACACCCATCTCGAACAAACCGCGCTCAACTCGATGCTGTCTATGGAGCGTGAGCAAAGTAACGCCAGCCGTCAGGTGACCGAAATGCCGGTTGCCCGAATGCCCCGTGACGATGATGATGAATTTGCCCCCGGCGATTGGATCGAAGAGCGTTATGAAGTCAGCGATGTGAAGCGCGGTGGTATGGGCGTGGTTTATCTCGGCTACGACAGTGAGAAACAAGAGCCGGTTGCCATCAAGACCTTTCAGAGTCGTTTTCTGGATAACGAACGGGCGGTTTCGCGTTTTAATCATGAAGCCACCACATGGATCATGTTGGAGAAGCACCGCTATATCGTACAGGCACGCCGCGTCGAGACCATCAAGAACCGTCCGCATATCATTCTTGAACACATCAGCGGCCCCGAAGGGCTGGGTTCGGACTTGCGCAGTTGGATTGATCGCAAACGTTTGGATCTCCCGCAGTCGATGGAATTCGGTCTGCACATCGCTTTAGGTATGCAGCACGCCAGCCTCAAAGTGCCCGGTTTGGTACACCGTGACCTGAAACCTGCCAACATCCTTGTGACCCATGATGCCATCGCCAAGATCACCGACTTCGGCTTGGTACGGTCATTGGATTTCACCGATGTGCCGCTCCCCGGTAACGAATCGGACGCCGACTCGAATCCCCGTCACAATCCGAATAATCGTTTGACACGTTTTGGGGCTATCGTCGGCACTGCACCTTACATGTCACCCGAACAGTGCGAAGCCAAAGATGTTGATCTACGCGCAGATATTTACGCCTTCGGGTGCATCCTCTACGAAATGTTGACCGGACGGCAAATCTTCAAAGAGAAGAAGTTTAATGCGTGGAAGCAAGCGCATCTGCATCAGAAACCAGTTTTTGATGCGCCCTTTGAGCGTGAATTACCGCTGCGTTTACAGCAATTGGTTTTGTCCTGCCTTGAGAAAGCCCCTGCTGATCGTCCTGCCAATTGGGGTGTGATCGTCGAAGAACTGGCGATCCTCTACGAAGAAGTCACCGGCCAAAAAGCCACGCTGGAAATCACCGGCCCTGAGATGCAAGTTCATGAACTCATCGACAAGGGCTATTCCCTCACCGAACTCGGTCGCATGGATGAAGCCCTCGTTGCCTATGACCGTGCTATCGCCTTGCAACCCGATAATGCTTTGTCATGGGCGCGCAAAGGACGTGCCTACCGACTGATGGAACGCTATGAGGACGCCTTGCTTGTAGTGGATCGTGCACTTGAACTCAACCCGCGTTATGGGTTTGCGTGGCGCGGCAAAGGGCTGGCCTTGGAACGGCTCGGTCGCTTGGAAGAAGCCTTGGTTGCTTACCAACACGCAGTGGACATCAAACCCAATGAGGTTTGGAATTGGCACAATAAAGCTGATGTCATACAAAAATTAGGGCGCTATACCGAAGCCATTCCCATTCTGAATCACGCTCTTGAACTTGACCCCCAGCACCACAATAGCTGGGGGAAACTGGGGCAGGTCTATCGGCTGATTGGTAACTATGTCGATGCGGTGCAGGCCTACGAAAAGGCTATCGACCTCGAACCTGAATATGCATGGGCGCACAATGGACGCGGGTTGGCGCTTAAAGCCATGCGGCTTTATCCCGAAGCCTTGATCAGTTTCCGCCTTGCTACCCAGTACCAACCTGATGAGGTCTGGCACTGGTACAACCTCACCGAAATGCTGGTCGAGTTAGGGCAGTACCATGACGCTCTCACGCCCGCGACACAGGCCACCCGTACCGATCCTGCACATGCTTTCAGTTGGGCGAAATTAGGGCAGGTCATGCGCCATCTCGGTCAAAATGCCGATGCCCTACAGGCTTATGATCGTGCCGTCCAATTGCAACCGGATTACAGTTGGGCGATCAACGGTAAAGGCATCGTTCTTGAACGCATGGGACGCTTAGAAGATGCCCTTAATTGCTATAACCGCGCTGCCGAAATTCAAGACGATTACGTCTGGCACTGCTGGTACAATCAGGGCAATGTCTTGTCTTTGATGGGACGCTATAAAGAAGCGCTGCCTATTCTTGAGAAAGTCACGCAGGTCATGCCCGGTCATGCCCAGAGTTGGGCGCGTATGGGCAATGCTTATCGCAACCTCAAACAACCCGAAACTGCGTTGAAATCCCTGCAACAAGCCACCATACTCGATCCCAAATATACGTGGGCATGGAACGAAATGGGGATTACCTACGAGCAGTTAGGCCGTTTGGAGGATGCCCTCGTCGCCTATCAGCACGCTGGACGTACTGCTCCCAAAGACCCCTTCTACATGACCCAGCAGGCCGATGTCTTGATCCAGCTAGGCGATAATCAACAGGCGCTTGATCTGTTGACCAACGCCCTCAAGCTCGATCCGTCCAATAGCCGTGTGTGGGCCAAGCAAGGACAAACCCTACGCCGCCTCAATCGTATGGACGAGGCCATCAAGAGTTATACCCGCGCCGTTGATATGGATCCCAAGTACGGTTGGGCATGGAACGGACTCGGGCTTACCTTTAGTGCACTCAATCGGCATGAGGAATCCCTAAAAGCCTTCCGCGCCGCCACCGAATCCGGTGAACAAGACGCATGGTACTGGTATAACTACGGTGATGAACTCGTATCGCTCAATCGATTTGCCGATTCGCTGCCTGTTTTAGATAAGGCGCTCGAACTCAACCCCCGTCATGCTGAAAGTTGGGCGAAGCGTGGGCAATCCCTGCGCCGGCTCAATCGTCACGGCGAAGCGCTCACCGCCTATGATGAAGCCTTGGCTGTGAACCCCCATTATGCATGGGCATGGAATGGTCGCGGCTTGGCGCTCGAAAGTTTAGGCCGTCGTGAAGAAGCCCTTGCCAGTTACGAACGCTCCATCGAAGAAGACCCGCGCGTCATTTGGTATTACACCAATCAAATTGATGTGCTCTTGGACATGGGGCGCAAAGGCGAGGCCATGCTCGTCGCGGAACGTGCTACCGCCACCATGCCCCGCAATGCGGTTGCGTGGGCGCGCAAAGGGCAGGTGCAGCGCCGCGTCAGCAACTACGAAGGTGCGCTGGAAAGTTACCTCAAAGCCCTCGAACTTGACCCAACTTACGCATGGGCATGGAATGGCAAAGGCTTGGCGCTGGCGGGTTTGGAACGCTGGCAAGAAGCGGTTTCGGCGTATGAACAGGCCGTGCGCTACAACATGAAAGATCTCTGGTTCTGGAACAATTTCGGTGAAGCCCTGATGGCGATCAAGGATTACCGTAGAGCCATTGAAGCCTTTTCACAGGCCGCGCTCATTGATCCGCACCATGATGTGACTCAGCAGCGTTTGAAGCAAGCCACTGATTTGCTGAACGGATAAATAGTCTTGCGAGGATAGTGGTCATGATGCAGTCTGAACCGACTAAATCCAATGGCGGAAAGTTGTTTTTACGCGGTCTCGGCATCATTTTGTTGCTATTTTCGGCAGTTTACCTTGTCACCGGGGTAATCCTTCGCCCCGTCATGCCGCCCGTTGTACAAAATGTTCTGGATGGCATGTATGACGGTTTATTGTGCGCACCGGATGAGAACTATCAACAAGACCCTTTTTTGCGGGGTGCTTTGCGTCGCAATACCGTTGGTGAAGGTGATTCATGGTGCGAAAACGCACGTGGCGAAAAACGTGATATTTCTTATAGTGAATTCAATCTCGCTATTGCCCTGTTTGTGGTTCCGATGCTGGTTGGATCACTCCTGCTCGGTAAGACTGTGCTCAACTCTACGCCCACGTCTGCAAAATCAACAGTTTTTCAGAGTGCTGCGGGTGGAAACCTGAGCAGTCGTTTGCAGGAATTGCAGTCAGCCTATGACAAAGGCTTGATCACCGATGCCGAATATAATCAGACACGCGCCAACCTTTTAAAGCAGATGGAAAAATAAACCCTCTGTTTTGATAATTTCACTCGTTAAACCGCTATCAACAAAAAAGTTAACACTTGCAAAAATTATGTAAACCTCGTTATATTTATCATCATGATAAGCGTAATTCTCGTGAAGTGAAGATAGATAGCAATGAGCGTTAGTCCAGCAATGCAAGAATATCTGGCCGAAGCCTATCGTTTGGCTTACTACCAGAATGACAATCCCTATATCTCCACCTCAGATTTAGCCGAAGTCTTACACGTTTCCGCACCTGCCGTCACACGCATGGTACAGCGTCTTAAATCCGGTGGTTATCTCGAACACGAACCCTATAAAGGCATCTACCTCACCTCCGAAGGCGAGCGCGAAGCCTTACTGAATATCCGGCGTCACCGTTTGGTCGAACGTTTCCTCGTCGATGTCATGCAGTTTGGCTGGCACGAAGTCCATGATGATGCTGATCATCTCGGCGCGTTAGTCGGTGATGAAGTCGTCGCCCGTATGGAAAAGATGGCGGGTTATCCCAAACGCTGTCCGCATGGTGAACCAATCCCCACCGCAGATGGCAAAATGCCGCGCATCCATGACGATCCCTTGAGCAACAAGCAAGCCGGAACCGATTGGGTCATCAGCCGTGTTGCTACCCATGATGCTGAAAAATTGCAGTATCTTGGCACACTCGGCCTTATTCCCGGTACGCGCCTGCACTTGCTTGAACGTGCGCCTTTCAACGGCCCGCTTCAACTCACTGTGAACGATAAAACACTCGTCATCGGTCACGAGTTAGCCGGTGTCCTCCGCGTCAGCACCGAAGCCGAATTCAACGTCGTCTAGTAAACGCTCAAATGCCATACCTTTGTTTGGGAGCACCTACGTGTGCTCCCGTGTTTTGTGGAAAACCAAGTAATGTGAAATCGAATGACACTCTATACTCGTCATCTCACCACAAGGTGCATTTGTAGGGGAGCACCTGTGTGTGTTCCCATTTTATGTAGAACTTAGTAACATGAAATCGAATGACACTCTATACTCGTCATCTCACCACAAGGTGTATTTGTAGGGGAGCACCTGTGTGTGCTCCCGTGTTTTGTATACTCTTGACGACCTGCAATTGAACAATCACGCGCAGATTCTCTTTTATTCTCGATATTAATGTATGTCACTAAAACCTCACCAAGACCCACGCAAATCGACTCGCCTTCAAGAATATGATTACGCTCAAAACGGAGCATATTTCGTAACACTTTGTGCCCAAAATCGCCTGTGTTTATTTGGCGAAATTGAATCATCTGAAATGCACCCAAATGAATCAGGAAGTATGGTTCTAACTTGGTTGGATGAACTACAAACCAAGTTTCCGAATATCGACCTTGATACTTATGTTTTGATGCCCAACCATTTACATGCCATCATTGTTTTGTATGGGGCAGAAATCCCATCGGGAGTACACACAGGTGCTCCCCTACAAAACTCCTCGCTCGATGAAATCATGCAATGGTTCAAGACAATGACGACTAATGCTTATATTCGTGGTGTCAAGGAACGTGGCTGGCAATCATTTTCCGGCAAACTATGGCAGCGCAGCTATCATGACCATATCATTCGGAACGAAGATGATCTCAATACACATCGACAATATATACTGTCAAACCCTGCTTGTTGGGATGAAGACGCCGATAACCCCACCGCAAAACCCTAAAAATCCCTCCCCAATAACCGGTTTTGTAGGGTAGGGGAGCACCTGTGTGTGCTCCCTGATTTCCCATCTCTTAATCTGTCCATCAACCAATAATCACAACTTCGTTTAGCTTTTGGTTGTTGTCTCATACTCAGGTGAACCTTATAACTTCCGTTTACTTTTTCAAACCGCTCTAACCAAATCAAACTGTTTCCAAACGATCTTAACAATTGTTTTCCCTCAAAATGGTTAGCGCCAACCCTGTAAAAGAGTTACAAAATGTTCTTCCAAAATGTAACCCTTTCGCCTTTAACATCGGTTATGCTGGTCATTAGGACTGGTTTTGTGCGGGCTTGTCGCTGACGAGCCTCACAACCTATGTGTGATAAAAATGCCTGATTCTCAACAGCATCAGTTCCGGTGTCGACATAAACCTCACTTGTGTCGTCCGACGACGACGACGACGACGACACAAAACGGCGCATCATCACTGACGATATTTCGGACACTTGGAGGTGTGAAAGTGAAGAATATGACTACGAAGTGTCCTGTGGAAGAATTTTGTGAATATTCTCGCGTGTTCTATTTTCAAATACTTCACACTTGCACTGGATCAGCGGTTTTCTCCCGTCTGTCCGCTGCAACAGCACACTCTGATGAAGCGGCGGAAATACAGCAGCCAATCGCTGCACTCAGTGGCATTCGCCGAGCCAACCGTCACATTAATGTGCACATTCAGCGGCTTCTCTCATACTTCCCGCCTGCCATTTCAGCGGAAGTATTGCAAAGAATCAAAAGAGGCAAACCGATTGGCTTGCCTCTCCATCTTGCTCTGCTTTTCTTTCTGTCTCGGTGGTTAAACCGTATTGGTATTTACGCTCTTAACTTCGCACCCAATTCACGTTCAGCCGCCTTCACAATCTTCTTGTGGACGCTGGCGACTTCTTCATCCTTGAGCGTCTTATCGTCGGTCTGGTAAACCAGATTGTAGGCCAAACTCTTGTGTCCGGCAGGGATCGGGTCACCGCGGTACACATCGAAAAGCGTAACCCCCTTGAGCAAATTCCCACCCGCCTTCACGATCACTGCTTCAACCGTTGCTGCTGCGGTTTCTTCATTCACCACCAGCGCGATGTCTTGTAGAACAGGCGGGGTTGTGGGCAACGGAACCAGTTCATTGTTCGGATTGACCTTATCCAGCAGCCCATCGAGATCGAATTCGCCCACCAATACTGGCGCAGCAGTGAAGTCAAATGTTTTGCCCACCAAAGGATGCAGTTCGCCGAAATCACCGATGACCTTGTCCCCGATGCTCAGTTGTGCCGAGCGTCCGGGGTGCAGGCTGGCATGTTGTGATCGAGCATAGCTTGCCCCCTCCACATGTAGATCATCCAGCAGGCTTTCGACCACGCCTTTCAGGTCGAAAAAGTCCATGTTATCGGTCGGGGAGCCACCCGCCCAACCATTCACGCCCCGCGCACCGGTCAGCAGTATCCCTAAGCGACGCGGCTCGTCTGGTAACTGTTGTCCCTCGCGTGGCAGGTACACCGCACCAATTTCGAAGGTCATCTGTCGGCTGGCATAGCGTGCGTTGTTCACCGCATTATCCAACAGGCTGATGAGCAGCGTCCGGCGCAGCGCGTTTTTCTCGGTGTCCATCGGGTTCGCCAATGTGATGTAGGCCGCGTCCGAAGCCTTACCACTGGGGGCAAGTTTCGCTTCGTCGGCTGCGCTGGTGAACCGGTAACTGATGTTCTCGCGTAGACCAAGTGCCACCAACACATCCCGTGCCCGTTCCTCACGTTCCAACGCCGTGTTTGCCCATTGGGGTGGTGTCAGGTCTTCAATCAGTGTGTTCGGAATGTTGTCGTATCCATAGATACGCGCGATTTCTTCAATCAGGTCAGCTTGTCCGGTAGTCGGTTCGCTACCAATGTCCATCCGGTTATCAGGAGCCGTCACATGCAGGTTGCTCCCCTTAATCTCGACCTTGAATCCCTGCCGCTTGAGCAGTTTCGCACAGTCTTCAGCAGGGATCGCGATGCCCAGCAAACGCTCTACTTCGCTCACTGGCAAATCAACCGTGACCACCGGCGCTGGCTTGGGATACGCGTCAATCACACCCTTAGAAACTTGTCCGCCACCCGCTTGGCGCATCAATTCGATGCCACGCTGTACGCCCAAAATCGCTTGGCTAGGATGCACCCCACGGCTGAAGCGCGTACCGGCGTCGGTGAAAATCTTCTGCGATTGCATACTCCGGCGCACGTTGATGAAGTTCCAATTCGCTGCTTCCAGAAGCACATTGGTGGTGCTGTCACTGATTTCGGTCTCCGCCCCACCGATAATACCGCCGATGCTCAGTACTCCGGCTGTATCACACACCAGCATATTATGGGCATCCAGTGTGCGCTTTTGTTGGTCGAGCGTTTCGAGCGTTTCACCTGCTTTGGGCAAGCGTGTAATAATCGTTGGCGCTTTGCCTCCCGCACGTGCTTTCAGCTTATCAAAGTCGAACGCGTGGAGCGGTTGCCCGATTTCAAAGGTGATGTAGTTGGTCACGTCTACGATGTTGTTGATAGGACGTTGTCCTACAGCTTTCAACCGGCGTTGCATCCATTGGGGCGAGGGCTTAATAGTGGTGCCGCGCAGCAAGGTCAGGGTGAAACGTGGGTTGAGATCAGCGTTTTGAATATCAATGCTGACTTCCCCTTCGATGCCTGCGCCTTCCATAACCGTTTCGTAGCTCGGCAGTTTAATCGGCTTGTCGAGCAGTGCTGCGACTTCACGCGCGACACCCAGTATACTGAAACAGCGTGCCAGATTGGGTGTCAGCTCGACTTCCAGAATGATGTCACCGAGGACATCCTGCATTGGAGTGCCGGGCTTGAACCCCTGATCGTTCTCCATAAGCAAGATGCCTTCATGCTCGGCGGTAATGCCCAACTCTTTTTCCGAACACACCATGCAACGGTTCGGGATGCCGCGCAGGGGCTTCTCTTTGAGTATCATGCGTTTGAGTTCGTCGCTGTGACCGTCCCAAACCTCCGCACCTTCCAGTGCGAAGGCTGTCCACAGCGGTTTTTCCAGCACACCCTTACCCTTGTACTCGAACAGGTTAGGTGCACCAGTCACCGTCTGTTCCAGTTCCGTTCCGCCGTAATCCACCATTGCCATCACCAGTCGATCGGCATTGGGGTGCGGTTTCACTTCGTGGATCGCGCCAAGCACCAGCTTGCTCCGATCCCATACCAGATGTTCGGACTTCGGCCAGCGAATGCCTTCGACGTGTCCCTGCGGTACGCCGATGTAGGTGATGGACGCGACTTCTAACCCTGCCAGCGTCAGTTTTTCCGCCAGCAATTCAATGGGCACATCAATATCAACAAATGTTTTAAGCCAGGATACAGGTACTTGCATTTATAGTCTCCAGTGTTCAATCATCAGTTTACAGGTGGTGGCGCTAGAAATTAGAATTGCTCTAAGAAGCGCAGATCGTTGCCCCAGAAGTACCGGATGTCACGGATACCGTGCTTAAGAATGGTCATGCGTTCCGGCCCCATGCCGAAGGCGAAACCACTCCATACCGTCGGGTCATAGCCACCATTACGGAGTACGACCGGATGCATCATGCCGGAGCCTGCGATTTCGAGCCAACCACTGTATTTACACATCTTGCAACCTTCACCTCCACACAGGAAGCACTCGACATCAACTTCCATACTGGGTTCGGTGAAGGGGAAATACGAAGCACGGAAACGCATCCGCGCATTTTGCCCGAACATGCGTCGTGCAAACTCGGTCACCGTACCTTTGAGGTCGCTCATGCGGATGTTCTTGCCGACCACTACGCCTTCCAACTGGTGGAATTGCATTTCGCTACGGGCGGTTACTTGCTCGTTACGGTAGCACATGCCGGGTAGGATGACGCGTACGGGCTGCGTGCCGTTCTTGCCCAGTTCGCGCATCGAGCGAATTTGTCCCGGCGAAGTATGCGTCCGCAGGATGATATTCGGCTCGGTGGTGTAAAAGGTATCCTGCATGTCACGGGCAGGGTGATGTTCTGGAATATTGAGCAGTGTGAAGTTCATCTCATCAGTTTCAACATCCCGACTACGATACACTTGGAAGCCCATATCTCCCCAGATACGATACAGTTCACGGAAGGTTTGAGTGCTGGGATGCAAACCACCAGTTGGTTGCGGGCGACCGGGGAGCGTTACATCCAACTGTCCTTCTTCGAGATCGCGCGCGAGGGCTTGCTGTTGTACCAGTTCTTCGCGTTGGGTGAAGGCTTCGGCAAGGGCATCCTTGATGGTGTTGGCACGCTGACCGAAGGCGGCGCGTTCCTCTTTCGGTAACTGACCGGTACTGCGGAGCAGCAGCGTTACGGATCCTTTTTTACCAATGTAGGTGCTTTCCCACTCCTGCAGCACTTCAGCCGTGGTGATGTTGCCAATCTTTTCCAGTGCTTCTTTATATAGTGTTTCCAGTTGTTCAAGCATTGTTTAGTCTCCAGTTGAAAGTTTTCAGTTTTCAGTTGAAAGTCGATAGGTAGCTTTACCTTTGCGACTCTAGGTTGCTAATTAGCCCTGTAAGCATCCGCTTAATTTCTACGGATTGGTTTTCAAGTTTCTTATATATCGCTTCCTGTAGATAGCCTAGGTCAAATGCAAGTAGGAGCTGATATTCCGCTTCATGGGCTGACCCAGAAGCAATGTGTAAAAACCGAATAAGTTCAGGGTTTCCTCCTCTACCGGAACCTTCAGCAATATTTGATGGGATAGATATTGCTGACCGCCTAAGCTGGCTTGTGAGTCCGTAGACTTCATCTTTAGGAAAACCTGCTGATGATTTGTAAATATCGAGCGCAAACTGATGTGACTTGCTCCATACTGCCAGTTTTTTGCAATCACTCATTAGAACTCATCATTCTTTCAATCAAATTGCCTCATTTGGAACTGTTGACTGTAAACTCTAAACTAAACGAAAAACGCCCTCGCCCCATATGATTTAGGGACGAGAGCGTCAGTAATCTCCCGCGGTACCACCCTGATTGGTTGCAGTTCACAACCCACTTCTTTCATCCTGTTACGCCGGATCAGGCGGAGATGGCTAGTCCTCGGTACAAGTTTTAGGTTTCAAAAAACAGGCTGTCAACAACTTGTTTCGTGAGGCTTAGGACTCGTGTTGGGTTTCACCATTCGGCTCAGGAGTGAATTCCGCGAGTGCAACCTGTTGAAGCTCTCAATTTACAGCTTCAACTCCCTGTCGGTGCGGGGTTCGCGCATGTTCTCCGTCAATGCCTTTCGACGGAGATTATGCACGTATTTAATAGGGGGTGTCAAGAGTGGGGCTGTTATAACTGACACGAAACGATAACTTCTAGACACCTTTTGCCCGAATATAGTCTATTACATCCACGTTATAGAGCACTTCCTCGACCGAGAGCATGAACCACGGGCTGGCTTGATCCATCCACCGCACTGAGGCGCGACTTGGAAGCTGAATGCCGTTGAACGGTTTCCAATCCAGTACTTGGTTGCGCCAATTGATTTTTTGGGTATCGGTTGCAGCACGGTAGCGGAGGGCTTCAAGCTGGCGTAATAGTCCGGTGTCAGGGTCGAAAGTCACGGTGAAGGAGTCCGTCGTATCTCCAAACGGGACGATTAGTCGGGCATTCGTTTCGTCGATGGACTCCCATCGGATGCGGGGGTCAGTGAGCAATATCGACGGGAACCAGATTGATTCGCCCCATAGACCGAGGTTGGCGGCTAGATCTACTTTGGGCTGGTTCTCGACTACGCCGAAGGGGAGTTCAAGCCGTGAATGGCCATCAAGATAGTATTCATTGACTTTGAGCAGAGGACGCCCAAGAACCGTGGCTTCAATATAGTGGCGGTAGCCAGCACCCGCAATATAGATGAAGCGCCAGCGAGATGGGAAAGTAATACCCATGAATCGGATGCTTCCGCGACCAGTGACTACTGCGGATTGTATGAGGGGAAGTCGATCACCAAAGAGGGTTGAGAAAAATCGCGCGACAGGCTTTGGTAAATGATCCGGCAAGGGGCGGGAATCCAATATGGATGATGATGCCAGATACGGCGGGAAGGGGCGTAAATCAAACATGGCTATCTTCCTCGTGCTGCAACTATCCTACTTTTTTGGGTGGCTGCTACGAAGACGATTAGGATGACGAAATCAAGTAAGGTTCCACGAAAGGCCACAGACCAATCGAGCAGGGTTACGACTATCGAAATTAGGGTCATAGCGATGAACACCTGCTGCCAGCGCGCCCAACGTAGAATGATGGCGGTAGCAACAGCGATGAAACCGAGTGCGGGAATTAACCAGAGTATGCTATAGGCACGCATCCCAATTGCCCCAAGATCGACTTGCCCAGCAAGAATGGTTGTTTTGTAGGTTAAATCAGGAATTAGGGCGAGCGGCCAGTAGGCAAAAAAGCCCATCAGGTGAATGAGGCCATGCATTCCTAACAATACTGCGCCTGTAATCCATAAAATGCTGACCATGTGAGTCCTTCTTTTATATGTGATGTCAAAAGTGATTGCCCGATAATATGTGATAAGGGTAGTGTGAGGATGCGAAAGCCGTCAGTGGAGATGGGCACATAAGCGGGTGACGTTTATCACCAAAATAGAGGTGATGCATCGCTACAAGACCGTGATGACCTGTTAAAATCTATAGACAATCAGAAATTAGCCTTACAAACTCTTGACGACCATTGAAAACTATGTTATTGTCAACAACGTTGTGAAAGGAGAGGTGTTCATGGTATTAGTTAAGCCACGTATTGAAAACGGATCAGTATATTCCAGACAGGAAGCCGCAGAAGCGCTGGGCGTTAGCCTAAGTACGTTGAAGCGTCTGATTCGCAAGGGACACCTCAAAGTGAGTAAACCTGACGGAATGCGTCGTGTGTTCATCACCGGCGAAAGTATCCAGTCGATGCTGGATAATACCGTCGTAGAGCGAGGTGCCTAAGCATGTCTGCGCGTCATATCGAACTCTGGCTTAATAGCATAGCGTGCCAAAATGGGCTGAACCTGTCGTCAAAGACGGGTCTATTCAACGCGCCCATTGATGGGAACGGCAGCGCCTATGCGGCAGCAGCGTTCGGTAGCGACCCTAGCCGTCAGTCTCACGAAAGGTGGCTCTATCCGTAGAGGATAAGCACCGACCACATAGTGGTTCCCTACTAAGGGCGTGAGACTGGAAAAATCTAGTCCACGCCCTTTTTATTTGTCTTTTTTGAGAGTCTAGCGGCACGAGGTAATTAATGATGTTACAAGCACACTACTCAAACCGTGATTTTCTCCTCACTGATGACGGGTTGGAAGCCGTGTTCGCGGTCTTTGATGACCTACACGATGCTGCCAGCGAAGGACAGCTCCAAGAATTGACTGCCTTGGATAATCGGGAACTTTTAGGTTGGTTGCGGGAATTGGTTTTTACCGCACAAGAAACGATTAGTGAGATAGAAAACCGCAGTGCGCGGTCAGCGCGGCAGGAACCTGTCCTGCGGCTGGTGAAATAGCCATATGAGCGATGGCGATTTCCCCAGTCGCCATCGATATATTCGTCGTCAGATTTTAGTTGGTCGGCTATGAAGCGCGACTGACCTATGCGCAAGAATCGCTTAATGGGCGATCCTTACGCAGCAACACCAATAACAAACAGTATCAGTACGAGTTACAAACTACTATCGGGTCGTATTTTATCGTAGTCCACATTAGTGGGTATAATAGCAATGTGTGGCTGTAATGCCACTTGAAATCTTGACCAGTGGTTAAACGCACCACTGATATGCAGGCTGGTGGGGAAGTCTTGCGCGAAGCGGGTGTTGGCTCGGCTTCCCCTCCTGTAATTATCATCGAAGGTTGTGTGTATTTCCCCTGAACATTACAGTTTGCGAGTCATTATTAGTCGATATTTATTAAAACATATGGTCGAAGTTATAACCCCCGGTTAACAAATTTGCGCTATAATCAAGATTGTGTGAAAATTAACGCAAAGGCAACGACCATCACAAAATAGTCTTATTGAGGTGGATTTGTGTCTAACGTGTTCGCGATCAAGAACCGGGTACTGCTGCTCAACGGGAGCAATTGGGAACCGCTGGCGGTGATTACTGTGCCGCGCGCGATCAACTTGCTGCTGGCAGGCAAAGCCGTCGTTATCGAACAATCCGGTCAATTCCTCAAAACCATTCGTGACCAGTTCCCCGTACCTTCAGTCATCGCACTCCGTACTTACATCAATGTCCCTCGTAGACAGGCGCACTGGAGCCGAAAAGGTGTATTGGTGCGGGATAGCTACACCTGTATTTACTGCGGGGCACAACCCGGAACGCTGTTCAAGGGCAAACCGCTGACCCGTCATGACTTCACGGTTGATCATATTTTCCCGAAGTCGCGGGGTGGCAAAGATGTGTGGACGAACACGGCGTGTGCTTGCTACAACTGCAATCATCGGAAGAGTGATAAGCTGCCGAACGAGCTGGGTATGAAGCTGAAGTGGGAGCCGAAGACTCCACGCACGAGTTATCTGGTGATTGCTATTGGTACCGGACCAGATGCCTGGAAGCGGTACATCGAAATCAATAGCAAGGATTAAGACAGAGATTTCATTCATGGGGTCTCTGTTTTTATTTAGTCGATAGTTCATAGTCTGTAGTTAGTAGAGTTGTCAGTCATTAGTTTCCAGTCATCAGTCTTTAGCTCAAACTGATGTTTGTCAGTTGTGGCGGCGTTGGGATGCGATGCGTAAATGATTCGCAAACTTCACAATCTGCATGCGGTGGTGTTGGTCAAAAGTGGTTTTGCCAGCGGATTTGCGGGAGCGAAGTGCCGAATATGCGCAAAATTCTTCAGATTCTTCAATTTCGCAGTTTGAAGTTTGTAAACTCACAAGAAGCGAATTAGGTGCTTATTGTCGTCGAATAAGAGGATTTGCCAGCGGCAAATCCGTACAGGTCGTTGGAAAGTCGTTAAAAGTTAAACGGTGAAGGTCGAAGGCAGTTTTAAGTTACAAGTGTGAAGCTGTCAGTCGCGTTTATGTTGGTGGTGTCGTCGGACAGATGGCAAATCTGGCAGCCCACAGGATTTCCTTCGGTCACAATTTCGGCAATGGCAAAGTGTGTTTTTGTGCTGGATTTGCCACGCTGATTCGGAAAATTCTTCAGATTCTTCAGATTCGGAATCTGTTTTAGCGCAAGTTCCGAATCATCTTAAGGTTGTTAAGGTGCGGCGGGTAAGGGGATTTGCCAGCGACAAATCCGTACAGACACCCCATAAATATGATAATTGAAATGATGGGCGGAAGGGTGACCATTTGGAAGAACATTTGGTAACTCTTTCTGATGGGCGGCGCTAACCTTTTTGAGGGAGTGACAGGGTTGGGCGGGTTAGGGGTTGGTTGGCGGGGCGTTTGGGTGGTTTGTAAAATTAAATCTAGGAAATAATATCGGCGGTTGTTTTGTAAACGGTGGAGTTGTTGCGCATGACGGCAATTTGTGATTTAGTTGGCATTTTGACAGCGGATGAAGCGCGCCTCATCCATATAAAAGTGCAAGATCGTTGATTAAGATGATCATTGGTAGATTGCGCCGCATGAGGCCAAAGTGCTCATGCTAGGAGGAAGGACAAGTCCACTAAAAGGGACTTCAAAGGCGCGGTTGACCGAAAATTTTACTACGCTATTCCGTAAATTATCGTGAATTAGCTGCTCGTGTAGGTTGATTGGGTTGCGGTTGGCATTTAGTATCCTCTGAGTGGTGGGTTTCTTCGCGCGGATTTTACGACAATTCTTCGCTTGACAATCGGTGTGCAACCTTTGATACTGTGTATACGTATATGTGAGTGCATATAGATGAGGACGCAAGTACATGTCACTACCACATCTTCTGCTGGGGTTGTTGAACGCTAGCCCTATGTCGGGATATGACTTGAATAAGGTGTTCAATACGACGATTCAACATTTCTGGACGACGGATCAGAGCCAGATTTATCGGACGTTGTACAAGTTGGAGGAGGAAAACAAGGTGCGAGTGGAGACCGTTATTCAGGAGGATAACCCGAATAAAAAGGTTTATCACGTCACCGAGGCGGGACAGTCTGAATTGCGGGAGTGGTTAAGCAAGCCGTTGCCGGAAGTACCGACACGCGAGGCATGGTTAGGGCAATTGTTTTTAAGTCATCAGCTTGATAACGCGGCGGTGATTCGTGTGCTGGAGGGGTATATGGCGGCATTAAAGGAGCGCCTAGCGGCGTTGGAAGCACTACAGGCAGTTTTTCCATCGGGCGAGGCACGGGCACATATTCCGCGAGAGTATCAGTTTCAGTTGTTGACGTTGGATTACGGGTTGGATGTGCATCGTTTTCAGGTGGATTGGATGGCGAAGGCGATACAACGGATCGGGGAGTTTAGCGCGTGAGGGTGGTCGTTAAGTAATTGATAGACAAATGCCGGACAGGATGAATCCTGTGCCTACAAGCGTGGGGATTGGGATTTACATCCAATTAATGACAGCAGGTGCCATGTGATAACTACGTCATTATGAGGGCAAGAGACAGTGGTTTTTAGGATTGTGTTTTAGAGCAACGGAACGCGGGGCTGATGCGTAAAGTTGAGTCATAACGTCAAGATTATTGGAGGATGAGATGGCGCAAGCGTTGGTGGAAGTTAAGGGTCTCAAAAAAACATTCAAGCGGGCTGACGGCACCGAAGTACAGGCTGTTCGCGGCATTGATTTGGACATTTATAAGGGCGAGATTTTTAGTATGTTGGGGCCGAACGGCGCGGGTAAAACCACGACCATTTCGATGATTAGCGGATTGTTGGCGCCGACATCGGGGGATGCCAAGATTGGCGGGTTTTCGATCACCGCGCAGCCGATGAACGCGAAGAAGTTGATCGGGGTGGTGCCGCAGGAAATCGCGTTGTATCCGACATTGACGGCGCGTCAAAACCTTGAGTTTTTCGGCAAGATGTACGGACTCGGCGGTAAGGATCTGGCAAGCAGCGTGGACGAGGTGTTGGAGTTCACGGATTTGCGGGATCGGGCGAAGGATCGGGTGGAGACGTTTTCGGGCGGTATGAAACGGCGGGTGAATATTGGCGTGGGATTGCTGCACAAGCCGCAGTTGGTTTATATGGATGAGCCGACGGTGGGTGTTGATCCGCAGAGTAGACGCCGTATTTTGGACACGGTGATCCGGCTGCGCGAAGAACGCAAGATGACGGTGATGTATACGACACACTTGATGGAAGAGGCGCAAGAACTGTCTAACCGCGTGGGGATTGTCGATCAAGGTAAGATGATCGCGCTGGGGACGGTGGGCGAATTAATCCAGCAGGTGGGGGAAGAAGATCGGTTAGTGTTGAACGTCGGGCAGCAGAAGTTACCGGACGGGCTATTGCAAAAATTGCAGACGGTGGACGGGGTGACGCGGGCGCTGTATGATGCTCCGGCACAGGCCAGCGAGGGCGGCGAACAGGCAACGCAGGGCAAGATCACGATTTATGCCAAGCGGGGACGTAAGGCGCTGCCACAGGTGATCCAGATTGTGAACGAGTCGGGGTTGGAGATTATGTCGGTGGAGGTGCGTGAACCGGATCTTGAGGCGGTCTTCCTGCAACTGACCGGACGGGCGTTGAGGGATTAATCATGCGCAAAATATGGACCATCGCATGGAAGGATGTATCAACGACATTCCGTGACCGCAATCTGGTGTTGATTATGCTAGCGGCTCCGCTGGCCGTGGCGACGGTGATTGCGCTGGCGTTTGGCGGCGTGGCGGGTGGCGATATTCCGATCAAGGATATTCCGGTGGCTATCGTCAATTTGGACAAAGGGGCGAACGGCCAGAACTTTGGTGATGTGTACGTTAATGCGTTTATCCCTGCGGCAAATGGCAGCGGGGCGACAGCTTCGACGTGCAAGATTGAAGGGGCGACGAGCGCAAGTGGTGACAGTGCCAGTTTGCAATCGCTAGTGAAGGCGGTCAAGGCGGACGATGTCGGCGCGGTGAAGGTGGATGTTGATAAAGGCACGTATATGGCGGCCATCATCATTCCAGAGGATTTCACACAGAAGGTGAGCATCGGGCCGGGGAAATTCACGATGGAGGCGAGCAGTATCGAGTTATACGTCAACAGAGGGCGTGAGATACAGGCGGGTATTATTCGCAGCATCGTGGAGGGCATCACTAACCAAATCACGACGGGGAATATCACATTACAGGCGTTGTTCGCGAGCGTTGGTAAAACGTTCGGCGTGGGGCAGACGCTGGCATTGGCGACGAGCAAGGCGTTCTCGGACAACATCGCGTGTGCGTTCGCGCCGGGTTTGAGCAAGCTGACGATTAATCAGGAAAGTGTGAAAGGGCAAGCGACTAGCGGGGCGATTCCGCTGCTGATCCTGTTTGGGTCGGCACAGGCGATGTTCTTCACACTGTTTACGGGACAGGGTGGCGTCAATGGGATATTTGAGGAACGGAAGCAGTGGACCTTACAACGGTTGGTGATGACCCCAACGCCACGCATTTATATTCTGGTGGGCAAGATGGTGGGCGTGCTTGTGAATTGCATCCTGCAACTGGTGTTTCTGTTCATCGCGCTGACGATTGTGGGAAGTATCCTCAATAAAGGTTTCGTGGTGATCTGGGGGACGAATTATCTGGCAATCGGGCTGGTGATCATCGCGGCGGCGTTGGCGGCAACCGGATTGGGTGCGCTGTTGGCGGGTGTGGCGAAGACACCGGAGCAGGGGCAGATTTACGGATCACTGGTGAATGTGGCGATGGCGGTGTTGGGTGGCGCGTTTGGCTTCCAACTGCCGGAGGTTTTGTCACGGTTCTCGCTGCTGTACTGGGGGGCTGGGGCTTTCCAGAAGCTGGCGAATGGCAGCACTGACATCGGGTTGAATCTGGTGATTCTGACGGCGATGGGTGCCGTGATGTTTGGGATCGGGTTCTGGTTGTTTAATCGACGGTTGGATGTGTAGGGGGATGCGATGAATAAAGTAATTTCAATTGCGCTAAATGATCTTCGCATCTTCTTTAGGGAGCGGGGACAACTTATCGGGTTGGTGGTGATCCCACTGGTGTTCACGTTGGGGGTAGGATTTGCCAGCGGTGGGAACGGTGGGGCGAGTCAGGTGCGGGTGGATGTGATCGACAATGACAACAGCACGTATTCGCAGCAGTTCTTGAGTGATGTACGGGCTGCTAATGCGGCGCTGGTGTTGTGCCCGATGGATAACGATAAGGATGATTTTTGCCAGTTGGGCGAGAATACGAGTGTTGATGAGGCGGCGGCGGTGAAGCGGGTGGCGAATAATGATACGCTGGCGCTGGTGGTGATCCCAACAGGATTTGGCAAAGCAGTAGAGGCTGGTGAAGCGACGGCGATTACATATAAGTCGAATGACACTATCAGCGCGCCGAGTTATATCTTACAGGCGGTACAAGCGGCGGCGGGTAAGATGGGGACGGCACAGGTGGCGGCGACGGTTGGTTCGTATATCGTCGATCAAGTGTCGGGGATGTCGTTTAAGGATGATGCTGATAAGCTGGCTTTCCGGCAGGATATTTATCAACAGGCGTCGGATGGTGTGAGTCAGAATCCGGTGACGGTGAAACTTACGCTGAGTGAGAGTAAGGATGATCAGAAAGTTAGCGGAACGCAGGCGGGGTTCGGGCAGTCGATCCCCGGTATGGGCAGCATGTTCGTGATGTTCACGGTGTTTAGCTCGCTGTACGTGTTGATCCGTGAGAAGGTGAACTGGACGATCCAACGGTTGGTGATGATGCCGTTGAGTCGCGGACAAATTTTGGGCGGAAAGATCCTGATGTGGTTCATTATCGGGATGATCCAGTACGGCGTGGTGTTTGCAATCGGTTTGGTGGTGGGCGTGAATTTCGGGCATGATCTGGTGGCGCTGCTGCTGGTGATGGTGGTGTATACGTTGAGCATCACGGCGTTCAGCTTCGCGGTATCGACTTTGCTCAAGACCGAGGCGCAGGCGAACAGCATCAGTTTGCTGCTGTCGTTGATGCTGGCATCGTTGGGCGGGGCGTGGTGGTCGCTGGATATTGTCCCGCCGGTGATGCGGGCGGTGGGGCATTTGTCACCTGTGGCGTGGGCGATGGATAGCTACCGGAGTTTGTTGTTCGAGAATGGTAACCTGCTGACTGTGTTGCCGAACGTGGCAATCCTGGCAGTGTTCACTGCGGCGTGCTTCGCGTTCGCGGTGTGGCGGTTCAGATACGAGTAAGCAGTTCCAAGCGACAAGTTGTAATAAGGGCGGCAGATGAGGTCGCCCTCTATTCACTTGATCATTTCACAACATTTGTTGGGTATGTTATGCTGTTGTTCTCTTAAAACTAGCGAATAGCTTTATATGGCGACACGAAAAGAAAATGAACGCGCTTTCTCAAACTGGGAAACTTTGCCTGACGGCACACGGCGCTATTGGAGACAGCGACCCGGCGGTGATTTTGGTTGGTGTCGATATGTTAAAATTGTTGACACGAATGAAAACACAATCAGTTTTGTCCAAGAAGTATATGATGACGATGATGTTTTGATTGAAGTCCATCAAAAGTATCCTGTGGATACAGGACATCGTTATCTGGGTGAGGAGGATCAATCATCATGATTACCCGTCAAATTATTCTTGAGCAGTTGGATGCCTATCTTAACCATCAGATGACGTTGGCGATATTGGTTGATTGGGCCGAAAATGCATTGATTGAGCCGATGTTTCCTGCTCATGAGGATGTTGATTTGCTGATGGATGTGTTGATGTATTTAGGCGCAGCTGACTCGCGTGGTTTTCCATTAACGTGGGAAGTGCTATCTGATTTTCTTGCACGATTGGGTGGACGGGCGCGTGTAGTAGTTGAAGTTGCGTAACCTAGGTACATGTGATCCAAAATCATAAAATGAGGACGAGGGCGGCTGATGAGGTCGCCCTTTTGATGCTGATTATGTGGGTTCGGGGATTTCAGATAGGGAGATGGCGTTGGCGCGAATGCGGGTTTCGGCAGCGGTGAGGTCGATGGATTGGAGATCGGGCAAGGTGCTATCCACATCCTGAAGGAATGTGAGCGCTTCGTCCAGCGTTTGTACAAAACGTAAGCGGAGCTTGAAGGTTTGACTTGCGGCAGATAGGAAGAACTTGATGATATTGTTTTCCATACCCACGAAGATGAGCCAGCCTACGCGCGGATGTTTTGCCGATTTCACTTTCATCAGGTCCTTAGCAGATGGAATTCTGTCCGCCTTGCTGTGATCGTGGATACCGTGCACTAAAGGGGCACTAGAGTTTGAAATCATTTCACCGATATAAGCATCCATTGCCATCAATTCATCGACATTTACAGTATTCCATGAATTGAGGTACAAGAGCTTATGTTCGACTAACCAAGTTACACCAACAGACACGATTTTATGACCTTTGCTATATTGTTATTTCAAGTCTAGCGTGCGTGTTGAAGTTAAATCCTTAAGGAAAACAAGCCAGTATTACTTTTCGCGTGTGGCGCGCTAAGAATTTACTTTATTTGACATGAAAGATGTATTTTGGAGGGTAGTTATTTGAAGGGCGGCTGATGAGGTCGCCCTTTTTGATGCTGATTAGGTGGGTTCGGGGATTTCAGATAGGGAGATGGCGTTGGCGCGAATGCGGTTTTCGGCAGATGTGAGGTCGATAGATTGGAGATCGGGCAGGGTGCTATCCACATCCTGAAGGAAGGCGAGGGCTTCTGCAACCGAATCCATGAAGCGGAGACGGAGGCCGAATACCTGCCCAGTGGCGGAGACAAAGAACTTCATTAGTTTATTGTCCAAGCCAACGATGATGAGCCAACCGACACGCGGGTGGCTGCCTGATTTGACTTTCATGAGATCTTTGGCTGAAGGGATGTGTTCGGCACGACTGTGATCATGGATGCCGTGTACTAAAGGCGCGGTGGAGTTTTCGAGCATTGCGCCGATTCGGTGATCCATTTCCATTAGTTCATTTAGGTTGACTTTGCCCCATGAATTAAAAAGCAGTAGTTTGTCTTCGACTAACCAAGTTACGCCACCGGACACTGTTCTTGACCTC
This sequence comes from Aggregatilineales bacterium, assembly GCA_044227005.1. GTDB lineage: Bacteria > Chloroflexota > Anaerolineae > Aggregatilineales > Phototrophicaceae > CFX2. The sequence continues at coordinate 1,209,727 of JBGAFZ010000001.1, forward strand.
TTCTACTTCGGTATTATTTGATAAAGGATATGTTACTTTAAGAATTGATGCGCGAAAGCTTGAGATTCAGATTCGCGGGTAGCGGGTGTGGGATTTGAGGGGGTATGAGGGGCTATTTGTGAAAGTCGAATCCCTCGGCTATGATGGTGGGCAGGACTGAGGTAAGTGTTTGTGGGTGAAGATTATCCCATTCCAACAGCTTATTCGGGAGCACACATAGGTGCTCCCCTACTGAAAACGCGTTATTTCCTCAGCCATTTGCATAACCGAGGAGTGGATGTGTTTGAAACTGAGGAAGTTATGATCATGGAAAAGCCCATTCGGGAGTATGCTGGGTGCTTCCCTACTGAAAGGCGTCCTGTCCTCAGCCATTATATAGAGATAGGGCTTTAAAGCGTTTTACGGATCTTGAGAGAAAAATTTCTACATTAAGTTCAATTTTCACCGTTTAGCGCGGTGTTTTCTGATGGTGAGGTTCGCGGTTAGGAATAACCGTTTTGAGCATAGTTAGCGAGTATCTATGAATGTCTGAGCGTGATCTCCCACTAAACCAAATCATCAATGGTGACTGCATTGATGTGTTACGCGGGCTGCCGACTGCCAGTGTAGACCTTGTGTTTGCTGACCCACCTTATAACTTGCAGTTGCGGCGCGAATTATGGCGACCGAATATGACGGCGGTGGATGCAGTTGACGATGAGTGGGATCAGTTCGAAAGTTTTGAAGCGTATGATGCGTTTACGGCGGCGTGGTTAGGGGAGTGCCGACGTGTTTTGAAACCGGACGGTACGTTGTGGGTGATTGGTAGTTACCACAATATTTATCGCGTTGGGAAAACGTTGATGGATCTGGGGTACTGGGTACTAAACGACATTTTGTGGATCAAGACAAACGCGATGCCGAATTTCCGAGGGGTGCGGTTCGCGAATGCACATGAGACATTGATCTGGGCGAAGTATTCGGAAAAGTCACGCTACACGTTCAATTATCATTTTATGAAGCAGTTTAACGGCGGTAAGCAGATGCGCAGCGATTGGGTGATTCCGATCTGCACAGGCGCGGAGCGGATACGCGTTAACGGGCAGAAGGCACATTCGACGCAGAAACCGGAAGCGTTGTTGGAACGGGTGATATTGGCTTCGTCCAAAGCGGGTGATGTGGTACTTGATCCGTTTTTTGGAACAGGAACGACTGGGGCAGTGGCGAAGCGTTTGGGGCGGCAGTGGATCGGGATTGAGCGCGATGCGGTTTATGTGAAGGTGGCAACGGCACGGATCGCAGCGGTGGTTGAGCAAACGCAACCATTAGCTATCCCTACCAAACGTGAAATGCGGCGGCTTCCGTTCACAGCGTTATTGGAACGAGGTATGCTGGCGCAGGGCGATTCTTTGTACTTCCGCCGAAACCGACAACAACAGGCTGTGATATTGGCTTCGGGGAAGTTGATGTTTAACGGGACTGAAGGGTCGATCCATAAAATCGCCCGTAGTATTCAAGGTGGCCCGTGTAACGGGTGGGAACACTGGTATTACGAGAACACAGCGGGCGAATTGGTGTCGATTGACCGCCTGCGGGAAGCAGTGCGTGCCACACAGGCGGATGAAGAAGCTAGCTTGGTGTAAAGACTTTGTCGGTCCACATGGAATAGATAATCACAATGAAAAGTGCCAAGAGTGCGAAGGCCACAATCCATTGGATGCGTGTACCAGCAGTGGGTTTGGGACTCAAGGTGGCTTGTGAGGGATCGTTCGGATTGTAGTAGACGGTGACGGTTGTACCGATGGGATAGTTGGTCAGATGGTGCTCGGCTTCGGCGGTATCTGACGACCAGAGTGGTTCGCCCATTTGCAGACGCTCGGCCTCGTAGTTAACACCCTGTATTTGGTAAACATATTTCACTTGCGGCGCGTAATAGGTGGCGATGCGATAGCTGGCTACACTGGTGCTGCGGCGAATACGGCGTTCCATTGCAATAACATCGGCGGACTTGATTGTTCCGGTGGTGGTCGGCCAGTTTTTAGCCTCATTAGCACTTTGGGTCGTACTCCATGCTGATAGTGCGAAAATAAGTGTTGGCAGACCCATGGCGACAGCAAGTATGACGGTCAGAATAATACGCATGTCCATTGTGTATGTTTAACCCCCGATTTGACGTTGCAACCACGCGACCATGAGATCAATTAAGTCAGGACGTTTGGCGAGAATATCGGTTCCACGTCCGGCACTGGCAAAGGGTTGTACCAAGACTTCACCGCGATTCATGGGTTGTAAGGCTTGGACGGCTGGAAATGAAATGGGGTCATCCTGACTGGCGACCATGAGGACGGTGCGCGGGCTGAAAGCACCCATCGCTTGGAGCATGGCGGGGCTATTGGATGGACTGATGAGGATGGCGGTATCGCAGAGTTTATCGACGGCGCACCCAAGCAAGGTGACATCTGCACCTTCGAGCGCACCGATGACTGCTAGACGTGACGGATCGGCATCACCACTGGTAAGGGCTTGAAGCATCACGGTGAAGTCGGCCTGTGCATTGGTGGAGCGTAAGGGCATGACCAAGACGGTGAAGTCGGCATCATAAATGCGGAAGGGGAGATCACCCCATGCGTTGACATCCGCGCCGAGAATGAGCACTCCCGGTCGGCGTACCCCATCACTTTTTTGATAAAACGTACCGGTTAGCTGCGTGCCATCCTGAGCGGTGACGGATACGGGCTGTCCGATGCTATTGGCGGAAGGCGTCCCGATGAGGATGGGCGGGACAACGCTATCCGGCGCAAGGGCGGCAACGGTGGCGTTGCTGGTGGCGACGACGGCATCAAAGGAGATGTTTGTTGCCTGTACGAGATTTAAGGTCGGGCTGGCTTCAATGGTCGGGCCGCTGAGGACGGAAGTGGGCGTCATGGTAGGCGGCGGTAGAAGGGTATCGCAAGCGGCGAGGGCAAGCAGAACCGCAGTGCTGAGGGATATGTAGCGCAGGCTGCGGTTCAAGGTCATTTTTAGAGGATGCAAATGTTTATATCCTATGCGATTTACTTTTCGATGGACGGGCGTGCAAGGACAATCATGCGTTCGCAACCGTCTTCATAGGGATCGAGTTCAGGACTGCCGTAGACTGCTTCGACGGTGAAGCCGCTGAGTTGTAAGAGTAGGCGTACTTCACTATAGAAGAAGAAACGGAAGGTGACCGGCGCAATGGTGCGTTTGACAGTGCCATCACCTGTAACTTCGTCGTAAATCCAGTTGATGCGGAGGAGTTGGTCAGTACGGTCAAGTGTGCTGATGGAATATTGCATGACGAGATGACCTGTTTCGGGTTCGAGGAAGTTTTTCTCGAAGATCATGGCGTCGGTATCTTGCGCGGCGAAGGCGTCGGCAGGATTGGGCAAATCGAGCACCAAGAGACCGTCAGGGGTGATGAGATCCCGCAGGCGGGTTAGAACTTTGATTTGCTGCTGCTGGTCGTGGAAGTGCATGAGGCCGTTGTAGGGCACTAATACCAGCGGATATTTTTTGTCGGTTTTGTACTTGAGCACGTCATCTTGAATGAAGGTGAGATACTTCTTGAGGGATGGGGCATCGTTGGCTTGCTGACGGGCACGATCCAACATGGCGGGTTCGATGTCGATGCCATGGACTTCGTAACCGGCTTTGGCGAGATGAAACATGACGCGGCCTGTGCCTGAGCCGACCTCAAAGATGGGACCGCCGTATTCGGATGCCAGTTCACTGTACATGAGCAGGTCATCCGTTTTGTCCTGATGTTCGGCATCGTAATAACGTGCGATGGTGACATAGAAGCTCATGAGTTTTTCCTATCTCGTTTTAAGTAGGCCTCGACTGTTTGAACATGTTCGGGTGCTTCCCAAAGCGGAGGAAAGAGTTCACTTTCGAGATCTTGAACGGTTTCAAAGGATTCGTTCAGCCCTGTACGCAAGAGTGATTTCATGCCCCGGACGGCACGCGGTGCGGTTTGGGTGATGTATTGGGCGTAGTGTATCGCTTGTTCGAGAGATGATCCAGCCTCGGCTACACGGTTTGCTAAGCCGATGGCTAACAACTCCGGGGCGCGCAGGATGCGACTGGTTAAGAGAATATCCAAGGCGCGGGCATAGCCGACCAAGCGTAATAGACGCTGGCTGGCTCCCCATCCGGTGGTCAACGCATTTTTGGCGTGGACAAAGCCTAAACGGGTGTGTTCATCAGCTATGCGGAGATCGCAGGCGACAGCGAGTTCACTGCCTCCGCCCAAGGCATAGCCATTGATGGCGGCGATGACTGGCACCGGTAAGCGTTCGAGCCGCATGAGGGTGTTGGTCATGAAGGATTGCATGGAGCGGGCTTCTTCGGCAGAGGTGCGGACGCTAAATTCATATAGGTCAAGGCCACTGCAAAAGGATTCGCTGCCTGCGCCGGTGATGATTACGGCACGCAGTTGGGAATCGTGTTCCAAGTCTGCGACCGCTGTAGCTAAGCCGTGCATGGTTGCCAGATCAAGGGCATTGCGATGGTCTGGTCGATTAAGGGTGATAATTGTGATGTGGTCGGCACGGTTGTCAACCAGAAGTGAGTTTGTCATGAGAGTAGTGTAACTAGGGAAATAGGAGTTGGCGAGGGTAAAATGTCATGGTAGGGGTGTGACGCAGAGAACCTAGCTGTGGTTAGTGGCGCGATGGTTATGGAGAGGATACGGTTTGCCATGCGATGCGTTGAAGAAGCTGTGCATCGGACGGATTGAGATTTACATCGCCGGATTGAAGGTTACCGGCAGTATCAACAAGGTTACTGGTGATGCGAGGGGGCAATCCTTCCGGCGATTTGTGATAAATGGTGGCGTAAAACACACAGGCTGTTAGATATGATCCGGCCGGGTTTGGATGCGAACCGTCATCTTGGTGAAGTACGATGGAGGGATTGGTGGTCAACACTTGCTGCCAAGCTAAGCCGACTGGCGCGACCATTAAATGGAGTTCGCGGGCGATATCCATATAGGCTTTGGTCAGGCGTGCTTGATTTTGGGGCGCATTTTGGCGTGCCCATGTGAGATATAAGATTGTTTTGGCGCCAACTTTCTCGATTTCGGAATTAAAGAGACGAACGTGTTGATGGAAAAGGGCGGGGTCTGCAATCTGGTCTATGCCATCTATGACAACGCCGGAACCGAGCGTACTTTGTTCCTGCAAGACGACATAATCCCACTTCTGGCGTTTAATGGCAGCGAGGGCGTTTCCTTGCGCCCAATGGTCAGCTAAGCGTGCGCCACCGACGACAAGCATTTCCGCATCAATGGGTTTTGACTCGTTGGCAGACAATTCAATGAGCAGGCCGGGTAAATTGTTGGCGGCTGTGTAGCTGTTGCCAATGAAGAGAATCCGAATTGCATTTTGACTGTTGGTTACCCGATGGGGTGTTAATGGTCGGCTGGAGAGCAGAATGATGTCCAAAACAGCTAAGCTGAGCATTATAGAGGTTAGTAGGATTATTTGGAGACGGCGTTTTTTATCCTGTTGGGTGGTTTTGGCTGGTGCAGGTTTGGGTGAGGGTGAAGTGCTTTTGGTCATGGTCACACCTTGCTCATGGTTGGGTGTATGAGCTGTTAGATGATCTTTGAACTATTCTTATTAAGAACATCATAATCCGTGATTGTCTGGTGGCGGTGTTAAGGCGTAATTTGCCAAACACTACCCCTTTTGCTACAATGCGGCTCGATTTGGGGCATAACTTGTGGATAACATCGGGGGGGCGCACAGCAAAACAGGGGAGTTGCGTTTTGCTTTGCGCCGTCTTTGTGTATAGCGATAATGGGTTTGATGAAGAGGAATTTGATGCGACGGATTGCCATTTGGGTCATTTTAGCGGGTATGCTTCTCGGGGGATCGGTGGTGTTTGCGCAGGGTGGTGGTCTGTTGACCAGCCTTGCTCGTGATGCCAAGTTCCGAGATGGACCGGGGACGGATTATTACGTTCTGGGAGTGGTCAAGGCAGGCACTACGATCTTGTTGGATGGACGTGCGCCCGGTGGCGGTTGGGTTCGCGGGATTACACCTGATGCGAAAATAGGTTGGGTGATTGACACCGCGATTAATTCCAGTGCAGATCAAATCGCGGCGCTGCCGAAGGTGTGGACGGATGTGCCGTTTACGCTCGGCGCACCATCCGGAAGTGGTGGTGTGGAAGTGGCTGCGGCTCCAGTCGCGGCAGCAGCTAACCTAACGGCTGTGCCAGAAAGCGCTCCGCAAGTGGCTGTGAATACGGCGGGTGCGGCGAATGGTATCGAAGTGACGGTTGGTAGCAACGTCAATATGCGTGATAACCCGAATGGGGCGATCATCGAACGGGCTAAGGCGAAGGCTAAGTTTGTGGTTGATGGTCGGAACGCTACTCAGGATTGGGTACGCGGTACATTGCCAAGTGGGGCAAAAGGCTGGATCGCGGTGCGTTATGTCGTGATTACAGCGCAGCAAGTAGCCAGCTTGCCAGTGGTTGAAGGTGGCGCGAGTGTTGCAGCGGCGAGTGCACCCGCATCTACTACGACGACCACTACAACAACAGCAGCAGGAGCGCCTCCTGTGGTGGCTTCGGCACCTACGACGCCAATACGTGGTTTTAGCTACGGCGGTCATGTCGATGGTTTTGGTGATGGGGCGGTCAACGCGATGCGGTTGGCAGGGATGACATGGGCAAAGCGCCAATGGCGTTATATGCCCGGACAGAATCCGGCTGACGTAGCGGGTATGATTAATGATGCCCATGCGAAGGGCTTCCGCATTTTGATCGGGATTGTGGGGATGGTCGGTGACGTCAATGGTGGCGGGTACTTTGACCAGTACGCGTCATTTGTTGGTGGTGTAGCGGCACAAGGGGCGGACGCCATCGAAGTGTGGAATGAGATGAATATCGACCGCGAATGGCCGTCGGGCAGTATTGATCCGGGATTGTATACGGATTTGCTGCGGCGTTCATACGGGGCGATTAAGGCGGCGAATCCGGGCACATTGGTGATTAGTGGAGCGCCTGCTCCTACAGGATATTTTGGTGGATGCAGCGCTGGCGGGTGCGATGATAATGCGTATATCGCAGGGATGGCAGCGGCGGGTGCGGCGAATTATATGGACTGCGTTGGCCTCCATTATAATGAAGGCATCGTCAGCCCGAACCAGACGAGCGGTGATCCGCGTGGGAATAGCGGATACTACACGCGTTATTTCTGGGGTATGGTGAATACCTATTCGAAGGCTTTCCGCGGGGCGCGTCCATTGTGCTTTACGGAACTGGGTTTCTTGACGCCTGAAGGTTTCCCACCTTTGCCGGGATCATTCGGTTGGGCAGAGGGTGTTACGGTCGGGCAACAGGCGGCATGGATCAAGCAGGCCGTTACATTGTCACGCAACAGTGGTAAGGTCAAGCTCTTGATTGTGTGGAACGTGGACTTCACCAGCTATGGTGATGATCCGATGGGCGGATATGCTCTTATTCGACCGAGCGGCGCATGCCCTGCATGTGAGGCGTTGGCGAACTAATCAGCAGGTTGGTGGGCGGAGATCATCCACGCGCGAACCTGTACCTTTGTAAGCGGGCTAGAAGATGAAGCGGTATGCCCAGTCTTCTAGCCAGTACGAAATCGAGAGTTTCAGAGACTTTCGACATGATACTCAGTAAGGAATGTTGAATGGCAGATAACGAAATTAAGAAAACCGATACACATCCAGTACCATCTGTTGAAGCACAGGATGATACGCCACCGCCATTTAAGCGTGTGGAAGCCGGACAATTACCCCCTCGAACTCCCACTGAACCCATAGATGAAGTGCCGCTAGAACCCATGCCACAGGGCAGAGGTTGCGGTTGCTGGATTCCAGTGATTTTGACGGCGTTGCTGGTGGCGGCGTTGGTGGTGATTGGCGCGATATTACCGCCGATTAATTTGCCGCAGCGTCTTTTTGGTGTTTCGCTGTTCGGGCCGAGTTATACGATGCTTAGCGCACAGGCGAACGCGGTTGCTAACAATGGACTGGCGTTGATCGCAGATCCGGCGACAGTGGGTACTGATTTTGGTGTGGTGCTGGCTTCTGTGCCGATGAACGCTACCAGTACTGACAGTGAATCCATCGCGAAGGCATTGGCGGCTGTCCCGCCGACGCTGGCACGTCAAAGCGCGGTTTACAGCATTGAAACGACGGGTAAACAACCGCCAACTGTCACATTGAATGTGACGATTCCGGCGGGGGCGAATCCGGATGCTCTGGATATGTACGGGTGGGACGCGAAGGTATTGGCATGGCGTTTCATTCCGTCGCAGATCAATACATCGGGCGCGTTGAGCATGGTCGCGGCTGTGAACAAGGTGCCTGATCAGGTGGCTTTGTTCAGCGCTGTGAGCCAAGTGCAGCCAACGGTGTTGGTGGCGGTTGACGCGGTGCAGGTGCTTTCGGACGAGGCCGGTAAGTTAGCAAATATCGTCGCGCCGGGTGGATTGACACCGACATTGGACGGCAAGCTGACAGGCAGCCTCGCACCGGGGTATGACGCAAGCAAAGGGTATCTGGTGATGCCGGTGATTCGCAATTACAGCGATCCACGTGCTGTTGATACCAATACGATTATGACTATTCTGGGAAACAGTACGTTACGCAGCCAACACGCGGCGCAGATCACTGGATTTGCTACGAATAATGCGTTCAAGGGTGTGTTTGTCGATTATCGTGATGTACCGGCTGAACTGCGGGATTCGTTCAGTGCGTTCATCACTGATTTAGGGGCATCGCTGCGCGGGCAAGGATTGAGCCTGGGCGTGGTGGTACCGGGGGCTGTTAATAATAATGGCAAGTGGGAAACCGGCGCGTATAATTGGCAAGCGATTGGCGCGGCGGCGAATTATGTTGAGATCGAAATGCCGCTAGACCCAACTGCCTATACACCGGGTAATGACCGTCCGGTTGAGGCGATGCTGCGATGGGCGAAGGGTGAGATGAGCCGCTCGGAGATTTTGTTGGGCTTGTCGGCACTGTCGGTTAATCAGGTTGACAGCAGTTATACCAGTGTCGGGTATGCGGATGCGTTGTCAGCTCTGGGCAGCGTGAAGATTGAGGCTGCTACGTCGGAGACGGGTTCGATTGTTCCCGGCAGCCAAATTCAGGCCAGCCTCGATGGTTTCCGTGCGTCGTCCGGTTTGGACACGACGAGCCAGACACCCTTCATTGAATATTTGGGGCAGGATAATAAGCCTGTTTCGCGAATCTGGTTGACGACGGCGGATGCGCTGCGCTTCCGTATGGATCGCTCATTCACGTTTGGATTAGCGGGTGTAGCGTTCAGTGATCTGCTGACGACCGGCGTGGCGGACGGTGTGTATAACACGATTCTGAATTATAAGCTGCAACAGCCGCCGACCGAAGGTGCCACAGAATTGGCGCTACGGTGGCGTATTCAGGGTGCTAACGGTACGGTGGACGAAGTGACTACCGGACTGAATGATCCGTTGATCGCGACGATTAACGCGCCAGATGGTAATTATGCAATTAACGTGGATGTGGTGGGTGGTCAATCTAGCAGCCCACGTACAGGTGTGGAAGTAGCGTTGTTTGCGCCTACGTTGACGCCTACACCGTTGCCGACACCTACACCAACCCCTGTTCCAACTAAACCGCCTCCACCTGTAGCGGTGGCTGCTGCGGCTGTCGCGGCACCATCTGGTTCTGCGGGGGCGGCGGTGAACCCCGGTGCGGGTAGTATCGCGGTGGGGAATTTTGAATACGGTGGACATGTGACTAATCCCGCGAGCGATGCAGCGGCAGGTGCGATGCGTCGGGCTGGGATGACATGGATGAAGATTCAATTCCGGTTCTCACCCGGAACTGGCGCGGGCGCGGTGGCTGGACAAATCAATGATGCGAAGTCACGCGGGTTCAAGATTTTGGTGGGATTGGTCGGCTATCCGAATGATCTGGCTGCGGGTGGTGATGGTTACATCCAACAGTTCGCGTCATTTGCAGGTGGTGTAGCGGGGTTGGGACCGGATGCAATCGAAGTTTGGAACGAACCGAACATCGACCGTGAATGGCCTGCGGGACAGATTAGCGGTGGTAATTATGCCAAAGTCCTGCGCGCGGCTTACGGGGCGATCAAGGGTGCAAACGCGGGTGTGATGGTCATCAGTGCAGCTCCTGCGCCTACAGGTGCGGAAGCGGCCTTCCCCGGTCGAGTGATCAATGATGATAACTTCATTCGCCAATTGATTGATGCAGGTGGGTTGCAGGCGATGGATTGCCTCGGCGCTCATTACAATGAAGGTATCGTGGCTCCGAACCAGAACAGTGGTGATCCGCGCGATAATTATTACACGCGGTACTTCAGCGGTATGGTGAATACCTACTGGGGACTTTCGGGCGGACAACGACCGATTTGCTTCACGGAACTGGGTTTCCTGACGCCAGAGGGTTATGGTAGCCTTGATCCGTTCTTTGGATGGGCGGCGAATACCACTGTAGCGCAACAGGCGGCATGGTTGGCACAGGCAGCGGCACTGTCGTCCCAAAGTGGTAAGGTGCGGCTGATGATCGTCTGGAACGTGGACTTCAGCAATTATGGTTCTGATCCGATGGGCGGATATGCTATGATCCGTCCGGGTGGTGGTTGCCCTGCTTGTGATGCGATGGCAGCGGCACGGTAGTTTTTGGTAGCGTCTTTATCAGGGGTGTAATTACTTACACCCTAAAGCGTCGAGGCATATGTGTCTGTAATGTGGATGTTTGACCTACGAGGGTTTGTCATCCAAACAGATGTGGGCTAGAAGCGAGGGAATTGAACTATGGCAAGTGCACAAACGAGCATGCAACGTACCCGTTTACGTAAACAACTGCGGGGATTTGTGATCCTGTGGTTGGGTATCACGTTTATGATGGGCGCGTGTACATTCTTTGCGATCTTCTGGGTGTTAGGCGAAACTGGCTTGGTGGGTGCTTCAGGCGGACGTAACTTCGCGCTGCCCACGAGTCAACCGACACAGGCGGTGGTGGTCAATCCGACAGCGCTGCCGACGCAGGCTGTACAAACTGTCCCGCCGACGGATGCGCCTACGGCTGCGGCAGTGGTTGCACAGGCGGCTACAGTGACCGAAGCACCCACCCAAGGGCCGACCAATACACCTTTGCCAGTGAGTAATAAGGCTTTCCAGCCCGGTATTCAGGTGCAATATAGTTTGGATTTGAATCCGCAAAATCAAGATAACTGGATGCGCGAAGTGGCGCAGAAGTTAAACTTGAAATGGTTTAAGCAGCAGGTGCGTTGGGAAGATGTCGAGCCGGAGAAGGGCAAGTTTGACTGGACGATATTGGACATGGTGATGCCGTCCAAGAATCAGTTCGGCTTGAACATTATGATGTCGATTGTTACTGCGCCGAAGTGGGCGCGCGAATCCGGTGCAAATCTGGAGAAGCAAGGGCCGCCAGCTAACAACGCGGATTATGTCAATTTTGTGACTGAAATCCTCAAGCGGTATCCACAGCAAGTACAGGCGATTGAGGTTTGGAACGAAGAGAATATTGACCGTGAATGGTCATCAACACGCGGGTTGAAGGCCGAGAATTATGTATCACTGTTGAAGGATACGTATACAGCGGTCAAGGCGATTGATCCGGGTGTGGTGATTATCAGCGGTGCGCTGTCACCTACCGGATTTAACGACGGTGTTGGCGCGTGGGATGATTATATTTACCTCGATCAGTTGATCGCTGCCGGATTGTTGAATTACGTGGATTGCGTGGGTGTGCATCATAACGGTTATAACATCGGCCCGAATGTGCCGTGGGATAACGTGCCGCCTGACCCGAGCGCGAGTTTCCGTGGGCCGTTTGATAACCCACATCATAGTTGGAGCTTCTACAGCACACTCCAGACATATGCTAAAAAGGTGGCACTAGCCGGTGGTCAGCAGAAGTTGTGCATCACCGAGTTTGGATGGGCATCAACCGAGGATTTGGGCGGTTTCCCACCCGGTTTCGAGTTTGCTAATGATAATACGTTGCAAGAACAAGCGGATAATATTGTTCAAGCGCTCGATTTGATGAAGGAATGGGGCTTCGTGCAACTGGCGTTCATCTGGAACTTCAATTATGGACCACAGGCCGGATGGGCAACGGATAACGATAATGTTCCGTACTCAATTATCGGTAAGGATTGGAAGTTCCGTCCGGCTTACGACGCGATTATCAAGTGGAGCCAAGATCAGGCGAAAACGCCATAGAGGCGTAGGGTAGTCGGACAGCGCAGTGTTCGGTTTGGCTGATAGGATAAGATTCACTTTCAGGTGGGGCGCACAAGTTGGTGCGCCCCTATAGTTTAGGCAAAACCATGCGTTTTATGGTTAATGGGCGTCGATTATTTGCGCCTCTATTGATGATTATCGCCGCGAGTGTGTTGCTGATTATCGTGGGTATTGGATATGATCGCAGTGTTGTGCGTGATCCTTATCGTGCGGATGCTGTCAGCAAGCCCCGTTTCACTTCATTGACGTATGGGATACAGACGTTTTTGTGGTGGGACAAGAGTACGGCGCTGCTGCATATGGATTGGGTGCGGTTGATGGTTTTTAGCCATGTGAAGCAGATATTCGCGTGGAAGGACATCGAACCGTTGCGCGGGGAGTTCCATTTCGATCGCGCGGATGAATTGCTGACCGAGTTGGAAGGCAAAGGACTCAAGGTCGTGGCACGGTTGGGCGATAGTCCTGATTGGGCGATCACCCAAGCGAATGGTCGCAAGGGTGTGGATTTTGTGGATGCGCCGCCTGATAATCTGGCTGATTGGGGCGATTATTGTGGGCGGCTTGCCAGCCGATATAAGGGGCGGATCGCTGCGTACCAAGTGTGGAATGAACCGAACCTCAACCGTGAATGGGGTAACCACGCGCCAAACGCAGCGGGTTATGTAGGGTTGTTGAAGGTTTGCAGCGAGGCTATTCACGCGGCTGATCCGCAGGCGATTGTGATTTCGGCGGGGTTATCACCTACGGGGACGTGGACGGAAGCTGTCACACCGGATGATACATTTTTCCAACAAATGTATGATGCCGGGTTTCAGCAGTATGCAGATGTGGCAGGTGTGAATGCGCCGGGGTATAACTTTCCTCCAGAGACCAGTCCGGATGAAGCTGTGGCGAAGGGGGGACATCGCTTCGGCACGTTCCGGCGGGTGGAAGATATGCGGTTGATCATGGTCAAGAATGGTGATGCAGCACGCCAGATGGCAATCCTCGAAATGGGGTGGACTCAAGATCCTATCCACAAAGATTATGCATGGTTCGCGGTGACCGAGGAACAACAGGCCGATTATTTTGTGCGGGCGTACCGGTATGCGGCTGACCATTGGCGCCCGTGGATGGGATTAATGTCTGCCATTTATATCCCCGATCCGTCATGGACACCTGACCGCGAGGAGTATTGGTGGAGTGTGACGGTTGGTAAGGGTGGGATGGGGCAGGCGTTTATGTCGTTGGCGAATATGGCAAAGTATTGCGGGACGCGCACTATTCCAGTACGTGATCCCGGTAGTCCGGAGGCGATGGGAATTGCAACAGTCGTTCCTTGCACTTAGTTTTTTTGCTCATTTGGTGGCAACCGTCGTTTGGATTGGTGGGTTGGTGACACTGACGGTATTCGTTTGGCCTGAAACGAAGCGGGTACTGGCTGACAATCCGGCGCTGTTTGATTTTTTGACGCGGCTGCGGAAACGATTCGTACCGCTGACGAATTTGAGTCTGGTGGTGTTGATCTTCACGGGTTTTGTGCAGATGTCAGGCAATAAGTTTTATGATGGGATGCTGAAGCTGGACAACGATTGGAGCCGGTTGCTGCTGTTTAAGCATATCGCCATCGCGGGGATGGTTGTGTGTGGGCTGGTGTTGCAATACAGCGTCACTCCGGCGCTTGAGCGGGCGAGTATGCTGCGGGAACGTGGCAAAGGTGATGCTGCCGAGTGGGATCAGTTGCGGCGGCGAGAAGTCCAATTAACATGGTTGAATATGGTGCTGGGATTGGCTGTGCTGGGGTTTACGGCATGGATGACAGCTCTGCGGTAGATTTTAAATAGAATTGGTCACTGGATGGATTGTGACAGTTTGGCAATCGCGTGGATAGGATGTTAGGGATAAATGACAAGCGGTTAGATCAATGACATGTATGGGTGCCGATGTCGTTTATTGATACAAGCCGAAGTTGCTCCACAGCATCAGCCATCCAAAAGGATTGGATGCGGTAAAAGATTATTGCCGTACTGTTTTGAGGAGATATTTTGTCTAGTCGTGTTGGTTATTTATTAGCAGTCATACTACTCTTGCTCGGTTCTGCAATCCGGTTGCATATGATTACTGCGGCACCGATTGGTTTCAACAATGCTGAAATCACGGATGTACGGGTGACAGAGCGGGTGCGACAGGGCGGAATCGAAGTTTTTTACGATCTGGGGAATGGTGAAGGCCGCGAAGGTCTGTACCACATGACACAGGCGGCTTTGACGACTGTATTTGGGAATGGGCTGTTCGGCTATAAGTTGCTTTCGCTGTGGGCAAGTATGCTGGTGCTGGCGGTGGTATACGCGCTGGCGCAACGCTTATTTGGGCCGGTGGTTGGCGTTGCCGCGCTGGCATTGCTGACGACTAATATGTGGATGGTTGTCCTGAGTCATCAGATGTTACGGGAAACCCTGCTTCCGCTGCTGGTCGGGTTAGTGGTGCTGACTCTGGCACGAACTTTAGGTGTTTATCGTAGTATTCAATCCAGCGTTCCCGATACGACCGTGTTCGTATTTCTGGGTGTGCTGTTGGGATTAGGTTTCTATATCCATCCGGTACACTTGTTGATTGTGCTGTTTAGCATGATCGCGATTGTATTCCGGTTGTTTTCCAAGCAACGTTTATCCAGCCAGAACGTCAGCTACTTATTGTTTAGCCTGCTGGTGATGATTATCCTCGCGATGCCCTATATGATTTCGACTATTCGTTTGTCGGGGTTGAGTGGTGCGGCGCGGGTTTTTGATCATTACACGATTGCTGAAAATTCACCGATTAAGGCTTTTACGGATACGGTTGGGGCGATGCTGTTTGTCGGGGATGCTGATCCAGCACGTAATTTACCGGGGCGACCACTGATTGATCTGGTCAGCGGGTTATTGGTGATGGTGGGTGTTTTGATGGCGGCGCGGCAGTGGCGTAATGCGCGTTACGCTATTTTGTTGTTGGCGAGTGTTATTTTATTGCCTGCCGCAATTTTTAGCCGAACGACGCCTAATTTCTTAACGATTACACCGTTAATCCCGTTGATTGCGGTTTATTTTGGTATCGGTTGTACCACGGTGTACCGGAGTGTGGTTCCGTCCGCACGGTTGGCTGTGGGGTTGGGCGCAGTTGTTTTGTTTGCGTTCAACCTTGGTTGGTCGGTAGGGGATTTGTTCACCGCGTGGCCGACTTCGCCTGAAGTAGGGCGTGCTTATCATGTACGGGCGGGGGAACTGGCTCAATATCTCGATAGGACCGCTTCTCAGATACCAAGTGTGGTTTGTGATTCGCAGGGCGTTATTGAAAGTCAGGATTCGCTCAGTGCGACTGATCTGGTGTTGTTGATGATGACGCGCAAGGATGCTCCATTGCGTTATGCCGACTGCGGGAGTGGCATGATTTTCGTCAACGGCGGTGCTCAGCAGCAGGTCGTGATGCCTGACCCGCAGACTTTGGAAATGATGCAACCTTATTTACGTCAGTGGTTGGATAGTGGAACACACCTTACGGATATGCCGACTAATTCGGTCATTATGCTGGACGTGGCTCAACCGCTAGCGGATTTTGTTGGGCGGTTCACAACGACTTCGCCAGCCGGATATGCTCCTGATGCGGTAGGTGGTTCGGGATTGGCGGTGACTCCGGTTCGCATTGGTGGTAATTTATCCTTTTTAGGGTATGTGAAAGACGGCGAACAAATTTATCCGCCGGGTGGGATTTATACGTCTGTGACTTATTGGCGTGTGGACGGGGTTGTGCCACCCGATTTGCGCTTCTTCACGCATATTCTGGCTGATCCGGCGACTGCACCGGCGGCGCAGAATGACACTATAAGTGTTAATGTGAGCCAATTACAACCGCGCGATATTTTTGTTCAGGTGACTTTTGTGCCGCTACCGCAGATTATTCCTGTGGGGATGTATGCGATTTCAGTGGGCGCATATACGGCTTCTAATGATGAACGTATGCCGGTGATGTTTCAAGATGCCCCGCGAGGAAACCGTTTGTTCATCGGGCAGATTACGGTTCAGTAGAATTGTATTGATTGCAGCACTAGCCATCGTTCGATCTGAGTAATACCCTATTTTCGCTGATGGACGTCAGCTATAATCACCTATCACCTTTTCATTTAATTTGAGAAACGCCCATGTCCCTCCGTAAGAACAACTACTATCTCCTCAGCCTCGGATGCTCGAAAAATACTGTTGATAGCGAGAGTATCGGACAAGTATTGGCACAGAACGGTATGCGCGGGGTGGAGAATCCCAACCGTGCTGAAGTGCTGATCGTCAATACGTGCGGGTTTATTGATGCTGCCAAACAAGAGAGCATTGATGCGTTGCGCGAATTGGTCGATGGCAAGCGGGATGGGCAGATGGTGATTGCGGCAGGCTGTTTGTCGCAGCGCTATGGCAGCAATCTGGTACAAGAAGTGCCAGGTTTGGATGGTGTCATCGGCACGCGGCGTTGGATGGATATTTTTGATCTGGTGGGGCGTTTGCGCGATCGTAAGCATCCTGAACCGTTGTATCATCTGCCAACGGATGCCAAGGTTGTAGGCTTGGATGAACGGGGTGTGCTGCGGACGAGTGTACAAGGTTCGAGCGCATACATTAAAATTGCAGATGGCTGCCGGCGTCCATGTGCGTTCTGCGCGATTCCCAAGATTAAGGGTACGGCAGTCAGCCGCCCTATGGAATCGATTGTGCGTGAGGCAGTACATTTGCAGGAGCAGGGCATCAAAGAGATTTTGCTCATCGCACAAGACTCAACTGATTATGGTTACGACCTCGGTTTGAAAGATGGTCTGGCGCATTTATTGGATGCGATTGTGGAGGCTGCGCCGGGGATTCCGTGGATACGGGTTATGTATGCTTATCCGGGGTATGTGACGCCCGGTTTGATGGAAACGATGGCGAAGCATAAGCAGGTGCTGCCGTATCTGGATATTCCGCTGCAACATGGGCATCGTGATACTTTGCTGCGCATGAAGCGTCCTGCCAAGATTGAATGGGTTTATGACACAATTGGCAAACTGCGTACCAGTATGCCTGATTTGTGTGTGCGGACGACCTTCATTGTAGGGTATCCGGGTGAGACGGACGCCGAATTTGATGGGTTGATGAAGTTCGTAAGTGATTTGCAGTTTGACCGTGTCGGTGCTTTCAAATACTCCTATGAGATTGGTACGCCGAGCGCGAAGCTGCCTAACCAAGTGCCGGATGATGTGAAGCAAGCGCGATATGAAGCATTGATGGAATTGCAGCAGGGTATCAGCCTCGCCAAAAATCAGGCGATGGTTGGCAAAACGATCGATGTGCTGGTTGAAGGGCATGGCGTAAGCGAGGACGAAGCAGGTAATGATACCGGTGAAACGCTGAGTTTGGGGCGTAGTTACCGTGATGCGCCGGAAATTGATGGGTATGTGATTGTGGAGGGGGAACTGCCTGTAGGCGAGATTGTCCCTGTTCGGGTGACTGGCGCGACCACATATGATTTAATTGCTACCGCTGATACGCGTGGGCCGATTGTGATCCAACCGGGCAAAATCTATGGCGAAGGTATGATTAATTTAGATAGCATTTAGATAATTAAGGCAACCTTTATTGAAACGTTAAGATTTAACAGTTATAATGAGATGAGACAATAGTCGAAACTATGAACTTGTTTGGAAGTAGTTGCAGTGGAATACAAACTGGAATGGAAGATAGCTAAGCGCATTCTGATGGCAGAAGTATCGGGTGATGTGACACTCGAAGACCTCAGAAATTTTAATACAGATGTGGTTCGTCATATAGAAATTGGTGTTCGTCCTGTACATCTCATTTCTTACGGGGAAAACATCCGCCATATCCCTACAAATTTGATGCAAATTCGATCAATAATTAGTTATATCCACCATCCTGATCTTGGATGGACGATTGTGGTTAAGCCCAAAACTAATCGCTTAACTGAGTTCATGCTATCAGTCACTGCGCAAGCGACCGGGATGCAGTTGCAGCAAGTTAAGAACTTGGAGCATGGTATAGAAGTTTTGAAAAAGCTAGACGAATCTCTTCGGTGTGATAATTCTCCGGTCTGAAAGCTGTCTCCCCTTTCGTAAGCTTATTCATTTAGCCTCGGCTATTTTGATGTGAATAAATGAATAACAAATGAATTTTCCCGATTCGACGCCCCATTTTTACTAACTTAATGAATCTCAACTCACCATCGCGTATATCCACCGTAGAATAATATTTGTATAACAGAAATAAAACTACCACAAATGCAATACTGATTGGTGTTCCGTTGAGAACACCATCGCGCGAATGTGCAAAGGGATGTGGTAGAAGTGGTTTGATCAACCATCAATGGTTGGTACGGTTGACGAACAGATTAGAGGAGCATTTACATGGGTTACGATATTTCGTGGTACATTCCCGGACGTGTCATCAAAGCTGTGTTTAGCGGTGATATTAATCTGCAAGAAGCAGAAGCCGCCAGTGAACTCACTGCACAGTTTATCCAGAGTGGAGAAGCTCCACTGGTTCATTTGTTGGCAGATACCACCAAGCTTGAACGTTTCCCTACTAATTTGAATCTTTTGAACCGCAGCGCTTCCAAGCATCTTTGGCAGCCGAAGTTGGGTTGGACGATTGTGATTAGCACCAACTCAACCACACGGTTCATCAGCGGCATTATTACGCAGGTGGCACGTGTACGCTTCCGTATGTTCCCGACCTATGCTGATGGGTTGAACTTCCTTGCAGATCAAGATTCATCACTGCGCGAGATCATTGCCAGTATGCCGACAATAGCCGGTCAATAAAGTTGTGCATTATCAGCCACGAATAAACGTTCGTGGCTGTGATTGTCGCCGATGGCGATACAAACATTCTAAAGATATTAGTCCATGTATTAAAGTATTATATTTTAACATGTGACTTGAGGACAAAGGAAATCGGATCATAAGTTTACAAAGCGAAATCACCAAAGCCACCGTTGAAAGTGTCCGCAGCAGTTTGATGCGTCACATGCCTACCAGCCCACAGCGGAATTATTATTTGTGGGGAATTTCGAATGAAAATCCTTACCGCAATGATTTTCTCCAGATGATCGGTGTGAACCAGCTTATCAATCTGTCATGCCAGATGATTGGTGATTTGATTGAGCCGGAAGATCAACAAACAGTTGCGCAGTATTGTGGACGTATCAATGCGTATTTCATGTATGAGATTATCTCGGACAATCTGGCAAATGGATTGTCTTCCCTGTGCGTGATTGATGACAATGCTTCGAGCCGTCGTGATATTTTGCATGTTTTCAATCATGTGATGGTGTCGCGGTTGAAGGGTGAGCATAACAATACGGCGGAATTGATGCGCCCAGTTGAGGGTTTGACGCAGGGTATTTCATCGTTTGCACAGAGTATCACCCCGCGTAAGCATCAGGCTTGCATCAATGCTTACTTGTCACAACGCCCTGACATTACCCAACAAGAAATTGAATACGGTGTGTGGCCGATTTTGGTGGCGAACATCGAATCGTGCTATGAACTGGCTGAATACATGAGCCATTTCCAAGTGGGTGATTTGCTGGCACAAGGTTTCATTGATCGTTACCAAGGTGTGACCCGCACCATACAGGTTGATCACGGTTTGCCATTGGGTGAACTGGTTCGTATGGGAACCCATACAGTATCGGTGGTGCCGGTGTTGGCTTACTTCGCAGGTGTGTTGACGGAGATCATTCGTGTTGAGCCGAAGCTGCACGCAATCATCCAAGATGGTACGCTGGCTGATGCCTTGACTACCTCAGCCGTGATTGTTCGTTTGGTGAATGATGTGGGTATGCTGCTGACACTTTCACAGAACGAGCGTAAGAGTGTGTCGTCTGGTTTACAGCAACATTACCAGAACCACGCGGCGGATATTGATGCAATTGATCATCTGTTGATGAGTACACCGGATGAGTACACTATGCTCACCCGTTTGCAAAAAGATTTGCTACACGGCGAATTCAACATTTGCCTGCATAATCTGGCATACACCAATTCGGTCGGTGAGGCATTGACCCTGCTCGAAAATAACATCGCTAACCTGTCTGAGCAGTTTTATCGCTCACAGACCCATTTACATGATTTGCTGGCTTCGATTGATCGCCGTATGACTAGTCGTACCTTGAGCAACTTGATCGCCGGGTTCGTTCGCTTCCATGAGATGATTTATGCGGAACCGTACAATTCGAATATCGGCGAGTATGTCGCTTAGTTTATAGATTAGTGGATGAGCATTGTCAGGAATGCTCATCACGATGAGGACTTGATATGCCCTACGAGGTATCATGGTTTGTTGAAAGACGGATTGTCAGCACTGTATTGACCGGTGACTTGAGCTTGCGTGATGCGGAAGCTGCAAGTTTGCGAACTTCGGAATACCTTCTGAAGGGGCTGCCACCACTGGTGCATCTGATTGCTGACACCACTCATTTGGGGAAGTTTCCAACTAACCTTTCCTTGATCGGTGGAGAAGCATCGCATCATTTGCGAAATCCGCTTTTGGGATGGATGATCGTTATTAGTTCTAGTACTGCCACGCGATTTGTGAGTTCTGTCATGACGCAAGTGGCACGGGTACGCTTCCGCATGTTTGCAACATGGGATCAGAGCATCGAGTTTTTGCTGCAACAAGATCATTCACTTGAGGGATTGTTGCCGCAAAAGACCGATTCGGCATAACCAATCATCTATGCAGTCGGATGTCTGTCATGCGGGGGTGCTGATGGACATTCTTCCAAATCTTAGTCGCTATCTTGAACAGAACCATTCAAGCGTTATGGAGACGCATGCCATAACGCCTGAGTTTTTATTTGCCCATTTCATTTGTCCCGTTTGTAGGTTGAAACTAATCAGGACGCAAGCTTATGAGTTTCCAGCAATATCTCCAAGAGGCAACAGTAGATAAAATTAAATCCAGCTTGGATGCACATATGCCAGCAAGTGTGCAGCGGGATTTTTATATGTGGGGGCTTTCAGCGTCCAACCCCAATCGTGATGAATTCTTACAGGTCGTGGGTATGAATCAGGTTATTAATCTGGCTAGCCATATCCTTGAGCCTATGTTAAAGCTGGATGATTGGCAGACGGTTGCTGATTACTGTGGTTTGATCCATGCCTATTTCATGTACGAATTGGTCTCGGATGATCTGGCGGTGGGATTATCGCTGATGCCACAGCGTTCGAAGTCACTTGAGGTACGGAGCGATCTGTTACACAGCTTTAATGGCACAATGGTTAAGCGATTGAGTGGTGTTCCAAACCCAAGCAGTGAGATGTTGGCATTCGTTGAGCCATTAACTCGAACTCTCACGGGGCATAATCAGTCATCTACACGTGAAAAATACGCGGCTCATTTTGAACAATTCTTGAAAACACGCACCGATATTACCTCATCGACATTCGAGTTGTGGCCGATTTTGGTTGCGAATATTGAGGCTTGTAATGCAATTGTCGGCGCGACAGAAGATTTGAAGATCAGCCCAATTATCCGACAAGGGTTTATCAACCGGTATGCGTCGGTGTCGGTATCGTTGGATGCGCACATTAATATGACGCTGGAAGAACTGCTGAATATTGGTGTGCATACGGTGTCTGTGATACCGGTACTGGCTTACTTTATTGGCGTGTTGACAGAAGTTGTTGATCCTGATCCGGCGATGCAAGGGGTGATTGAAGACGGGCTGTTGGATGATGCGTTGGTGACTGCGGCTAAACTTATCCGGTTGTTGAATGATATGGGTGTGGTCGCAACGTATTCAACGGGGAAGCGGGCGTCACTTATTCATACCTTGTGGAAGGCTTATGAAAGCAGACCGCCGCATGTACAAACGATAACCCAGTTATTGTGCCATGTGGCGAATAAGACTGAAGCGCTCACACGATTTCAAAAAGATGCACTATACGGCGAATTCAATGTTTGCTTGCACAATATGGCAAGCGAATCAGTTGAATATGGGATTTCGGTTTTTGGTGAAAATCTCAGCTATTTTTCGCAAGTATACCGACAGTCCGCGATGCATTTACGGGACGTGACCGCTACGTTGGATCGCCGTCTCAAAAATAAGACGGTTAGTAATCTGATTTACGGGTTCATCAATTTCCATGAACAGATTTACACCCACCGCTTTGATACTGCGGCGGGTGAATATGTGGCGTAGGTTTTAGGCAGGTCGATAAGAGGGGAAGGTCTAAACAGCCTTCCTCTTTTTATTTCCGTACCGCAGTGGCAAGACCATCGCCGATGGCAAAGACAAAGGCTTCAAAGCGGTTATCCTTCGCTAGGGCAGCGTTAAATTCACGGACGAAGCGATCATCATCATTTTCGGGGGCGAGTACGCGACCACTGCGGAAAGCGTTATGAGCAGCAACAACACCGCCGGGGCGTAGATTTTCAGCCGCCCATTCGAGGTAGTCTTGATAGTGAGGGCGGTCGGCGTCGATAAATACCATGTCAAAGGGATTGCGCGGCGACAATTTTTTGAGCAAGTCTTGTGCGTCACCGACCAGCAATTCGATGCGGGTGTTTAAGCCGGCACGTTCGAAGTTGGCACGGGCCACGGCAGCGTGTTTATCACTCTTTTCGAGGGTGTAGAGTTTGCCACCAGCGGGCAAGGCACGCGCGATCCATACGGCGCTATAACCCGCTAAAGTGCCAATTTCGACGATTTGTTTGGCACCGGCGATGTGCACCAACATTTGCAACAGGCGGCCTTCAAAGGCACGGATGCTGATGGCGGGTATTTCGTTGCGGGTTGCTTCGGCCTGAATGGATTGCAAGACATCATCTTCGTGAACGAAATGGTCTGTGATATAGGAATCGAGCTGGGCACGCAGTGAATCATTCAATGTGTCAGCCATGAAGTGAACTCCTTACTTTTACGCTGCTTTCTTAAAGGTTGGTTTACCGTAAGTCATGATCAGGTGAGTCAGTACCCCGAATACCAATCCCCAGAAGGGCGCACCGACATTGAATAGAGTGAAGTTGGCGGCAGTGCACATAAAGGCGACGAGTGCTCCTTCACGACTGAAGGGTTCGGCCATTGATGCGGAAAGCGACGAGGCAATTGCGCCGGTTAGGGCGAGGCCGGAGATGGTGTGAATAAGGGGGACTGGCAATCCTCCAAAGAGGGTAATTAAGGTTGCCCCGAACACGCCGGTTATGATATACCATAAACCTGTGGCAACGCCTGCGGCGTAACGTTTATCGGGGTCTTGATGCGCTTCGGGGCCAGTGACCATTGCGGCTGTGATGGCTGCGAGAGTGATGCCATGTCCACCGAAGGGCGCACTGAGGAGCGAACCGATCCCTGTGATTGTGAGCGCTTTGTTGATGGGGACTTCGTAACCTGCGTTGCGTAAGACAGCTTGACCCGGTGCGTTTTGACCTGTGAGCGCTAAAGTGAACAAGGGAAGCGCCAGACTGAGGAGCGCGCCGATACTGAACGTGGGGGCAGTCCATACTGGAGGGGCGAGTGATAGCTGCAAGCCATCCAGGTGAATTTCTTGACGTAGGGCGGCAATTATCAAGCCGAGTACGAGCGCACCGATGGTTGGCGCACGGAAGCCCATGCGCTTCATGACGAAGAATATGAGCAACATGGCAAAGACCATGACCGGACTCTGGGGAAATGATTGGAATAGTTCAAAACCAAAGTTGATTAGCACACCGGCTAACATCCCCATGACGATGGGCTGCGGGATGAGGCGCATGATGCGTCCGAACATGCCGGAGAAACCGAGCAAAATAATGGCGACAGCAGCGATGATGTAAGCACCGATGGCTTCGCTAAAGGGGTAATTGATGAGTGTGTTGGATAGTAGGACGATACCGGGTGTTGACCATGCGGCAATCACCGGTTGGCGAAACCATAAGCTCATGGCGATACTGCATAAGCCACTGCCGAGGGTGATGGCGAGTACCCATGATGAGAGGTGGGCGTTATCTACATGGGCATTGGTGGCGGCTTGGAAGACCAATACGAGTGAAGAGGCGTAACCGACGACTACCACCAGAAGACCGGATAAGATGGCTGAAGGGGCGAGGGCACGCGGTAAATCTCGAATGTTTTGCATGACCGATGTCACGGTTGACCTACTTTATAATATGTAACTCGATATGATGGAAACAGTATAGTGGCATCTGGTTCGCCTTTGTAATGCCGTTTAGTACCGCGACACAATCAAGCTAAACTGAGCGAAAATGCCTGTTATGAGTCGCTGTCCACTTCGGTGTGTTGGGCGATTTTCTTCTCAACAGGATGATCGCGGCGCAGACCGAATTGATCCAAGTCGCGGACGACATAGGTGTTGGGGAAGACGCGGCGGGCTTCGTCGATGATGTCACGTTCACGATAGCGGCGGGAGACATGTGTTAGGAGCAAGGTTTTTACGCCGTTTTCGAGGGCGAGGGTGGCGGCTTCACGGGCGGTTATGTGACCAAAGGCGCGAGCTTCCTCGACATTTTCATTCAAGAAGGTGGCTTCGATAACCAATGCGTCTGCATCGCGGACATATTCAACCACGTTATCGGTACGGGAAGTATCTCCGATGTGGACGAGTTTCGAGCCGCGAACGGTATCGCCAAGAACCATATCGGGTTGAATGACACGACCATCGGACAGCGTGACTGATTCGCCTTTGACGAGGCGAGCGCGTTCAGGACCAACAGGGATAGCAAGGGCTTCGGCTTTGTCGGTCAAGAAGGGACGGCGGGATTTTTCTTGGAAGATGAAGCCGAAATTACCCTGTCCGCGATGGGTTACGGGAAAGGCCGAGACGGTAAAGTCTTTGGCTTCCATGAGCTTGCCGGGTTTGAGATCGAGCAGGTGAATTTTGATGGGGAGGCGTTCGTAATCCAAGACCACGCCATAGAGCAGCTTTTGTACACGGTCGAGGGTGGGTTTACCGCCCCAGATTTCGAGTTCGGACATTTCTTCCCAACTGGCGAAGGTTGAGACGAGTCCGCCTAAACCCAAGATGTGATCCAAGTGGGAATGGGTGAGCAAGATGCAGTTGAGGCGCTTGAAGCCTACGCCGCTGCGGAGGATCTGGCGCTGCGTGCCTTCACCACAATCGATCAGAAAGCGGTATTCACCAGCCAAGACAATCTGGGCAGGTAAGCCGCGATGAATAGATGGGGCAGAAGCGGAAGTTCCGAGGAAGACAATTTCAAACATTGTTGGTTTTAGCCACTGGTTATTGGTGTTAAGTGAAGAGGGATAGTTTACAGGTTTGGATAGCGTAAGGGAAGTTACAAGACAGGGGGCAGGCGTAAGTGATGATTGATGTACCACTTACGCTGCTGATCCGCGATAGGTTAGGGTTTGTTGGGACGATCCAGTAGGATGTCTTCAAGGGCAGATGGGTCGTTGAGGGGTTCTAGGTGCGATCCCATTACAATTTGAGGAATCGAACGCTGGACATCAGCTTCCAGTTTTTCGAGCAAGTCGTGACCGGCTTTCACTGTCCAATCGCCCGGTACGAGAATGTGTACCGTGACAAAGTAACGGGATGCGGATTGACGGGTGCGGAGGGCGTGCCAATCAATACCCTTAGATTTGTACGAGTCGAGAATGGATCTTAATTGCTCGAGTTCTTTGGGTGGGAGGCCGGAGTCCATTAAGCCCATGGCTGATTTGCGCATAATTTTAATACCAGACCACGTGATGTTGAGGGCGACGACTAGACCGATGATAGGATCGAGCCAGAGCCATCCGGTTAGTGCGACCGCCCCGACTGCAATTACCACTCCAACAGAAGTCCAAACGTCTGTCATCAGATGGTGCGAGTCGGCTTCCAAAGTGATTGACTGGTGTTGTTTGCTAGCCGTAAGCAGGATACGGGCTACCGCAAAGTTGATCACCGAGGCAGCGATTGAAACGATGAGACCGACGCCTACCTGTTCGAGTGGCTGCGGGTTCAGCAAGCGTTGGATGCTGGTGTAGGCAATCCCGACTGCTGCGAACACGATCAATATGCCTTCGGCACCACTGGAAAAGAACTCGGCCTTATCATGCCCAAAGTTGTGATCCGCATCGGGTGGACGGGCGGCAATGGTCAAGGCACCGAGGGCAATGATCGCGGCGATCAGATTGATGCCGGATTCAAGCGCATCGGAGAGTAAGCCGACTGAGCCTGTTAGTAGGTAGGCTGTGGCTTTTAAGCCGATGGTGATAATGGCTGCCCCGATGGATAACCATGCAAAACGAGTCAGTGATGTGCGATTCATGATGTGCTTCTTTCTGGTGCCGTTGCCAGTTTAAAGGGCGTGTAAGGATGCCTAGCCGGAGGCATCGACTAGTTTGCTACGACCGCCACCCCCCGCGTTATAAACGAGCGCCCCGCTGGCAGCAAAGGCACGATAAACCACAAGGGCTTCCTCGGTCAAGATGTTATTAATCACCTCAATGCCACGCTTTTCAAGTTCTTTATCCCACTCAGGATGGATGGGGCCTTCGTCAAAACCGGTGATTTTCTCAAGTTCGGGACCGCTGCCCGCGATGGCTAGGGACTTGATGCCTGACCAGAGGGTTGCGCCGTAGCACATCACACAGGGACGCCAATTGACGACCAGTTGATAGACGGGGAGATTGGGTTGTCCCAAATCGAAGGTTCCAAGCAGTTTTTGGGCGACTGATAGGGTTGTGACTTCGGCATGGGCTGATGAGCAATTGGAAGGTACGACACGGTTCACACCGATGACGACCAATTTACCCGAATCGCGTTCAAAGACACCAGCGGCAAATGGTCCCCCTGTACCATTTTCAAAGTTCAGACGGGAAAAACGGATTACTTGTCGCATCCGTTCTTCGAGCGAGGGAATGTGGCTCGGTAAGCGCTTGTTTTCTTCGATAGCCCAATCTGGTAGTGCAATTGTAAAGTCCATTGTGATGATCCTGTTCTCTAATGCATAGGCTATGAGTGTGATTTGTTATCGGCATTGGCTGCTATAAACTTTGGCCGGTTATATCGTTAAAGAAGCGCTCGAAGGGTTTTAGGGCTTTGCTGACAGCTATGAAATGGGTTGCGAAGTCGTCCTGCAATACATCCGGGTCATTAAGCTGATGCATGGCTAAGAATTGCTTTTGTTTCAATAACTCGATAGCAGGGTGATCGGCAGGGAAGCCTTTGGGGGCGGTTTTAAGTGACTCGCCTTGCATGGTGCCGAAGTAGTGCTTAAAGTCTTTGTGGTTGATAATCGCGGTGAGTTTTTTGCCGTTGTCATCGGCGATGACCTGCCGAATCTTCTTGAGTTGGTCAGGCATGGCGGCATAGACACCCCCCGCGATGAATGAACCGCCGGGTTCAAGGTTGAGATAGTAGCTGCGTCCAGTGGTTTTGCGTCCACCGTTGCCGATGAGCGCGCCCATGTTCGATTTATAGGGTGTTTTGTCTTTGCTAAAGCGTACATCGCGATTGATGCGGAAGATGCAATCTTTGGCGGTGGTTTTGCCGAGATCCTCAACGGGGGCAAATTGCTGGATGATGTCGCCAACAAGGGCTTCGAAATAAGCACGCGCTTGATCGTAGCGCTGGCGGTTTTCATCGAACCATGTTTTGTTGTTGTTGAAACGCAGGTCTTCTAGGAACTCGAGAGTCAAGTGCAGCGTTTGAGGCATGATTGTCCTTATCGTCCAATTATCCGACGGGTTTGGTAGCTGGTAACCCTTCCTGCGTGACGCGTGGGGGTAGGATGGCCGTTGGCGACGGTGTTTGGGTAATGGTGGGCGTCAACGTTTCGGTGGGCGTCGTGCTGGGTGTAAAGGTTAGCGACGGCGTCAATGTCAGGGTTGGTGATGGTAAGGGCGTGGGTGACGGTGTCTCGCTAGGCGTGATGGTCGGTGTTAGGGTTGGTGTCGGGCTAGGGCCGGGCGTGACGGTAGGCGTCAGGGCGGCTATGGTCGCGCCAACATCAATCGCGGATGTAGGTGGCGCGGTAGCGGTAAATTCGGAGGTTGGTTCAAAGCCGGGGCCAGAACTGACCTGTACGTTGGTGAGACTAAAGGTTATATCTACTTGCTGGCCCCGTCCACCGAATATGGGCTGCTGTTTACCATTGTAAATGACATCCAGCGCTTCTGCATTGGCAGCTGTAACGATAACTGTGTTCTGACCTGCGATGTCTGGTAGTTGGTCACCGGGGCGTGTCATGCCGATGAATTTCTGTTCGCCGTCAGCGGTTATGCGTAACCATGTGCGCTGGGTGAGCTTGATGGTCACGAGGATGCCTTTGCCAGTGTAATTCGGTTGGAGGACAACTATCTGGGTGGGTGGCGGTGGTACTGTAAGTGTGGGTACCAGTGTGAAAGTGGGCGATGGGGGCAGTTGATTCAGGATGCTGGTATCAACGGTATCCTGCGCCGGACGGGATTGACCTAGCAGTTGGGCGACAACGAAGACAATTACGGCGATTGAAGCACCTGCGAGTAAGAGCATGACGAGTGAATTGATGAGGCCATTGCGCCGTGCTGGACGATCCAACATGGATGGAACGGCAGGTAACGATGGGTTGGTATCCGTGATTTTACGGGGTGCCATCGGTAGTTGAGGCGCGGATTGTGCTTGGCGTGTGCTACGTCGGCGTCGTGGATTGGTGGCTTCTTCGAGGGCAGATTCGTAGTAGGCGACAACACGATCTTCTTCAAGGCCGAGGAAGCGGGCGTAATTACGGATGAACCCACGGGTCTGCACATTGGTGGCGTCTTTAAAAGTGAATTCGCCCAACTCGAATGATTCGAGGATGCGCCGCCGAATTTTAAGCGCGTGTTCAGCCTCTTCGAGGGTGAGTTCCTTGGTTTCGCGGCTTTCGCGCAGGTAACGGCCTAACGCCTGTGCATCCATCCGGTGCGTCGCTCCTCAATGCCTGTTTAGGGGACGTGTGCAGGCAAACTGGGGGATGTGGCTAAAAACAAACAGCCCCGAAAACGGTCAGACCGCCGGGGCATGTTGATAACCACCCATTGGTGAGACTTATTCGGCAGCAGCTTCCGCAACTGGCTCGGCATCAGCAGCTTCCGCAACGGGAACTGCATTACCGCTGGCATCCATCTCGACGACGGGAGGCGCTTCGGTCTTGCCAGCCAGATAGTCGGCCAAGTCTTCTTCGCGCAACACGACGACTTTAAGCGTGGGGGACATTTCTGAACCCAAACGCACTGGAACCATAAAGGTACCGATTTCGCGCAGTGCTTGTTGGCTGATGCGGCGGCGATTGATGTCGATTCCCGTCTTCTTCACAAGGGCTTCAGCAAGGTCAGTTGTGGTGACCGAACCGAAAAGCTTGCCCGTGTTCGCGGCACGGCGGGCAAATACGAGTTCGACACCGTCAATTTGACGGGCGAGATCGTTCAGACGGTCTTCCAACTCGGCCTTACGGGCAGCGGCGGTAGCGCGCAGGCCTTCAGCCTTCTTGAGTTCGCCAGCGGTTGCCTTAACCGCAAGCTTCTTGGGAATGAGATAATTGCGACCGTAGCCATCCGCAACATCTACGACTTCGCCAGCCACACCTTGCTTATAAACATCAGAGAGCAATAACAGTTTCATCGGGAACGTCCTTCGTCAAATCAGATACACCTCTAGCAAGGCGTGTTTTGACCAGCTTATCTATACGGTTAGAAAGGGCAATTATAAATGGAGGGTGGGATGCTGCCAAGTGTGAATCGTGCGGGGACAGGTAAAGATAGACTCTTCCGAGCTATAAAATCATTATGATTGCAGTCCATCATTTATATTTCGTAAATATTCTTGGTCAATTGAGAATGATTACAAATCGAATTTCCATAATCAGCCTATAATCAAAGTTGCACATTCCAAGACTATTTTGAGAGTAGGAAGGTTTGGCAGTTTGTCACCTGAGACACCTAATCAAGTTTTGATTGCTCGCGCAGACGCCAGTTATGACGGATGGGAATCTGGCACACTCAGCTATGAACAAGCATTACAGACTATTGAGGATGTGATTGCGGCAGCACGCGATCAGGATTTGAAGGACGCGTTGCTTTCGGGGCTGAATAATAAGGCTATCTTGTTGCGCGATACAGGGTCTGTCGAGGCGGCATTGGCAGCGAATAAACAGTTGTTTGAGTTAGCTCAACAAGAAAACAATACACGTTATTTGATTTATGCCACGTTTGCGAACGGGGATATTTACCGCGTGCAAGGCAGGAGTGAACTGGCACGTAAGGCGTTTCGGGATGCGTATAAGTTTGCAGATGCGGCACAGGACTATCTGGCGGCAGCCTACGCGCTACATAGCGAAGCCAGAATTGTTCTTGCAGTGCAACAAGCGGCTCATGCCAAGATGTTGGGTGAAAATGGTCTTGCTTATATTGAACGGTATCTAGAGGCGACAGCACAGCCTGATCCTATTTATAGTTCGTTGCAGTCGGGATTGTACCAACTGTTAGCGAGGTGTGAATTCAAAGAGGGGCATGTTGAGGTGGCATTGGAGTTCGCGCAGAAGGCATTGGAGCGGGCACAGAGGCGTAATAGCTCACTTGAAATCGGGAATACCTACTGCGTGTTTGCGGAACTGGCCTCGCAACCTTCACTTGGATTGAACATCGACGACAGCTATACGAAGGCGTTACGTTATCACCAAATGGCTGGTGCCGAGGTTGAGTTTGCCGAGACTCAATATATGTATGGCAAGAGTTTGTATGAGCGTAGACGGAATGTTGAGGCGATCACGTTGCTGGAAGAGTCCTGCAAATTGTTCAAGAAGTTGCAACATGGGGCGGACTTTCTGCGTGCGAGTAAACTGCTGATGACGTGCCGAAGCCAGATGTGAGATGCGGCTCGCGGTTGTAGTCAAGAGGACTAGACAATTGATAGAGCGCTATTGGATGAAGCATAATTGAAGCTTCGGTAATCCACGGTTGAACGGCGTTAGCTGCACCCTATGAATACATCTACTCAGAATCGTTTCGGATACCATCACATCATCGCTCTGGTATTGGTTTTATTCAGCTTTTTCATGACTGCTTTGGTGAGCGAGCGGGTATTCGAGCATGTGCCGCATCTTGAAGATGAAGTGGCTTATCTTTTTGAGGCCAAGCTGCTGACTCGTGGTCAGACGGTAATCGCTTCGCCCACGCCATCACGCCCGTTCTGGCAACCGTTTGTGATTGATTTAGGGGGCAAGCGATTCGGGAAGTATCCACTGGGGTGGCCTGCGACCCTGTCATTAGGGGTAGCGGCAGGGCAGCCGTGGTTGGTGAACGCGCTGCTGGGTGCGATGACTGTGGCGCTGGTGTATCGCCTGGGGAGCGAGGTGTTTAACGCTGATACGGGTGTTATCGCGGCAGGGCTAACTGCTTTTTCGCCGATGGCACTGTTGTTAAATGCGACGTTGATGGGACATACGGCTGCATTATTTTCGTCGATGTTGTTTATGTACGCGTACTGGCGACTCGAAAAAAGGCGCTATCGATTGCGATGGGGTGTTGTGGCTGGTTTGTCGTTGGGTATGACGCTGATTAACCGCCCATTGGCCGGGGTGGCGGTAGCGGCTCCGTTCATTGCATGGAGTGGGGTGCGGTTGTTACAAGCCTTTTTGCTTGACCGCAAGCGTAACCAATCGGTTAAGCCACTTGATACCTCAGATGATATTTCGCAAAAGCCGAAGTCGATTTTGCAGCAATATGTGAGCGTGAGTCATACATTATTGCCGCTGTTGTTGTTGGGTGTTTTCACCCTGATACTGGCAAGCGTGATTCCGTTGTATCAGTATGCTGCGACGGGCGATTCACGCCAGAATTTATATTTGTTGGTGTGGTCGTATGATCGGGTCGGGTTTGGTGAGGGGTACGGGGCGCATGGACATACGCTGGAAAAGGGTATTCGCCAAACTCGTTGGGATTTATCGCTAACTGCAGCGGATTTGTTTGGGTGGCAGAGTGGTAGCATGTTCTCGACAGGGAACCAGATCAAACCGGAATTGAAAGATCACCTGTTGAATCAAGGGGATTATTGGCCGCCAACACCTTCTTTTGGTGTGACGCTGCCTACGGGCAATAATCTCGAAATCCCGTTTGTCGGCCTAAGTTGGATTCTGTTGCCGTTCGGGTTGCTGCTGGGTTTGAAGCGGCGTTGGTGGTGGTGGGCGGTATGGTTGGCATTTGGGGCGGTGCTGTTGGTAATCACCACTAACTTGTCGGTTGATTTGCTGCGTAATCCAAGTTTTGCGCTAGCATGGATGGGTGGATACGTGGTGTGGATGGGTATCCCGTTTCTATTCTTGCTGGTTATGCAGCCTGACCGACAGATCACTTGGACGTGGTTGCTGCTGGCGGTGGTTTTAAGTTTGATCGGGTTGCACATCACTTATTGGATTGGGTCACAGCGCTATAGCACCCGTTATTATTATGAGGCGTTGGGGGCATTGGCGTTATTGAGCGCGGTTCCGGTGGCGTGGTTGATGAGGCGGATAGGACGACTACCAGTCTATATTGTCATGTCAGCAGTGCTGATTAGTTCGGTTTATGGTTACAGCCAACCCAGAATTGACGTGTTGTATCGCTTCAATTGGATTAGTCCGCAGTTGGTGCAGGCGGTTGAACGCCGACGTGAGAATGATCGCTCTGTGCTGGTGCTGGTGAGTGGTCAAGATGTGCGCTGGCGTGCTTACGGTAGTTTGACGGTTCAATCTAGTCCGTTCCTCGATAGTGATATTGTGGTGGCATGGGATACGGGTGTTAGTGGCATACGCGAGGGTATATTGCAAAAATTCCCTGACCGCCAAGTGATTGAAATGCAGGGTTTGGCGAATAAAGTGTGTTTTATGGATGACCCCGGTGAATGCTACGGCGAAGGTGTGGACATACAAATCATTCAATAGTTGGAACATTGGCAATACTTGGAATGGATCGACGGCGACGCACCAGTAGGCCGATGATGGTGAGTAGCAGCCCGATACCGATAAGACCGAAGTAGATGACTGTGCCGACTAACCCCAAAAAGACTCCGTCGAAGATGCCGCCGACTTGCCCGACCATTCCGGTGGCGAACTCGCCCGTTACATCCCGCTTTTGATTTTCATTGTTGACGCAATAGAGAGTCACACTGCTGGCATAACCTTGACCAGCAGTGTATGTTGACGCGCCTTTTTCTTCTAGTAACTTTTCATTGGGTTTACAGAGTTGGGCTTCGCGGGCTTTAGCGTCAGTAGCGAGCTGCATGGTATTGCCCACGCTCAAGCCCATGAGGGATTGGCTGGAACGGATGATTCCGAATATGCCTGCGACGATCATCAGTATGCCAATGAATGCTAGCAGTTTCCCCAACATACCTTGTCCTCCCGATGACTTCCTCAAGATTATTCCCAGTATAGGGGTGAAAA
Source organism: Aggregatilineales bacterium (assembly GCA_044227005.1). Lineage (GTDB taxonomy): Bacteria > Chloroflexota > Anaerolineae > Aggregatilineales > Phototrophicaceae > CFX2. The sequence continues at coordinate 1,243,369 of JBGAFZ010000001.1, forward strand.
AGTTCCGGACGCAAGCAACCTTAAGTCAGGTCGAAGGCCAATATGTAAGTGAATCTCAGCGTACGTGCGCGTTACTTCAGACCGGGCGCGAACTGTTGTATCAGTTGTTGAATCAAGCTGTTGCCAACGATGCCCAGTACGAGACCGATGGCACTCAAGATGGCGATATTGCGCCAATCATGGGCATCGAATTGGAAGCGCGATATAGGTGATACGAGGTCAATAGGGCGAGTGACCGGCTTGGTGGGTGCATTCAGCACGTCGTCAAGACCTTCGGTGGTGGTGCGGATGTGGTAATACATCAAGGTGAAGGCGATTGGTGAAATGGGTGAGATGAAAATGCCGACAATATCGGTCACGATAGTAATGATCAAAAAGAGGACATTGGCATTCATGTTAGGGGAGATGGATAAGATCAGGTTGCCGACAACGTTGCCCAAAAATGTGCCGATAATCAGGGAAATGATGGTGACTACCAGACTGATGCCAAAGATGTTCCACAAGCGGCGTTTGCCGAGCGACCATGAACGGCTGAGGGATGCGGACGGGTTGACATTTTCGAGGGTGAGTACAGGAAACATCAGCGCGGATGAGGCGACAATGATGTGTATGAGTAATCCGCTGATGATGAGCGCAAAGGGAAACAGGATAACGAGGAATATGATAAAGACAGCCATCAAACCGATGGTGAAGCCGATCAGTAATACGCCGCATCCGATCTGACCGAAGCGATTGCCAATGCCGGAGAAGGCTTCGCTGATGGAGATTTTTCGCCCAAAGAGATATTCCGATACGAGATAGGTTAAAGGTGCAGTGATGAGAATGGTTTGTAGAAGGCTGAGGAGACTCAATAGTAAGCCGGTCATGTCGGGCGTATCGTTGGCGGGGTTAACCGATGCGGTTAAGGTTGCAAGTGGTTGTGGCGACACGATGATATTCAGCAGGCTGATGGGAATGGTGACAAAGGCAACTAAGCCGATAATAACGGCGAAGTTTTCCCGATAGATGCTAAAGGTGCGCTTAATTAAATCGAGAAAGCTGAAGGTGGTGGGTTGGTTCGGCGCTTGCATGTGTCGATCTCCTGATGGCTTACTCATCATCCATGATGTTTGGATGCTTCATAAGTATTGCTGTATTTTGTGAGAAATACCATGTGTAGCTCGGTGTAAAGATTAAGGATGGTTTCAGTAGATGGCGTGATAGCCTAAAAATAGAATTCTATTATTTTCCACAGGAGTGCTGTTATGCAACACCGATGGATTGGGTGTTTTCTGGTGCTGATGCTGGTGTTTTCTGGTCGAGTGGTGGCACAGGGGAACAGTAAAACGACCTATGATATTGGCAGTCCGACACTGACGACACTTTATGTATCACCGAGCGGCGATGATGGGCATGATGGCAGCAGCCCTGAGCAGGCTTTACGGACGATTGATGCGGCATGGGGGCGTATCCCGATGGGTACGGAATTGACGAGCGGCTATCATATTTTGATATTGCCGGGAACTTATACAGCGGAACAAGCACCAAATTATTGGGAGCAACGCTACGGTACAGCCGACCATCCGATTATTGTTGAAGCGGCGAACGGGCCTAACACAGCATACCTGCCGTCTATCAACATGAGTGATGATCGGTATGTGTATTTCATCAACTTGAATTTGAATATCGGAGGAGATGCGTTTCATTGTGAAAAGTGCGATCATTTGCTGCTGCGTGGGAACACGATTGTGGGGGCAAATCCGGATACCTATGCCGCTCAGGAAACTGTAAAGATCAACCAGTCACAGTATGTGTTTGTAGAGGACAACGATATTTCTGGCGCGTGGGACAACGCTGTGGATTTTGTGTCGGTACAGTACGGGCATTTTCTGAACAATAAAATCCATAATGCCGGTGATTGGTGCATGTATCTGAAGGGCGGATCGGCTTACTTTTATGTTGCAGACAATGTTTATTTTGATTGCGGCGCGGGCGGGTTTACAGCGGGGCAAGGAACCGGATTCCAGTATATGACGCCGCCGTTTATTCAATACGAAGCCTATGACATCAAGTTCGTGAATAACTTCATTCATGATACCCAGGGCGCGGGACTTGGTGTGCAGGGTGGGTATAACATCTTGATGGCTTATAACACGATGGTGCGAGTGGGCGCGCGCAGCCATACGCTGGAGTTCGGGTTTGGGTCGCGGAGTTGTGATGGGCAAGTGGGTGATGAAGGCCGTGAGCGTTGCGACCAGTATCATGCGGCGGGTGGTTGGGGGAATAGCGTGCTGACGGACGGGACGAATTATGTGCGTATCCCGAACCGGAATGTGTTTGTTTATAACAATGTGGTTTATAACCCGGCAGGGTATCGGAGCCAATACCAACAGATGTCGGTGTTTGCGCCGTTTAGCGGTTCAGAACAAGCCGATTCTAATGTACCGAGTCCGGTACGGTCGGATGATAACCTGCAAATACGGGGGAACATCATCTGGAACGGGGATGCTGGTATGCCGGTAGGGATTGAAGGTGAGGAGGGTTTTCCAGCCGGATGCCAAGCGGACAATCCGACCTGCAATCTAACCCAATTGGTAGCTGATAACGCAATCAATACGACTGATCCGACGCAAGCGACTGTGCCTATGGTTGCAATCACTGATTTCACGTGGGATGTAGTGGTGCCAGCGGGAGATGTCAGTAATGCGGTGGGCGTTCCCGTCAGTGCCGAGCGGCTGGCAGCAATGTTGGCTGTGCCGGTTTCTAGCCCCGCGGTTGTTCCGGTTGCGACTACGGTTGCAGTGGATGTGGTTAACCCGACGCCTGAGCCTCCGCAGCCTACAGCAGCCAGCGTGGTGGATAATGCGGTTAGCGGACAGCCATTAACAGCAGGGACGCTTACGCTGGTGACGTTGGGGGATAGTCTGACTGAAGGGGCAGAGGATAACCTTGAGTTGGGCGGGTATCCGGGGCGGTTGATCGGAATGGTGAACGCGTTAAGACCCGGTTCAACGCTGGCGAACTTTGGTCACTCGGGGTGGAGTTCAGATGCGCTGATTAGTGGGGATCAAGGATTACCGAGCGAGCTTGATCAAGCTGAAGCGGTTATTGGCGAGGCTGTGGGGCAAGGGCTACCGGCAGTTGCGCTGGTGTGGATCGGCAGCAACGATTTGTTTTACTTGTACGGGTATAACAATCCGGATGCGGCGGGGGAACAGGCTGACCTTGAGCATTATGGGCAAAACCTCGATACGATTCTAGGGCGGTTGACACAGGCTGGTGCGCGGGTGATTATCGCCCAGTTGGATGATCAAGCGCTGCGTCCGGTGATGACGCGAGGCGAGGCATTCCCTGATATTAGTGCGGATGAGGCCAAGATGATGTCGGAACAGGTGAGGCGTTATAATGCGGTGATCGCAGAGAAGGCGGCACAATATGGCGCGCTCACGGTAGACTTCTTTAACACGACGATTTTCACAGACAGCGCGACATTGGCTGATGACGGTAATCATCCTAACGCGAGCGGTTATGATGTGGTGGCTAGCATCTGGTTCAAGGTGTTAAAGCCGATGTTATAAGGCGGGGTGTAGGTGCTTGGCTCGCCTGATCCCTGCGGATACTTCAATAAGGTCGATAGCAGCATGATTAGTAACGAGCAATTCCAGCGTATACGCCATGCGGTTCCGTTGTTGGAACAGGCAGATACTCCGGTTGTGGAGGCGTTTAAGCGAACGGCTTTTGTGACGAGAATCCCAGTCGGACGGGATGTTTTCGTGGTAGGGGACGAGGTCAACGCGATTGCGCTGCTGGTTTCGGGCGTGGTGCGGGTTTATAAGGTGGGTGAGACAGGACGTGAGATCACGCTGTACCGGTTTGGGTCGGGCGAGTCGTGCATTTTGACGGCGAACGCGATTCTCACTCGACAGATGTTTTCGGCGATTGCGACGGTGGAGAAAGAAGCCGAGGCAATCATGATTCCGGCTGATGTGTTCCGGGATTGGGTGCAGCGGTTTGACTATTGGAGGAGCTTTGTTTTCACGCTCCTTTCACAACGGTTGATGAATGTGATGGAGATTGTGGATGAGGTGACGTTTCGGCGTATGGACAGCCGATTGGCGGCTTTGTTGGTGAAGCGAGCCAAGGTGCAAAATCCGGTGATGATGACGCATCAGGAGATCGCGGCAGAGCTTGGGAGTTCACGCGAGGTGATTAGCCGACTGCTGGAAACGATCGCGAGCCACGGGATTATTCGGGTGGAACGCGGGGCGATTTATGTGTTGGATGTGGGTGAATTGGAAAATCGCTCCGGTTGGTGACGGTGGTGGTCATATGGTACGTGATAATCGGAGGGAGCACACACAGGTGCTCCCCTACAACCCGTTCTTTGAGAAGTCGTGTATCACGTACTTTTCAACCACAATCTTGGTGACATTGTCACAGACGTTCGGGTGGGTATCTCCTATACTGCATGATGTAATCACACTTTAAGAGGAGAAACGCACATGAACGGTTTTGTTGATTTTATGGCTTCCACTAACGGACGTATCGCGCGGATCGTCGCCGGTATTGTTTTAATCGCCCTCGGTTTGCTGGTCATCACTGGCACGACGGGGATCATCGTAGCGGTTGTTGGTTTATTGCCTTTGGTGGCTGGTGTGTTTGATTTTTGCGTGTTTGCTCCGTTGTTTGGGCGTCCATTGAGCGGGCCGCAAATTCGCGCCGGTAAGTAATTTCTTCACGTTTATCGTGTCAACAAGAACGACTCCTTAGGGGGTCGTTTTTTGTTTTGCATATTGCGACATTTTGCCGCTGCAATGACAGGCGGGTGCAGGGGAGGTTGGCGCTGAATGGACACTGTTGGCTGCGTGGAAGCGAGGGAAGTGCCGCTGAGCGCCGCGATTGGCTGCCGTGTGTCCGCCACGTCGTCGGAGTGTGCAGTTTCAGTGGTTGCAAGGGAGATTGGCGCTGAAACTGCAAGAGGAAAGGCAGAGAGAAAGGCAAAGGCAAGTTGAACCGCCAAGGCGCCAAGAACGCCAAGAGGAAGACGAAGAAGTGAACCGTAGAGGCACTGAGGAAAGACGGAGAGAAAGGCAAAGGCAAGTTGAACCGCCAAGACGCCAAGATCGCCAAGAGGAAAACGAAAAAGTGAACCGCAGAGAGGGAAGACGGAGAGAAAGGCAAAGGCCGGTTGAACCGCCAAGACGCAGAGGGAACGCAAATACAAATGCATTTTTACCACAGAGACACTGAGGAAAGGCGGAGAGAAAGGCAAATACGGTTTGAACCGCAGAGGCGCTGAGAACGCAGAGAGAAGACAGAGCGTTTTTGACACGAATGCTCCGAGGCAGAGTGACACAACGATAAGATCAGGATAGCAGAAAATGGAATGCAAAGGGTGACTTTTTTGTAACTTTTGGCGAGGGAAGTTGCTAACGGTTTTGAGGGAGGATGGAGATTGGCAGTGTTGGTGGATGGTTAGGGATTGGTTTGGGGTGATTTTGGAGGGGTATACGGTGATACCCCCGTATGATTTAGGGCGTGCTTAGCGGCGGTTTTTCTGGCGTTCGAGGCGTTGGGCTTCGCGCATTTTATTGCGTTCTTGTTCCAGTTTATTTTCGTTGACGGTTCGCGCGTCTTTGGGTTTGACGAGGCTAATAGCCAACATGGTAATGGTCAGGCCGATGAAGAAGCAAACCACGGTGAAGATCACACGCATGGCGACTGGTGAAAGGGTGCTGGCGTTGCCAAGCTGTTTGGTGATGGAGACGAGTACGGTGGGGGCGACGAACCATGCGCCGACTGCTAACAAGAGGGCGATAAAGACGCCGATGAATGTGCCGACAGACGAGCTTTTGGGGTTGGAGTTTTCCACGATTGATGAGTCCTTTTATAGCGATAATCTCTATAGGTTATTATCTGGCGAAAGGTGGTTGTTAACCGTTGAGGAAGGCTTCGGAGGACGATTTGTGATGCGGTAGGCGGGTTTATGTGACGGGAATATAAGCCCTGAAACTGGTGCCGATGCCCTGTGCACTTTGGATTTCGATGTGACCGTCGTGGAGTTCGATAACGCGTTTGGCGATGGATAGTCCTAAGCCGAGACCGCGGGTGGTGTGGCTTTCGTCAAAGCGGTAGAAACGGTCGAAGATATGCTGCATGGTTTCATCGCTCATGCCGGAGCCTTGATCGTTGATTTCAAAGATTAGCTGTTTATCGGATGCAGTAATTTTGAGGGTTACTTCGCTGGTTTCGGGTGAAAAACGGAGTGCGTTATCCACGATTTGTTTGAGTGCGAGATGAAGATCTTCTAGATTGACCTTTGTTGCAGGTAGTGAATCGGGATTTTCGGCCACGATTTTCAAACGTCCACCACTATTGAATGAGCGAATATCGGAGAGTAATTCAGTCGATTTGATTGGTTTCCGCGGATAGGTTGATTTGTCGGTGCTATCCAAGCGGGTGAGGATAAGAATGGTTTCGAGTAAGGTGTTGAGCGTTTGGATCTGTTCGTGGGTGCGTTCGCTGTAGCCGCGCTTCTTTTCTGGATCGGTGGAGCGTTCGGCGAGATAGAGATTGGTGCTCATGAGGGTTAGCGGAGTTTTGAATTCGTGGGCGGCATCGCGCATGAATTTGGATAGGATTTCGGCGCGTTCGTGTTCTATGGCTATTTTGTAACGCTGCTTTTCGATGGTTGTACGCATGTTATCGACGCCCTTGATGGTGATATAAGACATTGGGGCGGCAATGACGAAGGTGATTATCAGAGTCATTGGCAAGGCAGCGGGAGACAAAAAGAAAAAATTGATGAGGCCTGCCAAAATCAAACTAACGACTGTTCCGAGAACAGATGCATGAAATGGGGTTTTGAACCAGCGTGTAATGGTTGCGGCTTTGGTTGTGATCATATGTGAGCGTTACACCTTCCTAAGCCAATTGTGAACTAAATCATTATGGTATGCCACCCAAAACGGTGAATGTCAGGGAAAATTCAGTTGTTTTTTATGACTGTAATTCATAGTGACATCATAATATTGAAATGATATGCAAAGAATTTATAAATAGTTGAGATTAATGTGCGCGTTAATTATTTGCGTGTGGTCATGAATACACCGGGGCGTGGTTCGAGCGTAGCACCCATATTGGCGCGAACGCGGCGGGGTGAAAGTGTGAGCGTCTGTTTCTGAAGGATACGGGCGAGGATGACCTTGGCTTCGACCTGCGCGTAGGCTGCGCCGATGCAATTACGGGGGCCGCCGCCAAAGGGTAAGTAGGTGTAAGGGGCGGGTTTGGGGGCATCTGGGGCGAAACGCTGCGGACGAAATTCATCAGGCGCATCCCAGAATTGGGGCATACGCTGTGTCACGTAGATGGAATACATGACGCGGGTTCCGGCAGGGATGGCATAACCGTTAAATTCTAGATCCTGTGCGGCCAGCCGTGAGCCGAGATGAATGGGCGGATAGAGGCGGAGGGATTCGTCAATGATCTGGTTGAGCAGCGGTAGGTTGGAGAGGTGCTGGAGCGTGGGCGGTTGGCTGCCGAGCACGGCGCGGACTTCAGTTTGGGCTTGCTGCATGATGTGGGGATGTTTACCGAGCAGGTAAAGTGTCCAACTGAGGAGTGCGGTGCTGGTGTCGTGTCCGGCGATGAGCATGGTGAGAAGCTGGTCACGGATGAGGTTATCGGTCATGGCGGGGTCACTGATGAGCAGACCAAGTAAATCGGTCGGTTCGCCAAGGTGAGCGCGGCGCAGGCGAATCATCTCATAAAGGTACTCGTCCATCTGGCGCAGGCTGTCGGCATAACCGGGGCGTGGGATGCGACTGGAAAACATCCATAGACCGGGGGAGATATAGCCGAGGGTTTTAAGTATCGCGTTCCAGAGGCGATCAAGATCAGGGTTGAAATCGACCTTGAAGAGCGTATCCAAGAGTACGAGCAAGGCGACACGGCGCATCTCGACCAGCATATCGACGGGAGTGGTATTCGACCAGCGCGACATGACTTGATCGGTGCCACGCCACATGGCTTCAACGTAGGAATCGAGCATTTGTTTGTGGAGGGCGGGATTCATGGCGCGGCGTAATTGGTCGTGACTGTCGCCATCTTCGACGAGCACGCCATGACGGAGGAGCATGGTTACCGGATCGCCTTCCATGCGCCAGCGGAGATCATTACGACCACTGACGAGGACGAACCGCGCGGCTTCGGGGCCGACTAGCATCACGGCATCAAAGCCGGGGAGGGTGAGGCGGAAAATATCACCCAACTCGCGATTGAAGACGGTCAACGCGCCGAGAACACTGCGTTCGCGCCACATCTGACGAAGGGCGTGAAGTCCGGGTAATCCTGCTGGCGTCGGGATGGTTTGTGATGACATGTGACGGCTCGTTCATGATGGCGGCGAAAAAGAATACCTGATTATCTCCAATATCCAGTTATGCGAAAGGTGAAATAAATTTTGAAATTTATGTCACTATAGACCTATGGAGTGTTGTGATCAAATGATGGTAGCTTAAATCGGGGAGATGCAAGTGTCCATTTAGCTAGTGTTAATATGATGCTAGGTTTTGGCTCATAGAGAGCAGTTATGATTTTGAACGTGATATGAACAATTCCTATACGATACCTGCAATAACGGGTGGGGTGAGCAGTAATATGTCAAAGATAGTCGTCATCGGCAGTGGTTTTGGTGGGTTGGGGGCAGCCATCCGATTGGCGGCACGCGGTCATGAAGTCGAGATTCTGGAAAAGCGCGACAAGCTCGGTGGTCGGGCGTATGTGTACGAGAAGAACGGGTTTAAGTTTGATGGTGGCCCGACGGTCATCACGGCGCCGTTCATGTTCGATGACATTTGGAAAGCTGCCGGAAAACGCCGCGAAGATTATTTCCAGATGGTTCCGTGTGATCCGTATTACCGGATCTTCGACAAGGACGGACAAGCTTTCAACTACAACGGCGACGAGAATTATATCCTCGATCAAATCTCCAAGTGGGAACCTGCGGATCGGCAGGGTTACCAAGATTTCATGAAAACCACCAAGGCGATTTTCCAGAAGGGCTTTATCGAACTGGCGGATAAGCCGTTTTTGCACTTCACGGATATGTTGAAGGTCGCGCCGGATTTGATCAAGATGCAGTCGTATTTGAGCGTGTACAGCTACGTCTCGAAGTACGTGAAGAATGACTTTTTGCGGCGGGTGTTTTCGTTCCATCCGTTGTTGATCGGTGGGAATCCGTTCGACTCGCCGTCGATTTACGCCATGATCCATTATTTGGAGCGCGAGTGGGGTATTCATTACGCGGTGGGTGGTACGGGTGCAATCGTTCAGGCGATGGGCAAGCTGTTTGGTGAATTGGGCGGCAAGGTGCGCTTGAACGCCGAAGTGCAGGAAATCAAAGTGGATGGGCGTAAGGTGACCGGTGTTCAGATGGGGAATGGTGAGGTCATCAAGGCCGACCAGATCGTCTCGAACGCGGATGTGGCCTTCACGTATAAGAACTTGATCCCAGAGAAATATCGGCGGAAGTACACTGACCGCAAGATCTCTAGCATGAAGTACAGCATGTCGTTGTTCGTGATTTATTTCGGTACCAAGCGCCGTTATCGTGACCAAGGGTTGGCGCATCACAATATTATTCTGGGGGATCGTTACAAAGAACTGCTGAGTGATATTTTCAATAAGCAGCAGCTTTCGAAAGATTTCTCACTGTACCTGCATATGCCGTCATTGACTGATCCGAGCATCGCGCCGGATGGGTGTGAGAATTTCTATGTGCTGTCACCTGTGCCGCATCTGGGTTCGGGTGTGGATTGGACGAAGGCGGCTAAACCGTATCGTGACACGATTATGCAGTTCCTTGAGGATAACTATTTGCCTGATTTGCAGGCGAATATCATCGCGGAACATATGATTGATCCGCTGCACTTCCAGAATACTTTGAACAGTTATATGGGGTCGGCGTTCTCGGTGCAACCCCTGCTGACACAATCGGCATGGTTCCGCCCGCACAACCAATCTGAGGATTTCGACAATTTATATTTCGTGGGCGCGGGGACGCATCCGGGGGCAGGACTGCCGGGTGTGCTGTCGTCGTCGATTATCTGCGAAAACTTGATCGGTGATCCGATTGAACAACATCATATGCAAGCTGTCATGCAAGGGGCGTACTGATGCGATTAGAAATTCCGGTACAGAGCTGGGAACACCAATTACTTGCATGGGCACAAGAGCCGCTGCAATCCCTTAAACTTTCACATCAGGTGAAAGCGGATAGCGCTTTATTAGAATTGGCATATGAACATTGCGCGGAGGTTACGCGCCATCATAGCAAGACGTTTTATCTGGCGTCGGCTTTGCTGCCGCGTGATAAGCGACGTGCGGCACGGGCACTGTATGCCTTTTGCCGTGTGACGGATGATCTGGTTGACCGCAGCGATGGATTGGATAAGCGAGAGTTATTGGAGTCGTGGCAGGCGAAGGTCAGCAGTCATCATCCGGACGGTAGTGATATGGTGGCGCTGGCATGGGCGGATACACGTGCCCGTTACAAGATTCCGGCGGGATACGCTGAGCAGTTGATTCATGGGGTGGCGCGTGATTTAAGCCAACAGCGTTATGCGACATTCGCTGATCTGGCGGAATACTCGTATGGTGTGGCATCGACGGTTGGTTTGATGGCGATGTATATCATCGGGTTCGAGAGTGAAGAGGCCGTGCCATACGCGGTCAAGCTGGGTGTGGCGCTGCAACTGACGAATATCCTGCGCGATGTCGGTGAAGATTGGCGGGCGGGACGGTTGTATCTGCCGCAAGATGAGCTAGAGGCTTTTGGATTGAGCGAGGTTGATATTGCTGTGAGTGTTCATGACGAACGCTGGCAGGAATTTATGCGCTTTCAGATCGCGCGGAATCGTCGTTTGTACGATGAGGCGCAGAATGGGATCGCCATGTTGAACAGTGATGGGCGGTTCGCGATTGGTGCAGCGGCGGGATTGTACCGCGCAATATTGGATGATATTGAAGCGCGGCAGGGTGATGTGTTCGGGTATCGGGCACATGTGAGTACGGTGGGTAAGCTGCGGCGGTTACCGGGTATCTGGTGGCAGTCGCGTAAGAGTGCTGACTAAAATTTCGATGAGACGCTTGAAGTGCAGAGAGTTTTGTAACGTAAGATGACCTATTTTGGATTTTTGGCTGTTTTTTTGTGCATTCCGATCGCGCTATTGTGGGCGCTAGAGGCTTATGATGCGCGGCGCGGGGTGACGCTACCGGCGGCATGGCGTAGTTGGCCGATGTGGATGGTCATCGTTGGTCAGGTGGTGGTGGCTGTGGTGTATACCACGCCGTGGGATAACTATCTGGTGGCGACGCGTGTGTGGTGGTACAACCCCGGTCTGGTCACTGGATTTGTAATTGGGTATGTGCCGATTGAGGAATACACGTTTTTCGTCCTGCAAACCTTGTTGACAGCGGCTTTCTTGCTGCTGATTGCACGGTATCGCCCATTGTGGACGCCTGTTCAGTTGAATGCGAGCGAATGGAAGCGCAAAGTAGCCACCGGGCTACTGGCTGTTTTGTGGGTGATATTCGCGGTGATACTGGTTGTGGGATGGAAGCCGGGGACTTATTTGGCGCTGTTGATGGTATGGGCGCTGCCCCCGTTGATGATCCAAACGGGATTTGGCGCGGATATTTTGTGGCATTACCGACGATATATCGTGCCGACAGTGGTATTGATGACGCTGTATTTGGCGGTGGCGGATAAGCTGGCGATTAGTTCGGGGACGTGGACGATTAATCCGGAGCAATCGCTGAACATTTTTGTGTTCGGGACGCTGCCGATTGAAGAGTTGATCTTCTTCTTTATGACGAACGTGCTGGTGGCGGTGGGAATCACGCTGGCGAGTTCGACGTTTAGCAAGGCGCGGGTTGAAGGTTATTTGAAGTTATTACGTGGGCAAAGAAAGGCGAGCCGCAGTTATGATACAGGTGCCAGATGAGTATGGTGATTTGCTGAGTGATGGTCAGCGCGGTTTTATGATGCTGACAACGTTGTTGAGCGATGGTTCGCCGATTGTGACCCCGATTTGGTTTACTGTGCAGGGTGAGGATTATTTGATTACGACACATCCGGATAGCCTGAAGGCACGCAACATGCGAGCGCGGCCTGCTGTGGCTTTCGCGATATTGGGTGAGGGTAATCTGGCGCGTTACATCAGTGTGCGTGGGACAGCTACGGAAGCATTGGATCTGGATGCTCACGCGATACAACGGCAGATCGTCAACAAGTATGAAGGTCATGATCCGACGGTGGTACGCGAGGAAACGGTGTTTCGGATTAAGCCGAGCAAAACCAACGCGTTTGATTACAGCGATTACGTGGCGTAATGTCGATGAATATCTGGCAATTCAACGGTTTAGTTACCCGCCGCCTGTTCGCTTGGAATGTGATCAATATGGCGGTTGGGGTGCTTATGGGGCGGAGTTCACATGATGAGCGACGCGGGATGGCATCACAGGCCGTTGGTTGGGCAGGTGTGAATTTTGCAATCGCGTTCTTTGGCGGACGCGCGACCCGTAAACGTGAACAACAAGCGAATGCATTAGAGGCGACCACGCTAGCAAAAGAAGCCCGTAACCTAAAACGGTTGTTGTGGCTGAATGCTGGATTGGACGTGGGGTACATGCTTGGTGGTTGGTGGTATGCCCAACGGGAAGCGGCGAGGCCGTTCCGTCGGGGTGTTGGACGTGGGATTATTATTCAAGGGGCGCTGCTGCTGGTGTTTGACGTCGTTCATGCGTTGCTCGTGCCGAGGCATGATCTGTGAACGGCAAAAGTGATGTGCTGATGGGTACGAAACTTGATGCAGCGCCATTATTTCTCAGGCGTGTAAGCACGTGGCTGATGGGCGAGGTGCAAGAGCACCCGTTGGCGTGGTTACTGATCGGGGTTTGGGCACTGGGCATGATGAGCCTGCCGATTATTTTGTGGACGGTTGGAGATGGATTGCTGCCGAATGCGGTGACCGTGACGACCAGTTTGCAAGCGGCGGCGGTCATCGCGGTGCTGGGAAAAGCGTGGGGTTGGCGACGGACTGTTATCACCGTTGTGATGATTGCGGTGCTGGGCTGGTTGGTGGAGTATGTGGGATCGACAACGGGGTTTCCGTTCGGGGATTACCGCTATACCTCACGGTTACAGCCGCAAGTGGTGGGAGTTCCGCTACTCATTCCGGTGGCGTGGTTCATTTTGCTGCCGTGTGCATGGACGGTGGCAAGTTGCATCGCGGGGCAGAAGCGCTGGTTGTTTATCGGTGTGAGCGTGGCTGCGTTCGTGGCATGGGATTTGTTCCTCGATCCGCAAATGGTGACATGGGATTTCTGGCGGTGGGCACAGCCTAGCGGTTACTTCGGTATTCCGTGGTCGAATTATGCGGGGTGGGCTTTGGCAGCGCTGATAATGACTCTGATTGCCCGACCTTCGACCCAGATTTCACGCCCACTGCTGGTGGTATATGGGTTAACGTGGTTTTTTGAAACCTTCGGATTGTTGTTTTTCTGGGGGTTAGTTGGTCCGGCCATTGTCGGTGGCCTTATTATGGGGGGATTTCTGGCAGCAGCCGTATGGAAATTGCGCTCTACAGCACACAAGTCAAGCAGATTTACTGGTAGTGGATGAGATAGACGATGTTTATTCTTTGGATGGCTGTGGCATTTCTATGCGGTTCGCTGCCGTTTTCCGTATGGGTCGGACGGTTAGCACTGGGACAAGATATACGGGGTTACGGCGATGGTAATCCCGGAGCGACGAATGTACTGCGCGCAGGTGGTAAACGATTAGGCGCGGTGGCGGCTGTACTGGATGGCGCTAAGGGGATGATTCCGGTCGGGCTGGCGGTTTATGTAGGGCATTTTACGGGGGCGGAGCTTGTGGCAATCGCACTCGCGCCGATTCTGGGACATGCCTTTTCACCCTTTTTGAAGTTTAAAGGTGGCAAAGCGGTTGGCGTCACGTTCGGCATCTGGGTGGGATTGACCATCTGGGAAGCGCCGACTGTTTTCGGGCTGATGCTGGCTTATTGGTTTCAATTTGTGACCATCAGCGGGTGGGCGGTGATGCTGGCGTTGGGGAGTTTAGGATTGTACCTGCTAGGGCATCCTGATCCAACGTTGTTGATGGTGTTGATCGGTAATATGCTCATACTGGCGTGGACGCACCGATATGATCTGCGGCAGCGGCTTGCGTTCCGTAAACAAAAGTCCCGTACTCCTAAACCATTACAAGCCTCTGAAGCACAAGGGATGACGCCATGATCGTTATTATCGTCATGACCTGTGCGTTGGTGGTGATGGTATTGATCGCTGTGATGAATGCGTTGTTGTTCCCTCGATTGCGCCGCACTGCAGTTGTTGATGATGCGCCACTGGTGTCGGTGTTGATCCCCGCGCGGAATGAGGCCAAGGTCATCGCACAGTCGGTACGGGCACTCTTGAATCAACGTTATAGCAACCTTGAAGTGATTGTGTTGGACGATAACTCTGAGGATGGAACCGGGGAATTCGCATGGCAAGCGGCGCAGGGTGACCAGCGTTTGCGGGTGATCAACGGGCAAGATTTACCGGCGGGATGGCTAGGGAAGAATTGGGCGTGTCATCAATTGGCACAGGCGGCGACGAGTGACGTGCTGATCTTCGCGGACGCTGATGTGCGCTGGTCGGTTGACGCGGTCGGTAGTGTGGTAGAGATGATGCAACAGTCCGAGGCGGATTTGTTGACGGTATGGCCGACGCAGCATACGGAGTCATGGGGTGAGCGGTTGGTTGTGCCGATGATGGCGCTGGCGATCATCGGGTATTTGCCGATTGTGGGTGTTCATTTCACGTCATCGGCGTGGTTTGCGGCGGCCTGTGGACAATGTTTGGTGTTTCGCAGACGGGCGTATGAAGCAGTGGGTGGTCATGCGGGAGTAGGCGACAATGTTATTGAGGATGTTGCGCTGGCACAACAGATTAAGCGCAAGGGCTTACGGTTACGGATGGCGGATGGCGCGGGGGTGATTGGCTGCCACATGTATGAGGATTGGGCGAGTGTGCGCAAGGGCTTCGCCAAGAATATCCTCGCGGGACATGCTGATAGCGTGGTGCTGCTGTTGATTTCAAGCTTGTTTCACTGGGGACTGTTTGTGTTCCCGTGGGTCTGGTTGGTGGCGGATAGCACTCATCGCGGATGGGCGCTGGCATTGGTCGCTTTGGGTGTAGGTGTACGGGCATTATCGGCGGCAGTGACACGGCAACGGACTCTAGACGCGTTGTTGATGCCACTTTCAGTTGTGCTGATGACGGTTATAGCGGGGCAATCGGTGTGGTGGCGCTGGCATGGTGGCCCGCAGTGGAAAGGGCGGGTTATCAGCAAGGCGGTGGTTGATTCGGATGTTGCGGATTTGCTTTCTATTCCGCGTAAATATGGTGTGAGTAGTCATAAAGTGGGCGTCGAACAATGAGTAAGGCGGTGGTCGTGATTGGCGCGGGAGTCGGTGGTTTAAGCGCTGCGATCCGGTTGGCTGCGGCGGGTCATCAGGTGGTGATGCTGGAGCAGAACGCAGCGGTCGGCGGCAAGATGAGTGAGGTTCGCGAGGCGGGGTTTCGGTGGGATACTGGCCCGTCGGTGATTACGATGCGGCATGTGCTGGAGGATTTGTTCGCCAGCGCCGGACGTCGTTTGCAAGACTACCTCACGCTGGAGGCACTTGAGCCGATCACCCGTTATTTTTATCCTGATGGCACGGTATTTGATTGCTCGCGTGAACTGCCGAAGATGATCGACCAGATTCGGTCATGGGATGAGCGGGATGTCGAAGGATATTTGAATTATCTGGCGTATGCGGCACGGTTATACCGGATTACCGGATCGGTGTTTATTTATGACCAACCGCCGACGCTGGCTAGTTTTGCACAGGTTGCCCCACGCGATATGTTGAGTGTGGATGCGTGGCGGACGATGCAGGGGGCGATTGAAGGGTTTGTGCATTCGCCTCAATTACGACAATTGCTAGGACGCTTTGGGACGTATGTGGGGGCGAGTCCGTATCGAGCACCGGCTACTTTAAACGTGATCGCACATGTCGAATTAAACGAGGGCGTGTGGTATCCACGCGGTGGAATTTATGCGATAGCTCGGGCGTTGGAACGGCTGGCGGGTGAGATGGGGATCGACATCCGTACAGAATGTGGTGTCCAGCAGATTGTGGTTGAGAACGGGGAAGCTCGTGGTGTGATTTTGCAGGATGGCAGCCGAATTGAGGCTGAGGCGGTGTTGGCGAACGTCGATGTGGCGACGGTGTATGAGAAGCTTATTCCATCGGGTGCGAGCCGGCGACTGCCCAAATTAACGGCACAAGAATCATCGTGTTCGGGATTTATTTTGATGCTGGGGGTTGAGGGACGGCATTCACAGTTGGCGCACCATAATATTTTCTTCTCACGTGATTATCGCCGCGAATTCACGCAGATTTTCGAGGATGGTGTGCCGCCTGATGATCCGACGGTGTATGTGTCGATCACAAGCAAGACGGATGCGATCGACGCGCCGGAGGGGTGTGAAAACTGGTTCGTGTTGGTGAACGCGCCGGCATTGGGGGAGCAGTTTGATTGGGCGACAGAAGCGATGGCGTATCGCGAGAGTGTGTTGGATGTTTTAGCGCGGCATGGTGTGGATATTCGCGACAAGATTCGGGTTGAACGAATGCTGACGCCAGTGGATTTGCAACGGTTAACAGGGGCGCGGCGAGGTGCGCTGTATGGTTGGTCGAGCAACAATATGTTTGCAGCGTTTCGCAGACCGCATAACCGCGCGGGTGATATTCGCGGGTTGTACTTTGCTGGTGGGACGACTCATCCCGGTGGGGGTGTACCGATGGTGATGCTATCAGGCAAAGTTGCCGCCAATATGATCATCCGAGAACGCTCCCATTAAGCTGGAAGCGTCACGGTGAAGGTTGTGCCTACGTTTTCCTGACTGGTGAAGGTAATGGTGCCGCCGTGTAAATCAACGGCTTGTTTGACAATCGACAGGCCGAGTCCAGAACCGATTGTGTTGCCCACATTTCCGGCACGCCGGAATGGTTGGAACATGCGCTCCTTGTCGTCCTCAGGAATACCAATCCCTTGATCGATCACTTTTAGCAATATCTTGTTACCTTCAAGACTGAGTGAGAGGGTGATATTTGTGTCGGGTTTGGAGTACTTGATGGCGTTATCCAGCAAATTAGTCACTACTTGACGCATCAGGCGCGAGTCGACGGTGGCTTTTACCGGTTGTTGATACTCAAATTTAAGGGTGTGCTTCTGCTCTTTTTGGTTCTGAAATTCCTCAACAATATCACGGCAGAAAGTGTCTAGTTGCACGGGAATCGGGTTGAAGTCCGATTGTCCGGTTTCAATGTTGTTGAGCGAGAGCACATCCTGCATTAACTCGCTGATGTGTTCCACCATCAATGAGATTTTATCGAGCTTGCCTTCACGGGCGGTGTCATCCAGCTTGTGCGCGTAGTTTTTCAACATATAGATGTTGTTCTGGATGGTCGAAAGCGGCGAGCGTAATTCGTGTGAAGCGATCGACACGAAGCGACTCTTGAGTTCGCTCATTTCTTTTTCGCGCACCAATGATTCTTGCAGGGCTTCTTCATTGCGTTTGCGATCCGTGACATCACGCTGCATCACGACGATATATTGACCAACTGTGTTGCGAATGACCGACCATGAGCAATCCATGTAGCGGATTGATCCATCTTTGTGGAGGAATTCCAATTCTTGACGCCCTTCACCCTGTTCGATGATCGTTGGGAAGACGGTTTGAAGGGTGGCTTTGGAGGTGGGTGTTAAAAAGTTGGCAAAGGGATGCCCTACGATTTCTTTCTCTTCATATCCCGCGTTGCGCAGGGTTGCCTGATTGGTGCGGGTTATGATGCCTTCAAGGTTGAGTACTTGAATGTAATCGGTGGCAGATTGAATGAGTGAGCGAAACAACATTTCACTCTTGCGTAGGTCGGCTTCGATCTTTTTGTTGTTGATGGCATAGCGCATGGCACGTTCGAGCAGAGGCAGCCGAATATCCGCTTTATCAAAATACTCGGTAACCCCTAGGGCTAGGGCTTCTTCATCAACGTCACGCCGACCATGGGCTGTCAGCAGAATGATCGGTAGTGTACAGCCATTGGGGAAGGCTTGACGGATAAGTTCAAGACCATTTTTTTCACCGAGGACATAATCGACGATGTAGATGTCGTGCTGCTGCTTCTGCATGATGGGAAGGGCATCATTAAAATCTGCCTCCCAATCCAAGTGGAACTCGCCTTTGGGCATGGCAGAGATCATGTCACGAACCATCATATAATCATCGGCGTCGTCGTCGATAAGGAAAACACGAGTCAGTTTATTGGTAGACATAGAATTGAGCATTTTGTGACGGTGTTCCAAAGACTGGTGTTAATAAATCCATCTCGAATGGTTCAGGATTCGTGACACCTTTTATAGGTTGTGCTTCTGCTGGCACTATAGGTATATTATCACAAGATTGAATGTTTATACCGTTAGCAATTATCCAACCGAAGTTGCTGAGAAACGGTGTTAGGTAACGTTGTCCACTATCGGCCTTGCCAATGATAGGCACGAGCGATCCGTTCGGGATGTTCCCCAAGTTTAGATAATCTTCGCCGGGGCCGATGCGTACCGCCACGCTTTCTTCGCCGGGGATGGTGGCGTTGGCGACACCGTAACAAGTATCCGCCGTAATAGACAAGAATGAAAAGCCCTGTGGCGCGACAATCGGCGTAATATCGCCAAGAGTATCGGTGGCGCGAATACCTGTGCCGCCTTGTAAGTCACGCGACTCTTTGTCTTTTGTGACGACAAGATTTCCCTGTGTGACGATCACATCACTTGAGGTATCCGTTCGGGCTTGCAAGGCAAATAGACCGGGTTGGGGCTTTTCGGAATTCTGAACCGTCATGTACTGCAAGTTGAACTGAAAGTGCTTGATGCCAGCGGCAACGATCACATGTTGGATGCTACGACCTTTGACCAAAGTGGCGGACAGGTCAATCTGTTGATTATCAAGCTGGGTAACTGTTTCCAGTCTAAATTCAGTCTCTGGAAGCAGCAGGATTTCGGCTGTGTTGGCAAAGTTGATGAGGACTCGACCTGTTTTATCGGTGCGGAGGGTATCGCCATCCCCGACGGGAGCTTGTGCGCCTACGGGTAAGGGAAGCCATGCTTCGGTATTGGCGCGTTGCAACTCGACCCCCGCAAAGGTGATTTGCACGACGGCTGCCATCGGCTGTTGGGCGGCAAGGGGTGTTTGAGTGAACAGTCCGCCCAGCATCAGGATCAATAGTCCTACGCGAACATACATGAATTAGGTCTCCTGCGGTATGGGGAT
Source organism: Aggregatilineales bacterium (assembly GCA_044227005.1). Lineage (GTDB taxonomy): Bacteria > Chloroflexota > Anaerolineae > Aggregatilineales > Phototrophicaceae > CFX2. Next base: position 1,262,789 of record JBGAFZ010000001.1, read on the forward strand.
CTCGATAAAAAAGGTGCTGCCAACACCTTCCTGACTTTTGACTCCGATGCGTCCATAGTGGGCTTCGATGATGGAACGCGCCAAACTCAGTCCGAGGCCAGTACCGCTAATATGGGCAGTGTTACGCGTCCGCACCCGATAAAATTCTTGAAAGAGTTGACTTTGCGCGGATTCGGGAATACCAAAACCGGTGTCTTCAATCTCGATACGTAGGAATTTGTCGTGCTGACAGAGGCGTGTCGTAATGGTACCTGACTCAGGTGTATATTTTACTGCATTCTCTAATAGATTACTTAAGGCTTGGGATAGAAGTAAGGGGTCACCGATGACCTCAGGTGCATCGGATGCAATTTCTTGTTGGATGGTTTGATGTTTACCTTCCATATCTGGTCGATAGCGCTCGGTCACGTCTTTTAAGATGGTTTGAACCGATACCAGCTTGGTTTTGATGTGGCTGGAGCGGATTTGTTCAAGATCAAGGATGTCATTGATGAGTTCCAACATTTCTTCACCAGCTTGAAAGATGCGCTGAAGAAATTGGCGCTGTTGGACATTTAAGGCGTCTTTGTTGGGATCATCTAAAAGCAGGCTGCCGTAACCCAATACACGTGACAACGGTTTCTTTAAATCGTGGGAGGTCATGCGTACCATCTGGGTTTTGAGGCGGTTGACTTCGGCTAGTGCGGTGACATCGTTGAAGATGATGACCCAATCGCCAAAGTCGACTTTGGCAACATCCAGATTGAATACTTTTTTTCCTAGTTTGAGTTCGTGGCGAAAGAAGGTGTTGGTTTGGAATTGATTGCGAATGGATTCCTGGGTGGCGGGATCGATGCTAAGGCGGTCGAGTAAAGCGAAGAAGTCAAGACCAGTGGCAACTTCACCCGCTTCCGGTAAATCGGTGGCGACTGCTTTGTTGGTTTTAATCAGCTTGAAATCTGGTGTAAGCACGATGATGGCGGCGGGTGAACCACCCAATATGGCTTCGAGTAGGGCGTTTTGATCTTCGGTGCGCGTATAGAGCGTGGCGTTATCCAAGTTGGGGGCGATATGATCCGCCAATGTTGTGATGAGCCGTATTCTTGAGGCGGACGGAAACCAGCCTTTGCGGGGTAGTTGGACGCCTAAGATGGCAATGAGGCGTTTTTGCCAGATGACAGGGATAGCCGCACAATTTTGTTCGCGTACTAATTTTTGATCATGTTGGGCACGTGTTGCCAGCAGTTCCAGATTGGTCATGACGCCGTTGGTATTGCCCCATTGGTGCTTGAGTGTCATCGCTGAAGTTGGTTGACTCAAGAGCCATATCGCTCCGGTGGGCGCTTTCAGAACGCGTTGAATATCATTGGCAATGGAGGGTACGATACGGTCAATCGCCATGCGCTGTGATGAGACTTCCATCGAGGTTCCGAGTAAGAACTCGGCCTTGTTGCGGCGGCTGACTTCCAGACCGACATCGATAAAGACGCTGATAATCAACGGAATGATGAGCGCCAAGACGCCGTAAAAGAGATTGATAAATTCTAGCTGTTTGCTGAATTGCACTGATCCGATCACAAACAGTACGACAACCATCAGTCCCGCTGCTGGAAGCATCCAATACCATTTGAAGCGTGTGTAGATGAGGCTGGCGATGATGGCTATGCTGGCGATCATGATGGCCTGCATCGGGCGGGATTGGGCGTGGGGAATTTTGTCTTGGAGCAGACTTTCGATGGCGTGGGCATGAATTTCAACACCCGCCATCAACTGACCGTTGGTGCTGGATGGGACGGGATACAAGTCGGTTGCGGCGGTGGTGTTCATCAGGCCGACCAAAACTAACTTGTCCTGAAAGGCTTTGGGGGTGATCTTGCCATTAATGACATCTAAGGCGGAATAAACCGGAAAGGCGTGCAGTCGGGAACTGGCGGGACTATCGAAAAAGTTTTGCTGCCAGAGGCCATGCTCATCGACGGGGATGGTGAGCTTGGCGACCTGTAATTGCTCCGGTGCAGGCTTAACGACTTGATCCAAGGCTGCCGCAGGGATACGTAACCATGCCAGATAAGCCGCAATATCAAATGAGATGCGCGTTGTTCCGCGATTATCGACCAGTGAGATTTGTCGCCGGACGATGCTATCAACATCGGTGAAGGCATTTACATAGCCGACATAATCCACCACTTCAGAGAATGCTGGAATGGGGTAGAGTGTGTTGTTGAAGTTTAAGGATGGGAAAGTGCTTGGTTGCGTCAGGATTTGATCAGCGCCGACCTGCGGCATGATGAAGCGGGTGCGGGTTTCACTCTGACGCGCTTTGGTGATGGCATCAACCACTTCTTGATCGTGTTCGCTCGGTTGGTCGAAAAGAATATCAAAGGCGACGACCCGCGCTTGCCCTTCGTTAAGCTTGGTAATGAGATCGGCATAAACTGTACGCGGCCATGCAGCTAGTGAGCGTCCATACGCATTATGAGTGGCATTGTCGAGCGCAATCAAGATGACGTGGTCAGTGGTTTCGCTGGCAACAAAGAATAGATCGTTTAGTTGTAGTTGGGATTGGATGAAGAGGCCGTTATTCCATATGAATAGCAGCAAAGCAGCCGTAAACAACCCGACCACTAGACCTAGTCGGGTTTCCAAGTTCCATAAACGCGCTAATAGACGCTGCATTACATGACCTAACTCGACGGTGTACTTTCCGCTGGTGGGCCTTGTTGCAGGTCTTCAGGTTGGATGGGGTTGCCTAATGATTGGTAAAGGTTCTTGTCTTCAGGGCCATAACCATCGGCAAACAGGCGTAGACCTGCGCAACCGTCGACGAGTTTGGCGCTGGTGGATTCAACCCAGCCATAATTACCGCGGAAGGCGATGCGATACCACGGGGTGGCGTTGGCTTTGCCGAAGAAACGATCAATGCTGCTGGGTGCGATGGTTCCCACCAATGGGAAGGATAAATCTGCACCTTGTCGTACGTTGAGGCTGAAATCACCATCGACATTGATCGACGCGGAACACCCGTCAAGGGCAGAGTCCAGTTGATCGAAGGTGGTAGCCTGAACGACTTCGCTGAGATCTGAGCCTTCATCACGGCGGATGCCATAACCGGGGGGGATGTCGGCCGTCTTGGATTCGGCATCTGCCTTGACTACGCCCTTGGAAACCAGTGTTGCTGCGCGTCCGGTATCCGATACGCGGATGACGAACTCGGTACCGCGAGCGGCAAGTGCCATGCTGGGGGTCGTAATATCATAGCTAGAGTTGCTGTCGAGCAGGCGTCCGATGCGTTGCAGTGTTTGCCCGACCACGACTTCGGCACCAATGTTAAATGAAGCATCCTGACCGTCGAAACGGGTGATACGATATTCGGTATTGGGTTCGAGTTCGGTATCGACGCCATCACTGAAAAAGGTGATGCGTGCCTTGCCGGTTTCATCGGTGCGGATGCTATCCCCGACGCCGACGATGGCCTCCAACTTGACTTCAATCCAGTTGGCTGTGTTGACACGCTGTACTTCAACACCAGGAGCCAGTACTTCTAAGGTGGCGGCTAGCTCGGTGGATTGGGCGTGAAGTGTTCCGAGAACAGGTAAGAGCAAAATGAACAAAATAAAGATGGATTTGCGTTGAAGCATAGGTAACCTTTGCCCAAAATCAGAGTTCTAACCTTATTAATACATTGTAACAGAGGTCTTGCTTGAAAACGAATTAAGTTCAGCCTCAATTAATGTGAAAGCCTACTACATGAAATATAGGCAATAATAATGAAATATGCAACTTGCAAAGCTTACAATCTGGAAACAAAAAAGGCAGACCATACACTGTCTGCCTTTTTACTTATTTGATCGTGCCTATTCTTAGAATTGGCTCCAGAGGCTCTGGTTGTAGACCTCGTGGTGGTATTGAATTTCCGGGGGCTTGATGAGGTTACCCAAACGGCGCGGGCAACGGTCAGCAGAACCGGTCTTCAGGTCAGCATAGCGAGTCTGGACTTCTTTGCCGAGCAATTCAGCAGCGTACTTGCTGTTCGAGAAGTAGTTGATGGCGTCATAGATGTTATCTGGCAGGACAGGGATAACCTTGCTGTTCTTTTTGGCAGCGATCGGGCCTTCCAAACCAGTCTTGAGGAAGGCGAACAGTGCCATGTATGGGTTGGCGTCCGGAGCAATCGAACGAACTTCAACACGGGCGGACTTTTCGTTACCGATCGGAATACGAACCATCGAACCGCGATCAATTGCAGAAGCCTTGATCTGGTTCGGGGCTTCGAAATGAGGATCGAGGCGGCGATAGGCATTCACGCTGGGGTTAATGACCAAGCAAATGTCCAAGGCGCTGGTGAGGATACGGTCAATGAATGACCAACCCATTTCCGACAAACCTTCCTGTCCCTTTGCATCATAGAACAGGTTCTTGTTCTTCTTGGAGATTGACAGGTTGGTATGCATACCGCTGCCGTTGACGCCGGTAACTGGCTTGGGCAGGAAGCTGGCAGTCATGCCGAGGCTGTAAGCTACCTGACGGCAGACGAGCTTGTAGAGAATAATCTGGTCGGCTGCAACCGAGGCTTCGGTGTAGGAGTAGTTGATTTCGAACTGTGAAGGCGCAACTTCGGGATGATCTTTTTCGTTGGCGAAACCGAGCGCACGTTGTACTTCGGCAACGGTGTCGATGTAGCTACGGAGCGGGTCACCGGGGAGCGAGTTGTAGTAACCGCCCTGGCTCAAGAACTCGAAGCCACCGGTCTTGGCATATTCTTGTTCGGCATAGCGGCCTTTGAAGAGGAAGCCTTCGATTTCATTGGCGGCGTTGGCGACGATACCCTGCTTGTCGTAGAGATCGCTCAGGTAATGCTTAAGGCGCGAACGCATGTCGGCTTCGTAAGGGGAACCATCGCGGTTCAGAACTTCACCGAAGACCAACACTTTGCCTGAACCGAAAATATCGGAGGGCAGAGAGTAGAAGGATGCCCAGTCAATAGCAAGGCGCAAGTCCGATTCGGACTGTTGCGAGAAACCACGAATCGATGAACCGTCAAAAGTCAGGTTATCGGCTGACTTGAGCAAGAACTTCTTGTCATAGTCCAGCATGTGCAGACGGCCTTCAAGATCGGTGAAGCAGACGGTGACGGCCTTAACGCCTTTTTCATCGGTCAGATACTTCATCTTCTGTTCTTGAATTTTGTCGGCGGCGACACGGTTGACACGTTGTTCTTTATTGGCGAGGTTCATTTCCTCAAGTTTAGCATATGGAATATCAAGGAAATCACGCAGTTCACTTGCCATTTGGAGTACCTTTCGCAAGAATGTAAAACGAGAAAAAAGAGGGATTGTCCATCCCAACACGATCCTCAAGGAAATATGCTTGCTTCGTGATATTGTTCACATGAAAGCATTTGGTGATTATCGCTAAAGACTTTGTTTTGGGCTTTGTACATTACTTCTGAAAGTTGGAGGTATTTATGTGTTTAGACCATACAAATTATGGGTTGTTGTATGGTGAATCAAGGTTTTTTGGTAGTTTGAAGTGTTGATAATATGGTAAAAGTGCCAATTAATTTGGGACTCTGCTTTTGGCTGTAAAATGGTACATGAGATTATTTCGATGAGGATATTTGACTCATGACCCGTGTTTTTATCAATTATCGCAGGCAAGACAGTGAAGGTTATGTAGGTCGCTTATATGACCATTTGACACAGCACTTCACAACCCAAGATATTTTTATGGATATTGATAGTATCCCGCCGGGGGCTGATTTTGTCGAGACGCTCGAAGAAGCCGTTGCTGGATGTGATGTGCTGATTGCGATCATCGGGCCGCAGTGGTTGACACTGGTAGATGAACATGGTGAGCAACGGTTACACCAGTGGAACGATTTTGTGCGGATTGAGATAAGCAGTGCGTTACGTCAAAAGAAGGTTGTGATACCGGTTTTGGTCGGACGTGCGCGGATGCCCTTACCGGCTGATTTGCCAGAAGATTTACAAGCTTTTGCCCGTCGTAACGCGCTCGAACTTAGCCAACAACATTTTGCTCAAGATGTTAAGAAGTTGGTAAAGGTTATTCAGGATGCCGCGCCGACCAAGAAAAATAACAAGCGTCGTGTGGATCAAGATACTTTCGATCGCAAAGAGGAAGCGTTAAAGCAACTGCGGTTGGAATTGGTAGGGGCAACCGAATCGCCGTTGTACCGGTTTAGGGTTGAGAACCGTCTGTTTCCGGTGATTGGGGAGGGTAATTCGGACGCCAACATTTTGTTTATTGGGGAGGCTCCGGGGAAGAATGAGGCGGAGATTGGGAGGCCGTTTGTCGGCCCATCGGGTGAGGTGCTGGCCGAGATGCTACGCAGCATTAACCTCAAACGCGAGGATGTTTATGTCACTAATATCGTGATGGATCGCCCACCGACCAAGCGTGATCCAACGCCGGAAGAAATCGCATTTTATGAGCCATTTGCTGATCGCTTAATCGACATCATTCAACCGGCGGTGATTGCTACATTAGGGCGGTTTGCCATGCACTACATCCTCAAACGGTTGGATTTGCCCGAAAAGCGGCAGACGATAAGTGAACTTCATGGGAAGTTGATCAAGACGCAGATGCCGTATGGCGAGATTCATATCGTGCCCTTGTATCATCCGGCTGTAGTGTTATACAGTGCCAGCCAGAAAGTCACCTTGCAAAAAGACTTCGAAAAGCTCAAACTGTTCATCTAGCTCAATCAGCATCATATAAGGATTATGTATGTCCACTGATGTGCCACTCAAAAAACTCATGGTCATTATCAATCCGGCGGCTGGTGTTGACCGTCCCATCCTCGGGGTGTTGAACACTGCCATGAATCAGGCAGGGATTGAATGGGATGTGCGCATTACTCATAAAGCGGGGGATGCACGGCGTTTGGCGAAGGAAGCTGCCGATGCTGGTTGGGATATGGTGGCTGCACACGGCGGCGATGGTACTGTGATGGAAGTGGCGGACGGATTACGTGGCACGAACGTTCCACTAGCACTTTTTCCCGGCGGTACTGGTAATGCGATGGCGGGTGAACTCGGTATTCCTGTCGATTTGGCAGCATCGATTGCACTGGTTTCGAGCGGATTGTACGAGGTACGTACAATTGACATGGCGATGGCCGGTGACCAAACTTTCTTGCTGCGAGTGGGAATTGGCTTTGAAGCTGATATGACCAAAATCGATCAAGAACTCAAGAATCGGTTTGGTGTGCTGGCTTATGCGTATAATGCCTTGAGTGAACTCCGTACCCTGACGCCCGCACAATACAAAATTACTGTGGATGGGGTTACTGAAACATTCGAAGGCATTAGCTGCATGGTGGCGAATTCGGGTAATGTTTCTACCAACGGATTGAAGCTCTCTGAAAAAATTAATGTTGCTGATGGATTGATAGATGTAGTGGTGTTTACGAATGCTAACCTTAGCACGTTCCTCAATATCACGGCGTCTGTGCTGGCGCGGGCGGATTCGACCGAGAAGCCTGAGATTATGCATCGACAGGGCAAAGAAATTATCGTGGAGGCTGATCCTCCGCAGTCGATTTCGATTGATGGCGAACAAATCGCCCCGACGATTATCAAAGCGCATGTGCTGCCTCAGTCGGTAAAAGTAGTCGTTCCCCGTAAAGAGGTTTGATGACATTTCCCCAGCCCATTCATGATTCTGAAACGCACCTTGAACGCAAATCGGTATGGCGCGATTTGTGGAAACAATTCACCAGCTTGCAATATGGACTCGTGCTGCAAGGGCCGTATGTTGTTGTAACAGGGTTGTGGGATTTCGTAGTGAGGGCGTTGACTGGTGCGCCGATGGTACGGTTTAGTCAGGTTACCCCACAGATTATTGTTGCGGGACAGTATCAAGAACGGGGTTGGAAGGTGCTCTCAAAACGCGGCGTGTCGGCTTCAATCAATATGCGTTTGGAGTTTGATGACGAGGCTGCCGGAATCGCACCCGCACGCCATTTGCGTTTGATCGTAGAAGATAATACTCCGCCGACACTTGATCAGTTGCGGCAGGGTGTGAAATTTATCAGTGAAGAAGTTGAACGCGGGGGGATGGTGTACATCCACTGTGCGGCAGGGATCGGACGCGCGCCGACTATGGCAGCGGCTTATCTCATCAGCACAGGATTAAGCCCCGCGCAAGCATGGGCGAAGATTAAACGGGTGCGGCCTTTTATCCGTCCGACACCCGGCCAAGAAGCACAGATCAAGGCACTGAGCGACGTGTTAACGACCTAGCATATCGTTGGCATGCAACGCTGCGCCCACCAAGCAGACATCCTCACCGAGTTGTGCGAGGCGGATGAGGTTGGGTGGGATGAAGCCTTCATCTAATATCTCGGCATGAACGGCTTCCCATGCCGGTTGCAAAATCAAATCCCCTAATTTGCTGACGCTGCCACCCAATACAATTACCTGTGGGCTGAACAGATGCAAGAGGTTTACAAATCCCAGTCCAAGCCATATGCCGGCTTCTCGAATGATGCCTAATGCAAATGAATCGCCTGATTGGGCGGCCTCGCCAACTGCTTGACCGTCTATAACCGCCAAGTTGCGTAAGGTGGAGGCTTGTTGTGTGGTGGCGAGTCGTTCCTGAGCGGTACGTCCGATGCCTGTGCCGGACGCTAATTCTTCTAGTCGTCGGACTTCACCAGAGGGGAGGGTAAAGCGCATATGACCCGGCTCGATGGCTAGGCCACTCCATCCAGTGAATAGTTTTCCATTCACCACTGCGCCGCCACCGATGCCTGTGCTGAGTGTCAGATAAATGGCGGGGTCACAACCTTGTGCCGCACCCTGTTTGTATTCGGCGAGGGCGGCAAGGTTGGCGTCATTTTCCAGATAGGTAGGGACGCCGTTGAAGGCATCGCTAATGATGCGTGCCAAAGGAATATTGCGCCAACCGGGGAGTGTTTCGGCATGGTGAATGGTACCGGCTCGTGCATCCAATGGGCCGGGGCCGGAGATGCCGATGGCGGTGAGGGTTTCACCATTGGGTACGACTTTACGTGCCGTTTGCAGGATACGTTCAATAACCGCTTCAGATGGTTGGTCGACCAACGAACGGGTTTCGTCCCGTGTGATTTGCTGCAACTTGTCGTCGTAAAAGGCGGCGCGGGTGCGCGTCCCGCCGAAGTCGATTGCTAGTATGCCCATGAGCTTAGTCCAAGCTGTTGATGTGGTTATAAAGAGTCCGATCCGGTGTCGGCACCGTTGTCTGTGCTAAGGTGCCTTGATGGATGGTCAGTACGCCATCCGTGACCACCGTAATGCCCATCTGCACACCGCTTTTGAGCGCCTGATAAGCGGCTTGTGCCATTTCCGCAGCCAGAACACGATCACGATGGGAGGTGATGCCGCCGCGTTGGGCATGACCTAAACGTACATCGCGTACCCGTGTACCTGTCCATTTGGGAATTTCATCGGCTAAGGTACGTGCGCCACGTGCCCCTTCACAGATGACGACCATTGCATATCCATCTTGTTTGAGAGCAGTGCTGATGCGTTCCGCCAACCATGTATCCTCATAGGGATATTCAGGCACAATCGCAGCATGTGCGCCAGAGCCATGTGCAACCGCCAGCGCTAGATTGCCGCAGGTGCCACCCAGTGTCTCGACCAAGAAAATGCGTCCGCGTAAAGCGTGGGCGGTCGCCATCGCGCCATCAATGGCGTGGTAGGCGAAGTTACAGGCGGAGTCGAAGCCGAGCGTCATTTCGGTGCCATTCACATCATTATCAATGGTGGTGGGTAAGCCAATGCAGGGAACGCCCCATGCTTGGAGCAAGGGTGGTATATAACGGAGCGTGCCGTTACCGCCGAAGAGGACGATATTATCGACACCGTTCTCACGTAGGATAGCCTTGATCTGATCACCGGCTTCGGCCTGACTCAATACGGGATCACGACTGGAGGGTAGGACTGAACCACCACGTCCCATCCATGGAACGAGATTGTCATAGCTGAGGGGGATAATCTGGTTTTCGAGTAGGCCGGGAAAGCCACCCAACGCCCCGACGACGCTGTTGCCTTCCTGCGCGGCCAAGCGGGTGTAGGTACCGATGACCGAGTTTATACCGGGGGCATCACCACCACTGACTACAAAAAGTGTTCGCATGATCGTCCTAACTTTCGCAATATTGGGGGATATTTTGAAACACTATCACTTTGCAATTTACTTTCTATTTTTTGTTAAATAGGTCTATTTGCTGTTTAATTTGATAAGATTTGACAATTTTCGCAAACAATTGTAGACTTTGGGCATAAATTTATTCAATGGTCAAAATTCTTTATTGTGAACCCTGAAGAGAATTCACTTTTAGCCATAGAACGACAACGTCTCATCCAACAAATGTTGGAACGAGAAGGTGTTGTGCGTACGGCTGAACTCAAACAAATCATGCAAGTTTCGGCAGTGACCATAAGGGCTGATCTGCGTGAATTGGAAAGTGCTGGCATCTGCCAGATGATTTGGGGCGGGGCTGTTTACATCAAGCCCATCGTGAATAATGACCCTTTGAGTATTGCCGAACGCAGTAATCTGAATTTGGAAGCAAAACACCGCATCGGTGTACGTGCAGCTCAACTGCTGGAAGTCGGTCAAACTATTATTTTGGATGCGGGGACGACCACCGTCGAAATGGTACGTAGTTTGTCTCATGAACTGGATTATCTGCGGATTGTGACTCCGGCGTTGAATATCGCTGCTGCTGCCACGCAATTCCCGCAGGTGGAGTTGGTCGTGACGGGGGGTATGCTGCGTAACTTAACGCACTCACTCATCGGCCCGCAGGTGATTCAATCGCTGAATACTTTCAATGCTGATTGGGCGTTCATCGCTTCAGGCGGATATAGTCCTAAGCATGGGGTAACGACGGGCAATATATTGGAAGTTGAAGTGAAGCAAACCATCATCCGCCGTGCAAATAAGGTCGTGTTGTTGGCGGATAGCAGCAAATGTGGAACGGTACTTTCCATCAATGTTGCGCAGATGAGCGCAATTGATATGTTGATTTCCGACACAGACTTATCGGACGAAGATGCTGACGCCTTTACCCAACAAGGGGTCGAGGTCATACGCGTTTAAGATTATTTCCTGCGATAACTGTTCGTAAAATGTCGTGGTTATCGAGTTGACTACAATAGTGCAGATCCAATTATGGAAAGGAGTTTGAACAGCCTCAAACTACCCGCAGAAATTCGTATCGAATAATGGTTTTAGTTTCTGATTATGGAGAGAATTGTATGTCCAAGAAATTGTCCCTTTTGGTCGTGTTTGCTCTATTTATTATTGGGGTTGTGCCCGTAGTTCATGGGCAAGACGCTCCGAAGAAATATACGATCGCTTTCGTACCCGGTGTGAACCCTGACTCGTTCTACATCACTATGGCAAGCGGCGTGAACCAAGCTGCTGCTGACCTCGGCGTCAATATCATCCAACAAGATCCTGAAAAGTTTGATGTCACCGTTTCAGCACCGATCATTGAAGCCCTGATTGCGAAGGGTGGCATCGACGCCCTCGTGACCGCACCGAACGACAAACAACAGTCGATCCCTGTGCTGCAGAAGGCCAACGATGCCGGTATCCCTGTCATCACCGTTGATACCTTCATCGGCGATGGCGACTATGCTAACGGCGAAGTCAAGTTCCCACTGAGCTATATCGGTTCAGACAACGTTCAGGGTGGTTACATTGCATGCTCCGCATTGGCCGACAAGTTGGGTTCGGGCGCCAAGATTTACATCTCGAATGTGAAGCCGGGCATCAGCACCACTGACCAACGCGAAGAAGGCTGCAAGAACGCCGCCAAAGACAAGGGTTTGGAAGTTGTCCGCGTAGACTATAACGACAACAGCGCCAACACCGCCCAAGAACAGACCGCCGCCGTTTTGACCGCCAACCCGGACATCAAGGGTATGTTTGCGACCAACACGTTTGGTGCGCAAGGTGCCGGTACCGCGATTGAAAACGCAGGTTTGAAGGGTGCCGTGGAAGTTGCATTGTTCGACGCTGGTGCAGCCAACATCGAATTCTTGAAGGCTGGCACTGTCAGCATGGTTATCGCTCAGAAGCCCTCTGATATGGGTTACTTGGGCGTATCAATGGCTGTTGCTTACCTCGATGGTTACCAGTCCATTCCCAAGCGTATCCCCACCGGTTACGCAGTCATCACCAAAGACAACGTTGAAGATCCGGCAGTGAGCCGCTTCATTTACTCTGAAAACACTGCTCCTACCGTTGCACCTTTCGATGCTAGCTTCGTACTGGGTTTCGTGCCCGGTGTGAACCCTGACTCGTTCTACATCACCATGTCCAAGGGTGTGAACGCCGCTGCTGCCCGTTATGGCATCACTGTTGTTCAACAAGATCCTGAGAAGTTTGATGTGACCGTTTCTGCTCCTATCGTCGAAGCATTGATCGCCAAGGGCGAAATCAAGGCTTTGGTGACTGCACCGAACGACAAACAACAGTCGATCCCTGTGCTGCAGAAGGCCAACGATGCCGGTATCCCTGTCATTACCGTTGACACTTTCATCGGCGATGGCGACTATGCTAACGGCGAAGTCAAGTTCCCGTTGACCTACATCGGTTCAGACAACGTTCAGGGTGGTTACATTGCATGCTCCGCATTGGCTGACAAGTTGGGCGCAGGCGCCAAGATTTACATCTCGAATGTGAAGCCGGGCATCAGCACCACCGACCAACGCGAAGAAGGCTGCAAGAACGCCGCCAAAGACAAGGGTTTGGAAGTTGTTCGCGTAGACTACAACGATAACAGCGCTAACACCGCCCAAGAACAGACCGCTGCCGTTTTGACCGCCAACCCGGACATCAAGGGTATGTTTGCGACCAACACGTTTGGTGCGCAGGGTGCAGGTACCGCGATTGAAAACGCAGGTTTGAAGGGTGCCGTGGAAGTTGCATTGTTCGACGCTGGCGCAGCCAACATCGAATTCTTGAAGGCTGGAGTCGTCAGCATGGTTATCGCTCAGAAACCTGCTGATATGGGTTACTATGGTGTCATCACCGCCATTGCCAACGCTCGTGGCGTGACTTCCATGCCCAAGCGTGTTCCGACCGGCTATGCGGTCATCACCAAAGACAATGTGGATGATCCGAACATTTCCAAGTTCATCTACAAGGAAAGCTAGGTCTCAGTAATACAGATGGGGTGAGCGTCAGTTCGCCCCATTTCGTCCGGTTATAGATCGTTTTGATACGAACGTAATTTTTTACAGGACTTTGAATGTCTAAAAGCGCACCCCCACCAACACCCTCTGGCGCGTTCAGTCGTGACCAGATCATTCAAGTGTTGGCTCAATCATGGTCTTATATATTTCTCCTGCTTGTATTCCTATTTTTCTCTCTCAAAGGCACTAACTTCTTTAGTGTTGCCAATATTTCACAAATTCTGGTCAACAGCACGTTGGTGATGTTGATGGCACTAGGACAGACTTATGTGATTATCACGTCCGGTATCGATCTTTCGATTGCATGGACGGTTGGTTTGGCATCTGTTGTTGGCGCGCGTGTGATGCGCGATCTGATGAATGGTGCGCCGCTTCTTGGTGGAGCGCCGATGGATTTAGCGCCAGCCCTCATCATTGGTATTTTCCTCGGTTTGCTGGTGACAGTTATTCCGGGTCTGGTTAATGGTATTTTGGTCGCCCGTGTTAAGGTGCCGCCGTTTATCGCAACGCTCGGTATGTACGGTATTGTGCGCGGTATCGCCTTCCTTTTAACAGATGGTCAGCAAGTGGTGGCGAATTTACCCGTTAATTTGCGTGAATTTTTGCGCGAGGTTGGCAACGGTAGTTTGATCTATAACATACCGGGGCGCGGGGTCAGTTTCTTTACTCAACCGACAGATTTGACACCGGATCAACTACGTATTGTCGAACGCTGGTTGCCGTATCCGGTATTGATTACGGCAGTAGTCGTGGTGGTGTTTGGTTTTGTATTGTCTCGTACGAAGTTTGGTCGACACACTTATGCTATCGGCGGTAGCGAAGATGCTGCTATCCGTTCCGGTATCAATGTACAGCGACATTTGATCCTCATCTATATCATTTCAGCCCTTGCCGCTGGTATTGCCGGTCTTTTATACCTCGCCCGTTTCACGGCTGGCGCACCACAGGCTGGTGAAGCTAGTTTGCTGGACTCGGTTGCTGCGGTCGTCATCGGCGGTACGAGCTTGTTGGGCGGCGCAGGGAAAATCAGAGGCGCAGTCGTCGGTGCATTGATTATCGGTGTACTAAAGACGGGGTTAGTCAACCTGAACGTAGACTCGTTGTGGCAGTTCGTGGTGGTTGGTCTCGTTATTATCGTGGCAGTAATTGTCAATCAGGCACAAGCCTTGTTGGAAAGGCAAAAGAGCCATGGCTAATCCAATGTTGCAGGTCAAAGGCGTTAGTAAATATTTTGGTGGTTTGACTGCGCTTAACAATGTCAATTTTGAGGTGTCATCCGGTGAAGTTGTTGCGCTTTTGGGCGACAACGGTGCTGGTAAATCCACGTTGATTAAATGCATCTCCGGTGTATATAAACCTGAAGAGGGCGAAATCCTATTTGATGGTCATGATATTCGTCATGCTGCTCCGGCTGCTATTCGGGATTTTGGTATCCAGACGATTTATCAGGATCTGGCACTTGCCGAAAATCTAGATGTCGGTGCGAATGTGTTTCTCGGTAAAGAGAAGCTGAAACGCGCTTTCGGTTTTATTCCGGTAACTGATGATGATTACATGCGTACTGAGGCGTCCAAGGTGCTGGATCGGCTGGACATTCACATTCCATCGCTCAAGCAGAAGCTGGTCAATCTATCGGGTGGACAGCGTCAAGCAGTCGCGATTGCACGTGCGATTTATTGGAACGCTAAGCTCTTGATTATGGACGAGCCAACCGCGGCTTTGGGTGTACCCGAGCAGCGTAAAGTGCTGGCATTGGTTCGATCACTCAAAGAACAAAACATTCCGGTGATCTTGATCAGCCATACTATGCAGGATGTTATGGAAGTCGCTGACCGGATTGTGGTCATGCGCCGTGGCAAGGTCGCCGCGAATATGATGCGTGCTGAGGCAACGGTTGACTTGATTGTGAAGCATATCATTGGCGGGTCGGGCATCGTTTAGTAATCACGTGCGATCTAGGATAAATAGTCATTATGCCGCTTGATATTTTGACGTTTGGTGAGGCGCTGGTTGAAGTGATGCGGACGGATATTGGTCAACCGCTTGATCAACCCGGTCCTTTCACTGGCCCGTATCCGAGTGGTGCGCCCTTTATTTTCGCGGTGCAAGCCGCCCGTTTGGGAGCGAAGGTGGGGGCTATCGGCGCAGTGGGGCAGGATGCTTTTGGCAAATGCCTGCTTGACCAACTTCACGCCGACAAGGTCGATACACGCGGGGTGCATACCTTGCCGGATTACACGACCGGTGTGGCCTTCGTGAGTTATAACGCGGATGGATCGCGGGACTTTGTGTTTCACGCACGTCATGCAGCTGCTGGTCAACTCTCGCCCAATATGTTGGATAAAGAGTTGTTCAAAGGGCTGAAGTGCTTGCACATCATGGGGTCAACCCTGTCGATGCATCAGGAAGCGCTTCAGCTTGGTTTACGTGCTTTGGAACTGGCGCAAGATGCGGGTGCAAAAATCAGCTTCGATCCCAACATTCGCCCCCAGTTGATGACGCCTGATCGTGCGCGTTACGCCTTTGAACCTTTTATGGAAGCCGCAGATGTGCTGATTCCTTCCGAGGAAGAATTGCTACTTCTCAGTGATGCCTACAGCATTGATGCAGTGGTACAAGACTTGCTAGAGGATAAGCCTGAGTTGGTGGTGGTGGTGACGAAAGGTGCTGAAGGCTGTGTCGTCATGACCCAAAGCGAAGAATACTCAGTACCCGGCATCGGCCCGATGGTATTCGTTGATCCGATTAACGGTTATGAAGTGGTAGAAGTTGATCCAACCGGAGCTGGTGACTGTTTTGATGCTGGTTTTCTGGCGCGCTGGCTGGCAGGTGATTCGCCATCTGATGCCGCACAATTCGCCAATGCCTGTGGCGCGTTGGCTGTCACCGCAAAGGGGCCAATGGCTGGCGCACGCTCGTTGGCTGAGGTTCAAGCGTTCATGCGCGTGAATGAGCCTAAACCCTAGCGCCTGTATTGCATTCAAGAGAGGACGCCATTCATGGCACTGACTAAACAACAACACGCGGCTTATCAACAAAAAGCCAAAGCCTATCTGGATCGGGCGGGAATTGTTTTGACGCCACAAGAAGCGGAACACATCGAAATTGCTGATCTTGGTTTGAATGAATTTGAACAAACAGGTTTGGCATTGGTGACCTACATCAATACTGAACGGTGTTGTGCCAAGGAATTGGTATTGTTTCCGGGGCAAACCTGCCCACAGCATATTCATCCGCCGGTGAACGGTCAACCGGGTAAGGAAGAAACGTTTCGCTGCCGTTGGGGTGAAGTTTACTTATATGTTTCGGGTGAACCCACGCCTGACCGCAAAACCCAACCGCCTGCCGGACGTGCACGGGCTTATACCGTGTTTCATGAAATTGTCTTACGTCCCGGTGAGCAGTACACCATTTATCCCAACACATGGCATTGGTTCCAAGGTGGGCCGGAAGGTGCAGTTGTCTCTGAATTTAGTACGCGCAGCACTGATGAAAATGATATTTTTACCGATCCGGACATTAAACGTGCCCCAGAAATTTTGGGGTAACTATTAGCTATCCACTTTTGGATGAAATGAGGAGATTCGATGACTCAAACTTTGACACCCGGACGTTGGCGCGGCCTTAAAACCACCAGCAGCCGCAAGAACGTATTTAACATTCTGGCCTTTGACCAACGTGGTACCTATCGCAAGATGCTGCCGGCTGACACCAGCTATGAAGTTGCTGCCCAGATGAAGCGTGACATCGTGGTCGCATTGTCTTTCAATGCAAGTGCTGTCCTATTAGACAACCAATATGGGTTGCAGTCAGTCGTTGATATGAACGGTGGCAGCGGTGTGTTGATGTCCTATGAAGAAAGCGGCTATAGCGGCGATTCTACTTATCGCGGTATCAAGTTTGAAGCGGATTGGACAGTTGCCAAGATCAAGAGCATGGGTGCCTCAGCAGTCAAGGTGTTAGCCTACTACAATCCTAATAACAAGAAATTGGCCGACGAAATCGACGGTGTTTTGAAGCAGGTCGCAGATGATTGCCATAAGCATGATTTGCCTCTGTTCCTCGAACCACTGTCTTACAGCCTTGATGCTAGTATTGCCAAAGAAAGTGCCGAGTTTGCCAAGATTCGTCCTGAAATCGTGATCGAAACAGCGGAACGCCTCAGCAAAACTGGTGCGGACATCCTCAAGATGGAGTCGCCCGTCGATCCGAATTTTGACAGTGACCAGAAGAAGTGGGCGGATACTTTCTCCGCACTGAGCAAAGTATCGACGGTGCCGTGGGTACTGTTGAGCGCCGGCGTCAACTTCGAAACTTTTGAGGTTCAGACTCGTTTGGCGTGTGAAGCTGGTGCCAGCGGTTGGTTGGCTGGTCGCGCTATCTGGAAAGAAGCCGTGACTATGACCGCCGAACAACGCGCGGCCTTTTTGAGCGGTAAAGCCACTGAACGTATGCAACGCCTCAACGCTGTTGCCGAGCAATCTGCTCGCCCGTGGACGGACTTTTATTCCGCACCTGTTGGCTCGATGACATGGTTCTCTAGCTACAACATCTAAAGAACGTCATTTTCAGGGGCGGTTAAACATGCCGCCTCTGAATTTCCCCATTCGAATTCGCTCTGCTCCTACCCACTTTTCTGCCTGATATGGTTCCCCGACCTCTCTTTGTAGTATAATTGTTCTAGTGTTGAGATAGTCAGATGAGGGTAAAAGATGAATCGCTGTGGTTGGGTCAATCTCAATGAACCGTTGTATATAACTTATCACGATGAAGAGTGGGGTATTCCCTGCCACGAGGATCGGAAATTATTTGAGATGTTGATTTTGGAAGGTGCTCAGGCTGGACTCAATTGGATCACGATTCTTAAAAAGCGGGATTCTTATCGTGCTGCTTTTGATCAGTTCGATGCGGAGAAAATCGCCCTGTATGATGATGCCAAGCTGGCTGAGTTGCTGGCGAACCCCGGTATCATTCGCAATCGTTTAAAGGTGAATGCTGCTGTAGCCAATGCTCGCGCTTATTTGGTTGTCAAAGATGAGTTTGGCACATTCGACCGTTATATCTGGCAGTTCATGGGTGGTCAGCCGAAAGTCAATCACTGGCAATCCCTCAAAGAAATTCCAGCGGAAACGGCTGAATCCCGTGCCATGAGCAAAGATCTGTTGAAACGCGGTTTTAAGTTCGTCGGCCCGACTATTTGTTATGCCTTTATGCAGGCTTGCGGTATGGTCAATGATCATACGGTTGAATGTTTCCGCTATCACGAGGTTATGCCGTGATTCATCTGCAATCGGTCAGCTTGCCGCGCATTCCCGTCGGTGATGCTGATCAATTTCCTTTTACGGTGCCGGTCATTCGTTCCTTGCCGACGATCAATTTCACCACGCCAGTGACATTTTTTGTGGGTGAAAACGGCTCCGGTAAATCGACTTTCTTGGAAGCGCTTGCCAGTGCGGCCAATTCGATTGCTGTGGGTAGCGATGAACTGGATCGGGATACCTCGTTAGCAAAGGTGAGACCCTTAGGTAAGGCGCTCAAGTTGACGTGGAGCAAACGCACCCGTAGTGGTTTCTTTCTGCGTGCCGAGGATTACTTCGGCTATGCCAAGCGATTGGTACGTATCCGTCAGGAATTGGAAGCCGAGGTGCTGGAGATTGAAGAAGAATATAAAGATCGTTCAGCCTATGCACAGGGCTTAGCCAAGATGGCGCATATGGGGCAACTTCATGAACTACGGACGCAATATAACGGCGATTTGGATGAACGGTCGCACGGTGAAAGTTTCTTCACCTTCTTCAAGGCACGCTTTGTTCCGAACGGTTTGTTTCTGCTCGACGAACCGGAAGCACCGCTTTCGCCTTTGCGTCAGTTGGGATTTCTCTCGCTGCTCAAAGAAATGGTCGAGAAGCACAACGCCCAATTCATCATCGCCACCCATTCCCCAATCTTGATGGCGTTCCCTGATGCGCAAATCCTCAGCTTTGATCAATCACCTGTTGCGCCTGTCGCTTATGATGACCTTGAACATGTCAGCCTCACGCGTGACTTTTTGAACAATCGCGATGCTTTTTTACGGCGTTTGTAATCCCTAGGTTTTTAGGGGTATCTGCTTAGATGATTATCGCTACAATCACAAGGTTATCGTTTGTAGCCTGTGGCAAAGGATATGTTGCGCTTTCAATCCTTCCCTAGATACGTTGCTTTGATCATTCTTCTGAGTCTTTCGGGCTGCTTTTCGGGCGCGGAGACCCCTACCACAAGCGATACATTTGTAACTACAACTCCGCAAACGGTATTGTCGCCTACTCAAACCCTGAATGCGGAGATGGGTGCTATACCCCTCAGCATTGATTATTTGCGCTCCCGCACCTATGAAGGCAGCGATCTGGCTTTTGAAGAAACGCTTGAACCCGGTTCGAATTACAACCGCTATATCGTGTCGTATCGCTCTGACGGCCTGAAGATCTACGCGCTGATGACTATCCCGTGGGATACCAAACCGCCCACTGGCTATCCAGTCATCATCTTTAATCACGGTTATATCCCGCCGGATCAATACCGTACGACCGAACGCTATGTTGCTTACGTGGATGCTTTCGCACGTAACGGTTATATCGTCTTGAAGTCTGACTATCGCGGTCATGGTTCATCTGAGGGCAAGCCCACGTCTATTTACGGTGATCCGGGATATGTGATTGATGTTCTCAATGCGTTGGCTTCTGTGCGGCGGTATCCGGAGGCTGATCCTAAGCGTGTTGGGATGTGGGGACATTCGATGGGTGGCTATATTACTTTACGCGCGATGGTTATTGATCAACACATTAAAGCGGGGGTGATCTGGGCAGGGGTAGTGGCTTCTTATGCCGAGATGTTTAACAGTTGGTTCAACTGGAATCAGGCGGGTAATAGCCGTCCTCGTTGGCTTAGTCCGTTGGTCAGTCAGTACGGGACGCCTGAACAAAATCCAACTTTTTGGGATGCTATGTCTGCGAATGCTTATTTGTCCAGCCTATCCGGCCCGATTCAACTGCATCATGGCACTGGTGATACTACGGTTCCCTACAATTATTCGGTTCTGTTGGATGAGCAGATACGCGCTGCGGGTGGCTCGTCAGAGTTGTTTTTGTACCCTGATGATGATCACAATATCGCCACCAATCGTGATGACGCGCTTGTGCTCTCGGTCGTGTTTTTTAATCGCCACGTCAAGAATATGAACAAATAGATAATGTATAGATATTTACAACGAATTGGTTTCTATGCACTAGAGTACGATTACGTACTAATCTTTGATAAATGTTAAGAGTGTGTATCCACTTCCAGAACAACCCCTTGCTGGTTGATCATTTTGATGTGTTAATATATATCCTTTCTGAATCAACGAACTTGATGTACGTTCAATTTTTCTGGTATTGGCTCCACCAAATAATCTATGGGGAATACGAACAGCTTTTATTTGGCGCTTTGTATTCTTAGTAGATTTCGGAGTTATTTTTTGTTGTTCAAGTACACTTGATGTATTTGTTATAGTATTGATATTCGACTGTCTATTTATAGATGGAGATGCAGTATCAGGTAGGCTAATTTCTTGTCGTGCCTCAACTACACTGTCTGTTACTAAGAGAGTGTCACGCTTACGTGTTGAAAGTCGAATCGTAAAATAACTAGGCAACGCAAACATAATTAAAAAAGTTATGATGTAGAAAACGGTATTACCAGATGCATTTGAAGGATATCTACTGGTTGGTGTGAACATAACAATAAGCACTAATACCCCTAAACCAAACCATATCCTTGCTACCCAAATCAAAATGGATAAGATAAATACTGTTGTCCAATTAATAGCTTTTTGAGCTATAGGTGTTAACCTGATATTTGTTTTTTCGTTACTCTCGGTTACTTGTTTTGTGCTATGCACATCATGTGGGAGAGTGGTATCACTAGTTCTTGTTTCCGAAGTTTTCTCTTGTATAGGTTTTTGTGTGATAACTGGAATATCTAGTAGAAAATTCGAGCCGCAGCGTGAGCATGTCGCCAAATTGCCATTAACTTTGACCGCCGCTGTGCAATTTGGACATTTTAGTTCTTTGAATGTCATATTAGTGTCACCTGAAACGATAAATTTACCTTAATCTTACAACCAAAATACTCATATGCGCAACAATTTATCTCAAGATTTTGTCACATAACTTGAGACTGTTAATAGTAACAAATATACAAACCACCAAGAGCACAGTTTGATCGCCTAATTTCTGTTTGTAACAAGAGGCCTTATACTAAGTATTTTGCGAAGTTTAGGGCATAGGTTGGATCAAGAACTTGGTTAGAGCGACTATCGCTCTTTAAAGTTATTCTGTTGGCTTTTGTTATCATCCTTGTTTTTCTTGTCTCGATTTAAGACTCATTTTCGGTTCGCCACGATTTGCTGTGCGGTATTGCGTACGGCTTCAACCGGACTTTGCAGCGCGGCATGCAGAATGTCGTCTGACGCTTCTGACATCAGGCTGTTAGCGATACGCACGAATTGCACCTGCACATCAGAATTAGGTTCTTTGGTAAATGCACTCAGTAGGGCTGCTGCTGTTCTCGGATGATGTACCCATGCCAAAGGCCAGATCGCTGCCTCGCGTGCTTGTGGGAGATCGTCACCGATTGCGGTTTCCAGCGCACCGATGATGATTTCATGGGCGCTGTGGTGTTCAATTTGCATTTTGAGGTAATTCGTCGCGTGGAAGAATCCGCGCAAAACGGCTTGCCTCGTCCAGCCACTACTTTGTTGGATGAAAGCTGCTAGTTCTTCCAAGCAGGCTTCACCCGCTACTTCGAGTAAGCTGAGTGTTGCCGCATACTGCACTTCTGTATCCTCATCATGCAGACTTTTACGAATGACAGGGATGGCTTTTGTCATACCGTTCGTTCCGAGGACTTCCAGCGCCTTAACCCGCACATCAGGATCGTCTGCCAACAGTACCGCTTCCAATACGGGGATTGCTGCCGGATCTTGACACTCACGAAGCCCCCATGTAGCTGCTTCACGAACACTATCGACTTCGTTTTGCAGTACGTGTGTCATCAACTCGAATGCATTCAATTCACGCGCGTCACAGAGGGCATATATCGCGCCTTCTCGTACACGTGCATCAGTGTCTTTTAGGGCTTGCTGCACCAATGGTTCAATCGCAAACCACGAGAATCCATATAAATAGCGGGCTACTGATGCGCGTGTACGGGCATTTCCTTCTGTCAGCATCTTCTGCATGACCAATCGAGCGGCACGGTCACCCCGTTTATTTAACAGTTTCGCTGCGGCATAACGCACGTAAAATGATTCGCTCTTTAATGCTTCGGTTGCCACGTCCATCGAAATAGCACTGGGTGGTAGGACTTCCAGCAGTTGCGCCAAGCGCCCAACTGTCAGGCTGCGTTTGCCTTGCTGCATGTAGCTGGATGAAAGACGCGGTTCGCGTCCGGTGATTAATACGTTGTCGCTCATCATCATATTCTTCCTATCGTAAGGTAGCCAGCACAGCGTCTTGAATCAGAAATTTATGCGTTTTGAGATCAATCACATCCATCCGTAGTTGTCGGCGCTCATTGATGCTAAAAACCGCTTTGATACGATCAGCTCCCGGTTGTCCCGTCGGCATTAACGTCGCGAGTAGACGCGCAGCCTGTTCCTGATTAATCGGCACGATCTGCTGGTCAGCCTTTTGCACCTGCGCTACGAATACAGCTTGGCCGCCTTCATAATTCACTTCCAGCATCGAGAAGGAATCGCTGTCGATTTCCGCTACTACGAACTCCATCGCTGCTTGATTAACATGTGCTGCACCTAATAGCACTTCAATTGGTTCTGGCAGTGGATAGCGGCTTCCGGCAGGGATAATTTCGTCATATTCGTGCTTGCCTGTGACTGGATCAAGATGCCGTATCCCGTAGCTGTGCGCCAGATAATCCTCTAATCCGTAACCCGCTGCCACTTGCAGCGCACCTTCAACAATCGCGGTGAAGGGTTTATCCGCGCGTACTGCCATGCCGGAAAAATACTCACGCAAGGTCTGTTGCACTGATGGCATCAGCGAGATTCCGCCGACCATCAGCACATAATGGATGTCCTCTTTGAAGATGCCGCGTCGATGCGCCACATGCATCACTTTGTCCACGATATGCCGGAGGCTGGAATAAAAGCCGTTTGCTTCGAGAATTTGTTCCAGTTCAGTACGGCTCAAGTTTAACGAGTGCGTTCTTGATGTGGCTTCAAAGGTGATGATGGCCGATTCGCTGGTAGACAAGGCAATCTTGGCCTTTTCACATTCGGTCAATAGGGCGGCGTAATTGCTCCCCAATGCTTGAATAGAGACGCCTGTTCGTTTCAGGACCTCTGCCAGCAGCCATTGATCAATATCGCTGCCGCCGATGATTCGTCCGGCTTTGGCGATCACTTTGGCTGAGTGCGACCCTGCCTTGCCCCGCATGATGCGCCCTAAGAATCCGCCCGTTTTCTCGCGGCTTTCTGGAAGCTGCACCAATGACAGATCGAGTGTTCCACCACCAAAATCAAATACTAATACCACTGCTTTCGGCTCAGTCACCATATAACCCAGCGCTGCCGCTGTCGATTCATCTACGATGCGCACGTTTTCGGGTGGCATATCATCGATCAATTCATTCAACCACGTTAAGTATCCCTCGAACGAGGCGACAGGCGAGGTCAATACTAGTTGTTCGATTTCGTGTTTGGGGTAAGGCATGGCTGACAGGATACTGCGTACGAAACTGCGCCCCGCGTCTCGATCCGCCCAGCGTGTTCCATCTATGGCACGGGCTTCCGGTGCGGGCGCGGCGACGATTCCTCGTTTGAAGTTGCGAAATAGCCGGTTATCCTGCCGATAATCTAACTGCGCATCCCGCACAGTTTGACCTAACGAAACCCGTCCTGTTTGCGCATCATGGACGTATAACAAGGATGGAATTAAAGGCATTGAATTAGGTGTTGTGGGGGTACTTAATCCGGGTAAGGCAATGACGTCAGGGGTATCAGTCTGGTTGTTCCATACTGCAACAACGCTGTTGGTAGTGCCGAAATCTATCGCAATTTTGTATGTCATAGTGAATTCACATGCTGTGAGTTTAAGCCTCCCTTAATTATATATCCTTTATCTTTGTTGTTTATTCATGTATTTTGTCACGTCCTAGCCATTCGTTTAGCTTTCCGGCTTAGGTGTGATCTTCACACAACCCCATCCCAACATTATACGTATATGAGTCTTGAGCGGAGTTAACACCGCGTTCGTGTATAATGCAATTCATAAGATCGTGAAGGGTTTCACATGCGCATAATCGTACATACCGGCAAAGGTGGCGTAGGCAAGACCAGTATTTCGGCAGCAACCGCTTTACGTTGTGCTGAAATGGGCTTGAAGACCATCGTCATCAGCACCGATACCGCCCATAGTTTAGCTGATTCGCTCGAAAAAGAAATTGGTCCAGAACCCGTTCAACTTTATCCAAACCTGTGGGCACAAGAAGTTGATGCCCGCTACTCGATGGATAAATACTGGGGGTTATTCCAGAAGTACATGGTCGCCCTTTTTAGCAAGCAGGGTGTGGAAGATGTTGTCGCAGAAGAAGTGACCATTCTCCCCGGCTTGGAAGAAGGTGCACATCTCCTGTGGATCAACAAGTACGTCAAAGAAGGTCAGTTTGATGTGCTGGTGGTTGATGCCGCTCCCACTGCCGAGACACTCCGGTTGCTCAGTTTACCGGATGTCACCCGCTGGTGGTTTGAGCGTATTCTGACGCTCACGCGGGGCGTTAGCCGTGTGATTCGCCCCATCAGCAAGCTTATGCGACGTGGTGATGCGATGCCGGAAGAAGATGCTTTCGCACAGGTGCAGCAGTTGTTCGACACCTTGGATAGCGTTCGCCAACTCTTGACCAATTCGGAGATGAGCAGCATCCGTTTGGTGGTTAATCCTGAGAAGATGGTCATCAAGGAGACGCAGCGTACCTATACCTATCTTAACTTGTACGGCTACGCGACTGACGCCATTTTGTGCAACCGGATTATCCCGCCTGAAGTTGTAGATCCGTATTTTACTGTAGCCAAGACTAAACAGCAGGAAAATCTCGCATTTATCGGCGAAGCTTTTGGTGAACTTCCTCTCTTCAAAGCCCCTATGTTTGGGCAAGAAGTCGGTGGATTGGAAACCCTGCGCACCTTGGCCACTGAACTCTACGGAGATAAGAATCCCGCCGAGAAAATGTTTGGTGGACGCACCCACACTATTGAGAGTAATGGGGATGGCAGTTTTGTGTTGAGCGTTCCGCTGCCTTTCGCCAATAAAGATGACATGGACTTATACCGCTCACGGGATGAGCTGACGCTGCGCGTTGGCCCGTACCGCCGCAATATCGTACTGCCTTATGCCCTTTGGGACTTAGAGATCGGCGACGCGAAGTTTGAACAATCAACGCTCCGAATCCAATTTATTAAAGACGAACGGGTATCCAAGCAGCGCGCGTGAGCCGCTGACCACGCCCCCTTACCGTCTCTTGCGTGATGAAACGGTTACTTCACCCACTGAAGTCTTAGACTATTCTGTTGGCGAACCCGCTT
This sequence comes from Aggregatilineales bacterium, assembly GCA_044227005.1. Taxonomy (GTDB): domain Bacteria; phylum Chloroflexota; class Anaerolineae; order Aggregatilineales; family Phototrophicaceae; genus CFX2. The sequence continues at coordinate 1,288,604 of JBGAFZ010000001.1, forward strand.
TTCTTAATCGCGTATCAGCCAACGGCGTTGTTGCTCCAGCCTTGCCTTCGGGCAGGGCTATGGGAAATGCGCTGCCTGCCACAGTTAGTGATGTTAGTGCTGATCATGTTGCGCCTCATGAGCAGGCGTCGCGGGTAGTACCGCCGCGTCGCTCGTTGGCTATGCAGGTTCGTTTTGTGCGGACGTTATGGTTTGCAGCACGCCTGTTTGCCAACGTCCTGTTCTGGTATTACTTGATGCCCAAATTCATCGGGCAAGATCGTGTTGATGCTGGTAGTACAGGACGCTTCGTTAAGTATGCCCGTAATTTTCGCGGCTTTGCCATCATTATGGGCGGCGTGATGATCAAACTTGGTCAATTCGTGTCCACCCGCGAAGATGTGCTGCCCGAAGAAATTACGCGTGAACTCGCTGGTTTACAGGATGAAGTCCCGAGCGTACCGCAGAAAGAAATCCGCAAAGTCATCGAACGTGAACTCGGTGGAGTTGAGCAACGTTATAAGTGGCTAGCCGATACCCCAATTGCGGCTGCTTCGTTGGGGCAAGTTTATCGCGGTCAATTGCATAACGGTGACAAAGTAGTTGTCAAAGTGCAGCGACCCGGTATCCGTGAAGTGATCTTTACCGATTTGGCTGCACTGCGCATTGTTGCACGAATCGCCAATCAGTTCCAGTTCATTCGACGTCGCGCCGACATGGCGGCACTCACCGAAGAATTTGGGCGTGTTCTGCTGGAAGAAGTCTCATATAAGCATGAAGCGCGGAATGCTGCCCGGTTTGCCGAGACGTTTAAAGATGACATGGGCATTTATATTCCCACTATTTATCCCGAACATTCGACTGATTCCATCCTCACCATTGAGGATGTGACTACCATCAAGATCAACGATTATGCTGCCCTCGAAGCCGCTGGAGTCAGCCGCAAAGCGGTCGCCAAGCGCCTGATGGATTGTTATCTCAAGCAGGTGTTTGAAGATCGCTTTTTCCATGCCGATCCGCATCCCGGTAATCTCTTCATCTATCCGCTGCCACATGCCAACGGCGCACGCGCATATGGCGCGGAGGGACGTCCTTTCTATCTGATATTTGTGGATTTTGGCATGACCGGTACGCTTTCGCCGCAACTTGCCTCTGGGCTTATTAGCACCCTGACTTCGGTCGTCAGCCGTGATGCTGAAGGATTGGTCAAAAGTTATGAGCAATTGGGCTTCCTCATGCCTGACGCAGATACCGAACGGATTGTCGAGGCCACCAAAGCGGCTTTTGATACCGTGTGGGGCATGAGCATGACGGACATTAAAAATGTCAGTTATACCGATGCCCGTGAACTCGGTCAGGAATTCAACGATCTGATCTATGCAATGCCGTTTCAGGTGCCACAGGACTTTATCTATCTCGGTCGAGCGATGGGTATCCTCAGTGGTATGGCGACCAGCCTTGATCCCAATTTCAATCCGTGGTCAGAGCTTGCCCCGTATGCACAGAACTTGCTTGCACAAACGTTACGGGATGGCAGCGTCACGGGACAGGGCAGCGATGTTATGGGATTGCCGATGATACAAGGGCTGTTTAATGGCAACGCGCCCCGCGTCTTGCTCGAAGCCGGACGGATGCTAATCAATCGCGCGGTGACCGTGCCGCAACAATTGGATAACGTTCTGACACAACTTGATCGTGGCGATTTGACCGTAAAAGTTACACCGACCGCCACCTATCGCAAGCAGTTGCAGCGGCTTGAATCGCAGAGTAAGCGCACTACCCGCGCTACACTTTTTACGGGTTTGCTCATCTCATCGACGATCTTTTATACCCATGGCGATAGTGGCTTAGCTGTTATCGGTTTCGTGGTTTCTGGCATCACCTTTTTGAGTATTGTCTGGGCAGGGGAGTAAGGCGCCTCACATTGGTATTTGGCGGACTACTACTCTGTTGGTGATCCGCCCTTCTGTTTTGTGTCCTAGACACGCGGCATAAATGACCGTTGTTCGACCTTGCATTTCAGATGGTCGATTGCCTTCGTAATGTTCAAGATCCCCAAACTACATCACGTTTGCTCATTTCTTTAGACCTCAACTATGCCATCAAAAATAAGAAAATCTCTAAAATGAATGTTTTCACTTGAGAAGATGGAAAAATTCGATATAATTTCGGCTTCAAATCTACGTAAATCTACATAAATTAGGTAAACATCTAATGGATACGCCCAAGGAAGAGAATCTGTCGGTAGGCCGCAATATGAAAATCGGCCTGTTCCACCTCGGCTCGGGCATGGCGGATGTCATCATAACCGGCTTCTGGAATCGCATTATGATTAGTGATCTCGGCTACGCGGCCACCCCCGTTAGCTTGCTCACTAGCCTGCGTTACTTTCTCGCCCCCATGGGCATCTGGGCAGGACGCATCTCGGATCGGCGTCCTGTTGCAGGCTACCGCCGTATGTTCTGGATCTGGCTAGGTCGCGCCATGATGGTGCTGAGTACGCTCGGTTTAGGTGTCGCTACCGCGCAATTACAGCGTGGTGGTGGTGCGGTCGGCATGGCAGGTAAAGATACCGTTCAATGGATCATGATCGGCATCAGTCTCTTGCTTTTCAGCTTGGGGGGAGCTATTTCCGGGAGTACCTTTCTTGCCCTGATCTATGACCGCGCTCCGGAAAAACTACGAGGTCGAGCCGTAGGTATTGTTTGGACGTTTCTACTTATCGGCTTCGCCATCGGTGGCTTCGGCTTTGGTCGCATGTTACCTGAACACAAAGATGGGCAAGGGCTTTCGTACACTCCTGAATCGCTCCAAATGGTGTTTATCGTCGCTGGCGTAGCTATGGGCTTGATCTGGTTGATCTCCATGCTGGGTGAAGAACGCCGTGTTCCAGCGGGAACGGTCTATGAGAGCAGTGACAACCCCGAACACAAAACCTCCATGTTGGCTGACCTCAAATTGGTGTTTAGCCTGCGCCCGATGCGTTATTTCTTTTGGTTTTTGACGCTATCCATGTTCTTCGCTTTCTCTCAAGACCTCATTCTTGAACCCTTTGGTGGGGATGTTTTCAAGATGAGCGCCAACGTCACTACCCGCTTCACTTCACAGTGGGCGAGCATGGCGATTCTTGGCACGATTGCCTTTTTATTTCTTTCGCGCCGCTATAAATCCCTCACCAATACCGTCATGTCTTATGTCGGTGTTGGTTTCTTGGTCGGAGGCTTCGCAGCTTTTACCATCGCAGCATTTGGTCAGGTTCGTCCGCTTGTTACCGTTGGTCTCATCCTGCTCGGTTTAGGTTTGGGCATTTGGAACGTTGGCACGACTGGTTTGATGATGGATATGAGTCCCTCTGGTCGGGCAGGAACCTTTCTCGGCTTCTGGACTCTGGTTGTCACTTTTGCTCGTGGTGGTGGTGTTTCGTTAGCCGGTATCTTGCGTGATCTTGGCCTGAATATGACGGGAAGCGCGCCTATCGCCTATGGCATCTGCTTTTTACTCGGAACCATCGGCCTCGCTATTTCTCTGGTTATGTTGTGGCAGGCCAACATCAAAGCCTACAAAGCCCAACAAATTCAACTGGATACGGCTACCGCGCTCGTCGGGGCAATGGATTAACAACGTTAGTAGCAACAAAACGGTCAACCCTAGCCATGAGTTGGCCGTTTTTGATTATCCTGCCGTATGGGGACTATGCTAGAATGGCGCTTGTAGTTTTCCATAATATCAAGCAAATTGAGGCAAACGCCTTGTCACGAAGCGCCGTTCTTTCCAATCGTCAAATCGTTCGCGCCGCCGGAGTCGCCCTGCTGGGTTTTCTTGCCAGTGGTGTACTCGGTATCGTCCGTACCTCGATCATCAACAGTACCTTCGGGGCTGGTGCGGCGCTGGATGCCTTCACTACCGCCCAACGCATCCCCGAACTTATCTTTGTCCTTGTGGCGGGTGGTGCGCTCGGCTCATCTTTCATTCCACTGTTCGCCCGTTACCTTCGCAATGAAGATGATAGTCAGGCGTGGCGTCTTGCCAGCGCAGCAATTACCCTTTCATCACTAGCAGCCGCTTTTCTCTCAGTGATAGTTGTGATCTTAGCCCCGTGGATCGTAAATGTCGTCCTCGCGCCGGGACAATCAGCCGATGTGCAACCGCTCACGGTGTCGCTCATTCGTATTATGATGCTCACGCCCTTTATCTTTAGCATTAGCGGTTTGATGATGGGTATCCTGCAAACCTACGGCAATTTTGTCTTGCCTTCACTGGCAATCAGTATGAACAGCATTGGGCAAATCTTTGGCGCGTTGGTTCTTGCTCATGTTCTTCCACCTCTCACCGGAACCGTTGCCCAAGTTGGCACATCAAATGTTTATGGTCTTGCGTGGGGAGCAGTGGTCAGCGCGCTACTGCACTTTGCTATTCAGTTACCCGGTCTTCGCGCCATCAAAACACAATCGCCCAAAGTGCGCTTCCTGCTGGATTGGCGTACCCCCGGTTTGCGTGAAGTTTTGTTGATGATGGGGCCGCGCGTATTGGGTTTGGGGGTCGCCCAAATCAACTTTATTGTGAATACGAACTTTGCCTCGCGCATGATCGAAGGCAGCCAAGCTGTACTCACCACCGCGTGGACGTTGATGTTCACTATCCTCGGCGTCATCGGTCAGAGTATCGGCACTGCGGTGTTCCCTACACTTTCCGCGTTAGCTGCTGAAGGCAACATGGAAGGTTATCAAGATCGATTAGCCCGCGCTTTACGCAGTGTCATCTTCCTAGCCTTACCCGCCACCATTGGTCTCATCATTCTAGGCGGACCTTTCATCTCATTACTTTTTCAGCGTAACAGTTGGACAGCCGAGGATACAGCCGGAACCGCATGGGCATTGGCTTTCTTTTCCATCGGCATCACCGGACACGCCAGCCTCGAAGTCCTTTCACGTGCTTTTTACGCCCTTGAGGACAGCCGGACACCTGTGATTATCGGCGTCCTGTCGCTGGTCGCTAATATCCTGCTGAGTATCGTTTTCATCCAATTTGTCGGTGATCCAGCCAGTTTGGCACGTGGTCCATTCGCAGGTTTGGCGCTGGCAAACTCGGTCACCACGCTACTCGAAGCATTGGCGTTATGGGCGCTGCTGCGTCGTCGCGTAGGGGGCAGTCTTAAAGATGGTTATTTGTTGGATGGCATCCTGCGCACTGCGGTGGCTAGCGTAATCATGTTAATTGTTGTCCTTGGGCTTAGCACCGTCCTCGCAGATCGTGTCAGTATGGGTTTAATTGGTATCATCGGCACGGTAGTTGGTGGGGGCGCATTTTTCGCCAGTACAACCGCACTCAAAATGGAAGAAACTTACTCGGTACTCGGTATCATTGCTCGTCGCTTAAAACGTTCATAGGAGAAAATTATGCTTGGGTCTACGCATCGTTTCACCGTCGGGGATTTTCTTTGTGTCAACTTTTGCGATGCTGATCAACTTCGCCAAAGTGAAGGACTGTTTCCTCAAATTCCGCCGGATACCCTCAAACAAGAATTTGCAACCTCTGGCTACCAATGGGACGCGCTGAAGTTCTCGATTACGATTCTTTACATCCGTACGCCCGAACATTCCATTCTGGTTGATACCGGATTGGGCGGAAATATGAGCAAACTCACCGAAAGCCTGTTGCTGGCGGGGATCGAACTCAACCGCATTGACACGGTAATCATCACTCACGGACATCCTGATCACATCGGTGGGATTATCGGCAGCAACGGTGCGCCCACTTTCCCGAAAGCCCGTTATTACTTCTGGAAATCAGAATGGGAACATTGGCTCGATGTGGCTCAAAAAGCCGAAGATCCAGCCAATCCCGTCCGCAAAAACATCCTGCCGATACAGGACAAGGTGATGCTGATTGAAAAAGAAGGTGAATTCCTGCCGGGTATCCATGCTATTCACGCTCCCGGTCATACCATGGGACATATGGGGCTGCTGCTTGAATCCAAGGGGCAAAAGCTGATGCACATTGTTGACGCCGCACATCATCCGATTCAAACTGTGCATCCTGAATGGTCTCCTAATTTTGACGCGAAACCAGATGTTTCAATCGTTACCCGCACCCATTTATTCGAACGTGCTGCGGATGAAAACCTGTTGACGATGGCTTATCATTTTGAGTTCCCCGGTCTCGGTCATGTTAAACGGGCAGGCAGCGCCTTCAAATGGGAGCCGATTAGCGGTTAGTGGTTGGCCGAACCAGATCGCGTCTTATGGTGGCACTGGTGGCAGTGCCATCAACACTGTTGGAAGTGCAGGTTGTGAAGTTTGCGAATCATAGTTAGGGAGAAACTTCACAAAATTCTTCACATTCTTCAAATTCGTCCACAGGATTTCCGTTGGTCACAATGGCAAAATTGGCAGCAATTTCGGCATTGCCATAGTGGGATTTTGTGCCGGATTTGCCACGCTGATTCGGAAAATTCTTCAGATTCGGAATCTGTTTTAGTGCAGGTTCCGAAGATTCATGGTTCAAGGTTAAACGGTAAAGGTCGAAGGCAGTCGTCAGTTGCGTTTATGTCGTCTGTGTCGTCGTCGTCGGCGGCCACAGGATTGCTACGCTTATCGTCGGACAATGCTTAAAGGCGCGTTCCGTACCCGTTTTGTTATTGCAGTTGAGAAAGCCTGTTCACATGCTCATTTGTGGTGGTGTTAAGCTGCGCGGGCGGCATTTATTCCGCCCCTACACCAGCATACAACATGGACGAGCGGTTAGGGTTACATTTTGGAAAACCATTTTGTAACTCTTTGGTGCGCTTGACGTTAACGGAATTGAGGGAGCGGGATTGTTAAGGCGGTTGAGTGATGGTTGGGAATGGGTTTGTCGGGTTAACCGAAAGTAAACCTGAAAAATAGTACCGAGTGCTGAGTGAAATGCGATTGAACCGCTGAGGCGCGGAGAACGCAGAGATCAAGACGGAGAGGGAAACCGGAAGAATCTTAACGCAAAGGCGCGAAGGCGCAAGGACGCAGAGATCAAGGCGGAGAGATCAGTGGATCATTTTTGTGAGTCAAGAATATTATGATCGTGTCCAAGACAAGGTAGAACTACCATAAGTGGTGGATGACATAATTTGGCCATCATACCCCACCCCCAACCCCTCCCCAAAGCGTCAGGGAGGGGCTTTAAGGATCTTTATAGATTGTCATCTCAGTGATTGCCACCGAAAATATATCTCCACTGTCATCATCGCAGAATGATAGAAAATGAGACAGTGAGGAAATAGATGGGAGCACACGTAGATGCTCGCCTAGAAATGCAGTAGGTAATGCCGGACACGGCATGCCGTGTCCCTACAAAGGGATTCGTGACAGTGCGAAAACCATGAGCTATTGTGGGGTAGGGTCAATAAAAAGTGACGCATAATCGTTGAGTTGGTACTGTGGAATGGGATGTGAGAGCAAGCAGAAGCGAGTACAATTATCAAAACTTGATTTCACGCTTATTTACAACGAAGAAGGTTAAAAATGCCCTATACCGATTTACCACTTGACCAATTGCAAGCCTACAAACCGGCACGAAGTGAGGCCCCTGATTTTGACGCATTCTGGCAATCGACACTGAGTGAAGCACGCCAATTTCCAATTAATGCGATTTTCACGCCTGTTAACACCAAACTCAAAATGGTTGAAGCCTTCGACGTGACCTTTAACGGTTTTGGTGGGCAACCTATTAAGGGCTGGTTGATACTTCCACGCGGTCGTAGTGGGAAAATCCCGTGTGTGGTTGAATACATCGGTTACGGTGGCGGACGTGGTTTCGCAATTGATTGGCTGCTGTGGGCGACCGCTGGTTATGCACACTTCATCATGGATACGCGCGGACAAGGTAGCTCGTGGAAGCATGGCGATACGGCTGATGTTGAACCAGTGGGATCGAATCCGCAGCATCCGGGTTTTATGACACGCGGCATTATGAAGCCTGAAACTTATTACTATCGTCGGGTATTCACCGATGCTGTACGGGCTATTGAAGCGGCACGCTCACACGAGGCGGTTGATGGCAGTAAGATTGCGGTTACTGGTGGCAGCCAAGGCGGTGGCATCTCATTGGCAGCGGCTGGTTTGGATACTACTGTAGCGCTGGCAATGCCGGATGTGCCGTTCCTTTGCCATTACAAGGTCGCTATTGAGAAGGCTGACCGCGATCCGTATGGTGAAATCGTTCGTTATTTGCATACCCACCGTGATCATGTGGCGACGGTACTCAGCAATTTAGATTATTTCGACGGCATCAATTTCTCGGCGCGTGCAAAGAGCAAAGCACTTTTCTCGGTCGCTCTGATGGACGATATTTGCCCCGCACGTACCGTCTATGCCGCTTATAATCACTATCAAGGCTCGAAGTCGATTGTGGTTTATCCGTACAACAATCATGAGGGCGGTGAATCCTTCCACACTATCGAAAAGCTCAACTTTGTCACTAGCGAATGGCCGTTATAAGAACTGGCAATTGGCATTGTTGTGATATTGACAACCTAGACTGAAAGCAATTGGGATATAAGCCATATCCCAATTTTTATCGCAATTTTGGGATATGTGGGATAATCTGGAATAACCTGTAGACACATTATCGAATTGAACTAGGCAGTCGCATGAGCAAAAAAGTCAAAAAGCAACACGGCAATCCCAAAGATGATCACGCTGTTGTAGCTCCACAATTGGTTCATACCCCGTTACCTAAGCTCTCCAAAGCGTTCTATGAAGATGAACTCAAACGGCTGCAATTTGAGTTGGTGCGCCTGCAATATTGGGTTAAAGAACGTGGCCAACGGATTGTGATTATCTTTGAAGGACGGGATGCAGCCGGTAAGGGCGGTACCATCAAACGGATGATCGAACCGCTCAATCCTCGTGGCGTGCGGTTGGTCGCCCTCGGAAAGCCCTCGGATGTCGAACGGAGCCAATGGTATTTCCAACGCTATGCCGCACATCTCCCATCGGCTGGTGAGATCGTGGTGTTCGACCGTAGCTGGTATAACCGCGCGGGAGTCGAGCATGTGATGGGTTTTTGTACGGATGATGAGTATTGGGAATTCATGCATTCCTGCCCAGAGTTTGAACGCATGTTGGTACGGTCGGGAATCAAGTTAATCAAATATTGGTTATCGGTCGGGGATGAAGAACAAGAACGCCGTTTTCAGGAACGCGCAGGTAACCCTTCCAAACTGTGGAAGCTCAGCCCGATGGATCTGGTATCACGCGAACGTTGGGTCGAGTACTCGAAGGCCAAAGACACGATGATGGAGTATACCGATATTCCTGAAGCGCGCTGGTATCAAATCGACGCAGATGATAAACGCCGTGAACATCTCAACTGTATTTCGCACGTGTTGAGCATGTTCCCTTATCAGGATGTGATGCCCGAACCGGTCAAATTATCGCCACGACCACCTGCTGATGCGAATTATGTGCGTCCACCGCGCGAAAGCCACATCGTCGTGCCTGATTATTATCCTGATGGTAAATAGTCATCATCACACGTTATGGTGGTTGCGAAGTGCGTGACGACCGTTTCAAAAATACACGGAAGAGGGACGCCACTTCCCTACAAGTTACTCTATATGCTGTAGAGAAATGATTTAATCGCGTACCATTTCACCAGTATCCACGTTATAACGGCTCGACACGACCGTCAGCGGTGAGTTGGTTCACACGTAGTTCGGCTTTATCTAGTAACGACTGGCAGTACTCGGAAAGTTGACGGCCGCGTTCAAACAACGCAACCGACTCATCTAGCGGCAAATCGCCTGATTCGAGTTTGGTGATGATGCTTTCGAGTTCCGCGTAAGCAGTTTCAAAAGAGAGTTCGTTTATATCGCTCATGCGAGTCCTTATCTTCTACACGGGCTTTCAGGTCGCCATCATGGAATTGTATCGTGAGACCAGTACCCGCTTTTGTGCCTTCGGCTTCATTGACGCGGGTCATATCATCACTGCGGTAAACGATTGCATATCCACGTTTGAGGATTGAACGCGGATCAGCCGCAGTCAAGGCCGCATTACGGGCGGCGAGGCGTTCGCGCCAGCGGTCAATAACACTGGATTGAAGGCTGACCAAGCGTAGGCTGTAATCATCTACGCGCTGGCGATAATTCCGAATCCGGTTGGCTGGAGCAACATGCCCCAAGGTACGCCTTGAAGCTGCAAGATCGTTTTTTAGCGAGGCTAGCTTATCATCGAGTAGTCCGTTGAGGCTGTCGCGTAAATCGCGCAGATTGAGGCGTAATTCGGCGCTATCGGGTGTTGCTAACTCAGCGGCAACTGATGGGGTAGGGGCGCGTAAATCGGACACGAAATCACTGATGGTAAAATCGGTTTCGTGACCTACGCCGGTGATAATTGGTACACGGCTGGCGGCGATCGCTCTGGCTACGGCTTCATCGTTGAATGCCCACAAATCCTCGATGCTGCCACCACCACGACACACCAGAATGACATCCACTTGTGTTTGGGTATTCAGGCGCTCGATGGCGGCAACGATACGGGGAGGCGCTTCTGCACCCTGTACCAGAGTCGGACTCAAGATAATCTCGGCCAGTGGAAAGCGGCGACGTAAAACATTCTGCATATCCTGAAAGGCCGCTGCTTCCGGTGATGTGACGATGCCAATTCGGCGTGGAAAGGCTGGAATTGGTCGCTTACGAGCCGGATCGAATAAACCTTCGGCTTCCAATTTGGCTTTGAGCTGTTCGAATTGTAAGTACAGATCACCTGCACCCACGGCGCGAACGCTATCCGCATATAGCTGGTAAACCCCTTGAGAGTCGTATACGCCAACATATCCGTGAGTCATGATCGCGTCGCCATCATCCGGCACAAAGCGCTGCCGTTCCGCGCTGGAACGCCACATGACACATTTCAGTTGTGCGCCGCCATCTTTGAGCGTGAAATACCAATGCCCGGATGATGCCCGGCGCATGTTCGAGACTTCACCCTGCACCCAAATATCCTGCAAATGTTCATTCACTTCGAACATTTCGCGGATATAGGTGGTTAACTGGCTGATGGAATAGGCATCTGGCATAAATTTACCTTTGGCACGATCACGATAAGATTATACAATAGGCGACGTAATCGCGTAACACATGTTGAGGAGTTGGTTTGATGGCGTATTTGAATGCTGACCAGCGCGAAAAACTGGTACAAGAACTTAAACACTTGCCTTTCAATAAAGCCAAAGGCAAAGTACGCGGGATGGATGAAAGCAGTCGGTTGGTTTTTTACCGCAACGCACAGGGTGTTGGACGCTGGTTGACCCGTTTCGATTTACCCACATTGGGCACACGGGTGACATTGGTTGAATCGCACACAGACACGGAAAAGCACGGCAAAATCAAATCGGAATATCAATTCTCAGAAGTGATTGTCGAAGCACTACCGACTAACAAAACATAATCGCCTCTTACGCAGGACATTAGGTCAAACTCAGCACCTTTTTAGCGGGTTGGGGTTATGACATTTCGAAACTAATGTCATGGTGAATATCTCATAAATTACGCTTACTTGATGCATCGATGAGCGGAGCATCTCGTGCTTGAGATATTCAATTTGAGTAAAGGATCTCATTATGTTACGCACTCTACCACAAACGCGCGATCAAAGCCTAGCTTATAGACTTGCCGGTATCGCGGTTTTCACGGTACTCACTATCATTGCAGCACGCGTGAGCATTCCGCTCGATCCGGTTCCATTTACTTTGCAACCTTTGGCAGTGTTGTTGAGCGGCATGGTACTTGGATGGCGTGACGGACTGCTCAGCCAAGCCATTTACGTGGGATTGATCGCAGTCGGAATGCCTGTGGACGCACGTGGGGTAGGTAGCGCGGCATTGGTTGGCCCAACTGCTGGTTTCCTTGTTGGATTTATTGTGGCGGCGGGTGCAGCGGGTTGGTTGGTTGAGTTCAGCGGTAAGCGTGTCTGGCAGCGTTGGCTGGCGGGCGTGGCTGGTATCGGCTTGATTTATGTTCTTGGTGTGGTCATCTTGAAGGCTTCAACCGGCATGGATTGGTCGAAAGCCTTGAGTGTTGGTGTCGCGCCGTTTATCGTGCCTGATGTGGTAAAAGCGTTGATCGCAGCGACCTTAACTGAAAGTGGTCGCCGCCTATTTTTAGGGAGTAAGATTTAGTGGTACTCGAAGTCGTCACAGCGCAGATTAAGTCGGGGCAAGAAGCAGCCTTTGAAGCCGCTTTTCAAGAAGCGTCTACGTTAATTGCCGGTGCAAGTGGACACATTTCTCACGAATTGCGCCGCTGCCTTGAGGTTCAGGGCAAGTATCTGATTATGATACGCTGGAATACGGTGGATGATCATATGGTCGGCTTCCGTGGATCACCTGCATTCCAAGCGTTTCGGGCAATCGTGTCACCATTTTACGAATCACCATCACAGATGAACCATTACGATTTGGTCATGCAAAATCCGTCATGAGCATGTGTCGCTTTATCATTCTTGATAAAGAACAGATGACATATTGTCTATTGTAAGACTGGCTGACGCGATGATACTTGAAGTAGCGATACTGAATGTGAAACCTCAACAGGAAGCTGATTTTGAGCATAGTTTTGGGCTTGCATCACGCATTATTGCGTCGATGAAGGGGTATCGGCGGCATGAGTTGCGTCGCTGCCTAGAGATAGCCAACCAATATCTGCTACTGGTAGAATGGGACACATTAGAAGACCATACCGTTGGTTTTCGCGGGTCGGATCAGTACCAAGAATGGCGGCGATTGCTGCATCATTTTTATGATCCGTTCCCGACGGTTGAACACTATGAGGCAGTTATCTGATCTCAAAGGGAGAGTGAAATGGGAAAAGTTGTAACGGTTACGTTCGTACCCGAGCAAGTTATCACATGGCTCATCATCGGCTTGATTGCTGGCTTCGCTGCGAGTGTGGTTCTGCGTGGACGAGGACGTGATGCAACGACCAGTATCATCATCGGGTTAATGGGGGCAATCGTAGGTGGTTTTGTATTCAATGTGCTGGGTATTCAGGTTTCTGAATCGCTCACAGGCGGTTTCACCCTACGGTACATTGATATCATCGTGGCCTTTGTCGGCGCACTGATTATCCTTGCGATTTTCGGTACGCTGTGGCGACGCCGAAACTACGATTAATTGACTATCACCAGAAAAGCAAAAGGACGCATTTCGCGTCCTTTTTGTATCCTACTTTGAGAGATGGCTAATTAGCCACCCATTTCGGCGAGATCTTCGGGACTGGCGGTCAAGCCGAGGATGTTATAGCCAGCATCCACATGGATGACTTCACCTGTAACCGCGCTGCTTAGGTCTGAACCTAACCAGAGTGCAGTCTTGCCGACTTCTTCTTGTGAGACTAAGCGGCGAAGAGGGGAAGTCTTTTCCGAGTACTTGAGCATGGCGCGGAAACCGGGCACACCGGCAGCAGCCAAGGTTTTGATCGGACCGGCGCTGATGGCGTTGACACGGATACCCTTGGGTCCCATATCGTTGGCCAAATAACGGGTGATCATTTCCAAGGCGGCTTTGGCAATCGCCATCACGTGATACTTCGGTATAACTTTTTCAGCAGCGAAGTAGGTCAAGCTCATGATGCTGCCGCCCGCACTCATTAAGGGTTCGGCACGCTTCGCCATCGCAATTAAGCTGTAAGCGCTAATGTCGAGTGCTAATTTGAAACCATCGCGGGTGATGTCGATGAAGCGACCATCTAGGTCTTCGCGGTTCGCATACGCCACGGCGTGTACTAATACATCCAACCGACCATACTTCGCTTTGACCTTCTCGAAAATGGCATCAAGATCAGCGTCTTTGGTCACATCAGCCGATTCTACAAATTCACAGCCGATTTCTTGAGCCAATGGAAACACACGCTTTTCCATGATTTCGCCGGCATAACTCAGGAGAATGGTGGCACCTTCCTCATGATATTTCTTGGTAATGCCCCATGCAATCGAGTTTTTATTGGCAACGCCGAAAATCAATACGATTTTGCCATCCATTAATCCCATAACCGTTTACTCCTTGTAAGTAGTTGTTTGTCGATCCGCGAAACCTGTAATGATGTAAAGTGTGTGACAAACATGTTCAATGAAACCATATGCTTAATTTAACACGAGGACAGGCCATACGCTACGCTCATCCTTAAAGCCCACACTGCCAAATATGAAGTGGTTAGTTGCAGAGCAACACACAAACGCCTATTATCAGCATGTTGTTATGAGGAGAAATATCAATGAGTCAGCACCCCATTCATGTTGTCGTGGCTATGGATTTTTCGGATGAAATTATCGCAAAATTACGCACCATATCGCCGCAGCTTCACATAGAGCGACATTTCCCGAATGTGCCTGAATCCGTTTGGGCAGAGACCGAAATCTTGTATACCGTCAGGCATTTTCCAGAACCGGCGCAAGCACCTCGCTTACGTTGGATACAAACACATTTTGCAGGTGTCGATAGCATCGTCAAACTGCCCATCGTCCGTACCGAAGATGTGGAAGTTACTACAGGTAGCGGCATCCACGCTGTGCAAATGGCTGAATATACGTTGGCGATGATGCTGGCGTTTGCCTACAAAATTCCCACGGCGCTGCAACTTCAAGCAAAGGCTGAATGGCCTAAGAATCCGATGGAGGTTTTCGCACCGTATCAATTACGGGGTCAAACACTCGGTATCGCAGGGTACGGTAGCATTGGTCGAGAATTGGCGCGGTTGGCCTCAGCTTTTGGGATGACTGTGCTTGCTACTAAACGTAACCTCAAAGAAACGACTGACTATGAAGGTTATGCGGTAGCCGGTACGGGCGATCCGGAAGGCGCTATTCCGGCGCGGTTGTATCCACCGGAAGCGATGGTTTCGATGGTCGCCCTGTGTGACTGGGTTGTAGTAACGACACCGCTGGTGGATGGTGCGCCACCTGTGATCAGTGAAGAAGTGCTGCATGCGATGAAGAAAAATGCGGTGCTGGTTAATGTGGCGCGAGGGGCTGTCATCGATGAGGCCGCGCTGATCACCGCGCTTTCATCCAAGAAAATCGCGGGGGCGGCTTTGGATGTGTACAAAGAAGAACCTCTGCCCAGTACCAGTCCATTGTGGAACCTCGATAATGTCATCATGACACCGCATATTTCCGGCAACAGTGCCAAACTTCATGAGAAAGCGGCAGCTCTGTTCGCAGAAAACTTGCAACTTTATGTGGATAACAAACCATTGCTCAACCGTTTTGACCGTAAACGTGGTTATTAGGTCTCATTCTTTGGGAATGGGGCGAACTTTTCTCGATCTTGATACGTATTGTGTTAAACAGTAAGTCAGTTTAGGAGGAAAGAACGGGAATGATTGCAAAAGAACTGGCGCAAAAAGTACTGGCCGAGGCATTACGAACAGGTGCGGATTTAGCCGAAATCTACGTCGAAGATGTGGTGTCGTTGCAACTGCGGCTTGATGATTCACGATTGGAACAAGCGGTACGGGGTGCTGACCGTGGGGCAGGTATTCGCGTGTTTTTTGGTAATCTGGTCACCTATGCTTATACCGATGAACTCGATGAAGCGAGCCTGATGAAGGCCGCGCGAGCAGCCGCTTCAGCCGGAAGTGGTAGTAGTAAAACACAGATTGTCGATTTGACTACGATTAAAAGCCCGCTTGAGTATCCGGTCGAAAAGCCGTTTGACAGCATGAGCGTTGCGGATAAGGCGGCCTTGTTAAGCAGCATGGACGTGGCGGCGCGCGCCTATAGTCCACATATTGTACAAGTGACCGCCGGTTATTTAGAACTGCGCCGGCGTATGTGGTTATTCAACTCGGAAGGCGTACAGGTTGAGGATGACCGTACGTTTACGGAGATGCGCGGGGGCGTGGTAGCGGGGAAAAATGGTACGCTGCAACGCATCAATGAGGGATTTGGCGGACGTATCGGTTTAGAACTGCTGGATCGCAATGACGCACTTGCCAAGATACGGATGATGGCGGAAGGGGCAGTCCGCATGTTGGATGCTAAGCCTTGTCCCGCCGGTGATATGACGGTGGTGATGTGTAATGGTTGGGGCGGTGTGCTGTTCCACGAAGCTTGCGGTCACCAGATGGAAGCCGATTTCATCACCAAAGGTAGTTCGGCTTATACGGGCAAGATCGGTCAACAAGTTGCCAATCCGATTATTACGGCGATTGATGACGGTACTATTCCGGGGCGGCGTGGGTCACTCAAATTTGATGACGATGGAACACCGGCACAGCGTACTGTGTTGATTGAAAAGGGCATCCTGAAAGAATACATGTGGGATAAAGTTGAATGTCGCCGTGTTGGCCGTGCTACATCAACTGGAAATGGACGCCGTGAAAGTTACCGTCACATGCCGATGCCACGCATGACCAATACTTTTATTGATCAAGGTGAGCATGATCCGTTGGAAATCATCGAGTCGGTCAAGAAAGGTATTTATATCAAGGGGATGGCAGGGGGGCAGGCGGATATTTCACGCGGGGATTATGTTTTTAATGCGACTGAAGCCTATTTGATCGAAGACGGCAGGCTGACGACTCCTGTGCGTGGCGCAACTGTTTTCGGTAACGGTCCTAAGACGCTGATGCAGATTGATATGGTGGGGAATGATCTGGCGCTCGACCCCGGTATGGGCATGTGCGGCAAGATGCAGAGCGCGCGCGTTAGTGTTGGGCAACCTACTATTCGTATTCCGGTTGCTACTGTTGGCGGTACTGATGATTCTGTTCCTAGCACGATGTAACGACATATCCCAAGGAGAAAATCAACATGACTGATTATTTGGAATTGGCGAAGGAAGTCGTTCAGCGTGCGTCGGCTAATCATGTCGAGGCGGAAGCTGTCATCACGCAGGACACCGAAACACAGATTAAGATCAGCAAAGGTGAAGTGGAACAGTTATCCCAATCTAGCGCACGTGGTTTGGGTGTGCGGGTTATTGATAAAGGGCGGATGGGATACGCGTACACCTCCGATTTTTCAAATGATGGGATCGAGCAGACATGGCGTACGGCGCTCGAATTAGCAGCAGTGGCGACACCGGATGAATTCCGAAGGCTGCCGGATTCACGGGCGATTTCAGATGAAGACCTCGAAATTTGGGACGATAAACTGGCGACGGTTTCGACTAGCGATAAAATCGCGCTGCTTAAAGATGTCGAACAGGCGGCTCTCGATTATGATCCGCGAGTCATTATGGCGGAATTTTGCAACTATGGGGATGCAGTCAGCCACTTTTATCTGGCGAATTCCAAAGGATTTACGGGGCAGTATGGGCGGACAACGGCGTTTGCTTATCTGATGTCAATCGCGCGGGGTGAAGACGGCGAGATGACTAATGCTTTCGGGATGGGCGCGTCGAATTATTTCGGCGATCTTGATCCGCGAGAAATTGGGCGGGAGGCCAGTGAAAAAGCAGTCAGTATGCTGGGTGGAAAGCCAGTTCCGACACAGGTAGGAACGGTTGTGTTTGATTATTTTGTTGGGGCACAAATCTTAGGGGCGCTGGCACAGGCACTCTCGGCTGAAGCATGGCAGAAGAAGCGCTCATTCTTGATGGACAAGATGGGACAGCAAGTGGGCAGTGATATGGTCACGCTGATGGATAACGGGCGGCTTAAACGTGGTTTAGCATCAGCACCTTTTGATGGTGAGGGGGTTCCCACAGCCGCGACACGGTTGGTCGATGAAGGCGTTTTGCAGAACCTAACCTACGATAGCTATTCGGCTCAAAAAGCAGGGGTAAAATCCACTGGAAATGCCCAGCGAGCGGGACATCGCAGCCTGCCGATGTTGGGGCCGAGTAACTTCTACATGCAACCGGGGAATGTCACGCGCGATGAGATCATTGCTGGTGTGGACAAAGGGTTGTATGTGATCAGTGTGATGCAAACGGGCGGTATTGATCCAATTACGGGAGATTGCTCGATGGGGGCAAACGGGTTATGGATCGAGAACGGTAAGATCGTCGGGCCGGTGGGCGGCGTAACCGTGGCGACCACACTCAATGATTTCCTGAACAACATCACACAGGTGGGCAGTGACCTGCATATGGTTCCTATGTTTGGATCCATTGGTGTGCCGACTTTACGTGTAGACAACGTTATGATAGGTGGTAGCAGTTAAGTGCGACTTTTAGTGGAATCATGCGTATAGTATAGTGTAACAAGATGTAATCAGGAGATCAGTAACATGTCTGAAAACGAACAAGTCAACTATACACCGGAAGGTGAAGCATCGGACGAAAATCCTAAGAATCCGGTGGAGTCATTCATTTACCATCAACGCCGCGCATTGGAACACACTGGCAAGGCGCTCGAAGCGTTGCTGCCGGAAGGTTTCCGTGACCACGGTACATCCGCTAGCAAGGAGTTCATCAAGAGCTTCCAAGTGCTGGTTGATGCAGCCATCGGCGAGATTGAAAAGGCGACCACGCGCGTACAGGACGCCAATGAGAGCAACAAGGACGATGGTAATGATAAGCCTTCGACCACTGGCAAGACCAAGGTGAAGGTACAGGTCGAGTAAAAACTATGCCTTGTAACCACAAGGGCATAAGGAAAAACTAAGGAAAGGGCGGAATCCAAATCCGCCCCTGTCATCAGCATGAACAACTTCAATAAGCTCAGCCGATTATCCCGTAACACCCGAATCGTAGGTTGGGTTATCCTCAGCCTTTTGATTATGGCTGTGTTATTCGCATTCTTTTCATCACAGCTCGGGCAAAATGTATTGCTGATCTGCTGTGGTGGTGGGATTTTAATCGCCGTTGTGGGCATGCTCTCCGAGCGTGGCATGCGGCGTCCGCGTTAACACAATTCCTCAGCACCAAAGTCTAGATTTCAGTCACGCGAGCTACCCTTTTGGCTAGTTTTGGCGTTATGGGTGATACCTAGTGCAGATACCCGCGTATATAGTTAACAGTGTCTAACATCAATAGGAGTTTGCACGATGTATAGGATGAATGGTTATCGTGGTGATTGGGGTCATCGTGGCGGTTGGGGACATAGACCTCATCACTTTTTCTTTTTCCCCGGCATCTTGCTTTTCGGTTTTGTCTTCTTCGGGCTGTTCAAGTTCTTCCTGCCCGTAATCGCGCTCGGATTGATTTTCATGGGTGTGCGCGCCCTGATGCATGGTGGTTTCGGCGGGCATGGGGATTGGGGACGGTTGGAAGGACGCGGTCGTGAATTCTGGAACCAACGTTGGAACTGGGAAAACGACTGGAGCGAGAAGCGCAAGAACAACTGGATGGGTGATGAGAAACCCAAGCGTGACGAGAGCGATGATAGCCCACGTTACACCCGCACAGCGAATGGTGAATGGGTCGAGATCATCTAGAGTCATTAGATCGTCGAAATCAAACGGGCGGCCAAGGGGTCGCCTTTTGATTCCAGTAGAAGTCCGAAGGATGGGTATAATCGGTTCATGAATACGCGGCGATTTTATCTATCTAACAAGGACTGGTTATGAATTACGAACCGTTACCCCTCCCGCCTCCACTGCCAGAATATGTTTTGGAACGGCGTAAGAACCTGCCGGTAAAGGTTGCGCCGGTGACACTGGAAGGCCGATATGTACGGCTGGTTCCATTGGATTTGGAAGCGCACACGGATATTCTGTACGGCATTTCTAACGGCTCACCGATTTCAATGGGTGGGCGATCGGTCGGTGCGTATGATGCGGAAGCTTTGATCTGGCGTTACATGAATGGGGGGCCGTTCGCTAATGCAGACGAGATGCGACCGTATTTACGCGGGTCGGTGGATGCTCCAAACGGGTTGGCGATGTGTACGATTGATCTCGAACTTAACTATCCGGTCGGGGTAGCCACCTACATGAATAATTTCCCTGAACACCTGAAAGTGGAACTGGGAAGCATCTGGTACAGCCCGATTGCGCAACGGACAAAGGCTAATCTTGAGGCTACCTATTTGATGCTCAAACATGCGTTTGATCTGGGTTACCGCCGGTTGGAGTGGAAATGTAATGCGCTCAACGAACGGTCACGGCAGGCAGCGCTCAAAATGGGGTTCAAGTTCGAGGGCATCCAAGAGGCGCATTTTATTGTGAAGGGATACAACCGCGACACGGCGTGGTTCCGAATTCTGGACAGCGAGTGGAGCGCGGTAAAAGCCCACTTAGAAAGTTTATTGGGGTATTAAGCGGTTGGTTGCAGTTTGTGGCGCCGATAAATGCAAAGGCGAAATCATTTTTACCACAAAGACACAGGAGGCTTCGCACAGACACAGAGAGTACAGAGAAAAATAAAACGCCAAGTAAACCAAGACAGATGAGAGTACCAAGTCATTTTGCCCCATCTAGTCAGGAAGATTCTCGTGAGCATTGAGAGTTTGTCGGAGCGGAAAAGCAGATTGAACGTGGTCATTATTGAGATTCAAGACAATAAAGGCCAAAAGCTGATTCAGCTATTGCCACGCTTCGGGTATAACTTTATAGTTTATAGTATCCGTACATCACAGCAGAAAGCAGGCCAATTGTGCTCGAAAAAACAGCCGTGAGCATCAAACCGCCCGGGCCAAAAGGCAATCCTATTCTGGGCAATATTACCCAGATGCAAGGAAAAGGGTTTATTGATTTCTACTATGACCTCTGGAAACAATATGGCGATGTGGTTTCGATCAAACTAGGGCCACTGAATTCTTATTTGTTTGTGCGACCTGAGCATGTGCAACACATCCTCGTGAAGAACCCTGACATTTACGTGAAGGGAATGAGCCACGATAAGTTGCGAACGGCTATCGGCAACGGTATTTTGACGTTGGAGGGTATTGATTGGCGCAGCCAACGCAAGCTGATGCAGCCGACTTATACGCCTACTAACATTAGCGTGTTTGGCGATTTGATGTTGGAAGAGTCGGTCAATATGTTGAATCGCTGGCGAACCGACGTAAAGGCTGGTGACCAGATCGACATCAATATCGAGATTACGCGGATGACTATGAGCGTCATTTCGCGCGCTATGTTCGGGGTGGATATTGGGGAAAATTTTAACGAGGCGGCGACCGCATTGGTCGAGATGTTGAATTACACCTCATCGAGTACGACCAGCCTGATTGACGTGCCGATGTTCATCCCAACGCCGAAGAATCAGCGGCTCAAACGGGCAAAGCAGACTATGAAGGATTTCATTAGTGATGTGGTGGAAAAGCGGCGGCGTGAGGGGTTTGGAAACGATTTGCTGTCGATGCTGATGAGTGCAAAGGACGAAGATACGAACGAACTGATGACCGATGACCAACTCCATGATGAAGTCTTGGTCACGTTCTTTGCCGGACACGAGACAACCGCAACATTATTGACATGGACACTGTTTAATCTGGCTAAGAATCCGACAGTCGAGACCAAGTTACATGCTGAGCTTCAGACGGTGTTGGGTGGGCGGCAACCAACGCTGGCTGATATGGCGAAGTTACCGTACACGCGTATGGTTTTGGATGAAACGCTGCGGTTGTATTCGCCGGTATCCATGATGGCGCGGGATACTACCACTGATGATATGGTGGATGATTATGGTATCCCGAAAGGGTCGATGGCGGTGATTATGCCGTATATCACACACCGGCATCCGGATTTTTGGGAAAAGCCGTTGGAGTATTATCCGGAACACTTCTTGCCGGAACAGGTCGAAAAGCGTCCGCGTTATGCTTATTATCCGTTTGGTGCAGGACACCGCATTTGCATCGGTATGCACTTTGCGATGATGGAAGCGATGCTGATTTTGGCGGATGTGGCGCAACATTATCGCCTGCGCTTAGCCACTGAGAATGATGGCAGCGTGCGTTATATTGGCGTCATTCGTCCATCCAAGCCGATTATGATGACTTTGGAAAAGCGGTAAGCATTAGATTGTTGGTTCACAAAAGGATATTAGGTTAATAGTAATTGGACACGGCATGCCGTGTCCCTACCTCAATGCGATGCATGCCTCTCGTAACAGGTTATTCGTTTCGAAGCACTATTGATCTATCTATTGTTGTTATGATGCCTTGTTTCGCCCAAAATCTGCCGTATCTTTACCTCAAATCAATTCATGTTGACCTTTCGGATCGTGATATAGGCTACGCCACGATTGATTGCCACATCACCTTACCATTGTTTTGATTCAAGCTCATGTGGTTCTTTTTAGCGCCTCTACGTCGCGTAAGGGCATGTTTTGCTTGCGGATGTGACGCGGTAATTTGTGGTCAGTGAGGTGGAGTTTTCATGGTTGTGGCACGATACGGTAGAATTTAGGACAAATATGATTTCAGGAGAAAATTGTTTATGCCTACACATAGTCGCTACAAGAAAATTCTGGTTCCGTGGGATGGTTCGGGATGGTCACAGCGGGCGATCCCTCATGCAGTGGATATTGCACAGGCGAATGATTCGGAGATGATCATTTTGTATGTGTTTCGACCACCGGGAACCGAATATGCTGATCAGATTACGTTAGCGGGACAGGAAGGACAAATCCAACAGTTGCGGAACGGTGCTGAGCAATTGTTAACGGGTGTGGCAAACGAACTTCGCAATCAAGGGGTTAAGGTGCGAACTCTATTGCTGGAAAGCACAGGCGTGGCTAGTGCGATTTGCGATTATGTGCGGGATGAGAATATTGATCTGGTGGTGATGAGTACGCATGGGCGTACAGGAATCTCGCGTTTCATATTCGGGAGCGTGGCGGCGAAGGTAATGGAAGGCGTTAAAGTGCCGGTTTTGCTGGTACATCCTGACCGCGACTAAGGTTATGCGATGGTGGTGAAGGGTAAGTCACGGGCGGCGACACGCTGGCGAATGTCTTGAATGGCGTGTAGGGCGGCCATGCGTTCATCGGTGGTGAGGTCGAGGGCGGCAAATTCTTCTTCGTCGAGCAGGATGATGGTGCCGTTGGGTGTGACGTAGACATCGAGTTCCATGTCGTCAGCATAGACGCGATCAGCCTCGATGAAGGCAGGGCGGGTGATATTGCAGTACCAACCTTTAATGGTTTCGGTATCGCCGTCATGGACTTGAAAGATGTTATACCACAAGTCGGTGAAGAACCATTCATAAAAGACATCACCACGGCGAAAGATGACAAAACCCAAGTTGGATTCGTGGCGGTCAAAAACGGCACGCAGGCAAATCCATGTGTCGCCTCGTTGGACGACTTCACCGGGGTAGGCTAATACATATTCGCCACGATGATTGTGTTTTTCGATGTTGAAGGTTGTCATATTGTGAATCTCAAGTGATGCATTTCGACGTGGTTTGCATCATAGCGTGATTGGGTTGGCTTCGTCAACCTAAAGTGGATGGGATATTGGAACTAGGCGCGTCCGAGGGTATGTACGACGAGCAGAACACCGGACTCGAAAATGACGTGGGCGGTATCGGTTTGCATGACGTTGCTGACGCCACGTGCAGGGCCAAAGCGTAAGATTTCATCCCGCAGCGGGTAATAGAGGTTTTCGGTGCGGATGCCATGTGCTTCACCGGCAAGGGGAATGAGGGATACGGTGTCCCCGTTCGCGCCTTGAACGAGATTGTCGCCGGGGTAGATTAACCATGCCTGTTGCTTGCCGGCTGTTAGGCGAACATCGAGATGGCGAAGCGGGGGTAAGGCCATCAGGTAGATGTTGCTGAGGGTTTGGTCAAGACGGTCACCTAAAGCCGAGAAGACCCGAATATGTTTGACCTGATGTTGGGCGGCGAGCAGGAGCGCGAGTTCGAGATCTGTCTCATTTTTCTCGGGCGGAAATTGAAGAATTTCGGTGCCTTGTTGTTTGAGATGGGCGAGTTCATCGGCATCAAGCGAGTCGAGATCACCGATGGTTGTGTGGATGTGCAGGCCATAGTATTGTGCCTGACGCGCACCGCCATCAGCCGCGATGATCCATGCATCAGGATAAGCGGCTAATTCACGCCGTACCTGTGGGCCGTCATCGGTTGAACCATTGGCAAAAATAAAGGCCGTTAGCGGCTTCGGCGTTTCCAACGCTCCGTCACTTCCAGTTTGCTGATGTCGGGAACTTCCAAGAATTCATTGACCAACCGATTAAAGCGGTCATATTCCAACATGGGGAAGTGCCGAACATTGGGTAGAGGAATGGGTAGGAGTTTATCTTCTTTGTCGTAGGTGATATAGCTCCAGACCGATTCGTTGGGTACTTCGATGAGGCTATCCTCTTCGCCGTGGATGACGGCGGCTTGCATGGGAAGCTGCCACAGGGTATCTAGAAAGCGACCGCAGTCGTATTCAATGGCACTGACGCGCATGGCTTGCGGATCGGTTTTGGGCAAGTCCAATTCGAGCTTGGCAAAGAGCGGATCCGAGCGTTTGACGCAGCGCTGTAAGAGCGATTCGGGACTGCTGCTGCCGATCACATCCAGCAACTGGTTGTAGCGGGTTGAGTCGGAAGGGGCGGCTGGGATTTCGGGCATATAGTCAGCGGTGACTTGTCCGGTAGCATTGGCAGCACGTAAGCGTTCCAACATGGCGGTGCGAATGGTGGAATTCATGATGGTGGCTTCGGGATGGACATCGGCAAATGATGTACGGCTGTGAACGGGGGCGTTGCCACGTCCGGGGCGCGTCCGACGATCCAAGTTGGGCATATCAAAGAGCGGGGCGCTGATGAGCATGATGCGCGGCGCTTGTTCGGGATAGACACGGGCGTATTCAGCGGCAACCCACGCACCTAATCCATGACCGATGATGGCGGCTTTGGGAATACCCATAGCTTGCATGAAGTCGGCCAATAGTTTTCGCTGGTTGTCGATGGTGTACTTTTGCGGGTTTTTGCTCGAGTCACCAAAGCCGTGCAGGTCAAGGGCGTAGACGCGGTATTTCAGTTGGAGGTTTTGCATGGTCGGAACCCAGTAACGCCATGATCCTACCCAACTGTGAATCAGAATTACCGGGCGTCCGCGTCCGAGTACTTCATAATGAATAAGCTCGCCGTCGATACTAATTGCACTCATATGGTCTCTGCTATCCCTGTTTAGGAAAGCCCATTGGCTTTTAGGATTTCGGCAATCTGTCGAGTCAGGTCATCCGGTGCAAAGGGTTTGAGGATGTAGGCAACGGCACCGGCTTCTATTCCTGTTTGTTTTTCTTCATCCTGACCTTTGGCGGAGAGGAAAATCACAGGAACTTTTTTCAGTTCTTCGATCTTTTTCATCTCGCGGCAGGCTTCATAACCGGTCATTTTGGGCATACGCACGTCCATCATGATGAGGTCGGGTTTGACCTTGGGCGCCAATTCGAGCGCTTCGGCTCCATTGGCGGCGGCGGTGATTTTATGCCCAGCGAACATCAGCGTGAACTGAATTAGATCACGGATGTCGCGCTCGTCTTCTGCGATTAAGATGTTTGCCATTATGCGACAACCCTTCCGTTCAAGTAGCGTTATTAAGTCCGGCTAAGATCTTCTTGAGTCTGCTGTGAGTTTTTTGGTTGTTTGACAGGAAGCCCGATGAAGAAGGTAGTCCCTTTGCCTAATTCGGACTCGAACCATATATCTCCATTATGCATCAGTACTAGTTCACGAACAATTGATAGTCCCAGACCGGTGCCGGGGATGTCCATGACCAGCGCGTGATCTTCGTAACGCTCGAAGCGTCCCCAGATGCGGGGCTTAAATTCATCCGGAATGCCGATGCCGGTATCTTCGACAGCGATCACGACACGTTCTTGATCGGCATCTAGTTTGGCGTGGATTTTTACCAGCCCACCTTCATAGGTGTAGTTGAAGGAGTTGCCGATGACGTTGGTGAGAATCTGCATGAGCTTGAGCGGATCGGCTTCGATAAGAGGCAGTTTGTTCTCGATATCTACGGTGATCTTGAGCTGCTTCTGGTCGTTTTCTGAACGGCTCTTGACGCTGTTCAAGGCGTTAGGGATGACCTCGCGCAGATCGACTGGCTCGATGTTGAGTTGTTCGCCTGCGTCCAGCTTGGAGATGTCGAGCAGGTCTTCCACCAATTTGCTGAGGCGGTCGGCGTTGTTCTTGATCTTGGTGAGGAAGTTGCTCTGCGGGTCGGTCAATTGACCGGCGACACCCATCAACATGAGGTCAGCGAAACCCTTGATGCTAGTCATTGGCGTACGGAGTTCATGCGACACGTTGGAGACAAATTCGCTCTTGACGCGGTCGGCTTCAACTTCCTTGCTGATGTCACGGAATACCGAGACCGTACCGAGGAAGCGGTCGCTGATATAAACGGGCGACAAGTGGACCTGCACGATTTTCTGGCCGAGGTCGAGGGTTTGTTCCAAGTATTCACCGGGGACATACGTGCCGGGGTTCTTGGTCCACGTTTCGATGTTGTTGGCCCACTGCGTTGCGGATTGCCCAAAGAGGCGTGAGAGGCGCAACATGGATTGACCGATCACTTGATCACGCGGGAGTTCCAGAATACGTTCGGCGGCACCGTTGAAGAGGACAATCGCGCCTTCAGAGTCGGCTAGCATTACACCGTCAGCGATACCTTCAACGATAGCGGAGTTCTTCTCGGACTCTTCTTGCTCGACACGTACCAGCGTACCGAGGCGTTCGGCTTGATCGCGGATGAGGTGGTAGAGGTCGGCGTTGTTGATGGCGGCAGCAACCTGATTGGCAGCGGCCATAACCAGCTTGAGTTGGGTTTCGGTAAAGGCTTTGGTGTCGCGGTTGAGGAGTATCAACACGCCTTGTGGATCGTCGTTGCTTTCGAGCAGGACGGCCAAGGCACTTTGCCATTCCTCAGCACCGGGCATATTGGCGTTCCAATAAGGCTCTTCGCGCAGATTGTTGGCGATGAGGAGGGTGTTATTTTCTAGCAACCAGCGTGCCAGCATACCAGCCGGATGTTCGGTTTCGCCGTCGGTGATGGCGGCAATATCAGCATGTAGGGCGGCGCGGGGCATGAGGCGATCCGTCAATGGGTCGATGAGCATGATGACGCCTTCATGGGCATTGACGGCGGTGGCGACGGTTTCCAAGGCACGGGTCAAGACGCGTTCCATATCAAGGGTACGGGCGAGTTCAGCCGTGATGCGGTAGAGCATGTCCAAACGGTCACGTTCTTGTTGAAGTTCGTCCGTCCGTTCTTTAACGCGCTGGTTGAGTTCTTCGGCGAAGTTGTTGATTCGCTGGAAGAGCAAGGCGTTTTGCATGGCAGAACCGAGCTGCGAACCGACGGTGGTCAAGAGGCGCTCATCATTGATACCAAAGGCGCGGGTGTTGACTGTGTCGCGGATGGCTAGCACGCCGAGTACGGTATCGCCGGAGGCAACGGGGACGCCGAGATAACTACGGGCATCCGGTTCGCCATCACTGATGTTGAGGTTGTGGCGCATGTCGTCGCTGCTGAAGTTGCCGCCACCTAGTGATAGTGAACGACGGTGGTTGATGATAAAGGATACTTCGTCGGTGTTTAGCTGACGGGGTTCCATATGTACTGGTTTGCCATTTTGTACAGCGACAGGGAAGGTGATGGTCTTGGTATTCTCGTCAAAGAGCGCCAGATAGACACCTTCGGCCTTGGTCAACTGCGGTACTTGATCGCGGATAGCTGCAATCATCTCGTTGATGTTGAGGGTTGAGGAGATGGATTGGCTGAGGCTATTGATGAGGAAGCCTTCTTCCACGAGTGCAGCGGTTTCGGTAGAGAGGCGTGCGTTCTGGATAGCGATGGCGGATTGTGCACCGAGCGCCTGTGCCAAGCGTACTTCACGATGGCTGAATTCACGACGCGGGGCGATCTGCTGTACCTGCGCAAGCCCGATGGATTGCTCACGTACGATCAACGGGATGAGGACGCGCAGACGATGGTTGTTGCGTTCAAGGTCTTCAAGCTCCATGATGTCGCCATCAGGCTGGTTGGCGCTGATGATCACGATCTGGCCTTCTTGTAAGGCGCGGAGCTTGGCAGGATATTGGCGCAGGTTGTACTGTGTGCCTTTGGGCGCGATTTGATCGCTTTCACCGTAGCGGCTGCGGTCAATTTCAACCTCAAGAATGTTTTCGACGTTGTCCCACATCATTACCGCGCAGTCGTCCATTTCCAAGGCGTGAAGCATAAGATCGACGACGCTGCGATAGGCATCTTCCAGATTGAGGGTGAGTGATGTGGCTTGCGCGGCTTCAAGCAGGGTTTCGAGTTCGCGCGTACGAATGAGCGTTTGCTCAAGTAGGTTGGTATTCTGTACGGCGATGGCAGCCTGATTTGCGATGATCAAGCTGAGGTCGATTTGTTCTGGTGTGAAGGGACGCGGCGCGGACGTGATTTCGGAGTCGAAGGCGCCAATCACCTGACCAGCGACGGTCATGGGGATCATGACGTAGGAGACGACGGCACGTGAGTCCATTTCAATGCGGAGGTCGTCGTCGGCATCAAGCTTTGATATGTCAGACACGATGACGGGCGAGGCGTTGCGCCGGACTTGTTGATAGGCGGCACTCTGGTTGAGGTTGATGATTTGATCCGGCGGTTCTTCGCCACGCGGATATTGCATAACCACCTGTGCGATTTGAAGGCCGCGTTCAAAGAGTAGTGCGCGGGCATGTTCAAGTTTGAGCGTCTGGGCGATTTCGCGCAGGGCGATTTCCAGAATGTTTTCACTGTCGAGGGATTGCGCGAGTAAGACGGAGACGCGGTTGAGCAAGCTCAGGCGTTCAGTCTGGTACTGGGCTTCGGTATAGAGATTGGCGTTATCAAGGGCGATGGCTACCTGATTGGCAAAGGCGAAAGCGGCTTGTTCGGCCTGTGCATCGTAGAAGCGCGGTTCGCGTTTGGCGAGAGCGATCACACCGACGACGTTACCTTGATTAACGAGCGGGACACCTAACCAACTCTGAGCATCATAATCGCCGGGGAGGCTGTCGAGCTTGAGCAAATGGTCGATGCGATGCGGTGCTTTGCTTTCAATCACGCTACCCATGCGATCGTGGGCGGAAACGTTGACGTGGGCTTCAAGCGGCGATACCTGACTGACGAAACCGCTACTGCCTTCGAGCACCAGATCGTCACCATGACGACTCCAGAGGGTCATGGTATCGAACTCTAGCACGCGACCAATTTCGTTGAGGGCTAGGTTAATAACGGCCTCACGGTTCAAGGACGCGGTGATACGGCTGGAAACTTCGGTGAGCACGCCAAGCTGATTGGCACGGGCTTCGAGGTCTTTTTCCAGCATGGCGCGTTCGGTGACATCTTCTACGAGCAACACCGCGCCACGGGTGCTATCAGCGGTCTTGAGCGGGTAGGTATAGAAGTTGCGCATCAAGAGTTTGCCATCGTCCATGCGGGTGGCCTGACCGATTTTTTCGCGCGGGGTACCAGTATCAAGGACGCTGCGCAAGTCATCTTTCAGGAAGTCGACAAGGTCGGGGCGATAGGCGAATAAATCTTGACGAATGGCTTCTGATTGCTTCCAGCCATAACGATTTTCCATGAAGTCGTTGATGGAGAGGATGCGACCGGATTTGTCGAGTACGACGATGCCTTGCTGAATGGATTCAACGACGGATTCGTTAAAGTTTTGCAGGTTGAGCGCTTGATTGAAAAGATGCGCGTTCTGGATAGAGACGGCGGCGAGATTGGCGACACGTTTGAGCAATGGACGAAATTCGTCAAAGGCGGCGGTGTCGGCTTGTTGGCTGCCGATGTGCATGGCACCGAGGGCTTTACCACCCGTCATGAGGGGGATGATGAGCGATGTGCGTTCACCATGATTGTGCCACGTTTGCACATCCATAAATTCGGCGATGGTGGAATCACCTGCCAAGTAGAGCGCATCCTGACCTTCGACGATGGCTTTCATGAGTGCCGAGCCATCAATGTGCGGACGATGCTCACGGCTGGTTACGAGCGAGCCGTCTTTGGCGATGTCGATTTTGAGCAGGTCGTAAGCACCCGTTTCGGTATTGGTGAGGACGATATTCATCTGGCTGAAGGGGATGAGCCGCAGCGCACCGTAGGCGATGGATTCGACAATCTGGTTGGTATCCAAAGAACTGGAAATGGCTTCCATCATCTGGTTCAAGCGCAGTTCTTGTTCGGCGTTCTGGATGCTTTCCAGATATAGGCGGATGTTTTCGATGCTGCCTTCGGCCTCATGGGCGAAGATTTCCAGCACTTCCATGACGCTGCGGTCAGGGCGCAGGGAATCTTGCGGACGGTCAAGGCTGATGACACCGAGCAGGCGACCATCAGGGGCATACAGCGGGACTAACAGAATATCGCCATCATGCCAATATTTGGCGCTGGGGGTGAGTGTTAGGCCGCGCTTGCCGGGGAAGTCGATCAATAAGGGTTTGAGGCTGACCTTGCCCCAATCCATGACCTTTTCGGCTGGCAGGAAGTAGGATTCGCTGATCTGGTAGGCCGGTTGAAGTAGGCTGTTCAAATCCTCTTCGGACATGGTGAAGGATTTGCTGCGTTCGAAGTCTTCGAGCGGCATACCGAACTGGGCGACACGGCGCAGGATGTTGGTGTCTTGATCGATCAGAGCGACGATACCGAGGGTGTAGCCGAGCGCGTCCTGAATACTTTCAAGAATGGTTTCGAGCAGGGTGACTTGATCGAGATTACCCTGTAAGGTCTGACCGAGTTCGAAGATTTCATTCAACTGATCGACACGGCGGCGTAAACGATTGCCACGGTCGATTTGTTCTTGATAGCGGATGTAGTTGCCGTAACCGAGCGAGGCTTTGGCGGCCAATGTGAGTAAGAAGGCTGAGGCGCGGTCATCAAAGTTGTTAGGACGGTCGTGGAAAAGGTGAATGACACCGACGACCTGATCTTCGTATAAGAAGGCGGCGGCCAAGGCGGAACGCGCACCAGCAGGAGCAGGCATCATGGAGGCGGTGACGTAGTCCGAGATAAGGACGGTATTGGCACCACGCGAGATGGCTTCCTGTTCGATGGCGGCGAGACCGGATAGGCGTTTGAGATCACCGAGGCGGCGATCTACTTCAGGCTGGTCAGGCTTGGCCCATGCATCCACAGGTTTCAGTAAGACGACGCTGCTGCCATCAGCGCGGGTGGCATGGGCGGCTTCGTCACGGATGACATCCAAGACCTGATTGACATCAAGGGTTTCGGCGAGTGTGTTGCTGATGCGGGAAATGGCGTCCAGTTCGAGCAAACGACGGTTGAGGTTGTCACCAGCGGCTTCGTAGAGGCGCAGACGTTCAATTGTCGCGGCGATCTGTGCGGCGATGGCGGACATGGTTTCGATGTCGGTTTCATCGTAGGGAGCGCCTTCGCGGTTGGCGATGCCGAGTTCACCTAAGCTGCGATCACCGACGAGTAGGGGAACCTGTACACTGGCACGCAGTCCGAATTTGAGCGCGACCTGTTTATAGGAGTCGATGATATTGGGATCGTTGGCGACATCGTTGCTGAGGAACGGCTGACGCGATAGCGCGGTGCTGTTCTCGAAACTCTGGCTGTAGACATCCTGAACAATCGGTTCGGCGAGTTCACGACCAAAGACCCAACGCGGGTAGGTGATGAGTGTACCTGCCTGTTGGTCAAGCGAGTTGATATAGACCAGTGGGCTGCGGGTGAGATTGGATATTTCGGCCAAGACTGGCGTGAAGGGATCATCCGGCTTGAGGACGGCACCGGCCAATTCGGCGACGTTACGGAGGCTGGTGGCTTCTTCGGCGCTGTGCTGCATATCACGATAGAGGCGGGCATTTTCGATCATGGCCGCGACCTGCGTGGCGAAGATCAGCAGCAGCTTGCCGTCTTTGTCGGAGAAGTCTTCTCCGGTGATTTTGTTGGAGACCTGTACCACACCCAAGCGGCGACCACCGACGGAGAGTACCGCGAATAGGGTTTTCTCGACGTTGAGGTGTTCGGCAAATTCAGCGAGACCTGCGGCATGAACAACGGCATCGGCTTGCGTGCGGTTGGTGAACCAGTAATCGACTTCGTCCCAGATGCTTTCGAGCGGGCTGCCGGGTTCGAGTTTGATGTGGTAATCCTTGAGCAAACTCTCATCGACGCCGTGGAAGGGCAACTGCGCTAAGAGTTGGTGCTGATCGTTGTCGAAGAGCAGAATGCCGCACATCTTCACATCCATCTGGGCGGCGATACGGCTGTTGATGTTTAGATAGAATTCTTCCTCACGGCTGAGCGAACCGATGGCTTGGGTGAGTTCTTGAAGACCGCTAATTTCGGTATCGCGGCGTTGTTCACGCTGGCGTAAGCGGAGGTTTTCGACTACTACAGCGGCTTGAGCGACGAGCAGTTTCATCTCTTTGATGTCCTGCGCGTTGAAGCCACTGGCTGTTTTCTTGTTGCTGATTTGCATCATGCCGATGCGACGGTCACCAATTTGTAGGGGCAGAAGGGCGGTACTCTTGATACCGGCGACCCCGAAAATGGATTTGAGGCCGAGTGCTTCGATGAGGGATTCATCGGTGGCGTCGTTGGTGACCCAATAGTCTTGCCGTTCGTAGATATCCCGCTGTGGACTATCCACGGGCAAGGGGATGATACAACTCTGGGCTAGCTGATCCGGTAGGCCAAAGAAGGGTAGTTCGGGCATGAGTGAACGGCGGTTTTCGTCGTAAATCAGAACGCCGGCAACACCTGCGCCGACGATATTGGCGATACGGGTATTGAGCGCGAGATAGGTTGAACGGGCGTCGGTGATGGTTTCTGTCAGATTGGTGAGCGCGCCGATGGTTGCCATGTCATTGATGCGCTGAGCCTGTTCCCCGTAAAGCTCGGTGTTGTAGATCGAGATGGCGATTTGCTTGCTGACGGCCTGGAGCAAGGCCAATTGCGGTTGGCTGAAGTAACCGGCTTGTTTATGGGCGAGTTCGAGCGTGCCGATAAAGCGGTCACCGAGCAGTAGGGGTACCGCGACATAGCTATTGAAGAAGTTGTTGAGCTTGGGTTGGATGGCGGTGGCGTCGGTCACGTTGGTGATCAGCGCAGGCTTATGATGCTGGGCGATCCAACCTGTGATGCCTTCACCGAGGCGATAATCACCACCGGTTTCTTGTAGTTTGATGATGTAGCTGGAGTCACCGACCCAACCGGAGGGAGACAAGCTTTTCTTAGCGTCATCCCAGATGCAGATTTCACCGGCATTGGCAGGGACGGCTTTCATAACGATGGTCAAGAGTGCTTGATAGACCTGTTGAAGCCCCATGCTGGCGTTGATGGTTTCGCCAACTTCATTGATGACGTTCATCGCTAAGGTGAGATCCAACACGCTGGATGTGCTGGTGCTGCCTGCGATTTCGCGCATGACAATGACGGTACGGTTTTCCGCGCCTGAGGGGATGGTATGAGACGAGGCTTCTACCCAACGGTTACCGAGTTGGAAAGAGGCTTGCCCTTGACCCGCGAAGAGTTCAAGGAAACTGTCGGAGGGTTGTGCCATCGCCGCGATATATTCGAGGCTGGGTTCGCCGCCGTTCATGCCAATCCATTTGCGGGCATTATCGTTGACGAATACAAGCTGCCCGTGTTCGCGGGAAACTAGTACGGCGTCATCACCGGAGGCTACGGGTAAATTGATGGTGGAATTTGGTTCGTCCGCAGGGATATAGCCCAAGGCTTGCCGCTGCCGTGACCACACGAATAACCCGGCTATGATGACTAACCCACCTATGAAGAGAAGTAATCCTAATCCCATAAGGTGCTACCTATTACACTCAGGCCACTATTTGAATATGAACTGCCAACCCATATGGTGCGGTTGGCTGGTGAAGGACAATCGAGAGGGATACACGTCGGCATCCCTGCTCACCTGCTGGATAGACACAGCTACCATGCTGTCAGAATCGGTGGGGGCACATCGCCACCCAGACCACGACGACGATCTTCGGCTGCCAATTCGGTAATTTCGCGAATATCCGAGAATTGGTGGGTCGCGGTTGAAACGGAGCCGATGGAAAGTGACATCAAGGGTTCCTGACGTTCGCCCTGTACGCTATCCGGCACGAGAATATAACCGCGTTCACGGTCAATGAATGAGTAGTGCTGGGTTACATCGGTGTCGAATTTCTCGACGAGGCGTGTTTTTAGTGCATCGACGTTGTTGGTATGGGTGATGAGCACGAAGTTATCGCGTCCGGGATGACCGAGGAAATCATCAGGCGTACCCAATTCGTCCACTACGTCGCCCATCATGAGCGCCATGAAGCGCATGACTTCATCCGCTGCGACAAAGCCGTAGACTTCGCTGAAGGGATCCAGCTGATTAATCTTGAGGTCGATGTACGTCCATTGTTGCCCCTGACGCATGAGGTCGCGCAGGTGGTCTTCAATGAGGCGACCGGTTGCTAGACCGGATTTCGAGTCGGTGTTGGTGGTACGGTTAGCGGCTGCGATGGCGTTTTGGACACGCAGCTTGAGTTCTTCAATATCGAAGGGTTTGGTGATGTAATCGTCGGCACCTAATTCGAGGCCAGCGATTTTGTCACTGCGTTCATCTTTTTGAGTCAAGAAAATGATCGGGATGTGACTGGTGCGACTGGTGGTGCGGAGTTCGCGGCAGACATCATAGCCATTCATATCAGGCAGCATGATGTCCAGAATGATCAGATTGGGCAACTGCTTCCGAGTCATCTGGAGCGCATCGCCACCACGGGGCGCGATCTGCACCTCATACTGCTGCCCACCGAAATAAATCCGCAGCATGTTGGAAATATCAAAATCATCTTCAACGACTAAGATCCGGCCTTTACTCATACGATCCCCCGCAAATGCCTCAAGTAGGGTATTGTAACAACTCTATAACCATCATACTGGCGAATCGGACTCTCCGCCAGTTGTGCGACTGTAGATTATCTACACTATACGCCAAAATTAGGTTAATAGATGGTTTAGATTGTGGGTAGGTATTTGATTACCACGCTACTACTTCAATGCGGCCTAAATAGCGGGTGCCATCACGGGCAACACCGGGTGCCATTAAGCGTTGATTGTCGCCAAACCAGTAGAGTACAAGGTTAAGCGCAATTCCACTGTGACCATAGGGATAGGGAATTTGTAGGTCGCGTTCTTCCAAGTAGATTTGGCCTGTTTGCCAGCGGCTGGTTTCGTGAGGTGCACCTTCGGGGAAGACGATATTGGGGGCGCTATCCCACTGTGAGATGACCTGCTGAAGTGAGAGCATCAAACCAACGCTGTAGTCCAGATCAACCGGTTTATCGACTGACCACCAGAGGCGTAACTTGAAGGGCTGGCCTTCACGCATGACGGGTTTGCCGTTGTAGGGCTTGTCGCCATCCATGATTTCGGCACCGTGGAAGCGCATGCCGTTGGGGTAGAGTACACCTACAGGATCGGGTGGGGCTTCGTAGAGGCGGAAGAAACATCCGGGTGGACCGACATAACGACCGGGAATATGATCTTTAGCGAGTTCTTGTTCGACTTGCCGACTGGCATCATCCTGTGAGGCAACATACCAGACGCGGCGTGCATCTTGGGGGGTGTCGATATAGCGCAGACCATTAGGGAAATAAAGATGGGTGTAGTAATCCCATTCTTCGGGGAAGTTGCAGGTGATATTGGGATCAATCAGGAGGGCATCATTGGCTTCTAGATGATCGCGCAGCCACTTGAAGTTCTCGCTGAGTGGGGTGACGATGTAACTTAAGTTGTTCAAGCGAAAGGGTATGAAGGATAAGCAGACGAGGCTAGCGATGACCAAGCGCTTTCCATAGGTAGGGAGACGGGCGAGGCTGATGGCGATAAAGATGCCAATTCCGAAAACGTACCACCAACCGTAGCGTTTGAGAGTGTAAAAGCCTAAACGGGGTTCGAGAACATAAAGCAAGATGGGAACACCGACGACCCATAAGCTCCAGAAAATAAGTTGGAGGGTGCGGGGACGGTTAATTTTGAGCGTGTGCCGAAATTGGAAGATAAGCGTGATGAGGGCTAAGGCTAAAAAGATAAACCAAAGCGGTGTGCCAGTGAGGTAGTTGAAGAACTCGATGGTGGCAGCCGGTAATGGTGGCAGGGTGAACATGCGAGGGGCATTGGCATGATTGCTGACGGATTGTAGTTTGTTGCTTAACACGTCAGGCAAGGTCAGGATAAGGAGCAAGAGAACAGGCAGCCACCAGCGCCATATCCGTTGGCGATATATGAACAGGGTGTAGAGACCCAGTAAAGAGTAGACAGGGATGATGGTCACGGTGGAGACATAAAGAACAGTCAACGAAAGTGACAATAACACCGCGCGGAGGATGGTTGGTTTGTCAAAGTAACGGTGGATGAGCCAGAGTGCGAGGGGTAAGGCGGAGTAAGCCAGTATATAGCTGCGGGTGTATAGGCTGGTGAATTGGCTGATGGCAAAGACAGAATAAGCGAGGGCGGCTATGACTCCGGCGTTGTGTCCATGCTGACGGCGGACAGTGCGGTACATGAAGGCCAGACCGAAGAGACTGAGTAAGAGTGACAAATAGCGCAGGACGAAGGGATCCATGCCTGCGATTTGTCTCCAAGCGTCGAGCAACAGGAAATAGGTGGGATGTTCGGTTGGAGACGTCCAACTGATGACTTGTTGGGGCGTACCTATCGTTTGCCAGATTGCCCAGATTTCGTCGTTATCGAGGTGAAAATCATTGATGCGAATGGCGCGACTGGTGGCAATCAAGAAGATTAGGGCGGTGAGCAACCAGAATTGGCGGGTTGAGATGCGGCGCATAGGGTTTCATCATACCCCTCCCTACCCCTCCCTGTTCTACGGGAGGGAATCAATCAAAAGGCAGGAGGTTTTAAGATTAGTTGGGACGATGTGCTAATTGTAGTAAGGGTTCAGGTTTGTGGAAAGGGCGCCGGTGACCATGTTTTACGGTTGATGAAGGCGCGTTCACGGACGGCGTTGATGGCTTGCGGGCTGACTTCGGCCTCGAAGCTACGGAAGCCAGCGAGACGGAAACCGTGTTTGTGGGCAATCCCGCCGATTTCGTTGGCTTGATCTTCGGTGATGTCTTTGCCGATGGTGTAGTCGGTATAGCGGCCTTCGAGGGCGAGCGCCATGGTTTCGGCCATACAGGCGTAGGCCATGCGCGGCGGGAAGCCAAAGTCAAAGTGAAAGTCGGGCTGGCCGGGGACTTCGATCATGCCGCCTTCGATGACGAGGACATCATCGCGCTGGGCGGCGACCTGTTTGGAGACATCACGCGGGCGGGCAACATCACAGACGACCGAGCCGGGTTTGAGGTGGTGGGGATAGATGACGGCGTGTACGGCACTGGTGACGGTGAGGATAAGATCGGCCTCGTAGATGGCGTTCATATCGGTGCTGGCGACAACTTGTGCACCGCGTCCCTGACATTGTTCGCGGATTTGCTCGACGGCGTCTTCACGGCGACCGACGAGGACGAGCTTGGAACAGCTACGGGCGAGCATGAGGGCGCAGGTTTTGCCGATGGCTCCGGTCGCACCAACGACGGCTACGGTGGCGTCTTTCATGGAAATTTCCATGACGCGGGCGGCTTCGCGGATGGCTTCGACGGCCATGAGGATGGTGTAGCTATCGCCGGTGGTGACTGGGAGTTCGAGACGGTCGGCGATGGTTTGTCCGGCATCGCCCACGACGGAGGTATATGCTCCGAGGCCGAGGAGGCGCGCGCCGAGTTCTTCGGCCATATGACCACAGGCGACGATTTTTTTATAGGCGACTTCGACGGGGACGCTCATCATGGTGGGCGGGGTGAATGGGCAGGCGATGAGCCAGCCTTTGAGTTCGCGTCCGGTGGAGGCCGAGATGATGCCGTTGACTTCGGAGAGATAAACGGGTGGGAAGAAGCGCGAGAAAAAATTGATCTGCGGTTCGGTCAGGATTTTGCCGAGCAAGGGATATTTACGGGCGACATCCCGCTTGATCTGGATGGGGTGAATGATGAAGGCAAAGGTATCCTGTTGCATGAACTGCTCCCGACTGATTTATTACAAAGCTCCTTGACTACTATACATCGGAATGTTGAACGCGAAGGTAAGAAGAAATGCAATTGAACCGCCAAGACGCCAAGAACGCCAAGATCAATGCAGAGTGATTATGGGAAGTTGATGAAATATTATGGAGTGTTACGAATAGTTCGGAGAATTCTGCAAATTCGTCAGATTCTGAAGCAGTTTTCTTGGATGTTACGACTCTTCTCGGCTCAATTTTGAATGTTAGGAAAATTGTTTTCCATTTTATGTCGGCGATGTCGTCGTCGTCGTCGGACGACACAAGGGCTTTTTATGGCGGCAGTACTGAAGAAGTGTTTCAAGTGGCAAGGAAAACCAGTTTCACCACAGAGACTCAGAGAAAATGCAGAGAAACACACCATTATTATAGAACAAAAAGGCTATGTAAGTCAAGTTCGGGTTTGGTTTGAATGTGGGATGTTGAGGGTTGGTGGGAAGGGGTGGTTTGGCGGGTAGGCATCGCCGCAGACATATTTACGAGTTTTTCACACATATTGTAATGGTTACATCTTAGAATGAAATCAAATTGAATGTAGAGGACTGGACAGTAAGATGCTTACTGCAATTTCAGCTTTAAAAGAACAAGTGATAGCTTGGGAAACAACACATAGTGAAGGGCCTTTTTTTTGTCCTGAATGTAATTACCCAGTCATACTGAAAGCCGGACAAAAGAAGATACATCATTTCGCACATGCACCTGGGGCTAATTGCGAATTCGGGTTGGGTGAAACAGAAGAACATATGCGTATCAAACGTGAACTATATGAAACTTTGTCCGCCACCCCACGATGTACCAATTGGGCAATGGAGCGCCACGTGTTCGATGGGGTCGTTAGGCCTGATTTATCGGGCAGAATTAACGATATACCTCTTGTTATTGAGATACAACGCTCTAATACCTCAGTTGAAACAGTCGCACGACGCTTTCATGAATATAGTAATCGTGGCATTGCTATGCTGTGGATACTGACACAAGCGCCATCAGAGGGAAGTTCAACACTTGCTGACTG
Organism: Aggregatilineales bacterium; assembly: GCA_044227005.1. Lineage (GTDB taxonomy): Bacteria > Chloroflexota > Anaerolineae > Aggregatilineales > Phototrophicaceae > CFX2. Next base: position 1,327,539 of record JBGAFZ010000001.1, read on the forward strand.
GAAACAATATTTACATTTGATATATCAAGGTGTTCTTTATATCCATAGCGTCGGATCACAAATAAAAATAATGAAGTGTGATTATAACAGTTGGACAATCAGAACATACGAGACCGAAATAATTGGAACGGCAGATATTGCTAAGCACTTTGAATGGTTTATGGTTAATCCTATTAAGAGTGAAAAGAGTGTTTTTGAAGGCGGGTTAATTTGGAGTGCAAAAAAGGTAGGTGAAATGCTATTTAATGAGGCTGTTGAAGCAATAAAATATCAACGAAATGCTATTTGGGATGCAGTTAAAAATGGTCATATAGATGACTGTAATAACCTTATTGATTCTCTAAAAAATCATATTAATACTGTTCAACTCCCTGAATCTCAGTCGGGAAAATTAAGGGACTATCTTAGGACTTTTGATGAGAGTGTTGATCGCGATAGACGAAATGTTATTGCGAATGCTAAAGCAAAAGTGGAACTAGAGGCTCGCCAAAAAAGCGAACGAGAAGAAAGGGAAAGGCTGGCAGCTATAAAATGGGAGGCTGAGAGACCAGAACGAGAAGCAAGATATATTAAGCAGGCAGAGGAAGCCGCCGCAGCGCACTTGGCTGCACAGCAAGCTAGAAAATTCACAACTGAAAAGCCGTTGACAGCATTGGAGAAACAGGAAAAAGCGGACAGAGAATTGTGGAGAGCGAAGAAAAATCATCGCCTCGTACAAACGGAACAGAAAATAGTATCAGATGCATCACAAACTCCACATGATGTACCTTACGATAAGGAAGCGTGGAAGGTGCGATTAGCAGAGCAAAATGCATCAGCAGAAGCATGGGCAAAACGACTGGCTGAACAAGCTAATGCAAGCGATGATAACAATACAAGCAATAACAGTCATTAGATTAGAAAAGAAAATTCTTATAAGCATTTTGTTTGTTTTATCTAGGCGAAGGTTATGTAAGAAATGGCTGGTGGGGATGTCAGAGTGGGGTATGATGGAGCGCGATGGATTAGCGAGGAGTAGTAAACCATGACGACACCAATGCCGGTACGAGCGATTGTGCCGCTGACGATTTTGACGGGGTTTTTGGGGGCGGGGAAAACGACGCTGCTCAACCATTTGCTGCATTCAGATCACGGGTTGAAGATTGCGGTGCTGGTGAATGATTTCGGGGCGATTAACATCGACAGCCAATTGATTACGGCGGTTGATGGGGACACGGTCAGTTTATCCAACGGGTGCATCTGCTGCACGATCCGCGGGGATTTGTTAAAGGCGACGACTGATTTGCTGAACCGCGCCGATCCACCGGAGTATATCGTGGTGGAAACGAGCGGGGTGTCTGATCCGTTGGAGGTGGCGCTGACGTTCGCGATCCCACAACTTCAACACCGGCTGCGGGTGGATTCGATCATCACGGTGGTGGATGCGGAGAACGCGCGCAATCTCCAACAGCGAGAGTATGAGATTTTGTCGTTCGCGCAGATCGGCGTGGCGGATATTGTGGTCGTCAACAAGGTGGATCTGGTGACGGCAGAGGAACGGGCGCGGCTGGAAGCGTGGATACGGGATATTACACCCTCGGCGCGGATTCTGGAAGCGGTGCAGGGGGCGGTGCCGCCGGAGTTCGTGTTCGGGGTGGGGGCATATGATCCGGTGCGGTTGGCAGAACGGCAGGCGCAAGAGATCCATGTGCATGAGAGCGGCGCGGAACATGACCACGATCATGATCATGCGCATACCGATCATAGTTTGGTGTTTAATACGTGGAGTTGGACGACGGATCAACCGCTGTTGCTCAAGACGCTGCGGAAGGCGATTGAAACGCTGCCTGTGACGATTTTTAGGGCGAAGGGGTTTGCGTATCTGGCAGATGTGCCGGAGCGTAAGGCGGTGCTACAGGTGGTGGGTCGGCGGGTGACGTTGACGATGGGTGATGTGTGGGGCGATCAGGTGCCGTTCACGCAGATTGTGGTGATTGGCTCCCATGATGGCGTGGATGGGGTGGCTTTGCAAGCGCACTTTGAGAAGACGTTGGCGTCAAATGCGCCGGTATCCGCGCCACAGAAGTTGACGGGTGCGGTGGTGGAGTGGCTGCGGAATAAGAAGTAAGCAAAGACGATTTACCGCTGAGGACGCAGAGAACGCAGAGAGGTCAATGCAAATGCGTTTTACCACAGAGTCACAGAGGACACAGAGAAAACTGAGAGGGTAATGCAAAGACGATTAACCGCAGAGGACGCAGAGAACGCAGAGAGGCAATGCAAATGCGATTTACCACAGAGTCACAGAGGACACAGAGCGTTTGGAGAGGAAAACGGAGAGAGACCATGCGGACGAAATCCCCCTAAAAGTAGGTTGCGCGTGTGGGGTGAATCTTCATACTATTGGATTATGTGGTGATTCATCGGTAAGGAGTAGGGCGATATGAAGCAAATGCGATGGGTACGGGTGGCGGTGGTGAGTTTGCTGGTGGGTGTGATCAGCGGCGGGTTGGTGAAGGCTCAGCCTCCGATTGGCGATGTCAAGCCAGTGGCGAAGGGCGAGGCCGTGGTTGGTGAGAATAAGGGCGGGTTTGATGACGGCGGGGCTAACATCTGGAAGTATAAGGGGACAGCCGGAGAGGTGCTGACTTTGATGGCGGTCGCTGATAATCCGGCGAACAATGCTGACCAAGCCACGCGCGAAAAAGATCGGTTGTTGGATACAGTGCTGGTGGTGTATGACCCGACTAACCAAGTAATTGCTTACAACGATGATATTGTTGATGCCGTGTTAACTAATTCATTTTTACGTTATGTCGAATTGAAAACAGACGGTACTTATACGATCAAGGTGGGGAACTGGTACACCAAAAAAGGTGATGAGACTGGTGGTCATTTCAACCTGATGGTGTATTCAAAAAAGACATTGCCGCCGGACAAGAAACCCGCCAGTAAGATCATCGGTAAGGTGAACACTGCTAGCGATGTGATGGATAAGCTGACAGCGATTATTGACGGGTTTGATACGCATACGGTGATGCTGATTAATCCGACATATTGCACGATTACAGATGCATCGTTTGGCGATATTTCGTTTGATATGAAGCCTTACAGCGGGATTGTGGTGCGCGTGCCGGTGGGATCGTATCGGCTGGATGGCAAGGGTGATTCGTGTGATTTGAACAGCGATGAAATTTTGGTGCCGGAAGCCAGTACAGTGATGGTCGTGCCGATTGATCCAGAACGGACGCGGCCTACGGATGCGGTGCCATTCCCCAGTGAGTCCGACGCGCTGGCGAATTCGTAATACTTAACCGCCAAGAACGCCAAGGGCATACAAAGAGGCCATAGCATATGGGATCAAATATCCCCGATTCGCATCGCGATCTGTTGGATGGGGCGGTTATTGCGGCGTTGGCGACCTTAATGCCGGACGGGCAGATACAAGTTACGCCTGTGTGGTGCAGTTATGACGGCACACATGTGATTGTGAATGCGACGGCAGACCGGCAGAAGCACAAGAATATGGTGGAGCGGCCGACGGTGACGTTAATGCTGCTTGATCCTCATAACCAGTTCCGATATATGGAAATACGGGGTTTGGTCGAGGCGATTACGGCAGAGGGTGGTGGCGAGAACATGAATGAGCTGTCGTTATTGTATACGGGCAAGCCGAAACGTTACGGGATCGAAGCACCCCCGCGAGAGGTTTTGGAGCGGTTGCTGTATAAGATCAGGCCAACACACGTGAATTGTAACGGCTAGGTTTTGCGGCGAACACCGAAGACATCACGGTTGCCGGACACCATGATAAGGGCGCGACGCCAGCTATCGGCTTCGGCACCCACGGCTTCATCGGCGTGGTTGACATCATATTTAGCGGCGAGCATGTCCAGCTCGGCTTTGAGGGCGCGCCACTTGGGCATCTGAAGGTTGGTGAGCAGGTCGATACGGGCGTTATCCGGTGCGGCGCGTAAGGCCTGACGGAAGTGTGGTAAGCAGAGGCCATCCGAGGCGGCGTAGGCATCGTGTAAGCGCTGGTCGGTGATGTGTTCGGCTATGGAGGTGACGTGCTGCGATTCGGCACGTTCGAGGGCGGCACAGGCCATGCATCCACCTGTGGGTTCGAGTCGGTTGGCGAGGCTGCTGCCGGATGCTCCGCGTAAGCGACTAAAGGCGGAGGTGGCGCGGTTGGGTTCGGTGGCGGTTTTGAGTAGTTCATCCATAACGGCGGCGTGGAGGATGGTGATGCCGAGTACGCTGGCACCGAACTCGACAAGGTGTCCGGCATGGGTGGCACAGAGTCCACGCGAGGCGCGAATGTCGGCATGGGTTTCGGGCGTGTTGACGTATTCGTAGAGGTGTGAATCGAGGAAGCGGTTGACATCGCGCTCGGTGAGGTTACAGACGACACATCCAGCGGTGGGGAAGGTGTCGATCAGGCTATGGAAATTCATGGGAAGTGCGGGCATGTCTGTTCCTCGAATAGCAAAGAAGGGAGCATACACGGATACTCCCTTACAGATTAAATCAGTCGATTATGGTGCTGGTGTGGCGGTGACCTCGGGGGTGGCTTCGGGCTGTGGTGTGCCGATGGTTTGCGCTCTGAGGTTATAGATGGCTGGCAGGTCGGTTGCGTCGTTGATGCCAGAGATGGCTAATACGAACGTATCGCCTGCGGTCAATGAAAACGGCCATGCGCCTGAGGTGGTATTATCACCGGGGGCGATGAGGCGTTCGATGCGGCCGACGGTGGGTGTATTGCTGTTGATGATGGCGTACTGCACGACATAATGCTGCGACAAGGTGTTATCAATCTGCTGCCAGCCGTTGAGCGTCCAGCCTTGAATACCGGCTTCGGCGTCATCTTTGAAGCCAATTTCAGGGATGGCGATGTTATCGATGGCGATGCCTTTGTCGGGCTTGTCATCACTGCTGACATAATCAAAGCGCAGGGTGATTTGTTTGCCGGCGTAGGCGTTGAGGTTGATTTCTTGCTGCGTCCAGATGGGATCGGCAGGAATCACACGGCTGGGATGCTTGCCGAGCACGACTGGAACGCTCAGGAATTTGTCGTCGCGTTGCAGGTAGAGATTGACGGTGTCACCCGGTTTGAAGCCGCTGAGGTAGGCGGTCACATCGGCTTTGCCCTGCCACGGCTGCCCATCAAATCCGGCGATGGTATCCCCAACTTTGACATCCAAACCCTGTAGAGGACTGTTATCGGCAATACTGCTGATGGTGATGCCATTGGCGGCGAGACCGATGCCTAAGTAGGGGAATGGTCGGGCAGGCTGTGGATTGCTGACTCCGGTGAAGCCCGCGCCATAGGATAAGCCGTTGGGATTGAGGGTGGTGGAGCCACTGCTGATGAGCGGTTTGAAGGTCTGCCCGCCATCCGTGCTGACGCTGACGTAGCCGTAATTCCAACCTTCGGTGAGTTGATGCCACGCATCGAAGGTGAGGGTGGCGGATTGAACTGCGGAGAGGTCAAAGGTGCGGCTGAAGGATGTGTTCTGGTAGAGACCGTCGCCTGACCAGTAGAAATGATTATCGGGCTGGTTGGGCATGAGCAGGCGCGGTATGACAGGGATGCCATCGAAGGCGAGTTGAAACTCGACTGATTTGGTGGCGCTGAGTGCTAGATAATTGGTGCCATATTGTTCCACACTGAAGCGTGGAATTTGGAAGTCGAAGTTATCCTGTGCGCCGCGTGTGGCGGCACTGAGTCCGGTGGCGGCTTGCATGGTGTAACCGAAGCGACCATCCCCAACTGAGACATTGTTGAGCGCATTGGCGAGAGCGAAGTCGGCGAAGACATCCTGTCCGGTGATAGGCTTATCGGTGACGAGATCGGTCATGCCGTTTGCGGCCAAGACGCTGGTGAGTTGATCGAGGCCGGAGCCGTTGGAGGTAAAGAGTTCCTGAACAATACCCGCTCCAAAACGCTGCTCGACATAGCGCAGGAACATCTGTCCGACGGCGGTGATGGCAGCCCGTTCGGTATCGGTGCTGGTGAGGGGCAAATCCGGCGTTTGGAAGAAGGTTTGGAAGTCGGCAGGGCCGATGTCCTGTTGTTGAGATTGAAGCCACATGTACCAACTCTGGGCTTCACGCAGCCACGGGGCTTGCGACGGATTGTTATGCTCAACCAAGAGGCTGTAGAATTTGCGAACGACCAATTGTACGTAAGCCGGAGCACCAAGGGACAGACTCGGAGCGGCTGAGGTGTTAATGATGAAGATTTCTTGTTGGTTCGTCCAGCCATTTGCTACGTATTGGGTTGGTACGCTGTTTACCGGATTGTAGCTCATGATGTTGGTTGTGTTCAGATCATGGGCGAATAGGATGTTGTAGCGCCCATCACCATCGACATCGGGGAGTGGAATCTGCTCGGCGTTGATGAATTCATCACGCGATTGCGGAGCTGTGACAATTACTCCCTGATTAGCAGGCATACGAATGGTCACCATCGTGGCATCTATTTGGGCGGCGACATTGAGCATCTCATTCGGCTTAAAGTCGAGACCGTCTTCAACCCAGACGTTGAGGTGAAGGGTGATGGCGGCAAGTTTGGCGGTGATTTGTGAAGGACTGGCATGTCCGGCTTTGGTGACCCAGAATGTTGACGAGTCATTGAGATTATAAGTGAGGGGAGGCGGGGCAATGACTGGCCCACCTGACCAGCCGAGCCATCGCTGCGCCATCGCTTGAGCGTCACGGGTGGTCGAGGTGGAATCCTGCGCGCGCAACGGAACCACTATGAGGGTGAGTAATAAGATAGCCGTTAAACGCACCCACAGGTGTTTGTTCTTGGTCATGTGTTTGCCTTATTTCAGCGGATGAGGCACGCCTCATCCCTACAATTAGCCATCGCCGGACATTTGCATGAAAGTTGTTATTATACATCGACACGAGTTGAGCATCAGTGTAGACGGGGATGCGGATTGAGGAAAATTCTCTCATGTGGGGTTAAGTACGTTGGTTAGCTTGTGGCAAGTGTCGGCTGATTCTATAATCAGGGTAGGCATAAGTATTCCGCATAGGAAACATTCATGGATATTGGCAGCGAGTTTTCGCATTATCGAGTCATTGAGCATATCGGACGCGGGGGTATGGCGGATGTGTGGTCGGCGCGTGATAAACGGCTGAACCGGACTGTCGCTATTAAGACGATTGCGCGGGATTTGTCGCAAGATAACGGGGTCGAGCCGATCAAGTTATTTGAGCGCGAGGCGCAGACAATCGCCCAACTGGAACACCCGCATATTCTGCCGATTTATGATTTCGGTGAGAACGAGGGGCAGCTTTACATCGCTATGCGCTATGTGACGGGCGGTTCGTTGGAGCATATGCTGACGGACGGGGCGATGACAACGGATATGGTGGTGCGGCAAGCGCGGAATATCGCGAGCGCGTTGGATTATGCCCATGCTAACCATGTGATTCACCTTGATTTGAAGCCTTCCAATATTTTGATGGATAGCAACGAGTCGCCGTATCTGGCGGACTTCGGTTTGGCGACGGTGTTGGGGCCGGAAGGGCGGGCGGCGAACCCCGGATATGGGACGCTGTTGTATATGGCACCGGAGCAGTTGACAGCAGGTGAACTCGATCATCGGGCTGATATTTACAGCTTCGCGATTCTGGTGTTCCAGATGTTGACGGGCGAACTGCCGTTTGATGCGACGACATCTTTGGCACTGAAGCAGTTACAGTGGCAGGAAGATTTGCCGGAAGCCGAGAAGATGGGCAGCGAATTGGCGGAGGTTTTAACGCCAGTGCTGCGGCGTGGAACGGCGTTGAATCCGGATGATCGCCCTGACACATTGATGGATTTGGTGAATGAGTTAGAAGAGGCGCTGGGTAAAGTTCAAGGCTCGGCGGTGATTAAACCGCAGGGTGACTTTGATGATGAGGACGGCGTCGGTTTGCTGACGATTGACTTGAGTGGTGTGCAGACGATCGCTGACCAAGGGGCGATGGTACGGCGCGAGGCACAAGATATTTACAACCGTGCGCGTAAGGCTTGGGCGCATGGACAGGGACGCTTCCTGCTGGGTGTGACGCACTTCATGGTGATGAATGATGTTTACATGAAGGCGGATGAGAACGGTTTGGAGATTGATGAAGCCGGTTTGCAACTGCTCCTGCGTGGTGCGTTGGAATATGACCACGAAATTGATTACTGGTGGAAGAAGCTGGATCACGATAACCGGCGCTGGGTGGCACTGCATACCATTCGCAGCGAGAGCGCACCAGCACGCGCACGGGCATTTTACCGGCTAGAGACGATACCTGACGGTGATCCTCCGCGCATCCCGACATTGGTGGCGCAAGCATTGGCACTGGAAACCAACGACGAGGCGAAGAAGGCGGCGATTAATGTGCTGGCGACTCGTGCCAAGCGGGAGTATCCGAGCGGGAATTATATGGCAGTGCCGCAAGGTTTGACGGGGCGCTTGTTAACGACACGCACACGGGCGGATATCCAACTGCATATCCCATCGGACTGGCGGACGACGGTTTACAGCGAAGATATTGACCAGATGCTGGCGAAGATCGCGCTTGATCCACGTTCGACACCGGAGATTGCAGAACAGGCCGCGCGAACGGTGGGACGCATCCGGTCACTGGCGGCGGTGAAGATGATCGGTGATGCACAACGAAGTGGATCACGCGGGGCGCTGCTGGCGCTGGCGTTGGTGCGTGATGAAGCGCCGTCGCTGCCGAACGTGATTAGTCCACAGGGACGCATTTACGCATGGTTCGCCAATACATGGCGGCGTTTGACAGATGATCCGTTAAAGAATGTGCGGCGGTTCGTGTTCGCGATGTTGGGCGCGACGCTGGCGATGGCGATTTACGTGTTCGTCACGTTCCGATCCGAGGCGATATTTAATGCGGAACGGTGGGGGCGGACGATTTCAATCGGTCTGACGTTCGGCATGATGATGGCGATTTTGACGTTGATCGCTGGCGAACTGCCGTCACGGTTGCGGGGTTTCTGGCCGTGGTGGGCGCGGTTGATTTTCTCGTCGTTGGCGGGTTTTCTGTGGGGGACGCTGGCGTGGGGTGCGTTCACGTGGTTCTTCCTGAATTATCCACCTGTGTGGGAAATTATGGCGTATGTCGGTTTAGGGACGGCGCTGGTGTTTATGCTGTCATCGGTGTTTAATTTGCGCGGCTGGCTGAGCATCTTGATTATGACGGTGGCTGTGTATATCCCGATTTACCTGATGTTCCAATTCCAATTTAATGGGGCGAATCCTATTTTGCCGTTGTCGGAAGATGTCATTAATAATCCAGCGGCTATTTTGTACTTCGACTTTGCGGATCAGATTTTTACGCTGGCGATTCCGATTGTGCTGTTGATCGCGCTGGGGGCACATTTCAGCGGTGTGATGGCTGATTTGCGAGCGGTGTGGCAATGGTTGCGTAACCGGAGCAAGGCTTAATCCGCAATAGCTAAATAAGGACAAGATTAATCGCCAAAAGTTTGCTCAGCGGCGGGTTTGCCAGCGGCGGGTTTGCAAACAGCGGATTTGTCAGCGACAGGTTTGCCAGCGGCAAACCCCTACACTTTGGCGTAAAGGCGACCGCCGAATTCACCGACTAGCTGATCATCAAGTTCGTCGGCATAGCTGGCGACCATGTTGATGATGGTGTTGGCTTCGGCACCATCCATGCCTTCGAGCGGGCGTTCGTTGAAGACGTAGACGACATCAAGATAGACACCTAGCGCGGCGTTGGTCAGTTGGAGATTGAGTTCCAACAAGCGGCGGTAGAGTGGTAGCAAGCCATTGATGGGCAGGTGCATGATGGGCGATAGTACCTGAAGATAGCCGACGCCTTCTTGCTGCGAGACAAAAATTTCGATGACGGCGGAGTTGCGCTGGAAGCTCCAGCCGAAGCCGGTATCGGTGCGCATCCGTGCTTTGACGGGATCAATGCCGATGGTGGCAAGGATTTGTTCGATGGTTCCGGCATAGGATTCGAGCGCGTTTTCGGCTGTCGCGCGGTTGCGTCCCCGTAAGCTGAGCATATGTTAAGTCTCCCCGTTGATAGTCGCCACTCTTCAGTTTAATACAAAGTCATTTAGGCGCGGTTGGCAGGTTGTCCACAACGCAGGCAGATGTTGCGGTGGAAGCCGACCGTCGCGTTGCAGTTCGGACAGGTGAGCTTGTTGTGCTCGAAATAAAAGGCCTGGGTTTGTGCCTGTGGAAAACGCTGCAATCCTTCGGCCTGTGGATGTAATCCGCCACAGTGTTCGCAGTAATAGCCTCCGGCGGACATGGCACGGCTGTAAAAGCCACAGTGACGACAGTAGACTTTGGCACCCTCGGTTGTTTCCTGCCGGAAGGAATCCACCTGCGTGCGGATGGTGTTGATGTGCAAGCCGTAGACATAGGCTGAGGTGCTGGCGGTGTTGCGCGTAATCATGCCGATGAGGTAGCGGTTGTCATCGAGGATGGGGGCACCACCGGCGTCGGGCAAATCGAGCATATCGGTGGGGAACCACTGGGCGGCAACGAAGCGTTTGGTGGCGCGGCGTTTGGCTTGCAGGATGTTACCGTTGGCACAGACCACCGTGAGGCGGGTGTCCTCGGTGACGTTGGCAATTGGGCTAGGTGGGATGACCTCACCTGTGATTTGTTCGACATAAATAAAGGCTAGATCGAGTTCGGGATAGGAGCGTAGGACGTAGCCGATGCTTTGACGGCGGTTGGGTAATTCGACGGTAACTTGATCCACACCACCAACTGCATAACGGGTTGTGGCGAGTAAACCTTCACGGGCGACAAAGAAAGCGGTGGCAGGGCCGTTGGGGCCGCCTGAGATGGCGACGACCTGCGCTGAGGGTTGCAGCGCAGCGGGGTTCAGGTTGCCGGTTTTGGGCAGCGCCGGTTGGATGGGCTGGTAAGGGCTGGGCGCGATGCTTGAGCCGGGTAAGCTGGTGGGCATGGGTGGTGCTGCCTGTGCGCCGGGTGGTGGTGGCATGAACTGCTGCGCGAGAAAGGTTTCGACGCGCTGTTTGACGGCAGTATTGGTCGGATCGGCAGCTAGCGCATCCTTATAATAGGCGCGTTTTTCGGTGGCATCGGTACTGACCTCCCCCAACCACAGGCAAGCAACCGCCCGTAGTGCGCCGGTTAGCTCAGGGCTTTTGAGGGCGATCTTGAGCATACGCACACCTTCATCACGGTTACCCGCTTGAATGGCTTCTATCCCCTGTTCAACAGCTCGAAACGACATGGTTGGCGTACCTCGATTTGGCGTGACGGAATAATTCGATTATAGCCTAAAGAGAAAAATTTAACGCCCATACTTTTTACCGCAGCGCCTTAACATAAGCGCGGTGAACAAAATGGGCGGGTGGCGGGTAATTTAGCAACGTTATTCATAAACGGTGAGAAATAAATGATCGCTAAAATTGGTTTTTTAATCGGTATCTTTTTGATGGTGGGGAGTGCGGCAGTGGCACAGGAAGCAACAGCGGAACCTAAAGCGGGTGATACACGGATGGATGAAAAAGGTATCGCACAGGTGTATGTGCCAGCGGGATGCTTCATGATGGGGAGCAGCGACGAGCACATAGACGCAGCGCTCAAATTGGACGTGCCGGGGTGGGCAAAAGCTACGGTCATTTATGAGCAACCCCAGCATGAAGTGTGCTTAACGAAGGAGTATTGGATTGATCAGTACGAGGTGACCAACGCTGCGTTTGAGGCGTTCGTGAAGGATGGTGGTTATCGTACAGCGGCGTATTGGTCAGAGAAGGGGGCATCATGGCTGAAACGGCAGGACGTGAGCAAATTACCGGTGGTGTGTGATGATGTGGAAGCTGATCATCCACGGGTGTGTGTGACGTGGTACGAGGCGGAAGCCTATGCCGCTTGGCGAGGTGGTCAACTGCCGACGGAAGCACAGTGGGAATTCGCCGCGCGTGGAAGTGAGTCGCGGGTTTATCCGTGGGGTGATGCGTGGGATGCGAGCAAGGCGAATGTGGTGGATAGCAGCGGATTAAGTGCCGTGGGGGCATATCCTGAGGGTGTGAGTTGGGTGGGGGCGTATGATATGGCAGGGAATGCCATGGAGTGGGTGCAGGATTGGTTGAGCAGCACGTATTACGCGAACAGTCCCAAAGATGATCCAACCGGAGCGGTTAGCGGTTCTAAGAAAGTCGAAAAAGGTGGCTGGTGGGGCAGTAATCCGTATGTGGCGCGGTCGGCCTACAAGCATTTTGAAGACCCGCCGACGTATCAAGATCACCATATCGGGTTTCGAGTGGTGACGAGCGCGGTTGAAGGTTAAAAGTAGTAGGTTGAAAGTAATAGAAAAGGCACTGTAACGGATAGGGTGACAGTGCCTTTTAGTTCCTTACGAAGGTTATGCCTGACCGATTGACTCTCTGTACATTTTTTCCGTGATGTAATCCTTAGGTGCCAGAAAATTTCATACGTGTAGATATGCGAGACGCATACCCAAGTATCATGGACCCTTTAGTGCGGTTTTCAACATCTCGCTAACTAATGAGACACCTATTTTGGTGGCTACATCTAGCGCCCATTTTCCAGCTTCTTTGAGATGAGATTTCAATCCTTCTCCATCTTTTTGTTGCGCAGCCTGTTCAGCTTTTTGAATTTCGGCAGTTGCTACGACATATTCTGCCTCTGTATCCAAGTCTCTCATTGCTTTTCGCAGCCGATTTAATTCTGATACGGCGCGGTCAAAATCTATCTGTTCAGAGTTTGTTTGTGTCGTATTGTTTTGGACAATACCGCCTTTAATTTCATTCGCGATAATCCCACCTGACACGGCACCTATATTTAGGCTTTGATTGTTTTCTTTCTTCATTTCTTGGGTACTCCAAATCAACTGTTACTTTGGGTAACATTGCCATCAACGTTTGTCGCGATTACCCCACCAGACATTGACCCAATGTCTATTTTTTGGCTGTTGAAATTAGCGACTAATGCTGTGATTTTGGGGTTACTAATGGCATCTGATAATGTTGCTGCAAGATCCATTAGGAAGCCCTGATCTTTTGCTAGCAATATCCGCGCTCGTCCAGAATTTGTTATTAAATTGAGGCCATAGCGTTCTTCAACGCGCTTTTGCCAAAATTGGTAGACTAAAAAAGCGAGAGCAGCTAGAACAACAACACCAATTATTGTTGTATTGTTGTTTATAAATAATGCTAATCCAATTAAGCCTAAAACATAAAAATATGTTGGTATTGGTCTTTGTGTTGAGAGGTCAATTACTTCAATGAGTGAAATATTGTCAAGTGATACATAGGATTGAGCGAACTTAAGTGTTCTTCCCTGTAAAGTCAACTTGTCTGTTTTTAGTTCGTCTGTGTTTTTGTCAGTATCTAATAATTGCCTAAACATTATTTGTGACCTCCTTAATAATCAGTGAAGATGAGTATATAAGCTAAATCATAATAGTCAAACATATAAGTGCTTAAACTGTAATATTGATAGTAACTATCTTTGCTAGTATGCGCAGCATAGAAAACAAAGGCAGTCAACATTTCATAAATGTCGGCCATGCTAATACATATTTTTAACCAGTTATTTTGATTAGTGACAAACTGTCTTACTCCATTTTGATCCATTCTTCCTGCGGATTTTGTTGGTCGGGCAATTGGACGATCTGAAACCATGTTTGACCGGGTTTGAGCGGTAAGATCGCGCCGTCGGTGGTACGTAATCCGATGATGGTGTTCTGGTCGTTACGCACCCACTGTCCATCATATTGCTGACCGTCGCGGAAGAGGATGGCCTGACCTTTGCCCATGAGGTTGATGGCGATGCTGTAGCTCTTGCTGCCTTGAAATTCACTTTCGACAATATCGGTGAATTGATGATCGGCATAGATGACGACCACATTGGCGGCGGTGATTTGCTCAAGGGTATTGGCATCAAAGTGACCCTGACCATCGGCGCTGCGGCGATAAAGACCGATGGCCGGATCGTATTTCCAGATGACGCGGGTGGCGCGATACCGAATATCAATATTGTTATTGGCAACATGGGGGGGGGAGGATGGCATTACACTGAAAGACAAGCCGTGTAGTCTGGGGCGCTGGTTGATGCCTTCGTTAGTGGCCTTTTCCCAAACAGCGTTGGGGTTCATGAACATGTTGTGGGGGACTTCGATGGTTTCATCACGCCAGAAGTAGGGCTGCCCGAATAAGACTCCTTTGAAGAGGCGGTTGGCGTAATCGGCATTGTTCAGGAGGGTTTCTACGCCGGTACTGGCACCGGAGAAGGCTAATAATCCGCCGAACATGGGGATGAGGTCGGTATCAATGAGGCGGGCGCTGCGAATTGAGCCGACACGATCCGGCGCTTGGCTGTAGAAGATGGCGGAAAAGCGGGTGAGTCCGCCTTCGGCATAATGCTCGAACACGATGTCCGCCGCGCCGATTCCGGCTTGTGGGCGTACCAGAACAGGGGCGTTAGAAATCTTGATGACCATCGGGCGGCGGTTTAAAACGGCCGGATCGGTGACCTGTAAGCCAGTCAAAGGATTAACGTCGGCGGGAAATTCGTCCGGTATTGGTGTAGTCTCAATTTTTGTGTTTGGGGTTTCGGTTGTAAGATAAGAGGGTACAGTTGGAAATGATTGCAAGCCTTCTTTCAGCGGGGTGATGCATCCCCCGATAATAAAGGCGTGAATCATAATCAACAGCAATCGGAAATAGGGTTGCATAAGCACTCCTAAATGTGCCTATTGGACAATAACAAACCGCATTATAGTACATGCTTCGAGTTCGGTTGACGCGACTATAGGCGCAAGCTATAATGACTTTTAGGTACTGGTTTAGCCTATTTCAAGATTTCCTGTATGATTAGACTTATCGTGTGGCCTTGCGTTGAACCTTTGTGAGGGGGCCTAAATGCCGCTTAAAGGCGAACTTCGGGATTTTAGTGTTACCCAATTGTTAAACTTGATCAATCTGGCGGGCAAAACTGGCACGCTGACGATTTTTCAGGCGAACAAGACGGGGCAGATGGAAAATGTGAACGGATCGAAGCGTGAACGCGTCGAGGCAGGGCCTGAGCGTGCGCAGGTATCGTTCAAAGCAGGTAAGTTGATTTTTGCCACGATGAAGGGGCAAGAAGGCAACCTCGTTTCTGTCCTGAATAAGGTTGGCAAGTTGACCGACGAGCAGGCGCGGGTGATCCGTGAGCGAGCGCGAGATAAGAGTGATAAGGCGCTGGCACTGCTTTTGATGAATGCCAATTATATTACCCAGAATGATATTGTAGGGAGCATCCAGCAGCATATGCAGGATGTGGTCTACAGTCTGATGAGCTGGAATGCCGAGCCATTCCGCTTTGATGATAATGTTGTACCGCCTAATGATCGTATTCAGGTTCCAATCGACCTCGAAAACATCATTATTGAAGGTTCACGGCGAATGAAAGAGGTTGAAGAACTCAACCAGCATTTGCCGAATCTGGATTTCGCACTCCGGTTCCCCGGCAACCCCCGCGAGAAGTTGAAGGGGATTCACCTGAGTGTAGCCGAGTGGCGGGTTGTACAGTATGTGAATCCAAAGAATTCCATCCGGCAGATTGCACGCGCCAACAATATGTCTGAAATTGAAATCCGGCGTGTGGTATATGGGTTGGAGCAAGCCGGGTTGGTTGAGTTGGTCAAGCCGCCGGGAATGGAACAACCTGCTAGTTCCATGCAGCGCCGACGTGCACAGCCACAGAAGCCGCAGGTCAAGGCAGATGTCGTCAATCGTTTGATCGATCGAATTCGGTCTATTTAACATTCGCAATCGCTAGTCCAAGATGGACGTTCAATACCGGGAAGAGTGAGCGCACCTTATGCAAACTGTAAAGATGGTTATCACAGGCCCGTTTAGCGCCGGTAAAACCGAGTTTATTCGTTCAATCAGCGAAATCGAAGTGGTTTCTACCGATCAGGCGATGTATCTGTTCGGTACACCCGGTCAGCGCCGTTTCGACTTCATGTGGGAAATTTTGGCTGAAGGCATGTTGGGTTTTGTGGTGATGGTGGACAGCGCCAAGCCGGAAACCTTCCGCGAAGCCAAGAGCATCCTCGAAACTTTCCGTGCATATGCACCGACACCGTACGTGGTGGCTGCTAATAAACAAGACCATCCGGATGCGTGGGCGGCAGATGATCTGCGGATTGCACTGCGCATCGAAGAAGGTGTAAAGCTGTTGCCGTGCGTGGCTAAGGACAAAGAGAGCGTCAAGAACGTGCTGCTGGAACTGCTTTACTCAATCTTGGAGGAAATGGATCGGCAGCAGTAATGCCTTTGGACTGGATCACGTAAGGATATAGTACCGTGGCATTACTGGTAACAGAGCAGGGGGTCGTGCATTACGAAACCTACGGACGAGGACGTCCGGTTCTGTTATTGCACGGTTGGCTCGGTTCATGGGCGCTGTGGCGCAAAACCATTGAAGAATTAGGCAAAGAATTCCGCACCTACGCGATTGACTTCTGGGGCTTTGGGGAGTCGGGCGATAAGGCTGCGGATTTTTCGGTTGATAACTTTATTCTCCTCGTCAACCAATTCATGGATCGGCTGGGAATCGTCAAAGCGCCATTGGTGGGACATTCGATGGGCGGCACGGTTTCATTGGGCACGGCCATTCGTTACCCTGAAAAAGTCGTCAAGGTCATCGTCATCGGTTCACCCATCGTAGGTAGTTCGCTGCGTCCACTGATTAAGCTGGCGGGGCGGCGCACGTGGATGGATCTGGCGGAAACTTCACCGGCGTTGTTCGATGTGTTCATGTCGGGTTTGCGTGTATCGCTGCGGGGGTATTCATACCTGCTGGCGAAAGATGGTAAGGCACTGGGCAACATGTTCGCTTCGGATTTATCGAAGCTGACGATGGGGCCGTTCTTCGAAAGCATCGCCACGCTGCGCCAAACCGATTTGCGTCCGCGTATGGGTGAGGTCAAGGTGCCGACATTGGGCATCTACGGTAACAAAGACTTGATCGTGCATCCCAATCAGGCGCAGGTGTTGAAGCAGTACGCGCCGCACAGCAAGATTGTGATGTTCCCCGATTCAGGACACTTCCCGATGCTGGATAATCCCCCACGTTTTCACCAAACGGTGAGAGACTTCTTAAATAGCGGTTAGCCGATTGATGCTTGCTACCAGACCCCTGCACTAATCAAATCTTCACGCGTCTCGACTTGTTCGGGTCGATTCATATTTAATGTAAATACCGTCACACGGCCTATAGGTGTTTTTCCGACAATAGTGGCATGTTCCAACCGAAAATGAGCATCCCATTGTTGGGTTCGTGGATTGTATAGCGGCGTGAGTTCCTTTGTGTATTCATCATAAGAAGCCACATCACTGCCCTTGGCATTGTTACAGTCAAAACATGCTAAAGCGAGATTTATTGCCTCAGAAGATCCGCGATGTTTAGTCGGAATGATATGATCGATTTGATGACTGTAGTAACTAATGCCCTCAGGTAAGCCACAATATTCGCAGCGATACTTGGCACGCTGTCGTATAAAAGTTTTTATCGGTTCTGGAATATAGGTCACGATTGTTTGATGGCGCGGACAGCTTTTGCTTTAAGGCGAGATACTAAGCGATTGAAGTGAAGCATTTGCTCCAATTCGATTCTTTCCGATTCTGATAAGATGCCAGCTTTATTTCGTTCGGTGAGTTCATCTGCTCGTTGCTGCGCGGATTGTGATGCCTTGAAGGCCATTATTTCGTCTGGCGATGCTTTCTGTGCCAAGTATTCCAAGAATTCATCATATACCGAGACGATATTCATCACTGCCATAATTGAAATCTCCTCGTATTTCGTATCATTATAACAGTGTCTGATTTGGTCTGCATTCTAGCGATTTCAAATCATGTTATACTTCCCCTAAAGCGTATTCACGGTTAGAGGCTATTTATGTATCGTTACATCCTTGAAGATACCCGCCATGTGCTGCCATTCAACGAACCTGCTAGCAAGCTGGTTATCGGCACATCGACGTTGACGTTTATTCACGACGAAGTATTCTCGGCGGTTTTCAAAGGCGGCGTGAAGCTGGGGGATACGTTCCCGGAAGCGGGACAGATGCATAATATCCGCGAAGATGAACCAGCGTTTGTTTATCGCGATAGCCTGTGGTTCGATAAAGAATTTGTAGAGACTTTTGTGGAACGGGCGAAGGCCACAGGGCAGGCGTGCCGCGCGGCGATTTTCACTGATCCGGCGGAACGTGCATTTACCAATTATACGTTGCCACTCTCCACGAGCTTCGAGCCGGTTGGGGCAGATGCAAAAACCGGACGACCGATTTCGGCAGTCGATATGTGGTATTTCCCGAAGGGGTTTACTAAGGATGTTGCGTACATCGCGATTGATAGCGAAGCCGAACCGCGCGGATTTTACAGTGTGCCAGATTTTATGGCGCAGGATCAGGTCGAGGAATTGACCCATTATTTGCCGAAGTATGCGCTGTTGTCGATTGAGAGTTGGGTGCATATCTTTTATGCCAGCGTGATTTTCGGGGTGTTCACACGCGGGTATCGGTTTGAGGAACAGATTAAACATCATAACTTTACGGCGTTGAAATTACTGTGGCGCGGCATCATCGAGCAGAAGCAAATGTTGACGACCAGCGCGGCGGTCAAGGTGGGCAAGGATACGGTCATTGATCCGTCTGCCGTGATCAGTGGGCCGACGACAATTGGTGAACGCTGCTACATCGGGCCGGGCGCGGTCATCGACAACTGCACGATTGGCGACGATGTGACGGTGTCACAGGGCTGCCAGTTGATGTTGAGTACGGTGGCGAACAACTGCTTCTTGCCGTTCCGTGCGTCGTTGTTCATGACGAGTTTGATGAGCGGCACGATCATCGCCCAAAATACCTGTTTGCAGATGTGCGTCATCGGGCGGGATAGTTTTGTAGGGGCGGGTAATACCTTCACCGACTTCAACCTGATCGGGGAATCCGATGGGCGCGGGGGTGTAGTGCCGCGCACGATTAAGGCATCCAACATTCGTGGCGAACTAGAAGACGTTGGACAGGTGGTACTGGGTGGTGCGGTCGGGCATAACTGCCGCCTCGGTTCCGGCCTGATTATTTTCCCCGGTCGAATGATCGAATCGGATGTGACCCTGTTCGCGTCGGCGCAACGGCGTGTCATTACCCGCGATGTGAGCTATGAGGAAAGCGATCATCATACGACCAAAGTTGCCGAGAAACTGGTGCAACGCCAGTATCCACGGCAGGACGAGCTTAACGAGCGTAACGGTCAACAGACGTGGGAACGCTGGTAGCGATTATTCTTCCAGAACAATATCGAGGCTGTGGAGCAGGGCGACTGCTTCGGGTAGTGAGAAGCGCGTCTTCTTGAGCGTGTTTTGTGTGGCGGCGATGTTGTAATGGGTGGCTTTGGTGAAATCCGCTTGCGTGAGGTTGGTATGCATAAAGCGGCTGTCGGTGAAGTCGGTGCCGCTGCAATTGGCCTGTGTTAAGTCGGTTTCGGAGAAGTCCACATCACGCGCGAGGCAGCGGGTGAGTGCGATTTTCTTGAGCTTCAAACCGATAAAGGTCGAGTAATTCAGCGTACAGTCGGTGAAGTTGATCGAGCCAAGCAAGCTGGCATTGCCCCACATGGCTTCCGTCCAATTGATACCCACCACTTTGCACGAGTCAAACGTTACCTCAGAGAAAATGCAGTTCTTGACCTTCATCAAACTCAAGTCACACTCTTTAAAGGTGCAGTTATAGAATTTGCAGCCTGCAAAGACGGTTTCAGTCAGGATGCAGTACTGGAATTTGCAGTCACGGAAGATTTTTGACGCGATGGTGGTTTGAGCAGCATCCACTTTTTTGAAGGTCTGCTGCTCAAATTCCAGCGTCGTATCGGTCGCGAAATTCACGTATAAGCCTTTAGCTTACGAACGTGCGCGGAAGTAACCGCTGACAAAACGATACATTTCCAACGTGCTCTTGGGTTGCTGCGAGCCTTCTTCCAGCTTACGGGCGAACGAACCGTCTTCGGTTGCTTTGGGATTACCAGATGAGGCGATCAGATAGCACAGTTCACCGACGCGTTGCAAGTCGGTCATCAAGTCACGCACGATGGCACGCTGCTTCTCGATGTTAATATCACCCCACAGGCTGTCCATTTCATTGCGGATGGATTCGGCGCTGAGCGTGATTTTGTGGTTTGGTGGGAAGGCGGTCAGGGCGCTTTCCAAGACAGCGTTGGTGATGCGGGTTTCATCCAGCACACGCGGGGCGGGACGATCCCCAAAAACATGTTGGGTGAGGATGCGATGCATCTTAAGCGGTTGACGTTTGCCGCGTGCCAGATAACCGGCGACGACCCATAGGACATCGAGCGCTGTTGTGGGGTCTTTACGCCCTTGCAGCAGATTCTCGATGTGCTGGTCGATTTCACGCGAGCGGGATTGCCACGGTTTACCGAGTTCCAAGAGCGCCTTGCCGACTGCGTTCAACTCATTGGCTAACAGGATACGATCATCACTGCTGAGGCCGCCGCCTAAACTGTCGAGGCTGTTCATCAACGCGCCAACAGTGGGAATCTTGGATTTGTCGGCATAGGCCAAGGTGGTGTCGTAAAGATATTCGGCTGTGATATGCAGGAATTCGGCGTATTCGATCAGGTCAATGTTATCGAACAAGCGGCGCATAGCATAACTGGTTTCGGTCGCCTGTTGAATGCCAGCACCAAACTCGCGACCAAAGGCGGTCACTGCTTTACGTGCGTCAGCATCCGGCGCGATCCGCACATAACGTCGCAGGAGTTCTAAGGACGCCATGCGAACCTTTTCATCCCAGTCCATCAGCTTGTACATACGTCCGATCAGGTTGATGCCACGCGCGCCTTCACGGATGGCAACCTGTGGCATGACCCCTGCCACGCGGATTGTTTGATCCACATCTTTGCGGCTGATGTGGAACTTCAAGAGGGCGATCATGGCTGAGGCCGGAATCACCTTGGCGATGTTCGGACTTTCGAGCAGCATGACGGTCGCTTGATGGGCGATCCGGTCGAGCGAGGATGACCACGAATGGGCTTCCAAGATGCCGATGTAGGCCATTAGCAGCGGCAGTGACTTCACACCGGCTTCGTTAAGGGCTTTGAGCGCAGCGGGTAATTGCTGGATAGGAATGGGTGTTTCGGCAAACAGCCGCTGTACCATTGAGACATAATCGGATTGGGCTTCACCGGGATAGAGCACCCGCGCCTGATGCAGCATTTCGTTAGCGGTATCTTTATAGCCGCCGGAAGCCAGCAATAAGCGCAGCAAGTAAGTCGGACCGGGCAGTTCCAAACGCGTGAGGGTTTCATCATTGCAGAGCATGATGGCAATCCAATTCAGTGTTTGGCTGTATTGCACGCCCCATGATGTGCCGATTAAGCCCACCATGCCGCCGAGTGCCTGTGTATCTACGATGTCTGGACGTTTGGCACGGATGGCTGATTCAGCCAAGCGGATGAGAACTGGATCGCGCCACTCATCGCCAAAGTCGGAGGCCGCGCTGAGGAGCAAGCCTGAGGGCGACATACCGGCGTCTTCACCCGTCAGATATGGGGCAAGGCGGCTGAGCGTGGGCGGTAGTTGGGCGGTGAACTTCTGGGCGCTGATCAATCGGCGCAGGACATCACTTTCAAGGTAATTCACGGCAATTAAGAACACAGTCAGGTTCAAATCACGATCCAGCACCGAAAGCGGCAGCGTCATTTCGATGAGGCGTGGGATTAGTTTGCCGATTTCCAAGCCGGGACTTTCACGATGGAGTTGTTCAAAGAACGCGTTGATGCGTTTGAGGTCGCGCTTTTGTACCAGCGTTTGCATATGCGATAGGACGGCGCGATGGGTTAGCTCAACCCAATGGGTTCCGGTCGGGCCGAGCGGATTCGCCATCCAGCGCGAGAGGGCGTCATAAACCAGCATCGACTTGCCTTCTTTGATGGCTTCGTCAAACTGGGATTGGATCGCCCATTCCAGATCGCTGTTTTGGCGCAGCATGGGCGCGATGGGATCAGCATGTTGCATATCACCTAGTGCTAGCGCGAAGGCCAAGAGGTGATGGGTGTAGGCGATCTTGAGATCATCGGTGAGCGTCGGGTCTTCCGCCAGCACTTTGGATACATCAGCGGTTTCTACGGGCTGATTATTGACGAGTGCGTTATCCAGATTGAGACGATAGGATGCATAGCCCAAGGCATCCGCCAAGCCTTCACCTCGCTTG
Source organism: Aggregatilineales bacterium (assembly GCA_044227005.1). Lineage (GTDB taxonomy): Bacteria > Chloroflexota > Anaerolineae > Aggregatilineales > Phototrophicaceae > CFX2. The sequence goes on from JBGAFZ010000001.1 coordinate 1,349,784, forward strand.
ATGCGCCATGCGGCGACTGCTGTTAAGTTGCGGGTTTGCTGGCTGACGAGTTCAGCATCCAAGCGCAGTTGGCTGGCAACAAAGTGGCTGTAATTATCCGCGACGACGTTGCCGCCCAATTTGCCTTTTTGCCATGCATAGACCAGCGTTTGACGCGAGAGTTTTTCGCCACCGTAGAAGCGAATCTGGGCATCAATTTTGGTGCTTTCCAGTGTGTGCGTGGCGAAGGTCACACCGAATCGGGCTGATGGTGGCAGCAGTGCCAATAGCCCTTGTAGGAATTGAACACGGGTTGCCAAATCGGTTGGCGCACCCTGCACCACCATTGGCACACCCTGTACGATACCTGCGAGCAACGATTCGATGATGTCAATCTGGTTGTGGGTGTAGTTCATCAACTCCAAGATGTCATCAATCTGCTCATCACTGGAAATGATGGGCGGATGATCGAGCAGGAGTTGTTGAAGTTTGGTGCTGAGCTTAGAGAAGGTCGGCACCTGCGATTCCGTCAAGCTGACGATGGCTTTGAGGTTGCCGCCTACCGCGCGTAAGACGTCACTGGGCATGATAATAAAATGCCACACGGTATGATTGGCTGGCGTGGTTTGCGCCTGCACCATCACGAACGGATTGGCATGTTTGCCCCGAATCAGCCCCCAAGCGCCAGTAGGGGTATCCGCCGGAGGGATCAGCGCGGACTCAATGGCCTCATCCACCTGTTCCGATTCGATCCCCTGTGATTTCGCGAGCAGTTGCGGTTCAGGGTGATCTGGTGATTGACCGTAATAAAAATGTTCGAGTGCATAAGTTACTGTCGACACAGCCCGATCTTTCTATACGTTTGATTTGTATTGCATTCAAAATGGTCAGCAAAGAACGTAATAATGTGCTGTTAACTATAATTCATCCTTGATGATCGTACCACCGTATTATCGTACTCCTATCGGAACATCCAAACAAAACAGCGCCGATAAGTCGACGCTGTAGGCACAATTCAGGATATTCCAGCCGCCCGCAATTAGCTGCCGTTGCGGTCGTAGGGGATAATCTTGTCCCATTCATCGGCGGCGGAACGGGCTACAATCGCGATAATCGGTTCGTCACCAATGTTAAACACTTCATGCGGTACACCGGACTCGATGTAAATGAAGTCACCGGCCTCGTTTTCCAAAATTTGTTTCAATCCGTTGCCAAATTCATGACGGACTTTGCCCTGTAAAATATAGAGCATCACTTCGAAGCCATCATGGATATGGGCATAAGCGACGCCACCGACTGGAACAGTCGCCACGTTCATGGACAAGCCCTTGGAATTCACATTCTTGCCGGACATCCCTTGCTTGTACTGGATGTTGTTCCATTGGCGCGATTTACCGCCGCCCCGAATCGTCCAAATGCCGCCGAGGTTTTCGACCTGTTCTTTAAGTTCTTCCGGGGTAATGTCTTTTCTAATCAGTTCTGGCACGAGTTTTGCTCCTTCAATAATGCTGCTGGTCAACTTAATTTTGAGTTCGGTGCGACACAGTGATTTTATATGTTCACTGTTGTCCTGTTATTCGAGAGATCGTTACAGCAGCACTATAACGCCACGCAGGGACTTTTCGCAATACTATTGGTTGGAATGTTGCTTCCGTTGGTCAACTGTGGCGATGAATCCGGCACGGTCTTTTTTCCAAGACGATTGGATTTCTTTACTGTAACCTATCTTTGCCCAAGGGGCGTGCGCGGCCACATTGGCGAGAATCTTGGTGATGAGGTCCTCTTTTCCGCGCACGTTGATTGTCTTCCCATAACGGTCATAGATGAGCGCGGCATAGGTTTTGCGGACAGGAATGCCATAGGTGCGGTGTTGAATCACTTGTTTATAAATCCACATGAGATCGCTTAGAGGGGTTGCCTTAAAGCTGCTGTTGGTTGACTGAATTAACCAGTGCATGGTCAAGTGGATGGTTTTGCCCACCTGGATATGATCGGTTGCTGCTAATTCACGTTCAATTTGGGGAATGAGCGTGTTCGGTTCCCCGAAGCGTTTGAGGTTGCGGATGATGCTGTGGCGTGAGTTGTCCGAGATGCGGAGCAGTACGACTATGATGCGCCACAGGCAAACCACTGCCAACAGCACCAGTATAACCATCGAAAGATAGGTAGGCACAACAAAATCATACGTCTTGAGCATGAAGGGCAGGAGCGCCTTTTTGTAGGCTGGATAGTCGTTGAGTTTATCGACAACTTCTCGCTGAATCTCTGACCCAAATGGAACTAAGGTGCCGGTATATTCGATATCTCTGCTCTCGTCACCCATGAGTTCGACCAGTAGTAGTTTTTTATTGAGTTGCAGCAGCATGTAACTTTTTTCAACCTTGTTGCTATCCGTCACATATTGAAAGCCGCTGTCTGTCACTCGATCACCAGTGATGGTGACGTAGTAGTTTTTGACATCATTCAAGTTTTGGATGTTGATGATGTCTTCTTGGGTTACTTCATAGGGACCATGCAGAGCGTTATCAAAAGAATTCAGGCTCATGTAGATTGTGAGGCAGATGAGGCCGAAGGCGATTAGCAAAAAGATTAGCCAATTGCGGTTATTGCGCCGGATAATCGGATAAATGATGTCTGTATCCATATCAACCTCCATGAATTGCAGGCGACCATAAGCAACCCCAACGTGGTCACAAGCGTGATGGGATTGCTTGGTAATTAGGATAAATATTTATGAACTGGCTTGTTTTTTGCGTTGATCGACTGCGGCGATGAATCCGGCACGATCTTTCGTCCACGCCGCTTGGATTTCCGCGCTGTAACCGATGGCAATCCACGGCATCCGCTGGGCGATACCGCGCAGTGTCTCATCAATCTGGGCTTCTTTACCGTTTACCGTCGAGAGCTGCCCGTAGCGATCATAAATCAGCGCCGAGACTCGTCTACCACCCCGACCGCTGATGATCTTCTTGTAGACCCACATGATGTCTTTGAGTTGGGTCACATCCAACGTGGATTTTTGGGCAGCGATCAGCCAATTACGGGTTACCTGTGCTTTACCGACAGTTTCCGCGCCGCTGATTTCTGATGCGATTTGATCTGCAATACCTGCCGGTTCACCGAAGCGTTCGAGCTTGCGCCAGATGGGATGACGTTCGTGGCTCACCACACGGCTAATGCTACGCAGGACACCCCACAGGCTGACGAGCAGGGCGATGGCAGCGGCAATCATGCCACCAAAGCTGATGTTCCGAAATTCATTGGCATCCATCATGAAGGGTAAGAAAGCGTCTTTGGCATTCGGTATTTCGCGCCCGATGGCATCCAACACTTCGCGTTGTTCACTGGAGGGAATGGTGGTTAACGCACCAGAATAGCTATCGAGATTTTCAGCATTACCGGATTTGACGAGCAAGAGGCGATCTCCAAGCACGACCGCTTTGTAGTAAGCTTTGCCAGTTTGGATGCCGTTGGTGGTGCTGGTTTCAGAGAAGCCTGTGTCGAGGGTTTGATCGCCTTTGATGGTCACGTAAAACTGATCCAAGTGGGTTACATCCTCAATGCTGGTGATGTAATCACTGGTAACTTCGAATGGCCCTTTGATCAGGTTGTAATACTGGTTGACGCTAAAGGATATGGCAACCAGTACAAGGACGAGGCCGAGACCCCATAAAAAGAGTTGGTTGCGATTGGAACGACGGATAATATCAATGATAAAGTTGGAATCCACAGTTTGCCCCCTTGAATGCCCACGAAATCAGATCATCCGCCCCAACCGCCTCCACCCGGTGTTTCGAGTACGACACGGTCACCCGTTTCGACCGTACCCGTGAATTTACCACTGGCATTTTGGACGGTTTGATCACGGCGGATTATTTTATTCTCGCCTTTTTTACCGGATGCGCCACCGTTCAAGCCGTAGGGTGCATACACACGCCGTTCGCTATTGATGGTGATGGTCGCCGATGTGAGAAACTCATAGACGCGTCGAATACCTGCGCCGCCTTGATGCTTGCCCATACCGCCTGATGCTTCCCGCAGACCGTATTCGATCACGCGTACCGGCAAGGCGTATTCCAGCGCTTCGACAGGTGTGTTACGGGTGTTGGTCATATGGCTGTGGCGCCCACTGAGGCCATCTCCTAATTCGCCCGCACCATGCCCGCCTGCGATGGTTTCATAATAGACGAAGGCGCGTCCGTTTTGGTTCCCGCCAAAGGTGAAGTTATTCATGCTGCCTTGGCTAGCGGCTGGAATACGACCGGGTAGGGCTTGTGCCAGTGCGCCCAAGACCACATCGACCACCCGCTGTCCAGTTTCGGTGTTGCCGACGGCGACCGCTGCCGGAAAGTCGGGATTGAGCAGGCTGTGCGGTGGGGTTATCACCGAGACTGGTGCAAAGCATCCATGATTAACAGGGACATCATCGACTGCTAACAAGCGCACACAATACCATGTGGCAGAACGGACGATGGCTTCCACAGCGTTGATATTGCCCGCGACCTGTGGCGCACTGCCCGTAAAGTCGACCGTCATGTGTGCGCTGCTGATGCGTAATGTGGTTTTGATGGGGATGCGGAACTCACGCTGTCCGTCACCTTCCATGGCATCCTCAAAGCTGTATTCGCCGTCAGGGATGGCGCTGATGACCGCTTCCGTCATGCGGCGGGAATAATCCAGCAGGGCGGCGGCATGATCGCTCACGCGTGATTCGCCGTGTTCCGCGACCATCGCCAGCAGACGTTTTTCGCCCACGCGTTGGGCTGCCAATTGTGCTTCCAGATCACCGAGGCGTTCTTCCGGTGCACGGCTGTTGGCAGTGATTAATCCCAAGACCCCCGCGTTGCGCTTACCACCATCAATCAATTTGATGGGTGGGATGATGATGCCTTCTTGGTAGAGTTCGGTGCTGAGCGGCAGTGATCCGGGTGACATACCCCCCACGTCGGCATGATGGGCGCGGCTGGCGACAAAGAAGCGCACCGTTCCCTCCACAAAGACCGGCGATACCATGGTGATGTCGGGGAGGTGCGTGCCACCATGATAGGGATCATTCAGGATGATGACATCACCGGGCAGCAGCGTTTCAAACTCGCGTAGGGCATATTCTACCGAGGCGGGCATACTCCCCAGATGCACAGGGATGTGAGCGGCTTGTGCCACCATGCGCGCCTGTGCATCAAAGACAGCACAGCTAAAATCCAGCCGTTCGCGGATGTTGGGGCTGAAGCTGGCGCGTTGCAGTGTCACGCCCATTTCTTCAGCCACCGCCGCGAATAGGTTCTTAAAGACTTCAAGCGAGATAGGGTCTACTGTGGTGGGCATATACCTGTCCTTAGTTCCAGCGCAAGATCGTGTTGATGAACCAGTAAATTAGATGCCCTACAGCACGCGTTCCAGATCGCTCCATGCCTGGGCGAGGCCAGCCTGAATGATACGGGCATCAACGCCCCACACCTGAAGTTGAGCGTCCAAATCACGGTGCAAGATCAGATCTTCTTCGGTAGCCGCCAACGATCCCCACATCTTGCCATGCTGACGACAAATTGCCGCGATTTGTGCAATCGCTTTGTTGACGTGAATGCCATCCGGTTGCAATTTGAGCCGCAAACCGAGGTCTGCCGGGCCGACATACAAGCCATCCAAGCCGGGGATAGCGGCCATTTGCTCGGCCTGTTCCAAAGCCTGCGGCGTCTCGATTTGTACCACGACAAACGTTTCGCGCAGCGCGTTTTCGACCAGCACTTCTTTGCTGTCGAGGCCAAAGTTTGCGTCTAAGCCGCGCCCATGTATACCGCGATCACCTACCGGTGGGAACTTGATGCTTTGCACCAGATCACGTGCTGTGGCGGCATCATTTACATGTGGAATGATGAGGCCGGTTGCGCCATCTTCGAGGTAACGGTACAGGCGGGCTTTTTCGCGGGTTGGCGGACGTACCAAGCAGTCGATGTCATATAGATGGAAGAATGCCAAGAGTGCTTGTACTTCGCGGTCATCAAAGTTGTGGTGTTCCATATCCAACCAGATACCGTCGAAGCCTAACTTGGCGGCATAGGCCACGAAGGCCGGAATGAAATACCCCATCATTGCCAGCCGTGCCGGTTGACCTGCTCGTACTTTTGCTAAGATTTTACTTTTACGCATGATGTCTCTTTTCAATCAGTTAGAGAGTGAAGCTGATGATTATTGTCGCTCTAAAATCAAATTGCGATAGCCATCCACTGTGGCATTCCAGCCTGTGCCGATGTAAACGGTGCTGTCGAATTGGAAGGTTAGGGCTGGCCCGCTGAAACTTGCGCCAATGGGCAGTCGATCCCGTTCGTAGAGTGCCATTTGCTCGCCGGTTGTGGTTGTTTTGGTGCCGAGGAAGGCAACCTCTACTGAGGTATTTTCGGCAATGGGTTCTGCGACCAACTCAGGTTTTTCTACGATACCGATGGCTTGCAAACGCAGATTGACCACTTCAACCGCGCGTTCTGGCATAGCATGTCCATAGGTTTGTTGATGCAAACGGTGGAACGAGTCGACGAGGGAGGTGCCACCTGTGGGATCGGCTTCTAGACTGACGCTCAGTTCATAGGCTTGCCCGCGATAGCGCATATCGACTGTTGGACGGAAAACCATGTCTGCGTCAGCAATATTTTCGTGCGCCAATTCAGTTTTGGCCTGTGCCAGCATATCGGCGAGGAAGGCATTCAATTGGGCAGGGGTTGTGTCTTGATATACCCCCAAAACAGAGCGGCTGTAATCCAGCACCACATCCGCCACGAGCAAACCGAAGGCGCATAGTACACCGGGATAGCGCGGCACCAGCACACGCGGAATATCCAGTCGGGCGGCGACCTCACAGGCATGTAAAGGACCAGCGCCTCCGAAGGCTAATAATGTGAAGTGACGCGGATCATACCCGCGTGCAACGGAGACCCGTCGAACGGCACGGTCGATGCTGACGTTGGCGATATCAATGATGCCGACTGCTGCTGCTTCTGGTTTGAGATGCATATTCGCCGCAAGCGTGTTGATGGCGCTTTGTGCGCGGTTCAGGTCGAGCGTCATACTGCCGCCGAGAAAATGGTCGGGATCAAGCCGACCGAGCACCGCGTTGGCATCACTGACGGTAATGGCGCTACCGCCGCGTCCGTAGCAAATCGGCCCCGGTGTTGATCCGGCGCTTTCCGGCCCGACTCGTAACGCACCCCCCGCATCAAGCCGTGCGATAGAACCACCACCCGCGCCAATCGTTTCGATGTCGAGTAAGCGTATGCGTAACGGTAGTCCGTCAATTTCACTTTCAGGACGGCGAATGGGTACACCGGGGCAAATGGCAACATCGGTCGAAGTTCCGCCGATGTCGAGTGTGATGATCTGGTCATAACCTGCCAGTTTGGCAATATGGAACGCACCGATCACTCCGGCGGCTGGTCCACTGAGTGCTGTTTGGACTGCCTGTTGGCGGGCGCGTCCGGCACTCATCACCCCGCCATCGGATTTCATGATGCGCAGCGAAACATGATTATTGTTGGCGTTCAGACGGTCTTCCAGTGTGGTTAGATAGCGGCTCATCACCGGACGCACATAGGCATCGAGCGCGGCGGTGCTGGCACGTTCATATTCACGGAACTCCGGCAGTACATCACTGGATAGGGCGACTTGCCATTCCTGCAACAAACCGCGTTCCAGAATGCGCTGTTTGACGATTTGCTCATGTGCCGCATTGACATAACTATAGAGGAAACATACCGCGACTGATTCGATGCCCTGTGCGGCGATGTCATCCAATACGCGGTCGAGCGCTTTTGTGTCGAGTGCAGATATGACTGCACCGGTGTAATCCAACCGTTCAGGGATTTCGTAGCACCATTGGCGCGGGATAAGGGGTGGGGGTAGTTGCGGCTGTAGGGCATATAGTTGTGGCCGGTTTTGCCGCCCGATGAACAACAAATCGCGGAAGCCCTGCGTGGTGATGAGCGCGGTTTTCGCCCCTTTGCGTTCCAAGATGGCGTTGGTTGCCACGGTTGAACCGTGCGATACCTGTTGCAGTGCGGAAAGGCCGCCGGGGGTAATGATTTCTAAACCGGCCAGCATGGCCTGTGCCGGATTTGCGGGGGTGCTGAGGAGTTTGTGAATCTTCAGGTGACCGTCTACGCTCACCACCAAGTCTGTAAATGTGCCGCCAATATCTACGCCAACTAACATTTATTGTGATGACCTTTCGAGTGTTATCGTTAATTCATTTGGTAGCGAATTGAGTAATCCATAGTCAAGAATATAAGAGGTGCTTTTACTGCGAAAGCCAATCGCAGTAAAAGTAAAATTAATGGGTTCACATTTGAAAAATCTGATGGGTTCAGGTCCAAAATTCCCAAACTGATTCGTCAATATTTGGTGTTTTACAGGTGTTGAATTATCCACAGGAGTGTTTGCGAAATAAATCTCCGTATTCGGAATCGGCTCTCCATGAGTATCAATTACGGTACCTTGAAGAATTGTCTTAGTCATTTCACAATCTTGTATAGGAATACCCATGCCGTAGAAAAACCCAGATTTTGCACAAAGAAAAGAAATCACATAGATAGTTAGTATCGGTATTCCAATTATAAAAACTAGTCCGATGATAGGACGACGCCTTAAAAATGTTGGCATGATAATATTCCGTAACTATGAGTGTTTTGGCATTGTGCCAATATCTACGCCAACGAGCATACAATCCCCTTGAGTGTATTGTGTGATGGTTTATGGTGGGGATTATAGCGTGTTCGAGGCGTGTCAATGAGTCATCTTTGCGCACTAGTAGCCTTATAGATCTGCGGTGTGGATGTGGCAGGTTACTGTTTGGTACGCTGACCTTAGTATTTCATCAGTTTGCCTCTTAATTCTGAAGCGCAACCCCATCGCGTATTGCCGCTTGAAGTGTATCTATGTTGATGTCTTTTACCGTTTTGAACTTAATACAATACCCGCTCACGCTGGCCTTACCTAGTTTTTTTCCATATGTTTCGGCTAAGTATGTTTTATCTTTGATACCAAGGATATAAATTGAAATTCCGGTTGTGTTTGCGCTCATCCCAATTTGATAAAACTCCTTGGTTGTTCCATCAGCATATGCTATGGTGCGAAGTCCATATCCGATATTGGGATTCGACACCGTTTTATTGTCACTGTTTTTGCCATCCAAGAACCATAATTGACATGCCGGCATGAGTTCCAGAATGGTGTGGTGTAACCCTTGCATATCGCTGCGTTTTGGTTCAGGTTGGCTACTAATATACGCGTCAATTTGTTCTTGTATGGTCATGCTTATTCCTATTCTTTGAAGTACAAGTTGTGGATAGTTCTAAATCTATCACTATAGGGATAAGGATGCAAACAAATTTTCTATAGCGATTCAGTTTTCGTCTGTAAGTGTGCCGTCGATGTCTATGTCAACGTGCACACAATCCACTTGAGTGTAGTGTGCAATGGTCTATGGCGGGGATTAATCATCTTTGAGCAACCATGCGATGGCTGCCTCGCGATCATCGTGGAAATATTCTTGCCGGAAGTGTTTGTTGCTGAAAACCTTACCCAAATTCCGCGCAATTGTGACGTATGCGCCGCTGGCTCTATAAAGCTGTGCCGTGCGGGTGTGGCGGGCTTGCATGGCGGCGGGTTGCTGCCGGGTCCATTCGTTGGCCCGTTTGGCAATGTAATACATGGGGAGCGCTCCCGATGCGCAGGTATCCATGAGGACTCGTGTCGTCTGGTCATTTTGGTAAGTAGGTTCGTTGTCTTTAATCCATTGTAGATGATCAATGAATTCATCGACCGCAGCATGAGAGGATTGAAGGAAAACAAATTCCTGAATGCCAATGTCGAGTCGTTGGTAAATACAGCGACTGCCACGTTTCGTCATGACTTATGTACCTCAATGTAATCTAATATGACCACTTATATTGTAATGTTATTCCTAATGGGATACAGTTTGTGTTTAATAAACCTAAAATAAATTTTACATATCGTAATATTTCTTTATAAAGGCAGAGACAATTATGCATATGGGACGTCGGGTTGTCATCTTGGGAGCAATTTTTGGCATGTTGGGGGTAGGGATGGGCGCTTTTGGTGCACACGCGCTAAACGGCATCTTGACCGCCAACGGGCGAAGGTCAACTTACGAGACGGCAGTGCAATATCAGCTTATTCATACGATGGCATTATTGTTTGTTTCTTCGGCTATTCGTCGTTGGCCGGGCGGAATCACCAAAGCCGCCGGAGTCTTTTTCACCATCGGGATCGTGCTGTTTTCCGGCAGCCTTTACATCTTAGCCATATTTGATCTTTCGATCATGGGCGCAGTCGCACCGATTGGTGGTATTGCACTCATTTTGGGGTGGATGTGCCTCGGTTTGACCGCGTGGCGGAATGATATCGCTTAGTTTTGAGTAGATACCGCAGCAGGTGATTGGTCCACATTTTGTTGATGGACTTTAGAGCGTGACCAAATCTCGACTAATTTGTTACCGTCGTAGAGCGCAATTGGCTTGCCTTTTGCCCATAGTTGGGCGGAAGCGGTAAAACGTCCGGTTGTAAAGATGATGCCCTTGTCGGCTTTTTCGTGCTGTACTACGCCATAGAAATCCCTTACAACCGGTTCACCCACTGATCCGCGCCAGCGTTTGCATTGCACAACCCATTTTTCGCCATTCTTGGCGTCTACAACAATATCGACACCATGATCACCGGTTGCGCCTGTTCGCCTCGGTTTATGGCCTGCTCGTTCATAAAGCTCTACGATCATGTCTTCAAATTCACGGGGCGAAATTTGCAAAAAATCTTCAATTTGGCTTAGGGCATTTGCCTTCTATTGGAACTGCCTATTTTGAAACCGTTGCGTAAGTATCATACAAATAAAGATGATTATTCCTGCACAGATGAACAGGATTGTATTGAGTGGATCAGAGATGAACATAAACGGCATAGGCTTAGGGTCAAACAAAAATATAACCCGCATCCCTGCTAAGACACACCATAGGACAAACATATTTCGTAAGATCTTTTTCTTGCGCCATGAGATCGGAGCGAGGATCGTAATGAACCAAAGACTATAGAAGAGGCTCATTCCGGAAAGTAGCATGTGAATGGTGTCACTAGTCACTGTATTGGGTAGTTGCATGAGTATTTCCTTACACCTGAAAACAATATATCTGTAATATACAGTACATATTGCTGAGTATTCAAAAAGAAAATGGTGACACTTGCGCATCACCATTTTCTTAGCCTGATTGAATTTTTGTGTAGAAGTTTTAGGGGATAACGGCAGTTGCTTCGATTTCGACGCGCGCCATATCTTCCATCAAGGCGACGACTTGCACTGCGGACATAGCGGGGTAATGTTTGCCGATGATTTCACGGTAGACCGCGCCCAAGGCTTTGCCAGCCTTCAAATACTCTTGTTTGTCCACCACATACCACGTTAAGCGCGTGATATGTTCCGGCTTGCCACCGGCTTCAGCCAAAATGGTCACGATGTTATGCAGCGCTTGCCGTGATTGGGCGACAAAGTCCGTACTTGTGAACTGGCAGTTGGCATCCCATCCCACCTGTCCGCTGATGAAAATCAGTTGTCCGCTGCTGGCGACTCCATTCGAGTACCCGCGTGGCTTGGCCCAATTGGGCGGCTGTAAAATCTGCATCCTAGGTTACGTTCCCGCGACGTTGGAATTGGGGTTGTTCCCATGTCCGGTTGCTGAGGATGTTGGTCAAGATTTCGACCATATCCCAGATGTCGGTATAGCTGACGTACAGGGGTGTAAAGCCGAAACGCAGAATATTCGGTTCGCGGTAATCACCAATGACACCGGCAGCCACCAACGCCTGCATAATCGGGAAGCCCTGCGGATGGCTGTAGGATACTTGGCTGCCACGCTTGTTGCCATCGCGCGGGGTGACCAATTCCAAGCCGAATGCACCACAGCGCTGTTCCACCAACTGGATCATCAGGTCAGCCATCGCCACTGATTTTTGACGCATCAAGGCGAGATCGGCTTCCAGCATCACATCAATGCCACATTCGAGCGCGGTCATACTGAGGACGGGTTGTGTGCCGCACAGGTAACGGGCGATGCCCTCGGCAGGTTGATACTTCCAATCGAAGGCGAACGGTTGGGCATGTCCCATCCATCCCGCTAAAGGTTGGCTAAAGTTGGCCTGATGCCGCTGTGCCACATACACGAAGGCGGGAGCACCCGGCCCACCATTCAGATACTTATAGCCGCAGCCAATCGCGAAGTCCGCATTCGCACCTGTCAAATCGACGGGCATAGCTCCAGCGGAGTGCGCCAGATCCCAGATGACCAACGCGCCTTTGGCATGGGCATGTGTTGTGATGGCCTTCATATCATGCATCGCGCCGGTGCGGTAATTGACGTGCGTCAGCATAACGATAGCGGTGTCGTCGTCAATCGCATTCATAATCTCAGCCGCCGGTTTGAGCAGCAGTTTGTGATCACTACCGAGCAGTTGAATTAACCCCTGCGCCATATATAAATCGGTGGGGAAGTTATCTGGCTCGGAGATGATGACGTGCTTATTCGGGTTGAGTTTGACCGCCGCCGACAGCACCTTGAACAGATTGACCGAGGTTGAATCAGCAACCACGACTTCACCCTGCTTCGCGCCAATCAGCCTCGCGATTTTGTCCCCGATGCGGCGTGGCATTTCGTACCATCCGGCGGTGTTCCAACTCCGCACCAAGCCATTGCCCCATTCCTGGCTGATGGCTTTTTGGAGGCGGGCTTCAACTGTTTTCGGGACAGCGCCGAGCGAATTGCCGTCGAAATACAGGACGCCTTCCGGTACATAGAATTGATCACGGAAGCGTGCTAATGGATCGTTGGCATCCATCGCTTGAAGCACATCGCGCGTAAGGGTCGCAGACGTTGATTGTGTAAGAGTCATGGCATTCGCATTCCTGTTTGCCGTAGGGCAAAGCGTTGTAACTTTCCAGTGTTGGTACGCGGTAATGCGTCCAAAAATTCAATGGCGCGTGGATATTTATAAGGCGCGATGATTTGCTTGACGAAGTCTTGCAGCGTTTTGATCATGGCATCGTCGCGCGTGTGTCCGGCTTTCAGAACCACGAAGGCTTTGATGATCTGTCCGCGTTCTTCGTCCGGTGCGCCGACCACCGCGCATTCTGCCACTGCTTCATGCTTGAGCAGTGCTTCTTCGACTTCCGGCCCGGCCACGTTATATCCCGCCGTGAGGATAATATCATCAGTACGGGCGTGGAACCAGAAGTAACCGTCTTCATCCAGCAAATAGGCATCCCCGGTGACGTTCCAACCGTTCAGCACATAATTCTTTTGTCGGTCGTCCGCTAGATAGCGACAGCCTGTCGGTCCTTTGACCGCCAAGCGTCCGATACTGCCCAATGGCAACGGATTACCCGCGCTATCCAGCACACAGGCTTGATAACCGGGGATCGGTTTGCCCGTCGCACCGGGGCGCACATCTTTTTCTTCCGCCGATATGAAAATATGCAGCATTTCAGTCGCGCCGATGCCGTCAATCATTTCGATACCGCTGGCTTCGCGCCACATCGTTCGTGTGGAAACTGGTAGCGCTTCACCTGCCGAGATACATTTCTTGAGCGATGACAGATCGTAATTTTTCGCCAAGCCCGACATCTGGCGATAAAACACCGGTGATGACCACGTCATGGTGATTTTGAAGTCTTGAATCGCTTTGAGCATAATGTCCGGCGACAGCTTTTCGAGCAGCACTGCCGAACCACCTACTCGCATCGGGAACAGTAATATACCACCCAGTCCGAAGGTGAAAGCCAACGGAGGTGTACCGATGCTAATATCATCTGAAGTCATATGGGCAATCGACTTGGGGAAGCAGTCGCAGATCGCCAGCACATCCCTGTGGAAGTGCATGGTGCCTTTAGGTTTGCCGGTTGTGCCGGAGGTGAAGGCGATCAATACCGTGTCGTCAGCGGCTGTATCCACCGCTTGGAAGTCGGTCGGCTTGCTTGCCATGCGCGCTTCCAAACCCTCGGCTGACGGATCGTTAAAGTACACGATTTGCTTCAATGTGGGGCAGCGTTTTTGCGCAGCGATGAGTTCTGCATCCAATGTTTTATCGGACAGTGCCGCGTTGATTTCCCCTTTTTCGATGACATCCACCAACTCTTTTTCGCGCAGCATCGCCATGGTTGCGACCACGATCATGCCGGCTTTGGCGACCGCAAACCACAGGATCGCCATCGTCGCACTATTTGCCCCGCGCAGCAGCACGCGATTCCCCGGCACCAAGCCCATGTCATCGGTGAGCACGTGTGCCGCGCGGTTGACCTTTTCCAACATCTCGGCATAGGTCATGCTGCCGTTGTGATTGTGAATGACTGGATGGTTACCCCAACCATTGGCGACATGTTTATCCAACAACTCGACAGCGCAGTTAATCCGGTCAGGATACTGCACTTCAGGTATCTCAAAAATGAGTTCCGGCCACTGGTCGCGGGGGGGCAAGTTATCCCGCGCGAAGGTATCCACATGGGAGGTGTAACTCATCGGGTCGACTCCTTTAACAATGAACGGGCGATGATTAATTTTTGGACTTCGGTAGCACCTTCGTAGATGCGTAAGGATCGGATTTCACGGTACAAGCGCTCGACAATCACGCCGCGCTTCACACCCAGGCCGCCAAAGATTTGGACGGCTGCGTCAATCACTTGTTGTGCTGATTCGGTGGCGGTCATCTTCGCCATGGCGGCTTCACGTGTGGTGATGGCACCTTTTACATCACGCAGCCATGCCGCTTGATAGGTCAGCAGGGCAGAACTTTCCATGGCGGTTGCCATCTCAGCTAAGGTGGCTTGCGTCATCTGGAAATCAGACAGGGGTTGACCGAACAGTTGCCGATGTTTGGCACGGGCGAGCGCTTCTGCTAACGCACGCCGACCAAAACCAAGCGCTGCCGCTGCCACCGATGCGCGGAAAATATCCAGTGTTTGCATGGCGACCTTAAATCCTTCGCCCGCAGCACCCAAGCGATGATTGACGGGCACACGGCAGTTCTCAAAGCGTAAGGTTGCCAGTGGATGTGGGGCAATCACCTCAATCCGTTCGTCAATGTACAGTCCCGCCGTATCCGCCGGAACGATGAACGCCGAGATACCTTTCGCGCCGCTGATCGGTTCGCTCCGCGCGAACACGGTGTAAAAGTCAGCAATACCGCCGTTGGAGATCCACGTTTTGGCGCCGTTCAGCACATAATGATCACCATCAAGGGTGGCGCTGGTGGTCATCGCCGCAACATCTGAACCGGCCTCCGGTTCGGAGAGTGCGAAGGCGGCAATCCAATCACCCGCTGCTACTCTGGGCAAATACTGTTGTTTGAGTTCATCTGACCCGTATAGTGTGATCGCGCCACTGCCCAACCCTTGCATCGCGAAGGCGAAATCCGCTAGCCCTGCATGATAAGCCAACGTTTCGCGGATCAGGCACAACGCGCGTGAGTCCAGTTTGTCGAGTGCGCCACCAGCTTCACCCGGTACGGCATAACGTAACCAACCGGCTTTGCCCAACACACTCACTAAATCGCGGCAGGCTTTATCCACATCTTCTGGCTCGGTCGTTGGCAAATTCGCCACACACCACGCCTGTAACTCACGCGCCAGTTCGCGGTGTACATCATCAAAAAAAGGGAGATCGAGAAACATGGTCAGTCCCCCTTGAATTCAGGTTGTTGTTTGGCGACAAAGGCTTCATAAGCACGGCGGAAGTCTTTGGTTTGCATACAGATGGCTTGCGCTTCGGCTTCGGCTTCAATCGCTTCATCAATGCCCATCGCCCATTCTTGATGTAACATTTTCTTGGTCATGGCGTGGGCGAAGGTCGGCCCATGCGCCAGTTGCGAGGCCATCTGCTGCGCTTTGGCTAACACTTCATCCGGTGCGTATAGGCTGTTATAGAATCCCCAGCGTTCACCTTCTTCGGCAGTCATGGTGCGTCCGCTGTACAGCAGCTCGGATGCGCGACCTTGCCCGATGATGCGCGGTAGGATAGAACACGCACCCATATCACAACCCGCCAGCCCGACGCGGGTGAATAAAAAGGCCGTCTTGCATGTAGGTGTGCCATAACGCAGGTCGGAGGCCATCGCTAGAATCGCGCCTGCTCCCACGCAGATGCCTTCTACTGCGCTGATAATCGGTTGTGGGCAAGCCCGAATAGCCTTGACCAGATCGCCCGTCATGCGCGTGAAGTCCAGTAGTTCGGGCATGGTCATCTCAGTCAACGGTCCGATGATCTCGTGGACATCACCACCGGAGCAGAAGTTGCCGCCTGCGCCTGTCAGCACGACCACTTTGACATCGCTGGCATATACCAGATCACGGAATAAGTCACGCAGTTCGGCATACGACTCGAACGTCAGCGGATTTTTTTTCTCCGGTCGGTCGAGCGTAATCGTGGCGACTTGATCGGCAAGCTGCCACCGGAAATGCTGTGGTGTGTAATCAGCAAATGAACGTTTCATAGCTTAGGCCTCGCAGCCTTTCGCTTTCAAACTTTGCTTGAGCTTGCCCAACATCCCGTGTAAGAGGTGTTGTTCGTCGGTGGTCAAGTCGCTCATCCAATCGACCATCCAACCTTCGTGGACAAGCGCCATCGCTTCAAATGTTTCCTGACCCTTGGGCGTCATGCGTACCCGCCACACCCGTCGATCTTCGGGTAAAGTCAACCGTTCGACCAAGCCTTCTTTTTCCAGTTGATCCGTAATACCTGTGATGTTGCCACCCGACACCATCATGCGCTGCGATAGTTCGCCCATCTTCAATCCTTGTGGATAACGGGCGAGTTGCGCCATCAAATCGAAGCGCGGCAGGGTGGTTTCGAATTCGCTACGCAACCCTTTTTTGACGCAGTTTTCGATCATGGTGGTGCAGGTTAATAACCGCAGCCACAATCGCAGCGATGTGTGATCGTGTTCTGTGCTGACCGATTCGCGGTCAACGATTCCGATGCTGTTATCTAAAGTCATTTTTCTTCCTCTGGTGAACTGGGGGGCGCGGCTTGTTGTGCTGCGGCCTTTGCCAGATTGCGCTCAAGCTGATCCTTACCCGCCAAATAGGGATTCGGCCACGTCATCTCACGGTAACCCAGTTGGGCGGCTGCATGTAGTGACCAGTACGGATCGGCTAAATGGGGGCGAGCCAGCGCGCACAAATCGGCACGTCCGGCGGCGATAATGCTGTTAACATGATCCGGTTCGAAGATCGCGCCGACTGCCATGGTAGCGATTCCGATTTCGTTACGGATGCGGTCGGAGAAAGGTGTTTGATACATGCGACCATAAACCGGTTTGGCTTTACGGGTGGTTTGGCCGGACGATACATCCATCAAATCAACCCCTGCCGCTTTGAACAGTTTGGCGATTTCCACCGCATCGTCTGCCGTATTGCCCCCCGCTGCCCAATCATGTGCCGAGATACGCACCGACATCGGTTTGTTAGTAGGCCATACCGCACGAATGGCGCTGAACACTTCCAACGGGTAGCGGCAACGGTTTTCGAGCGACCCACCATACGCATCCGTCCGTTGATTGGTCAGTGGCGATATAAAAGCCGACAGCAAATAACCGTGTGCGCAGTGCAGTTCTAACCAATCGAAGTCGCATTCCGCCGCCCACGTTGCCGCGCGTACGAAATCTGCTTTGACTCGATCCATATCCTCGCGGGTCATTTCACGCGGGGCTTGATGATGTTCGCTGTAGGGAAGGGCAGAAGGGGCGATCAGCGGCCAGTTTCCATCGGTCAAAGGTTCGCCATCGGCTTGCCAACCCAGTTGTGTCGAGCCTTTCGGACCGGCGTGACCTAACTGCATCGCGATTTTGGCGGGTGTTCGCGTATGCACATAATCCACGATGCGTTTCCACGCCATTTTATGTTCCGGCGTATACATCCCCGCGCAACCGGGTGTGATACGGGCATCGGCTGAAACACAGGTCATCTCGGTGAAGATCAATCCCGCGCCGCCGTGTGCCCGACTGCCCAGATGTACCAGATAAAAATCGTCCGGTGTGCCGTCAACACATGAATACATCGCCATCGGTGAAACCACCACGCGGTTCGGCAGCGTCACCCCGCGCAGTGAGAAGGGTGTGAACATCGGCGGGATCGGCTTTGCCGGAAGGCCACTTTGTTCAGCCAGCCAGCTTTCCATACCGGCTACATAATTCTTGTCGCGCAGCCGCAGATTTTCATGCGAGATGCGCTGGCTGCGCGTCAGTAAACTATAAGCAAACTGCTCGGCTTCCATCCCCGTATAGCGATCTACATTCTCAAACCAGTCGGTGCTGTTACGGGCGGCATTCTGAATACGAAGCACCTCAATACGGCGTTCTTCTTCATAGGCTTGCAGGGCGCTTGGAATATCGTTGTGCTGCTGCATCGTTCGTGCCAGCGTAATGGCGTCTTCTAGCGCTAACTTCGTGCCGGAACCAATTGAGAAGTGAGCGGTGTGGGCAGCGTCACCCATCAAGACGATATTTTTGTATGTCCAATGTGCGTTGGTGATACGTGGGAAGTTAATCCACGGCGACTTGAGATGCTTGGCGTTGCTCATCAAACCGTGACCGTCTAAGTACTTGGCGAACAGCTTTTCACAGAAGGCCACTGATTGATCCACATCCAGTTTATCAAGACCTGCCGACAACCAATTTTCCTCAGGCGTTTCAACGATGAAGGTGCTGGTTTCGTTATCGAATTGGTAGGCGTGCGCCTGAAACCATCCCCATTCGGTTTGCTCGAAGGCGAAGGTGAAGGCATCCAAATGTTTGTGGCTTCCCAACCAGATATATTTGCAGATGCGCCGGTCAATATCCGGCTGGAAATGTTCAGTATATTTGCGCCGGATGACGCTGTTGGCACCATCGCTGGCAATAATCAGATCAGCATCCGCAAACGCCGATTCGTCAGTGATTTCAGTCTCAAAGCGCAGTTCGACGCCCAACTCCAAGCAGCGATCTTGCAGGATCGTCAACAACCGTTGCCGCCCGATACCGCAGAAACCATGTCCACCTGATGTGATGGTGCGCCCTTTGAAGTGAATGTCGATGTTGTCCCAGTGGTTAAAACTGTCGAGGATGCGGTCGTGGGTTTCGACATCGGACTTCTGCATATTGCCCAACGTCTGGTCACTAAAAACCACCCCCCAACCGAAGGTATCATTGGGGCGGTTGCGCTCCAAAACGGTGATTTGATGACTTGGATCAGCTTTCTTCATCAACACGGCGAAGTATAATCCTGCGGGGCCGCCACCGATGCATACAATGCGCATGAAATTTTTCCAATTAAAACTAGTCTTTATGGTATATTACACCTAAAATGTTTAACCCTAAAATATTCAAATGTCAAGGAATTGCCCATGCCTAATTTTTCTCTGGACGGGAAAGTTGCCATTGTTACCGGGGCTTCACGTGGGATCGGTGAGGCCATTGCCCACACCTATGCCAAAGCCGGTGCCAAAGTAGTGGTCGTCAGCCGTAAGTTGGAAGGGGTGACCGCTGTCGCCAATGCCATTCGTAAAGCTGGTGGTGAAGCTCTGCCGATTGCCGCCCATATGGGTGATCAAGTTGCGGTGATGTCACTTGTTGAAGAAGTGGTCATGACTTATGGTGGTGTTGATATTGTCGTCAACAACGCTGGCACCAATCCCCACTTTGGGCCATTGCTCACGGCGGATGAAAGCTTCTGGGACAAAACCTTGGATGTGAACCTGCGTGGTCACTTCCGCCTCATCCGTGCCGCTGTGCCGTCTATGATCGGGCGCGGGGGTGGCAAGGTCATCAACGTGGCCTCCATCGCTGGAATCACACCCATGCCGGGGGTTGGATTGTATGGCATCTCCAAAGCCGCCGTCATTATGTTGACCAAAACCTTGGCAGTGGAGTTGGCTGAACACAACATTCAAGTCAATGCGCTAGCACCCGGATTTGTGAAAACCCGCTTTAGCGAAGCCGTTTGGGGGGATGAAACCGTCAATGCCACGGTGATTGCCAACACCCCCGCCGGACGCATCGCCACGGTTGAGGAATTGCAGGGCATCGTGCTCTATCTTGCCAGTTCTGCCAGCAACTTTTTAACTGGACAGGTCATCGTCATTGATGGCGGTCTCACGCTCTCGCCCAGCAATTACGGCGGCTAGCCTATTAGGGATATAAATCACTGGTTCAGTTCGCCTTGGTTGTGCGATGTAATTCTCGTTGAAATTTATGCACACTTCCACCCATTAATTAGGGGTATAAATTCGTTGCTGTAAAAATATTAATCGCATACAGTGTGTTTACTGCACATGATCCATTTGCGATCATATTACGGTTGGGCACAGGGGCGATGATGAATACAGTAGTGATGTTGGCAATCGCGGTAGTGGTGATTTTGGCATTGTATGCTGTCGGACGGGGGCTGCGAACGCGATCACGCCAGCTTAAAATTGGGGTCATAGCTACAGTTATGCTTATTTTGTTTTTAGGCGTATCGCTGGCAGTTAATAGATTTGGTATAAGTGTTTACGAGTACTACCAGTTTGAGACCTGTCCCAATTCAGTCGCCAAATGTGTTCCTACAAGTCAACAAGATTTTGACGCGACTATTCCTCGATTGACTCTATTGATGACCGTTCCAACCCCCCTGCGCCCTGCTTGCGAAACAGTCTCGCAGGAATTCTGCACCCTAGAAACAACTTGGGATTTTGGCACGATCAGTTATATTGTTGGGGCATTCGGCGTACTCATTGCAGTATTCATTGTCCTGCTCGGACTACGCCAAAAACGCAATATTGAGGCACCCCTAATGACTTAATGATTGCACCCATAGTATTAAGGTGATGACCAACAGCACCATCGTAACACCGATGGTCGCGAACAAGGTTGCCAGCTTAAGCCGTTTGAATACCACCGCTATCTGTGCCAAACGCGGCATCACCTGTGGATAGCGGTTCACCATGATTAGGAAGCACACATTCTCGCCCCAGTCGAATAGGGCAGGGAGCAACGCGAGCACTGGCACATTCCAGCGCAGCAGTTCCTGATACACCGGTGCTTCGGGGCGGGGTAAGAGCGCCGCCCAAAGCAAGCCGATGAACAGTGACGCGAACAGCGGAAAGAAGAAGTCGATGACAAAGAAGCGCCTGTATAAGCGCTTCGATTCCGCAGTGTAAGCCGGAAGCTGCTCATAAATTTGGGCAGCCGTTAGTTTGTTTTGGAGGTCAAAGGCTTCATGTCCACCACTGACGTTTTGCAAGCGCTTGCCGGTGATGTTCATAAGCCGCAGCGCGACCATTTGCAAACCCAGCGCGACCAGTATCGGCCAACCCAAACTGGCTATTTGAACCAATCCTTCGGTCAATTGTTGCACAATCATCCCTAGCCTATCTTTATAACTCGCGCTTAAAAATCTTAGTCAATTTCTCGAAGTCGATGTTGCCACCAGATACCACGCACACCACCTTGCCGCCACCCGCTTTACCAGCCAATGCCGCTGCTACTGGTGTTGCGCCTGCACCTTCGGCAATAATCCGGTTTCGTTCCGCCAGCAACCGGATCGCCTCTGCCACATCTGCCAGCGCCATCACCAATGACCCATCCAACAGCGATTTTGCCAACGGCCACATGTCATCCAAAACGCTGGCGCTGCCGATGCCATCTACAAAACTGGCTTGATAATTGATACTGGTTTTTTGACCCGCTGCCAATGCTCCTGCAAAGGCCGCTGATGTTTCCACTTCTCCCGCATAAATCTTGGTATTCGGTTTTAAGGCTTTGACCGCGGTCGCAATCCCGCAGCTTAACCCGCCACCCCCGTAGGGCACGATAATTGTGTCTACGTCCGGCAAATCTTCCAGAATTTCCAAGCCAATCGTGCCGTTGCCCGCCATCACCGCCGGATCACTGACCGGATGCACGAATAAGCCATCTAATCCCGCGTATTGATGGGTCACCATCACGTTCCACCATTCGTCGAACGGCACTTTGATGATCTCGCCGCCCAGCCGTTTAATTGCCGCCAGTTTGGTTTCCGGTGCATGATCGGGCACAACTGCCGTCGATGGTATGCCCAGACGTCTTGCATTCCACGCCACGCCTTGCGCCATATTCCCCGCACTGCACGTATACACGCCCTTTGCTAACTGCTCTTTGGTCGCCAGTGCAATCGCGTTGGCCGCTCCCCGCAGCTTGAACGACCCGATCGGTTGCAAGTTTTCCAGCTTCAAATAAATCTTGGCTGGTGCACTGTCCACATTCAGCCGGATTAACGGCGTCCGAATCACTGAACTAGCGATTCTTTCCCGCGCGGCTTGTATATCGGCCAGCCCGATAGGATTAGTCGTCATGACGGCTGCCTCCCAGTTCTACAGCAATTCCCATATTTCGTTGCAGCGCTTTGGTATAAATATGATGTGCAGAGGCGACATCTTCCACTGCCAGTCCTAATGACTTGAACAAGGTAATTTCGTCGGCAGACTCGCGCCCTTGAACCTTGCCCAACAGCACCTCACCGACTTCGCCTTTAATATGGTCGTCGTTGATGGCGCCTTCTTTCTTCGGGAATAAGAAATCACCCGCCTCGTTGAGCGTCGATTCCCGCCGATCCACAAACAACTTCGACTTGACCACTGCCGCTGTGTCCAACTCCCGCGTAAAGGCCACACTTGAACCTACTGCGTTGATGTGAGCTCCGGCTTTTATCCATTCCCCCTGCAAAATCGGTTGTGGTGATGAGGTTGTCGTACAAATGATGTCCGCCCCTTCAACCGCCTGTTGTGCATCCACAATCGCCTCAATTGTGATGTCATAGCGCCGTGATTCACGTTCGGCAAACGCTTTGGCATGCTCGGTATTGCGGCTCCATACCCGTATTCGTTTGATGTCCCGTGCTACCAGCATCGCCGCCAGATGCGACTTGGCCTGAATTCCCGCGCCCATGATCGTCAAATCACCCGCATCTGGTCGTGCTAAAGTTCTGGTAGCCACACCGCTCACGGCGGCTGTTCGGATTGCCGTGATTTCGCTGGCATCCACAAGCGCTAACAATTGACCGTGTTTGGTCTCGTACAACATCACCGCACCGATATGAGAGTCGTATTCGGTGCCATGATTGCCGGGAAAAACGCTCACCACTTTCAATCCCATCATGCCGATGCTGCCCAGATAGGCTGGCATCATGCCCAACGCACCAACTTTTTCCGGCAGCCACATCACCGGACGCAGCGGCAAAATAGCATTCCCCTCGGCTAACGTTTTAAGGGTATCGGCCATCACATCCATACACTCGTCCATCGGCAAAAGCTGTTTCACTTCGCTCTGGTTAATCATTAATACTTTCATCAATAAACCCTTTCTATATGTCTCAATCGTGGATACGGTTTGTTTGTCTGGTGGCCTTCAGAACCCCGGAAATAATGCGGTTAGCGCGTCCCGTTCTTCACTGGTCAGTCGAATTGTCAGGGCTTCTTGTACCGGCGCTAAATGAGCTGGTTTCCTCGGCCCAATGATCGGTGCTGTCACCAACGGATGGCTCATAATCCAGGCCAGTGCCAACCCGCTCATGCTGACACCGCGTTTATCCGCTTCCGCCTTGAACTTGGCTAACCCATCAAACGTCGATTGATTGAGCAGCTTTTGATACGGTTCCGGTCGCAGCGTCATGCGTGACCCTTCCGGAAAGTCTGACATCGACTGATATTTTCCTGTCAGCCAGCCACCCGCCAATGGACTAAAAGGTGTATAGCCGAGCCCTTGGTCAGCACACAATGGCAATATTTCACGATCATCGGTTCGTTCGAGCAGGCTATATGAATTTTGCACCCATTCGAAACGATGCAGGTTGTACTTGTCGCTAATCCATAACGCTTTCGTCATTAACCAAGCCGGCATATTCGATGCACCGATGTAATGCACCTTGCCTTGCCGCACCAGATCATCCATCGCCCGTACGGTTTCTTCTATCGGGGTTGTTGGATCAGGTTCGTGCATCAGGTACATGTCGATATGATCAACACCCAAACGCTGTAAACTGCGTTCCACCTGCCGCAAAATATGCCGCCGTGATAATCCGCGATCATTCGGGCCGTCACCCACTGGATTGAACACCTTCGAGGTCAAAATCAGTTGGTCACGGACGGCAGCGCCTTTGCCCTTGAGCCACTTGCCGATGGCTGTTTCGCTGCGCCCCCCACCATAAGCATCTGCTGTGTCGAAGTTGTTGATACCCATCTCCCATGCGGCGTCCATGATGGCAAAGGCCTCTTCTTCGCTCTCACCCTTACCAAAGAAGGCTGGCGAACTGCCGATACCGCCGAAGTTCCCGCATCCCAACCCGACCAACGAAATTTGTAACCCTGTCCGCCCCAGATTGGTATAACGCACGTTGTTGCCCCTTCATTTCTGGAAATATTATCCGAGTATAGCCTGTCATGGCTTGAAGCCCAATCAACCAATTAAGCCCTGTCGTCGGTAATACTTCCATCTCGGAATTTGCTTTGCCAGCCATGTAAAGGTATAACATTAAGCCTGATGATCAATAATCGTAAACTTGATTATCAGGTTGTAAATCTATCTTTTTAGAAAGGTAAACGCCGTCATGAAGTTTAGAAAGTCACTTATTGGAATACTGGCACTAGCCGTTGTGCCGATGGCTTTGAATTCAGTCGTCTTTGCGCAAGCACCAGCGGCAAAGGTCAAGATTGGTGTCATGGCGCCGATTACTGGCCCTGCTGGTTCAATTGGAACTGAACAGTTGAATTGGGCAAAATTGGCAGTTGAGGACTTTAACACTGCTAATGGCTGGAGTGTTGAATTGGTCGAAGGTGATACACAGCTTGACCCCGCGATAGCTGTCACTGTTGCCGATTCGTTGATTGCTGATGCCGATATCTATGGAGTTGTTGGTCCGGCAGGAAGTCAGGAAGTGGAAGCGACTGGTCCTAAGTTCAAGGAAGCCAGTTTGGTTACGGTATCCGGTTCTGCTACCCGTCCTTCATTGACGACCAGCGGAATTGACACGTTCTTCCGCGTAGTTCCGACTGATGCTGCTCAGGGTCCAACTGACGGTAACTTTATCGCCGAAGAACTTGGCGCAACCAAGCTGTTCATCATTGATGACCAGACCTCGTATGCGACAGGTTTGGCCGATGAAGCAGGCAAGGCGTTTGAAGCTGCTGGTGGAACGATTGTTGGTCGCGAGTCCGTGAAGCAAGATGATCAGGACTTTTCCACTATCGTGACTAAGGCGAGCGCTGCTGGTGCAGAAGTGATCTTCTTCCCCGGCCAAATTGCCTCTCAAGGTGCTTTGCTGGCTAAGGCCGTTGTGGAACAGGGTGCCAAGATAATTGTTTTCGGCGCAGATGGTTTCCAATCAGAAGATGACTTTATCAAAGCTGCCGCTGGCGCCACCGAAGGCGCATATGTGTCGGCCTTTGCCCCCGATATTCACAACTTGGAGTCGTCGGCAGATGTCGTCAATCGCTACACCGAGAAGTACGGCAAGTTCGGCACCTTTGGCCCGCCCACCTATGCCGCTACTATGGTGGTGTTGGAAGCGATCATGCGTGCGAACGAAGCGGGTGATTTGAGCCGCGCTAAGGTCTTGGATGAAGTTGGCGAAACCGATGTTGCTCAAAGCGTATTGGGTGGCCCACTCGCCTTTGACGAAAACGGTGATGTTGTAGATGCCGCGTTCTACATCTTCCAAGTTAAGGGTGATGTTTTCGAGCTCGTGCCTAGCACCAATGATGAGGCGTTGGAACCGACTCCAGAAGCGACTCCCTAGTCTTATTGATCGCGTCGGATAATTATGTAAAATCAGGGTGATGCCTCGCGTCACCCTGATTTATTGCTCTTTAAGAAGTTGATAATCACATGGATCTCTTTCTTTCACAGTTCCCTCAACTGCTCATCAATGGTTTGACGCTTGGTGCTGTATACGCATTAATTGCACTGGGCTATTCCTTGGTTTATGGCGTGCTCCAACTGTTGAATTTTGCCCACGGCGATGTTTATATGATTGGTGCATTTATCGGCTATTTTGTGATGGTTACGCTCCTCCCTGCCAGTGGCCCGATTATTGCACCCGTGCTGATCATTCTTTTTATGCTGGTGCTGGCAATGCTTGGTTGCGGGGTTCTGGGGGTTGTCATTGAACAGTTTGCATATCGCCCCCTGCGAAACGCACCGCGTATTGCGCCCCTGATTAGTGCCTTGGGTGTATCTTTCTTTATTCAAAATGCTGTCCAGTTAACCTTGACCGCCAAATTCCGCAGCTATGAGACGGAAAAGCTGATTGCACCTGCTTTGGGATTTGATCTGGGTAATGCACGGCTTTCGGCTACCCGTGCACTTGTTATTGTGACTGCTGTTGTGCTGATGATTGTGCTGCAATACCTGATCCGAAGAACACGACTAGGGAAGGCCATGCGCGCAGTTGCCATCGACCGTGAAGCTGCCGCAATGATGGGCATCAATGTCGATCAAGTCATTGTGTTCACATTCTTTATTGGTAGTGCTTTAGCGGGAGCTGCCGGTGTCTTAACCGGCATTGTCTTTACGCGCGTGTACCATTTTATGGGCTTTTCGGCTGGCTTGAAGGGCTTCACATCCGCTGTACTGGGTGGCATCGGCAATATTCCCGGTGCGATGTTGGGCGGTTTCATCCTCGGCCTTACCGAAACCTTTGCAATTGTCTTCATTTCGTCAACCTATAAAGATGTGGTCGCTTTTGTTGTCCTCATTATTATTTTGCTTATACGCCCACGTGGCTTGCTCGGCGCACGCATCGCGCAGAAGGTGTAAGCCATGTCACGGGATAAAATTGGTGTCGATCAGTGGGTTGAACAGTACGATCAGCGTGTTAGCCGTGCCGCTGGCATCCGTGGATTAATCGAGCGAACCAGCCAACGCTTGCCGGTTTGGGGCTGGCTCGTCGTGTTGGTTCTACTAGGGGCGCTGCTGCCTGTGCTCACGGCGAATGCCTTTGCCATACGCATCGCCGGTAATATCGCACTCATGGGCATCCTCGCTTTGGGATTGAACGTGGTGGTGGGATACGCCGGTCTGCTTGACCTCGGCTTCATCGCCTTTTATGGCATCGGTGCGTATGCCTATGCCTACATGTCATCTGACTTTTCCGGTGTACACCTGCCGACGTGGCTCAGTTTGGCTTTGATCGTGGTGATTTCCGCCCTGTGCGGGTTACTATTAGGGTCGCCCTCCTTACGTTTGCTCGGTGATTATCTGGCGATTGTGACGCTGGGCTTTGGTCAGATGTTCGTTCAGTTGACCACCAGCTTGACGCGTGTGAACCTGCCCGGACGTGATAAACCTGTCGACTTGACGGGCGGCCCCAATGGTATCGTGAACCTCGATCCACTGAGTATCTTTGGCCTCAAAGCCACCACGGTTGTCCATTATTATCTGATCCTGTTGGTGGTATTCGCGCTGGCAATACTGGTGATTTATCACCTCTATAAATCGCGGGTAGGGCGGGCGTGGCGCGCCCTGCGTGAAGATGAGCTAGCCGCCCAAGCGATGGGTATGCCTACCCGCCGTTTGAAGCTGCAAGCCTTCGCCATTGGTGCGGCCTTTGCTGGTTTCAGTGGTGCTTTATTCGCGGCGTGGCAGGGATCGGTGTTTCCAACCAACTTTGATACGTCGTTGTTAATCACCGTCTACGCCATCATTGTTCTAGGTGGTTTGGGAAGTTTGCCGGGTGTGGTCTTGGGCGCGATGATTATGATCGCTGTGCCGGACATCCTGCGCAACGCCCCCTTAGCCGGTACGCTCTTTTATATCGGCGTGGTCATTACGTTAGTCAGCTTCATCAAACCCCGCTGGCATGCACTCGGCTTACTGGCGGGAATCGCCGTGTTCGGCTTGATTTTGCGTGTGATTTTGGTCGGCGCAAATCCTGATGCTTTCATTGCGCTCAAGCCAACGGGTGCGCTCATCAGTGACGCCGTCCGCAGTTGGCTACCCATTCCAACCGATGCCACCACCGTCGGTAATTACGCCTTCGCTGTGTTGATTGTCGCTGTGTTGGTTGTGAGCCGCATCAAGCCTCTACTCTGGCGTTTAGCCGCGTTAGTACCCACGATTTATCTGCTGCTATTCGTGTGGGAAACCCGTCTGTCGGCTGAACCCAGCGTGACGCGCTTGTTGTTCGTCGGTGTCCTGTTGATTGTCTTGATGATTTATCGTCCCAACGGTTTGCTGGGGCAGCGCCGTGTGGAGATTGTGTAACCATGGCCTTATTTGAACTCAAAAATGTTTCCAAGCACTTTGGCGGGTTGCAGGTCGTCAAAGAGCTATCCTTCGCCGTCGAAAAAAATGAGATCGTCAGCTTGATCGGGCCGAACGGTGCGGGTAAAACGACTGTCTTGAATCTGATAACGGGCTTATACAAGGCCGATAGCGGCAGCATTACGTTTGATGGGAAGTCTCTGGCCGGATTAGAAGTCCACCAGATTACGCGCTTGGGCATCGCCCGTACCTTCCAGAATTTGCGACTGTTCTTGAACATGAGCATCATCGAGAACGTGATGAGTGCGGCCTACGCCCGTACCAGCGCAAACTGGTTCCAGATCATCACACGGACGCCCGGATTCTGGAAAGAAGAACGCCGCATCCGCCGATTGGCTGAAGAGAAACTGGCCTTCTTTGGTGAGCGTTTGGTGGGGTATCGCTATGACCAACCAGCCTACAGCCTGTCGTATGCCAACCGTCGCCGCCTCGAAATTGCCCGTGCCATGATGACCGAACCGAAACTGCTCTTGCTCGATGAACCTGCCGCTGGTATGAATCCCAAAGAAACACAGGAAGTCACGCAGTTGATCGGTCAACTACGGGATGAACTGGATTTGACCATCATCTTGATCGAACATGATATGGGTGTGGTCGGTGGTATTTCGGATCGTGTTATCGCCCTCGACCACGGCGAAAAGATTGCGGAAGGCTCATTTGATGCCGTCGCGACTGATCCTTTGGTGATCGAAGCCTATCTTGGGCGCAACGAAAATATGGTGCGTAAATGAGCAGCAACGGAAAAGGCGCGCCGCTCCTCAGCCTGCGCGACATCAACACCCACTATGGGCAGATTCACATCCTGCAAAACGTCAATTTAGAAGTCTACGCTGGCGAGTTAATCTGCTTGCTGGGCGGTAACGCGTCCGGTAAATCGACCACGCTCAAGACCATCCTCGGCATCGTCAAGCCGACCAGTGGCACAGTCGAATTCGCGGGTGAGATTATCCAAAACCGCCCAACCGGATACCGTGTCGAAAAGGGTATGGCGGTCGTGCCGGAAAACCGCCGCATCTTCGGCCCGATGACTGTCCTCGAAAATTTGGAGATGGGGGCGTATCTGCGCCATGATAAACATGCCATCCACGAGGATATGGAGCGTATCCTGTCGTTGTTCCCGCGTTTGAAAGAACGCCTGCATCAACTAGGCGGGACGCTCAGTGGTGGCGAACAGCAAATGTTGGCGATGGGACGAGCGCTGATGTCTCGCCCTAAACTCTTGCTGATGGATGAACCGTCGATGGGCTTGGCTCCGATTCTGGTTGAGAACAACTTCGAACTCATCAAGCAGGTTAACCAGCAGGGAACGACCGTCTTTATGGTCGAGCAGAACGCGAACATGGCGCTTTCGATTGCCGATCGTGGCTATGTCGTGCAAACGGGTCGTATTGTGCTGGCGGACGAAGCCAAAAACTTATTGAATAATGAACAATTGCGTAAAGCATATTTAGGGCGATAAGAGGCATATTATGGCATCTGTGCGTGATCGTTTCCCCATTTTCAAAAGCAAAATTTACATGAATAGTTGTTCGCAGGGTGCGCTCTCGATTGATGTGCAGGATGCTTACGCCAGCTACCTGCGCGATTGGGACGAAAAAGGCTCACCGTGGGAATATTGGGCTGACCGCAACGAAGCCGCGCGGCAGGCTTTCGCCGGATTGGTCAATGCCGAACCCAATGAAGTGGCTGTGACCACCTCGCTCTCAGCCGGGGTGAGCGCCCTCGCTAGCGCCCTTGATTTCAGCGGTGAACGCAACAAAGTAGTCATCAGTGATTTCGAGTTCCCGACGGTCGCCCAGATTTGGCATGCACAGGAAGCCCGTGGGGCGAAAGTGGTACATGTTCCGGCAGCCGGAAACATCATCCCGCTAAGTCGGTTTGCCGATGCCATTGACGAACAAACCTTGATCGTTTCGATTAGCCATGTGTGCTTCCGCAACGGTACTATGCTGGATATCGCCGCTATTATCGAAATGGCACATGCCAAAGGTGCGCTGGTGCTGGTCGATAGTTATCAAGCACTCGGTACTACCCCGATTGATGTGAAGAAGCTTAAGGTTGATTTCTTAGCAGGTGGCGTCCTCAAGTATTTATTGGCCTCGGCAGGGCTGGCTTATCTTTATGTGCGTAAGGAACTGCTGACGTCTGACTTTAAGCCGACCGCGATGGGTTGGTTCTCGCAGGCCAATATCTTCGCTATGGATATTTACGCCAACACACCCCATCCTACCGCCCGACGCTTCGAGTCCGGCACGCCGCCTGTCCCGAATACCTACGCGGCTGTGGCAGGGATCAAGCTGGTGCAGTCGGTAGGGGTGGAAAACATCGAACGCCAGCTTAAAGTGCTGACCGGTGCGCTCAAAGAGGGCATCATGAAGCGCGGTTTCAATCTGGTGTCGCCGGTTGATCCGGCTAAACACGGCGCGATGATTACGGTGCGTTCCCATAAAGTAGATCTGTTGACCAAGTGGCTGGCGAATGATGGCATCATCGTTTCCCATCGTGATGATAACCTGCGTATTTCACCCCATTTCTACAACGATATTCATGATGTGGATTGCGTGATTGATGGGCTGAGTAAATACCGCGAGTTGCTGGTGTAACGGGATATTGTCATTAGTTCAGTTCTGGCATGAATTCGTCAATTACGCGCATGTCACGAATGCCCAAAAAGCGTTCAATCTGTTGTTCAATGTAGAGACCATCAGTTAAATTGCGCAAATACTCAAGAAGAATCACATTAGGGAGAAACATGCAAGACAGCTTTCTCCCTAATGACGATAAGTCAGCGTATTTGGATTTCAAAAACTTTCTCGTTTCTAAAAAAGCATATATCAAATTGAAGAAAGAAGTTGATTTGTCCCAAAATAATAGGACTTGTATCAGACTTTGCCCACGCAAACAGCAATTCAACACCATCAGAGGGCGTAATCTGAGGATGATAGGCGGTTACTGCTAAAGCTCTCACTTCAACCACTGATAGATTGCCACCAAGTGAACTTAGAGGTGGTTGGCTGTTCCAATCTGCGCCTAATCTGATTCCAATTGAATAGGGCAGTACATTAACACTTGCGCCTGAATCAATTAACCCAATGACATCTACAGTTTGATTACCCAAGCTAAGACTTAAAGGTAGACGTGGCATCAATGATACTTCGTTGAATTGGTTTCCAATTCCTGAATAGGGTATGCGGATACTTTGAGGCATCAGTATTGGCCTTATCGCGAAGTCTTTTCACTCTTGCGGCGCAGTCCATAGGCAAGGAGTTCTTGTGCAGTTTGTTCGCCGCCTTGAGGGGAGTAGATGGGCAACTCCGGTGCTTGTTGAAACATAGTTAGGGTATCAACTGTTTTTGCTGTTTGGCTAATCCATGTTTGTAGTGTGTCTTGTATAGATTTTCCGTTACGTGCAGATGCTTTTACGACTTGTTCCATAACTTCATCAGGCAATTGTAATGTAATCGTCTGGCTCATCTAAATACCTCGCAACTCAATTACCTGTATTATAGCCAACTTTGCAGTGAGGGTTCTACTTCAGTTGTTTACTCACGGCCTCAACATCAAACGGGATGGTCGGCTGCTGACCGATGCGCGTGGCATCTTCGGCGGCGAGATTGGCATCTTTGAAACCTGCACCACTCATCACACATACTACCCGTTCATGCGGCTGAATCAGCCCCTTTTCGCGTAAACTTGTCAGCGCTGCGATGGGTGCAGCTCCTGCCGGTTCCACCCAGATACCTTCCTCGGTTGCGAGGCGTTTTTGCATGGCGAAGGCCGTTTCGTCAGTGATGCCAATGGCTGTTCCCTGCGAGTCGTGGATAGCCGCCAGCGCATGATCGCCTGTGAAGGGCACATTGATGCCGGATATTTTTGAGCGGGCATAGGGTAAAGTCGCTACCCGCTGGAGTTGGTGCTCGACTGCTTCCAGCAAAGGCGGCGCATTGACCGACTGTACGCCGATCATACGCGGCAGCTTGTCGATTACGCCCGCGCGTTTGAGTTCGTTATACCCGCGCCACTGTGCCGCGAACATATCCCCGCCGCCCACTGGTGTGAGCACCACATCGGGCACGTCGCCGAGTTGTCCCACCACTTCATAGGCGATGGTTTTGATGCCTTCCAAGATGTAGGGGTTGACGGGTGCCCAGACGAAGCCCAAATAATAATGGGTGCGTTGCGCCACTTGGTTCAGGAAATCGGCTAGTGCTTCCGGCCCGTGCGCGAAGATCCCTTCGACCAGCAGTACCTGTGCGCCCGTTGCTAGCGTTTGGCGCAGTTTGGCAGGGGGATTGCCGGGTTCCATCAGGATGACGCATTTGAGTCCGGCTGCGGCACAGTAGGCCGCGATGGCTGAACTGGCGTTGCCTGATGAGGCGCTGACCACACCGGACGCTCCGGCTTCCAACGCCAAGGCTGCTACCATTGCCCCCGCGCGATCTTTGAACGCCCCGCTCGGATTAAGCCCTTCGTTCTTGAGGTACAGGTTATCCAAGCCTAATGATGCGCCTAATCGCTTGCTGCGGATGAGCGCTGTATCGCCTTCACCGAGGTAGGGCAGCGCGGTAGTCGTGACGGGCATCAGCGCCCGATAACGATCGATGCCGCGTCCTGCGGGGATGTGGCTGAGCTGCTGAACAGCGTTGTCGTCGTAATCAGGGCACAGGATGCCACCGCATTTGGCACAGCGTCCCAACGTACCCCAAGCGGCTTCTGTCCCACAATCCATACATAAGATGCGCATCGTCATTTGTCCTTGTGATTGCTCAAAAAGAGCGAACGGATGACTACGATCGGTTCGCTCTTAGAATGTTTGATAAGTGCTTACGTGCTAGCGGTTTTATTCGCTTGGAACCAGGGCCAGCACCCGCTGCGGACTGCCCGATCCGTTGACGATCTTCAACGGTGCGGCGATCACGATGGCTCCGGTGGCTGGCAGTTGGTCGAGATTGGTCAGGCTCGCCAGCCCGAATTTACCCGCGCCGTGCATCAAGGTGTGGCAGGGGAAGGGCACATCAAAGCCACCCGCTTGACCGGCATCCGTGCCGACGGTTTCCACACCCACGCCCAACACATCGCGCTCGTTGGCGAGGAAGCTCACGCAATCTTTGTGCCAACCGGGCGAATGCGGCCCATCTGCTTTGACGTTCAAGAAGGCTTCGCGTCCCACGCGCTTCGACCAATCCGAGCGCAGCAGTACCCACGAGCCGGGTTGAATCTTGCCGTTTTCGCCTTCCCACGCCAGCACATGTTGGCGCGTCAGCAGGAAGTCCTCGTATTGGGCGACTTCTTTGCTCACGTCGATGACACAAGCGGGGCCGACCAACTTGCGCGCGGGGATGGTATCCAGCGCGTTATTGGCGTAATCCTTGCCCGTGATCCAGTGAATAGGCGCGTCGAAGTGCGTGCCGGTATGTTCACCGAGGTGGATGGTGTTCCAATACCACGCCGGCCCTTTATCGTCATATTTGGAGATGGTTTGCATCGAAAAGCCGGGGGAGGGCGCGAACATCGGCGGCAGGTCAATGACGGGCGTATCCTTGTCCAAGGGCTGCGTCAGATCAACCACTTTCACCCGCCCATTATTCAGTTCTTCCACCAACAGCGATAACACGGTCACTTTTGCAGCCATCACAAACTCCTAAATTGAAAGATGAAATACAAAGATTTTTTACCACAGAGACACAGAGATTCTTGAGTTTCTCTGTGACCTCTGTGCCTCTGTGGTGAGTTATGATTGCAGTTTGTCGCGCATCTGTCTGCGCTCTTTGATGTAACGCTCAAAACGGAAAGCATTTTCCGGCAACTTGAGATCCATGCCGAAATGATCCGGCCCGACCGCCTCGACCTTGGCGACAATCACGCTAAAGGCCTCGCGCTCAAAGGCATCCGCCACCGCGCCGATGAAATCCATCGGGGTACTGACCGCCGCCACATGTTCAACCCCCGCGCCTTTGGCAATCGCCGCCAGATCAGTGATGCCGGATGTGGTGTGTGAGGCGAATCCACCTGTCGAAAGCAAACTGCCGTTGTCGAAAATGATATGCGTCATGTTGGCGGGTTTATAGCGTGCCAGCGTGGTTAAGGTGCCGAGGTTCATTAACACCGATCCGTCACCATCCATCACCACCACTTTTTCCTGTGGCTCACTGAGCGCCAAACCCAGCCCGATTGACGATGCCAAGCCCATCGCGTGTTGCAAGTAGAAAAAATTCTCGCAGTGACCGAGATCATACAATTCTTGGGCGCACGCACCCATGATGGTCACCACCAGCTTGTCCTGTAATTCGGGATATATCGCTTCGATACATTTGGAGCGTTTCATCGGTTAGTCCTCCATCAAATCACGGCTGAGGAGCAGCGCCACCGGAGACAGGGCGCTCTGAGAAAAGCTGTAAGCTTGTTTGATTTGCTTGCCGACTGTTTTAGGATCGCGGGCGTAATCAAATGGAATGTTGAGCGCTCGCAGTACCGGTTCGGTCACGATGCCGCCCTGTGTATGCCACGGATACGGTTCACCCATATGACCGCGATGGGCGATCAACATGCACAGCGGGATACGGTAGAGCATCGCCAGCGACACGATGCCATTCATGGCGGCTAGAAATCCGTGATTTTGCATGAGGAGGATGTGTGGTGTACCGGCGAAGTGCGCCCCGGCTGCGATGCCGATGGCTTCTTCTTCTTTCGCCACCTCGACTAATCGCATTTCAGGATCTTCTTCGGCCAGTTGGAGCAAATAAACCAGCCATGTTTCCGGTAGCGCCGTGATGAAGTGAACGCCTGCGTCTTTAATACCTTGATAAACGGCTTTGGAGTTGTCCAGCGAAACAGTCATCAGCTATTCCTATACTTAAGAAAGTAATATTGCATAGCCGCGTAGTGTAGACCAATGCCCGATTCGCGTCAAATAGACTGCCTATCAAAGTATGCCTTATCAAGTTCTAGCGAATGAATTATCATACCACCAGACCTTTTACGATCAATCGCAGCACACCGGTGTTGCTGTTTTCAGCAAACCTTATGACCAACTTATCGTGCTTCAATAGGATAATGAACATAGTTTGCAGGTCGTACAGGACATCAGGCCATATGTGGATTTTGAGTATGCGCGGACACTGTACCGGCCTGAAGGTCAACTAGATACACCTGCCTCCCTACCTTATACGGGCGTATACCCTGTTGGGGCTTGCCCCATAACCGAGGAGTTTAAATTTTGCTGACGATCATCATTCCGGTATATAACAGCGAACAATCGTTGCCGCCGCTGCTGCAACAATTGGCGCTCGTCCTGCCCACGCTGGCGGATGCTTATGAAGTCATTCTGGTCAACGATGGCAGCCGCGATAAAAGTTGGTCAGTGATCACCTCGTTGATTCCGCAGTATCCTTTTGCACGCGGCATCAATATGATGCGCAACTACGGTCAGCACAATGCGTTGCTGTGTGGCATCCGTCAGGCTAAGGGCGATATTATCATCACGATGGATGACGACCTTCAACATCCGCCCGAAGAAATCCACAAACTGCTCGAAAAACTCAATGAGGGCTACGATGTGGTCTACGGTACGCCGCATCAAGAAGGACATGGTTTCCTGCGGGATCTCGCGTCACAGGTTACCAAGATCGCCCTCCAGAGTGCTATGGGTGCACAGACCGCCCGACAGGTGAGCGCTTTCCGTGCCTTCCGTACCATCGTGCGCCAATCATTTGCCACTTATCACGCCCCGTTTGTGTCCATTGATGTCTTGCTGACGTGGGGCACGACACGCTTCTCATCTGTCACGGTGCGCGAAGATGAGCGAACGCTCGGTATCTCAAATTACACCTTCCGCAAACTGGTGACTCATGCCCTTAACATGATGACCGGCTTCAGTATTTTGCCGCTGCAAGTTGCCAGTTGGATCGGTATTGGTCTGGCCTTCTTTAGCGTAGTCGTGCTACTCTATGTTTTGGGACGCTATATGTTGCAGGGGACGCCGGTGCCCGGTTTTCCGTTCCTCGCCTCGATCATCGGTTTGTTTTCCGGCGCACAATTATTGGGGCTGGGAATCATGGGCGAGTATCTAGGACGGATGCACTTACGGCTTCAAGATCGCCCAACCTATGTCGTCCGCGAGCAACTGGGCAATCCCACCGAGTCAGATAATCAACAGGCAGGGACTCTGTAAATATGAATGCTTACAAAATTCCGTTCAACCGTGCTACCCTGATGGGCAACGAAATGAATTATATCGCCCAATCGGTTGTCAACGGTCATGTCTCCGGTGACGGCAGCTTCACCAAACGGTGCCACACCATTTTGGAAACCGCACTCCACGTTCCCAAAGCGCTGCTGACCACCAACTGCACCCATGCTTTGGAGATGTCCGCGCTGCTTTTGGACGTAAAGCCCGGTGATGAAGTGATATTCCCGTCCTTCACCTTCGTGACCACTGTGAATGCCTTTGTCTTGCGCGGTGTGCATCCGGTCTTTGCCGATATTCGGCCTGATACCCTCAATTTGGACGAAACCAAGATTGAGGCGTTGATCACTGACCGCACCAAAGCTATTGTGCCGGTGCATTATGCCGGTGTCGGTTGCGAGATGGATGCCATCATGGACATTGCCAAACGGCACAACCTCGAAGTGGTTGAGGACAACGCGCACGGCTTATTTGCCTGCTATAAAGGCAAGTATCTGGGCACATTCGGCAGTCTCGCCACCCAGAGCTTCCACGAAACCAAGAACTTCACCTGTGGCGAGGGTGGTGCCATCCTCATCAACAATCCCAAATATATCGAGCGTGCCGAAATCATCCGCGAGAAGGGCACCAACCGCAGCCGTTTCTTCCGTGGTCAGGTCGATAAATACACATGGGTAGATGTCGGTTCCAGTTACTTGCCTTCGGATATTCTGGCAGGGTTCTTATGCGCCCAGCTTGAAGCGCGGGATACGATCCAATCGCAACGCAAGGCCGTGTGGGATTACTACAACACCCACTTAGCCGATTGGGCATCCGAACGCGGTGTCCAGACGCCCTATGTACCGCCGCATTGTGAACAGTCCTACCACATGTTTTACTTGTTGCTGCCCTCACTCGATGAGCGCCAAGCCTTGATTGAGTATCTCAAATCCTTCGGCATCTACAGCGTCTTTCATTATCTGCCGCTGCACATTTCTGATATGGGCAAGCAGTTTGGTGGCAAAGAGGGTGATTGTCCTGTGACCGAAGACATCAGCGACCGATTGCTGCGTCTGCCGTTCTACAACAGCTTGACTGAAGCCGACCTCGCCTTGATCGTCGAGAAGATCAAAGCCTTCCGCTTCTAATCTATTTTTCGGTTCGCGAGGATTTGCTCCAAGCTGATGCCGTGCCGCCGTGCGATTTCTCGCGCATAACTTTGTCCGAGTGGCAGCCCGCGTGTGATCTGATAAGTCGGGTTGCCCTCACCGGAATGACCAACGCTCACACCTGCTACTAAACTATACAGCCTGCTATCCCCGCCAATAGTCTGCTCGATGTATTCCATTTTCTCGGCCAGTTCGATCAAATGGGTAGCGAAGATCGACCGCGCCCCGATGGCTCGTAATCCGCACAACACATCCTGCGCCAGATAAATCGCCTCACCGGATGAAGTACTGGAAAAGGTTTCATTCAGCAGTACCAGACTCTTTCCGCTGGCTTGCTGGAAAACCTCACGCAATCGCGCCGCTTCTTCAGCTAATCGCCCATCTTGCCGTGTTTCCAATGCGGGGAAGTGGGTGTATAACGCATCAATCGGACTCAATCGTGCTAGTTTGGCTGGTAATAGCAACCCCGCTTGAAACATGATCTGTGCCAATCCTACGCTGCGTAAGTATGTGGTTTTGCCGCCGCTGTTCGGGCCGGTCAAAATGGCGATCCTTCCCTCAGCGTCAAAGCGCACATCGCTCGGCACGACTTTTTCCGATTGTGACAGCACCAGCGCCATGTTCGCCAGACTGTCGATTTGCGTGATTCGCTCGCTGGCCTCTGCTACATCAGGAACGCAGAACGTGATACCTTTCGCCGTAGCCTTTTGAATCATCTGTGCCGCCGCCGCGAAGAATGCCATCTCGTACTCGAGTGAGGCCAGCGCACCGCTGCCTGTTCGCGCATAACGGTTGAGTGCCCGTGCAATCGGTTGGGCGATTTGCGTTAACAGACGGTCTAGGTCTTGGAACAGGGGTGAGAGTGGACGTACATTCAAGTCTTCTGGTACGCGATGTAGTTGGGCGATTCCGGCTTCGTCCGCGTCGTCTTGCAAACCCATCACCCGCAGCACCCACGAGGCATTTGCACCCACTTTGTAATCGTTGATGCTCAACAGCACCGCTGACTCCGGTTTCAGCTCCACATCCAGATTAATCCCAACCGTCAAACTGGTGATGCGTTCTAGGGGTGCGCGCAGTTCCGGTAGATCGGCTTGCAGGGCTTGGAAGTTAGGATCAGCCACCACCATCGCTAGATTCTGCTGTACCTGTTGCAAGGCGCTCGATTGGAGGCTGGCGCTGGTCAACGCACGGT
The DNA here is from genome assembly GCA_044227005.1 of Aggregatilineales bacterium. Classification (GTDB taxonomy): domain Bacteria; phylum Chloroflexota; class Anaerolineae; order Aggregatilineales; family Phototrophicaceae; genus CFX2. The sequence continues at coordinate 1,388,638 of JBGAFZ010000001.1, forward strand.
GCAAATCTCCCACCACCTGCACGAACGAGTCCAACTCGGCCAGATGGTCGGCGGTTTCCAGTAATAAATTACGCTGCCGTTTGCCCAACATCGGGCTGCCTGTTTGCAAATTGGCGAGGCGTGTTAGCAAACCTATTGCCGTGTCCACCAGTGCCGGATTAGCAAGAAAATCTGCCAGCACCGCTTGTCGCCAGCGGATAATGGTCGGTTCAGTTGTCAAGGTCGTCAATATTTGTCGCACATACCCTGTATACCGTCCATTCAGCGCCAGCACTTTGACCAGATCGCTCAAACCCAGATCGCCTTCCCATGCCGCGCTGGTATTCATTTTGGGTGCTTTCCCATCCGGCCACATCAAACTGGTGAGCGGAATATCGAGGTCGGCACGGTTGCGTGTAACCAATGATAATTTTCGATTAACTTTAGAAGCCATTGAAGTCATCCATTCCAATAAATTGTCCGAAAACCTTAACGCGGTGCAGGTATCGATGCAAATCTTTGTGCGTCTGTCTGTCATAACCTGACAATTGGACTGTTATGATAGTTACCCCCACCGCCGCCTCTAGCGTTACAATTAGACTGTTCGTGAATTTTTTTTAGCACAGTATGGGAGCGCTCCCATTTTTTGGAATACAAGATCAGAAAGGTTTGATATGAAATTTAGCATCGCGTCTTATAGTTTTCATCGCGAACTGCAATCCGGTCGGCAGGACATGTTTGATTACATCAACGACTGCAAAGAACTCGGTTGTTCGCAACTTGATCCGTGGAATAGCCACCTTACCCCGCTTATCCTAGAAGATGCCCAGATTCGCCTGAGCGATAACCCGACTCAATCGACGTTTTCTGTAGAAGGTTTGGAATATGTCGCCCGTGTGAAAGCGGCGGCGGATGCGGCGCGTATGCCTTTTGGTTGCCTCGCGGCGGATGGTTCGCACGTTTGGGAACCCACTCCCGAAGCCCGCGCTGCTAACCGTGCCTGCGCCTATCGCTGGTTGGATGTCGCCAAACGTTTGGGTGCCGAGTCCATGCGCACCGATACCGGCGGCACGCCCGAATTGCCTGATGACATGTTTGCGATTGTGGTCGATGGCCTCAAAGACATTGTCGAGCATGGTCGCCAATTGGGCGTCCGCGTGAGTATCGAAAATCACTGGGGTGCATCCGGTGTACCGAAGAACGTCATCCGCGTTCTCGACGCAGTTCCCGGCCTGACGTTGCTCTTTGACTCGCACAACTTCGCCGACGGGATGCAAGAAGAAGGCTGGCAGCTTTGCGTTCCCCGCGCCAAAGACGTACACATCAAGATGTTCACCTTTGATGAAAATGGCCTTGATCCGGCAGAAGATATTCCCCGCGTAGTGAAGATGCTCGTCCAATCCGGTTACAAAGGCTGTTGGGGTATCGAAAGTGTCCCGCGTGATGGTGATGAATACGGCGCGATCCGCAAGACGATGGCGCTCATCGAAAAGACCGTCGCCGCCTTATAATCGCTAATGTCCGATTTTAAATATTCTTGGAGTTCAAAAAATGACTCAAGCACCCGTTCGGATTGGGGTAATCGGGGTAGGGCAGATTGGTAAGCACCACCTCGAAAACTACAGCAAGATTCCCAACGCCAACGTCGTCGCGATTTCGGATATTAACGAGACCGAAGCCCGTCGCGTGGCCGCCTTGTACAACATTCCTGATGTTTACACCAACTTCCGCGACCTGCTCAAACGCGATGACATCGAAGCAGTAGATGTCTGCCTGCACAACAACATGCACATGCCCATGACGGTCGCTGCGTTGCAAGCTGGTAAGCATGTCTACTGCGAGAAGCCGATGGCTGGCGCGTATGTTGATGCCGCTAAAATGCTGGCGACCGCCCGCGAAGTAAATCGCAAGCTCGCCATCCAATTCTTCTCGCTCTACAACGATGAAACCAAAGCCGCCAAATCCTTGATCGACGCCGGACAGTTGGGCAAGCTCTATCACGCCCGTTCAGTCGGGCATCGTCGTCGTGGTCGCCCCTATGTCGATGGTTATGGTACGCCGCTCTTCGTCCAAAAGACTCATGCCAGCGGTGGCGCGCTCTACGACATGGGCGTCTATCACATCGCGCAGGTCTTGTACTTGCTCGGCAATCCATCCCCCTTGACCATCACCGGCACCACCCATCAAGAAATCCCGATGGACGAAAAACGCCGCAAACTCAGCAACTACGATGTTGAGGAACTTGGCTTGGGATTCATTCGTCTGGCCGGTGGTATCAGCTTGGATATTATCGAAGCGTGGGCCATCAACCTCGATAAGCTAGAAGGTTCGGTCGTGGTCGGTTCTGAGGGCGGCGTGCGCCTCGATCCCTTTGGCTATTTCCGCAGCGTCGGCGATCTTGATCTGGATAGCACCGCCGACATGGGCGGCTTCAACTGGCGCATCCACAATGTGGGCGAAACGGGCGATGCCTACGACAGTTCGCAGCATCATTGGGTAGCCGCGCTTCAAGGCCGTGTTGATCTGGTTCCCTCGGCAGAGATTGCCCTCAACACCATGCTCATCTCGGAAGGCATCTACCTATCGCACAAACTCGGTCACGAAGTCACACCGGATGAAGTCCTCGCCGCTTCACTCTCGACAGCGTTACCGTTACCCTAATCGTTCTCAGAGGGAGTGTTTCAAATGCTCCCTCTCCATTGTCCTTACTTTGCGCTTAAAGTATATTGTCCACCATCCTCACCACTTGCGCCGCCACATCCTTGACCATCTGCCGCAGTTCAATCGGTTGTACGATCACAAACGGGCAGGGGATACGCAGCAGCCAGCGCGCAATCCAATCCAGTTGGTTGGTATAACAGCGCATTACCACCGCATCATCCACTTCTTCCAGCAGTGCCATATCCGCCGGAAAGATGCGCCGCGCCTCAACCAGTGAGGTTTGCATCCGCACCTCAATCGTCCAACTCCCCGGCTGTTGGGCAATCGCATCCAGCACATGTTGCAGCACATCGAAATCCTTCGGGCGCTCAAATGACTCATCTGTCGGCTCTGCACTTCGAATCCGGTCTAAACGAAACGTCCGCAAATCCCGCCGCAGATGGCAGTACCCCGCCACGTACCAGATGCCCGTATGCACCGCGATCCCATATGCATCAATCACGCGCTCCGTCACCGCGTTGTTATACGACTGATAGCCGATAGCCAAACAGCGCCGTTCGTGTGCCGCCCGTGTCACCGCCGTAACAATCGCCGTCGAGGGTGCGGATTCGCGCGTATCCAGATTGAACACCAGTGTATCTTGCAGCGCCCAAACCTGTTGCCGCAGTTCAATCGGCAGCACCCGTTCGATCTTAGCCGCAGCACTTTCGACGCCTGTGCTTTGGGTCGCCGCTGCCTTCCGCGCCAGCATCAATCCCAGACTCACCGCCATGATTTCGTCGTTGCTGAACATCAACGGCGGCAGCCGGAAACCCGGCCGCAGGTAATAATTCCCGTAGCGCCCCGCCTCGCTCTCCACCGGAATCCCCATATCCCTGAGCATGGTGATGTATCGCCGCACACTCCGCACATCCACTTCCAGCTTCTTGGCGAGTTCCGGCCCACTCACCGTCGGCTTGGATTGTAAGATTTCGAGGACGGTCAATAAGCGCGTCGTTGGACTGTACATCAGCACCCATCTTGAAAACTCATTTTAATGAGGACTGATTATATCCGCATTTGCCTCGACACTGGAATTAACGACCACGAAATGACCATAACAAGGACACGCACATGACCGATAAAACACAACGCGACGGTTCGCATGATTTCGACTTCTTCATGGGCAAATGGCAGGTACATCATCGCCGTCTGCGCGAACGCTTGGTAGGCTGCACCGATTGGGAGGAATTTGACGGCACCTGTACTGCCAAACATATCTTGGATGGCAAAGCCAACTTCGACGAAAGCCAGATGCAGCGTGCGACCGGCGCGGCACAGGGTATGACGCTCCGCCTCTACGACCAAAAATCCCACGAATGGAGTCTCTATTGGGCAGCCACAGGCAGCGGCCTCCTCGACATTCCGATGATCGGTGGTTTCAACCAACTCAACGGCATCGGTTATTTTTACGCCCACGAAACCCACAATGGCCAGCATGTTTATAGCCGCTTCATCTGGTCGAAGATCACCCCCACATCCTGCCAATGGGAGCAAGCGCTCTCTACGGATGGCGGTCAAACGTGGGAAACCAATTGGATCATGGAAAACACCCGCATCTAAGGACACTTTATGACCATCAACGTACTCGAAATCCGTAACTACTGGCTTCAACCCACCAAGCGTGACCACTTTATCGAATACTTCACAGCCAACTTTATCCACACGCTTGGAGCCGAGAAGATGCACGTCCTCGGCATGTTTCGCCTTATTGGTGAGCCGGATCATTATGTCTGGTTGCGTGGTTACGCCGATATGCCATCCCGTACCGAAAGTCTCATTGCTTTTTACGATGGGCCAGTTTGGAAGAAACACCGTACCCTGACCAACAGCATGATTATCAGTTCGGACGATGTCCATCTCATTCGTCCGCTGCCCGATTATCCTGACCTCACCAATGGACAGACCTTTGCCACGGTCGCCGCCGCATTGACCAACTCGACCGTCTCGCTGGCTGCCGATATGATCGCCATCGACATCTATCAGGCTGCGTCCGGTCAGCGCCAGACTCTCATCGACCACTTTCAGACTCACATCCAACCGGCTTATCAAGCGGCGGGTATTCAACTGCGTGGCTGTTTCGTCGCCGAGATGGGCGAGAATACCTTTCCGCGTCATCCGGCTTTGCAGAATGAAGATGAATTCGTGGTCATCACCGCCCATGCCAGTGAATCAATTGGCCGCCAGCAGCGCGCACAGGTCGCCCCGCTCATCAACCAATTCCTAACGCCCTTGCTCAGCGCTCCGCCGGAGACTCTGCTTCTGACCCCGACTCTGCACTCCCCGCTGCGCTACACGTCCCCATAATTCTGACTCTATTAGCAATTGTATCTACTAGGGAGAACTCAACATTCTCCCCTAATTTCCCTATAACTTCAGCTCAAAAAAGCGAATGTACTGCTTGAGTGAATCCGACATATCGAGGTACGGCTCAATGTCATAAAATCCCATCGAACGGTAGAGGTGTTGTGCCCCTTCCATAAACCCTAAAGTATCTAACCGCACTGCGCTGTAACCGAGCGCCCGTGCGTGGTTAAGACATTCATCTGCAAGCAGTTTTCCAACTCCACCGCCCCGATATGACGGTCGTACGTACAGCGTGCGCATCTCGCCTATCGTCGCTGTCAGTCGCCCCAATCCGATGCATCCGCACGCCATTCCATCCTGCATCGCCAGCAGCAAACATCCATCCGGTGGCACATGCTCGCCCGGAAATTTCTTGCGTACATTGTCATATTCGTGTTCCGATGTGAATTCATTGAGATCGAGTTCAGGGTAATGCTGTTGGATTTCATCAACCATCCACGTTACGTATTCTTGCGTTAATCTGATAACCCATTCCAACGCTTCTCCGGTTTGCGCCGCCACAACCTCAATCATATAAGGTAGCTTTCACTCTTGTTGACTTTCATTTATTGTAAAACGATATCGACTTCGCAGCTTCCCAACACTTATACGCGCGTTTCTCGTTTATGATCGTAAATGTATGTCCCAAATCCAACTTTATTAAAAGGATGTCGTAATGCGTCTTAAATACTGCCTGTTTGCGTTGTTGATTGGTCTGATGGTCGCCCCAGTCTTGGCGCAGGATGCCGTCCCACGTCTTGAAGCAGCCGACTGTTGGATGGCAATGCCCGATGGCGTTGTTGAAGGCAAAGATGCCGAGTGTGGCTATCTGGTCGTGCCTGAAGATCGCTCGAATGCCGCCAGTCCCACCATTCAGTTAGCCTATGTGGTTTTACATGCCTCGTCGGGTGATGTGAAGCCTGATCCGGTCATTTATCTTTCGGGCGGCCCCGGTGGCAATGCCGTTGCCGAGTTGGATGGTTGGGTAGGCACACCCTATGTTCAAGATCGTGATCTGATCTTGCTCGACCAGCGCGGTACGGGTTATTCGCTGCCCACCCTCAACTGTCCCGAAGCCGAGCAGGGCGAAGAAAATGCTGTTCAAGCCTGTCATGATCGCCTCGTCAAAGAGGGTGTCAATCTGCAAGCCTATAACAGCGCCGAAAATGCCGCTGATGTGGCTGATTTGCGCGTCGCCCTCGGTTACAAAGAATGGAATCTCTTCGGTATTTCCTATGGCACTCGTTTGGCGCTCACCGTGATGCGCGACCATCCCGAAGGTGTTCGTAGTGTGGTGATCGACTCGGTCTATCCGCCGGAAGTTAATTCTTGGGAAGAATACGGTGCTAACACCGCCGATGTTTTCCATCGCGTCTTCAAGGCTTGTTCCGATAATGCCGATTGCAACGCCGCCTATCCCGACTTGGAAAAAACCTTTTACGCTACCGTTGATCAATTGAATGCCAATCCCGCCAGCTATACCGGCACCGATTCGACATCTGGCCAAAGCACCGACAAAACCCTGAGCGGCAATGACCTGATTGAGCGTGTATTTCAGATTCTCTATGTCAGCAGCAGTATCCCCGGCTTGCCGATGGCGATTAGTGAAGTAGCGAACGGCAATTACGTCGCGTTGGATGATATTGAAGCGGGGAATGCATCTCAAGGTGCGCTGCGCCAATCAGCCGATGAAGATGTGTCCGATAGCGAAGGCATGAACAACTCGGTGGATTGTCAGGAAGAAGTTGCCTTTAACGATGAAGCCAAAGCCATCGCCAACGTGCCTGCCGATCCGCCTGCGCTCCACGACAACAGTGTCGATAGCATCAAGAGCACCTTTAGTGATTGCCAGACTTGGGGCGTAAAAGCGGCTGACCCCAAAGAAAACAAGCCTGTCGTCAGCGATATTCCCACCCTTGTGACCGCTGGCGAATTTGATCCGATTACACCTGCTAAATGGGCGAAAAGCGCCGCTAGCTATTTGCCCAACAGCACCTTCTTCTTGTTCCCCGGTGGCGGACATGGTGTGGTTGATCTCAACGAGTGTACACAGGGCATTATGCAGGCCTTCCTCGATGATCCCACCCAAAAACCAGATGGAAGCTGTGTCGCTAGCATCGGTGAACCAGCGTGGGTGCTGCCGTCCTGATAGGGCGATCACCTAAAATTGCCTGAGTTAGATTTTCTGCGTGTGGGCGGGATGATGGTCTGTGTCAGTTCAGTCTGGTAAACACTTGTTACAGAATGTGTTTATCGGTTCGGTGAATAATAGTAGGGATGAGGCGTACCTCATCCGCCGACTAAACATCACCCGTAAGAGGTCATTGCCATTATCTCGCCCACCACAATCCCCATCTGATGGTTGGAATATTCGAACCCAAATTGCTTGACGGTATATAACAAATGTTCTAAAATGAGATGTGTAATGACCGAAGGTAGTACAACACTAAACGGTGGAAATCTATTTTCGGTGGTAATCACTGAGATGACACCCGCATAAAGATCCTTAAAGCCCCCTCAGCTGACGCTTTGGGGAGGGCTTGGGGGTGGGGTATGTAGGTCAACTTAACTGCCCACCACTTAATGCAGTCCTACCTGACCGAATGTCGAAGATCCATTATGCTGCCATCATGACAAAAATCGAGTTCTCGCAACTGCGTCAGCCGCCTCAACAACACTTGATCGGCTACCAATGCCGCCAAAAGCCAAACTTCACTGTGAAATTGAAGAATGTGAAGAATGTTGCGAAATAGAAACGCCTTGTTTTTGCGGTTTTGCAGCTTTCGCGGTTTGACCGACATAAAAACACCAATTGGCGGTTCCGCCGACGACGACATCGCCGACATAACCGACGCATGGCTCTATCAATCTGAAACTAACAGCCAACCGTCGTTCTGAATCTGAAGAATCTGACGAATTTTCCGAAGCAGACATCCTATTTTGCCGAAATTGTGACCGAAGGAAATCCTGCGGGTTGCCAATTTTGCAATAAACGTAATAATTGGCCTGTTTCTGTAATAAAAAGAGGGATGAAAACCATCCCTCTTAGTTCTTCTCTGTTTGTCTCTGTCGTAAATCGTATGGGTCTTTTCTATCGACTACCAACTAACGACTACTGACTATTTATCCATCTGCCATTCTTTGAGCATACCCGCCAGCAGCGTTGCGCGGCGCGGTAGGCTTGCGACCACCACCTGCTCATGCAGCGCGTGTAAGCCGTCACCCTGTGGCCCCAATCCGTCCAGCGTGGGGATGCCCATCATCGCCGTGAAGTTCCCGTCCGAACCACCACCACTGCCGTCCTCGCGGATCGTCAGCCCGTAGCGCTCACCAATCGCCTTGCATTGCGCGAACGAGCGTACCATCTGCTCATTGTGTTCCATCGGCCCACGTGCATGGCCGGGGGTCACGCTCACCTTCGCACCGGGGATAAACGGTGTCACATCCATCAACTTCGCTTGGATGTTGTTCCAGTCCTTCTCGGTCAGCGTCCGCACATCGACTTCTGCCGTGGCCTTCGCCGGAATTACGTTAGTCGCTGATCCACCGTGGAACACGGTCACCGATACTGACGTGCCGTTCTTCAGGTCGTTCAGTTGGTTAATCTTGAGCGCCTGCTGAGCCAGCTCGATCACCGCATTGATGCCCTGTTCCGGCGCGTTTCCAGCATGTGAAGGCCGACCTTCTACCGTCACCGTATAGTTGCCCACGCCCTTGCGCCATGTCTTGAGCGCTTCTTCCTTGGTCGCCGGTTCCATCACCAGCACCAGCCCGACCTGTGCTGCCACTTCATGGATGATCTTTTCGGAATAGATACTGCCGACTTCTTCATCACTGGTCATCAAAACCCAGATGGGGCGGTCGGGCAGTTCGCCGCGTTCCACCAGACCCTTGATCGAAAACACGGTTAGGGTGATGCCACCCTTCATATCCACTGCGCCCGGCCCAAACAGCACGCCGTTTTCATCAATCCGCACCGGACGCTCGGCCAACGTTCCCAGCGGCCAAACCGTATCGATGTGGATCAAGAACAAGATCGGTTTACCGGCGGCTTTTTCATTCCACTTCGCCAGCAGAATATCGCCTACTTTTTCCTGTGGGAAGCGCGTAACCGATGACGCTCCCAATGACTTAAACTGATCTTCCAAAAACGCTCCCAGCTTGTCCACATGCACCTTATCCAAAGTAGGAGTCTCGAAGTTCACCAGCGTTGTTAGGAAATCAACCATTTCTTGCTGGCGTGTTTGGTAATATTTCAACAAATCAGACATGAACATCCTCAACTGTTCTCTAAGTTAAGCAATCAGGGGTAGCCTCATCGCTAAAATGGACACAAATCCTGTGCGTTAATCGCCGGACTGCGGTTACCGTAACGGTTTAGCAATCCGACGGCTTCAGGACGTGCGCTGATTATAGCTTGCACTTCCAGACAGGCGCTATGTAGATTGTTCGTAACCTGATAACCATTCCAGAAACTGTTAATCATCGCCACATAAACCGGCGCGTTGTTCGGGTCAGGATAAGCCCCTAACGCCGATTGGAAGGTTGCCAGCAGTCGCTTATCATCACTGTAGGCTTGTGCCAGCAGCAGCCGATATAGCACATAACTCTTGATATATGTCGGCTCGTCATTGAGCCAGTAGCGCAGCGAACTGCTCGAAAGCGCTTGCTCATACAGTGGGATGGCCTTATCCATCGCCTGCCGCGCGAAGTTGCGGTCGGCTTCCTGCACCACTTGAATCAAGAACTGAGGTGGATCAAGCTGCACGATCGACAGGACATAATTCACACCGCTCCAATCGTAAATATTGACTCCCGTACGTAGTGGGCCGGTTGTCGCATCACCCGTATCGGTCAGCTTCACCACCAATTCCTGTATCCGGTCATTATCCACATCATTAATGGTCGGTTGTGAACTACTAATGATCGGTCCGTTTAAAAGGCTGACGAACTGCCCATCTTCCGCTTGCCACGTGATCAATTGAGTACGATAGGTACAACTTGTTTGTGCGTCACCACTGCATCCGTAACTGTCGAACAGCACATCCGGTTTGTTGTCCGCGTTCATGTCACCGATGGTGATAATTTGCGGCGCATCGCCTCCGGTAATCGTTTGGTATAACGCGGTATATTGTCCCGCCACACAGCTCAGGATAGCTAGCGTGCCGCCGTCATCCGGTGCGCTGTAAGCCATCAGAATATCCGGTGTACCTTCGCCCGTGAAATCCACATCGGCTCGCACCAATCCACCCTTACCCAATAGTTCCCATCCGGTCAGAACATTTCCGACCGTCGTGGGTGCGCCTCCGTTGGTCAGGTAGCTAATCAGGCTTGTGATAATTCCGCGTCCATTCGTGGGGCGTTCGGGTGGTGTAGTGTTGCCTGATCCGGGGCAGGTCTTGTAATCGGGGGTTGCGGTGGGTAGGTTCGCCAGTGCAACCGCTGTCGCAGGGTTGGAAAGCCCTACGCCGTCCAGCGGTATGCCGACCACATCCGGTAGCGCCCCTTTGATCAGCCGCCCCGGTGTCACCGTCGGGAAGGGGATGGCAGTTGGTGGTAGATTCTGCTCGCTGACCGCGTTCGGTTGGCAGCCCACCAGCATCAACATGGCAACCACCCACATCAGCCCGCCACATAAGAGTCTGCTGTTAGAATTCGTTTTTGTGGTGAATTTGTATATCATAGGGAAAAGTATATATCGGGGAGAGGTAAACGCAATGTCCGATGTTCAGATTCGCCCTGCTATAGCCGCAGATCAAGCCCTAATCAAACAAATGGTTCGAGCAGAACGCCTCGATCCATCAGCGTTGGATTGGTCACATTTCTTGATGGCCGAGCGCCAGGGTGAAGTAATCGGCATTGGTCAGATTCGGCCTCATCCCAAATGCCGCGAGTTGGGTAGTCTGATCGTCAAACCCGCTTATCGTGGGACAGGTATCGGCGGGCAGATTATTCAGGCGTTGGTTGCCTCTCAATCCGGTGATGTTTATCTCGACTGTCGCTCCGAACTGGAAACCTACTATCAGCGCTTCGGTTTTGAGCAAATTCGACTGCAACAAGCGCCGTCGCCTATAAAGTACAAAGTTCTGATCGGCAACATCTTGTTTCGGTTGTTTGGGATGCGCATGATCGTGATGAAACGGGCTTCTACCCCAAAATAAAAGAGATGAGCATCTCGCTCATCCCTCCTAGAGTTTGTTATCCGGTGTAACTTATTTGTCGTCGCGTAATTGTTCCATCACCTGCAAGTCCTTTTGGAGGCTGCGGTAACGGAGAACCATGCTGCCAATAAAGCCTACCGCGATGGTGGCGACAACGGCCAGCCCGAGCAACAGGTACGAAAAGGTATCGGGTGTAGTTCCATTCATGATATTAACGCTCCTGTCCTGACATGATTTGCATCTTGGTTGCACGTACACGTTCAGCCAGATTTTCGAGCCGGATACGCCACCAGATCAATGTTATCGGTACGAAGATGCTCCAGATGGTCGAGTTGATGCCGATGGTCGTGCCAATGCGGCGTGTCATTTCAAAACCACCCTCGGTATTTTGTGGGCTAGGACCGATGACCACCGGATGAATGGTGTCTGGGCGAATACGGGTGATCACCAGCACCGCGATAACGGTTGTCATGGCAAGGATGCCGTAGACTGAGGCAAAGCGCCGCCGTTGATCCGGATTTTCGACACCATTACGCAGCATTAGATAAGCCGCGTAAGTCAAAATCATGATGGCTTCGGAAGTTAGGCGGGGATCCCATGTCCACCACGTATTCCAAATCGGACGTGCCCAGATCATGCCGGTGATCAAGTTAATGGCTGCCAGCGCCATACCGACTTCAACACCTGCCAGTGCTAGCGTGTCCCATTTGACTTTGCGCGTTTTCAGGTACAGCGCTGCACCTACAACGGTTGTGCTGAAAGCAATGAATGAACCGGCGAAAGCGGAAAGGTGAATGTAGAAAATACGCTGAACTTCACCCTGAGCAGCTTCGGTTGGGGCATAAGCCAATGCCATTGCAACGCCGATTGCTACCAAAACAACTGTGACAATCGTCAAGCCGATCAAAATTCGGGTTCGGGTGACGTTTACTGGAACTGTCTCTGTTGCCCTCATGGGCAGATTCTGTACTGCACTCATAACCTCTAACTCCTTCCTTCAAATTCCGAAAATACTAACAGAACATGCCTAAATCTGCAAAAATCTATATATTAACTATCCTTTTTAGATAGCTATTCTTCAATCACATACTCAAACAATAAGAAGCTGGCCGCCAGATACACCACGTCCACCACGATCAGGATTTGCGGCCACGTCACCCCATCGTCGGTTGGGGATGCATTCAAAATGCCGGTGGTCGCTCGTACCGCTGCCAACATCATCGGTAAGGTGATCGGCAGCATAACAATCGGTAGTAAACTTTCACGAGCACGGGTTTGAACCGTCATGGTTGCCAGCAGTGTCCCGACTGTCGAAAATCCAACTGATCCCAATAACAAAATCGCGAGGACAAGCGGCTGAACCAGCGATTTGTTATACAGAATGGTCATGATCGGCAGCAGCAGCAGACCGACAATGATCGCAAAAATGAGATTGCCTGCCAGCTTGCCGAAAAAGATAGCGGTTCGGTCGACTGGCGAGATCAGCATCGCATCCAGATTAGCCTGCTCACGTTCCATCGCCATGCTGCGATTCAGCCCGATGGTGCTAGCGTAGATCACCGTCACCCACAATACCCCGCTAATGGCCGATTCACGAGCTTCTCGATCCAACTCCAGTGCGAAACTGAAGATCAAAATACTTAACAGCGCAAACAGCGCCATCGAACTCACCAGTTCCTTGCTGCGGAGTTCTGCCCGTAAGTCTTTCCGGACGACCGCCAGTACTGTTCGCAAAAAAGGTGTTTTCATACCTTGTAATACCTTATTCCTCGATCATGATGTGGCGACGAAAATCATCTTGCCACGAATTTGGTCATGTGAAACGTATAATATGTAACTAGCTTGTCATCTACTTGTCACCATTGAGGTGATCTCGGTGTAGAGTGACGCTAAGTCGATGGCACTGATTCCTACCGGCTGATCGTAGCCGATGACGCCGCGCGAAAGTATAACGATACGCGTCGGCAGTATGGCTGCGCGGTTCAGGTCATGCGTCGTCATAAGGATGGTGCGACCCTCAGCTTGCGCCGTTTGCAATAACCCATCCAATACCGCCGAAGCATCTTGATCCAAGCCCGTATACGGTTCGTCAAGCAATAAAATATCCGGACCGTGGATAAGTGCACGGGCGATGCTCAAACGTTGCAGCATACCGCGTGAAAAGGTGCGGACGAGGTCGTGCGTGCGTTTGTGCAGCCCGACTTGCGTCAGTAAGGTGCGAATACGGTCTTCGATCTGATCATTGGGCAGATTATAGAGTCGTGCGAAAAAGCTCAGGTTTTCGTGGGCACTCAGGTTGTCATAGAGCAATGATTTGTGGCTCACTAACCCGATTTGGGCGCGGACGGACGCGGCTTCGTTGGGGAGTTCCCACCCGCCAATACGGATGAGTCCCGCTGTAGGCTTACTTAATCCGCACAGCATACGCAGTAAGGTTGATTTTCCACTGCCATTCGGGCCGAGTAAGGCTACGAACTCGCCGCGCTTGATCTGTAGGGTCAACTGTCGCAGTACGGGCAGTAGATCATACGACTTGACCAAGTTTTGGACATCGATTAAATAGTTTTGAGTGACCGCGGATTCTGTTGTCATATAAGGTTTTCGTTTTCTGACGGCGACTTGTGCCGTGTGAGCTAATCTCCCTGAAGTTCTTCCAAGCGTGCCTGTAACGGACGACGCTGTTGGTGCCATAAATCGTGTGGTAATTGACCCGCCGCGTGTTTTTGATCGAGCAACGCGATTTGTTGGGTCAGTGCTTCGATCAGTTGCTCAGGGCGGGGCGGACGTTGTTGTCGCTGTTGTAACACGAGCGCTGCAATGGCCGCGACGATGCCGATAACAATTAATGCGGTCAGGACGAGTAAGATCGCGCTATTGCTACCCGCCGGTTTAGCGCTGCTAGTCGATGATATCGTGTTGCTGCTGCTGACCGTACCACTAACCTCATACTGAATGACCTCGCCAGCCTTGAGCTTTAACGTCCCTGAATAACTTTGGTAGACGATTTCAGCGATGGGTTGGCTGCCAGCCGTCGCTAACTGCTGACTTTTGATCTTTAGCATATTCTGTACGAGCAGTAGTTTGGCCTGTCCTTCAAACGGATAGTTCATTGGTTGTTCGATGATTGCAGCGCTGCCATCGAAAGGAATAATGTAGGCGACCACTACCACATGGTTGTCACCCGGCAGCACCGGATTGGTATCGAGTACCGTGAAATCTTTAACCGACACAATGTATCGCGGTTCATTGTTTAGGCTGACGACCTGCGCACCGGGCGGTAGCGAAATCAGCACCGAACCAAAGCGTCCGTTCCCTAAATCCTTACTGGTCGTATACAGCCGATCAGAACTGTTCTTGAAGTGAATGACTTGACGAACTTCTAACGCACCGGCTAGGGCGTTAAGTTGTGCCTCGCTGCTGCTGATGGATAGCACCGAAGGGTCTTCGGTCAGCTCATAAATTGTTATGGGTAAATCGAGGCTGGTTTTTGCAGCGTTCCCCACCTGAAAAATACTATTGAATATCCGGTCACGGTATGAAGCTGCGGTGACGTAATCGTAACCCGTAACCATAGGCACATCAGTAAACTGAAAACTGCCATCGGCTGAAGATTGTGTTTCCAGCCGTTGAACGGTCACATCATTGTTATTGATGAGCAGGGTGATATTCAGGCTGGTTGGGACGGTCGAGGCTGCTGTTCCGTTGGATACTTTTCCGGTGATGGTTCCACGCGGGGCAATTGCGAGAACATCCGGTGTGGCTGTCGCCGCATCCTGTGCATGGATAGGTAAAATTGCACCACACATCAGCAAGAGCATCACAATCACGGTGATCGGTGCAGCATAGGCGGCTTTAAGAGCATCGACCACGATGCACATGCTGTGACTGCGTTCCTTGACAATCGCCAAGGATGTGACCATTTGACTTAGATGCATTTCAAGTACCTGACTGTCGCGTCGTGCGCTCTACGTTGCCCCGATTATGTTGTTGGTCGCATTGCTTCGATCAAGTACTGCAAATAGCCCATCCTCAGCGACCCTGAGTTATGCGTTCGGTTTGGCCAATGCTTCGCCCGGATTGGCTTCTTGGAAGCGCGTCGGGCATTTCAACAGCAGTTCCGAGGCTTGGAACACCCCATTCTCATCCAGCTTGCCGCTGAGAATGGCTTGCGCCTCGTGTTTGAGTAAGTCCGGTTTCACCTGTCCTACAACCCGCACTGTGACCCGCGTACTATTCGGATCATTCACCGATTGGTGCAGGGCTTCACCCAAGTTGGTGTAGTCATTCGGGATATTGGCGATTGCAAAGGTGATGACCAGATTCTTCTCATCGTATTGGATGGTATCACCGATGACCGCACCGGAAATACGCACCGTTTTCCCAACATAGGCTGAGTCATTGATCATCTCTTTGACGGTGATGAAGAAGCGCGCTCCTTCGCTTGTGCTGCTGATGATCAAGTAGACTACTGCTACCAAGATGAGCAGCCCACCGACCAAGAACTTCCAGCGACCGCGTCCAATGCCAACGACTGGCAGTGGCAAACTCTGCGGTTTTTCCCAAGTGGCTTCAGCCATGCGTGTTCCCTTTCACTTGTGTTTCAATAGTATCACTCTATCCATTAGGAAGTTACAGATTGCTGCATTTCGTCTGGTATAAACAGGCAATATGTCACGTCTATGGATTTCTTGAGAAAAATATTACAAAAAAGCCCGTAGAATCGCAACTCTTACGGGCTAAACTCTCATATACATATTGTGAATCTGCGCGATGGATAGACGCGCTCGATGTCGACCGAAACGATGCTTAGTCGACTTCTTTGCCGTTCTTGGCATTCTCGCGGGCATAGATCATGCCACCGACGGCTAGCATCGCACCAAAGCCAGCCAGAATGACGAGCGTGGTAATACCAGTCGGGCCACCTGCATCGGCTGCGGCAGGCGTCGCGGCTTCTTGCGCGAATACCGGTAGGGCAGTCAAAGACAGCAATAGAACCGTTAGCAATAGAACTTGTTTCGCACGCAGCATTATGAGTCTCCTACTTAGAACAAGCGTTGTGTTGATGAGAAACGCCTGCGACTGTTCATCATATCAGTATTGTACCGCAGGCTAGGCGATTCGTCTTTAGCCATCCTGACTTTCTAGGAAGGCAACCAGATCCGCCAAATCTTGCAGCGTCAGGCGGTCACCAAAGTTATTGATCATCACGTTTTTGAAATTGGGCACTACGTAATGTGCTGGCTCGACGATACTTTCGATCAGATATTGTTCCACCGTGTAACCTGCTAATAACGGGTCTTGTAGTCGTTCTTCCTCAACACGGGTGTAAGTTCCTTCTAGTGGTGGTGCGATTGGCGCATCCCCCAGATGACAACCTGCACAACCCAGATCACCGTTATACAGTACCTGTCCATTGATCGGATCGCCGTAAACTGTCGGTAGGGTATTCATAATGCGCGCTACATCTTTACCAACTGTACGGGTTGCCGCATCTGCCGGTATGTAACCACAGTTTAGCGCCAATTCTTGATAGGCTGCGCCGACTTTAAACAACTTGTCCAATGACACACCAGCATCCGTACTGTTTTCTAGGTTGAGTGCCGTTAGCTGTGCGGCGAGATCGGTTTGTTGCTGGATTAACGTGGCAGGGTCGCAGGTGATATTCACAGGTTGTGGTGTTCCGGTGGGCGTGGTGGCTGTTGGGCTGGGTGTGGTGCTATCCTGCGCGAAAACTATTCCCGCGCTAATCAGAACCATCCCAATGACCGCTAGCATGAGGCATCGAATGGTGTTTGTATTCCGCATGGGTGACTCCAAATCTACCTGTTGAATGGGTGGAGTGTGAATGGGTTTTCAACTGGCACACTAGATGCTACACCCATTCAAAGTGCAGGTGCAAGGCACAAAAAACCCCCGGTTCATCACCGAGGGTTTCAATTGCTAAGAGACTTTCAGCGATGATTACTGGTTCATCGTCTTCAGGTAGGCGATGATGTCCGCCAAATCCTGTGCATTCAAGACTTCTGTACCGAGGTTCGGAACCATCACGTTTTGGAAACCGGGAACAAGATAATCAGCCGGTAGAACAATACTGTCAATCAAGTATTCTTCCGGAGTGAATCCGGCGAACTGCGCTTCTTTGATGCGCTCATTAGCCGCACGGGTGTATGTACCATCCGTCATCGGGCCGACACCGTTGGCCGCTTGTTGATGACAACCTAAGCAGGGCAGATTACCACCGGTCAGGGTCGCTGGGACCTTACCATGATAGAGTTCTTCACCACGAGCAGCATCACCAGTCAGGGCTGCAATTTCAGAAGCAATCGCCTTAACATCAGTACCAACCGGCTTGGGCACTACGCCACCCGATTGTTCCAGTTGCTTGATCGTGGTCAGATAGGGCAGTGGATCTTCTGGCAAAATCGGGAATTGGTTGACCGCATAGAGATCATCCAGCGTCCAGTTTTCGCCCTTATCCCAGTTTTCGATATAAGCAACGATGTCTTCCAACTGATCCATACGCAACGGGCCACCTGCGGTCTGTGACCATGCAGGCATTGCTGCTGGCCAGTAGCTAGCGCTGACCGGACGACCGTGAATGAGGGTGGTCAGAATGAAGGACTGGGTGGTGCCACCCCAGCCTACTTCGAGCAAGCGGCTGTATTTTGAACCGGTTGGATCGTAGCCTTTATCGACAGCAGTTTTTACATCTGATTTGCGCTTGGCATCCAGATCAGCAATGGTCGTGTCAATTTCCTTAATGCGGGCGTCAATCTCAGTTTTACGGGCATCAGTTGCGCCAGCATTCTTTTCGTCGGTGAGCGTTTTCTTCTCGCCGTTCAAGTTGTTGATTTGTTTGGTCACATCGGCAAAAAAGTCATGACCAAAAAGCATCGGGTTATTCAGGCCGGGCGCTTTACCCGTTAAACCACGCCCATCTAGACCGTGACAGCTTGTGCAGTTTGCTGCAAAGAGCGATGCGCCTTGTTCAATAGCGCGTGCTTCTTGCATCTGCGCGAAGGCTTGCATACGTCCGCCTTCGTTAATCGCTGCCCAACCCAGAAAGACCATGGTCAGTACGAACGAGACCAACCCGACGGTGATACGGTTTTCAATTTTTCCTACTAACATTCGTTCAAACATATTCAATTAGTCCTGAGTACAACCAAAGTGGCAGTGGTTAATTACCGCTGAGGGCGCTTTTTCACGAGCGCCCTTACGATCGTTTATGAGTTAGTGCGAGAAGTACAAGGCATCTTTGTGAATGAACACATGGTCAGTCTTGTAGCGCACAATCGGGTTACCATTCGGATCCAGTGCCAAAACTGGTTTGCCACTAGCGTCTAGCTTAGGCTTACCGTTCTCGACCTGTACTTCGTTCCAGCTAATGACCAAGTCTGCACGTTTCAGATTGTCCTGATTTTGGGTGATGACAATTGCACCCCATCCATTGACTAGATAATTGCTATTCTTCGCAATATCTTCGCCTAGAATGCTGAGAACATGCAGTAATTCAGGTGCATCACTTGGCACATCGCGGAAACTGACACTGCTGATGGCCAGTTTTTGATCACTTAGCACGTCCAGCAAGCCATCACCGACCGTCTTTTTGGCGTTTGCTACACCAGTTGTAAGCGCGGGAGAGTTGATCGTGCCGGTATAGGGCAGCGCAATTTCCTGATTGAAGGCCGCTGCAATCGTTGCTGATTCAGCCGGATCACCTTCAACTTGACGGGTCGTATACATACCGGGCACCAGTTGCTCATAAGGAATGGGGAGCAACGCACCTACGCGGCTGTGCTGCGGCGGGTACATGAGTTCGTGCAGGATTTCGGTATCTGGTGACGTTTCAACACCGAACTTCGCCAAACCCATGTAGCTCAAGCAGGTGATGAAAGAAATCAGCACCAAGAAGAAGGTGATCGCAAAGCGGCGATCAGCGTAGCGGCGGCTAGGTGTTACATCGAGGTAAGGCCAAACTGCCAGTACACCAAGGATGATCGTCGGGAAAATGATACCGAAGAACACTTTATCACCGAGCTTCAACGCGCCTTGAATCCAGAGGAAGTACCAAGGAGCTGTTGTACCCAGCGGGGTAATCTGCGGATCAGCATGATGTTCCAGCGGCGCATCATAGAACCAGATACACAGAACGATGAAGATGAGTGTTGTAACCGCAATCCACATCAATTCACTGGTGAGCACGTCAGGAATGAAGTACACACGCTTGTCCAGCGGAACGCGCTTGGCTGTATCTTCACCGATATTTTCTTTCTTCGGTGGCAAGCTGTGTCCGTGTACGATGACCTTGTAATAATGGACGCCAGTGAAGGCAAACAGCAGGGCAGGCAGTGCCAGCACATGCAACAGGTAGAAACGGAGCAAACCGTTCGCACCAATGTCCGGACCACCACGGAGCAGCAGGTTCAAGTTATCACCGACGATTTGCGGCGGCGTCGCTTCAATCATTGACGCACCGATGGTAACCGCCCAGAGTGCCAACTGATCCCACGGTAACAAGTAACCGCTGAAGCTCAAGAAACCGGTAATCGCTAACAGGAGCAAACCTGTAAACCACGTGAATTGTCGCGGCTTTTTATACGATCCGGTAAAGAAGGTTCTCGCCATATGTAACGAGACTATCAGCACCATCGCTTCTGCACCCAGACGATGCATATCACGCATGAGCTGACCCATCGGCACATTGCTCAACATCGCGAGCATGTTTGTGTAGGCAACTTCTGGTGACGGTGTGTACCACACCATCAAGAAAATACCGGTGATGGTCTCGAAAAATACCAGGTAGGTGGAAAGCCAACCCAATCGGAATTCAGGATACAAGCCGGTCATATCCGCATGGAAGTAGCTAGGACGCATATGAAGCCAGAAGCCATCCGCATGCGGTTGCAAGCGAGGGTTCGGCTTACGGCTAGCAGGTTCACCACGGATGGCTTCGCGGATGTCCTGAATATTCATACCCGCTGTCAAACGTTCCACCGATTCGTCAACGAGTTCAAAGACGGCCTTCTTTAGACCTTTCTCTTTGACGTCATCCAGAAACGATGGAAAAGGCAGTACTGACATAAGACGCTCCTCGTTCAGTTCAAAGTGCCGAACGAAATTAAGTTCCGATAAACTTTAAACGTGACCGCTACGGCGGATGCGCGCACCGGTATTAATATCCACTTTCAGAATTTTCTTGCCATTGAGCGGGATTGGATCACCCACATCATTGGTCGAAGCCGTCGAACCATCTTCAAAGGTGACCGTGGTCTTGAAGCGATCAAGACTACGTGGTGCGGGACCTTCAATCCACTTGCCATCTAATTCATACTTTGAACCATGGCAGGGGCATTCGAAACGATGATTGGTATCTACCCACTTGGGTAGGCAACCAAGGTGCGTACACACACCGTACAACGCCACAAACCCTTGTTCAGAGATATTTGATAGCCAGAAACGACCAGAAGGAATGTTCAGGGGGGCAGCATCTCCTTCGGGAATATCTTTGGCTCCGTAGGTGAACACACCACCAAATTGACCGGCTTTGAAACGGGGCAGTGCGAACCAGACGATGCCGGCTACTGCTTCACCCAAAAATAACGCGATCGAAGCGCCCCAGATGTAATATAAGAACTCACGCCGGGTAGGGGCGCTTACATCAACGGCAGTCTGCGTCTGTATGGGCTTGTCTGCCTGCGCTTTCGTTACACTTGCTGTAGCCATCTCGGCACTCCTCAAACGTCTTACATAAAAACAGGCGATAGTTTAGCGCAATTCAGCAAAAAAACACATCTTTTTCTTAGGAAAAAAACAGGTTGCTTTACTGTTAAGGAATTATGTTATAGGTGTGGGGCTTCACCGTGTGTAAAATATATCACAATCCCCCAGTCAAGTCAAAATAGACTTATCTTTAAATTGGACATTCTTTTTCGGCCTCAGAATGCGTTCCTTTTAATTGGAAAGTTTAAGAATCGCAGATCAGTTTTAAGTTGTCTTATAGATTATTTCTGAAATTGATTTGCCCTTGAAGACGCCCTCTTATGCTTTTATAGTTGTGCCCGTCCCATATTATGGAACATTCATATGAATAGGTTGTCTTCGGGCATCGAAGGTTGTATTGTCACATTATGGATTGGCCTTTTTCTCCTGCACTGTACATCGAACATGATAAAAACCTGAAGCAGCTTGTCAAGAAACTGCGGAATGAACCGTTATTGGCGGTTGATACCGAGTCGAACAGTTTGTACGCCTATCAAGAGCGTGTTTGTTTGGTGCAGTTGTCTACCCGTACTGCTGATTACATCATTGATCCGCTGCGTATCGCAGATATGAGTCCCTTGGGTGAATTGTTAGCCAACCCCAAAATTGAGAAAATATTCCACGCCGCCGAATATGACTTAATGTGCCTCAAGCGTGATTATGGTTTCAAAATTGTCAATTTGTTTGACACTATGATTGCCGCGCGGGTGTGCGGTGTGAAGGCGCTCGGATTAAATCGCTTATTAGCGGAATACTGTGGCGTGGATGCTGATAAGAGCCATCAACGTGATGATTGGGGACAGCGACCACTTTCTGACGAAGGCTTACTGTATGCCCAGATGGATACGCACTACTTGCCGACCTTGCGCGACAAGTTGATTGAAGTGCTTGCCGAACACGGGCGCACAGAAGAAGCCTTAGAAACGTTCGCCGAAGCGGCTGAAGTGATCCCACCTGACCACACTTTTGATCCTGAGGGGTATTGGCGCATGGCAATCCCTGCCGGATTGAACAAGCGGCAGTCGGCTATGTTGCGCGAGTTATATTTGTTGCGTGAAGAAATGGCCAAAGAGCGTGACTGTCCACCGTTTAAGGTATTTGCGGACAAGATGCTGCTGGCAATAGCGGATGCTGCGCCGCGAAATACGAACGAACTCGAACGCGTGCGTGGATTGCCCTACGCTATCGCGCATCGCTATTCGCAAGAACTGTTAGATGCTGTTGAACGTGGCAGACATACGCAAGTGCCTCCCCGTCCGCGTCGCCCGATTGATGTTGATCCAGTTGTGGCTGAACGGTTTACAGTGTTACGTGATTGGCGTCGTGAACGTGCCGAATCGCGCGGAGTTGAGTCGGATGTCATTGTTTCAAAAGATACCTTGTGGGGGTTGGCGATTAAAGCCCCAACGAGTATTGATGCGATGCGTGACATTCGAGGACTTGGGCCGTGGCGCTTAGCAACTTACGGCGAAGAATTGCTCAGCTTGATTGCACGTCTGCGCGCTGAAGGTTTGTAGGGCGCATAGGGCGTTTGCACATTACAAAATCCGTTAGATCCCGTTAATGTCTGGTTTACCCTCCTTAGATTCGTGTTAAATCACAACGATCCTTCTTTCTTTCCACATGAGTTTGCGTTAAGGTCTGTATTATTTATTCACGTCAGAAATGGACGTTCTTATGCGAATAACTTTTTATGGGGCTGCACAAACCGTTACGGGATCACAACATTTGATTGAGGTTAATGGTCTGCGGTTGCTATTGGATTGTGGTTTGTATCAAGGAAAGCGTGCGGATGCCTACGAACGTAACCGGCAGTTGCCATTTGACGCGAGTAAAGTAGACGCACTGATTCTCTCCCATGCCCACATTGATCATTCAGGTAATATCCCGAACCTCGTTAAGAGTGGCTTTAAGGGCGATGTAATTTGTACCCATGCGACGCGTGATCTGTGTGGGGTGATGCTGATGGATAGCGGTCATATCCAAGAGCGCGACATTGAATTCGTCAATAAAAAGAAGAAGAAGCGCGGTGAATCCGCTGTTGATCCCATCTATACACAGGTGGATGCGGCTGCGAGCTTGAATCACTTCACGTCGCAAAGTTATGATCGGCCACGATTGATTGCACCCGGTATCACGCTGACGTTTATTGATGCAGGGCATATGTTAGGGAGCGCTTCGGTCATTCTGGACATTGAGGATAAGCAAGAAGGCAAAAATATCCGTTTGGTATTCAGCGGGGATATTGGTCGCAAGGGCATCCCTATTATTCGTGATCCTGTTTCGCCAGATGCGGCGGATGTTCTTATTATGGAAAGTACTTATGGCGGGCGTACGCATGAACCGTATGTCGACTCTGAGAAAGAGTTAGAGCGCATCATCAACAACACCTATCGACGGGGCGGGAAAATAATAGTGCCAGCGTTTGCGGTAGGGCGCACACAACAGTTGGTTTACAGCTTAAATCAGTTGGCTGCTAAAGGCGATATTCCTCACTTGCCCATCTATGTGGATAGTCCATTGGCCGTCAACAGCACTGATGTGTTTCGCACACATCCGGAATGTTTTGATGCTGAAACTCAGAAATTTATCATGCAAAACGGTTCCAGACGTGACCCATTCGGATTTGAGGACTTGCACTATACACGGTCATTGGAAGAGAGCAAGCGACTCAACTTTTTGCTGGAACCAGCCATCATCATCAGTGCGAGCGGTATGGCTGAAACCGGGCGGATTTTGCATCACCTCAAGAATAATATCGAAGACCGTCGCACCACAATCTTGATTGTGGGCTGGCAAGCGCCGGAAACGTTGGGACGGCGGTTGGTCGACGGGGAGAAAATCGTCAATATCTTTGGCGAAAAGTATCATGTGAATGCACAGGTCGAAGTCCTCAATGGTTTCAGCGGTCATGCTGATCACGAGGAATTATTGTCGTGGGTGCAGCCGATGAAGGTTAAACCGCGCCGAACTTTCCTTGTGCATGGTGAATTGGAATCGGCGAGTGCGCTGGCTGGCGGATTGCGACAGCGCTATGGGATGCAGGTGGACATTCCCACGTTCAAGCAATCCTTTGAAGTACATTCCAGTGGGTACGAACAATTCCGGTTGGGATTGTAAGGCTGAGGGCGCTCCATCTGGCAGCGTCCTAACTTTGGCAGTAAACTTCAAGTCAGTGTTTAGATAGCCAAGTTGAACAGTCATTTATGTCTGAAAATATCTTTGCCAATGAATGGGTAGAATGTCTCGAAGCCCATTATATGCACGTGATTCGTATCAACGACAAGGTGACCGAACCATCCTTGTCGATTGTTATGCACAGCGCCGGTTTTACGGACGCCCAATTGGCTGAATTGCGGGTACGTGCGACCATGCACATCGATTCGGTCAGTGCTGACTTTGTGCCGGATTTGGACGTTTTGGAGGCTGCCGATCATCAACACGAGTCTGCTCAAGCCGCCGAGCCGGTTGTTTATAACATCCCGATTGATCTCCCTCCGGTAGCAGTTGATGTTCAAGCAACTGTGGAAGTCGTGCCTGTGAATGAACAGATTGTTGAACTGCCCGAAGTGACGGTTATTGCCGACCCTGTGGAAGCGGATGTCCCGATCCTAGAAGACGTGCTGGTCAATGAGCCGGAAGATGAGTTGCCTGAGGCTGAATTTGAGGCCACGACCATCGAAGAAAACGAACCGCCTGTGGAAGATGAGCCAGCGCAACCTGATCCTGATGCCCCGCAACAGTTAAGCCTGTTTTAGCGCTTTGTTTTAATGACAACACCTTTAATGGATGATGCTTATTTTATGCGGTTGGCGCTGGATGAAGCGCTCAAGGCGCTTGAACGTAGCGATGTGCCGATCGGGGCGATTGCAGTTCGTAATGGTGAAATTATCGGGCGTGGCTTTAATGCCCGTGAGCGTGACCAAGATCCGACCGCCCATGCCGAGATGATCGCGCTGCGCGAGGCGGCTGGTGTGGTGGGGCATTGGCGTTTGGAAGGTGTAACGCTGTATTGCACGCTCGAACCCTGCGCGATGTGTGCCGGGGCGATGGTTCTGGCTCGGTTGCCGCGTTTGGTTTATGCCACCACTGATCCCAAAGCAGGGGCAGGTGGAAGCATCATGAATATCCTACAACACCCACAGCTTAATCATCAAGTAGAGGTGAGTTCAGGGTTGATGGCTGATGAAGCAGCTCGTTACTTACGCGCGTTTTTCGCGGCCTTACGGGCGGATGGTCAGCGTCATTGATCCGAAGAGCAGACAAGATACGGTCTGCTCTCGAAGACGAATGCTTAGGTTAGCGCCGACCGCGTATCATACGCCCGATATAGATGATGATGATTGCGCCGATTACCGAAACGACGAGGTTGATAACCACACGATCAATACCGCCATCTGGTCGAGCGATGCCTATCAAACCTGCTACGAAGCCACCGATAATCGAGCCGATGAGTCCTAAGATCACATCGTTAATGAAGGGTGCATCTTTAGAACCCATAATGCGTCGTGCGATTGTACCGGCTAGCGCACCGACGATGATCCAACCCACGCAGATAATCGGATTCAAGGTAAGAAATTCCATAATTACCTCCACAAAGTAGTGCGATCAAATTGACTATAGCGCCATATGGAAATGCCGTCAAACGGTGCAAAAACGGGCATTTTCAAGCGGATGTCTTTCACTTATAATGAGGGTAGATGGAGAGGTGCCGGAGTGGTTGAACGGGCTCGTCTCGAAAACGAGAATAGCCGCAAGGCTATCGAGGGTTCGAATCCCTCCCTTTCCGCAGTGGGCAAGCATAACGCTTGCCTTTTTTATTTCCTGTGTCCCGATATTGGTCGGTTAGAGAGGATTCGTAACGATGGATAATGCCCAACTTCAACTCCAACG
This sequence comes from Aggregatilineales bacterium, assembly GCA_044227005.1. Taxonomy (GTDB): domain Bacteria; phylum Chloroflexota; class Anaerolineae; order Aggregatilineales; family Phototrophicaceae; genus CFX2. The sequence continues at coordinate 1,414,479 of JBGAFZ010000001.1, forward strand.
TCGTGAAAAAGATCAGTTCTTTAAGTCACATCCCCAGTCGCCATTAACGCCTGATCAACAGTCGAGATTCAGCAGTTTGAGCTACTACGATTACAACGCGGAACTTGATATTACAGCGACGATCGAGCCGATAGCGGACGGGCGGTTTGTGCAGATCCAGACGACGACCGGTGATGTACGCCAGTTCAAGCGCTATGGGACGTTCAGCTTTACGGTGGATGGGCAGGAAGCGAGCTTGACAATCTATGAGGCCGATTATGGATTCTTTCTCCCCTTTGTAGATGCGGGTGCGGGGACGGAAACCTATCCGGCGGGGCGTTACCTTGAGCCGGAATACTTGGGCGATAACCGTTTCCATATTGATTTCAACCACGCCTACAATCCTTACTGCGCGTATTCGGATGGCTGGAGCTGCCCGATTACGCCCGCAGAAAATCGCCTCAAGGTGTCTCTGCGGGCAGGTGAGAAGTTGCCAGTCGGTGATTGGGTGGAGAAATTATAGACCGCTTTATCCGACCAGATAACCACCGTCGATGGGCATGATGATGCCGGTAATCATGTCGGATTGGTCGCTGAGTAAGTAGGCGACGGTTTGAGCGACGTTGATGGGATAGCCGAAGCGCCCTAATGGAATTTTGGCGAGCATTGGCCCACCTTTGACCGGATCGCCCCACACTTTTTCGCCCATCGGTGTGAGGATGACGGTTGGATTGACGCTGTTAACGCGAATCTGGTGCGGGCCGAGTTCGAGCGCCATCATACGGGTGAGATGATCCAAACCGGCTTTAGAAGCGCAGTACGAGGTGTGATTGGGAAGCGCGGCGACTCCGGCTTGACTGGATACATTGACGATGGTTCCACCTTTGCCACGGGCGATCATGTTCTTGGCAACAACTTGCCCGATGATAAGCGCGGCGCGGAGATTGACCGCGATGGTTTCATCGAAGTCTTGAACGGTTACTTCAAGGAAAGGCGCGAGTAGGGCGATACCGGCATTGTTGACGAGCAGATCAATATCACCGGCGGCTTCGGCGGCTTGTTTCGCTCCTTCGGCGCTGGTAATGTCCGCGAGGATGGTGGTGCAACCGGTCTCGGCTTTGAGACTGTCGAGGTCGGCTTGGGTGCGGCTGACCGCGACGACATGTGCGCCACACTCGGTCAGCACTTTGACGATTTCGCGACCAATGCCTTTACCTGCACCAGTGACTAATGCGCGTTTGCCATCAAAACGTATATCCATTGTAATAACACTCCATCTTTAATAAACAAATCTGTGGTTATTGTGCCGAACTTTGTGGGAGTGTGCCATATCTCTTGGGTGGCGATGGTGCGTTAACGCCCCTTTACATCACGCCCATTTATATGTTTAAGCATGTAGACAAAACTGAATATCATTCGCCAGTCAAAAAGGGCTACGGATGCAATAATCACAGATAATAGATTTAACTGCAAGAATTGCTCAAATTGATGGTGTAATAAACTGGACCAGATGGCTGGGACCAAGAGCACGAATATAAGTAGTAGCAAAATGACAATATACGATTCGACGCCAGCACGCCCCACAACCATACAAGATTTCTCTCCTGTCGGGATGATTTCTCCGACAGCTACGATGCTACTTCTTCTAAATCCTTTTTGTATAAATATAAACTGATGTTCCCCACTGGAGAATATTTTCATATTTGAACTTACCATATGCGCCCTATAGGATTCGGAACTAAGAGGAAAATAGAATTCAAATCCTTTTGATATCCAAAGCATTTTAGGTGGCTGGAAGTATTTAGGGTTGGTATTCATTGATTTCGTATCCCAATAAATTTTTATACGGCTATTGTCAGCCTAAAGAATATATCGTTGATCCCCTACAAATGGGTGTTTCTAGATGTGTCTAGCTTCTGTAGTAGCGTTATAATCCTGCAAAATGTTTAGCTAAACAGATTTGCAAGGAAGACTATTATGGCAGCGAAAATTGTGGTGGTCGGTAGTTTTAACATGGATCTGACGGCCTATATGGAACGGATGCCACGCCCCGGTGAGACGGTGGGTGGACATCGCTTCAAGACAGGGCCGGGTGGTAAAGGATCTAACCAAGCGGTAGCAGCGGCGCGGTTGGGTGCAGAGGTCACATTTATTGGGCGCGTGGGCGAGGATGTGTTCGCACAGGCGGCGCTGGACTTCTGGAAGCAGGAAGGCATCAATACCGAGTTCGTGGTGCGTGACCCTGACCATGCAACGGGCGTCGCGCCGATCTGGGTGGATGATAAGGGTGAGAACAGTATCGTGGTGGTGCTGGGTTCGAACCTTGTGATGACACAGACCGATGTGGATCGGGCGGCTGAGGTGATCGCTGGCGCGGATGTGTTGATTGTGCAGTTGGAGATCAACTACGACATCGTAGAATATGCGATGAAGGTGGCGAAGGCGAAAGGCGTTAAGACGATTTTGAATCCTGCACCTGCGGGGAAACTGGCTCCGGAAGTGGTGGCACTAGCGGATTATCTGACGCCGAACGAAACCGAACTGGAAGTTTTAAGCGGGAAATCCGGTGATTACGCGACTGCGGCACGGTCATTATTGACGCGTGAGGGGCAAACGGCGGTGGTGACACTGGGTTCGCAGGGCGCGATGTGGTTGAACGAGAGCGGTCAGGGGACGATCCCGACGTTTAAAATGAATGTGGTGGATACGACGGGCGCGGGCGACGCCTTCAACGGGGGTTTCGCGGTGGCGCTGGGTGAGGGTAAGAGCTTGATCGAGGCGATCCGCTTCGGGAATGCGACGGCGGGCTTGAGCGTGACCAAGCCGGGAACTGCGCCGAGTATGCCATCCCGCGCCGAGGTTGAGGCATTGCTAGCAAGTCAGTAGTTTTTAGCTGATAGACTTTGGATTCAATCAAAGAGGTGCATGAGCGCCTCTTTTTGATTTATGTCGTCGTCGTCGTCGTCGTCGTCCGGATGCCAATTAGGAGTTATCGGTCAACAGTCAAGACCGCGGTGGTCGGCGCACTACAAGGTGTTTTGATTCGGAAAATTCTTCAGATTCTTCAGATTCACAAGTGTAATTTTCGAATCTTGTGCATATTCAGTGGTATCAATGGGAACGAATGGGTGGATGCGGTTGTTAAGATGCGGCGGGTAAGAGGAGTTGCAATCCGTACAGAATGCCCACTCGTTATCATAGCTGATTGGGATAGAAAAAGGGTTACATTTTGGAAGAACATTTTGTAACTCTTTTTGCGGTTCGGCACTAACTATTTTGAGGGAGGATGGGGCGAGAGCAGGTTGTGGAATGGATAGGATTTGGTAGACAAGGTTAGTAAAACTATACTTTGGAAAGAACTATAAAATCGTGTATTTTATTATCAAGTGCGGCGTTGGGTGGTGATGAACAGGTGTTGAGGGTTTGAGGAAGAGGGTGTGATGGCCGTTTCAATCCGCGTACCGAGCTTGAATGATAATCCGATCGAGTGGCAGGAAACACGACAACAAAGTGGTACAGGTCGTAGGCGGGTGATTGTTGCGTTCGGGTTGGGATTGTTGGTGCTGGTGATCGGCGCGATTGTGTTGACGTTGGGCAACTTGAGTACGCCGACACAACAATTGGCGGTGTATGTCATCTGGATTGTTCACGCGGTGACGGCATCGCTGGCGATATCGGCAGGGGCGAATGCGGTGAGCCGTGAGCATGTGGGCAAAACATGGGACTCGCTGGTGCTAACAGGGGTGAGCGCACGACAAATCTTGATGGGCAAGTGGCTGGGAGTGCTGAATCGGGTCGCGGGGTGGATGTTGTTGTTTGGGACGGTGCGGTTGCTGATGCTGCCGGTGTTTATGCTGTCGTTGGTGTATCGCTACGCATGGTTTAGCCGCGCGAGTTTTAGTAGTAACCAGATGAATACGTACAACATCAGCGTTGATAGTGTCGATTGGGTGGTATGGGCAGCGGTTTTGGCGGTCGTGATGAGCGCGGGATTGGCTGTGCTGGAAGTGATGGCCTGTACGGCGCTGGGGATGGCGGCGAGCGCATGGACGCGGCGTGGTTGGATGGCGATGATCGCGGCGTTTTGCATCCGCTTGACTCCGGTGGCGTTGTTCGCGGGATTTACCCGTTATGAAATTGGGAACGGTCCGTATTGGCGCATGTTGAGTTTTCCGGCGTTGTCGTTGGCGGACGCGGGGACAGGACCGTTATGGCAATTGGCGCTGCCGTTGACTGGTTGGACACGTGCAATCCATGTCAATGCGTTGCCGGGGCTGGTGATGGCCACGTTGTTGTTGCTGGGCATTATGGTGGTGTCCTTATTGGTGACGTGGTGGGCTATCCGGCGGGATGGTGCGCTGGCGCGTGGTAGTCAGTAGCGTTGTTTGGCAGGTGGCGTGAAATCCGGTATTTTTAGCAATAGATGGTTGTTCGGCGAGGACGAACGCCATTTCCCCATCGCTCGATTGTGTGCTGCGAGGTGACGTGATGACCACATTCATTCGGATACCCAACCGTACGGTGACTAATCCTATCGAATGGCAAGAGATGCGCCATCAACTACGGTTGATTCCGGTGGTGGCGCGGCGTTACTGGTTTCTGATGCCGCTCAGCTTGTTGCTGGTGATGCTGGTTGTGGCACTGACGTTGATGGATATTAGCGCGCAGACCCGTAACATGGCGATTTATTTGATCTGGATTGTGCATCTGATTACGGCATCACGGGCGATTGCGGCAGGGGCGAATGCGATAAGCCGAGAGCATGTGGGCAAGACATGGGATGCGCTGGTGTTGACGGGTGTGAATGCGCGGCAAATCTTGATCGGGAAGTGGTTGGGCGTGCTGCATCGGGTTGCGCCGTGGATGGTGGCGTTGGGAACGGTGCGGTTGTTGATGATTCCGGTGTTCATGATCGCGATGATGAACCGTTTCGTGTATTTTGCGGCTAGTGGTGGTGGGCGCAGTGCATATGGTGGGGGATTCAGTCCTTATCCGCAGTACTCACCGATTTCGTGGGTGGCGTGGGCAGCGTTGGCGGCAGTGGTTTTCACGGTGGTGCTGACGGTGTTGGAAGTGATGGCATGTACGGCAATCGGGTTGGCTGCAAGCGCGGTGATGCGTAAGGGCTGGACGGCGATGATCGCGGCATTTTGTATTCGGTTCACGCCCGTTGTATTATTCGGCGCATTCACACGGTATGAGGTGGCGACCGGAGCAGCTTACCGCGTGCTGCGGTTTCCTTATTTGTCGTTGGCAGATGGGGGGACTGCGCCGTTGTATTTGCTGACACTGCCATATAGTTATCGGACGCAAACGGTACATTTGGATGCTTTGCCTAGTCTCTTAATGGCAGGACTGCTGCTCGGTGGTATGCTATTATTAGGTTTGATGGTCACATGGTGGGCTATCCGACGAGATGGCGCGTTGCACGCCGAGAGTTTGTAAGCGTTTGCCAAGCTAACTGTACACTTTGACGTGACAACACGATTGACGGTTCATCTGGTTACTATAACCAGTGATTTTCACACTGAGACGTGGCACGATATGATGCGTGTTTGTAAGCAGGCGGTCGATAAGATTGGCCTGATGTTTTTATCTCGTATTTACTCAATGTATCAGTTTGTGGGTTGTCCCCTGCAGGAAAGTACGAAGCCTTGAACAGTAATAATATGAAACCTTTTCAGCGCCCCCAGCTACAATTAGCGCTGGACGGAACCCGTGAACGGTCGATTAGTGTATTGGAACAGGTTGCCAGCCTAGTCGATATTATCGAGTTGGGGACACCCCTGTTGTATCGGGAAGGGATTCGGGTTGCTGCTGAAATACGGAACTTGTTCCCGCACGCGACACTGTTAGCGGATATGAAAATCATGGATGCGGGCGAAGAAGAGGCCAAGATCGCCTTTGACGCGGGTTGTGATTACGTCACGGTGTTGGGTGTCACACAGGATCGGACGATTCAAGGTGTGGTGGCAGCGGCTAAACGGCATGGCGGACAGGTCGTGGTGGATATGATGCAGGTGGGTGATGTGGTCGAACGTGGTCATCAATTGTTAGCGATGGGCTGCGACTACCTGTGCATCCATACCGCGTTTGATCAGCAAGCGGTCGAAACGCCACTGGCGACATTAAAGCGACTGCGCAAGGGAATGCCGGATGCGGCACTGGCCGTGGCGGGTGGGGTTGGTTTGCCGACGATTGATTCGATCATGGCGTTGAAGCCGACGATCGTGGTGGTGGGTGGGGCGATTACACAGGCGGCTGATCCGGCAGCGGTGACGACTCGTTTGCGCGACCGGATGATGATTACGCCCTGATTGTGCCTTCATACAGAAAAGTTGATGACGATGACTGATTTTCAAAGTTGGGTAGAGACCGTAACCAGCGAAATTCGCTCGGCGTTGCAGTCGGTTTCGGCGGATGAAGTGGCAGAATTACAGCGGGAAATTCTGGGCGCGAAACGGATTTTCGTGGCGGGAAAAGGACGTTCAGGTTTATTCCTGCGGGGCTTCGCCATGCGGCTGATGCATCTGGGTTTGCATGTGTATGTGGTGGATGAGGTGACGACACCCGCGATTGCCGTCGGCGATGTGCTGGTGTTGGCGTCAGGATCAGGGCGTACAGCGTCACTGGTGCAGTATGCCAATAAGGCCAAAGAAATCGGTGCGACGCTGGTATTGATTACGACTTCGCCGGATTCACCCGTCGGGCGGCAGGCGGATAAGATCGTACATATCCCTGCGCCGAGTGTGAAGGCGGAAGGTGGTAGCGGCATTCATTCGTCACAACCGATGGCGAATTTGTTTGAGCAATCGCTGGCGCTGCTGTTGGACATTACTTCGCTGCAACTGATGAAGGCACTGAGCAAGACGGGCGAGCAAATGTTTGCCCGCCACGCCAATTTGGAATAAGGATTAGATGCGCTGCGCCAACCAGCGGAAGGATTGCTGCCAGAGTTGGGCGTATCCACTCCATGCGAGGAAGGGCGGCGGACACCAATGCGGCCCGATATCCGATGCCCAACTGAGGGTGCGGCCTTTGCCAACCGATTGAATGGCGAGCAGTGGATCATCACCGGCTTTGACCAGTAGTTGTGCGTCCGGTTTGAGGACGACCTCGTTATAACCGAGCAGCGGCGGCCATTCGCCCGTGATGCCAGCCACAATGGGATGATTTGGATTGACCACATTGGCAACGACACCTTCGGGGGTTTCCACACGGTCATCGAAGGTATGAATGTTCACCGGCAGAATCGATTCAATCGGTGAACGATAGTATTTGGCAGCGGCGTTGATGCCGGAGAAGGATAAGTATCCGCCGCACATCGCCAAGCCGCCCCCGTTTTCGACCCATGTTTTGAGCAATTTGAGGCGATTGGGCACGATCTCTCCACGCGAGGTGTCGGGGTGCAACAGGAAGGTGTTGGCACCGATGTCGCTGAGGATGATGACATCGTATTGCGCGAGGTCTTCGATTTTCGTGGGGAAGGATGCAGCGGCGAGATGTCCGGGCATGTGTCCGAATTCAAATTCGCCACCTTTGAGGGCTGCTACGAGATATTCCGTGCCGACGCTATATTCGGTGCTGGAGAAAAAGTCCCACCCTTTGACGTGGGTGGTGGTGGATACCCACGATTCGCCTACCAGTAAAACGCGTATGTTGCTCATGTTGATTAAATCTCTTTCTTAAGCATTATCTGGTGTGGGTTATTCCCCCACATATATGTGACTAATGAGTGTCGGAACGCAGATCAAGCCACGCTAAGGTTTCAGGCGTGAGGCGGTGATCCATCGCGGCGACGTTGGCGGCGAATTCTTGTCCGTTCTGGCAACCGACGAGTGCGAAAATATCGAGCGGTTGGCTCATGACATAGGCCATTGCCACCTGCGGGATGGAGAGTCCGGTTTCCTGTGACAGTTGGCGGACACGGTCAAGGCGTTGGAAGTTGGCTTCGTAGCAATAGCAGGTGACGCAGAGCGCGTCAAAATACTCAGTGAAGGTGCTGAGATTATCACGGGTGAAGCGACCGGAGAAGAAACCTCCGGCGAGACTTGACCATGTGAACAAGGGCATCTTGGCTTGTAGATACCAGTCACGGGCGGCTGTATTTTGTGGACCGCTGATGGTGAGGCAGTTCGCCCACGGTTCTTTGACTTGTTCAGCGAGGCTGAAGTTGGGGCTGCTGACCGAGAAGCCCTGAAGGCCGTGCGCGGCGGCGTAGGCATTGGCTTCCTGCACACGCGTATGTGACCAGTTGGAACCCCCAAATGCGTGAATACGACCGGCCTTCAAGTGCTCATTTAGAACTTCGACAATCGGGCCGACTGGGACTGCGGGATTATCACGGTGCAGTAGGTAGAGGTCGATGTAATCTGTGTTGAGGCGGGCGAGTGAGTCATAAATATCGGATGTGATGTCATGCGGAGTGACGCGCTGCCGGTCTTGATTGTGATGTGCGCCTTTGCCTAGAATGACAACTTGCTCACGCACGCCGCGCTCGTTAATCCATTTGCCGAAGGTGCGTTCGACATCACCGTTGCCGTAGACGTGGGCGGTGTCGAAGGTGGTGCAGCCCAGCGCAAAAATGTCATCAAGTAGTTTGAAGCTGGCATCGAGTTTGGATGAGCTAACTGGAATTGTACCCTGTACCAAACGGGAAATCGGTTTATTTATGCCGGGGAGTTTACCGTATTGCATCGTGTTTAACTTTCATCTCTATAACAAGAATGGTTTGAGGTTATTTATCGGACGGATATTTGAGACCCCATCCGGCACGAATGGTGTCCATGGTGCGGATGATGGTGAGCGATTCATCGAGCGGCATGGTGGCGCTTTCGAGTTTGCCAGCGCGTACACAGGCGGCGACTTCGATGGCTTCGTGTGGGTAGCCGTTGCCGAGGTGCGGGATGTCGATGGTTTCGGCTGGCTTGCCGTTGACGTTGAGGATGATCTGCTGACCATGCCACCAATCAGGGAGACGTATTGACCCTTCGGTGCCGTAAATCAGGGCTTCGTGGGCGGTGTTGGTACGGGTGGCGGTTGAGAGCAGGGCAAGTTGGCCTTGGTCGTAGCTAAAGACGATGGCGGCTTGTTCATCGGCGCCGGTTTCACCGAGGTGGGCGGCTGAGGCGATGGTCTTGGGCGTACCGAATAGGGCGAAGGCGAGTGATATGGGGTAGATGCCTACATCGAGCAGCGCACCACCGCCAAGGGCTAAGTCGAACAGGCGACCTTTGGGGTTGATGCCGGTGCGGAAGCCAAAATCGGCATTCAACATACGGACTTCGCCGATAGTGCCGCTGGCGATGATCTCACGGGTGCGGACGATGGCGGGTAAGAAGCGCGACCACATGGCTTCCATCAAGAAGACGCCTTTGGCGCGGGCTACATCGACCATAGCCTGGGCTTCAGCGATATTGATAGCAAAGGGTTTTTCCACGAGGACGGCTTTGCCAGCGTTCAGGCACATGATGCTGTTGTCTTTGTGGAACGGATGAGGGGTGGCGATATAAATGGCATCTACTTCAGGATCGTTCGCCAATGTTTCGTAGCTGGCATGGCGGCGCGGAATATTGAATTCGTCTGCAAATTTGTCGGCGGCGGCTTGCGTGCGAGAACCGACCGCAACAGCCTTTGCGTCCGTCAGTACGGACAATCCGGTCGCGAATTTGTGGGCAATTCCGCCCGTGCCAAGAATACCCCAGCGAAATGGTGTGGTCATTAAAGTTTATATCCTCAAGCAGTGGTGTAGTTAAAAAGAAGGGCGCATTTGTAGTGCGCCCAACAAATGAATCGCGGAGAATCTAACCCTTCAACGCGCCTGCCGCAAGTCCGCGGACAATGAAGCGTTGGAGGAAGAGGCCAATCAGCATAACAGGGGTGACCATGATCAAGGTGAGGGCGGACATATACCACCACTCGATACCTTTGGTGCTCTTCATACCTGCCAGATAGACCGGCATGGTGATGGCTTCAAAGTTGGTAAGCATGAGGGAGAATAGATATTCGTTCCATGCGAAGATGAACGAGAACAGCGCTACTGTCACGAGGCCGGGTGTGCTCAGTGGAACGACGATCCGCAAGAAAGTTTGTAAGCGGGTGGCACCGTCTACACGGGCGCTTTCTTCGAGGTCGATGGGGAGGCTATCGAAGAAATCACGCATGATCCATACCGCAAAGGGAATATTGAAAGCAGTATAGGCCAGAATCAAACCCACATGCGTATCAATGAGGTGCAAGAAGTTGAAGAAGAGCAGGAAGGGTATGACGACAGCAGCGGGTGGTAAGAAGCGCTGCGAGATGATCCAGAAGGCGATGTTGTCGTTACGCCAGCCAAGCCGTGACCAGAAATATTTGAAGCGCGAGAGGCCATAACCCGCCATTGAGCCAAGAATGACCGAGAACACGCAAGACGATAACGCTGCGATTACACTATTGCGAAAATAGCGGAAGGTCTTGGCTTGTTCATCGACCAGTAGGAACTTCCAATGGTCGGTAGTCGGCTGATAATCGACAAATGGAATGTAACGCGGGACGCGGTTCACGTCCAATGGGCGTTTCAAGGATGTGGTAATCATCCAGTAAAACGGAAACAAACAGATGAATGCCCAAAATATGAGCACACCATATAGAAAAATTGTTGATGGGAGCGAACGCTTTTTCATAATGACGTTATGTCCCTAACTGGCGGCGCGTGATGCGACGCGAAACTGCCAAGAAAATGGTGGCGAAAATGACTACCAGTACCAGTAGCACCAGACCTATAGCTGCTGCGTAACCATAGTTGCCGTAACTGAGTGCTGTGTCAAACACGTACATGACCAAGGATTCGGTAGCTGAGCCGGGGCCGCCACCGGTGACGACGTTGATGACATCCACAATCTTGAACATTTCTAAACTGCGGATGAGAATAGCCGTGAGTGAGATGGGCAATAAGATCGGGAAGGTGATGCTGATGAGTTGGCGCATGCGGGTTGCACCGTCAACACGTGCGGCTTCATAGATTTCTTCCGGTATGGCCTGCATGCCAGCCAGTAAGAGCAAGGTCATGAAGGGTATCCACTGCCACGCGTCCAATAGTACGATGGTATAGGGCGCGGTGGTAGTGTCGGTCAACCACGGTATCGAAACAACCACTTTTTGTCCCACGATTGACGATAGAAATGTGCCGATGGTTCGTTGGAACTGCGCCAGCGGGGAGATGCCGGAGTCGAACATCATACGACCGACGTACCCAACCGCGACCGGTGTGAGCATCATCGGGAGTAAGAAGACGACGCGGAAGAAACGCTGCCCACGAAATTCTTGATTCAGGAGCAATGCCAGCCCGAAACCGATCAAGTATTGAACCGCCACGCCGACGATTACATAAAACAGGGTGTTTTTAGCGGCGTTGATCAGGCGGGAATCTGCGGGTACACGGGCATAATTGGCGAGCGATAATTCTGCCGGATTGCCCAGACAGAGTGCCGAGCCAATTATGGATGTTGATACTGCGCCACCCGCTGCGGTACGCTGGCAGGTGGTAATGCTGACACCGAGCGACCACACAAGCGGCAGAATGGATAAAATCAATAGGACGACTACGGCCGGCGACAAAAAGAGACGCTTAAAGAGACGATCTTCACCGCTCTCAATGATCGTCTGACTGTCCTTTGAGAGGGGCTTCATGTCAGCTAATTTTGTCAAAAGAAGTATCCCTAAATAAATACAATTTAAAGACGTTTTTGAATGGGATAGAGGCGCAGCAAGCCACGCCTCTATCGAACTAAACCGGACTAGAAAACAGTCCGATCTTACTGAACACCCAACGATTGCTTGTAGAGCTTGAGTTGGTTTTCGCGACCCAGACGGTCAGTGATAGCGTCCCAAGTCTTGACCACTTCGTCCAGCGCAGCTTGTACGTCAGCTTCACCGGTGACGGCCTTGGCAATACCAGCGTCCAATGCATCGAAGTATTCGAATGCACCGGGGATACGCAGGTCGACAATGGCGTTCGGATCGTCAATGGTGGCCTTGATGGCATCCAGATAATCCTTGGCCGATTCTTCGTCAAAGCCAGCACCCGTCCAGAGGGCGAGGTTGTCGAATTGGCTCTGGCGCAGGGGGTTCACACCCGTACCGCCGGTGGTCGCCAACACGCCAGCCAGATCCTTGCCAGCCAGATACTTGACGTAATCGAAAGCGGCATCCTTGACATCGGAGTCGTTGGCAACCGAGATTACCCAACCACCGAAGGCGATAAACGGAGCTGAATTGGTGCCATCTTCGGCGTCAACCCATTCACTCTTGGTGTAGTCCCAATACTTTTCGGCACCGGGGGTAACACCGAAGCCAGCCAGACCCTTGACGACTGAAGCATTCGGGTCAACAGTGATCGGACCCACATCGCCCCAGTCCAGACCGAACACGGTTTGGCCTGCGGGGAACACGGCGCGAACATTGACGACGTCGAAGTTGATCATGTCAGGAGCGGCACAGCACTTGTAAATGTCAACCCAGTCTTGCAGACCCTGAACCCAACCGGGGTTGTTGACCAACGGCTTCATGTTTTCATCAAAGAAGAAGTAGGGGTTGCCGGGGATCTTCGAGTAACCAGCGGCGCGATCCATCAAGAACCAGAAGCTCTGAGCCTTCTTACGGAGGGCTTCAGCAACGCCAGAGATAGGAGCGGTGACGCCAGCGGTGTCTACTTCCTTGCCCTGGAAGAATTCAGCAATGTCCTTGTACTCTTTCCAAGTCTTGGGTTCGTCCAAGTCACGACCATACTTAGCCTTGAAGTCGGCGGCGTAGGCGTTGTTTGGATTGACGAGATCCTTGCGGTAGTACATCATGTGGCTATCGCCATCGAATGGAACGGCGTAGGTTGTTCCACCCCAGTCAGCGATACGTTCACGGTACAACGGCAGAATGTCTGCCCAGTCAACAGCGGTCTTGACGTCATCCGGAATGGGGGCCACATAGCCACCACCGGCAATATCACCCATCCAGTCGGCGGCGTAAATCAGAACATCGAATTCGCCGGTCTTGGTCTGGAGCGCGGTGATCATCTTGGGATACAGATCGCCAAATGCGAAGCGCTGGACTTCTACAGTCGCGCCGGTCTTGGCTGCCCATTCGGCACCGTATTTTTCTGCGGGACCACCGATGGCGGAACCTTCTTGGGTCACGACAACGACTTTCTTGCCTGCAAAAGGTTGATCTTGTGCGGCGGCGGGCACGATTGCCAGCGCCAACATGGCTAAGACTACTACTAAGAGAACTTTCTTCATTTTTAACCTCATAATTCTTGATACATTAGCACACACTAAGCGAGATACGAAATGTGTTATTTCAGAAATATGACCTCCTTCGTTGATGGCTCAGGTTATTGATAACCATAACCCGAAACCACTATTAAACATTATATCTTTGCGTACGAGGATTAGCCAAACGGGCTACCCTCAGGAAGAATGCGTATTTAGGCCGACGGATCATCTAGGCGCTCACTTTCCGGTGCAAGTTGGCACCGCATGATTCACGCTGAATGAGCTGTGTTTCCAAGATGACTGTACGGGTGGGCGCGGATGGTTGGGCGATGCGACGGAGCAGCAATGCAACCGCTTCTTGACCGAGTTCGTAGGTCGGTTGGGATACAGCCGTCAGGGGCGGGCAGAGATCACCCGACCACGGCATGTCATCAAAACCGATCAGGGCGATGTCTTCGGGAATGCGTTTGCCGGATTCACGCAAGGCTCGTAATGCGCCGAGTGTAACCATATTGTTACCGGCGAAGATGGCTTCGGGTGGTTGGTTGCTGGCAATGAGTTCATGCGTTAAGCGATAACCGCTTTCGGCACGCGAGTCACCATATTTGACCAAGCTGCTATCCAAGGGGATACCGGCGTCATCTAGCGCTTGCATGTAACCCTGATAGCGTTCACGTCCGGTGGTAATTTCGTTGGAGGCGATAATGATGCCGATACGCTGATAGCCCAAGTCAATCATGTGTTTGACGGCATTGTATGCCCCACGAACATTATCCACCTTGACGGCGTCCACGTTGATGTCATCCAACATGCGATCTAAAACGATGAGCGCCGAACCACTTTGCACGAGCGCTTCAAGGTTGGATGCTTTTGTGCCGGGGGTGGGGACAAAAATGAGTCCAGCCACATGTTCAGCCTGCATGACGTTCAAATACATCGCCTGCTTTTTCACATCTTCGTCTGAATTGCACAGGATGATGCTCATGTTGGCGGCGTAGGCTGCGTCTTCAATGCCGCGAATGATGGATATGAAATACGGATTTTGAATATCGGAGATGATGAGGCCGATTACGCTGCTAGATTGGGCACGTAAACGACGAGCCGCGCGGTTGGGCTGGTAGCCTAACTTACGGATGCTATCCTGTACGCGGGCGCGCAATTCAGCATTCACACTGGGGTGATTATTCAGCACGCGTGAAACGGTGGCGTGAGACACGTTTGCTGATGCTGCAACGTCTTTTAGCGTAATAGTCGGCATAAAAAGGTTCTTAAAAATCCGCTCTTTGAGTATTCGATTTCTTGTGATCTCGCGCTTGTTTTCGCGTGATCGCCGGTAAAAAGTGTAATTTGACGGACTAGGTTGTGTAATTTTGAGAAAACGATTTCTTGAAATCTTATAGAAAAGTTCACATTCTGTCAAGCGGAGTAATTTAAGTGTCAATGAAAAATATTGTGATTTCTCCGCTGCCAACGTTTCAAGTCATCCGATTTCTCATCAACATGATCGATTACTGACAAGCTTGTCATGTTGTCATTACATATATATGAATGTGATTATATAGCGGTTAAAATGGGGTGTCAAATCAATGCATTCCCTAGAAATTGTGCAAATTGACGATTTTGGGAGTTGCTTTCCAAAAGATCTCATTCGGCATTTGACAGTCAAATCAGGGCTAACTATAATTCACTTGTCATCTTGTAATGTCAGGTTCTCAGGATAAAAGATTGAAATCGCCAATTAATCGCAGCAGCCCGATCCCCTATTATGTTCAAGTGAAAGAGTTGCTGCGTGACTGGATCAAGCAGGGGAAGTGGAAAGCCGGTGACCAACTGCCGGGTGAACATGAACTCTGCGCCACTTTTGACGTCAGCCGTCCAGTTATACGGCAGGCATTAAGCGAATTGACGCTGGAAGGTGCCGTCACGCGGGAGAAGGGCAAAGGGACGTTTGTCTCTGGTTCCAAGATCAAGGAAGGGTTGGTTCAACGGCTAACCGGCTTCTATCAGGACATGACCGCGCAGGGCTATACGCCCGTGACGCAGGTTCTGGTACAGGATGTGATCCCTGCCACTGCCGAAATTGCCAGCCATCTGAACTTGGCGATAGGTGACAAAGTCATCAAAATCGAACGACTGCGCTCAATCCAAGATGAGCCGATTGTGCTGGTGACCACTTTTATTCCGTTGAATTTGTGTCCGGCATTGCAATATGAAGACCTCTCCTATCAATCGCTGTACAGCTTCTTAGAGAAATCCTGCAACGTCACGATTGCCTATGGTCGGCGTATGGTGGAGGCGGTTCCTGCCAGCAAATATGTGGCGGATTTGCTCAATGTACGCAAAGGTGCGCCGCTCATCATGCTGGATAGCGTGAGTTATGCCAGCGATGGTACGCCGGTTGAATATTATAATGCCTTCCACAGAGGCGATCGGTCACAGTTTGAAGTTGAATTGGTGCGGGTAACCGATGACGCATCGGTACAGTCGGTATTGAGTAGTCAACCTGCCATGCCATCGACCTTGATCAAACTCCCGAAAGCCGCCAAACCCTAGCTCTTATCACGTCTGCATGGTGCAGCGAAAGGATATACCAGCATGTTTCGTGTACTCGTCACTGCACGCTCATTTGCGAATACACCGGGGGCGCATCAAGATATGCTGCGCGAGGGTGGATGCGAGTTGGATCTGCGCGCGCCATCCCATCCGTATAAGGCGGAACAACTGCGCGAACTTATTGGCGGTTATGATGGGGTCATCCTCGGCTTGGATGCCTGTGATGCGTCGGTAATTGAACGGGCTGATCAACTCAAAGTTATTTCGCGCTATGGCGTGGGTGTAGACGCGGTTGATTTGCAGGCCGCCGCCGGCAAAGGAATCGCGGTGACCAATACCCCCGGCGCGAATATGTTGGGTGTGAGTGAACTGACATTGGGATTGTTGTTTGCCTTGGCGCGGCAGATTCCGCAGGTCGCAGCGGCGGCCAAGGGTGGGGCATGGACGCGACCTACCGGATGGGAACTTTCCGGCAAGCAGTTGGGTGTGGTCGGTTTCGGCGCGATTGGTCGCGATGTAGGTAAGAAAGCCGTCGCATTGGGGATGAAGGTGCTGGCCTATGATCCATTCTGGAATGGCGAGATGGATGGCGTGGAAAATGCTTCTCTCGAACGCGTGATTGCTGAATCTGATGTGATTACCCTGCACTGTTCATTAACACCTGAAACCGCTAATCTGATTAACATGGAACGCATCGCCACTATGAAAGACGGCGCGTATATCATCAATACGGCGCGGGGTGAACTGGTGGATGAAGATGCGCTTTATAATGGGTTGAAGTCGGGCAAGTTGGCTGGCGCGGCGATTGATGCGTTTCGGGTCGAGCCCCCAACTGGAAGCCCACTGCTGACGCTTGATAATTTCATCGCGATCCCGCATTTGGGCGCGACAACCCGCGAGTCGGTACAGCGTATGGCTATGATGGCCTCAGAGAATTTGCTGGCGGTGCTGCGGGGTGAGAACTGTCGTTATGTGGTTAAAAGTTAAAGGTTAGAAGTCGAAGGGCGAATGGATGTCTCGACTCGAACGTTTTGAGGATTTGATCGTTTGGCAGAAAGCGCGCGAGCTAACCAAGCTGGTGTACTTTATCACGCGGCATGAGACGTTTGAGCATCAGCTTGCCAATGACATCCGGCAGACGACCGTGATGTTGACCGCGAAGATTGCCGCATCCTTTGAATCGCGTGGCAGCAAACATTCCCTTGATACGCTGATATTGGCGAAATCGGCCTGTAACGGATTTCGGTTGCAGTGGGCGGTGGTGTATGAACAAGGCCTGATTGATGATCAGGAATACGCTGAAATGGTAACCCTTGCCGTTGAAATCCGGCAGTTGTTGTTTGAATTGGAACACACACTCGAATTTTGGTATCCCCAACAAGGTAATTCACAGGAGTAGATTAGAATGCCTGACTATATGCCTCCGTTTACGACCATGATTAATCTCGCCAACGGTGCTATCCCCAAAGCGGTATTGGTGCAGAAACGCTATCTGCATGATCTTGAAGGCTTGTTTGCAGACTCAGCGGCTGAAGATGCGTTGATGCACAAGAACCCGCTGCTTTATGAAGTCCACGAAGCCACCCAAAATCCGACTGAGGAAGGCCAGCTACGCTATTCCACTACGACGATTTATCCGGGCAAGGTAGGGGATGAATACTTTTTTACCAAGGGGCATTTTCATGCCATTGGTAACCGTGCTGAGCTATACATGGGTCTTGCAGGCGAAGGGTATTTACTGCTGATGAGTCCCGATGGCGAGATCAACGTCCAGCATATGACGGCGGGCGCGATGAGTTATGTCCCGCCATTTTGGGCGCACCGGACGATCAATGTGGGCAAAGAAAACTTTGTGTTCTTCGCCTGTTATCCGTCGGACGCAGGTTATGATTATGCCTCGATTGCCGATAAGGGCTTCGCTCAAATCGTCGTTGAACGGGATGGTAAACCCACGTTGGTTCCCAATCCGAAGTGGGATAAATAGGGCATTAGCCATTGAAATATGAAAGTTCCGAATTGGAGTCGGGCACAGATTGCAGAGGCCAAGATCGTTCAATACTTGCTTAATGACTCTCATCCACATGGGAAAGATAAAGCAGCATTTTTCGGACGATTTGGATTTACGGTTTCAGCGTGGCAAATTTTGGAGCAAGCACTTTTGCACCATGTAGCCGATAATGAAATCTTTAGTAGCTTGAGGACAGATGAAGGTGTTCATTACGTGGTTGAAGGACTGTTAACGACACCCGATGGTCGTAATCCATTGCTACGCACTGTTTGGGCAATTGATACCGGTAACGAAATGCCACGCTTCATTACAGCCTATCCGCTGAAGATGAGAAAGGGTGACTCTGATGATACGTGAATTTGATCAAGTGGCCTTGACTGTGGATTTGCCAGATTACCATTTGCAGTCTGGGGATGTTGGAACTGTTGTTGATGTTACACCGAACGGTAAACAATATACCCTCGAATTCTTTAATTTTGATGGCGAAACAATTGCAGTAGTGCCGGTATCAGTGCGACAAGTACGGCGTATCGGTAGCAGAGAAGTGACCCATGCTCGTGTGATTGAGTAAGGGAAGTTGTTTCATGGATCGCGTTGATGTGCTGAATATTCTTGCTGATGTGATAACGTCCATGTCCGGTGAACGTCCGTTGCGGGTTGTGCTGGATGGGGTTGATGCGTCGGGCAAGACGACTCTGGCGGATGATCTGGTGCAGCCTATTCAAGCCAAAGGTTACCGTGTCATTCGCGCATCGGTGGATGGGTTTCATAACCCGCAAGTAATACGCCGTCAACGCGGCTCATTGTCGGCAGAAGGGTATTACTACGATGCATTTGATTATGCGACATTGAAGGCCGACTTACTGCAACCGTTGGGAGCCGGTGGTGATCGCCGCTATCGTACAACGTCGTTTGACGTTCAGGCAGATCGTGCGGTCGAAGGTGGCTGGCAAGTGGCTGATGAGCGGTCAATTTTGATAGTGGACGGCGTGTTTTTGCAACGGCCTGAACTCCGCGCCTACTGGGATTTGGGCATTTGGGTTGATGTGCCGTTTGAAGTGGCCTTGGAACGGGCATGTCGGCGCGATTTGATCGTGTTCGGGTCGGTTGAAATAGTTCGGGAACGCTATGCCAAGCGCTACATTCCCGGTCAGCAGTTGTATATAGAGCAGTGTCATCCGCAATCAGTGGCAGACTGGATTGTGGAAAATAGCGATCCTTTACATCCAAGTCTTATAGGACTCCATCATGAAAAATTACATTCTGGCGCATGATTTAGGTACAACCGGCAATAAGGCTACACTGTACGATCGGGAAGGGCGTTTGGTCGGCAGCGCGTTTTATGCCTACAACACCCGTTACGATTTTACGGGTTGGGCGGAACAAAACCCCGAAGATTGGTGGCAGGCGGTTTGTAACTCGACGCGTAAATTGCTGGCACAAATTCCGGGATTACGTGCCGAAGAAGTGGCTTGTATCACCTTTAGCGGTCAGATGATGGGGTGCGTGCCGTTAGATAAGAACGCGCGTCCGCTGCGGAATGCCATCATTTGGGCGGATCAGCGCGCGGTGGCGCAGCAGAATTGGCTGGCGGAACGCATCAATCCCAAAGATGTGTATCACATCACCGGACATCGCTTGAGCGCCTCATACTCCTTACCCAAGATGCTGTGGTTGCGTGATAACCAACCCGATACCTATAAAGCGACCTATAAGTTCGTCCACGCCAAGGACTCGATTGTGGCGCGGCTGACGGGCAAGTTTGTGACCGAGCCATCTGATGGGTCGAGCATGAACCTGTATGATCTGGAAAAAGGCACATGGTCGGACAAGATCATTGATGCAGCCGAGTTGGATGCCGGTCAATTGCCCGATTTGATCCGGTCGATTGATGTGGCGGGTGAACTGTTGCCGGGTGTGGCTGATGAAATCGGTTTGGTGGCGGGGACGCCAGTGGTCATCGGTGGTGGTGATGGTTCTTGCGCGGCAGTTGGCGCAGGGGTGTGGCGAGAAGGCGCAGCCTATAACTACATCGGCTCGTCAAGCTGGATCGCGCTGACAACCTCCAAGCCAATATATGACCCTGACGAAAAGACATTTACCTTCGGACATATCGTACCGGATATGTTCATGCCTACCGGCACAATGCAGGCGGCGGGTGCGTCTTACCAGTGGACTCGTGATCAACTGTGTCCCATCGAGGTGCAAGCGGCGCAATCTTTGGGGATTAGCAGCTACGAAATCATCAACCTGAATGCTGAGAAATCGCCGGTAGGGGCGAACGGCTTAATCTATTTGCCTTATTTGTTGGGTGAACGCAGCCCCCGTTGGAACCCACGTGCGCGTGGCGCCTTCATCGGCCTGACCATTCGCCATACCCGTGCGGATATGGTGCGGTCGGTGTTGGAGGGCGTCACCATGAACCTGCGTGTGATTTTGGATGCCTTCACCAAGCAAGGCGCGAAGATTGAGGCCATGCGCGTCATCGGCGGTGGTTCGCGTGGACGCTTCTGGAACCGTGTCATGGCCGATATTTACGGGATGCCAGTGCAGCGTTTGGCGATTCTGGAAGAGGCTACTTCGATGGGTGCGGCGGTGGCAGGTGGCGTCGGCGTAGGCTTGTACAAAGACTTTTCGATCAGCGAGCAGATGAACCAGATTGCCGAAACAGTTCAACCGGATCCCGAAGCGCAGAAAGTGTACGCTAAGGCGCTGCCGATATTCGAAGCCTGCTATCAACAACTGCTGCCCATTTATGACATGATGGCGCAAAACGAACAAGCATAGGTGATTATGTCTATTCGCTATTATGCAGATACGCATATCCCTAAATCGGTTGCTGTTCAATTGCGGCAGCGAGGTATTGACATCGTACGTTGTGAAGACATTGGTTTGCAAGAGGCAAGCGATAAAACGCATCTTGAGATAGCTGTCAGCGAACAACGAACCCTCATTAGCCGTGATACTGATTTTTTGCGACTGCATGTTGAATGGCTAAAGCAAGGGCGCAAACACTATGGTATTCTGTTTTTACAGGATCATCTTCAAGGTGAAAGTAGCGTTGGCAGCATCGTCCGCACCTTGATCGCATATTACGAATTGGTTGAAGGTGGGGCAGCTACAGTAGAAGCAGATTTTGTCAATCAAACTTATTTTATCAGGTGACAAATATGGTACTGAATACCCCAGTTAGTCATATCATAATTGTGGATGAGCAAGCCTATATCGCGCATCGCCAAGTAAAAGTCAAAATGATTGTCAACATGGTTGTGCGTGGTCACGCAACGGTTGAAATGGCAATGGAACAATATGATCTCAGTGCTAGCGAGGTTTACGCGGCATTAGCCTATTATCATGACAACCAATCGGCATTTGATGCTCAATACGAACAAGACGATCTACTGTTGAACACTGCATCTTCGCCTGCTGATCTGCATCTTGAAAAATTACGGTCGAGAAAATCATGAACTTTGTATCTCCATCTGTTCCCACGTTTTATTTTGTCGGGGTGACGACTGGCAAGTCATCAATCAATAAGGTGTTTCCGCGCTGGATGGATGTGCTGCGGCTGGATGTACAGCTCGCCGGAATCGACGCGCCACTCCATGCGCCGGCTGATACCTATCGTGCCATCATCGAGCACATCAAACACGATCCGATGGTACGCGGCGGATTGGTGACCACCCACAAGATTGATCTGCTTGCCGCCACCCGTGATCTCTTTGATTATCTTGATCCGAATGCCGAGTTATGCGGCGAGATTTCAGCGATTGCCAAGCGTGATGGTAAGTTGTTGGGATACGCCAAAGACCCGATTTCCTCTGGCAAGACGTGGGAACATTTTGTTCCGGCGGGACATTTCGCACGGACGGGTGCAGATGTCTTGTGCTTTGGCAGTGGTGGGGCGGCGGTCGCAACCACGGTCTATCTGGCACAGGCGGCAGACCGACCCAAACGGGTGACACTGGTGGATGTGAGCGCCGAGCGGCTCGACCATGCGCGGCATATCCACGCACAGATTAAGACCGATATTCAGTTTAGTTATGTGTGTAACGCCGATGCTTATGCCAACGATGGCTTGATGAGTGATTTACCGGCTGGTTCGGTCGTCATCAATGGCACCGGCATGGGAAAAGATATTCCGGGTTCACCGATTACCGCCGCCGGAATTTTCCCGCAGGATGGTTTGGTGTGGGAGTTTAACTACCGCGGTGAACTGACGTTTATGCATCAAGCCGAGCGACAGGCCACCCTCCGACATCTGACGATTGAGGACGGATGGGTATACTTCCTGCATGGTTGGACGCAGGTGGTAGCAGAGGTCTTGGGCTTTGACCTGACACCGGAAGTTTTTGCGAAACTAGATACAGCGGCACAGCCGTTTCGATAAGATCAATAATCTTTGGAGATGATACGATGGCGCGTTTTGACCGGATGACGGTTTACAGCACAATGATGAGCGATGGCATGATGCCATTGTTTTACAGCCCCGATCTGAACTTGGTGAAGGGTGTGGTTTCGGCCTTGGTACGCGGTGGTAGCCGTGTGATGGAATACACCAATCGCGGTGATTTCGCGATCAACGTGTTCAGCGAATTGATCCAACACACCGCCAAGGCACAACCGGATATTATCCTCGGTGTGGGTACAGTTGAAGATGCTCCGACAGCAGCGGCATACATCGCGCAGGGAGCGAATTTTATCCTCGCGCCGAATTTTAACCCCGAAGTGGCGCGGCTGTGCAATCGCCGTAAGATCGCCTATGTGCCGGGGTGTGGCAGCGTGAGTGAGATTTCCAACGCAGAAGAAATGGGTGCGGAAATCGTCAAGCTGTTCCCCGCGGATGCGCTCGGTGGGCCGGAATTTGTGAAGGCTATACTCGGCCCGCGCCCGTGGACACGAATTTTGCCGACAGGTGGCGTGAGTCCTGATGAAGCCAACCTGAAAGCATGGTTTGGTGCGGGGGCAGCTTGTGTCGGTATGGGGAGCAAACTCATCCGCGCGGATTGGCTGAAGGAAGGCAACTTCACCGCGATGGAGTCTTTGGTGCGTGACACCTTAGCGCTAATCAAGAAGATTCGCGAGCCTAAAGACAGCAAATAGTCAGATCGTTATGGGCGAACATCATAATTAATGTTCGCCCGTAATTTGTAAGGTATTACTTGGGCGGCGCGACCACACCGATGGTCAGCAGAATGTTGGCGTAAATGCGCTGTTCACCGGTGGCGATCACCAAACAGCAATCGGGGTCACGTGCCAGATCATAAAAGGCGAAACGCCCGTTTTTATTGAGTTGCAAATTCGGCAGAATGCGGCGGAAATCCGCGAAGATACTCGGTTCGTCACCACTATCGGGAGTCATTACATCAACCGACTCAACCGGAATCGCGCCGGCCAAAACCTCTAGAATTTCAACCACATTAAGTTTGCCCGGTGTAAAGTTCAGATACACACGCTTGGCGGCAGGGTTCGCGCGGGTGACGAATGGATAATTCCCATCAGCGATGAGGACTTTTCCGCCGTGGCCGGAACTGCCGAGCGCTTGCAAAATTTCAGGATGAAGCAATTGTGTCGTGAGCATGCCAATGAGTCCTTGATATGAAAGAGATAAATGAGCTTTAGTCGTTCCATGTACCGCTTTGGACACGGCGACGAATACTTTTGTACAGGCAGAATAATCCGATCAATCCGAAAATCAGTGTACCCCATGTCCGTCCTAACAGCGAGTAGATTACCGCTAGAACGAAGACTGCGATTTCGCCTGTAGCGCCGCTGGAACTGCTCGACGTCGGGCGAAAATTCAGCAACGTCATTATGTCGATGTAGAAACAGGCGGTGAAAAACAGCATCAATCCGGCAAGTATGCCCCAGAAACCGGCAGTGAGAGGTTTTTCTGCCTCGGCTTTCATTCTGGCTTGATTGGCTGCCTCGCGCTCGGCTTTGGTTTTACGGGGACGTTTCGGCTTGGGTTGTGGTTCGGGCGAATCAGTCATATGTGATCCCTCGAATCAATGGGGCGACGCCGTGCATCGCCCCACATTATATTGGATTTACGCTTAGAGTTTGACGTCACCGCACAGATGGACTTCAATGCCCATCGCGGCCAGCATCGCAGCCTTAGCCGCCAAAGCCTTATCCGCTGATTCGGCGTCATTGCCATAAGCCACATTGAGATGGTTGGCCTTATGACGACCCATCATCTGGTCGCGTGTTATACCGTGCAAGACCGCATGCATGATCGGCCATTGGGGTGTGGTCTGCTTCCAGCGGCGTTCGGTTTCTTTCTTGGGAAGCGTCACCACACTGGCACGCCCGATGTCGGCATGCAGTTTGCCATCCATCACATATACGCGGCTCCAGACGATTTCACCCGGCTTGCTGATACCCTTGAGTGTACCGCCGCCCAACCGGAAGTACATCGGAGGCTGACGTTCGCTGGATGCACCTGCGTAGCCATCAATGAAGTGCGAAGCAGGGGCAGCGCCCGAAATCAAGAATACCCAGACGAAATCATTGACCGTCTTGCTGGTGTATTGTTCGCCGTAGCGCAGATCGTGGAGGGTGGTGGCAGGATCAAGACCCATCGCTGTCCAAATCCGGTTGGTGACGATTTCATCAATCGCCGCGCCTTCATCGACTTCGTTGAAGTGGGGAAGTGCCTGACCTGCATACAATTCTTCGCCTGTCACCGCATGATACACAGGCGGACGTTCGACATTATTCAGCAAGCCTTCCACCAAATCCGAGGCGGGTGCCATATCCTTCAAACCCTGCTGATATTGGATGCCGATAGCCGCGCAACCGAATTCGTGGGCGATGCGAACTGCCGCGATATACATCTTGCATTGTTCATGGATTTGCTTGTCGGTCAATTCGGTGGCTTCGTCCTTGCCGGTGACGAACTTGACGCCGCGTTCATCCAACCATGCGCGAACCTTCTTGGCTTCCGAGTCCTTGACCAGTTTCATGCCAGCGACCAGCGCCGATTGGCTCAAGCGTTCCTTGTAGATGCCGGTGGGGTTCATCATCTCGTCTTCAATGACGGCGTTGTACATACCCATACAACCTTCATCGAAGATGCCCATGATGGCCTTATCTTGCTGCAACTGTGCCGCCAGACTTTCACCCAGCGCGCGTTCGGCCTTCGGCAGCTTGGTCTTCTTCAAATCTTGCACATGGCTATGATCGTGGCTGATCTTGCCGGTCTTAATCCACTGACGAATTCCATTCAGGAAGAACTCGTCTTTGAAGTCTTCGCTCCAGATGGTGCTGTAGTTCACGCCGGCTTTGGTCAGCGAGCCATTCAGGTTGAGCATGCCCACCAGACCCGGCCATTGACCGCTCCAATTGGCAATCGTCAGGATCGGCCCGCGATGCGAACGCAATCCGGCGAGAACGTGGTGGCTGTACTGCCAGACGGCCTCCGCGACGATCAATTTGGCATTCGGGTCAATCGTCTTGAACACATCCATACCCATCCGTTGGTTCCAGATGAAACCATGTTTGAGTTCGGGATCATAGGCGTGTCCACGCTTGACCTTGATGCCTTCTTTTTTGAAAGCCGCGACGATCTGTTTTTCCATGTCTTCCTGTGCTGCCCAGCAGGTCTGGTTGGCGGATAAGCGCAAATCCCCGCTGGCGATCAGAATGGCCTCATCCGCTTTGACGGGTGCGGCCTCTTGCAGTTTTGGAAGGGTGTAGGTTGCCATGTGATGCTCCTTGAAAGTGGCTGCTATAGTATTAATAAAGCGGCCTGTTTACAAATAAATAGAATACAGATTTAACCAAGACGTCGTGCTGTGCGTCTCCTTCATATCGTGCGTCGCAACGTATGAATACTATTAACCTCGATTATACGCCTGCTTTGGCGCTTCACAACCAAAAGATGGTCTTATTGGGCGAAGAATCCGAAGTCCAAATAGGCGTAACTTTTCCCGCCGCCTTTGGTATACCCATGCTCTTTGAAGACGAATATCGCGGGTTCGTGCCGCTTGAATTTCTTCTTGAGGTTGCTCCACTGCGATTTACTCGGTTCGGTGGTGCCCGGTTGTAATACGAAGTAAGCCGGATCAAACGACACCCGATAGTGTCCATCATCATAGGCGATTAAGTCGTGCAAGTAGGTATGGTCGCTGTGCGAGTCGAGCATCAGGACGCGGTGAACCAGTGACATGACCTGTTCACGCGGGCGAGCTTTGAATTTAGGTAGTTCTTTCATGTTGCTTCCTTTTCTCTTAATTATAGTCCAGTCTATCGGGCTAGGGCAGGCTTTCCCACGCCAGCAATAAATCATGTTATGATAATGGCGCTTGATAACCGTTTTAGGGACAAGGATAGGGATGGACACGCTTTTAGGGGTATTGTCGGTCTTTTTACTGGTAGCAACCAATGGATTTTTCGTAGCGGCGGAGTTCGCTCTGGTCGGGGCGCGCCGCACACGCATCGCACAACTTGCGAGTGAGGGAAACAACAGTGCTAAAATCGCCCATAAGGCGATGGAACACCTTGACAGTTATATCGCCGCCACACAACTCGGTATTACGCTCTCCAGTCTCGGTCTCGGCTGGGTGGGTGAGCCAGCCGTCGGTCATCTGATCGAACCACTTTTGCATGTGCTGCTGCCCAAAGATACAGTTGAAACGGTCAGTTCTGCCATTTCATTTGCCATCGCTTTTTCGGTGGTTACGCTTTTGCATATCGTTATGGGCGAGTTGGTGCCCAAATCAATCGCCTTGCAACGACCAGAAGCGACTTCGCTGGTGGTTGTTCGTCCGGTGCGCTGGTTCTTGCTGCTGTTCCGTCCGGTCATTCGCTTGATGAACGGCTTGGGCAACGGAATCGTGCGCATGTTGGGATTTGAACCATCTGGCGAGCATTCGTCAGTGCATTCTGCCGAAGAGTTGGAAATGCTGGTACATTCCAGCCGCGAGGCCGGACTCTTACAGGAAAGCGAAGAAGTTTTGCTGCGGCGGGTATTCGACTTCAGTGACATCTCGGTTGAAGAGATCATGCAACCGCGTGTCAATGTGGTTGCCATCGCCAGTGATGCGACCGTAGACACCATCTTGGACATGGTGATTTCCAACAAGCACTCCCGTTATCCGGTCTACGAGGAGAAGATTGATAATGTGGTGGGATTGCTCTTGGCCAAAGACCTCTTGGATGTGGTCACCCGCAAACCGGATCTGTTAGCGGATCGCACCCAAATTCCGAACCTCAAGCCCTTCCTGCGTGATCCGTTATTCGTGCCGCAGACGCTCGGTGTCGATATTTTGCTGGAACGTATGCAGGAGACCAAAACCCACTTGGCCGTTGTGATTGATGAATACGGCGGCATGGCGGGTGTGGCGACTATGGAAGACATCATCGAGCAGTTGGTCGGTGAGGTACAGGACGAGTATGACGACGAAGAAGAGGATGTCATCCACACCGAAGGCAACGAAACGGTGGTAGATGGACTCGTTAGCATCACCGAAATTACCGAACGCTTTGGTAAGCCGGACGACGAACCGGAATCGACAACCATCGGTGGTTTCGTAGCCGAGAAGTTGGATCGCATCCCAGAACTTCACGACGCGGTCGTATTCGGTGATTATGATGTCGTGGTCGAGGAGATGGAAGGGATGCGCGTCGCTAAAGTACGCTTTGCCCGTCGCCCTGCGCCACCCTCTGAAGTGTCCGACAGTACACCTGATAAAGAACCTGAAAGCTCTGAAATTTGATCGTCGGTGTATAATGCGAGCGCTAACCGTCCATTCGGAGTGCTGATTTTATGCGCGTTTTGTTCTCTGTTGTGCTGGTTTTTCTCGGTGGGATATGTATGGCAT
Organism: Aggregatilineales bacterium; assembly: GCA_044227005.1. GTDB lineage: Bacteria > Chloroflexota > Anaerolineae > Aggregatilineales > Phototrophicaceae > CFX2. The sequence goes on from JBGAFZ010000001.1 coordinate 1,442,093, forward strand.
GTGGCTCAAGTGGTTCGCAGGCAGTTGCCGCGACGACCGAGGCCACCCTTGTCCTAACCGATACCCCGCTGCCTACGCCGATTCTGGTCGATACCACCTCTGAACCGGATAGCAATGCTTCGCCGTCTTTACGTGTGTGGTGGCCGGATGCGCTTGCGCCATCCGGTAATGAAAAAGCCGCCTTGATGCTTGCGGATTATGTGGATACCTTTCGCGCAACCATTCCTGAACTGACGGTCGAACTACGCATGAAAAAGTCACAGGATTCCGGTGGTATTTTTGATACCTTGCGGACTGCCAACACAGTGGCACCCGCAGCGCTGCCGGATATTACCTTACTGCGCCGCTCGGATTTATTGGCCGCGGTTGAAGCGGGTTTGATACAACCGATGCAAGGGCAGGTGACCTCCGCTGTGCTGGGGGATTTATATCCCGCCGCCTTAGATTTGAGCCGTGTTGACGGAACGCTTTACGGGCTGGCCTACGCGCTCGACGTGGAACACATCGCCTATCGACCTGTCGTTCTCAGTGGAAATTTTGCGCTATTTACAGATGTCTTGAAAGACAAACAGAAGTTTGTGTTCCCTGCGGGTGTGACCGAAGGTTTGAGTGACGTGCTCTACCTGCAATATTTATCGGCAGGCGGTTCGATCAACGATCTGGTGCAGGGCAAACCGAATGCGGACGCCTTGCTGACCGTCTTGAACTTCTACAAACAAGCGGTCGATGACGGCATTATTGACCCCAGTGTCTTAGATTATGCCCGCCCCGATGATTACCTATTTCAGTTGGCGCAGGGCAAATTTGATGCGGGTTTGATCACATCCACCCAGTACCTTAATTTGTTGGCGAATGGTCAATCGTTGGAGGCCGCGCCCATACCGCTAGCAGATGGTGAACCCTCAACCATCGTCAATGGTTGGATGTGGGTGGTCATCACCAAGAACAAAGATCAACAGGTCTTGGCGTTACGTTTTATCGAGTGGATGATGGAAGCCAATCGTCTGGCCGCCTATAGCCAGCAGATCAATATGCTAGCAGGACGGCGCGCCGCCATGCGCTTGTGGGAAGCGGGGACGTATACCGATCTCGCCAATCGCTTGTTGGCGAATGCACGCCTTCCGCTTACTGATGGTGATGCAGGTGCTTTACGGGCGATGGAAAACGCGCTAGCCGCCGTCATCGCGGGGCAGCGTACACCTCAAGAAGCCGTCAATGATGTGGTCGAGCAGGGACAAAATCCCTGATGACCGGATGCGGGTTATTTGATACCGGCGTTGATTAAGGCAGCTTTCAACGCATCCATCTTAATCGGCTTGGTCAGATACCCATTCGCACCGGCGCTGGTTGCCTCGGCGATCATCGGCGGGAAGTGAGCCGAAATCATGATGATGGGTGTCTCGCGCGTGGCTTCATTTAGCCGCAGTTTACGGCAAATTTCGAGGCCGTTATCGTCTGGCAGCATGATATCCAACAGCACCAGATCTGGCTCTTCATACGCCAGCTTATCCCATGTTTGACGAGCCGAAAGTGCCGGTATCGCCTGATGCCCGATCAGCTTGAGGAACATGCTCAACATCTCTACGGTTAATTGCTCATCATCAACAACCAGAATTTTCGCCATACAATCTTATATCCTTACAGAGACCGCGTCGGCTAGAAGTGTAATGTAAACTATTTTGTGTCGCATCAGGACATTAGTCAGTGCTGCCTATGCTTTCAGTTTCTTTTCGTACAGGCGGTGGGTTTTGTAAATCGTTGAACCAAAACTCAACGCGATACTCACCATGTTCTCGTTAACCTCCAATATCCACCCCGAGTCCGAGTGTTGGATATTCGGTGCTGCGAGCAGCGCGGTTAACACATAATAATATAGCACTGCATCCACGCCTTTGTTACGAAAGGCTTCTTTCACGCCCATTAATGGAATACGGGCGGTATCAATGATCGGGCGAATCTTCCAGTACCACAGCGCCTTCACCAGTGAAACAACTTCCGGCACACCCGGACGTGGATTAGCCGCCTTCAACACCTGATTGAAGTCTGGTATGCCCATCACAAACCCTGCTGGCACACCATCGATCTCGGCAAAAAAAGCAAAACGCGCGTCAAAGAATTGTCCCAGACTGGTAACCATTGCATCCAGTTCTTTGGGAGTCATGGGGGTGAAGCCCCAGTTCTTATCCCACGCCGCGTTATAAATCTCTTTGAACAGTACAAACTCTTCTTTCAAGCGCTTGCTATCAATTTGCCGCACCGTGATCTTGTTGCGCTTCATCACCGCTTTGGTCAGCCGCTCCAAGCGTTCGCTGGTGGCATGTTCTGCTGCACCTTGGCGGCTCAGGTGAAAACTAAACACATCCATCGACTTGGCGAAACCTGCGCCCTCGATCAACGTCTTGTAGTAGGGCAGGTTGTAAGGCATCAACAGCACAGGGCGTGTATACCCATCCACCAACACGCCGACATCTTCATGTGTGGTGAAAGTCTGCGGACCACGGATTGCGTCATACCCCTTGGCTTTCACCCATTCCGTCGCTGTGTTGAGTAGGGCAGTAGCCGCTTCTTGGTCATCAAATACTTCAAACGCGCCAAACCAACCAACATGTTCGTTGTGGAATTCATTGTTACGGTGGTTAATGTAGGCCGCAATCGTCCCGACGATTTTGTCGCCACGCCATGCCCCGAAGTAATCGCCTTCCATATACTCCCAACTGGGATTCTTGTGCTTATCCAATTGGTCGCGACGCATCGAGAGCAGCGGGGGAACCCAATTCGGGTCATTTTTGTAAATCGTCCACGGAAACTCAAAGAATGCTTTGAAGTCCGCTGCACTTTCGATTTTACGAACAGTTACGGCCTGTGACATATCAATCCTCGGATTCTGAGGCGCACTAAACATCCCGACGGAATGCCTGTATCACCCTCGTGAGTGTGAGCATCACAATCTTACCGCCTTTTGTCATCACTGCAAGAAACTGCCTTGACATCATGCCGCCCCTTTGCTAAGATTCCGAACATCTTCCGCAGTAGCTCAACGGCAGAGCAACCGGCTGTTAACCGGTAGGTTCCTGGTTCGAATCCAGGCTGCGGAGCAAGTTCAAACAGCCAACATTTTTTAACGTGTTGGCTGTTTGTTTTTTTTGGGATTGCCTCTCGTTTGCCTCGATTTCACAACTACAGTTTGACCCTGTGAGGGAGCTACTTTCGCTGTACATTCACGTCGAACAATATGCAACCTCTAGTCCATCATCTGCCCGCAGGTCAAGTTGATGACCGCCCCTGTCATCGCACTGGCATAATCGGATACCGCAAATACTGCCGAGTTAGCAACTTCAGCAAGTGAGGGCAGATGCTTTAAGGGGATGCTGCTGGCAGCTTGTTCTGTGAATTCCTCAAGCGTCATGCCTTGTTCTCGGGCATGCATGGTGAATACTTCGCGTACCCCTCGCGCATCGGGCGAACCCGCAGAGCGCAAGCAAACGACTCGCACGCCTTGTGAACCGACTTCGATAGCAAGCTGTCGGCAAAATGCTTCGATAGCCGCACACGCAGGTCCAAACCCACCCACATTTGGATAAGCTAAGCGTGCAGCGTTGGCGGTAATCCCCAGAATGACCCCCGATCTTTGCTGAGTCATGCGACGGGCTGCCGCCGTAGCAGTATTAAAGTATGTGATCATGGCGTTGGTGATAGGCTGGGCGAAAAGCGCTTGTGTCATGCTTAATAGCGATTGTCCCTGCACATCGTCATGGCTGACGGCATTGAATGAGATATCGATCCGCCCCGCTTTAGCGATGATCTCATCAAGAGATCGCTCGACGGATTGCAGATCATATGCATCGACTTGTGTAGTTTCTGCCATGCCGCCCATATCTCTGATCTCTTTTGCGGCTGATTCTAACGTTGCGAGGGTGCGCCCCGCCAAAAATACCCGTGCACCGTCCCGCGCAAAAGCACGCGCGACTGCACCACCGACATCACCAGCACCACCGTAAATCACGGCATTCTTGTTCGCCAAAAGCATTCGCATCCTCCTGAAATGATCAGATTAATTTCTCATCAATTTTAGCATAGATATAGAACATTTGCTTCATTTGATTTGCTTGCTAACCTTGTGTTCTGGCTGCCTTAGACTCAGGCCACAAAGGGATGAGATCGCGCATATGGCTCAAGAATGAACAGTCTCATTTCGAAATTTTCGGCTCAATCCACTCCTGCTGTCGCCATCTCAGCTTGTTTAGTTTCAGTCTTGGACGCTGCGCAATCGTTCATTTGTGCATTGCCCACCGCAGTCAATCAGGATAGAATTGTCATTAAATGCGTGAGTTGGTCACGCTAAGGAAGTGTGATACTCAGGAAGAACACACAATGTTATGCACGTTCAAACGTTCTTACCTGATTCATCTAGTGGAGCAAGTCGAACGTCCTGCTTTTGTAGGGCGTTTTTGATTCTAGCTATACGTACAACATAGGGACTTTGATAAATATATGGATGCCGCTTTACACACGTTAGCGTTCTGGCAAAATCCGGTCGGTGTAGCCATCGACCACGATCCTCTGAAATTCTTGTATATCACCGACGAAGCCGAACACATGATGGTTTCATGGTTGGCGCAGCGCGTTTTTGATTACCAGCTTCATCATGCCGGTACGGAACGTCAGTTCACCAAAATGATTATGATTACGATGGGTGCGTTACTGCCCGGTGTGCTGCTGCAAGACTACATTTCGCACTGCGCCACGCCGGATATGCCGTCCATCGAGTTTGGGACATTCGGTGTCAAATGTTACATCGGGCCGGGGCAACCCCTCCAGTACCCTGAAATCGTTCAGCCACTTTCGATTGATGTGCGCGGTCATACGGTAGGGATGGTCGAGGACTTGATCGATTTGGGCGGGACAGCTCGTTTTGTGCGCGATACCTTGACGTCGCCTCAGTACGGTGCGCGAGATGTGGTCATCATTGCCCCCTACCGCAAGAGTGCCTCTGCCACCGATGCCATGGAAGCCATCACCTTCGGTCTCATCCCCCATGATACGTGGGTGATTACCCCGCGTGAACGGGTCGAAACGATGGTCAAGCGCGTGCCTTATTGGGTGAAAAATGGTGCGAATCGCGCCACCTGCATCACCAACCTGCGCCGTATCGGTTATCCACAATATTTACTGGATGATTGGTTTGATCATGCGTGGATGCGGGTGGATGTTTAATCCACCCGACTTTGATAGCGGATTAGCTCGCCAGCCCTAATTGTTGCAACCAGCCCAAGCGGTTGTATTCTTTGTAATCCTGAATACCGATGCCGTCTTTGTTGAAGCGCACAAACACATTGATGACGAACTTAATCGGCTTGCCTGTAGATGCGATGGTCGTGCCATCTTGTGAGATCGGCACGGCAAAGGTTCCCGTATAAACCAATCGCCCTGCCAGCCAATCGCCTTCCGCCACGGTGATTTCCATCGCCACATGCAGATCAGGAACCACCGTGCGGAACACTTGAACCACCGTCCGGAAGGTATCCCGCGTGAAGTTGCCGAACGGTTCATGCGTCAGATAATCGTCTGCCATGTATTTATCAATCGCGCTCAAATCACCTTTGTTTAGCGAAAGATCAATAACGCCCGCATAGCCGTCTTTATGGGCTTGCTCCATGCCGCTGGATACTGGCTCGCTCAGTACGATAGGTTCGATCTTGCCAGTGACTAACGTGTTGCTGATGTAATCCGGTAGTTTGGGTGCGGCGTCCATCTGAATGAGCAGACTCAAACGGTCAAATGCGGTGAAGTCCTCTGCGATTTTGCCCGCGTCGTCAAACCGATGCAGGATATTGAACGACAGTTGAATCGGCTTGTTGTTCGGTTCGATTGTTTCATCACCCAGTACCCACTTGGCACTGAACGTTCCGCTGAGAATAATTCGGCTCGCTGCCCATGCGTCATCCGCGTTGGCGATAATGACTTCCGGCGTGACTTTGAAATCCGGCATCGCTGCTGCCCATGCACTAATGAATGCTTTGAAGCCGCTCAAGTCCAGATCATCACCGAAACCGTGGTTCACATAATCGGCTGCATAACTGGCATCTAAAAGATCAACTTCGCCTGTAGCGATGGCTTTCTCATACACCTGCTGGAGTGTTTCTTTGTGAAGCGTTGCGACATCCTCTTGCGCGAACATCGTCTGGATGCTGCCCAATAATGCCATCACGACCACCACAATCAGAACCTTGCCGAGTCTCTTGCTAGACGTATGCCACATGTGTTTTTCCTACTATCGTTATAGTGAAGGTAACAAAGTCAGTATAGTAGTGCTTTGGTTTAGGGGCAATTTGTCTCTTCAGATGGCGATTATTCGTAACAAAGTTTAAATCTGGTTTGTCGGCATACCGATTACCAACCATCTCCCAACCCCACGTCGCATCATGCTCCCTCAAAACCGTTAACGCCAGCACCCTGCAAAACTGACAAAATGGTTTTCCAAATGGTCACCCCTTTGCCCTCCACATCCACTATCATATCTATAGGGTCGTAGGGGTTTGACGCTGTCAAACCCGCTTACCCCCGCCGCACCTTAACATCTGCTGCCCGTATTGACCGATGACATCACCAACCGGATTGGCAATCTTGGCGTCGGACGCCCATCGCCATAAAAGCCGCGCCACCACCCGACCCACCCGCCGAATTGTCACATAATTGCCAAATATCAGGCCGACAAAGACGACTTTTGTGACAAATTTGCCATATGTCGCGCCGACAAGAAATTGGACTTGCCCCGATTGAGTGGAGAGAAAGAAATTGCACAGGTAAACTCAAACAAGGAGCAAGGAGACAGAAAATGAGCAGACGAAGTAAGCATCATACAGACGAATTTAAGGCAGAAGCAGTGGAGTTGGTGGAGCGAAGCGGCAAGAGCGTACCAGAAATCGCGGAAGACTTAGGGATCAATGCGCGGACACTGTACCACTGGCTGGCGGCTCAGAAACCCAAAGAAATCAGCAGGCAGGATGCGAACGAAGCAGATCTGGCAGCGGACAACAAGCGACTGCGGCGAGAACTGGAAATCATGCGACAGGAGCGCGACATCCTAAAAAAAGCTATGGGCGTGTTCGCGAAGGGGTCGTGATGAAATACCAATTCATCGCTGAACACGCCCAAGAATATTCGGTGAGACGGCAATGTCAGGTACTGGAAGTAGCCGCGAGCGGCTATTATGCTTGGCTGCAAAGCGAACCAAGTCTACGACAGCAAGCCGACAAAGCGTTGTTGAGCGAAATCCAAGCCATCTACCAGCAGAACCGGCGCTTGTATGGCAGTCCACGCATCCATGCCGAACTGCACAAACGGGGTTGGCGTTGCAGTCGCAAGCGCGTAGCACGGTTGATGCGACAGGCGCATCTGGCTTCGGTGCGGCAGCGTCGGCAGCGCGTTCAAACCACCGACTCGAAGCATCCCTATCCAGTGGCAGCCAATGTGCTTGACCGCCAGTTTGAGGCGCAGCGACCCAACCAGAAATGGGTCAGCGACATCACCTACATCCCTACTCAACAGGGCTGGTTGTATTTGGCAGCCGTTCTCGATCTCTTCTCTCGCAAGATTGTCGGCTGGGCCATGAGTGCTTGCTGCGATGCCTCGCTGGTGCAAAATGCCTTGCAGATGGCCTTGGTACAACGTCAACCCACTGCCGATTTACTGCACCATTCGGATCGCGGCAGCCAATACGCTGCCCACGCCTACCAAGCCTTACTCGCTCAGCATCACATCACCGTCAGCATGAGCCGCAAAGGCAACTGCTACGACAATGCCGCGATGGAGAGTTTCTTTCGCACCCTCAAGGCCGAATGCGTCGATTTGCATGTCTTTCAATCTCACCACCTTGCCCGTTCTATTATCTTCGAGTTTTTGGAGGTCTATTACAATCGTCAACGTTTACATTCCACTTTAGCCTATTGCACGCCCGCTGCTTTTGAGGCAGCATTCTTTTTGTGACAATTCTCACTCTCCACAATTTCGGGTCAACTCCAAAATAAATCCAAACTGCACAAGTGAATCTGAAGAAATTGAAGAATGTTGTGAATCTTCGGCAAATTGCTCCCTTACATTCGCTGATAAAACCATTTTTAACTGAGTCGCACTGTGCATTTTGCGAAGATTGCGAATCATATCTATCGTCAAAACACCGCTAAGTACTGAACTGATGTCCTTACGCTTCAGACTTGCAGCTTACGACTTAAAACTGATGACTGCTTTCGACCTTCATCATTTAACTTTTAACCACTTGCTGCTTCCAATCCTGCCTATAGGTGGAGGTGCATACACGCTACCGAATCGGGTATAAATGGCGCGATCTAGCATAAACGGGGGACATAAACATGGGCAAAGGACGGCTGGAAGCTTTTAGTGACGGTGTCATCGCCATCATCATCACCATTATGGTGCTGGAACTGAAAATACCGCACGAAACAACACTCGCTGCTTTGGGCGAGTTGCTACCCGTGTTTCTAAGTTATGTCCTGAGTTTTGTGTACATCGGCATTTACTGGAACAACCATCATCATCTTTTCCACGCGACTCGTTCCATCAATGGGCGCGTTTTGTGGGCAAACCTACATTTGCTGTTCTGGTTGTCACTGGTTCCCTTTGTCACCGCATGGATGGGCGAAAATCATCTGGCGACCATTCCGGTAGCGCTCTACGGTGTGGTTATGGACGTGAGTGGTTTATCCTATTACATCCTCAGCCGCGTGTTGATCGCCCATCTGGGCGAGGACTCTGAACTGGCGCAAGCAGTAGGACGCGATAACAAAGGCATTCTGTCGCTGATTATTTATACCACCGGCATTGTCTTGGCTTTCGTCAATACGTGGATTGCCTTCGCCCTCTATGTTATTGTGGCGCTGATGTGGTTTATCCCTGACCCGCGTATCGAGAAGTCATTCAAAGAGCAGTGATAGATCCTTAACCCAGTGTCGCCGCGAATCCGTGGGGATAACGTGTCGTCCATTCGTCGCGCAATACACCGTAACCCATGCCGTCGTAGTATTGTCCCTCGACGATGCGTGCCTTACGGAAACGGGCTTCTTCGCGGTAGCCTAATTTGAGCGCCAGCCGCATCATGCCCGCGTTGCCCGACCATGTCCGCAAATCTAACCGGACGAATCGTGGTTCTGCTTTGAGCAGGTAATCACTCCATAGGCCGAGCGCTTCGTAACCGATCCCGCGCTTCCAGTGTTGCGGATCATAAATCACGATGCCCAACGCCGGCCAGTTGGTTTCCTCGCCAATCCAATACCACGACACTTGACCGATCATCCGGTTATCGTGGGGCATGGCGATAATCATCTGGTTGCGTGGGTTGGGCCAATCCGCGAACTCGATGGCGTTGCGCTGATCCTCGATAATCTCAGGGATTTCCTCGCGTGATGGACTCGGATAATACGGCCCGTCAAAGCGCTTCCATTCCTGACCGGGTTGTAACCATTTGCTGTAGATAGGTAGGTCGCTCATATCCCAGTCACGCAGTACTATTTGTTTACCGTTGATAATCATGTTTTTGAATCCTGTAGTGCGGGGTTATACAAAACGCCCACCACTTGAAACCACGGGGGATTATCCGGCGTTGGGTTCTGTTCCAGCATCATACCCAGCTTACGCATCACCGCTTGTGATCCCACATTATCGTATTCGGTGGTCGCGATGATCCGGCGCAAATTCATGACCCCGAAGCCGTAATCAATCAACGCTTGGGCGGCCTCGGCTGCGTAGCCTTTGCGCTGATGTTCCGGTGCTGTCACCCAGAACAAGCCGAACTCCGGTTGGTTGAAAAGATCATCTGCTTCACCATGTTTGCGAAACGAGGGCAGCCGCTGGTAGGGTCCCAGCGCTTGTGCGAAGCCCACCGCCCCGACGAATTCACCTGACTCTTTCAGTACAACCGCCCGTTCACCATAGGGTGGTTGCCATAACCGAGCCAACGCCACATAATTCCGAACCGTCCATTCTAACCATTCGCGGCGTGCCTCCAAGGGGTCTTCTCCAAAACCGGCGTTCATCGCGCGGTGCATAGCATCGAGGTCATCCATCACCAGCGGACGGACGAGCAAGCGTTGGGTTTCGAGGGTGGGCATCGCGGTGGTAATAGTCGTTTACCTTTCATAACCTGAGGTCATTAATGGGTCTTATTGTGCCACTCGATTGTAAACGGGGCAATATCTTGGCACTACGGCCCGCATCCATTGGTGCGGATCTGTTCTGGATGCAAGCGGATAAAACGGCTGAATGACACGATGCCTGACCATGTTTTCCGTCCGTCCGTTTCATGTGGTTTGACCAGATATAACTGGCGCACATTCCCCTGTAACGATAACCACGGACTCAGTTCCACCGGACGGTTGATCGCCGCGATGATCCCATCAGCCGGATATTCGATGTAATAATTATCGTGTTGAATGATGGCGTGTAATCGGTCACAGGTGATGGTTGTGCCCAATGTTTCGGGTTCTCCGTACCGCGCCAGTAAATCCCCCAACCGCACCCGCTCACAGTTGGTCAGAATAATCTCATTGATGATCCGTGCCTCGCCGCGCCCGTAGATGAATTGGGCGAAGCATCCACCGATGGTCGTCTGATTGATCTCTAATTGGTATTTGGTCGGGTTATCCTGCAAGCGGTCGCCCATCGCTCTGAATAAGTTTTCCACCTCTGAGGTTGTGGTTTCCCCCAACGTGACCCCATACCAGCAGGGCTGAGACTTGCCCTCGCATTCACTATCTAGCCCCTTAATCACTGGATGCAGAGGGCGCAATTGGCTCATCGGCTGGGTGATGAGCAGTGCCATCCCCAGCCCGACCAGACAGAACAGTGTCACATGCAGTCCGAATCGGATCATTAACCCGCGTCAACCAGATAACGCGCGATCAGATGTGCCGTGTGTTCGATACTGCTCTGGTGTGTGCGTTCGTAGCCGTGCGAGGCATCAATCCCCGGCCCGATCAGTGCTACTTTAGCCGCGCCACCTGCTCGCCAGTAAGCCGAGCCATCTGAGCCGTAGAAAGGATAAATATCGACCTTGTAGGGGATTTTGTGTGCTGCTGCCAACTGTCGCATCCGCGCGGTGAACGCATAATGATATGGGCCGCTGCTATCCTTGGCGCATATACTCACCGAGAATTCGTCGGAGTTCTGCCCGTCACCCATCGCGCCCATATCAATCGTGAGTAGTTCATCCAGTTCAGTCGGCCAATCGGCTGAACCACCGTGCCCGACTTCCTCATAATTGGCGATCAAGATAGTCGTGTCTTGAACGGGTTGGAGCTTGGCTTTCTTGAGTGCTACCAGTGCCCCATAAATCGCGGCTACACCGGCTTTGTCATCCAGATGACGCGACCGGATGAAACCGGTATCCGTCACTTCAACGCGCGCATCAAGGAATACGAAGTCGCCCACTTCGATGCCCAATGCACGGGTATCGGCTGCGCTGCGGGTGATAGCATCCAACCGGATTTCCATGTTATCGGCTTCGCGTTGGGTGGTGTTGAGCTTGCTGTTGACGTGCGTACTCGGATTGCTCAGGAGCATTGTTCCGCGAATACGTTTGTCGTCAGCCGTGCGCACTGTTACCCCTTCATATTCGACCGCGTTCCACGCATAGCCGCCCAATTGGGTCGCCTTCAGTCGCCCGCTGCCCTTGATCTCTTTGACCATCAGCCCCAGCGTATCCACATGCGCTGTGATTCCGCGCGGTGCGCTGCTGGATGTCCCCTTCAATTGGGCAATAAGTGCCCCTTTTTTGGTACGGCTGAGTTTCAGTCCGGCGATCTTCAGCTTTTTAAAGGCCGTTTCGACATACTCAATCGCTTCAACCGCATAGCCGGTTGGGCTAGGGGTGTTCAATAGACCCGTGAGAAATGTGACGGTTTCGTCAAGATTAATGTTCAGATCAGTCATGATGTTCTCCAACCTGTATAATGACTCCTATACTATAACACTTTGCCAACAGCCTTTACGATCATCGACGGGATAATGTATGGAACAGCGGCAGCATCTTCTGGTGGTAGACGATCAAGAAAATATCCGTTCCGCCCTCAGTACCTTTTTAGGGCGTATGGGATACAACGTGCAGACGGCTGCCACAGGTTTGGAAGCGCTGTCCTTGGTCGAAAAAGACGAACCGGATTTGGTGCTTCTCGATGTGGTTTTGGACGAACGCGACCAGAGCCAGATGAGTGGTCTTGAGGTGTGCCGTCGCCTGCGCAGCCGTGAGCGCTTTATCCCGATTATCATGTTGACCTCGTATCCTGAATGGCAGGTTGAAAGTCTAGGGCAGGGCGCGATTGCCTTTGTCACTAAGCCGTGGGATAACAACGCACTCGCCAATCAGATTCGGGCGACGCTCGGCGCGGTTTCGCATATCCGGCGCGAGATTAGTCCGGCAGATGTCAGCAAAAGTCACCAGTTGCAAGTGCGTGGTGATATTCTGATCGATCTCGAACATTTTCGCGTCAGCCGCAGTGGGCAACAGATTGACCTCACGCCCATCGAGTTTGCGCTCTTGGCTTTCTTGGCACGCAATCCCAATCGTCATTGGACGCGCGAGGAATTGCTCAACCACGTCTGGGATTACAGTTGGGCAGGCTATGAACGTACTGTTGACCGTCACGTAGCGGCCTTGCGTCGCAAACTCAAATTGGAGCGTGACGAATTGATCGAAACCGTTCATGGCGTGGGTTACCGCCTGATACAGGAGTAACCATGTATCGCATCCTCTACATCGCTGGCATCCTCGGTTGGATCGCATTAACCTTCTTGCTTGATCAATATGCACAGGCAGCCGGTATTCCGTTGGTTACCGTACGTTTTTTTACCAGCATTTCACTGATTTGGTTAATGATTGGCATCGGCTTGTTTTTGGCGGGTATCCTCAATCTGCTTCGGACGCGTTCCTCCAGTTCCCAATGGATCACCCGTTTCGAATCACTCTCGGTGTATCTGAATGAAGGTGTTGTGGTGTGTGATACCAAAGGCCGTGTGAAATGGCATAACGACACTGCTAAAGATTTGTTGCAGGGCAGCGCACTAAACCCTAATTTACGGGTTCTCATCAAACGGGCGCAATCCAATAAAGGTATCGCGCTTCAGGTGTTAGCGGTGGGTGAAGGCCTGCGGTATTCCGTACAAGCTTTGCCCTTGGATCGCCGCACCTTCGCTCTGATTTCCCGTCCGCTGCAATCCGGTGGTCAGCAAAACACCTTCTACGAAAGTTTTATCCGGCGTATCGTTCATGATATGCGAAATCCGTTGGCTGCGATCATCGGTCACGCTGCCAATATGCGCCAATCCAGTAATGTCGAGCCGGAAGCATGGCGCAAATCGGTCGCTACCATCGAGGGTGAGGCACAACGCTTGGCACGTTTGGTCGATAGCATGTTGTTCGATGCGCGATTGGCTTATGTACCGCTTGAACTCAAGATGATTGATCTGGCAGATGTACTGGAAGAAGCCTTGTATGCACAGGACGAGCGCGCCCAGAGTGAGGGGAAAGTCCTCGAAATGGACTCGCCGCCCGGCCCGATGCGGTTGGAAGGTGATCGCGATTTACTCGTACGTGCCTTCGAGAATTTGATTGACAACAGCCTCAAATATTCTGGCGCGGATGGACGCCTGCACATTAGCCTGCAAACCGAACCCAACGCCTTTGTCATCCAATTTGCGGATAATGGCGAAGGCATACCTGCGGAGTATCTCCCTGACCGCATCTTTGAACCGTTGGTACGCGCCCGTTCGCAAGGCAGTGGCAGTGGTTTGGGCTTGTCGACCGTTCGCAAAATCATCGAGATGCACGGTGGAACCATTACCGCACAGAGTCGCGAAGGGGCAGGCACCACCATGACCGTGCGGTTGGCTCGCCCGGGAGAGGTTGTCAAATGAAGCACGATCTAATTGCTAAAATCCTCGTGCGGCTGAGCGTACTGATTATTGCCTTACTAGTTGCGGGTTGTGGCATCGTCGCTCTTGAAATTGAAGAACCCATTCCGACGCCCACGCTGGCAGATACTCCCATGCCCCCGCCCGATATTCAGGCGGTTTCGTCAGCCGGATTGGTCGCTCGTGATGCACCCGATGATAACCAGATGTTGGTCAAAACGGTGGCGCTTCCCCACATCGTTTACGAACCGGATAGTCTGGCGATTGAAGTGTTTGAACAAGGAGCAGCTCCCACCGAATACATGGTTGTGGATAAAGGACGCGGGTTGCGTTTGCGCGTGAGTTGGAGTGCGCTTTGGTTAGCGGATAGTTACGGAGCGGGACGGGTGTGGATGGATGTCTATCTGCTTTCACCCGGTCAATCGGATTTCCAACTGGCGCAAAGTGCTTCTTCCCAAGATTTTGAATCTTCCGGTGCCGATCAACGTGATGAACTGCTGGATTCAACACTCTTTTTATCGGGTTCGGGTGATTATCGGGTGCGTGCAGAAGTGCATATAAGCGCCCGTAACGATAAAGGGAATGAGGATTCGCGCAGTTATACCTATGAGATTCCCGTAATTGCCCTTAACAGTCCCCCTAAGTTGGTGGATTCGGTAGAGGATTTTACGCCCCAGTTTGGTGATCTGGAAAACCAGAATATTCTGTTGGATTGGCGTGCGTGGCGCTTAGGCCCGTGTTTCATTCGTACCGAACAAGCTCCCACTGTAGCGGACGATATTGCCCAAGCCTGTGTTGGTATCGCCAATGCCGATTGGAAGGCTGCTGCCGACTCGTTGATGTCGGCTATCGAAAAATCATCCGACAATATCCCCTTGCAAGCCCGTTTGTATCAACAAACAGGGGTACTGGCTGCGGTCATGGGCGACGGTGAAAAAGCTGTGGAATGCTTCAAACAAGGTCTTGCTGCTGCCCGCGTCCAGAATGATGCTCTCGAAGTGGCGATTGCTCTGCATAACCTCGGTATTGCCCAAAAGACCATCGGCGATGACAGCGGTGAACAAAACATGTGGCAGTCCATCCAGCTAACCGATGAATTGGAAGATTGGTCGGGTTCTACGCTAACTTACGCCCAGTTTGGTTATTACTGGCAATCGCAAGACACCCTCGTTTGGGTCAAAAATTCGCTCGCTGAACGGGGTATGCCACAGGTCGCAATCGTTGAGCGTTGGCTATCCGCCTTCACCCCCACTGAGACACCTACTCCCAATAGTTAAGACTTCATCACTCCATACCAGTTATGACGGTTTCGTCACGAATCCGTCATAACTCTTGCCAATTTGGCTGATACAGTAAGTTTATCGAAGTTCGATTGATGATGAATTGCATCGAAGGTGATGATGTTATGCAAACTTCAAGGCGTGATTTTTTGAAACTGGCGGGTGGTGCGTTGGTCGGGGTAGCTGCCAGCGATGCGCTCACCCAACGGGTGCTGGCCTATCAAGCCACACCTCAACTTCCCACTGTGACCGATCCCGCCCTGCATTTCCTGAATCGCATTGGCTATAGCGCCCGTCCCGAAGAAGTCGCCCATCTGCAAAAGATCGGCATGGAAGCCTACTTGGATGAGCAGCTCAATCCAGATGCGATCCCTGATACTGAAATGGATAACCTGCTCAAGACCATGCCTATTCTGTTTATGAATCGGCACGAAGTTCACAAGGTCAATTACCGTCAACAAGAAGCCTTGGTCAAGGGCATGATTGCCCGCGCGGTCAACAGCAAACGTCAATTGCTGGAACGTGTCGTAGAGTTTTGGACGGATCACTTCAATATCCCTGCACAGGATCTTGCGGCAGATTTGGTCGTCATGCATCGTGACGCCATTCGCAAAAACGCGCTCGGTAATTTCCGTGATATGGTGTTTGCTGTCGCCCAGAGTCCCGCCATGCTCTATTACCTCAATCAAGCTGAAAGCGATAAGGCTCATCCAAATGAGAATTACGCCCGCGAACTCTTGGAACTGCATACGCTAGGCGTAGATGGTGGCTATACCGAAACCGATGTTAAGGAAACAGCACGTGCTTTGACCGGCTGGACTGTGCAAGACGGCACGCCCGACGGGTTTTACTTTAACACTGATATGCACGATGTCGGCGAGAAGGTCATTCTGGGTCATCACTTGCCAGCAGATCGTGGCATCGAGGATGGGCTTCATGTGCTGACGCTGGCCTTTGAACATCCTGCAACCGCACGTTTTGTCTGCCGTAAATTGTGTGTCCGCTTCGTCAGCGATAACCCGCCACAAAGTTTGGTTGATAGTTCTGCGCAGGTGTGGGATGCCAATCATGGCGAGATCAAGCCGGTTCTCAAGCACATCTTCATGTCGGCTGAATTCGCCGCCTCTGCCGGTCAAAAGCTCCGCCGTCCACTGGATTTTTTTATTGGTGCGTTACGTGCAACCGGAACCGAGTTTCATGAGGATTGGGCGCGACAGATGTTGCTCGAAAGCCTGTCACAAATTCCGTATAACTGGCAACCGCCCAATGGTTATCCGGATGTGGCTGGCGCGTGGGCGAACTCCGCTGGATTGCTTGGGCGCTGGAATGTGGCGATGGAAGTCACACACCATGCCTATAGTGAACCGGATCGCATCATGACCACCCAATTTTATGAACGGGTAGGCGATTCCAAAACAGTCGGTGAATTGGTGGATCGCGTCGCATCGCAAGTCTTTGGTGCACCACTATCGGCTGAAGTAATCGCTCCCTTCCTGAAGTACGTGTCCGAAGATGGAAATCCTGACACCCCGCTGGATGAGTTCATTATTGCCAGCAAATTAGGCACCTTGTACGGCCTCATGTTGGCCTCCCCCATGTATCAATGGCGTTGATTAACGAATAGTGACGGTACGAGTTTCAAACGGTAGGATCGAGAAAGGTTAAATATAAGATGTCTATCTCAAGACGTGGTTTTCTAAAGAGTATGAGTGCCGCTGGAGCCATTGGCGTGAGCAAATCCCTGTTTCCATCGTGGATGCCGCGCCTTGCCTTTCGCCAACCCTCGCAAGCACCGGGTGATGTGCTGGTTGCCATCTTCTTACGCGGTGGGATTGATGGCCTAAGTGCGGTCGTTCCATATGGAGACGGCAAGAATTATTATGATGCGCGTCCCTCCATCGCGCTTCCTGAACCCGGTGGTGACCAACATGCGGTGGTTGATTTGGATGGTTACTTTGGTTTTCACCAATCACTCGCCCCGCTGCATGATATTTATGCCTCAGGTGCTTTAGCTGTCGTCCATGCCACCGGCTCTATTGATCCCAGTCGTTCGCATTTTGACGCCATGCAGTTCATGGAAAATGGCACTCCCGGTAGCAAGAGTGGTGGGACAGGTTGGGTAGGGCGGCATCTAAAATCCGCCTCGTGGCAGAATGACTCGCCGTTTCGGGCGGTTGGTATAGGCGCGATGGTTCCTTCTGCTTTGCGCGGGCCAGTCTCGCCACTTTCGATGCGCTCGATTGCCGATTTTCACCTCAAAGGGCGCGAGGGTGAGCTTCGTCGGGCGGAGCAAGTTTTGTCACAGCTTTACGCGGTGGATGCGCCGGTTGGCATGTTGGATATGCAAGCCAAGATCGTGTTTGAAACGGTTGATATGCTCAAAGCCTTGAATGTCGGTGGTTATCAACCTGCTAATGACGCTCAATATCCTGATGATCAGGAAGGCTTCGGGCAGGGGCTAAAACAAATCGCCCAGCTAATTAAAGCCAACGTTGGTTTGGAAGTCGCCTGTCTCGACCTTGGTGGATGGGATACCCACGAAAATCAAGGGACGCAGGATGGTTTCTTCAGTAATCACCTCAGCGTATTGGGGCGTGGCTTAAGTGCTTTCTATGCCGATCTACGTGATCAAATGGGCAACGTCACGCTGGTAACGATGAGTGAATTTGGTCGGCGCGTATCCGAAAATGCCAGCCACGGCACCGATCATGGGCATGGTAACTTCATGTTGCTCATGGGCGGTGGTGTAAAAGGCGGTAAGGTTTATGGTAACTGGCCGACGCTCGCTCAGGATGCGCTCAATGACGGTGACCTTGCCATCACCACGGATTATCGTGATGTTTTGGCAGAAGTCGTCACTCAACGGCTCAAAAATCCGGCTGTTAACGAGGTCTTCCCTGATTTTCAACATACACCATTAGGATTGGTTGTTCCCCGCTAAACCTATTCTGAAGCTACTCAAGGAGAGTATGAAGATGGCTACTCGCATTAAATCGCTAATGCTCGTGTTACTGCTTGTGTTCTTGACGGTTCCCGCCTTGCAAATTGCCGCGCAGGACAACGAGACCACCAAGCAGCATGTCATTCAAATTGTTGCCGAGTCCGATACATTCAAAGATTGGTTGGCGTCACACCCGAAATATCAATCGAACGCGTCCGGTCCCGATGATAACGGGATCTGGTATGTCGAATTCTATGATGAGTCCGGTGAAGAATGGTTAGGCTATGCCAATGTCAATGCAAACACGGGCGAGATTCAAGACTCGTTCGCGCCTAAACCGCTGTCAACCGATGTGTATCAAGAACAACTGCCACTAGTCACAGCTTTTGCCTTGGCAGATGAAGAAGTGTTGGCGCGCCTCAACCACAACCCCAAGTTATGGGACATGTATCCTGATTGGAATCGGTGGGATGCCACATGGGATGTCTACTTTATGAGAGGGATTGATGGCATCGTCGTCAAGCTCAAGTTTGATGAAAACAACAAGCTGTACATGGATAAGATCGTCAATCCGAATGAACTCGATGCCGATAAGCAAACCGAAAAAGCACACAACGATGCTATCCAACTGGCTTATGTTGCGGCAGGGATGAGTGATGCGCTCAAGGGACATGACACGTGGAAAACCTATGTAGAGCATCAAGATGGTGATCGTTGGAGCGTGAGCTTTGTCGATGGCGATACCAATTTAATAACGGTCATTGTGGATTTAAAGCTCGGTAAACTGATCAAGGTCAAAACGCCCGACGCCTAAGAATCAACCGATTGACAAAGTAGAGATACGGGGCGCCGAATTGGTTTGCCCCGTAATATATTTTTAACGGCGGTCAGCCCGATACAGTGTTACAATTGCTCCCGTTTAACTAATGTGCGGAGCAGGGCATGAACTCAATTCACCTACGCGGGGCAACCCTCGATGATACTCAAGCCATCAGCCTATTGTTTCGAACGCATATTTCGGCGTGGCAGCGGCTAAATGCATCAGGACAGGTCGAAGATGTGGCCTACACCTCGCTAAATATTTACGAACGCTGGCTACACGGCGGTCCTTGGATGAGCGTCGAAACCGGTGCGATTCACCTCAGCCATCTGTTACGGGGCGCAGGTATCCCGTTGGTGGTTGAAGTCGAGGGTAAAATTGCTGCTTATGCCGAAGCCTATCGCGGTATTGAGCCTGAACCATATGGCGATCATTATCATCTGGCGCAGGTGATGGTACATCCCGATCATGCCAATGAGGGTTTGCAAGACCTCATCTTGAACGACCTCTTGGAACAGGCACGCATTGCTCGTATCACCCGCGTGACCGCCAACAGTATCGCTAGCGACCATCAGACGCAATCTTTATATGCCCGTCATAACATGGCTGTCGTTTCGCGTGTCAGCCGCTATAGCTTGCCTGCCAAATCTGGTCAGGGGTTTTATAAAGTCGTCGAGCATCTTAATGATAACCCTCAGCAAATTAACAACTGGTTTATGCCGGTTGGACGTTTGGGGAGTGCGCGCCAACAATGGGAAACTCTCTGGCCTCAAACATGGTATGCCGTTGCTGAAATCCGCGAACGCCGTACCCACCGCCTGAGCTTTTCCGCCTCCGGTCAAGAAGCCCTGATATACTGCCAGCAGCAGCTTTATTCACCCCGTGCCGTAGAAGTCTATCTGTGGTCGCCCAAACCCCTTACATCTCAACTCTTGACCGCCTTGCGTGATTGGACGCATCGTGAAGGCTATCGCACATTGATATTGAGTGTGAACGACGAAACCGCCAAGGTCTTGGGTGCAGAAGCCGAAGCTGATGGCTACTACGAAGAAATCTATCGCGTCAACATCTGAGTGAATAGTGAGTGTGACCCTGATGGTCATCAACGGGTACAGAGCTTTGGCCTTAATTTGGCTATAATGAAGATAGTGCTTACCCTTGCAGGAGTCACCGATGCCAACCTATGACTCAAACCGTGCCGAATATGGCATCACCAGTGGACACATTCAAATTGTGGCGGAAGGTGGTAGGCAGTTACCGGCCTATTGGGCGCATCCCAATAGCGGGCGCTTATTTCCGGCTGTGGCGCTTATTCACGATTGGTGGGGCATTACGGCGTCGGTACGGCGTATCGCGCACCGTTTTGCTCAGGTGGGATACTATGTCATCGTGCCGGATCTGTTCGATGGGCAAGTAGCGACCACTCCACAGCAAGCCATTGAACGCGTCAAAGCCTTGGGGGATGGTGGTTATCCGCGTGTGGATGCCGCATTAACTGTGCTCGAAAACCATAACAACACCAACCGTGATGTAGCAGTCGTCGGTATTGGAATGGGTGGCACTTTGGCTTATGAGGCGGCTATCGTACGTAAAGATATGGAAGCCGCTGTTGTATATTACGGTTTCCCGCAGCGTTACTTTGGTCGGCTGAAAGCGATACGGGTGCCGTTGCTCGCTATCTATGGGCAGTTTGAGGAATACGTCTCTTCGGCAGATATCATACGCGTCGAACATGAACTGGATACCAATCCACGCCATTTGGAGCATCAAGTCTTTCGCCTGCCTGATGTGCGCCACGATTTCTTGGGAGATGGTGCTGATGATATTGCCCGTGCACAGGGACAGGTTGCCTTGAACAAGACCTTTAGTTTTCTCGATAAGTATCTCAAAGGGCCGCAGCATACGCCGCCACAGCCAACTATTTAACTGCATTCAAAAGGATTTATAGCATGTCAACCATGACGAATGATCCGTTACGGGATCTGATTCGCTCGACTCTGGATTTTTACAACCGTTTCGGCTGGCAACCCTTGACCCCTGATGCGATTCGCGTGTTTGAGGAAGAAGTGCGCGAGGTGAAAGAGGCTGCCACGGATGGTACCAATAAAGATCATATCGCCGAAGAAGCCGCTGATGTGATCGTGACCTTAATCGGCGTATGTCAGGCGTCCGGTGTTGATCCTGAACGGCTCATTGATCAGCTATACGCCGTGATTGCCAAGAATAACGCCAAGAACCACGATACCCACGTCTATACCGATGGTAAGATTCGTCGCCGTGTTCCTAAGTCGCCAACCTCATGACAGCCCTTTGTGAAGTCTTGCAGCCCGGCATCCTGCCGTATCAGCAGGCGTGGGATTGGCAGAATACCTTAGCTGAACAGCGTGGACGGGGTGAGATTCCCGACCGTCTGATCTTGCTTCAGCATCCGCATACCTATACACTCGGCACATCTGCCCATGAGGATAATCTGTTGCTGTCGCCCGCTGAACTTGAACAGCGCGGCATTACTGTCTTTCGTGTCGATAGGGGCGGGGATATTACTTATCACGGACCGGGGCAGTTGGTTGGGTATCCTATTTTGCAGCTCCCCCGCGCGTCGGACACTTTACGCATGGATGTTGTCGGCTATGTTCGTAATTTGGAACAGGTCATCATGCGTACCTTGATGGATTATGGCGTGGTTGGGAAACCCATCCCCGGTTTGACTGGCGTGTGGGTGGATACGCCTAATGGTGAGGCTAAAGTGTGTGCCATTGGCGTTCGTATCAATGTTCGGGCTGTCACCAAACACGGTTTCGCGCTGAACCTCAATACCGACCTCAACTATTTCGAGGGTATCATCCCCTGTGGCATCCGCGACAAAGGGGTTACTAGTCTCGCTCAATTACTGGGCACTCCAATTGATGAAGCCGCTGTCACCCGCCAGCTAATCTATCATTTTGGCGATGTGTTTGACTGTGATATACATGTTGCCGACGCTTAACCCGCTGCCGTATCCTCAAATATCGCGCTGACAGGCATTTGAAAACCGGCTAGTACCTCGCCACCATCCAGCGTTTCGCCTTCGATGAAGATTTGTTCATCATCCAAGGTATACACCTCAACAAAACGCTTTTGCGGTTCCACTAACCATACAATCTTAGTGCCGTTTGCTAGATAGTAACGGGCTTTGGCGCGCATGTCTTTTAGTGTGTCATCCGGTGATTTAACCTCTACAGCGATGTCCGGCATGAGCGGAACACTACCACGTTCGATAGGAGGTGAATTCCCGCTTGTATACGAAACATCAGGAATACGAGAATTGCGCTTGTCTTGAGGATTACTGTAGCGCACTTCCATCACGACTCGTCCTGAACGGGTTTGACGAACGTGCGTCCAGAAATAACCATAAATGTTTCCAGCACACATTCCGTGTATTTGAGTTGGCACTTTTTCCACAATCTCCCCGTCAATGAGTTCCAGAAGCCGCTCACGGTTTTCTGGTGCATCAGCATAGCGTTCGAACTCATCCACTGTGTAGAGTAATTGTCTGGCTTCCATATATCTACCCTTCGTTTGCACAACGAATGACAATAGTGTAGCACATTTGATAAGTCATACGTGTATTATGGAAGGGACATCCATACGTGGAGAGTGCTATGAGTCGGATGCTGCTCACATACGCCATACTAATCATCTTCGTTCTTACGCTGATCGGTTTTGTGATCCGCACGTTCGCTACTACTCAACGACCTCCTGTAGTCATGCGCGGCTTCACCGAAGACTGCACTGATCAGCCGCAACCCTGTTGGTATGGCATCGTCCCCGGCATAACAACCAGCGCCGACCTACAAGAAAAAGTGTCACGCATAGGCTATTCGATTGATTCTATTTCTACGCGTCAACTCGATGCTTCCCTCACAATGCCGGATAGTTGCCAGCGGCTCTCTATCCAATTCGAGTTATATGTTCAACAAGTTAAAATAAAGCTATGCAATGCCGTTTTACTAGGCGATTTCGTCAGGCAATTCGGCCAACCAGATAACGTACTGCTTGATCCCTTAAGTATTGGCTACCGTGGCGAAATTCAGATGTTATTTGGTAAAAATGCGTCGGTGGAAGTCATTTCCTACTGGATGCCGCTCGAAGAAATCATCCTTTTACCAGCGAAGAGCCAACTACCTCAATTGCGTCAACCGTGGCTTGATGTTCTGGTACAGCGCAAATACTGTGATCTAAACCGCCTGCACGTCCACTGTTGGAGTTAATGAGGTATCATAGGAACATATCCGGTAATCGCCCTGACTCGACACCAACCTTATGCCTCGCCTTATTCTTAAAACTACTCTCCTCATCACCTTCGTTTTGACGATTCTCCAACTCGCTACCCACACCATTGGATCAACCCGACCAGTTCATCCTACCTTGCGCGGTTTTACTGAAGGCTGTACGGATCACCCGCAGCCTTGCTGGTATGGCATCATTCCCGCCTTGACCACCCTTGATGCAGCCCATTCACAATTGGAACACTATCATTATCCAGTTGACTGTGTGAACTTCCTTGAAGTCACTGGCATCGTTACGCAAATCAACCTCCGCCCCTGCGATTCTTTGCCCGTCTTTGTTCTCGGTGATGCGATTGCTCAACTCGGCGCGATTGATGGAACCGCACTCATCCCTGATGACTCTGGCATTGTCGCCAATGTGGATACGGTTGTATTTCGTAACGCCTATGTCACTTCCAACCTATCCTATACCACATGGCGTTTGCATCGTTGGCAATCGGTACTTCCGCTCAGCCTCGCCGCCGATCCGATCACTAGAATTGATTTCAAGTGGTACGGGCTAGTGCGGACGTGGCGCTTATGCCAGCTCGAACCGAACCATCTGGTCTGTGGATTTTGCAGCCTCAAATCGAGTATCGAAGTCTACGATGCCAACAACATTTGCCAATGAAAGCGGTAGTGTGTGCCACGACGACTAATCAAACTCACCCTAACCCTTGCCCTCATACTGACGATTACCAATCTCGCCGCTCGTGCGCTCGGTAGCCTCCAACCAGCTAATCCCGCCTTGCGTGGCTTCACCGAAGGGTGCGAAGACAAGCCCCAACCCTGTTGGTATGGTATCGTGCCGGGCGTGACCACGTTCACAGAAGCCAACTCTGTTTTGATGCGCTATGGCTTTGAGTTTGGTCAAAACTTGCGTGAATCACGTCATTTGGTGGCTGAGACGTGCAATGTATTCTTTGTTCCGTCCAGTAGCGGAGATGTTATAGCCAACCTGACCTTCACTGATTGTAAAAGCATCCGGTGGGGCGAGATGATGCGTCATTTTGGTACGCCGGATATGCTGTTGATTTGTCATGATTACATCCCACCAAAACCCTACTATAGTTACAAATCCGGTTTAAATGTGCGTATTGATGATGTGTTCGGTGGCGATTATTGGGCGACTCCCTTTGATCATGTCAGTGGATTCGAGATGTTTCTACCAACCAGCGTCTATACAGATGATTTTGAATTCCGCAATCCATGGCTCGGCTTTATGCCGACATGGAAATATACCCAACTGAACGCAGACTTATACAACCAGTATTGTTATGGAGAAGGTTAATTGCATAATAAAAAGCGCGGATAGCCATTGCTGACCACCCGCGCCCGTTCTGTCTTTGACTGTCAACTGATGACTGCCAACTGTTAACTACTAACTACCCACTAGAAATTAATCATGTGGCCTTCGAGGCCATGAGCTGCTTCCTTGATCGCCTCGCCCAGCGTTGGATGTGCATGGACGTTACGGGCGATTTCGTTCGGGGTCAGTTCCGCCAAACGTGCCAATGTCAGTTCGGGCAGTAGTTCGGTCACTTCCGGCCCGATCAAATGCGCGCCCAACATTTCACCATACTTCTTGTCGCTGATCAACTTGACGAAGCCCACCGTATCACCCAAACCGTGTGCTTTACCGCTGGCTTGGAAGGGGAACTTGGATACATTGATTTCGTAACCCTTTTCCTTGGCCTGCTTCTCGGTATAACCGAAGCTGGCGATCTGCGGTTGGCAGTAAGTTGCGCGTGGCATCATGTCGAAATCCAGTTCGACTGTTTCCACTCCGGCGATATTTTCGGCTGCGATGATGCCCATGTTTTCAGCCACATGTGCCAGCATCAACTTAGCCGTTGCATCACCAATCGCATAAATGTGCGGCACATTGGTCTGCATCTTCTTGTTGATCTCAATTGCACCGCGCTCGGTCAACTTCACGCCGGTCTTTTCGAGGCCATAACCCTCAGTACGGGGTTTGAAGCCAATCGCCTGCATCACCTTGTCGGCTTCCAAAACCACCTGCTTACCATCCGCCGGTGTAACCGTAACCTTGACGCTCGTGCCGGTATCCTCGATCTTATCGACCTTGGTGCTGGTCATGATCTTGATGCCCAGCTTTTCGTACTGCTTGCGCAATTCAGCCGACACATCCTCGTCTTCCAGAGGAACCATCCGGTCGAGGAATTCCACAATCGTGACTTCCACGCCGAAGTTATGCATCACATAACCAAATTCCACACCAATTGCACCCGCGCCAGCAATGATGATGCTCTTGGGCAGATTCGCTTCCATAATCTGTTCTTCATAGGTCACCACGCGTTCGCTCAGTTTTGTGCCGGGGATTAAACGGGTGGTCGCGCCGGGCGCGAGGATCAAGTTCTTGAACTTGAGGGTTTCCTTCTCGCCAGCGTTTAGTGCTACTTCGAGCGTATTCGCGTCGGTAAAAGTTCCCCATCCATCGTATTCATCAATCTTGTTCTTACG
Source organism: Aggregatilineales bacterium (assembly GCA_044227005.1). Taxonomy (GTDB): domain Bacteria; phylum Chloroflexota; class Anaerolineae; order Aggregatilineales; family Phototrophicaceae; genus CFX2. The sequence continues at coordinate 1,467,845 of JBGAFZ010000001.1, forward strand.
CATCAAGAAATGAATACCCTTGACGCGGCCATCGGCCACACGGCGGCTGCGTTTGTGGGCTTCACTGTAATCAAATGTCACCTTACCTTCGATCTTGATGCCGAAAGTCTTGGCTTCGTTGTTGATGATATGAGCCAATTCCGCGTTACGCAGCAGCGCCTTCGAGGGGATGCAGCCCACGTTCAAGCATACGCCGCCCCAATATTTCTTCTCGACGACTGCTGTTTTTAATCCCAATTGTGCTGCGCGAACGGCTGCCGTATAACCGCCCGGCCCTGCGCCCACTACAACTACATCATACTCTTTTGTCATTGGTGTCTCCTTGGCAGGCGGCATGTGATAGTTGTTGCCGTCTACAGATAGGTGTAAATGCTAAAACGTTTTTGATTCTAATATGTGGATAGGGGGGAACGCAATGATCTTACATGCCACTTCTACCACTTTATGCGAATTCGGATTGTAAACTATCTAAATGGTGTACGGCTTTGCCCTCATGGGGTACTTTTTCGTTGGTAACGGGCGCTAGCGATGGAATGGGCTTCCATGATGAATTGTTTTGCACGGGCTTCATTGTCGCCTTCCGGATTGAGAATACAAATGAAATGCTGTTTGGCGTAATCAGGATGGGGCATAAAAATATTCAGTGCCGCATAATCGATCTTGTCCGGTATCGAATTGGCGAACAACGTATCAAAGGTTGGTTTGCTTACACCGATGTTGATCCGGTAAACCCCTTCACGGTTCAGGTTGGAAATACTTTCGTAGTCGTTGTCGGTTTGGGCGATGGTAACGAATGCAAGCCTGTGATCATCCCCGACGAAGAAAAAGAGATACCCGTAATTTTCTTCTTGCTCAACCTGATCCAAGCTCAAGACGAATTGCTCCACATCCGATTGTTTCATTCGGCTAGTTCCTCCGTAGCCTAATAAAAGGGGAGAATATTTTAACCATACCCTCCCCGAATGCCAACTATGCTGTTACCGAACTACGATTCAATCAGCCGTTTGGTGTGGCAGTTGCTTTTGGTGGCCGCAGACCGGGGCGCACAATACCGATACTTGTCGGTAGGACGATACTGCCGTCGCCAGTTGGGGCGGGTGGCGGTGGGCATAATGGACGTTTTTCGCTTGGTGGTAGCGGCGGTTCACCCGGCGCGGGTGGCATCACGCAGTCATTTGGATCAACCGTCGCGATGATTTCTGGCGTAGCCTCTACATTTGGATCTTGGAAACCTGTTTCGCAAGCGGGCATCGGCCCTACACCGCACAAAGCACCACCGGCCTTAATATGATCGTTGATCGCCTTCACCTGATCATCGCTCAGGGGCGGCACCAATTCAATCGGGCGTTCCAACATTCCTAGCGGCAGCGAATCCATCTTTAAGAATTGCTTCTTGTAGGCCTTTGGTGCTTCCGGCGCACCGTCTGCCATCATCATCCGCATATTTACGGTGCCACCGTTCGCCGCACGCATGGGAACCAATCGCCCTGCAATTGGCACTTTCGCCCATGTCCCCGGTACGATCACCTGTGTATTCTTCTTGGATGTGACGTAGGCCGCGCCCTCCAAAGTGCTGACGGTCATACCATCTTTTTCGGCAGTTGTTTGGAAGAACACCGTCGAACCCATCTGCACATCCACGCCGTTGACGTTAAAGGCGACTTCACCCACACCCTTAGGTGTTTGTACCAACAGGCCGCTTTCCGGTGCTTCGTCACATTGGGCATCGCCCGCACCAGTCTTGAGGTAGAAGGCTTGCATTGGTGCCTTATCGGACGCAATTTCGCTATTCACGGCGTTGGTAATTTCGACATCCCCGAATAGCAGGAAGGTCACATTTTGCCCTGGTAGCGTATCCGGAATATTGGCCTGCAATTTCAACAATGCCACACCCCATTCGGCGTTATCCACGCTCATTGGGCTGAGCTTTAGCGTTTGTACATCCGCGATATTGACGATGTCTCCAACCTTGTCAAACGTGAAGTTCCCCGCGCCCGGTTGGCCTGTCGCTTGCAAATTGAAATTGCCGTAACATGCTTGGTTACGTCCGGTTTTCTTACAGGCTGCGTCCGCCGCACTGAGCGCTTTGGATACAATTTCAGGACACGAACCGATTTGTGCCAGTACCAGAGCCGGTGCCAGCCATAAAATAAAGGTAAATGCGAGAATGGTTTTCAAATGACGTTTCATGGTTTTCAAACCTATTCAGACTGATATACCAACCAACATAACATAATTGTAGTACAAATTAATGGACGGCTGCTCTACGCTAATTGTTGTGATATCGTATACCAACGGCTCGTTCCACATCAATCACAAAGAAAATACCGTTTTCAGGTGATTGGAGATCACCTAGAATCGCTTGTGAATTGCTCAACATGGCATCAATAATCTCACCATTTTCTAACAGGGATAGCAGGATGAACGCACTCGGTGCATTGGCGCGTAAAATATCCGCCAACGACAGCATCCCCGGTAGGATTTCGCCGCTTCGCCCCAACTCCTGTATGCGCTGCAACCCATGACCTTCGATAATGGTCACTCCCGGCGCACCCGCGCTGCGCCAACTTTCACCCACTTGTTGTGCGACATCATCACGCGCTGTAATCAAGACGACCAACTTAGCCATTTGGTTCCCTTTCTGCCCTTAAGACTTTGCAGGTTGGAAGATTCGCCGCACCATCGGTGGTGTAACCACAGTAGTTAGCAGGATGACCAGAAACAGACTGGCGAATAACGGCTGATCCAATTTAAGGATGCCGCTGCTCACACCCAATGATGCGATGATCAATCCGACCTCCCCGCGCGAGATCATGCATACCCCTAAGCGGAACGATTCTTGCTGATTAAATCCGCCAAAGCGCGCACCCAACCCACATCCCACCACCTTTGAAATGACCGCCAGCACTAGAATGATGGTGGCGAACGGCAGCGCGTCCAGAGGGAAGCGGCTCAAGTCGGTTTGCAAACCGACGCTCACAAAGAAAATTGGCACCAGAAACGCATATGCCAGTGCATTGGTGGCATCTTCAATTTGGTGTTTCACATGATGTGGCGTCCTGCTTAATCCCACTCCCGCGATGAACGCGCCGGTAATCGCCGCTACACCCCCGAAGGCTTGCGCTGCCCAACCGAATACAAATGCCAGCACCAACCCCACGCTCGAATTGCCGTAGGCATGAGTTAAATTGAAGCGTTTGTTCAAAACACGCATGAGCAGCGGTGCGCCGTACCACGCCAGCAAAAATGCCAGCACGAGGTACAAACTCATTCGCACCACAATCTGCACCAATCCACCGAGATCGACGGTGCCGCTTGTCGTGGTAATTGCTACCGTCAAAGACACCAGCAAAATCGCGATCACATCATCAATCAACGCTGTCGCCAATAGTGCGTTACCTTCTTTGGTTTGCAGCAAGCCCAGTTCCAACAACACTTGTGCTGAAATGCTTACTGATGTGGCTGCCAGTGTCACCCCCGCAAACAAAGCCGGTTGCCAGTCATAGCCAAATAACATAACCGCTGGCACGACCATGATGACCGGAAGCAGGGCACCCGCTATTCCCGCGATACCCGCTACCACACCGACCTTTTTCAGTTCACCGATATTGACCTCTAGCCCCACCTTGAACATCAGCAGCATGACACCCAATTCGGCCATCTCAATGATGGTTTCATCGATGTGCGCGTCAGCCAATCCCAGTGCTTGTGAGTGCAGCATGTTGAGCAGCGTCGGCCCCAAGATCACGCCGATAATCAATTCACCCAGAACGCGTGGCTGATCGAACTTGCGCGCGATTTCACCCGCAATCCGTGCTGCAAATAAAATAATGCCCAGCGCCAACATCAGCGCCACGACTGGACTGTTTTGCATGGTTTTACCGTTACTGCTATGAATCCGGACGACTACGGAACGAGCATGAGTACATCGATGCTGCTATCCGTAACTGCGATACTCTTGAGTTTTTGCTCTTTACCGATGCGTCCCGTGACGATTTTATCCAGCGTATCCACCATCATCACGAACAAATCTCCGGTCGCCACGTCAATAAACGCCTGTGGAACCGGCTGTTGATCGCTGGTGATGTCGCTGATGGTGATGCTCGCCAGATTGTTTTCCAGTGTCACCGGAATGGTCACCGTGCCTGAAATCGGTGTCGCGCCGTTGATGGTCATCGCCACCACAATCGAACCCGGCACAAAATCAACCGTAGCGCTTTGTATGCTGGTCGAACTCAGTAGCCGCAGATTAACTTCTTCTTGGAATTGTTGCTCGGTGATGCTCACATCCGCAACTTGATGCATACTCGTGTCGGCAGGCAGTGTTCCGGCAGGAGCCGCTGTGAAGGTCGCATAACGGGGTGCTTCCAGAACGGCTTGGGTTGCTGTTCCAATCGCCGCTTGTGTCGCTTCGACCGTACTGGTTGCGGTCACCGGACGTGGCGTGACGGTTGCCGTCGCGCTCGGCACAACCGTGTCTGTAGCACTCGCCTCGACTATAGGCTCAGTTGCTTCGGCTGTTGCTTCACTGGTCGCCGTTATCGTAGCTGCTTCGGATTGCGTTTCGGTTGCGGCAGGCGTATTGGTTGCCTCACCCGGCAGTGATGCCACCGTCGGTAGCACCTCGGTTGGTTGTGTTGTCGGTTGGCATGCGGCCAACACCATCAGCAAAGCGAGCAGGGGAATAGTGAACTTCATAGTGCATCTCTCTATACATCCCGAACAGGAGACGTTTGGATAACGTCCCCCTTAAGATAGCACAAGTTCATCTGCTACTGCATAAAATCGCCGTAAAGGTCACTTCCAGTTCTCAATACTATCTTTCAACTCCTGCATGAATGCGTCCCCTGTCGCCCCATCAGCCACCCGATGGTCAAATGTCAGCGTCACATAACAGCAGGGACGGATGGCGATCATATCATTAATGACCTTCACCCGCTTCTCCACCACACCCACACCCAGAATGGCTGACTGTGGTTGGTTGATGATCGGCGTGGCGAGCAAACTCCCGCTCACTCCATGATTGGTGATGGTAAATGTGCCGTCTCGCAGTTCATCACTTTTGAGTTGTTTGGCGCGCGCCCGTGTCGCTACATCGTTAATCGCTCGTGCCATCCCCATCAAATTGAGATCACCGGCGTTCTTGACCACCGGCACAATCAGCCCTTCATCAAGTGCTACTGCGATGCTCAGGTTCACCACGCCATGTAGGAAGATTCCCTCATCTGTCCACTGTGCATTCAGATACCGCTGAGATTGCAACGCGCGTGCCGTTGCCACAGCGAAATAAGCAGTCAGTGTCAGGTTGACTCCTTGTTGTGCAAATGCCGCTTTGTTCGCCGCCCGATGTGCCATCACCGTTGACATATCCAGTTCAAAAACAGTCGTCACATGGGGCGCAGTCTCTAACTTACTCCGTACCATATGCTCGGCAATCGTTCGCCGCATTGCTGATAACGCCACCAATTCCCCTGATTTTTGCGTCACCGCCTCTACGCGACTCTCGGTAGGGTTTCTGCGCTCCATCTGAACCGTAGGGCTGCTCTGAGCTATCGTTGACTCTTGGCGTCTTGGCGGTTCAACGAGTGTTTCAGGCACGTTCGCCAGATACCCCTCCACATCTTTCTTGGTCACGCGCCCATCGCGTCCCGTACCTGTGATCTTCGCCAGATCAAGCTGATGCTCCGCCACCATCCGCGCCACCACGGGCGACACATAACCTGTGTATTCGCTGCTATGTCCGTTACTTGCCTGTTGGTGGGATACAGCAGGCCGTGTCCGTTCTGGTGATATATCGACTGGCGCTGCCTCACCGATCACCGCCAAGCACGTACCCGCCTTCACCAGTTGCCCGACCGGTGTGAGAATCTTAAGCACCACGCCGCTGATTGGCGCAGGGATTTCCGTGTCGATTTTTTCGCCGCTCACTTCCAACAAGGGATCGAACTGCGATACCGCCTCTCCCTCACGCTTCAACCACTTGCTAACAGTACCTTCACTGACGCTGTCGCCCAATTGCGGCATGATGACTTCGGTGGGCATAAAAACTCCTAGTTTACGGAATAAATCCTTTACCCTCATTATAGCAAGATGCAGACGATCCGCTCGAAAAGGATTTACTTGGTTCGCACCGAAATCGCCTGCATGTTCCTCAAATGAAAAGAGAGTGCCTGAAAAGACACTCTCCACTAATAGCCAAAAGCGAGCTTAATTCACGTTCTCAAAAATGCCTGCCGCGCCCATGCCACCACCGATGCACATGGTCACCATGCCATACTTACTGTTTCGGCGCTTCATCTCGTGGATAATTTGCACCGTCAGCTTCGCCCCCGTACACCCCAACGGATGTCCCAGCGCAATCGCCCCGCCGTTGACGTTTACCTTCTCAGGGTTCATCTCTAGCGTGCGGATGACCGGAAGCGCCTGTGCTGCGAACGCCTCATTCAATTCAATCAGGTCAATATCGTCTAGCTTCATCCCCGTTCGCTTGAGCACACGGGGTATCGCATTGATCGGCCCCACGCCCATAATTTCTGGACGTACACCCGCTACATTGAAACCAACAAACCGCGCCAGAGGCTTCAATCCCAATTGGGCTGCCTTGCTCGCCTCCATGATGATTACACCAGCCGCGCCATCGCTTAACGGGCTGCTATTTCCCGCTGTTACCCGTCCACCTTGTCGGAATACAGGCTTCAACTTTGCTAATCCATCCACCGTTGTTTCCCGCCGTAGATGCTCGTCTTGATCCAGCTTGATCATCACCGTTTGCCGCTGCCCGTCCTCATCGATGAAGCTCTCCTCCACCATGAACGGCACAATTTCCTGTGCGAATATGCCCGCGTCTGTCGCGCGTCCAGCCTTTTGATGGCTTTCGTAGGCAAACTGATCCATCGCCTCGCGGCTGACGTTGAATTCGTCGGCCACCCGTTCCGCCGTATGTCCCATACTCATGTACACATTCGGATCGTTCTCCGCCATATACGGATTCGGGCTAATTTGGAAACCGGTCATCGGCACCAGCGACATCGTTTCCGCCCCGCCCGCGATGATCACATCCGCGTTGTTCGCGATGATGCTCTCGGCGGCCATCGCGATGCTTTGCAACCCGCTTGAGCAGAAGCGGTTGATGGTCTGCCCCGGTACTTCCACAGGTAACCCCGCTCGCAGCGAAATCACCCGCGCAAAGTTCAACCCCTGCGCCCCTTCTGGCATCGCACAACCAATAATCACATCGTCGATCTCATTCGGATCGAGCCTCCCGCCCGTCTGCTGCATCAAATCACCAATCACCACTGCCGCCATCTCATCGGAGCGGGTACTGCGTGTCACACCTTTTTTCGACTTCCCAACCGCCGTCCGGCTCATTGCCACAATCACTGCTTCCCGCATGATTTATTTCCTCAGTTGTTATTTTCTAGGTAACATAAAACGCTGCAACCAGTGAATCTCAAAGCCAACAGCTAATTCCGCAGCGGCTTGTTGAACTGGAGCATATGGCTGATCCGCTCCATCGTCTTTTCTTGGGTCACCAAACTCAAGAACGCCTCGCGCTCCAAATCCAGAATATACTGTTCGCTCACCCACTGTGGTTCACTTAATGCGCCGCCCGTCAGCACATAAGCCAGCTTCTTGCTGATGAATGCATCATAATCCGTAGCATAACCACCTTCGCGGAAGCCCTCGATACCCAGCAAAAGGGCTGCATAAGCATCGCGTCCTGCCGCCCAGATTTTTTCCTGTTGGCGCGGGGTATAACCATCCGCCAGTTGCAGTGCAGTTTTCTTGGCCTCGCCCAACAGATGATCACGGTTCATCACGATCTTGTCGTCGGCGCTCAAGAAGCCCATCTCGCGTGCTTCCTTGGCGCTGGTGCTGACCTTTGCTGTCGCGATTTGTTCAAATACTTTTTGCAGGTGGGGCAGTGCGTCCGCGTTTGGATGCGATGCCATCACCGGACTCAGGACGCGCCGCAGCAGTTCCTTACAACCACCGCCTGCCGGTATCAACCCGACACCCAATTCGACCAGTCCGGCATATAACTCGCCGTGAGCCACAACCTTCGTTCCGGCCATCAGCAATTCAGCACCACCACCCAGCGCCATATTGAACGGTGCGGTTACCACTGGCTTGCTGTGGTAGCGCATGGCCTGAGCCAAATCCTGTAGCGCCTTGATCGACCCGCTTAGTTGATCCATCAGGCCGCTCTGTACCGCCATCACCACCATGAACACGTTCGCGCCGATGCAGAAGCGTTCGCCGTCATGCCCCACAACCAACGCATCAAAGTCGGATTTCAGTAAATCCAGTGCCTTATAACCCATCTCGACCAGATCAGCATCAATCGCGAAGGCTTGGCTGTGGAACTCGAACAACCCCACACCATCGCCCATGTCCAATACACTGGCGCTGCCGTTGCTGGCGACGACTTTGTTGTCCGCCTTTAACCCCGCGACGGTGATCATGCGCTTATCTGTTTGTAACGCCACATACTTGGCTTCTTGTGGGCTGTAATAACCAATCACGCGCCCCTTGGCATCCCGTTCGTAAAAGGTCGTGTTCCCTTGTGCCACCATCTGTTTGACCCAATCCGCCACCGGATAACCGGCTGCCTCAAACGTGGGGATGGTTTCCGCGACGCCAATCGCATCCCAGATTTCGAACGGTCCCATCTCGTGCGCAAATCCCCATTTCTGGGCATTATCCACGTTCACCAGCGTGTCCGTAATTTCCGGTACGCGGTTTGAGGCATATGCCAGATAGAAGGCGTGCGTGTGCCACAAGAACTGTCCCGCGCGATCCTGCTCATTGATCAGCAAGCGAATCCGTTCGCCCAGTGATTCAACCTTCCGATGCTTACCTACGCTCTCGAAGCGCACACTCTTTGGCGCTTCATAATCCATAGTTGTTAGGTTAAGCGGCCAGAATTCCTTCTCACCACTCGCACCTTTCACCATCTTATAAAAACCCTGTCCGGTCTTATTGCCTAGCCATTTGTTCTCGACCATCTTACGGCTCAGTGCGGCTGTTTTTTCGTTGTGCAGCACTTCCCGCGCCGGATCGTCAGGGATCACGTCGTATAGGTTTTCAGCCACATGCACCACGATATCGAACCCCACCAGATCATTCAGACGGAAGGTGGCTGTTTTGGGATGTCCGATCAACGGCCCTGTCAGACTATCAACTTCTTCAACCGTAAACCCATTCTCCAGCACATAGTTCATGACCTGCATTCCCGCCATAGTCATGAAGCGGTTGCCAATGAAGTTCGGCTTATCTTTGCAAATCACCACGCCTTTACCCAGCACCCGCGTCCCGAATTCCACCATATATTTCACGGCTTCAGGATCAGTGTCCGCCAGCGGAATCACTTCCATCAGATGCAGGTGGCGCGGTGGATTGAAGAAATGTGTGCCCATAAATCGACGGCTGAAACCTTCACCCATGCCCTCGGCAATCGAGTGAATTGGAATGCCCGACGTATTGCTGGTGATGATCGCATCCGGTCTTGCCACCCCGATCAGTTTCTCCATCAGACTGCGTTTGACATCCAGCTTTTCAACCACCACCTCGATAATCCAATCGACATCGCTCAGCAGATTCAAGTTGTCATCCACGTTGCCGACACGGATCTTTTCGATGTCCGAAGCCGCAAAAACCTGCGGTGGTCGTGAGGATTGTGCTTTTTTCAGGTTGTCCAGCACAATCGCGTTACGCTTAGCTGCTTTGTCACCCACCTGTGTGCCTTTGGCAGGAATATCGAGCAGGGTGGTTTCAACACCCACCGCTGCCAGCAACGTTGCGATGCCGCTCCCCATCGTTCCCGAGCCAATTACCGCCGCCTTACGAATGGAATAAGCCATGTTTAAAATCTACCTTTCAACTGGCAATAAGTGAGTTTCTTTATGTTTCTGTGGCTTAATTGTTGCCACGCCATTTATTGATAATGTTCATCGCCTCGTCTTGACTTTGTGCAATCGCGTATCGTTCACCCATTTTCTTGTTGATCAGCGTAAACGTATTCAACAACGCCTTTAACAACGTGCTGACTCCGATGAACACGCCGCCGCCCCAGTTGGGCGCACCCTTCAATGTGCCGATTCTCATGTGTGTCAGCGCTCCCGGTGGGATGCCTTTGCTCTTTTCAAATGAAATCACCACATATACCGTGTGCGGTACTGTAGCCATCATTTCATTAACCCGATTCATCGCGTTATAAAGATCGTCCCATGACCACTGATCAGGAAAATCATAGCGAATAATCTTTTTTTCGGCGTCTGTCCAATCAACTACTACACCCATAATTGTCCCTATTAGACTACTTGCCTTTACCCCACTACCTTAGCATGATATGCGTCCCCTCAACATACTCCGCTACGAAATTCACAATTTCTCTATGCTAATTCGTGGCGTGAATAACCCAGAATACGCCGTGCAACCACCAGTGTGTTGATCTGCCCCGTACCCTCGTAAATGTCGCCTATTTTCGCGTCGCGCATCCATTTCTCAACCAGCCACTCGCGGCTGTAACCCATCGTACCCAGCATCCCGACCGCTTTTTGTGCCACCTCTGTGACCACTTTACCCGCCTTGACCTTCGCCATCGACGCTTCCAAACTGTTATGCAGTCCTTCGTCCATCATCGCCACCGAACGTAGCGTCAGCAAATACGCCGCATGCAGTTGCGACTCCATCTCCATCACATCCCGTTGCACCGCCGTCAGTTTGTGGTACGGTCGCCCATACGGGATTTCAACCCCGTTTTCAGCCAGCTTTTCCTTCAAGAATTCCAGCGCCGCGCGTCCCACACCCAATGTGCTGGCCGCCACCAAAGGACGACTCGCGTCAAATGTTGCCATCGCCCCTTGGAACGACTTGCTATCTTTACTCGCCTGAACTTCTGGACTACCGAGGATATTATCCGCCGGAATCCGCGCGTTATTGAACACCAGCACCGCCGTATCACTGGTACGGATGCCGTGTTTGATCTCTACCTTACCAATGCTCACCCCCGGCGTGCCGGCTTCCACCACGAACGATTTGATTCCCGCTCGTCCCGCCGCCTTGTTGACCGTCGCCCACACGATCACCAACCCGTTCGACTCTTCCAACGACAGCTTGCCACTGGTGATAAAAATCTTCTCGCCGTTAATCACCCACTCGTTGGTTTCCTCATCGAATACCGCCGTGGTGGACATCGCCGAGTTATCCGAACCCGAACCCGGCTCGGTGATCGCCATCGCTCCCCACACCGGTTTGTCACCTTCTGCGAATCGGGTCAGTAACCGGATTTTCTGCTCGGTCGTCCCCACCGACTCAATTGCTGCGCCGCCTAATCCGGGGCTGGGCATACACAGATAGATACCCGCGTCACCCCACGACAACATCTCGATCTGAATCAACAACCCCAACATGCGGGTGCTGGCACGTTTTGGCTTCTTTTCGCCTGTTTCGCCGCTTTGCTCTGTCCGTCGAAGTTTATCCAGCGTCGCCTTCTGTTGATCCCGCAGGATCGGCCACATTTGCTCGATAAATTCCTTCGGACGTTCATGCTCATTCTCGTCCAATTCGCGTGCATACGGTCGCATGGTGGTCTCAGCCATCCACTTAACCATCTGTCCCTGTTGTTGTATAAATTCAGGTATCTCAAAGCTGATTGGCATAGTATTCCTTTCAGTTTCACAACTAGTAATCGTGATAGCCTGTTGGCATTATTTCCGTGTTTCTGTGAGTAATGGACGGATGACGTTGATATAGCGCTTCGTGACGTCTTCCATAATTTGCCTGTAAAATGCTGCGATTTCCCATCTTTGCAGGCGTTGTTTCTCTAACAAAACGGTAAATTGATTCGCATGTTCGAGCGCTGCAATATGATGCCCTTCCAAAAAGCCTAGAGTTGCTCCGGCTATATGTCCAACAATTGAGGGTTCATATTGCCGTCGTCGTGCTTCTTGAAACCATTCACGTGCTGCCTCGACGTCCTTTTTATAGAATGCGCAGTGAAAGGCCAACCAGTACCCTGCCTCGCATTGAGTCCGCCATGTGAATTTGTGATATAGCTCCGCCAGCCGAATAGCATGCATTTCGGCTGTTGGAATATCGCCACTATCAAGGAATTTCATGTATGCAAAATAATGAGCGAGGCCTTCATCTCGGCTGTCATCTTTCACTTTTAACATAGACTCGATAGCAAATGTGGAGAAATTGCGCGGACGCCTTACTCTTGCTATCGAAGAGGCGAGAACTACAAGTTGTGCCTCTCGTTCTCCTTGTTCATCATTGCGCAATAAACTTTGCAGCTTGTGGCCGTCATTGTCTGCGACTGGGGTTTGGTGCGGAACCGTGTTGACCACGAACATGATTACTGAAGCAAAGCCCGTTAATCCAATAAGTGCGGTCAACCACCATGCATGGTAGTTTGCAATCGAAAATGGATTCGCAACTCTGCTGGATAGGTTAAGCCCGGCAATAATTGATAACAGGCTGAACAACAATCCACATGTGAGGCTCGCCAATGGCCCACCTCCGACCACCCTCAATAACCTTGTGCGCAGACGTTCAAATGTGTCTGGAAATGCGACCACTAACCCCGGACCGGATCTGACATCCATGTTGGGGCTAAACTCTATTTTCCCTGCTTGATTCCGTGTAAACACCAGCGGCCCAATAGTTACTTGATAGACTTTGAATTTCGCTAGTCGTGCCCCGACGATGTGACCACCTTCATGAAAAGTGAGCGACAAGTAATAGCCCAATATGCTGAATAGCCCCAATAGCGCTAAGCCTGTGTATTTTTCATTGGCGAAAACCACACCACTAAAAAATGTACAGATGAAGCAACTGCCAAAGATCAGTGCTACCTTAATCGCCGGTGCCGAAAGTTTGCTCATTACACAATTGCCAATCCATCAAATGTCGGGAAGCCCCGCCCATTTCGTAGCCAGCGCTCTGCCGGATACTCCCGAATAAACCCGTACCCGCCCAATATTTGCACACCGCTATCCGTGACCTTGAGCACCATTTCATCGGCGTACTGTTTGGCCAGATACGCTTCGCGTGTAGCATCCTGCCCGTTATCAATCTTGTAGGCCGCTTCCCATGCCATCAAACGTGTGCTGTCAATTTCAATCGCCATATCCGCCAGCATGAAAGCAATCGCTTGGTTCTGTGCAATCGCCTTGCCGAACTGAACCCGCTGCTTGGCATAATCCCGCGCGTACTCAAACGATGCTCGTGCCACCCCAACCGCCATGGCTGAAAGCGCCACTCGTTGCCGGTTGAGAATCACTTCATAATTGATGCCGACTGCCGCCGATGCTTCTACCACCACCTCGTTAAATTGGACACGATACGTCGGCAGCGCCCGCAACCCCATCAACTGTTCCCGCTTTACAATCTGCACCCCTGCGGCTGACTTTTCAACCACATAAGCCTCAATCGCGCCCGACTCGCTGTTACGTGCATACACCAATATCCACTGCGCCGTTTCAGCCAGTGGCACATAAGCTTTCTCGCCGCTCAAATACACCATGCCATCCTGATGCCGTGCGCTCGTCTTGAGTTCATAAGGATCAAAGAATATCCCCGGTTCCAACAGCGCCGCTGTCAACGGAGCGACCTCTGCCTCCAAACACAGGGGCAGTAATTTTTCGCGCTGTTCATCACTCCCGTACAGAATCACCGGAAAAGCCAACAAGGCTGGTGATAACACATGCATCGCCACCGACAAATCACCAAATGCCAATTCCTCGGCAGCCAACGCGCCTGTCAACGCGCTCATCTCTCCCAATCCACCCAATGCTTCCGGTATCGCCGTCGGGATCAATCCGATCTCCCATCCCGTCGAAACCACATCCTCAGGTGGTGTGCTGCTTTCATCGGCCTCATGTGCGATCTTGCGCACATCATTCATGGCATAGCGATTAATGGTCGAGACCAACAATTGTTGATCCTCAGTCGGTGTGAACGATACCATGCGTGACTCCTCTTCTAAAACGCACGCTTACGTACTGGCGGATGCCTGTCTGGCTCTGATCTGCCTGTAGCGTGCGACGGCTTCTTCATATATGGCTCTAAAATTCGCCCCGATCGCCATAATCAATGCGACCGGAATCCCGATCGTGAACAGTTGGTTCGGGACGTCAAAGTAAATGAGCGGCACAAAGTTGATGTAATTATCTTGGTACGAGATGTAAATCGGCAGCCAAATCAGAACGGCGATCACCACCGTGAATGCCCATGCTGGAAGTTTTGCCACACTGCGAATCAGAAAACCCACAGCCAGCGCGATCCCGCCTATCAACAAAGTGTTCTTGTCTTGCACCGTTGGTCCTAATCGCTGCAAGAACCAGATGTAGCTCGCCCAGGCAAAAATCCCGATCCCTGTGAATAACAATGTGCGCAGCAGCAACCGCAGGGCAGGGGATTTGCCCAACCAGCGTTGTAGACGATTTGGCAGTTCGTCCGCAAATACCGATAGGAACCCCAAACACACACCGAAAACTTGCCCCAGTGCAATCGAGTACACCATGCGTTCGGGTGTGAACAGCGTCTCGCTTCTAAAGGTCGAGAATGCCCAGAAGGCGATTCCCAGTAGTCCGCCCATCAGCCCCCAGAAGAAGCGTAGAGTCATTTCATCACGACGATGGCGTTCCTCACTCTTATTCAAGAAATCGCGCATCAACTCGGTGATGTCGGTGCGCGGCGATAATTTCAGCAGTTCGGTTAACTCTTCGCCGCGTAACAATAAACTGTCATTGTGGCCAGCATTCGCCCACTCGGTTGCCTTCACCAGCAGTCGCGTATGCTGCCGCATCTCTTCCAGATTGGTATCCAGTGTCTTTTGTAGTTTCTCGAACGATTCATCAAACATCGCCGGATCATCAAAGAAGATCCAGTTCAATGAAGCCAGCGTATCCGGTACTGTACCCTTGTTTGGCTTCTCAAACACGATCGGCACAATGCGTTTATTATTCTTGTGAACAAAATTGACTTCTAAGCCGCATACTTCCGATGCCAGATAATCTGGACTAATCACGAAGATAGCGGACTCGGACGATGCAATCCCTTTTTGGATTTCCTCCCACCAATCGGCAGCAAACGGAATATCCTCAAAATCCACCCAAACATCGCGTTTCTTGGCTTCTAAAGCGGTTACTAATTTTTCAACAAACGTTTTATCTTTGCGCGAGTAAGAAACAAATACATCAGGCATGGGGTGTCCTCCCTCGTTATCCGATTCCCATCCCTTTAGTTTACCGCTTTCTGCCGTATCTTAATGCTATACATAATAGTTATGCCTATTTTTAAATCGTTCTATTATCTGGATCGTAGTGGTTGCAAAGTACCTGATATACAACGTCCCAAAGAATGGGTTGCTCCCACCGATTATCACGTACTATATAATCACCACCAGCTTGGGTTACCAACCACCCGTGACCTCCAGAACTTGTCCCGATACATAATTCGAAAGCTCGCTTGCGAAAAACAGGAGCGGACCAGCCGCCTCATCCGCTGTTCCCGCGCGTCCGGCAGGGATCATCATGAAAGCCATCTGCCGCATCGTATCCGGAATACCCAGCTTGATCTTCTTACCCTCGCGCTCGGTGAAATCCCCGCTATCATCCGCTTGGGTCAGCCGTGTATCGATGAACCCGTAGGCCACCGCGTTCACTTGGATGTTGAACGCACCCCATTCTTTTGACAGTGTTTTCGTCAGCCCGATAATGCCTGCTTTTCCCGCCGCATAATTCGCTTGACCAATATTGCCGCGTGTGCCTGTCGTGCTGCTGATGCTGATGATCTTGCGCGCTTTTGCCGCCCCTAGCGTGTCTTTTTCTTTCTTGGCCGCTTCCCGCATATACGGAACCGCCGCGCGAATAATCTTGAATGGCGCGGTCAGGTGAATAGCCAGCATGGCCTCCCACTGCTCGTCACTCATCTTGTGCATCATGCCGTCCCATGTATAACCCGCGTTATTGACCAGAATATCAATCCCGCCGTAGTTCTTGACCGTCTGCCCGATTAATTCCTCGACGCCGCCCGCGGTTGTCACATCAGCCGGAACAGCCAGCGCTGTACCACCCATGTCCGTGATCGTCTTAACCGTGTCTAGCGCCGGTTGCGCATCAATATCGCTGACCACCACTTTTGCCCCCTGCGAAGCAAATAGTTTGGCCGTTGCCGCCCCGATTCCCCGTCCGCTGCCCGTAATAATCGCTACTTTGTCTTGTAGTAAATGCATCTCTTTAATACCTGTCTCACAATAATTCAATCAATTGCATCATTTTGGGTGTAGGGACACGGCAGTGCGTAGCCTCCTGAGGATGCCGTGTCCGTTCTTCATCAGCGTGCTATGGTTTCAAGGCACGTAGCATCGTGTCAGCAATCTGTTCAGCGATTTGTTCTCCCGAAAGCCGCCCTTCCGGTTTGTACCAAACACCTACCCAGTTGATAGAACCCAGCATCGTTTTGGTAAAAATCCCTGCATCCACCGCCCGAAAACTCTGGTTGTCGATTCCTTCTCGAATCACCAACCGGAACAAATTCTCAAACGTATCGCGCCGTGCGAAAAACAACGCCCGTCGTTCCACAAAAGTTTTGTACGCCGTATGATCAGCCGCCGAAGCGCTTGGGGCAGGTTCCTTAGCCCCCATCAGTGACCGGATTTCAAAGACCATCGCCGCACCAATAGCCGTATTCTCAGTCAGCCCGATGATATGCGCCTTAATCATCTGCCGCAGTTTATCCGCGCTTGAGAGCTTCGAGTGTGCAATCGGCTCAATTTGACCGAGTACCTGCTCTAAACCAGCTTCAAGCACAGCCAATAACAGGGCATCTTTATTGCGAAAATGATGGTATAGACTTGCTGCGGTGAGGTTCACAGCCCCCGCGATGTCTTTCATCGTGGTCGCTTCATACCCATTCCGTTGAAGAACGTCCGCCGCTGCCAGAAGAATGTCTTCACGGCTTACAGATTGATCAGCCGGTTTGCGCGCCAAGGCAATAATCCTTTTTGAAAATAATCTAATCTGCGTTAGATTATCAATTATCACACCGGAGTTGTCAAGTAAACCGCACGCCCCATCTCAACGCTTTTTCTCATAGACCTATCTGGCCTCTATATCCCCTAAATATCTAGCACTTCGTTTGAAAACTCGAACGCTCAAAAGCGAAAATTTGTGCTATGATGCAGATATGAATAATCACGCTTCTTTCTCTGCCTTGTCTCTGTGCCCTCTGCGTCTCTGTGGTAAATCGCATTTGCATTTGTATTTGCATTCTCCGGCGGCTCTTCCCCTTGCAACCACTGCAACATCACTACACCGACGACGCGGCAGACATACGGGAGCTATTCGCGGCGCTCAGCGGACTCAGCCGAACTTCCCGTGTGCCATTTGTGCCGATTCAGCGCCAGTCTCCCGCACTCCCGCCTCTCATTGCAGCGGCTAATATGCAAATTGTGCAAAATCTGCGAATCAAAAACGTCGCCCTTTCGAACGACGTCTCTGTTCCAAATTCGCTAGTGAATATCTCTAATCGTGGACAATCGCCTGCATCGTCAAGTTCTCGGCGATCAACTCCGCCACATCCTTGATTTCCATGCCCTTGCCACCATCGTTGGCCTTCGCCGTCTCAAACATCTGCGCGCAGAATGGGCATCCGACCGCTAGCACATCTGCGCCGGTCGCCTTCGCCTCCTCATACCGTTCGACGTTGACCGCTTTGGTGCCGTGTTCCTCTTCCTTCCAGAACTGTGCACCACCCGCACCACAGCAGAAGGATTTCTTCTTGCTGCGCGGCATTTCGATCAAGTTCTCGGTCACCAAACCCAGCACATTACGCGGAGCTTCCACCACGTCATTGTGCCGTCCCAGATAACACGGATCATGGAAGGTAACATTGCTCATCTGCTTCGGGTTAGCGCTTGTCGGAACCTTACCCGCTGCCATCAATTCCTCAATCAGTTCGGTATGATGAACCACATCGTAATTCCCCCCAAACTGAGGATATTCTTTACCGATGTTCTGGTAACAATGGGGGCAGGTCACCACGATGCGCTTCGGTTTAACCTCGTTCAAAGTCTCCACGTTGCCCGTCGCCAGTTCGAAGTACAAATCTTCTTTACCCGCACGTCGTGCCACATCGCCCGTACAATTTTCCATCTCACCCAGCACGGCGAAATTCACGCCTGCCGTATTCAAGATTTTGACCAGCGCCCGTGCCGTCAGTTGAGCACGTGGATCATAATTCACTGCGCAGCCCGTCCAGTACAAAATATCAAAGTTGGGGTTTTCATCGACGGTTGGAACAGGGAATTCCAAACCTTTCGCCCACTTAAACCGATCTTCACGAGGCGCTTGCCACGGATTACCCTGCCGTTCCATCCCCTTAAACGCGCCCTGTAGCTCAGCCGGAAATTCCGACTGCATCAGCACCAGATCACGCCGGATGTTCAAAATGTCCAACATCGGCTCATTCCCGACCGGACAAATATCAACGCACGCACCGCACGAGGTACAGGCCCATACTGCCGACTCGCTGATCGCCATGCCCACCAGCGAAAACTCCGACTCCGACCCACCCGCTAAATCAGTCATGTGGTCGCGCATGTAATAACGCTTATTGATTTCCAACGCCGACGGTGAAAGTTCCTTGCCCGTGACGTATGCCGGACACACATCTTGGCATCGGTTACACATGATACACGCGAACCCATCCAATATGTTTGTCTTGGGCAATTGTTCCAGCTTGTTCACACCGAATTGCTCAATATCCGCATTTTCCAGATCCAGCTTGTCCATCTCGGCCAACGAAACACGCTTTGGCTTGGTCAAGAAGTTGAGCGGAGCCATAAACAAATGCGCGTGTTTGGAATAGGGGAAGTACGGGGTGAAAATCAATATCCCGCCCAACGCCACCCACCAGAAAACATGCTCTAGCGTGGTCAGTCGGTCGGCGCTCATCCCGCCCCAGATGGGTGAGACCAACGTCGCGAACGGCATGAACAAATCCGTCCCGTGATTAGCCACATAAACCGACTCGCCTAAAAATCGTGCGCCCACATGTAGTAGGATAAAAAATCCGACCACCAACGAGTCTGTTTTAATCGCGCCGGCTTTTACCTTCGGATACAGCAACACATTGTCATGGTATTCCAACTCGGCTTTGTTGGGCAGTACAAAACGCCGGAGTAAGAAGTAAACCACGCCCACCAGTACCGCTATACTCAGCACATCTCCGATGAGCCGGTAAAGATCATAAATGATGCCGAAGTTTTGTAGCCACTCCGGAAAACCTGCGATAAATCCCTTAAACGTGTCCAATCCATTGACGAGGAAGAAATAGGTGAAGCCCCACACGATCCCCAGGTGAAACAAGCTGCTCACCCGTCGCGTTTTGAGTGTAGTCTGCTGTGTCAGGTAAACCGTCAATGCTTTCCACAACCGTTGGGGCAGGTGGTCAAGATAGAGTTGACCCTCTCCGCGATTAACAATGAGGTATATATCACGGAAGCCGCTGTAGGTCGCCCCGACCGCCAGCACTGCCAGCATGATAAATAGGAATTGTTCAAATGGTGTCAGCATAAAGTTCCCTCATGAAGTATTTTGTTGGTGTGGGTGCGAGCCACACAAGCGAAGTGTAACACTGCTCATATCGAAACGCTAAACCATCCCATCATGAGATTCGTAAAATTCATCCTCTAATTGTAAGAATTCAGCTTATCTCGTCATCTATGTTCGCGTGTTTACATCGTATTTATTCATGCTCACCAAATAACTTTGGGCTGAACTCAGGAGAAAATTGTGTTAATAGACTTTAGCGCTGTTGATATTCACGAAAAGACCATGTTGCAATTCGGTAACGATATTACCGTTGCGACCATGCGCGCTGCGACCAATGAGTCGATCGATACCCTACTAAAAATCGTGAGTGGCTTAACTGACGAACAATCAACCTTTTTGCCCCTCGATCCCGAAGCCGATGATCCACATGCCAAGCCGGGTGAAGAGAAAATCGGCTGGAGTATTGCGCACCTTGTTGTCCATGTAACGTCTAGCAGCGAAGAGTGGGCGACCTATAGCGGTATTCTTGCGCGAGGCATCGCCTATCCCGCCGAGCCTCGCCTACGTTATGAAACCGAATGGACGACCGTTAAGACCACCGCACACTGCATCCAGCGCTTAGAAGAAAGTCGTCGCTTGCGCCTCGCTTGTCTCGACATGTGGCCGGATCAACCGAACCGCGAAATTCTGCGTGAATTATCCCCTCGCTTTACCGAGCGTTTTGGGCAGCTTAACGCCGCGGCCTGCTTTCTTTTCGGCCTCAAGCACGAACTAGGTCACTATGCCCAGTTCCGCGAAGTTGTTCGTCAGGCCACTGCCGCAGCCACCGTTTAGCTTCACTCGCTGAATCAAAAGAGCGCAGACTGTCTGCGCTCTTTCTATTTATCCTAAAAATGGTTACTGCGTAGAAGCCGAGTAGGTCTTGACCGTTCCGTCAGGCTGTGTCGATTTTACGGTGAAGCTAGTCGCGCCCCCTGTACACACCGGGGCGTTTGCCCACGTAAAGCTCGCCGGTGCAGCAGAATTAACCCCGTTTACAGTGAGGGTTGTGCCTGTGCAAGTACTGCCCACGTTCACCATCAGCGTTGTACCTGAACACCCATTTGTGAATGTTGATGACACAGATAGCTTTTCATTGGTACAACTGCATTGTGGATCGGTACTGTTGATGCTGCATGTCACTTTTTGGAAGGTGGTTTTCGTACCACGACCTAATATCGCAAGGATACTCACGCATACCACTGCGACCAGCGCGATAATCAAGCTATATTCGGCCAAACCTTGACCGCGTTCAAGCTTATTGTGCTTCTTATTTAATCCCTTAGTGAACCCCATGGTAATCCAAACTCCCTTGATAATCTCAGATAATCTTATGTTGATGTGTTCGGTTGGCCGGCCAGACTATTAGCCAACAAGCCGTACGCGGCTTCACTCAGATCTGCGGGATAAATGATGACAGCAGTCTGAAGAAAATCCATTTTGAATTTACCATCACTCGTGAATGGCGTCAGATGAGCACCATCACCCACGATATTGGCGAGATCTTTATACAAGAACACAGTAATCGCATGTTGACCAGCTTCATCACTGAGGCTGAAGGTTAGCTCTTCATTCCACAAGTCAGTTGCGGTGGGTGCCACGTGTTCAACTTCGCTAAGGTTCAAGCCAGCAGTCGTCCATTGGCTAACCAATGTATCACCCTGAAACACACTAATTGGTGTAATAACCGGTGGGGGTGCGGGAGGTGCTGGGTTGACTAAGCTGCTAATAGCTACCAACATGAACGTGCCAACCACACCGTACAAACTGATCGCCGTAATCATGCGCATCTTCGGGCTAAAGTCACGAAGTATCGGTTTGTTTGCACCGAATTTTTCTAGCTCACTGCGCAATGAGGGAATTAATCCATTAGTGAACGCGCTGGTTGTGGACATCGGTGTTCCACCAAGATCACGCAGCATGTCCCGTGCTTTCACATGTTTGGGATTGAATGCTAACGCGCGTTGTAAATGAAGCTTTGCGGTTTCTGGATTGCTGGTTAGGCGTGCAGCCATCACCCATGCATCAGCACTCGGTTGCTCCCGCAGCACCGTTTTCAAAAGCTGTGCAGCGGTTGACTTGTCTCCTTGCTTAAATGCCATTTGAACTTGTGTCAAAGTTGCCATCGATAAATCCGTTCTCCAATAATGACTGTAATCATTGTAAGACGATAATTGATGTAAAATACTGTACCAAATATGAATTATGTATAAATTAATTCTGGGCTAGGTTAATGTATCCATGCCATTTGCAAGCCGAACCATTTTCAGTTACTCTTATATGAATTATCAGTGGAGACATCTACCATGTTGCATCATCATTGCTTGACCAATTTCTGTTAACCAACCGTTGCGAACAACTTTTAAGCGCAGGCGTTGGTCTGCGCTTTTTTATTTCTATGACCGAAGGAAGATAATGATGGCTGCTGTAAAAATTGTTCCTCGTCTACCCAAAGGAATGCGTGACTTTCTACCTGCCGACATGCTCAAACGTGAGTATGTGTTCAACATCGTGCGTGAAGTTTTTCATCTCTATGGCTTCGAGCCGCTGCAAACCCCCATCCTTGAGCTAAAGGAAACCCTCTACGGCAAGTATGGCGAGGATGCCGAGAAACTCATTTACAGTTCTCAACACCCCGGTGGCAAGGAAGAGGTCGCCATGCGTTATGACCTCACCGTGCCGCTAGCCCGTGTGGTTGCACAGTACGAAAACCAGATCAAGCTGCCCTTTAAGCGCTATCAGCTCTCGCCTGTATTTCGTGCCGAACGGCCTCAGCGCGGACGTTACCGTGAGTTTTTCCAATGTGATGCCGATATAGTTGGCATTAGTGGCATGGTTGCTGATGCTGAAATCATCAGTTTGATCACCACCGTTTTGCGTCGACTTGGATTTACCCAATTCGTGGTCAAAATCAACAATCGCAAGCTGCTCACGGGTATGGGCAAGTATTCCGGTGTGACCGATGCCCAACTGCCGGATTTGTATCGGAGCGTGGATAAGTTTGACAAAATAGGTGCCGAAGGTGTGCAGAAAGAATTGATCGAACGCGGTATTGCGCCCGAAGCAGTCAGCCGCATGATTCAACTCATTACTACCCGCCGCCCCGGCCTAGGGAACTTGGACTTTGTTGAAGAAGTCATGGGGGATATTCCCGCAGCGATTGAGGGTATCCGCGAACTCCGCGAGTTAGCCGTACACCTCGAATCATCCGGTGTTCCTGCCGAAAACTATGAATTTGACTTCACGATGGTGCGTGGTTTGGGTTATTACACCGGCCCGATCTTTGAGACCATTATCACCGAACCCAACCTCGGGAGTGTGACCGGCGGTGGTCGTTACGATGATCTTATCGGTCTGTTCCGTAAGGAAAGCCTGCCCAATGTAGGGACTTCGCTGGGTATCGAACGCATTATTGACTTGATGGATATTCTCCAACTCTATCCGCCCAACCTGATTGGTACGGTTGTCCAACTATTGGTCACCACCTTTAATGAAGAGTCACGTCCTGCTGCTGCTAAGCTGGCGACAGACTTACGCACCGGCGGTGTTCGGACGGAACTCTATATGCAAGAAAAAGCCTTGGGCAAACAAATCGAGTATGCCAATAAAAAGGGTATTCCTTTGGTTGCTATTCAAGGACCGGATGAAGTTGCGTCAGGGGTTGTAAAGCTCAAGCGCCTCAGTGACGGTACTGAAATCAGTGTGAAGCGCGATGAAGTGGCAGATAAAGCGCGGTCACTGCTGCAATAAAGGACAAAGTGCTGTCGGTTGCTAATCGTGGTCGGCAGCACTTCAAATCATGACTTGACCTAATGAGTTCCGACCTGCTTCATACGGTCGCGAGCGATTCGTGTACGAGCCTCGGCCAATGATCCTACCATCACCAATTTCGTATTATCTGCGTTGGGATAAACTTTGCTGAAAATCGATACAATCGTTCGTGCAAAAGTGTTGCTGGTAACCAATACTACTAAGCCGACATTAGGCGGCATGATACGCATCGCCCGTTGGAAGTGGGGCATTGATGAACCTTTGGGCATGGTTGCCCCGGGAGCGCGATCAATTACCAAATCCACGCGATGTTGAACAACTCTGAATTGGTTCATGATATCTTCGAGTGTTTCGTGATACAGATCCCATGTCCATGATCCTTCGCCTGTACAACACGCAATTGTCTTTTGGGTGTCAAGCCATTCGGTTCGTAGTGGCATGTCTGCACTCCCTTTATTTTTACCTCTTTCATAAATATAAAGTGAATTAAATACGAAATCCGTAAAGATATTTCGTTTTGTGTTAAGACTTGTCAAGATTTTGTTCTGATAAGAACTGTATTCAAGGCTAGGATGACAAACGCTTAATTTCGCTATACAGTGCCATCATATAAAATCGCACTTGGTTTATGAGGGAGCTTGGAATGTCATATCATATTGCTCAAATCAATATCGCTCGCATGGTTTCATCACTCGATGATCCTATCATGCGCGACTTTGTCGATAATCTTGATCGCATTAACAGCCTTGCCGAGACTGCATCCGGCTTCGTTTGGCGTCTCAAAGGTGATGGCAACGATGCCACTTCCTTACGACCGTACGAAGACGAACGCATCATCGTCAACATGTCTGTATGGGAAAATCCACAGGTACTTTTTGATTATGCCTACCGCAGTGGTCACGTCGAAATCTTACGTCGTCGCACCGAATGGTTCGAGAAGATGACCACACCACCCTTAGCCCTTTGGTGGATTCCTTCCGGATACACACCCACCGTCAATGATGCCAAAGAAAAGTTGGCGCTGATTGAACAACATGGCCCGACGCCGCTCGCCTTCACTTTTAAGCGCCAATTTACGGTAGAAGAGATGATGACAGTGCAATCGAAGTGACGTCTGACACTTCGCCTAGTACTGAAATCGGGTAGAATAGCGCTCAATCGAATATTACGCTTTATAGTTGATCGGAACTTAATATGACCGGAAAGAAGACTTTTTTCCCTCGTTCTAGTGGTGTCTTGTTACACCCAACCTCATTACCGGGGCGTTATGGGGTAGGTGATCTCGGCGAGTGGTCATTCACGTTTGTTAACTGGCTGGAATCGGCAGGGCAGACCATCTGGCAAGTATTGCCGCTCGGCCCAACCAGTTACGGCGATTCTCCCTACCAGTCCTTATCAACCTTCGCCGGAAACCCGCTGTTGATCAGTCTCGATAAATTGGTGGCAGATGGTTGGTTAGTGCCCGAAGACGTCGCCAAAGTACCGAATTTCCCTCCTTATCTGGTCGATTTCGGTAACGTTATCACGTATCACAACACTATTCTTGCCAAAGCCTATGCCCGTTTTGATTCAACCGCGACATCAGCGCAGCGCAGTGAATTTGTAGCATGGTGCTCACAAGAATCCCATTGGCTAGATGATTGGGCGCATTTCATCGCCCTCAAGAACCTCTACGGTGGTCGTCCATGGGTCGAGTGGCCGCAAGGCGAAGCCCTTCGTGAATCAGGTGCGTTGGAAGCATCACGTATCAAGAATGCCCGTAGTATTGACGAACACAAATTTCGCCAATGGATATTCTTCAAACAATGGCGCGAATTGAAAGCCTATGCCAATAACAAAGGGATACGCTTAGTCGGTGATGTGCCGATTTTCGTTGCTCATGATAGTTCAGATGTCTGGGCGAACCGTGATGAATATTATCTCGATGCCACTGGTAATCCGACGGTAATTGCTGGTGTCCCACCGGATTACTTTAGCCCCACCGGACAGCGTTGGGGAAACCCGCTCTATCGTTGGGACAAAATGGCCGAGAATGACTATCGCTGGTGGATCAGCCGCATCAAAGCCACCTTGTCTATGATGGATATCGTTCGCGTAGATCACTTCCGTGGCTTTGAAGCCTATTGGGAAGTGCCTGCTAGCGAAGCCACCGCCATCAAGGGGCAATGGGTTCCCGGCCCCAAGTTCAATTTCTTCAATGATGTCATTGAACAACTTGGCGACTTACCCATTATTGCCGAGGATTTGGGACTCATCACCCCCGGCGTCATCGAATTGCGTGACGGACTTGGCTTACCCGGTATGAAGATCCTTCAGTTTGCCTTCGGCGGTTCGGGAGGCGAAAACAGCTTCTTGCCCCACAACTACACCCCCAATTGCGTCGTCTATACCGGCACGCATGACAACAATACCACCGTTGGCTGGTGGAATAGTGGCGAAGCCACCGAGGATATTCGTAAGTTCCTCCCCGAATATATGGGACGTAAAGTTGAAGAAATTCAATGGGATTTGACTCGTATGGGTATGGCTTCGGTCGCTCATACCTGTGTTGTCCCCTTACAAGATGTGTTCGGATTTGGTGCGGACACCCGTATGAATACCCCTGGTCGCGAATCAGGTAATTGGGGTTGGCGCTTTACCGCCGAGTGGCTTAATCACCCCTCGCGTGAACGCTTGGCCTATCTAACGCGTCTCTATGGACGGTGGCCGAAGGCCGCGGACGAAGAATAGTCCTATGCCTACCCAACTCCATTGGACGGCTGGCCTGCATCATGACGGGTCAGCCTTGTATGTATCCAACCCGCTGCCCAAACAGGGTGATACGGTTACGGTTCGCCTGCGGGTGCCTTTGAATGCGCCGGTTCACGCTGTATATTTGCGTACCGCTCCTGATGGTGAACAGCACTTCGCCCCCATGAAAATCGAATGTCAAGAGTCCACATGTAACATTTGGACAGCCGATATACAGATGACCATGCCCTATATGCCTTATCGCTTCCGCGTGATGTCCAACGAAGGGGCATATTGGTTGTCGGCCTTTGGCGTTAGCCGTGCCGATAGCCCTGACATCTGGGATTTCAAATTGCTGGCTGATTTCGCCGCGCCCGATTGGCTGGATGATGCTGTTTTCTACCAGATATTCCCCGACCGTTTCCATAATGGTGATCCATCCAATAATGTACCCCCCGGTGCGTGGAATCGACGCGGCTTTACCACCCAACAACGCACTTGGGGTGAACGTCCGCTTCCCTATCAAGAGGCCGGAACGCTGGATTTCTACGGTGGGGATTTACAGGGCATCGCTCAAAAACTGGACTACCTGCAAGACTTGGGCGTAAACGCACTCTTCCTCAACCCTATCTTCACCGCCTACACCAATCACCGCTACGATATCGCGGATTATTTTCATATTGATCCGCATCTTGGCGGAAATGATGCTTTAGCCGCCTTACGCCGTGCCTTGGATGAGCGTGGTATGCGCCTCATCCTTGATGTGACTCCCAACCATTGCGGTTCTGAAAATGTCTGGTTCTTAGCAGCACAGGCGGATGCGAACGCGCCGACTGCCGAATACTTCACCTTTAAGAATCACCCGCATGACTACGAATCGTGGTTAGGGCACAAATCCTTGGTGAAGCTCAACTATCGCAGTCAAGCGTTGCGTGATGTGATGTACCGTGATTCAGACTCCGTGATGCGTCGCTGGTTACATGAACCCTATCGCATTGATGGTTGGCGTTTGGATGTTGCCAACATGACCGCGCGGCAGGGCATGGTGCAATTAACGCATAAAGTGTGGCGCGAAATGCGGCGCTCTGTCAAAGATGATAACGCCCAGACTTACCTCTTTGGGGAAAACTTTTTTGATGGCACGCCCCACTTGCAGGGTGATGAACTGGATGCCACCATGAATTACCAAGGCTTTACAATCCCTCTGTGGCATTGGTTGCTACCTGCGGAAATTCCCCCTGATATGCCGCCATCAGTTGATCGTATCCCCCTGAGTACCGAAGCCCTTGCTGAACAATGGACGCGTTTCGGTGCTGCCGTGCCGTGGGTGATTGCATCTCAACAGTTTAACCTGATTGATAGTCACGATACCCCCCGCATCCTAAATCTGGTTGGCGGGGATAAGAACCGCGTTAAATGTGCTGTCGCGCTTCTGATGACAGTCCCCGGTGTTCCCTGTATCTATTACGGTGATGAAATCGGCATGGAAGGCGGACGCGATCCTGACAATCGGCGTTGTATGCCGTGGGATGAGTCAGCGTGGGATCACGACATGCGGGGCTATTTCAAGCGTCTCATTCATCTGCGGCGAACCGCGCCAGCCTTACGCTATGGTGGCTACCAGATGCTTTATGCACACGATGACATTTTGGCCTACCAGCGCCAGTCTGCCGATCAACGCTTGCTAATTATCAGCCATCGCGGGCTAGAATCCCTGTCTGATTTCACCTTGCCTGTAGCCCACGCCGGCATTGCAGATGGCACATCCTTGATCGACATTCTGACTGACACTGCCTATCTCGTCGTGGATAATTGCATCACCATTGCCAATCTATCTCCGAGTAGCACCTTGATACTTGAGTCACGATAAATAAAAAGGACGCACTATCTATGAGCGCGTCCTTTTACTTGCTGATGAATGAGCTTATTCAGCCGCTTTCAACGTATCACATCGGAAATCCTTGAGCAGCGATCCTACCTTAATATTGAAGCCTTTTTCCATTGGCGTGTTCTGCCACACATCATACGCAACCGGACATTCAAACGGACGGTCACCGTCACCCTTAAATGTCAGAATATAGGTCTCATTGCGTCCGCCTTCACGCTTGCACCCCGGCAGAATACACGAGGCATTTTGCCCGATACTCGTATCCGGCCAATACGGCGCTGTTGCTTTATCACCGCTCGCCACCACCGGACTTGATGAAACCCACTGATTTGTCACGTAATAGCACATGTATCCCATCACCGGCTCACTCCGGTAATTGGTTTCGCATTGTTCCTCTTCTCGGAACGTACCATCACCTTGGTCAACCTGTTTGGTATGGCATGTTTGACCGTCTGCCACTTGCCGCGATCCAACCTGTTCATACCGTTGTGTGATGTTGTAAGCACCGAGTGGCTCGCTGTTACATTCTGCTTTGCCCGGAACCGCTTGCATGACATCGACGCCAATACTGCGTTCCCACTTGTATCCGGTCACATAAGCGCTGGCATTCTTAGTACGCGTTAGGGCGAAGATTGCACCGCCGATACCGAGTATGATGACTAGTCCAATAATCATCCATTTGTTGATGCCACCGCTTTTCTTCTCGACAGGTTTGGCAGTCGCCAACTGTGGCAATTGATCAGCCATCTGTCGTTGTTTCAAGTCCTCGGCTTCAAAAGATTCTCCATCCCCTTTGGTACGGGACGCTCCCTCTTTTGCGCGTGCCGCATCACTCAGTGGCGCACCACAGTTACCGCAAAACTCGGATTTACCGCTATTCAAACTCTGACATGCCTTGCAGATGATGTCTGCACCCACAAAAACATGATCTTGTACGGCTACTTTTTCCGAATCCGCAGGGAAGTATCGCCACGTTGGATCTTGTTGTGCACCACAGTTCGGGCAGAAACGGTGTGTTTTACCTAGTAATTTTTTTGTGCCGCAGAACTTGCAGTCCCACTGCATTTCATAGGTTTTAGC
Organism: Aggregatilineales bacterium; assembly: GCA_044227005.1. Classification (GTDB taxonomy): domain Bacteria; phylum Chloroflexota; class Anaerolineae; order Aggregatilineales; family Phototrophicaceae; genus CFX2. The sequence goes on from JBGAFZ010000001.1 coordinate 1,496,918, forward strand.
ACCACTTGGCGTTGGCTTGATCGGATTATCCATGCACCATTTACCTTAGTGTAATGTCATTTGTTGTTTTACCCATTTTATACTGTTTATGCTGTCTGCAACTATGATGACAATTGAGCTAAGAAATCCAGCACATGCTTATTGAATATCTGCGGCTCTTCCATACTGGGTAAATGTGCCACACCCTTCATCACAATTGTTTTCGCCCCGGCAATCTGTTCTGACATATACTGACCAGCTGCTTGAACATGGGGAGTGTCCAAATCACCATAGATGACCAGTGTTGGCAGCTTCAATTCGCCCAATCGCTTGACCGCCGGTGGATCAAGTGGGACTTCGGTTCCCAACTCCATTATCTCAAACTCAAGCGCGATTTTGTTCATCGCCAGAAACTTCTCGCGGATTGCACCCCCAATACGACCTGCTGGAGCATACGGGCCATCGAGCCAGATTTGCGCCTCATATTCGTTCACTTGATCCAACGCTTTCGCATCATAAGCTTTGACCATCGCATCGTATACTGGCGGCGGTGGGCTATCCGTCTTAAACCCACCCGGTCCTGATCCAACCGTGATGAGCGCCTTCGCCATCTCAGGATGTTCCAATGCAAAATTGATGCATGCGCCTCCACCCATAGAGCACCCTAGCAAATATGCATCGTCAATATTCAGTAATTTCAGCAGCGCATAGATGTCCTCATATCGCTTGAATTCACCCTCAACAGGTTTGCTTTGCCCGTACCCCCGTTGATCAAAACGGATGACGCGGTACTGTTCCGCGAATGCTTCAAATTGATCATCCCACATCCGCTTGTCCGCCACCCCCGCGTGTACCAACACGAGGGGATGCCCTCTGCCAGCCACTTCGTAATAGATACGAGTACCATTAATTGTCGCCATGCCCGTCTGTAGATTGCTCACTGTTTTATCCTAGCTCTTTTGTTCGCTACTTTAGTACACTGTACCAGTGGACAATCTTTTCTGCAATTGCCCGATGTATAATAATCTCAGGATTTTAGCCGAAAGTTATCTGCATGGCCGCTCGCTCAAAACCGGAATCGGATACCGAAAAACTTCAGCGGCGTAACCGTGAATTATCCATCCTAAACACCATCGCCAAAGCGCTCAACCAAGAAGTCGATTTAACCCGTGCGCTCAATGTCGCCCTTCATGATGTTGCCGAGTTATTTAATCTCCGCACCAGTTGGATTTTCCTCTTGGATGCTGAAAATAAGTTTTATCTCGCGGCTGCTCAAAATCTCCCGCCTGCCCTTGCCGGACATCCTCGCCGCATGGCAGGCTCTTGTGAATGTATGTCCAGCTTCAACAGCAACCAGCTTCCGGCTCCCGAAAACATAACCTGCTCCCGCCTCGAAAACCTGACCGTTGGGACTGCTGGCCTGCGTCAACATGCCAGTATTCCTCTCAATGCGCGTGGCAAACCGTTGGGTATTCTCAATGTGGCCAGCAACAATTGGGGCGATCTCGGCACAGACGATTTACAACTACTTTACTTGGTCGGTGACTTACTAGCGATTGCTGTGGAACGTGCCCGTTTATTCAACCGCAGCGCGGAAATTGGCGCGATTGAAGAACGCAATCGTCTCGCCCGCGAAATTCACGACACCTTGGCGCAGGGATTAACCGCTATCGCTCTCCAACTGGAAACCGCCGACGCTCTTTTGGATAGCGGTACTTTTCCTGACCGCGCCCATCAAGCCGTGATGCAAGCCCTCTATTTGACCCGTGCCAATCTGGAAGAAGCGCGCCGTTCAGTCATGGATTTACGCGCCGCGCCGCTTGAAGGCCGCCCACTCGACGAGGCGCTCAAAGCCTTGGTCGATGAATGGGCGCTGCGTCGCAAAGTAGTCGTTAATTTTGGTGTTGTTGGGGCAGGGCGTATGTTACCCGTACGCATTGAGATCGGCCTCTACCGTATTCTTCAAGAAGCCCTGACCAACATCGGGCGTCACGCGCAAGCTCACCACGTCAACATTCAACTGGTCGTCATGCCGCATCAAATCCAACTGCTCGTGAGTGATGATGGTCGTGGGTTTGACCCCGAAAAGGCCGCCACGGATCGTTTTGGATTAATCGGTATGAATGAACGTGTCAAACTACTTTCTGGAAAACTACAAATCAGCAGCAGCCCCGGTGCCGGTACCGAACTCAGCATTGCTGTCCCCTTGGAGGCTAACCTATGACAACGCCTATTCGCATTCTCGTCGCAGATGATCACCCGATTGTTCGTGATGGGCTGATTTCCATACTGGGTACGCAAGCAGACTTTGATGTAGTTGGTAAAGCCGGTGATGGTCAGGAAACACTTACTGAAGTGGTCAAACTGCATCCGGATGTGCTCTTACTTGATCTCGAAATGCCGCTCATGGATGGTGTCGAAACCCTTCGCAATTTGCGTGATACTCATACTAAAGTGCGCACCATCGTATTCACCGCCTTTGATACCGATGAGCGCATCGTTGGTGCGGTGCAGGCGGGAGCGCAGGGCTACCTTCTCAAAGGTGTCCCCCGTGAAGAAATTTTTAATGCCATTCGCGTTGTTCATGCCGGTGGCTCGTTGCTGCAACCAGTTGTGGCCTCCAAACTCTTGAAGCAAGTCTCTGCCGAGCACAAACCGCAGCCCGAGATGGACGTCTTAACCCCCCGCGAACAACATGTGCTAAAGCTCTTGACACAGGGATTGCAGAACAAAGAAATCGCCGCAGAATTAGTCATCACCGAGCGTACCGTTAAGTTCTACGTCAGTTCTATTCTCAGTAAGTTAGGTGCAGGTAATCGCACCGAAGCGGTCACACTTGCTGTACAGCGTGGTCTGGTCAAGTTGGGTTGATGCTGTACCAATGTACAACGTCCTACATGGTCAATTGGCGGTACTATTTGCTCCATTAATCGCCGATGATAAAACCACACAGTAAGTGAATAATACGCTGTCGCATCTGAGTGATGACACACATTTACTGTAATCTATCGCTTCGAATAAGGATGTTATTGTTATGGCAATCAACTCTGCTATCCGTGTTGTGGGACTTGGCGGCACACTTCGTGAAAACTCCACCAGCTTATGGGCGCTCCAACACACCCTTGAGGTTGCCCGCGCTGAAGGTGCTACAACCCAATTGCTTGATCTTCGCCGCTTGGATCTTCCCATGTTCCAACCCGATTGGGAACTTTCCGACTACGGTGCGAATGTTCAAGACTTCATTCAAATTATGCGCCACGCTGATGCTTTTCTCTTTAGTACCGCCGCCTATCATGGCACGTTGGCCGGTGTGACCAAGAACGCGTTCGACTATCTCGAATTCTTATCCGATGCGCCGCGTCCCTATTTACACAATAAACCCGTTGGTTTAATCGCCACTGCTGGGGGTGATCTGGCTGATATTCATTCCATTACCGCCATGATGAATGTGGTGCACTCGCTGCGTGGATATGTCTTACCGCTCTCTGTACCCATCCACAACGCAGGTAAATCCTTCGATAAAAGCGGCACAGTCATCAATGAAAAAGTTGCCACACGCTTGACCCAACTCGGCAAGATGGTCGTTGAAACCGCCACCTTATTGCATCCTACCCCCGAAGCCGCCGCCACCTAATTGTCTTTACCTCGATTGCTGAACGAGGGCATACCGTCGGTGTGCCCTCTTTTTTATTCTCAATGCCACGCTTTGAATCTCAATTTTCTTTCCTGTCCCCCAATGTGTGGGGGATACACACATACTATTTAGTTAGATAATGATGTGCGTTAAATGTGGAAACTGTAACGACCTTGAAAGTGAAATAGGTGTACAGTGAGTAGGAAACATTTGACATTTTGCATCGGGTACGCCTTGTACCGTAGGGGAGAAGGGCAGAAAGGTCTCAAATGGAATTGCTGAATTTGCTCATTCCGGTTATGATTGTAGGTGTGGTGATTTTGGGGGTGTTCGCTGCTACAGGTCTTGTCATCATCAGCGAACGACAGGTTGGTATCGTCGTCAAGCGCTTTTCGGGTAAGTCGTTGCCACCGGATCGTTTGATCGCGCTCAACGGTGAAGCTGGTTATCAGGCCGATACATTAGCCCCGGGTTTCCATCTGGGTTATTTTCCGTGGGTCTATAACGTTCGCAAAGTGCCAGTAACCGTTATTCCACAGGGTGAAATCGGACTGGTCGTTGCCGCTGATGGGTCATCTATCCCACCAGAACGCATCCTCGGTAAAGTCGTTGACTCTAATGACTTTCAAGATGCTCGTAAGTTCTTGGCTAACGGTGGTGAAAAAGGTCGTCAACTGGGTATCCTAACGGCTGGTGCTTATCGTATCAACACAGCACTCTTTACGGTAATCACCCGTGCTACTGCCACTCAGCAGGGCATGAATCCCGACGATTTGCTCATCTATCGTGTCGAGTCAGATATGGTCGGTATCGTCACCACCTTGGACGGCGCGCCGATTGACGATGGTGAAATCGCTGGTTTGTACATTCCATCCCATGATAATTTCCAGAACGCGCAAGCTTTTTTGGAAGCCGGTGGACGTCGTGGTTTGCAGGAACAGGTGTTGCTCTCCGGTTCATGGAACTTGAATCCATGGTTCGTTGGTGTCGAACAGGTACCAATGACTGAAATCCCAATCGGTTATGTCGGCGTGGTCATTTCCTTTGTCGGTAAAGCCCACATTGATGTCAGCGGTGCTGACTTCAAGCATGGTGACTTGGTCAATCAAGGACACAAAGGTGTTTGGGTCACGCCGCTCTATCCCGGTAAGCACCCGCTCAATACCCGTGTGATGCGCGTCGAATTGGTGCCAACGACCAACATCGTACTGAATTGGTCACCACGTACTGAAGACCATAGCTATGACCGGTCGTTGAACTCGATTACCGTTAACTCGAAGGATGGTTTTACCTTCGACTTGGATGTATCACAGATTATCCATGTGAGTGCTCTTGAAGCACCTAAAGTCATCAGCCGTATCGGTTCTGTCCAGAATATGGTCGATCATGTGCTGCAACCAATTGTCAGCAACTACTTCCGCAATGCTGCACAGGGCTTCACCGTCCTTGACTTCTTGATCGCCCGTAGTGAACGGCAGGAAGAAGCCACCGTCCACGTCAGTAAAGCGATCAATGCCTATGATGTGGAAGCCATCGATACCTTGATCGGTAAGATTGTTCCACCTCCTACGCTGATGCAAACCCTGACCGATCGTAAGATCGCTGAGGAGCAGAACAAGACGTATCAAGTGCAGGAAGAAGCTCAATCACAGCGTCAGCAGTTGGTACGTGCCACCGCCTTAGCTGAAATTCAGCAAGAAATGGTCAAGTCCGAACAAGGCGTGAGTATTTCTGAACTGCAAGCGCGTGCGCAAATCAAGACTGCCGAAGGTGAAGCCGAGTCCATTCGTCTCAAGGCGCAGGGTGAAGCCGAAGCCGTTCGCGCCATCGGTGAAGCCAAGGCGTCTGCCTATCGTGCTGGTGCCGAGGCAATGGGGCAACAGGGCTTTACCGCCGTTCAACTCATGCAAATCGTGGGCGATCAAAACGTGCGTATCATTCCGGATATTGCTGTCAATGGCAGCGGGCAGGGTGGGGGCGTTGTCGAAGCCTTGCTGGGTGTGATGCTGCGTGGCGAACTCCAGAAGATGGCCGCACCTACCACCAACGGAAACGGTGCCGCTCCCGTCGATAAACAGTAGTCTTGTTGAGTTCACTAGCGGGATGGCGATCGCGTCATCCCGCTACTACAAATCTTGAACTACTAATCTCTGCGGTTGATGAATGGCAGTTGCAGCGGCGACTGCACCGCATGATCAAGTTTATCAGCCACCAACCACCCGAATGTTCCCCGCATCAGATATAACACCAATAGTAGTGCCATATCCATAAACCCGCCGAGCGTCAGTAGCAGCATTCCCAACCCCGGTATCGTCACCAGCAACGTTGCACAGCATACCGTCATGCGGTCAACAATCGCCAGTGGTTCGACTGTCCACCGACGAGTATCCAGAAACCCTCGCGCATAACCGTCACGTAGGCTTTCAATGCCCTTTAGTTTGTATTGTAGTTGGGCATATCGCGTCCGCCGTATCGTAATCACGATGGCGAACGGCAATCGGATCAGTGTCCGCATGAAATACAAATAGCTACCGAACAATGCCAATCCACTGACCAGTCGGATGACGGTCGAACTGTCAAAAGGCATGGGACGACCAAGCCCAAGATCAGCAAAGGCCAGAGTTAAAACGACGACAATTACGGTGCGGAAATCAATCATACGCTTGATTATATATGCACTCGACCCGCGATGTGCCAACAAAAAAGCGATGCCAACTATAGTGACATCGCTTTTTCTAAAACGAGTGAATGTCGATTCGCTAAAACTTAATCAGCGCGGACGAAGCCGTCACCGTAGAATGCACGCGGTGACAACCGTTGTCCATAACGACGGAGCAAGCGCTCTGCTTGGTTGGGGCTAATGCTGCCGCCCATGCCGCTGGCATATTGTGCCAAAATCGCGGTCACATGCGGAGCTGCCATACTGGTACCGGCTGCCCAATAACTAAACTCACCATCTTTGCTGGCCTCTGCGGGTGATTGAACCATATCATAGACCCAGCACGGACGTGTGCGACCACCGACTGTGCAAAGCTCATCACCCGGATAGGCGAAGTCTCCACCCGGTGCTGCGAAGTCAACCAATGTATGACCAAAGTTCGAGTATGAAGCTGGACGGCGCGGATCAGCTGACGGATAAACTGCCCAACCCAGCGGGCCAGTTGCCGAGATTGCCAATGCGCCTTTTGCCATCGCTGGCAAAATGATGGTGCCGGGGGTTGCGTCTGAGTTAATGGCGTCATTACCAGCGGAGATAACAACGGTGATGCCACGTAGGTTCATAATACGCACGACTGCGTCATACAACTTCTTTGTCGCGCGGCAATCCGGATCAGCCTTGTCGCAGGTTCCACCCAAACTCATGTTGACGATGCTTACATTCGACAGGTGACGGGCACGCAGTTCAGACACATATAACATACCTGCGATGACCCATGAGTCTTCCCCGTAGCCAAGTTGTTCACTCAATACCTTAACAGGGATAACCTTAGCCTCAGGCGCAATACCGACATTACCGATATTGTTGTCAACAGCGGCGATGATGCCCGAAACATGCGTGCCATGGCTAAACCCATTGGGCAGTGTCCATTGTACGGTTTCGCCCGGAACAAAGCTGGCTGCATGTGCCACGTCAAAATTGGCCGCCAGATCGGGATGATTGAGGTAGAAACCTTCATCCAATACCGCCACAGTCGCTCCTTGCCCACGACGACCTTCGATCCAGCCTTCTTGAGCGCGAACGGCCTGCAAGCTCCACTGGTAAACGGCAAATGGGTTTGTTTGTCCACCTGCTGCGCTAGGAGTTATCGCTTCTTTGTAAACACGAGCCGGTTTCACATTCGGGATGATGCGATTCGGTGCCGCAACCATACCCATCGTGCTGACCTTATTCGCGAAGTTGGCATCGTCACTGCTCACCAATACTGCGCCGATTTGGGGCACGTTACGAATGACACGCCCACCTGCAATTTGAATCTGGCTGGTAGCCAATGCTGACAATTGTGTCACATTATCAGCCGCTGGAATGACGATCCATTCCTTACGGTTCCGTTGTGCGGCGACACCGCTAAATGAAAATGCCCCTACCAACAGGGTGACCAATACGGCCAAAGATACAAAGCGTTTCATAAAAACAATCCTCCCCAGATTAAGTAATTTATAATCGAACGGTGATTAGATTATAACTGGGTGAGAGTTTTGAACAACTTTCAATTGTTAAGGTTTTGTCAAAATGAACCTGTTTTGGGTAATCTTAACGTAACAAAAATGATATATGGGCTTAAAATATATAACGTTTTTGTGATAGGCGTCGATGAGACAGAATATCAATCCTGCCTCATCGATTTTATCAACCTGCGGTGAGTTTTGTTGTCAATGCGCTAGATCGCATGCACCTTGAGCCATGTCACCATATCATGCAATGGGGCGTCCTCAATCGGTCTAAAGTTATCATCAATCAGGTTATCCGCTTTCCCTAATGAATGACCCAGCCCATCGTATAACTTGAGTGTATGGTCAGGATTTCCTGCTTGTTCCAGTGCCTTGTCGAGTGCTTCTGCGCCTCGCATGACCGTGTTTGCATCATTCTTGCCCTGCAAAATGAGGATTGGCAACTTGAGGTGTGGCGCTTGTTCGCTGACCGTTGGTAACGCCTTATTTGGTGCATACATCCCGAATAAAGCCTGTGTTCCAAATACGATGTCCAATAGCTGATCCACCACCGGTACAAATTCCTCATCAATCGAAATCGCCTCATCGTGGTTTTGATCGAGGTATTGGCTGATCGTGAACTTGCCGCTTTGGAAATATGATCGGTCAATCATGAAGCTTGCCCACAAACGTGCCACACCGCCACCTGTTCCATTCACCAGTGCCGTTAGTCCGTCATCGTTCAACTTGCCATCGGTCGCATATTGTCTGGCATACGGCACGCTCACCTCCATAATTTGCGCTTTGAACGTTTCACGCCACCCCAGAGCAACCGGCCCTTGGACGATTAAACCCTTGATGTCCTTAGCTCGATCAACTGCCACTTGTGCTGCTACCGTACTGCCTTCACTCCATCCATATAGAAAGATCGACTGAGCATCAACCAACGCATTAGCCGCAGCGCTATCGAGTACGGCTTTTGCATCTTTGACCAGTTGTTGCAGCGTGATATCGACGTACTTCGCTTGATCAACTTGGTTCACACCACTGACATAGTGCTTGTTATACCGAATGACTGCGAAACCTTGTTGGGGCAGGTATTCCGCAATGTCTTTGAAGTTTTGTGATAGCACTGTTCCATTCATGTCCATTACCGTGAAGTCCATATCGGCTGGTGTCGAACCATGAATTAAGATCACCGTTGGGAACGGACCTTCTCCGTCCGCAGGGTAGGTGAGTTCAGCCTTTGTATTGAAGTCACCCAGATCCACTGTAAATGCTTGCCGCCGAACCTGACTACCGTCTGGTGTTACATCTTGTGCCATCACAGCGCTACTGGTCAGCAGTATGGCAAGCAGAACTAAGATCAGGTGTTTTCCTGTCGTTTTCATGATGATATTCATCCTTTTGATGCTAATTAATGGGAGTACGGAACTCGGGTGCTACGTTCTTGTTACCTAACGCAAGTCTTCCTCTTCGGGTATGAACACCTCTTCAATCATTTTGTCGAAGAGTTTTGCCACCTTGAATGCTAACAGCAAGCCCGGGTCGTATTTGCCGGTTTCGATAGCGTTGATGGTCTGGCGCGAAACGCCTAACTTATCCGCTAGCTCAGCCTGCGACCAATTGCGTTCGGCGCGTAGCACTTTCAGTCGGTTATTCATGCGTATCGTCGTCCTGCAAACACACGCCCTAATCCCCAGAAGAAGATTAGCCCTGGAAATACCCATACCATACTAGGCTGTGGGATACCTGCATTGTCCAGCAAGCCGATGCTGAACGTCAGCACACCCACACATCCTACACTGATGCCGAGCGCTACGAGATTAATCTTCCGTTGTAACTCATCCATCCGCAGTAAGTAGCGGTAGAATACCACCACACCCGCCACCACCGGAACAATCGGCACCAACGCCGTAACGAACCGAATAGGACTTTCTGTAAGTTGTTGTGTTAGTGTGATACTGATTGGCAATATCACTGCGTACACCACCAATACAATTACTAGTTGCCATGTATATGTTTTTTCTTCAGGTCGCATAGTTATCCTCCTATGCACCTAATAGTAAAGCAAAATTGTCCATATGTCAAGTTTATTTTACATTTAGTCGCTAAAGCTTGTCTTGTGTCGCGTCGCCTCAAACATGATGATGCCTGCCGCTACTGCTGCATTTAATGACTCCGTATCAGCTGCCATTGGAATACGAATGCCAGTTGTCGCCAATTGCCGTGCCGCATCCCCCGCACCATGCGCCTCACTCCCGATAATAATCGCCCATCTTCTTGACCAATCCACCTCATCATAACGCTGTTGGCTCTCACCAGCCGCCATGTAAACCGCCATGCCTTTGCACCGCGCGTTAATCTCTTCCCACTCTGCTCCCGCCACAGCAATCCGAAAATGAGCACCCATGCCAGACCGCAGCACTTTTGGATTGTACGGATCGGCGCAAGTCGGGGATAACAATACCGCTTCGATGCCTGCCGCAGCCGCCGTTCGCAGGATCGTCCCTAGATTTCCGGGATCGCGAATCGAATCCAATATCAGGACATGGTTCAACGGATCGGGGATCTCAGTTCTGGGCATGGGGAAAACCCCCAGAACACCCTGAGGTTGTTGTGTATCACTAACGTGCTGCATGACCGCTTCACTGACATCCAGTGTTTCGCTGCCGGTTTGCTTCAACAATCGCTCCAACGCCTCATCGTGAAAACCTTCCGAAAGCAACAAAAACTGCGGTTGATGACCCGTCAGCAGCGCATCCCGTACCAACCGTGTGCCTTCTAGCACAATCAAATCTTCCTTACGCCGTATCTTTGCTGCACCTTGAAGTGCCTTCGCCAGTTTCACTTTTTCATTTTGGTTGCTTGTGATCATATTCAAGACCTGTTTGCGTATTCGATGTTAATCATTAAAGTACGTATATTGCCTATTCTGCCTCGTCTTAGCTCCCTCTTTCTCCATGAAATGGGGAAAGAGGGCTGGGGAGATAGGGGATGCATAGATAACCATCAGACAGGTTCTTACTCGTCTCATCGTCCGGATACTGCACTCGATTATAACCGCTTGCAGGTCGATCAGTGCCCGATTGTGCCTTTATTGCGTCTGATCTCTAATTGGCAGAGGCTCACGTTTGCTTCTATACTCATGCGCATAACGAATAAAAATTAGTTGACCATACCTATGTCTACCGAAAAACAATTGATCGTTGCCCGTATGGCGGCAGTACGTGCCCGCCTTCTGCGTGAACTCATCGGCATTGATGAACACACCCTCACTACCTCGCGCCTGTATGGTGATTGGACCGTTGCTAACCTCTTAGCCCATCTGGGTGAGCATGATGGCTTGTATACCGGAATCGTTCGCGATGCACTCTCCGGTGCACTAGCCACAGTCGGCGTGGATTATACCGATACACGCGATCACTTATTGCCGGATCGGGTAGGGGGCTGGTCGCTGGAAAAATCAGTCGATTTCCTACTCCAGACGCGCACTGATTTCTTGAAGGTATTTGTCACAGTACCGGACGATCAGTTGAAAGCGCGCCAACGCTTCAACTGGAAATTTGGTAACAAAACGGGTCGTAGTCAGGGAACTATCAACACATGGGGACAGTGGCGTTATATGCATGATGCTGGTCACATGGGAGATTTGCAGGAATGGCACAAAACCCTCCCCGAATCGCCTTTGCCACCCTCCACGATAATCCTCCATGCCGCGCTCGAAGCCGCCCGTGATGACTTCTATGCCTCTGCTGCCCTTGTGCCCAGAGATGAAGTGGAAACGCTTCCTGTTTGCGGTACATGGACTCTTAAAGACGTAATGAGTCACCTTGCTGATTGGGATGACTATTTCTTGAATGCCTTTAGTGCCATGATTGGCGAGCCGACCACCAATCTCGGTTGGGTGGATGAAGACGACGGCGCTGCCCTCAATGAGAAGCTGGTTGCCGCTGCTCGTAAGCAATCATTCAAAAAGGTATCCGATCACTGCTCATCGGCGCGTGCTGCACTCATTAAGGAACTGCGTGGAATCAGCGACGACATGCTGGCGGACCCCTACGGCGGCGAGAACAGTGGCTATCAATCACCCTATCATTGCTTATGGGCGGCTCTAGATCATTACCTTGATCATGCTGCCGTTATACGCAAAGAACTGAAAATCAAATTCCCGAAGTATTTACTTCAGTTCAAAGGCCCCTTCAGTACCTGATCGTGTTCGCTGTATCTAAAGTAAGGACGGTATATTGTGTCTAATACCTCTGCCGAAAAACGCTGGCATGTTGCAAATTGGTCTCCGCTTGGATGGTTAGAGACGGGTATTAAACTTATCGCCTTTATTGCTGCTATTCTAGCGCTGATCAACGCGCTCTCATCTGGAACTTTCACCGCGCCCTCAGGCGCTCGCCTCATACAAGTGATCGTCTTGGCAGTGCTGGCACTAGGACTCACCGCAGGCATCGCAGATCGCTACAACCAGCGCGAAATCATAGCGATGGGCTTTATACTGCTCAACAACATCGCCCATTGGGGCATGGTCTACGCCTTGTTAACCATCCCCGGCCCTGCCACCTTATTGTTGATTTTCGCAGGCTTGATGCTCTTAGGCGATCTTGTCAAAATCTATTGGTTGCGCGTGAGTGGGTATACACAGGGTGGCTATCCGCAGTCTGTGCTTTATGGTCTGACCGGCATATATGTCGTTGGTTATGTGCTGATCCTCTTGCTTGCTCTCGCGAATTCCTGACACACCCAAGTACAACCACACAAAGCCTTATAGATTACATAGCGTAGGGGTGGGATTAATCCCGCCCGCTTTCCTTATCTCTACCGTTCTGTACTTGCCGGAGAATCAAAAAGGGGCGTAAGCCCCTTTTATCATCAATGTGTTTTGCGAATTACTTCGCGTCGTCCGGTTCGCGTCCACCCACCAAATGGTCAGTGTACTTCTTGAAACCGGCTTCGTCGCCATCAACGAGGAATTGTGCTTGCTTCGGCCAAGTCTTAGTTTGACCATCAAGGACGCGTACGCCACCCTTGACCTTCACAATATCTTCCAACGATTCAGCGCTTAAAGCTGCGATCTGAGCAAATGTCGTGACGCCTGCCGCGGTCAAAGCTTGGGCACTCTTCGGCCCCAATCCTTCGATCTTGGTCAAATCGTCGCCGTCACCCTTTTTCTTGCTGCTAGCCTTCACCTTTGCGGGAGCGGCTACTGCTGCAACCGGAGCTGCTTCAGCTACCGCTGCGCCGGATTGACGGCGGCCAGCGCGAGCAGTTGTTGCCTCTGTTGTACGTGCAGGTTGTTGTACCTGTGGGGCAGACTTCGGCGATGAGATGGTGATGTAATGATGTACCGGTGCTGCTGTACGTGGGCTAGGATTCTGCAAGCTCAACGCAACAATCTTGGTGAACGTTGCCGGATCACGCACGGCGACATCAGCCAACATCTTGCGGTCAACTTCGACGCCAGCATTCTTCAATCCGTACATCAGTTTGCTGTAGCTCATACCGTTCAAACGCGCTGCCGCGTTAATACGGATGATCCACAACTTACGCAGTTCACGCTTGCGTGAACGACGATCACGATATGCGTAGAAGTAGCTCTTCAGCATCGCCTCATTAGCGCGACGATGTAGACGGTGGCGTGTACCCCACTGTCCCTTCATCAACTTTAGAAGTTTTTTGTGCCAGCGGCGGCGCACAAAACCGGTTTTTGTTCTAGCCATCTCACGAACTCCTGCACATTAAATACCCGAAGCAGAGACTCCGGGCTGCTCAAATCAGTTTAACGAATTGTCTTTAGCGACCCGGGTTCTGACGATATTTGGTCAGGTACGGTGCCAATTTCTTGATCTTACGCGCGACCGTCGAGTTAGCCAACCCGATCAGTTTATCGAGCGAACGGTTATGCCGTCCCGAACGACGGCGGCGGAAGTGGCTCTTGCCCTGTGGGGTGTGAACAACTTTACCGGTTCCGGTTACACGAAAGCGCTTGGCAGTTGCCTTATGTGTCTTCTGCTTGTACTTCTTCAACTTACCCACGATATTTGCTCCAGAGTTATTTTTTCTTGTCGGCTGCCGGAGCCAACACCATTAGCATGGTATTGCCTTCCATCAGGGGTTGTTGTTCAACCACCGCGACATCCTGTAAATCTGCTGCAATCTGTAACATACGCTGCAAGGCAATATCTGGATAATCTCGCTCACGACCACGGAAGCGCGCCCGTACTCGTACCTTCATGCCTTCTTTAATCCAACTGCGTGCGTCACGTACCTTGAAGCCCAAATGATGCGAATCCGTCTTGGGTCGAAGTTGAATTTCTTTAACTTCGATGACTTTTTGCAGTTTTTTGGCCTCGCGCTCACGTCGCCGCTTCTCGTACTGGAACTTACCGAAATCCATAATACGACAAACAGGCGGCTCAACATTGGGCGAAACCTCGACCAAATCAAGGCCCTTTTCCTCTGCCATCTGCAGCGCTGTCCGGACGGACACGACACCGATATTTTCGTTCGTGTCTGTAATCAGACGAACCTCTCGGGCACGTATCTGTTCGTTGACGCGATAATTTATGGCGCTGATAGCCTTACACCCTTCTGTTGCCTAACAGAGATTGCAGTTGTTTAACAACTGTTAATTGAGTGGAGGAAGTCTAGCACACGCCTATAGTAGAGTCAATATGCGCTTAGGCGAGAAAAGATACCCCACCGCAATAATGATTATCATGAGAATTAAGCATTAAACTTAATTTCCCGGCACATAATTCGAATTTGAAGTTACCCAAATAATTTGTACTTGGCTATGGTATTTTAGATCACGCCCCGTGACTTCGATGTCATACTTGTTGCGCCATCTTACGTTACTCCGCGTGACCTGAATATTATCACTAGGTCGCCAGTGCAAAAGAATATCGCCTAATTCCACGTTGCTCACATAGAATGCTATAGCTTTAATCTGACTATTCAAAATGTCGACAGCAATGATGTCAAATACACCGTCCTTCGGCAAAAGCATACAAGTTAAATGTTCTGGAATAATTTCCCCATTTAATCTATTTCGGATCATTTGACAATGATATGGGTTCAACGCGCTCGCAGGTTGCCCCGGCATTATTGCGTCATAGCGTGTAAATGGGTCGGGATAATCACCACCAAACTGTAATACACTTGCCAGTTTGATGATGACGACAAATCCGGCAATCGTTGCGCTTGTAATCCATGAAATATGTAGCATCTGTTTCCCCCAAAGCATGATATTTCACCTCTACTCATTTGGTTCTACCAATTTATGAGTACAGGCCGACGAAACGCATCTGCCATTGGATAGGATAGGGGTTGGATTAAAGGGCAGGTCTATCTAGAGAGAATATTCAACTCGCGTGCGCGAGCAATTGCCTGTGTTCGACTGGAAACACCAAGTTTGCTGAAAATATCACTGACGTACCATTTGACAGTTCCCACCGCCAGCACTAATTGCTGTGCGATTGCTCGATTGGAATAACCGTCGGCTACCAGTCTGAGAACCTCTACTTCACGTTCTGTCAAAGGATCTTGCAGTAATGGTTTCGTGAGTTGTGCTTGATTTTGTAATTCTAGGATACAGTCGCGAACAGTGGCTTCGAAGTCCCGTGTTTTCCCGCGCTCTAAAGCCGCATCAAAAACTGTAGGATCGAGCTGAGGTTTTAGCTCAGCCAAAAATCGTTTTACGCGGTCAACGAAGTCATACGGTTTGGTTACAATAACCAACCCCATCAGCTCTACAGCCTGTTCAATTTTGTCTTGTTTTGCCCACAAGCGTCCGACTGCGATCAAGGAGTCCAAAGCGTGCCGGACGAGGTTGTATTCCATCTCTATTGTTAATGCCCGTATAATATGATCTTGAGCTTCTTTGAATTGACCTAGCTGAATCAATGCGCTGCCTGCATATCGGTTCGCCATCGCAATGCCCCAAACGACTCCAAGTTCTTGAAAATAATGGAGGCTTTGGATCGCAAGTTTTGATGACTGTAAGTAAGATTGTTTTAACCTTGCAATAGCACTCAATTGAGCAGTTACTTCTGCAAGTCCCCAGATATTCCGAAGTTCTGTTTGAATCGCCAGACTCTTTTGATAAAAGTGCCACGCCATGTCTAAATTTTCTTCGTAGGAGTAACTAATTCCAATCCAAAATAGCGCCATTCCTTTACCCCATACGTTTCCGATTGCTTCGCAATATTGCAACCCGGCATGAAGGTAGTTGCGTGCCCTCAAATCATCATCATCATGTTGTAGAACAACTCTCCCCAGTTCAATTAAACAAAACCCCAGATCCACGGGTACATCGAATCGTTCAAGTATGCTTAGGCTTTCCAACAAAATGAGTTTTGCTTCATCCGCTTTACCCACGCTATGTCGCAGAGAACCTTGTCTGGCTAGCAATTGTCCTCTCAGGCAGTCGTTTAGACTTTGTTTCATGATGGTTGCAGCTTTTCCGAAAGCCTGCTCACCCTCTTGGAAGCGGTTGCCTTGATCATAGAATCGCCAAAGAGTGTTGAAGACGGATGGGACTAGACCACTATGCTGGTGATGAATTGCCCAATCCCAATAAGTGCGTATATTGTCGATCTCCATTTCAAGTTGTGCTAAACCGGTTATTTGGTTTGCCCCTTGCAGGATGTGCCATTGCTCAGTTAGAAAATGGGCAAAGTAGTGACAATGTTGGTCATGTGTTTGCTCCGCTTCCGTTGTATTACTATTAAGCTGATCCTCACCGTATTGACGAAGCAACTCATGAATATCATAGCGCTCTGTTGAAGCATGCTTTAGCCACGACTTATCGACGAGCCCTGCTAAAACATGACGACTTGCGCCTGTGACTGCGTGTGCAGCTTCTCGGGTAAAGCCACCCCTAAAGATCGACAATTTCCGAAACACAACCTGCTCATCTTCGCTTAGACGATTCCATGATGTATCGAGCATTGCTCGCATGTTGCGATGTCGATCTGGAATATTGATGCTGCGTGTTTCGAGGATATCCAATCCCAGTTCAATCTCATGGGCAATCTCTCGAACTGACAAATATCGAACCCAGGATGCCGCCAATTCAAGCGCGAGCGGCATTCCTTCAACCAATCGGCATATTTTTGCAACATGGTCATAACTTGAAGGTAACGAGAAACGTGGGTGAATACGCTGTGCACATGATGCAAAGAGGTTTAGTGCATCATATTCGGCTTGTTGTGTTTCTTGAGCGTAAACAGGGTAGCGTAGGCCGTCTAGTGTATAGAGCCATTCTTGATGAAGATTCAGTGCTTCTCTAGATGTGGTTAATATTTTTAATCGAGGAACTTCATCAATTAATCGGCTAATGATCCCGACCCCATTCAACAGATGTTCAAAATTGTCGAGGACGAGAAGTGATGATTTGGGGCGCAAAAACCGGAGTAAATCTTCTTCAGGATCAGCATTCGGTGAAAACTCGATGCCTAAACTATCACATAATGTCGATAACTTGAATTCTGTCGAAATGAGCGATTGAAGCGGTACGAAGTAAACACCGTCAATGAACGGTTTGTATTGGGTGTTAGCTGACTCTGCTATAACCCTGCAAATATGGAGTGCTAACCGGGTTTTCCCGATACCACCCGGCCCTACTATGGTTAGTAATCGGCAATTCTGATCCCAGAGCCGGTTTACAATATCAGATAAGTCTTGTTTCCTACCAACAAAAGGAGTTGTCTCCACTGGAAGGTTGTGCGTGATCATTGCCCATGCATGCTCCGTTGCTAACGGACAATAATCGTAAAGTATATCGTAATTATGTTGAGTTTGTTACTGACCTTAACGTTTGTCGCTGCTCACAATTCCCAACAACGCATGATTTTCAGCAAACTTCTGGACTTCTTCAACCGCCGCCTGAAATTGCTCGATCAATTCCTCGTCTTCACCTTTATACCGTCGTAGCGTTTGCAACGCGCAAGCCGCGCAGCCCCGCATAGCACGGTAACTATCGGTCTCACAGGCCATGCACCCATCCAACCGAACCATCATCATCATGAACGCCAATGTTTCTTCATGGGTTTCAGGCAGTTTTGAGATACGGTCAACCAGCGCTTGCCACTTCGGGCCGCGTAATTTCCGCAGAGAAGGGATGACGTGGTGCGGGAACAATATCTCATTGGTGGTATACATATTGATCACTTTCAACCCTGTGACAAATCCTGTCACACATCATCATAACTGCTCAAAACCTGTCTGCATATTCGACGCAACCATCGTAATATCTCCGTGTCGCCGCGTCTTGGCTCCTTCTTTCTCCATGCAATGGGGAAAGAGGGTTGGGGAGATAGGGGATGCATGGATAAGTTCCAAACAGATTGTCACAGGATAACACAAATAGAGCGATGGTACTATAATTCGTTGTAACCATCTGCCAAATCGAGTACGCTTCTGCGCATAAAATCTTGATTAGCGATGCGACTATTCCCCTAGAGTTCATTGGAGAGCTTGTGCTGCGTCGTTTGCTGCTCTTAACGCTACTACTTCTTGCTGGCTGTACCGGAGGTGCTGTAGTTTTTGCGCCACCACCGCCACCCGCCGATGTTTCAGCGCTGGTTTACAATCACCCTGCCGGCGTTTTTACTGTTTCAGTTCCGCGCAATTGGTCTGTCTATGAACAAAATACCACAGTAGTCGCCTCGGCTTCGTTTTCACCCCCCGGTGATGATCAACCTGCGCTGCAATTTGTCGTCATGAATACTGGCAAACCCGCCGATTCTGCCTCCTTCGCCGCCCTCATGGATCGTTATCAGCAGCAGATTCGCCCCGATGTCACCTACTACTCCGAAGTGAGTCGTCAGGCTATGGGTGATGGCAGTTGGCGTATCAGTGGCGTTCGGCATCTACCCGGCGGCTTATCACAGCCCCTCAACACCTTCATACAACAATCCGGCACATTCCTTAGCATCATCGACGTGCTGATAACCTCAGACGCCGCGCGGACGGCGCAGCTTCAGCAGGTCATCAACACCTTTACGGTCAATCTTGCGGCTACATTAGAAGTCGCTGATCCCAAAGTCTTGGCCTACGCCAGTTTGAGCGAGGTCGAATTTCTGCACATCGCCACGTGGTTAACACCTCAAAATGTGTTTTTTATCACAGGCGAGGTTGCTAATCGTGGCGTGACCCAATTGACCGATATCCCTGTTCGGGCAGTCTTGAAATCGGCTGATGGTGTTCCGATTGCCGAAGCCGTCGACACCGTCATGGGCTACAGCTTACCCCCCGGTGGCTTTGCTCCCTTTAGCCTGCGTTTCGGGCAAGGGCAACCCGCCTTAACCAGCACCTTCGATCTCTCGCTTGGCAATGCCGATTGGAAACCCCAAACCGATCGTGTAGTTTATGGGCAAGATGAATTGAAGTGGGAAGATCAGTCGTCCTTTGAAGCCGACGGTTCGATGTCGATTCAAGGGACGGTTCAGAACATAAGCCAAAAACCGGTCTTGGCACCACGCGTAGTGGCGACTATTTTTGACTCATCTGGCAATGTCATAGCCGCTGGTTTTGTCGATCTCGCCGCTGCCCTTAATCCAACCGACACGACAACGTTTCGTATCCTCATCCCCGAGATGGGTGGGCAGCCGGCTAACTACATAATCAGTGTACAGGCTTTGCCGTAATAGGGGCGATTCAGCCAATCGCCCCTATTTGCATTGACTATTGCGTTGCTCCCAAACTGGACAACAGCGCGACCAAATTCCCCAACTGCGGCGGTATAAATCCGTCTTGTGCCGTAATCGCGCGGCTTGAGCCATTTCGCTCCACGCTGATTCGATACGTATAAATATCAGGGCTTGTGCCTACCCCTTGGAAGATGCCTTGCATATCTATAAATCCCATTTGATCCAGCAAGTCAGTGATCAGCTTCACTTGGTCTGCCGATACCACACTGGCTACGCCGTCCCGCGTGACGTTACCATTACCCAGCAGCACGACCTCTAGCGGTTTTCCTTCGATACCGCCTGTGCGGAACAAGCTAACCGAGTCATATGGCTTTCCCACATCTGGGTCTTCTGTCGCGGGTGGGATGATCGTCCCTGCTGGGAGTAGGGTAGGTTGCCCTGTAGCATAGACACGCGCCTCTGCCGTCGGTGGAATTGCAGTAGGAGCATCAGTGACTACCGCTGTCGCCGCACTATTTTGTTGGGCAACGCCTGTCGGTGCTGGATTATTGCCGCCACAAGCCGCTAACAACGTAGCGCATATCATGATCAAAAAAAGTTGACGCCGCATAGAATACCTCAATCCAATGATGGTTTGTTCTTTTTGTAGTGTGAAGGACATTCTCAGAACTGACAAGAGGGATATTCGGTTCATTTTGTTACGATATTCCTCACAAGGTTATAAATTGGTTTGTCGGCAAACTGTTTTCCAACCCGCTATCAACCATCCTCACCAATGCCTCCCCTGTTAAGTTAGCGCCAAACTCGCGAAAGAGTTACAAAATGTTCTTCCAAAATGTAACCACTTTCCCATCCATATCGACTATTATGGATATGGGGTGTAGGGACAAGGCATGCCGTGTCCGTTTGTGTACGGGTTTACCGCTGGTCATTCTGTTGCCGCCCAGATCGTCATCTGCATGCTGTACGGGTTTGCCGCTGGCAAATCCTCTCTCCCCGCCGCACCTTAACATCGACTAGTCATCATTTCCACCGTCTTGTATTTGTCTCTAAACTAAAAACTGACGACTGATAACGACTGGCAATCTTGGCACAAAATCCCACTTTGCCATTGTGACCGAAGGAAATCCTGTGGATGGCGACGACGACGACGACGACATCGCCGCCATGAATGATTCTGGCGCTTGTCTCTAAACTTCAAACAGTGAAAATGAAGAATTTTACGAATTTTCTCCCGTAAACCTGATTCACAAACTGAACTCCAGTGAAGATTGTGAATCAAATACGGCATTCAGTCCATATTTGTGGGCTTCTGCTTCTAGACTCAAAACTTTCGTCCGACCACATTTAGAACAAGGAAACGCACATGACAACAGACTTTGAATCACGTGTCACCATCGGTAACCAACTCAGCCGCGCTGGTCAAGCGGATGAAGCCATCGCACATTTTCGCCAGCTTCTCGCCGACTATCCCGATGATCCCCGTTCTTACTATGAATATGGTGGTGCGTTCGATAGTGCAGGCTTCGAGAACGAGGCTATTCCCTTGTACCGCACAGCCTTAGAAAAAGGCCTTTCCGGCGATTATCTTCCGCAAATCTACCTCCAACTCGCCAGTAGCTTGCGTAACATCGGCCAGTTGAACGAAGCCATCACCATGTTGCAGGATGCCGTTCGCCAATACCCCGAGCGTGCCTCGCTTAAAGTATTTCTAGCGCTTGCCCTAGAAACTGCTGACCGTCCCCATGACGCGCTTACCACACTCTTTGAGCTTGCCATCGCCCATGTCGATTCAGCAGATATGAAGCGCTATGCCCGTTCTATCCGTGCCTATGTCGATGATCGAACCTGATGCCACCACTCGCTTATCATGCTGATGCCGATAGCTGTCAGCAAACTAGTTACAGGAAACAGAGCCAGATAATACCGCTGCCACGGCAAAGGATTCACCATCAGGCTTGCCGCGACAACCGCCAACCAAACCAACAGACCGGCTTGCCACCTACGCCATCCTCTGATGCTGCCGATGATGCCCAATCCCGCGAGCAAAGTTAGAATGCCGCCGATGACTGCGCCAGTGTGCCAGCCACTCCAAACCGACGGATCATATTGGGTGATTTCATCTTGAATCGGCTTTGCTCCCGCCCAAAAAGCCGCCTCAAAATACACGGGTGCTTGCAAGTAAGGTTGCGTCACTATGCCTAATACGCGCTCGCTGATGTGCGTAGGTGCGCTCGGTTCAGCCTTCACCTGCGACTCCAACAGTTTGGCTCGTTCGCTCACCAAATCACCAAAACGCGCTGCCGGATTATTCCACTGCGCTGGAGAAAGTGCCTCAAATACCATCACCATCATGACGACACTAATTCCGATTTGCCCTATGTTTCTCAGCCAGCGTGGTTTCCCATCAGAGTCTGGTCGCAGATGTTTTACCAATCGAGTGACCACTATCCAACCAAGCACACTCCCTACAAATACAATCCCACTGTGCTTACTCGCCAGTGTCAACCCGCACACTACGCCCAGCGTTACCCACCAGTACCATCTGCGCTGTTGCCTACAAATCAAAATCGCTACCAAAATCGCTAGCAAGCCAAAGAACAGCGTGGAGCCTTCCATCATTGCGCGCCGTCCGTTCAACAAAATCACGGGATTGAGCGCGTACAACCCACTCGCAACTACAGCCGTTAACCGTCCTCGAAGCTGCCAGCCGATCCCAAACAGTACCACGCTGCTTAGTGCTAGGAACACGGCTGACGAAACCCGACTAACCACTAACATAGCCTGAGTCGGACGACTACCACGTGTCACATTCTCGTCGTAACTGAGTGGCCATTGCCACAGTGGAGGTAAATCCTGCTCCCCGTAACCCGCAGTCTGCAAACTAAAACCAATGGCGTACAGGTTGATCGACCCGTTGATTAACCGTAGCCATTCGGGACTGTCGATCCCATATGGAGACGAAACCACTAATGCTTGGGGTTGGTGATTAACGAACGCTGTGAAGTAATCACGGCTCATCGTGATCTGCATCGCCTCGTCACCATGAAACGGGGTGCTAGCAGTGCCAGCCAATATATAAACAGCCAGTGCCACCAACCAGATCCCATCCAATAAAGATGGCTTTCCCGATAATCTGGAACGTGCAGGGTGGTTCACTGGCTCAGTCGTTTTGGTCATAATCATCTGGTTTCCCACGATCTACACCCATATTTCAGCATAACCATCGTGGTACTCGATGAGTATCTCCCTTAGTGTTTAATCTCAACCTGATGGGCATGCCGCACAAAGTCCAGTTGCCGCAGCTCCTCAAGTACCGGCGTGGGCAAGGGCAAGTCCAAAGACAACACCGTTAATGTATGACCACCCGGCTCTGCACGGCCTGTGTGCCAACTCGCGATGTTGACATTATTGGTTGACATCAACGTACCGACTTTACCAATCACGCCCGGTTGATCGAAGCTGCCCATCAACAGCAAGTGACCTTCCGGCACGAAGTTCATACGGTACTGATTGATTTGAACAATATGCGGTTCTTTCCGGTCAAGCAGTGTTCCGGACATCAGAATGCTTTCACCATCTTCCAAGGTCACTTGGCACGAAACCACGTTCGCGAAGTCACCCGTCTTTATCCCTTTGGTTTGCATCACTTGGATGCCTCGTTCAGCCGCTAACACCGGCGCATTAATCATATTGACCTTATCGCCCAACACTGGATGCAGGAGACCTTTCAAAATCGCGACCGCGACGGCCTTAACCAAGCCGCTTATTTCTTCACCACGATACTCGACCGCCACGCGGCTTACCGGACTGCGCGAAAGAGCCAGAGTCATGCTTCCGATGCACTCGGCTAATCGCATGTACGGTTGTGCTGTTTCAAAGTCTAGTCCTGGCACAAACGGCATGTTGACCACATTCCGGTAATCAATACCCGTCAGCGCATCTAGTACCTGTTTCACAATCTGATGCGATTGATCTTGCATCGCCTCAATCGTATTATCACCAATATGCGGTGTGTGAATCACATTATCTAAGCCCACCAGTGGACTGTTATAGGGTGGTTCATCCTTATAAACATCAATCGCTGCACCTGATAATCGTCCATCCTTGAGCGCTGCTGCAACCGCGACCTCATCTACAATGCTCCCGTGCGAAGTGTTAATTAGTCGTGCGCCTGCTTTCATTTGCGCGATGGTATTAGTATTAATCAACCCGGCTGTTTCGGGGGTCGCGGCTACATGTACCGTGACGAAGTCGCTGCGTTGCAACAACTCTTTTAACCCCACCAATTGAATGCGCTCATCCACCAATTGGTCTTCACCAATGTAAGGGTCGTAAGCCAACACCGTCATCCCGAAGGCCAAACAGCGATGCGCGACAATTCCCCCGACACGTCCCAACCCGATAATGCCGAGTGTTTTTTCATAGAGTTGCGTTCCTGCTTGACGTTTCCGGTCGAGTAGCCACCAACCATCTTTCAAACTCTCGTGCGCCACCACCAACCGTCGGCTCAATGTCAACATCAGCGCAATCGCTAACTCTCCAGCCGCGATGGCGTTCGTACCGGGCGTATTCATCACAATGATGCCGCGATTTGTGGCTGCTTCGATGTCGATGCCGTTAAGGCCAGCGCCCACATGCCCAATCAATTTCAAGTTGGGTGCATCAGCAATTAACGCCTTGTCTACCCGAACATCATCCCGTGCAATCAGGGCGTGTGCCTGTTGTAGATTATCCCGTAAGGCTGACGGTGGTACTTTTTGAACGGTTACATCTGGATGGTCTTGCAGGATCTTTAAGCTGTCTTCAGCCAAATCCGTAGCAACGAGAATATGGAATTTAGACAATGTGAACCTCATCAGGTGTAGGGGGTGGTATATGCTAGAAAGAATAATAGCATTCACCCCCGTACTAAGGAAAGACTTGACCTGATTTTTATAGCGTCACACTATATACGAGGAGTTTAGGGGGCAGCTACCTCAAAACTTTCTACAGTGCTCCAAGCGCCCCACACGCCACTCGCTTGTAGTGCCCGTACACGCCAGAAGTAAATCCCATTACCTAAGGTTGTAGTAGCGATTGAAAGCGTATCAGGGGTAATGTCGTTTTTAGAGAAATCCAATGGCTGTGTAAAGCTAGCTGCACGATCGACTTGGATTTCGTATGCACTTGCCCAACTCACACGTCCCCACGTTAATGTAGGTGTGTTTGTCGTAAAGTAATTGCGTACTGGTGCGCTTTGCGTCGCCACTGGTGCGCCATCACCAAAACGTCCGTAATAGAGTGTCGCTTTGTTATACAAATCATTCGGTGCGAGGAAAAATACGAACTCAAAAGTGTTGGGACGGTTGTTTCCAATCGCCGCCCATTTGACTGAGGGGCTACTGTCGAAACTGTTACCGCTGACAAATAGGCTCGGTACACTCCATGTCCCATTGCTATTTCGGCGCGAGGTGTACATATTTTTGCCCACGTTCGTCAAAATAGGGCCATGTCCAATCATATACAGCTGACCGTTCGCATCGGTTGCGATTGCTGGATTATGACTGTAAGTCGAACCATTTATCACGAGTTGCGGGTTAGTACTCGACATGGTAATCGGGCTATCAGACCATGAACTACCGAAGCTCGCAAAATGTACCCGTCCATAAGTGCCGGTGGTATCATAATCTTGTATGTAGGTGATATATTTTGCCCCGTTGCTCCCAATAATCATGGATGGGCCTTGATCGATATTGATACCTGCGGCGGTTGACGTCCATGCGTCTGACGTGTTCGCACTGACCGTTTCTACCGAACCCCATACACCTGCTGCTGATCGTGTTCGTGCTAATATACGGCCTATCGGGGCATCCGCTTGCGAAACCCATGCAATCGTCACTGAATTATCTGCTGGTGACACAGCTAAGGCTGGGTGATTGGCGCTACCTGTCGTATCGACTTGAGTCGCAGCTGCAACCGTGTTCAAAACGTTATTCGCAAGATCATAAGTATAAGCTTGATGTATGATGTGATTGCTGTTGCTCCAATAGCTGACGTGCAGACGACCACTCAAATCAACCATTCCGGATACACCGGCTGTTCCGATGTAATCACCTGCCACTGTTCCACCGTTGGAGGCAATGAGAATGGGAGCGCGGAACGTGTTTGTTGTGATGTCGAATGGATAATCTTTGATCGTACCTGCTTGGGTATTGGTGAGTACATGAATAGTTGTGCTGCCATTATAAACCGCATCTACAGAGATCAAGTTTGCCGACGCGCTGTCTGTGACAGTCGCTTTTCCATTAAAGCTGTTTGTTCCAGACGGCAAACCGGGAGTTGTTGTCCAATAGCCGACGAGTACAGGAGAATACTGTGCTTGTGCTGCAAAAATAAAAACTCGATCATCATGGCTGCGGATAATTTGTCGTGTGGTGACATCCGTAAAACCCGTTGTATCCCCGATTGCAACTGGAAATAAGGCACTGTTCGCTGCCTGTGCGTCAACTTCCAAGCTAGATTTGAAAATGATTACGGATAGTGCGATTAACAGAATGATTGCCGAACAGATCGACCGTCTAGAATGCTTCATACTTGAATAAGCCACCAATCATGTCTCCTACGATAAAACAACGTCAATTGTCTAATAGCCTATTCTGATTAATCTGAAATGAATTTGGTTCCTTTTGGATACAAAAATAGACTACGGTACTGTGCTGTAACTAGCATACGAGATTACAAATCACATTGTAGTACAAGAGATGTTCTTGTTTGTCAGCCCGTTGTAAAAATTCCGCAATTATTCGTATTTGGGGCAGTTATTTACGCACGTTTAGTAGCAAAGGTCTTTCCATGCCGGATGCACCAATCAACATAAAAACTGCTGAGCAAATAGAAGAGCGGGTATGACAAACTGACGAGGATTAAGCCCGGATCTGGTTTTTCCTGCAAGAGCAGATAGAAAACCAAAGCCGCCCACAGCAGCGAAAGAATCCAATTGGTTTTGCTAAAAAGAGGATTTTTGCTGGGATATAAATAGCGTGTGGGTATGAACGAAAGAATACCCGGAATAACGACCATCAACACGGCAACGACGGGTTGTGGGTGCAGCCAATACAGATAGAGCGCAATACCATTCCAGTAGCTGGGAAAACCTAAGAAAAAGGCATCGTCTGTTTTCATATTCGTCTGACCATAAGCATACAGCGCCGCTATTACAGGAACAGCAGTCCACAACACGCTCGGCAGTAAATTCTGCGAGGCCATTATGAACACAGGTACCCAAACATAGGTCAGAACATCAATCACATTGTCGATCATGGCACCGTCGAAGTTTGGTAGTATTCGCTTTACCCCGACTCGTCGTGCAATCATTCCATCAGTACCATCTATCAGCATAGCAATGCTGAGGAGAAAGAATGCTTGACGGGGCTGCCCTTGCGCTGCCCAATACAGTGCGAACATGCCCACTACACCACCTGATGCTGTGTATAAGTGAACCAACCACGCGATGATCTTTTGCTTGGGCATGAAATGTGTCCTATGGATAACTTAAGAGACTTTTGTCAGATGAGTTAAGACATGGTGGAGCGTGTCAAAAACATGATCCGTGACGCCTGCAAATGCTTCTACTCGCGTATGTGAAAGATCTGGTACTGCGTAACAGGTCATTCCGGCAGCTTTAGCAGCGCGCGCACCGATAGGACTGTCTTCCAGCGCAAGACAATTGCGCGGATCAATACCCAACGATTTGGCTGCTTCTAAGTACACGTATGGCTCCGGTTTGCCTGCGATTAGGTGTTCGGCTGAACAGCGCACGGGGATAAAATCCCCCCAGCCTTGGCTGCTCACTACCGTCTCGATAATAATTTCAGGCGAACTGGATGCAATTGCAGTCGGAATGCCTTGGTCGACTACGTACCGAATCATTTCGATTGCGCCCGGCATCGGATTAGCTTTGACCGGAATGAGCTTCAGCATCCGTCCAATGACGTCATCTTGTAGCTTGTCGAGGCTATCGGGAATATCATATTCGGCTTTGAGGCGCATTAAGAACACATCATTTCGTAGGCCGATAAGTTGCGCACGTACTGCCGGTTCCATCTCAATGCCATAGCTGGAAAGCATGGCGCTTTCGGCCTCTTCCCACACCGATTCCGTATCGACCAACAGCCCATCCATATCAAAAATGATGGCGTCGAATGCGAGGTTATTGCTCATGTCGTTTCAAATGCTTTCTTGAACGCGGTCTGTAACTCAATATTTTGGATGGTCATGCTCGTTTCTTGAGCTAAGGCTAATCCCTTGTCAAAGAGTGCTTTGTACGGAGTGTTGGTCAATCGCGCATAACCCGAAGGTCCCGCTGCTAGAGGCAAGATAGGCGCGAGAGAATTAACTGAAACAAACACATCGGAACCATTTAAAACTTTGTCGCGTTTGACCACCCCGCCAAATCCTACGAACAAATCTACCACCGGACGGGTTGCCAGATCAGATGCACCATCACCGACCATTAAACGGCGACCATGTTTGCCAGCGGCCAAGGCTTGAATGATGGCTGGTTTCCCACTGGATACTGTCAACGGACCTTCATTATAGTCGAGATAAGTTTGGCGATGTTGAGTTTGGGGTTGGTAGTAACGCCACCAGTCGCCGGAAAGCTCATTATATTCTAACTCGACAGCGCGAATATTTTCGGGCGGTACACCCAATCGCTTACCAAATCCACGAACGGGTTCCGCTAACCCACCACTGACGATGAAGATTTGCTTTCCCAGTAATCGTAGCGCTGCGATGACATCTTCTGCATCAGGAACGAGTGTTTCCCAGTAACGTTCCTCGACGGCTTTGAGTTCCCCACGTGTTGGGCGAATGGCCTGCAACCGTTTGCCGTAAACTTCACTCAAATCGAGGTCGCCATTCATGGCTTTTTCGGTGAGGACTCCAACACGCCATTCTTTACCCTTGAAGCGGGCGAGTTCATCAATACCCTCTATTGCCGAGAGGGTGCTGTCGCAGTCAAAAAAGATTAAATCGAAACTAGTCCAGCGCGTTTCATCCATAGGTTTTTAGAGATTTCTGTCACAAAACTATTGTTGCATTCTACTGTTAACAACGGTTTTTGTGAACCCTACATGACTTTAAAGTTTCTTAATCATGGAGGCTAGCCCCCCAAATAATAGGGGTGTTTCTTGGCTTGATATTCAAACAACTATTGAGTTGATTGGCTATTTGTGCATAATGGTTATATGAATTGATGTACTTTAACCGTATCCCATCCTCACAGTCTTAGTACTATTGTGGTTGGGAGTTTTGTTGTTTTAGCCTGATTCACTATCATTGAAAGTTTGTATCATATGAATGTCGGTCGAATACTGATTGGCAAACCGCTCGAAACCAAGGATCTTGTACATCAAGCAATAAGCAATCCAGTTGGACTTGCCGTATTTGCGTCTGACGCATTGTCTTCAACGGCATATGCGACAGAAGAAATCTTGATTATCCTATCATTGGCAGGTGGTAGTGCTGCTATATTGGGGATATCAATTCCGATTGCAATTGCTATCGCAATCCTGTTGGCCATTGTGACAATATCATATCGACAAACAATTTTTGCTTATCCAAAGGGTGGTGGCGCATATATTGTAGCCCGTGATAATTTTGGTGAAGTGCCAGCTCAGATCGCTGGTGCTGCACTCCTCACTGACTATATCCTGACCGTAGCTGTTAGTATCTCTTCTGGGGTGGCTCAAATCACATCGGCATTTCCGGGACTCATACCTTATAAGGTTGAGATCGCAGTAGGTGTCATTCTTCTGATGACGGTGGTTAATCTTCGGGGTGTGAAAGAAAGCGGTCAAATTTTCGCTATCCCAACCTATTTTTTCCTTGGGATGATGCTGATTACGTTGTTTGTCGCGGGTATCAAGTTTTTCACAGGTAGCTTGGGCATCGTTGGAGATGTCGAGGTGATGCACCGCACAACGCTCGATTCGTTGACTTTGTTTTTGGTATTGAGGGCATTCTCTAGCGGTTGTACCGCTTTAACCGGTATCGAGGCGATCTCAAACGGTATCACTGCATTTAAGGCTCCAAGTAGCAAGAACGCAGCGAAAACATTGGTATGGATGAGCAGCATTCTAATCACCCTGTTCTTGGGTATCACCTTGGTTGCACATCAGATCGGTGCATTACCGAGTGAAACTGAAACGGTCATTTCGCAGATCGCACGGACTGTTTACGGCAAAGAAAGTATTTTCTACTTGTTGATGCTGGCAGGAACTGCGTTAATTCTTTTAATGGCAGCCAATACCAGCTATGCAGATTTTCCACGGTTAGCGGCTCTGCAAGCAGGTGACGGTTTCTTGCCTCGCCAATTGACTTTACGTGGTGGGCGTTTGGTTTTCTCGTGGGGTATTGTGGTCTTAGCAGCATTTGCTTCGCTGTTGGTTATTGTAGCGAATGCGAATACTACGACGCTTATCCCATTGTATGCGGTGGGTGTGTTCCTGAGCTTCACGCTATCCCAAGCGGGTATGGTGGTTCGAGCGCGCAAAATTGGTAAGTTGAAACCGGGCGAAATTATAAAAGGGTTGGAAACTGACCTCGAATATGATCCTTCGTGGCGACGCCATATGATTATCAGTGCGATTGGGGCAGTTTGTACGTTCGTCGTGATGATCGTATTCGCGGTTACCAAGTTCGCGACCGGCGCGTGGGTTATCGTCTTGTTGATACCGACTTTGGTTTGGGTTTTCTTCCGTATCCATCGTCACTATAAGGAAGTAGCCAAGGCTTTAAGCTGGGATAGTGCTCCACCGGATCTCAATACTCGTAGTGTACAGACCTTGATTTTGATTGATGATGTTCATGCTGAGACCGTGCGTCTGGTCAATTTTGCAAAGTCACTGAAGCATCCGTGGAAAGCGGTTCATGTGGGGATTAACCCTGACAAAGCCGAACAGGTACAGAAAAAATGGCAGCAGCGGATTGGTGAAGGTGAACTTGTGGTTATAGAATCTCCTTACCGACTGTTGGCCGAGCCGATACAAGAGTATATTGAGGCAATAGAAGTTGAAAATCCCGGATGTTATGTGCATATCATTATGGGACATCTGGCGATGGACACGTATTGGGGACAGGTCTTGCATCAGAACACCGCATTGATTTTCAATATGGTACTTTCACGTATGGAGCGGGTAGTAGTAACCACAGTTCCGTATCAAATCCATCATGATCCTAATTTTGTTCCGCAGGATCACAATGGAGTAAAAGCAGCCACTCATTAATATTGATGAGGCTGTTTAGCGGTTGATTTTGTTGAGGAGGGCATTCGAAAGAAGGCTCTCTTTTTTTATCACAAACTTCTTTCTTTGTCGCTGCAATGGCAGACGGGAATGAGGGAGCGTGGCGCTGAATCGACATAGCATTCAACGTGGAAGTGAGGGATGTGCCGCTGAGCGCCGCATTTCGCTCCCGTATGTCCGCCGCGTCGTCAGTGTTGTGATGTTGCAGCGGTTGCATGGGGAGAAGCCGCCGGGAAATGCAAATGCAATTTGCCGCAAAGTCGCAGAGGCAATACAGGGAAAGTAGAGAAAATATTCATAACTTTATAGTAGCACAAATATTCGCTTTTGTGGGTTCGAGTTTTCAAACTTTTCGCACTGTGATAGTGTGATTTGTGGGGGATTTTAGAAGGGATTGGTGGTAGTATCTAGGCATTCGTTCAATCTCCTGTGAGGAGGAATATATGATGCAACCCACATCTGATCAATGGCGTAAGCTATATGCTTTAGCCGGACAGATTAATGATATGGCACCGTGGACATGGATGGAAGAGGTCGATGTATTTGGAGTCACTGACCCTGATAGTGGCGCAACCGGATTCGTGAGTGTAATGGGGTCTGGTGGCGAACACTTTGGGATCGCCGTGTATCGGGGTGCAGAGGCGCTGCATCAATTCATGTATATTCATGAATCGGCTGAAGAGTTGGGGCCGGACGTTGCACTTGAGATTCTCGAAGTGTCGCAGCTACAACTGTCTTTTGAAGATCGGGAATTTGTCGATAAAGAAGACCGCGCGGTGATCAAGCAATTAGGCTTAAAGTTTCGCGGGCGTAATGCTTGGCCGATGTTTCGTAGTACTGAGCCGGGGTGGTTGCCGTGGTTAATCACTGCTGAAGAGGCACAGTTTATGACTGTGGTGTTGGAACAATTGGCGGAAGTGGCGCCGCGTTTACGAAGCCCGAATACGTTCTTTGACATGCTGGATGAGCAGCGCTTGTTGGTGCGTACAGCGCATAAAGCGGATCAAAAACTGATCTGGGAAGACAAAATAGTTCATGTGGAATTTACAGAACCGGAAACCATACCGGCAACGATTGATGAGGCACTGTTCACCAATTTTCAGAAGCTTCCTGCCAAAAAGATGACGCTTGAGGTCGATCTGTTCAATTCTATGATGCCAACGCTGGATAAGCAGAAGCGGCCTTTTATGCCCTATATGCTGATGCTGGTGGATGCTAAGAGCGGCATGATTATTGGACAAAGTTTGTTGAAACCAGAACCGGATCTGGATTCGATTTGGTCAAATACTGCTAATTCTTTGATGGGGCAATGTATTGATGCTCTCGGTGCACGTCCCGCAACTATTCACGTGAGCAATGAATATCTGCACGATGTTCTCAAGGCGTTTGCGAAACGGTCGGGAATCAAAATCGTATTGCGTGACGAGTTGCCTGCATTGGAAGAGGCCGTAATGTCGATGATGGGCATGTTAGGCGGTTTCGGATTTTGATGAGTACAAATCGCGCTGGTCGTCTGTTATGCGTGCGCTTGCGGATAACAATCAGCTCATTTCTCCAATTGGGATGCGGTAGGGGAACAGAGATGTTTCAAGCTGAGGGCGGGGTAGTACACGGACAAAATATTCACGCCCCATGAGATCCACCAGCAAGTCGTGGGGTAACATGTCTACGGTGATGGGATATTGACTGCGGTGGGCGGCCATTGCGGCAATTTTCTGCTTTACAAAGTCGGACACATCAATGCAGTGGGTGGCACTACCCGTATCCACGACTGGTAACTTGGCATCACGATCTGCACCAGCAGCCAAGACGGCGTTACTTCCCCGTCCACCGAAGGCTATAGCCTCACTCATGGACATGACCAAACAAGTCACATCATCTTTGGCGATGACATGGTTGTTGCGTGGATGATTCATGGCGAGTCCGCGTTCACCAAAGAAAGTCCCCGGCCCCATGTCGTTTAAGGTTTCCAACGAGCCATCTGCGTGTTCCTGTATGGCGAGGGCGTGTCCCGACAAGATCAGATATAAGTCTTTGGCAACTTCACCCTGCTCAATGATATAAAAGCCGCTGGGATACCAATTGACATCAATGCGATCATTGGCGTAATGGAGTAGGGTGGTTTCTTCGGCAAAGAGCAGCAGGGCACGGGCAAACTCGGTCGCATTCATCTTGGGGTTTGTGCCCAGTTTTTCTTTTACCAGCCAATTCGAGAGTTTGCTAAGCATAAGTACACTGTTACGGGGAAAATAGCTGTGATAGAGATAGGCAGGTTTATGTGGCGCCAAGCCATTCATCAACTGGCGCGGGAAGTTGCGCGGATCGCCGGACATGGTGCAGGCGATGGTGACTGCTTCACCGATGACGATGTGGTCGGGGTGACCATAGGCACCATCGGGGCCGAATGTGATGACCACATCGGGGCGAAACTCGCGGATGATGTTGGCAACATCTTCGACAAGCTGATTTAGGTCTAGGTCTTTCAGGGTTCCATCACCGTAATGCAGGCATTGCGCCGTTTGTGCACCGAGATGGCGGCAGGAGGCTAAGAGTTCTTGCTCACGGACTGCGCCGAGTGTCCGGCGCGTAGCGATGTTGGCATCGCGGATTTGTCCAGCATCGCCTTTGGTGGCAGACACCACCATCACTTCTGCGCCTGCGGCAACATATTTTGCGATGGTTCCGCCACTACAAAATACTTCGTCGTCGGGGTGTGCAAATATGCATAATAGCCGTATCGCCATCTGTTTACCTTATCATTAAGCAATATTTTGGAAACAAATTCTATTAAGGGAAGTATAACGTATTTGGCAAATGGTGGCGATTGGAAGGTGGCGAGACAGGGGTATCTATTATAAAGAGGATAACAGAGGCGGTCACATACGCGACCGCCTTGATTTCAGACTAGACGCTGGTTAGTTTGGGTTCCCACTTACCCGTTTTGAGATTCTTCTGGTAGATATTTTTCACGGCTGTCCATGCAATTTGATGGGCAGTTGAAGCGCGGATCGCTTCCCCACGACTATCGACTGCACCTTTGAAACCTTTCCACGCATGGTTATAGGCTGCCATGTAGATTTTCTGTCCGTGTTCGGGCAGATTATCCGTGATCGCACCGGGTAGATCAGTGAGAGTCTTAAATGGCATCATATACTCCTTTTCTCCGAATGAACGATTAGGGAACGCAAGGTTATTCGCTCCCGAATGCCTGACTGTCAGGCAATCCCATTTTGGTGGCGAATTCGTTATGACGCGATAGGATATTCGTCCGTAACCAAGCATGTAAGCATAAGGTAGCAATTGACTAGTCGAGCGTGATGTCGTCGGGGAGTTGACCGTTTAGACGGGGTAAATGCTGTACTGGGAGCTGTTCTTGAATAGTAGCGGCGTAGGTTTGCATTTCAGCGGAAGTCGGAAGGTTGTAATAGGCGTAAGCACGCATGGACAGGGCAGCAGCGGCGGTGGCTTGTTGTAGAGCATGGGCAGGTGCGACGCCGTTCAGTATTTGGAGTGCGGAGGCGGCATTAAAGGTATCACCAGCACCTGTCGTATCGGCAATAACAGGGTTGGGGGCGGATGGTACGCTATAGAGTGAGTCGGGAGTGAGTAACCACGCGCCTTGTTTGCTACGGGTGATGACGAGGTTTAGGCGCGGGTTGGCTGTTGTAAGTGCTGCGATACTCTGGCGCAATCCACCGAAACCTAAATCAGAGAGTTCGCGCTGATTGATCATCAGATAGGACAAGTAGGGGGCGATGGTCAGGACTTCCTGTGCGAGACCTTTCCATTCACCCTGCGGCGATAGCAATACGGTTTGATGCGACGCTGCACGACGAGCGACTTCGCGTTGAAAATCAAAAGGTGATGTGCCTATCCAGATGGCACTGGTCTGCCAGAAGTCTGATGGTAGATCGTCGGCAGTGACGGTTGCGCCGATGCCTTCATCGTAGTGGGCGCTGGCGATATTACCGTGACTATCATAGAGCAGATCGAGGCGGGCTGTTTTGCCGGCTAGTTGGCAAGTTTGGATGCTGGCGTTGGCTTCTCGCAGGATGTCGAGGCGATGCGAATCAAAGTCGTTCCCATGCACACCGGCGAATAGGACATGTGCGCCTAATCGAGCGAGGGCGAGCGCGGTATAAAAACCACAGCTTCCGACCGTGACGCGTTCGGGGGAGTTGTGAAGAGCGATGTGGTCAATCGATATGACGCTGGTAACGGCAAAGGTCAGCATGGTTTAGTAATGAATGGTGACGATATTGGGTTCCAACAAACTGCTATAGCGTTCATCTTGTGCGCCGAGGCAGGTCGCTGCCAGGGGACACTTGCCGGGACATTGGTAGTTAAAGGCTGGCTGGACGCTGCAATCGCTGTAGTCACAGGTTGTGCAGCGGGGCGGGCGGTTGTAGTGGCAACAACTACGGCCTATCAGCCAGAATATTTCATCGACAAAGTAGACCGATAAACCGGAGTGCTGAATCATTTCCTGATAGGCATCCATGACGGCTTCACGTAAGGCGAGTTCATCTGTTTGAGAGACGGGTGTGTGGGAACGAAGCTGTGCGGTGAGGGCATCATCGTTGATGGTGATGGTGCCGTTGCGTAGGGCGAGACGGATGACATGATAATCGACCGGCATAAGGACATTGGCAGGATCGAGCGGTTGCCAGCGTCCGGTGACATCCAAGGCTTTGAGAAAGACAAATACTTTCTTGAAGAGTGGATCGCTGTAGCCTTTGAAGGACGCGACCAGCGTATCGAGCAGACCGTAGGGATGGGTGGTATCAGGGCGAAGGGATGGGCGCTGTTGAAGTAAATTAGTGACACGACCGTCCCAATCACGAAGGAGAACGTGGGCGGCATCACGGAGAAGTGCAACCCGTTCATCGACACGTGGCAGTGCAGGTTGTGCGGGATTGTTTGTGAGTGAAAAGGCGCATGCTAGAGTATCATCGGATGCGCTGGCAATGGCTTCTGCTGACCAAAAGTTGGGTGATGTTTCACCAGCCCGTTTTGCCAAGTGAAAGAATACATCGGTACCTTTAATGTAGCGACCATCGGCAAGGGTGGCTTCGACGTTTTTGAAGTCAAAGAGCAGCATGGAGGTGAAGAAGAAATAGTCGATGGCTTGCTCGTCAGTGGCGTTTGCTGGTAAGGCGGCGTTGAGGGTGTTGTATCCGGCGCTTTTCCAGTCCAGTGTCATCAGGTTGTGCCCGATGCGGTGGGTTTGGTCGATGTTAACGGCGATGCGTGTGGCAGACATGATGACTCCGAACTGTGTTGATCAGGCTACGGGCGGAGTAGCGGTGACAATAAAAATGGCGACGAATACCAGCATGACGACTAGAGAGGCAAGGCCTATGCTCAGGGTACGGCGATAGGTGGCTTGCGGTACCGTTTCGGATTCGGTGGTGGAATGTCCGAGGGAACGCAACCATGTGCCGAGCCATGCACCGACCCAGCCTGTGACAATCGCCATCGCGATGCCAAAGACCACCGCACCGATGATAACGGGTGGTGATAGGTGCGGGTAATAGAGCATCTGGCTGATGAGTGGGAGAGTCACGAAAAAGGTGGCTAAGGCTAATACCAGACTGCCTCCAAGCCGCGTGTTGGGGGCATCAATTGAGCCAGTGCGTAAGCGAAAGGCATACCAGAGATCAAGGGCAACGAGTGGGGCGATGATGAGCAGGTTGGCTTTGTAGGTCATGTTGGCGACAGCGGTGGCATTAAAGACGCTGAGGAGGACGAGCCGCAGCACCAATGTAAGTCCAAAGACAAGCGTGGCAGCACCGATTCGTTTGGTCAGGTGGATGGCGATCATACCGATGAACAAGCTAACGGTGATGAGAACCACCGGATAGAGCCATTCGGGACGCTGGAATACGGCGTAGCTCTTGGGCATGTAGGCGTCAATATTTTCCCATTCGGTCGTGCCGAATTGGAGTAAGACGGTGGTGGCGAAGGCGAGGACGATATAGGTCAAGGCTTCGTTGATGCTAAAGCCTTTCCAGATGCGCCACGATTGGGTTTGGACAAGCGAAAATTGAATGCTGCTGCCGACCAACATGACGGCGAGTAATCCGGTGCCGAGCAGGAGATGCGGCAAGCTCCATGCGGTGATGTCGATGCCGAAGATTTGGTGCCACATCGGGTCGAGCGGGGCGGTCATCATCTGGAAACCTGCGGCGAGGGTCAATAGGCCGAGGAATGGTTCGGCGCGGAAGCGTTGGCGTAAAGTGCCTTTGCCACGCTGTGTAATGAGAAACATCCCTCCGAGAGCGAATAGGGCGTTGATGCCCATGCCTACATAGAGCAGGATATGTGGTCGCCAGAAGAAATCGTTGACGACTGCCCCCACTCCATAGAGGCGATGCCAGAGTTCATCCCAGAAGAGACCGATGCTGATTAAGGTAGTGGCGATAAAGGTGACGGTGGCTACGATCTGGCGAACGTTGCTGGATGGTGTGGCTACTTTTAGGCTGCGTTGTTCTTTTTCAGGCAGGGGGGCGAAGTAGAAGTAATAGACAAGGAAGCCAAAGAACATGACCACCGCGACGAGAAAGAACAATCCGAGCGCCAAAGTGCCAATGCCCACATGAGAAGGAAAGCCACCCCAATAGGCGAGTAGCAGCATTAAGGCGATGACAGATAGGGCGACGATACGCACTTGTTGACGCTGCCAAAACGGAATGATGGTGTTCATGGCGATAAACCTATCGATTGTTACTTAGTCTTATCATACTGCACATAACTTAACTGATGGCTGTTCGCGTCAATTCATTGTTGACGGTGCGCCAGATGTTAAGCGGGTTGGCATTTTTGAGTGCATCCGGTAACAGAGCATCAGGCATGTTCTGGAAGGCGACCGGACGCATAAAACGCTGAATGGCAGTTAAACCGACCGACGTGCTAGCTGCGGCGGTGGTTGCTGGATAAGGGCCACCATGTACTTGTGCATTGACTACTTCGACGCCAGTGGGGAAGCCATTCCAGAGCAATCGGCCAACTTTTTCACGCAAGAGTTCGGCGTAGCTGCGGGCGGTTTCAACCTCGCTGGCTTCGGCGTGGATGGTGGCGGTCAGGTTGCCATGCAGGGCTTGTAAGGCTAAGGATAATTCATCGGAAGAGGCGCAAACCACAAAGAGTGTTACCGGGCCGAAATGCTCGACCTGTAGTGCGGCATCAGTGGTGAATTCTGCGCCAGTGGTTTTCATAACGGTGTTGGCGTAGCAGAAGGAATCACCTTCGACCACAAAGCCACCCGTCAAGGTATGAATGGTGCTGCGAGCTTGGGTAGACGCGACAGCGTGTTCCAAGCCACTTTCAATTTGTTCGTTGAGCAATACCCCGGGGGTGCGTGCGCTCATCAGATTGGTGTAGTTGTGGATAAATGATTGGGTGGCGGTGCTATCCAGCATAAAGACGACGCCGGGGTTGGTGCAGAATTGACCTGATCCCATCGTGGCCGAGTTCGCTAAGCCTTCAGCTAAGCCATCGGCACGGGTGGCTAAGGCGTCCGGTAGGATCAAAACCGGATTGATGCTGCCCATTTCGGCGTAGACCGGAATCGGGCGTTTGCGTTGGGCGGCAGTGTCGTAAATGGCACGTCCACCTCGCAGCGATCCGGTAAAGCCAATTGCTTCTGTCAGGGGGTGTTGCACGAGTAATTGACCAACTTCGACGGTGTTTCCTTGTAGGAGCGAGAACCAACCAGCAGGGAATCTGGTTGCGGTAATGGCGCGGTTGATGGCGACAGCGAATAATTCAGATGTGGCAGGATGACCCGGGTGGCCTTTTACGATCACAGGGTTGCCTGCTGCCCAAGCTGAGGCGGTGTCACCACCAGCGACAGCGAACGCAAAGGGGAAATTGCTGGCGCTGAATACGCCGACAGGCCCAATCGGAACACGCATGCGACGGATGTCCGGACGGGGTGCCGGTTGACGATCAGGCAAGGCGGTATCAACGATGGCCTCGACATATGACCCTTCACGGAGCATTTTTGCGAAGGCCTGGAGTTGTCCGGTGGTGCGTCCACGTTCACCGGTCAAGCGTGGCAGGCCGAGTCCGGTTTCCATATCTGCTGTTTGGAGCAGTTCATCACCCAAAGCCATGATTTCTTCGGCGGCTTTGTCGAGGAAGTCGGCAAGGCGCGAGGCTGAAAAGGTGCGGGTTTGGCTGTAGGCATCGACTGCGGCGACGACTGCATTATGGACTTCTTCGGGCGAGGCATTGTGATAAAGGACATTACCCGTTTGTTTGGTACGGGGGTTGACACTGGTGAACGTGGCTTGACTGAGTTGACTGGGTTCACCGGCGATGAAGTTACTGCCTGTTAGTGTTGTCATGATGACTCCAAAATGCTTTTTGACCCAACAAATAATACTCTTTTGAGGCAATCTCAGACGAAGGCTATAATAACTCGAATGAGTAACCTTTAAAAATGCTATTCCTTATTATGGAGCAATCAATATGAATTTACACGGTAAAGTGGCCTTAGTGACGGGTGGTTTGGGCGATTTGGGTAACGAAATGGCGCTACATCTGGCATTGGATGGGGCATCGGTGGCGCTGTGGGATATTAAGAGCAAGGCGGAAGCCAAAGAGCGAATCCAACGGGTGGAGTTTGCAGGCGGCAAAGTGCTTTACCAGAAGGTAGACATCACGAACCGCAAGCAAGTGGATGCGGCGGTGACCGCATTGGTAGCGGAATTAGGCGGATTAGACATCGTTTGTGCCAATGCAGGGATTGTGGAAGCCAAGCCGTTTCTTGAGATTCCACAGGACAATTGGCAGCGGCATGTGGATGTGAACCTAACGGGAACATTCAACGTCGGACAGGCTGTAGCACGGCAGATGGTCAAGGCTGGAACGGAAGGGCGCATTATCCTGACGAGCAGTTGGGTAGCCGATATTCCGTGGCCGGAGAATACCGCCTATAACACGACCAAGGCCGGTGTGAATATGCTGATGAAACAGATGGCAAGAGAATTGTCGCAATATGGGATTCGGGTGAATGCGGTGGCACCGGGGATCGTGAAGGCTGGATTGGCGGGTAAGCAATTGCGTGATGAGCCGCAATTTGCCAAGCGGGTATCCAAGGTTATTCCGTTGGGTGAGCCGGGGACACCGACCGAAATTGCACAGGCGGTGGTTTATCTGGCAGGGCCGATGACGGCTTATATGACGGGAAGTGTGCTGCTGCTAGATGGTGGTTGCTCGTTATTCCAGTTCGATAGTTAACAGAAGTCCCATACGGGGTTTAAGCACAGCGAAAACACAAAAGAGGAACGTATGAACAGGTTACGGATGGGTGTTATTGGATGCGGGGCAATCGGGCAGTTGGCGCATATTCCCTACATCAACCGTTATGATGACCGTTTTGAATTGGTAGCACTATCAGATGTACACCGTCCAACTTTGGATGCGGTGGGTGATCATTATCATGTGGCGGGGCGGCATACCGATTGGCGAGAGTTGGTAGCACGACCAGATGTGGACGCTGTGGTGATTTGCCATAACGGATCGCATCGGGATACGAGCATAGGGGCGTTGGAAGCCGGAAAACATGTGTTTGTGGAAAAGCCACTGGCATGGAATGTGCGGGAAACACGTGAGGTAGCGGCGGCTGTCGTCAAGTCGGGACGTATCCTGCAAATGGGTTATCACAAGCTGCATGATCCGGGATTTGCGTATGCCAAAGAGCAGTTGCAGGCGATGAAGGACGTAGGTTTCGGGCGGATAACTGTGCTACATCCGGCGAACGAATTGGGATTATCGCCGCATCGGATTCTACGCGGGAACGGCGTGGTACAAGAAGGTCATGTTGATACTGGTACATGGGATCAACAGGTTGCAGGACAATTAGCCGGTGGTGCGGGGGGCAGCGTCGCAGCGGCTGTGGATGAGGCATTGGGTAATCGGAAAGACGACAAGCGATTGCGGTTGGCTTATGGTCAATTGTCGGGGAGCATCATTCATCAGGTGTATACACTGTTCGGATTTTTGGGTAAACCGAGTGGGGTATCGTCAGCAAATGTGTGGCGGGATGGGTTGTCGATCCATGTGCTGATTGAGTATCCGCATGATTTGCGAGTGAGTTTGGATTGGCACTTCTTGCAGGATTTGAAAGATTACCGCGAGGAATATGCGTTCTTTGGCAACCATGATCGTGTGTCGATGCAATTACCAAGCCCGTATTTCCTGAATTTCCCATCACCGGTGATTGTGCAGGGGCATGAAGGTGAAACGGCGTGGGAGAAGCGGATAATCGTGAACTACGAAGAGGCGTTTGCGCGTGAACTGTTGGCCTTCCATGACAATGTGAGCGCAGGGCGGCAA
The DNA here is from genome assembly GCA_044227005.1 of Aggregatilineales bacterium. Lineage (GTDB taxonomy): Bacteria > Chloroflexota > Anaerolineae > Aggregatilineales > Phototrophicaceae > CFX2. The sequence continues at coordinate 1,537,975 of JBGAFZ010000001.1, forward strand.
CCGGCCTTGTGTTCGGTTGATGATGCACTAGCACATTCCGAGTTTATCCAGCAGGTGATTGATAAGGCAGTTATTTGAGGCCGTGTGGGATAACAAAGGTGGCTGAATTTATTTACTAATGCTTTTGGGAAAGATGATTATGACCGTCAAAATTGGGATTGTAGGGACGAGCTGGTGGGCGGATTCGATGTATTTACCGGCCTTGAAAAATCATCCACAGGCGGATGTGGTCGCGATTTGTGGACGAAACGAGGAGAATGCACGGCAGTTGGCGGCTGAGTGGCAAATTCCACAGGTGTTTACTGATTACAACGCCATGATTGATAGCGGCCTGATCGATGCCATTATCGTTTCGACTAGTAACGAGTTTCACTATCCGATCACTTTGAAGGCGGTCGAGGCGGGATTGCATGTGCTGTGCGAAAAGCCGCTGGGATTGAATTACGAGCAAGCTAAACACATGGCTGATCTGGTAGAGGCCAATGGACTGAAAAATCTGACGCCATTTACGTACAGTTATATGCCGACGGCACGGTATCTCAAAGAACTCATTGATGACGGTTATATCGGGAAGCCGTACAGCTTGAATATGCGTTACTACACTGGGTACGGTCGGACGAGTGATTATATGTGGCGGTTTGATAAGTCGAAGGCTGGAGCCGGTGCGGTAGGGGATATTGGATCCCATTTCTTGTATCTGGCGACGATGTTTTATGGGGAGATTAGCGGGGTGTACTGCCAGCTTAGTACGCTGGGCGAGCGTTCGACGGTGGATGCGAATGGGAATGCCTATGATATGGCAGATGATCAGGCTATTTTAACCTTGTCGTTCAAGAACGGGGCGCAGGGTGTCATCCATGTGACGACATTGGCTTATGAAGCGACTCCTTTTGGGCAGACACATCACTTTGAGTTTCATGGGTCGGGTGGCACGTTATACAGTTTTACCGATTGGGACACGGTGCAAGAGGTCAAGGGTGCGCGGGTAGGTGAAGGTGTGCCTAAGGAACTGCCGATTCCTGAACACATCTGGAACGGGATACGGCATGATACAGTGCACAACACTTATAAGGATACGTTTAGGACACAGGATTTTATGGCGCGGCAGTTTGTGACTGGTATTGCTGACGATAAGCAACTGCGTCCGAATTTTCGAGATGGAGCGATCATTCAGCGCTTGATTGATGCGGCGGTGAAGAGCGACAGGGAAAAGCGGTGGGTTAGCGTGGATGAGATTTGATAGGAGTAAATATCGTGGAAAGCAAGATGCGATTGGCAGGTAAAGTAGCATTGGTGACAGGTGCCGCACGGGGAATCGGTAGAGGAATTGCACTGCGTTTTGCAGCGGAAGGCGCAAAAGTCGGTGTGGTGGATTTGCATGATGCCGATTGTCAATTGGTGGTGGATGAGATCAAGGCGGCGGGTGGTGAAGCCATGTCTTTGGGCGTGGACATCAGCGATGAATCGGCGGTGATGCTGGCGGTTGAACGGACTCAACATCGGTTGGGTACGGTGACCGTGTTGGTGAACAACGCAGCAGTGATGCCAGCTGGTCGGTTGCATGAAACGACGGTGGCTGATTTTGATCGATGTGTGGCGGTCAATTTGCGCGGGACGTATTTGATGAGTCGGGCGGTGATACCGGGGATGTTGGCTGTTGGTCAGGGCAGTATCATTCATATGTCGAGTGTGACTGGCATATTGGGGTTGCCGGGGATTGCGACTTATTCGATGACCAAGGCGGGTTTGGCAGGATTAACACGGGCGATGTCGACGGATTATGCGCGGCATGGGATTCGCGTGAATTGTGTGTCACCGGGGACGATTGATTCGCCGATGCTACATCATTTTTTGGAGGCACAACGTGAACCGGATGTGCGGCGGCAGGAATTTAATGTCATGCATCCCATCGGGCGGGTGGGGCAGATTGACGAGGTGGCGAGTGTGTTCGTGTTTTTGGCGTCGGATGAGTCGAGCTTCGTCACAGGTGCGAATTATACGGTGGATGGTGGCTTGAGCGTGAAGGGTGAGCAACCACAGGATTAGGCGATACGCATTCAAAACGAGAGGGAAATTAAACCGCCAAGATTGCCATGCTTAAGGCATTAGGGTTAAACGTAAATAAAGGTGGTAAATCGTGGCAACAGAGAAACGAATCGCGCTGGTGACAGGGGCTAACCGTGGGATTGGTTACGAGGTGTGCAGGCAACTAGCAGAGGCGGGGATGATTGTCATCCTCACCAGCAGGGATGTGCATAAAGGTGAGGCGGCAGCGGCAGTACTCCAAAGTGCGGGGAATGACGTGCGCTTTCATCAGTTGGATGTGGCGGATGAAGCCAGTGTGGCAGCCGTGCTGGCATTCGTGCGGGCGGAGTATGGGCGCTTGGACGTGCTGGTGAACAATGCCGGTGTACATTTGGACGAAGATATGAGCATATTCGACGTGGATATGAGTATCGTGCGGACAACACTCGATGTTAATTTTTACGGAGCGCTGTATATGTGCAGGGCATTCGTACCGCTGATGCGTGAGCAGGGGTATGGGCGAGTTGTCAATGTGTCATCTCAGTGGGCACAGCTGGAAGATATGAAATCCGGCACGCCATCTTATGGTATATCGAAGACAGCACTCAACGCGCTTACGCGGATTGTGGCTGACGAGGTGCGGGATAGCAGTAATCTTAAGGTGAATACGATGTCTCCCGGTTGGGTACGGACGGATATGGGTGGGGCGAATGCCTCTCGCAGTGTGGAAGAAGGTGCGGATACGGTGATCTGGTTGGCGACGCTGCCGCAGGATGGGCCAACCAGCGGTTTCTTCAAGGATCGCAGGCCGATGGCGTGGTAGATCAACTCCCTCATGTTCTTGGATGAGATAGCAGAGGCAATCGAGGCGGATTTTGTGTAAAACTATGATTTCAAAATGGCTTTCCTTCAGGCAAAATCGTGGCATTTGATGCGATTATCGTCACCGTGAGAGGAAAGTCATGCGAATTTACACAGATGACAATGCGATTGAAGTGAAGCTTTTGGAAACCAGCGCTGAAGATTTCCACATTGGTGTGCATATACAGGCCAACGGATTTATAGCGCACAAGGATTCAATCGGGATCAGCCGCGAGAGTTTTGAAGGTTTCGTGAGTCAATTGAAGGCTTTCCAACAAGCACCATCGGGCGAGGTTATCCTCAACAGCATGAGTCCCAGTGAGTTCCAATTACAGTTTAAATCAGTCGGTAAGAAATATCATATCGTGGTGCAGGGACAACTCAGCCGGACGATTTATCAGGCGGAAAGTGCGCTGCAGAATACGTTGCAATTTGCCTTCCGTGTCGACACCTCGTATTTGCGTGGTATCGTGAGTGAATTTGAGGCATTGGTCGCTGCCGAGATGGCCTGATGCCACGCATCATCATCGTCGGAACCAGTGGTTCGGGTAAGAGTGTATTAGGCGAACAGGTTGCCCGACGCTTAGGTGTGCCGTTCCTCGAATTAGATGCGTTGTTCTGGTTGCCGAATTGGGTGCAAGCGACTCAGGATGAGTTCCGCGAACGTGTGGCGGTTGCTATCCAACCGGATGATTGGGTGGCAGGCGGCAATTATCGCCGTGTGCGTGATCTGGTGTGGGGACGTGCCGATACACTGGTGTGGTTAGATTATCCGCTGCGGCTGACGCTGTGGCGGTTGTTCCGTCGTACCATCCAGCGGATTGTGACCCAAGAAGATTTGTGGGGGACTGGCAACCGTGAAAGCTGGCGCAAACAATTCATGAGCCGCGACAGTTTGTTTCTATGGGCGATAAGTTCACATGGGCGTCATCGCCGCGACTATGCAGACCTGTTACAATACCCTGAATATTCACACTTAGACGTGCATCACTTTCTGACACCCGCCGAAGCGTCACAGTGGTTAATTCATTTACCTAAAAAGGACTCACTTTTATGACGACCGAATTAGTGCGTTTTTATCACCCCGAGCGTGGAAATTGTGTTGGGGTTCGCTTAGCTGATACGGTTTATGATGTGACTGAGCAACTGCCCACCATCGGTGATTTCCTGCGGCATAGCGTGGGGCATGTGCAAGATGCGATAGTGGGGCTTGAGGCAATAGCCCACGATTCGGGGTATGCCTATCCTGCCAGTATTTTTGATGCTGAACCACAAGCGTTTGTGCCGCATTGGTGGGCGCCATCAGATACACAGGAAATTTGGGCGGCAGGTGTGACTTATGAGCGTAGCCGCGCCGCACGGCAGGAAGAAGCCCAAGATGGGGGCGATATATATGCGCGGGTGTATGACGCAGAACGTCCGGAGTTGTTTTTCAAGGCGCAGGGGGCAAAGGTCATCGGGCCGCGTGGTCAGGTGGGAATCCGGCAGGATGCGACGTGGAATGTCCCGGAACCTGAACTGGCGTTGGTGATCAATCCGGCGATGGAGTTGGTAGGCTTCACGGTCGGGAATGATATGAGCAGTCGTGATATTGAGGGTGCAAATCCGTTGTATCTGCCACAGGCCAAGGTCTATAAAGCGTCGTGTGCGTTGGGGCCGGGGATTGTGTTGAATCCGTCAGCCGCATGGCCGTTGACCACGATTTCGCTGAGCATCGTTCGAGCAGGACAGGCGATGTTTAGCGGCGAGGTATCGACCGCACGGATTAAGCGACGGATCGATGAATTGATTACCTATTTAGGACGCAGCAGCGAGTTTGAAAACGGCGTCATCTTGTTGACTGGAACAGGCGTGGTTCCGCCGAGTGACTTTACCTTGCAGGCAGGGGATGTGACGACGATCAGCATTGATGGTATTGGAACGTTGATCAATACCGTGATGGTGGTCTGAAAATACCTCAAAGTTAGGGGTATGAGTCGCACAGTCTTATGCGATGATCGGCACAATCAATTCAGCTATACGAGGGTAGTGCTATGACGTCCTTACCTGTCCGCGAGATGGTGTTGTATAAGCATGGGGTGGGGTTCTTCGTCCGTGAGGGGAGTTTTAGTGGCGAAAGCACCGCATTGACCTTCCGCCATGATGAAATTAATGATGTCCTGAAAAGTTTGGCTGTATTTGACCGCGCTGGTGGTCAGGTGTTGGGCATCCATTATCAAACGCCAATGGATATCGCTGACCGACTGGCGAACAGTTCTATTCGCTTGTCATATGAAGCGAGCCTCGGTGATTTGTTAAGCCGTTTGCGCGGTCGGCAAGTGCAATTAGAAATTGAGACTTCGGCGGGGCACAACGAATTCTTCACCGGACGGATGATGGGTACGGATGACTTCAAAGATGACCGCGACTATACGGTTTCAAAGCAAAAGCGGGTGTCCGTATTGATTGAGGGGCGGGGGATCGTCACCTTTGATTGGATGACACTACGCGGATTGCAAATTCTAGATGCTCAAGCAGCACACGACCTGACTTATTTCCTCGACACCAGCATGAGCGAGGATACACGGCGAACGGTCAACGTGCGACTGAACGAGGGTGAACATCAATTGGTGGTGTATTATGTCGCGCCGAGTCCCACATGGCGGGTGAGCTATCGATTGGTGGCGGAATTGGATGCCGACGGTAACGGCGAGACGGGTAAAGCATTGCTACAAGGCTGGGGGTTGTTTGATAACCGCCTTGAAGAAGATCTCGATAATGTAAAAGTCACGCTGGTGGCTGGACAACCGATTTCGTTCATTTATGACCTGTACGAGTCACGTATTCCGACACGTCCTACCGTGAAGGATGAATCGCGGGTGGCACCGGGGCCGGTCGAATTTCAGAGTGCGTATGATGAGCTTGAAGATGTCGATGAAGAGTCGGATGAACGGCTACGCGCGATGACTGGTTTTCGTGCCAAGTTGGCAGCTCCCGCGCCAGTTGCAGCTAATGCACCGATGGCGTACGCTTCTGCGCGTCCAAGCATGGCGGAGTTTGGGGGTTCTGCTCCGGTTGCTGCCAAAGCTAAAGATGCGGGTGAGTTTTTCCAGTATGCGGTAACTGCACCCGTATCGGTCAAGCGCGGCGAGTCGGCGCTGGTGCCGATTATCGGGTCGGAAATTAAATATGAGCGCGAATTGCTGTATAACCGCGCCAAGCTGCCAGATCATCCGGTGGTGGCGCTACGCTTTGAAAATTCCACTGGATTAACATTGGAACGCGGACCGGTGACGGTGGTGGAAAATTGGGATTATAAGGGCGAGGCGGTGATCCCATTCACTAAAGACGGCAGCAGCGTATATGTGCCGTTCGCGGTCGAGTTGAGCGTTCGGATCAATGAGAATCATAATCGGTATACGCAGACTACCGGACTGAATATTCAAGATGCCATGCTGGTATTTGAGCAGTATGACATCACGACGACTACTTATGTAATCGAGAATACGACCGCTAAGCCTGTTTCAGTGTTGATCGAAGCACCGATTACACCAGAATACGAATTGTATGATACGCGTAAGCCAGATGTGGAAAACGCGACTGAACGGCGCTGGAAAGTGAGCTTGCCAGCCCGCGCTCGAACCGAGTTTGTGACTTCCCAACGGAGGCGCACGTATCGAAGTGATAGTGTGCGGAAGCTGAACTATCGGCAACTGCAAGATTATGTAGTCAAGGGGTGGCTGAGTGATGCCATTCGTGGCGCGTTGGGCGGGATGTTAGATGAATTGAATACGATTCAACTGGCGAATGGACGCATCCAATCGCTGAACACGGAAGTCGAAAAATTGCATAAACAGCAGGAACAACTGCGCGCCAATTTGAATACCCTCCAAACGAGTGGACAAGAGGCTGCGCTGCGTAACCGCATGTTAGGTCAATTGGAAGCGAGCCAAAATCGGTTAGAGGCGATTGAGAACGAGGCGAATACTTTGCGTGACCAGATCGCGCAGAGCGAGCAGAAGATTAACGAGATTATTGCTCAATTAGGATAAAAACATATGAAAATTACAGCGATCGAATCGTTACAGTGGGCGGAATATCCACGCTTGATGGTGGTGCGGGTTCATACCGATACAGGGTTGATCGGCTTGGGTGAGACGGTCGATAAAATCCCCGGCTCGAAGGGTGCGCTGCACGGTACGATTGCTCCGTTGGTGCTGGGGCAAGATCCGCTAGACATCGAAGGCGTGTGGCGCTTCGTGATGGATAACATTATGTATCACGGTTACGCAGGGGCGGAGACACGGGCGCTCTCGGCGTTGGAAGTGGCGCTGTGGGACATCATGGGCAAGGTGTATAACGCGCCGCTGTATCATCTGTTGGGGGGTAAAACTCGCGAACGTATCCCCACCTATAACACCTGTATCGGATTTGGTGCGTATCAAGATTATGCCGCATGGCATACGGATGCGGGTGCGCTGGCGAAAAGTTTACTAGCGGATGGCATCAAGGCGATGAAGATTTGGCCGTTCGACCAATTCAGTGAAGTGTCATACGGGCAGTATATTCATCCCTACGATGTGGAAAGAGGACTCACGGCAGTTAAGCAGATTCGGGATGCGGTTGGTTTGGATATGGAGATTGGCATCGAGTGCCACTTCCGTTGGAACCGCGCCAGTATTGAACGGATTGCACGGGCATTGGAGCCGTATAACATCCTATTTATGGAGGATGTGATTCCTGCGGTAATGCCTGATGAAATCAAGACCATGTCGCAGCGAACGAGTATCCCGATTATCGGATCAGAGCTCTTGATGACACGCTGGCAACTGCGGGATTGGTTGGTGAAGGGTGTGTCGCAAATCGTCATGACAGATCCGGTATGGAATGGTGGTATTGCCGAGACACGTAAGATTGCGAATATGGCGGAAGCGTTCGGTGTGCCGATTGTGCTGCATAATGTGGCGGGGCCGATTTGCCATGCGGTGTGTATGCATCTAGGGGCGCATCTGCCGAACCTGTTTTATGTCGAGTCAGTACGGGCGTTTTACAAGACTTATTTCCCGATTATGAGCGGCTTCGCGCCTACGGTGAATGATGGTCACTTGAGCATCCCAGAAGGGCCGGGACTGGGGATTAGTCTGCGCGAGGAGATGCTGCATCGGGCGGATTTGACGTTGGAACGCAGCGACGGTGAAGGTTTGGCAAAAGGTCGTCGGGCAATGGGCGATCATTGGGCGGTGGAGGAGATACGGTGAGTGAGGCAACTGCGAACGAATCTCATTCCTGTCCGAAGTGCGGGGAACAGATGGAGCGTGGTGGTATCCGTGGTGATAACAGCACGGTTTGGGGACGCGTGAAAGAAACCAACATATTTGGTGCGAAAGCGGTTCAGATGAGCGCACCGTATTTTATCGTCGATGCGTACCGTTGCGAGAAGTGTGGATTTCTTGAACTGTACTCGGTGCGCGAACAGGGAAAATAAGCGTACCCATGAACGATTGGCAACAAGCACAGGCGTTTTTTCGCACTGATCCGCTCAAGTATCTTGTTCACCTCAAGTACATGCATCTGTATGGCGATAGCATGACCTGTATGGTTTTGGAGCGTGATCGGCAGCGTGCGGTGCTGCTGACTTATCCGACCGGACGGGTGGTGTGGGATGCGACGGCCTATCCAATGGCTGAACAGGTGTTGTTACCGGCGGCTGAAACTCCGGCGATGGCAGAAGTGCTGTTGCATGAGATGAGGCAGAACGGATTACTCGAACGGTGTCAGGTCATCAAGTTTTGCGAGGCGGATACCGAAACATTGATGGCGGATCGGTTAAAGTTGGAATTTGCGCGGGCGTTGCGATCGTATACGAGTGGGGATGATGTTCATTATGAACCACATCCTGATGTGCGGATCGAAAGCCAACCGTCCGAGGCGCATATCGCGGCGTTCGTTGCCAATGGCTATAGTGCGTCTGAAATTGATGGCTACTTTAAGAACGGTACGACACTCTTCAGCATTTACGATGGGCGAGAATTGCTATCAAGCTGCATGACCTACCAGAACTTTGATGAGGTGTGGGAGGTTGCGGGTGTACATACGCATGCTTCGGCACGGCGTAAAGGCTATGCGCGACAGGTCGTTCAAACCGCCTTGTGGCATCTATTGAAGGTGGGGCGCATACCCCGTTATCATGTCGAGATGCTGAATACTGCGTCAATCCAATTAGCCGAAGGATTGGGGTTGCGTCCGTGTTTGCAGTTCACCCATTACGTTTATCAACCGACAGCAGAGGGATAAGGCCATGACGGATAAAGTACTGCAAGATCAGATTGCTTATTATCGGGCGCGGGCAGGTGAATACGACGAATGGTTTTATCGTGTCGGGCGTTATGATTGGGGTGCCGAGCGCAACGCAAAATGGTTTGCCGAAGTCGAGACAGTCATGCAGGCGCTGCGGAGCGTGGGGAAAGTAGGGTCTGTTCTCGAATTGGCTGCGGGTACAGGTAACTTCACCCGAGAATTAGCGACACTGGCGGATCAGGTCACAGCGCTAGATGCTTCGTTGGAAGTGTTGGATATTAACCGTGATAAGGTGAAAAGCGCCAACGTGATTTACCAGCAAGCGGATTTGTTCAACTGGCAACCCGATCAGCAATATGATGTGGTGTTCATGTCGTTCTGGATGTCACATGTGCCGCCGGAAAAGTTGGATGGTTTCTTAGATACGGTACGGCAAGCCACGAAAGCCGGTGGGCGGGTGTATATGGTGGACTCGCTGCGGGACAAAACCCGCACTTCATCGGCATCCAACCATGCGGATTATGATCCCGAAAGCATTTACCACACGCGTAAGCTGAATGATGGGCAAGAGTTCACCATCGTCAAAATGTTTTATGATCAGTCATTGGTCGCCAAGCTGGCCGAACATGGCTTCACGGCTAGCTATCACACTAGCGGCGATTATTTCTGGTGGGCGAATGGGGTGAGGGCGTAAGCTTGGTAGATGCATTCGGTCTCGGGCTTGATTAACTATAGTGTCATTTAAGGGAGGTCGCGGATGAGCGACACTGCTACACAACCATCTCTTGCGGATCGCGCTCTGCTGGCGGCGGCGGGTCTGGCTTCCAAAACGTGGCCGATTGCCGCACGGATTTTCCCTGAAGGACCGGATATTGATGCGAACCAATCGTTTTGGGCGTCTCAGACACCGGATTATCAAGCGGGGAAGCCATTACGTGGAACGATCACCTGCGATTTAGCCATTATTGGCGGAGGCTTCACCGGCACATCGACCGCTTACCATTTCAGTCGGCGCTACCCCGAAAAGAAGGTGGTGCTGCTAGAAGCAAAGACACTGGCAAACGGTGCCAGCGGACGCAACGGCGGTATGATGCTCAACTGGGTGACGGGTGTGACCGATCATAGCCCTGAGATGACCGAGCGCATTTATAAAACGACCAGCGCCGGAATCCAGATGATTCGGGAGATTATTGAGCGCCATAACCTGAACGTGAGCCACCGTGTGGATGGAACGCTGACCTTCTATACCGATCGCAAACGGGCTGAAGCGGCGCATAAGGAAACCGAAGAACATAATGCCATAGGCATTCCGAGTCGGTTTATCGATTCAGCGACTTTAGCCAAGCAGTTGAACGCTAAAGGGGTGTATGGGGCAGTGCTTGATCCCGGTTCGGGGCAGATTAATGGGGCGCAGTTGGTACGTGGATTGCGGCCTGTGCTGGTGGAACAAGGGGTTGAGATTTACGAGAATACACCGGTGTTGAAAATTCGCGAAGGCTCTACGATTACGCTGACTACTCCGGAAGGCGAAGTACAGGCCAAAGCGATCGTATTGGGGACAAATGGGTACACGACGCGTTTGGGGTATTTCCGTGATGCGTTATTTCCGCTGCATTCGCATGTGTTTGCAACGGCTTCACTGACGGCTGAGCAACGCGCCGAAGTGGGATGGACTGCTTATGCGGGATACAGTGACGATCTCGACCGGATTTCTTATTCGACCATCACCAACGAAGGCAATATTATTTTTGGTGGCGGCAGTAATCAATCATATGCTTATCTGTTCAATAACCGGACTGCCTATCCCGGTACGCCGGAGTCGGCAGGGGCATCTTTCCGCAAAATGGAAAGTACCATGCACGAGTATTTGCCTGCTAGCCAACGACTGCCGATCACCCACCGTTGGACAGGGACGCTTGGTATTACACTCAAACGTAATAATTTAATGGGTGTGCGCGGCGACAATCGCAACGTGTTCTATGCGATTGGATACTGTGGGCATGGGGTGACGCTGGCGAATATTTCTGGTCAAGTGCTAACGGATATGTATTCGGGCGATGACGAACGTTGGCGTAAGCTGCCGTTTTATCATGCGACCTACGGGCAGATTCCACCGGAACCATTCCGCTGGTTCGGCTATCAAGTGTTCACTAAATTGACAGGCAAATCACCTCGGGTGTGATGGTGGCACAAAAGGTGTTCAGCCTCGAAAGGGTTATCCGACTTGGTCGAGTATTTTCTTTCGTGAGCGCTCATATTCTTCTGTCGAAATAAGTCCTTGTTGATGGGCATCTTCAAGTTGTTTTAATTGATCTGCCAACCTGTTAGATGAACCATCTGAGAACCCTGAGATTGAACCGGACGCTGTTGGAAAGGGTGATACTTTAAGCGGTTGTGAAGATTTTTGCCCGCGTAATGAGAGTAGTGCGCCTATAATCAAAATCGGTAGCCCAAGACAGAATAACCCGAAGGACACCAGCGCTGTCGTTATCCATGATGGGAAAACCGTGAAAATCTGACCGAAGGCATTTTGCATCACATCAGATGTGATATCTCGGCGGTTACCCGCATCATCCACACAATAGTAGAATCCATTAACTGTGAAACCTTTGCCGGGTGTAGCAAGCGTATTTCTAGGTTGTGGGGTGACGAGTTTTTCCCCCGACTTACAATAGGTAGCGGGATTGACACTGGTTGCTGAAATGCGGGTTAGGTTGGATGTCGTGATGTTGCCACCTACAAAAAATACGATGCCACTCATCACCATCATTCCGATACCCAAGACAATTAGTATTTTTCTCATGTTAATCGCTCTTGATGTAAGCATTAATCATGATTGTAAAACCAATGCATCACTTGGGATAGTGACTTACTCTACTTATTGAATTACGCGAAATGTCAGATTGATACGCGGGGCAGAAACCTTTTTCGTCTTAGGGATTTGATGCTTCCAGAAGTGTTGGGTGGTACCACGCATCAGCAAGAGGCAACCGTGGGTGAGTTCGACGCTCAGCTTGAGGTCAGGCTCATGCTTATGCTTGAACTGGAAGTTGCGGGTAGCGCCTAAACTGACCGAGGCGATGACCGGATTGGTGCCGAGTTCCGGTTCATCGTCACTGTGCCAACCCACGCTATCTTGCCCATCCCTATACAGATTGAGCAGGACGCTATTAAAGGTCATTGCTGCTACTGCTTCAACCCGCGCCTTCATCATCAATAAAGTTGGTGTCCACGCAAGCGGTTGAACGGTCAGACCAGAATAGCGGTAGGATTTGCCCTCATCTCCATACCATGCAATCAAGCGCGGTTGCATGACATGCTTTCCCATGAACTGAATGGCTTTTTGCTCCCATGCGATATGCGCAGTCAAATCTGCTAATAAGGTGTCGCTTTCGTCGGCCGTGAAGAATTCTCGGTCGAGATAAACTTCCGCGTCCGGCATGGCGAGTTGCTCTGGCATGATTACCCGCCGATATGTTCACCGAAGAAGCCGAGGATACGTGTCCATGCGTCACCTGCCGCAGCTTTTTCATTCTCATCCCGCGGGCTGTTGAAGAAAGAGTGCTTGGTATTCGGATAAATTTTGATGTCGTGCGGAATGTTGTGTTTGGTCAGTTCGGTGTCGAGTTTGATGCCAGCATTCTTGGTGAAATCATTTTCAGGATACGAACCGACCACTGGACAAGCGCGTGCGATGGCTTCCGCCGGACGGGGATTCATACCATAAAAAGGAGCTATCACATTCAGGCGTGAGTCGGTACATGCCCACGAGATGGCGAAGTTACCGCCCATACAAAAGCCGATGGCTCCGATTTTCGAGCTGTCGATGCGCGAGTGTTTTTCCAGCCAATCCAGCGAGACTTTCAGGTCACGGATGCCGGCGTGATTAAGTGAATCGAGCAGCATCATGTTGGCGAAGAAGCGGAACATACAGACCATCTGGTTGCGTCCTGCGAAGAGATCAACCGCCAGCGCGGCATATCCAGCTTCGGCAAAGCGGCGGGTGATGTCCTTGATGTTGTCGTTGAGACCAAATGCTTCATGGATCACAACCACACCGGGGAACTTGCCTTCGCCGGGAGGCAGGGCAAAGTATGCGCTGAGGTTGGGGGTGCCGTTGGGGATATTGATCGTGCTTGTTTGGATGTCCATCGGGTAGTCCTTGAATGGCTAGAGTCAATAGTCCTGAACAGCACCTAATGACCGAATATAGATGTACAAAAGCATAACGCACCAGAGGATAGGTGCAAAGTATTATCAATCAACTGTTAATGGTGCCGTGCGATGCGGAGTTCTAGTTCATCTACCAACCTGCCGATGTTTTCTAAAGCGCTGAACTCGGCGCGAACAGTCGGGCGGCGGACGGTATCGTGGGTGATGATGCCAGCACGTTTAAGTAAATATTTACGGGCGTGCAGAGAGAATTCGTGTCCGAAACCGGATACCGCATCCACCAACGGTTGTGCGCGGCGCAGAACTTCATCCACATGCACTTTGTCATCGGCTGTCCATGCAGACCACACATCGGTGAAAAACTCGTTGAAACCAACCCCCGGTAGCAATCCTGCCGCGCCGACCTCGAGTTCTTCGCGTAAGGCGATGCCCCCGATGCCGCCGAACATGCGTACATCATCGCTCACACGACCTTTGAGGGCATTGATGCGGCGTGCTGAACCCGGCCCTTCAATCTTGAAGTAGCGGATGTTGGGGGCGTGTTTGGCGATTTGTGCCAGATGTTCGGTCGAGAGTTGGCAATGGGTGTAGGCTTGAATTTGGGGAGATTGCTGCACCATGATCGGTACGTCTGAAACGTTGCCGAGCGCGATGTAATGTTCCATCAAGCTCAGTTCATCATAACTCATGGTATTGGGCGGCAAGGTCATCAAGGCGGCGGGGTGCAGGTTGCTGTAGACATGGGCTTGCTCGATGGCGGCTTCGGTGCTGCCGGGAGCCATACCAATGATTAATGGTACTTGCCCACCGACTTCTGCTGCGACGATTTCCGCACAGCGTAAGCGTTCTTGATCGGTGAGTTTGTAGGCTTCGCTGGCGAAACCACCAACGCCTAACCCGTGTATGCCGCCTTCCAATTCGAAGCGCACTACACGGCGCAAGCTGTCCTCATCAATCCGTCCGTCTGCATCAAAAGGGGTAACCAGAATCGGGATGATACCTGTCAAAACGGACATAATGGTTTCTCCTGTGTTTAGAGCCACGAGATAATTTCAGAATCTACTGCCGGTTCGACAATGAATGTGTTCGTTTTTGTAAACTGCATCGGTAGCACAGGCAGACGGAATGAGCATGGAAATAATGAGTGGCGAGAGGTTGGAAGGAGGTGCCATTTACAACCTTCGTAGAATAGAGGAATACGATTATATGATATATTTTTCTGTACAAAATGCAACTTTCTCAGCCTTCGTGGCGTCATAATAAGTAACTTTGTGGATGCTAAACGGTACTTGCACCCTGTAAAACTTGAACGACAGTGGGCTATAGATTTTCAGTGTAGACTGGAACTGACCGTTAGCAGTACTGATCGCTAGGAGGCTATTATGCGTCGATTTATCCTTCGGATCGTTGCCGTAACGTTTTTGTTGACGGTGATGGCTGCTTCAGGTGTGCTGGCCGCACCTGCGACTCAAGATCGCTACGGAAGCCTTGAGTCGTTAAGTGGCTACTTTCCAAGCGATACCATGCTGTATGCAGCCATCCGCACCGATACCCAATTTGTGGCTTCATTGGATCGCTTGGCTCACATAGTTGAATCGCAGTTGCCAACGGGTACGATTCCCGCAGAATTTCCTGTGACCTTAAGTGCCGCACTCGACCTAATCGCACAACAAGCCACTGGCAGTACTTTTGCTGGCAGCGTGCGTCCTTGGTTGGGCGATACTATCGCCGTTGGTATTTATCCGGCTGTTCGTAGCGCAGGTGGACGCATAGTTATCAAGATTACCGATGCTAAGGCTGCGTTGGATGCAGCCTTGAGCGCGCTCAAAGGTTGGACGAGTCGTGAAGTTGATGGTTATACCTTACTGACCAATAGCACCGACCGCAATCGGCTGGCAATTTATCCTGATGTGATGATTATGTATAGCTGGTCGGATGATCTTGACCCACAGCAAGACCCCAAGATCAATCCCAACCCGAGTCTGGATCGTAATGCGGCTCTCCTGTCTCATCTGCCCAGTGTAGACTACGACATGATGGCTTTGGTGGATACCCCGCTGCTTTTAGCCTACAGCCAGCGCGATAGTTATCAAAGTGACGGCAATTGGATTATTCCCGCTGCGTTATTGCGTTCGCTTGGCATAATGGGTATTGGCGTCCACATTGGTGACGATCAAACCATGACGATTGATGTTATGCAGTCTAAGGGCAATACGGTTGGTTTAGAGTCTCTTGGCATTCACTTTACAGGGCAAGGCTTGGTACTCCCACCGGATACACTACCACTTATTCCGCGAGATGCTTTCTTTGTGGGACAGGTCGCGGATATGGGTAGTATGTTAGAGTTTGTGGGTAGTAGTGCCCAATCTGCTGCAAAGAAATTCCAAATGGTTCTCCCCAGCTTGATTACCAGTGTTGCTTATGGTTACTCCGCGAGTACAGCCGGATTATTCTCCGGTGCTTTCAGTAGTATCATCAATACGGAATGGGCTAACGTCTTCTTTTCCAATCTCAGCGGATATGATTACAATGGTGAGATTCGCCCACTATTGGGTGGGAGCAATACCTTCTTTCTCAGTTTCAATCCAGCCTATGATCCTAACAGTCCGATCTTTGTTAATCGCGAGCTTCTTGATGGTGCAGTGGTGTTCGATACTAGTGACGATGCATCTGCTTTAGCTTTTGTCAGTAAACTTCAACGCGAATTGGCGATTAGCATTTATTCAAGTGGCGACCAACACAGCGTACGTATTCAAGAGGTTTCGCTGCCGGGTAATAATCACGGTGTTGGCCTCACGATATATGGCGAAACGGGGCAACCGTTTGATGAGTTTGTTGCCGCTGCTTACGATGCGCATGTGATCATTGGAACCCGTCGGGCAGTGATGCAGGTGTTAAGTGGGGATAATGTCGGGTTTGATACGAGTATCGCTGCCTCAAGCACAAGCATGCGTCTTGTTGATGCAGGTATGGCTTTTTACCTGAATATGCCGTCCGCAAACTCGCCTGATTGGAGTGCATTTACGCAGTCCGATTCTGGTAATCCTCTACTCCAATTACTACCTTATTTTGTCCAAAACGCCACCTTGTCGATAGCAGGAAGCTCACAAAATGATTTACGGATGCGCTTAACTGTGACTTTGCCATGTGGAGACAATTGCGGCTAAAATACGCGTTCAATTTGGGCGGTACAGATGTGCCGCCCGTAAATACTATTTAATGGAGAATATTTTATGAAAGCATTGACTTTAACTGCTGATTTTGCACCCAAGCCAGACTATAAATTAAATGAACGTGAACAGACAACCCATCGCATCCAAGCCGGTTCGCAGGTGTGGAAAAACCCGCGTATCGGTATCGGGCAAACCGCTGATCCTATCCCTAAAGATGATGAGGTCATTATCAAGGTGGGCGCTGTCGGTATTTGTGGATCAGACATGCACATGTACGAGGCGGGTAAAGATGGCTACATTTTGTATCCCGGCCTGACGCGCTTTCCTAATATTCTGGGTCACGAGTTTTCGGGCAAGATTGTTGAGGTCGGCAAAAATGTCCGTGATTTGAAAGTCGGGGATATTGTCGCTGCTGAAGAAATCCAATGGTGCGGCGAATGCATTTCCTGCCGGCGGGGATTCGTCAATCATTGTGATAATTTGGAGGAACTCGGCTTTACGACCCCCGGCGCGATGGCACAATACATCCCTGTTCGGGCGCGTTATTGCTGGAGCATTCAAGAGATCGCGGATCGGGTTGGCAGCGAAAGTGAAGCGATGGTCATGGGTGCGATGGTTGAACCCACCGGCGTATCGTATCATGCCATGTTCAACCGCATCCACACATGGCAACCGGGTGCGTATGTGGTAGTGTTCGGGGCGGGGCCGATTGGCTTGGCGGCGATTGCATTGGCGAGTGCGGCAGGGGCATCACAAGTGATTGTCTTTGATACGTCACCCAGCCGCCGTGAGTTTGCGCTCAAGTTAGGAGCGACCGCTGTTCATGATCCGATAGGCGCAGATTTGAACGGCATCATTCTGGACTCGACCTATGGGCGTGGGGTGGACTTCGTGGTGGAGGCGGCAGGCGCACCCACC
The DNA here is from genome assembly GCA_044227005.1 of Aggregatilineales bacterium. GTDB lineage: Bacteria > Chloroflexota > Anaerolineae > Aggregatilineales > Phototrophicaceae > CFX2. The sequence goes on from JBGAFZ010000001.1 coordinate 1,555,401, forward strand.
CATACGCTCGCGCCGTTGACAAAAGGTCTGGCAGTGAATGCGACCGTTTGCCACATCGGGCGTTCGGAACGGCCTACTCCGCTTGAACTGGAATACTATCAGGTTAAGGGCGTGCAGTTAGCTGGATCGTTGGGGCATTCGGGACACGGCACATTCATGAACGTCATCCGGTTGATGGCATCCGGTAAACTGGATATGCGTCCGATGGTCAGCGCGCGGATGGCATTGGATGAGGCGGCAAGCGCTTTTAAACGTCTCGAAAGTCGTCAGGATGCCAAGATTATTTTGCTTCCGAATTAGGCGATTTTGATAATGGTTCGTAGGGGGCACGGTTGGTAATCGCCGGTGCGTCGTCTATAAAATGCTTACATCTCACATTATCCTTATGATTATCAATATTCATAAGGTGGTCTTGATGAACATTTTACGACGCGTAATGCTACTGGTTTTATTGATGTGTGCGGGTTGTAACTTGAGCCAGCAAGCGGCGACCAACAGCACGCCGACCGTGGCGGTTATCCCAACCGATGCCGTCACCCCTACACCTGAAGTGAGCTTAGCAACTTATAGCAATACTGCCTACGGTTATACGGTTCAGTATCCGGAGGGGTTAGCCGTAGATGGTGCTGCTGATAGTCAATATGTATGGATTGACCACCAGATTTATATTCTGGTGAGCGAGATTAATCCCGAAGAGCCGATGGGCGATGCACCCGTTATCGACAGCGTACACGACACCATGATTGGAACGAATACGGCGCGGCGTATCACAGGCTATATTGGTGCTGTGGGCGGTAACACCCCTCAGCGCTATGAATCATTCGTCATCGCACACAATAATCAGTATTATCAGTTCATTGCCTACGAACTCAAACGGGATGAAGCAGGTGCGGTAGATCGTACCATGAACGCTGTGCCTGAGAACGTGGTCGCGTTATTGACTCAAATTGTGACTTCGCTGCGGTTCACCAATTAAAATCGGCTGTACTGCACAGTTTGTACGTGAGGAGATATTTCATGTCTGTGGATTTTGGTCTTGCATTGGTCGAGAGTCATCCTAAAAGTGATTTAAATTATTGGATGAACAATCTTGAAGTACTGTTACCTCATTTTGAAGGTAAATTCAAAAGCCTATGGATGACTGATCACCTGTTTTGGGGTGAAGATTTTGCCTATGAAGTATGGACGGTATTGAGCTATCTCGCGGCAAAATTCCCCGCGTTCGATGTCGGCCCGATGGTGTTGGGACAGAACTATCGCAACCCCGGCTTAGTGGCGAAGATGGCTTCGACCTTGCAGCAGTTCAGCGGTGGTCGTTTCATCATGGGCATTGGTGCGGGCTGGAAGGAAGACGAGTATCGTGGTTATGGTTACGAATTGCCATCCGCTAAAGTGCGTCTAGAACAGCTTGATGATTCGCTCGAAATTTTCAAGCGGTTGTGGACTCAATCAGGCAAGGTGAGTTATCAGGGCAAGCATTACCGCCTTGATGAGGCCATCCTCGAACCGAAGCCTGTACCAGTCCCGCCGATTTGTGTGGGCGTGAAAGGCGACCGTGCCTTGCAAATCGTAGCCAAACACGCTGATTGGTGGAATATTTCAGATGCTAATATTCGCACCTTTAAAGAACGGGCTGCGGTGTTGGATCAACATTGTGTTGCCATTGGACGCGATCCTAAGAGTATCCGCCGCACATGGTTCGGGCGGGTAGTCACAGGGCGCACGGAACCGGAAATCAGTCGTTTGGCTAATTCGTGGAAGATGCCGTTTACCACCGAAAACGCCTTTGTAGGAACACCTGCTCAAGTTGTCGAGCAGATGTCTGCGTTTGTGAACGCAGGCTGTAGCTACTTTATGATCGACATTCTTGGCGTGACCAATCCAGACATCCGGCAAATGGTGTTGGATGAAATCGTGCCTGCGGTGAAGAAGCTCGGCTAGGGTGGGGCAATGGATGCGCCGCGTCAATTTGTTTGGATGACCTCAGTTGCACGTTCCGCCTTGCTCGTGCTACTCGCATTGATGTTCGTGACGCTCGTTACTGTGCGTGTTGTTCGTTTCGCGGGTGGGCGCAGCGATGTCGTTTATCACAGCACCCGTGGTGACAACGACGAAATATACTTGCTGGATTATAACCGTGGACTTGAACGGAATCTCTCGCGAAATGTGGCGTGGGATTCTTCTCCGGCACGCTCACCGGATGGAAGTAAGGTGGCGTTTGCCTCGCTGCGGGACGGCAATCAAGAATTGTACGTGGTGGATGTCGAAAGTGGACACGTCCGGCGCTTAACCAACCATCCTGCTAGGGATAATCATCCGGCGTGGTCACCGGACGGCAACCGGATTACGTTCGCTAGTGATCGATCTGGCAATTGGGATATTTTCAGCATGAATGCCGATGGCAGTGATGTATACCAATTGACGGATGATCCGTCGGCTGATGATGAGCCGGTATGGTCACCTGATGGTAGCAAGATCGCCTTTACCTCCTACCGCTTCCGAAATTGGGCCGTGTATCTTATGAATCCCGATGGGAGTGATGTACAGGTTATCAGTGACTCGCGCGTGAGGAATATTGAACCCGCATGGTCACCCGATGGCAATACATTGACCGTCACCTCTGATCCCTATACGCGTAATTTCGAGCTGTATACCTTGAGCCGTGATGGCAAAACACAGGTGCGTTTGACGACTAATCCCGCTTGGGATGCTGGCGCGGTCTGGGTGGATGACCAGCATCTTATATTTAACTCGACGCGTGACGGTAAAACTAATCCGGAGTTGTACATCATGGATGCACAAGGGAACAATGTTCGTCGCTTAACCTATAATGATGCTCGCGATGGTGATCCATCATAAGTTGGACATAAAAACTCACGACATTCGCGGCTATACTTGTTTTTACAACATCCTATTAGCCTGAATGTCACCCATTCAGCATCAGATTAAGAGCATCTACCTGTGAATAAACCTTTCGTTCGTGACCGCTACACGTGGCTGGCGTATTTTATGCTGGCCTATTTTGCCTACATTCTGTCGGTACTGGGTCCGGCAGTTCCATTTTTGCGCAAAGAACTCACCATTAATTACACGGTATCGGCGTTTTACATCAGTGCTTTTGCTGCTGGTATGGTGATCGCCGGATTTACGAACGCACGGATGGTTAAGCTTATTGGTCGCCCTCGTTTGTTCTGGGGCGGGGGTTTCTTGATGGCAGCCGGTGCAATCGCCCTAACATTAGGCCGTACCGCTGAAGTGGGCATAGCCAGTGTATTTGTGTTCGCCTTGTTCGGTTCATACATGTTGGTGACAATTCAGGCGTCACTTTCGGATATGCACGGTGAGAATCGTGCGCAGGCACTGACCGAAGCGAATGTGTTCGCAGTGTTGGCGGCGTCGGCTGCACCCTTAGCGGTGGGCTTTGGTGAATCGCAGGGATGGACATGGCGAATTGCCATATATATTGGTGCTGCTGCTTGGGGACTCGTCTTCATTTGGACACGTCGCCGCATCTCGTTACCTGTGCCACACCAGACGAACCAGAGTACCGCTAGTGCTTCGACCAAATCGAGTAAATTTCCACGTGCTTTTTGGGCATATTTATTCGTCGTCTTCTTCTCGGTAGCGGTGGAATGGTGTGTGATCTTTTGGGCATCAACCTACATGGAAACGGTTGTGGGGTTGAGCAAAGAAGCGGCTGCTAGCAGCGTTGCCCTGTTCACGGTGGCACAGTTCATCGGGCGCGCTGTCGGTAGCCGATTGACGCGCCGTTATACTACCGCCAATTTATTATTGGGTGCTGCCGCCATTGTTTTGGTGGGCTTTCCGATATTCTGGTTAGCGCGTGTTCCAGTTCTGAATGCGGTTGGACTATTTGTGTGTGGCTTGGGTGTAGCGAACCTGTTCCCGCTGACATTGTCGTTGACCTCGGCTGTCGGTATCAGTAATCCCGACGCTGCCAGTGGGTTGACGTCCATGAGTTCAGGCTTGGCGATTTTGTTAATGCCGCAAATATTAGGTGTGATTGCTGATCGTGCAGACATCCAAATTGCTTATGGGATTGTCGCACCGTTCGCAATTGGGGTTATCATCATGACATTTTACGCCAACCGCTTGGCGCACCAACATGAACAAACGATGCGCCTCCAACGGGATCAATCTCTCTAGTGATGTTCTTGCAGAAACGCTTCGACCTGTGTGCGGTTAGGAATACCGCGCCGTCCCCCTGCTTGCGTCGCTTTGAGGGCTGCGCTGGCTGCCGCGAACCGGATACAGTCTCCGGCTGACCATTCCCAGACTAAAGCTGCGGCATAGGCGCCGTGAAACACATCGCCGCAGCCCGTGGTATCAACCGCTTCAACTTTGAAGGCCGGTTGATAATCCACAGCTTGTCCATCAGTCGTGTAATAGCATCCGGCATCACCACAGGTCACCGCTACCAGTTTGCTATGCGGTTTCCACAGTGCTTTTGCAGCCGCTTCAGGTTGATTAATCCCTGTCACCATAGATGCATAGCGTATCGAAACGATCAGGTGATCGACTAATCCTAATAGCGGCACGGATGGCATATGTTCGAAATCAGCCACGACGGGAACACCAGCCGCGCGGGCGATGGTTGCGGCACGGAAATTACCAGTGACGCCGAAATCATCTATAAACAGAATTTTAGACGCACGAATATCATCTTCGGATGGTAATTCATCGTCCGCGCCGACCTGACCTTTGAGGGTATAGAGGATAGTACGGGTGTGGATTTGCTGTTCCACAATCACATGCGAATGGATGGGCTGGGCATTATCCCGCCGTGCCACTCGGCTGACATCGATGCCTTCTCGCGCCAGATCAGCCTCAACCCACTTGGAGATGTCGTCATGACCGAGTACGCCACCATATGCACAGGTCGCCCCTAAACGGGTAGCGGCGACTAAGGCAGTTGCCGTTAAGCCACCGCCTTGGCGCTCGGTTGATAGAATTTCCAGCTTGGTATCAGGAATCGGGAAATAAGGCACGACATAGAAATCGTCAACCGTCACACTGCCGAGACCCAAAATATCCCACATTGTAGACCTTAGTTCGTCATTAGTTTCAGCGCGTCGTCAGGATTTACATCATCGTGGATGACGGCTTTGAAAGCACGCAGCGCACCACCAATATTGGTATCGCCCCAAATGTTACGTCCGATGACCGCACCACGTACGCCACAATGTGCCGCATCTTGCATCAGTTGCAGGGCATCGCGCAGGGTGGGAGTCTTGGGGCCGCCAGCCGCAACGATTGGGAGAGGGCAGTCAGCGACGATTTGTGCATGAGCAACCGGATCACCGCAGTATGGTACTTTCACCACATCGACGCCCACCTCGACCAGACAGCGTACCGCCCATGCAATATCTTCGGGCGTGTAAATAATGTTGTTGTTCGTATCGCGCGGATACGCATGGCAAATAATCGGCATCTCGGTTTGTGCTCCGGCACGCACACAGTCCGCTACGACGCGTAGATAACTGGCTTCTGTTTTGCCACGCACGAATGCCACTACCGCGAATGCATCTGCCCCCAACCGAACGGCATCATCGACGTTAGCGAATTGTTCGGTGGCGCTGTCATCCGGACGAACACCACTGCTTTGCAAAATGAGCGGAATGCGTCCTGCATAGTCACTCCACAAGGCGCTGGCAATCCCTTTGTGCATGGTGACGGCATCCGGTCCTTCAGCCATGACATCTGCCAAGGTTTGCTTGATGTGCCGCAGTCCCGGTGGTAGGCCGAGGTTGTAAACCATAAAGTGGTCGATGGCGACCGAACACAACCGACCGGACGGATGTGCAAATATACGATTAAGCCGAATTTGTTTACCCAAACCCATGATGGTCATTGCCTCGTTTGATGTTATGTAGCGCCATGTGGACACATGAGTCAAAAACAAGGTGTCGTCACATGGTCTTAAAATTACAGTACCTATTTTACGCTGTGCGTCGGGCTTTTGCATGTGAGTGGATTTAACGCCATTTCAAGCCTGATCCACTGGCGTTAAGCATCTGCTGCAAGAAACAAAAGGACGAACCCGTGAGCTCGTCCTTGTTCATCTGTGTTGATTAGTTGGCCTTAGCCGCGTCCACATACCCCAGAACGCTGCTGACCAATGGCTTCACAGGATCACCCCCTGAAACGGTGTTGTAGCGCGGGATGGCGATACGCACCACAACCGTGTCGAGCAGGAAGATACCTGCTGCACCGTAGGTACCACTACCGAATTGATTCGGTGTTGGGAATTCTGTCTTTTCTGTGGTTTTGGACTGCGATTTCAATGATCCGACGATCGTATCATAGAAAGTTTGCGCAGATTCTGCCGTTGGGAAGATGCCATAGGTCAATTCCAGCAAACTACCACCGGCATCAATATAACTGACGCGCACTGTGTTGCCCCCACGCGGAGTTGCGTAACTCGGCGGTGTTTTCGGATCGCGCCGCCATTGGATCGAACCGCCTGCGATATTTTCTGGTGTTAGGCTGACTAATTTTTCCAGAAATGCTTTAGGATCATTGGCAGCCGCTGCGACTGCGGTTGCAGTAGGCTCTGCCGCTACAGCTTCCCCCACAGCCGGAACGTTGACCTGTGCTCCGTCTGACAAGATCAGCGCGAGATTGACACGTTGTAAGTCTGCTGTATCAAGTGCACCACCTGCGGCGTCTATCGCCTCTTGTGCGCGGCTTCCCAGTGGTAACTCCACTGTCTTGCCCGATTCTTTCACTGCCCCTGTGACGTATACCTTGATAATAGGAATCGCGGTTGGCACAGGTGTGGGTGTTATATCGAGATTCTCAGGCGCGCAGGCCGTCATGATTAATGCAATCAACAGTAGCGCGATTTTGAATACGCTTCGATAACTCATAATTTTGATTTTGCCCCTTCTAAAAAAGCCCGAAAATATTCATCCAGCCCCATCGTGCTTGGGGATCAACTTCAGCCGTTCAGGTACTTCACCCGTCATGACCATGTTAGCGACTTCCAGCTCGTTGACTTCTTCTTTACGGAAATCCCCGACCTTTTGTCCGTGGCTGATAATCGTAAAGCGATCTGCAACCTTGTGGACGTGACCGATGTTATGCGAAATAAAAATCACGGACATGCCGCGTTCTTTAGCTGCGCGTGTGTATTCCAATACCTTTGCCGTTTCACCGACCGAAAGGGCAGAGGTGGGTTCGTCCAGAATAAGGAGCTTCTTGCCGAAATATACTGCGCGACCAATGGCAATCGATTGTCGTTCACCGCCCGATAGCGACCCGACCGGCTCATCAGCATTACGGATGTGAATACCGATATCCAGCAGGGCTTGACGGGTACGTGCGCCCATCTCATCTTTATCCAGCACGTTCAACGGTCCGATGCGACGGGTGATTTCCTGCCCAAGCCAGAAGTTGCGCGAAATGCTCATCAGTGGTACCAGTGCCAAATCCTGATACACGGTTTCGATTCCTAGATGACGGGCATCTTGAGGTGAGTTAATCGTGACTGGCTTTCCCTCAAAATAAATTTGTCCGCTAGTGGGTGTATAAACGCCCGTCAGAATTTTAATGAGTGTTGATTTTCCAGCGCCGTTATCGCCTAGCAAGCCAACGATTTCATGCCTATCGACTTGGAAATCAAGACCGCGCAGCACGTTAATCGTCCCGAACGTCTTGACGATGTCGCGCATATCAATCAGCGGTGTGCCGTTGTTGGTGTTAGCACTCATGTCTTGATCCTCCGCGACCAATTGTTAATGATAACCGCAATCAGAATGATACCGCCGATGATGGCGTCGAACAGTCTCGCATCTACGCCAATCAGCACCAGTCCGGTTTGCATCATGCCGAATATGAATACACCCAAAAGTGCGCCAATGATACTGCCGTAACCACCGGCCAGTAATGCACCGCCGATAACTGTCGCTGCGATGACTTCCAATTCCAAACCTTGACCGCGCAACGCATCAATACTTTGCAAACGCGAGGCATCAAAGATTGAGGCCAGACCGACTAGCAATGCGAGAACCACGTAATTAGTGATCTTGATGCGGTTAACGTTGATACCTTGCGCACGCGCCGCGCCCGGATTACCACCTGCTGCGAAAGTCGCATTACCATAACGGGTCTGGTTCAAGATGAATTGGAACAGGATAACCATCAGCAGCCACCAGACCACACCCATGCGCAGGTTGATGTCGCGCGAGATGTCCCCGATGAGTGGTAGTGATGCGATACGCCCATTCATCAGATCGAAGAAGCTCAATGACAGGAACGAACTGCCTTGGGAAATTTGGCTGATTTGATCTAAGGCGCTTCCAGCCAGTCCGATAATCAGGCCAATCAGGATGATCACATTGACCGCAAAAATGATTGCTGAAAAGGCTAAACCTAAGGTGCGGAAATCATTATCGGTGTCTGTTTGATACCGTGCCCAACGGTCTTTCATACGGGTGTATGCCCCGCTGACGACCGCTCGACCAACCAACACCATGCCGATGACTAGAACGATGCACAAAATCAACAGCAGTACGCGGCTGAGTTCGACGATTGGTGGTGCACTAAAATAATCAGCGTAGCGCAAAGTCTTACCGCCGACGATGAACACCAACGGAATACCACGATACATAAGCAACGTTGCCAAGGTGACGATAAAGGACGGTATTTGTGTGCGAATCAGAATGTAACCGTTCAGAAAACCCAGAAAGCACACAAACGAGGTTGAAATGATGGCAGCCAAAATCGGATGCATTGGTTGGATGCCTGGTGGAAACTGCCCTGTGAGCAAGCCCATGAACATGAGACCGCCGACACCCAGCAGCGAACCGACCGATAGATCGAATTCGCCCGAGATCATGAGCATCGTCGTGCCGATGGCAACCAGACCGCGCGTCACGTTATTGCTGAGCGCGCTTGCCAGCGATGTCGGCTCAAGGAAGAGATCGGTCGCGACCGAGAAGAAAATGAACAGACCAATAAAACCAATGATAGCGCCTGCACCCGGTGATTTCGCCAAACGGGCGCGGATGGTTTGACCCGCCGATAAACGCACGCCGCTGATGTCACGCGCTCTGGCACGTTCGGCTAACGTTCCGGTGATCACCTTTTGTGGACCGGACATGCCATATTCGGTGGATACAAAACGGTAAGCGAGTAAGCACGACAACATCATGATTAAACCGGGTGCGATCAACTGAAGAATCGTCGCCAAGTTATCAAAAGCACTTTTACCACGACCGATGGTTGACGGAATATCAAAGGCACCCGAGAACAGGATGATTGCGCCAACCAACATCAGCACGAATAACGCCCATTGTCCCCACGACCACGCCGGACGCTCCCGCCGTAATATGCCCAAAGCGGTTCGGAGGCAGAGGCCACTCCCGATGAGTGCGATAATCATCGCGCCGATTTCGAGGTTGTTGATGTCACGACGGCTGATGTTGACCCGTAGTCCGAGGGGCAACCAACCCGTGATAATTTGAATGGCAATCAAGCTACACGCAATCCCGATCACGCCGATGGTAAGAGTCGTAAACAGCAGACCGGGCGGCATGGATTTGTTTTCGTCAAAGTAAGCACGAACAGATTGATTCTGTTGGATAAGGAATTGGAGGGCTGTCCACAGAGCTAGCAAACCGATCAGAACACCACCCGCGATGATGATTATTTCGGTCATATTGAAATCGCGGCGGCTAATATTGATTCGATCACCGAACGCGATCCAACCCGCAGCGACTTGTTCAGCCAATAGCAGACTGATGAGTCCAATTGCAAGTGCAAGTATGAAATTAAACCGGGTACCGCTATTTGCCCCAATAGCAGTGGGTTTAGTAGAAGAAAGACTGGTCATCACAAACCTTTTTGCAGCAAGTTCAATATTTTAAAAGAGGATAATACTTGCCTGAGTTTTTAAAGATAATTTGTGATCGTCAACTGCTTTAGTTGTCCGATCTATGGAATGAGGGAGCATTGCTCCCTCACTCGCATATACTACGCTGTCAGTCGGTAAGGACTAGCGGTAGCCAGCAGCGGTCAATTCGGTAATCGCTGCAACGTTGCTCTTGTCGATGACGCCGGGGCCGGTGAAGATGTCGCCACCGGGAGCCAGCTTGTATTGGCTGTTCAGGAACAACCAGTTAATGGTCTCGTAACCTTGCAGATACGGTTGTTGGTCAATCGCCTGCAGCAGGTAGCCGTCAGCAATCATTTGGTAGATTTCTGCGCTGGTGTCATGGGTCGTAGCATACAGGTCACCGGGCTTGAGGCCAGCTTCCTTCAGATACAGGTTCAGAGCAGAAGCGGGGTTCGGGCCAAGCATGAAGATGGCGCTGGTGTCCTTATTCGCGGCAAAGTAATCCTTGATCTTGCCGGCGCTTTCGGTCGGGTCGTTGTTGATGTCCAGAATGTCGAGGGCAATACCGTTTTCCTCGAACACGTCACGCACACCGGCGCAACGGGCTTCTAGACCACTGTGACCTTGTTCCTGAATGGTGCAGACACCCTTGGTGATGGTCTTGCCATCAGCGGCTGCCTGAGCCAACACGCGGCGAGCATTGCTCTGGCCACCGGTACGTTCGTTAGCGCCGATGTAGAACAACACACCCAGTGCTTGGTCGGTGCCAGCGCCCTTGTCGGCGGTGTTGTAAATGATGACGGGGATACCCTGTTCGTTAGCGGTCTTGACGCCGGCGCGTACTGCGTCTGCATCAGGTGCTGTGGTACCGATACCGGTTGGCTTGGCGGCCAAAGCATCTTCCCAGAATGCCGACATTGCTTCGGCGCTGTAGTTCGGGTCACCCAGCCAGCTGCATTCTGCGCTCAACAAAGCACAAGCATCAACCATACCTTTTTCAACGGTTGACCAGAAGGGGTTACCCGCGGGGCTACCGTGAGCAATCATGATGAACTTCAATTTGGCCGCTTGCGCGCCGGTTACACCAACGGTAACCATTAAAATACCAACTACCATTAAACAGACAAATACCATGCGTTTTAACATCTACAAACTCCTTGTCACAAAAAATATACGTTTACTCAGATTGTAAATATCTAACTGAGCGTTTTACATAATACACGCTGTTTTGCGAGTTCGCAACCAATTTCCACCTTCTTTGCATGTGGAAGCGATAGCCACCTCAGAAATTGTCAATATCCATTTTCCTAACCATTCGTTTTTTCACAGCAGATCGACTATGATTTTGTAGGCAGGATTGCTAATTGCATTACATAGATGTTTTACACGAGGATTGCCTGATAAATGCGCCAATTATTCAAATATGACACGCTCAAGCCTGTTTTTTATGCGCTCATTCTGATTGGTCTTGCTTTGTTATTGTTTGGGTTCTATCGCTTTGTGAGTACATCTCAAGCCATTCCGCAGAACTTTGCCTATCGCTTTCACGAACAAAATACCACAGTCCAAAAAATGGATGAAGCAACCGGTCGCGTATTAATGAGTGCTGACCTTGACTTGCGACGGTTAGAACGTGAGCGCAGTGAGTCCGTCACGATTATTGGGGCAGGGGTTATCATTACCGCGCTCGGTTGGCTCACCAACGACTTTGCCCGTTCGCGTAACAAACGTTTACAAAGTGCCACTTCCTGACGGGCTTCAAAGATAAAAAGCCTGTGTATTGTGGCAAATTGTTCATGAATTGCATCGCCAAATGTCATGACTTTTCATAGTTCAGCGATATTGATGATAATTTGGACGAAGTCGCTTTATAATACGCCTAATAAATATTGTTATTATTCAGATAGGGCAGTGTGATGACCATCCCTACCAATCAGGATTTTGCGAATGAAGTCCGTGCTGATCGTCTGACGATCATCTGGCAGATGACCTTTATCGGCTGCGTTATTATTTTTTGGACGGTTGCAGTCGCGGGGGCATTAACGCGCTATAACGTGTTGCCGTGGCTCTTAGCACCTGCAACATGGAGTGTGGCCTGTTTGCTGGCACGTGGATTTTTGGCGAAGAAGCGCTTTCCACCTGCCGTGTGGTCATATGGCTTGGGTGCGGTGATCGGAATTTCGGTTCTTCTATTTATGGGAGATCGCCTCAGTACCCAGCTTATCGCCTTCGTTTGCCCGATGATTGTCGTCATCATTGGTTTGATGCTCTCCCCTCGTGAATCGTTGGTTTTCGCCGTGCTTTCCAGTGTGTTGATCGCACTGTCCTCATTCCTAAATCCAAAGGCCGAGGCTTTTGGTTGGTATCAATTCTTTCCAATTTTCCTCACTTTTGTCAGTTGGATTTTAGCAGCTCAAGTGACTGGTGAACTCTATCAAATTACCCAGTGGGCGTTGCTCAATTATGAACGTGAGCGCAAGACCACTAACGACTTGTTTGAAAACCGGCAGGCACTCGAGCGCTCGTTTCGTCGCAGCCAAGCCTTGAGCGAAGAGTTGACCACCACCAACACAGAATTGGATAAGGCGCGGCAGGCTGCCGAAGAAGCCACCCGCTATCGTGGGCAGTTCCTCGCCAATATGAGCCATGAACTCCGCACCCCGTTAAATGCCATCATTGGCTTTAGCGAAACGATGCTCAAGTTTCCGGCGATGTATGATGACGTGGATCTCCCTAAAAATTATCAGGGTGACCTGAACCAGATTTACACCAGCGGACGTCAATTGCTCAGTCTGATTAATGACATCCTCGATTTATCTAAAGTCGATGCCGGTAAGATGGAATTGTTCATGCAGCGCGTTGATCTGGAAGAAATAATTAAGGATGTCATGTCAACCGCTGAAGGCTTAATCGGCACGAAACCCATCAAACTGGAAGCTGATTTACCCGCTTCAGTGCCATTGATTTGGGCAGATGAGTCGCGTATTCGTCAGGTACTGCTCAATCTGTACAGTAATGCTATCAAATTCACCGATACTGGCTCGATCACATTGTCAGTTAAGCAGGAAGACAACAGTGTTCGCATTAGTGTGAAAGACACCGGCAAAGGGATCGATGCGCGCTATCATGAAGCCATTTTTGAGGAATTCAAACAGGCCGAAACAGTCGGGCGCGATCCGCGTTCTGGAGCGGGTCTAGGCTTGGCGATCTGCCGCCATTTGCTCGGGCTGATGGAAGGGCGCATCTGGGTCGAAAGTGAACTCGGCAAAGGCAGTACCTTTAATGTGCTGGTGCCGTCCTATCGCGATGATGCGACCCGCCCGACTCGCCGCGATACCTCAACCTTTAAGGCATTGTCGCTGAAACAACCTGCCGAGCCGGAGAAGGTGAGCTAATCGTGCGCATACTCTACGTTGAGGATAATGCCACCAACGTTACTCTGGTACAGCGGGTTGCCGCGATGGGTAAGCATGAAGTAATCACCTACGATGAGGGTCAAACAGCGCTAGATCGCATCGAACAGGACAAGCCCGATTTGATTTTGCTGGATGTCCAATTGCGGGGTGCGCTTACAGGTTTGGATGTTGCCCAACGGTTACGGGCAACAGGCAGTGCTTTGCCCATCATTGCCGTCACTGCTTATGCTATGAAAGGTGACCGTCAGCGTTGTTTGGATGCTGGTTGTGATGATTATTTAGCCAAGCCGGTTTCGGTTACCGAGTTGGTGACGGTTTTCAAACGCTATGGTGATGCGGTAGCAGCCGGTAAGCCTATTCTCTCAATGCTAAACTTATCGCCCTTGGAATTGCCACCAACTCCTGTCCCACCACAAACGCTCTCAACGGCTTCTGTCGTGCCACCTGCACCCGTAATTGCCGTTGATTCAACACCAACTTCTATCCCAACACAAACGCCTTCCGCAACACCGGACAATGAGGTTAAACCCACGCCTGTTGCCCTAGAGGCTGTTAGTCCTGTTATTCAAGCGGCTCCGGTCACGCCGTCTGCTCCTGTTGTTACACCGGTTGCGCCTGTCCCAGTCCACGATGTACCTGCCACTCCCTCGCAGCCTGATCCAATGACACAGCGGGCTTCTACGCCCATAAAGGCCGAACCGTGATAGAACAAGGTTTGTTGTATGGCTGAACGTTTGGCTCTGGTTGTCGATGATGTCGGTGCGAATCGTGAGTTTTTAGTTCGCTTGCTCTCTGGTGCCAAGTATAAAGTGATCTCGGCGAGCACTGGCGCGGCGGCCCATCAGTTAATTGGCACGCAAGATGATCTTCCGCTGGCGATTGTCGATATGAAATTGCCGGATATGAGCGGCTTGGATCTTATCACCGAATTGCGCCAAAAATTTCCAAAAGCGTACCTTGTCGTCGCCTCAATGTATGACGAACGCACTACGATGGATAAAGCCTTCGTTGCCGGATGTAATGTTTATCTGGTGAAGCCGCATGGATTCATGGATTTGTTCAAACGCTTGATGCAATCCGAGTTGGTTACATTGTGCGCTGAACCGGCTATGGTGATTGATCAGTATGGCCCGCGTGTCTTTAAACCGTTAGTCCACAGTGTGCCGACAAAGGAATAACTTAGGACAGAATTTGCATGAGGCCGGGGTGGATGCGGAAGGTGAGATGTTGGCTTGTTGCCGTTTCGCCGTCCAAGTCTAATCCTAGTACACCGTTCACGCCGGTGATTTCAATCTCACTTGCTTGAGCATAACGCACCGCAGGATGAGTCAGATGACTACCGGAATAGACACGGTAAAGTGCGCTCAGGATCACTGGCCGCGAGACACCCTTCACCAGCACAACATCAAAAATGCCGTCATTGGTTTGGGCACGCGGCGCAATTTTCATCCCGTGTCCGAAGGTGCTGCCATTGGCTACCGCCAATAGATAAGTTTTGCCTTCAAACCAATCTTTTCCATCGAGGCGGATTTGCATCACCTGCGGTTGGTAGCGCAAGATGCTCTGAACCGTTGCTTTGAGGAATGTCCACGGTTTGCGGACTGGGGTGTTATTCACCCGTTTATTGACTTCGCCGCTGACTCCGGCGCTGGCAATATTGAGGAAATAAGATTTGCGGTCATTATCCAGTAGCAGTTGACCGACATCCGTAGGGGTAGGGGTAGCACTGGCAATCCAGCGTGCCGCCTCATGAATATCGAGTGGTATCTTTTTATATCGCGCCCAATCCCGTCCGGAACCAATCGGCAAGTTGCCGTAAATCATTTTTGGGCCGTCTGGATGCTGCTCGTTGAGGGCTGCAAGTGCATTGATGAGGGTAAAATTTGTGCCGTCGCCACCGATGGCAATCACGCGTTGGATGCCGGCGGCATAGGCTTTATCGAGGTGAATAGCAACATCTTCTGTATGTTGGGTGATGGCTACTACCAATTCACCCAGTTGTTCCCAAAGAAGCGGTTCCAATTCTTTCCACACGCGGCCGGCGCGTCCGCTGCCAGCATATGGATTGAGGATAACCAGCGTTTTTGTCATACCTAGACCCGACTAAGGAAAATGTTTAAATCATCCAGATTAAAGGGCTTGGGGATGATGCCATCCAACGAACTGATGATGTCCGGCGTTAACCGATCATCATTTACGTTGGCGCTCATGATGACGAATTTGACTGTTTTCCAATTGGGGTTTTGCCGTACTGCATTTAATAAGCCAAGACCATCTAGCCGTGGCATGTTCAAGTCACTAATGATGAGCTCTGGAAGTGCCTCTGTGCTGTTCATTACATCTAGCGCTTCTTCTCCTGTTCGCCCGGTCATAACAGTGTGTTTGCCATAGACTAGCATTTCACCTAGCAGGGCGCGCATATCCACGTTGTCCTCGACCAGTAAAATATGACTCATTACACTCTTAGCCTCTGATTCTACCGAATCGTTTTATTCTTTCTTCCATTATTCTATTTTACGCGGTATAAACTGAATGGATAGTTAAGAAAATCAAACCTTCGGCAATTTTTCTCAACCATTCACGGGCGCACATGACCCTCACCAATGACCACCCACTTATAGGTTGTTAGGGCTTCCAGTGCCATCGGTCCGCGTGCATGGAGCTTTTGCGTACTCACGGCAATTTCAGCACCTAGGCCAAACGCACTCCCATCGGTAAAACGGGTGCTGGCGTTCAAATAGACCGCTGCCGAATCGACTTCATCCAGAAAGCGATTGGCATTGTTCATATCACGCGTCAAAATACCATCCGAGTGTTGGGTGCTGTGCTGGCGAATATGATCAATCGCTTCGTCCAGTCCGTCCACAACCTTCAGACTCAAAATCAGCGCGTACCACTCGACATCAAAGTCGTGCGGCCCCGCCGCTTCTACCTGACCATTACCCATACCCTTGAGTGCTGCCAACGCTTTCGGTTCTGCCTTAAATACCACGCCATCTTTACCCAGATGGGCTACCAATCGTGGCAGAAATTCCGCTGCCACTTTCTCATGTACCAGAATAGTTTCTACCGCGTTGCAGGTTGCCGGACGTTGTGTTTTGGCATTGTGAATCACGGGCAGCGCTGCGTCCAAATCGGCTGACTCATCCACATATAAATGGCACACACCGATGCCGCCCGTGATGACCGGAATGGTGCTGTTTTCGCGGCACAGCTTATGCAGATCATTCCCTCCGCGCGGGATAATCAAGTCGATGTACTGGTGTAACCGCAGCATCTCCCCGACATATTTGCGGTCGGTGCTCTCGATGTATTGAATCACGTCCGCCGGAAGTCCACAGGCTTCTAATGTGTCACGCAGCACTTTGATCATCACCAGATTACTGCGCATGGCTTCTTTGCCGCCCCGCAGAATCGCCGCGTTACTACTCTTGATCGCCAGCACCGCCACATCAATCGTCACGTTGGGACGCGCTTCGTAAATCACCCCCAGCACACCCAACGGTGTACGCCGCTTGCTGATTTTTAGACCATTCTCCAGCGTGTGCGCATCAAAAACTTCGCCCACTGGATCAGGTAGTGTCGCCACCTTGCGCACATCCGCGATCATGCCAGCCATACGTTTGGTCAGATCCAGACGATCCTTAATCCAGATTTCGTCGGTGCCATTGGCGCGCGCTTCATCGACATCCAGCTTGTTTGCAGCGAGGATCGCAGCAGTATTGGCCTCTAAAGCCTCTGCAATCGCCATCACAACCGCGTTCTTTTGTTCGGTGGTCGCCCGTGCCAACCGGAAACCCGCTTCCTTCGCCCGCTTGCCCATTTCAATGAGATTGATTTGCGTATCGATTGTGTCAATCATGCTTATTCTCACTAATCATTACTTCGGAAATATCTCGCTGACTTTGACTTCAAATCCCGGCAGAATATTCTCGCCATTGAGGATGTCGTCTTGGGTCAACTCAACGATTGAACCGCGTTTACGAACAATGATGCTCTTAACTGAAGGATACAGTAACCACACCAGCTTCACACCATAGTGCAGATAATTTTGAACTTTGGCCTCAATATCCTGAGCAAGATCACCCGGTGAAACCACTTCTACGGCTAAGTCCGGTGGCATAGGAACAAAACCACTCGCTAGTGGCTCGGGCGCACGTTGTAGACTGACAAAACCAATATCCGGCGCACGGACAAAAGGCTTGTCGTCATCGTCAATGGTGAGCACATACCCTGTTTCCGCATTAGTCACACGTCCCAATTGATGGATACGGTTATATGACCAGATGAGCCCGAATAAAGTGCCGCCCACTTCACCATGTTCGCCGCCAGTTGGAACCATTTCGGTTATCTCTCCATTGACCAGTTCAAGCCGCCGTCCGATGTTTTCGGGTAAGTGGACATAATCCCAAAACTCATCAATCGTATATGTCTTTGTTGGAGATTGAATCATATCTACCCTATCTCCTCCCAATATAAGCTTTCAACTTGCAGCTTGATACCTGTAACTGTGAACTACTTCAGCACCACCAGATTGTTCCGATGAATGACTGCGTCACCATAACTATACCCTAAAATATCCACGATTTTGGCGGATTGCGCACCACACAATTTGCCTACGTCGATGCTGTTATAGCTCGTCAGACCATGTGCGATCACCTTACCATCGGGACTCAAAATGCCCAGTGGTTCGCCTCGCTCAAATGTACCTTCCACCTGTGTCATGCCCACAGGGAGCAAACTCGCGCCGCCTTTGAGCAGTTTGCGCGCGGCTCCGGCATCCACGGTGATCCGTCCATGTGGCTTTTCAGCCAGCAACCAGCGTTTGCGACCTTCGAGCGGGGTGGAGGTGGTTTCAAACCGCGTACCGATAGCCTCGCCCCGCACCACACGCCCCAACACATCCGGTTCATTTCCGTTTGCAATCACCGTGACGACCCCGCTGCGGCTGGCGAGATGCGCGGCCTGAATTTTGGTGACCATGCCGCCTGTACCGACACTCGTACCGGCGCCTCCTGCCAGCGCATAAGTATCATCGTCTATTTGCTCGACTCGTGGGATAAGCTGCGCATCGGGATTGCTGCGTGGATCAGCCGTATACAAACCCGGCATGTCTGTCAGAATAATTAACAAATCGGCTTCCATCAGGTTAGCCACCATCGCCGATAGGTTATCGTTGTCACCGACGCGGATTTCATAGGTTGCGGTGGTGTCGTTCTCGTTGATGACCGGAATAATGCGGTGTTCGACCAGCGTGCCTAACGTGTCGCGGATGTTCAAATAGCGCGAGCGATCACCGAGATCATCACGCGTTAACAGCACCTGTCCCACCACGATTTCGAACAGGTCAAACAATTGGCTGTAGATGTGCATCAGCCGCCCTTGACCGATAGCGCTCAGCATCTGCTTGGCGGGAACTGACCGCGCCATTTCAGGGTAGCCTAATCGTTCACGCCCCGCTGCCATCGCTCCTGACGAGACCACCACCATTTCGTGCCCTGCTTGATGCAATCGTGCCACCTGCTGCACCACTTCAAGGATGCGCTGGCGGTTAAGCTGCTTGGTTCCAGCGGTCAGGGTACTTGTTCCCAGTTTGACGACTATTCGTTGTGGTTGCATAATATTCTTGGCTCATTTAATGTGAGAATTGCGGAATGCGAATAAATGTAATGAGATTACTTGGAAAATTAAAAATTCCAATCCAGATAATACTTGCGGTTGTAGCGATTATTTCCGCTATGTTTCCTGCAGTTATTCCATTAGCAGTGATTGCAGTGATTGCTGAAATTGTATTTGCAAAGACATTTAATGGTAGGCAATGGATAATTATTGGTGTAATTTTGATGCTAGTAGTTATGGGCATAATGGTTTGCCAGTTGTTCCTAAATAAACCAATTCCACCTCGTGTTAATCATAATTCTGAATGGCAGAACCGCGGATTTATACATAACATGTTTGATGATATAGATATGGTGCTTGTTCCTGCATGCAGTGAACAAGTAACAAATAGAAATCAGAACAATGTTTGTGTCGATTATCCCTATTGGATAGATCGCTATGAAGTGACAAGAATTTTATATGATCCAAACTCTAATGCTCTAACTCCAATGCTACCACAAAGTATGGTGAACATAATCCAAGCAAAAGAGCATTGTGAAAATCGCCCTAATGGTGCTAGATTGCCTACAGATCAAGAATGGGAATATGCTGCTGCTGGACCAGATGGGTGGGAATACCCGTGGGGAGAGGAATCGAAAGGAACAGAGTTAGTTTATCTTCATAACCCAATTGATAACCCAACTGGAAAGCCCAAATCTGTTGGAAGTATAGATGAGGGTGAATCTTGGATCGGTGCTAATGATATGAGTGGAAACGTTTGGGAATGGGTAATTGATGACATTGTCGAGGGCGATTTTCTAAAGCCAGCACTTCGTGGGGGTTCATATAAGGAAGACTTAGTAAGTGCAAAAACTTCTTATAAAGTTAGTTCATTTCAGTATGTAAATCTGAATAACCCTCCTGGTGACCTTTTTAATTCTGATGATACCGGTTTTCGTTGCGTACGTGATTTTCAGCCGGGTGATCCGATTACTAATTGAATTAGGGACTAAGCCTCATGCACATTGCACTACAAGACATTTGCTTGCCTACTGGCATGTGCTATGGTTGCGGTTCAGCCAACCCCGATGGTCTCCAAATTAAGAGTTATTGGTCAGAGGGTGGACAGTTCGTAGTCTGTCAATTTCAGCCGCAGCCCAAACACTCGTCCGGTTTCAAGAATGCCACCTATGGCGGCTTGATCGCCTCACTGATTGATTGCCACTCCAACTGGACGGCGATGGCTTTTGGATACCGTGCTGAAGGTCGTGAACCCGGTACGCAGCCTTTGATTGCTTCCGTAACCGGATCATTGAACGTCAAGTACCTTAAACCCACACCGATGGATCAACCCATCCATCTGCGCGCATGGGTCGAAGGCGATGTCGGGCGCAAAACGCGTGTACTTTGCGAATTGGGCACTGCCGACCAATTGACCGCTCTCGGTGACTCGGTCTTTGTCAGAATCGATCCTGCACTCTTTGAGTGATCGAACCGCAAGCCTTCAAACGCTATCCCGACTATAATAAGGAAATGTTCCGCCATCGGTCTGAAGGTTGTTGATAATGAATCTTTCTTTATTGCTGCTAAACGGGCTTCTTAAAACACGACTCACTGCACGCCTGTGCGTACTAAGTATTGTGGTGCTGCTTGCCGCCTGTAATCAATCCTCGCAGGTTGTGCCGACCGTGATTGATCTGAATGTTATTGCTACTACCGACGCATCCACACGCGCGGTAGAAACGGCAGTCGCGCTCAACGCCACAGCGACCCGTGACGCGCTGTCAACGCAGAATGCTCCGCCCACACTGCCGCCCACATGGACACCTGCTCCGATTGCCACCGAACCGCCAGTCCAGCCTACCCAACCGTTGCCAACCATATCTGTGGGTAGCGGCACCATTTATTACATCTTCAATGGCGATTCGATTGCCTTATTAACCCCTGCCGATAAGCATGAAGAACTGATTTTAGTCGGCGGTGCACCCGCTGATCTGGTACTATCCCCTGATGAACAATCCTTAGCATTTACTCGGCAGCTCAGTGATAACGTACGCGAAGTTTTTGTGATGTCCCTCGCTGCTGGCGATCAGCAGTACACGCCCCGCCAACTTTCGTGTCTTGGTTTCGCCCGAACCGTTTTCCCCACATGGTCAGCCGATAATCTGTTTATCACCTTTGCGGCTTCTAAAAGTGCCAATGATCCTTTAGGCGTCTACACTGCCGATTCTAAAGGACAATGTCCGGTTGGTAATCATCAACGTGGTTTGGTGCAAACACAGTTCAAATCCATGACCGGCATGGTGTGGAGCCGTGATAACAAGCAGATTTATTTCGCTTCAGGCGCTGTTTATGCTGTAGATTCGGTCTCCGGTACACTGTATCCGCCCGTCACACAGCCAACAGGTTACGGGCCGGATTCATCACCTGTGTGGCGTCCGAATAGAAGCTCGCTCTATTACCTCAAAACCGAACGTGACGAACAAACGACATTGATTGGTGGCGTACTTGCGCAGGTGGATACCACCCAATTTGGAACTTTCCCTTTGCAAGAGTTGCGTAGTACCTTGTTACTTTCTGATAGATTTCAATTTAGTCGTGATGGTGAGTTGCTTATTGCCACCGGATCACAGGATGCTTTGGTTCAAAACATGGATGTCGGTAGTGCGGTTGTGGTGGTTAAGAACGCCAAATTTCCGCCACAGGCCGTCTTCAGCTCGGATGCCGAAACGATCGCTTATGTTGATGCGGGTGCCGGTCCTAACCTCATACAACAAATCTGGGTGGTGAATCGGCGTGGTACGGATCGTCAGCAGTTGACCACCCACAAAGAAGGCACGATCTCCAATATGAATTGGGCTGCGGGATGAAGATTATCGTTGCGCCCGGTGCTTTCAAACATAGTTTGACTGCCCGCGCCGCTGCTCAGTCCATCGTTTCCGGTTTATCGAAGTCTGGTCTTGGTGCACAGCTTGTCATCCTGCCGATTGCCGATGGTGGTAACGGTACGCTTGATGCATTCCTTGCGGATGGGGGAGAGCGAATTGATGTACCCACAGTTGATCCGCTCAATCGTCCGATAATCGCGCCAATCGGCCTGCTACCAGACGGCATGACGGCTGTTGTCGAAATGGCGCTGGCTTCTGGCCTCGAACTCCTGCGTCCTGATGAACTCAATCCTTTGCGGACGACGACCTATGGTACGGGCCTGCTTCTGCAAGCCGCTCTCAATAGTGGTGCTAAACGCATCATCGTCGGTATGGGTGGCAGTGCCACTGTAGACGGTGGAGCAGGGGCATTACAAGCTCTCGGTGTTCATTTACGTGATGCCAATAAACAGCCTATTGCCTTTGGCGGGGGCGGCTTAAAAGCCCTTGCATCAGTTGAACGTGCCAATCTCGATCCACGTTGGCAACATGTCGAACTCATCATCGCTTCCGATGTGACCAACCCCACTGTTGGAGCAGACGGTGCGGCAGCAGTTTTTGGCCCTCAAAAAGGGGCTACGCCTGAACAGGTTGTGCAATTGGATTCCGCCCTCCAACACTTCTGTAATGTCCTATCGAATCAAATGAATGTAGATGTCGCTGATCGTCAAGGAGCTGGTGCTGCCGGAGCCTTAGCCGCTGGACTATTGGCTTTTCTCGGTGGGCGCATCGCCTCCGGTGTTGATTTACTGCTGGATTTCAATGGTTTTGAGGAGCATCTTGCCTCGGCTGATTTGGTGATTACGGGTGAAGGACAAATGGACTCGCAAACCATTTCGGGCAAAGGCCCAATCGGTGTGGCGCGTCGTGCCAGAGCGCGTGGTGTGCCGACCATTGCTCTTGTTGGTAGTCTGAATACCTCCGACCAACTTTTGCATGATGCTGGTATGCAAGCTGTCCTTCCCATCATGACTCGCCCTATGCCCCTCGCTGATGCGCTTCGGGATGCCTCCACCTTGCTTGAAGCAGCAGCTTTACGGCTTGGCTATCTCCTACAAATGACTTCTCAATAACGGTTACCCACATAACCTCGATTGTAATTGATTGACCTCTATTGATATTTTCTTGATAGCTTTATTCGAAACCCTGAGCCACTTTTGACCTCTAGCGATCAATACTTAGTTTGTTTCATAAATTTTTGATCAATGTAGCCCATTTTGAGCGGGAAATTCAATCATGACCCAAAAGATAGCGTGGTGGAAACTTTGTCTTTTTGCAGGAGTAGCCATTGTTGTGCTCTTTTTGTTCCCGCCCACCAATCATGTTGCTTTGGTATTGTGGCTTGTTGCGGCTTATGGTGGTGTCGCCCTATGGTTGAAAACAAACGAATATCGCATTGATAATCATATGCCTTATACCCGCACAGTGTTTAAAGAACCGGTGGCTGAATTTATGGATGAAGATCGGTTGCACTTGCAAACGCAGGGTGATGAATGGGTTGATGATAGTCTTTTTCATGATCCACACGAACTTATTTGAATCCGCCAAAAAGCGCCTACGAGTTGCATACTGCATCACTTTCTATAGGCAGATGAGTTTGGTGGCTGCGACTAGGTCAAGCATGTACAGATACGATACAATTGACCTATGGATAACTTACAATCTGAGCCTGAAGAACATACAAGCTTGCTTAAGAAAGATGTCGAGCGTCCCCGGCGCGGTAAGCTCAAAATCTTTTTTGGCATGGCTGCTGGTGTTGGCAAAACCTACGCCATGTTGGAAAATGCTCGGCGGCGTCAAGCTGAAGGCATTGATGTCGTCGTTGGTTATGTTGAAACCCATAAACGCGTCGAAACCGATGCTTTACTCTCTGGCCTCGAGACCATCCCCCGTCAAAAGATCGAGTATCACGGCACAGTCCTCGAAGAGATGGATACGGACGCCATTATTGCTCGTCGCCCACAATTGGTGCTTGTAGATGAACTCGCACATACCAATGTCTCTGGCGCTCGGCACGTCAAACGCTATCAAGATGTCATCGACCTCCTTGAATATGGCCTCGATGTGTATACCACCGTGAACGTCCAGCATTTTGAAAGTCGTGCCGACACGGTTCAACAAATTATTGGTATTACCGTTCATGAAACCGTTCCCGATTCAATCCTCGATCTGGCTGATGAAATTGAATTGATCGACCTTTCACCAGAGGATCTTCGAAAACGGCTTGCTGAAGGTAAAGTCTATAGTACCGAACGAATTGAAACATCTGCCAATAGTTTCTTTCGGGTTGGTAATCTGACTGCTTTGCGCGAGATGGCCTTGCGTCTCACTGCTGAGCATGTAGATCACCAACTCAAAGATTACATGCAGGTCAAGAGCATTGCCGGCCCATGGAAGTCCGGCGAACATCTGATGGTTGCGGTTGGTCCCAGCCCATTTTCGGAGCAGTTGATTCGTTGGACACGCCGTGTGGCTTATAATCTCGAAGCGCCTTGGATTGCTGCTTATGTTGAAACCAATAAAATCGTATCCCCCGCAGCCAAATCACAACTTGCCGAGAACCTTGCCCTTGCCCGGGACTTAGGTGGTGAAGTGTTAGTGACAGCCGGCAATGATATTGATACCGTACTGATCCAACTCGCTCGCCAGCGCAATGTGACCCAAATTGTCGTCGGCAAACCCATGAGTACCCGCTTACAACGGTGGATGCGCGGCGGTACACTGGTTGATAAACTCATCAAAGTCAGCGGGAATATTGATATATTTGTCGTCACCGGTGATAAAAGCGAAGCCAATGAAGTGAGGCTATCGTTTTTACAATCGGCTCCACGATCTTCGTGGCGTGAGTATGTTATCGCTGTGGCGATGATTATGGCTATCACCGCTATAGATTTATTGGCACATAGTTGGCTCAATTATGAAGCGGTTGGGTTGACCGAGTTGTTTGTAGTTTTGTTGATTGCAGTCTATTTCGGGCGTGGTCCGGCACTATTAGGCGCGGCAGTAAGTGCTTTGGTCTGGAATTTCTTGTTCATTACGCCTCGTTTTACGTTAGGGATTTCGCGCATTCAAGATGTTATCTTGATCTCGATGTATTTTGTGATTGCTATCTTTACCGGCAATCTGACTTCACGTATTCGGACACAGGAACGTCAAGCTCGCTATAACGCTGATCGTACCCTTGCCCTCTACACCCTTGCTCATGAAACTGCCACCGCTGTGAATATGGATGACGTCTTGCGAACCGGTTTAAATCAAATCAGCCGTGTTTTTGGTGCAGAAGTCGCCATAATCCTTTCGCATGATGGCAAACTGGAGCGAACAGGACATCCCTCAAGCACCTTTGTGGTCGAAGATAAAGATTATGAAGTTGCTTTGTGGGCATATGAAAACGGAAAACCAGCAGGGCGTTTTACCAATACCCTTCCTTCTGCCACCGCTCGCTACTTACCGTTACGCACACCGAACCGGATTGTGGGCGTCATCGGAATCCGCACACGCTTGAATGAACGACTCTCGTTCGATCAAGAAGCGCTTCTTGAAACCTTCAGCAACCAGATTGCCCTTGTGATCGAACGCGAATTACTCGATGAAGCTGCCGAACAAGCGGCCATGCTCCAAGAATCCGAACGCCTCTATACCACGCTCCTCAATTCGATCTCGCATGAATTGCGCACGCCTATCGCAGCGATTATGGGCGCGTCAAGCAGTTTACTTGACCCCCAGACCCATGCCAGCGAGTCTGTTCACGCCGAACTGATACGGGACATTCATGACTCTGGTGATCGTCTGAATCGTCTTGTAGAGAATCTCTTGGATATGTCGCGCTTGGATTCAGGGCGCTTGAACCTCAAACGCGCGTGGTGTGATGTCAGTGATGTCATCGGCGTGTCCGTCAAACGTGTTGAAAAAGGTCTGACTCTGCGACCGATTACCATCAATATTGCGCCTAATCTCCCGCTCGTTCAAATGGATTTTGTGTTGATCGAGCAGGTACTGGTTAATCTCTTGGATAATATCTGTAATTACACACCGGTTGGCACTACCGTCGATTTATCGGCAGAAGTGAAGGATCTTTGGCTAATGATAACCCTTTCTGATACCGGCCCCGGCATTCCACCGGATGACCTTGAACGCATTTTTGAAAAATTCTATCGGGTTCCCGGTACGGCAACCGGCGGCACCGGACTCGGCTTGTCCATCTGTCGTGGATTAGTCGAGGCACACGGTGGTACATTGACTGCGATCAATAAAGAAACCGGCGGTGTAGCTTTCACCATTCGCTTGCCAGCCAACTCGGTGCCACCACCTGTTAGAGAGGCCGCATTATGACCGACGGACCACAGGTATTGATCGTTGATGATGAACTCCAGATTCGCCGTTTCCTCCGCGTCAGCTTGGAAGCCAACGGTTATCATGTTCATGAAACTGATTCGGGTCATGATGCCATCGTGAAAACCGCACAGATGCGCCCTGACTTGGTCATTCTCGACATGGGCTTGCCCGATATGGACGGTTTGGAAGTCCTCAAGCGTCTCCGCGAATGGACGAAAACGCCCGTCATTATCCTTTCGGTGCGCGATAATGACCGCGATAAAATTGCGGCTCTGGATGCGGGGGCAGATGACTATCTCACCAAACCTTTTAGCACCGAAGAATTGTTGGCACGCATGCGTGTTGCCCAGCGTCATGCCCAACCGCAGGAACAAGAATCCGTCTTTGCTGCCGGTAATGTGCAGGTCGATTTCGCCCGCCGTTTGGTCACTCGCAGCGGTGAACCCGTCAAATTGACCCCCACCGAATACGCACTCTTGCGCTTGCTCATTCAACATTCAGGCCGTGTATTGACCCATCGCCAGATTCTTAAAGAAGTCTGGGGGCCGGAATATGTCGATGAACTTCATTACTTGCGGGTATACTTTGCTCAACTGCGCCAAAAGCTCGAAGACGATCCGACTCTTCCCAAGCTCATTCTCACTGAACCCGGCGTAGGCTATCGTCTCCAAACCTGAAACGAGGCTGTGCTGAATGGAACGCTTCTTTCGTAATCTGCTAGGGCAATCCGCCGATCCATTGCCTGTTACTACCTCGGTTCCCGTTAACTTACCTGCGCCCATCACCCGCAAAGTCTTGATCATTACCCACAATCCGCGCCTCACCACGCAGGGCTTCCGCACCCTCAAAGAACACTTTGGCTGGCAAGACCCCGAAACGTTGGCACGCGGTTACATCAATGATATTCGCGAGATCAGCTTTGGTTATGCCAACTATGAAGTA
Organism: Aggregatilineales bacterium; assembly: GCA_044227005.1. GTDB lineage: Bacteria > Chloroflexota > Anaerolineae > Aggregatilineales > Phototrophicaceae > CFX2. The sequence goes on from JBGAFZ010000001.1 coordinate 1,582,478, forward strand.
GTTGAACATATTGTCGTCGATGCCTATCCACTCAAACGGGATGGCTTCCGCTACACCGAGCAGTCATATCTCGAGGCGTGGCGCACCCGCAGCTTTCATGACCCTGATGGTGTCGATTATCTCGAATTGGTGCGCGAGTTTCGCATGATCGAACGCGTCAATTCCGGTGAGATTGATGAAGTCTGGTTATTCGGTCATCCCTATGGTGGCTATTGGGAATCTATCATGTGCGGGCCGGATGCCTTTTGGTGCAATGCGCCGCCGTTAGCCGGAACAGAACACGCTGCACGGCGTTTCGTCATCATGGGCTTTAACTTCGAACGCGGCGTCGGTGAGATGCTCGAAGACCTCGGTCATCGCGCCGAGTCGATCTTGTATAAAGTCTTTGAAAACACCCACGGTGACGCCAACCTATTCGAGAAATTCCTGCGCTACGACAAAAAAGACAAAGGACGTGCTGAAGTTGGCAATGTCCACTTTGCCCCCAACAGCCAGCGTGATTATGACTGGGGTAACAGGACACCTGTCTTCAGTCGTTGTGACACATGGCTCAACTTCCCTGATCTCACTGGAGAACCACGCACCGTCACCTGTGCTGATTGGGGCAATGGCGAGATTCGCGCCCATCATAAATGGTGGTTCACCCGCTTCCCCCATATTCTTGGTGAATCGCACGGCATTTCATGGAATTGGTGGCAGTACGTGATCGACCCCAATACCGTTCGTTAATCCCTGCCGCATATACCACCCCGGGTATATGACACATGTCCTCCCTATTCCATGTAATAGTCACTACGCCCCTGTCAGTTCCCTAACTACACTAAGGGCATGAATGTCCATACGGTGTAATGATGGGTAAATCTGATGAAACGTAATCTTCAATTATTCGCCCCATTTTTGGGAATTGCCGTCTTCACCCTCGTTGGTTTTGTGTGGATTATGTCCGCCAATAAACCGCTTCCTTATAAAATGGCTCCCATGTCTGATATGCCCACCTACGTCCAGACTGCCGATGTCCGCACTCGTGAGGCTTACCAATTCGCTGCTGCCAATCATCACACGTTGGAAAACTACCCCTGCATGTGCGGCTGCAAAGCGATGGGGCATATGAACAACGCCGATTGCTACATCAAGGCGCTGGCTCCCGATGGCATCGTCATCACCTTTGATCAACATGCCTCTGGTTGCGGTGTCTGCGTCGACATCACACAGGATGTCATGCGTATGATGCGGGAAGGGCATAAACCCATAGACATCCGCGCCTATATTGACGCCACCTACAGCCAATTCGGTCCCTCGACCGATACACCTTTGCCGTCCGCTTAATAAGCTCAAAATACTAAAGGAGGTTGCATGTCCAAAAAGCCTAAAGCCCACAAATCCGCTGGCACGAATGCCCGCCCATCTTGGTTCATTCCAGTGGTGGCAGTCATCGCCGTGGTAGTGATCGTTGGCGCCGTCCTGTTACTCAGTCGTGGTAATCAATCCACCCTCACGCCAGAGATCACTGGTAAGCCCAATCTAGTCGTAGATAAGACCGTAATTGATTTTGGTGATGTGCGCTTTGAAAAGCCGGTCACTGCTGTTTTTACCCTCATCAATACAGGCGATAAACCCTTACAGATTTTGCAGGAGCCACGGCTTGAACTCCTGCAAGGGTGCTGACCGCCCCGCGCGGTTGCCAGTTCGGCGACCATCAACCCCGGCCAAACCGGAACCATCACCGTTCAATTTACCATGCATGACGGCATGGGCGGCAAGCACGAATTTCTCGTTCACCTGCTGACCAATGATCCTGCTCATCCCGAAACCCAGCTTCGTATCCTCTCGAATTGGGTTGCTTGAACCCGTCTACTAACTCCAAAAGGAACGGTGCTGTCGGCCGTTCCTATTATTTCAATCGCTAATCTGTTCCGCCGCTGTTTCTCGGATGATCTCTAACCGCAGTGCTTCAGCCGCCTGTCGCATTGATCGGATTTTCAGCCAGCGCCAGATGATCAACGTCACAGCGACGATCCCCACAATCACCCCCGCCACGATAATCAGTGGTTCATACCGCCGGATGATGTCCAGAATCGAGCGCCAATTTTCCCCCAGCACATATCCTAAACCGATGTAGATGCTAATCGCGATTCCGGAACTCATCATCGTACACGGTAGGAAAATCATCAGCGGTAGGCTGCTCATCCCCGATACAATCGACATCGTTGGACGTACCACAGGCAGAAAACGCCCGAAGAACACCATCCACCCGCCGTAACGCTTGAACAACGTCAACGTCTGATCCAACGCGCCTTCACTCATGCCTGTGTATTTACCCCAGCGCCGTATGAGCGCCCGTACTGCCGGTTCACCGCCCCGTTTCCCTAACTGATACAAAATGAATGATCCGGTTGTGCTGCCAGCCACCGCCGTTGCCCATATCCCCACCAGATTGACCTTCCCCTGTGCTGCCATCATCCCCGCCAAGGGCAGTAGCGGTTCGGTCGGAATCGGCGTGAACACATTCTCCAACACCTGCACCACGTACATTCCCGGATACCCGAACACCTGCAATATCTGTTCCAAAAACACCGCGATCTGATTGATAATGTCCGCCATCACCCGTCCTCATACAATAAATTTACTGCTGCCCACACTGGATTACGTATCTGATCTTTCACGGTCGCGCACTTTTCATGGTTTTGTAATAAATAAGTACACCGCTTGCACCTATTTTCCTCTCCTGTCATAATATTCTTCATGTACCCGCTGCTCATTGAGTAACCATGCCCAAAATCTTCATCTCCTACCGCCGTGCCGACAGCCAAACATTCACTGATCGAATTCACGACCGGTTGGAGGAAACCTTTGGTATAGAAAATGTTTTTCAAGATGTTGACGACATTCCCCCCGGTGCAGATTTTCGTGTTGCGATACGGCAAGCTGTCAGTTCTTGTGATGTTGTCTTGGTAGTGATTGGGCCGGGGTGGGTCATTTCCACAGATTTACAAGGTCGCAAAAGACTGTTCAATGTAGTCGATTATGTTCGTATTGAAGTAGAAACTGCACTTAATTCAGATAAATTGGTGATACCGATACTTATTGACGGGGCATCACCCCTTAATGTTGATGATTTGCCTGATAGTTTGCATGATTTGGCATATCGAAATGCGATTAAGATACGACACAACCCAGATTTCAAACGAGATATGGAGAGGTTAATTAAGCGTATCCAAGGATATAACGAGGAAACGCAACGGCAACCTAGTGGATTATTGCACGAAATCTCAGGTAATTCCGATTCGGCTCGATTTACAGAATCTATTTCGGTGCTAAAAACTTCGGATGTTGTAGCATATAACGTAGCCGTTCTCAAAGTACTCCCATCTCCCTTTGAATGGTGTTTTGTCCCCGGCGGAAATGTCACTCTCGAAACCGATCCGCCCAAAACCTACACGATCCCTGACTTCGCCATTGCCAAATACACCATCACCAATGCCCAATTTGAGTTATTTGTCACCGAGCGCGATGGTTACATGTATGAAACGGACTATGGTTGGTATAACTTCTCAAATGATGCCCAAGACTATCGTTCAAAGAATCCGAAGCCTAAATCTACTGCATTTACAGGTATCGATCTCCCACGCACCAATGTCAGTTGGTATGATGCGGTGTCATTTACCCGTTGGCTGAGCCATCGAACGGGACTCTCAATTTTCCTTCCGACCGAGCAACAGTGGCAGCGTGCCTCTATAGGTGATACTGGTTGGCATTATCCATGGGGCAATGAATTCGACCCTGCGCGTTGTTGCTATGATGAAAACAGCAAGCATAAGCCTGTTCCTGTTACCGAGTATGCCAACGGCGCTAGCCCTTATGGAGCAGTACAAATGAGCGGCAATGTGTGGGAATGGTGTTTAACAGATTACATGAACCCTGATCAGTTTGATTTTAAGGCAACCGCTGACGTTAGAGTGGTACGTGGAGGTTCCTTCGTTGACATTCAGGACTTCATGCGTTCGGACTCCCGCAGCAACTTTAATCCAAACATTGGGTCACCGAATTTTGGATTCCGATTAGTGTTGAGTTCCCCTATGTCTTAACTCTGTCCTCTGATTTCTGAATCTCTGGGTTTGGCTTCCCGCTTTTCTTAAACATGTCCTACAACAACTCCTTCAGACTCACCGCGATCTCCGCCGTCACGCCTTTAACCGTCATCAAATCCTCGACCGTCGCGTTCTTCACCGCATCAATCGAATTTCCGAACGCTTTGAGCAGTGCCTTCCGCCGTTTCGGGCCGATCCCCGGAATTTGCTCTAAGCGACTCATCATCCCTAACTTGGTCCGCTGGTTGCGATGCGTTGTGATGCCGTACCGATGCGCCTCATCGCGCACCCGCTGTACCAGATACAACGCTGGACTCCGTCGGTTCAGCACCAGCGGGGTAGGGTTATGCGGGAAGAAAATCTCTTCGAACTGTTTTGCCAATCCCACCACTGGCACACGCCCCATCAGCCCAAATTCCGTCAGCACCTCAATAGCGATGCCCAACTGTCCCTTACCACCGTCAATGATGAGCAAATCCGGCAGCAAGCGCCACGTCTCGTCGTGATCTTCTTTCCCCGGTGCGACCTGTGTCGGATCATCCAGCGTCCCACGCCAGCGGTTGAATCGCCGTGTCAGCGCCTCCCGCATCGACTGGTAATCGTCCGGTCCACTGTGCGTCACCGTCTTAATATTGAATCGTCTGTATTCACTCTTGCGCGGTGCACCCAGCACGAACACCACCCGCGCCGCCACAATCGCCGTGCCCTGCGTCGTACTGATGTCGAAGCACTCGATCCGGTTTGGCGGGGTCGCCAATCCCAATTCACGTTGCAGCGCAGTCAGTGCTTCCTCTTGCTTATGGCTGTCCGCCTCCCACTGCTCACGGATCATCCGCAGTCCTTCGGTCGCGTTCTCCTGCGCCATCTTGATCAAATCGTGCTTATTGCCTCGCTGCGGCACACTGATCGTCACCTTCTGTCCACGCCGCTTATCCCGCAGCCATGTCTCGATGATGCGCGCGCCTTCCACCTCGCTCGGCAGCATGATCTCGCTGGGAATTTCCGCCGCCTCCGAATAAAACTGCGTCAGGAACGACTCCAACACTTCCGCATCCGGCTCGTCCTCCGCACCCGACAGCATCCGCGTATCACTACCCACCAGCTTACCGTTACGGATGAACAAGATTTGCACCGCTGCGTCGTTTTTGTCGCGTGCCAGCGCAATCACATCATGATCCGTCATCGCCGGATTGACCGCCTTATGCCGTTGTGTGATGTACTCAATCGCCTTTAGTTGGTCGCGTAGCACACCCGCCCGTTCAAAGTTCAGTGCTTCTGCCGCCACATGCATTTCACTGGTAATCCGCTTGACCACCGGCTCACTTCTGCCGCTCAGCACATCCATCAACTCGCTGATCATCGCGCGATATTCGTCCTTATTCACCGCCCCGATGCATGGCCCATTACACAGCTTGATGTCATAAAACAGGCACGGACGCTCATCCTGCCCGTTAATCACCCGATCACACGTCAAATACGGGAACGCTCGCCGCAATGTCCGCAGCGTATTCTGCACCGCCCACATCGCCGCATACGGCCCGAAGTAACGGCTGCCATCTTTCAACACCCGCCGTGTCGTCTCCACTTTCGGGAACGGATCTTGCCAGTTGATCTTGATGTACGGGTAATGCTTATCATCCTTCAGACTAATGTTATAAAACGGCTGGTGACGTTTGATCAGCGTCTCTTCGGTGATCAGCGCCTGCACTTCCGTCTCGGTAATGATGATCTCGATGTCCACGATATTCTCGCGCAGCCGCAGCGTCTTCGGATTACTCTCCGCGCTTGAATTGAAATAACTCCGCACACGATTGCGCAGCCGTTTCGCCTTGCCCACATAAATGATGCGCCCGTCCTTATCCTTCATCAGATAGCAACCCGGCTTCATCGGCAGGCTGGACAATATATTCGCGATGTGTTCTGAGGGTTTGAATGTCATAAGATTAGGCGGATTCGAGCATCCTTACATGAGCGATTTCGCCAGTTTTTATCGGACGAATTTGCGAAGGGTAGGCTGAAATAATCGCAACAGTTTCGCCATCAAGTGTCATAAATTCCACCTCATAGCCTTCATGGTCTCCATGCACGAGTACCACTGTTCCTACATCACCTGCTGCCAAATTGTGTTCAGTGATATCGACTGTCAGTACCACCACATCCAGTTCTTCGATCATGCTTTTTTCTCCTGTCACTTGCGTTTGATCGGATACGCCGACACCAATCGAGGTGTTTCAGAGCCTGTATTCATAAACCAAATGCTCTGGATTAAAGGTCTGCGTTCGTCTACTGCCTGAAATTCGCCTTCGATAATATAACGAGTACCAAATGGTGATGCTTCTTGCCCGATGACATCATGTTCAAGGGCGTGCTGCATCAATGCACTCGCTAATGCCTGCCAGTTTTCCGGTGTAAAACCAAATTGAACAAAGAATTCTGCTTTGCCTTTTCCCCTTGAATGAGAAGATGATAGCAAATATGCCGTGATTTTCTTTTCTGGGATCGTTGCCTGACTAAGATTGGGTAGCTTCATGGATAACGAACATGAGCTGTAATTCGGAATTTGCGTTCTATTGTATCGCGTCAGATTGCCGGATGCGAGTGACGAATTTGATAGCCTCACTTTCGCAAATTTACCGTTTAGGCTAATATCCTCGTATACCTTATCGCTTACCAAAAATCATTACTCATGCCAAAACTCTTCATCAGTTATAGTCGTGTTGATAATCAAAACGGCTTTGTAGAACAATTTGTAAAGACCATTCAACGTGCGGTTAGTAACGTGACTGTATGGTGGGACGCCGATTTACTCGGTGGTGATGAGTGGTGGAAAGAAATTCTGGGTGCAATAAATGATTGTGATATCTTCGTTTATTTGCTCTCAAACGAATCAGTTAATTCACCTTACTGTCGGGCTGAATATGCTGAAGCCCAACGTCTTAATAAGCTAATACTCACTGTTCAGGTACGTGGACGCACAGAAATCCCTCCAGAACTCAGTGAGATTCAGTATGTTGATATGACTTCTGGTATTGAGAACGGCGCAACTATAACTAATCTCATTGCGGCTCTCAATAAACAGATAACAAGAATTCCGAAACGCAAGCCGAAGTCCCGTTCATCGCTCCCAACACCTAGACCAACTTTGCCGGGTAAAACCGAAGAAGTCGCGAGTGTTCGTGATCCGATAAATGCGCCAACCGCATCATTAAGTATCTCGTCTGTAGCCGCACCGCCAACGAATATTATAAGCCGCTTTCTGTCCAGTTCGAATTGGGCAGGGATTGGCGTTATCGTCACGATTGTAGTTTTTGTTTTGGGTGTCCTGTTGACACAAAATAACGCCAATCAAGTTGCTCCTACAGCAACCCAACTCGCCGCATCCTCTCCATCCAATACACCGCCGCTGCCAACCCATACAACCGTACCATCTACCAACACACCCATCCCACCGACATTAACCGATGTGCCGCCTACCAATACCCTTGTGCCGCCCACACTCACAATAGCTCCCACGCTAACACCTGTGCCACCGACCGCCACCCCAACCGATGTGCCGGCCACTCCGACCACTGCGCCAACTCAAACGCCTATCCCACCAAGTCCTGTGCCACCATCCTCAACACCCGATAATGGACAGCTTCATGTTTTTGCCACCCGCGAGTCGCTCACACTCTTTGTACCCAAATCCACCTCACTCAACGGTTTCCAATTCGGCGTGATCATTAACGGCAGCCTGAAACTCTTGACCCTCACTGATACCTTTGACTCGCTCAAGCTCACAGGCGGACAAGCCAACCCGAACGATTGCTACATCTATCAAGCCGATGGTACCACGCCGCCGCTTTCCCAATCCTGCAAAGGGCAGGTCTTCCGCTATAATACTCCGATCGCCGATGTCTTCTGGTATGACTCCGTCACCCAGCAACCCCGCGACCTCGCCATCTTTAGCGTTGGACAATCCACTGGCATCATCTGCTCCGCCACCAACCCTGACTGTGCTGTGAATTGGGTTGCTCCTGAACTTACGAGTACACAGCCTCCTCCGTCATTAACACCTGTTCCGGTTACCGCGACGGCTTCAGTTACGCCTACACAACCGGTTGATCAATGTGTCGGGCGTATTAGCACTCTGACTGGTGCAAGTGCAACCTATTATCGCCAACGTCCGCCATCAGGTGCAGCGACGATTAACAACAATACAGAAGTTTTAGTGGTTGGGAATGATTATATTCAAACTGAAAAACGGTTCTATTACGCTATCCAGTTTAACAATCAGTCAGGGTTTATTTCGATTGATCGCGTACGTCTCAGTAATGCATGTCAGTATTACAAAAAGCCTTGAAAGTGAAACTAGGGAGATAAGATGAAAGTAAAACAGATTGCGTTACTGCTTGCATTAATGGTCATGGCAGTTAACTTGCGAGTTTATGCTCAAGGTAATGTTAATTTGGTGCCAGCTCAGGATATTATGTGCGGAGACCTACTTGAAGGAGAGTTTTTAACGCCACTCGAAGAACGAACCTATTCGCTTAGTGCTGATGCTGGTACGACCGTTAGTATTTCGATTACTGCCATCGCTCAACAGCCTAAAATGTTTGTTTTGCTGACCGACCCATCAAATTTTGGCCTTGCAATTAGCGATGGGCGCATGGACGCCGCGCAAACGGTCTATTTTCCGGGGAAAATGCAGTCCCAGAACCAGTTAACTGATTTGGTTTTGCCTGCTACAGGAAAATATAAAATTCGCTTGGTCAATTTCGTGTATCGTAACTTTAATTTTGCAACCAATGACTATATGGTATTCCAAGGAGATGGTTTGGGAGGAACTGGTCTATACTCAATATCACTCACCTGTATTGACCGCTTTGGTGATCCTATTCCCCCACTCGAAAATACCAACACAAATACTGAAACTCAATCGAATGACACGCAGGGAACCGTTGCACCGAACCTGATCCCTGATTTTTCATCAACACCGCGTATACCGCTTACCGCAGGACTTCCAATGGGCGGTGGTTTATCAGCTGACGCGAACATCCCATCTGCGTATACGATTGATGGATCTAAAGATCAACAACTCACTTTGGAGATCAATCGACTTGCTGGCAACCTCAATGTGGCGGTGGTATTAATATCGCCAACCAATGAAGTGATGAACTTCTCTAGCCTCATTGGGAGCAAGAGCTTAACAATCTCGACTTTGCTGCCCGACAATGGCACCTACACCATCGGCGTATTTCGCGTAGATTTATTGACACCCGCTAGCCCTGAAAATACCGCATTTCAACTTCAAGCCAGCTTGAGTTCATAGAGTGATTTAGGAGACTTGAATGAAATTCCGCAACTTCACATTGGTACTCACCTTACTGGTCATGCTTAGCGCAATACCTTTTGTATACGCGCAGGAAGTACAACGTGGATCGGGAATAGCTGCAAACTGTGGCGATGTTATTGAAGGTGAATTTACGAGCAATTATCAAGAAGAAACGTATAAGATCGAGTTAAAAGCTGGTGATAGTTTTCAGGTTTCAGTAATGCCACTAGGTGGTCAACTTAATACCGGAATCCTTGTTACAGGACCAACTAATCTAGGCGTGATAGCATCAAATGGTGGGGTACTTCAAGTAAAAAGTGTTTACCGACTGCGCCTTGCTCCACAACCAAACATAGATACAGGAGTTCTTTCGGCAAGCGGGAACTACACGATTCGATTGATTAATTTTAATGCAGGAACCTGGGGCACGGTTTATGAGTACGCCAGTGATGAATATCAGGGGTTGAGTAGTTCTGGTGGTATAGGTGCATATACTCTTAGCATCGGTTGTACCCTTCGCGATAGCACTGTTATCAACCCCGGCGATACAGCACCCGCTCCTAATCAAAACGGCGGCAACACCAATGTTGTTCTCCCCACCTTCTCTGGTACAGGCTTCCCCGGCCTCGCCCCCGTAGATTTTACTGGGTTGAATCCTAAGACACTTACATCCAGTAAATCGGTGATTGGCGCTGTTGATGGTAATGCAATTACTAGCTATACGATTGATGCTGCTGCTAATGATATATTAGCTCTCGAATTTACTCGCGCTTCTGGCAACCTTAATCTCGGCCTCGTTGTCTTGTCTTCCGATAACAAGGTCGTCTTTCAAGCCAGCCTCGTCACCTCATCCGAACTGACAACCAAATTTACCTTGCCCACCGCTGGAACTTACACCATCGGCATTTTCCGCATCGACCTGTTGCCACCCGCCGCTCCCGAGGCCACCGCCTTCCAACTCACTGCTACCCTCAATCCATAACGCCTTGCCTTAAAAGCCCTCTCCACGCAGTGGGGAGGGTTTGGGAGGGGAGCATTAAACCCTACAAAAACCCCCACAAACCCTATTCCAACCATCATTCAACCTTCACCGCTCACCGCCTCCCTCAAAACCGTTAGGAACTTCCCTCGCCAAAAGTTACATTTTGGTCACCCCTTTGTTCCCAATTTCGGTTATGATGGATGTGGGTCGTAGGGATTTGCCGCTGGCAAATCCTCGCTGTACGAACCCCACCGCACCTTAACACAATTACTTTGTTTATCGGTTTTGGATTGGACTAAAAACTGACGACTGATAACGACCGACTATCTAGGCATCAACACCCCTTCGCCACAAACGCAGCGCCGTCAACTGGGTCACCCGCCGAAACTGCACAAAAATTGTTAACTCTGCACAGTGAAAATGAAGAATGTGAAGAATATTGTGAAGTTTGTTGTACGGTTGTCTTTAGGCTTCAGACTTGGAGCTTGCAACTTAAAACTGATGACTTCTTTCGACTTTTAACCATGAATCTTCGGAACCCACACTAAAACAGATTCCGAATCTGAAGAATCCGACTACGAAGTGTCCTGTGGAAGAATCTTCCGAATCAGCGTGGCAAATCCGGCACAAAATTGCCTTTTGCCATTGCCGAAATTGTGACCGAAGCAATCCTGTGGACGACACAAACGTGACCTATCGCTTCAGACCTTCAACTTGCAACTGATAACTGATGACTACTTGTAACCTTTAACTGTCCGCCGCCGACGACGATAAGCGCAGCTATCCTGTGGACGACACCGCCGACACAAACGTGACCTATCGCTTCAGACTTGCAACTTAAAACTGATGACTGATAACTGATAACTTCTTTTAACCTTGAATAATTGACCACAAAGCCAGTTTCACGTTATCATCCCCATACACAAAAGTGAGAAGAGCGCACACATGGAAAACGAAAAAACATTGGTTACGCTCCTAAAAACAGTGGATGGTCGCGAAGTTAACCTGACCGAATATCTCACCGATCATCCTGCTTTGGTCATCGGCGCAGATAAACGCGCAGGGTTGCAAGTCACGGGTGCGGGTGTCGAAGCCGCCCATGCGGTGGTAACCCGTCGCGGTTCGAATTGTTTGATCTCGCCGCGTGTCCCTGCTGCCAGGGTCCTATTGAATGGTCAGCGCATCAATTTACCCACCCGCCTTAATGTAGGCGATACCGTTCAACTCGGCTTCCAATCGCTATCAGTCGTCCAATCAGAAGTCTCTGCTGTTGCCCCTGTCGGGACAGTTATGCTTCCCGCCATAGTCAACGGACGCTCGCTCGCGCTGCAATCACCGATCACCGCCTCTACTAGCATGAATACCGTCGCCACTGCGTTGGATCGCCCCCGCGAAATCTACTTTCCGCGTCAAGAAGTGTCGGGTGGCATGAGCCTTTCCGCGCTTCTATCCGGCATCATTACCGTGTTGGTGGTCGCTGTCGTCATCGGATACGGTCTCGTCACCAGCGGCCCGACTTCCGCTACTGATATAACCAGTCAATTCGCCTATAAAGATGGGCACATCACCGTCGTCATGTTCGACGCCGATTGGTGAACGTACTGTAAACAACAAATACCCATCGTGAATGGGTTAATCAACGAGTATCGCGGTAAATCGTTCCTGCAACGTATCGACATTGATAATCCTGCCAACCGGCAAATTGTGGCTGCTTTTAATGTTAACGCCACACCCACCATCGTCATCTTGAACGATCAAGGGAAAGTTTCAACACAATTTATTGGGTTTACCGATGCCAGCTACATCCGTGCCGCCCTTGACAAAGCCCTTAGTGAATCAGTCGGGCAGGTGAATCCCGCCGCCTGATAACCCGCTGAATTCAGGTGGCTTTTTGCCCTGTTAATAGGATTTACGCCGGAAGTCGACAATCATAAAATAGTTATATTGTGGGATTTTCACCGCAGGTTTGCGGGATAATGTGGTATAATGAACCCCGTTGAAGGCAAGGTTAGGGCACTCTGCCGTTTGGGGTATTCATTCATGTTTTGGGGCGAATATTCACACCAACTTGACGAAAAAGGTCGGCTGATAATCCCCATTCGTTACCGCACATTTCTCATGCCGCAAGCTGTACTCACGCGGGGTCTCGACCATAACTTGGTCATCTACCCGCACGAGGCGTGGCGTGCGCTGTCCGAGCATCTCAACCAAATGCCGATTACCCATCCGCCCGCGCGCGCCCTGCGTCGCCTGCTCTTTTCCGGCGCGGTCGAACTCTCGCTTGACCGTCAGGGGCGTATGCTCATCCCCGGTTACCTGCGTGATTACGCCTCCCTCGACACTGAAGTGCTCATGGCTGGTATGGAAACCTATGTTGAACTCTGGGAACCATCGCGCTGGAAGGCTACACTAAAGGATGTCTCCCAATCCTTAGCTGAAGCTGAACAACTTCTGAAACTGAGTATCTGAATAGTGTCCCATATCTCTGTTTTGCTCCAACCCATTCTCGATTACCTCACGCCTGCTCAACGCGTGATTGATGGAACGCTCGGTGCAGGTGGTCATACCCGCGCCTTGCTAGATGCAGGTGTCTCTGAAGTCCTCGGCCTCGATCTCGACCCGATGGCGCTCGAAATCGCCCGTATCAACCTGCAATCTTATTCCGGTCGTGCTCATATCGTTCACGCCAGCTATTGGGATATGGTCGCTCAAGCACATCAACTTGGCTGGGATTATGTTGATGGAATCTTGCTTGATGTAGGTGTTTCTTCCATGCAGTTGGATCGTCCCGAACGCGGTTTCGCTTTCATGCAGGACGGCCCACTCGATATGCGTTTTAATCCTTCCGGTGGAGGGCTGTCGGCTGCTGACTTAGTTAATCAAGCCGACGAAGCAGAATTGGCCGATTTGTTTTATAAATATGGAGAGGAACCACACGGGCGTAAACTTGCGCGTGGTATCGTCGCTGCTCGTCCGTACGAAACGACACGTCAGCTTGCGACTACTATTGAACAGATTACGCCACGCCGTAAAGGTGATAAAATTCATCCAGCGACGCGCGTGTTTCAGGCTTTACGCATCGCTGTCAACGACGAGCTAAATGGACTGGAGCGGGTGTTACCGCAAGCGATTGATCTGTTACGACCGGGTGGGCGCTTGGCTGTGATTAGCTTCCACAGTTTGGAAGATCGCATCGTGAAGCAAACCTTCAAACTGGCGAGTACCGATTGCATCTGTCCACCGAGCGTACCGATTTGCGTATGTGGGCATCACGCCAGTGTGACACCGCTCACACGTAAACCGCTCATCGCTGATGATGCCGAAATCGCGCAGAATCCGCGCAGTCGCAGTGCTAAGTTACGAGTAGTCGAGAAGTTATAGTAAGTGACCAGAGACGACTAACTTATGAACCAAATTCAACATGCTCTTCGAGATAACCAATGGCGCTTTCAAAAGCAGGCCGTCGCCTTAGCTGGTTTGGGTATCTTCATCGCTATTATTATCGGTGCCTTATATCTGGCTCAGTCCGCATCTGTATCAACACTCGGGCGTCAGCTTGAAAGTCTGATTGCCAAGCGGAACCAGCTAGAACAGACCAACGAACAACTTCGAGCGGATATATCACAACTCCGTAGTGTGCCCCGCTTATTGGCTAGAGCCGAAGAACTGGGCTTTGTGAAAGCGACTGAAGACCAAATCGAGTATTTATATGTACCGGGTTATAACCCGAATCGTCAACCGGTAACCGCTGCATCTGTGGATAGTTCTACGACACTACTTCCGGCTTACGACGAAACCTTCGCCGGTTGGGTACAACAGCAGTGGGACAATCTCGTCAAACAATTCAATGGATTTTCTGGGGGTAGCTGATGGCTGGAGTACAACAATTACCTTCTCGTGATGAGATGTTTAACCAGCGTCTGCCGGTCATCATCATTGGCATGATGATTATTAGCGCGTTGCTCATTCTGAAGCTGATTTCCTTTCAACAACTTTCGGCAGACGTTGTCAATGAACTCAGTCCGGACTACAACCGGACGATCAAGTTGGCGTCTGCGCGTGGCCTTATTTATGACCGTTCCGGTCAGCGACTGGCTGTTAATACCGTTGAATATCGCATCGGAATCAGCCCGAATCTGGTTGCAAATCCGCAGCGCAGCGCCACTCAGCTTGCTGCCATCCTCAATTTGGATGAACTGGAAACGTATAAAGCCTTAACCAGCGATTCGCTCTATGTGTTGTTGGCGCCTCGCGTCAGCGCCGAACAAGGTCAGTTAGTCGAGAAGCTTAAAGAAGATGGTTTGACCGCACTCCAAATTGAAAAGATTCCCCGCCGCAACTATCCACAGGGAACAGTGGCTGCTCAAATTTTGGGATTTGTAGGTGGTGATCTTCAAGGTTATTACGGCGTCGAGGGCAAGTTTCAAGATCAGTTAGTTGGACGCCCGCGTACTGAAGTCGTCAGCAACATTCCTTTCGATCTTCCTCCACAACAGGAAGCTGATCACGGCAGTGATATTTATTTGACTATTGATCGCGACATTCAATTTTTGGTCGAAAGCGAATTAGCCTATGCGATTGATAGCACCGGAGCAAAGAGCGGGACAATCATCGTTATGAATCCCCGTACCGGCGATATATTAGGCATGGCAAGTTCCCCCTCGTATGATCCGAATAATTTCCAAGCCGAAAAGAACCCCAATATCTGGAAAAATCCAGCCATTAGTAACGAGTACGAACCCGGTTCGGTGATGAAGGTGATCACAGTCGCATCTGCCCTTGAGGACAATATTATCAGCAAGGACTGGACATATAACGATCAGGGCATGCTCGACATGGCCGGTATTCAAGTGCAGAACTGGGATCGCAAGGCGCATGGTGTTGTCGATACTACTGGCATCTTGGTTCAATCGCTGAATGTAGGTGCGGCTAACGTCAGTTTAGCGATGGGGCCGACTGAATTCTATAAATTCATGTCCAAGTTCGGTTTTGGGCGACCTACAGGCGTGAACTTGGAAGGTGAAGCGGCTGGTACTATGCATGTCCCCGGTGACCCTGATTGGAGCGAAAGCAATCTGCTCACCAATAGCTTTGGGCAGGGTGTTGCTGTAACCCCGTTACAGATGATCACGGCTGTGTCAGCTATAGCCAACGACGGCTTGATGATGCAGCCCAATATTGTTTCCAAGATTGTGACCAATGGTCAGACCAATGTGTCTCAACCGATAGCCCTCAGTCACCCCATTTCGACCGAAACGGCGCATCTTGTTCGTGACATGATGGTCTCAGTCGTACAAAACGGCTTGGATGATGCGGCTTCTTTGCCCGGTTATACCATCGCGGGTAAGACCGGTACGGCAGAAATTAATGGGCCAGTCCGTTACCGTTCAGATGCGTGGATTATGAGCTTTATCGGGTTCTTACCGGCTGACGATCCACAAGCCATCGTTCTGATTAAACTGGACGAACCTTCTTCAGGGCGTTGGGCTAGTCAGGTAGTTGCGCCTATCTTCCGTCAACTCGCGGATCGCTTGGTGGTAATCATGGAAATTCCGAACGATGCTACCCGTAAAGCACTTGAGGCACAGGGTGCGGTTGTCGAAGATATTCATCACTAATTTGGTCTTTAGAGCTGAAGTTGTCTATACTCAGGGGCGTTTCATCTTAGTACCGTAGTTTAGGGGTTAGTTGCTTTATGGCTGGACAACTTCCTTTCGCTATCACGGTGGGTGGCGTAAGTTTTCTGCTGGCAGTTATTTGGGGCGGTCCTTTTGTTGAGGTGCTGCGCCGTCTTAAAATCGGCAAATTGATCAGAATAGAATTGGGCGAAGTGCAACAGAGAAAAGTCGGAACCCCCACAATGGGTGGAATCATGATTGTTGTGCCTGTCGTGTTAATCGCCCTTGGTCTCAACCTCGTCAATGTCATACGGACAGTTACCGGTGCGAGCATCATGCTGCCATTGATTGTCATGGTCGGTTTTGGTGCCCTAGGGATGCTTGACGATTGGGAAGGTATCCAGCGTTCGCAAGGTCGTCCCGTTGGTGAAGGCATTAGCCCTCGCGCTAAGTTTACCGGACAACTGATTCTGGCAACGGGCGTTGCGCTCATGATCTCGTTTTACGGGGGCGGTTTTCAATTCGCCAATCAAGTCACGATCCCGCTTCTTCCGTTTGCGATTAAGCTCTCCCCGATTATCTTTGTTCCGATCACTGTGTTCTACATCATCGGCATGTCCAACGCGATCAACTTTACAGACGGCATGGATGGTTTAGCAGGGATTATTTCTGCAAGCGCTTTCGCAGCCTACGGAGTGATTGGATTTCTTCAAGGGCAGATTTTCCTGACACAGTTTTGTTTCTTGTTAGTGGGTGCTTGTTTTGCCTTCCTCTGGTACAACGCCCATCCTGCGCAGCTATTTATGGGGGATACCGGCTCATTAGCTTTAGGCGCGACGCTCGGTACGATAGCCATTATGAGTGGTCAGTGGTTATTGCTGCCCATTATCGCGATCGTTCCTGTGGCAGAGACCGTGAGCGTGATTTTGCAGGTGGCGTATTTCAAGCGGACTAAAGATCCGGTAACGGGACAAGGTAAGCGTTTGTTCCGGATTGCACCTTTGCATCATCATTTTGAAGCGAGTGGATGGAGTGAAACACAGGTCGTCCAACGCTTCTGGTTGATTGGCCTACTGAGCGCGATTTTTGGGGTGGCTTTAGCCCTCTTATAAGCCCCTGTTATTGAAAGCAGAGAATCACTTTGCACGTCAACGGTACGCATAAACTTGATAAACTCTACGGCAAGAAAGTTGCTGTTCTGGGCTTCGCACGGCAGGGCAAGGCGCTGGCACGCTGGTTGCCTACAATTGGGGCGCGGGTTCTGGTGAGTGATACACGCTCAGCCGAGAAATTGGCTAGCGAAACAGCCCAATTCCCCGATGTGGAATTTGTGCTCGGTGGGCACCCCGATTCGATGCTGGATGGTGTCGATATGTTGTGTATATCGGGTGGTGTTTCACCGGATTTACCCATCGTTCAAGAAGCTTTGAAGCGCCATATCACGGTTTCGAACGATGCCCAACTTTTCCTTGAACGCTCACCTGCACCGGTCATCGGGATTACAGGGAGTGCTGGTAAGACGACCACCACAACTTTAACCGGTGAAATCCTCAAACGGGCAGGGATAACCACATGGGTCGGGGGCAATATTGGGGATGTGCTACTGGACGTGCTCCCTCAGATTAAGAGCGACGATGTGGTTGTGATGGAACTTTCGAGCTTCCAACTGGAGTTGATGACCAGCAGCCCAAGCCTCGGAGCAGTTCTGAACATCACCCCGAACCATCTTGATCGGCACGGGACGATGGACAATTACGTACGTGCTAAAGCGAATATGATTACCCATCAGGGGGCAACAGATACGGCTGTACTGGGTTACGATGACCCGATGAGCCATAGTTTAGCCGATGAAGTGCAAGGCAATCTGGTGTGGTTCAGTGGGATGAGCATGGTGACGGATGGCGCGTTCATGGCGGGACAGCGCTTGCTGGTGGTTGGTCGGTCGAGTGTGGATGGTGAGCCACATGTGGTTTGTGGACGCGATTATGTTCCTTTGCGCGGTGAGCACAATGTAATGAATGTGCTAGCGGCGTGCGCGATTACAGGCGCGAGCGGGGTTACGGCTGATGTGATGGAAGCGACCATTCGCGATTTCAAGCCGGTACCGCACCGTTTGGAAGTGGTGCGGGTGGTTAATGACGTGACGTATATTAACGACAGCATCGCGACCGCGCCGGAGCGGGTAGTGGCTGCGCTCAAGAGTTTTAGCGAGCCGTTGGTGCTGTTGGCCGGTGGTAAGGATAAGAACCTGCCGTGGGAAGACATGATCCGGTTGGCGCTGACGAAATGCCGACAGATTATTGCCTTCGGTGACGCAGGTGAACTGGTGGTGAACGTTATCAAGCAGGTGGCAGGGAACACGGATGCTGTGACGCGGGTGAAAACATTGGATGAAGCCCTCGCGAAGGCCGTGAGCGTGGCACAGGCTGGTGACGTGGTTTTGCTTTCGCCGGGTGGAACCAGCTATGACGCGTATATTGACTTCGCAGCACGGGGAGAACACTTTCGCCAACTGGTAATGAAGCTATAATTCGATATGATGAAACGCACAGGCTGACCTTTCATTTATAAATTGTAGGCTTGTGATACGCTGGCAGTAAGAATATTTTGAGGCTTAAGGGTATGGCTGACCAACCGTTGATTGATACAACAGGAATACCGGATGTTTTACCGGAAGCATCGGCACCGCGTCCGGTGCGGGCGACGCCGCGTTCAACCCCGCGCGTGACAACGGAGGTTGCTCCGACCGAGCAAAAACGCAGTTTCATCGCGACTTTGGACGGCTATTTGTTGGTGATCGTCGGTATTTTGCTGGCAGTTGGTTTGATGATGGTTTACAGCACCACGTTTGACTGGAGCTACCAGACTTACGGGAACGAGTCGACGATCTTCCTTCAGCATTTGCGTAACGCGTTCATCGGTGGGGCGGTGATGTTGATCACGGCGTTCGTTGATTACCGGCTGTGGCGACGGGTGGCGGTTCCGTTACTGCTGATTACGATTGGTGCGTTGGTGGCGGTGCTGCTGTTCGGTGATGACGTGTTCGGCGCGCGGCGTTCGTTGATTAACGGTTCGTTCCAGCCGAGCGAATTAGCCGAACTGGTGACGGTGATTTATATGGCGGCGTGGTTGAGTTCACGCCGGACGCAGATCCGCAGTATCACTTACGGGTTGCTGCCGTTCGCGTTTCTGGTGGGTATCGTGGCGGTGTTGATTTTGCGCCAGCCGGATATCAGTACCGCAGCGACGGTGATCGCGGTGGCCGGTATTATGTTTTTCCTTGCCGGTGCGGATTTGCTGCAACTGGCGGTTACGGGAACGATCGTGGGTGTGATCGGCTTTGTGTATGTGACGTCTTTTGGTCCGAACTACGCGCAGGGGCGTTTGAGTTCATTTGTTTCGAGCGTGGCGGACGTGACACAAGCTGACTACCACGTGCAACAGGCGATTATTGCCTTCAACAACGGCGGTCTGACGGGCGTCGGGTTGGGGCAGGGTAAGCAGAAGTTTGGTAATTTGCCGGCTCCGCACACCGATAGTATTTTCGCGGTGATCGGTGAGGAACTAGGGTTGATGGGTGCGGCGCTGGTGGTCGCCCTATACATCACGTTTGTGATACGCGGCATCCAGATTGCGCGGCGTTCGGTTGATCCTTTCGGGGCGCTGCTGGCGGCAGGACTTACGATCTGGGTGGCGATCAAAGCGCTGCTCAACATCGCGGTTATGACGGCGGTTGTGCCGCCTACGGGTGCGCCATTGCCTTTCATTAGTTTCGGCGGTTCGTCGCTGGTGGTGCTGCTGGCGGGTACCGGATTGCTGTTGAGTGTTTCGCGAGTACGGGCACGACAGACGATGCCGAAATGGTCGGCGCAAGCTCCTGAACGGCGGAATGTGATTGTTGCGCCGGAGCGTCGGCGTCCACGGGTGGCTGAGGCGGCTCGTCCACGTGATCGGGTGGCTGAAAAGCCGAAGTTTGTGGAGTAAGTTAGTCGGTAGCGAAAGTTTCAAGCCGACCCCACCCTAACCCTCCCCATAGTAACAGGGAGGGAACCCACACAAAGCTGTGATTATGAGCTTATGCGTTTCGATAAATCACTTAGTCGATAGCTAATAGTCTTTAGTTAAGAAAAAGAGGGAAGCGGTGGACAGTGGTTCGCCGCTTTTTATTTGGGAGCGGTTCAAGGTTGAAAGTTTTGTGTCGGCGATGTCGTCGTCGTCGTCGCCGACAAGATGATAGGGCAAGATTGGCGGCGGTGTGGTTCACAGGATTTCCTTCGGTCACAATGGCAAAGTGGGTTTTTGTGCCGAATTTGCCATTCAAGGATGTTAATGTGCGGCGGGGAAACCCCTAACCCCAACCCTACATCAGCAACGTTCGCTGGCTCACTCTGCTGATAGCCCGTAGTAACAGGGCAAGGGGGCCAATGGCACGATACAAGCGGTCAAAATTCATTTCGACCTTACGCCCTATAGATATGATAGCCGATTGGGATAGCAAAGGGGTGACCATTTGGAAAACCATTTTGTCACTCTTTTGGGTGGTTGGCGTTAACGGTTTTGAGGGAGTCGGATGCGGGGTGGGGTTATGGGATGGTTGGAAGATGGTTTGGGGCACAAACCGAAAGTAAACATAGCAAATAAGAGATTCTTTTGAAGGTCGTTTAGGCTTAGTATGCTATGATGCTGAGGCTTGAGGAGCCTGCTAGAAAATCAAATTTAGACGCCTATTTTGAATGAAAGCCGAGAATATTACCGTTATGTCCAACAATAATTTAAGTCAAATCCTGTTTTTTCTGTGGCTGAGTTGGGCGCTGCTGCTTTTCGGGGGTGTATTCATTGGCAAACCGGATGCGGAGCGAACGCGCCGGATGCCCCGCTGGAGTCGCATGGCTTCATCGCTGGTATTGGTGATTGCCGGATGGATTTATGTGGTGCTGTACCGCGAGGGGCTGTATGTGGACGCAGCGGTGCTGATGGCTATAGGCATGACGTTGTGTTTGGTTGGTGATCTGTTTATGGCGCAGTTGATCGTGCGTGATGACCGGCATGTGTTAGGCGGGATCGGCGCATTCGGGCTGGGACATATTGTTTATGTGGCAGGTTTTTTGAGGCTGCTGGCACATAGTCCCGTGCTGCTGGATTGGGGTGCGGGCGGGGTGATGCCACCAGCGACATTAAACGGGTTGGTGCTGGTCGGGTGCTGGTTGTTCGCGGTCGTGGTGTGGTATCGGGTCATTTATCGGGCTGCGGAAGTCCGTACGATACTGCATGTGGCGGCACTGCCTTATGGGTTGCTACTGGCGACGACGGTGGGAATGGCGCTGAACCTGACGTTGTATGCGTGGGCGGTATACGCTGCGTCGAACGCGAACCAAGCGGCAGTCATGAACCTTGTGCGAGCGGCGGTGCCGACTGTAGGGGCGCTGCTGTTCTTCATCAGCGATTTTATTCTGGCGGCGCGATTGTTCAATAAAGCGTATTTCAGGATGATTGATGATTGGATTTGGCTGACATATGGGCCGGGGCAGATGTTGATTGTGTTTGGGGTGGGGATACTGCTCCTGCGGTGAGGGTTCTTTAATGGTGATGGCGTTGGCACTACACTCGATCGAAAGAAATTCACAAAACCAATAGGGAGACTCCTATGATTCATGTTCAACCTGTTACGCTTGAAGGCAATGGCATCCGGTTGGAGCCGCTCGGATATGCGCATCAAGAGGGACTAGATGGCGCAGCGGCGGACGGTAAACTGTGGGAATTGTGGTATACCTTTGTGCCGCGACCTGAAGAAACCCGCGCCTTCATTGCTGATGCGCTGGCAGGGCAAGAACAAGGGCATATGCTACCGTGGGCGGTACGGGAACTGTCCACCAACACCATTATTGGCAGCACCCGTTATCACGATATTGTGGCTTCGATTGATCGTGTGGAAATCGGCCATACATGGTATGCCAAAGGCTGGCAGCGCACCCACGCGAACACGGCCTGTAAACTGCTGCTACTCCGTCACGCCTTCGACACGCTTGGATGTCAGGCGGTGGGGCTGCGCACGGATAACCTCAACTTGGCATCCCAACGGGCGATTGAGGCGTTGGGTGCGAAAAAAGATGGTGTGATGCGTCATGCGCGCGCCCGCCGTGATGGGACGGTGCGCGATAGTGTGCTCTACAGCATCCTTGCCAACGAGTGGCCGAGTGTGCGGCGGCATCTGGAGTTTCGATTGAGCCGTCATGAACATTCGTCGGGCTAATGTAAGGGGCGGCAGCTGTTGATCGTGTTTGGGGTGGGGGTAAACCCCAAGCGTGAGAAGGGCAGAGACGCGAGCGGTTGTGGATGAGGGGGATGAGGGAATTAAAACGCAAGGACGCAAAGGCGCAGAGACGCAAGGGAGTTATGGAAAATAGGGATGAGGGCGGGTTATGCCGCATTGGGCTAAAGCCACAATGCTGAACGTCAGACAAGTGCACTAAAGGCACTTCAGTCGGAGATGTGTGCACGAGTAGGGACGGGATTTGTTGGTGAGGAGAGCGGTCGAGGCACGCCTCGACCCTACGATATAGAGTTAATTAACAATGGTATAAAGTTGATGACGATAAATTCGTTTCCAATGTCTAAGTGCGATATTCGTCGGGACACAGCAGTCAATTCATTCTAAGGAATATGTTGGTGACAATCATAATTACCCAGATCAGTAAATATGGAATAATCCAAGCGAGTGATTCAAATATAACCACCGCAAAAAAACTAGAGCGTACGGGTAAAAAAGTATTTCCAATATCTCGCTTGAATGCAGCCTTAAGTTATACGGGTGTGTATGCTGTACAAGGAAAGTTGATGGATAATTGGATGCAAGACTTTATTCTGAAGAGTTTGTCAGATACTAGCATTACACTAGAAAGATTCTCTTACAAGCTTCGTGATGCACTCCAAAACGAAATGCACAAAGATCAAAAACGAATGGAATTGCACGTTCATATAGCTGGTTATGTGGAAGTTGATGGCAAAAGCCATCCTGAATTATGGCATTTAACCAATTTATTACCCTCTGAACTAGATGGTGGTTATTTTGAGGTGCGAGATAAATTTCAAGTAACCGAAGATTTTTGGCTACGAGATAATCCGGATAATAATTTAGTTGTTGGGTTTCAGAATGGCGTGGTTCAACTTTACATCAATGGTTTAGTTGAGGGACGCACAAGTTTTATTATGCTACAAGAACCATTGAAAGAGTTTTACAATTATGTTTGGAATCGAAAAGATTGGCATTTTAGACCCCCCGCATCACTTAAAGAAGAAGAAGCTTTTATTCGTCTATATATTCAGTTTGTGAATACACTATTTTTATCGAGTAATTACGCTGCTCCGTACATAGGGGGCAAAGTTCAGACCTACTGCATCCCTGCTCCTAAAAATGTAATTGTCAATTAAAGTTGATTTGTGTGTGCGGTCATTCCTATTTTCCATAATGTAGCTATCCTGTTACAATGGCCTCTAGGATGGCGACTTCATCGAGAGACATGAAACAAGATCAAAAGATGCGTATTATGGTGGCGGCTGGGGGAACCGGCGGTCATGTATACCCTGCGATTGCGATTGCCGAGGGGCTGCGGCGTTTGTATCCGCAGGTGAGCCTGTCGTTCGTGGGGAGCGTGGGCGGTTTCGAGCGTCCACTTCTTAAGGAAACGCAGGTGCAGTTTGCCACGTATGATGAGGTGAGGGCGGGGCCGATTCATGGCGTGAATATCTTCAAGATGATCATGAGCGTGATTCAATTGATCATCGGGACGGTGCAAGCGTTGTGGTTGGTGAAGCGCCGTCAACCGGATGCGCTGCTACTGACGGGCGGTTGGGTCGGTTTGCCGGTGGCGCTGGCGGCGTGGGTGTGGCGTGTGCCGAGTATGATTTTCCTGCCGGACATTGAGCCGGGGCTGACGATCCAAGTGCTGCGGCGGTTGGTGAAGCGGGTGGCGCTGACGGTGGGCGAGTCGAAGCCGTATTTTCCGTCAAACGAAACGGTGGTGACGGGGTATCCGCTGCGACAGGCGATGCTCGAGGCGACGCGCGAGGCAGGCATCAGACAGTTCGGGTTGGATGCGAGCCGGAAGACGCTGCTGGTGTTCGGGGGAAGCCGTGGATCACGGGCGATCAATAATGCGCTGCTGGATGTGCTGCCGCAACTGCTGAACGATGGCGTGCAGGTCATCCATGTTACGGGAACGCTGGATTGGGCGGACATCGAAGCGCGCTATAAACAGATGGCGGATACAACCCATTATCATGTTTATCCGTATTTGCATCATGAGATGGGTTTGGCGATGGCGGCGGCTGATCTGGTGGTGTGCCGGTCAGGTGCGAGCGTGTTGGGTGAGTTCCCGTTGTTCGGGCTGCCGTCGATTTTGATCCCGCTGGCGTATGCGTGGCGTTATCAGAAGGTGAACGCGGAGTATCTGGCAGGGCGGGGCGCTGCGATTGATATGGATGAGAAAGTTATGGTTGAACAGTTGCTGCCGACGATCGAGGCGTTGCTGCATGATGAAGCGCGGTTAGGGCAGATGCGGCAGGCGGCGCGGACTCTGGCGCGTCCTGATGGGGCGGATTGTGCGGCACAGGCATTGGCAGAACTGGCGGGAGCAAAGGGATGATACAACTCTCAACGTTGTTGTGGGGATTCGCGCTGATCTTTGGCATGATCGGGTATATGCGTGGTTTGCCGAAGGAGTTGATCTCGACGGCGGGTATCATTCTGGCGCTGTTCGCGTTGTTTCAGTTTGACAATGCGCTGCGGGGGATTTTCCTCGCGAATGTGCCGGGTATCCAGAAGTTTGTGGTGCAGACGTTGATCTTCGCGGGGATCACTTTTTTCGCGTATCAGACACGGGCGATCGGGAAGCGTTTGAATGTGAACGACGGCGGGCGGGATAACCTGCAATCGACGACTTTGGGCGCGCTGGTGGGATTCTTGAACGGGTATATGATTTTCGGGTCTATCTGGTATTTTATGCACATCAACGATTATCCATTGCGGCCGTTCATTGATGCACCGCTGGCGGGTTCACCGAGCGCGGGGACGATCAGTGCGCTGCCGTTGTATGTGCTGGCGGGTGGGCCGGGCGGCGATGGGAGTTTGTTGTCGCTGGTGGTGATCGTGCTGTTTGTAATCGTGTTGATATTGATATGAGACGGACACGGCATGCCGTGTTTCTACTCCCCTCACTCCCCAGCCCTCTCTCCCCATTACATGGAGAAAGAGGGAGCAAAATATGGAGCAGAGGTTAAACGAGAACCGTATTTAGATGGGCAGATGCCCTTAATGATAGGTTAGGTTGCTGCGACGTGGTATCGCTATACAGTATGCTCTGGGTGTCGGCGCTGTTCTTCGGCGTGATCGGCGTGATACGCGGGTTACGCAAGGAGATTGTGTCGTTTGGTGGTGTCGTGCTGGCGACGTTCGCGTTGTTTCAGTTCGATGTGCTGCTGCGCGGTATCTTTCTGGCGTCGATTCCACGCGACCAAGCGTTTTTCGTACAGGCGGGGTTGTTCTGTGTGGTGGTGTACTTCGCTTATCAGACGCGGAGCTTCGGCGGTCAGTACGAGCAGGGTTCGGGGGCACAGGGGCCGCGCGGCAACCGGTTTCAAGATGCGATTTTAGGCGGGTTGTTGGGTGCGCTGAACGGGTATTTGATCTGGGGCGCGTTGTGGTACTTCCTCGATATTAATGATTATCCGTTCGCGCCGTTGATCACCGCTCCGGCTGCGAATTCGATCAGCGCACAGGCGTTAAATGCGATTCCTCTGGTGTTACTCGGTAACGCGACAGGTGGCGGCAGCCAAGTCTTGACGGTAATCGTGGTCGCGATGTTCCTCGTTGTGTTGTTCGTGATGTAGCATTTTCTGCATGGTAAGACCCATTAAACATTGATAATATTACGGTAAATTACTGAGGTGCGCTGTGAAACTACAATCGGGGCAACATCTCTATTTGGTTGGGATCGGCGGGTCGGGGTTGTCGGCTATCGCGCGGGTTCTGTTGGGGCAAGGCTACACGGTATCCGGTTCGGATCGCAGCCTGAACAGCCTGACGGACGCGTTGGCACGGGACGGCGCGACGATTTATCACGGGCATGACGCGGCACAGATTGTGGGGGCGGATGCGCTGATTATTACGTCGGCGGTCAAAGAAGATCATGTCGAAGTAGCGGCGGCGCGGGCGGCAGGTATTCCTGTGTATAAGCGGCAGGATATCATGGCTGACTTGATGGAAGGTAAGACCGTGATCGCGGTGGCGGGGACAAAGGGCAAGACGACCACCACGTCTATGATTGTGCATATTTTGCGTGAGTGCGGACATGATCCGAGTTATATCGTCGGCGGGATCATGGGGAACACGGGCACGAATGCTGGTGTGGGCAGCGGCAAGTGTTTCGTGGTCGAGGCGGATGAATACGATAATATGTTTCTGGGGTTGAAGCCGGATATTGCGGTGATCACCAACATTGAGTGGGATCATCCGGACTTTTTCAAGACCTCAGAGGATATGGTGGAGTCGTTCCGGAAGTTTGCGAGATTGCTGCCGTCTGAAGGTTTATTGGTGGCGTGTGCTGATGATCCGTTGGCGGTGAAGCTGGCGGATGAGCGACTCGGCAGTAATTTGAAAACGCGTACCTACGGTATCAACAAGCCGGGGCCGTATGATTTGTATCTGCTGGCGCGGCGTCGTCGGACGTATTTCTGGTCGTATTGGGCGGATTTCGTACAAGTGGTGGGGGAAGAGACTCGGTTTGAATTCAATGAGCCGGATGATATTCTCACCGATGTTATGATACCGCTGCCGGGGAGCCACAATATACAAAATACGATGGCGGCGATGATCGCGTGTGAAGCGGCGTTGCATCTGCGTGCGGACGCGATGGCTGAGGCGATACGATCATTTAAGCCGACGGCGCGGCGGTTTGAACTCAGAGCGGATGTGAAGGGCATCGCAATTGTGGACGATTACGCGCATAATCCGATGTCAATTAAGGCAGTGATTGAAGCGGCACGACAACGTTATCCAGAGCGGTCGGTGTGGGCGGTGTGGCAGCCACATACTTACAGTAGGACGCAGGCGCTGTTTGATCAGTTTGTGACGGCATTTGGTGAGGCTGATCATGTGCTTATTACCGATATTTATGCGGCACGTGAGAATCCGATTGATGGGGTGAATAGTGCTGCGGTGGCGGCGGCGATGCAACACGCGGATGTGCGGCATACGCCGACTTTTGCAGATGCGGTGCTGAGGTTGCAGCAAGGGGTACAATCTCCAGCGGTGGTTATCATTATGAGCGCGGGCGACGCGCCGGATATTGGGGTGCAGTATCTTAAACTGCTACAAGATCAACTTTAGGATGTGGTGGTGATTAAACTTCCCGAACCTTATGCCAAGCGCTTGCAGCGTAAAAAGCCGCTGGCGCGTTATACGGCGGCGCGACTGGGCGGGCCGGCTGATTTCTTGTACGTGGCGAAAGAATCCACGGACGAGTTAGCGACGGTTGTGATGGCGGCGTGGACTCAAGGCGTTCCTGTTCGCATATTGGGGGGTGGCGCTAACGTGCTGGTCTCTGATAAAGGTGTGCGGGGGTTGGTGGTCATCAATGATGTGAGCGAAGTGGTGTTTGGTGATTGGCACGGTGGGCGTAATGTCGCGGCAACTGGCGGTATGGGGCTTACAGTGCTGGCACGTAAATGCCAAGCGCACGGGCTGGCGGGGTTGGAGTGGGCGGCGAGCATACCGGGGACGGTCGGCGGGGCGGTGGTCAATAATGCTGGTGCACATGGTGGTGATATCCGCGCTAACCTCAAGGAAGCGGTGCTCTTAGAGGCCGAGCATGGTATTCACATCATGGAGTTAGGCGATTTAACGTATGGTTACCGCACATCGGTCCTTAAGGCGCGAGTCGATCGGCGTTTTCTGGTTTTGCTGGCACAGTTTGCGTTACAGCCTGATGATCCGGCAGCTATTCAGGAGCGGATTGATCATAATGTGGCTTATCGCAAAGGGACACAACCACCCGGTGCGAGTTTGGGGAGTATCTTTAAGAATCCGGCTGGCGATCATGCCGGACGATTGGTTGAAGCGGCAGGACTGAAAGGGTACAGCATCGGTGGGGCGCAGGTGTCACCGATTCATGGTAACTTTTTCATCAATACGGGAACGGCAACCGCGACGGATTATTATGCGTTGATCCGGTATGTGCAGGAGACGGTTCGTAAACACAGCCGAATTGATCTTGAAATGGAAGTCGAGTTGGTGGGCGAGTGGTGATTGGGTTTGAGAATCTCCGATACCCCTTGTGGAAAATACAATTTGCTGTACAAAGAAGCTAACGATTGAATTGTAATGATTCATCGCATGAGAAAACAGAAATACGATTGTGATTCTGGAATGAATTGTGGGATAATGTTGGTTACAGAAAAATTACCCAAGGCAAGAATATGACATCGCGCTTGCGGGATCGGCGACGCACTTCCACCCGTGAACCGGGCATTTTGCGCGGGCCAGTTGGCGCGACTCTCCCTATTGAGCGTCCGGTGGTTCAACATGGGGCGCGGCGGCTTGGATTTACGAGCTGGCGTATGTTCAGCGCGTTCATCGTCATTTCGTTGTCGATCTTGCTGGTTTTGTTCTTCACAGCCGACTTCTTCTACGTCCACAGTATTGCTGTTGGTGGACTGAAGTATATGAGTAAGGAAGAAGTTTTCGCGCTGACAAACATCGCAAATATGCATATCTTCTGGGTTGATCCGGCTGAAGTACGGCGGAATATCCTGCGTTCACCGACGATTGCGGACGCGGATGTGCAGGTGGGGTGGCCTCCACAGATGGTACAGATCACCGTTAAAGAGCGAGAACCTGCTGTTGTCTGGGTGCAATCCGGTTTACCCACGTGGGTTGATATTCAGGGACGGGTGATGAGCCAACGGGAAGATCGGTCTGATTTACTGAAGGTGCTTTCTGACGTGCAGGACGGCCCGTTGGGACAAAATGTTCAGTTGGGCGTGGATATTATTAGTGGTGCGTTACAATTGAAGGCGCTTAATCCCAATATGACTACTGTTCGTTATAACCCGACTAAAGGGTTGGGGTATCAAGATGAGCGTGGTTGGTTAGCGTGGTTTGGTGTTGGTACGGATATGCCAGAGAAAATTGGCATCTATAATGCTATGGTTAGTAATCTGATTGGTCGGGGCATACAGGTGAGTGAGATTAATGTGGTTAATCCCGATGCACCGTTTTACTCGGCATTGCGGGGGCAGTAAGTTTAACCTATGCGTGACTTAGCGGTAGCACTGGATGTTGGAACGCGTAAGATATGCGCGATTGTGGCGGAAGTCCGTACAGACGATATTTTTGTGGTGGGCGTCGGGATCGAACCCAGCGCTGGCATGAAAAAGGGTATCGTCAATGATATGGGTTCGCTGACGGCTGCAATCTCGGCGGCTGTGCATAAGGCCGAAAAGAGCAGCGGTTTTGATATTGCGCGGGCGTTCGTGAGCGTGGCTGGCAGTCATATCGCATCTATGAACAGTCGCGGTGCGGTGGGAATCGCCGGGCAGCGCGGTGTGAATATTGATGATATTGACAAAGCGATGGAATCGGCGCGGGCGATTGCTATTCCGCATAACCGTGAAGTGCTGCATGTGGTTCCCCGAAGTTATGCGCTGGATGGTCAGGAGCGGGTGCGCAGCCCGATTGGTATGCACGGCTTCCGATTGGAAGTTGAGGCGCATATTATTACGGCATCGTCAACCAGCGTGGCGAATCTGGAGCAGTCGGTACAACAAGCCGGTGTATCGGTCGACCGTTTTATCCTGAATCCATTGGCTTCCGGTGAGGCGGTTCTCACCCCTGAAGAACGCGAGATGGGGGTAGTTGTCATCGACATTGGTGGCGGCACAACCGATCTGGCGATCTTTATCGAGGGAACAGTCTGGCACACGGCGGTTATTCCGGTAGGCGGTGATTTGATCACCAATGATCTGACCTACGGTTTGAACGTGTCGTTTGATGTGGCGGAAGCGGTTAAGGTGCATCATGGTCACGCTCTGTTGAAAGCGGTTGATCCGCTGGAAACTTTCTTGATTGAACCATTCGGTGAAGGTATGCCGATACAGGTTGATCGCAGTGCGGTGGCAGAGATTATCGAGGCGCGTGTTTCGGAATTATTTACGCTGGTGAAGAAAGAAATCAAGCGCTCGGGATATGATGGCATGTTGCGAGCGGGGGCGGTAATTACGGGCGGGTGCGCTCAGTTGCAGGGATTGAAGGATGTGGCGGCGCGGGAGATGGGTTTCCCGGTACGCATTGCCAAGCCGGAACGCCTGACTGGTATGGCGGATGCGCTGCGTGATCCGGCATACAGCACCAGTGTTGGATTGCTGCGGATGGGGCTGAGCATGGACTCGGCGGCACCGCGTGAGATTGCTGCTGGAAGTAAACCGCTGCCCGGAGGCGGGTTATTGAAGGCGTTTGGTGGTGTATTCAAGCGCTTGTTACCGGATGGTGACGCATAATTTAGGGTTAAAACTAGGACTTGTTACCTAGAGGATTTGCCAAGTTCGTGGTTCTCAGTACAATAATTGATATTACGCGATTTAAAGAATTGCCTTTTGAGGAGGCTTGCACCACATGGATATGTTGACACCCGGCGAGAATTTCGCGCAAATTAAGGTAATTGGTGTGGGGGGTGGCGGCGGAAACGCTGTCAACCGCATGATTAATGAGGGTCTTGGTGGCGTAGAATTCATCTCCATCAATACTGATAATCAGGCATTGATGTTGGCGAAGGCCAAGACACGTGTGCGAATTGGCGACAAGCTGACGCGCGGGTTGGGTGCAGGCGGTAATCCTGAGATTGGTCGCAAGGCGGCTGAAGAAAGCTCGGACGAACTGTACGAAGTCATTCGCGGCGCGGACATGGTGTTCATCGCGTGTGGTATGGGCGGTGGTACGGGTACGGGTGCGTCGCCAGTGGTGGCACAGATTGCGAAAGAATTGGGCGCTCTGACGATTGGTGTGGTGACACGTCCTTTCAGCTTTGAAGGTACACGTCGTCAACAATCGGCTGAAAGTGGTATTGAAGCCCTCAAGAGCCAAGTGGATACGTTGATTGTTATCCCGAATGATCGGTTGCTGCAAATTGCGGACAAGCGCGCCAGCCTACAACAAGCTTTCTCGTTGGCGGATGATGTGCTGCGCCAAGGTATCCAAGGTATCTCGGAACTGATTACGGTTCCCGCGCTGATTAACCTCGACTTCGCTGACGTTCGCACGATTATGAGCGAAGGTGGCGCGGCGTTGATGGCGGTGGGTAAGGCAAACGGTGATGATCGCGCACGTAAGGCGGCGGAGTCAGCGATCAGCAGTGGTTTGTTGGATGTGACGATTGACGGTGCACGCGGTATTTTGTTCAACATCACGGGCGGCCCGAACCTGAGTCTGTTCGAAGTGAACGAAGCGGCGGCGATCATCAAGGAAAGCGCACACCCAGAGGTCAACCTCATTTTCGGCGCGCAGATCGACGAGAACATGGGCGACGAGTTGCGGATTACGGTTATCGCGACAGGCTTCGAACAGAGCCGCGCGCAGCGTAAGATGGAAGCGCAATTGCAACCGCGTCAACCTGTGGCGCGTCCGGTGCAACAACCGCAACAGCAGCAGATGCCCCGTCCGGCACAACAGCCGACTAATCTGCCGCCTGAACAACCATATGCACCACCACAACCGCGTCCGGCACAACCGCCGATGCAGGATGTTCCCGCGCGGGTCTATGACGAGGATGATATTGATATTCCGACGTTCTTGCGCAAGCGGAAGTAATATCTAGTTTATTGACTGTAAATCATCAAGATCCCCTGCGAAAACAGGGGATTTTTGTTTGGGGCGGTAGGTGAGATAAATGGCGATCAGGATGGTAAATTCATAAGGTTTGGAGACGTGGGGTTTGCGCAGAAAGCGGCGTGTGATATACAAGGTTGGGCGCTACTGGTAATGAAAGCTGATGCAAACGCGTCCGCTATGAAGCAGGCGTAGTTGGATTAGCATAACATGATTTTGGAGCTGCGCTGGTGGGGGTTCGTGAGTTTAAGATTGGTTTAAAGTTAATTCGGTAACCTCGTAACAATTCTCAAACAATAATGCGGGAATTGCGGGAATTAAGTGGGAAATTGGTTGTGGCATACAAACTATTTTCTAACCAAATCGCCCACGAATGTTATGGACAAGAGCGCTTCAAACATGATAAATTAGAGAACATATGTAGCAATAAGGCATGAAAATTGACCCCACTTTGAAACCCCCATGCGGCTCCCCTGATGGGGGTTATCTGTCTCTAGTCTACGTTACGATGTTAATTAACTTTTCTTAATGTGAGAAAGGATGTGATGAGGATGGTTCAAACCAAAGCAGCGGCGCGGAACGCTTTACATGAGCTTGGTTACAAGATTTTCCTCGACCGTTATGCCCAGAAGGACATGACACGCGCCACATTAGCAGTGGGCGATACCGTGATTGTGGTGGTCGATTCAAAGACAGGACAGCGTGAAATCGGTACTGTTACTGCCATCAAGCTGCCGAAAGTGACGGTTCAACTGCTCGATGGTGATACAACCGAGCGCGACATCGAACAGGTAGATAAACCACTAGAAACTGATCCGGGTCAGATGATGGATCGGGTGGCGGCAGGTATCGCGGCGGTTGAGAAGAATGCGAAGCTGCGCAAACAGTGGACAGAGCGCTTCCGTTGGATGTTGGATGATTGG
This sequence comes from Aggregatilineales bacterium, assembly GCA_044227005.1. Classification (GTDB taxonomy): domain Bacteria; phylum Chloroflexota; class Anaerolineae; order Aggregatilineales; family Phototrophicaceae; genus CFX2. The sequence continues at coordinate 1,615,277 of JBGAFZ010000001.1, forward strand.
AAGTTTGTTCCGGCTGGTCGTATTTTGACGGCAGCAGGCACTGACCAAGCACTCACTTTTTATAACTGCTATGTTATTCCTTCGCCAAAAGATTCTCGTGGTGGGATCATTGAAACCCTGCGACAAATGACCGAAATTATGTCGCGCGGTGGTGGTGTGGGTATTAATATTTCATCGCTGCGTCCCCGTCATTGGTACGTGAAGGGCGTGAATGGGCGTTCGAGTGGTTCGGTGTCATGGGGCGCGTTGTACAGTTTCGTGACCGGCTTGATTGAGCAGGGTGGCAGCCGTCGCGGTGCTTTGATGTTGATCCTCAACGATTGGCATCCCGATGTGTTCGATTTCATCAACAGCAAGCGCAAGGCCGGACAGGTGACGAATGCTAACATCAGCGTAGGTGTGAGCGATAAGCTGATGGAAGCGGTTAAGGCCGATGCAGATTGGGATCTAAAATTCCCCGATAGCAGTGATCCTCAATATGACGAACTGTGGGATGGTGACATCGACAAATGGGCGGCTGACGGACATGCGGTGATTAAATATCGCACTGTGAAAGCCCGCGAAATTTGGAACGCGATCATTGAGAGCGCATGGGCGAGTGCTGAGCCGGGTGTGTTCTTCAACGAACGCTATAACAAGATGTCGAACAGTCATTATTTCGCACCGATTATTTGTACTAATCCATGCGTGACGGGCGATACCCGTATCCATACTAATCAGGGGTTGGTAAAAGCGCGTGAACTGTTTGACCAAGAAACTGAAATTGAAGTCACTATAGACGGGCGTTTTGGTTTGGCGAACGCTACCACACCCTCAACCCGTGTGTTCAGAACGGGTGTCAAGCCTGTTTTCCGTCTTCAAACTGAAGAAGGTTATTTCGTTCGCGCAACCGCTGATCATCGATTTATGACTCCGAGCGGTTGGGTGCAAATGAACCAACTCAAGACGGGTGATAAGATTCACATCTTGAATCGTAAGGGCGGATTTGGCTCAGAAGGTTCGTTGGAATTGGGGCGAGTACTGGGTTGGCTGGTGGGTGATGGAACCTTCAACGGAAAAGAAGCTGTTCTTTCGTTCTTTGGCGAAGAAAAACAAGAACTCGCGCCGATGTTTGCAGAACATGTCAATACGCTTGTAGAACCCATGACACAGAAAAATCGTACCTACAAGGTGGGCGCGACAGCAGTCAAGAATCGTGATGAGGCGCGCGTGAGTTCGGCTCGACTTATGGCATTAGCTGAACAATATGGCTTACTTGATGTCAAGCATCGTGTGCCTGAAGTTGTTTTTAGTGGTACAGAAGAGATGCAAAAAGGGTTTTTGCAGGCACTATTCACTGCCGATGGTGGTGTTCAGCAAACTGCTGCAAAAGCTGTAACAATACGTCTTTCATCCAGTCACATTCAATTGATTGAAGAAGTACAACAGCTCTTAAGCAACTGGGGGATTGCAAGTAAAATCTACCGTAATCGTCGCCCAGAACAAATGCGAATGATGCCCGATGGTAAAGGCGGTCTTAAAGAGTATCTGACCCGCGCTCAACACGAACTGGCTATTTCTCGAAAGAATATCGTTACATTCGGGCAAGAAATCGGTTTCCTGACGCAACGTAAGAATCAAACGCTAATAGACCGAATGGCAGACTATCAAGTTGGGCCGCGCGATGAATATTTTGTGGCGACGGTTGAGGAAATTACCTCTGACGGTATTGAAGAAGTCTTTGATCTCACTGAAATGATTACGCATTCGATGGTTGTTAATGGCCTTGTGACTCATCAGTGCGGCGAACAAGGATTGCCGGCATTCGGGGTTTGTAACCTCGGCGCGATCAATCTGGCGAAATTCTACGACGAAGAAACGCATGATGTGAACTGGGATGATCTCGATAAGACAGCGCGTTATTCGACACGCTTTCTTGATAATGTGATCGACAGCACACCGTACTTCTTTGATGAGAACAAGAAGCAACAGTTGAGCGAGCGCCGTGTTGGTTTGAACAACATGGGTTTGGCGGAACTGATGGTCAAGTTGGAAATCCGGTATGGCAGTGAGGAGTCGGTGGCATTCATCGACAAGTTGTACGGCTTCCTCGCGCGGTCGATTTACGAAACCTCGATTGAATTGGCGCAGGAGAAGGGCGCGTTCCCGCAGTTCAAGGCCGACCAATTCTTGAAGAGCGGTTACATGCAATCTATGCCCAAGGATATTCAGGATAAAGTGCGTAAGCACGGCATCCGTAATGTGACCCTGACCACCCAAGCGCCAACCGGAACAACCGGCACGATGGTCAATACCTCGACGGGTATTGAGCCGTTCTTCTCGTGGGTTTATTACCGCAAGAGTCGCCTCGGATTGCACGAAGAGCAAGTACCGTTGGCGAAGGAATGGTTTGACGCGCATCCCGGTGAGAAGCAACTGCCGGATTACTTTGTAACGGCGATGGATTTGTCACCTGAAGAACACATCAAGGTGCAGGCGGCTATTCAACGTTGGGTGGATAGCAGCATCAGCAAGACCTGCAATGTGCCGAATGAATACACTATCGAGCAGGTGAGTGATCTATACCTGTATATGTACGATATGGGTTGCAAGGGCGGCACGATTTATCGTGATGGCAGCCGCGACGAACAGGTGCTGATGCTCAAGGGTGACGAACGTGCCGAGAGCGAAATGTCCAAGCTCAAGGGCGCTGAAAAAGAAGCCCCGAAGGTCGAGGCGCCGAAGCCTGTTGAACAGGTGGCGACACCGCACCATGTTTATCCCCGTCCGAAGCGCTTATCCGGTGTGACGGTCAGCCGTAAGACACCGTTTGGTACGGCGTTCATCACCATGAATAGTGATGATCTGGGGAATCCGTTCGAAGTATTTATCACCATCGGTAAGGCTGGTAGCGATCTACAAGCTGACGCTGAAGGTTTAGGCCGTATGCTGTCGCTGCAACTGCGGACGACCGCTCCCCAAAACCGGATGGAGATGCTCAAGTTGATCGTTGAGCAGTTGCAGGGTATCGGTGGTTCACGCTCGGTAGGCTTGGGGCCGCAGCGTGTGATCTCGCTGCCGGATGCGGTGGCAGGTGCATTGGTGGAACATTATCTGACGCAAAATTCACCGCAGCAGTTGAATCTGCCGATGGGCAATGGTGTGAGTGAAACGGCACAGAAGCCACAGGCCAGCAACGGGAATTGGCAACCAGCAGAGTTACATAGCGAAGCCAATGGTCATTCCAACGGTAACGGTCATATGACGTCCGCTGGATATAAGACACGGGCGGACATTTGCCCGAACTGCGGTACGGTCAGCTTGATCCGTATCGAAGGTTGCGAGAAGTGCGATGTGTGCGGTTATAGCCGCTGCTAGAAACTTCTGACATAAGATGATCTTGAGAAGGGCGGTCACTTGATCGCCCTTTTCTATGTATCTATGCATTGACACGCGTAAGTTGTATACTAATTCTCCTTTATAGACACACATGCGGGACAAAAAGCGATATGTTCAATGAGTTTGGCAGCAGTGCGAGCGATTCTGATTTCTGGCAGGAACCTGACTTTTTGCTGGCTGATCTGGTATCCGGTTTCGTCAACAAAGGTGGGATGGAACTCGGCATTACCCTGTTTGTTAAAGGGTTGGTGCTGACTGGAACCTTGACGAGTGAACAGGAATACCTTAAGGCGATTAGCGGGATGTTTGCCGCACAGGCCAAAAAATCGTTGGTGAATCCGTCTAAACAAGAGATCAAGAATACTGAAGAAGTGTTTGATTTCACCGGATTGGCGGAAGATGTTGATCTCAACGAGATGTACGGCGACGACGAGGTTAATGCTGAGGCTAAACCTGAGCAAGCTGATGTGGCGGTAGCACCCGAACCTGACGAGGTTGATCCGGATGATGATGACCGTACTATGCCAAGCATCCGTTATTTGCATCTGAAAGACCCTGTGATTATTCAGCCACAACCGGCGGTGAGCTTCACGCATACACAGGTGTCGATCTTACGCGTCAAGTTGACCACGATTGATGGGTGGATGGTCGGTAAAGTGACTGTGGATGATGATCTGTCGGACTTCCCACCACCGCCGCCCAATGAAATCCGGCATTAATCAGTCGATCGTTTTGAGTGATTAGTCAATAGAAAGAGCAGAGTCGTGAGGCTGTGCTCTTTTTGTTTTGCTTAAAGGTCGATAAGGTTTGTAAATGGTTAGAGGAGTTGACGGAGTTCGGCGGTTAGTGCGTCGGCAAGATCGGGCCGACCGTGAAATTGGGCAGGGGTATTCTGGAATAGAACGATATGCCACTGGTTGTTTGTGCAGGTAGCGACCAATGACTGAACAGCATTTACCGCCGGATTAATGTCGGATGACTCGCGCGGAATCATGCCGACGACCGCCCGGAGAATGGCGGATTGAGGCGAGAGGAAGCGGACTTCACGCACTTTGGCGAGATAGGTGGCTGTTTTGTGATGGGCGAAAATACTGCTGAGGGTGGATTCAACCTCGGCGCGACCGTTCATTTGACTGCCATCAAAGCCGATGACGTGACAGGATTCATCGAATTGTGCAGCAAAAGCGACTGCGTCCTGACGATTCCATGCCTCTAACAGATTGCGGTAGAGGTCAATTATCGGGGCTTCAGTGGTCGTCGGTGGTGTTGGGGTGGTTATGGTTTGGGTAGGCATTTGTTATCCATTCGCTATAGGGTTAGTGTAGAACAAAAATCCTATCTGTCAAGTTTGAGTTAGAATAGGTCGCATTCGGGCAATGGGGGAGAAAATAACGAGGTGTATGGGTGAAGTTGATTCGACGTGTTTTGGGCAAGGTGAGGATTAAGCGTGTGATATCACTCGCGCTGGTGTTGTGGATGTGGTTGATGTTCGTGCTAGCGATCATGATTGATGCCTACGGACGGGTTGACCGTGTGCAAAAAGCAGACGTGATTGTGGCATTGGGCGCGGGGGTGCAGCGTAATAATAAACCGGGGTTAGCGATGCGCCGGCGGGTGAGCCATGCGGCTGATTTGTGGAAAGCTGGTTACGCACCGTACATCATTTGTACAGGCGGCAATCCCGGCAATCGGGCGCGAACGGAGGCCGATGCCTGTGCCGAGTTGTTGACGCAAGAACATGGGATTCCAGCGTCAGCGGTCATACAGGAAGATCAAAGCCGCAGCACTGAGGAAAATGCTATGTATACGCACGTCTTGATGGAAGCCAACGGATGGACGAGCGCGATTGTGGTGAGTGACGGCTATCATCTGTTTCGGGCACGGCGCTTGTTCATGAACGAAGGAATCGCGGTTGTTACCAGTCCTGCCAGCGAGGAAGCCCCGTTGGGACAGTATGTGATATTTCTGATGCGGGAAGTGGCGGCCTTACAGTGGCAGGTGGTTAAAGAAGCCTTCAATCTACCAATCACGTATGTACAGGGTTTGTGATTGCGCCTATCGTGCCTCGTGCGTCGGTTGAACGTAGGGTAGGCGAATTACGAAACTTGTTCCACTGCTCAGTGCTTTGGCATATAATGAAACTAGACCTATTTCATGCAGGGGAAGAAGGCATTATGCGCCGACTCATACTTTTAATCACCATAGGATTGCTCGTTAGTTTGAGCGCCTCAACATTATTTGCGCAGCAGCAGGTCGCTGCGGCGTTGCACGTGGTAGGCTCGTCTCCGGCTGTAGGACAGGAATTGGGCAAGCAAGACCCGATTACTGTGTCATTCAATCAGCCGGTTAACTGCGATACTGCGACGGCGGTATTTAGCATCACACCGGCGGTGGCTGGGCAAGTGACGTGTGATGAGTCGCAATCTTCGCTTACCTTCACACCCTCGGCAGATTATGCCCACAGCACCGCTTATACGGTCACGGTCAGCACGGCGTTACAAGCCAAGTCTGGCGGTAATCTAGCCGAAAACTTTACGCTGGCACTGAATGGTCAGGGCTATCTGGCGATAACGGATGTGCTGCCAAAAGATGCTAGCAGCGAAATCGCCACTGATGCGACCATTACTGTGATCTTCAACCGTCCGGTGGTGGCGCTTGTGACTGCTGAAGAAGCGGCCAAGCTGCCGAGTCCTATCACCATTACGCCCAGTGCCGCCGGTAAAGGGGAGTGGCTTAACACATCAATCTATGTCTTTAAGCCTGATCCAGCCTTTGCAGGAGGCACCCAATATACGGTAGCCGTTAATCCTGATCTGACGGCACAAGATGGCGCGACATTGGAAAAGGCTTTTAGCTGGGCTTTCAAGACCGTTTCTCCGGCGATTGTCGAAGTGCTGCCAGCACCGCCCGGTATTGACATGCCGTTGGATGGTTCGATTCAAATTCGCTTTAATCAGCCGATGAACCGCGCTACTGTAGAGGCGGCTTTTTCGGTGACTGATCAAGCGACCAAGGAACCTGTGAAGGGCACAATCGAGTGGGCGGATGATAGTGCTGGTTTCCGGTTCAAGCCTGATCCACTGTTTAAGATTGATACCGTGTATGATGCCGTTTTGCGATCAGGATCGCAGGCCTTACGAGGCGGCGAAGCGATTCGTGATAGTGGCACGTGGAGCTTCTCGACTGTGCCGCTGCCGGGAATCATCAGCACTGATCCATCGGACGGGTCAGAGGGAGTGTATCCCTATGGCAGTTTGACGTTGTACTTCGCTTCGAATATGAACCTCGATACGCTTAAAGATAAGATCACGATTGATCCGAAACCGTCGCGTGATCCTGATTATTATTACAGCGAATATGATCACAGTTATAACGTGAGTTTTCCGGTGGAGCCAAGCACGGCTTATACCGTGACGATTGCTGCGGGTATGGAAGATGTGTACGGCAACAAGATTAACGAGCCGCGCACGATCCATTACACGACCGGGGCTTATGAACCTACTTTTTCGTTGCAAACGTCGGGCGAAGTGGGCTTCTATAGTGCATATGCTGATGAAACCCGACTGTATTTGACCCATCGTAACATCAGCCGTTTGGACTTGCTGTTATTCAAAGTTCCACTGCCCGAATTTGCGAGTGCTTTGACCGAGAATAGTTATAGTGTGGCGACCGACTTTAATCCTGAACCCACTGATTTAATACGCGATTGGCAGCTTCCGGCTACGTCCGATTTGAATGTGACCAAGTTCGAATTGCTGCAACTAGGCGGTGCGGTCGGTAGTATTGCGTCCACTTGTGTGGGCGCGCCGACAAGTAAGTTGGGGGTTGGCGATATCGCCATCGTCGTCAGCGGGCCGGAAGCGGTTCGGGCGCGTGCTAGTGCGCCGGATGGCGAGGTTATTGACCAATTGTACAAGGACTATCAACTGCCGGTAGTCGGCGGGCCGGTATGCGCCAACAGTACACTCTGGTGGCAGGTACAACTGCGCGATGACCGTAAGGCATGGGTAGCCGAAGCGATCATGACAGACGGTACACCCGAATATTTGCTGGGCGTGCGGATTGCCTCGCAAAGAACTGCTGCTGATGTGACTTTGGCGAGTGGTAAAACGCTAACGCCGGGTATTTATCTGTTGAAAGCATCGGCGCCGGAAACAGTTGATATGGGTTATATCTCAACCCAACATTTCATGGTGGTGGCGACTGCTAACCTGACCATGAAGTATTCGATTGATAAGGTGTTGGTGTGGGCGACGGATGCTCAAAGTGGCGCACCGATTGCGAATGCGAACGTGACGTTGTATGGGCGAAACTTTGAATCGCTGACGACTGGAACGACCGACAAGGATGGGTTGCTCAGCCTGAGCATTCCGCGCGTGAGTGATCTGTATCAACCGGTGTTGGCTGTGCTAGAAGATGGTGACCAGTTCGGCGTGGGTTTTGCAGGCTGGTCGGATGGAATTGAACCGTACCAGTTCGGGCAGAACTATAATTACTATCCAGAACAATACCGGACGTATCTCTACACCGACCGTCCGATTTATCGCCCTGATCAACCCGTGTATTTCCGTGGTGTGGTGCGCTTGCGCGATGATGTGCGCTACACACCGTCCGGTTTGGCCGAAGTTCCGGTGACGATCACGGATGCGAACGGCGAGACTGTGTTTGATCAAGCGGTTGCGGTGACGCCATTCGGTACCTTTAGCGGACAATTTAATATCGCTAGCGATGCACCGTTGGGTTATTACCAGATTCGAGTAGATACTCCGTCGAACACATCCGAATCGGGTTACAACACATCCGGTTCGTTAACGTTCGGTGTGGCAGAATTCCGACTACCGGAATTTCAGGTGAATGTCACTCCGGCGGCGGATGCGGTGGTACAAGGCGACTCGGTCAAGGTCACTATCGACAGTCGGTATTTCTTTGGTGGGGCAGTATCCAACGCCAAGGTGGAATACACGGTCGTATCCGATCCGTACTTCTTTGCGTATGACGGTAACGGGTACTACGACTTCAACGACTTCAATTATGACGAAGGTGCCAGCGAACTGTATGGTGGCGGTAGCGCCCAAATTGCAAGCGGCAGCGGTGTGACAGACGCCAAGGGGCAGTTGGTGATTGACGTGCCTGCTGCATTGAAAGATAGCACGCAGAGTCAGGAATTCACCATCGAGGCGACCATCACCGATGAAAGCCAGCAGGTGGTGGCAGGACGCACCAAGGTTATTGTTCATAAAGGACAGATTTACATCGGTGCGCGGCCTGAAGAATATGTCAGTGATGCTGGAAAAGAAACGACGATTGATCTGGTGGCGGTGGATTGGGCGAGCAAGGGTATTCCCAACCAACCGATTGACGTAGAGGTTGTCGAGCGCCGTTGGTCAAGCGTGCAGGAAAAGGATGAAAACGGCCTTACCACATGGACGTGGCAGGTGGAAGAAATTCCGGTGACGACTGGCAGTGTAACCACTGATGCGGATGGTAAAGCCATCTATAAATACACGCCGCCAAACGGGGGTGTATTCAAGATCAAGATCAAGACACGCGATGCCAAAGGTAACGAGGTGATTGCGGCGACGACCACATGGGTATCGAGTGGTGAGTATGTGTCCTGGCGGCAACAAAACAGCAACCGGATCGACTTGATCGCGGATAAGAAAAATTACAGCGTCGGTGATACGGCTGAAATCTTGATTACGTCACCGTTCCAAGGATCAGCAGAAGCATTGGTCACGGTGGAACGCGGCAGTGTCCTCAAGGTTGAACACGTCACCCTGAACAGCAACTCGTTGATTTATAAGATACCGATTACCGAAGACTTCGCGCCCAATGTGTATGTGAGCGTGATGCTGGTTAAGGGTGTCGATGCCAATAATCCGGTAGCGTCGTTCCGCGCGGGATTGGTACAGTTGGCAGTTGATAACAAGCAGAAAGAAATCCAGATCAGTATCACACCGGATAAGGAACAGGCCGGGCCGGGCGATACTGTCAACTACACGGTCAAGACTACGGATTACGCTGGCAAACCGATAGCGGCTGAAGTCGGTGTCGGGTTGACGGATTTGGCTTCGCTCTCCATTGCTGATCCGAATAGTTCACCCATCCTCGGTTATTTCTATGGGCAGCAAGGCTTAGCGGTACGTACCTCAAGTGCCTTAACGATCAATGTTGATCAATTGACCCAAACGGTACTGGATACCATCAAGGGCGGTGGTGGTGGCGGGGCTGAAGGTGGCATCTTTGACATCCGGCAGGATTTTGTCGATACCGCTTACTGGAATGCGACGGTGACGACCAATGCCGATGGTACGGCGACGTTTAGCGTCAAACTGCCGGATAACTTGACGACATGGCGTTTGGATGCCCGAGCAGTTACCAGCGGTGCAGATGGCCTGACGTTGGTGGGGCAAAAGACATTTGATCTGCTCAGCACCAAGCCATTGTTGATCCGTCCCGTGACCCCGCGCTTCTTTGTGGTGGGTGATCAGGTGACGCTGGCGGCTGTGGTCAATAACAATACGGGTAAAGATATGCAGGTTGAGGTATCGCTACAGGGCGAGGGTCTGACCTTCACCAGTGGTGCTACCCAGACATTGACCATTCCCAGCAGTGGGCGGCAGCGTGTGGAATGGGCCGCGACCGTCAATGATGTGGCGAACATCGATCTGACGTTCTTCGCTAAGGGCGGTGATTTCAATGATGCGAGCAAGCCGCCACTTGGACAGGGTGAGCAAAAGCTGTTGCCCGTTTATAAGTATGAAGTACCTGAAACGGTCGGTACAGCGGGTGTCCTGCGTGATGGTGGTTCGGTGACGGAAGCCATCAGCTTGCCAGCAGGTGTTACCCAAGGTGATTTGTCGGTCAAGATTGATCCTTCATTGGCGGCGACCACGATTGACGGGTTGAAGTATCTACAGAATTACCCGTATCAATGTATTGAGCAGACGGTGAGCCGCTTCTTGCCGAATGTGATGACCTATCGCGCGTTGGATAGCCTCGGTGTGGCGAATGCGGCGCTGAAGACTGACCTCGAAAGTGGCGTGAGTTTTGGTTTGCAACGGTTGTACGCACAACAGAAGGCTGATGGCGGTTGGGGCTGGTTCGTGCAAGACGAGAGCAACCCGCTGACAACAGCCTATGCTTTGATTGGCTTGGCTGAAGCTAAGAATTCAGGCTTCCCAGTATCCGATAGCGTGATCGCAGGCGCTCAGGATTATCTGCGTACCACTTTCATCGTGCCGGATCTGGGTAAGCAGCAGTGGCAGCTTAATCGTCAGGCGTTCACGTTGTATGCGCTGGCACGTTCCGGTGATCCGGATGTCAGCCGCAGCGCGAATTTGTTCGAAAGCCGTGCGCGTTTGGCGACTTATGCCAAAGCCTATCTGGCGCTGACCTTCAACCTGATTGATCCGGCAGATACACGCCGGACGGATATTCTGCTCTCTGATCTGAACAATGCCGCGATCTTGAGCGCGACGGGCGCACATTGGGAAGAGTCCGAGCAGGATTATTGGAACTGGAATACCAATACCCGCACGACGGCGATTGTATTGGATGCGCTGGTGAAGTTGAACCCGAATAATAATCTCAACCCGAATGTCGTCCGTTGGTTGATGGTGGCTCGTAAGTCGGACGCATGGGAGACCACCCAAGAAACGGCGTGGTCGGTCATGTCGTTGACGGATTGGATGGTCACAACGGGCGAACTCAAGCCGAATTACAGCTATTCAACATCGTTGAATGGTAAGACTTTGAGTGAGGGGCAGTCCACAGCGGATACCGTGCGTGACTCAGTTCAACTGCACGTGGACGTAAAGGATATGCTGGCACAACAAGCCAACGAGCTGGTGATAGGTCGTACTGCTGGCGCGGGCGTTCTGTATTACACCGCACACCTCAAGACGTATTTGCCAGTGCCGGATGTTAAGCCGCTCAATCAGGGTATTATCCTCGAACGGCGTTATACGCTGCCGGGTAGTAATACACCGATCACCGAAGCTAAGGTGGGGGATCTGGTACAGGTGCGCCTTACCATCATCGTGCCAAATGACCTGAACTATGTGGTGATTGAAGACCCGATTCCCGCCGGTACCGAGGGTGTAAATCCAGAGCTAAAGACCGAGCAACAAATCGGTACGCAACCGGGGTTGGAAAGCAATGATCCGCTGAGCACGGGATGGGGTTGGTGGTGGTTTAGTAACATCGAGTTCCGTGACCAGAAGGTAGCTCTGTACGCGACCTATCTACCGGCGGGTACCTATGAGTATCAGTACAGCATCCGTGCGGGAATGGCAGGAGTCTACAACGTGATCCCTGCTACCGGATACGAGTTCTACTTCCCCGAAGTTTATGGACGCAGCGCTGGCAGTACCTTCACGGTCAAGCCTGCGGAGTAGTTTCACGATTTGGCCAGTAGGGAAAGGACATCCACTTTCCCTACTGTTCTATGGTAGCAAGAAGGTCATGAGCTAAAGTTCGAATTGCTTCACGTAGTTCATCTGTTTGCAGTATTGTGAACGACAGTTCGATTTGTGCTAAGTAACGAGCCAACCAAATGGGTTCATCCGAATAACAGCGCATCAACGTTTTGGTTCCGACACTTTCTAATATCGCCAGCGTTTGTGGGACGATTTCTTGAACCGTTGAAAGTGGTGCGTCAAATAGAACCTCGAAGGCATAGTCGCCTGATCCCCTAATTATGCTGTCTAGGACAAATTCTCTCGCGTCGAAATGGGTAGGCTTGGTGAAGCTCTGATGTGTACTAGATATCGAATGCACACGGTCAAGTCGGAAAACCCGCATATCCTTCCGCAGATAGCAATGTGCCGCGACATACCATGTTCGTGCGAGTAACACCACGCCATAAGGTGCGATCACTCGATTGGTTAGTGTTCCATCGCTCGACGTGTAATCAATTTGTAGACATTTTCTTTCGTAGATGGCGTGGCTGAATGCTGTAATCCATTCATTTGAAACAGCCGACGCACCGATTTGGACGTTATCTAATATGAGACTGTCTCGCAGCGCCTCAGCCGATTGTTGTAGTTCTTCGGGCAATACCCGTGCGATCTTGGCAGTAGCGCTCTCGATAGCTGGCAAAGATGTGATGCTCCTCTCATGAGCCAGCATTAGCCCTAACATGACGGCTGTAATCTCATCTTTGTTGAACATCAACGGAGGTAAGCGAAAACCCGCTCGTAGGGAGTAACCGCCGTGCCGTCCACGTTCGCCTTCAATTGGGATGCCTAGATCGCGTAGCATCATGATATAGCGCCGAATGCTACGTTCGTCTACTTCTAGTTTTTGGGCGAGTTCTTGCCCGCTGACTTCCTCACGCGATTGCAGCAGTTCGAGCATGGTTAGGAGCCGCATAGTCGGGTTATACATGGTTGAAGTCCTCCACTATCAGGACTGATTTTATCCTAAATAGGGTGCATACTGTAATTAGCGCTCGATAAACAACAAGAGGAGTAGAATCATGCCTATAACGCGTTTGAATCCCGATACGCTGCACAAGAATCCAGCTTTCACACAGGTAGCGGTTGTGGATAAATCAGCCAAATTGGTTTATGTAGGCGGTCAAAACGCTGTGAATGCTAAAGGTGAAGTGGTGGGGGATGACATCGCCACGCAATCCGCACAAGCCTATAAAAATGTGATTGCTGCTTTAGAAGCGGCAGGTGCAACCATGGCAGATGTGTTTAAGATGACGATTTATATGGTGCAGGGGCAATCGTTTGCAGAGGGTTATGCTGCTATCATGCCGTTAATCGACCCTAATGCACCACCGCCAACCGTAAGCGGGATGATGGTGGTAGGGTTAGCCAACCCCAAGTTTTTGATCGAAATCGAAGCGGTTGCCGCATTGGATGGAGTAGCAGACTCGTGAGTGATGTAACACTTGTTGGCAAAACCAAAAGTCAGGGCTGGGAAATTGGTGTGCGCCGCACCTTTGCCGTGGGAACCGGACGTTTATGGGAAGTCCTGACGACGCAACCGGGATTGGGGTATTGGTTAGGGACAGGCGTAAAGGTTGACTTTAAGAAAGGGGATACCTACGCGACACAAGAAGGTACGACTGGCGATATTCGGAGTTTTGAGGCAGGGAGTTTGATCCGCTTGACATGGCAGCCGAAAGATTGGGATTTTGCCTCGACGCTCCAAATTCGGGTTCTTCCAGCCAAGCGGGGCAGTACCTTGAGCTTTCATCACGAGAAGTTACAGGATGCGAACCAGCGACAAGCCATGCATCAACATTGGATGGCGGTGATGGAGCAGTTTGAGACCTTACTCGGTGAGGATAGGTGAGTTATTGAACCTGTTAGCGATGACAAATCACGCAGGTGGAGGTAACAGTTTTGATATAAGATGAAGATAGGGCATTCACTATTCTACGCCTGTGTTATTATGTGAATATATCTATGGGACTTATGCCATCTTCAGGTTCCGCGATGCCGGACTCGCTCACTATTATTCGCAACGAAATCGCCAAAGGGCACGTGGTACGTGCGCGGAAGATTTTGCGTATGCTGTTGGAAGAAACGCCAACCGCACCGTTGTGGTATCTGGCATCCACCATCTGCGAAACCCCTGACCAAGAATTGGGTTGCCTCAAACAAGCCCTGAAAATTGATCCTAATCATCTCCATGCACGTGAGCGCTATATCGAGCTGAAAAAAGAACAACAAGACGCGCTCATGCCACCCTTGATGGTGCTGGTCGATGATCTGCCTGACCCTGATAATACGCCGCCACGTGACCCTGATCCCTTTACAGCAAAGCACATGCGCAGCAAGCGTATACAACGGCGTTGGGCAGTGGTCAGTCTTGTGGGTACAGTGGTCATGAGCCTGTCATCAACCTATTTTGTGCTGACGGTTTTAGGGTCGCCCATTCCAGCACAAGTACGCGCGTTTTTGAGTGGACAATCTGGCAATGATACGGCCGGGCGTCCTGTTTTCGGTGTGCAAACGGGAGCTGGACAGGTCAGTACCGCGGTGGCACCTGCACCTCCCACGTCCGCAATTAACGAGAATTACTCGGCGGAGGCGGCAGCAGGTGGTTTTGTCGTGCGTCCGAATAAGACCGAAACCCTCCAAGCCGAAAAGCCTGTTAACGATGTGCTTGATCCCGGCTTCGCCCATGAGTATTTGTTACCCGCGACTGAGGGACAAGAGATTGCAGTCGCCGTCCAATTCTTCTCGCCCACTGCCAAGAAGGTCGCAGCCAATATGGCGATGCTTGATCCGGACGGTTATAACGCGGCTTCCCAATGCGAGCGCGGATCTATTTTGACAGATGGGTCGAGCGTGACCTATATCTGCAAGATCAATAAGACTGGCAATTGGAAGTTGCAAATCTTTGGGCATTCCGGTGAAAGCACTGGCGTCTACATCGTCACTTATCAACGCATGTAGTCGCCGGTATCTCGAAAGTTTGAACCTCTTAATTGTTAGGATTTCCTCTGGTTTGCTCAACGCATGTCTTGTCTGTTTCGCGCTTATACTAAAATTAATAATCGGTTTGGGTATGTAAGGCAACGAGCGATGGCAGAAGCGACTCCCGCAGTCAACCGTTTTGGCAATTATATTGTTCAGGATAAGCTCGGCAGTGGTGGAATGGCTGTCGTCTATAAAGCTTTGAATGACGAAACCAAACAGACTGTTGCCCTCAAGATTTTGCGTTCCACTATCATGGAACAATCCGGCGTTGTCGAGCGATTTAAGCAAGAAGCCAAGATTGCCGAGCGTTTGCAGCACGCCCACATCGTAGCCGTCAATAGTCATGGCGTGATTAAAGGGCGTTACTTCCTCGATATGCAATATATGCCCGGGGGAACGTTAGCTGAGCGTTTTGCAAAGCCCACCGAAATCGGATCGCAGGAAGTGGTGCGCTTGATGCGGAATGTCGCCAGTGCTTTGGATTATGCGCATAAGCAAGGTGTTATTCACCGCGATTTGAAGCTTGAAAATATTCTTCTGGATGCCAAGGGCGGTGCGGCACTGGCTGATTTTAGCATCGCGCGTTTGAACGATGGCAATAAACTCACCGCGACCGGATTTGTGGTGGGCACACCGATGACGATTGCACCGGAACAGGCGCGGGGACTGTCGACTCTCGATCACCGTGCGGATTTGTATTCGCTGGCGGTGATTGCCTATGTATTGGCGGTTGGGCGCTATCCTTTTAATGGTAATAATCCGCTGGCGATTTTGCACCAGCATTTATCCGAACCGGTACCGCCTCCCAGTATGATTAACCCTAACGTGCCCAAGGGCTTGGATGCTGTGTTGATCAAAGGACTTTCCAAGGAACCGGCGGATCGTTATCCCAGTGCCGATATGTTTGTTGAGGCGTTCGCCCGTGTGGTTTCCGACCAATCCATCAGCCGCACGATTGTGGATATACGGACGGATGTGGCAGGCAATTTGGTACAAGTGCCAGCCGTAAAAAAGACCGAATCGGCAGATAATCTTGTGCAGCAGGCGATGAATACCAGTGATAAAGATGAGGCAATAGGGTATCTCAAACGTGCTTTAGAGATTGAACCGCTGCACTCGAAGGCTAATCGTGTGTTGTTCCAACTGGAAGGTGCAGTACCAAAATCAGCTACGCCAGCCCGAGTCGTCGCGCCAGTATCCGCCAATGATTTGTCACCGCTCAAGAAAGCCAGTGCTGTGCCGGTTAAGCGAAGCAATTGGTTTTATGCGGTGGTGATTGGTGGCATTTTGGTGGCTATTTCAGTGATGTTTTTCTTGCTGAGTATTTCGGGTTCGCCGATCCCCAATCAGATCGCCAATTTTATTCAAGGCAAACGTGCCGTCACTGCGATTGGGGGCGTTCCATTGAAGGACGTTCCGAATGCGGTCATGCAGGTCATCCCACAGAATAGCTCCAGCATCACCTTCGGCCAAAAGATCAACGACACCTTGGAAAATGGATTTTCTCATGCTTATGTGTTCGATGTTGTGGCGGGGCGCGGTGTCGGTATTGGTATCTGGTTCGTGTCTGATGCTGCCCGACATGTTGCCAAGAACGTCGTTGTTGTGGATTCTACAGGCAGAAGCGCGGGTAATCGCTGCCAGATGATCAATAATTCAGCGGTAGATACCTCGGTGAACTTTAGCTGCTCGGTCGATCAAACCGGTCAGTGGTCTGTGCGACTCCTTGGTATTGATGGTGAAAGTACCGGTTCCTATTGGGTGACTGTCGAAGGCTCGTAATCAGACTGGCCTACGTTGCTGAGTCATTTTCAATTGCGCCAAAGAATTCAGCCATCAAGGCGTTCACACGATCCGGTTCTTCGTGTTGAATCCAGTGTGTGGCGTTTTCAAAGTAGATCAACTTGCCGTTCTCACACAGGTCAATGCTGGCCTGTGCCATCTCCCACTTGAGATACGCATCCTGTTTGCCCCACAGCATGAGCGTCGGTACTTTGACGCGCGACTCAGGTGCAGAGGTGAGCGGCTGTTGCACAATCGAGCGATACCAATTAATCATATGTTTGAGTGCGCCCGGTTGTCTCCATGCTTTGACGTATTCCCTCATATCCTCATCCGTGAAAGCACCCGGTTTGCTGCTGGATTGCATGCCCTTTGCCAATGACTGACTCATCATCCCCATGAGAGCCTCAGGGATAAACGGGATTTGAAAGAATCCCATGTACCAACTGCGCATGCTTTGTTCACGGTCACTGAGAACCGTTTTGCGAAACACATCATGATGGGGCACGTTGAGGATGACGAGTTTGGAAAGGCGCTGCGGATATTTGCAGGCCGTCCACCATGCCACCGCCGCACCCCAATCATGCCCGACCAGAATGGCATTTTCGTGGTCAGATGCGTTGATCAGACCCAACACATCGGCTGACAGTTCGTTCAAATTATAGGCGGCGATGCCATCCGGTTTTTCGCTGATGTTGTAGCCGCGTTGGTCAGGTGCCCACACGCGATAACCGAGTCCGGCGAGATAATCAATTTGTTTGCGCCAGCCGTACCAGAATTCTGGAAAACCGTGCAACAGTATCACCAGCGGTCCATCTTCCGGGCCGGCTTGGACGACATGCAGATTAACACCATTGGTTTTGATGAGTGCGTGATCGTAGGGAATCATGGGTTGTGTTTACTCAAAGTAGTTAGTGATACTGATCTCATTATAACCACTTTCAGGGTTGACCTAAGAAAGTGAGTAATTGCTCATTAAATACGGATGATGCTTCTTCCATCGGCTGATGTCCGGCGGCGGAGATAACTGATAAGGTTACATTCGGCAGCAAGTCCCGAAGTTGCTCACCTTGGGCGAGTGGGGTTACTGTGTCGCGCTCACCCCACAAGAGCAGGGTCGATGCGCTGATGGTCTTGATCTGTTCATCTGCTACTTTGTTACCGGCTGAGTCCCGCGTCAGGCCGATCAATCCGATGTCCCACCCGTTGGTTTGGAAGGTGCGCCAATAACCTGCGACGGTTTCCGGCGTGGCGGTGTTTGGATCCGCATAAAAGCCTCGGAGTGATGCTGCTAAACGATCCTGATTGAATAGGGCGCGTACACCGATTTGTGCCCAACGTGCAATTGGCGGAAAGGCCACAATCCCACCGACAAATGAGGGTGGGCCGTTTTGCCCGACAATCGACCCATCAATGATCACCAAGCGCTCTACGCGATCCGCATGACTCAGGGCAAAATGTGCCAGCACATTCCCGCCTGCGCTGTGTCCCACGATGACCGCTTTGGGGATGTTCAATGCATCCATCAAATCTGCGGTAAAGGTAGCCTGTGAGTCATGAGCATAATTGATACCTGCGGGTTTATCCGTCAATCCCGCACCCGGACGGTCGAAGGCGATGGCATGGAAGCCTGCTGCCGCCAATACATCAAGTTGATTACGCCATGTGTAGGTCGAGCCAAATAGCCCGTGAATGAAGATGACTGCTGTGCCGTCATCAGGGCCGCGTTCAACCACGTAGGTTTGTAATCCATCAACCGTGATGAAGCGTCCACCGTCGATGGCTAACGAGCTTGGATTGACGCCTGTATCCGGCAGTGGGATCAGAAAAGGGAGGCCAAAAGCGATAATGACGATGAGTGCAAAGGCGATCAGGATGCGACGGCGGTTCATAAGCGTTTACTTTATCGTATGCTCAAATCTTAGCGGATACCCCGCCAACAATCCGTAGAGTATAACGAAGAATAGCGAAGTGCGTGATGATTTGGTATCTACACTTGCCAGAATTCTTGCGGGGTGAGCGAGAGTAGATACTCGATGCTGTCAGCGCGGCAGTCTAACATTTCCGCCCATTCGTGCAGCGTCACAATGTAATCATGATAGTCATCGACGGTACCATCGGAAAAGGTGCGCGCACCTAGAAGGGTGCTCAGTGATTGTAGGATGCGAGTATCCAGTATGAGCGGGAAACGGTCGATGCCACAGCCCAGACCGGCGAAGTATAGAAATTTGGTGAAGTAGGCCGGCCCCAAGAATGGAATATGGGCATCTTGAAACCCACAGTAGGCCGCGCGTACATCACCGCGTTTGATGTTTTGTACGGCACTCAGCAGAATGGCATCCAATTGTTCAATGTTGGATGTAATGTGTGCCATGCGCCACGGCCCGTATCCCACCGTCCCATACCCCCACAACATAGTCGCGAGGAATAATTGTCGTATGGCAGCGGTTGACTCGGTTTCATTGGCTTCGAGTGCTAGCGGGACAATATCCAAGCGGCGGATCGAGGTTGGATAGCGCTTCAATAACGTCTGCATCTCATCGAGCAGGATGGTTTCAAGCCAGTTTTCGGGATAAAAGATTTGGGCGGGTTGTTGACTTAGCGTGGCATTTTGTAACCATTCCAACAGGCGGATCAGTTTTTGGGGTGGGCGATATAGAAACTTTTCGGCTGCGTTGCGCTGCTGTTCCATAACCGCCCCTTTGCTGCTGCTGATTACTGACTCTATTTTACCGCCGCATCCACTTCAAAACACGCGGCCATGCTTGAGAATATGCAAAATAGAGGGGTACAAAAGGGGCATAGTCAAACGCGCCGATATAGCGTGTGACGGTGCCGCGAAAGCCCCGCTTGAATTCGTAGACACCCCACATCGAGTCCGACTCGATGAATTCATTGGGCGCACCCCACATATCATAGCGGCTGTAACCCTGCGCTTTTGACCAGCGCATCGCTTCCCATTGGAGCAGGTAATTGGGCATTCGGTCGCGTTCTTCGTTGGATGATGCGCCGTAAATGTACCAGCAAGTTTTGCCAAAGTGAAACAGGATGACGTGGGCAATCGCTTTACCATCCACCTCCGCGATGAGTGGATGTGCTAGACCTGCTTCCATGAACACCTGCCACGCCTGTTTGTAATACTCCGGTGGACGGATCAAGAAGTGATCACGCTCGCCAGTCATGCGATACAACTCGTATAAAGTAGGCAGGTCAGCCAGCGTACCAGCCCGAACGGTGACGCCTTTTTTCTCGGCAGTGCGCACCTTACGGCGTGTGTTCTGGCTCATCGCCGCCAATAACTCGTCTTCGCTGGGTGACAAATCCACCGTGATGGTATTACGAAACTGCACCTGATCCGCCGAAAAGCGCCAACCGCGTGCCTTGAGGGTTTGGAGGATGACCTGTCCGGTGGCATCCGGCGCGTCGGGATTATCCGCATCACCGGATGGAATGCCGGTCGCGGCGATTACATCTGGATCAATCTTCAACCAGATGGCGGCCTGTTTACGTGCCAGCGATTGCAGGTGGTCAAACACCTCTGCCACCAGGGCACTGTCACTATAATCCAGCGCCGGTCCTTTGGAAATATACATCACCTTCAACGGGCCAACGCTGCGAACACCCACCGAGGCCATCGCGACGATCTGCCCCCCACGTTGGAATGCCAAACGCATCGGTTGCCATCCGGTGGTGACACGTTTGAATTCGCCCCACTCCCAGCTTTGCAGCACGTGGGCAAAGGGTAGGGCACGCAGCGCTGTATTCCATTGGTTGCGGTCGGTAATGATGGTGACGTTTAGCATAGGAACAATAAACTTTTAGCGATGAACAATTGCCGTTTAGTGTACAGGTGGGTTTCACTAGCCGCTAGCATTGATATGACCTCCTTCGTAGATGAGGGAGGTCATCTGATGTTTCTTCAGCGGGTCTTATACTCGTAGGTCAGGGTTACCGTTTGTCCGGCCTCGATCGTCGCGACCCAGCGTAGCAGGTTTCCGGTTTCGCGGCTTGGCTCGGATGAGAAAGCCAAGTCTTCGGCATAAGCATTTTGGCGGTCAACCACATCAATGGTGATGGTTTGTGCGCTGAAATTGGTCAGGCTGAGTTCGACCTTGTGCTGTATGGAATAGAACACACCACTGAGCGCGGTTTGGCTCTCGCTGCGTTTGACGCGCACATCTTGTAACTGCCCAACGGTGATACTGCCTTCGCTGTTGACCGGGGTGACCTCGACAAAGTCACTACCGATGAAGTATCCGTTTTGATACGAGCGCACCACGCCTTCAGGCATTGGCACTTTCGAGTCGTTGCGTACTTTATAGATGACACTGGCCTGTTGATCGCTTTCGGCGTTCCAGATTAACGTGCGGCGGGCGGGCAATGAACCTTCGAATTGGCTGAGGTATACCGTTTCGCCCGTCTTGGCGCTGACGCCACCAATGTCATAGATGTACTGAATGCTGGCGGCACCGACTTCAGCATTACCACCGGTGCGACCGTCGTCATAACCCACAATCATCTGATTGGTTGTGACCTGTGAAATCGAATCAACCTGCTGAGAGGTATCCACTCGTCCGGCGATTAAATGGGTGGTGACGGCGTCGAGATCAAAGGCGCTGTTTTGGATTTCAGCGAAGAAGCTGTAGTCCACTGTTGTGGCAGTATCCGCACCCAACCACATATCGTAGCGCGGCGTCCAACTAATTCCGCTTAACAGATACTCCAGCGTGATTTTACGTGCGTCATCGCCGTTGCCCGTTTCCCACGAGAGGGATAATCCTGCATCCGTTCGCAGAAGCCGGTACTGAGTGACGCGTTTGTCGTTTTCCCTCACGACCAGTGTGTTATCCATGATCGAGGCGGGGAGCGTCACCTTGGCGTTCACCCCTGCCGGTAACGTGATAGTATCACGGGAGAATGCGAGGTTATTGAGGAAGATATACACCTCGTTCGGTTGGCTGATGTAGGTGATATGGTCAGCAGCACGCAGCGGCATGACCGCGATGAGTACCATCAACACCACGAGGGCGAGTAAGGTTAGTTTGCGCATCGTAAACCTCCAACATAAAAGAAGTTGTTCCTTTCATCTTATGCTGATTTGTCGATGCGAACCAAGTGAGGGAAGTAATAAAGCGGGGACGCGGACGAAGTGTAATGAAATAACCTATTCTTCTGGCGGAAAATGCAAACCATCATCCCCACCGTAACGCACCTTGAGTTGGCGTTCACTCGCAAAATCCCAGTTGATGCTGGTTGGTGGCTTGAGATAGTTCTGATACGCCAGCGCCATTTGTCGGGCGGCTTCACGGAATGGAACACGCCCCGCACCCGTTCCTAAACCCGGACACACTACAATCGTGATTTTGCGCTCGTCTTGTTGATTATGGTGATGAACGGCGCGAAGCATCGCCCACATTGCAAGATAAACATGGTCAGTATGTGCAATATGCAACGGAACGCGCATGGTCGGAGTATGTGCAAGAAAGGGATGTTTAGAAGCGCCTGTTTCAATAATCATGGATGTACCGACAGGTTGCTCACCCAGATATTCACTTATGATGCGTTTTTGAACCGCGTACATGAGTTCGACACCAAAGAAGCGCGTAATGGCTGCATCCACCCCGCCATCCATCAAACCGAACGAGTTTGCGGGACTCACCATGCAATCAAAAGCGGAAATGCTCTCAAAGTATCCGTGATGAATTTCAACATCCGGTAAGTTTTTGAATGCTCCTTCCCAAGCGCGACAAAGTGCAGGGTTAATATCCGCGAGTATGAGTTTCACTGAATACCCAAATCTTTCTCCAAACTTGACATGATTTCAAGTTCATATTCATAACGATTCCGTGTTTCTGGATCAAGATTTGCAACTTTTAATCCCTTTTCTGCCGTGTCTCGAATTTTTGCATGAACTTGTAGTACAGGCTCGGTAGATAAATTGTATTGTCGGATTAAAGCGATAATTTTCACAGAAAATACCTCAGTGATGATTTGTTGATCCCTAAAGCCTTGTTTTTTCATGGCTGAAAGTAGATCACCGGAACCGACATGCCAACCTCGTTCGATTTCTATTTCATCTCTTCTCAGAATTATTCCAACCAGATGTAATGCCATGCTAAATCCAGAAAAGAAGCTACGAGCCACCGTAATATCTGATTAACCTATATACATTCCCGGCCTCAAACGTGCATGAGCCAATACGCCAATAATACCTTCAAGTTGCTCTTGGGTTGGTTTATTCTCGCTCATTTCCTCACCCGCAGTGCCAACTGATAGGCCGCATAGATCACCGGATTGTAGACCTTGTCCCATGCGCCGAGCGAGCGTACCACTTGACCACCCCAGCCGCGTTTGAAGCCATAAACTCCCCACAGTCCATCCGAACGCGACTCGAATTGGGCTTCGAGCGTGGCTTCGTCCTCGTCGGGGATGCCCCACATATCATATTCGGTGCAGTTTTTGGCTTTTGCCCATTGGATTGCCGCCCACTGCACCCCGTACGCGCCCATCAAATTACGCTTGACGTTGGAAGACGCGCCGTACAAATACCATGCTGTTTGTCCCTTTGCGAATACCATTATTCCCGCCAGCGGATCGCCTTCATGTTCCGCCAAGATCAGCGCGGCGTCACCCTGCGGCACGAATAGGTCATAGGCTTTCTGGTAGTAGGTCGCCTCATGTACCCCGAAGGCGTTGCGCTCGCCGGTGGTGTCCATCATCCCGGTGAAGATCGCCACATCTGCTTTTGTGCCTTCGCGGTACGTGATGCCGTTTTTAAGCGACTGGCGGATTTTGCGCCGTGTCCCTTGGTTCATTCGCGCGAGGATGCTTTCTTCATCACCACGGATGTCGATCATTACTGTGCGCGGCGGTTGTACCGTCTGCGGACTGGCGCGAAAGTGGTAGGTTGTGGGATCAATCGCGGTTTCATCACTGCGGAAGTTACCCGGCTCCCATTTCAGGAAGGCGGCTTGATGTTTGCGTGATGCCTGATCAATCGCTTTCCACAAACGGGCTTCAATCGCTTGACCGTTCGTTAAAGCGTGTTGGCTCAGCAGCGGCCCCATCGCCACATAGGCCATTGTGCCGAGATGGAAGGGCAGGCGTCGGAAAAGCACTTGTGCAACTGCCGCCACTTGACCGTCATCCCCCCGCACGGCGACCCGTTCCGCTTGCCAGCCGAAGGCCGCCTTCAGGTCACCCCATGCCCACTGTTGCAAGACATGCGCGCGGCTGTGGGCAGCGATAAACGCATCCCATTCGGCAGGAGTAGGTGTAACGAGGTCAACGGTCATTCATCACCACAGGTCATTTACGATAGCAGGGTTGCCATCCGTCGGTAGGTTATTTGTAGAGGATAGCCGGATGAAATGCAAGCCTTGGGGTTTGGTTGGTAAATCGTCATATTAAGGTTGGAAATCGGGCTTTGCGGGGCTTTGTTATATCCCAAAGCGTGTGTTAGAATGTGTGGCGGCTTCCGTATGTGAAATATGGTGCACAAATTAACAGCAAAGTTGCCTAGATTCATTGCATCTGCATTTGGGTCTATGCTATACTCGTGCAGTTTGTCACAATTGACATGTTTCAACCATTTTTTACGTAGACGTAGATACAACTTTTATAGCTCAGGAGCACGCTCCAATGGCAGTATTAAACGAATGGGCGTTCATCGGTGTTTTCTTTTCCATCGCATGGATTTTCCCATTTCTACCGATCTTTTTGGCAAGTGTACTGGCGCCGCATAAGCCCAACAGTATCAAACAATCCACTTATGAGTGCGGTGTTGAAACTGTAGGTGATACGTGGATTCAGTTTAAGGTTCAGTATTACATCTACGGGCTGATTTTCATGGTCTTCGATGTGGAAATCGTGTTCTTGTTCCCGTGGGCATTGGCTTACAAGCAGTTGGATTTCTTCGGCTTCTTCGCCGGACTCTTGTTCGTGTTCTTCCTGTTCGATGCACTGGTGTACGCATGGCGCAAAGATGCTCTGGAATGGGTCTAAGTCCGGTGTGTGCCGAATAAAGGTGTAGGCTTATGGAAAATGTATGCAGTATCAATAATCTGGTAGCGTGTCTCGTACAGAGCGGTGTCAACCGTGATCTGGCGAACCTCTTGACTACCCTGGGTGGCGTCGTGTTAATCGCGACGGTGCCGCTGGTTACGGTGATTTTCTTGATCTGGATCGAACGTAAGGTCGCTGCCCGCGTACAGGATCGTATCGGTCCGAATCGCGTCGGTCCCTTCGGTCTGCTGCAATCGGTCGCCGATGCAGTCAAGATGATTACGAAGGAAGACATCACCCCAACCGGTGCTGATAAATTCATTTACAATCTCGCTCCAATCATTGCTTTTGCTTCGGTCGTGTTGATCTGGGCTGTAATTCCCTTTACACCCCTGCACATCGGCGCGGATTTGAGCATCGGCATTCTCTACTTCGTGGCGGTTGCTTCCATCGGTACGGTCAAGATTATGATCGCCGGATGGTCAAGCAACAATAAGTACGCGCTGCTCGGTGCTTTCCGTACCATCGCGCAGTTGCTCAGCTACGAAGTGCCTTTGGTTCTCGCGCTGCTCATTCCGGTCATGATCTCCGGAACCATGAGTATGCAAGAACTGGTGCGCCAACAAAGCGGCATGTGGTTCTTCTTCATGGCGCCTGTGGCTGCGATCATGTTCTTCATCGCCAATCTGGCTGAAACCGGTCGTGCGCCTTTCGATCTGCTCGAAGCCGAGTCCGAAATCATCGCCGGTTACAACATCGAGTATTCAGGCTTTAAGTGGGGCATGTTCATGGCTGGCGAGTTTATGCACGCCTTCACCGCCTGCTTGTTGACTGCGGTGGTCTTCCTCGGTGGTTGGTGGGGACCGGGCGTCGAACAACTGCCAGTGTTGGGCTTCATTTACTTGGGGCTTAAGACGGGTGTGGTTTACTTGTTCGCGCTCATTCTACGCAGCACTGTTCCCCGCGTTCGTATTGATCAACTGATGGCGCTCAACTGGAAGTGGCTGGTGCCAATTTCCGTAGCGAATGTTTTGGTGACCGCTTTCCTCTTGCAGGTGATCAAGTCATTGGGCTTAACTCCTGTTGACGGAACATTGGGTGCTGCGTTACCACAAACCATCATTCTGTTGATCGGTAACCTGCTCTTGGGGCTCGTGGTATTTAACTTCATTCGCAACATCGGTCGCAGCGAACGGTTGGCGGATGAAACTGTTCAGGTACAAAGTGGGCATGACGATCATGCGCCCGCACATGCTGTCGGGGATTAAGCAAGTACGCGCTTAAAAGCCTAGTCGTTTGATTGACTGTACGTAGGACGAAATTATGCTGGAATTTAATGCTTCATCCGTCGCCTTCATCGTTTTCGCGCTCTTCAGTTTGGGCGGTGCGCTCGGTGTTGTGACGACTCGTAACTTGATCCATGCCACCCTGTATCTGATTTTGAGCCTGTTCGGTGCGGCAGGGTTCTTTGTACTGCTGAGTGCGCCATTCTTGGCAGCCGTGCAGGTCTTGGTGTACATCGGCGCGATTGCGATCTTGATCGTGTTCGCCGTCATGCTCACCCGCAGTATGACCCGTCTGCGCGAACTCTATAACCGTCAATGGTTGTTGAGCGGCGTGGTTGCGGTAGCGCTATTTGTTCTGTTGATGGTCGGCGTGATCCTACCCGTGTGGGGCATCAATGGTTCGCAGGTGGGCAAGCCCATCTTGGATACTGTTGCCACCACTGTTGATCTCGGTAAAGCGCTGGTGGATCAGAACCAGTATGTACTGCCGTTCGAAGTAGCGTCGCTGCTCTTGACAGCGGCGATGATTGGCGCGATTGTGATCGCGCGTGACGACCGGGAATAATCAGGTCTGGTTTTGACAGACCCTCGATTGATGGAGTGATGACGAATGATACCTTTGTGGATGTATCTGGCAGTGGCAGCAGGCTTATTCTGTATCGGAACCTACGGTGTGCTGTCACGGCGCAACGCGGTGGCCGTACTGATGAGCATCGAACTGATGCTGAATGCCGTCAATATTAACCTGATTGCTTTCTGGCGTTACATCGAGCCGAGCAACATGGCAGGGCAGGCATTCGCCGCCTTCGTCTTTGTTATCGCGGCAGCAGAAGCTTCGGTAGGCTTGGCGATCATTATCTCGGTCTACCGTAACCGTAGGTCGGTCAGTGTCGAAGACGTGGATATGTTGAAGTGGTAATGTAGAACCTATCCGAATGAATGGGCGAGCCGAGAGGCCGCCCGTATGTTGTGTGGGTGCGGATAGAGAGCGAAGGTCGAACTTATGGATCTAAATGTTTTTGTAGGCAACCCGAATTTGCTGCCGTGGCTGGTGCCCTTGGGACCGCTGCTGGCATTCTTCGTCATTGTGCTGCTGACGAATCGGGCGAAGATCGTGCCTGCGACCAGTCCGGAATACAGCGATCACAATCATCCCGGTTACTTCGGGTTGAATGTGGGCGTTGCCAGCCGAACCAGCCGCATTGTCACCATCGTCGTCGGTCTCAGTGGCATCATCTCAGCGTGGTTGATCGCACTCGCGATCGTCGGACCCGCGCTGGGGACTGCGCACTTCGGTGAAGAGGTCTTTGGCAGCAGCTTTGACTGGATGGCAACTGGAACCACCGCCCTGAAGATGGGTGTCTTGGTTGACCCGTTGAACACCGTCATGTTGATTATGGTGCCGCTGGCTTGCGTATGCATCTTCATCTACTCGATTGGTTACATGGCAAATGACGCACGGCAATCACGCTTCTTCGCGCTGATTTCGCTGTTCGCGGGTGCCATGCTCACATTGGTGGTTGCGGATAATCTGCTGTTGCTGTTCGTCGGTTGGGAAGTTATGGGCTTGTGCTCCTACTTACTGATCGGCTTCTGGTTCGAGAAAGAAAGCGCCTACAAAGCGGCCATCAAAGCGTTCACCACCACCCGTGTGGCGGATGTAATCATGCTGCTTGGTATCGTGTATCTTTACTCGCTCACCGGCACACTCAGCTTCCGCGAAATTCTGCATAACGAAGAAGTCCTCAAGACACTCGCCAGCACACCTGCGTTGGTCTTCGGCAGTATGAGCGCCGCCAGCTTGATCGGCGTCTTCTTGATTATCGGTACGGTTGGTAAGTCGGCGCAGTTTCCGCTGCACGTCTGGCTTCCGGACGCGATGGAAGGCCCGACACCTGTTAGCGCCATGATCCATGCGGCAGCGATGGTTTCCGCTGGTATCTATGCCATCATCCGTATGTATCCGATCTTCGCAGCCGGTGGCGACCCACATCATGGTGTGTTGACCCCGCCCTTGCTGTTGATGACGGTTGTTGGTTCATTCACGGCCTTGTTCGCCGCGACCATCGCGGTTGCGCAGAACGATGTCAAGAAGGTTCTAGCCTACTCAACGATTTCACAACTGGGTTTCATGATGGCGGCCCTAGGCATCGGCGCGTATATCGCCGCAGCCTTCCACCTCATCACCCATGCCTTCTTTAAGGCGCTCCTGTTCATGGCCTCCGGTTCCGTCATTCATGGTATGGAACACGGCGATCATCATGTTCACGAACACGGCCATGAAGAAAGCAATCTCGATTTGCTTCCTGCCGCTGTCGGTGGTGGTGCCCATGCAGTGGCAGTGGTTGATAGCCATGCCGCCCATGATGATCATGGACACGACTCGCACGGTCATGATGCACACGATGCACATGGACACGACGATCATGGTCATGCCGCACACTTTGACCCACAAGATATGATGAACATGGGCGGTCTGCGCAAGACTATGCCCGTCACTTTCATCACCTTCTTGATCGGTGGTTTGTCGCTGGCAGGCTTCCCGCTTTTGACCGCTGGTTTCTGGTCGAAAGACGAAATTTTGGCGGATGCTTGGAATGGTCTGACTGAAGGTTTCGGCCCACACGCCTTGGTCTTTGTGATGCTGGCCTTAGCCGCCTTCTTAACCGCTTTCTATACTATGCGTCAAATCGGTTTGACCTTCTGGGGCGAAGCCCGTACCGAGCAGGCCAAACATGCAAATCTGGGGCAGGGTGTTGTCAGTGCGACCATGACGCTGCCGTTAATCATCCTCTCGGTCTTCGCAATTCTCGCGGGTTTCGTCGGTGTTCATCCTGACTTCCCGCTTTTCGGTGCGATCTTCTCTCCCAACGGTAATCCTTTTGCCCACTTTGTCGGTGGCGCATTGCTTGAAGAGCCGCCGCACGCAGCGTTTAATATTGTGCCCGTACTCTTCTCATTTGCGGTTGCACTCGGCGGGTTGGGTGTAGGTTACATGATGTACTGGCGCAAGCCGCTCGTGGCTGGTGAGCCTGATCCGTTGGTCGCCATGCTCGGTGGTCTGTATCCAGTGCTGAAGAACAAGTACTATGTTGATGAACTGTATGTGCGCGTCTTCGTTAAGCCGTCACAATGGTTCTCGCGTGTGGTTGTCAGCGAGTTTATGGATAAGGGTGTCATCGATGGCATTCTGCACACCATCGCCAAAGTGTTCATCTGGGTTGGTGACTTCATCAAGCTGCTCAACATTTGGTTGATCGACGGTGTTGGTGACGGTATTCCTGAATTGATCGGCATGTTTGGTGCGCGCTTCCGCCGTATCCAAACCGGACGCATCCAACAGTACATGTTGTATGTCGCCATCGCGCTTATTTTGATCGTAGTGATTTTCATTCTGGGTTCGGGCGTTCTGTCGCAGTCAACAGTGGCAGCCGTTGCGCCCTAATCGAAGCATAGGTATAGCGTTTTCTCAGTAGTGATGCGGTCGCTACGGAAACAACCTTGAGGTTGAAATTATGACAGTTTTCGGGATCGATGTTCTGACGTTTTTGCTGATTGCACCGGGCGTTGCGGGTGTCATTCTGTTGCTGATGCCCGGCAACAAGCAGATTGTGCGCTGGTGTGCTTTAGCGCTGTCGATTGTCGTCGGTGCCTTGTGCATTGCCGTCTTCGCCAATTACAACCGTGAAGCTGGGGCGGATCAATTCCAAATGGTCGTCAATGTCCCGTGGTTCTCGTTGGTAGGTGCGTCGTGGCATCTGGGCATTGATGGTATCAGCGCGACGATGATCTTGCTGACCGGCATCTTGACGCCGTTGGCAGTTCTCATCAGCTTTGAAATTGATGAACGTGTCAACGTCCATATGGCGCTGCTGTTGTTCTTTGAAGTTGGTTTGCTGGGTGTGTTCGTCGCTATGGACTTGATGATTTTCTTCTTGTTCTACGAACTCAGCATCGTTCCGATCTACTTCATCATCAACCAATGGGGTGGCCCGAACCGCAAGTATGCTTCGACCAAGTTCTTCATCTATAGCATCGGCGGCTCACTCGGTATGTTGCTCGCCATGCAGATGATCGGTTGGTCGATGTCACAGGTTCCTGCTAATCTGGTACAGGCCGCACAACAGGCCAATCCAGCCCTTGCTGGTTACACGGTTGGTAACCCCTCGTTCGATATTCAAACCATCACCGCTGTTTGGCCGAAGTTTATCGGTGACGGTGCATCCGGTTTCCTCGGTATTCCCATCCAGACGGTGAAAGGCTTGGCCTTCCTCGGATTCTTCGTGGCCTTCTGCATCAAAGTACCGGTGTGGCCGTTCCACACATGGCTGCCAGATGCCCACAGTGAAGCGCCGACCGCTGGTTCAATGCTCTTGGCCGGTGTCATGCTCAAGCTCGGTGCCTATGGCTTCCTGCGTTTAGTCATCCCGATTTTCCCTGATGTCTGGATTGCGCCCATCGATATTCTCGGCGCGATACAAACCAACTGGGCAGGGATCTTTGCCTTCCTCGCCATGCTCAGCATCGTCTTGGGTGCTTTCGCCGCCTTCGGACAAACCGACATCAAGCGTTTGGTCGCTTATAGCTCGGTCAACCATATGGGCTTCGTGGCGATGGGCTTGGCTGTTGCAGCTTTGGCTTACGGGCAGAATTGGGCGAATGCCAGCACTGAAAATATGCAAAGTGCGATTATCGCCACCAACGGCGCGGTTATGCAGATGTTCAATCACGGTTTGACCTCGGCAGCGATGTTCTTGCTCGCCGGAGCCATCTACCATAAGACTCACACACGTGATATGACTCAGTACGGTGGTTTCTGGGTGAAAGCCCCGATCTACGGTGCGATCTTCATCTTCACCAGTATGGCAAGCCTCGGTTTGCCCGGTTTGAATGGTTTCGTGAGTGAATTCTTGGTGGTACGTGGCGCATGGTCAGTGTTCACATGGTTGACCATCGTCTCGATGATCGGTCTGCTCTTCACGGGTGGTTACATCCTCAAGGGTATTCGCGCCGTGCTGCATGGACCCTTCAACATGCACTGGAAAGATTACAATCTGGAAATCGATTTGCGTGAAGCAATCGCCATTTCGCCATTGTTGGTATTGATGTTAATTACCGGGTTGCTGCCGAATTGGATTTTGCCGATCATCAACGGCTCGGTGATGAAGCTACTCGGCGGGTAAGCCGCAGGACTTCGTAATAAGGACGAAATTATGGGTGGATTTCAGTTTCCGATTTTAAGTGTGATCGTCTTTACGCCAATTGTCGCGGCACTCATTATGCTGGCGATTGATGCGTCAAGACGTGACCTGATACGGGGTATCGCGATTACCGCTGCCAGTATTGTGCTGGTTCTGTCGGCTGCCGTATACTTCGGTTATAACAGTCAGATCAGTTCGTTGACGGCTGACTTCGATAAACTTGCAGCGGCAGGTGGTCAGTTCAAAGCGACGGCCATGTTTGTACGTGGCTTGGCCTTTGAAGAGAACATTCCGTGGATTACCGCGCTCGGTATCAATTACCATCTGGGCGTCGATGGTTTGAACGCGCCGATGGTACTGCTGACCGGTATGGTCACTGTCGCCGGTGTGTTGATCTCATGGCGCATTGATGACCGTACTCGCGAGTTCTTCGCCTTCTTCATGCTCTTGGTCGCAGGCGTTTACGGGGTCTTCCTTGCGATTGACACCTTCGTCCTGTTCTTCTTTTATGAACTGGCGATCTTCCCCATGTACTTGCTCATCGCCACATGGGGTTGGGTCAAGCTGCGTGAATATGCAGCCATGAAGCTCACGCTCTACATCTTGATCGGCTCGGTTATCGCGCTTATCGGTGTGATCGCGATGGTCTTCACTGCCAGCAACTTCTTCGCTGGTCCCGGTGCCGCGGCCTTCCAAGCAGCGAAAGATGCCGGTGTGATCGCCAAAGATGCGCCCACCTTCAGCTTTAGTATTACTCACTTGATGGCGGCGGGTGAGGCAGGTGCTTACAACATCCCCGGTTATGCGGGTGTTGATGTCCTGACCTTCGCCAAACTCTGGTTCCCCTTCATCTTCATCGGTTTCGCGGTGCTGGCAGGTGTCTTCCCCTTCCACAACTGGTCACCGGATGGACACGTCGCTGCGCCGACTGCCGTTTCGATGATCCATGCAGGTGTGTTGATGAAGCTCGGTGCGTACGCCGCTCTCCGTATGGGTGTCCAACTGATGCCCGAAGGTGCGCAGGTTCACTTACCGTGGATCGTCTTCCTAACGCTGGTGAATGTGGTTTACGGGGCGTTCATCGCCTTCCGTCAGCGCGACTTCAAGTACATCATCGGCTTCTCGTCGGTCAGCCATATGGGCTTGGTGACGATGGGCTGGGCGACCCTGAACGTGGTCGGTATGACCGGTGCTGGTCTGCAAATGTTTAGCCACGGCGCGATGACCGCACTCTTCTTCGGTTGCGTCGGTATGGTTTACGACCGTGCCCACACCCGTGATATTCCCAGCCTCAGCGGTTTCGCCAAGAAGATGCCTTGGGTGGCCTTCGCCTTCATCGTCGGCGGTTTGACCAGCATGGGTATGCCATTGTTCAGCGGTTTCGTGTCCGAATTCGCTATCTTCCAGGGTATGTGGAAGGCGTCACCGGCCATTAGCTTGCACATTGGTAACTTCACCCTCAGTAACTATTACTCGATTATCGTCATCCTCTCGGCGCTGGCGATTGTCATCACTGCCGCTTACGTGCTGCGTGTAACCGGACAAGTTTTCTTCGGTGAATTTGACGCTGCTAAATATCCTGAAGTCGGTGACATTGCTATCACTGACCGTATCATTCTGATATTGCTCGGTGTGCCGTTGCTCATCATCGGTTTGTATCCGAGTATCATTTATCCGATGGTTACCGCCGGGTTGCAACCGATACTGGCTATACTCGGAGGGGGTCACTAACTGTGAATGCATCATTTACCTTGGGGCAGAGCCTGCTGGTTGTTTTGCCCGAACTCGGGTTGGGCGCACTAAGCTTCATTGTGCTGCTGCTCGACCTGCGCTGGTCAGAAGCACAACGTAAGAACATCGCCGTTGTCTCTGCCGTAGGCTTGGGACTGCTGGCCTTGATACCTTTAATTCTTTACCCTGGTTCACCCTCGACTCCGTCGGGCTTGTACTGGGGTGGCATGATCCGCTACGACTCGCTGTCACAGATCTTCACGGTAATGGTCTTGGCGGCTGGCGCGATCACCAGTTTGATCTCGGCAGATGTGAAGGGAATCGGGCGTAAGGGTGAGTTTTACATCATTCTGATCGTCTCCTCCCTCGGCATGGTGCTCATGTCCAGTTCTGCCGACCTGATCATGGCCTTCCTCGCACTGGAAACCACCTCCATTCCGTTATACATCCTCGCTGGCTTCAAGCGTGGTGATGCCCGTAGCATGGAAAGCGGAATGAAATATTTCCTCTTTGGCTCATTTGCATCGGCCATCATGCTCTATGGTCTCAGCTTGCTCTACGGTTTCAGCGGACAAACCAACCTTTACCAACTCGCGCAACACCTCACCACCGACGCATTTGCTAACAATCCGGTTCCGGTGTTGGCCTCGCTGGTGCTGATCGTAGTCGGTTTCGGCTTTAAGATTAGCGCGGTGCCGTTCCACTTCTGGACACCCGATGTTTATGAAGGCGCTCCCACACCCGTAACCGCCTTCTTGAGCGTCGCCAGTAAAGCGGCCAGCTTCGCCTTACTCGTACGCTTCTTGATCGCGGTCTTCCCGTCAAGTATCGTGATCGGTGGTTCTGAAATTCAGGGCTTCTGGGTACAGTTGATGGTTGCCTCGGCGGTCATTTCCATGACAGTCGGTAATGTTGTCGCGCTCTCACAGAAGAACATCAAGCGTATGTTGGCCTACTCCAGCATCGCACAGGCCGGATACACCCTCGTCGGTGTCGCCGCCATCCAATCAGCCACCGTAGCAGGGCAGGCCGATGCCGTAGCTTCAGTCGGTTTCTACATGTTCATGTACGTGTTTAGCAACCTGTTGGCCTTCGCCGTCGTGATCTTGTTCACCAACGCTACAGGCAGCGAAACCATCGCTGATCTGGCTGGTCTCAGCCGTCGCAGTCCCTTCTTGGCGCTCATGATGACTTTGGCTCTGCTCTCACTGGCTGGTGTGCCTCCGGCAGCCGGCTTTATCGGTAAGTTCTTCCTGTTCCGCGCCGCCGTGCAATCTAACCTGACGTGGTTGGCGATCGTCGGTGTGTTGAATTCAATCGTGGCACTTTACTACTACTTGGTCGTCATCAAGGTCATGTACGTTGATCGCAGCGCTGACGAAGACAAGCCAATTCCTGTGGGGCGTACCTATACATGGGCAATGGGCATCACCGCCATCGCCGTCGTCTTGATCGGTACTGTCGCCGTACAGGTAGTTTTCACTTGGGCAGTGGAGAGCGCGCGCTCGTTGTTCACCTAATTAGCACGAGCAAGCGTTAGAAATAGTTTCAAATCATGTAGGGACAGGCAAAAACTGTCCCTATATGTTGAATAGAATGAGCAATTTAGAGTTTTTGGGTAAATTCCGTTGGCAATGGCGCTTTATTTGTGATAATATTCCCGAACTTTTACGATGCCTGATCCAAAGAAACCTGCGCGTCTACGTAATCTGACTTTGGCTGGAATAGCTGGATTAGCGGGCGTTTGGATCATAGTAGTGGTTTTTGGGGCATTGATTGCTGGTTTGTGGCTGGATGCGCGCTTTTCGGTTCGCGGCCCGTTCACAATCGGCTTGGTTTTATGCAGTATGCCGGTCACATTGATTGTGGTGTTGCGAATCGTCCTGAGGCTGGTCACTTCTATACAGCCGCCGCAGAAATCGGACGACCAAGGCACGAACACAACTACCAGAGGAGGTTGAATCGTTCATGACTTTATCCGTTGATAGAGACAAAGGGAGGCATGCATGGGCAAGACGCAACGGGGCTGTCTAGTACTGCTGGGCATCTTAGTGTTCGTCGGGTTGTGTGGTGCTATCACCTTCGTAGTGTTACCGGGCGCTGGCTCAGCACCCTCACTACCTGTTATTACCGTACCCGGTGAGCCGTACTACACATGGTTTACGTTCTTTGGCTTGTTCCCTGTAACCAATACATGGGTACATACGCTGCTCGTTACCCTTGTTTTGTTGGTGTTGGCTTTCTTCGGTTGGCGCGCCAGCAAGGGCTGGACGAAAGAAGTTCCCGGTCGCCTTCAGGGTATACTGGAAATGCTTGGCGAGTTCCTCTACGGACAGACCAAGAATTTCGCCGGAAGCACTTCATTGTCCCGTAAATGGTTGTTCCCGTTAGCCGCCAGCATCTTCGTTTTCTTGCTGGTTGCGAACCTCAGCAAGCTGATCCCCGGTTTTGAATCGGTCGGTATCATGCACTGTGCGGGACACAACGAACCGGAAATTGGTATCAATATCACCGCCGGTCATCCGTCGATTGGTAACCAGTTGTGGGTTAACGCACCTTTGAAGGCAGCTTATCCCGCCACTGAAGATGATTACCATGCTTGCGAAGAATATAAAGAAGGCAAGATTGCCGTCCCCAGCAATGCGGATCTGAAGGCCGCTGCTGAGCACCTGCGTGAAGAAGAATCTGCGATTGTTGCCACCAAGCTCACTGCCGACGAACAGACCGTCAAGATTGACACTGCTCGTTTGGAAGCTGCTGAATCCGTTTGGCACCATGCGGCTGTTGGTTTGCCTGCTGATGCTTTGGAACAAGGTGTTGTACCTTATTTGCAGATCGTTACGCCCTACCTTCGTGGTGCAACAACCGATCTGAACCTGCCACTCGCACTCGCCTTGATTGTCTTTGTTGCCATTCAGGTTTTGGGTGTCGCGGCACAGGGTCCGAATTACTTCCAGAAGTTCGTCAATTTGATGGCGCTCGGCAACCTCGGCAAGAAACCGTTGGGTGCTATTGACTTCATCGTCGGCTTGCTGGAAATCATTTCTGAACTCGGTAAGATCATCAGCTTGACCTTCCGTTTGTTCGGTAACCTGTTCGCAGGTGGTATTTTGCTGGCCGTTATGTCCTTCCTTGTCGGTTTGATCCTACCTGTGATCTTCATGGGTCTGGAACTCATCGTCGCCAGCATTCAGGCATACGTATTTGCGATTTTGACAATCGTGTTCTCGGCGCAGGCCATGTCCGGCCATCATGGCGACGATGAACATCACGAAGAAGCACACGATCACGCTTAAATTATCGACTATCAATCAAGAAGAGGGAAAATACAATGGGTCCTGGTGAACTTTCAGTTGGTCTTAAGGCAATTGGTGCAGGTTTGGCGATGGTCGGTGCTTTCGGCCCCGGCATCGGTATCGGCTTGCTGGTAAATGGTGCTATGAATGGTATCGGTCGTAACCCGGATGCAGCCGGTACGATCCAGACGAACATGATCTTAGGTATCGTGTTCACTGAAGCTATCGCCATTTATGCATTGGTTGTTGCGCTCATTATCCTGTTCGTGCTGTAATCGTCGCACGACGAGGAGTCTAATACATGAGTAAAATAATGTCTCTAAAACGAGTTCTAATGGTTGCACTGCTGATGGCTTCCATGCTGTTCAGCGTCGCGGTCATTCATGCTGCCGAAGCCACTGCTACACCGGCTCCGGCTGGCGAAACCGCCGCTGCCACCAGTGGTGAGGCTGCTCCCGCCGCTGCCGAAGCTGCCGCACCTTCAATTAGCCCCTTGACCCCTCTGGGTATCAATGCTGGCTTCTTGATCGCGCAGATCATCAACTTCTTGATCATCTTCGGTGCGCTGACATTCTTCCTGTGGCGTCCTATCAGCAACATGCTGGATTCGCGCTCTGCCAAGATCCAGAAGGGTCTGGAAGATGCTCAGATTGCAGCAACCGCTCGCCGTAACGCCGAGGCTGAGGCCGAAACCATTCGTGCCAGCGCCCGTGCAGATATCGGTAAGGCTGTTGAAGAAGGTCGTACCCGTGGTGACGAAGTTGCCAAGCAGATCGAAGCCGAAGCCCGCGCCGAAGCTGAAAAGATCCGCAACGAAGCCCGTGCCGCCGCTGCTCTCGAACGCGATCAGCAGTTGTCCGGTCTCCGTGGTCAAATTGCCGCCATCTCTTTGGCTGCTACCCAGAAGTTGATTGGTGCCGCTCTTGATGACAAGAAGGCCAAGTCGCTCATCGATGGTTTCTTCAGCGATGTCCCCAAGGACGCGCTCAAGCTCGGTGGCAGCGTGGAAGTTGTCAGTGCGATGCCCCTCAGCGCCGATGAACAGGCCAAGGCCAAGTCATCGATCAGCGCCGACAGCATCAGCTTTGTGGTTGATCCCAACATTCTCGGTGGCTTGATCGTTCGCTCAGGCGACCGTGTTGTGGACGGTTCCGTCCGCAGCGGCCTGAATGATCTGGGTGCGCGTCTGAACTAGTTCAGCGCCTGTCTCTGATTTTTGAACCGCAGAGGCGCAGAGGACACAGGGTATAATAACCCCGTAGCCTCGGTGCTTCTGCGGTTTTTATTTGTTTGAAATACAAAACGAATCGCTACTTGCAATATTGTTCCCTTAATTACACGCCTTGATTCCCCTCCCTGTTACTACGGGGAGGGGCTAGGGGTGGGGTAGGGTTTATGAAACACCTTTCCGACCTGATCACCAATCTACCTGATCTCATCCGTGTATCAGGTGATGCGCTCATCACTGCTCCCGTTGAAGAGGACAATCGCCTCGTCCAAGCGGGCGGCATATTCGTGGCGCGGCGGGGACTGTCCGTTGATGGACACAACTTCATTCCCGATGCCATCAAACGGGGGGCTGCCGCTATCGTCGGAGAGCGTGACCTCACCGATCTGTCTGTGCCGTATGTCCAAGTGTCCAACGCGCAGGAAGCCACCGGATGGCTGGCTGCCGCCTACCATGATTACCCCTCGCGTAAGCTCATCCTGATTGGTGTCACCGGAACCGACGGTAAAACCACCACCAGCACTTTGATACACAGCATTCTCAAAGTCGCCACCGATGGCAAGGCCGGACTCATCAGCACCGTTTCGGCTGATCTGGGCGGCAAAACTGTCGACACAGGCCTGCATGTTACCACCCCTAGCGCACCACAAATTCAAGCGCTCCTCGCCCAGATGGTCGCCAATGGTCTGACCCACTGCGTCCTCGAAATGACCAGTCACGGCTTGGCGCAGGGACGGCTCAACGGTGTGGATATTGATGTTGCTGTCCTCACCAACCTCACTCATGAACATCTTGATTATCACGGCACTTTTGAAGCCTACCGCGCCGCCAAAGGCCGTATGTTCGAAATGCTGGGCAAGTCCTATCGCAAACCCGATCAACCGAAAATCAGCGTGATTAATGCCGATGATCCCAATGCGGAATTTTTCGAGGCATTTCCAGCAGACAAATTAGTCACTTACGGTAAGACTGACCAATCGACCGATATTTATCCTCTTGAAATCAAATATGCCCCTGATAAAACAAATATAAAAGTTTTCGCTTCTCTACAACCGAAATTAAATCCCCTAGTCTTAGCTGAAATTCCTATCTTTTCTTTTGACATAACCACTTCGCTTGTGGGTGCTTTTAATGTTTCAAATATAATTGCGGCGATCATTACTTCGCTTCATCTCAATGCTTATGTACATCGTGATGCGATACCACAAGGTATTCGTAACGTTAAATCCATCCCCGGACGCATGGAGCGCATTGACGAAGGCCAGCCCTATACCGCCATTGTCGATTTTGCTCACACACCCAATGCCCTCGAAAACGCCCTCAAAGCCGCGCGTGGGATGCTCACTGAAGGCAAACGCCTCATCGCTGTCTTTGGCAGCGCTGGTCTCCGTGATCGTGATAAACGCCGCCTCATGGCTGAAGTTTCCGCCCGTCTAGCCGACTTCACCATCCTCACCGCCGAAGACCCCCGCACCGAATCGCTAAACGATATTCTTGAAACGATGGCGCAGGGCTGCATCAGTCAGGGTGGGGTAGAGGGGCAAACCTTCATCCGTGTGCCGGATCGTGGTCAGGCGCTCCTTCAAGCCTGCCAGATGGCACAAGCCGGTGATATTGTCATCGCTTGCGGCAAAGGACATGAACAAAGCATGTGCTTCGGTACAACCGAATACCCGTGGGATGACCGCGACTCCCTCCGCGCCGCCATCAAAGGCATACCTCT
Source organism: Aggregatilineales bacterium (assembly GCA_044227005.1). Classification (GTDB taxonomy): domain Bacteria; phylum Chloroflexota; class Anaerolineae; order Aggregatilineales; family Phototrophicaceae; genus CFX2. The sequence continues at coordinate 1,654,350 of JBGAFZ010000001.1, forward strand.
GAAAACACTCCCCACTGCTCACTCATAATGATGTCGCATGTGTAGGGACACGGCATGCCGTGTCCGTTTTCTAAACCCCTCCCATCACCCTCAAACCTTTTTCCAACCAATTGCCACCCCATTTAATAATCCACAGCCGAAAATAAGTTGGTAAACTCCCTTAAAAAGAGTGACCAAAATGTAACCCGTTTCCCCTCAAATTCTGCTATCCTGTTTATATCTCTGTGTCACCATGCCTTGGAGTCTTTGTGTTAAAACTCTCCGTATTTTCTTGGCGTCCTTGGCGTCTTGGCGGTTCAATCGCTTTTGTTTTTGCATTTTCAGCGCCAAGCTCCCTACGATCCGCTGAATCCACAGACGCGGCAGACATGAGCGAGCTAACCGCGGCGCTCAGCGGTTGCTCCCGTGCTTCCACGTTGCTTTTTGTGCCGATTCAGCGCCATCCTCCCGCATTCCCGTTTGCAATTTCAGCGGATGAACCGCCACAACTGGCGCATTAGGATGCAACTGTAAACTGCCTACTGATAACTGCTGACTTGAATGTGGTAAAATTCCCGCCAAGAGGGATAAACCATGCTTGATCTTGGAATTGTCATCGTCAACTGGAACACCAAAGACTTACTCCGTCGGTGCTTGCAAACCATTCTCGCCAGCACTGGTCAGTTCACCTTCAAAGTGGTCTTGGTGGATAACGCCTCCACCGATGGTAGCGCCGATATGGTACGCACCGAATTCCCATCCGTTGACGTCATCGCTAGCCCGACCAACGGAGGTTTTTCTTACGGGAATAACTTGGGCTTGAAGGCACTGGGCTATCACGCCAAAGGGGATGTGGATGCCGCTGCCCCCCGTTTCGCGCTGCTCCTCAATCCCGATACCGAAGTGCCTCCAACCTCACTTTTCGGAATGGTACAATTCATGGACTCGCGTCCTGATGTGGGTGTAGCCGGTCCCAAGTTGGTGTTGGAAGATGGTTCTTTGGATGTGGCCTGCCGCCGTAGTTTTCCCACGCCGATGGTCTCATTCTACCGATTTTCCGGCCTATCAAAACTGTTTCCCCACAATCCCCACTTTGGGCGGTATAATATGGCCTTCGTTGACCCCGATGTTGAGATTGAAGTCGACTCGGTGGTTGGCGCGTACATGCAGGTTCGGCGGGAAGCCATCCGCGATGCTGGCCTGCTGGACGAAACGTTTTTCATGTATGGAGAGGATCTCGATTGGGCGTTCAGGATAAAAGAGGCAGGGTGGAAAGTGTTCTACCATCCGCAGGTGATGGTGAAGCACATCAAGCGAGCCTCCAGCCGTCGCAGCAAGAAAGCACAGTTCGAGTTTCAACGGGCGATGTTGATCTTCTACCGGAAGCACTATCGCCGGACGACTCCGCTGCCGTTACATCTGATGGTGATGATCGGTCTGATGTTGAAGGGCGGGCGGGAACTCCTACCGGAACTGCGCCAGAGCAACCCGACGACCGGGACATAACGATCGCGCCGATTGCACGCAGTAATCGTGTTCGCACCCTGTTAACCGTATTACAACCCATGATTGACGCGCTCATGCTCGCCAGTGCTTTTGCATTAGGCTATGTTGCTCGTCTGACGTTGCCCTTGCTCAATCAACCCGCTCAACCCTTGAGCTTCATCCTGTATATTCCGACGATGCTGCTTCAGGTCATCGTCGTGATTTTGACCCTCTACCTCTCGCGCCTGTATCATTTACCCCGCGCCATTAGTCGTATCGACCACGCCCGTAAAGTGGTCGGCGTCCTGACCGTCGGTTCGTTGATGGTTTATGGTTTACAGGGCATTCTCTTTAACAACAGTATTTTTGAGGCGGATTATCCCCGCGCCTTACTGTTCTACATCTGGATATTTAGTATCATCTTGACCGTAGCAGGGCGGGAAATCCAGCAGAGTTTGCGTTATTGGTTGCGAACTCGCGGGCTTGGTCGCGATAACCTCTTAATTGTGGGTAATGGCAAAATCGCCCGTGAGATTGCCCGTAAAATCACCAGCAACAAAGCCTTGGGCTACAACCCCGTCGGTGTCATCGTCAACGGTAAGAACCGTACGCGTGGTAATGTGTCCGGCATTCCCGTCATCGGTGTCTACCACGACTTGCCCATGCTCATTGACCGTTGTGCCGTCGATCAAGTCGTGATCGCGCTGCCCGATGCCCAACGTGCCGAAATCGTTGAACTCATCAGTTTGTGCCAGCGTGGACGTGTCGACATCAAGATTTATCCTGATATGTTCGCCTATATGGCGGGCGACCTGAGTGTTGACGACCTCAGTGGTACACCGCTGCTCACCGTCCGCGACATTGCGATGCGCGGTTGGCGTCTCAGCCTCAAGCGTGGCATGGACATGCTCGGTGCGGGTTTCGGTCTCATTTTCCTCTCACCCTTTATGCTCTTAACCGCTATCGCCATGCGTCTGGAGTCCGATGGTCCTGTGTTTTACACGCAGGAACGCATGGGCTTGGATGGTAAACCCTTCCACATGGTCAAATTCCGCACCATGCGCCCCGATGCTGAAGTCAGCGGGCCGGGCTGGACAGTCAAAGACGATCCCCGCGTGACTCGTTTGGGTTCGTTCATGCGCCGTACCAATTGGGATGAGATACCACAACTCATTAATGTCCTTGTCGGTGAGATGAGTCTCGTCGGGCCGCGTCCCGAGCGCCCAGTATACGTCCTGCAATTCCGTGAGCGTATTCCCCGTTATATGGAACGCCACCGCGAGAAAGCCGGTATGACAGGTTGGGCGCAGGTCAATGGCTTACGGGGTGATACCTCGATCGCCGAGCGTACTGAATACGATCTTTGGTATGTCGAAAATTGGTCGTTGTGGCTCGACATCAAGATCATCATTCGCACCGTATGGAGCACCCTGTTACGCCGTAGCAAGAACGCTTATTGAGGCCTTTGCGCCCATCTGTTTCCCCACCGGAGCATGAGCATGGATCTCAAAACACTCGAAACCGCCATGGAATCTTTTGTGGAAGGGAAGGGCTGGTATAAACCGGAGTCACCTCACCCGCAAACTCCTAAGAATTTGGCCGTGTCTTTGGTGCTTGAAGCCAGTGAAGTGTTGGAACATTTCCAGTGGACGGAAGAAACTACCGATAAAGCCGAGCTTGCCGGTGAATTAGCCGATGTCCTGCTCTATTTGCTCCAAATCGCGCGCCTCCATCAGATCGACTTGGGGCAGGCTGTCATGGATAAACTTGACACCAACGCCCGCCGCGAATGGTGACCGTTATCAAATCCTTTGACCTTTTGTGAACCTTCGCATATACTCACTACATCTCGAATGTCATCACCAACAGGATAATCCATCATGCGGATGAGTCAGCTCTTCAGCCAAACCTTGCGTGAGGCTCCCGGCGATACCGATATTGTCAGCCATCAACTTTTGCTTCGGGCGGGTTTCATTCGCCCCTTGGCCGCTGGCATATTTAGTTATCTCCCGCTGGCGCAGCGTGCCTTGTCCAAAGTTGAGCAGATTGTCCGTGAAGAGATGGATGACATCGGTGGTCAAGAAATCACCATGCCTGTGATTCATCCGGCTGATATTTGGCAAGAGTCTGGACGTTGGTACAAAATCGGTTCTGAAATGGGGCGCTTCAAAGACCGCGCGGATCGTGACATGGTGCTCGCCATGACCCACGAAGAAATCGTCAGCGACTTGGTGCGCAAGGAAATCCGTTCCTACCGTCAGCTCCCCGTCTTGCTCTACCAGATTCAGACCAAATGGCGTGACGAGCCACGCCCTCGCGCTGGCCTCATCCGTGTCCGCGAATTTACCATGAAAGACAGTTATAGTCTGGATGTGGATTTTGATGGACTCGATAAACAGTATCGCGCCCATTACAGCGCCTATTTTCGCATTTACAGCCGTTGTGGACTACCTGTTATCGCGGTGAAGTCCGATACCGGAATGATGGGCGGCAAAGAAGCTCATGAATTCATGTACCTCACGCCCATCGGTGAAGATACCCTCATGATTTCCGATGAAAGTGGGTATGCTGCCAACCGTGAAGTAGCCACCATCCGCAAACCAATACCGGCATCCGAAGCCGGCCTGCCGCTGGAAAAGGTCGCTACACCGGATACCACCACCATTGATGCGCTTGCCAAACTGCTCAATATTCCGGCCTCGCGCACTGCCAAAGCTGTATTTCAAGTCGCTACGGTCGTCGAAAACGATCAACCGCGTGACCAATTCATATTAGCCATCGTGCGTGGCGATATGGACGTCAATGAGATCAAATTGGCGAATGCCGTCCACGCCATTGCTATGCGTCCGGCTTTGGCTGACGAAATCACCGCGACGGGTGCCGTTGCGGGCTATGGCTCTCCAATCGGTGTCAAGAATGCACTCGTGGTCGTGGATGACTTGATACCACAATCCCCTAACTTGGTTGCGGGTGCCAATGAAGCCGGTTATCACTTCTTGAACGTCAACTACGGGCGTGACTACACCGCGCATGTCGTCGCGGATATTGTTGCCGCGCAAGAAGGCGATCTTGATCCAATTGGTGGCAAGCCTATGAACGCCGCACGTGGGGTAGAGGTCGGAAATATTTTCAAACTTGGCACTCGCTATAGCGATAGCCTGAATTGCACCTTCCTCGATAAAGATGGCAAAGCTCAGCCCGTCGTGATGGGTTCCTATGGCATCGGCATCGGACGTTTACTCGCCTGTGTCGCCGAAGAACATCACGATGATAAAGGTCTCAAATGGCCGATTTCTGTTGCTCCTTACGCAGTTCATTTGCTGGTGCTACCGGACGCGGATACCAACCAGATTGCCGAGCAACTCTATACTGATCTACGCTACGCCGGAATCGAAGTTCTGTTTGATGACCGCGATGCTCGGCTCGGCGTGAAGTTCAATGATGCTGATTTGATTGGCTTGCCCATTCGTCTTACCCTGACCAAGAAATCACTCGAAAACGGTGGCGTTGAACTCAAGCGCCGTGATGCCAGCGAAGCATATATTGTCCCGCTTGACAGTGCGGTTTCCCGTATTCAAGAACTCATCGCACAACTCTGGACTGAACTACGAGCGACTATCAAATCTAACGTCACACTTTAGGTGATGCTCAAGACAAGCTCAAATCGAAAGCCTTTGGGCTTGTCAGGCTCCTTAACACAGATCTTAATCTAACAAGTTGTGTGCTACAATCATTTCATGCGCCGCAAACGTGATTACTACTTCAACATTCCTCTGTTCCGGACGTTTTGTCTACCCCGTCCCGGACCCTTTTAGTTTTCTCTAGCACGCCATATCGTTTCGCCTGTATCGCCTTCATGGTAAGGAGATACTTTTTTGCATTTATTCGTTATGTGCTTTGAGGAACATCATGTCATTTATGCCTGAAAGTCGCCAATCAGGCGCGGCTTTATTGAAGTTGTCTATTCTTGCCGCACTTATAGGTGCGCTGGGAGGGATTACCGCTGAACTCCTTCACCGACTCATTGGTGTCGTCACCAATTTAGCCTTTTACCAGAGTCTTTCGACTGAAATTGTGAGTCCCCTAAATAGTCCATTAGGCGCAGGCATCATCTTGATTCCGGCACTGGGTGGTCTCATCATCGGGCTGATGGCACGTTATGGTAGCCCTCTGGTGCGGGGTCATGGAATCCCGGAGGCGATGGAAGCCGTACTGGTCAAAAGCAGCCGCATACCTCCCAAAATTGCTTTGTTGAAACCCATCAGTGCTGCCGTGTCAATCGGGTCAGGGCAACCTTTTGGTGCTGAGGGTCCCATTATCCAAACGGGCGCTGCCATCGGTTCTATCTTAGGTCAACTGTTTCACACAACAGCTTCCGAACGCAAAGTACTCTTGGCTTGTGGTGCTGCCGCTGGTCTAGCAGCCACCTTCGGCACCCCCCTTGCAGCCATCATTTTTGCCGTCGAACTTCTACTATTCGAATTTCGTGCGCGTTCATTTATCCCCCTGACAATCGCTAGCACCGTTGCAACAGGTATTCATATCGTATTGTTCGGTGCAGGACCTGTGTTCTCGGTTGGTAATGCGGATTTCGGCAGCCCCATTAACCTGATCTTCTTTCTGGTTTTAGGTGTTCTCAGTGGATTACTTGCGGCGGGTCTTACCCGAATCCTCTATCGTTTCGAGGACGCCTTCCATCATTCAGGCGTAAACACCTACCTCTGGCCAGCTATCGGTGGATTATTTGTCGGTATTGTTGGGTATAGTGTGCCTAAATTGCTAGTTCCCGGCGTAGATGTTTTCGGCCCCGGCTACAGCGTGATTGGCGGAATCCTCAATAACAAGTTTGCCTTTGGATTTCTATTGGTACTGCTGCTGAGCAAAGCGGCTGTCTGGTTGGTGTCATTGGCTTCTGGAACATCAGGAGGTGTTCTTGCCCCCGTGTTTATGATCGGTGCGGCTTTAGGAGGCATCTTTGGCTTGGTGATAAAAAGCCTTTTTCCGGGTATGGATGCCGCTCCAGTGGCCTTTGCGATGGCTGGAATGGCGGCCGTTTTTGGAAGTTCAACCCGCGCCACTTTCGCCTCGATTGTATTTGCATTTGAGATGACACAGAACTATCACGCCATTGTGCCTGTTATGTTGGCTAGTGTGATTGCCGATGCGGTTGTCAGTGCCTTGATGACCCGTAGTATTTTGACCGAGCAACTTCAGCGCAAGGGCGTGCTTGTCCATCATGAATACGAAGCGGATGTACTCGATATGATACCTGTGAGCGCAGTCATGACTCAGGATGTTGTGACCATTCCCCAAAGTATGACGGTGAATGAACTGATCGAAGCGATTAATCAACACAACGCCCGTCTGACCCGTCACCAAGCCTTGTTGATCGTTGATGAACAACAACATTTGATAGGCATTGTCACGCGCCATGATTTGCTCAAGGCAGTTCGTGAAGGTGATCTTGACGAGTCTGTGCTCGAAGCGGGTAATGGTGACTTAATCATTACCTATCCCGATGAAACAGTGCGTCAGGCGCTTATTCGCATGATGCAACATAATATCGGTCGGCTGCCGGTTGTCGATCGCGTCTGTCCAACTGAAATCAAAGGTTATCTCTCACGCGGGAATATTATGTCTGCCTATCTAAAACAGGTGCAGGATGAATCGCATGTGGAAGAAGGTTGGATTAGTTACTTCGGCGCCAGAAATAAATCCTCTTCCTGATCAGGTTCAGCGTCCATTTTCTGCTGAGGTCAGAAAACGCCACTCGCCAAATTCGGTTAAATCTCCGCTATAATACGCGGCGTTGTCTGGATTACAGTTCATAAAAGGATAGCGATAATGGCACAACAGGCTGTTACGCCTCAATCGGTTGATTTTAGTAAGTGGTACAACGAAATTGTTTACAAAGCCGATCTGTGCGATCTGTCGCCAGTACGTGGCTGCCTCATCATCAAACCTTATGGGTATGAATTATGGGAGGCTGTAAAGAGCGGTCTTGATCGGCGTTTTAAGGCGACAGGGCATCAGAATGCCTACTTCCCGCTTTTTATTCCCGAAAGTTTTCTCAAGCGCGAAGCCCAGCATGTCGAGGGTTTTAGTCCGGAATTAGCGGTCGTCACCATCGCTGGTGGCAAAGAGTTGGAAGAGCCATTGGTTGTGCGCCCGACCTCCGAAACCATCATCATGGACTCGTTCAAGAATTGGATTCAATCCTATCGTGATCTTCCGCTCCTCATCAATCAATGGGCGAACGTTGTCCGTTGGGAATTGCGTACCCGTCCGTTCCTGCGTACGACCGAGTTCCTCTGGCAAGAAGGCCACACCGCTCATGCGACCGAGCAAGAAGCAGAAGCCGAAACCATGCAGATGCTCGACATCTATGCTGATTTCGCCATCAATGATGCCGCTATTCCGGTCATTAAAGGTCGCAAAACTGAGCGTGAGAAATTTGCTGGCGCGAAGCACACCTATACCATTGAAGCCATGATGGGTGATACCAAAGCGTTGCAATCCGGTACCAGCCATAACTTGGGACAGAACTTCTCGAAGGCCTTTGACATCAAGTTCCTTGACCAAAACAACGATACCCAGCACCCGTGGACGACCTCGTGGGGCTTGAGCACCCGAATGATCGGTGCAATCGTTATGGCACATGGCGATGATAAAGGCTTGCGTTTACCGCCTAAGGTTGCCCCCATTCAGGTCGTAATCGTTCCCATCTTCAAGAATGATGATGAACGTGCTCCGGTGATGGAAGCGGTTAGTCGTTTGTCCAAAGAATTGCTCAACGCCAACATTCGAATTCATGTTGATAAGCGCGAAGGGATGTCACCCGGCTTTAAGTACAACGATTGGGAAATGCGCGGTGTGCCGCTTCGCATGGAAGTTGGCCCCAAAGATGTCCAGAATAATACGGTGGCGCTCGCTCGGCGTGATATCCCCGGTAAAGAGGGTAAGAAGTTCCTTCCGCAGGATGGCATAGCTGCTACCGTGCAAGAACTGCTGACGGCTATTCAAGCCAATATGTTGCAACAGGCTACCGTTTTCCGTGATGCCAATATTCACGATGTATCCAACTATGATGAACTCAAAGCCTTGGTAGAAAAGGGTGGTTGGGCGCGTGTCTGGTGGGCCGGTTCAAGCGAAGATGAAGGGCGCATCAAAGAAGAAACTGGCGCGACCGTTCGTTGCATTCCTTTCGACCAACCCGGTGGATCAGGCACCTGTTTCTTGACTGGCAAGCCTTCAAGCACCATCGCCTTGTTTGCTAAAGCCTACTGATTTAGGCAACTGGCTGATTTAATTTACCTGATTGGAATATCAAGAGGCACAACACCTGTGCCTCTTGATGTTTTACTATAGGAAGTGTTTCTAATGACATTTCAATAATTTGATTACGCAGGCTTAACAACATCGTGATATAATGCGCAAATATGGAAACGTGGAAGTAACACCCCTTTGTCGTTAGATTCCATTATTGTTGGTTGAATGTTACAGATGATTGGTGATTTTTGTTGAGGAATCGGAACTCCTCGTATCATTGCATTCAAACTAAAGTATAATAATTGAGAAAGGCTTTTGGTTACTTTGACCGTTGTTAACTGTATGTGGATTTGCTAAATTAACGATAGAAAACTAGTTCTGATTATTGATAGTTCTTTGTTTTTTGGGGTTGCACAAATTTAAATGCTCCTCGAACTACCACCGTTCTATTCAGAATCAGGTGGTATCTGTTTTTAGGATAGAGAGATGGCAGCTTACTTAATTGTTGATGTAGATGATTTACTTCAGCGTTTTACAAGCAGGGGTATATCGCTTGATCTGCAAGAATTAGCAGTAGGATTACGAGGCGGCGCAGCACTTGCGGCGGGTTTGTTCAGCGCGGATAGCCTTAAAGCCGTTGCAGTCGCCAATTGGGGCGCTCACGGGACTACTGGAACGAATTTCCAACGTATTTTCCGCTCAGCCGGATACGATGTATTTGACATGCCTCGCCGCGAAACGCTGGCAGATGCCTTGATCGTTCATTATTTCTCGTTTGACCCTGAACCTGTTGATGAACTCATTTTGGCGACAACCAATCCTGATTTGGTGCCGTTGGTACGTCGCGTCAAGACCACCCGCAATGCTCGTATTCGCATCTGGGGGGCCGAGAATATTTTGGCGGGTACCGAACTTGCCAATCAAGTTATTTTCCAGCCCCTGGAATCGCTCCCAGGCATCCAAACCAAGAATGTGGCGGTTTATATCGACTTCGAAAATATCGCCATCAGCTTGAACGAGCAGGGCTTTGTCGTCAATCTCGATCATTTGATTGATCGCTTCGTCATGCAAGCCAAGGCACACGGTCAGGTCGTCAAGATGGCCGCCTATGCGCCGTGGGGACAACGCGGTAGTTTACCCCCGTTGGTGGATAACACAGGCCGCGAAATTGCGGATGACGCGCCTAGTCGTTTGATGCTTGCCAATATCGACCCCGTTTTTAACTTGCCGGGGAAGAACAGCGCTGATATGCGTATCGCCCGTGATGTTATCACCGATGGCAGTCAGAAGAACGCGGCTGACGTATTCATCATGGCGAGTGGTGACCGTGACTTTAACCAAGTCCTGAACTCCTTACGCGCTTCCAACAAGACCGTTATTGTCTGGGGTGTACGTGGCAGTACCAGTCGCCAACTCGAAAACAACCCCGGTATCACGGTGGAATACATCGAAGATTTCACCAACCTTCAAACACACCAATCACTTAGCGTGGCCTCTGTGTCCGATGGGACGGATGTTGCGCTCTTCACCCCGTCGCAATGGTCGAGCGTCATCATTCAGTTTGACCGCTTGGCGACCGTGATGGGTGCGGAAGTCATGTCCGTACACCAACTGGTTGACCAACTTCAAAACGTAGGTGCGGTGATTTCCCGCCCGCGCGGTGAAGATTTGGTCTCACAGGCCATGTCCTTGGGCATCCTCAAGGCCATTTCGGCCAATGGTATGATCTCGTTAAATATCCATCATCCCATTGTCGAAAAGACTCGCCTCATCCGTGACCGTGTTGTTGTCCGCGTGATGAATACCCTCGGTGTGCGCGGTTGGGAGTATGTGAACTACGGCTTCCTCCTCAAGGGCTTGGCGATGGATCGCGACCTTGAGCGTCCGGGGTGCAATGTCAGTGACCAGTGGCGCAGCGAGTGGATTGATTGCCTCGTACGCGAGCAAATCCTCGTGCGTGAGCTACTCCCACATCGCCATAACCCTGAAGACTTGGTGCCCGTCATTAAGCTTCAACCGGATGTTATCTTGCCTGCCATGCAAACACCTCTTGGCGACGAAGAGATGGAAGAACAGGAAGCGCCCAATTGGGCAGGGATCTCACTTTCCGATCTCGATCAACTCAGCCCTGAAACGGCTGATATGGTGCGCCGTGTGATCGTCAGTGTGGAGCAATTTACCAGCTTTCGTAACTTTACATGGTGCCCCTTGGGTAGCCTGCATAAGCGCCTGCGCGTTTTTGATACCGGCATGGCCTTCCAAAAATCGGTCGAATATCTCAAGGAAAATGACGCCGCAACGGTGGGGGAGTATAGCAACCCTCAGAGCGATTTCTTGACTAAGGGTATTTCGCTGCACATGAATTCGGAAGTCTGCCGCTACATTCTGGGTCAACGTGATGTTTTCCTACGCTTGCTCTTGACCATGTACGAACGCAACATCCCGATTTCAGACTCAAACCTGCGTACTGCCGATCCATCCGGTAACTGGAATGCCGACTTCTGGTTCTCATTGATGGAAACCGAGAACATCCTCAACGCTGTCCCCGGTCGCGCAGGCCAGTACAGTTTGTTCCGCACCCATCACACGGTGAACCTTGTTGCGGATGCGATGAAGGCCAAGTAGTTTTAGCTTAAAGTCAGCTTTTGGAGACGGCGAACAGCCGTCTTTTTGTTCCAATTGCCCCCCAATTCTTGAGGATTGTCGCTTATTTATCACTCTGCTATAATGCTTCCTATCGGAATTAGACCAATGGGTCAACTGTCCGGCCTGTTTGGTGACTAAATGAGGACGGGGCAAAATGTCACTCGAAAAAGATGCAAAGACAACGCTCATTCAGGATTACTCTCGCCATGAAAAAGACACCGGATCACCGGAAGTCCAGATTGCGATCCTGAGCAACCGTATCAATTACCTGACTGAACACCTGCGTACGCACATTCACGATGAACATTCACGTCGTGGTTTGCTCAAGCTGGTTGGTCAGCGCCGGCGCCATCTGCGGTATCTTAGCAAGACCAAGCCCGATGTTTACCGCGACATCATCGCCAAGTTAGGGCTGCGTCGATAACCTGTCTGAAGGTCATTTCGACATGTCAATCCCGGGATGTCCTTGTGGGACATCCTTTTCTGTTATGCCTGGCAGGGCAGGTATTGGAACGTGGAGCTAAACACTGCTTTAGCTACGTTTTCCAGTTCCTGGTTGCCGGGCTTTCGTTTTTTAAGGAGAAGGTACAAGTATGGAAACGATAACAAGTCCAATGGGGACATCGTATCGCTTCACCGCAAAATTTGGTGATCGCGACATCATCCTCGAAACCGGCAAGCTAGCAGAACAAGCTGGTGGCGCGGTTACAGTTCGTGATGGCGACACAGTTGTGTTTGCCACCGCCACCATGAGCAAAAAAGCTCGTGCAGGCATCGACTTCTTCCCACTAAGCGTGGATTTTGAAGAAAAGATGTATGCCGCAGGCCGTATCCCCGGCAGCTTCTTCCGCCGTGAAGGTCGCCCTTCGGAACAAGCTATTTTAGCGTCGCGCGTGGTTGATCGTACCCTGCGCCCCCTGTTCCCCGATGATCTGCGTAATGATGTGCAGGTTATCCTCAGTGCTTTTAGCCACGATCAAGAACATCAAATTGATATGCTTGGCATTGTCGCAGCCAGTGCTGCCTTGGCAATATCGGATGCACCATGGAACGGTCCCGTTTGCGGCGTGCGCATCGGTTTGATCAACGGTCAATTGATCGTTAACCCAACCATCAGCCAGATGCCCAAGAGTGAACTCGATCTGCGTCTAGCCGGTACTGCCGAAGCCATCAATATGGTGGAATGCGGCGCTGCTGAAGTAGATGAAGCCACCATGCTCAAGGCGCTCAATTTGGCACATGCCTCGTTGCAACCTGTGATCGCCGTCATCAATGAGATGCGCGAAAAAGTAGGCAAGGCGAAGTCTAGCTACGTGCCTGCTGCCACCAAAGCCAACGTATCCGCAGCCGTGGAAGCCAAGAGCGGTGCCCGTATTCGCCAGATTATCGCGGAACAAACCGAGCGCAGTGGTCGTAACGAAGCCCTCGATATTCTGAAATCTGAACTCGTGGTGTCTTTGGTCGAGCAGAACGAAAGCTTGACTGATCCCGAAGAACAAATTGAAATCGGTGATGCTGGCGAAGCCTTCAGCGAAATTGTCGCCAAAGAAGTGCGTCGTCGTATCGTCGATGATGGCATACGCCCAGATGGTCGTGGCTTGACCGATATTCGCCCACTTGCGGCTGAAGTTGGCCTCGTTCCTCGCGTACATGGATCAGGTTTGTTCAAGCGTGGACAGACACAGGTGTTGACCATCGCCACTTTGGGTACACCCGGCGATGCACAGGAAATTGACACCCTCAATCCTGAAAAGCCCAAGCGCTACATGCATCACTATAACTTCCCGCCCTACAGCACCGGTGAAGCCTCACCTCTGCGTGGCCCGAAGCGTCGTGAAATCGGTCACGGTGCGCTTGCTGAAACTGCATTGCGCTACGTGCTCCCGTCCGAATCTGACTTTCCTTACACCATTCGCCTCGTCAGCGAAGTCATGAGTTCCAATGGTAGTACCTCGATGGCGAGCGTCTGCGGTAGTACATTGGCGCTTATGGATGCCGGTGTGCCCATTCCTCGTCCTGTCGGCGGTATCGCCATGGGTCTCATTCAGGAAAACGGCAAGACTGCCGTGTTGACTGATATTCAAGGTCTTGAAGATCATATTGGTGATATGGACTTCAAGGTAGCGGGCACCACCAAGGGTATTACCGCCCTCCAGATGGACATCAAGATCAACGGCGTTTCCGGCGAAATCATGGAAAAAGCCTTGTCTCAGGCGCGCGAAGCTCGCCTCAAGATCATTGACGTGATCATGAGTGCCTTGCCTGCTTCACGTGCTGAACTCAGCACCAGCGCTCCTCGTATCCTGACTCTCAAGGTCAATCCGGCGAAAATCGGTGCTATCATCGGCCCCGGCGGCAAGACCGTTCGTGGTATTCAGGAACGTACCGGTGCCAAGATCGACATTGAAGAAGACGGTACCGTATATGTGTCGAGCAGCGATGGTGGTGCAGTCGTGGCTGCCGAAGAAATTCGCGGCCTGACCGAAGATGCTGAGATCGGCAAGATTTACACCGGCAAAGTGACGCGTATCGAATCCTTCGGTGCGTTCGTTGAATTCTTGCCCGGTAAAGAAGGCATGGTTCACATTTCCCAACTGGCCGATTATCGTGTCGAATCAGTTGAGAGCGAAGTCAGCCTCGGTGACGAAATCATGGTCATGGTTACCAACATCGATGACGGTGGTAAGGTTCGTTTGAGCCGTCAGGCCGTTCTCGAAGGCTGGACACCCGAAGAAGCCCGTGCGCGTGACAGTCGTGGCAGCAGCGGTGGTAACCGTAGCGGCGGCAACCGCAGTGGTGGCGGTGGTGGTTACAACCGTGGCGGCGGCGACAATCGCGGCGGCAACGGTGGCGGCTACAATCGAGGATAATTCCTCAAAATTTGTGAATTTCTGCTGATCGGTCGGGGAGAGTGATGAACTCTCCTCGATTTATTTAGACCCTAAATGACCCGTTATTAATCAATTCTTCATATCAATATAGCAACCAAATGCCTTAAGAAGTGTATATATAAATGAAACAGAATCTGATGTTACACTCAGTAAAAGTGAGTTCATACGGGATTGAGTGACGTGACCTATTCTCCACCTTCAATGTCATCACCGCCGTGGACGGGGCGTACCAAGCGTCTTATTGCCTTGATTACCGCTGCCGTTTTGCTATTAGCAGTATTTCGCCTCAGCGAACTAGTGCCCATTGTCTCTGTGTCGGTCATTCTCGCCTATCTACTTACACCTATTGTTAATTTTTTCGAACACCGCGTGCTTTCGCTTATCCCCTTTAACCGTCGCCCCCATCGAGGTGCTGCGGTTGGCTTGACCTACATGGTCATTTTGACGGTATTTGTGATCGTCATCTTGGTTGTGGTGCCGGTTTTAGTGGCACAGCTTGAGGAGTTCGGTCGGCGCATTCCCGCTTTGCTGCGCGATGTTGAGCTAAGTTTGGAACATACCCTCAACGAACCACTGACTTTTAATGGTGAGCCAATTTTGATTAGTGGCGAACCATTCATCCCGCTGCAACGTTTACAAGCTGCAACCGGTGTTCAGCACATCACCGATATGATCAATCTCAGTGACTTTGATCCGGTGCGCACCACCCAATCCTTTATTCAATCCTTGACTGGCCCGGCATTTGATGTCGTCGGTGGGGCGCTAAATGCCATCATCAATATCATCTTCTTGTTGTCGGTCATGTTCTTTCTGATGCGCGATGGCAGCATCTTTGCGGATAAGGGCGTCCAGCTTTTGCCAACGTTGTATCAGGGTGATGCGCGACGCTTGCTTTATGAATTAGGGCAGGTTTGGAATGCCTACCTGCGCGGTCAATTGACTCTTGCACTCCTAATGGGGATTGTCGTTTTTATTATTGCCACCATTATCGGGATGCCGAACCCCTTGATCTTGGGCATGATTTCCATGATTCTGGAATTCATTCCGAGCATTGGTTCTGGTTTGGCAATTTTCCCGGCTGGACTCTTAGCCTTAACCGCCCATTCCACCACCTTCCCCGGCTTACAGGGCGCCACTTTTGCTGTGGTGGTGATTGTCATCTGGGCATTGCTCCAAAATATCGAAGCCTATATTCTGGTACCGCGTATCATGAGCGGTAGCCTGAATTTGCATCCAATTGCTGTGATCTTAGGGATTATTGCTGGTGCTAGCCTTGCCGGTGTCCTCGGTATCATTCTCGCCGCACCAACCGTTGCTAGTCTGCGGATTTTCGGGCAATATATATATGGTAAACTCATGGATCGCGATCCCTTCCCGGCAAGGATACGCCGAAAAACCAATTCTCCGATTGGTGATTGGCTGCGCCGTAGGGTAGCTACCGGGGTACAGACCCATATCAGCCCACAAATTCGTGAATGGCTGGGTGCAAGGAGAAATTGATACATGGCAGACGAAATCGTCCAAACAGAGAGCCTTTCAGTGACCGAGAATTACGCCGCATGGATTTCCCATGAACCCGACGGCGAAATTGTTTATCATCTAGAATTGGGTGCAGTAACCGTTCACTTCTTTGAAGAAGAATGGGTCGAAGTTGTTGAATTGGTTCATGCCGCTGCACAGCAAGCCAATAAGCAGAGCTAATGCCCGCGCCGCCTCGTGTCGAACGCCTCTTAATAGAAGCGATGGCAAAGCATTTGCCACCGAGCGGTGCTGCCTTGCGCCTCGTAGATGTGTTTGGCAGGGCGGCTCCTGTATTGCGCGAGCAGCGTCCTGATATTGAAGTCATTTACGCCCCTAAAAAAGAATCAGGCTGGCGTATTGCCGCCGGAAGTGCGGATGCCGTAACGGCCTATGATTGCGAACCGTCACCGGCTTTGCTGAGATCTGCCTTACGTGTCCTCCGTCCCGGTGGTCGCTTGGTCATCATGAATCCCCAGCTTGACCCTGCTGAGACCTACGTAAGAACACTCGAATCTGCCGAGTACACCCGTATCTTGGTCGAAGTCGGTGCCGAGTGCCCGCTTCCAGTAGGTGCATTAATTCGTGGCGAGAAATCGCATACTGAAGAACGTACGCTTGATCGCGTGAAACAAGTTGCCGCAACCGATACCCCTCAGCGAATCGCGCGTTATTTGCACATCCTCATTCACCAGACACCCTACAAACCTGCATGGCGCATGACCTCCGAGGATAAAATACAGTGGCAAGCCGTGGGCATTGCAGGTAATGATGAAGTTGTCTTGTTGACCTTTAGCAGCCTCCCCAAAGCGGTAGAATTTATGCAGCCTGCGGTCATGGCAGGCCACATTACCAATGTCAACAAAATAGCCAAATTCAAATGGGATTTGGTCAAACAGTGGCCGTTTCCAACCATCTTAAATCCCAGTGATGAGATTTTTGATACGCAAGCCGTTGTTATGCTGGATATCGACCCCGCCAATGCTGAAGCACCTGACGAATAGATCTGTGTTTCGTCTTCTGACCAACCAAGGCTAATGCGGCTTGACGATTTCCCTCACGGATATTCAATTTCTGACCTCAACTGCTGGTGCGAACCTCTTAACGCGTCTAGAGTCCGAAAATCTTGCCGAGTCCGCCACTTTACCTTTATTGACCCGTCTTCGAAAAGACTACACACCTGATCAATCCCGTGCGGCCTTAGAAATGGCACGTCTGCGCTTCAAGGCTGTCGATAAATTTGGTGAATCAGCCCGCACAATGTGGTTCACCCGTGACGCGCTTGAACAAGCCAGTGACCCCTTAGTCAGACAGTATCGCGCCGCCCAAATCGGAACTTTACAGATTATTGATGCCTGCTGTGGCATTGGTGCCGATTCGCTCTCATTGGCTGCCAATGGTGCTTCCGTGATGGGTATCGATCAAGACGCCGTACGGATTGAAATTGCTCGTTTGAATGCCCGTGCTTTAGGTCTCAACGCGACCTTTCAAGTAGGCGATGTACGGACTCATTTGCCCGACTCTGACCTTGTTTTCTTTGATCCCGCCCGTAGAGATGAGCAGGGCAGGCGCATTTACGATGTGGAACAGTATCTGCCACCGCTCTCGACTATACGTGTATGGGTACAATCGCAAATCGTTGTGAAGCTTTCCCCCGGCGTCGATCTTTCCCAACTCTCACCTTATCACGGACGTGTCGAATTCATCTCCGTCGATGGCGATTTGAAAGAAGCCGTACTGTGGTGTGGCACTTTACCGAAATCGGTGTCCGCGACCTTGCTCACAGGAGATCAGATATACACATGGCAATCGTCACCAGAATATCTCGATAGCGATACCCCCGATCTATCCGAACCTCAAAATTGGCTTGTCGAGCCTGATCCCGCCTTGTTACGTGCCGGACTGGTTCAATCGGTAGCCGCACAATTTAACGGATTACTCCTTGATGAAACCATCGCTTATTTCACCACTGAGGACAAACCACAATCACCGTGGTTACGCGCATGGGCAGTCGAAGCATGGATGCCTTTTAATCTCAAACACCTCCGTACTTATATGCGCGAACATCAGATTGGGCATGTCACCGTCAAAAAGCGCGGCACAGCCGTGACGCCCGAAACTTTAATACCACAACTCAAGCTCAAAGGTGATGAATCCCGCGTATTGGTATTAACCCGCTGCAAAGGCCAACAAATTGTCATGATTTGTGCTGATTATGAGGTTTAAACATCAATCTGCACTGCTTTGTATAGTTTGCCGTATAAGCAGCGTCTAGAATTGGACAATTACGGTTCGAATGCAGTCTCTGTACATGGTAGAATGTACACACTATTTCCACAGGTACGATTGGGAGGAATTCTATGTTACCGGCATACAATGTCGAGTCGTTTAGCGATTTTACAAAACCTGAAAATGATGCAGCCATGCGCGCCGCCTTGGCTAAAGCAAAGTCTGAAATCGGCAAGACGTACCCCTTGGTGATTGGTGACGAGGTCATCGAACGCAAGGACGTCTTTACATCGGTTAACCCCGCGCGTCCCGCTGAAGTAGTAGGGTACTTCGCCAACGGTACGGCTGAGGATGCCGATAAAGCCATCGCCGTAGCCACCGAAGCCTTCAAGACGTGGCAGCATGTTCCCGTTGAAGAACGCGCACGCTACTTGCTCCGCGCGTCTGCTGCCTTGCGCCGCCGCAAGAATGAATTCAATGCCTATATGGTGCTTGAAGCCGGTAAGAGCTGGTATGAAGCCGAAGCCGATACCGCTGAAGCCGTTGATTTCTTGGAATTTTATGCGCGTCAAGCCATCCGTATCGCTGACGAAAGCAACATGCTCGCGCCCTATCCGCCTGAGCAATTAGGCTACTACAACATTCCATTGGGCGTAGGGGCTATCATCCCACCGTGGAACTTCCCCACCGCCATTCCAACAGGGCTACTCGGTGCTGCCATCGTGACTGGTAATACCGTCGTCTTTAAGCCTGCCGAACAAACCACCTGGATTGGCTATAAAGTGGCCGAGCTATTCTGGAGTGTCGGCTTACCCAAGGGTGTCCTGAATTTCTTGACCGGCCCCGGTGAAGTGGTTGGCGCTCGCATGGTGACCAGCCCCTTGACTCGCTTTATCGGCTTCACAGGCTCGAAGCAGGTTGGTCTGTGGATTTATGAGAACGCCGCCAAAGTACAACCCGGTCAAAAATGGTTGAAACGCTCCATTCTGGAAATGGGTGGCAAGGACGCCGTCTTGGTTGATGAAACCGCCAACCTTGAAGAAGCCGCGCAGGGCATTGTTGCTGGAGCATTCGGTTTTCAGGGGCAAAAGTGTTCAGCGGGTTCCCGCGCCATCATTGTCGACTCTGTTTACGATCAAGTAGCCAGTCGCGTCGTTGAGATCGCCAGCAAGCTAACCATCGGCATGACCGACGAAGGCAACCACATCAACATGGGGCCGGTCGTCGATCAAGATGCCTACAAGAAGATCATGGACTACATTGAAATCGGTACGCAGGAAGGTAAGCTGCTCTTGGGTGGTCAACCGCTCAACACCCCCACCCACGGCTACTTTATTCCGGCGACCATTTTCGGTGACGTCCCGTGGGATGCCCGTGTCGCGCAGGAAGAAATCTTTGGGCCGGTACTGGCACTGGTCAGAGCCAAAGACTTTGAAGACGGTCTGCGTATCGTTAACAGCACCGAATACGGCTTGACCGGTGCGCTCTTCAGCAATGACCGTGCACGTTTGGAACAAGCTCGCCGTGAATTCCATGTCGGCAATCTGTACCTCAACCGTAAATGCACTGGCGCTCTCGTGGGTATCCACCCCTTCGGTGGCTTCAACATGAGCGGTACCGATAGCAAGGGCGGTGGAGCAGACTACTTGCTCCAATTCACACAAGGTAAGAGCGTCGCCGAACGCCTCTAATCCATTGAACGTAGTGACTCAGGGCGGTAATCATATCGCCCTGAGCATCTTTTTTCACGGCTGCCTGATGCTTTCCGTTGAATAATTTTGCGTCTGTGCTGACCTGAGTTAGAATGGTTACTCTTTACTCGTGGTGTGCCTCCATCGAAGGGATTATTAATGAAGAGTCCGATGAAGCAGGAAGTGCTTTCGTGGGCGGATGTGGATCGTTTGATTGATGTATTGCTGCCGCCGTTGAAAATTGTAGGCACTTTTGATGCTATGGTGCTGATCACCCGCGGGGGTATTATTCCGGGTGGCCTGCTGGCGGAAGCCATTGGTATACGGCACATTTTGACTGCTGCCGTCGATTTTCCTGCCACCGAGTCGGCTGGTTTAATGGCATGGCCCACCTTCATGCAGTTTCCTGATCCTGCTTTGCTCCGAGATCGCCGTACACTGATTGTCGATGATGTTTGGGGAAGTGGACGTACCAGCACTGCCGTTAAAGGCCGTGTTCAATCATCCGGTGGGATTCCGTACACCTGTGTCTTGCATTATAACCCTTACCGCTCTATGTTTAATCGTGCTGAACCGGATTTCTACGGTTCGATCACCGATGCCTACATTATTTACCCGTGGGAATTGGATCGCGGTACGCAAGGATTAGAGACTGGTATGCCGGACATTAATTAAAAAGAAGAGCATCTTCGTTTTTGGAAGATTTTCTGTTATAATTATGGTTGGATGTAGATTTACGCAATTTTGACTTCATCATACTAATCTAAATCTAACACTGATGGCGTATTCTGTTCGGTGAAATTGTGGAACAGATTGGCACAGCATCCAACTCACTTATATAGCTATGCAAGCCGATTGCCCCGGCGCTAAGCAATTTTGTTCCCAGCGTTTTACGCCAAATAGTGCACCTTTTTTGCTACATATAGTTTATCCTATGCGATCTGTCGAAGTGGTGGCGTGGTATTACGGGTTTGGGCGTTCCGGCATAAAATGCCCGGTACACAACAGGAGAAATGGATGAAATCGGCAAAGTTTAGTAAGAATAGTGAATTGAGTGGGCAGAGCGAATTTGAACAGCTCTTGGAATCTTCGTTTGCGTATACACCGCCTCGTCGTGGTGAAATTCGCAATGCGATTATTTTGCAGATCGAAACCCGCGAAATTATCGTGGATATGGGCGCAAAGCAGGACGGTATCGTCCCCGCGCAAGATATCGAGCGTTTGGACGCTGACGTCAAGAATGCGCTCGTTGTAGGCGGTGAAGTTCCCGTATATGTACTTAACCCCCGCGATCAGGACGATAACCTTGTCGTCTCGATCAACATGGGTTTACAACAGTACGATTGGGAAAAGGCTCGCCAGCTTCTCACGTCGGAAGATGTCGTACAGGTCAGCATCACCGGACACAATCGCGGTGGTATTCTGGTACGCTGGAATCGCTTGGAAGGCTTCATCCCAAGTTCACACTTGGTATCGGTCAACCTCGCCAACGAACGTAGCAGCGCATGGAACGAATTTGCTTCCAAGCCTTTGGGCGTAAAAGTGATCGAAGTGGATCAAGACCGTCGTCGTCTGATCTTCAGCGAACGCGAAGCCCAAAAAGAATGGCGTGCACAGCAAAAAGCCCGTCTCCTTTCCGAACTCAAGGAAGGCGATGTGGTCAAGGGTACCGTCACCGGTCTGCGTGACTTCGGTGCTTTCGTCAACTTGGGCGGCGCGGATGGCCTCATCCATGTCAGCGAATTGGCATGGCATCGTGTCGATCACCCGCGTGATGTCTTGAAGGTTGGCGACGAAATTGATGTCTATATCTTGACACTCGACCGTGGTTCAAACCGTATTGCCCTCAGCCGTAAGCGTTTGCTGAATGACCCGTGGGAAGATGCCGACAAGCGCTACCATGAAGGTCAATTGGTTGACGGTTCGGTCACCAATGTGGTTGACTTCGGTGCCTTCATCGCTTTGGATAACGGACTCGAAGGTCTGTTGCACCTCAGCGAAATGGGTGATGGTTCATTGAAGGAACCCTACTCATACGTCAAGAAGGGTGATCGCCTCAGCCTGCGCATCAGCCATCTTGAGCCTGAAAAGCGTCGTGTTGGTTTCACCCAGCGTTGGGGAACCGATGTGAATGCTGAAGGTGAACCTATTGCTCCAGTCGAAGGTGCGCCTGCTGAAGCCCCCGCTGCTCCAGTGGATGCTGCTCCCGAAGCTGCTAGCACCGATAGCGCAGAATAAGATCTGTCTGTTGATAGGGCGGTCGTAAGACCGCCTTTTTGATTCCATTGATGTTGCTTGCTTCTGCGTTGACAAATAATAACCCTACACCTATAATCCCTCGCATCTTTAAGGAAAGGGAAGCGTAATTACTTTGCGATAAGTATTACGCCCATAGCAATTCGTGCTTGTTCCAGATCAACCAAACTAGGCTGGCATTTTCTCAGTAACCTGCGCTGAAGGGGTTAACTGAGTTTTGTTGCGTCTGTTTCCTAAAAGAAAAATCATTTTTATCGGGGGTATTACACTTATGCAGGCAGAACCTTTGTTAGATACGATGAACGTAGATGAGATGGACTTCGCAGCCATGCTCGAAGCGTCCTTCGCCAAAGAACCGGAGCGCGGTGACATTGTTACCGGCACCATCTTGGCGGTGGATTATCACGGCTTGATTGTAGATGTCGGCTTGAAGCGCGATGGCATTGTGCCACGTCGTGACCTTGATCGTGTTGGCATTGACCCCAGCACCTATCAGGTAGGTTCGGAAGTAGATGTGATTGTCGTCCGTATTGAAGATCAAGATGACAACCTGCTGCTTTCCGTATCTCAAGCTCAACAGAGCGAAGATTGGAAGATCGCTGAGAAACTCATGGAAGCCGATGAAGTGTGGGAAGGCGTCGTCACCGATGCCAACAAGGGTGGTCTCATTGTCCCCTTTGGCAACCTGCGCGGATTTGTTCCAGCCAGCCATGTCATTGATCTGCCGCGTAATATCGCTGAAGATGACCGTAAAGGCTTCATGACCACACTCCTTGGCAAGAAGGTCGCCGTCAAGGTTATCGAGGTCAACCGCAAGCGTCGTCGTTTGGTATTCAGCCAACGTGATGCTCAACGGGGTCGTCGCGAAGCCCGTAAGGAACTGCTGTTGGACGAACTGAAGGAAGGCGAAGTGCGTAAGGGCGTGGTCAGTGGACTGCGTGACTTTGGTGCTTTCGTTGACCTCGGCGGAGCTGACGGCTTGATCCATATTTCGGAACTCGCATGGCACCGCGTCAAGCATCCCAAGGAAGTACTCAACGTCGGTGACGAAGTTGAAGTATACATTCTCCGCCTCGACAGCGAAGGCAAGCGCATCGGCCTCAGCCTCAAGCGCCTGCAAAAGAATCCGTGGGCACGTGCCGAAGAAATGTACCATGTTGGCCAATTGGTCGAGGGTGTCGTCTCTCGCGTTGCCCAGTTTGGTGCTTTCGTCAGCCTCGAACCCGGTATCGAAGCCTTACTCCATGGCAGCCAATTAGCTGACCCCGCACCTGTTGACCCCACCTTGATCGTTCACGAAGGCCAGCGCTTGCTGCTCCGCGTGATCAGCATCGAGCCGGATCGTCAGCGCTTGGGCTTGAGCCTCAAAGAAGTGACTCAGGAAGAACGCGATCGTTGGGCCGAGCGTGAAGGCGCTCCTGTTGCCCAAGATCAGGGTAGCGTTGAAGAAGCTAATCCAGTACAATCATAAACCTTGTACACGACAGCGGTATGCAACATTGCCGCTGTTGTACTCAATTACATATAAAATAAGTTGGAAGAAAGGAGCAGCCGGGAAACTATGGCAAATGTAACACTTAAGCCGAATGAATCACAGGAATCGTTACTCCGTCGTTTTCGTAAGAAAGTGACCAATAGCGGTGTGTTGAGCACTGTGCGTCGCAAGCGTTGGCATATTTCAAAGAGCGAACTCCGCCGTATTGAAAAGAAGAAGGCTATTCGCCGCGCACGTCGCCGTCAACGTAAGACTGGTGTACGTTGAGTAAATTGATACCAATTAATTGGTATCAACCGCTTACCATGACGGTAACGGTGTGCTGTCTTAGCCAGTTTGGAGGGCTATGGCCAAACAAGATGATAAACTAGAGGTAGAGGGCAAGGTTGTTGAAGCCCTGCCAAATACCCAATTCCTCGTGGAACTGGATAACGGGCATCGTATTTTAGCCTACCTCTCTGGCAAGATGCGGAAGTATTACATCCGTATTCTGCTCGGAGACAGGGTGAAAGTAGAGATGAGCGTTTATGACCCTAAACGTGGGCGTATTACCTATCGTCACAAAGACAGTGTTCGTGGAGATGCGGAAGAAGACATGGAAATGTAGTTCTTTCCGGTCAGAGTTGTAAAGAAAGCTCGCGCTTCTGCGGGCTTTTTTGTTTGATGGAGTGCTTGTGAAACAACGCAGTCGCTGGATAGGAATGCTTTTACTGCTGTGCTTTTGGGCAACCCGCCTCAATGCCCTCGATATGTTACCCATCCACAATGATGAAGGCTTACACCTCACTCGTGCGGTTGAAGTCTGGAATGGGCATCCCTTCTGGGCCATCAGCGACGGTAAAATCATCAATCATTGGTTGATTGCAGCCTTCTACCCGCGTAATGAACCTGTATTTGCGGGACGCATCGCCACACTATTCGTGAGCATGCTTGGCTTGGCTGCCGCCTATGCCCTCGTCTATCGGCTATTCGGTGGTGCGGCCGCGGTCTTATCCGCAGCCTTATGGTTATTTTGTCCCTACTTATTCTTTTATGAACGTCTCGCCTTCAGTGACGCCGAAGCCGGTTCCCTGATTGTGGTCGCGCTCTGGGCAACCCTGCATATCAAACCGACTACGCTTTCATCTAAATCCAGTCCAACTATTCGCTTAATCCAATCTGTTCGACCCTTCATTGTGGTCGGCCTAGTCTTTGCCACTGCCACTTTGTTTAAGTTCACCGCCGTACCTTACGCGCTCGCCATAACGCTCGTGGTACTCTTTGCCTTGCGCCTGACATGGCGGCGTGCACTGATTGGACTCGTGACCATTGGCATTACGGTGGCGCTTTGTTTCTCCGTCCCGCTGATTTATCTGGCCTTGCGCGGTGAAGATTTCTTTGGGATTGCTTTAGGCTGGATCAGTGGCACATCGGGTGGACAACCCTCCTTTGTCGCCAACCTCGACCGTCTTTGGGCGCAATTGACCGGCTATGGCTCTATCACATGGGTACTCTTACTGACGGTTGGCCTCATCTTCCTGCTCTTCACTTCTACTGGCATACTGCGCATCAAGTCGATTACCCCCGATCAACGCCGTACTTTCGGTGTGCTCTTGCTCAGCGGAATCATCCCGCTTCTCACGATTCTAGTGTTGGGTCGTGAAGTCTTATCCCGTCATTGGGTCGTCACGCTTCCCTTATTATTGACGCTTGGTGGGGCAGGTCTTAGTCTTGGATTACGCCGTGTGCGTGATTCGAGTGCGCGCCAGTTAATGACGGGCTTTGGTGTTGCCGCTTTATTCTTTGGTATCGTACCGTTTTTCTTGACGGCCTATACCAACCCTGCCGCCTTACCGCTCCCTGCTGATGCCCGTTATGAACACATCACCTCGCACAGTTCCGGCTATGGCTTGCGCGAGGCTGTCCAAGCCTTGCCTCAAACCATCACCCGCCGTGATCTACCCATTATCGCCAGCATGTTTGCCGATAGTTGCAAACGCGCCAACTTTTACGCTGTTGCTGGTCTAAACTTACGCTGTGTCGGTGCTCCCGGTGTGGCTGACATTCAAGCCGCCTTAACCGACCAACAAGCCGTTTATGTGCTGGCTGATAATGCCCCCATTATCGGTGTTGATGTCACAGCGCTCAATGCGAAGGCCACGCGTATCGCCGCTTACCCGCGACCCGGCGAAACCCCCGACACCGCCTCGGTTGTCCTCTGGCTCCTGGAAAAACCGTAGAAATCCCTTCCAACCTTAACTTGCTCGATTCCCCGAATAGCATTACAACAGAGATTATGACAATTTGATATAAACTATTTTTAGTGGAAAAACGTGAAAGAGGTGTTTTATGGTTGACGTCCAAGGCACAGTGCAAGCAGACGCTCCCATTAAAGTGCGTACAGGCCCCCGCATTATTGATGCTTCTGCCGGAGTCGTACTTTCACCCGGAACCGCTGTGACTGTAACCGGTTTCGCCATCGACCCGCGTGGTGATGACTATCGCCATCGCTACCGTATCAATTTAAACGGTCAATCTCGCTGGGTGACCGCTCCCTACATCAAGGTAAATCCGGTCGATATTCCCCAAATTCCCTATGTATTTCAATTCCCCAATGATTTGGTGCGTGAACTCCGGGAAGGGTTAGGTATTACCGCCCTCAGCGCCAGCACCACCGAAAGCGATGATATTCAAGCCATCGCCCGTTTCATGCCCAATTTCTACTTGCGTGGTAACAATTGGGATGCTCCCCAAATTGCTAAAGTGCGTGCATGGTTGGAACAGCTTTATGCATATGGGGTGATTTTACGCTCTCCCGGCCCCGGTGGCTGGAGTCTCTCCGAAATTGAAGCCGCCTATAACGCTGTTGCCATGACCGCGCAGGGCATGGCAACCTTCTTGCAAGCGGCCTTCGGTTTCAGTGATCCTGCACTCGCTTTCCGTGTCCTCTATGCGCCTTTGGTCATCACCCGTGTTAACCGCGACAACGTCAACACCATGTCCGACTCGGTGTGGTTCGCCAAGAACGTGCAGGGCTATGAAGTCGTCTTTGGCAACCGTGTTTTCTTCTCTGGTAAAAGCCCGACCAAACGTTATCCGACCTTACCCTTTACTACAGTCGAACTCATCGCCCACGAAGTCTCACATGTCATCAACTACCGCTATCAATTGACCGACAAAAACAATCGCGATTGGTCAGTGGATGACTACTATATGAGTGCCATCGATAGTGCCGCCTACACACTCCCAACAGGAGAAACAGTCCGTCTGACGGGCAATAGTGGCTTTGGATTTGTCGCTCGCAGTAGTGATGATCCCGCCGAAATCGTTACCGATGCCATCGCTAACGCCGCCCTCGGACGCATGACCAGCGCCAACAGCAACCCGACACTAGCGCAGGCGGGTACGGCTCGCCAATTACAACTAACCGATTTGATGCGCCGCGTGATGTTATGGCAGGTGAAACGCTACGTGGATTTGAATGATATTCAAGGGAAAATTGACCGTATCCGCGTCAAGAACCCGCAGATGGCCGACATGACTCCCGCTCTCAACGCGGTAGCTGTCGGTGATGCCTCACTCGATAAACAAATGGCGATGCTCAAAGCCGCCCCGCCACTATAACGCTGTATTCATAGGGAATAGATTGAGTCTATTCCCTTATATATCTGCGGTAAATAATCCTATTTCGCCGCCAGATCAATCTCGACCTTATGCCCGAATTTCACGCTGTTATTCACCCATCGTAACCATGATGGGCGCAGCACATACAACGTGCTACTGGCAATGACCGCGTCGAATGACGGTGGGAGTTGGAACTTGCGCAGATAAATCAGCAGGATTTGTTCGCGTATCCGTTCGTCGCTGATGACTTCTGCCTTACCCTTGATTTGCAACCCGACGATGTCTTCCCACTGCCACACCGCAGGATAAACGCTGCCGGACACATGGCGCTCTGCGCTCAAGTTGACGCTGTGCGCCACCGATGTTCCCGATAACCAGTACAGATTGAATTGATCGTCCGACACATAAAAAACCGGCGCGGTTTCTGGATGACCATCTGCATTCACCGTGCACAATGCCAGTGTGGATTGTGTCGCCAAAAAATCATGGATCACCTGCCGGACGTCTGGATCACTCATCTGAGGGTGGCCTCTCTTTACTCATCCCCAACCACTCAAAGTATAACGTGTTTTGAATCCCGATTCGAGCTAACGTTCGTCCTACTGTGCCGTTAATGATGTCGTCCACCGTTTTCGGTCTACCATAAAACGCCGGAGCAGGCGGCATGATGATCGCGCCGTTTTCCGCCGCTTGTGTCATCAACCGCAAATGCCCGATGTGTAGCGGCGTCTCCCGTAACAGTAGAATCACCTTGCGTCCCTCTTTGAGTTGCACATCTGCCGCCCGTGTCAATAAATCCGCATCATAACTATTCGCGATAGCCGACAGCGACTTGATGCTGCACGGCGCGATAATCATCCCCATCGTATCAAATGACCCGCTGGCGATACTTGCGCCCACATCACCCGGCTTATGTACCACGCTCGCCAGATTCTCAACATCACTGACTTTCCAATCTGTTTCCTGTGCGATCGTAGCCTTCGCCGCCGGACTCATTACCAGATGCGTTTCAATCGCCTTATCCTGCGCCAATGCCTCTAGCATCCGTATCCCATAAATCACACCCGATGCGCCCGATATTCCTATAATCAACCGTTGTGCCATGCTACTTTATCCTTAATGATCTGTGTCGAACTGAACAATAAACATCGCCTCATTGTCATCAATCGTTAGGATAAAGTTGTCAGTAACTTTATTGTCTTCGAGTCGAATTAAACGTAATTTCATTGACCTAATTTTATCGCACCAGCTGATCCATTCAGAATCGTCTGGGTCTTGATCGTTTATGAATAATCCTTCTTTAAATACTGCTTTATATGGCTCAAATGATGCAGCAGTAGTTGCTTGTGCGAAGTAAGTGTTTCCAGTTGTACTGGTAACACTTAATCTGGCAAGAAGTATATTATTTTTTCTTAATTCCCATGTTTCATTTTCAAGCATCTAAATTTGTCCTATAGCGAGATTATCAAGTCAGAGTCTAATACCCGTGATATGTGTCGTGAGGTGATGTGGCATTTCACTCGGAACTCAGTACTAGAAATCAGGTTTACTTTAGGTTTGTCGGCAAACCAATCACTAACCTTTTCTCAACCTCTACAATCACTGTCCTCGCTCAAAATGGTTAGCACCAACTCTGCCAAAGAGTTACAAAATGGTTTTCCAAAATGTAACCCTTTCACCGTCTATATCGACTATCATATCTATAGGTGTCATGTACGGGTTTGCCGCTAGCAAACCTGCTCATCTGCGCCCCGCCGCAACTTAACAACTTCAAGATGATTCGGAATATACATCAAAACGGATTCTGAATCTGAAGAATTTGCAGATTTTTCCGAATCATCTTGGCAATCTTGGCACAAAAACCCGATTTGCTAGTGCTGCTTTTGTGACCGAAGGAAATCCTGTGGACTGCCGGCTTTGCTATATGTCGGCGACGACGACGACGACATCGCCGACACAAAACTGCACTGTGAATGTGAAGAATGTGAAGAAATTTGCGAATTTTCTCCCGTGATACGGATTCGGAAAAATCTGCACTTTATGCCCTTGATAAGCCCGCTATCCGCCGACAAACCAAGCAATCCGCTGGTCAGAAAACCAGCTAGCCGCTTACCCTTGATTTCCATTTGCCCCGCATGAACAACCACCATAACAACCCGACCACAATCAAGCTGATCGCATGGATCGGCAGGCGCCAGCCAGTTGCAACGACACTTGGGAGGCTTGTCGTCGGGATGCTGGTTGTCCACGGCCTAGCACTTTTCGCCCACGCCAGAAACGCATCACCCGTTGGCAGCACACCCAGTGCATAGCGTTTGCTGCCTCCCAGCTCAATCGGCATTCCCAGCGCTTCACCCACGTTCAACATCGCGTCAGCCAGCGCGAAATCACCTTCCACCCGTGCTGCCGCTACCGTAACCACCGACGATGAAAGACTCATGCCAGCCAACAACGGCCCCGAGTCCACATCTCCAAAACCGTCCGTGCCCACTGGATATTCTCGTACCCCCGGCACCCCGAGAATGCTCGCTACAAATGTGTCCCGAAACACCGGATACACCTCACGCGCCCACGTCGCATCAATCTCAGGCAAAAACCGCTGGATGACACTCTGTGATGATCCTCTGCTTCCCTGTAACAAGTCTCCCGTCCGGTAATCTACTTGGTGTGGGAGTAATCCGGTTGCCGGATCGAGTTTGTTTTTCGCCAGCGTGACCCATCGCGCAATCGTGCTTTCAAATTGAGGTGTAAACAACGTGTCATGCAGATGCAATGCCGCTACCGCCACCGTGCTATCCACCGGCCATGCTTGATGCGTATAGGCTTGTAGGAAAGGGGTATCACTTGCGTCAAAAGCCGCTGCCAGCTCTTGCATCTCACGGGTGTAACGCTCGACCTCATCGGCATCGCGTTCGTTCGGTGCTTGCAGCTTAAAGATCCCGCCGCGCAGCCAATTGCTCCAACCAGCATAAAAAACGCCGTAGGCCGGTGTCAGTTCAGCCGAAAATACCGCCGTACCCTGTGCTGATTCTAGGTGCTTGAGTGCCCAACTGGCTTCATCAACGGCTTGCTCAACCTGTGTTGCGTCTTGTAACCCGACATCCACCCACGTTAACCCGTATAGCGCGTACGTGAAAAAATAGCCCTCAGGGAAAAACTGCTGCATCTCTTCGCCCGCGCCATTTTGCAACCGTTCTTTGATGAAACTGAGCTGGGCTACAACATCGCGATGTTGTGGATCAAAGTCAGCATAATACAGTCGGACGTTGATTACACCTAAAAGTGCCGTGAGTGGAATCAGAAATAAGATCAGATACAACCAGCGCACAGCACTTTTCATAGGCTCATCCGTTTACTTCTCGCCCCAATGAACCGCCATCGTGCCGAACATAAACGTGCGGTAATGGACGTTACGAACACCCGCCTGTGTCATCAAGGCGGCCAGTTCTTCCGGTGATTTAAAGGCTTGTGTCGAACTCGGTAAATACTGGTAAGCGTCAGCCCCGTTTTTACCGGCCACGATGCGCCCCAACAGTGGAATAACGTAGCGCAGGTGGATTTCGATGAATGGCTTCAGGAGATTATCTTTCGGCGGAGAACTATCCAATAGGACGATTCGCCCACCAGCTTTGAGCACCCGCAGTTGTTCAGCGAACATGCGCGGAATATCAACCACGTTGCGCGCCAGATAACCGGAGGTCACCGCATTAAATGTATTGTCAGGGAAGGGCAGGTTCAGCGCATCCGCTCCCGTCCAGCCTACCCGATTGCCCAAGGGCAGGGTTTGCCCAACTTGCATCATCGGCAGCGAGAAATCACCACCGACCACTTGTATGCCCTGAACCGCTTTAACGGCCTCAAACGCGATGTCACCCGTACCCGTAGCTAGATCGAGCAGCTTATCACCGGTTTTCAGACCTGCCTTTTGCACGACGAACCGTCGCCATTTCAGGTCTTGCCCGCCCGTCATCAGCCGGTTCATCAGGTTATAGCGCCCGGCAATGCGCCCGAACATACCCTGTACATATGCAGCCCGTTCGCTGCCTGTGAGATGTGCCATAGTGCTACTTAAGCTTTCAAATAGAGGGCGCGGTTTAAATCACCAGCGCCAGAAAGGTACCGACGAACAGCGTCACAGCCACATAGGAATTCATTTGGAAGAATGCTTGGTTCATCTTAGACAAATCATTCGGTTTGACGAGGCTGTTTTCGTAGGCCAATAACCCCGCCGCGATCACCACGCCAATCCAGAATGGCCACCCTAGTGGATAGGTGACACCTAGAACGATCAGCACCAGAATAGTTAGAACATGGTTTACCTTCGCCATGAACAAAGCGCTGGCAATGCCATGTCGGCTCGGCCATGAAAACAAACCTTCTTTTTGATCATGCTCAACATCTTGGCAGGCATAAATCAAATCGAACCCGCCGATCCAAAAGGTGACCGCCAACATCAAGAGCCAAGCAGGTAAATCTGCGGCTGTAAAGATGCTCCCGCGTACTGCAATCCACCCACCGATGGCGGCTAACCCATCAGTGAAGCCGAGTATCCAGTGACAAAACACCGTAAAGCGTTTGCTATAGGAGTAACCCACTAGAAACACCAATGCGCCGGGGAACAAGATGAGCGCTAACGGACTTAACAACGCTGCACTTATCGCCAGCAGTGCCAGCGACAGGAGGGCGAAGGCGAGAATCAGTTGCGTACTAAGCCGTCCGGTTACTGATGGACGTTTGGCTGTACGGGGATTGGTGGCGTCGAAGCGTCGATCTGCCAAACGGTTGATCGCAAAAGCCAGTGTTCGCGCGGATGCCATCGCTACCGTAACCCAGAAAAACTGATGAAACGTAGGCAGTCCACCTGCCGCCAACACGGTTCCGAGATAAGCGAAAGGGAGTGCAAATATTGTGTGCTCGAACTTGATCAATTCAAGGAAAACCTTGATCTTGGTGAGGAGTGTATCATTGCTGGCAGGTTTTGCCGCTATGTTGCTCATAGCATCGCCTTTGTTAGAATGCTTTAAAATTGGTTGCCCATCGCGACCAACTCGATCAATAAATCAAAATCATCATCAGCCGCTGCCCGATTGCGTTTAATGTGCTGGCACTTCACGCACTTGTGCACGATGATGGTTTCGCCACCTTTTTGCTCTGCGCCTACGGGTTCCATCAATCCGCCACAGTTGGCTGCACGGTCACCGGGATTAACATCTACATGCTTGCTCCACAAACAGTGCGGGCAGTGGTTCGTGTAGCCATCACCGATGGTCGTTTCGCCGCAATATTCACAGGTGAAGTTTTCGGTACGGCGCTGAAATTTACGTGCCATTAGCTATTCTACTCATCGGCATCAGGCGATCAAAGGGTCGTGCTAGAATATATTGACTGTAGGGGCATTGCCGCCTAGTCAACTTGCCCCGTTTAACACGGCAGGTTGCCCCTACAGATCAATACCAAAGTGAGTATAGGCGTATCCCTAAATCAACACGCCTATTGTAAACCATATGCTGACCAGCGCTCATCTACTTTTTTGACGATGGCTGCATCCATAAAGATTTCTTCAGGCCAGCCACGGGGATGCCCGTCGTCAGCGCTTTTACTGGTCGCATCCAACCCGATGAAACTGCGGCGTTGGTCACTGCTTGCATAATGGTCTATCGTACCGTGGCTAAAGGCGATATCGCGCTGCCAGTCGGTATTTCCGAGCGCACGCCATGCAACGTCAGAAAGATTGGTGACGTCGACGAAATGATCAACAATGACCAGATTGTAATCTGGACAAATCTCCCAGACTTTTCGCATGGCATCTTTAGGACGTATCAACTTTTTGTCGAGCGCAATAACAATCGTCTGATGCGTTTCACACCATTTTTCACCCACCAATGCCGTGAGCTTATCAGCCGGAATAGCGGTGGGCGCGGGGAACGGTTTTAAGAATTCCGGTTGGGTCGAGCGGGTCGCATCCAGCCCGATTTTACCGCCGTATGAGTCCTGTATCGCCGAATGATCAAGCTGGTCAACCGCGCCATCAACGATGGTCACATCACGTCGCCAATCGACATTGTTGACGACTTCACGTGCAACTGCTGCGAAGTCATGTACATTGACATCCGCATCTACAATGATGAACCCTTTGGTGAGCATCATCAGGCCGAGACCCCAGAGACCGTACATAATTTTCTGGGCATGCCCCGGAAAGCGCTTCTTGATGCTGACAATCACCAAGTTGTGGAAGACGCCTTCAGCGGGCATCGAATAATCCACGATCTCGCCCATAAAGAGTTTCATGAGTGGCAAGAAGAGTCGTTCTGTGGCTTTACCCAGCCACAAATCTTCCATCGGTGGCTTACCAACGATCGTCGTTGGATAGATGGCGTCCTTACGATGGGTAATTGCTGTGACATGCATCACTGGAAACAAGTCCGGTGGAGTATAGAAACCGGTATGGTCGCCGAACGGGCCTTCGATACGGTGTTCGTTAGGATCAAACCAGCCTTCGATAATGATCTCTGCGTTAGCAGGGACTTCTAGATCCTGCGAAACACATTTTACGAAGGTGGTCGGTTTTCCACGCAGCCAGTTCGCCAGCAAAAATTCATCAATGCCGGGGGGCAGAGGCGCGGAACCGCACCACATCGCTGCCGGATCGCCCCCTAAAACGATGGCGACAGGTATCTTTTGTTGGTTACGGGCTTTACCGGCCTCTTGATGTTCTTTACCACCTTTGTGGCGCTGCCAGTGTAAGCCCAGTGTTTGCCCGTCATATACCTGTACGCGATACATGCCTACGTTGCGCGTACCCGTACCGGGATCGCGTGTGATGACCGATGTGAGGGTGATGTATTTTCCACCGTCGTGCGGCCAACATTTGAGGATGGGGAATATGTTGACATCCGGTTTATCTGTGATGACCACTTCCTGAACCGGCGCTTTGTTGGTTTTACTGGGACCAAGCCCGATACGGCGCAGTGCGTCAAAGACGTCCATTCCACGATTCATCAGCGGTCCCATGCCCTTGGGCAATTTGAGGTCGATGAGTTTGGCGAGCCGGTGATTCAACTCATCCAAATCTTCGACGCCCATCGACCATGCCATGCGACGGGGATTACCATAGAGGTTTACAGCCAGCCGAAATTGACTACCCTCCACGTTTTCAAAGAGTAGCGCTTTATTCTGATTATCCGGCAGTTTTGAAACACGGTCAGTGATTTCCGTGATTTCCAAATCGGCACTGACGGGTGTTTTGATGCGAACGAGTTCGCCTGCCTGTTCGAGTTTATCAATGAATTCTGTTAGTCGTTTATATGCCATCGTTTATAACATTCAATTTGTGCTAAACGTCACGAATGAGATTATAGCATGAAAATATCTGTCTGCCTCATTAAAATCGGCTGAGTGGTATAATGCTACTATGTCATAACGTAAGTCAAGGGTTATTGAAACGACCTCTCTAGACGTCTGCAATTAAGGAAGTCAAAAAACGATGTTTAGTGTAAATCTGAAAGGCAAGGTTGCACTTGTTACGGGTGCAGGGCGCGGCATTGGCAAGGCGATCGCACAGGGATTTTCGGATTGTGGTGCAACGGTAGCGGTAAATGATATTGATAGCACCAGCGCGACATTGACGGCAGGCATACTTTCGGGTGAAGCCAACGCGTACGTAGCTGATGTGCGCGATTCGGCAGCCGTCGAGAAGATGGTTGATAAAGTGGTAGCGGATTTCGGTCGGCTAGACATTCTTGTCAATAACGCGGGGGTTGAGCCGCGCGCCTCCATACTAGAGATGAGTGATGCTGATTGGCATGACGCTGTCAGTACGAACCTCGATGCTGCGTTTTATACCAGCCGGAGTGCTGGACGCATTATGCGGGTGCGAGGGCAGGGTGTGATTGTTAATATTTCGTCGATTGCCGGACACAACATTCCGATTGCGCTGCGTTCAGGGTATGTGGCTAGCAAGGCAGGGTTGATCGGGTTTACGCGTGAGTGTGCGCGTGAGTTTGCGGCATACGGCATTCGGGTGAACGCGGTATGCCCCGGTGTGATCGAAACTGAGATGACGACCCACCTGCGCCATAATGAAGCGCAGATGAAAAAGTGGCTGGAAGATATTCCACAGGGGCGGCTCGGTATTCCTGAAGATGTGGTGGGGTTGGTATTGTTCCTCAGTTCGGATGCCGCGCGTTATTTGACCGGACAATCGATTAATGTTGATGGTGGCAAGGTGATGATGTAGGTCGGTAAGGGATAGAGATGAACGTTGCTGCCGTACTGGATGAAATTCGAGCGATTGCGCAGCTAGGGTTGACCTATGCTGATAACCCATATGATCGGGAACGATACGAACGGCTAATGCGATTGGCCGTTGTGGAGTATGCTAGTATTACAGGATTGTCAGAATCCGAACTGGGTGAACGGTTCACGCGGGAAATCGGATATGTCACTCCTAAAGTTGGCTGCTCGGCAGGGATCTTCAATGAAGAGGGGCAGGTGCTCCTGATTAAGCGGTCTGATAACGGGCGATGGGGGTTGCCTGCCGGATTCTGCGAGGTGAACCAAACGCCACGTGAGAATTTACGGCGGGAAGTCCGTGAAGAGACCGGATTGGAAGCCGAGGTTGGGGCACTCATCGATGTGTTTAGTGTGCTTCCGGGTGAATACGGGCAACCGAACACGCTGTATTCGCTCCTTTTTTTGTGTAAGGCGACAGGTGGCACATTAGCGCCATCGCATGAGACGCCAGTGGTCGGGTATTATGATCATCGGACGATTACTGACTGGCATTTTGATCATCAAAAACGGGTTGAGCGGGCTTACCAGTATTGGCTTCAACAAAGCGAGTAATAATTCATGTCTGCACGGTTTCACGAGATTTCTGAGGCACACCACCGGATTCTAAACCCGATTACCGATGATAAGCTGATGCTGCTCGGGTATTTGTGCGGGTTACAGCCGGGGGTTCGCATACTGGATTTGGGCTGCGGTAAGGGCGAGATGTTGTGCCGATGGGCGCAGACTTTCGGTACGAGCGGGGTTGGTGTGGATACCAGCCGGACATTCTTGGAAATCGCGCAGCAACGGGCTGCTGAATTGGGCGTGGCGGAGGGTGTACAGTTTGTCAAAGCGGATGCTTCCGATTTTATTAAGCCTGAGCATCAATTTGATGTGATCACGTGTTTAGGTGCGAGTTGGATCGGTGGCGGGTTGGTTGGCATCCTCGAATTGATGAAGCAAGGATTGGCTAATCAAAATAGCTTGATTATCGTCGGCGAGCCATACTGGATTGATTTGCCTCCGCTGGATGCTTATATGGAGTTGGGTGTCAGCGCTGAAGAATTCAGTACGCTGGAAGGTACGCTGGATCGGTTTGAATTGTGCGGATTGGAACTGATCGAGATGGTGCTGGCAGATACGGAAACATGGGATCGGTACGCCGCAGGGCAATGGATGGCGGTTAGCAATTGGTTACGTGAGAATCCGCATGATACGGATGCGCCGGCGCTGGCGCAGTGGATCGCACAGGACAAACGGGCGTATATGCGTTATTCGCGGCGGTATTTCGGTTGGGGCATGTTTGTTCTGCGGCAGATGGTGTAAAGAGCGGTTAGCCTTTAGCCGGTAGCGATTCGTTCAGATCCATAACTGTGTGTGTCGTCGTCGTCCACAGGATTGCTATGATTATCGTCGGAAATTGATGCTGTTATTGTTGTTGCAGTTGAGAATCGGATTCTATTCACAAATTTCTTCACATTCTTCACATTCACAGTGCAGTTTTGTGTCGGCGGTGTCGTCGTCGTCGTCGTCGGACAGATGGCAAATCTGGCAGCCCACAGGATTTCCTTCGGTCACAATTTCGGCGATGGCAAAGTGGGTTTTTGTGCCACTTCAGTCGTCAGTCTCCAGTTATCAGTCTAAACGGGAGGAAGATGTTAAGTTGCGGCGGGGCGCAGATGAGCATGTGTGCCAGCGGCAAACCCGTACATGACGCCTATAGACATGATAGTTGATGTGGAAGGCAAAGGGGTGACATTTTGGAAAACCATTTTGTAACTCTTGGGGAAGGTTGGCGCTAACCGTTTTGAGTGAGGACAGTGGTTGCCGAGGTTGGTCAAAGGTTAGTGAATGGTTTGCCGACAAACCTAAAGTAAACATAGTAAATAGTAATTAGTTAGGAAGGGATACGGCTAGAGAAACCAATCAAGATCAAATGCTAACTCATTCGGTGGAAACCACGATATTTTATGACGTTTGGCACTACACTGCAATAAAGACTTGGTCTAGAGTGAAGTCAGAATAGGATGTGTGTCCGATGGAAACACTCGCAATCCTTGCTGCGGCTGCAGGACTTTTATTCTTTGGAAATAAGCTGCCAAATGTACTTTGGAGCTTGATTGGCCTTATGCTCTTCGCTATTCCGTGTCAGGGGCTTATCTTTTTGACACTGGTTATTATTTCTGACCACACACCCATAACCGATCTTTTCCCGGGATTGTTGGTTTATTTGCTCATACCCGGGTTTCTTGGATCCTACTTTGTCTGGGTTGTTGTGACGAGGCGATTTAAGAACTCACCACCGAAGGTTTATAATTTCCTGCGATCAAGTAAAGACCGTTCATTCGAATAGTCCCCTTGGTAGGATTATTATAGGTGCTGGACGGTTAATTTGACTTTGCCGACCCCATCCCAAATTCCCTAGTAACAATGAGCGGCTTTAAACACTTTTATGGAATATCGCCTCATTGGATACTACCGACAATGTGTCTCCCGTTTAGTGTGCTGCTACCTCTCTACAAACTAGCGCTGTCTACAGGCTGGGCGATTGGCTTTTTGTTGTAATGCTGACGAAAGACTATATGTGCAACTATTCGGTGATTGGTTTGTAGGGAAATTGGCGTAACAAAATAGTGTTCTGTTCAAGAGAATGCGAAAATGAACCGATTAGCGCAGCACTTCTTCCAAGAGCGTTTGCATACGCTGGTGGTGAGCGCCTTTCCAATAGATTTGGCCGCAGGATGTGCAGCGGTGGAAGGTGTCGTAGTAACGGGCTGTGCCTTCGGGGAGTTGGTCGGCAATCTGGTCACGGGTTACTGCGGCGACAATGCCGTTACATTTCATGCAGCGACTAAAAGGAATGACCTGTGGTTTGAGGTTAAAACGATTGGTGATTTCGGCTAGTTGTTTGCGACGGTCGGTTTCGCGGACGAAATAACCATAGATTACCGCGCTGCGTTTGAGCAGGCCGATGTCACGGGTAAGCAAGATGCGGGTTTCGTCATGCGAGACTTGCGCGAGTTCCTCGTCGTGGTAGTCGTTGCGATAGAGGGTGTCGAATCCCATCATGCGGAGATAGGCGGCAAGACGACCCAAATGCTGGTCAAGGATGAAGTTTGGGCGGGTGGGATAAGGTGGACGTAAGGGTTCGCGGTTGGGGATTTCGGGCACAAATGAAATTGGATAGACATTTATGGATGCGCCATGCTGAACGATGGTGTTGAAATCCACCGAGCGGCCATTGATGACGATCATCTCGATTTCGGGATGGGGGATGCCTAGTGACTCGATCATATCTTTGACTGAAGAACGTCCTTCGTAGGCGTGTTCAATCAGATGGTCTTTTTGGGCGCGCGGTAAGAAGAAGTTGAGGGAGTCGTGGATGCGGAAGTTGGCAGTAGGCATGGTTAGGGCATCTTATAGATTAGGGGTAACTGTGCCATATATGAAGTGAAATCCTCTCCCCCCCAGCTTCGCGCCAGTGCATGGCAGAGGGTAGCAGCGCCCTGATTAATGGCACTCTGAGGGAGAGGATATCGTATGTCATTTAGGTGTTGGGGCGACGGGCTTCAATAACCACCCAATCACCATCGGTTTGAACACGGCGTTTATAAGGTTCGAGGCCGGTTTTCCAGAGGGCGGCTTCGACATCATCGGCTTGTTCGAGGGTTAATCCGCTGAAGATGGCGAGGCCACCGGGACGGACGCTATCGCCAAGATGTTGGTCGCACATCATGATGATGATACGGGCGAGAATGTTGACGACGATGAGATCAAAGCGGCGCGCGGAGGTGATGACGTTTTCGAGGCTGCCTTCCTGCGCGGTGATTTTGTCGGCGACGCCATTTTGCTCGATGTTTTCCTGCGTGACTTTGACGGCGATTGGATCAATATCCAAGCCCAAGATGTGTCCCGCGCCTAATTTGGCGGCAGCAATCGAGAGAATACCGGAGCCGCAGCCGAGATCGAGGACTTTGAGACCGGGTTGAACCAAATCTTCGAGGGCTTCCATGCAGAGTTGGGTGGTGGGATGGGTGCCGGTGCCGAAGGCCATGCCGGGATCGAGCGCGATTTCGAGATCGCCGGGTTGCATTTCGACTTCGACCCAGAGGGGGCGAATGAAGAGTTTGCGACCGATGCGGACGGGATGGTAATGGGCTTTCCATGCTTCCGCCCAATCGGTTTCGTAGACGGTTTTGTAGGTGGGCATGGGCATGGGGTACATCATGTTCATGTGACCGAGTGCGGTTTCGAGGCGCAGTTTGGCATCTTCAGCACGTTCATCGGCTGGAATATAGGCGCGAATGGTGAGGCGGGTGGGCGGTGGGGTCGCTCCTTCGTCGTATAATTCGGGCAAGATGCCTTCTTGTTCGATGGCGACGCCTTGATGCCCGTATCGTTGTAAGAGTTCGGCAACGGCTTCTGCGGATTCACCGTCAACACTGAGCGAAATTTCAATCCAGTCCATTATCTATTCCTGTTTGAGATGTTATGGACACGATACATATCGAGTGAGATTGTGTTAGGCTAGATCACATTTGTATGGTAAAC
This sequence comes from Aggregatilineales bacterium, assembly GCA_044227005.1. Classification (GTDB taxonomy): domain Bacteria; phylum Chloroflexota; class Anaerolineae; order Aggregatilineales; family Phototrophicaceae; genus CFX2. The sequence continues at coordinate 1,694,234 of JBGAFZ010000001.1, forward strand.
ACGGACACGACATGTCGTGTCCCTACAACACTATGCTGGATTTAAGGTAAATCCTATAGACAGTGTTTACCACGCTAATCGGCCAAACCTGATACATTCCGTGTCCCTACGAGATTTCAATTGTGATGCAGTATGCAAAACAAAAGCGTTCAAACGAACGCTTTTATTATTTTACTCAATATTGGCGGATTACCCTATGCCTGTTCGCCGCCGAAGAAATCCATTACGCGGTCAAAGAAGCCGCGCCCGTTTTGCTGTGGTGTAACATCCCGCCCAAAAGTGGATGCGAGACGTTCGAACAGATCACGCTGTTCGGGGGTGAGGGTGGTGGGTACGCCAACCTGCACGTATACCATCTGGTCGCCACGACCGGAGTTGGAACCGTCACTGCGGAGGCGTGGAATACCTTTGCCACGCAGACGGAACACTTTGCCGGTTTGGGTGCCTGCCGGAATGACGAGTTCAACTTCGCCATCGACGGTGGGGACATTAACTTTGTCACCGAGAGCGGCTTGTGCCACATTGATGTTGATGTCGAGAATGACATCATTTTCTTTACGCTTGAAGTAGGGGTGTTGTTTGACGTCGATGACGACATACAGGTTACCCTGTGGTGCGCCACGTTCGCCGCTGTCGCCTTCGCCCTTGATCTGGATTTGCAGACCTTCGCGCACGCCGGGCGGAATGGTGACATTGAGGTTGGCGTGTTTCTTCAACATACCCTGACCATTACAGGCCTTGCAGGGATTGGGGTTGATTTCACCACGACCATTGCAGCGCGGGCAGGTTGATGTGCGTACCATCGCGCCAAGAAAGGTTTGATCGACACGGCGGACTTCACCAGCACCTTTACATTCGGGGCAGGTGACGGGTGATGAACCGGGTTGCGCACCGTTGCCATTACAGGTGTCGCAGAATTCGAGGCGGTCAAATTCGACCTGCTTCTCGACGCCGAAGATGGACTCTTCAAAGCTGACCTGAACGTCAACACGACGATCCGCACCGGGACGAGGCCCACGCCGCCGTCCGGCAGTCCGTCCACCACCGAAGTTGTTGAAGAATTCCTCGAAAATTTCCTCGAAGCCGCCAAAGCCAGCCGCGCCATTGAAGCCGGGCTGTCCATTGACGCCAGCCGCACCGAAACGGTCGTAACGGGCGCGCTTTTCGTCGTCGGAGAGGACTTCATAGGCCTCGTTGATTTCTTTGAAACGCGCTTCGGCATCATCGTGATCGCTGACGTCGGGATGATATTGACGAGCGAGCTTGCGGAAGGCTTTCTTGATGTCGTCTTTGCCAGCCGTACGGGGTACCCCTAACAGCTCATAATAATCCTGTGCCATACGTTGTCCGCGTCCCCCGCTAATTAGCCACTGTTCCTAAGTATACTGCCAGCGGTTGTTCTGGCAGTATTGATATGAATAAAAAGTGGGTAGGGATTGTTCCCTACCCATTCCATTTCAGTTATGTCGACAAGAACTGTCGCATAGTCCCGTGTCTTAGGCCTCGGTGTATTCGCCTTCGACCACATCTTCACCGGCGGGTTTTTGTGGGCCACCAGCGTTAGGATCGGCACCCGGCGGGGGTTCCGATGCGCCTTGCTGATACATACTGCCACCCAATGTTTGGATGTGTTGGTTCAGGGCTTCGGTCGCGGCCTTGATCTTGTCGAGGTCGTTGCTTTCAACTGCTTTGCGGGTCGCGTCGATCTTTTCCTGTGTTTGCTTCTTGGCATCTTCAGGCAGCTTGTCGGCGAAATCCTTCAGAACCTTCTCGGCTGAGAAGATGGTGCTGTCGGCAGTGTTCTTGACTTCGACCTGTTCCTTACGCTTGAGATCTTCAGCGGCATGGGATTCGGCGTCCTTAACCATCTTGTCGATTTCAGCTTCGGATAGACCGCTGCTGGCCGTGATGGTGATCTTCTGGGCGCGTCCGGTGGCCTTATCAGCGGCGCTGACGTTGATGATACCGTTGGCGTCGATGTCAAAGGTGACTTCGATTTGCGGTACACCACGCGGCGCGGGCGGGATGCCATCCAGAATGAACTTACCAAGCGATTTGTTGTCGGCGGCCATCGGGCGTTCGCCTTGAACAACGTGAATTTCTACCTGTGTTTGACCATCCGCGGCAGTCGAGAAGACTTGGCTCTTCTTGGTGGGGATGGTGGTGTTGCGTTCGATGAGTGGGGTTGCCACGCCACCGAGTGTTTCCACGCCGAGTGACAACGGGGTCACGTCGAGCAGGAGGATGTCCTTGACTTCGCCACCCAACACACCGGCCTGAATAGCTGCGCCGAGCGCCACGACTTCATCCGGATTGACGCCCTTGCTGGGTTCCTTGCCGAAGAAGTTCTTGACTGATTCGACAACGGCTGGCATACGGGTCATACCGCCGACCAGAATGATGTTGTTGATTTCGTTCTTGCTGAGGCCAGCATCTTTGAGTGCGGCTTCGCAAGGGGCGATTGAACGCTTGATCAGGCTTTCGGTCAAGCTTTCCAACTTGGCGCGAGTGAGCGTCATGTTGAGATGCTTGGGGCCACTGGCGTCGGCTGTGATGAAGGGCAGGTTGATTTCGGTCGAGAGTGTGCTCGACAGTTCAATCTTGGCCTTTTCGGAAGCTTCCTTCAGACGTTGGAGCGCCTGACGGTCACCCTTGAGGTCGATACCTTGATCACGCTTGAATTCGGCGGCTACATAGTCGATGATGACTTCGTCAAAGTTGTCACCACCGAGGTAGGTATCACCGTTGGTGCTGCGGACTTCGAACACACCATCGCCGACTTCGAGGATGGAGATATCAAAGGTACCGCCACCAAGATCATAAACTGCGATGACTTCATTCTTCTTCTCGCCCATGCCGTAGGCCAAGCTGGATGCGGTCGGTTCGTTGATGATACGCAGAACTTCGAGACCCGCGATCTTGCCAGCATCTTTGGTGGCGTTACGTTGGGCGTCGTTGAAGTAAGCGGGTACGGTGATGACGGCCTTATCAACAGTTTCACCGAGATAGGCTTCAGCATCGGCCTTGATCTTTTGCAGGATCATGGCTGAAACTTCGGGCGGGCTGTATTCCTTGGTACCCATATGGACGCGAGCGTCACCGTTGGGTGCAGCGCTGACCTTATAAGGCACGCGCTTGACGGTTTCCTGAACCTGTGCATCCGAGAACTTACGACCCATAAAGCGCTTGACCGAGAAAATGGTGTTTTCAGGGTTCACAACCGCCTGGTTACGGGCGACTTTGCCGACCAGACGTTCGCCGGTCTTGGGGTTGGCCGCTACTACGGATGGGATGAGGTTATTTCCCTCGGCAGAGGGGATCACCACAGGCTGGCCGCCTTCCATCACCGCCACAACCGAGTTGGTTGTACCGAGGTCAATACCGATAATTCTTCCCATAGATTTTAATGCTCTCCTTAGGTTTGTTTTGGTGCGAGTTATTTTCGGGGCAGTTGATGAACCCCGCGCACTGATTTACTAGATTGCTATCTTGACAATGGCCGGACGCAGAACACGTTCCCCGCGTACATAGCCTTTTTGCAGCGTAGCGATGACATGACCGCTTTCAACTTCGCTGCTTTGTTCGGTGGACACTGCTTCATGACGGGTCGGGTCGAACACTTGCCCGACGGGATCGAGAACGGTAACACCTTTCTCTTCCAGAGTCTTCTGGAATTTGCGGTGTATGCCACCTACGCCATTCATCCACGGATGATCGTTCAACTCAGGGGGGACGTTAGCCATCGCCCGTTCAAAGTCGTCAATGATGGGCAGTAAGGCAAGCATGGCCTCAACAGCGGCGCTGTCCCGCAAATCTTTCATTTGCCCTTCGACACGCTTCTTGTAGTTGTTGAAGTCCGCCCGTTCACGCAACCAACCCTCTTTGAACTCGGCAGCCTCTTTACGGGCTGTCGCTAGTACCGCGGCCAGATCTAAATCTGGAACGGGTGCTTGTTCAGCGGGCGGTGGCGTGCCACTGTCTTCGGTGGCGAACTGTGTCGTCTCCTCTTGGCTCACGTTATCTTATTTCCTCTCTCAGGCTGAATACCACACCAGATGTGGTGCGTAAGTCATGATTAATATAGCTGACATTGTATCAGAATCGCATAAGCATTTATATGATTAGCGTATGAGTTCTAACGGTGTTTATATATGACGGGACGCGCTGGCGCGAGGGCTATTCCTCGGTTTCGGCAGGCGGGGTTTTTCCCGTATCGTATATGTTCTCTAGGGCTTCGGTCATCAAGCCGGACACATAGCGGACGGTGCTGATGGCGCGACCATAATTAATGTAAATGGGACCGAGAACACCGAGCGCTCCACTGACTTGGCCGGGGATGCCGTAGCGACTGAAGACCATGCCGATATGTTTGAGTTCTGACCAGCGGCCTTCGCCACCAATGACGACTTCAATGTGATTCATGTCGGCTGGAAGGGCACTCAGAATCATATTGAGGAAGGGGCGTTCTTCAAAGATGCGGACGGCTTGCTGCGCGCCTGCGCTGTTTTGGAAGCTGCTCATGACTTCGCTTAAGCCTTCGCGGTACACGAGGCGCATGGGGTTGCTGTCGGCTTTTTCCATGAGGTCAGCGATCATATCCGCCAATTCGCGTTCAAGCATCTGCAACTGAACGCTTTTCATGCGGACTTGATTGGCGTTTAGATCCATGCAGAGGGCATTAATATGAGCGGCGACTTCGCTCAGTTGTGGCTGCGGGATGGGGTCGGCAAGGTTATACATTTGTTGATGTACCGCGCCACCGTGAAGGACGAGGACGATCAAGACAAGGCGTCCTTGAATGGAAATCACTTCCAAGTGCTTGAAACGGTTGGTTTCGGCAATCGGTGGCGTGACGAGCGCGGCGGTGTTGACTGTACGGGCGAGAATAGTGGCTGCCCGACGCATCCACTGTTCGGTGGCTAACGGTGAATTCTGGAAGGTTTCGGCAATATGTGTTTGTTCGGCAGTGGGTAAATCACTGGCTTTGATCAAGCGCTTGACGAAATATCGGTAGCCGTTTTCGGTGGGTACACGACCTGCCGAGGTATGCGGCGCGGTGACATAACCGAGTTCTTCAAGCACGGCCATTTCATTACGAATGGTGGCACTGCTCACATTTAATTCTGCATTTTCGGCCAAGCTCTTGGAACTGACAGGTTCAGGAGAATTGGTGTAGGCGCGGATAATATGAGAGAGAATTTCTTCTTGCCGACGGGTAAGTTCTGGTAGCTGAGGATCGTCTATGTACATAGGATAGAGTAAAATCTCACGCTGCTGCAAAACGATAAATCATGATTGGCGACATCCTAAGCAACATGATAACATGGCTATAAAACAGCGTCAAAATAGACATAGGATGTGGAGACTACGATGAGTGACAAGACCTTTGAAGTAACAGAAGCTAATTTCCAGAAAGAAGTGCTTGAGTCAACCGAACCCGTGTTGATCGACTTCTGGGCTGAGTGGTGCACCCCTTGTAAGATGATCGGGCCGCTGGTTGACCAAATTGCGGACGAATATCAGGGTAAAGTGCGCGTTGGCAAGCTGGACGCGGATGCTAATCCCGATGTCTTGATGCGTTACAACGTTATGGGTATTCCTACGCTGATGCTGTTTAAGGGTGGCGAAGCGGTTGAACGGATCACCGGTTACCAACCGAAGGACAAAATCACATCCAAGATTGTGCCGCACATCGGCTAATTAGCTGGCGGTTGATTGAACTGAAAATAAAAAGCCCGTGTCACAATGATGCGGGCTTTTTTGTTGGTGTTGAAGATGCTTATTTTGCAGGCTGCATTTCCGGTTGAGCGGCAGGTTGTTTCTCGACAGCAATCGGAATAGTGAAGTGGAAGGCTGTGCCTTTGCCGAGTTCACTTTCTACCCACACTTCACCTTTATGCTGCTGGATGATACCGCGCGTAATGGTCAAGCCCAGTCCTGTACCCGGTTGTAGGCGGGTGAGGGGGTTTTCGCTGCGGAAGTAGGCGGTGAAGAGTTTTGACAAGTCTTCGGGACTCATGCCGATACCACTGTCTTTAACCATGATATGAAGGGCAGGGCCTTGATCGCGACCTTTGCTATCCATATTCACCGTGCGGACATCCGCGCTGATGATGATTTCGGTGTGTTCCGGCGAGTACTTCCACGCGTTGCTGACCATGTTGGTCAATACCTGAATCATGCGGTTTTGATCGGCCAAAATCTTGGGCAAGCGTTCCGGTAACTTCAAGGTCAGCAGTTGTTCTTTTTCTTCAATCTGACGGGTTAAAGGCCGCAGGGTTTCATTGACGACGTCGCGGAAGTCAACCGGAGCCAAATCAACATTGAGGTTGTTGGTTTGCAGTTTGGTGACATCGTTCAAGTCGCTAACAAGCGTATTCATACGGTCGATATTTGATCGAATTGTGTTGAGGAAGTTCTTCTGGTTTTCGTTTAGATCACCCACCATGCCTGTGACTAATAGATCAGCAAAGCCCTTCATGGAGGTCATGGGCGTCTTGAGTTCGTGGGCAACAAAGCTGACGAACTCGCTCTTGGATTCGTTGGCGCGGGTGAGTTCGGCGTTGATCTGGGCGTTGGTGATGGCGATGCTGGCATGTTCCGCGAGACGCTGAGCAAAAGCCATATCAACCAAGCTCAGGCGTGGTTCTTTGTCTTTTTCGAGCACCAGCATAGCGTTGATTTCACCACCGGCGAGCATGGGGATGGTCAACTGACTGAGTGAGCCACGCAAGCTGGGCGTGTAGTTGGGGTCGATTTTGGTATCGGTCACAAGGTCAGGCTGACGGGTACGCATCACGCGCTTGACGACGCCTTCTATCGGCCACAAAAGTCCTTCAGCACCTTTGGGGTAGTCGTCTGCTTCATAACCGGCCATCGCGATGATTTCGAGATGTGGGTTGTCACCACCGACAACCAATCCCAAGACGCCAGCCGTGGCCGAACTGTTGGAAATGGCGTAGCGCATGGTGATGTCGGCAACTTTTTGGAGGTCGAGCGAACGGTTGAGTTCAACGTCGATACGTTCAAGCGCCTGTAGTTCCGACACACGTTGACCGAGTTGTAAGTCGGTCATCTGGAAGAGACGCGCGTTTTCGATGGCGACGGCTGCTTGACCTGCAAAGGTGGTGAGCAGGTTAGCATCTTCTTGCAGGTATAGGCCGCCATCTTTCTTGTTCAGAATTTCCAAGACACCAACGACTTTGTTCTGGGCGATTAGTGGTACTGCCAAGACGGCAGACGTACTAAAGGCGCCGGTGGCTTCACCACCCCATCGCGGATCGTTGGCGGCATCATTGACGATGATGGTTTTACCAGTAGTAGCGACTTCGCCTGCTAGACCTTTATTCTTGGGGAAGCGGCGTCCGATCAAGGCTTTACCAGATGCACCCGTTGCTACTTTAAATTCGAGGCTGTCGCTGTTTTCGTCGGTGAGCAGTAATGAACCAGCTTCGGCGTTGAGAATGTTTGCAGCACTCTGGGTGATCAGTTCTAGCAGGTTTTCGACGTTCAATTCGGTGGCGAGCTTCTGGCTGATTTCGTTCAAGGCGCTCAACTGACGGGCGCGAAGATCTGTTTCGGCGAACAAACGCGCTTTTTCCAGTGAGGTCGCGGCGAGTGTACCGATGTCACTGAACACGCGCAGTTGGTCATCTGTATATTTCTTGCCGGATTGAGTCGAGCCAACAGCCAGCACGCCGAGCGTTTCTGAACCGGCTTCTAGAGGCACACCCATCCAGCCTTTGAGGTCGTGGCTTTCGTATATGATCTTGCTGCCACGCTTTTCCATCTCAGCCGCATAATTTTCGACACGAAGCGGTTTGGCGCTGTTTACGACTTCGCTGAATAAGTCGCGACCCATCAACCAGCGGCGGTTTTCACGATCGGCATAACGTTCTTCGTTTTCAAGGAAGAAGGCGAAGAACAGGCGATTGCCACCGCGTTCGCGCAGGGCAATGTAGAAGTAAGGGGCGGAAATCAAGCGATCCGTTTGGGCGTAAATAAGTTCGAGCAAGTCGTCAAATTCGATGGTGAAGTTGACTGCCTGGCTGACCTGACTGAGTACGTCCAGTTCACGGACACGGCGTTCGAGCGATTCAACGACCTGCGCGCGTTCAACCGCGATGGCGAGTTGTCCGGTGAGGTTTTGAATGAAGCGCAGTTCTTCAAAGCCATAGCGCCCTTTTTCGATGCGCGGTTGGCCGATGGATACAAAGCCGATGAGTTCTTTTCGTCCACGTAAGCGTGCCAGCACAACCGTTTTGAGGATGCCGAGGCGTGATTTTTCGACCAATAATTCCGGTTGCCACGCACGGGTGGATTCCAGATAAACCTGTTCGTTCTTATCTAGGACGGCTAACAGGGAACTGCTGGCCTCAAAGCGGACATCGGTTTCCGGTTTGGGTTTGCCATAGGCGGTGAATTCGCCAAGTTGACGGTCGGGCAAGAAGACGAAGGTGTTACTTGGGTTAATCGATTGGTTCAGTTCAGTACGATAGGCGTTGATCAGTTGATCAAGGGTTTCGAGTCCGGCTAGTTCAGTCGCAAAGTTCTCGACGCGTTCCTGAAAGTTAGTGCGCTTGCGGAAGTAGATGCGGTTAATGCGCTCTTGCAGGAGGTTACGTACAGGCAAGAAGGAGATGGATAGGATAAAGATGGTCAAGGCGATGACGAATTGATTGCCCTGTAGTGCCAAGGCCTGATTAGCGACTAGGCTTGCCCCGAATACCACCAAGAAGTAGCCGACGACCAACGCCACCAACATGATGCTATATGTGATGCCCTGACTGATGGCCTGATCGGTATTGATGCGCCGATATTGCAGCACCGCATAGGCCATCGCGATGGAGGGCATGATGAAGAAGGGCATGGTGGCCGAGGTGTTGATGTTGAAGAAGGGCGTGTTGAGCGTGTTGCGTAGAATCTCATCCACAATCCAGATCGCCAGCGGTACGGTTGCGAGTGCTAGACCGATGAGGACACTATTGGTTTGGTCACGAACGGCTGTCGAAATGGCGGTCGCGCGGCGCTGTACAAGGTTGATCGCCAGCACTATCAACATGAGGACGGCGAAGAACAAACCGGGTTGCCATGCATCAGCGAAGCTGTTGGGTGTGGGCGGATTGAAATAAATGATGACGCCGAAAATAACCAGCGGTATGTTGATCGCTAAAGGCAGCCACTTGATCCATTGGTGACGGTAGACAATCGTCATGGCGACAGGGAAGATGAATGCAAATGTACCCAGCGCACTTCCCATGAGCGTGGTCGCTAGTAGCCATGGCAGCAATGCCACATAGGTGTTGTTGATGTCGAAAAGTCCGGCCATGAAGATGCCGAATGTGATGGAGAATATGGCGACCATCAGGGCGGGTGATTGCTGCGGACGCAGGTAGGCCACCACGATGCCGAGTAAGACAATAATCAATCCACCAATGAAGGGGATGACGAAATAGGCGATAAAGTCACTATCGGGTAAGTTGGTAAGGGTGAAGGAGAGGGTGCAATTGCTGAAGCCATTTTGAGCAGGCGCGCAATATTCTGCCGGTGCTGCTCCGGATGTTTCTGGTCGCTCAAAGGTGACATCGACCGAATCACCGACTTGTAGTTTGCCGAGCGTTCCAAGAAAGTTGGCACGGGCAGCGTTATAGTCTTTGGAATCGGGAACGATGGTTTGACCGTTGATCGTGATGATTTGATCCAAGCGCTGTAAGCCGGCTTTGAGTCCATTCCAGCCACTGCTACTGATGGGGCGAGAACCATCGACCACCATGTAAGGGTTTAACATCGCGCCGAAGAACGGTTTTTGCCGCCACTCGATTGCGGTCACCAAGTAAATAACCAGCAAAACCACGCCCGCAGCACCGACCATCGCTGTAATGAAAAAGGGCACACGTTGCAAAAGCGCGACGGTGCTGGTATTTGACTGTTGGCGATTGGTAAAACTGTCAGGATTTTGGCTTTGCTTGGACGCGAGACTGCTCATCCGTTCCCTCCGCAATGCACACGTTTCATTTGGATATTGTAACACAGGTTTTGAATGAGGATGTTGGTATAAATCAACTTTCTGTTTCAGGGTTAAGCGAGATGACCAATAAGCGGGGGTTCTCTGTTATAATTAGGTTAAATTTTTGGTGATTGGTGCACCTTTTAGAAAGGGGCGCATTCGGTATGTCTACTCCTATTAAAGTTCTGATTGCAAAGCCGGGTCTTGATGGACATGATCGCGGGGCGAAGGTTATTGCCCGTGCCTTACGAGACGCTGGTATGGAAGTGATCTATACGGGGTTACGGCAAACCCCGGAAATGATCGCTGAAGCTGCGTTACAGGAAGATGTCGATGTGGTCGGTTTGAGTATCTTGAGCGGCGCACATCTGGCACTGGTTCCACGCATCCGGCAAGAGATGGATAACAATGGATTAAACGACGTAGCGTTATTGGTAGGCGGGATTATCCCTGAGGAAGATATTCAGTCGCTCAAGGATATGGGCGTGTCGGCGGTATTCGGGCCGGGCACGAGCACCGAAAATATCGTGGACCATATTCATGAATTGATGGGTGCACGACAGGCATGATTGAACTGGCGCAGGCTGTACTTTCCGGTGACCGTCGTTCGTTGGCTCGATTGTTGACTGCGGTTGAGAACGAACGTGACGGCGTTGATGATGCGCTGAAGGTTTTGTATCCCCATACTGGACATGCATGGGTGATTGGATTGACAGGCGCACCGGGAACAGGAAAAAGTTCGCTGGTCACTGAATTGGCAAAAGCTTATCGTGGTCAGGGTGAAACGGTAGCGATTCTGGCAGTAGACCCCACCAGTCCCTTTACAGGTGGCGCTATCCTTGGTGACCGGATCAGAATGCGTGATCTTTCCGGCGACAAGGGCATATTCATCCGGAGCATGGCTACACGCGGGAGTTTAGGTGGTTTATCACGGACGACGCGCGATGCTATCCGTGTGCTGGATGCGGCAGGTTTTGACCGTGTCCTTGTGGAAACAGTGGGAGCAGGGCAGAGCGAAGTCGATATTGTACGCGCTGCTTATACCACAATTGTGATCGAAGCACCCGGTTTGGGTGATGATGTACAGGCGATTAAAGCGGGAATCCTTGAGATTGCTGATGTGCTGGTGGTGAATAAGGCGGATCGACCCGGTGTAGATAGTACGGTTCGGGCGCTGCGTACGATGCTGGAACTAGGGCATCCGGCCTCGCGCGAACAGATGGTAGCCCATCATGGCAAGATGCTGGTTTCTGAGAGTCCCACCACTGTTACTCATGATTTCTGGTTGCCGCCTGTGATTCGCACGATTGCACCGGAAGGTGTGGGTGTTCATGAACTGATTGCCGCGATTGAATCCCACAGAAACTATTTGTCTCAAGACGATCGTATGCATCGGCTTGAAGCACAACACATACAAATGGAGTTGGTCGAACGGGTACGTGACCGACTACTCAAACAATTATTCTCGGTAATGCCTGCGGAAGCCCTGCAAAAAGTGGTTACCCAAGTCCAATCACGCTCCATCGATCCACAGACCGCCATAAACCAACTGTTGGCATTTCAGCGCATAAACGTGGCAAAATAGTGCCTTAACGTGGGGTTGCCCTTCTAGCAACCTACTTTTAAGATTCAATCACTCTAATCAATAGACACTGTGCGAGGTGCATGCTTATGGAGGGCGTTTTGGAAAAAGTCCCCGGTACGGCCTATATTCGTGACACGGATACCTACCGAGCCGTTGAGAGCGGTCATTACGGAAGGATCATGTTGTTCGCGGGATCGGCCTCACAGAATGTGGGAGCGGAAATAGCAGAACAGTTGAAATGCCCTTTGGGAGCGTATGAGCGGATTGTATTTCCCAACGAGAACATTTTCATCCGGTTGAAGGAAAGTGTTCGCGGGCAAGATGTGTATCTCATTCAAAGCATGACGACACCTTTACATGACAACATTATGGAAATGCTGATCATGATTGATGCGCTCAAACGCGATTCAGCGGGGCGTATCAATCTGGTGGTGCCGTACATGTCCTACACCCGTTCGGATAAGAAGGATCAACCGCGTGTGCCAATTACGGCGCGTTTGATGGCGAATATGATCGAAATAGCAGGCACAGACCGTTATATGACGGTTGATTTGCACGCCGGACAAATCCAAGGCTTCTTCAATATCCCCGGTGATGCTTTGACCGCCTTCCATTTGATGAGTGATTATGTCAAGGAACAACAGATTCCTGATCTGGTGGTGTGCGCCGCTGATCTGGGATTTGCGAAGAAGGGGCGTAACTGGGCCGAGAAGCTGGATGCGCCGCTGGCAATCGTGGAGAAGCGCCGTATCTTCAACACGGGTACAGCCGAAGCATTGGCCGTCATCGGTGACATTGAAGGCAAGAACGTGTTGTTGGTGGATGACGAAGTCCTGACCGGCGGAACCATCGTTAAGGCCGTTGATGCTATTCGTAAGCACGGGGCGAAGGATGTCTATCTGGTCTTCACCCATGCGTTGCTGCGTGATAAGGCCTTCGACTATTTGGATGGTTTAGGACTGAAGGAAATTATCACCACCAATACTGTGCCGCTGCCGCAAGAAAAAATCCTACCGAATATGAAAGTGCTCTCGGTCGCACCGATGCTTTCGGAAGTGATTTTGCGTTCGCATCAAGGACGCAGCGTTGGCGCATTGTTCAACGAGTAAGCCCGAAGAGTGTAATCGTCGGATTTTGGCCGAACAAGCTGACCTCGACTGATTGCAATCGTTCTAAGTAGGAAAAAGTCAATAATTGTGGGGCGCTGGTTAAGATGGCTATGCGCCCTTCATCCCCTAAAATTCGTTCTAATTCACCACATACTTGTGCATAAAATGAACTGAGTTCTTCGTTGACCTGTGTTTGCCGTCCCCACGGGAGATTGGTCACGATATGTTTGGTGCTGCCATCGCGCAGAGGTAAGACACGCGCATCCCATTGTTCGATTTTTCCGTTGACTCCCGCGTCCTTCATATTGCTGCGGGTGGCGCTGACCGCTTCGGGATCATTGTCGCCGCCATGAATCGCGGCACCCATCAACGCTGCTTCGATCAAAATCGTGCCTGAACCACAGCAGGGATCAAGCAGGCGTTCACCGGAATTTACATTCGCCATCCGCAACATGGCGGCGGCTACGGTGGGTTTAAGCGCGCCGGGGCGTTCGACCATTTTATAGAGGCGTTCGTGCTGAGCATGAGATCCCAAACGCACCCCGACATACGCTTCTTCATGTTCAACAAATACGCGGATATTCAAATTGGCTTCGCGGTCGTCGGCGGTATACGTCCAACCGTGGTTGAAGGTGATGGAATCGGCGACACTGACTTTGACTTCGTCCGCTGTGTAATTACGCTTGCCGATAAAGCTGACACTGACCGAGAACAGCGGTTTTAGTGGAATGGGGCGCACTTGACGGCAGTAAATGGCGGCTTGCTGCACATCGAGGTGATCGCTCCACGCATTGAACTGGGCTAGCATATCGCGTGTATGAAACACGCCTTCCCAATGGGCGAGGTCAAGATACACATCATCGACAGTGCGTAGGCCGAGCAGGGATTGTAGATCGCCGCTACAGTCGGCCGTGATGCGGCGGTAGCCTGTGCCGGTGACGGTTACGTTATTCAATTCGGCGATTTCGGTAGCGCTGATGGATTCGAGTCCGCGCGTGGTGAGGACGAAAATGTTGGTCAATTAGAAGCCTTTTGTGTGTAAATCATAGAACTCGGCCTACTTGTGCTCGCTCAGCATAAAACTTTAAGTCTTCGGATAAATGAGGATGCTTATCAAGCCAATTCTTGATTATGTCGTAAGTTTCTTTTGGAAAATAACGCTTCCAATGACCTAGCCCATGTAAAGCACTTTCCTGGCAAGCGATTGAGTCTAGTTCTAATGTCTTCTTCATGACATTTAGAATAGTTTCAGACATTATTTGTAGATTGTCGACTTCCATAGCGCCGTAAAGCGGTGAAATATCCCACCACATGTAACAAACAGAGTTTAATGCGCTCAGACCAGCGGGATTAGGTTCGGAAGTTCGGATCAAGTTGGACAAATGTGAAGAACAACGAACGGCGAAAACTTGCTTAAAAAAATCAAACATTGATTCAATACATCGTATTCGATTCTGAATAGGTACCGAGCTATCCTGTAAAGTACGCATATACTCTGATGCAGCGCTGCTTGCTATATACCAGAGACTAGTATTAAGTTGCGCATCGCTGTAGGGTGCGAGAATCGTTCCAGCATTTTCAAAAAGTCTTGTCATATAATCAATAGTTTCTTCTGGAGAACCATACCACCATTCCGCGTTAGCATCCCAATACCATGCTGGATCAGTTACTGGATGGTCAAAAATATGGACGATCCATTCATCGAATGAAAGATCTGATATTCCTTGCCCCATTTAACTTCTCCTAAGCAGCACGTGCTGCTGTCGTAGGTGCGGTTCATATATGGCGATGTTCTTATAATGTCTTTTTTACGTAATGTTAACGGGTTTCAATGTTCAAGGGCGTATAGGCTGTATTATAATCGCCGATACGTATTCCCGTAGATGCAATTCAAACGAGAAGCTAAACTACCGCTTATCCGTTTGTGATATAATCCCAACTCGTGAAACCATACCTAAACAGGTTGGAAATTGAGGCAACAATGTTCAAAAGTCTAGTGAGAATGGTGGCTGGCGATCCCATCGAACGCGCACTATCCCGTTATCGGGAAGTTGTCGAACGGATTAATGCGCTTGAACCAGCGATGAAGCGATTGTCAGATAGTGAACTACGCGCGAAAACCGATGAATTCAAGGCACGCCTGACAGGTATTACCGAGTTAGAGCCATTGAAGAAGGCCGTTGATGACCTTTTGGTGGAAGCCTTTGCGGTGGTGCGGGAAGCATCGCAGCGAACCATCGGCTTGCGTCATTATGATGTGCAGCTGATCGGTGGTATGGTGCTGCATCAGGGACGCATCGCAGAAATGAAGACCGGTGAAGGTAAAACGCTGGTCGCAAGTCTGCCGTTGTATTTGAACGCCCTGACGGGTAGAGGTGTGCATCTGGTTACACCGAACGATTACCTGAGCAAGTTCGGTGTGCAGCAGATGGGCGCCATTTACCATGCGTTGGGTATGTCGGTCGCGGTCATCCAGAGTAAGGGCGATAGTCCTGATCCGGATGCAGGTTCATTCATTTTTGATCCGAACTTCCAATCGACGGATGCACGCTATCAGAATTTGCGTCCATGCAGCCGCCGCGCCTGTTATGAAGCCGATATTACTTATGGTACGAATAACGAGTACGGCTTTGACTACCTGCGCGATAACATGGTGGTCGAAATGGATCAGATGGCGCAGCGGCAAGAGTTGTTCTATGCCATCGTTGACGAAGTCGATAACATCCTCATCGACGAAGCCCGTACCCCGCTGATCATTTCCGGTCCATCGGATGAACCCTCCAGTTACTACAAACAATTTGCGCAGCTCGTCAAAATATTGAAGCCGAGCAGCGATCAAAGTATTGAAGACAAAGAGCCGGATGGCGATTACGTCCTCGACATTAAAGACCGGATCGTTTATCTGACTGAGTCAGGTGTGGAGAAGATCGAGCGAAGTTTGGGGATTGAGCAGCTTTATCACCCGAACCATTCGGAAATGATCCCGTATTTGGATAACTCGCTGCGCGCCATGACGCTGTACCATCGCGATAAAGAATATGTGGTGCAGCAGGGACGTGACGGCATGGAAATCATCATCGTTGATGAATTCACAGGTCGTTTGATGCATGGTCGGCGTTTCTCTGAAGGTTTGCATCAGGCTATTGAAGCCAAAGAAGGCGTCAAGATTCGCCGTGAAAACCTGACGTTGGCGACCATTACCTTCCAGAACTTCTTCCGTATGTATAAGAAGCTGGCAGGTATGACCGGTACGGCGTTGACCGAGTCGGAAGAGTTCGAGAAGATTTATAACCTCGAAGTGGTGGCTATCCCCACCAACTTGCCGATCATCCGTAAGGACTTTGAAGACCTGATCTATATGAACGAACAGGTCAAGTTCAAGGCGGTTGTGGATGAAATCAAGGCGCGCAATCAACGGGGTCAGCCGGTGCTGGTCGGTACGGTGGCGATTGAGACTTCGGAGCGCTTGAGCAAGGCGTTGGAACGTGCTGGTGTGAAACATGAAGTTTTGAATGCTAAGCAGCACGAACGCGAAGCTGGTATCATCGCCCAAGCCGGACGGTTTGGCGCGGTCACCATCGCCACCAACATGGCTGGTCGTGGTGTCGATATTTTGCTCGGCGGTAATCCTGAAGGTACAGCGCGTGAGAAGCTGCGTAAAGCAGGTGTCGATTTTGCCACCATGACCCACGAACAATGGGTTGAAGCCTTTAACGAAGCAAAAGTGCAATGCGAAAATGAACGTAAGAAAGTTCTAGAGCAGGGCGGTTTGTTCGTTCTGGGTACCGAGCGCCATGAAGCACGCCGTATCGACAATCAGTTGCGCGGTCGTTGCGGTCGCCAAGGCGATCCTGGTGAATCCCGTTTCTATTTGAGTCTCGAAGATGATTTGATGAAGCGCTTCGGTGGTGATCGGGTGAAGGGTTTCATGTCATGGGCGAACATGCCGGAAGATGAAGCCATTGAACACCGTATGATCAGCAATTCAATCGGGCAGGCGCAGGTGCGTGTCGAAGGCTATAACTTTGATATGCGTAAGCGCGTGTTGGAATATGATGATGTGGTCAACAAGCAGCGCGAAGTAATTTATGCCCAACGGCGTGATGTGCTGCGGCGCGATACGATGCGTGAGGACTACACCAAGATTCTCGACAATGCCATCATCGGTTTGGTGGATGAGTTCACACCGAACGACGTCTCACCGGATGAATGGGATCTTGAAGGATTGTACCGCCGTGCGCTGGCGATCTTCCCTGTGCCCGAACATATTAATCCGGACACGATGGCAGGTAAATCGGTCGAAGAGATTGAAGAAATGTTGCTGGATGCCATTAACGAAGCATATGATCGTAAGACCGAGGAGTTGGGCGAAGAAATGATGCCCAAGGTCGAGCGTTGGGCAATGCTGAGGGCGGTTGATCAACACTGGCAGCGTCATTTGACCGATTTGGATGTGTTGCGCGAAGGTATCGGCCTGATGTCGGTGGCGCAGCGTGATCCGTTAGTAGAATACAAACGTCAATCCTACAGCATGTGGCAAGGGATGATGGATGAGATCAAGCAGCAGGCCGCTTATCAGTTGTTGACGGTGCAAGTTGCCCCACGTATCGCACGCCGCCCACAACCGATACAGCTTAACATGGCTCGGCCTACCAATATCACGACCAACGCTGGAGCTAGCGGCGCAGGTGACGCGCGACCTGAACCTGTACGTGCTCAACTGAAGATCGGGCGTAATGATCCGTGCTGGTGCGGCAGCGGAAAGAAATACAAGAATTGCCATCTCAAGGATGACCAATCCAAAACGAAGTAAAATGAGGTTGGTGAGGGTAGCTGTGCTCTGCCCTCACCAACGTTCTGTCTGCATGTCACGACCGTTCGTCACAGTGGATTTGTTTGATAGGATTTGAGGATGACACGAATTGATGTTGCGCCCCGTTTAGGAGATGATCTAGACCCGCAAATGGTCTCGTTCCTCCAAAATAAGGTGAATACCTTCGTTAAGTGGGATCTTATTCGCTTTTTCCACGATAATCCGCATGCGGCAGATACTGCCGAGAACATTGCCCGTTTTACCGGACGCGATATTCTGGCGATCACGGATGAGTTGGCTCAATTGGTCGAGGCCAATGTTTTGATCGGGCAGATGGTATCCGGGCGCGCGATTTATCGTTTGGCTGATGATCGTCAGATGCGTGAGATGGTCAATAATTTCGTGCGTGCTTGCGATGACCGGATGTTTCGAGTCAAAGCTATTTATCACGTCATTCGTAGTATGCGCTAAACAAAGGTTGTGGCAGGGTGGCAGCAGTATCCGTCAGCCAGTTTCTTACGCTGTATCTGTGGTTTCCCCTCGCATCTGTGCTGGTCTTTTTGCTCTTGATCGCACGCTTTTACCAACGTTTCGCGACTGAACGAACCCATTATGAGTTCTTTGCCGTTCCTATTCTGCTATTCGGGGCGGCACTCATGCGCTACGCCAGTATCGGGCATATCTCCGGAGATTTAGCCGGTGATACCTTGTTTGGTCTGGCGGGTTGCTCGTTACTTGTGTTGTCGATCTTGTTGTATCGCCGTATGACGCAGAATCGCTAATTGGGGGTCATGTGTTTGTAGGCGGCATATTTGCAGTGGTGGGGCTGGCTGGAATTAGCACTGCGCTAGTTGTATTAGGCTTGCTGAGCAGACGCTTGGGACAAGTGACCCGCGCACCTCGTTACTACTTGGGATTTTTTGTCGCAGCGTTATTGATTGGCCTGAGCATCTTGTTCCGGTTGGTGTATCTGTTTCAATCGATTGTTCCTACTGCGGATGATTCTCTAGCAGTTCTGTTTTATGTTGGGTTGCCAGCTTTGGCGCTGACCTTCAGCTTAATCATCGCATGGCGTTATTGGAGTTGGTTGTTGGCAGAACGCAGCTAATGTTATGATAGATGAGTGAGGTCAGAGCGGATTACACGATTCGGGGGCGTAATTTGATAGACGGTCGTCTTCGGCAAACGATGCAGGCATTACCTAAAATTGAACTGCACCGCCATTTGGAAGGTGCGATTCGTCTTTCAACATTGGTTGAAGTTGCGCAGGAATATGGTATCGAGATGCCCGAATACGATGTTGAACTGTTGCGTCCCTTTGTTCAGATGATGCCTTCCGAACCCCATAATTCCCAACATTTCCTCGCTAAGTTTGCCACAATCCGCCAATTCTTTTTATCAGAAGTGGTTATTCGCCGGATTACGCGTGAAGTGGTGATCGACTCGGCAGCGGATAATATTAAGTATCTCGAACTGCGTTTTACCCCGCGTGCGCTTTCCAACATCATGAATTGCCCGTATGAAAGTGTACTGGAGTGGGTTTGCACTGAAGCGGCTTCGGCAGCGGCTGAACATCAGATACAGGTGCGTTTAATTGTTTCGTGCAATCGACATGAGAGTTATGAGATTGCCGAGCGCACGTTGGATGCTGTGCTGGCCTATCGTAATCCCTCAATCGTGGCTTTTGATCTGGCTGGTAACGAGCGTGATTTTTCAGCAGAACCGTTTCAAGCCTTGTTTGTAAAAGCCAAGGAATCTGGATTAGGCGTAACCATTCACGCGGGTGAATGGGGAACCTCCGACAACATTCGCTTAGCTGTGACCCAGTTGCTAGCAGATCGTATTGGACACGGTGTACGGGCATCTGAGGATCTTAATCTGTGTGATTGGCTCATTCAACAAGGGGTTGCGCTAGAAGTTTGCCCGACCAGCAACGTCCACAGTGGAGCGGTTGCACAATGGTCAGAGCATCCTATTGGACGCTTGTATCGGTATGGCGTCATCACTACGTTGAACACCGATGATCCACTGGTGAGTGATATTACGCTGACAGACGAGTTTGTCAGTGCGGTGGAATACTTGTCCTTCACACTCGAAGATATTAAACGTCATATTCTGAATGCTGCGAACACCGCCTTTTTGCCATCGGATGAGCGCAAAGGTTTGGTCACTCAGTTTGAGGCGGCATTGTCTACGGTGGCGTTATAGCTTCGGGTTAGATCCTCATAAAACAAAGGCAATCTATGTTACAGGTTGGTGACTTTCGTATTCACATGATCAATGAATCGGTGATTAAGGTTGATCCCGGTGGTGCGTTCGGGTTGGTGCCACGTGTGTTGTGGTCGCAGTTAATGCCACCCGATGAAAACCATCTGGTGTCGATGATTCACAACTGTTTGTTGGTGCAAGCGGGTGATCGCAATATCCTTGTGGATACGGGGCACGGTGAGAAACTCACGGATAAGCAAAAGTCATTCATGCAGATGCAGCGACCCTATGGCACGTTAACCGAGTCGCTTGCTCGCCTTAATCTGACCCCTGCGGATATTCATCTGGTGATTGATACGCATTTGCATGGGGATCATGCCGGTAGCAACACACGGTATGATGAAGCGGGTAAGATCGTCCCGACGTTTCCGAACGCCGAATATGTTGTGCAGCGTCGTGAATATGAAGATGCTATGCAGCCTAATGAACGAACCCGCGCGACCTATTTCCCTGTGAATTATCAACCACTGGTTGAATCAGGTCAGATGCGTTTGTTGGATGGTGATACCGAAATAGCGGCTGGTATCACGGGGCATGTCACACGGGGGCATACGCCTGCACATATGAGCATTCGCTTTGAGAGTAAGGGCGAGCACGCGTTATTCGTATGCGATATGGCAAGTTATGCCATTCATTTCGAGCGATTGGGTTGGATGACGGGTTATGATGTTGAACCTTTGGAAACATTAGAAACTAAACGGCGCTGGCAAAAGTGGGCATTGGAAACAGGCGCACTGTTGATCTTCTGCCATGATCCACAACGAGCGGTTGGTCATTATGTGATGGGCGCAGACGGTAAAGCGTCAGTTGTGCCTATCGATGAGCCGTTCGTCTGAGGAAGATAGACCCGAAATTAAAAAGCAGATGCGGGTAATTACCTACATCTGCTTTTTTGATTGAACAAAAATGTTTAGTGCCGATCTTGCCATTCACCGATGGTTGTCGACAAGAATTCGCGGACACCTACGTCGCTTACATCGCTGACCGCCTCGAAAAATTGCCCATCCACTTCAATTCTGACCCCACCACCCGGCGCGGGATATATGTGGATGCTGCGACCGGCATACTCCGGTGTGTAGCTCAACTTGTGTTGCAGATACGCTTCAATAGCACCCGCAATATTGATTTCGGGTACAGGCTGCAAATCCGGTTTGCGTCCACGCTTGAGTTTTTGCAGCGGGTTGTCAGCCAATTTGAAGCTGGGCAAATCTCCCGGCATTTTGCCATCCATTGCAATCGGTGGAGGGGGCGGTGCGGCGGGCTGTTTGGGTATCAGGAATGACGGTTCATTGGGACGCACTGCTTCACTGGCTGGCGGAATGGGATGGTCTTCTGGTTCGGGTGATGGGGGCGGTTCAGCAGCTTGAACAGGCGTTGACGCTGGTGTGCTGGCTTTGCCGACCATTTGACCGACTTCACGCATCAATTTACCAAAGCGTTCTTTAAACTCAGGATCAATATTCACGTTCTCGTAGGCTTTTTCGCCCATTTGAACGATGAGCTTCCCATCCACGACATCGCGCAAGATGGTTAAGACCTCAACAGCTTCAGTTGAACTGCCATCTTTAGGCGTCACTGTGAACGTGCCTTTGCGGGTAGGACGTGCTGGGGGGGCGGGTGCATTGGTTACCGGAACCGGCGCGGCGGTTACTTTTGCGGCAGGTGCGGGTGACTGTACAGGATGATGCATCAACTGGTCTAAATCCGGCATATCCATTTGATTGGAACTCACCGGACTCGGTGCCGTTACAAAACCGGCTGGTGCAGATTCTGCGGCTTTCTTCTGCGCGCGCCGACGCCGAACATAAACCAGTGCCGCGATCGTGGCGATGAGCAGCAAAAAGACCGAACACATCAAGCTTAACATGCCGGTGATAAACGGCTGGCTTAGAAACTCTGTAAAGTCACTCGACATAACTTATCTCTCCGGTTGACACTGTGGACAATAATGCGTACCGCGTTGCGCGACCCGTATCTTGATGATGGGCGTGCCGCAGGTCAGGCACGGTTCACCTTCACGGTCATACACATAAAAGTGATCTTGCGATTCGCCTTTGCTACCATCGGGTTTGCGGTACCAGTTCACGCTTGCTCCCTGATGTTCGATGCCTTCGTTCAAAACGGCGCGGATGGTTCCATGCAAGCGTTTGATTTCGCTGGTGTTTAGCGAATCGGATGCGCGCTGTGGGTGGATACCGGCACGATGTAGGGCTTCATCAGCATAGATGTTGCCGACACCTGCGACAAACGACTGATCGAGCAAGAGCGCTTTGATCTGTTTACTGCGACCCTGCAATTGTTGCTTCAGCACGGATGGCGTGAACGCGTCTTCGAGCGGTTCCGGTCCGAGCGTGGGTGTGATTTCAGCCACAGTGCCTGCCAGATAGACACGTCCAAAGCGCCGTGCATCAGAGAAGCACAGCTCTTCGCCGTTGTCCAAACCCAGACGCAAGCGTATCCACCGATCTTCCGGCGGTTGGTTTTCCGGCGCGGCGACGAATAAGCGCCCTGTCATTTTGAGGTGAACCGCCAAAATGTCATGATCCAGTTCACACAGGATATATTTGGCACGGCGATTAATCGCTTTGACGGTTTGCCCTTTGATACGCGCGCTGAATACCTCAGCCGAGGGCAGTTGAATGACCTTCTCGCGCTCATACCAAACGCTATCAATGCGTCGCCCCACCAGAGGCTCGCGCAATCCACGTACAACGGTTTCGACTTCAGGTAGTTCTGGCATAATGTTATTGTAATCGGATTCCTATTTTATGTGCGTTTAGTATAAAACAGGGGCGTGGGTAATTAGTATGATCCATCTGTGAGAGCCTGAATCGAAACACCCCGATACGATGTCGGGGTGCTCATACAGCAGCCTGTTGTGGGCACGGTTTATTTCATGGCGTCGCCCATCATCATATCGCCGATGGTGTGTACAAGCAGGAAGTGTTCAACGTCGCTGCGGAGCGCGGTACAGGCCGGATCTTCGTTGGCTAACGCGCCGGTGGGCAGTTGACTCATGGCGTCCATAGAGTCCATCTTCATGCTCTTCATATATTCTTTGATGATGTCGGCGTTGCTCATACCCATCATGTCGCCCATCATTTTGTCTTCTTTGGCGGCGGCATCCATTTGATCTTGAGTCATATTGTTTTGCATGTCCATCATCATCGACATGATGTTTTCGATGAGTGGTTTGTAATCACCATAGTCAATATTGGGGATTTTGCTGCCGTTCTTTTCCATATTGGTCAGATAGTCGTAGTTGTGTTCAGCGACCAACAATAAGGTAACCAATGTCGAGTCGCAGGTGAGCGGTTTGTCCTGTGCATACGCGACCTTGGTACTACCCGGTACGAAAATGGCAAAGGCTAACGCTGCGGCTGTTACAATAGCGAATAAACGGTGCATGGTACGCATTTTAATCTCCTCCAACAAGAAATAGTCAAAACGTTTTGGCAGGTTGTTGCCGAAAACAAGCTCACCATAGGCTGAAGTTGTTACCAATTGCTTCCGAAAGTCTTACGAATTGATTACGTCTGCGAATCGCTACTCAGCCGTACCATGTGGCGCTCGAAAAATGCTATAATGCCGAGTTTAGGGATGGGAATAAACACTATGAAATTCTCGAAATCACTGTTTGCTAACTTGAGTTTTGTCGCCTTGATCATCTCATTCTTTTTCATGGGTGCGGCTATTTTGGACGAGATTACCTTTCTATCCGTCCGTAATGCGGTCATCTCGGTGACATGGGGTTTAATCGCGATTTGGTGCCAGCGCGAGTCGCGGTAGGCCGAGTCAAAGCTAGCTTCCATCGGCAGCAGTGCTATAATCAATCCCTATAACAGATGTTCGCTTCATCCACGCCAATCATCCATTGATTCTGGGATCTAAACCCGCATGACTGATCAGAATTTTGTACATCTGCATGTTCATACTGAGTATTCGCTCCTCGATGGTCTGAGCCGTATCGACAAGCTGGTTGATCGCGCCAAAGAGTTGAATATGCCTTCGCTCGCCATCACCGATCATGGCACCATGTTCGGTGTCATGGAGTTTTATCGCGCGGCCAAGTCGGCTGGCATCAGGCCGATCATTGGTGTTGAGGCCTATATGGCACGCCGTTCGATGCAGGATCGTGATCCTAAGCTCGATAAGCGCCCGTATCACATGCTGCTATTGGCGAAGAATCAAGCCGGTTATAAAAACCTGCTTAAGCTGGCGAGTGCCGCCCAACTCGACGGTTATTATTATCGTCCACGTATTGATCGTGAGTTATTGGCGGCACATTCCGAAGGTTTGGTGGCAACCAGTGGGTGTTTGGCTGCTCAAATTCCATCATTGATTATGGAAGGGCGAGATGACGAAGCCCGTGAGCAAATCGGCTGGTATCAGGATGTGTTTGGCAAAGAGAATTTCTATCTCGAACTCCAGCAGCATGATATTCCTGAATTGGAAACGCTGAATAAGTGGCTGTTGGAGTATGGAAAATCTAACCATACGCATGTGCCAATGGTCGCGACCAATGACGTTCACTACGTTTTGGATACCGACTATGACCCGCATGATACGCTGTTGTGTATTCAGACCAGCGCGCTTAAGACGGATGCGGATCGCCTGCGCATGTCTGATCCCAGCTATCATCTGACCAGCCCACAGGAAATGTACGGGTTCTTCGGGGATGCTGCGCCGGAAGCGTTGTCGAATACGCTCAAAGTCGCCGAAATGTGCGAGATCAATCTCGATGATAAAGAATATCATCTGCCTGTGTTTCCAGTCCCCGCGGGGTATGATTCGACCAGCTACATGCGTTACTTATGCGAGAAGGGCATGCATTGGCGCTACGGCAGTCGTGCCGATGATGCAGAATTGCGAGCACGGCTTGACTACGAATTGGGCATCATCAATAAGATGGGTTTCAATACCTACTTTTTAATCGTATGGGATTTATGCCAGTTTGCACGTCATGCCGATATTTGGTGGAACGTACGCGGTTCCGGCGCAGGTAGTGTGGTTGCTTATTCAATGGGAATCACCAATATTGACCCGATTCAGAATAACCTGCTGTTTGAACGATTCTTGAATCCGGGGCGCGTCAGTATGCCCGATATTGATATGGATTTCCCCGACGATCGTCGTGAAGAAATGATTTACTACACGGCGCGAAAGTACGGCGAAGATAAGGTCGCGGCGATTATCACTTTTGGTACGTTGGGGGCGAAGGCCGCGGTGCGCGACGTGGGACGTGCGCTCAATGTGCCCTTGGAAGTGGTCAATCAAGCTGCGCGGTTGATCCCGACCGAACCCAAGCCCAAGCCGATTATGACCTACGTAGATGAAAATCCTGAACTCAAGCAGATGTATAGCTCTAATGGCGAGATCAAACGGATTGTGGATACCGCCGTTCATCTGCAAGGCGTGAACCGTCATGCTTCAACCCACGCGGCAGGTGTTATCGTGGCTGATAAGCCGCTGGTGGAATATCTACCACTGCACCGCCCGACCAAAGTTGAAAAAGAAGATGGGGAAGGGAAAACCGAGAACCCGCTCAAAGCTGTGACCCAATTCCCGATGGAAACCTGCGAGTCTATCGGCTTATTGAAGATCGACTTCCTCGGCCTGTCTACGTTAACCATCATGCGTAGAGCCTGTGATCTGATCGAACGGTATCACGGCATCAAATTCACGATGGATAATATTCCTTATCGCCCAACTGGCGATGCTGAAATTGACCGCAAACTGAAACAGTCATTTGATCTGATGGGACGCGGCGAAACGGTCGGTATCTTCCAAGTTGAAGGTACGGGTATGCAGCAAATGCTCCGCGATATGCGCCCGACTAAATTCGAGCATATTATCGCGGCGGTATCGTTGTACCGCCCCGGCCCTATGGAATTCATCCCCACTTATAATAAGCGTTTGCGCGGCGAAGAACCCATTGAATACCGGCACGAATTGTTACAGCCAATCCTTGAAGAAACGATGGGAATCATCGTTTATCAGGAACAACTCATGCAAGTTGCTGGTAAATTGTTCGATTATGAGCTTGGTGAAGCCGACTTGATGCGCCGCGCGGTATCCAAGAAAAAAGAAAAAGACCTGAAGAAGCATCGGGATATTTTCTTGGAGCGTGGTTCGAATCATGGACTCGATGACGGAACGATTAACTTAATATTTGATGACATCGAGTTCTTCGCGAATTACGGCTTCAACAAATGTTTGGTATATGACACCGAAATTGTTGATGCTGACACAGGGCGTCTAGTCAAAATTGGTGATGTCGCCACAGGTAAAGTGCAGATTGAGCACACGCTTACGTGTGATACTGATACGCTCCTGTTGAAACCGGGCAAAATTACTGATGCGATAGCTAACGGGGTTAAGCCAGTTTATCGGTTGACCACTCAGCTTGGGCGGCAGATTGAAGCGACTGACAACCATCCGTTTTTTACGTTTGATGGATGGCAAAATCTCGGTGATTTGGCAGTTGGTGACCAGATTGCTGTTCCGAGACGTGTTGTTGTACCAGAAATTAAAACGTGGCCGGATCATGAAGTCATTGTACTTGGACACCTGCTGGCTGAAGGTAATCTGACTAATCCCACAAGTGTTTACTATTACACAAGTGATGAAAACCAGTGGAAAGATTACTGTGGTAACTTGGGGAATTTCCCCAATATGATTGCTAGTACACATCAACGCCGTAATATGCATGATGTTTATGCTAAGAAACTGAATCGTTCAGGTGAGAATACGGTAGTAAGTTGGATTGAAAAGCTCAACCTCCGCAATACAACATCTTACACAAAATTTATCCCTGATGAAGTATTTGAATTATCGAATCGTCAAATTGGTTTGTTGATTGCCAGAATGTGGGAAGGTGATGGACACATCAATGAAAATGGACTGAGCATTTACTACGCAACTTCGTCTGAACGCATGGTTCACCAAATACAACATCTTCTCTTACGCGTAGATATTATTAGTCGTATTAGGCGTGTGGAATTCCCGTACAAAGATGGTCGTATCGGCTATCAACTCTTTATTACGGGTAATGAGAACTTGCGGAGATTTTTATCAAGCGTAGCGATTTTCTTTGTCAGTGAGGATCGACGCGACAAATTGGATCGAATGGTAGAATCGCCTACATCTTTTTCCACAAAAGATATAGTACCCATGCAGATACAAACTATTATTCGCTCTGAGAAACAGAAGCGAAAGGTTTCGTGGGGTGAAGTATCTAAATCGACTGGGGTGGCAGAACGACTATTTTATGGTGTGTCAAATGTCCCTAAATCTGGGTTGACACATGATGTCATTGAGCGTGTTGCAGAGTATTTTGACTCGGATCAATTACGCGCTTATGCGAAAAATGACATCTATTGGGATAAAGTTGTCTCGATTGAATATGTAGGTGAAAAACCCACGTATGATTTGACGATTGAAGGTACTCACAACTTTATCGCTAATGACATTTTGGTTCACAACTCTCACGCAGCGGATTATGCTGTTATCACCTGCCAAACCTCGTACCTGAAGGCGCACTACGCTGCCGAATACATGACGGCATTGCTCTCGGTACATCGCGATGACATCACCAAGATCACCACCTTTTTGGGCGAGTGTCGTCGCCTCGGTATTCCGGTGCTGCCGCCTGATGTGAACTACAGTGCGCTGGATTTTGATATTCAGAAGCAACCGGATGGTGTGCGCGGCATCCGCTTTGGATTGGTGGCGATCAAGAATGCTGGTGAATCCGCTCTGATGCCGATTATCAGG
This sequence comes from Aggregatilineales bacterium, assembly GCA_044227005.1. Lineage (GTDB taxonomy): Bacteria > Chloroflexota > Anaerolineae > Aggregatilineales > Phototrophicaceae > CFX2. Next base: position 1,721,791 of record JBGAFZ010000001.1, read on the forward strand.
GCGCGTGAAGAAGGCGGTCCATTTGGCAGTCTCGAAGAATTTTGCCGTCGGGTAGATCTGCGCCATGTGCAAAAGCGAACGTTGGAAAGTTTAATCAAGGTCGGTGCGCTCGATACCTTTGGTATACGCTGGCAGTTGGCGGATACAGCTTCTATAGAGCGTATGGTCAACTTTAGCAGTGATCATCACCACGCTAAAGAAATCGGTCAGATGAGTATGTTCGGCGAAAGCACCGGTATGACGGATAAGCTGAAACTGCCGGACGCCAAAGAAATTCCTGAGCGCGAGATGCTCAATTGGGAAAAGGAACTGCTCGGCTTATATGTCAGCGGTCGTCCTGTGGATAAGATTCGTGATTTGCTGCTTCGTGCCAACAACACAGCAGATGTGGCGGTGATTAAAGCACCCGAGTCCAATATGAATGGCAAAGGTGTGGCTGTCGCAGGTGAAATCGTGTCCGTGCGCAAGCTGGTCACCAAAAACGGCGACATGATGGCTGTGTTCAACATGGAAGACTGGCACGTGAGCGCCGAGTCGATTGATGTGGTCTTGTTCCCGCGCAGTTGGCAAAAGTTTGGCGAACTCATCGTAGAAGGCAACGTCATTATGGTGGGCGGTGAGCTGGATACCTCGCGGGGTGATCCACAAATCAAGGCCGAAACGGTAACCCAGAACTTCAACTTGATGGTGCCAACCGATGATGTGGTGATGCCGTCATTCAACAATGCTCCTCCGGCATGGGCCGTTGATGACGAAGGGGATGATGATCTGGATATGCCTGCACCGCCGCCTGAACAGATGATGGAGGAAACCCCGAGTGCGGTAGTTGCTCCGTCAACGCAGGGGGCGGCAGCCGTTCGGACGCCAACCATCGAGCAGCAGCCTACTTCTCCACATGCGCCGCAATCTTCGGATTGGATGGCGGCGGAAGCACCAGACATTTCGGACTTGGACGACTTGCCGCCGTTGGATGATGAGGTTAAGCCGCTGCCGGAACGCTGGATGATGATTTACTTCCAACGCTCGGAGGATGCGGAAAAAGATCGGCGTCGTTTGCGCCGGTTGCATGGCATCTTAACTGCCTATCCCGGCAGAGACCGCTTTAGTATTGTATTAGAAGATGCTAAACAGGCCTTCAAGATGGAATTTCCGAACGATACCACCGCTTATTGCGAGGAATTGGTCACCGATTTATTGACCATTGTAGGAGATGCACAGAACATTGAGCTGTATGATCGTCCAGAATAAGGCTGAAATTTAACGTTCTTTTCGTTACAATAGTACGGTTCTATGCTCAACTTAGCGTATCCAACCGACTTGCTGTGTGTTATGTCTGTGGGCAGGCTTGTCGGGCGAGTAGGGGATTAATGAGGTTATGAAGCGTGTCGCGGTAATGACAAGTGGGGGTGATAGCCCCGGTATGAACGCTGCAATTCGTGCGGTGGTTCGGTCGGGTCTTGATTATGGCATTGAAGTCTACGGTATTCGTCAGGGTTATTCAGGGTTGCTGAATGGCGATTTCCATAAGCTGACCAGTTTTGAAGTCAGTGGTATTTTGCAGCGCGGCGGGACGATCCTGCAAACCGCGCGTAATTTGGAGTTTAAGACTCCGGCGGGGCAGGCCAAGGGATTACGCCGCCTAAACGAATCGGGTATCGAGGGCTTGGTTGTCATCGGTGGTGATGGCAGCTTACGCGGCGCAACTGCACTCCACAAACTGGGTTTCCCGGTTGTTGGTGTGCCCGGCAGTATTGACAATGACTTGGATGGTACCAACACCAGCATTGGTGTGGATACGGCGCTCAACACAATTATTGATGCGCTCGACCGTGTGCGTGATACAGCGTCATCACATACCCGTGCCTTCATCCTCGAAGTCATGGGGCGTAACTGCGGTTATCTCGCCATTATCGCCAGCATTGTCGGCGGGGCGGAAATTGTCTCGGTGCCGGAGCGTGAAGTCTCGATGGAATCCATCCACGATGCGTTGGCTGATGCCTATGTGCGTGGTAAATCCCACGCGGTCGCGGTGATCGCGGAAGGTGTTTCGTACAAGACAACGGATCTGGTGGATTACCTCAACAAGAAAACCGATGTGGGTTTTGAAGTCCGTCTGACGATCTTGGGGCATATCCAACGCGGTGGTAGCCCATCCGCTTTTGATCGTTTGCTGGCGACCCGTATGGGTGTTAAGGCGATGGAAGTCTTGCGCGAAGGCCAATCCGGTGTGATGGTCGCTCTGGATGGACGCGACTTGACGACGATTCCAATCGAGCAAGCCATTGCTCGTGTGAAGCCCATTAACCCAAACTATTTTGATCTGGCGCGGATGCTTTCCCGCTAGACCAGAACTCAATGCGCAGGACAATGGCATACACCACTGTCCTGCGTTGTTTTAAGCAGACGGTACGCTAATTTCAGCGACTTTTGCGTTGACCAGACGAATGTAAGCGACGGTCGGTACTCTCAAATCCATGCCGCGTTGTCCCGCGCTCACCAGAATGTGTTCAAGCTCCATGGCTGGTTGGTCAAGATATACCGGCCAATTTTTGTGCGTCAACGCCAGCGCACTAATCCCCCCAACTTTCAATCCAGTGAGTTGCTCGGCATCTTTATGTGCCGCCATCGACACTTTCTTGTGCCCCGAAACGGCTGCTAAAGCTTTCAGGTCAAGCGTTCGGTCGGCGGCAACGATCGCCAGCAGCGGCTTCTTGGGGTTTTCGACCGGCTGCACCACCAACGTTTTGTAAACCATAAACGCGGGCACACCCAATATGTCGGCGATGACTTCGGCATCACGTTCGGTATCTGGAAACTCGGTGACCTCATACGGGATGTTTTGGGCTTCGAGCAACCGCATCGAATTCAGTTTTTGCGCCATGTGATTGCCTTCGATGGTTATGTATTGGTGACCAGTTCGACGTTTGCGGCTTTTTCTTCGCCCGGTTGCAGCACGAAAACCCCGCTGCCTGCCACGTGATCCGCGAACAGATTAAACCCGTCGCTAGCGTTGGTCATCGGTTCGACCGCATAGAAAGGTTGGCCTTCGGGAGCATACAGCAAGATGTGTTCAAACAACGCATCGGCGTACATGTCGAGTGTTGCGCCCCATGCTGGATAATGCATCCGCGCGGGTTCATTTCCGTTGCGCTTCGTCAGTACATCATTGATGTCGGCATCGCCTAACGCACGCATGGATTGAAAATCCACTCTCTCGGCCAACGCAACAGGTGCACCTGTCGCCATGTAATTGGTCAGTTCAAAATACTGGCTGCATGGGATTTGCACGTGTGGCGCGTTGTCGCCAACTGTTTTTACAAAGTAGGGATGGTGTCCGAAGCCTGTTGGGAAGGGGCGTGTGTCCTCGTTTTTGATCGACAACTTCCAGATGAATTTCTGCTTATCCAGCCGATATTCAGCCGTTGCCGAAAATGCGAACGGCCAATTCATGTCGGGGAAATCGCTCGACTGGATGCTCATGTTGATGTGATAGGCATCAATCAGGTTTACTGTCCACGCACGCTTGCGTACATCCCCATGTCGGGCGGTGCCATCATCTTTGGTTGTTTCCAGTTGATAGCTTTGATCCTCAAAACGCAGCACCCCATTTTTAATCCGGTTGCACCACGGTAGCATGATAAAGCTGCTGTTATTGCTGGAATTGCCATAGTCGCTCACAGGCGTTGGACGCAGTACATCCACCCACGTATCGTTATGTTTGATGCGCCCGAACGCGATTCCCGCGCCTGTTTCCGGTAAGATGCCAACCTGCCAATGTCTGTTTTGCAATGTAATCATAATCGAATCCGTTTCTATCCTTGAGAGTGGTTATAAGTGATGTTCTATTTATACTGCCGCAGCGCTATCCAGATACTCTAGATGCTCATATTTGACGAAGATCAACTCAGTTTTAAAGAATACCAAGTGTGCCAGTTGCCTATTCCAGATAATGTTTTCAGCAACTACATGTTCTCTCTGATTGGCCTTATCCGCCGCGTTTACAAGCTTTATGTTTAAATCGAGCGCAGTTTCAATATCAGCTTCAGCTTTTAGAGTATCCCCTAATGTTTTGTAGAACATTGCACGGTTCAAATGGTAATGCGCGTCATTAGCATCAGAATTGATTGCCGAAGTTATGTTGCTTATTGCTTGGGTGACATTACTTCTTCTATATTGTAAGACTGCAAGGTTATTAAATGCGTCAGCATGATTCGGCTGTAACTCAATTGCTTTATTGAGATCAATGAGTGCATCATCATATCGCTTTAGTAATATCAGCGTAGCCCCTCGATTACATAAACTATCAGCATTCTTTGGATATTTCTGAACGAACTGACTTGATTTGTCTAACATATTTTGGAGTGGTGATAGTTTTGGCTTCGGAATTTGACGCTCATACTTACGATCTGAAAGATCACTATTAGGTTGCATAGATCGTTTTATCTCGTCAAAGACTTTGACACGGAATATAACCCGAACCGCCAAGAGTAAAATGCTCAGGATGACGATGATTTCCATTTCACCTCACTTATACTGCCGCAGCGCGATTCGTCCGATAACTTCCGGAATCAGGATGTTGCCGAGCATGATCAGGCGGTCAAAGAAGCGCACCACCACCGAGCGCGGATTACCGTCCGTCGCCCGTACAATCGCTGCCGCCACCGTTGCCGGAGTCATCGTCGGTAACGTGTCTCCGCTGCGCTTGCCTAATCCGAGCCGCTTCTGGTTGAACTCGGTTGCGGTACGCCCGACCAGCACATCCGTAACCTTGATGTTCTCGTCCTCCAATTCCAGCCGCAGCGAATGAGCGATGCTGGTGACGAAGGCTTTGCTGGCCGCATAGGTGGCCGCATAGGGCGCGGTCAGGTTATAGGTGACTGATGATACCGTGATGATGTGTCCGCCGCCGCTTTGTTTCATGGCAGGAACCGCCGCTTGAATACTATGCAGCACACCATCGATATTGGTACGCAGCAAGGTTTCAATGTCATCCCAATTTGCCTCCGCCAATTTCCCGCGATGCCCGATACCCGCGTTTGCCACCAGAATATCGAGCCGACCGAAACGTCCAAGCGTCAACTTGACTGCGTTTTGCATGGCTTCGCGCTGGCTGACATCGGCTTCTATCGTCAGGATGTCACCGTGTCCGGCAGGCAGTTGCAGCACCGCTTTCTGGAGATCACCTAGCTTATCAACCCGCCGTGCGGTAGCGACCACATGCGTGCCGCGTTTTGCGAAGGCCAGCGCAGTCTCATAACCGATCCCACTGGATGCACCCGTAATCAATGCAACACGTTGTTGAGTCAATCTTTTCGTTCCTTCAATTGAGTTGATCGCTGAAAAGCTATATCGCCGGTTTACGCCGTTTGAGGACGCAGAAATAGGTATTGCTCCAATAACTGCTGTCGCCATTCACCAGCACATCACCCTTGCTGCCAACCTTGGCTACTGGTTCCATATGAATCACTTCCCAGCCTTGATTGCCGAGGTCATCCAGTTCAGGCATCATGGTTTCAGGGGAATAAGGTGGTGGATTCTTCCAATCAGGGTTGTAACTTTTGAAGAACTCGGTTACCCCTTTGTTTTTCACATCTGCTTTGATGAATTTTGTCAGATATTCCCAGCGTTCCATGCTTGCTATCCCCCTGTAAATTGCCCCGTGAATATAGATCTACACCTGCTAGATTGATACTGGCTCGTGATAGATGCCAAAAACCTCGCGCATGACATCGGTGATTTCGCCCAGCGTGGCATAAGCCTTTGCTGCGGTGATTAAATGCGGCATGACATTCTCATTGTTCTGGCAAGCCGCCCGTAGTCCATTCATCGCCGCTTCGACCGCTGCATGGTCGCGCGTTTGCCGCAGGTGATTTAACCGTGTCAATTGGCGGTTATAACCTTCAGGATCCATCGCCAGAATTGGAATGCTCGGTTTTTCGCCGTTGGCATATTTATTGACCCCGACAATCGTGCGCCGATTGCTATCCACCTCGATTTGCTGGCGGTAACTCGCTTCGGCAATTTCACCCTGTAAGTAGCTGTTTTCAAGCGCCGGAATGACCCCGCCCATACTTTCGATACGCTCAAAGTACTGGTATACCGCCGCTTCGGTCTGGTTGGTCAGCGCTTCCAGATAATAGCTGCCGCCCAATGGATCGACCGTGTGTGTCACTCCGGTTTCTTCGGCGATAACCTGCTGCGTCCGCATGGCGAGCGTGACGGCTGCTTCGCTGGGTAGGGCAAGCGCCTCATCCATGCTGTTGGTGTGCAGCGATTGAGTGCCGCCCAATACCGCCGCTAAGGCTTGAATGGCGACGCGTACCAAATTTACTTCGGGTTGCTGTGCTGTGAGGCTGACCCCCGCCGTTTGGGTGTGGAAGCGCATGAGCCACGAACGCGGATTCTTCGCGCCAAAGGTTTCTTTCATCTCCCGCGCCCAGATGCGCCGTGCCGCCCGTAACTTGGCAATCTCCTCAAAGAAATCATTGTGAACATTGAAGAAGAAGCTCAGACGTGGCGCGAACGAGTCGATGTCCAATCCACGCTTGATCGCCCATCGCACATATTCGAGGCCGTCCGCCAGTGTGAATGCCAATTCTTGTACGGCGGTGCTGCCTGCCTCGCGGATATGATAACCGCTGATGCTGATGGTATTCCACAGGGGCATGTGCTTCGTGCCGAATTCTATCGTGTCCGTCACCAACCGCATCGACGGTTCCGGCGGGAAGATGAATTCTTTTTGCGCGATGAATTCTTTGAGGATGTCATTTTGCAGTGTGCCTTGCAGCTTTTCCATCGGCACACCCTGTTTTTCAGCCGCAGCGATATAAAACGCCCAGATGATGGGGGCAGGGCCGTTGATGGTCATGCTGGTGGTTACGTCACCCAGTGGGATACCCTCGAAGAGTAATTCCATGTCTTGCAACGAACTGACCGCCACCCCGCATTTCCCGAATTCGCCCAGTGCTTCCTGCGCATCGCTGTCATAACCCATCAATGTGGGTAGATCAAACGCCACCGACAGTCCCATGTTGCCTTCGGAGAGCAAATACTTATAACGGGCGTTGGTTTCTTCGGCGCTGCCAAAGCCCGCGAACATGCGCATCGTCCACAACTTACCCCGATAACCGTTGGCATGGATACCGCGTGTAAATGGATATTCCCCCGGCAACCCCAAATCAGCAAGGCTATCCAATTCGCTGATGTCCAGCGGCGTGTATAAACCATCCACTTCTACACCGGATTGTGTGGTGAAGCTGGTTTGGCGTTCGGGTATGCGTGATTGGGCTTGCTTGAGTGTTGTTTGTTCCCATTGCTGCTGGGCACTGCGTAAGGCATTTAAGTGTTGGGCATCAAATGTCATTTTTAAGTTCCAATTAGTGGGCTGATCTGAATTATAGCATCGCACCGCCGCATATGTGACTCAATACCCTGTCTTTTAGCGCTGGCATTACGGTGTTAATTACATTAAATGTTCCCTACGCTTTTAATGTAAGGATAATGCTGTGTTAAAATGAAGCCATCTTAGAGAAACTGGGTGACGAATGGCTTATAATTTAGCCGAAAGAATTGAAAAACTAACTGCTGCTGTTCAGCCAATCATGGCTGATGACGTTATGTCTGAAGCAGGGCGTAAAATCCTGCTGGCGGAATTTGTGAAGGTGCTTCAGCACGAAACGGGCAGCCGTAGCGGTGCCGACATTGAAGATGTACATGATATGCGGGTTGCGACTCGTCGTATCCGCAGCCTGTTTCGCTTACTAGGCCCTTACTATAAGAAAAATGTGATTAGCGGCTTCAAGACCGAATTGCGTCATCTGGCGTGGACGCTTGGTGCAGTGCGCGATCTTGATGTGCTGATTGAAGAAATCAGAGAGTATCAAACTACTTTGAGCGCGGATAAACAGGCTGATCTGCAAGAAGCCATTGATGCCTTGGATCGGTCACGTATCTCGGCTCGTGAAGAACTGAACAGTGTGTTGGATTCTCGACTGTATCGTCGTTTGGTAAAAGACTTTAGCAAGTTCTTGATGACCCCCGATGAAGGGGCGAAATCCGTCCCCAAAGATGTGGTGCTGCCCATACAGGTACGGCATATCCTGCCCATAATCATTTATCATCGCTTGGCTGCCGTGCGTGCTTATAACAATGTGCTTGCAGAGGCCGATGCTGAGACTCTTCATGCGTTGCGCATTGAATTGAAGCAACTGCGTTATACCTTGTCGTTGTTTGGGGATGTTTTGGGGCCGACGGTGGCCGATTATGTGACCGAGATCAAAAGGCTACAAGATTGTCTGGGCCACATGAACGATGGGGTTGTTGCGCGCGCTTATCTCGGTGAACTACTGAAAGATAGCCACATCGAAGCCTTGGTTCATTACGTGAGCACGCTTGAGGAAAAAGAAAGCGCCCTCAAAGGCCAGTTGTTCGAATTGTGGGCGCAATTCAATACCCGTAAAGTGCAGCAAAAACTGTCAACTGCGCTTTTGGCACTGCATTAAACCTTCAGGCGACACATTCAAAAGGGTCGTAAACCTCCGGACGATTGCGCGCAATGATGCGGTAGGCCTCACCTACTGTACTCGATTGAATCATTCGTCCGGTCAGGTAATCATAGCTATTTGATAGCACCCGCAGCATACGGTTCAACAATACATTGCCGCCTACCATGACATGGATGCCAACGTTTTTTGGCATTTTGGCGATTCCCGCTTCAATACTGTCGAGTCCGTTTCCGTCGGGCATCGGTGTGGTAGCGCGCATGATCGTCACAATATCAACCTGATGGCTAACTTCGCGCATCATACTCGCTGCTTCTTCGAGTGCTTGCTTCAAGTCATCCCAGTCCCAATAGTCACCAATATACATGTGGATGACCGTCTTTTCTACATCGTCCCATGCACATCGAATGCCGATCATTTTAGACTCCTTGAATATCATCGTAGTAACTATAAGATTGATGTATTGCGATGATAGGATTATATTATCCCTGTGACAACTATTTGTCAATTAAATTGAGTGAGATAAGGTTTAATAAAGGATATAATACTGTTACAATCTTAACGGAAAGAGCGTTTGAGGGTTATTTGGGCTTGGGGATGATGCTAAACGGTGCTGAAAACTGGTAGCCTTCACCTGCTGGCGCACCATTAACCGTCATCGGCACACGGATTTCTGTCGCGAGGTCATATAGACCAACAACCATTGAATAAGTATTCCCCTGTGGTGCATCTGCTTTGTCAAACACAATCGTGCGTTCATCCGCAATGTACTCACCCTGTTCCCAGACCAGCGTGGAATACATGTTGCCGTCATTCGTCCAACTGACTGGACCGTCCCATGTTTGAACAACATTTCCGTCTTTGTCGCGCAGGTGGATGTAGATCATGTAATCCGCTTTGGGCTGCTCCAATACCTGCCAGTACAAATGCATGATCAGTTTGCGACCCGGCCAGAAGTCTAGTCCGCCGATGTCATAGCCCAATAACCGTACAAATCCGCCGAATTGTACATCGCCTTCGTTAGTCGGCCCGTTGATAAATGCTGGTGGCTTGAATCGGTTCTCAAGATGCAGCTCGTAAACACTATACTTGAAAACCCCGTCGTCATCGCCCCACGCCAACCGCATAATCGTACTGCCCACATCAGTATTCGTCGTCGCGCGGGATAAAGCCGCAAGTACCTGATTTTGTCCTACCGTAAACGTACTATAATCGCCGCTGGCTTCTGGTTGGCTGTATATGAAGTAAGTAGCATCTTTTAATTCATCCAGTTTGGTTGGCATATGATCGATCTGAATGTCCAAACCGGGGAAGAAGAACGGGAGGCGTTTCATCTGTGGCGCGACTACCCGCAGGGGCGTATCCGGATGCTCATTGATATAAATCTGTAACCCGTCAACCACCGTCATCAGCGCCTTATTTCCGGATACATAACGCGAATGGTCATCTGGCATCTTGTCTGTCCACAACCAATCCCAGCCCGTATTGAGGTCATACAATGGGTTGATAATTCCCGGTATGGTGATCTGCACCATGATGATAAGTGTAAGTACACCAATAACTTTCTGTGTCGTGCGGATAGGGTGAAAACTCCCGCGCCACTGTGCCAGAATCACCGCAGTCGGCATGATCATCAGGGGGACAATCGCGAATGACAGCCGATAGTGATAGCTGTAAGAATAAAACCATGTGATGAAGTAAGGTAAGCCCAACGCCCACAACCAGCCGATTTTCACGGCAATACTGCGACCGTTTGCTGTCAATCGTTCCCGCGCGAAGCGCCACAGTGCCATCCCGAGGATGCCGATGCCGGCTAATAATGCCAGCCACTCCAACAACCCCATGCGATTGTCCGTGATGCCGATGCGTCCGCTGTTATAGATCGAAGGCCATACACCAGCACCCACCAGCAGCGCACCCACGAGCACCTGCCACAAAATCAGCGGCGCAGCCTGTTTATCCGATCCCTGCAACTGATTCCGATTCCAGACCACCCACACCACCACAATCAACAGTGCCAGCAGCGGCCAACCGAATTCGACTCCGCTCCGTGCCGCTAGTGTCTGCCAGAACGCATCCGGAAATATAATCGCGCGGTGACCGAGTAGGATATTACGCACATACCACACGCCCCCCAATGGAATCGAGACCATGCCAGTGATGAACACCACTTCAATTTGAGGGCGCAAGCGCTGCACTAACTTGCTCAATGCGAGCGAATCACGGCGTGACTGCCACCAGTACAGCACCAGTGCGATGCCTGCCACCAGCGCGACACCCCATACGAACGCCCCCATGGTCGGTTTCGTCCAGAGACCGATGCCTAAGAACAACCCCGCCAGGACAGCATATCTTCTCGCAAGCCCATGCTGATTCGTCCATGCCATCACGAAGAATGCCGCTGCACCCGTGAACATGAATGTCACTGGTACTTCCAGATCGCCGTAGCGTGACCATTCGCCCATGTGCGGATACAGCGCCCAGATCGCCGCTGCATACACACCCACTCGTCGCGAGAACAGTCGGTTGCCCATCACATAGACAGCCAATATGCTGCCCAGATGCAACCACGGCAATACCGCCCGCGCAGCATGGTCATCTAGACCGCCTACTGCCAATTGCAAGAAGGTGTGTTGTAACGGCAAGAACTGCGGATAGTATTCGATTGTCGTCGGGATATGCCCCAATACGGTATACAGACGTCCTTCGTAGCCGTACACCCACAGTGCGTCATAAGCAGTAGTCGGCCAGTACGCCACCCCTAGCCAGCGGATCACCAGTGCGACCACCACCAACACAATCAATAAGCGCTCGTCAAATCCCAGCGGATAGCGTTGTTCTTCTTTGCGACTCTGCGATTCACTTCGTCTTTTCCAAACCAGTGACCAACCGCCAATTGCAATCAATCCGGTTCCTACCAGCACCCAGTCGAGCCGGATCAGATTTGCACCCTGCACGCTGCCCAGCACAAACATCCACGCCGTGAGCAGCGCCGGCCCGAAGGCCAATGTTAAACACGCCACCATTACCCGATCGCGCCAATCACGTCGGGGCAGGGCTATCAGCGCCCACGGCAATCCCACACCCACGAACATCCATAATAGGGCAGGTGTAGCAGCTAAAGTTGAAGTCATCCAATAGGGCATATTTTGAAAGGCCGAGTGATGCTAAGGTTGAACTAATTGATTTCGGGTAATGTGTCCGGTCGCGAGTCGTCGCCACTTAATACCGGTTCGTCGTCTGAACTGCCGCGCAGGCGCAGTAATCTATGTCTACGCTGAATGAGGGTGTTTACACCCACCCCTGCCATCAATCCGATGACCGGATACATGGGCAAATAATAGCGTTGCCATTCGAGCGGCGTCAGCACCAGCGTCGTAAGCGTGATCACCACTGCCCACAGCCCGATCAGCCAGCGAATGCCACCTTGTGCGTTGGGTGTCGCCTCTTGCTGTTTTGCAAACGGTCGGATCAAATCCCACACGCCGGCCGCCATAATACCACACAGCACCAGCGCACCGATCACAGATCCACCGACGCTCACCCCACGCCATGCCGACGCTTCATAGCGACCAATCTGATCCGCCAGATAACCTTGCCATGTGCTGACCTCAAAGTATTGCAAGGGGACGATCAAACTTTGCCGCAAGAATCCGACCAGTTGCTCACCGAAATTGGCATAACCGCCGAAAGCCGCTGTTTGCCCGCCGAGTAAATCTTTCCGCAAGCGTAAAACCGTTTGCGCGGTTTCCCCCGGATCACTCCACCACGCCGGATTGAGCGCGAGGAAACTGCCGAATGCGATCGCCCCTGCAATCGCTAAATAAGGCAGCAGTACATAATCAACAAGGCTGTTATCATCCTCTGACCGCACCGACTGGTAAATCAAGTGCAGCAAAATCGCCGCATAGACCGCGCCGATCGTTAAAATCGCCGTATGTTTGCTAGCAAGTGCGAAACCTGTCACCAATCCCAATAGAATCGTCCGCCTCAACGACGGTTTCTCGATCAGCCAGATACCCACCAGAACCACCAACAAACTGAAGCAGGTGAAGCTGCCTTCCATCATCGCCCGCCGCCCATTCAACAGAAGTGCAGGGTTCAGCGCGTAATATAGGCTGGCGATATAAGGTGTCCATGTGCCACCTAACGCCCGCCCGATGGCAAACATCACCACAACCCCTGCCGCCAATAAGAGCGCCGAAGGCCAACGGGCTGCCGCCAATAAAGCCGGACTTGGCGCATGTCCATTCTGCTGGTTATACGTCCAATCCGCGCCCCAATCCCATTGCTCATTGATCTCCGCCACGCTAAATCCAGCGAGATGCCATGCCAGACCAATACTGTACTTGTTGATGGTGCCGTTCAGCAGCCGTAACTCTTGTTCAGCCGGATTAGCAGGCGTCGGATTGTAGGCCAATTTACTGTAATCATGCTCAATAAACTGGTAGGCATAATCATGACTCATGTAGATCAGGGTCGCTTCGTCACCATGAAACGGAGCATCGCCCATACCTGCGAGGACATACACGATCAGGAGGAGTAACCAACCCGCTATGAAAAATCGCGACGAGAGAATCTTAGTTTGCATTCCAGAAGAATAACACACACAGGGGGTACTCGGTCAGGGTCTTTTTCGAGCCGTTAACTTCCCCAAAAATAAATGCCGCAACCCGTATTCAGGTCGCGGCATGGAGTCGTTAAGGGCTAACTACTGAATGACGAGCATCAGTTTATTCTGTTCAACCGACTGTCCGGCCGTGACATGCACAGCCGCAATGACGCCGTCACGTGCGGCCTTCAATTCGTTCTGCATCTTCATGGATTCCAGAATGATGACGGTTTCGCCCGCTTTAACCGCTTGTCCGACCTCTACCTTGACCGTCACGATTAGACCGGGCATGGGTGACTTCATGTTGATTTCACCCGAGTCGCCGCCCAATCCGCCGCTGCGTTGCGCCATCAAAAGCGCGCGCTCATCCAACACGTGGTTGACGTACAAGTGACCCTTCATCAACACTTCAATATTCTCGTCGCGCTGCTCAATCGTCAGTTCGTGCGAAATATTTTGTGCCAGTATCGAGTACATCGCCGGTCCTAGTGCACGGAAGTCGACATCCCGCTTCACGCCGTTGACGGTTAAACTGCCATCGTCCAGTATTTCTATCTCAAATGTCTTGTCATTGACCATCGTTACGTATTTCATTAGCGGTGCATCCTCTCCCAGCGCCCAACCCACTTCCAGTTGCTTGTGTCGCGTGCGCCGCGGGTCACAATCTGTCCTGCAAGCTGGCGTTGGCGGTGTGCAAATAAAGTCGCTGCGATCGCTGACGTTTCCAATTCTTCTTCACTGGGAGCTTCTTCGTAGGTGGTCATGCTAAAGCGTTCTTCAACGAATTTGGTGTCGAAGGTGCCAGCGATGAAGCTGAAGCTGTTCATCAGGTTCTGATGGAAGGGGATGTTATGTTTGACCCCCATGATGGTGTATTCTGCCAGCGCACGGCGCATCCGCAAAATTGCCTCACCACGATCTTCACCCCAGCAAATCAACTTGGCGATCATGCTATCGTAGTAAGGTGTAATCTCAGAACCGCCGTAGACACCGCTGTCCACGCGCACACCCGGCCCTGTGGGCACGTTAAGTGATGTGATCTGTCCCACCGATGGCATGAAATTGTTGTAGGGGTCTTCAGCATTCACACGGCATTCAATCGCCCAACCGGTCGGGTTCATGACGCTTTGAGTCGGTCCCATGCGCCGTCCACGGGCGATACGGATTTGTTCTTTCACCAGATCCACACCCGTGACCAATTCTGTAACCGGATGCTCGACTTGCAGACGGGTGTTCATTTCGAGGAAGTAGAAGTTCTTGTCCTTATCGACCAAGCACTCGATGGTTCCTGCATTCAGGTAACCGACTGATTCTGCCGCCTTGACTGCCATATCACCCATACGGTGGCGCAGGTCGCGGTCTTGATCCAGCACAATGCTAGGCGATTCTTCGACCAGTTTCTGGTGACGCCGTTGGATCGAACATTCACGTTCGCCTAAGTGAATGGTGTTACCGTGCATATCCGCCAAAACTTGGAATTCGATATGCCGCGCACCAACCAACAGTTTTTCAACGTAAACATCACCGTTACCAAAAGCGCTCTCGGCCTCGCGTCGTGCGGCATGTAGCGCTTCCTTCAGGTCTTCTTCTTTGTAGACCGAACGCATACCCTTACCGCCGCCGCCTGCTGTGGCTTTTACCAGCACAGGGAAACCAAACGTTGGTGCCAGTGCCAGAATTTCGTCGTCTCTCATGCCCGGTGTTGTACCCGGTACGACCGGAACACCGGCCTTCTTGACCGTTTCGCGCGCGGTCTGTTTATCGCCCATAGTCTCGATAGCACGTGGGCCAGGACCGATGAAAATGATGCCTTCGTCCTGACACATTTGTGAAAAGAAGCTGCGCTCAGAAAGAAACCCGTATCCCGGATGAATGGCGTCCGCACCAGTTTTCTTGGCTGCTTCGATGATCTTTTCCGCCAGCAGATAACTTTCGCGGGGGGGTGGTGGCCCGATGAATACCGCTTCGTCCGCATAGCGTACATGTAAGCTGGTACGGTCTGCCTCTGAATAAACGGCTACCGAGTTGATACCGAGGTCACGGCACGCCCGAATGACCCGTACTGCAATCTCACCACGATTGGCAATCAGGATCTTCTTGATTGTTCTTTGTCCGGCCTCATTCGCTGCAATTTTTGCTCTGCGCTTTGTCACTTTGCGCCTCCCGATTTCACTTCCATATCTTCAGAACTGTGAAGAGATGTGTGTATGCCTAAATTAGTTAGAGTGGAGCATATGCCTACGCCCCTTGAAACAGTTGAGATTACCCAACACTATAGCGGAATATTGCCGTGCTTCCGTGCCGGATTGCTATCGCGCTTATTCTGGAACACTTCCAGTCCGTTGATCAACCGTGCGCGGGTCTCACGTGGTTCGATGATGTCATCAATATAACCTAGTTCTGCCGCTGCGTAGGGACTGGCGAATTTATCGCGATAATCATTCGTGAGTTCAGTTCGCTTGGCAACCGGATCAGCCGCGGCATCAATGTCACGACGGAAAATAACACCGACTGCACCATCCGGCCCCATGACCGCGATTTCAGCCGTCGGCCATGCCAGATTCAGATCACCACGCAGATGCTTGCTGCTCATCACGCAGTAGGCACCGCCGTAGCTCTTGCGTGTAGTCACGGTCAGCTTCGGCACAGTAGCTTCGCAATATGCATATAGTAATTTTGCCCCTGCGCGGATGATACCGCCGTATTCCTGTGCCGTGCCGGGCATATAACCGGGCACATCCACAAACGTCACAATCGGGATATTGAACGCGTCACAGAACCGCACGAAACGCGCCGCTTTTTCGCTGGCATCAATATCCAACACCCCTGCCAGAACGGCGGGTTGGTTAGCGACAATACCCACACTGTGACCACCCAACCGCGCGAAACCCACCACAATATTCATGGCAAAGTTTTCGTGGATTTCAAAGAAATTGCCATCATCCACAACCTTCTTGACGACTTCTTTGATGTCATAAGGTTTGTTTGGATTGTCGGGGATAATTTTGTCGAGGCTGGCGTCTGCCCGCAGTGGATCATCCGTTGTTGCGACAAACGGCGGATCTTCCATATTGTTTTGTGGCAGGTAGCTCATCAACTCACGTGCCAATAACAGCGCTTGTTGCTCATTGCTCGCCACCATATGGCACACGCCGCTCTTGCTGGCATGAACCGAGGCGCCGCCCAATTCTTCATGCGTCACATCTTCGTGTGTGACCGACTTAACCACATCCGGCCCCGTGATGTACATATAGCTGGTATTTTCTACCATGATGATGAAGTCTGTCAGGGCAGGGCTATACACTGCGCCACCTGCACACGGCCCCATAATCAAACTGATTTGTGGCATAACACCACTGCTCATCGTGTTCTGTAAGAAAATTTCGGCGTAACCGGCAAGGCTTCCGACACCTTCTTGAATACGTGCGCCGCCGCTATCATTCAAGCCGATCAAGGGTGCGCCCGTACGTTGCGCCATCTGCATCACTTTGATGATCTTCTGGGCATGGGTTTCACCGAGGCTGCCGCCGATCACCGTGAAATCTTGCGAGAAGACATACACCAACCGCCCGTTGATCGTTCCCCATCCGGTGACGACGCTGTCGCCCAGATGTTTCTTCTTATCCATACCGAAGTTCGTAGCGTGATGTTGCACGAAGGCGTCCAATTCGCGGAAGCTGCCCGGATCAAGCAAAATATCGAGCCGCTCATACGCGGTGTGCCGGTCGCCTTCCTTCTGCTTCTTGATGCGCTCGGGTCCGCCGCCTTCATGGCTTTGAGCGCGCTTGAGGCGTAATTCTTCAATCTTATCGAGCTTTTGATCAATTACTGTCATGTTGCTTTCTCTCCATTGAGTTGTCATCTCTCGCGAAGGTGATCCATCTGCCATCTTCACGGGGAAAGTCGTGATATAGTGCATGAAAACAGTCAGGCATATTCATCTACAGAATAACAACAACCATTTCATCCTGTAGATGCTAAATTCCCCACAGATTGCTATGTCAACCAGCATGGTTATCTGATGTCATTCTTCCTATTATACCCGCCAGACTGACGCTATCAAAAGTCGTTAATCATGGGCTTAACAGCATGATACAGCACCTACGATTCGCGGGGTATACACCTATTCATTAATCAGGCATAACGCCGAATCGGTTGAGCAATTCCACCAGCGCATTGTTGTAACCCAACGCGCTTTCTTCAATTACGCGGATCGTATGTGTTTTGCTTAATGCCGTATCCACCTTCTTCGATACATCCCACGCGCCCGACTTGTACACAAATCCGTTGTGCCAGATTGGGATAATGCTCAGGCCGGATTCAATCGCCCAACTAATTTCTTTGATGCAGACTTCCGACTTCAGCGTATCATGCCCCAGCAGCGCCACCAGATATTGATACTTTTGGATGCGCTCTTTAAGGCCTTTTTCCCAATCATCCCCCGGTTGCAGCGCCAGATCCAAAAACGGCTCCATGCCTGCCGCTTTCATCCGTGCCAATACCAACAGCGCGAAGGCACTGCTTTCACTGCGCTTATAAGAGATGAACACATTCTCCGGTTCGGTTTCGTCGATCAGGTCAAATGCCGCTTTGGTAATATAAAAATCATTGTTGCTGGTTTCGTAATGCAGATACCCGTTGCCCATCAGCAATCCAAAATTCGGTGACGCATTATCCCATCGCTCGTTAAGATACCGGATCAATCCCTGCTGATCTTCGCTGGTGACCAGTACCCCTCTAAACATGCGAAACGAGATGTCCCACAAGCCGATGGCTGCGCCTTCCGCCAATTCCTTCGCCAGTGTACGTATCCGTGTCATTGGGTTTTGTGGCAACGGACGTTGGGCAACGCGATGCATAAACGAGTCCAGTGGGCTTAATTCGCTCATCAATCCTCCTTATATGGGGTTTATGGACGGGTTCGGCGGATCGCTCGCCAGATACCGAAGCTGTCCGTCGTGAAGGCGCGAAACATCGAGAATAGGCTAAACGTCGAGGCTATACTGCCGATACTAAACGTACTGCCGATTGATAGCACACTCCCGACGCTAAAAATGCTCAAAATACTGCCCGTACTGCCGATTGAAAGTATGCTGCCCACACTGATAATCGACAAGATACTGCCGAAGCTCCATATACTTCTGATGCTCGTGCTAGAGCGCTGTTGCTCCATATGCCCTCCGCGCGTTCGATGCTGATCCTTGTTCATGTGTGTAAGAATATCTACTCCACACGGCAATTATAGGTCAATAGTCTACCCGATAAAGTGGAAGTCGCCCTGAACAAAAGAGGAGCAATCTGATCTTGCTCCCCTGTATGGCTAATTTGTCTTTAAAGTGCCAGCTTTCCTAGATCGACACGTTCGGTCGATATTCCCCGAATACCCCGCGCAGCGTGTGGCAGATTTCACCTAGCGTCAGTTCGTTTTCAACGCAGGTCACCAGCAGCGGCATCAGATTTTCTTTCCCCTTAGCCGCCGTTTCCAGTTGACCGCGCAGCTCCGCCACCTTGCTGTTATCGCGCTTGGCACGCATCGCCGCCAATTTCGCCCGTTGTGCCGCTTCAATCTCTGGATTGACGCGCAGCAAATCAGGATGAACCTCGTCACCGATATTGAATTGGTTGACCCCCACAATCACCTGCTCACCGCTCTCCACAGCCTTCAAGTAGGCGTAAGCCGCATCCTGAATTTCCAGATTGATGAAACCTGCCTCAATCGCCTTCAGTGCCCCGCCGAGGTCATCAATCTTCTGGATGTAATCTTGGGCGCGTTTCACGATATCATCCGTCAAACTTTCGATCACATAACTCCCCGCTAATGGATCAACCGTATCCGCTGCGCCAGTTTCATAAGCGATAATCTGTTGCGTCCGCAGTGCGATTTGTACAGCTTTCTGTGTAGGCAACGCCAACGCCTCATCCATACTGTTGGTATGCAGCGATTGTGTTCCGCCCATCACCGCTGCGAAGGCCTGTAATGCCACGCGCACGATATTGTTTTCCGGTTGTTGCGCCGTCAATGTGCTGCCGCCCGTTTGCGTATGGAACTTCAGTTGCCAGCTGCGCGGGTTCTTTGCGCCAAACCGATCGCGCATAATCATCGCCCACAGCTTACGCGCCGCGCGGAACTTGGCGACTTCTTCAAGAAATTGGTTGTGCGCGTTAAAGAAGAACGACAATTGTGGTGCGAAATCGTCTACATCCAACCCTGCATCAATCGCTGCTTGCACATACGCCATGCCATTTGCCAGTGTGAATGCCACTTCTTGCACCGCCGTACAACCCGCCTCGCGGATGTGGTACCCGCTGATGCTGATTGTGTTCCACTGCGGAACATCTGTCTTGCAATACGCAAACAAATCCGTAATCAGCCGAATTGATGGGGCAGGTGGGAAAATATACGTACCCCGCGCGATGTATTCCTTCAAAATGTCATTCTGTACGGTTCCGCGCAGCTTATCGGCGCTCACGCCTTGTTGTTTGCCCACTGCGATGTACATCGCCAGTAGCACGGTTGCCGGCGCATTGATGGTCATGCTGGTCGAAACTTGATCCAACGGGATATTCTCGAACAACCGCGCCATATCATGAATACTGCTGATGCTCACACCGACTTTGCCTACTTCACCCAGCGCCATCGGATCATCTGCATCGTACCCGATTTGGGTCGGCAAATCGAAGGCTACCGAAAGTCCCGTTTGCCCTTGATTCAGCAAGTAGCGATAACGCGCATTCGATTCTTCAGCCGTGGCATACCCCGCATATTGGCGCATCGTCCAGAACCGCCCGCGATACATCGTCGGTTGTACGCCCCGTGTGAACGGATACTCCCCGGGTTCGCCAAGGTCGCTGGCATAATCGCTCGGTGCATCTTCCGGCCTGTAAACGCGTTTCATCTCAATATCGGATGAAGTTACGAAACGTTCTTTGCGTTCCTGCGCTTTTTTACGTGTAGTCATCTGTCATATCTCCATCCGAACAATTTAATGCATCGGGTAGTGGGTACATTGTACGTGATGTTGTTTTCTGGCATAACTAACTATCTGCGCGATTGTAGGGACAGGATTCATCCTGTCCGGCATTTCCCAAACCAACCGTCACGTACTTTACACCCATTATCACGTTAAATTGTTCGCAATCAGGTTCGCGAACCTAGCCAATAAATCTCTATAAGAGTGTGGATGATTTTCTACAATAAAACCATCCGCGTGTCATCTTTTCTTGATGACAAAATCCACAGCATCCGCTTCTTACTTCAACGAATGATTTCCCCGAATCAGTGCTTACTCAAATGCCGTTTCAGGAACCTCAATCCCTCTGAAATTGTCGAACGTCAAATCCATGAAGGTCAAGCCTAGCTTACGTCGTACCTTCTCAAATAAGGTCGCATAACTGCCTTCATATCGCCGTGCGTTTTCCATACCCAATGTCGCAATCACCCGTTTGATCGCCCCGATTTCCCCCTCTATTTCCACGAAGTTACCGTAGGGCATCTCGTCTAGCACAATCTCGGTATCATCGAGTTCGTAGGTCGTCCGGTACTTTTCATAGGTCAGATACGGTGTATAACCCATTTTCCCTAAGATAGTTTCCATCGCATCAAAATCGCTCACCTCTACCTCGGCTTCAAAGCGGCTCATGATGCCCTCGGTCACCTTGCCATCTTCCTTATACGTCAGCCGTACCCGCGAATCTTCCCGCAAGCGCACCACCACCCCGCGCGGCGTCAGCGTCCGTTCCGCGTCGTCATAGCGCACGTTCCGCTCATAGATCCACGGAGCAGTGATCACCGCGCCCACCGCTTCTAGCCGTTGTTTGACCGTGTTCAAATCCGGTACGTACAGTTTGATTTCCGTCTCGGTGTAAGCATTCACAAAAAGACCTCTCTACCATTACCATCAGGGCGATTATCGCGACCAATCTGTTCACATAAATGATTTGTACCACACTCTCATCATATTTTGACGGATACTGAACAGTTACTCAAACACTTCAATCTTTGGAAAGTGCAGCAGATCGCATAAAATTCGCGTGTCAGCCAAATGTTCCGGTGTATTAGCGGCATATTCGAGGCACCACCATAATTGGTAGAATGGTTGCCGTTCTAGAAACAATTCATCCATTCCCATATGGTGTTGATACTGCTCCCAGAAGCCATCACCGGTCATACCCGTCCACAAGGCAAGCTTTGCCAGATCAATCTCGTGGTGTCCAGCCCATGCCTTATCAAAGTCCAAAATAGTTGCTAATTGCCATTCTCCCGCTGTTTGTCTGAAAAGTATATTGTAAGGGTGCAAATCCTCATGACATAAACGGGCTTGGGTGACATTCGAAAATAAACTCTTGTGGCGTTCCAATAAGGCTAAGAAATCAGATCTGTTGCGCGAATTTTGAATACTTGAATGAACTTTCTCAGTCAAAACACGATAATAATCAGTACTTGAATCCGTCGATTTCCTGCTCAGACCATCTCCGAAATGGTCAAATGAAATCGAATGTAACTCTCCAATAGCGTTTCCCAAGCTTTCATAAGCATTGCGCAATGCTAGAGCACTAAGTTTGGGGCGAACGGTCGCCCATTCTTCTCCGGGGATATAGGTTTTAATCAAGTATCGCCACGGATAATCCCGATACGACACATCTACGCCGATGATGTCCGGCATCGGGATGGATGTTTGCGTACGAACTACCTTATGCCAGTAGGCTGTACGATCAAATGGATAGTTATAGGGCGCATCTTTGCCTGCCAACTTGATTGCTAGTTGCAGCGATGGATGGTCAATATTCACCACCAGTGCGGCATAATCACGATGCTTATTAACAACCTCTATAGTTTTAATTGTGAGCTGAGCACCATATATAGCCTGTAGGATTTCGAGCAGCAATGATCGCGAATCGTCTGAAAGCACATCTCCATCAACAATCATGTGAATATTTGCCAACCTACCATTTTCTAACTGAATGACGACAGATGAATGGCTTTCCTCCCTCGTAAGGTTAGTGCCAACCGCTTGAAAGAGTTACATTTTGGTCACCCTAACCGTTTCCATTTGTGCTATACTGGAACTGCTCAAATGTTCTGTTTTGAGGTGGTCAAATGGCTCTGCTTTCTCTTTATTCTCGTTGCACCTTCGTGATAAAGATGCTCTGTATTTTCTCTGCTTTCCTCTGTGTCTTTGTGGTTAAATTGCATGTGTATTTGCATTTCCCTGTGCAGTTTCAGCGCCAACTTCCCTTGCAACCGCTGCAACGACACAGCGGCAGACATATGGGAGCCATTCGCGGCGTTTGTGCTAATTCAGCGGCATCAGCCGACCGTCCCGCTTCACAACTGCCTTAGTTTAGCGCCATGCTCCCTCCTTCCCGCCTGCTATTTCAGCGGGGAAATTGCACAAACCGCAATTACTTTTAACCACTCTCCACAATCCGCACCGCTTCCGGTAAATGTGTCCAGGCTAACCGTACCAACTGCCAGTAAACGTCGTCCGCATCCACCGGAGCCAGCAACACACTCTTATGAAAGGTGCCAGCCGCCCGTTCCCACATCCACAAATCCTGACCGTAGGTCATCAAGTTCGGTTGGTCGCCTAGCTTGTCAAAATTTGCTTTTTGGAAGCCATACACCAACCCCTCATAATCCGTTTGCGAGACCGGAAACCGGAGCGCCTTCTCGTCAAATCGCCCTCGAAAGGCCACCTCCAGCGTTGCTCCTACTGCGCCCGTCCGGATCACCGTCGCTACCGAGTCATGCGCCCGCCGGTCGTGATACCGGATCGTCAGCCGGTACACCGCTCGCACCCCCGGCTGTAACGCCAACTTTTCGATCGGAGGCAACTGCATCTGTTCCACAATCGCCGTCAACATCGACGCAAGGTATTCCACGTTTCAACTCTCATTCTCTGCGTCGGTAATATCCACTAAATCTCAAGCACCACTTTGCCGAACACATCAAAGTTCGCCAGTGTTTCCATGCCCTTGCGCACCTCGTCGATCGGCAGAATCGCCCCGATCACAGGCTTCAGCTTCCCTGCGAATACGAGGTTCATCACCTTCACGAAGTCCTGATGCGGCCCCATCGTACTCCCGATGATGCTGATCTGTCGCGCGAATACCTGTCGCAAGTCCAATTCCACCATCGGGCCACTGGTGTTGCCTACCACCAATATTCGCCCCCCGATCCGTGTCGATCGGATACTATCGTTGAAAGTGGACGCTCCCACGTTATCAATCACGATGTCCACACCCTGCTTGTTGGTCATCTGGTAGATCGCTTTGGACCACTGGGGTGTTTCTTCGCGGTTGATCGTAATATCCGCTCCCAGTTCTTTAGCCTTCGCGCATTTATCCGCGTTGCTGCCCACCACGTAAATCGTTGTCCCCGCCAGCTTCGCGATTTGGATGCTGGCACTGTTCACACCACCACCCGCTCCGACGATCAGAACACTTTCCCCCGGCTTCAATCCCCCGCGTGTGATGAGCGAATGCCATGCCGTCACATATACCAGTCCGGCTGCTGCGGCCTCATTAAAGCTCACGTGCTCCGGTACTTTCATCAGGTTGCGTTGAGGCAAAACCACATATTCCGCGCCTACCCCCGGCACACTTTCACCCAGCAAATGAATTCGGGATTGGTTCTCCAGGCCGGTCATCAGGGCGGGGCTGTCTTTATCCACAATCGTCGGGTCAATGCACACCCGATCACCTGCTTGATATTGTGTCACACCGTCGCCCACCGCATCCACCACTCCCGCACCGTCCGCACAGGTGATGTGGGGCATAGCCAGCTTCAACCCCGGCCATCCCAACCGCACCCACAAATCTAGCCGGTTTAGCGCGACTGATTTCATCTGGATGCGTACTTCACCTGCTTTCGGCTCCGGTATCGGCAGGTCACTGACCACCTGCACTACCTCCATGTCACCGTGCCCTGTTATCACTGCTGCTTTCATGGGGTTTTTCCTTGTATGCTATCAAAATTCACTTTTTTATAAATATCTCTGATGTTGATTGAGCATGAGATAGATGCCAAAGTCAGTGTTGCATCTATACTGCTGATATCGGTGAGGCTCCACTGGTTCTCTTGACGTCCGTAATGCTCAACTTGCACGCTGTCTTGAGCAATCAGCACGTATTCCTTCAAGCTGGCTATGCTCCGATAATAAAGCGCTTTTCTGCCCCGATCATACTTTTCTGTTGATGATGAGAGCACTTCAATAATCACCGTTGGATTAAGTAGTGTGTCAAGCTCTCCATCTTCAAATTCCGGTTTTCCACATACCACTACCACATCAGGATATGTATATGCGCCTGTTGTGGGAATCTTCACGCGCATATCACTCTGGTAGACTTCACATGGATGTTCATCTAATTGGTTGCCGAGTTGTCGACTAGTGTTTTGTGCGATCAGGTTGTGCTCCCGACTCGCA
Organism: Aggregatilineales bacterium; assembly: GCA_044227005.1. GTDB lineage: Bacteria > Chloroflexota > Anaerolineae > Aggregatilineales > Phototrophicaceae > CFX2. The sequence goes on from JBGAFZ010000001.1 coordinate 1,746,330, forward strand.
CCTGTCATTGCGAAAACCTCACCCCGATAATATTCGTGTTTCTCTTGGCTGGCTCGCTCCATCCGCAGATACTCTTCGGGTGTGATCAACTTGGGTAAGGCCATATCACTGCACTCCCTTCACTAACGTAATCCCAACTCGTTCCGTGCTATGACCAATCGCTGTACTTCACTCGTTCCTTCATAAATCTCGGTGATTTTTGCATCACGGAAATAACGCTCGACGGGTAGCTCTTTGCTGTAGCCCATGCCACCGTGGATCTGTACCGCTTGATGTGTCACGAACATTGCGGTTTCACTGGCGAAGAGTTTCGCCATGCTGGCTTCCATGGTGTAGCGTTCGCCTGTTCGCTTGTTCCGTTCCTTCGCCAGCACAGCGTTGTAAATCAATTGGCGACTGGCCTCGATACGCATTTTCATATCTGCGATCTTCTGTTGAATCATCTGGAATGAACCGATCGGCTCACCGAATGCGTGGCGATCTTTGGCATATTGTACGCTTGCTTCGTAGGCCGCTTCTGCGATGCCCAAGGCTTGCGAAGCAATCCCGATGCGTCCTGCATCCAGTACCGTCATCGCGATCTTAAATCCTTCACCCACCTTGCCCAGCACATTCTCGACCGGACAGAGATAGTTATCGTAGACAATTTCGCTGGTCGCGCTGGCACGGATTCCCATCTTGGGTTCTTTCTTTCCACGGATAAAACCGGGTTGATGGGCGTTAATCAAGAAAGCAGTGATGCCTTTATTTCCTTTGTCAGGATCGGTCATGGTGAATAAGATCAACATATTGGCTACCGGCCCACTCGTAACCCAACTCTTGCGCCCGTTAATCACATAATGGGTACCTTCGGCATTCAGCACCGCGCGGCTTTGCATCGTCGCTGCGTCACTACCGGACATAGGTTCAGTCAGGCTGTACGCGCCGATTTTTTCTCCACTAGCGACGGGTACCAGAAACTTCTGCTTCTGTGCTTCTGTTCCAAATTTCATGATGGCGTGGCAATACAGTGAATTGTTCACGCTCACGATTGTGCTATGACTGGCATCAGCTTTGGCGACTTCAACCATTGTCAATACATATGCCAGCGTATCCATCCCCGCGCCACCGTACTCTTCCGGCACTTCGATCCCCATCAATCCCATCCCACCCATTTTTTTGATAGTGTCCAATGGGAATTCGCCCGACTCATCAAATTCGGATGCGATGGGTACAATTTCTTTTTGGGCAAATTTGCGTACCGCGTCTTGTAATGCGAGATGTTCATCAGTCAGTTGTAAAGTTATATTGGTGGAGCCGACCGGGGAAGCCATGTTTTTTGCCTTTAATAAATTGACTTTGTTCCCTGAATTATAACACCGCGCTACAGTATAATGCGGCTATTCATTTAAACCTTCACCTCTGAGGATATACAGTATGGCTCCTATAAAGATTGACCATGTAGCCGTAGTTGTAGACGATATGTCTGCCGCGCTTAACTTCTGGCAAAATGCTCTCGGATTGCCTTTGGAAGGCACGGAATCGAATGAACACGAGGCGGTCGATATTGCTTTCTTGCCCGTTGGCGAGTCGCGCATTGAATTGTTACAGCCCACTACTGACGATAGCGGCATAGCCAAATATCTCGCCAAGCGCGGGGCAGGGTTACACCATCTCTGTTTGGCCGTAGCGGATATTGAAGCGGCTATGGCTCAAATAGTGGCACAGGGCGTACAAATGATTAATGAAACACCGCGCCAACGGGAGGATGGTACCCGCTATGCTTTCGTCCATCCGAAGAGCACTGGTGGAGTAATGGTAGAATTGTATGAATTACCGAAAGGCACGGGTTAATGCGTCGTATTTTATGTGTATTGTTCTTCTTCGTTTTTTCTAGCTCTGTCTTGGCGGACACACTCGATTGTCCAGCCTTCGCCCAAAAAACCATTGAGGCCGCTCGCAAGGTGTGTAGCGCCATAGACTTGAACCAAGCCTGTTACGGCAACTCAAAAATTGAAATCCAGCCGCGAGACAATATGCGGTTGTCGTTTTCAAAATCAGGTGATGTTGCCCCACTCGCAGCTTTGAAATCTCTCACTACGACTGCTTTTGATGCCGCACAGTCCAATTGGGGACTCTCGCTCCTGAATATGCGTCTCAATCTCATTGAGGGCAGCGTCAGCGCGGTTGCTTTTGGCAAGACCTCTATCGAGAACAATAGTGATGCTTCCAATGACTTTCTGCCTGTGGAAATTACTATTTCTGAACCTACCGGTGCTAATGTACGCGCCGAGCCGAAACCCGACGCAGTAGTCGTTCGTCAGGTCTATAGTGGGGATCGGATACAAGCAATTGGTCGCCTTGAGGATTCAACATGGGTTCGCATAACAGATGGTTGGATTTCGAAAGATGTTATTCGTTCGGCTGGTGACTTGAGTTTGCTCCAGACGGTAGCACCTGATAGCCAAATAGCCGATGTGTACGCCCCGATGCAGTCCATAAAATTGCACACGGGCATCGAAGATTCACCCTGTGCAGGTGCACCTGAAAGTGGACTTTTGCTTCAAACTCCGGTTGGTGTTTCTACTGATGTTGTCGTCAATGGTGCGTCGCTCAGTGTAACTGGAACCTTATTGCTTCAGACTACGGCTGACGGTAAAACTGTCTTGAGCGTACTCGAAGGTGAAGTCCTTTACCAAGATGGTTATTCTCTTAAGCCAGCGGAGCGTATGGAATATGGGTTTCAAGGGGAGAAAATCCAATATGGATCTCCATCCGAGTATAATTTTGCCAATGCGCGTTACCTTCCGTTGGTGCTGCTTCCTCGTGAGTTTGAAATCCCGTTTTCTCTGGGTGGGGTGATCTTTCCGTTCACACCCGGTACGGGTTTCTTGCAGGGCTTTGCAGCAGATGCAGCTTGTGTGGCCGCGTGGACGGCTGACGTCAACCTACGTGGTGGGCCGGGAACCAATTATCCCATTCGGCGTGGTGTGACTGGCGGGTTCTACGGCAAGCCGGATGCTCGTGCCATCGGCTCAGATGGTGAGGTGTGGTGGCGTTTGGTTGATGGTGTATGGATCATAGCCAATAGTACTGTGACCGCTGGTTCTTGTGGAACGCTGCCGCTGGTGGCTCCACCACCACTCCCTTCAGGCTAATTCTTTTGTTGTGGATGGCGGTCGAACTATTACCGCCATTAATCCCCAAAATGGGATCTGAAATTGGATGAGTGTCCAGGGATAATGATCAAATAGACCAATGACTAGTAGGGCACAGATTCCAGCAATTGCTGTTGCATATAGGAATGATTCGTCAAGGTTATTGCTCATCGCTTGTCGTACGTTTTTGATGCCAGCTAACAACGCTAATCCTATGCCGGCGATGAATATCCCCAACCCGATCACCCCTAATTCAGCCCATGCTGATAAAAATATGTTGTGTACGGGTTGACCTCTCAGGTCAAAGTCAGTTTTTGCCAGAAAATCGCTCGCGTACCACGGATAATTTCCGATACCTGTACCAAGGATCGGAGATTGTCTGATGGCGTCTAAAGCAATCTGGTTATAGATCACGCGGTCACTGGAAGATCGGCGTTCAAGCGCTTCATCCGAAATGCCTGCCCGTGCCGCTAGAAACGGTTGGTATATTCCGATAAACAAGCCTGATGCGATCAGGGTAATGCCTGTTATAAGCAGTAGCCGCATCAATTGGGGGCGATTGTTCCACCATGATTGAAATGTAATAATTGCGAATATCAGTAACCCGCTTGCTAAACCCAGCCACGCACTCCGCGAAAAACTCAAAAGTAATATCCAGAAACCGAATGCAAAAAGACCAACGAATATGATCCAGCGTTTTGAATGAATGGTCATTATCCAACCGAGTGTAGCGAATAGACCGATGAGTAAAAATCCGGCTAACATATTGGGGTGAGGAAGCAATCCGTAGGGGCGAAGCCATCGTATGCCATCGGCTTGAACAATGACCGTACCGGATGCCGCAGGGTCAAATTGAAACTCACCGAGAAATTTTAGCCTAAGTGAATGTTGTGTCGCGACTTGCAGCGAAGCAATGATGCTATTCCAAAAGAGGCCAAATGCGATTGAGCTGAGGATGATACGGGAATTAAGTCTGACGGAGCATAAACAGATTGCAAATAGCAACACCAAAATGAAGGGTAGCGCCGCACTAACGGCTACGCTCGGATAGGATATGCGTTTGTAGCTCCATACCCACGACAACAATATCCAACTAGCGAAGATGAATAATGCGATGATCCATGACCGCTGAGTTTTGTTTCCCCATGTCTCTTTGAATCCAGCAAACCTACTTAACACCCACCAAAAAAGTGTCCAAATAATCGGCCAGAAGATCACAAAACCGGCGCCGTAGAAGACCGCAAAATCACCCATGCCATATGCTTTGGTATTCGGAAAACGCAGCCAAAATGGCACCAGCAAAAATGTTGCGATCATGCCAGCTTTGATCGCGAGTATGGGGAACTTTCGAAATAGGCCGTGGAGTAAATGGAGCACGTTGAAAACCTTATTGTTTGCTGTCTCGTTCCATCCTACTGCATGAACAGACTCTGTGAAAGTAAGTACCCTCAAATTGGTCTTCACATGGTACGTAAGATATACCCCTATGGGTATGTCTATTGGACAGGAGGACATTATGGCAGAAGAAATCATTCACCAATCTGAACATGGTTTGAAATGTGAATACAACACAAAAACTTTGCATCGTATTCGACGCATTCAAGGGCAATTGGCTGGCCTTGAGAAGATGATCGAAGCCGATGAAGGTAGTTGTGAAGAACGGGTAATTCGAGCACGCACCGTAGAAAAAGGCATGACAAGCTTAATTACCCATTTAGTAGAGTGCTATCTGGTCAATACAGCACAGCACGAAATGGCTGAAAATCCAGAAAAAACCACGGCTGAACTGAGCCGGATATTTGATCTGCTCAATCATTAAAAGAGCAGACAACTCAAATACGGAATGCATACGGTTGAGCTAAAAGGCTTCACGTCCACCATAAAGGTGACATATATCCCTTTCCTATCATTGTGGATGCAATGCACAATCTGGAAAGTAGAGAAGGAGCTTCTGCTCATGATTAGAAGGAATGGATGATGAGCGTGCAACAAATTGATTTGCCAATTACCGGGATGACTTGTGCCAATTGTGCCCGAACTGTGGAACGTACATTGAGCAAGGCTCCCGGTATCGAAAGTGTAAATGTAAACTTTGCAACTGAACGTGCTCAGGTGACGTTTGATCCGGCAGCGCTGAAGATAGCTGAGATGATTGAGCGTGTGGACAAAGCTGGTTATGGGGTGGCAAAGGCCACAATTGACCTGCCGATTACGGGTATGACGTGTGCTAGTTGCGTCCGTAATGTTGAACGTGCCATTAATAAGCAGCCCGGTGTACTGTCGGTCAATGTTAATCTGGCGACCGAAAAAGCCACAGTCACCTATTTGCCCGGTAGTGTTCGACGTCCTGATATCATTCACGCTGTAGAAGGGGCAGGTTATGGTGTGCTTGATTTGACGAACGTGAAAGAGCCGGAGGATGTTGAACGCGCTGCTCGCCAAGCTGAAATTGACAAGCAGCGACGCTTGGTGTTAATCGGCGCAGCCTTCACGATTCCGCTATTTGTAATCAGCATGGCTCGTGATGTGGTGATGGCGAGTGCTTCCGGTGGTGATCTTGCGATGTCTGGCATGGCTATGACTCAAACGGTCAATCCGGCTGTGAGTTGGTTATTGTGGGCAGGATGGCCGTTCGTTTTTGGCTTGTTGGCGCTGCCCGTGCAAATTCTGTTGGGGCGCCAGTACATTGTGGGTGCTTACAAAGCTGCCCGCAACCAGACGACCAATATGGACACATTGATCGCTTTAGGATCATCAACAGCGTTTATCTATAGTGTAGTGGTATTGATTGCTACTGTTTTGGGCGTGTCTAAGAGTGTTGGTGAGCATGTTTACTTCGAAACAGCGGCTGTTATTCTGGTTCTGATTACGTTGGGTAAGTTGCTTGAGGCACGCGCTAAGGGACGCACGAGCGAAGCCATTAAATCGCTGATGGGGTTGGCACCGAAAACGGCTACATTGCTGCGTGATGGACAAGAAGTTGAGGTGCAAATTGACCAAGTAGTGGAAGGCGATCGGCTGATCGTCCGACCGGGTGAGCGGATTCCCACCGATGGTATCGTTATAGAGGGGCGTTCATCGGTAGATGAATCAATGCTAACAGGTGAAAGTCTGCCTGTAAATAAAGCGATTAGCAATGCCGTGATTGGTGCAACTGTAAATAAGCAGGGACGTTTAGTGATTGAAGCTACCGCTGTCGGCTCACGTACCGCGCTTGCTCAGATTGTCCGGTTGGTTGAACAAGCACAGGGTTCGAAAGCACCTATTCAACGAGTAGCTGATCAAGTATCCAGTGTGTTTGTGCCGGTTGTGCTAGCATTGGCAGCCCTCACATTTGTTGGTTGGTTGGTGATTGGACATGTGGTTTTTACGACAGCGATGGTACACGCGGTTGCTGTTTTGGTTATAGCTTGTCCGTGTGCTTTGGGTCTGGCTACGCCAACTGCCATTATGGTTGGTACGGGTAAGGGTGCTGAACTCGGTATCCTGTTTAAGAATAGTGAGGCGCTAGAAAATGCCCATCGTTTGCAAGTGATTGCGCTTGATAAGACTGGTACATTGACCAAAGGTGAACCAAGCGTTACTGATGTCATTACTGCGAACGGGTTTAGTGATGTAGACCTACTGCGGTTGGCCGCTAGTGCAGAACGTGGTAGTGAGCATCCATTGGCGCAAGCGGTTGTGAAAGCCGCTGAAACCGCTGGGTATCATATGACACAACCGGAAGGTTTTGAGTCACTTTCAGGGCAGGGTATCCGTGCGACTATTGAGAGCCGCAGTATCTTGATTGGAAGCCCTCGATTTATCACTGAGCAGAATATCGCGACTACTGATCTCACAGCGCGTATCGAGGCACTCCAGAGTGCAGGGCGTACAGCTATTTTAGTGGTTATTGATGGCGTGCTGGCTGGAGTCTTGGGAATTGCCGATACCATCAAAGAAGGTTCGCGCGAGGCCGTTGCTGGACTTCAAGCATTGGGCTTGGAAGTAGTCATGATTACAGGGGACAACCAACGTACTGCTGAGGCGATTGCGGCTGAGGCTGGTATCACAAGGGTATTGGCGGATGTATTGCCCGGTCAGAAGGCGGATGCCATTAAGCAATTACAGGCTGGTGGTAAGCACGTGGCGATGGTCGGCGACGGTATTAACGATGCACCTGCACTGGCACAAGCTGATGTGGGCATTGCTATCGGCACAGGTACGGACATTGCGATGGAAGCTAGCGATCTCACCCTCATGAGTGGCGATTTACGTGGGGTTGCGCGGGCAATCAGCTTGAGTAAAGCGACCATGCGGACGATTTATCAGAATTTGTTCTGGGCGTTCGTCTATAACATTATTCTGATCCCTGTTGCTATTCTCGGATTGCTGGTGCCCATGCTGGCTGCTGGTGCTATGGCTTTTTCGAGTGTTTTCGTTGTGAGCAATTCATTAAGATTGCGAGGGAAGAAGCTCATCGAAACGCGTAGTGAGAAGCATACTAAGCAAAGCAAAATGACTGCTGCAAAAGCGGTATAAATGGGAAAGACAAGAAGCTGTTGGGAGATCCGATGGCTTCTTGTCTTTCATCAATAACGACCGAAACTGGCTTAAACACCAAAGTGATGTACAGATGGATAAAACGCGCTATTCTCGGATGTTCAACGAATCGGTTAGAATGATTTCTATTTAGCCGTATGGATTAACGCGGATGCCAGCGGTCATGAAGGATAAAAGTAAATGATGCCGAATAATGATGTGAACCCCAAAAATGTAGATAACGCAGCCGCAGAATCGCAGGATGAATCCGGTCGTACGAATTTTATCCGCGAGATCATTGATGAGGATATAAAAACCGGGAAATTAGTTGGATCTGTCCATACCCGTTTTCCGCCGGAGCCGAATGGCTATCTCCATATCGGTCATGCCAAGTCGATTTGTTTGAACTTCGGTCTCGCCAAGGATTACAACGGCAAGTGCAATTTGCGTTTTGACGATACCAATCCAACCAAGGAAGAGCAGGAGTATATCGACTCGATCATTGGTGATGTGCGCTGGCTAGGGTTCGATTGGGAAGATCGTTTGTTTTACGCCTCGGATTATTTTGAGCAGCTTTACCAGTGGGCTGTTCAGCTCATCAAGGATGGCAAAGCCTATGTTGATGATTTGAATGCCGAGCAAATTCGCGAATATCGCGGGACGCTGACGCAACCGGGTAAGGAAAGCCCACACCGGAATCGCTCTGTAGATGAAAACCTCGATTTATTTGCGCGGATGCGCAATGGTGAATTCCCCGATGGGACGCGGGTTTTGCGGGCAAAAATAGACATGACATCGCCCAATTTAAACCTGCGCGATCCTGTCTTATATCGTATCCTGCATGCCCATCATGCCCGAACAGGCGACAAATGGTGTATATACCCGATGTATGACTACGCACATGGTCAGTCGGATTCAATTGAGGGCGTGACTCATTCGATTTGTACACTTGAATTCGAAGATCACCGGCCATTATATGATTGGGTCTTGGATCAACTGGGAATTTATCATCCGAAGCAGATTGAATTCGCGCGATTGAATTTGAATTACACAGTTTTGAGCAAGCGAAAGCTTATCCGGTTGGTACAAGAAGGACATGTTAAAGGGTGGGATGACCCGCGAATGCCCAGTATTTCCGGTTTGCGTCGGCGTGGATATACGCCGGAATCCATCCGCAATTTCTGCGACTTGTTGGGTGTAGCTAAGAGCAACAGCAAGGCTGAAATCGCCATGTTGGAATACTGTGTCCGGCAGGACTTGAATAAAAGTGCGCTGCGGGTGATGGCAGTACTGAAACCTTTGAAGGTTGTGCTGACTAATTACCCCGAAGGCCAAGTTGAAGAACTGGATGCTATTAACAACCCGGAAGATCCTACTGCTGGAAGCCGTAAAGTTCCTTTCTCTCGTGAGTTGTATATCGAGCAGGATGATTTCATGGAAATTCCTGCGAATAAATTTTATCGTCTCTCGCCGGGACGCGAAGTTCGTTTACGCTATGGTTTCTTCATCAAGTGTGAGGAAGTTATCAAGGACGAACAAGGGAATATCATTGAACTGCGCTGCACTTATGATCCAGAGACTCGGGGTGGCGATGCTCCTGATGGGCGCAAGGTGAAGGCCACAATTCATTGGGTGTCTGCGTCGCGAGCACTATCGGCTGAGGTGCGGTTATACAATCATCTATTTGATCGTGCTAACCCGAATGATGATAGTGAAGGCAAGGATTTCACTGATTACATCAATCCAAATTCATTGGAAGTGCTTCATTCATGCAAGGTAGAACCTAGCGTGGCTGGTGCGAAAACGGGAACACGTTATCAATTTGAACGGTTAGGTTACTTCTGTGTTGATTTGGATTCAACGGCAGATAGGCTGGTTTTTAACCGTACCGTAACCCTTCGCGATGATTGGGCGAAAATCCAGAAGTCTGGTGGGTAATTCGGTGATGATCCGGCTATGAATTGAATTATAGCGTGTTGTAAAACAGAAAGGCCGTTGGGGAAACCCGGTGGTCTTTTTTTGTTACACCGATTTGGTCATGGAGAGATACCCCATAGAATTCTGTATTCAGGTAGTCGGGTTGCTATGTGCCACTTGCACCGCTAGAATTTACCTCATTCTATTGAGTACAGATAACTTATGCTTACAAACTCGTTTTCGATAAAACAATCCAGCGCTTACCGCTGGGTGATGCTAGTGCTGTGTGCTTTGACAGCTTTATGTGTCATAACCCTTCCGAATATGTCCTTACCGCCCATGTTTGCTGCTATCAGTGCTGATTTACATCTGTCGCTGGTAGAGATTGGCATGATATGGGGGATTGCTTCGTTTGCTGGCATCTTTTTCGCATTGATTGGTGGGACACTTGGGGATCGATTTGGAACCCGTAATACCTTGTTCGCGTCCTGCCTGTTGACCGGATTGTTTGGTTTGACGCGCAGTTTTGCGGTGAATTTTGCTACGCTGGCGCTCGGTGCGTTAGCGCTGGGGATTTTTCAGGCGATCATTCCGGTTATGTTATTTAAGGTGGCGCGCCAATGGTTCCCCCCTCAACAACTCGGCATGACAAGCGGGGTGATTTCGGCAGGTTTTGCAGGAGGGTTGATGTTGGGACCGCTGCTCGGTACCAGCGTGATTTTACCGGCGTTTGGTGGTTGGCGGCAGGCACTCGTATTTTATGGTGTGGTTGCAATTGCCTTTAGCCTGATATGGTTGATTGTTCATCCGGTGGAGTCGAAAACCAATAGCGAACCGCGCTTATCATTAGGTGAAAGCTTGCGCCATGTCACGGGACTACGCAACGTGTGGATTCTTGGGATTGGCGGCATGGGGATTAATGCCTGTTTTCAGGGCTTCACCGGTTATTTGCCGACGTATCTCAAGTCGATTGGTTGGGCTGATTTAGATGCAGACCGTGCCTTAGCTGTATTTTTTCTGACGAGTTTTATGATGGTGGTTCCACTATCTATCCTTTCAGATCGGCTGCGACTTCGACGTGGCTTCTTAATATTTGCTGCCCTGATTTTATCGGTGGGTATTGGCTTGTTGAGTGTGGTCGAAGGCAGTGTCGTCCTACTGGTGATTGGCTGCACCGGAGTTGTGTTTGATTCGTTTATGGCGATTTTTAACGCGAGTGTACTCGAAGTGGACGGCGTGGGACATCTATACGCTGGAACGGCAGTCGGCTTTTCGATGATGATCCGTAATCTCGGTGGGACGTTTTCGCCACCTGTGGGCAACAGCCTGACTACGCTTGGGGCAAGCGTGCCGTTCTTATTCTGGGGGTGTATGGGGCTATTTGCGGTCATCATGTTTGCCTTTGTTCTCAAGTCGAAAACGGTTGCAGTGCTAGAAAGTCCTCAATCAGCATCGGCCTGAGTAATGCGCGAATTCGTGTGTCTATAGCGGGCTTTCTGACTAGTAGCTGGCTAAACCATCTGGTTTTATGGGGATGGGTGTGGAAAGATAGCCTCAGAATTACTTACTAGTATGTGAGGCCAAACATGATTAATACCTCCGGCGAAGCAAGCAAACGGCTGGAACAAGCGCTGGCGACGACCAAGGAAGCGATCCAAGTGATTGATAATTTGATCGCGGATCACGAGTACCAAGATGTGGCATCGTTGGTTGCTCAAGCGGCTGCGAAGTTATTGGAAGCTGCTGGCGCGTTGATGCAATCCGATGATGAAGCGGGAATCACTGCGTTGGAAGGTGCGGACGATTTACTGGATGCTGTATACGACATCATTGATGGCGAAACAGACGAAGAGTAAGTTGGTTTCGAAAAACTAAAGCGGGGGCGCTCATGATGCGCCCCTTTTTTATTGCCTACAAGCTGATGAGTGTTGCAGGCGGATACTCGATTTCCTTGAGGGTGGATTCGATGTCCTGCCATGTGGCGGGGGCATCCCACTCGACGGTGACGGTTTTGGTGCTGACTTCGGCATTCACCAGCTTGACACCACTAATCAAGCTGACTTCGTTCTTGATGGTACGAACGCAGCCATCACAGCCAATGTTGGGTACTTGAAATGTCTTGCTTTCCATGATGTTTCTCCTCGATAACACAGAGACGATGTGCCTCGTATAAACCTCAGTTTAAGGGGGATTATATACCCCCTATGGTATATGGACAATGTGAGTCGTGATAATCTTTCGTGTTATTGCACAATTGCCGCGTCGGTGATCAGCGGGAGTAGGTGAGCGTGGCGCTACAAGGTGCGAAATGCTGCGCGGGAAGCTCGGCTGCTGATGCCGAATTGGCACAATTGCAGCGAGTGGCTCGCGTATGTCTGCCGCGTCGTCGGTTTGTGAAGTTGCAGCGGTTGCAAAGGGAATTGTCGCTGAAAATGCAAATACAAATGCATTTTTACCACAGAGGGCACAGAGAAAAGGCAGATAGAATGCAGAGAGATTCGGCACAAAGGCTCCAAGGCAGAATGACTCAACGATATGATTATCGTAGCAGAAAACGAGAGCAAACGGGTTACATTTTGGTCACTCTTTCGGCACGAGTTTGCTAACCCTTTTGAGGGAAAGGGTTAGCTGCAAAGGTAGATATAAGGTTAAGAAACGGTAGGTGAGTCGGTTAAGGGTGGTGGGATGGTTGGTGCGGGTGCGGTGGCCTCGGCACGCAACATGAAGACAAAACCAACGGCTGCCAACAAAGCCGTGAAAGCGCCACCAAACCAGATGGCTGATGGCCCGAACGAGTCGCTGAGGATTCCGCCGGCCACTGGTCCGACACCCGTGCCAAAGGTATAGGTGAGTGAGTAGATGCCCATGTAGCGGGCACGTTTATCCGAGGGTGCCATATTGGCAACAAGGGCGTTGCCGGTTGGCGAGACCATGAGTTCACCAAAGGTCATGACTACCATTGCGATCATGAAATGAGGCAAGAGGGTTGAAATACCAAAACCGATGAGGCCAAAGGTATACAAGAGGCTGCCGATTGCCATGATTAACAACGGGCGGTAGTTACGGGTGATGCGCGTCACACCGAATTGCAGGAAGACGACCATCAAGGCGTTAATGGCTAGCATCTGCCCGAATTGATTTTCGGGGATGCCAAAGTTTTCTTTGGTATAGACCGCAAGGAGATTGAATACCAGCGCGATGGCGATTTCAATCAGGGTGAAAACCGCGATGAAAATCACAAAGGGGCGGTCACGCAGGATATCACGATAACCTGTAGAAATGCGGGTGGTAGATGTTTTTTGCGGAAGGGTTTCGCGAATGAAAAAGACGAGCGGTATTAAGACGACAATGTTGATGAAAATGCTGATGTAGTAAGCGGCGGCGTGTGATTGGGCAATGATCACACCGAAGATGGCCGGACCGATGGCGATGGCAAAATTGGCGATGGTACGGATGACAGCAAACGCGCTGGTACGTTCTTCGGGTTTGACCATATCCGCGACCATGGCGTAAACACCGATGTAAAAGATGGGCTGAAGGATGCCATAAAGCGGAATCAAGATGACCCACTGCCAGAGGAAGCGCGCACTGCCCATAAAGACCAGCAAGAAGCTGAAAGAGATCAGCCCGAAGACCATGATGTACTTGCGTCCGAAGTGATCCATCAAGGTGCTGATAAGGGACGTGCCAATGATGCTGGAAATCGCTTGGAGCGAGAGCAAGGTGGTAATGGTACTCAAGGCCAGCGGGACGTTAAGTGAACGAGTCGCCGCAGTCAGGCCGACGAAGGATTGTTGGGTGAACAGACCGAGCATACCTAAGGGTGAGGCGGTTTGTTCGCGGATGTAGAGCGTGATGAACGGCCAGATCAGCGACGCTCCCAAACGGTTGATGAAAAAGCAGGCGAGCAGCAGCCAGAAGACCGGCGGAAAAGGCGGTAATTTCTTTAAAAAGCGCATGAATAATTGTTTATAGCCAGTCGTCAGTATTTAATTCCCCGTGTCGAGAAGGGACTGGATTTCTTCCCGCACATGGATGTCGGTTTCATGTCGTAATTGTTCTTGCAGCCACAGATGCGAGTCGGCCTTCATGATCCTGTGCAGCGACCACGCAGCATGCATCCGAATAAACGGATCAGGGTCACTTAATAAGGATCGTAAAGGGGGAATTGCATCTGTGTGTCCCCAATTACCAGCCGCGATACAAGCGTTACGTACCAATCGTTCGCGTTTGATGCGGTAGATGGGACTCCCATAGTATCGCTGATGGAAGGTGATGTCGTCTAGCGCCAGTATGTCCACGAGTTTGGGAGCGATGTGGTCAAGATCAGATGGGTAAAAGGTGGCTTCGGTTGTGGGCAGGGCAAAGCGCTGAAAAGGGCAAACATCCTGACAGACATCACAACCATATATCCAATTGCCGAGCAGTGGACGGAGATGGGCGTCAATGGCGGTTTTGTGCTCGATGGTTAAGTAGCTGATGCAGCGGCGGGCATCCAAAACGTGTGGTTGAGGGAAGGCACTCGTGGGGCAGGCTTTCAGGCAGCGAGTACACGATCCGCATAGAGTGGGGCGCTGCGGTGAGTCATAGGCATCAAACTCAAGGTCGGTGAGGATTTCACCCAAAAAGAAGGTGCTGCCACGACGGGGGTGGATGAGCATGGTGTTCTTGCCCGTGAAGCCCAATCCGGCTTGATGCGCATGGCTGCGTTCGAGGATAGCGCCAGTATCTACATAGATGCGGTGGCTGATGTTTCGTCCGCTGGTTTCGCGTATCCACCCTGCGAGGCGTTCTAAACGCGGCGTGAGGATATCGTGATAATCCAGTCCCCACGCATAAGCGGCAATCCGTCCTCGCGAGGGATCTTGCAGGAGATCATCAGGCACGGCGTTGGTGGTGTAATCTAGACCGACGACGACTAATGAACGTACGTGGGGCAAGATGACATTTAGATCACGGCGGCGTGCTTGACGATCAGGACGCGCCATGTAGTTCATGCTGCCGTGCATACCGGCCTCAACCCAGCGGAAATAGGCGTCTAGATAGGGAGAGGGAGCGGCGGGCGTGATGCCCACTAGATTAAAGCCGAGTTCGAGGGCGTGGGATTTGAGATTCGCGGCAGTCAGCATTTTGGTATTGGCGCCGTATGGATTGGTCGGATGTATAGATAGCGTTATCATGATGGCAAAGAGTGATGAACGCAAGGGGTAGGGATGATGTCTAAGGCAGAAGTGAAAGCTCATGCACAAGAGCGATTCGGTCAGTTCGCACAGGGGTACGTGCAGAGTTCGGTACATGCCAGCGGTGATGATTTGGAGCGGTTGGTGGAATTGGCACAACCGGAAACAGGTTGGCTGATGCTGGATATCGCTACCGGAGGCGGACATACTGCGCTAAAGTTCGCACCGTTGGTGGGGCACGTGGTGGCATTGGATTTGACCCCGAAAATGTTGAAGGCGGCGCGCGGCTTCATCACTGAAAAAGGGGTGTCGAATGTTGCTTTTACGGGCGGAGACGCGGAACAACTGCCATTTGCAACGCACACATTCGACTTGGTGATTTGCCGGATCGCCCCACATCATTTCCCCGATTGTTGGACATTTGTGCAGGAAGCGGCACGGGTGCTGAAGTCCGGCGGTAAATTGATCGTACAGGATAATACGGTGCCGGATGACGAACGGGCGGCGCGGTATGTGGATGCCTTTGAACGGTTGCGCGATCCAAGCCATCACCGGATGTATGCCGGATACGAATGGCAAGGGATGTTTTTGGATGCGGGGTTGACTGTCGAAAACCTTGAATTGGCGCACAAACCGAAAGCGAATCTGGTTGAGTGGGCGCGTGTACAAGGGCAATCGGCGGGGGTGATTGAACGGTTACAGGTGATGTTGACTCAAACACCGGAAGCCGCACGTGGATGGTTAAATCCTCATGCGGCGGGGACAATTGACGCGACATTCGACCATCATTATGTGGTGATTGTGGGACGGAAATCGTAAACGCTAGCGAATGAGTTTTTCGATGGCGGTTGCTGCTTGTTCGGCACCCCCGAGTGCGGCGAAATCAGCGGCGAGTTGACGGGCGTTGGCTTGTACGGACGCGTCATTGGTAAGCGCTTTTGCACCTTCTAGGAGTGCGCCGTGACGGACTTCATGAGCCGATAAGCTGAAGCCTACTTTGGCCTGTGCGACACGACGGGCATTGCCACGCTGATCGGCGGCATGAGGCACGGCCATTTGCGGGATGCCATGAATCACCGCCGCGTGTGTTGTGCCCATACCCCCATGATGAACGATGATGCGGGTACGCGGCAGCACATGATCAAACGGAACCCAGCTTAATAAACGGGTGTTGGGAGGCAATGCGGCTTTGAGTTCAGCTTTTTTGGCTGGGTCGAGCGGGTTGCGTCCGATGACCACAATCGGCACGTATCGAACCTGAGCGACGGCCTGTGCTGCCCATGCGAAGAAGCCGAGATCACCTGTAAAGACGCTGCCGAGCGTAACTAAGGCCAGCGGTTGATGGGCAGGAATATCGGTTAGCCATGTGGGTGGTGCATCGCCGGGGGTGGTGGGCAATCCGCCGACAAAGAGCGTTTGCGGCAGGATATTTTCACGGTCGGCTTGATACCAATAATCGCTGAAATAACTGACATGCAAGAGTGGGCTAACGACGGATGGCGTCGGGCCGCTGGAGAAGTTGATTCCTTTTAGGCCAAAACGTGTGGTGAGGCGTGTGATGCGTTCACGGCTGGTATTGCCCAAGGTTTTTTGCACCGGAAATAGGTATTCGTCGTTCATCTCGCGCTGGGCAGGCCAACCGCAAACAGCAAGTGGTACGTCAAGGGCTTCGGCTGCGAGGGCGGCGGCGGTCAGGAAAGGATCGGTCACGATGATGTCCGGCGTGCCGATTTCACCAGCCGTATCGAGTAAACATTGTACAGCCTCACCGACTAAATCTTCACTCATCCATGTGTCGAGTGCGCGTTGATAGCGCAGCATCACGGCCTGTGCAGGTGGGATGGTGGTCAAGTCGGGAGCAGGGGGTGGCGGCCAAAGCCAACCCGTACGCTTAAGAGCGTGGAAAGGAATTCCGGCGGTCATCACCGCGTTAGCGATGGGTGGTTCACTCAACCACAATACAGTATGTCCACGCTTTTGTAAGGCTTGCGCTGTTTTGAGGAAACCGCCCCAATCAAGATGACCGTGTAAGGGGGCGGAAATGAACCAGAATTTTGCCATGTTGGGATCGCTTTATGATGGGCTATTGATGGTAGGTTAATGGCTTGTTTTATGCCGCAACGGATGGGAAGTTTATATCAATAATTACATTTGTGAAGATTTGATAAATTTTTTACGTATTGACGTAACCTTAAGGTTTGAACAGACAAACCTCCATATAAGATTAAGACAGAGTTGATTGAACAGTTTTAACGAGGATGATATTATGGCTTGGTTCACCCCTACTCCGATGGAAATTTCGGCAATTGAACAGATCGAAACCGCATTTCATGATGACAGTTTGACCGAAAATCAACGTCAGGGATTGATCGAGCAGCTCTGGGTACGGCTAGAACGCGCACATGGCAGCAAAGTCCTGAGCCTCGTATCCCCTGAAGGTGCGGTTATCGAGCGTCCATTTCGTACCGCAGCTTAATTCTATATTTATACTTTCAGCCAAGCTGGCTCCAAAGTGGCTTGTGGAGCGCGCAAAATCGTAAATAATTTTTGCGCATCGCGCCATAAGCTGCCAGCTTGGTCGGTATTCTTCAAGGCAGATTGTTGTTGACTATAAACGGCCAACGCTTCGGCCTGTAATCGGCGCATATCGGCCTTCCGCGCCAATGTTACTGCTTCTTCCAACCACGTTCCACATTCTGTTGGTCTATCCTGCTTCACACTGATGTGTGCGAGTCCAGTTAGTGCCCTGATGATTAATTCTACGTCGTCGGTCGTACGCCCTTGTGTTAAGGCTGATTTCAAGAGCGGCCTGGCTTCTTCAATTCGATTCAGTCCGATTAAGCTGTTGGCGGTGCTCAGACTCACGACTGCATGCCAGTGGGGGCGGTGGAGTGGTTCGATCAGCGCGGCAGCATCTTGATGGTGGCTGAGACCTTTTTCGTAGTTGCCCATGCTGTCGTATGTCAAACCCATATTGTCGGTTTGGATGGCAGCCTGAAGGTTGAGATTGAGATTTCGGCTCAGACGTAGGGCGTATTCGAGCATCGAGAGGGCTTGTTCATAGCGTCCGGTGGCGAGCAGGAACCAACCGTAATTCCCTCTGCGAGTCGATTCGGCAGCTTCATTATTCATGCGGCGCGAAATAGCGATGGATTCATTAAAGAACGAATCGGCTGAATCCATGTCGCCTTGATCAGCGTAGGCGGTGGCGGCGTTCGCCAATACCAGACCGCGTGTTTCCCAATCTTCCTTCAAATTACTGAGGAGCATGAGCGCATGTTCGTAGTCTTTGAGGGCGCGTTGACCTTGACCGATGAACTTACGGGCGGCGGCGAGATCACAATACAGACGGGCGACCTGTGACGTCTGGTTTTCGGCATCGTAAATGGTGAGGGCAGACGACCATTCACGGATGGCATCAGTGATTTTCTGGCGGCTGGAGAAGAATAATCCGAGGTCGCGGGCGGCTTGAGCGGTTTCGAGGCGGTTGCCCGATTTTTCGGCGCGGGTGATGGCTTGGCGGTAGGCATCAATGGCGCTGGCTTCGTCACCGAGTTCGACATAGGCTGCCGCGAGATTGCGCACCACATCCGTCTCGGTATAGACGACTGGTGTGATACCCATTTGTGTGATGAGTTCAGCGACTAGTTCAAGGTAGGGAACAGATGAGTCGAAGGCTTTGTTGGCGACCAGCATGATACCCATGACGATGTCGGCTTGAATGGCTACCTGTTCATTGTCGGTAACTGCGGCGGCGACACGCGCGGCTTGTTGGGCGTAGGTTAGGGCATCGGTTGCGCGGTGTAGATTGATACAAGTTTTGCACATCACGCCAACCGCATTCACATATTCGGCGGCTTGAGTTTTGGGGTCGAATAGCGACAGGGTTTCTTCAAGATATTGGTGGGCTTCGTCATTCTGTCCGGCAGCCAAGGCACGTTCAGCGAGCAAGATGCTCCATTCGCGTTCATATTGTTTGTAGCCGGTTTGTTTGGCAAGGCGGAGCGCACGCTCAATGAGTTGATGGCCTTCGGCTTCCTGACCGCTGATGAGCAGGGCTTGACCCAAGCGCCCGACAAATAAGCTGCTGAGTTCAAGATCGCCAGCATTATTCAGCTTGGGCAAGGCTTCGCGTAGGAGGCGAATGGCATAGCTGGCATTGCCATCGTGTAAATAGACTTCGGCAAGATACCCTCCGGCACGTCCTTCAGCGCCTGAAGAACGGATGGTACGTGCCATATCGAGCGCTTGTTCATAGCGGGATTGGGCGAGTTTCCAGTCGGATTGTTTTTGCGAGAGATTGCCTTGCCCGATCAGAATGTAGGCTAATTGCACCCGCTGGCGGGTTTCTTGGGCTGTGCGCATCGTGTTTTCAATTAAGGTCGTCGCTTCGTCAAAGCGTTTCTGGTTGGCGAGGATTTCAGCCTGTGCCAGCGCGATGACCGCCATTGAGGTGGCATCACCGCCGCTGGTAGCCATCTGCATAGCGGATGTGAAAGCGTCCATAGCCGCTGGATAGTTCTCGGCGCGTTTGAGGCGTTGACCGGCGTCAATCGCTTCTTTGAGCGCGTTTGGTTCAGGCCGATTTGGATAGCGGACAGTTGGTTGCCCGACTGCACGACGTTTCAATTCATTGAATAAATGCATGGATGTTCCGCCATCAATTATAATTCCGCGCCTATTGTAGCTGTGAATGATTAGAGAATGATAGATTCGAAGCATAAGAGATGCATGAATCAAAACGAGCGCACTCTCAAAGTACGCTCGTTGATTACTTAGCAGGTGTTCAGATTAGGGGTAGAAGCCGCGTGTGAGCAGCGCATCACCGACCCGTTGGATGGCGGTCATCTGGGCGGCAGTTCGCATATCAACCTTGTGCTTCTCGGCAGTAGCGACGGTAGCGTCGTAGCTGCGTACGAGAATACGTTCGAGTTGACGGAAGACCTCTTCTTTATCCCAGAAGAATTCTTGTAAGCCTTGTACCCACTCGAAGTACGAGACGATGACACCACCGGCATTCGCCAGAATATCCGGTACGAGGGTGATACCGCGATCATTGAGGATGTCATCGGCTTCGGTGGTGGTCGGGCCGTTAGCTCCTTCGATGATGAGTTTGGTGCGCAGATGCGGCGCATTGTTTTCGGTGATCTGTCCTTCCATCGCTGCGGGAATGAGTACGTCGCAGGGGAGTGTTAAGAGTTCGGAATTTGTGACTGTATCGCCACCTTTGAAACCCGCAAGTGTCTTGTGTTCAGCCATCCACTCACGCACAGCCGGAATGTCCAGACCATTGGCGTTATAAATGCCACCGTCAATATCACTGACCGCGACGACTTTGTAACCGAGATCATGGGCATGGGCGGCGGCATGAGAACCGACGTTGCCGAAACCTTGAATGACGACTGAGATGCTTCCTTTGTTGGTCATGCCTTTACGGGCAAGAGCTTCACCCATAGTGATGATGACACCGCGTCCGGTTGCTTCGTTACGTCCTTGACTACCACCGATGTTGATGGGCTTGCCTGTGACGACGGCACGAGCAGCATAGCCGACGGTCATGCTGTAGGTATCCATAATCCAAGCCATTTCTTGTGGCCCGGTACCCATGTCAGGGGCAGGAATATCCGAGTGAGGACTGATCAGCGGCAATAATTCTGAGGCGTAGCGGCGGGTTAGGCTTTCGCGTTCACGTGCGGTCAACGCTTTGGGATCAACCAATACACCACCTTTAGCACCACCGTAGGGCAAACCGACAAGAGAACATTTCCACGTCATGAGCATGGCGAGCGCACGGACTTCGTCGAGTGTGACATTGGTGCTGTAGCGAATACCACCTTTGCACGGTCCCATCACTGTGCTGTGATGGACACGATAACCTGTGAACATCTCAACTTTGCCATTTTCGCGGCGTACTGGAAAATTGACTGTGAACTCACGCTGCGGCCAGCGCATAAATTCGACAACATTCTCATCTAACGTCAGCCGACGAACTGCGCGATCATATTGGATTAATGCAGTTTCATAGGCGTTAGGAGCCATATCCAGCGCGTGCTGCATTTGGCCATGATTGAGTGAAACGACCATGTTCTCTCCTCAGACCGGGAAACTCCGGTTCTTGCAAAACTATCTAAAAGAAAGCTGTTTATACTGTAAATTGTAAACGAAAGACTAGCTCAGTATACTTAAAATTTCCTAAAATTGTGTAAAAGATCCAATAATTTATAGTACAAGTTGCCTAAATTCATGTGACATTAATCTTGCAAAGCGGATTACGCTGAGACGTAATGTCGTATGAGAAAAGCAGTTTTAGGCGAGAAATACTTTGTAAACGGAAGCAAATAGCGGCAGCAAAGTCGTCGGCAAGGGGATGAGACAAAAAAAGAGGCGAACTCATCAGTTCACCTCTTGTGGGGTCAGATTTGTTAGGCGGGTTGAACTTGCGCCAAATATGGTTTGAGGAATTGTCCGGTGTAGCTGGCATCAACTTGTGCCACATCTTCAGGCGTTCCGATGGCGATAATGCGACCACCGGCATCACCACCTTCTGGACCAAGATCAATCAACCAATCGGCCACCTTGATGATGTCGAGGTTATGCTCGATGACCAGCACCGTGTTTCCGTTGTCAACCAACTGCTGAATGACTTCGATCAGGCGTTTGACATCGGCAGCGTGTAGACCAGTAGACGGCTCATCTAGAATATAGAGTGTTTGTCCGGTGGCGCGTTTGGATAGTTCACGGCTGAGTTTGATGCGCTGGGCTTCGCCACCGCTGAGTGTCGTGGCTGGCTGACCGATGCGGATATAACCCAGACCTACCGCGAAAAGGGTATCAAGTTTGGTCTTGATGACCGGAATGTTCTCAAAGAACTCCAGTCCTTCAGTGACGGTCATATTGAGTACATCGGCAATGCTCTTGCCTTTATACTTCACTTGCAAGGTTTCACGGTTGAAACGGGTGCCGTGGCAGACATCACATTCGACATAAATATCCGGTAGGAACTGCATTTCGATCTTGAGCTGTCCCTGACCTTCACAATGTTCGCAGCGGCCACCTTTCACGTTAAAGCTGAAACGTCCGGCGGTGTAGCCGCGAATCTTGCTTTCCGGTAGTTCGGTGAAGAGGCTGCGGATAGCATCAAACATCTTGGTATAGGTGCCGGGATTGCTGCGCGGAGTGCGTCCGATGGGGCTTTGGTCGATATTGATGATCTTATCGATATGTTCCATACCCTCGATGGTATCGTGCAAGCCGGGGCGGTCTTTGCTGCCGTTGATGACCTGTGCCAAGCGGTTATAGATGATGTCAGTCATGAGGGTGCTCTTGCCGCTGCCGCTGACTCCGGTTAAGCAGACCAGCTTGCCCAACGGAATTTCAACATCAATGTTTTTGAGGTTGTTCTCACGGGCACCTTTGATGGTGATATTTTTGCCATTCCCTTGTCGGCGCTGTTCTGGAAGTTCAATACGCAGTCGCCCTGAAAGATAAGCACCGGTCAAACTATCTTTGACCTTCATAACCTGCTTGGGTGTACCTTCGGCCATGATGCGACCGCCGTATTCACCGGCACCGGGGCCGAGATCGATCAACCAATCGGCCATGCGCATGGTTTCTTCATCATGCTCAACGACCAGCAGTGTGTTGCCTAGATCACGCATTTCGACGAGGGTGCTGATCAGCTTGGCATTGTCGCGCTGATGCAGACCGATGGAGGGTTCATCAAGTACGTATAAGACGCCTGTTAGACGACTCCCGATCTGTGTGGCGAGACGGATGCGCTGGGCTTCACCACCACTGAGCGATCCAGCAGAGCGGGACAGGCTGAGGTAGTTGAGGCCGACATTATTGAGGAAGCCTACACGGGCTTCAATCTCTTTGAGGATCTGGTAGGCGATTTGTTGGTCGCGCTCGTTGAGTTTGGCTGGCTGACCATCAATGCCGCGCAAGCCATTGACCCATGTGAGCAGTTCGCCAACAGGGAGCAAGGTCACATCATAGATGGAGTTGTCAATGACGGTGACAGCAAGCGCTTCGGGACGTAGGCGTTTACCGCCGCAGGTCTGGCAGGGGACTTTTGCCATGTATTGCTCGAAGGCTTCGCGCATCCCGTCAGATTGAGTCTCGCGGTAGCGGCGTGCCATGTTATTGATGACACCTTCGAAAGCGGTGGTGTATTCGCGATAATCGCCGCGTGCATTGGCGTAACGCAGGCGAACTTTTTGACCATTGGTGCCGTACAGAATAATCTGTTTGGCTTCTTCGGATAACTTTCGCCACGGGGTTTCCATACTGAACTTGTAGACATCGGCGAGGCCGCGCATGATGCCTGAACCCCAACTGGTGTCGTCCTCAAAGTTCCAACCGTTACCATTGACCGCACCCTGCGTCAAGCTCAGATCAGCGTTAGGGACAACTAAAGCTGGATCAAATTCCAAACGGAAGCCCAAGCCCTGACAATCGGGGCAAGCACCTTTAGGTGTGTTAAAGCTGAAGCTGCGTGGTTCAATTTCGGGAATGCTGCCGTGTCCATTCACACAGGCTAGTAGTTCACTGTAGAGGGTATCTGTCGGCGGTGTGTTGCTAAGATTGTTGATGATGACCACGCCTTCGCCGATTTCCAGCGCGGTTTCGATGGCATCGGTTAAGCGGCTTTCGGCACCACGGGCTTCTTCGGTTGTGGCATCCTCAAACTTGCGGACGATGAGACGATCGACCACCACTTCAATATTGTGGATGACATAGCGGTCGATAGTGATGTCATCGCTCAGTTCGCGTAGTTCGCCATCCACACGGACGCGGGCGAAACCGCCTTTGCGGACATCCTCAAAGACTTTCTCGTGCGTTCCTTTGCGACCTTTGATAATGGGCGCAAGGATTTGTATACGGGTTCCATCGTCGAGCTTTTGGACTTCATCGACGATTTGTTGGGCGCTCTGGGCTTCGACTTTTGCACCGCAGATGGGGCAGTGGGGCACACCGATTCGGGCATAGAGCAAACGCAAGTAGTCGTAAATTTCGGTGACGGTGCCAACGGTGGAGCGTGGATTCTGGCTGACACCTTTTTGATCGATCGAGACAGCAGGGCTTAAGCCTTCAATTTGATCAACATCCGGCTTTTCCATCTGCCCGAGGAATTGACGGGCATAGGCACTGAGACTTTCGACATAACGCCGTTGACCTTCGGCGAAGATGGTATCAAAGGCCAGTGATGATTTGCCCGATCCTGAAAGCCCTGTGATAACGACCAACTTGTTACGTGGAATTTCGACGTCGATATTTTTTAAATTATGTTCGCGCGCGCCGCGCACCACAATTTTGTCTTGTGTCATTGGTCAGCCTATCCGTTCAATACAATTGAACCCTACGAAATGGAGAGTACAAACGTTCTATTATAAGAGGTGGGGTTATGAGCCGCAAGGGTTAGACTCGGTCATTGGCAAGGATATTACATTGGTAATCGATGTGAGAATCGACATGATATGGGGATGATAAACTACCTCTAATTATAGTTGCTGTCCTATTTGAAGTTATTTTCGATTGGCACATTGTTGAATCTGACTACAATTATTTTATCGTTTCATTTATTTCATTTGGTTCATAATATGCAATATTCAAGTTGTTATACGATGCAGTCAGTAACGGACGATCTCGTGTTTATTAAATGGTATAAGACCGCTGGCGCGAACACAAAGCCCGAAGCGGCGTATCTGGACGATTTGAGTCAACGTCTACGAGAGTCCCCTCATCCGTTGTATTTCTTGTCGGATTTACGACTGGGGCGGATCATTGACGTGGGTATTTTGCAGAAGTTAGGACGCTTAACCCGCCATGAGAATTATGGTGGTGGTTCGGCGTTCAGCGAAGATGTGATTTCGAATATGTTCGTGGGGATATTCTCACATTTTGCGGATGCTAAAAAGGGCACATCCGTATTTTATAAGACGCTGCCTGAAGCGCTTTCATATCTCGAAGCGTTGAAGCCCGGTGTGACGACATCTATTGATTGGCAAGAATTCATCGCTAACTTGGGATAGTGCCTTCGCCTCATTTCACTTTTTATTGACTGCGTGTATCAGAATTTGACCGAGCCGATTGAGGTGTGGTCATTTCTTAAGGTTGGGTTTGTAACGTCTCAGTATAACCTTGTAAAGTACCTAAATATTTCTACCTATGAGGTGACCTGTGAGTTTTAAACGCTTAGTTGTTTCGCTGCTGATGCTGACTTTTGTGGTATTTCCAATCGTGAGTTTTGCGCAAGACCAGTCGGGTTCCGATGCTTTGGCTCAGCGCCAACAAATGGCACAAGAGTTGAATGATCAGGCTGCGCAATTGTTGGGGAAATATAATATCCCGTTCAGCGAATTGGCGAATATATTACCTTTTGTTGCGAAGAACGATCAAGAAGGATTGATGGCAAAGCTCGGCAGTTTGGGGCTTGATGAACAACAAATCGGCGGGATTTTACAAGATGCGGCACCGTTAATTGAACAGGGTATGAGTACCGGAATCATACAGGAGTATCTTGCCGCACAAGGTAAACAGGCACTGGAAGACGCGAATATTCCGACCGAGGACTACGCAAAATACATTCAGGCGATGAGTTCGCCGAAAGATTTTAAGAGCGCGCTAGAGGCCGCCGGAATTGACGGCACAGAACTGATCAACTTTGTGCAGCGGGCGGAAGAACTGCGCCAGATGGGCTTGGGCGCGGATGACTTCGATCATGCGGCACGGATTGATGCGCTGGTTCAAGCGATGGGCGAGAGTAAGTTCGCTCAGGAAGATTGGGACAAGCTGATCAATGCTTATTCCGCTTCACCTGAAATTTTTAACGAACAGCTCCAAGCGGCAGGTATTGACCCTGAGACGTTCATCGCCGGTTTTCAAGAAGCGTATCAAAACGTGTATGCTGAGTACGGATTTGATGAGGCTTCGATGTCTGAATTCCAGAATCAAGCTTTGCTGGAAGAAATTGTGAATGCCGATGGTGACCCAGAAGCGTTGGCCGCACTTGGTGCCGAGTATGGATTATCCGAAGATCAGGTTACCGCATTGGTGGATGCGGATGGCGATCCAGAAGCGCTGAATGCCGCATTGTCCGAAATGGGCTATAGTGAAGAAGATATTACGTCGACTGAGGATGCTCAAAGCGAGTCAGTCGGTGATGACCAATCTACCGACCAAGTGAGTACTGATCAATCGGCTGACCAAGTGAGTACTGACAGCAGTACCGATCAATCAGGTGACGACAGTAACACTGATCAATCAAGTGAGCCGACTGCTGAAGGCAACGGTTAGTACACTGATCGTCAGATAATTATTGTCGGAGAGGCGCTAAAACTAGCGCCTCTTTTGATTCAGTTTACCCGCCAGCGTCGCTGCTATCGACAGCATTGGCATCAAGGGTTGGGGTAGCCATGTTGGCGATGGCGGTTGCGGTGGCGACCATATCAGCCTTTTGCTGGTTGATGAACACATCACCGAAGCCGCGTACAATTGATACCCAACTGCGTCCCGGCTTGACCATCATGGGCGTGTTGTTGCCGTAGACCAGTTGCAGGGCTGAACCCGGTTCCTTATCCTTACGGCGCCAATAACCTTGGAAAACCTGACCATCTCGCAAGAGATAGGCGCGTCCTTGATCCCAGAGTTGAATCTGGATCGAGAGGTATTTCACACCGGGGTCAAAAATATCAGGATGATCATTGTGTGGGACTTCCAGAATGATCAGGTCATCCGCCCACAGTTGCTTGCCATCACCAGCGTCCATGTGTGGTACACCATCGGTGAAGCGCAGATAATGTCCGGTCGCTTCATCATATTGCCAGCGAGCATCGGTCTGTCCGTACCAGTCAATAAAGGCTTCTGCGGCAGGTTGCCCACCCGCATCGGGTGTCGGATTGAAGGCCAAACCACGAGCCTTATACCCTGTGTTGACATTGCGACGGGTGGCTTTCGCCCAAATCAGATTGGTATCGAGGAACAAGGTGTGCTCGAAGGGCAAATCACCATTGGGGAAACGGCAGAAGCCTGCGTCTTCGCAGTTATCACCCTTCAACGGGGAGAAAGTCTGGAAGACAAAATCTGCTGCCATGATGAGTTTTTGAATGGGGGCACTGGTACCGGAGTAAGCCAGCAAGGCGTTATACATGGGCACGAGTTCAAGGTCAATCAAGCGTGCGCTGCGCACAGAACCAACATGCGAGGGCGCGTTGTTACGGAAGATGGCTGCAAAGCGCGTCACGCCGCCTTCTGTTTCGTATTCCCACACCATGTCGGCCTGATTGACGCCGGTTTGTGGACGCACGATTGGCGGATAGTTAGAAATCTTGACGATCAAGTTACGGCGTTCTTTAGCTGCTTGGCTCGTGTAGTCTTGTCCCGTCAACGGATTAACATTTTCGGGATAGCTGAAGGGGCCGTTGGGTGTCGGTGTTGGCGACGGTGTATCCGTCGGTGTCGATGTTGCGGTGGGCGTGAAGGTAGCGGTCGCTGTAGCAGTAGCGGTATCCGTCGCGGTGGGCGTACGGCTGGGTGTCGCAGATGGACCGGCAGGTGTATTGGTCGCGAAATTAAAAACGGTTGGTTTAGGTGTGTTGGTGCCGGGAAGTGTTACTTGCAGCAAGTTCACATGGCTTAGGGTAACATTGGGCGCGCCTACCAACACGAAGGCCGCTAATACAAAGGCGAACAGAAAACCGAGTATTCGGCGCATAATCACTCATTTCCTCATGCATTCCGATCGAAAACACGGCGGTGGAGTATACGTGGTGGATTCCACGTTGCACAGGGCTATTTCGTCAGGGTCATCTGTGATGTATGATTGCGTAGGTCAATCGTCGTCTAATTCTCATCTTCTGGTTTGGGTAATACTGTACATCTGGAGGAACACATGGCTAACCGCCGCATATTGTTGTCTTTAGCGCATCCTGATGACGAAAGTTTTGGTTCAGGCGGGATGATTTCGCGCTATGTTGCTGAAGGGGCGGACGTCTATTACATCTGTGCGACCAACGGCGATGTGGGAACTGTCGCGCCGGAAAAATTGGTAGGGTATAACTCGGTCGCCGAATTACGATTGGCTGAACTGGATTGCGCTTCTGAAAAACTGGGCTTCAAAGAAGTCTTTAAGCTGGGCTATCGGGATAGCGGCATGATGTATTCCGAAACCAGCAAAGATTCACGCTCATTGTGGCAAGCACCTCGTGATGAAGTGGCGCGGCGGGTGGTGGAAGTCATCCGTAAGGTGAAGCCGCAGATCATCGTTACCTTTAACAAGTATGGTGGCTATGGGCATCCGGATCATATTGCTATTCAGCGGGCGACTACTGATGCCTTCAAACTGGCTGGTGATCCTGCTTATGAAACCGGACAAGCGCCGTACCAACCGCAGAAATTGTATTACTCAGCTTTCCCGACGTTCTTATTTCAATTTAATCTGTGGCGGGTTCGCTTGAGCGGCAAAGATCCGCGCCGTTTGGGTAAGAACCAAGATATTGATATGGTTGCCATTCTAGATAATGCCGAGCCGATCCATACGACGATTGATGTGAAGTCCTATCTGGAAGCGTGGGATGAAGCCAGTGCTTGCCATGACAGTCAGTTGGGCGGGGGAATACCGCGCTTCCCGATGTGGTTCCGCAAGATGTTTATGGGTTCGCAGGGCTTTACCCGTGTGCATCCGGCACCTGCCCGGAATACGAAAGATGAAACTGACTTCTTTAATGGGGTTCAGTTGGATTAATTTATGGCGACTGCCGAAGCTGCGTCCCGCATTGATCGCTTGATGGATGCGATTGAGTTGGTGAAAACCGATCACCGCCGCGAGGCCATAAACATCTTGCGAGAATTGATCCGCGAGGATAACGATTTCGAAGATGCGTGGTTGTGGATGAGCGTGGCGGTGGAATCACTCGACCAGAGTTCAATCTGTCTGGATAACGTCCTACGAGTCAATCCGGGTAATTTCAATGCGGCGAGCGCGCTGCATCGAATACGCAGCCCTGAAATGGAAATGGAAAAGAAGCGCGGGCGCATCCGTATGTATCGGGATTTGGCCTTCGCAGGTTTCTGGATATTGGTGGTTGCTCTGATGTATATGCTGTTGTTTACGTTCCTGAGTGCAGGAGGCTAGGTAGCGTCGCGTAGTGCAACCCGACAATGCTTTGACCATCTGGCCCTTGAATCCAACCGATGAAATCGCGATAGACATTCTGAGGTTCTTGGCGTCCCATAATATATAGGTTGGAACGCAGCGGATAGGTGTTGTCATACACGGTAGCCGTTGTAGGACGGACGCCATCAATCGCGAGAGCTTTGACGCTGGAATCTAGATAACTCATGGATACGTAACCGATGTTATCCGGCGTGAGTGCCACACTGCTGAGCATTGCCGCGCTGGATGGCGCAATCTGTGCAGATTGAGTCGTCAGGCGTTGTCCGAGCAACAGTTTTTCAAATTCTGCGCGGGTGCTGCTACCATTTTCACGGCTGAGTATCGTTAATGGTGTGTCTGATCCGCCGACCTCGCTCCAACGAGCAATATGACCTAAATAAATACTTCTCAATTGATCACTGGTCAGATTATCAATCGGGTTTTGCGGATGCGTGATGACCGCGATTCCATCCTGTCCGATCGGCCATGCCAGCATAGCGTTATCGTCGGGAAGGTGATTGGACAGCAGATAACCGTCTTGATTTTGGTTAAGCTGCTCTAACATGCTATCAAAATTGCCGGTGGCTGTTTCAAAACTGACGTTCGGATGGGTTTCAATGTAGTGGCTGGTCAGATCGTTGAGTAGGGGAATAGTCGCTGTTGTCGCATATAACCGTAGTGTCACCGCGCCATGAGTCGGGGTAGAAGCTGGAGCAACCGGAGTGCTACAGCTTACTAATGCGAATGTGACCATGACAAGGGTGTGCTTCGGTCGCCACATACGGTCATTTTACTCCAAGTGCATTCCGGTATCGCCCCAAAAATCCATCCGCATAGGCTTTTAGATCACCATTGATGATGGCTTCACGCATGGCTTCCATATGTCTTATGAGGAAGCGAATGTTATGTATGCTGAGCAGGTAGGCTCCCAGAATTTCCTCAGCGCGTATGAGATGACGAATATAAGCGCGGGTAAAATTCTTGCAGCAGTAGCAATCACAATCAGGGTCAACCGGGGATGGATCAGTGGTGTGCACCGCGTTTCGCATATTCACGCGACCTGTCGGTGTGAAGGCCGCGCCGTGACGGGCTAAACGGGTGGGAATGACACAATCGAAAATATCGACGCCGAGCATGACACTATTGGCGAGATCGTCCGGCTCACCAACGCCCATTAGATAACGGGGTTTGTTGGTTGGCAGTAATGGCTCGGTAAAGCTCAAGGCCGTATACATTTCCTCTTTCGTTTCGCCAACAGCCAAGCCACCGATGGCGTAACCGGGGAAGTCTAAGCCACTTAGAAAAGCTGCTGACTGTGTGCGAAGATCCTCAAAGATGCCGCCTTGTACGATTCCAAACAAAGCTTGCTTATCGTTGGAAGGATGCGCTGTACGACAGCGAACAGCCCATGCACTGGTTCGTTCTACCGCGCGTTCGACAACCGCTCGATCTTTGGGTGTGGGACACTGATCGAAGCACATGATGATGTCCGCGCCGAGATTTTGCTGGATTTCCATCGAACGTTCGGGGGTGAGTCGATGTTTGCTGCCGTCAAGATGGCTGCGAAACGTCACACCTTCATCATCAATCTTGTTGATTTCCGCCAGACTAAACACTTGAAAGCCGCCGGAGTCGGTGAGCATCGGGCCAGGCCACTGCATGAATTGATGCAGGCCGCCCATATCGCGCACGAGTTCAGAGCCGGGGCGCAGGTGCAAATGATAGGTGTTGGCGAGTACCAGCGATGCGCGTAACTCGTGTAGATCACGCGGGGGAACGGCCTTGACGGTCGCCTGTGTACCCACTGGCGCAAAGACCGGAGTCGGAATATCACCGTGTGGTGTATGCAATATTCCAGCACGGGCGCGTCCTTGCGTCTTAATTATTTCAAACTCGAATGACATTTAAGTATGTTTCCTTTAAAGACCATGCTATTATAACATATGAGCCTAACGTGAATTCTTTCCCGGTCAGGATACGGAATTTTGATAAGTCTTTACGACATTCTTGAAGCCTCAAACGGTCAATTATTTGGCGAACCGGCTGCACACCTCTTCACCAACTTTTGTTTTGATCCGCGTCATGCTGAAGAGTCTCAACTCTTCGTGGCGCTCAAAACCGAGCGTGGTGATACGCATCAGTTTATGCGAGAAGCTGTCGAGCGCGGCGTAACCGGTATTTTGTGTACGCATCCGCCTGATTTTGATACACAAGAGCTGTCCGTCATTTTGGTGCGCGATACCGAAGCGGCACTGATGAACTGGACGCGCTATATGTTACACAAGGTTGGCACACAAGTCATTTGTGTAGCCGGCACGTCTGGAAAATCGTTGGCGGTAGAGGCGGTCAGCCGTGTACTATCCAGCCAATACAGTGTGCTAAAGAATGTTGACAATGACCTGCCGGGGCGCCTGGCATTACCTGCCACATTGGCCTCGTTGACGGCTGACCACCAGTTTGTCGTGCTGGAGTTGAATGTCTCCCGCCCCGGTATGATGAACGAAATTGTACAGGTTGTGCAACCGGATGTGGTGGTGCTGCCGAGTCTCGGTACCGGAATTACCGATGGTTTTGCCAACATTGATGAAATTGTGGCCGAGAACCGATTGTTATTGGATCGGTTATCACCGACTAGTTTGGCAGTGCTGAACGCGGATGATGAATCCACACGGGTATTGATGGGGGCCACCCGCGCCCGTGCGTTGACGTTTGGCGTGGAAAGCTTCGGGGCGGATGTCATCGCCTACAATGTTTTGACGAGTGTTGATAAAACCGGATTCGACCTGCGCTACGGTGCTGAACGGCATGTTGGGCGCTGGATTCCGTGGTTGGGCAAACATCAAATTGGCATAGCGTTGGCTGGTCTATGTGTCGGCCTTCATTATGATGTGTCATTGGATGATGGGTTACGCGCGTTGGTTGATTTGCCTTATTTGCCCGGTCGTATGAATCCGTTGAATGGACTTCAGAACAGCCTGATTGTTGATGACACTCATTCGGCGACGCCTCAATCCATGATTGCCGCGCTGGATTGGCTGCAAACGATTAAGGTGCAGCAATCCTCAGATTCACCCCATCGGATGATTTTTGTGATGGGTGACATGGATCAATTGGGGGGGCAGGTTGGACAAGCACACCGGATGATCGGGCAACGTGCCGCAGAAGTGGCTGATGTGTTCATCACTGAAGGTACAGAAGCCGCTCTGGCTGGACGTGCCGCGCTTGACGCTGGTATGCATGCCCGTCAAGTGACGATGACCTATAGTATTCAAGATGCGGTGCAGGCTCTCCGCGACCGCTACGCGCTGAATGAACATGACACCGTTCTCATCACAGGTGGTAAAACGGCACGGATGGAGTTAGCCGTGAGTGCTGTACTCCAAGATGAGCGTGATCAGAGTCAGTTGACCCGACAAGACGCGCTGAGCGAAACGGCTGTATTATCGCAACCAGCACACCTCAATTGGGTGACATTGGATCTCGATGCGTTGGCGACGAATGTGCGCGGAATGAAAATTCTCGTCGGTGATTCGGTTACTTTGATGGCGGTCGTCAAAGCGGATGCCTATGGACACGGCGCGGTTGCTGTGGCGCGAACCGCTTTGCTCAATGGTGCCGAGTATTTGGCGGTCAGTTCTGTGACCGAGGCACTAGAATTGCGTGAAGCAGGGCTGGATGCGCCTATTCTGGTACTAAACTATACGCCTTTGAGTGCAATCCGGCAGGCTATTCGACAACGTTTGACGATCACGGTTTATGATCTGGATATGGCACGCGCATTTGATCGTGCCGCCCGCGAATTGGGCGAACGTTTATTGGTACATGTGAAAATTGATACAGGCATGGGGCGCTTGGGTGTGATGCCTAAGGACGCCATGAATTTGTTCCGGCATATTCTGAATCTGAAGTCGATTGAAGTTGAAGGTGTTTATACGCACTTTGCATCAGCCGATGAGGATGTCGAATACACTGCTTACCAACTCAAGGTATTTAAGGATTTGTTGAAACCTTTACGGGCTTCTGGGTTTAGCTTCCGTTATATCCATGCGGCCAATTCTGCCGCGACGTTGGCATCACGCGAAAATCATTTCAATATGGTGCGCGTGGGATTGGCGATGTACGGATTGGTTCCATCACCGACTGTGCTGTTGCCATCAGAATTTCAGCCTGTATTGTCATGGAAAACGGTGGTGGCGCAGGTCAAGACGTTACCGCCCAATCATCCGGTAGGATATGGTCGTACCTATTACACCCAAGCTGAAGAACGTATCGCTGTATTGCCAGTCGGTTATGCAGATGGCTTCCGGCGTGCTCCCAACTCGTGGCGTGAAGTGTTGGTACATGGGCAACGTGCGCCGGTTATTGGGCGCATCAGCATGGAGAAAACCGCCATTAATGTGACCAATATTCCCGGTGTCAGCGTGGGTGATGAAGTGGTACTGCTGGGACGGCAGGGTGCCGAACGTATCACCGCTGAGGCGATTGCCAAGCAACTCGGAACCATCAACTATGAGGTTGTGACCAGTATTTTGCCGCGCATTCCACGTCACTAACTAGGATGCTAAGCGGCTCTTGATGTCACTGACCATCATTTTGATGTCCATTCCGTAGGCATATCGGGCGACTAATTTCCCAGTCGTATCCAGCAAATAGGGATTTGGTGTATGCGAAACGCCATAATCCGTTGCGGATGTGCTGCCCTCACGCGGAACCTCGACAAATTCCAGATTGTAATCACTCCGAATCGTATCAAAAACCTTCATATCTCCGACTAAGCCGGTAATGCTGCTGTCGAAACGCTTCAAGTAGGTTGCGATCACATCTGCTGTATCCCGCTTAGGATCAACACTCACAAACACGAAGGCGACTTTCTCAGCGTCTGCTCCTAATTGTTGACGGATGAGCTTAAATTGCATGAGTGTAATCGGGCAAATATCTTCGCAGTTGGTGAAGCCGAAAAACATCAATACGAGTTTGCCGCGAAAATCACTCAGGCTAACGGATTTGCTCTCTTGATTGATAAGTGTGAAATCTTGTACTTGTCGGGGTGGGGTGACAGCCTCTATACCATTGAGGTTTTGCGACAGATCGACTACCGGCGTACCTGCGCTGCGTGGACGATTGGTGATGGCGTACAGGACAATAAATGTGGCAACTATACCGACCAGCAATGTGCTGACCAGCACAAGTCGTGATTGGGTGGGTGAAGATTGGGGAGATGTGCTATCTGCCATCCGTACATTACCTTTGGTGCTTAATCGGTCATTTGCAGGTGCATTTTAGCTTGTTTGCACAGAAAATTAGTGATTTTTATTCACTTTTCTAATTGTAAATACATGTTATACTCGTTCTTTCGTATTTTGTGAATATTGGAGCAATCTAATATGCGAAATTTCCAACTTCTGGATGTGGTCTCACTTGATGATCAGGCCGGTTCGATTCAATTTACGACCGAAGAAGCATTGGCTTCTCGTCCGGTGGTCACCGTTCAACGCGAAGGCGGATATGTTGCTTTCTCGGCTAGTTACGGTCCATTCGAACTTGCCCTGCGTCCCCGATTTCAAGAACTTTCGCGCGTATTAGGTCGCTTGCATCCCGTAGAGGGCTTGCAGACCACACGTCATGTCGGTACTGCACAGGCCTATCTGGCTGTTGGGCTTAAACCGGATGGTGTGCTATTGCTTCGTCCGACGGTTGTGGGTGACGCGACCGGACATCTGGCTTTCAATCTGGCGCTGAGCAATGACGCCCGTAAAGCCTTGTTCGATTGGCTTCCCGCCAACGCGAATGACTAACGAACCGCGCTTTTAGATGGGCTGGTTTTTGATGATTGCGCACAACGTGTGTTGCGTATCGTCTGCCGCTTCGGTACAATACCGTTAGTTAATCAAATAACAGCCTGTGAAGAGAGTTCCCGTTGGTTAGGGAACACCGAAGGGGCAAGTGACCGGATGATGCTAGTCCGGTGGCGAAACTCTCAGGTTCAAGGATTCGCGGGTTGATCTCTCTGGAAGTAGACTGACAGAGCGTACAGCAAAGAAGCTGTGCGCTCTTTTTGTTCATCATTGAGGAGACATTAAATGGCTGAAATAAAGACCCCTGCTGATATGAAATATACGAAGAACGACGAATGGGTGAAGATCGAAGGCGATACGGCGACGATCGGCATTAGCGATTATGCGCAAGATGCCTTGAATGATATCGTCTACGTGGAATTCCCCGATGTTGGTGCCAGCATCAAGCAAGGCGCGACGTTCGGTGTGGTTGAATCGGTAAAAGCCGCATCTGATGTGTTTATGCCTATCGGTGGTACTGTTACCGCCGTGAATAGCGATTTGGAAGATAGCCCCGAAACAGTCAATAGCGATCCTTACGGCAAGGGGTGGCTGATCAAAATCAAGGTTACAGATGCTGCTGAAGCGAATAGTCTGATGGATTCGGCAGCCTACATCGAGTTCTGTGTCAATCGTTAATGACTGATCGGTTTGACCGTTCTGTGCTTGCATTCCGTCTACTGGACATTATAGGAAGACCATGAGTTATACACCGCATACCGATCTTGAACGGCAGCAGATGTTGTCTGCCATCGGCGTAACGACCATTGAAGATCTGTTCGAAGCTGTACCCTCCAATTATCGTTTTCCGAAGTTGGATTTGCCTAAGCCACTAAGCGAAATGGAAGTCTCGGCGGAACTTTCTGCGTTGGCGGATGCCAATGAACATGCCGCTGACTTTGCTATTTTTCGTGGGGCAGGTGCATACCACCACTTTATCCCCTCAGCCATCGGGCATCTCGTGTTACGCGGTGAATTTTTGACCGCCTATACACCGTATCAACCGGAAGTTAGTCAAGGCACGTTGCAGGCCATCTTCGAATATCAGAGCATGATGTGCGCGTTGACCGGCATGGATGCCGCCAATGCCAGCCATTATGACGGCGCGACGAGTTTGGCTGAAGCTGTGACGGTTGCTTTAGAAGTTGGACGCAACAAGCGTAAGAAAATCATTCTCAGCCCCGCGATTAATCCTCAGTATCGCGCGGTTGTCCGCACCTATCATCAGGGTAACAACATCAAGATTATGGGCGATAGCGGTCGCGCTGACATCGCTGATCTCATCGAGATGTTGGATGACAACACTGCCATGGTTGCCGTGTCGTATCCCAATTTCTTCGGCCAAATTGATGACCTGACGCATCTGGCTGAGAAAGTTCATCAGGCCGGAGCGCTGCTGGTTATCGTTGTGAATCCCACCGCACTTGGTTTGCTGAAGTCCCCCGGTGAATTGGGTGCTGATATTGTGGTCGGTGAAGGCCAACCCCTCGGTATTCCGATCAGCTTTGGTGGGCCGTATCTCGGTTTCTTCGCGGTACGTAACGAATATGTGCGCAAAATTGCCGGACGTATCATCGGCGAGACGGTGGATAAAGAAAATCGCCGCGCTTATGTGATGACCTTGCGTCCTCGCGAACAGGACATCCGCCGCGAAAAAGCCACCAGCAATATTTGTACCAATCAGGGTTTGATGTCGCTCACGGCTTGTATTTATATGTCGTTGATGGGCAAATATGGGATGCGTAAGGTGGCGGAACTCTGCTACCACAAGTCACATTATGCCGCCAAGCAGATCAATGACCTCAAGGGCTTTGTGGTCGATATGAGCAAGCCATTCTTCCATGAGTTTGTCGTCAAGTGCCCGCGTCCTGTGGCTGAGATCAATGATAAGTTGATCGAGAAGGGCATCATCGGCGGTTATGATCTAGGTGCGGATTATGCGCATCTTAAGGATCATATGTTGATTTGCGTGACCGAGACGAATACCAAAGATGAAATTGACGCGCTGGTTGAAGGTTTAAAGGAAGCTACAAAATGACCGAACCTCTCATTTATGACCTTGGCGCAACCGGACGTCGTGGTGTATTGCTGCCGGATTGTGATGTGCCTGAATCGCCATTGCCTGCGGAACTGCTGCGGGATAATCTGGACTTCCCCGAAGTCAGTGAATTGCAGGTTGTGCGGCACTTTACCCGCTTAAGCAACCTGAATTTCTCGATTGACAAAGGTTTTTATCCGCTGGGTTCGTGTACCATGAAGTACAACCCTAAGCTGAATGAAGATATGGCACGTTTGCCCGGTTTTTCCCAACTGCACCCCTTAACCGATGCGGAAGGTTCGCAGGGCGCGTTGTCATTGATGTATAACCTGCAAACATGGTTAGCGGAAATCAGCGGTTTCAAAGCTGTGAGCTTGACCCCTGCCGCAGGTGCTCAAGGCGAGTTGGCCGGCATCTTGATGATCCGCAAGTATCATGTTGATCGTGGCGATACCAAGCGTACTAAGATCCTTATTCCGAATAGTGCGCATGGTACTAATCCCGCGACTGTGACGATGGCTGGATTCACGACTGTTGAACTGCCTGCCGATGAAAACGGTGATGTTGATCTGGCTGCGTTGCGTGCGCAGTGTGATGATACTGTCGCCGGTATGATGATTACCGTACCCAATACGCTCGGTTTGTTTGAGAGCAAAATTGTGGATGTCATCAAGACGGTTCACGACTGTGGCGGGTTGATGTACATGGATGGCGCGAACATGAACGCGCTCCTTGGCGCTGTCAAACCCGGTGAACTGGGCTTCGACGTCATGCACTATAACCTGCACAAAACCTTCTCTACCCCTCATGGTGGCGGTGGCCCCGGCAGCGGTCCGGTGGGGGTAGGTGAAAAGCTTATCCCGTTCCTACCCGGTCCGATTGTCAAGATTGTCGAAGAAGCCAAGAGCGAAACCGATGCGCCACTGTATGGATGGGTGATGCCGGAAAAATCGATTGGGCGTATGAAGGCGTTCTATGGCAACTTTGGTATGCACGTCCGTGCTTATACCTACATCCGTATTCACGGCGATCAAGGTATTAAGGACATTACCCGTCACGCGGTTTTGAACGCCAACTATATTCGCGTCAAGTTGAATGACACTTATCATGTTCCGTATAACCGCATCAATGCCCACGAGTTCGTGATGGAAGGGCATTTTGAAGGCGTTGATAGTGTCCACGCCTTGGACATTTCCAAGCGCTTGATTGACTATGGTTTCCACCCGCCGACGAATTACTTCCCGTTGCTTGTCCACGAAGCACTCATGATCGAGCCAACTGAAACCGAGGATAAAGCCACGCTGGATGAGTTCATCGACGTGATGAAGAAGATCGCGGCTGAGGCCAAGTCAAACCCTGAATTGTTGACAGGCGCACCGCATAATGCTCCGGTTTCACGGCTGGATGAAGTCCGTGCTGCCAAGCAGTTGGTGTTGTGCTGTCGCCCCATACCCGAGTGGGCAGCCGATTCAAAATCGGCTAAGAAAGATACTGTACAGTAAGGGTTATGAGGGCGTCGAATAGGCGCCCTTATTATTTTGTTCCTACGGCATAATCCCCAAATTCGCATTACAATGGGCATGTGCATCTCGAATCAACTAGCTGGATGTTATGCCCGATACTGCCGCCACCTCAATCAAACGCAAAATATTCATCAGCTATCGCCGCGCCGATAATCCCGACTTTGTCGAACGCATCCGTGATTGGTTCGCGTGGAAGTATGGGCGTGATAGTGTCTTCATGGATTTCGATACCATTCCGCCTTTTACGCCGTTTGCGGATTTCATTCGCGATAAGGTGCGCGAGTGTGATCTACTTGTCGCCATTATTGGTGCGGATTGGGTGAAAACACTTAACGACCGAATCAAGAATTCTGATGACGAAGATTATGTGCGGACAGAAATTCGGCTGGCATTGGAACTAAAGAAGCCGATTGCGCCGATTTGCATCAAGAAAGCCTCCATCCCGAGCGCGCGTGATTTACCGCCTGATTTACGTCCTATGCTGGACTACAACAGCGCTCAACTCGATTCAGGACGCCATTTCCTTGATAACATCGAAATGATTTTAAACGCGGTGGAGCATCAACTCGAACGGCTAGATGCCTTTAAGATCATGGCATTGGTACAGACGGTACAATTCGATGTCATGACGGCTATTCAACGCTATCAAGATGCGGCTGACCATGCCCAATGGTCGCTGGCACTCGATTGGTTGTCTCGCATTCGTGCCTCAGGCTTTGCACCGGATTGGTATCCGTTGGAGGATTATGAGCACGAGGCACATGAAGCGCTGCGGTTGCAAGCGGCGGCTGAGAAATATCACTTCATTCGCTCGATGGCCGAACGTGCCATCCGCCGCCCATCCGAACGTGACCGTGTTTGGACGGCATTGGAATCCTTCTGGCACACCTATCCCGGTTATGACCCCGATGATCTGGCTACTCATTTTCGCCCGATGCCCCTCATGGACGAGGAACTCGAAAACTATGAGACGTTGATCTTGACCCCCAATGTCATAGAGTTTTCCGGGCAATTAAACAGCATTTCAACTGCATCAGATAGTGGGCAGTTAAGCATCTCTCCAATAGGGTCTTTTGACGTATCGTTACTCGACCAACTGAACGCATTTGACGACTCATCGGCTGAGGTGATGTTCACCCCTGAAAAGATGGCCGCCGTTGCTGCTCATCTGGATAATGATGTGCGCACGATCACCCTGCAAGAAGCCGAGCAGGCCGGTATTCTCAATTTACAGACATAATACATTCATGAATGATGCACGTTCGATCTTTATAGACTAAAAGACCACCTTATGCCTTCTGCACGTTTGGTTCTCCCACAAGGTCGTCGCCGCCGTACACGGGTTTGGCGTGTGATGCGTGCCGCCTACCGTGATACCGCTGCCTTATGGAGCGAGTTTCGCACACCGATTCTATCGTTCGTGCTATTGCTATTTGGTGGCGGATGGCTCTATGGCGAGTTGATGGCGTTGGCTGGTTATGCCCGTCCTGCTTATCAACACTTACCGTATTACATCCTCGAAATGATGGTTTTGCAACCACCACCTGTAGCCGAGGTTCCAACTCAGATTTATTTGATCGCTTTTTGGTACATCGTTCCGGTGCTGGCTATCTTCATTGTCGGGCGTGGAGCAGCGGATTTCGTCCGCCTATTTTTTGACCGCAGTGAACGGCGCAATGCATGGGAGGAAGCAGTGGCTTCAACATATCGCAATCATGTCATTATTCTGGGTGTTGGTCATGTCGGTTTGCGGGTTGCCCGTGCACTAATCGGGATGGGTTTTGATGTGGTCGCTATCGATCAGAAGCTCAAGCCCAGCATTGATGACGAGTTGGCGCAGTTGGGTGTTCCAGTGATTAATAATGATGGGCGTAATCCGCAAGCACTTGAGCAAGCTGGCTTACGTTATGCACAGGCTTTCGTCGCGTGTACGTCTAGCGACCAGACCAATCTCGAAGTGATTATGCGCGCCCGTGACCTCAACCCGGATGTGCGGATTGTCGCCCGTATGTGGGACGATACCTACGCTAAACAAATGAAACAATTCATGGGTGTGGATGCCGTTCACAGCGCATCCGATTTGGCAGCACCGGTCTTTGCGGGTGCGGCCGTCGGTGTAGAAATCACCCAGACGTTGCAGATTGCCGGTGTCGATTACAGCATGATTCGCTTGCAGGTAGAACACGGTTCGTTTCTGGATGGTGGCACAATTGGTTCACTGCAAAGCGCTAATGACATGGATATTGTGCTGCACGGCCGTGATGGGGCAGTGGATGTCCAACCAGATAACGCTGTTGCTGTGCATGGGGGTGATACGTTGGTGCTGTTTGCCCGTCACGACCGTGTAATTGATATTGTCGAGCGTAACCGGAAGTCGAAAACAAAATGACATTGTCAGTTACAGAGTTTCATCGAATACTGAAGCAGGGTCTTGGTCGTGCGATTTTGCATCTCCAACATAATGATTCTGCGCCTTATCGCGAAGTTATTCTTGACGCGTGTTTACACAATACCGCTTTTGATCCTCAAGTCGAAGGAACACGTGCCCAATATATCCACGATGTTATCCGATTGACATCAGATGTTGAGTTTTATCGTGAACAAATCTTGAATGCATTATCAAAGTCTGAACAACACAATTGGGATGAGCATCACCTGTTGCATCAGGCCATGATTTTTGCTAAAGCTGGTGATGAAAATGCCCGCCAGATTATTTACGATTCTCTTCTAAATCATCCCACTTCAAACCCTCATTGTGATTTCTTGATTGAGCTTGATGGTATTAACGGCCTCATCGCATTGGTCGAGACAGTTTGGCAGTCTTTCCCGAATGACCGCCAAGAATTTGTTTTAGACGGAAATCACTTGCTGTCGATGCTTGAAATGCAAGATGGTATAGACCAAACAGCAACTCATATCCTTGCAGTTGCTGAAACCAACCCTAATTTCAAAGAATTTGTAGAAGCTATAGCGTCTTTTCGAGCCAGCGAAACGCATCCCGAAACGCGCGAAACACGTCTAGATGTGTCCTATGAGGAACTTAAGAGTTGGATCTTCGGTGGTTCTGATTTGAAGAATCCACCCGTAAGATGGGCTTCATGGGGGAAGAATGCGTCAGATGATGACATAATCCTTGCCGCAAAGGATTTGCAATCATTAAAGGATGATGATGTTCAGAAGATCACAATCTTCTTGGATATCTTCCGAAACCGTAAGTTTCCGCTTGAACCTGCTCGACTGATCAATTGGGCGCGCCAAATTGATAATAAACCTATTTGGAAAGATGATCACACAATTGATTATGAGGCACGTCGCTCCCTATATGCACTAAACGCTCTTGAACTTGTCGAAGATTTGTCAGTTCGTAATTTGGCCTTTGAGCTAATCAAAGCCAAAAATAACACAGGTAGAGCAGTTGGTTTAATGAGGGCAAATTTTGTTGAAGATGATTGGCAACTGATTGAAGAGTTAGCTCAATCAGACTTAGATTTAGAGGAATATCATTCGCTTGGCTGGAGTGTTCTTAATATCTTTGACGCGCATCCTACAGATAGAGCCGTGACCGGACTCAAAAATCTATATGAATTTGGTGCGTGTTCATCCTGTCGGGAGCGCTTTGTCAAAAGATTAGCTTCATTGAATGCCGTTCCTCAGTGGATGGTGGGGGAATGCAAATATGATTGTAACCCCAGCCTTCGCGAGTGGGCACATGTGGCGCCCAGCTAAAGAGGTTGATTTGAATAGCTTATATAACCCCGTATTCGTGTAATTGATATTGTCGAGCGTAACCGGAAGACACGCGCTTCCTGAAACTTACACTTGCTCTTCATTCAGCAGCTTTTGGCAGCAGTCGCGGGCTTCTTGAAGCGTACGGAAAACCAGCGTTTTGTTGCGTCTGCCCAACAGCCCGATATTGGTTGCGGTGGAACTCACGGCGCTATTGGTTGCCACCACAATGGCAATCACATTGGATGTAAACGACGCTTTGGTGAATATATCCACGGCGCGGTATACGACATTTTTGACTTCAAGAGCATCCACCAACGCGACAATTTTAGTCGGGCTTTGT
Organism: Aggregatilineales bacterium; assembly: GCA_044227005.1. Classification (GTDB taxonomy): domain Bacteria; phylum Chloroflexota; class Anaerolineae; order Aggregatilineales; family Phototrophicaceae; genus CFX2. Next base: position 1,788,704 of record JBGAFZ010000001.1, read on the forward strand.
GCGGCATATTCTGTTAATTTGTCCGCCCATTCTTGGGCGTCAGCGGCTGAAATGTTCCCGATTTCCTTGGCCGAGAACACAGAACCTTGAAAGTCGTAGTTGATAATCGGCATGATAAATAACTCAACGCTCCATCAGATGAACGCCGTATAGATTTAGTTTTATTATAGTCAGATTATCATTTGGGGCATTCGCTAGAAAATAGAAATAGAGCAGTCCATCAGCTATGAACTGCTCTATTTATGAGCTTATAGATGTATGCCGCTCACTAACCGACGTTTTCTGGGCCATTCTTGCGGTAACGGCGAATGAAGGCGTAAATCACATCAGCGTTGACCGTGTCCATCTTCAACAGGTGCCCCCATGCAGCGACCGCTATCGGACTATCGTTCTGGGGACGTGGTGCAACAATCATATGCGATGGATATTTGTTGGCGATGTCCACCAACTGATTGATGATGTCCTGATTGGTAGGGTCTTTATACGACAACCAGATGCCACCGTGCTCCAAGTTATGAATGAGCGTTTCATCAGGTAGTTGATTGGGGTACACACCCCACGGTGCAGGATCAGCATAATGCCAACCGGAAGTTGGCGGGTTCGAGTTATATGCTGGATGCGATTGCCCGACTGCGATATGCGTTTGCCCTTGGTTGGGGAAGCTAGTGCTGGTATCCGCTATGCTCAAATCACCAAGTGGTGTTTGTTCGGCAATTGTGTTGCGCACGATAACCACCAGCACGGCTGCAATCAACACAACGCCCACAGCAATCAAGAGGTAGCCGGGATGTAGATATTGACGGAAACGACCGAGTGGGGATGCTGATGCGTTCGACTGATTTTTGTTCATTGTGATCCTCAAGGATAGCTAGGAAACATAACGGGGCTAGTATAAATACTATCGCTGAGGAAGTAATGAGAAATAAGCGGACAGTCGTCCGCTTATTGTTAGAGATTTGTTGAGTTTTCTGTCAACTACTGGGCTTACTTCTTCGCTTTGGGGAAGCGCGTCAGAATAGTTGCTGGTTCTGGGGTTGGGAATTTGTCACCAAATGCCAGTTCACCCGGCGCTTTATTATTCTTCGCCCGTGCTGATCCGGCAAAAACACCCACTGCGGTGCCGTCTTTGCTGTAATCATCATGGATATACACCTGACCGGATTGGAAACCGTCACGGTCAAGACTGCAACTGGTCACTACACCGATGACCTTACCCTTTTTATCGACCACTGGATCGCCCTGATGTGCCGGACGAGCACCCTTGTTGTCCAACCGGAAGCGAGTGACTTCGGCCTCACGCTTCATTTCGTGCGCGATGAAGGCTTGCTTGCCCACGAAGTAGGGTTTCCATAACTTCACGTAATTGCCGAAACCTGCATCTGCCGGATTTAGACCGAGCGGACCAGCCAATTCATGCCCATACAGCGGCAGACCGGCCTCGGTTCGTAAGCTGTCACGTGCGGCTAGACCGCAGGGAGTCGCCCCGTTGGCGATCAATTCTCCAAACAATTGCGGCGCTTTTTCGGGATGCACAAACAATTCATATGCGATGCGTTCGCCCGTGTAACCAGTACGCGAGACGATCAAATCATAACCGCCCAACGTCACTTGTGCGACGCCCGCCCACGCCAATTTCTTGACCTTGGCCTTATCGGCATCACTGCCGCCCAACGCCATCAAAATATCCGTGCTCTTCGGCCCTTGCAGTGCGACATCTACCCGTCCTGCCGCTCCAGCGCCCTTCCGATAATCCACAATCACACACTGATTTGCGCCCGTAGGAAGTCGCTTGCCGTTCGCCCCGTCACCGAAGCGAATCTTTCCGGCTTGGGCATCCAACAAGTAAGCGATGTTCTTATCATTATTGGAGGCGTTGACCACGACCAAAAAGTCTTCCTGACCTAAGCGGTAAATCATCAAGTCATCGAAAGGAATGCCGTTTTGATCGAGCAGGTAAGTATAGTGGGATTCACCGATTGCTAGTTTTTCGACTTCGTTGGTGGTGACCACATCGAGGAATGCGGCGGCACCGCTGCCTTTAACCCCTAACACACCCATGTGCGTGACGTCGAACACCCCTGCATTGGTGCGTACTGCCTGATGTTCTTCGGTCACTGATGAATACCACACGGGCATATCATAACCGGCGAATTCGACCATCTTCGCGCCCAGTTCTTTGTGGAGATCGTGTAGCGTGGTCTTAAGTAATTCCGCGCCGGTGGGTTCTTGCCACTGGAACAGGGGTAGATCGTCATCTTTCGGGCCAGCATAATGCTCGCCGTTAATGCCGATGAAATACGATTTGGCTGCGTATCCGCTAAAATCTTTCGCCCAATCGCTCTTGGTATTGATGCGAATGGCTCCGCTAACCGTTGCGCCTTCCGAGATGACATCCACTGGCCCCGGCACTTTAGCATAAGGATCAGTGCTATCGAACAGCACAAAACCGTCCGAAAGACCGCGCAGCCATGCTGCCACACGTCCCGCGTTTTGTTCGACATGCAGTTTATAACCGGACGCGGTGGCTTCAACCACACCACGGCTCATGACGCTGCCATCAGCTTCTAGTATCCATGTGGCTTGTTGATCGCCGTCTTTGAGTGCCAGTACATCACTTGTAACCACGGTGTTGAGGAATGCGGTCGCCACCTCACCCTTGATACCAAAGCTAGTCCAGCCGGATTGGTCTTTTACCGAGTCGATATACGAGAAATGCGGATAATCATCCACCACCGCGGCAGTATCAATACCGACGCTATGGGAGAGTTCACGCACGGCTAATTTGGCTTTCTGGAAAGCATCGAAGCCAATCTTGGCGCGTGGTTCCGGCCCTTTCTTGCCACCGTAACTAAATGGTACACACGCTTGCAGAACATCCGCGATAATGTCACCCAGCTTATCGATTTCAGCATCGCCAAAGCCGCGTTGCGTGATCCACGGTGTACCGATGCGGATACCCGATGACCGCAGTGCTGCCGGATCACCCGGAATGGTGTTACGGTTCAAGACGATGCCGCACAGATCGAGGATGCGGGCGGCCATATCACCGCTGAGTGTCGTGCCGTCAGCGCCGACCACGCTCTTGCAATCGACCAACAACAGGTGCGTATCCGTACCACCATAGGCTACCCGTAGTCCGCGCGATTCTAATTTTTGCACCAATCGGGCTGCGTTGCGCACGGTTTGATGTTGCAGTTCTTTAAATTGGTCACTCGCTGCGAGACGTAGTGATACCGCCAGCGCTGCGATGCTGTTCATGTGCGGCCCGCCTTGTTCGCCGGGGAATACCGCACGGTCAATCTTGCCTGAAAGCTGCGACTTGTGGGTGATAATCACCGCGCCGCGCGGCCCTGCCAATGTCTTATGCGTGGTGAAGGTCACCACATCCGCGATGCCCACCGGATTTGGGAAGTCTCCCGCGATAATCAAGCCTGACACATGCGAAACATCTGCCAGCAGATAGGCTCCGACGGCGTCCGCAATCTTGCGCAGCGCTTGCCAATCTGGTGCGAATGGATAACTGGTATAACCGCCGATAATCATCTTCGGTTTGTGTTCCAGTGCCAGTGCCATGATAGTGTCGTAGTTCAGTCGTTCAGTCGCCGGATCAACTCCATAGCTGACGATTTTGTAATTCTTACCGCTGCGGTTGACTGGACTGCCATGAGTCAGGTGTCCGCCATGCAGCAAATCCATACCCATCACCGTGTCACCAACGTTCAGCAAGGCACTGTAAACTGCGTTGTTGGCTGGTGCACCGGATAGCGCTTGCACATTCACGAACAACTGCTCAGGTTTGTATTGAGGGGTAGCAAATAATTCTGCTGCACGGCGGCGTGCCAGCGATTCGACAATATTGGCGTATTCAGTTCCCTTGTAATAACGTTTGTCCGCTTGACGGCGATATTCAGGTAACCGCTTGTTGTAATCCAGAATTTCCGACTGAGTCATCGTGCGGGTTTCATCCAGCGGATAACCTTCAGCATAGATATTATGGAAGGCGGAACTCAATGCCTCACGTACGGCTTCCGGTACGGTACTTTCTGATGGAATCAGAATCAAATATTGTGCTTGCCGTGCCGTTTCATGACGAATCAGTTCGGCGACATCCGGATCAAGCTCGGCCATCTCCCCGCGAAACAAAAAGTCTTTGTGGGTCATGAATTAACCTATCTGCTGTTGTATTTGGAATGGTGGCGATTGTAGCAGAATGGAAGGACTGAGGCTATAGAGAAGGGGAGCCTATCCGCACAGTGTGGATTATAGGATCAGTATAAAGTAAGGCGCAATACAATTGTCTTTGTTTTCTCCATACTCTCTGCGCCTCTGCGGTTTAACCTGTTTTTGATCTTATCCAATAAATGCGAAAGGCCGCACATAACGCGCGGCCTTTCAAAAAAGACGTTAATGAAAAGAGACTGTGAATTACAGGTTCTTGACCAAGTTCGAGAAAATGTTGCCGATGGCCGGGCCAAGCAGTGCCAGAATGACGATAACGACGACTGCGACCAGAACCAAAATCAATGCGTATTCTACGAGACCTTGACCTTCTTCACGGGGCATGTACAACATATTGAATAACTCCTTACTCACAACGATAAAATAAATTTAGCATGACTTCTTTTAGGCAGTCAATAAGGTGTCTTCATTCTTTACAATCTTTTAGGAATTCCTCAATCCTCTCCGGTTTGCACGAGAAAACCCCTTTGGTTTGTAAATGTTTGAATTAAGTTAGGAAGAGTTTAGATTGGGTAATGGCTGCATAGAGAAATTAACAGTACTTCATTCCTAATGCACGATAATTTAGGACTTATAGCCTATGCAGATTGGTTGTTATCTGTCATTTCTGCCGTTATCGTTATGATGTGATGCAGAGTAATATCGTTGCTCTAAAATCGCTATTTGTCATAGAATAGTTCGGTTCAGTCACTTTGCGGATGGGATCGCGGCCTAACCGCATTGTCAAAGTAAGGGTTACTAAAGAGGATGCACACGATGAAGAAATACACACAAACTTGGTTCGCTGTATTTGTAATGATCTCGCTATTCGTAATTGGGTTGTTGACGGTTGGTGCTCAAGACAATGCGCCACAGCTTCAACTTACACCGGATAAAGCCCAGGCCGTTGCCGGAGATACCGTAACGGTTTCCGTAAATGTGGCTGGCGCGGTAGGTGTTTATGGTGGCAGTTTCAAGCTCAGCTACGATCCTCAATCATTTGAGGTCGTACAGGCTGACGGCAAAGCTGTGACACCCGGCGCATTTTTCGCCAATGAACCCGGTTTTGCATTACGTAATGCGGTTGATCCTGCTGCTGGTACCATCGAATACGCCATAACCCTGATGCAACCGGCCAAACCTGTTAACGGTGATGGCATTTTAGGCACATTTACCCTGCATGTTTTGAAGGATGCTCCGGTTGCTTTCACAGCGATCAATGCCAGTTTTGTTGCTCCCGAATTCAAAGAAGTTGATGGGCATATGGTGGCGCAAAAGGTAAATCAGGTAATGGCACAGGTTCAAGGTGCGGTTGTGGCTTCTGCCCCTGCCGATGTCGCTGTGAACAGTGCAGCTCCCGTTGTGGAAGCAGCGCCGGTTGAGAATGCTGCGCCCGTCCAACCAGCCGTTTCTAATGATACATCCACCACCATGTTCAATAATTTGCAGTTGAGCAATGCTCCCGCAAACAATACGGCTAATCAGGTGGTTGCCCCTGCCGACTCAGGTAACCATTCCAACAATATGGTGTCGATTGCGGCGGTTGCGTTCTTGATTATCGGCGTTGTATTGCTCACCTTGAGCGTGGGTATGTACTCGCGTATGCGCGTCCACTACACCTTAGCGGGCAACAAATAACCTTCGGGGGGAACCCAAATCGTGAGACGCTTTCCACCTTTTATGATTATCGCGGTGTGCGGGATCTTGTTCTTGTCAGCCGGTATGGTCATCATTACCGCTGATAATGCAGACCCCGCTGCACCTCTGCCGCCGGTTGAGCCACCTACAGCGACCATAGAATTGCCGACGCCCACGCAAGTGGTTAGTGCGCCAGTCGAGCAACAGCCTCAGCCGTTGCCGCCCACTGACGTACCACCGCCTACTGCTGTGCCACCTACCGATGTACCGCCACCCACTGCGGAGCCGGTAGTAGTTCAACCCACTGAAGTTGTGGCCAACCCTGTGGTTGTCCCGACCAACGTCGAGCCGACGATTATTCCACCGACGGTAGTGGTGCAGCAGCCCAATGAGCCGCTCGGTACATTACCACCCGCTCCGGTTGTGCCCACCGCCGAAAATCCGGTTGTAATACCGACTATTGCGCTGCCGACCGCTGAAGTAAACGGAAATGCGCCACCTCCACAACCCGCTCCTATGGTCGTTATGACTCAGGTGAACGGGCGCGTTGGAGTTGGCCTAAAGGCAGATTTCTCCGGTATCGTGGTGACTCTCAAGTTGCCGGATGGACAATCGTTGCAAACTGTTACGGATAGCGCAGGTAATTTTTCCTTCCCCAATCTGGCTGCTGGAACCTACCAGCTAAGCGCGGGATCTGTTGGCTATCTGTCCAGTCAAACCAGCTTCACTTTGGCACAGGGGCAAACGCTGACCTTGCCGGTTGCCATGCTAGTCGGTGGGGATACTAATCTCGACAACAAGATTGATATGGCGGATGCGTCGTTGATTGCGGCCAATTTCGATAGTGCGACGGTGGTAGCAGGGGCGGATTTAAACCATGATGGTGTGGTGGATATTCGTGACCTAACCGCTATCGGAGCGTATTTCGGTAATGTCGGTCCTACAGCGTGGCAGCCATAGTATTTGGAGTACGATAAACCCTTATTCTTTTAGCGAATAAGGTAATGCTACAATTTGCTAATTCCCAAGTGTGTCTTCCTGTGTGGAATGTGTAAAGGCGGCTCCGCGAGGCCGCCTTTGCCATTTTTAGAGTTATTCGTGTACCGCAGGTTTTACAGCCAGTTCCTTGGCGATGTTATTCGTCCACGCGCCGATGCTGTACCAATCACGGTAATCTGCGTTCAGACGTGCTTGCAGATTAGTGCCGTCGTAGCGTAACCCTAACGTCCAACGTTCTTCCCAATCAATCTCGTTTAGACGGATCGCGCCGCCAAAGGCATTGACCTTACGCACTTTCAGTTTTTCCAGCGTAGGCATATGCATGTAATTCTTCATGACGTGGTCGTAGCCATCTGCCTCGACAATGCGCAAGCAGGTGACAAAGAAGTAAACTGGTTTTTGCGCCAGTTCAGCTTCAAACTTATCGATGAACAGCATCATGCTCCGCAGCCATATGCCTTCATGAATAGCTGTTCCCAGCACGAACGCATCATAACTACTCACATCCTCAACCGATTCAACTGCCGCGCAGGTGACTTCCGCCCCGTATACCTCTAGCGTTTTGGAAATAAACGTCGCAACTTCACCCGTTGTGCCATGTGCGCTTGCATAGGCGACTAGAATTTTCACAATGTTTTCCTTCACCTGTTGTCTCAAAGAGTGTTCACTATAACATGCTTGCCGGAAACGGGCTATACAATTCACACCCTCATCCTGCCGCATTTACTCCGAAAAGCGCAGTGTAATTTGATGGTGATTTTATGTGATGTCTGTTCTTTGACAACTTCTTAACCGCGTCTTAAAATCTTCACATACAGTAAATAAGTAGTTTGTTGGTTGGACTGACGATACTTTAGGCTTCATGAAAGGATCACATTCGTTTCGCAAAACATGATCAGAGATCACGGTCCTGCTACAAAACCACTTTTTACTGATGGTTAAAGGCTGATCTCGTTGATCGCTTTTTAAAATAATAAGGAGACTGTTTATGAAAGAGTACGTCACTGAGAAGATAAGGAACGTTGCTTTCGTAGGCCATCAGGGCGCTGGTAAGACCACACTTGTAGAAGCCCTGCTCTTCAATACCAGCGCCATTTCCCGTATGGGCAGGGTAGAGGAGAAGAACACAGTCTCCGATTGGGATGATGACGAAAAAGAACGCGGCGTTTCCCTGTCCACCTCTTTAATCCCCATCGAATTTGAAGACACCAAGATCAACATCTTGGACGCCCCCGGTATGACTGACTTTCAAGGTGAAATCAAGAACGCCATCCGCGTGGCAGACTCAGTTATCGTGGTTGTTGATGCCGTTGCTGGCGTCGAAGTGGGTACCGAATTGGCATGGGAATACGCTGAGGTCTATCAGCAGCCCATCATCGTGACCATCAACAAGCTCGACCGCGAAAATGCGGATTTCCAACGTACCTTGGATAACCTCCGCCATAGTTTCCCTGACTACAAATTTATCCCTGTGATGATCCCCATCGGCGCCGAAGCCGACTTCAAAGGGGTGATCAATCTGCTGACCATGAAGGCTTACTACAACACGGGTAAGGACCGTTCGGATTTACCTGCGGATATGCAAGCCGAGGCCGAGGCCGCGCACACCACATTGGTTGAAGCGGCTGCCGAAGCTGATGATGCCTACATGGAGAAATATTTCAACGAAAACAATCTGACGAGTGACGAAATTCGTGATGGTATGCGTAAGGCCGCCCGTGATGCCTACCTCAAGACCGTCCCTGTATTCGTCACGTCCGGCGCAAAGAACGTGGGTACTGTCCCCCTGATGGAAGCCCTCGTCGTATATGTGTCGCCACCATCGCAACGCCGTGTGACCCACCTTGATCAATCGAACGAGCGCCAATTCCTCCTCGCGCCGCAATCGGATGAAGGCCCACTCGCTGCCTATGTCTTTAAGACTACCAATGACCGTTTTGTCGGTACATTGAATTACTTCCGTATATTCTCAGGCTCGATGCATTCTGATGGACGCTACTTTAACCCGATCCGCAATGTTGAAGAACGCTTCAACAGTATGCTCGTCATGCGCGGTAAAGAACAGATGCCTGTAAACCTGCTCCATGCCGGTGATATAGGTGTTGTCGCCAAATTGAACGATACCAAGACGGGTGATACTTTCAGCACGCGTGCCAATCCGCTTCAGATCACCCAGCCTGATTTCCCTGAACCGTTGTACGCGATTGCGGTTAATCCGAGGACTCAGGCTGACAGCGCTAAGATGGGTACTATTCTCACTGGCCTTTGCCAATCAGACCCGACCTTACGTTGGCGGCAAGATCCTGATGTCAAGCAAACCATTGTTGAAGGCATGGGGGAAGCGCACGTCAACCTCGCCATCAGCCGCGCCGCAAAACTTGGCGTAGGTATGGATATCGCCGTTCCGAAAGTCCCATATAAGGAAACCATCACTAAACAAGGCTCGGACTTCCATCGTCATCGTAAGCAGAGTGGTGGTGCGGGGCAGTTTGGTGAAGTTCATCTACGCCTCGAACCCAACCCAGGTGGCGGCTTCAAATATGAAACCAAGATCGTCGGTGGTTCAATTTCCGCCAGCTTTATTCCCTCGATAGAGAAGGGCATTCACTCGGTATTGGATGAAGGTGTTATCGCGGGCTATCCCATCGTGGATGTGCACGCCGTCGTCTTTGATGGTAAAGAGCATCCGGTCGACTCTAAAGATATTGCCTTCCAGATCGCCGGACGTGAAGCCTTCAAGAAAGTCTTTGAAGCGGCTGGTCCTGTCCTGATGGAACCGGTCATGGATGTTCAGATCACCGTTCCCGAAGCCGTGATGGGCGATGTTATGGGCGATTTGAATACCCGTCGCGGACGTGTACAGGGTATGGACACCGAAGGCCACAAGGGCAAGATTTCAGCGCAGGTTCCCTATAGTGAAATGATGCGCTATGGCAATGTCTTGCGTTCGATTTCAGCGGCACGCGGGGTGTTCACCATGAAGTTCAGCCATTATGAACAGGTACCAGCGCAGGTCGCTCAACCGATCATCGCAGCGCATAAAGCCGCCGTTCATGCCGGTTCGTCGTCCAGTTAAATCTGGCCTCTTATGATCTAACAACGCGGGGCATAATTGGATTATGTCCCGCGTTTTATTTACTCTGCGGCTTCTGTTTCTTCTTCGAGCAATTCAAGTGCCCGATCATAGTCTTCGCTATCAACTAGGATCTCTACACCGCTGTGGATGCCGATTGTTACCCCATAAATCTGTCCAAACGCATCCGGTTTAATGAAATACGGAATGCCCGCGCTCTTAAGACGCCCTGCTACAATGTAGGCCTCTGGTAAGTTATGTGCCGTATGGACTGTCACCCATTGAGTTTCTGTTTGGTTTGTCATATAAAACTCCACAGTTAAATGGTGGTTCATAATAATTATACGCCTGACTACAGCGTAATGTGCATCAGAATCAAAAACACCCCTAGCAATGCGGGGTGTTCTTGTAATCTGTGTCAGCGCTTAATTCAGGCTACCGATAGGTTCTTCAACCTCATTCGCTGGTGGCACACCGACGATCTCGTAGACGCGCTTGCCTTCCACGATCTCATTCTCCAGCAATTCTTTCGCCAGAATGTCCAGTTTGTCGCGGTTGTTACGGATAAGCTCCAGTGTGTGGGCATAGGCTGCATCCACAATATGCCGGACTTCCGCGTCAATGCGACCTGCGGTTGCTTCGCTGTAACTCCGTCCTTGTGATAGCGAGTAACCGAGGAATGGTTGCCGTTCGTTATCGCCGAAGTTCAGCGGCCCGATGTTCTCGCTCATACCGAACTCGGCTACCATGCGGTGCGCGATGTCCGTTACCCGACGCAAGTCGCTCGATGCACCGGTCGTGATTTCACCGATGGCAATTTCTTCTGCCGCTCGCCCACCCAGTAGCATATAGATTTGGGCGATCAAGAACTCTTTCGAGTAATTTCGCTGGTCATCATTAGGGAGTGATGCTGTTACACCTAATGCTTGACCGCGTGGCACAATCGTCACTTTGAACACTGGATTGGCGTGTGGTGTCAATGCTCCGACCAACGCATGTCCACCCTCATGATAGGCCACTACTTTACGTTCTTTTTCATTCGAAAGCGGTGGGCTTTCTGTTCCCAGTACGATCCGGTCAAATGCATTCAAGAAATCGCGTTGGCTGATTTTCTTGACATTCCGCCGTGCCGCGTTCAAAGCCGCTTCGTTAGCGAGGTTCGAAAGATCCGCGCCCGAAAAGCCGATAGTCGCCTTCGACATATCCGTCAAATTCACATCCGTATCCAACGGCTTGCCCTTGGTGTGAATCTTGAGGATGTTCTCGCGTCCGGTGCGGTCAGGCAGCCCGACGGTCACTTGGCGGTCAAAACGTCCCGGTCGCAGCAGCGCCGGATCAAGTACGTCAGGCCGGTTGGTCGCCGCCATCACGATCACGCTCTCGTTTTGGTCGAAGCCGTCCATTTCAGACAACATCTGGTTCAAGGTTTGTTCACGTTCGTCGTTGCCGCCGCCCATGCCCGTACCACGTTGACGACCAACTGCGTCGATTTCGTCTACGAATACGATACTCGGTGCGGCATCCTTCGCCCGTTTGAATAGATCACGCACGCGGCTTGCGCCCACGCCCACGAACATTTCAACGAACTCCGACGCCGATATGCTAAAGAAGGCTACGCTGGCTTCACCTGCCACCGCACGCGCCATCAAGGTCTTACCCGTACCGGGCGGCCCTACTAAGAGCACACCACGCGGAATACGTGCGCCGAGCGCAATGTATTTATCCGGTTCCTTCAAGAAGTCCACGATTTCGACCAGTTCAGCTTTCGCTGCATCCTGTCCCGCCACGTCACCGAAAGTCACCTGTGGACGCTCGACTGTGTATTCGCGCGCTTGGGTACGCCCGAAGCCGAAAACATTCCCCATCTGACCCTGCGCTCGTCGTGCTGACCACAAGAAGAAACCGAGGATCAGTATGAACGGTGCGAACTGAATCAGAATGTAGATGAGCGGCGAGGTATCGTTGCTCTGTGAGGTGACCGTAACCCCTTTTTCATTAAGGAGTGTTGTCAAACTCGGATCATCAATCGGTAGCAGCAGCGTCACAAACCGGTTAGATGATACTTGCTGCGTACCTTCTTCGATCAATTGCGATCCATCCGGTGGATACTTAACCGTGCCGGTGAAACTACCGCGCGCTTGGTTACCTTGGAATATCACCGATTCGACTTTTCCTGCCGTGATTTGTTCACGGAAGTAAGAATACGGAATCGTAATGGGTTGTTCGCCTGTCGCCGTGCTGACCATGTCTTGCACGCGGGTAAACGCCCATATTATCAATACGATCCATACCACCGGCCACACCCATCGCGGGATTTTGAATTGTGAACCGGGTGGGGGCTGGTTCTTGGGTTGCTTGTCCTGTCCGGGAGGTTGCACGTTTTCACCTCTAATTCGTTAAAGTTGTATCTAGGATAGTCATGCCGTGTTAGAACTACATGAGCGCTACGTCATTTTGGTATTACATCAGTCCCCTAAATTATGGGGGGAAATCGCTATTTGCACTTTGCTCTAGCCTGTTATAAGCTGAATTAAGTATTGCAGTTGCTCTGGAGTATATAAATACCATGCCCCGCGAAATCAAAAAGAAAGCGGCTGAGGACGATCAAACCATTACCACGCGGACGTCGCTCCCTGATCTTCCCATTGATGATCCTTCGCGTCCTGCGACTATCAGCCGTTCTACCTTTAATGCACCGTGGCTCTTACAACAGCATTTCGCTGGCAAAGTTGATTTAGCCAACGAGTTAAGTAACCGCTATCCGACTCTGCCCTTGATGACCATCATCAAGCAAAAATCGGCCAAAGGTGCCCACCAACCGAGCCTTAGCACCTTAGCTGCCCCTGATGGTACAGCAACTGTGGTCATTGAAGCTATGGCAAATTCGCACCAATTTCAGTTGGCATATTCGATGGGTTCTATGCTGACCTTCCGCTTCCGTATGACCGATTTAACACCGGTTGATTGTGCCCATTGGCTGCAACTCCTACGGCGCGAACAGGATGGGGTCGCTTTCCTCTGGGGGCAATCCCGTTGGGAGAAAGATTATCTCATTTGCACCATTCGCCGCCAATTTGCCAGCTTATTCGCTTTCTCACCGACAGGATTTGAAGCTGGTGTGCGCCTCACGCACGAGGTCAAAGGTGAATTACACGATTGGTTGGCATCCATGTGGAATCCGGATACCGCCTCAACTGGAACGACACCTAATCTGTTGACGTGGTAATGCCGTCTCGTCCTAAACGCGGTCGCCGTTATTGGCTGCGTCTGCTCACCTTTTTTGTGCTGATGCTGTTTGGCTTACCACTTGCCATTGTCCTAATTGTCGCCAACCTGACAGCCATCAGCTATGTCGTGTCAGCGCATACCACTGTAGCGCGTCCTGCTGATCTCCCACCAAATACACAGGATGTGTCCTTTATTGGTGGCGATAACCTTACCCTGCGGGGTTGGTACATTCCGCCTCAAAATGACACCATCATCATTTTGCTGCACGGCTACTTCGCTGATCGTACCCAGATGCTCTATCATGCTCGCCAACTCACACAGGCAGGTTACGGAGCGCTTCTTTATGATGAACGCGGTGCGGGCGAAAGCGATGGATCACAACGTTCTTTCGGCTGGCGTGATGTTGCCGATGTGGGCGGTGCTTTAACCTATCTGCAAGATAAAGGTACGACTGTTGCCATCCTCGGTTGTTCCATCGGTGGACAAATCGCCATTCGTGCTACCGCCCAATTCCCGCAGCTTCGCGCCGTTCTTGCGGATGGCCCTGCTATGGTTTCTGTTGACGACCTCCCGCCAGCCAGCGATTGGGAAGGGGCGGTGGCGCTTCGTTATCACGGCTTGGTTGACCGTCTGCTCGAATTGCACCTCGGTATGTCCGCACCATCATCTGTCATGGCGACCATTTCACAGATCGCCCCGCGTCCCGTCATGCTCTTTGCGGGCGCGCTCGGAGGCGAGAAATTTCACATCCGCCGTTATCAACAGGCTGCTGGTTCTAACGCTCAACTCTGGGAAATCCCCACCGCGACCCATTGTGACGGTCCAGCGGTTGCCCCCGAAGAATACGCCCGCCGTATGATTAGCTTCTTTGATTCTGCTAAATCGAATTGATATACCCCGCATTTGCTATGTGATTATGACTGAAAACTAAAAACTGACGACTGAAAACTACCAACTCGTCAATATCCCGCTGTAATTGATTGATATTCCGGATGCCGCTTGATATATGCCGCGATATACGGGCACATTGGGCGCACACGCATCCCCGAGTTCTTCGCATAATCCAGCGCTACCTTGGCGATTTTGGCTGCGATCCCTTGCCCTTCAAACGCTTCCGGTACTTCCGTATGTGTGAAAATGATCTCGCTCGAACCGAGAATATATTGCACCTTGGCAAGCTGCTCACCCAATTGCATTTCAAATTGTTTCTTCTCAACGTTATGTACCACGTCCATTTTGCTGATGTCAATTTCCATGACCGTCACTCCCTAATATGACACTAAATCCGGTTCTTCATAGTCGTTGTAACCATAGCCAATATTACCGCTGCTGTTCTGACTTTCTACTGGTTAGCACGTGTTTCCACTCACCGTTCACTTAACTGGAATTCACCACGCGTTCAGTGCTTCTCCATAACTACTCCACATCGGTGCTCAATAATGATGGACATGGTGATCAAACACACCACTCGATGTCATAGAAGTCTAGGAGTACACAATCATGTCGAAGAAGTTAGGTCTCAGTCTGTTACTATCGTTCGTTCTCGTTACCGGCGTTGTCGCGGTTCAAGCTGCCGACACCTCAACCGACACTCCCCCGGTTCCGTCGTTTAATGATGGCCGGATAAATGCCTTTGATGCTGGCGCTCCGATCGCGGTTTTTGATACCCGTGATGAAATTGCCACCGTCGATGCCGATGGTCTACCCACCACCGAAACCGTTGTTAGTGGTATCCAGTTGCTCGCTTGGAATAACACCACCGAGAGTTCCAGTCAGGTACTTGATGTAACCCGTGCTGCGATTGAAAAAGCCATCGCCAAGAACACCAAGTCAGACTTTACCATCGCCCAATCAAATGGCTACACCCTCAATTACTCGCAGTCCGGTTGGTTCTGGGTAACCACACCCCCCGACTCAGAAGGTAAGGTATACACCTTCAGTTGGCAGAAGGACTTCTAAAGCGTATCTTTCCTCCTCCTTCCCCCTCTGCTCTGGCGGTACTGGTGATCCAGTATCGCCTTTTTATTTCAGTCCAGCAGGATGACATCCACCCATTTTCTGAATATACTCTAGGCCATAAAGTCAATTGCAGGCCTATGGTCGCACCATATAAGGAAATACGCATGACCATCCCCCAAACATCAGCAGATTACATCGCACAGGTTGAAGCATGGCGGCAGGATATGGATGCCCAGATGCGCGCCCCCGGCCCCGGTGGTTGGTTGGCCATCGTCGGCATGTATCCGCTCGAAGCTGGCGAGAACACCATCGGCACTGCACCTGATAGCAACGTACTGCTCCCATCCGGTGCTGCCCCCGAACGCCTCGGCGTCCTTGACTTCGACGGTCAGCATGGCACGCTCCATGTCACCACCGATGAAATCGTTTATGTCGATGAAGTCCCAACCCGCACCGCCAAACTCCGCAACGTATATGAAGTGGGCGGTATGTCGGTTGTCCGTGTCCGTGATGTGCGCTTTGGCGTGATGCAGTGGGCCAGCGACCCCTATAACATCCGCGTTTGGGATGCCAATGCCCCCAAGCGCCTCAACTTCACCGGACGCATCTGGTATCCCATTGATCCCAAATACCGCGTTATTGGTCAGTTCACCCCTTACCCCGGCGCACGTGACCTAACCGTTGATCACACCGGCGGGGAAACTCAGGTGCTCACCAATATTGGCGCTGTCGATTTTGAGTTACTGGGAAAATCGTTCCACTTCGAAGCCTGCGCCTCCGAGAAAGGTTCGGACTACGTTTGGTTGCTCATGCGTGATGGCACCAACGGCAAATCGACCTATGGGGGAGGGCGTTTCATGATGGTACCGCTCTTGGATGCCACCACCGTTGATATTGACTTCAACAAGTTCTATCAGCCGCCCTGTGCCTTCTGTGAGTTCACCACTTGTCCCATGCCCCCGCGTGGTAATGTCCTCCCATTCCCCATTGAGGCTGGTGAATATTTCCCGTAAATAATGCGTGATATTTTATTGGAAGTCGTAGTTCGCCTGTAAAAAGCGCATGAATTCGATCATTGCGCGTCTTCTGCTGGAAAGGGAGATGATCTCTTCTTCACTCATTTCACCCAGAGTTTTGTCAAACCCTGCGGGAATGAAAATATTATTCCAGCTATAACCGTCGCCACGGGGCTTATCAGCGATTTGCCCCGGTACACTACTGACGAACTTACGCCGCAAACTACCATCGTTGAATGCGATCACCGAGATCGACTCTGCATATTTGTCTTCAAATGGTTGCAGCATTTTGCAAATATTATGTAGTCCGACGGGCACGTAGAAACAGGTTGTCAAACCACCCGGAAAACCACCCCATGCCCGAATGACCAATGAAGAGTGATCCACAAAGACCGGTTTCTTAAGCACTGCATACGCTTTTTGCACCTTATCCAGTGCGACCTCTCCCGCATCAATATGTTGAATATCATCCAGATGAATCGAGGTGGTTTGCAACTCGGTGTTCAATATCTGTTCGTACATGCGCTTCTTGCGATCGTTCGTCGTCGCGAAATACAGATCGGAAATCGAGAGTTTAGTTTTGTAGTCGTTTTTGCTTGTGTTGCGGGACGCCTTCAGCGGGTTAAAAACCTCGCGCTCAATCTCGAATAACCCGTTCAGCAGCTTGACTGTGCCTTCAAGCGTTAAATCACCAATCAGATTGATCACTTGAAAACGAGCTAATCGTTCAGGGATTGGCGTTTCATCAATCATGATCGGTGCGATTGGTTTTTCCAGCTTGAGCGCCAGATCGAGTTCTTTTTGACAATATTCTGACGCAATCGAGTTTGGCGACAAAAGCAGCAGGAAGCAGTGGCTCGCACCGATTTGACGCTCGATTTCATTCCACCACTCTTGTCCGACGGACAATCTGTGGTCAAACCACACCTCGTGGATCTCAAGCGCCCGTTGGAATTCCAAAATACGGGACGTGTCATTATGTGCGTAGCTGATGAATATTTTCATCGTGATCACATTCCAGTTATCAGGGTTTTCTCAAATTATACTGATATGATTCAATCATGCCCAACAACCGCACACGTCATCACTCATTTCCTGCCCATCACATCACGCTTCGGCTTATCCTCGATCTGAAGCGCATCGTCTTCAACCTCTTCCAACTCCCCGTCATCCCCAACTTGATAGTACTTCCCGCGTTTGAGTTTTTCTTTCGGCTTCAAATGGTCAGGTTGTAAATATGCCAATTCCACTTGCAATGTTTTTCCAAGATTTATCTCGCGCTTTGCTAACATCGATTGTGTTGGAAATGCTAATCGCGCATGGTTAAGGAAGATTACTGACCACGAGATAATTACTAGGAAAACAAATCCTTGACCCGAATATTGATTTTTCGTTGCTGTAAAGATGAGCCAGCCATTGATAGGAATAAATAGCAGGAGATGTTCTGCAAATCCCCATTTGTTTATTCGACGTTTGCGGATGCGGTCTTGAGCAAGTGCTCGGGCTTGTGCGGTTACGTGGTTTTGCCAATCGTCCCCAAACAACCATTCCATTTCTTGATCCATCTCGTTTTCGGGTGGAGCATGATTTGGGGTTGCGTAATAAAGTTCAATGCCGTTTGCGACAACAAATATCCCTGCAACTATTGCTAGTGGGATTATGCATGCACCAGCCTCGCGACCAATCACTGTAAGCAGTATCAGTATCACCATAAATACAATTGAGGTACGAAACTGCGTTTTCTTGCGCTGCCGTTCCGCGATTCGCCGCTGTGCGATTTCGTAATCCGAATAAGGCTGCATCTGTGCATCCTGACTGTTTATATAAAATCATTCTACTGTATCTTGCTATATCTTCGATATTTCCTAAACACTCTGCCTTAATCTCTGTGTCCTCAGCGTCTCTGCGGTTAAATTCTTTCTCTGTCTCTTCGTGTCTTTGAGCCTCTGTGTTAAAATTTTCACATCCATTCCGCTAACTATGCTGCCATCAGTGGTCAGTGTCACTTGACTGGCGACAGAGGACTTTCCCATGAATCGCCTCCAATACGAAACCAGTCCCTACTTGCTCCAACATGCCGATAACCCTGTCGATTGGTATCCGTGGGGTGATGAAGCCTTTCAACGCGCCCGTACCGAGAACAAGCCCATCCTCCTCAGCATCGGCTATAGTGCCTGCCATTGGTGTCACGTCATGGCGCACGAAAGCTTCGAGCACACCATCACCGCCAACATGATGAACGAACTCTACATCAACATCAAAGTGGATCGCGAAGAACGCCCCGACGTGGATGACATTTACATGCAGGCCGTACAAGCCCTTAGTGGACACGGCGGTTGGCCGATGACCGTGTTTCTCACGCCCGACGGTCGGCCTTTTTACGGCGGAACCTATTACCCGCCTGAACCCCGTCATGGCATGCCAGCCTTCCGTCAGGTCTTGGCCGGAGTAGCCGAAGCCTACCAGAATCGCCGTGATCAAGTCGAAGACTCTGCCAACCACCTCACCGAATCGCTTAATCGTGAATTCCTCGGCATCGGCGGTGAACAAAGCGCCCTTACAGCGGATTTGCTAGCAGTCGCCGCTCAGAAAATCGGCCAGAACTTTGATGAAACCCACGGTGGGTTTGGTAGTGCTCCCAAATTCCCGCAACCCATGAATCTCGAATTTCTGCTCCGTGCCCATCTCCGCATCGGTGATCCCGAACCCTTGCAGCAGGCGACCTTCACCTTGCGTCAGATGGCGCGAGGTGGCATTTACGATCAACTTGGCGGCGGTTTCCATCGTTATAGTGTCGATTCGCATTGGCTCGTCCCGCACTTCGAGAAGATGCTCTACGACAACGCCCAACTCAGCCGCGTCTATCTTCATGCCTATCAACTCACAGGCGACCTCTTTTTTAAGCACATCGCCACTGAAATCATCGACTATATCCTGCGCGAGATGACCACCCACGATGGCGCTTTTTACAGCACCACCGATGCCGATAGTGAAGGTGAAGAGGGCTTGTTCTTCATTTGGAGCCTTACCGAATTGCAAGAACTTCTCGGTGATGATGCCACCATCGCCATCGAATATTGGGACGTGACCGCTCGTGGCAACTTTGAAGGTCACAACATCCTCAACGTTCCCAACGATGACGAAGTGGTTGCAGATCGTCTGAATATCTCTGTTGACGATCTGCGTGCCAGAATCGCCGCCATCAAAGACAAACTCTATGCCGTGCGTATTCAGCGCATTCATCCCGGTTTGGATGACAAAATCCTCACTGCATGGAACGGCATGATGCTTGCCAGTCTTTCCGAAGCCGCGCGTGTCTTGGATCGTGCCGATTACAAAATTGCTGCTATCAAGAATGCTGACTTCATCCTGTCCAACATGAAATCGGCTGATGGTCGTTTGCTCCGCACCCACAAAAGCGGGGTCACCAACCAACGCATCAAAGCGATCTTAGAAGACTATGGATGCTTGGTTGATGGCCTGCTTGAACTCTACCAGACCACCTTTGACGAACGCTGGTTTATCGAAGCCCGCGCCCTAACCGATGTGGCCATCAAGCATTTTGCCGCGCAGGATGGTGGTTTCTTTGATACTGCTGATGACCACGAAGCCCTTATTGCCCGTCCTCGCAACATGCAGGATAACGCTGTCCCCTCTGGCAACGCCATGATGGCTAAGAATCTTGTCCGTCTTGCAGCCTACACTGCGGACGCCACTTATGACGAAGCCGCTCGCCGCACCCTTGCACTACTCACTGAAGCCATGCGCCAATATCCACAGGCTTTTGGCGAATCCCTCAGCGCCGTAGACATGCTGGTGACTGGATTAGCCGAAGTCGCCCTCATCGGCGCGCCGGATAACACCGCTACCAAATCCTTGTTGGATGTCGTCCGCAAACCCTACCGCCCCAATATCATCACGGCCTTGGCCTCTACCGATGTTCCCACCGAAGCCACCGTTCCTTTGCTGGGTTACCGCACCCTGCGTAATGACCAACCAACAGTCTATGTCTGCCGTAATTTTGCCTGTGCCAATCCCGTCAACACTCCTGCCGAGCTTGAATCTCTGTTAGCGAACGCTCATCCCTAGAACGCAACCTAACTACAGGGTAATTCGCATGGATTACCCTGTAAATTCTGTTCGCATTTTCCAAAACCCCTATTAATAGGGTGCTAAAGGCCATAAGAAATAACCTATTCTGCAATCATTGTGATTCGGAATGTTACTTTTTACCTGGAGGTCGGATGAAAAATACCTTTGCACCATCCAGTCTCTTATCTCTGAAAAATCCCCATCATCATAAAACTGTCGTAAAAATCTGCATTTTATTCCTGCTATCGTTATTTACACTCCTGCAATTCTTTTGTGTAGATTATCGCTATTTTGGTGCCCAAATTGCATTCTTATGGCCGCGATTCAACCTTCTACTGCTGGTCGCTCAAGTATTGTGCCTATTGGTTCTGATTCGCTCGGCTATTTTCAGGGTGCTATATGATCGCAGAGTACCTTGGATATTGTTCATTGCAGTGCCATTGTGTTTGGCGAATGCGTACCTATTTCAACTTCAGGCCAATATAGCGTTCTATACAGATGCAAACTATTTTTTTGAGTATCGCTTAGTAGACAATGGTCGGATTTACAGTTTGGTTGAAGAGCGAAATTGGTTAGGATGCAATCACATGTCATTATCTCGTGACAAACCATTTGCCTATATGTGTGGTTTTTATAACGTCTATGACTGCGATCTATTAGAGTTTATCTGCAATAAAGTTGCTCTCACTAGTATTGCACCAGTGCTGACAGAATATGGAACAATTGCCGTGCCAGCCCAAGGCGAGCCATATGGCTATGGTAAGCCGCGACCCTATCCGGTTTTACGTGCGGTAGGTGATTCCATCCAAGTTGTCAGTGATGTGAGTGAATTAGGAGAATACTTTCCGCAAGGCGCACCCATTTATACTTTTACCCCTGTGCATCTTCCAAACGCTAGTTTGATCATCGTATTTTTGCTGCTTGGAATGACAGGGTATGCTGTAAAATTAGGCTGGAATATCGAACAATCCTAGCTGTGGTTACGTCAACAGGTATAGTTCTAGGCAAGTAAAACCATTCTCTAACCGTCTACCGACATTCTAGATCAATTTCTTCCCTCATTTGGGTTAGCAACTTGCTGCGCCAAAAGTTACATTTTGGTCACCCTTTTGCTTCCGATTTCGGTTATGATGGTTATAGTGTGTGGGTTTTATCCCGACCATCGGCATCCCGCTGCGAGACTTTTAACGTTGAACCAATTTTCGACGATAAACCAATCAATTCTGTAGTTGGCGACGACGACGACGACGACACCGCCGACATTTCAGAACACTTACAGCTAAAACCGAATGGTTTGCAACAAATGGGATTCTGAATCTGAAGAATTTGCAGAATTTTCCGAATCAAACACGATGATAGACCAAAGTATTGCAACGCTTGCATCGTCACACCTGCTACTTTCGTCGCTCAACAAAAATGACTGTTTACACTGAAAACTGGGGACTGTTAACGCTTCATGACTTCCATCACCCAATCCCCTCAGGAATACTTTCGCCTCTTGCTCCTCACCGTTGTCGGGCAGGCTTTTGGCGCTGCCGGTTACGTTCTCGAAGAACGCCCCGCCCAATGGTCTGGCGGACTCTTCCGCTTCGCCAAACCCATACCCGTCGAACACGGCGCTGACCAACTGACGGCCTTCATCGAATATCAGCTTCTCGCCTATACCGATACCATGTGGGCATCTCGCAACCCCTCGCGCTTCCGCGTCACGCTCACCCGTACCGACCAAATTGCCCCGCGTTTGCCTTCTACCCATCCCCAATTCGTCCAGCGGGATTTGGGTACACTCGTCGTTCAAGACTTCGCCGTAGCGATTTTGCCCGGTGCAGATTACTGGTGGACGTACACCACGACCGACGAACTCGGCAAAGCGCTCGCTGAATCCGGTCATCTGGTGATCGGCTTCGGTATGCCGTGGTTATCTGGTGAACTCCAACCACCGTCGGGATAACGTCAGGTAGAACTATTGACATCATCTCCCCACGCCGCCATAATCGCCTCATGAAACATCTGACAAACCATCACCCTCGGTTGTTGCCCATGTCTCTCAAAAAGCACATTCAAATCTCACTGCCGCATGTCTCACTCTTTACGCGGCATATACTACCCACCATCCGTAACCTGATTTCACGCGGTACTCGCTACCTAGTACTCAGTACACTGCTTCTCTCTGCCTGTACTTTATCCGAGCAACCCGCTGTCATCTATGTGACCGCTACGCCACCCCCCGCGACCGAAGGTCCGTCACCTGTTCCACCCACACCCACCATCCCGCCTAGTCCAACCGTGCCGCCCGAAGTCGCCATGCAGCTCGCTAACCAATATCTCACCAATGGCTACTATGAGAAAGCGGTCGCTGCCTATCAGGATGTGATTGCCAATTCGGGTGCGCCAGCAGCGATTTCTGCTTCGGCAGTTTATGGACTCGGTCGTTCTGCCTTGCGCGAAGGACTCTTTCAGGATGCCGTCAATGCCCTCACCAAGTTCATCACCGAGTTTTCAACCGACCCGCGTGCAGTACAGGCGCACTTCTTACGGGGGGATGCCTATCTCGGCTTATCGCAGTGGCAGGCCGCCATCGATGATTTCACCTTATACCGTACCCAGCGCTCTGGCCTGATTGATAGCTATGTCGATGAGCGTATTGCCGATGCCCAACTCGCACTCGGTCAAAAAGATACCGCGCTCGCCAGCTACAAAGCCGCTACCGATGCTGGACGCAGCATCGTACCTCAGTTGGCCTTGCGCGAAAAAGTTGCACAGGTCTTGATTGCTTCCGGTCAATTACAGGATGCGCTCGCCCAATATGAGGCTATTCTGGCGGTTGCCAAGAATGATCCTTATCGCGCTACCATCGAGTTTCGTGCCGCCCAAACCATGATTGACGGTGGTGCAAACGAGTTGGGTTTGGATCGTATGGCAAAGATTTTTGATACGTATCCCTCTACACCTGAAGCCTATAACGCCATGAAGCTCCTGATCGCTGCCAAGCGCGAGGTAGATGATTACCAGCGTGGACAGGTCAGCTTCAACTATGGTGATTATCAGGATGCAATCGACTCCTTCACCCGCTTCACCACCCAGAACCCTCTATCATCCATTCCGGCTAATCTGCACTTGTTGGTTGGTCGTGCCTATCGTGAAATCGGTAATTCGTCGGCTGCCAATGTTGCCTTCCAGATCATCATCGACAGTTACAAAACTGATCCGCTCTTTGGTCAGGCGCTGCTAGAGCAGGGACGCACCAAATTTCTCGCAGGGGATATTCCTGGCGCGATTGAAACCTATTTCAACATCGCCGATACCTATAACTATCTCCCCGAAGCTGCCGAAGCCCTTTGGCGCGCGGGCTATCTGTATGGCACTAACGACAATCCAGGTGAATCCCGCAAAGTTTTCGAACGCTTAGCCGATGCCTATCCCAATACCGAGCAAGCCCGTAGCGGATTATTCCTCGCTGCCTCAGCCGCTACCAAAATGAATGATCCTGTAGGTTCGGAACGTCTCTATGCTCGCCTTGCCACCACTACCACGGGTGATGATCAAGCTGCTGCCTATTTCTGGGTCGGCAAATTGGCGAGTACGCGTGGTGACCAGGATACTGCCAAACAGGCCTATCAACTCGCTATGTCCGCCTCGCCTGATAGTTACTTTAGCGCCCGCGCTGCCGATATTATGGCTGGGCGCGATTCCTTTGCGAAACCAACGGGTTATACCTTCCAGTTTGATGATGCCGCGCAAATCACCGACGCTGAAAACTGGATGCGTCAGAAATTTGCCTTGAAGCAAGAAGGTTCATTGTGGCCGCTTTCCCCTGTGCTCCAAACGGATGCCCGCCTGATTCGTGGGAATGAACTCTGGACAGTAGGTGCGAATGCCGAGGCCGAAGTTGAATTTGGAGATGTCATTGATGACAATTCTAAAGATGGTTTAGCCTCCTATCAACTCGCCATTTTCCTGCGGGGCATTGAAGCCTATAACCCCTCTGTGTTGGCAGGCGCTAATGTCATTCGTGCCGCCAACGTTGGAACACTCGATGCACCGCCTTATCTCGCCCGTCTGCGCTATCCAGCCTATTACAGCACGGTCATTCAGGATGTAATCCAGCGCCACAAAGTTGATCCGCTCCTATTGCTGTCTTTGATCCGTCACGAAAGCCTCTTTAATACCTATGCCACGGCTGCCGCAGGGGAAAAAGGGCTGACGCAAGTGATTCCATCGACTGCTCAATACATTGCCGAGCAATTGAATTGGCCGGACTACCACAACACCGATCTATTCCGCCCCTATGTTGGTATTGAATTCGGCGCGTTCTTCCTATCCGAGAATCTCCAACGTTTTGATGGGAACGTTCAGGCCGCCCTCGCTGGTTATAACGCGGGGCCGGGACGTGCCCAGAGTTGGATGGATTTGTCTGGTGGCGACCCCGATCAATTTATGACCGCCATCACCATCGACAGCACTCGTACCTATGTGCAGCGTATTTACGGCTTCTACAGCATCTATCGTACGTTATATGGGCAATCCTGATACGTTGTAGTAACCAGAATCAAAAACGCACCCATTAGAGTGCGCTTTCAAATTCTCTGCTATTGATGGCCTATGCTGCGCCGTCAACCTGTTCCAACATCACGCGAACTTTTGCCACCAGATCATGGTGCAAAATCGGCTTCGGCAAATAATCATTTGCGCCTGCCTCAATGCCACGCATGATGCTTTCGGCATCTCCACGTGCTGACAAGATCAGTACCGGCGTATTTTGGGTGTCTGCTCGCTCACGAACCACACGACACAATTCGATGCCATCCATACCCGGCATCATCACATCCAAAATAATCATGTCCGGTGTGTTCTGATCCAGCACGCCAAGAGCAGAGCGCGCATCCTTAGCCTTCAGGACACCGAAACCGCCGCGCTCCAGCATGATGCCAATCAGCGTCAGCGCACCGATTTCATCGTCCACGACCAGAATATGCTTCTTCATGCAATCCTCCGAGGCGTTCGAGTTTTTTCTAATAGCTCGTAATTAAGGTTGAACTCTATCGACAACAACCAAAACTGATTTATCTCAACTATATGTTCATTTTAGCACCACGTTTAACGATGGCGCAATAACCTTGTATTGAGCTTTTATGCTGAATACGGGTTCTTCATGACTCGCGATCATTACTAATCTCGATTCGTGAAGGTGTTTGTCGAATTGTTAAATATCGAATTTACTATTTCAATACCCTATTTCGACTACGTTTTGATTCTAACATGCTATCCCGTTCCAAACAAGCAGTTTAACCAACAATAACATCAATTGGTCGAAACGCTATAGTACAATGAACCCTGCAACACTTTCATATGTCAAACGTATATTCATTTTGGGAAGAATGTAAACATCTTCTTGAAGGAGGTTGGTATGAATTCGAACGCTGCCATAAGCGTCGTTGACATCAGCAAAAACTACGGCAGTTTTCGCGCGGTCGATAATCTGTCATTTGAGGTTCGGCGGGGTGAGATTTTTGCCATGCTCGGTCCCAATGGTGCTGGTAAGTCCACTACCATGCGGATGATATTAGACATTCTCAAACCGGATACCGGTCAAATTGCTGTTTTGGGTGCTCCGCTGACAGAAGCCACCAAAGATCGCATTGGCTACTTACCCGAAGAACGAGGTCTTTACCGCAACGTCAAAGTACTTGAAATGATGGTTTACCTCGGCACGCTCAAAGGCTTATCCAGCACCGAAGCCAAAAAACGTAGTTTAGCCTTACTCGAACGTCTTGGAATGGTCGATCAAGCAAAAAAGAAGGTGAGTGAGCTGAGTAAGGGCATGCAGCAGAAAATCCAATTTGCGGTGACCGTTATTCACGAACCCGATCTCATCATTATTGATGAACCTTTTTCAGGGCTTGATCCCGTCAATTCGCTCGTGTTAAAGGATTTGCTCTTTAGCTTCAAAGATCGCGGCGGTACAGTTGTGATGAGCACCCACCAGATGTCACAGGTTGAAGAAATGTGCGATCGTCTGTTGATGATTAGTCACGGTCAACAAAAGCTTTACGGCCCGATTGAAGAAATTCGCCAGCAACATGCCCTACATGCCATCATTGTCGAGGGGCAGGGGGATTGGGCTTCCTTGCCCGGGGTTGAAAGTGTCGAACCCATACAGAATGGTCGTAAAGCCAGCTTGCTTCATCTCGCGCCTCAAACATCGACTGATAGCGTCCTTGCTGCTATCGTTTCTGCCCCCAATACCCATGTTGAGCGTTTCGAGATGGCAGTTCCGAGCCTCAATGATATTTTTATTCGCGTGGTTGAAGGCACATCGCTATGAAGAAGATGTGGATTGTCGCACGGCGCGAATATCTCTATAACCTCAAACGACGATCATTTTTGTTCGCTGTCTTCGGTGTACCCATTTTCACTTTCGTTGTTTGGGGGGTGGTCTTTTTCGTCATGTCCAGCAATGAGAGTAACGTAGCCAAAGACAGCAAGTTTGGCTATGTTGATTTATCTGGCGTGTTAAGTGATCCTGTCCCACTAAAAGATAAGTCCGACCAATTTGTGGCTTATGCAGATGAAAAATCAGCTCGTGCTGACTTGGACTCAAAAACCATAAGTGTCTATTTTGTGTTGCCCAAAAGCTATCTCCGCACAGGAGAGGTACAAAGTTACAGCTATGATAGCGTGCCTTCCACTCTGAAAGACGATTTCGGCGCTTTCTTACAGGCTAATCTCAGCCGTGGTCTAGAAAGTAAATTTCCTTTGGAGCGCATCCAGTCGCCGGTTACACTGACCGTCCACCCGATGGACTCGGGACGCACACTCACTGAATCTAACCTTCCTGCACTTATCTTCATACCACTCATCTTCTCGTTCGTCTTCCTAATGGCCTCGAATGTGACCAGTGGCTTCCTCATGGGTGGGATTGTTGAAGAACGTGCCAACCGAATCATGGAAATTCTCATCACCAGTGCTACGCCGATGCAGATGCTCTTAGGTAAAATCTTAGGCTTGGGCGCTTTAGGGTTGACCCAACTCTTCATTTGGGCTGGTGCAGGAGTCTTCCTTGTGCGCTTTGGCCAACGTTTTCCCGTGCTCGATGGAATCAGTTTTCCTGTAGACATGATGATCGTGTTTGTACTCTTTTTTATCGTGAGTTACTTCTTGCTGGCTAGTCTGATGGCTGGTATCGGTGCAGTCGTTGGTTCAGAGCAAGAGAGTCGCCAGTTTGCCTCCATGCTGTCTTTGATACTGGTGATCCCATTTTTCTTCCTGACGACCTTTATCAACGATCCCAACTCGCCTCTGGCGCTTGCCTTGTCCTTTATTCCCTTCACTGCGCCAATGACAATTTTGCTCCGCATGGGCTTTGGTAATGTGCCTGTCTGGCAAATTGGTCTCAGTCTTGCCATTCTGTTGGTGACCAGTTTCTTTGTGATCTGGGCTTCTGCGCGAGTTTTCCGCTGGGCACTACTGCTCTATGGCAAGCGTATCGGTATTCGTGAAATTATCCGCGTCATTTGGTCATCGCCGGAAATGGGCGTGTCAGTACAGCAATCCGCAGGGAGTAACACCAATGAGTAGGCATATCGCTCACGTTTTTCTCTACGAATTTCGTCGCAATTTTCGCCGTCGTGGTTATTTGTTTACAACCTTTGGTATCCCCTTGATCGCGTTTATCGTCTATTTTGGCTACCAATTCATCAACACACAGAACACGCGCGCGGCTAGTACATCACCAATCGCCGGTGCAACACAGGCTATTGAATCCACATCCGAACTACTAAAAGGGATTGCTCACGCAGGTTACGTTGATCTTTCAGGCCAGTTTGAGGATGCCGGAGACCTCAAGGACAAGATTGCACGCTACGAGGATGAATCCTCTGCTTTGGCTGATTTAACGGCGCACAAGATTGATCTGTATTACGTCATTTCCAAGGATTACTTTGAAACGGGTAACGTCACGCTCGTGATGCCACGTCTGAATCTTGGTCAAATCGGTTCTGATGTCGTGCGCCGTCTATTACTGAGCCACCTATCAGAAGGTGTGGATCAAAATCTCTTCAATCGCTTGGTTGATCCGGTCAATATGCGCGAAATTAACTTACAGCGCGATTCTTCCGGCAAGACACAAACCAACTTTGGTGCAGATTTTGCTGTAGCTTATCTCTTTGCTATTTTGCTCATGTTGGCGGTTTTCACCACCAATGGCTACATGATGCAAACCGTCATCGAGGAAAAAGAAACTCGCCTTATCGAAATACTGATCTCATCCATGCGCCCGACACAGCTGCTTGCTGGTAAGATTTTGGCGATGGGATTGCTCGGGTTTCTCCAAATTGTAGTTTGGTTGGTGTCGATCGTTTGGTTAGGACGCCTAGCTGCTGGTAGTGGTCTCACTGCACTCATTGCGCTCATCAGCTTAAACTTGACGCCGATGCAAGTGCTCCTGTTTCTGTTGTACTTCGTATTCGGCTATCTGTTTTTCGCAGCCGCCTACGGCATAGTCGGAGCCATATCAACCTCGATGCAAGAAGGCCCGCAGTTTGCTGTGTTCTTTACACTCCCTGCTGCCATCCCGCTGTATTTTATCAGCCTCTTTACGACCTCACCGGATGCACCTTTACCCGTCATATTGAGCTTGGTTCCCATCACCGCTCCCTTATCCATGGTGATGCGCATTTCCATCACCACCGTTCCATTCTGGCAAATCGCCGTGAGCATGGTGCTTTTGATAGCCTTGGATACAGTCATGATTTGGATGGCTGGGCGCATGTTTCGCATCCAAACTCTGCTTGCCGGACAAGCTCCTAAATTACGCGACATTCCTCGTCTCTTGCGCGGGTAAATAAAATACGGGCGGTCAACCTAGTCAGGTGCCGCCCGTAAATCGATTACTGTTAGAACTGTTCTTTAACTAACTTATCCGGCCCATGTAATCATTCCCGGCAGGAATGACGTATGCAGGTACTTATGGAAGGGCATTACGCGTACTGACAAACCGCGTTCTCCACTCGTGTCATAGGTGACCTTCGCCGTAAATTTACAGAGTCCGTTACTGTCTACACCACTAGACTTCATATCGATGGCTTCGGCCTGCTCTCCAATTGCACCGAGTGTTGTCAGCTTACCGTAATAGACTTGTACCCGTACTTCTTCAGGTGTCAGTTGACCGAGATCAACCATAGCTGTTACTTCAATGTTTGAACCGACCTTGATTTGAGTCTGTGAAATTTTGACGTCACGTACCTTGACGAATTTCCACGCCCCGTTGAGCTTGCTACGCCAGTTGGTATAGGCCAAGCCTTCCTTCATGTCGTTTTCGCCCATCGAAACCACAGTCTTGAAGTTCGGCATATAGAACTTCGTCGCGTATTCTTGCACCATGCGCCGTGTATTGAAGAAGGGCGACAGGGTTTTCATGGATTTCTTCACTCGACTAATCCATTCACGTGGGAGGCCATCGCGACCGTGAGCATAGTACAGTGGAATGATATCCTGCTCGAGCAGATTGTAGAGCGCTTCACTCTCGACATAATTCTGGTGTTCCCATTCGCTCTCTGGATATTCTTCACCGTTGCCGATAGCCCAACCGACGTCATTACTGTAGGCCTCAGCCCACCAACCGTCCAGAATGCTGCAATTGAGTCCGCCGTTATAAATCACCTTCATACCGCTGGTACCGCTGGCCTCTTTCGGTCGTTGGGGCGTATTCAACCACACATCAACCCCTTGAACCAGATGCCGCGCAATATTCATGTCGTAGTTTTCGAGGAAAACCACACGGTGACGGAAACCTTCTTCATGCGCGAGATTGACGATTTGCCGGATGAGGTCTTTACCGCCAGTATCATGCGGATGTGCCTTTCCTGCGAAGATGATTTGCACCGGAAAATCTGGATTGTTGAGAATCTTCTTCAAGCGTTCCGGATTACGGAAGAGCAGGGTAGCTCGCTTATAAGTTGCGAAGCGCCGTGCAAAACCGATAGTTAGGGCATCTGGGTTTAGCACTTCATCCGCAGCTTCGATTTCACTGAGTGCCGCACCACGCTTTTCCAATTGTCCGCGTAGGCGGCTTCGTGTGAAAGCGACGAGGCGTTCACGGCGGCGTTCATGCGTGCGCCACAACTCGGCATCAGGAATGGTGTCCACCTTTTCCCAAACATCGGGGCGTTCTTCTTCGCTTCGCCATGCCGGATCGAGATAACGATCGAGCAGTGTTGCCATTTCGCGGCTGATCCATGTTTGTACATGAATGCCATTGGTTACCGAGTCTACTGGAACTTCATGTTCAGGAACATTGGGATACAGCCATTGCCACATGTTACGTGACACTTCACCATGCAGCTTGGCTACACCGTTTGATCCAGCCGAAAGGTTCAGCGCCATCACAGCCATAGAATACAATTCGTATGTACCCATGTTCTCACGCCCGATGTTCAAGAACTCATCGCGTGACAGACCGAGGCTACGGTAGTAATCCGTGAAGTGTTCGTCTATCAAATCGAAACCAAAACGCTCCAAACCTGCGGGTACAGGCGTGTGCGTGGTAAAGATATGGCTTGCCGCCATGATCTCTTTGGCTTGATAGAAATTGAGCTTCTTCTCTTGCATCACCTGACGGATACGTTCGAGCGCCAAAAATGCCGAGTGACCTTCGTTCATGTGGCAGATCGACGGGCGCAAACCGAGCGCTTCCAGTAGCCGGATACCACCGATACCCATCAAAATTTCTTGCCGGATACGTGTCCGCTTATCACCACCGTACAACCGATCCGTTAAGATGCGATCTTCTTGGCGGGTGTTATCTGGAATGTTGGAGTCGAGTAGGAACAACGGAACGCGTCCGACTTGAACCTTCCAGATTTGGGCGTATAGGTCACGCCCCGGCATCGGCACCGAAATCTTTATAGGGCTGCCATCTGCGTTTCGTTGTAGGGTTACTGGCAAGATTGAGTAATCATTGATCGGGTACAGTTCTTGCTGGTATCCATCCGCATTTAGGTACTGTTTGAAGTAACCTTCTTGATACAGCAATCCTACGCCCACCAACGGTAAATCGAGATCACTCGCGCTCTTGAGATGATCACCACTCAGTACGCCTAGACCTCCCGAGTAGTTTTGCAGGCATTCGGTAATCCCGAACTCCATTGAAAAATAGGCAATAATCGGGCGTTTTTGTTTGCCGTATTGCCCCTTATACCATGTTCCTTTGTCGGACATATATGCATCAAAGGATTCGCATACCGCGTTGAGGTTGGCCATATAAGCAGGGTCTTCTGCCGCAGCCTGTAATTTTTCTTGACTAATGAGTCCCAGCATCCACACTGGGTTATGTCCAGTTGCATCCCATAACTCACGGTCAAGCCGCCGGAATAGTGCGATTGTTTCGTGATCCCAAGCCCAGCGCATATTATGTGCTAGCTCATGGAGCCGGCGTAACGGTTCCGGTAAATTCGGTATCACGTTAATTCGCGTGACAGGGTTAACCATTCAGATTGTCTCCTGATTGTGCGGTCATTTTGGTCGTGCTTTTGGCATTATACATGCCTTTTAGCGTACGAAGAATAACAGAATACACGATTACATGACAACTTTTTTGGTAAGAAGTGACGTTCTTCGTACCATATTTATTATTGAATTTACACCCTTTACCGGAAAAGAGCCTATGCTACAATCTCTTATGGTGAATATTTTCCCAAATGCGAAGTCTGTAGATGTACAGTGTAGTGGAGGAAGAAATGTCCATGCTGAAGAAGCAACCCCTCAAAAGCAAACCCGTTTGCAAAGTCACATTCACGCTGCCAGAGTCTGTGAAGGCAGAATCCGCTTACCTAGTTGGCGATTTCAACAACTGGGACGAAAAAGCCACGGAAATGAAGAAGCTCAAGAAAAATGGGCAATTCACCGTGACGCTTGAACTGGCCAAGGAAAAGGAATATCAATTCCGTTATTTGGTCAATGGTGCTGAATGGCACAACGATTGGCACGCTGATAAGTATGTGCCCAATCCATTCAGTGGTGATAACTCGGTTGTTGCAACCTAGTTCTGAATGATCGTCAAAAATAAAAGAGGGATACGTGAGTATCCCTCTTTTATTGCCTGAGTAAGTTCTATTCTACTCGCCTTGAGGTTGCGACCGCAGCGAAATATAGTCCAACACATTGCGACCAATGCACCGTCCCTGACGCATACCATTCTCAATTGCCGAGCGGTAATGAATTCCCCCGTACAACCGTGAAATTGCTGCTTCGCTTGCTGCCGCTTCAAATGAGGTGAATGAGCGCTCGCCCAGATTATGTTTTTGACCGGAACGATCTGTGAAAGCCACAGTACCAAACATCCCTGCTAAGACTTCTGCTGCTGCTTCGGATACCACCGAATGTCCTGAAGGATATTCAGGGAAACCGGGCGAAGCAATGAACGACTGCCAGTTCGGATCAATATATTGTTGGATATAGCTCACCGGACGAATGAGATTAATCTGATACTTGAGTGACCATGTAGATATAAATGAATCACCAAGTGCGGTGCCAACTAAGGCATACATCATCGACGCCCGTTCGAGTTTCAAATCAAGTAGATCAACTATTTGATTTTCAATCAGCACCCAGTGACCTGCCGGCGTACCGGTTTGACCGGGGGTATCTACCCAGTAGCGTGCGGTGTCTTTTTGTTCATTGGTCAGGTTGTCGCCGGTTGTTTTGACTTCGAGTGCCTGCAAGTAGAACGATGACCCTTTTTCGGTATCAAAGGGCAGGTTGGGTTGTACCGCGCACGCATCGGCTGAGTACAGTGCGAATGGGCGGATTTGACCCCAGAACGGTTCGTTCGGTTTCATATCCTTGGCAGTGGGTATCCACAGCGATGGATCGCCCGTAGGAATATCCCACTTCATGCTGCGTGTTTCGGTGAAATTGTCACCCGCAACCCAGTCCAAAATCGTTGCGGCAACAGTATCACCGTACGCCAGCGAGTCTTTGACAATCGCAGGATCAACTTTGCTTTGACGTGCTTTTGCTTCACTGTCACGCAAAGCTTGAATGGCTTTTTGCGTATCGGTTGCTGTCTTTGGAAATAATCCACTGATGACGGTTGATAATGAACCATTCGCGACTGCCACCCAGTCATACACCTTGTTTTCATCAGCTATTGGCATGTCAGGTAATGAAGTCAATTGCCCTGACATCGAAATTGCATCGGGCATACCCGGCAATATGGATTGATAACTGGTGATACCCGCATAAGCATATAACCGCGATGCTGCCGGAGCCGAGATCTTTTCAGCCTCAACACGATCGTACAGCAATTGCATCCACTTCACGAGGATGGTGGGTTCAAGATCACTTGCTGGTATGGAGGCAGAGCTATCCTGTGCCAGTGTACGATTGGATTGTGGTATGGCGAACAATCCAAGTGCTACAACTAGCAACGTGAATAACGAAATACGCCGTATGCCCTTCATAAAATCCCCCTCATGCATTCAACCAAATGATAGTTACAGTATAGATGACAATTTCTTTTTGGACTTGGACTACAAACCTACGTGTTTCAGTCGCTTGCCTGATAACTAGACGATGAAACTAGCCGATTCGTTCCGCGCGACGAATAGTCAATGTCAAAATCCATTCTGTAACGAGCGATTGACCGAGCGTAAAAACAAGTAAGGCGATACCAAAAAATATCGCGTAAGGTATCGTCGCCCAAATCTCACTATAAAATCCGACGTGTAAAAATCGTAGTCCCCAATCACCTATCGCGGCATAGGCTCCGGTTAGCAACCAAGCTGGAGCATCGCCCAAAATGAGCTGATTGTTGATGAATTGTGTCGTAGCCACCGTTAAGCCAACAATAATGAACAGTCGCACCACGATGATAATCAGTTGCGCCATAACATTGTAAACACGTTGTTGAATGTTAACCGCAATCAATAGCCCGATTGCCGCCTGCATACCAATGGCCGTTAACGGCAGCAGCAGTGATGCCGTCATCAGAAATGCCAGCAGCAGTGCCCCCACCAGCGGTGATATTTCAGGTGTGATGTTATTGATGAGTAAGTCGATGTATCGTCCTTGAAAGCCTGTCAAATCATAGAGGATGCCGAGTACAAGGATGATTCTGAGGAACATCACTAAACCCAGTAGGAGGCGCAGACGATAATATACACTTGCCCATTTTGCGCGTAAAGCAACTGCTATGCCACCCTCGGTCGCACGGAGATTATCCCATGTCAGTCGTCGTTTCTGTTCGCTTACGGTATTGACCGTGAAGGTCATCGCCGCGAATTGTAGAATGATTTGTAGGATAAATGTCGGCCAGAACAAGACCGCCATCGCGCTTTCGGTCAGGCTCTGCCCCGGTACATTTTGCAAGAAATTGGTGCCGATCACATACCCGCCGACGAACAACAATACAAGCGCCAGCGATACCCCAACCGCTTGTATATATTTGGCGCGCCGCGAATTCCGGTTTGTCTGTCCAAGTTCATAACGAATATGGGGATGCTGTGAGCGCGCCCAGTCGGGAAGTTCCATGCCGAGTCGTTGCAACATAATTAATCTGCCTGTTCTGTCAATAAGTCACCGATAGTTGCTTCGAGCCTGTTTAAAGCGCTGATCCAGTCCGATTGTTCCACACGAACATACTGACCATAACGGATATAATAGATATAAGTTTCTGGGACTATTCCACCAAGCTGCTCTTGAACAGCCGCCGCGTAGACACCAATTTGTAAATGATAACGTAGGGCGTGATTGCTTAACAACTTTTCGTCAGCAGTGGTCTTATAATCGGTTACATAACTGGTTTTATAATCCACAATCACCCATGTGCCATCTGGTTGTTGGAATAGCGTGTCCAAAACCCCATGAATAATGCGTTTGTCACTGCGATATACAAATGGGATTTCCCTATATATTTGTTGTGCATCCAACAACCACTTAATGATCGGACTTTTGAGCATCTTGGTCAGTAATTTGTGGGCTTCTTGTATGGCGTACTTGCGTTGGCCTTCATCGACCACGCCTAATTCCCATGCATAACTATCCAACCGATCATCGAAATCCTGTTTATTCTCTTTAAAGTCCCACCAACCTAATACCTTGTGTACCATCTCACCGATGATACGTTGAGAAACATCTTGTGGTTTGCGCAGACTCACTTGATCAATTGTGAGTGGGGCATCCTTTAAAATGCTGCGACGGAATCGCCTCCGATGAAGTGGATCAATATAGGCACCACCCGCGTCTGCGATTTGGGTAGCTGTAATATGCCGAATCGCTGAGCTGATTTCAACGTTTATTTCTCTGGTTAGCAATGCGGTGTCATCTACAACCTGCGGGGTATAGGTTTGTCCCCATCGGTTTGCTGTCACGGTATCTTGCGCATCCCTTATACTTTCTTGTGGGGGCTGATCTGGAACCCTGATCTGTAGCGTTCCCCAATCGCGGTTGATTATCCTTGCACCTGCCTGCAAATCTTCTTCACCGATTTCAAATGCCGCACTAATCCACTCTAACCAAGTGTTTTTAGCCGTTTTGAGTTTGTGTCCGCTGATAATTAAGTAATCTTGAGCGCGGGTTGCTGCCACATATAAAAGACGTTTGCGTTCAGCAATTTCCCGTAAATTTTGCAAACGAGCGACCTGCCCATGTGCGAATCCGGCAACGAATTTTTCTTCAACGGGGTCATAAACTTTGCAGACTAGCCCGTATCGTGGATCGACCGCGACCGTATCCCTATTTGAGTTTCCTTTGCTCCAACCAATATCAACCAGTACCACCAGCGGAAACTCTAACCCCTTGCTTGCATGTACAGTCATGAGCGTCACGCTGTCTTTGACATCAACCAGAGCTTCACCTTCCCGTACTTCGCGACTGGTCAGATCACGCAAATACTCTGAGAATGCCCCCAATGTCACTTGACGGCTTTCCTGAGCTTTGTCCAACAATTTCTCGACATTTCCCCGTCGTCGTGCGCCGTCCGGGAGTCCGGTTAATGTTGCCAGATAGCCAGTTTCATCCAGCGCCGCACGTAGCAAATCAGCGATGGAAACCCGTCCCGCGATAATACGCAGTCGGTTCAAGCATTGCCCTGCGAACCCAACGCGGGTTTGTTCATCCTTTGGCACATCGATGGGATTTTGAATAGCATCCCAGAGTGTCATCCGTTCTTTGGGATTCTCTGGCCTACGTTGGAGGCGCAATGCCAGCAGCGCATCATCGCTGAGGCCAAATAGGGGTGATCGTAATGCAGACGCCAACGCCAGATTATCACTGGGATTATGTAAAGCTGTCAGTAGATTGAGCAAATCCCAGACTTCTTGTCGGCTGTAATATCCCTTGCCTGCTATGGTCACGAAGGGCAGTTTTGCGGCCTTAAATACATCCTCATATATCAGAATGTTGCTCATCGACTGATACAAAATCGCAACATCCCCGTAATTGATGGGGCGTGTATGGCCTAATTCTTTGTCATAAACTGGACGTTGCTCATCCTCAACTATGCTTTTGAGGCGCTTGGCGATTTCAGATGCTTCCCACCGCCGAATCCCTTCAGCATCCAGATTGTCCTCGGAAAGTGTCTTATCAATGAAAAGCAACTCAATTGGAATCTCACCAGATGGCGCATCTTTACGATGAGCTTGCATCGCTTCGCCCAGTTCAACTTCATAATGCCGCACGGGGCTACTGGCATCCCGTACCAAAATCTGCCCGAATAGATGATTAAACCCATTCACCAATGTTTGATGTGTGCGGAATGACTTCGCCAGCGGGACATCGATACCACCTACCGTCCTGATTTGTTCTTGTACTGCTTTAAAAACGCTGACATCAGCGCCTCGAAATTGATAAATGCTTTGCTTAGGATCACCCACCACAAACAGGCTGCCGCCCTGTTCAACATTGGCTAGTCCGCGCACAATCTCCCATTGGGTGGCATTCGTATCTTGGAACTCATCGACCAACAAATGTTTGAACTCGGTTCCTTGATACCGCTCCCGAACACTCTGGAAGTGCATGAGTAGATCGCGTGTTAATTGCTCCAGATCATCAAAATCGAGTGCCCCTTCTTCTGCTTTACGTGACCGATAAACCTCTTGGACATTTGTAATCAGTTTTGCCCATAAAGGCAGGAATTGGGCCGCCTTTTCATCGAGTGTACCCGGTGGTTCCCCGATAGAAATCGATGTTTGCCGCGCAATGTCTCTGAGGCTACTCAGTGCCGCTTTTGACTCTTTGACTTGCTCTGGACTACCCCACGCATCTTTTGATCCACCTTGTAGATTAATAGTGTTTGCGAGTCTTGTTACGGCCTCGATCCGTGAACCAGTATCTTCACTTTCATTCAGCGTACCGATGAACGATCTACACGCGGTCCACACGTCCATTAATTTGTCTGTGCCAGTGGGCCAACCATTCGCGGGTGTCCAGTTGATCACCGCTTGATAGGCCGTATTATTTCGCAAATCGGTCAAGATAACCGCCGCGTTCTCCTCCCATAAGTGCTGCCATACAGCCAGAATATCGTCAGGCGGAGTCTCAATCTGCTCACTAACCAAGTTGATGACGGCTTGACGGATTATCTGGGTATCATATTGGGTGAATAATTGCACGGTTTCGTCTTCAGCTTGTGCAATCGTTTGCAGTACGTCATCAATGCAGTCATCGAGCAGCAATCGTGCGCCGATTTCATCCAATACCTCGAATGCGGGGTCAATACCGGCCTCTGCTGCGTTTGCCCGTAAAATAGACGCACATAATCCGTGAATGGTATCAATCCGTGCGCTGTCCATCGTGCCCATGCGGGTTGCCCACAGCGCTTGTTCTTCCGTCGTTTGTGCACTGCTTAAGCGTTGTTCGAGTGTTTTGCGCACCCGATCACGCATTTCTTGAGCCGCTTTTTTGGTGAACGTGATAGCGACCAACGCGCTTAAAGGCCATGTCGGGTTTTCATCAAGCAATGTCAGATAACGCTCAACCAATACAAACGTCTTGCCTGACCCCGCACCCGCCACAACAATCAGATTGCGCTTATGCTCATGTATTGCCGTCCGTTGCGCGCCGGTCAAATCCCGCTGATTGCTTTTTTCGTGATGTGTACTCATGCTCGTTTTTGCCTGTTCATAATATTGACCCGACAAAGCTGGGTGAATTCACAGTAATGTGAACAGGCTCCACCGCCTTTTTTCGGTACGCTAGCGAAATTCCCTACACGACCTTGCTCCAAATGAGCCGCCAGTTGCATCTGTGCTGTATCGATCGCTTCTTGATCGTCAGGATCATTTGTGTGAATGGTGCCGCTCGTAGTCTGGTTCAAATGCCAGAATGTGCCGCCTGCCACTTCTAATGGTGCATCGGCATCACTTTCTTGCGCACGTTTCAAAATGGCTTGTCCCGCCAATAAGTACAGCATCATCTGGAAATTGCGGCCTTCGGTCATCTCACTTGTCGGAATCTTTGTGCTTCCGGTTTTGTAATCGACCACGATGATTTGATTGCCAATCCGGTCGATACGATCAATATATCCGGTCACCTTGAGAACATCGCCGCCAATGCGGATGTTCAAGGGGACAGAGTCTTCACCACCCAGCGGCACTTCCTGTAAGTAGGCAAAACGTTCACCCTTATAGAGTTTGCCTAACGGGGACTCGTCGGAGAAGTCCGACCGCACCAAAGACTCTACTTTTCGCATCAGCGTTTCTTGTTCTTGTCTCCACAAAACTGATGCGCGGAAGCCGTAGCGTTCAGGCGCGTTGGGAAGAATACGTGCGGCGACTCCCTGTAATATATCGAGTGCATCGCCCATATGTTCAAGCGTAATGCTGAGACCACGTTGTGCCAACTCACGATACGTTTCTTCCAGTATTGCGTGGATTACCGTGCCCCGTTGCGCCGCGTCCATCCCTGTTTCAGGTTCCTCGACTTCTTCGAGTTTGAGTAGACGTTTGGCGAAGAATCGGAATCCGCACATTCCATAATCATTAAATTGACTGGCACTCCATATTCGCTTCTCGCCCAGCTCTGATCCGACCCAATCGATCAAATGTCTATCGCTCAATCTTCCACTGTAACGGTCAAGCTCAGCGCTATTTTGCCGGTCATATTCAATATGTCGATTGTGCAGAATATCCTGCCAGTGCGTCTTATGGTGTTCATACAACCAATTATGGATCATGCTTGCCGCAGCATCTTCAGTTTTCTCGTGATTAAGATACGTCGCCACCGCCACAGTTGCTTCACTGCGGTTAGCGGCATCCTCTGCTTTCATAACGCTTCCCAGTGGAATGCGGTACCGGTCAAGTATTGTTTCTGCGTCACTAAACATGACCTTTACGGCTCGCCAAAGATGGCTTTCAGGCCATATCGCACCATTTTGTATCGTTGGTCTGGAAAGGTTTAGTGTCTTGCGTGGCAAACTGATCAGCTCGAAGAATAGACCTTCATCGGCTGCTCGTTCCGCCTGTGTTTCCAGCAGTATTCCTGCTTCTGTCAGCGCTTGCCGTTCACTATCCAGATAAATCGGATCTTCTGGCACAGGTCGTGGGAAAATACCTTCTGACAAACCCGGTATGAATACATGATCATGTGGCAACCCTCTAGCATCAGACACTGTCGTAATCAATACGCGACCCGAACGGTTTGTGTTGTTATCAACTGAGCTAGCCGCGACTGCACCCTTGAAGTCACTCAAGAAGGCTTCCCAAGTCATCTGCTCCGCTTGTGGTAGTTTAAGGACAGTGAACAAGCGCTGCGTTGCTAGCATCCCGCGCAGCACCCGTTTGACTGCCTGTAACGCCACTAAATCGCGAGAAGCATACGGTTCGCCAGCTTGACGGACGCAGTTTATAGTCTGTAACGAATAATTGCTGACCTGCAATTCAAGCTCAGCTTCGTCGAGATGTGTTATGGTGTCATTTCCGATGAGCGCTTCAATCCACGCAACATAATCGTTAATTGTTCCAGT
Source organism: Aggregatilineales bacterium (assembly GCA_044227005.1). GTDB lineage: Bacteria > Chloroflexota > Anaerolineae > Aggregatilineales > Phototrophicaceae > CFX2. Next base: position 1,828,887 of record JBGAFZ010000001.1, read on the forward strand.
TTCCGGAGGCGTGACAGCTTCGAAAAATGCAGTGAGACTAGCATGTATGCGTTGGCCATCTTCGGGTGACAATAAAGCGTCGTGAATTTCGCCATCTTCATCCACTACTGCAATCGATGCCGTTCGTATTGCATCGAGCCAATCTTGGCGTCCTCTGATGACATATTGCTCTCGACTAATCATGTCAATCTGGTTGATGCATGCTTCGTCCATATCCGGTACATCAAAATACGGTGAACGCAGCACATCCAATACGTCACGCCGTCGGAAGTTAAATCGCGTCAACTCCAACAAATTCAGAAATGCGATAACCGCCGGATTGTTCGCCAATGGATCACCATAATGCATGACAACCGGAATACCATATTGTTGGGCAGCGTTCGTAAAATAAGACGAATAAAGCTCCCAATCACGCACCGCAATCAGTATTTGTTCTGCGGCGCAGCCATTCAACAACAGTCGTTTGACTTGGCGCATGATGCCAAACGCTTCAATTTGTGGGGTAGGGGCTTCCAATAAGGTCACACACCCTTGAGAATCGATGGTTGGTGAGCCGGGTATGAAACAATGCTGTAGTAGATGACTAAGTCCATCGTGCCGCACGTTACTCGGTAAAGCCGGCAATTCTTGTAAAACTAAACTTTGTTTTGTAGTTTCAAAAACATTCACTAAGCTTTGTCGCGCTTCTGTGAAACGTCGCCCAATAGTATTCTCGCGATGTTGGACAAATGGCAGCGTAATGATGGTCTTCTGGACGCGGTTTGCCAGCAGGGCTAGGAGTTGCGTTTGCAGGGGATTGAATTGGTCGAATCCGTCAACCAGTAACAGACTGATGTTTTGTGCAATGTCTGCTTTGGCCTTGACCTCGTCCAACGCTAACCAACCTTCACCCTCACGGTCAATCAAGTTGTTAGTGCGAAGGACATTTTGGTAGCGATTATAAATCTGTGCCAAATCGCGATCTTTGGCACTGCCATGTTGGGCGATTTTCTCAAATGTATCGGGATAGACTACATTCTGTTTCAACTCATAGATGAAGTCTGCAATCACTGTCCCAAACCCCGGTTTATCCGCGATGCGCTGGAAAACAGTCAACGCATTTTCTTGCTGCATATCACTTAATAAACCACGAATGAGTCGCAGTCGCGCAGTCTGATCCAGTTCCCGCTGTGGTTTGCCGACCATGTCGAGTAAACGTGCATACAATGTGTAAAAGTTGAAAAAGGTGATGTTGAAGTAAACGCGTCGGTCAGGAGAACTCTCAACCAAACGTTGTCGAAGTGCGTCTTCTTGCCTCCTACCCGGCAAGAGTACCCAGATCGGCGCAAGTGCATTGCCCTCAACTGCTTGCTGAAGTTGCTGAAGAGCGTATTCGGTTTTGCCTGCGCCTATTGGGGCTAACAGAAGTTCAGTCGGCATGGCGTTTGTCCTATTCAAGGAGCAGACGGCGCGTTGCCGTTACAGTCTCCTGTGTTATACGGTCAGGTTTGGCGAGGAATTGTCCACCGAGGTTTTGAACCAGTGAGTGTAGATGGCTAATCGGGACAACCGGATTTTTTTCAGCGATTTGTACCGCACCCGGCCCGGCTGTAAAGACGATAATTCCAAATACCGGTACAGTCTCGAGACGATTTCGGGTTAGATAATCGCGCAAATGTTGAATATCATCAACCGCTTCTTTTGTGGGATTAGTCGAGAAGGGCAGCCATTCACCCTGTTTGTTTTGTTTAAGCCAATTAGCGCCCTCATTCGCATAATTTCCGCTATGGTTCAAAATGCGAAACACCAGCGCACCAGCCGGCCCTAAGAGCACCGCATCAATATAGCCCAACCCTGATCGGTTAATATTCCGTATAAATGTATACCGACCATCAAAATATGTACTTTGGTTGAGCAAATCACCGGTCATCAACGCCAAATCATTCTCTTTGCGTCGTGTCAGTGCTCGAATACCAATACCAATCGCCACCAAAATGACAATGAAACCAACTAACAGGAAACCATTTCCCGCTAGGTTGTATAGCCAGAACAAGGGATGAATACGCGGAATGAGTAATATTGTGGTCAGCAGTGCACCAACTACAGCTAGCAGGACACCGATTGCCAAAACAATAAATCCCATTTGTAATAATTGTGTTGAACGCCGGTTGAGGGCGCGCACAGGAGCAATATTTTCCATGAGCCGGAATTTACCTTAGTGACGCTTTTGCGCCGAAATTTTTGCTCGACGCAGAGTTAAGACTTCTTCCAGCACCTTCTGCAATTCATTAAAACGCGGTAGTGGCTTATACATCAGCTTATCCGCATCAGTCTTCTTCATGATTGCTTCATATTCTTCGGTACTGAGTCGGTATGCAGTCGCAAAAACAATTGCAACTTGGCCTAAAATGGGACTTTTTCGGAGTCTGACCGCAACCTCATCACCGTTAATGTTTCCCGGTAGCCGAATATCGAGCAATGCTAACTCTGGCAGCTCACCCTTGAATCGTCCCTCATCTACATCATCAATCCATGAAACTGCTTCTTCGCCATCAACGAACGCAACACCTTCTATACCCCACATTTCGAACATGGCTAAAAGCACTTCGTAAATATCGGGCTCATCCTCAACAACCATCCATGTAGACAAAGTAAGCTCCTTTTAGGAAGGGACGGAACAGGTTACCTGTTTAGATTATACATATATTTCCGTTAGCTGACTTATACAAAATTGAGATTTTCTTTAAGCACGAATTGGTTATCGTGAGTATACTGTGAGAATAATACGCTTAATATGATGGTTTGAGACGAGGTTTGTCTTGATTTGGCTGATAGCGGAAGATGAAACAGATATTCTAAATCTACTCTCAATGGTTGTTCAAGTTTGGGGGCATCAACCCCTAACCTTTGAAAGTGGTCAAAAAGCATGGGATTGGCTCGATAAAATCGAGTCCGGTAGTTTCACCGGAAAGTTGCCTGAGTTTGTGTTAATGGATATTCGGATGCCCGGTAAAAAGGGCAATGAAGTTGCCAACCGAATGCGAACCATACCCGCTTTTCAACATTTGCCCATTGTACTCATGACAGCCTACTCGTTGAATGACAGTGAACGGATGCAATACCAAACGGCTGATGGTGTAGATGCGATTATCAGTAAACCACTTCCTGCATTTGACGAACTACAAACAACTTTGAACCAAATTATCGCCAACAAGCGCCTAAGTCAACACGGGGTCGGTTAATCAACAATGAGCAACAATGATCCACAAGAACTCAGTGGCGTAATACGTCGCGTAGATCACTTGGGAAGTGCAACTTCTCAATTATTCGGACGTTTGTATCAGGGATTGCGGCGGAGTTCAGGTTCCCCGTCCAATAATCCTGAGACTCCGATTTCACCCAACGATGAACCGCTGTCCGCCATTAAGCAACGTGATGTCGAAATCGAGCGTCTGAATGCCATCATTCAGGCTCTTGATGAAGGGATTATTGTTCAAGATACCGAAGGTCGAGTGCTAATCGAGAATGCCGCTGCCCGAAAGTTAATCGGTAGTCGCAAAGACTTTTGGACGAGCGAACTCGGTACATTGTTCAATGCCTTCCGTGATGTGGTACGTCTTGAATCCGAATTAGCACCTCTCGGTGAACCGGCTCGCATTCAAGTCAACAACATGATCATCGGTGCGCAGGTTGCCGCTGTTGCCGACAGTCAGGGCAAACGCATTGGTACCATGATGGTGCTACGAGATGTCACTCGTGATGCCCTTGCTGATCGTCTGAAAGACAGCTTTGTGACGGCGATTTCCCATGAATTGCGGACACCGATGGCGGTCATCAAAGGCATGAGCGATGTCATCATGGGGCAACCACAGGATAAACCACCGAATCGCAAATTCTTAGAAACTCTCAGCCGCAATGTTGACATTCTTGACCGCATGATTGTCGAACTTCTCGACATCGGTGAGATGAGTGCGACGGCTTTCTCCGTCCGCCGTGATCCTTTGAATATCGAAGACCTTGTGTGGCAGGTTGAACGCGGCATGAAGCCCGAAGTCAAGAAGGCTAAGCTCGATGTCAAGATAATGATAAAAGATATTGATCAGATTCATCTTGTAGGTGACGATCAGCGCTTACGTTGGGCTTTAGGGCATCTCCTCCAAAATAGCATTCGCTATACCGAACCCAAAGGCCACATCATCATCATTGTTGGCTTGAGCGGCGAAAATCAAGTTGCCGTTCAAGTGGTTGATACAGGCGTTGGTATTTCAAAGCGTGATCTTCCCCACATTTTCGAACGCTTTTATCGTGGTGAACCACGCACCCGCAGTGGCAAACTACTTGATCCGCGCGGCCTCGGGCAAGGATTATTCGTAGCCAAAACGGTTGCCGAATCCCATGGTGGTTATCTGTCCGTTCAAAGTGAAGTCGGGCAGGGGAGCGTATTCACGATGGTATTACCGATGCAATCGTCTAGTTGATCTGTTTTGAAGCGAAGATTATTTAAAGGACATGTTAAGGCATGTCCTTTTTTGTCTCGTCAATCACCAAATGTCATGGACTAATCACCCAAAGTTCATTTGCCCATCCCTCGCCTTATCGTTACAATTCAGGTTTAAGAAGAGTACCTTCATAGATCTGGAGATTAATACGTGCCACCTTTAGGTGCATTTACCTTTGTCCTGCATAGTCATCTTCCGTACGCGCGTTTGGCAGGGCGCTGGCCGCATGGTGAAGAATGGATTCATGAGGCCGCTACCGAAACATATATTCCTTTATTACAAACCCTCTATGACCTTAAAGAACAAGGTGTTTATTTTAGACTGACCCTCGGCATCACTCCGGTATTAGCCGAGCAATTGGCCGATCCAGATGTTCTCGACCATCTTGACCAATTTCTGGATGACAAAATTGCGGCGACCGCGAGCGATCAAATCTACTATGCTTCACCTAAGACCGCCGACCCGACCATTGTTAATTTAGCGAAGTATTACCAGAAGAACTTTGAAGCCGTAAAAACAGCGTTTCGTCAGCGCTTTAATCGGGATATCATCGGCGCATTTCGTCGCCTGCAGGATGAAGGTCTGATCGAGATAATCACCTCGGCGGCCACCCATGCTTATTTACCACTGCTCTCCCGTGATAGTTCTATCGTCGCCCAGCTCAAAGTAGGCATTCAAAGTTACGAGCGCCTATTCGGACGCAAACCCAAAGCCATGTGGTTGCCGGAATGTGCGTATCGTCCTGCCTATATTACTGAAGACGGTCGTACCCGTGCGGGGCTCGAAACATTCCTGCAACAAGAGGGTATTCGCTTATTTTTCAGTGAAACTCATACCATTACAGGTGGTCAGCCCGTAGGTGTCGCTGCTGGTGAAGTAATCGGCCCGTATGGGTATATCAAGCGCCGCTACGTGATCCCTGCCAGCCCTGATCTGCAAATACCGGAACGTCCGGCGAGTATCTACAAACCCTATTTTGTGAGCGACACAGTTTCGGGTGTAGATGCACAAGAACATTCAGGTGTTGCCGTCATCGGGCGTAACAATCAAACCGGTATGCAAGTGTGGAGCGCTGATGGTGGCTACCCAGGTGACTTTGATTATCGCGAGTTCCACAAGAAGGCTGGAACCAGCGGCATGCAGTATTGGCGCGTCACTGGTGTAAAGACAGATTTGGGCAGCAAAGACTACTATCATCCCGATTGGGCTTCTTATAAGATCGAACAACATGCCGAGCATTTTGCGCATCTGGTCGGCGATCTCCTCCGCGAGTACAACAGCCAAACTGGTGAATTTGGATTTATCGCCTCGAACTACGACACTGAACTTTTCGGGCATTGGTGGTTTGAAGGGGTCAAGTGGTTAGGGCAGGTTTTGCGCCATTTAGCCTCGATCCGCGATATTGAACTCACAACTGCCAGTGAATTTATCGAGCGGCATCCGCCCAAAGAGGTACTGCACATTCCCGAAAGTTCATGGGGCAGCAATGGCACCCATTTCACATGGGACAACATTGAAACGCATTGGATGTGGGCACCCATTCATGATGCTGAACGGCGTATGGAAAAGTTGGCCGCTCGTTTCCCCAATCCGTCTGATGATCAGCGCATTGTTTTGAACCAAGTTGCCCGTGAATTGTTGTTACTGCAAAGTTCGGATTGGCCATTCTTGGTGACTACCGGACAGGCGCGTGAATACGCCATACAGCGTTTTAACCAGCACCTTGAACGCTTTAGCCGTTTAGCTGATAGTCTAGCCAGTGAGTTGCCGGATCGAGCCTTAGCCGAGAGTTATTTTGAACGCGACAAACTCTTTCCGGATATTGAATACCGTTGTTTTGCAGCAGTGAAATCCTAAAAGTGTGGGTGTGTGATGTGGACGCTAATGCGTCTACTGACCGAATTCATCCTAAACTGGAGAAATTCTTTTGAACATGAATGTCTTGTTTGTCAGTGCCGAAGCGGCTCCATTTGCCAAAGTGGGCGGTATGGCCGATGTCGTGGGATCTCTCCCCGTCGCCTTACGCAAACTGGGGGTGGATGCGCGTGTAATCATTCCGCATTATGGCTTTATCAACGACGACAAGTTTCACATTGTTCCAGCTTTCCACTTCGAATTCCCGCGTACAACTGGCATTACCGATGTGCATGTTTATAAGGCTGTCCAAGACGGTGTGCCTGTATATTTGGTGCAGGGATGGCCGTTTTTCGGTACAGAGAGCGCGGTTTACTCCGAGTGGGGTTGGGATGTCCCCCGTTTTATTTTCTTCAATCAGGTTGTGATGGCGGTGGCTTGGGAACTCAGTAAGCGTGAAGGCTGGTTCCCTGATGTGTTCCATATCAATGATTGGCATACCGGCCTCATACCGTTCTTGCTAGAGGTTACTAAGACCGATCCCAATTGGGGACGGGTTGCCTCCATCCTCAGCATTCACAACATGGCTTATCAAGGCGAGCATGTCGGTGGGTGGATGTGGCAATTGGGTATTCCCGGTCGTAACCATCGTGATTTATTGTGGCGCGGCCTCGGCGACAACCTCTTAGCGATGGCAATTGCCTACTCGGATAAAGTCTCGACCGTAAGCCCGCGTTATGCCGTGGAAATCCAGTATCCATATATGGGATATGGTCTTGATGATCTGGTTCGTACGCGTGGCAATGACATGGTGGGCATTCTCAACGGTCTTGATATGGATCTCTGGAATCCGGAAACCGATAAGCTGTTGGCATCCAACTTTAACGCTGATAACTTTGTCGAAAAACGTCCTGCCAATAAACGTCAACTACAACTCGATTCTGGTCTCGAAACCCGTGATGATGTTATGGTAATTGGGGTGGTCAGCCGACTTGTTGCCCAAAAAGGGTTTGATCTGGCTCTACCTGCGCTCCGAAATATGCTTGAGAATGCGGATGTGCAGTTCATCCTCTTGGGTGCGGGTGAACCTGAACTAGATTATCAATTCTGGCGATTGGGCAAGGACTTCCCGCACAAAGTCAAGATTTTCTCAGGCTATAATGCTGCGGTTGCCCAGCGCATTTATGCAGGTTGTGATGTCTTCCTCATGCCTAGCCATTTTGAACCCTGTGGTATCGGTCAAATGATCGCTATGCGCTATGGGGCGCTTCCGCTTGTGCGTGAAACAGGCGGCTTGGCAGATACCGTGCAGAATTATGACAATGGTTCCGCCGATCAAGGTGTGGGTTTTGTCTTTAACTGGGAAACTCCCGAAGCTGTTCTTGGAACGTTATACTGGGCACTTGATACGTTCCATAATAAAAAAGATGCGTGGCGGCGGATGCAGCGCCGTGGAATGCAAACCGATTTGAGCTGGGAAAACAGCGCACAGAAGTACATCGACTTATATCGTAACGCTATCACTAATCGTAGGAGGTTGTTGCCATCGTGAAGATCAAAGCCGTAATCCTTGCTGGTGGAGAAGGAACACGTTTGTATACATTGACGGCTAAGCGTGCCAAGCCCGCCGTCCCGTTTGCAGGAAAATATCGAATTATTGACTTTACTTTAAGTAATTGTGTCAACTCGAACATTTTTGATGTCCTCGTTCTCACGCAATATCGTCCGCATAGTTTGAATGATCATATTGGTCGTGGTCGCCCGTGGGATTTGGATCGCTCGTTCACGGGTGGTGTGCAAACACTTCAGCCCTATAAAGGCCGTAATGACACCGATTGGTATGCAGGTACGGCTGATGCGGTGGCGCAAAACATCAGCTTTGTTCGACGTGGCCGCCCCGATTACGTCTTAATCCTATCCGGCGATCACATCTACGAGATGGATTACGATGTCTTGCTGCAATTTCATCGTGAGAAAAAAGCGGATGCCACCATCTGTACCATCCGCGTCCCCATGGACGAAGCCAGCCGCTACGGTATTCTCGATGTAGATGATGATTACCGTGTCCGCGAGTTTGTGGAAAAGCCTGCCAATCCACCATCTAATCTCGCCAGTATGGGTGTCTATATTTTTAGTTACTCGGTGCTGGAGCAATTACTCGCGGAAGATCAAAAACGTAAGGGGTCGAGCCACGACTTTGGTAAAGACATCATCCCTCGCATGGTCATCGAGAATATGCGCGTCTACGCCTACCCGTATGGTGGTTACTGGATCGACGTCGGAACCATCGACGCCTATTGGGAAGCCCATATGGATTTGATCGGCTCACCTCCGTCGCTCAATTTGAATGATCGCACATGGGTTATCCATACCCTCAGCGAAGAGCGTCCGCCCGTTCATATTCAAACCGGTGCTATCGTCAAGAACAGTCTCATTACCGATGGTTCGGTTATTTCCGAAGGCGCTATTGTCGAGAATTCTATCCTCTCACCCGGTGTTTACGTCGGCCCCAACGCTGTCGTACGCGAATCCATTGTTTTGACGGATACCTACATCGAAGCCGGTGCGGTAGTTGAACGGTGTATTCTTGATAAGATTGTTGTCGTTGGGCATAACGCCCATGTCGGTAAGATTCAAGATATGGGTGAACTGGGTATCACCTGCGTTGGCAAGAATACCCATATTCCGGCAGGCTATAGCGTAGGACACAGTTGTATTCTCGGTACCGATTTGCGTTTAGAAGATTTCTCCTCATACGCCAATAAGTCAGTGCCAAACAATACACAAATTGGCTACAAGAAAAAGTAACGTCTAAAAATTGCGAAGGCTCTGCTGTCGTGTTTTATTAACAGGGCAGCAGAGATTAATTTTATTAATAAGAATGGCTGATGTGTAGCGTTGTTGTATCGCTCTAGGTTAGCTGCTCATCAGATGGTTATTGAGGAGTTATATTGTGTCGAAAATCGAACGTACCGCGCTGGTGGTATATGGCCACTTTAGCCAACCTCCACGTGGAAATCCCCTGACCTATGAAATTGGCGAAGAAGCCGATGCTGCTCCCTACAAGAATTGGAATGAGCGCATCAATGCGACTTCCTATTTCCCAAATGCTGAGGCTGGAAACTTTAATCACATGAGTTTTAGCGTTAGCGAAGGCCTGATGAAGTGGTTCGAGCAAGACGCCCCCGAAACCTACAGGAAGATTGTTGATGGCGATAAACAGTCAGTAGCTGCTCATCCTCCAGCGGGAAATGCCTTGGCGACAGCGCATAATCATGTCATATTGCCGCTCTCGCGCAAGCGGGACAAACGCACCCAAATCATGTGGGGGATTGCTGCTTTTGAACGCCACTTTGGTCGCAAGCCTTTGGGTTTCTGGTTACCTGAAATGGCTGTGGATAGCGAATCGCTCCAGTTCTTGGTCGACGCAGGCGTTGGCTACACTCTCCTCACGAGTAAACAGATTATCGGTCTGCCTCCCGGCGGTGGAGCTGGCCCTTATCGAGTTGAGCTTCCCAATGGCAAGAGCATTGTGGTTTTTGCGCGGCATGATCCCTTATCTGCTGAACTCTCGTTCAAAGTCCACAATCTCGGCGGAGCAGGGCATTGGGCGCATAATGCACTCGGCCCCGCTCGCAAAGGTGTCGAATCGTTACTCTTGTTGGCAACTGCCGGTGAAACGTTCGGTCATCATTTTGCAGGTGAGGAACAATTCCTTTATTGGCTTGTACAACATGAAGCCCGTAAAGTTGGTTATGAATTAACGACGCTTGATCAGGTATTCCTTAATACAAAGCCTATTCACACAGTTCAAATCGTTGAACGCAGCAGTTGGGGCGATCAACCCGGCCTCAGCCAGTGGTTCATGGGATCAACCGAAGGTGGTAATGACACCACATGGAAAGGTGCGCTTCGTCGTGCTCTAGATAATGCCGCCAGTGATCTTGATCGGGTCTACGAAGACCTTGTAACACCCTTTGGCGTTGATCCTTATGTCTTGCGTGATGAATATCTGCCAGCTATTTTTGCCGGACAATCACCTGACGATTTCATTAAGGAACACTTGCCCAAAATCAAAGACAAGCAAGTGCAGCAGTTGAAGACTGCGTTTCAGGCTCAACGGCTGACCCAGCGTATGTATAACAGCTACACCTTTACCGACAATCATCTTGATGGTCGTCAACCGCGCTATGCGATTGCTTGTGCTGCTACGGCTTTATCATTGGCGCAGGAAGCCAGCGGACGGGATATGAATGATCGCTTACCACTTGATTTAGCGGTGGTAACGTCACCCAATACATCTGTTACCGGAACGGATATGTTGCAAGAGGCTATTCAGACCTTCAACCTGTCCCTGCTGAAAGCCTAGATATCAGTCGTTGTCTAGCTGTTTCAGGATTTTACAGAGGGCGAGCTTCATGACTCGCCCTTTGTTATTCTATTCAAGATACTCGATTACAGCGCTTGCGTCGAAATGATGTACTTGGCAGTTCCGGCATTTGTAGCCAATGGAACGTTATGCACGTTACAAATGCGTAGCAAACCTTGAATATCTGGATCATGTGGGTTCGCAGTCAGTGGATCGACAAAGAAGAAAACCGCTTCAATCTTGCCTTCTGCCACTTGTCCCGCGATCTGAGCATCACCACCCAACGGCCCCGAAAGCATTTGTCGCACTTCTAGCCCACATTTATCTCGTAACAATTGTCCGGTGGTCTTTGTCGCCACCAAGTCGTATTTTTGCAGCACATCTTTATTTGAAAGCGCAAAAGCGACCATATCCGCTTTTTTGCCATCATGTGCCACTAATGCCAGTGTTTTTCTGTTTTCACTCATAATGACTTCTTACTTTTTATAGTTAAATCTTGATCGGCAGCACATATCGTGTGTTGCGTTGTACCCGTTCCGCCCGTTGACTCATACGCAATGCTTCTCCGTAATATCCTTCAAGCTGCGCCATAATTGCGCTCCACGGATGCGCTTCTGCATAACACCGCGCCTCATGTGCCATTGTCGCTCTCAAGCGCGGATTATCTCGGAGTTGACGCACCGCCGCTGCGAAGGCTGCCGCATTTGCTTCACAAATGTACCCTGTTTCGCCGTTACGTACCAGATCAACCACGCCACCCTGATTGATCACGATCGCCGGAAGTCCGGATGCCATAGCCTCTTGCACCACTTGACCAAATGTTTCTGATGGACTCGGGAACACGAATACGTCAGCGCTGGCATAAGCCTGTGCGAGCTCCTCCCCGAACAGATACCCCATGAAGTGCGTCCCTGTTCCACTGAAAAGCATCTCCATTTCGCTTCGTAGCGCCCCATCCCCGATGATCGTTAGTGCTACACCCGGCGTACGTGCGACTTCCAACAACAAGTCAATCCGTTTCTCGTTTGCTAGGCGTCCCACGTATATCACAATTAACGATTCAGGATCACGTCCGTTCAATAGTCGTATGCGCCAATCCTCATTGCGATGCTGTGGACCAAATCGGGTCGTATTAACCCCACGCCCCCAACGGCGCAGTCGTTTGTAACCCCACTGATGTAATTGTCCTAACGTATAGCTAGAAGGAACCAGCGTTAAGTGGCAGCCATTATGAATATAACGGAGCCAGTTACGGCTGGGGCGTGAGAAAAGCGACAATCCATAATGATCCGCGTAAGCGGGGATGTCAGTTTGATAATTGGCGATGACCGGAATACGCCGCCGTCGTCCTGCCAACATTCCACTTACTGAGAGTAACGCTGGGCTGAACAACTGGATTAAGTCTGGCTGAAAGGCATCCAGATGCTGGTTGATCATCAGATTTGGCAGCGCGATGCGCGTCTCCGGCGCAATCCGTACCCCGATGCTTGGCATCGGCACCACTTTTGATCGACCAATATGTGTAGGCGCGATGTCGGGAGCGAATACCAGTACCTCGCGTCCCGTCTCTTGTAAGTATCGAGTTGTTAAATAAGCTGTTTTTGAAACCCCATCCACTTTCGGTAAAAATGATTCTGCGAATATCGCTACCCGTTTAATCGGGCTTGATCCACCTAAGCGGTGGGGTAAGTCGAAAGCGAATTCGGAACCATAGATTTGTTCCGCTTGATCGGGATTGAATTGACTGAGAGCTTTAAGTAATCGGTTATTTGCCATCGTGTGCCTTCAACAGCGATTTCGTACTGTGCGATTGCTTTGCGGAAGTCTGTTGCACTACATCCCTTGAAACGCGTCATGCCGCGTCCTATTGCATTCAGTGTATGGGCATCGCTGTTACCAACTAACGGGATCTGTAGCTCGCGTGTAATCCGCCTCGCCAGCATATTGTTACCGGGTGTCATCGTGCCTGCGTTGAATACTTCAATCGCATCGAGATTCCAATCTAATAACACTTGAGGGTTGCGTAGGTAACGCACAACCTGATCCCCGTTGATCAGAAACTCACCGGGATGCGCGAGGATTGCCACGCCACCTTGTTCATGGATTGCCGCGACAGTTTCAGGGATCGAAAGTTGTTGCGGGATTGCTTTTGTAACCCACAAGCCTAACACATGTCCTCCACGAGCGGTGACCTCAACTCCCGGAATAATGTCAAAAGCGTATCGCGACCGTTGTTCGTAAGCCCATAAACTTGAATCCAGTACGTCATGGTCGGTAATCGCGATAACATCTAAATGCCCTCGTTTCGCGATGCTGTCCAACACTTGTTTCGCGGTCGGGATGCCATCACTTGCGTTGGTGTGCATATGAATGTCTGCGCGCCCTGTCCATTCATGAGCCATTGTCATGCGTCAATCCTTCAAAGATAGTCTGCCTTTGATAATTACTTTGACACAATAACATTCACCTTGTACTAAGAACATGCTAACAGGGTGTAAACGCTCGCTACATTCCTTTAACAATTACCCTCCCGCACATTACGCCGACTTGCTGTACAATCCACCATATGCGTTCAGATACAAATTTTCACCGGATTGCCCATTGGTTGCTTCTGACGACCGCGTTGGGCGTCATTCTGATTTTAGGCTATGCGGCCATACGGTTGGGTAGTCAGCGAGAGAGTCAGCAGACCGTCTCGCTATCCCCATTTCCTACGCAGGTCACTGTGGATTGGACGCCGATTGCACCTCTAGAACCGCTTGATCCTGCCATCATTGCCTATCTTCAGTACGAACAAGCATCGGGTGGTGTTGCTCAACTTCAGATTTCCGAGAACGGTATTCCGCCGGTAGGTGCTTATTTACCCCAAACCGGCAATACACAGTATGAAATCATGACGTCCACGCCCACACCAACAGTTACGGCTACACCCATTCCCACCACGACCCTTATTCCGGTTTTTCAGCCGACCCAAACACCTTTTCCCACCCGTACACCCTTACCAACGCGCGAAATCCCGCCCACGCCGACACCCACCAACGAATTGGTTGCGACTGTATTGGCCTTTGCCGCTACGGTCAATGCACCCACTGAAGTTTCCATAACAGCCACCCCGACAGTTTATGTAACGGTTGCCCCCGGCACCGAGTGCGCCCCCTCCGGACTACCGGTTGCTGGGTTGCTCACGCAGCGTTATTTCATCGGTCATAACGGGGTTGATCTTGCTGTTCCACCCGGTACACCCGTTAGAGCGACTCACAGTGGCTATATCGACTCAGCCGAATGGAACATTTACGGGTATGGTAACTTGGTCATTGTTCACAGCGATCACTTCATTACCTACTATGCTCACAACTCCTCTTTTAATGTCAAAAAAGGTGAGTTCGTCAACAAAGGTGCTGTGATTGCCTTTAGCGGTAGCACCGGCCACAGCAGCGGCCCCCACGTCCATTACGAAACACGCATCAATGATGTGACTGTCGATCCTTTGACTTTTTCAAATAGAGGGTTTCGTTCATGCTAGTCCCCCCGACTTATTTCCGATACCCTAATTGCCCAAGAGGCATATAATGAGCAGTGTAAATCTTTACCCGCATGGTTAGGAGTTTTTATGACGGTTGGCTCACCTCAGCCGCGTTATATTTCGGTGCGCTGGCGGCTTCTGTTGCCCATATTCATTGCACTTATGCTTGCGGTTATGGCAGGTGCCTACACCCTCGGAATAAGCCTGACTCGAGCAGCAGTCACCCCCCAAACCAATATGCTGACCCAGATTGGCGATTCGCTCCGCACTCATGCCAACGACTTATACGAGCAATCGTTTATGGAGGCACAACGGGTCGCATTTACGCGGGGTGTTTCTGAAGCCCTAACCAATCGCGCCGCAACTGATCTCCAGCCCATTCTTGAAGCGTCTGCGCGGCTCGCAAACCTCGATAGTGTCGTCGTGACCGATATGCAGGGGATTGAGCTTGCGGGTGTCTTGCGTGTCGAACAGCAGGCAACCGTTTCGTACACCGTCAGCACCGCAACGGATCTCCATGTCCAATCGGTCGTTCGCGCCGTACTAGATGAAAAAATCACCGGAGCAACCGGTTTGTTGCGGACTCCCAATGGCTTACTCTTATATACAGCCGTACCCATAATGAGTGCCGATCAGCGCATCGGGATCGTCTTGGTAGGGCGTTCATTGGATAATCTTCTCGCGGATCTCAAAGCTGATGGTATTGCCGATCTCGCCTTGTATGGGTCAGATGCGGCACTTTTACAAACGACTGCCCGTCCTGTGGATGCTGTCTCGTCTGCCTTGGCACTGTCGCCTGATACTTTCCAACAAATTATTGCGACCCCTAACCAATTAACTCTCCTCCCGCTTCAATTGAAGAGTCAGTCTTATCAAGCAGCTTATGAACCCTTCCAGTTTGGTGCACAAACGTTAGGTGTGATCGCCGTCCTGTTGCCGGATACAGTTCCTGCCATTACCCGTACCGGCCAGCAACTTGGCGGATTAACATTAGCGGCGGTTGCAGGCGCTGCTGTCATCGCCTTATTCATCGCGCTTTATTCACAGGTAATACGCCCCGCTGTTCATGTGACTGCGTCCGCCCAAGCCTTGACCGCTGGTAACCCGCTCGTGCGTACGGGTATGCAGCCCACCAACGAAATTGCTTCTGCTGGTCACGCGCTGGACCAATATGCCAATTATGTCCAAGAACGCCATGACGCCTTACGTGCTTCATTGCGTCGCCAACGTCGCGAGACCGAATACCTGATGTCTGTTCTTGAGTCGATGCCGGATGGGATTGTCGTTCATGACCAGCAGGGCGAGATCATCGTCATGAATGAACAAGCCCGCATCCTGCTTGGCACTCAACCGCAGGACAAATTGGGGCTGCGTGACTTTGCATCAGCTACCAAATCACACAAACAGGTGCTTGCCC
Source organism: Aggregatilineales bacterium (assembly GCA_044227005.1). Lineage (GTDB taxonomy): Bacteria > Chloroflexota > Anaerolineae > Aggregatilineales > Phototrophicaceae > CFX2. Next base: position 1,844,528 of record JBGAFZ010000001.1, read on the forward strand.
CCGGTATCTATACCCTCGGTGATCCGCGCTTACTTGAATTTGATGGACATATGATCACTGCGCAGGCCGCAGCACTACTCAATCTCTCTGAAGAACGCGTAGGGACGCTTGTAGTATTGCGAGATATCACCCGCGAGGTACGCCGTGAACAGGTGCAAGATGCCATGCTCAAGCGCCTCTCCGACGAGGTTCAAATGGCGATGCAACCAGCATCAAATACCGGATCATTGCCATCCCTAATGAATGAAGTGGCCTATGACCTCTCGCGGCATTCGGGCGCACTCCAGAAACTCATTTATGAGATGCGCGAAATCACCATGCCCGATGTGCCGCAAATGCACGAGTCACAGCACCCCATCTACCTCGACACCCTCGTGTGGGTCATCGCTAACGAATGGCGACAGATCGCGTCTGCTGCCAATCTTTCCCTTGAAATCCTCATCGAAAAACGCGGCTTATTTATCTTAGGTGATGAACGCCGTCTACGTTGGGCAATCGGTAATCTGGTGGACAATGCCATCAAGTACACACTTCCCGGTGGCAAACTCACGCTCGAAATCAACGGCGAGTCCGATGGTCGTGCCCTCATGCGTGTCCGTGATAATGGCGTAGGCATTACCCGTGAAGAAATACCACACCTCACCACCCGTTTCTATCGGGGTACGCCTCGAACCCCTTCCGGTGAAGTTCTGCATGTTCCCGGCAGTGGTCAGGGCTTATATGTCGCGAAGCAAGTGATCGAAGCCCACGGCGGTTTGCTCCAAATCAAGAGTAAGCCTGCTATTGGTACTGCGGTTTACTTCGCCTTGCCCATAACCTCATCTGTCAGTTATGAATTGCCACAACTACCGCGCGAATTTGACCTTGAAGGCGAAACAGTTCGCATCAAGCGCAACACGCTCTAGCCCCGTCCAATAAAATAGCACAGGTTGTTTTGCCTGTGCTATTCCAATCTTTTCTGTTGTGCGAAGCGTTCGCTTCTAGCCCTTGAGCGTGAACAAATAAGCAATGATGTCGTTCAGTTGTTCTTCCGTCCAAACATCCTTGTAGGTTCGCGGCATCAATCCGTCTGGATAACCTTCGACGACATAAGCACCCGGATTCACAATTGAATTATGAATGTACTCATAAGCCGATTCTCCTGCGACGCGTGTTTCAGCGCGAGTGCTGATATTCAGCAAGCCCGGCCCGATGAGTTGGGTTTCGCTGTCAAAATGATGGCAGGTCGCACAAGCGAAATTAACTTCGGAACGAACTGTATTGAAGTATTCCTTACCCTTTTCGGGATCACCACTAACACCTGCACTAGCTTGTTGCGGTGCTGCGGTGGGTGCTTCGACGGTTGCAGTCGGAACATCGGTTGGCACTTCAGTTGCTGTTGGAGAGACAGCGGTTGCTTCGGGTGCATTAGTCGGTACTTCTGTCGGAACCAATGTGGCGGTTGCCGTCGGCGCGTTTGCGGTCATCTGTTCTGCGGTCGCGAGTAGCGCGGCTTCGGTTCCCTTCGCCTGTTCTGACCAAACAGGAGTCGCCACAGTGCCACAAGCACCTAGCAGTAAGCCGAATAAGGGTAGGGCAAGACGATATGCATATTTCATTACCAAAAACCTCTGCGGATGGTTTATTGTGAGGAATTGAACAATTAATGACAAAAGTATAGCACAGCCCTATATCGCCTGCAATTGGCTGCCTCACCGTTGATTAAAGTTCAACTCATCATTGCGAAATGACAATGACCATGTGTCTGAATAGAGAAAAATAAACCGGATCGGAAAGATAACTCAAGTCATCCCGCCAATCCGTTTAATTTGCTCCTTTTAACCCTAAACCCGCTGCCTAAAAACCTGTTGTTTCCGGTCGTCGGTAATGGATAATTCGTTGCAGGGCTTTGAGTTCATATGGCCATTCGTAGTATTCCATCTTGTAGCGCCAACCGCTCAACGCCCGTAATGCTTGCCGCCATTGACCCTGTAAACGCATATCAGTCACTGTTGGATAATACGCATTGATGACCGATTCGAAGTTCCGCACACGCCGCCGCGTACTGTCTTTGAACCACGGTGTACTGGGGTCGCGCCGCATCGAGAACTTTGCCCATTCCGGACTCGCCCATTCATCCAGTGTAGTTGGGAACCGGAAGCCTAACTTGGTCGCCTCATCCAGAAGAATACTGCCTTCTTGCGGCACTGGCGTATAGATATACAGCACCAACTCGGTCGCCGGATTGATTTGCTTAATCTTGCGGATGAACTGGATAGTCGACTCAATATCGGCGCGTGGTTCCGGTGGATTACCCATCACGAACGACAACTCCGGCACGATGCCATAATGTTTCATTCGCTCGACTAAAGCCAATGTCATCGCCGTGCCTGATTTACCACCCTTATTCATGCGCTTCAGCGTTTCGTCATCACCGCTTTCCGCACCCATAAAAATCATCTTCGCACCGCTGCGTTTCATTTTTGCCCATGTATCATCGCTGTAACTCATCAGCGTATCGACCCGTCCCAACCCCCACCAATTAATATCTTTGCCGGTGATCCGCTCCGAAAACTCTGCCGTGCGATCTTCCCGCACAAAGAAGTCCATATCGTGAAATTCAAGCCCGTTGATCTTCCACTTATCGTGCATATGCGTCACGATATTCGCTACACGTTCAGCACTTTCTGGCAACCAGCGCCGATTCGCCAGTGCCACAACCGCGCAGAAGTTACACGCGAATGGACATCCGAAACTCGTGTTGTGGTTGAGTACCCGCGTTCCAAGATAACTACGCCCTACATAACGGCTGACATCAATCCGATCGTATGGGAACCACGGTAGATTATCCATCGGTACGTTTGGCGCACGCTCATTTTCATGCACCTCACCATTCTTGTAGTAAGCCAATGATGGAATATCTTCGAGTGATCCCCCTTGATGGATGCGATCAACCAATTGTCGGAACGGTGCTTCGCCCTGACCGCCGATCGTGTAATCGACATATCCACTTTTCAGGACAACTTCATAATGTTGTGTGGGGAAGTATCCGCCCCACAGAATAATCAAATCCGGTAGTGCGGCCTTAACTTGTTTACAGACGGGCGCGGCTTGGCGCAGTTGTGGCCCCGGCATACAGGTCACCGCCAGCAGCTTTGCTTTGGTTGCTCGTGCCCGTTCAATAATCTGTGTTGCTGGATCATCAACTAGATTACCGTCGATGAATTCCACATCGTAATCATTCGCGATGACAGCCGATACCGCCAACAAGGACAGCGGGAGACGCTGCTTACCCTTGGATGTACTTACGGGGTTATAAAATAAGACGGTATGCCGCATTATAAATCCTCACCTATACCTGTAAATTATTCATTAACTATTGTGACCGATGTATACTGACTACGCAAATTGTAGTAAAGCCGGATGTATTCGCGCTTTTAAAGAGTCAATATGAACCGAACTGATCGTTTACTAGCATTGATTGTTGAACTACAGGCCAAACACTGGCAGCGTGCAGAAGACCTTTCCGAGACCTTCGAGGTCAGTAAACGTACTATCTACCGTGACATGTTGGCACTCATGGAATCAGGCGTACCCGTGATTTCTTCACCGGGGCAGGGATACGCCCTTGATGAGGGCTATTTCTTGCCGCCTTTGAGCTTCACCACTGATGAGTCAATTGTCATGCTGCTCGGTACTGATTTCATGCAACAAACTTTTGATGCCGAATATCAATCGGCGGCACGTTCTTCCACCAGTAAAATTCGGGCTGTCTTGAGCGAACGCCTTCGAGATGAGGTCGATGACCTAAAAACCCGTATGCGTTTTGTTTCCGTTAATCCGCTGGAATCGGCTGCCAAACCAGAGTTGCTTCAACAGATTCGTCGCGCCATCATCCAGCACCGATCCCTCCACTTGGACTATCATACCCGCTTCACCAGCGATCAAGATGTTGCCGGTAGCAAGACCACCCGCACCGTTGATCCTTATGCGCTTATCCATTTGGATAATACGTGGTATCTAGCCGCCTATTGTCACTTGCGTCATGACACCCGCAGTTTTCGGTTGGATCGTATCGACCATCTTGAAGTCTTAACGACCACCTTTAAACGCCCGGAAAATTTCCGCCTCGGCCCTCAACCCCTCACCGATATGGAGATGGTTGTGCGTGTGCTGTTTAATCCGTCAGTGGCTCGCTGGGTACAGGAAGACTCTTTCTTCTATGTCACAAACATGGAAAACCACCCTGATGGTTTGCTCGTGACCTTGCGCGTCCGTCAAGAAAGCGATCTCCTCCAATGGTTGCTTGGATGGGGAGCCAATGTCCGTGTTCTGGAACCCGCTGCACTCCAACAGCGCATCGCCGCCGAACTCGCCTTGGCCCTCCAGCATTATCAACCTATCCTTGACCACTAAATAGCAGCTTTGAACATACACTTCCCATCAATTTTGCAAATTCCTTTTTCGTGTTTTTGCTGTTGCCATAATGGTGTCACAAGCTCCGTTTAATCTAATGAATGTTGGTCAGCAATCAAACAAAACCAACCCCAAATCGCTAAAAACATTCACGAAACAGGAGCATATCATGAAGAACACCATCAACTGGTTTGAAATCCCATCCGTAGACTTTGATCGCGCCGTTCGTTTCTACAACACCGTCTTCAATGTCCAACTACATACCGAGTTTGTCATGGATGTCAAAAGTGGCATCTTCCCGGATGGCGGCGAAGGTTCTGTTAATGGTGCGGTTGTGTTCTCGTCAAACTATGAACCCTCGGCTAAAGGTTCGGTTGTCTATCTCAACGCCAACAACCAATTGAAAACAATCCTCGAACGCATCGAGCCTGCTGGTGGTAAAGTCTTGATGCCTCCCACCGACATTGGTTTTGGTTTTATCGCTTTCTTCCTTGATACCGAAGGCAACCGAATCGGTCTGCACTCCGAGACTTAATCCCATTATTTTAATCGACGTTGAGAGAGGATGTGGCTTGTGCCCATCCTCTTTTGTTGATTCTGCGCTTCTGATAGGATGCCATGTATAATGCGCATATTCAGCAAAGGATGAACTATGAAACTTGCAGAAGCCCTTATTTTACGTGCGGATACCATGAAACGTATTCAACAGTTACGTGAACGTTTAGTACGCTCTGCGCAAACACCAGAAGGTGAAAAACCGCCTGAAGACCCGCAGGAATTACTCGCGGAAGTTTCGCAAATGCTGGCGCAATATACCGATATCGTCAGCCGCATTAACCGTACCAATACTGCCACGCCATTTAGTGATGGCAAATCGGTTACTGATGCCTTGGCTGAACGTGATACACTCTCTTTGGAACGTGGCTTGCTTGAATCCTTACTCGCTGCTGCTACCAATCAGGCTTATCGTTATCAACGGGCTGAAATAAAATACATCAGCACCGTATCTGTAGCCACCATACAAAAGCGCATGGACGATCTTGCCCGTCGTTATCGCGAACTCGACTCAGCCATTCAATCACTCAATTGGCAAATTGATCTCATGTAGCCATTGATGACGTTCAGACAGCGGTTAAGCAGGTAGCTATTGAATCGATCGAAGCGAGCGCAACCCGCGCCAACCGGGAAAGTTGGTTTCGGCTAAAACCCGACTATTCGTCGTGTGCGGAGCCATACGATAAACCAATGTTATGCTCAGCAAGGTTATCGTGTACAAACGCAATGCGTAATGTCATCACCACGTGCTGATTGGTTTGTTCAATAGCGAGGGTGGGTAAGGGGCACTTATCCCTGTCTGACTTTACTTCCAATAAATGATTCTTATTCGGATATTGATTACCATGAAACGTATCCCGCTTGAAACCAATTGGCGTTATTTCCCCACTGAAGTCATGGACACAGCATTCGGCGCGTCCGAACTTGATGAATCATCATGGGGTATTTTGCCGCAGCTTATCGATTACCCGCGTGATTTGATTGCTGTCTCTGGCACGCTCAATCTACGCCATAGCTTTGACCTAGAACCCATCGGTGACGAGTGCATCAGCATCCATCTCCGTCTCGACCACGCGCCCATCGGTACACAAATCTACGTCAATGGTTGGCATGTAGGTACACTCCAAAGCGCTGATCCTTTTCGCGCCGACATAACCGATTACGTCTCACTCGAAGATAACCTGCTTTTACTAAAGCTGACTCGTCGTGGTGATTTGCGCGGCTTTTTCCTTGAACGTGTTCCCTGTGAAAAGGTATAGTGACTATGCAATACTACGTTATCAATCACATTAGCCAGATTCTCGCGACAATGAAATAGACTAACCGCTAAATGAGCATGTATAGGAACTTGTAGCTTGTCGCTTAAAACTTTCTACTCTCATTGACGCAAGTTACCCCTTCCGTTACAATACCAACTGTTCAAAATCATATTACTCGGTACAGCCTAATGAAGTATTACCTCGAAAGTATGGGGTGTCAGATGAATACGGCGGATAGCCAACATCTGGCCTCTGAACTCGAAAAACTTGGACATCGCGCCACCTCAACCTCCCAAGAAGCGGACATACTCGTAGTCAATTCCTGCGTCGTGCGTCAAGCTGCCGAAGACAAGGCGTTTAGCCGTCTAGGTGAATTTAACGTTCTAAAGCAACAAAACCCTGATCGTATCATTGGCATCATGGGGTGTCTCGTAGGCGTACAAGACTCGTTGCGCTTGCGTAAACGGCTTCCCTATGTGGATGTCTTCATGTCCCCCAGTGATCCCGGTCCGATGGTGGATTTTTTGCTGAGTCGCTTGACTGAAGCCGAAGCCCTTCAACTCGACTCAGCCGCGCGTAACCAGCGTGATACCTTGCAAGACAGTGATATTTTGTTGCCGACGCATGAGCAGAACAACCTCATCAGCGCCCATGTGCCAGTCGTTCTTGGATGTTCACATGCATGTTCTTTCTGCATTATCCCTCGTCGGCGTGGTACCGAGCGCAGTCGCAGCGTAGGCGACATCGTCAGCCATGTTCGCAGCCTCGCTGTTCAAGGTGTGCGTGAGATTACCTTGCTCGGTCAAATTGTTGATCGCTACGGCAAAGATATTCCCGATGGTCCCGACTTGGCCGATTTGCTGCGTATGGTGCATCGCGTCACCGAGGACACCGGACTCGAACGCATCCGTTTCTTGACCAGCCATCCCAATTGGATGACCAACAAGATTCTAGATACCGTTGCTGAACTCCCGCACCTCATGCCGGTCATCGAAGTACCTGTGCAAGCCGGTGATGATGTCGTGTTGGAAAACATGAAGCGTGGTTATACGGTCGATCAATACCGTAAACTGGTTGCCAACATTCGTTCCCGTATTCCCAACGTTGCCATTCACACTGATGTTATCGTGGGCTTCCCCGGCGAAACCGAGCAACAATTTCAAAACACCTACGATTTGCTTGCTGAACTCAAGCTCGATAAAGTCCATCTGGCGCGTTATTCTCCGCGTCCGCACACACTCAGCGCGCGTACCATGCCCGATGATGTCTCTGAAGAAGAAAAGAAACGTCGCCACGAAATCACCGATGAAATGCAAGCCGGTGTCTTGGCGGAAATTAATGCCCGTACTTTAGGGCAAACTGTACCCGTCTTGGTTGAAGAAAATTTCAGAGGCCGTTGGCGTGGTCGCACCCCCCAGAATAAGCTGGTCTTCTTTGAAGATACCGCCGACTGGAAGGGTAAAATCGCCGACGTCGAAATTACATGGACTGGCCCTTGGAGTATGCTCGGACGCTTAGCGGTAGATCTAAATGCGTTTCCGATACCAATTTATGCAAATGACAATGCACAGAACCAGCAGATTGCGTTAAAATCGTAACTGAAGTATGTTGCATATCTGTAATTCTCGCTGTACAGTTGCCAGCAGAATTATTTGCGCGATAATAATGCGCGACCTTTCTCAATCCGACCGAAGGAGCACGTCGAATGCCACCTGTAAAAAGTGGTTATTACTATCCCAATAAATTCGCCCGTATCTTCCTTGACGCGATGGAAGAGGTCATGGGGAAGAACGGCCTCAACGCCGTCTTGCATCTCGCTGATCTCGATAACCTCATCGGGAATTATCCGCCGGATAACTTGGATAAAGTCTTTGACTTTGCCGATTTCACCGCTCTCTGCGTAGCACTAGAAGAAATGTACGGGCCGCGCGGTGGACGTGGTTTGGCGTTACGCGTCGGACGTACTTTGTTCGCGGATGCCTTGCGCGGGTTCGGTGCGTTGGCAGGCGTCGGTGACTTGGCCTTTAAAGTGTTGCCCTTGAGCGCCAAGCTCAAAGTTGGTGTGCCAGCAATGGCGAACATCTTCAGTCAGTTTTCCGACCAGATCAGCAACGTCCGTGAAGAAGGTGACGATCGCATCATCTATACGCTCGAACGCTGCCCCATGTGTTGGGGACGTAAAGCATCAGATAAAGCCGTGTGTTACGTTGGTCAAGGTCTGCTGCAAGAAGGCTTACGTTGGGTATCCGGTGGACGCGAATTCAAAGTCGATCTTTCGACTTGCATCTCCAAGGGTGATGACATCGGTCGCTACATCATCTACAAAGAGCCGATTGAATAATCTCTGCTCATAATCTCGAAGAATCAAAAGGGGTTTACCAGTCGTAAGCCCCTTTTTCATACACTTCATGCGCTGCCGCTAATTCAACTCTGATCCGCCATCTACGTTATACGTCTGTCCTGTGATGTAGTCACCTGTTTCAGAACATAAGAACATTACCGTCGCCGCAATTTGCTCTACCGTGCCACCACGTTTGAGAGGGATTCGTGCGACCCGCCGTTTATACCATTCACCGCTAGGTATATTGAGTGTCTCGGCCTGTATCCGGTCAATCTCGTTCCACATCGGCGTCTTGATGACACTCGGACAAATCGCGTTCACATTGATGTTATACGGAGCCAGTGCCATCGCCGCGCCCTGTGTAATCGTGATGACTGCCGCCTTTGACACTGAATAATGGATCGCATCTGCCCGTCCACGCCGCCCCGCGATCGAAGACATATTGATGATCTTGCCATAACTCCGGTCGGCCTGTCCCGCTGCTTTCACCGAATCCGGTATCTGCGCCACCATCTGTTTTGATACTGCCTGCAAACAGAAGAACACCCCGCGTTGATTGACTCGTTGTAACCAATCCCAACGTTCCGGTGTCATCTCAAAGAAGGCGGCTTTCTCAGAAACCCCCGCATTATTGATCAGAATATCAATCTGCCCGAACTTCTGAACCACGGCTTGAACCATCGGGTCGAGCTGTGTGGTATCGCCCACATCCATCGGGATTGCTAATGCTTCCGCTCCGAGGCTGGTGAAATGTGCGGCGGCCTCATACGCCTTTTCGCGTTGGATTTCTGCAACCACCACATGCACTCCCGCTCGTGCCAGTGCTTCTCCGACTGCGAACCCGATACCTTGTCCTGCTCCCGTTACAATCGCGACCTTATCTTTTAACGTGTTCAAATAAAACCTCTAGGCAATATTTAGAAAAACAATCTCTTATCGAAATGAATTATTGTAGGGGAGGGCTTGATCCCTCCCACTGATGTGCTGATGCTAGAAATACCGCTGCCCGCGCCGTGCGCTGATGATCTCGGTATTCATGCCGACCCAATGCAGCGAACCGCTGTACCGACCATGTTCGATCTTCACACAGCGATCCATAATGACCTTCAGACCTGCCGCTGCTGCTATTTCCGCCGCTTCTACGTTGACCACCCGTAGTTGCAGCCACAATGTTTTCGCCCCGATCTGTACCGCGTGTTTGGCGATTTCGACGCAATCCTCAGGTTTACGGAATACGTTTACCATGTCCACCGGCTCAGGAATACTCAGCAAATCAGGGTAGCATTTCTCCCCTAAGATTTCCTTTGCCATCGGATTAACTGGAATAATCCGGTAGCCTTCCGACTTCAGGTACGACCCCACAAAATAACTTGGGCGTTCGCTCTTGGGCGATAGTCCGACGATAGCAATCGTTTTGGTCGTGCTCAATATCGTTCGGATAACGCCCGAATCTTGGTACTTAATCCGTTCTTCCTCAGAAAGAACGGTGTTCATTGTTACGTCAACTGCAAGGCTTGATCCAGATCCCATAATAAATCCTCTGTGGTTTCTAATCCGATGGATAAGCGGATCATGCCGGGTGTGACACCACCGGCTTCCAGTTCCGCATCGGAAAGCTGTTGGTGTGTGGTGGATGCCGGATGAATGACCAGACTCCGCACGTCACCGACGTTCGCCAGATGTGAGAATACATGCAGCGACTCGATGAATGTTTTGCCAGCCAAACGTGGGTTTTCCGCCTTGATGCTGAATGTAAATACAGCTCCAGGCCCCTTGGGTGTGTATTTCTGCGATAGGGCATGATACGGGCTATTTGGCAATCCTGCGTAAGCCACCCAATCGACCTTTGGATGATTATTCAAGAATTCCGCCACCGCTTGCGCATTCTTGATGTGCCGCTCCATCCGTACTGAAAGCGTCTCTAACCCTTGGATCAACATGAACGAGTTAAACGGTGAAATTGCTGCGCCTGTATCCCGCACTGTTACTGCTCGTGCTTTCATCAAAAAGCCATAATGACCGAATGTTTCATAAAATCGTAGGTCATGATATGCCGGATCAGGATCAGCAATCGTCTTAAACGTGCTGAAGTCAAATTTCCCCGAGTCAACGATCACTCCGCCGATCGAGTTGCCGTGCCCGCCAAGGAACTTGGTTGCCGAGTGAATGACGATGTCCGCGCCCCAATCCAATGGACGGCACAAATATGGGGTTGCAAATGTGCTGTCAACAATCAATGGAATCTTATGCGAATGTGCCAGATCAGCCAGTGCTGCAATATCCAAGATGCTTCCACGTGGATTCCCGATCGTTTCCCCGTACAGCGCCTTGGTCTTTGGTGTAATTGCCGCTGCCCAGTTTTCGATGTGGTTCGGGTCAACGAAATGCGTTTTAATCCCCAATTTCTTAAACGTGTGGGTGAATTGGGTCATCGTCCCGCCGTACAAATGCGACGACGAAACAATCTCATCCCCCGGCTCTAGCAGCGTCATCATAGCGGTGAATTGTGCTGCCATACCGCTCGCCGTTGCCACACCGCCCGTTCCGTTTTCCAGTGATGCGATCCGTTCCTCAAACACCGCTGTCGTCGGATTGTTGATGCGTGTATAGATATTCCCGTACTGCTTCAACTCAAACAGTTGCGCCGCTTTATCGACATCCTCAAACACATAGGATGTTGTTTGGTAAATCGGCACCGCCCGCGCACCTGTCACCGGATCAGGAATATGACCCGCGTGCAGCATCTTCGTTTCAAAACCAAATTTGCGTTTCTGTTCTGCCATCTATGTCTTCTCTCTGCGACTCTACAGTTCAAATATATTGCGCTATGAGGTTTTCTTAGGCATGGGCGGCACAATGCACAAGAATGTGAATGGCTCGTCGGTCAAATTCTCAAACTGATGTTGTTCCCATCCCGGAATAAAAACCACATCACCCGGCCCAACCTCTTCAAAACGATCTCCCAGCATCACCCGCGCCCGACCGTTCATAATCATGACGCCATGTTCACGTTCATGCCGGTCAAGGCTTGAAAATGATCGTGGTGGAATGGTGAAATAGCGCATAACGAAATTGGGCGCGCCTTCTTGTTCCCCAATCAAGACCTGTTTGGTGGCCTTGTTTGTTGTATAGCCTTCGACTTTGACGTCTTCCCAGCGCCAATCTGGACCTTCACCAACTTTATGATGTACCACACCCATCTATACGCTCCTTGCTTCTTCATTTATCGCTCGAGTATATCCCAGCTTGGCTCTAATTCACAAACGTGATGCATATGCACATCTGCTCAAACTGGTTATAATAACCACGCAACCTATCAAAAGTGAATAGAATTTAGTGGATAGGTAACCCACACTTCTTACGAATATGCCATCAACTGGCGACTTACGATCATAAATTAATGATAAAGGATTTTCTATGACCTCTACAATGAAAGCGGCGGTTTATGCGGGTCCCGGTGACATCCGCATAGAAGATTACCCCATGCCCGATCCGCCAGCTGCTGGCGAATTACTGGTGCGTATCCGTGCTTGTGGCGTCTGTGGCAGCGATGTGACCGATTGGTACATGGCACCGCGCGCCCCTTTGGTCTTAGGCCACGAACCCGCTGGCGATGTCGTCGCAGTCGGCGAGGGCGTGACAACCTTTGCCGTCGGTGATCGTGTCGCCGTTCATCATCATGTTCCCTGTATGGTTTGTGATGTCTGTCGGCATGGTCATTATACCCTGTGCCCCACCTTCAAAAAGACCCGCCTATATCCGGCTGGCATGGCTGAATATGTGCGCATTCCCGCTCAAATCGTCGAGCGTGACATCCTCAAAATCCCTGATGATATGCCCTATGAAATCGCCGCTTTGGTCGAACCCATCGCCTGCTGCGTCCGCGCTATGGATCGTGCCGAGGTAGGACAAGGGGATACCATCGTCATCGTAGGTGCAGGTTTTAACGGTGTAGTCATGGCGATGCTCGCGCCGCATTGGGGCATCCACAAGGTTGCCTTGTTGGATCGCTTGCCCGTTCGTATTGATCGCGCCCGTTCCCTCGGCTTTAACGTATTTAACGTCGATGACGCGGACATTACCGATCAGGTCAAAAACTGGACGGGTGGCGTCGGCCCCCATGCCGTGATGGTGACGGCCTCTAACGAAAAGGCGCTCAACATGGCCTTTGATTTATGCGGTCCCGGCGGCACGATGATGTTGTACGCCACCACCTCTCCCGGCTTCAATTGGCCGTTGAATACCAACCGCATTCTCTTCCAAGAAATCAGCGTCAAAGGTTCCTACTCCGCCAGTCCTCACGATACCCGTCGTACACTCGCGTTGCTCAAAGACAACCTCATTGATGCCAAATCGCTCATTACGCATCGTTTCCCAATTACCGAAGCCGATAAAGCATGGCACATGACCAAAGCTGCTGGCGATTCATTGAAAGTGATGGTGGAATTCTCATGACAGGTACAATGCGCGGCGTATATTTTCTCGAACCCGGCAAGCTCGAAATGCGTGAAGTGCCTATTCCGCAGCCTGGCCCCGGTGAAGTGGTGATCAAAGTCGAATCAGCCACCACTTGCGGTACGGATCTCAAAGCCTATCGACGTGGACACAAACTCTTTAAGCCACCCATGCCCTTTGGACATGAATACGCAGGTTACATCAGTGCTGTAGGGCAGGGCGTCACCAAATTTAAAGCCGGTGATGCCGTCATGGGTACCAATACCGCCCCCTGCAACGAGTGTTATTACTGCAAACGTGGTCGCTCACAACTGTGCGTGGAGCTTGAAGGTCGCTTCAACTTTGGCACTTATGCCGAATACGTGCGTGTGCCGCACTATATCGTCTCCCAAAACCTGCACATCAAACCGCCTCACTTGCCCTTTACCGAAGCCTCATTTATTGAACCCTTTGCCTGTGCCGTTCTCTGTGCCGACTATACGGGAGTCCAACTCGGTGATACCGTCGCCATCATCGGCGTGGGCGCACAGGGCTTGATGCAAATCCAATTGATGAAAGCCATGGGAGCTTCACGCGTCATTGCCATTGGCCGCGCCAAAGGTCGTCTTGAACGTGCCAAGCAGGTAGGTGCGGATGATATTTTTAGCAGCCTTGATGGTGATGCGCTGGAATACGTTAAATCGCAAACCGCAGGCCGTGGTGCCGATGTGGTGATCGAAGCCGCCGGTACTGCCGAAACATGGTCGCAAGCCATGATGATGACCCGCAAAGGTGGCACCGTCATTCAGTTCAGCGGTTTGCCCGGTGGCACACAGGTCAGCTTTGATGCCACTCACCTCCACTATGATGAAATCACCATGAAGGGGGTATTCCACACCACCCCTCGTATGATCGAATTGGCCGCTCAAATGCTCGGTGATGGCACCGTGACCGTCAAACCAATTTTAGATGGTGAAGTCCCCCTCTCTAAAGTCGAGGATAGCCTCTTACGGATGCAACGCAGCGAAGTTATTAAAGTCGCCGTTGTCCCCGGTATGCCCGAATCGTAATTTCCTTTGATACATCGATGACGTATACTGTCTGCGGTTTGAAAAAATCGCAGACAGTAAGTTCATGCCCTATGGAGGAAAAAATGGAACAGCTCGTTCAGGCTATTCAGAACAAATATAATTTATCGAGCGACGAAGCAACTAAAGTTGTTCAGACTCTTGTTCAAGTCGAACAGAAGCGACAGGCCGAGTCCGGCAATGCTCCTGCTGGTATGCGTGGCATGAGTCATGGCGGCGGTGGCTCAGACATTATGGGCTTGCTCGGTGGCCTCATGGGCGGTGGCGGCAACCAACAAGGTGGCGGCGCGGGTGACCTGATGGGACTCGTTGGCGGCTTGCTCGGTGGTGGCGGTAATCAACAACAACCGGGTGGCTTAGGCGGCTTGGTTGGTGACTTGCTCGGTGGCGGTGGTAATCAACAACAAGGCGGTCAGGGTGGTATGGATTTGGGCGGCCTCGTCGGCAGTCTGTTGGGTGGCGGCGGCGGTCAACAACAACAGGGCGGCGGCGCGGGTGACTTGATGGGACTCGTTGGCGGCTTGCTCGGTGGTGGTGGCAATCAACAGGGCGGTCAGGGCGGCTTGGACATGGGCAGCCTTGTCGGTGGACTCCTCGGTGGCAACCACAACATGGGTTCCAGCGGTAACATGCTCGGTGCCGTTCTCGACCTACTCAGCAACAACGGTCAACAGAATCACGCCAGCAGCTTGGAAAGCATCGCCGGTAGCTTACTCGGTGGTGGACAGCAGGGTGGACAAGGTGGCTTGGACATCGGTAGCTTGGTCGGCAGCCTTTTGGGTGGTGGCGCGGCTCCTGCACAACCCACGCACCAACAGCAGCAGCAAGCACCTTCCCATCAACAGACCCAACAACCAACCAAACCCCAGAAACCCAGTGCGGGTAGCATGCAGGGCGCACTCGGTAATTTGGTTGCGGGGAACCCCAAGAAAAAGAAACCCGGCTTCAATAAAGGCTAGAAATCGGCTTCTTTCTGCATAATCACTAATAACAGACTCCTCTATTCGGGGGAGTTTGTTGTTATAAAACTTGCATAATGCCATAGCTCTTGCGTTACAATCTGCTCCACTATATTGCGTTTCGTGGGGCTAATCATGACCAATCTTATTGCAGTAGACTTGGGCAACGAATCCGGTCGCGTCATGCACATTGCCTATGACGATGGACGTGTCTCCAGTGCCGAAGTCTATCGTTTCCCCAACTACCCTGTGACGGTTGGTGGCACCATGTTTTGGGATGTGCTCCGCCTCTGGCACGAGATTCAACAGGGCTTGGCAAAAGCCATGACCATCCCCATCGCCGGAATCGCCGTAGACTCTTTCGGGGTAGACTTCGGCTTGCTCGATGATCGCGGTCAGTTGATCAGCAATCCGGTTCACATGCGTGACAGTCGCACCGATGGCATGATGGAATGGGTATTCCAACGTGTCCCGCGCGAAACACTCTTTCAACGTAGCGGTGGCATCGGCTTCTACGTCATCAACAGCCTCTATCAGCTTGCCTCACTGGTGAATCAAGCCCCTTGGCAGCTCGAAGCCGCTTGTACTTTCCTCACCATGCCCAACCTGATGAACTATTGGCTCACGGGTGAAAAACTGTCCGAGTTCACCCACACCACCACCACCCAATGCTATAACCCCATCGCTGCGGATTGGGACTTTCCCACCTTAAACGCCCTCGGTATCCCGCCCAGTATCTTCCCGTCGATCATTCACCCTGGTGAACGCATTGGCCACTTTCACCAGACTCCCGTTTTTGCCGTCGCCAGCCATGATACGGGTAGCGCTGTAGTAGCCGTTCCCACCGAAACCCCCAATTATGCCTACATCAGCAGCGGCACATGGAGCTTATTCGGTCTCGAAACACGCCAACCCCTGTTGAGTGAGGCCGCTATGCGTGCCAACTTCACCAGCGAAGGCGGTGCCTATGGAACCTTCCGCCCCTTAAAAATGGTCATGGGCTTATGGATAATCCAACAATGTCGCGCCGTTTGGTCACAGCAAGGTATCGCCACTGATTACGCTGTCTTGCTCGCAAAGGCTGATGCCGAGCAATCCTTCCGTTCCTTTATTGATCCTGACGATCCAGTCTTTTTCTCCCCCGGAGATATGCCCGCCCGTGTCGTCGAGTTTTGCCGCAAGAACGCCCAACTCGTGCCGCAAACACCCGGCCAAATCATTCGCTGTGTCATGGAAAGCCTCGCCCTCAAATACCGCCTTGTCTTGGAACAACTCATCGCTGTCAGCGGGCAAACCATCGACGCGATTCATATCGTAGGCGGTGGTTCGCAAAATCCCATGCTCTGCCAGATGACCGCCGACGCGACCGGACGCACCGTGCTCGCCGGTCCTGTGGAAGCCACCGCTCTTGGCAATGGTCTAGTCCAACTAATCGCTCTCGGCGAGTTGCGCGATCTAGCCGAAGCCCGCGCTGTAGTTCGTGCCAGCTTCCCACCCATCCGCTACGAGCCGCATCACACCGCCGATTGGGACGCTGCCTATGCCATGTTTCTCAAAATAACTACTCTATAAAATTGCTGAACAGAGGATGCTTTTCAGTAGAGAGTTGTATACATAAATAAAGTGTTCTTGCGTAGAGGGGCACCTGTGTGTGCTCCCAAATCAGACTTTCATGCTTAACTTCCCTGAACGGTACTCACAATGAAAATACTCGGCGTTGATTTCACCAGCGCACCAACCCGCCATAAACCCATCACCTGTGCTGTGGCAAGTTTCGCGGATCATAATTTGCACATCGAATCCGTCCAATACGTGCCGACCTTCGCCGATTTTGAACGTTTCCTCACCCAATCAGAGTCTTATATCGCTGGATTTGATTTTCCCTTCAGTCAACCCCGCCGCCTCATTGAAAACCTCGGTTGGCCGACGGATTGGGCTGAACTGATTCACCTGATAAGCGCAATGGGTAAAGATGCCTTTGAGTCAGACCTTCGCCGCTATATTGCTCAACAACCCATCGGCGATAAACTTCATCCCCGCCTTACCGATACCCGTACCCATGCACTGAGCCCCATGAAGCTCGATTTTGTTCCTGTTGGCAAAATGTTTTTTCAAGGCGCGCCGCGCCTGCTCGCTGCCGGACTCAACATTCTCCCCTGTCACCCTACAACCGATTTGCGTGTTGCGCTCGAAGTTTATCCCGCGCTGGTGAATCGCCGCCTCAATCGCAAACAACCCTATAAACAGGATGCGCTATCCCTCCAAACCGACCAGCATACCGCCGCGCGTTCTGCCTTACTCAATACCTTACTGTCGCCCATCTTTGCCGATACCTACAGCTTCACCCTTACGCTGGAGTCTTCACTCATCACATCTGCTCAATCCGATAAATCCGGTGATACCTTGGATGCCATCCTTTGTGCGCTTCAGGCCGCATGGGCTTCTTCCATGCCTAACTTTTCGATACCACCCGATTGTGACCCCCTCGAAGGCTGGATCATTGATCCTTCTGACCACTCCCTAACGTAATGCTCTGTACCTCAATTACGGTAGCACAACACTAAACGGTGGAGATATATTTTCGGTGGTAATCACTGAGACGATAATCCTTAAAGACCCTCCCTGACGCTTCAGGTTGGGGATGGGGTATGTAGGTCAAATTAACCGTCCACCACTTAATGCAGTCTTACCTCAAATGAATTCTTACCCGTCTTGAGATCATTTATTCGTAACTATGTTTAAATTCACAAACCACCACAAACGACTTTCCGACTATCCTCTAACCTGCTTAATAACGCCACTCCCTCAAAACAGTTAGCGCCGAACACCAAAAAGAGTGACAAAATGGTTTTCCAAATGGTCACCCTTCCGCCTTCCACATCGATTATCATAGCTATAGGGGATGCTCCCTTGCCCTGTTGCTACGGGGAAAGGGTTGGGGTTAGGGGTTTCCTGCCGCACCTTAACATCAGGGAATAGGCCATACGGCGACGAACGCCTACTCATGACCCAATGAGGGAGAATCTTCGGAACCTGCGCTAAAACAGATTCCGAATCTGAAGAATCCGATTACGAAGTATCCCCGTGGGACGAATTTTCCGAATCAGCGTGGCAAACTCGGCACAAAAACCCATTTGCCATTGTGACCGAAGGTAATCCAGCGGACTGCCAATTTTGCTATATGTCCGACGACGACGACGACGACACCGCCGACACAAACGCAACTGATGGCTTCACACTTGCAATTTAAAACTGAAGACTACCTTTAATCTTTTACCATGACCCAACGAGGGACAATCGTCGGAACCTGCGCTAAAACAGATTCCGAATCTGAAGAATCCGGCGAATTTCCCGAATTAGCACGGCAAATCCGGC
Source organism: Aggregatilineales bacterium (assembly GCA_044227005.1). GTDB lineage: Bacteria > Chloroflexota > Anaerolineae > Aggregatilineales > Phototrophicaceae > CFX2. The sequence continues at coordinate 1,862,934 of JBGAFZ010000001.1, forward strand.
ACAAAAACCCATTTTGCCGTTGCCGAAATTGTGACCGAAGGTAATCCTGTGGGCTGCCAATTTTGCCAACTGATGTCTTCAGACTTGCAACTGAAAACTTGTAACTTAAAACTGATGACTATATTCTCACCAGGCAATTAGCGCGGGTTCTTCCAATACCGTCCGCAAATCTTGGATGAAATTAGCCGCTTGTGCCCCATCCACCACCCGATGGTCCGCTGATAGCGTCACCGTCATGAACGAGCGCAAAACAGGTTGTCCCTGTGCATCCGGTACGAATTGCTGTTGTGTCCGGCCAACCGCCAGTATCGCCACCTGTGGTGGGTTGATAATCGCCGTGAACCGATCCACACCAAACATGCCGAGGTTACTAATCGTGAACGTCCCGTCCACCATATCGTTGACCTTCAGCGTGTTCTCTCTCGCCCGCTTCGCCAGATCATCAACCGTGTTCTGGATAGCCTGCATCGAAAGGCGTTCCGCATGATAAACCACCGGCACAATCAGTCCGGCGTCCAGCGCCACCGCCACGCCGATATTAGCGGTAGGCCACAACGCGATTTCGTCATCAACCAGTGTCGAGTTCAGCCACGGATGGCGCATCAACACGCTCGCGCAGGCCTTCACCACAATCGTCGTCACCGAAAGTTTTTCGTTACGTGCTTTCAACTTCTGCCGCAGATGTTCAATGCCGCTGGTGTCAATTTGAGCATCAAAGAAAATATGAGGAGCGGTTTGGAAGCTCTTTTGCAACCGCGTTGCGATGATCTTCCGCATCCCTTCCATCTTGACCATGCGTGGCGAATCGCTGCTCCCGCTTCTGACCGTCTCTTGCACAGGGGCAGGTTGGGCTGGAACTGCGACTGTTGGAATTGAACGAGTTGCAGCTTCAACTGCCGCCTGTACGTCCGCTGATTGTATTCTTCCGCGTGGCCCGCTTCCACTGACGCTTTGCAGATCAATTCCGCTGACGTCTGCCAGATGTCGTGCTGCGGGGGTTGCCCGTACTTTACCGGCAGGTTCTGCCAGTGCCGTTTCGACGTCTCGCCGGACGATCCGGTTGTTCGGCCCAGTTCCCTTAACCTGCGTCAGATCAACACCGCTCGCTTCTGCCACCCGTTGCGCCACAGGGCTAACCGCCGGAGTTAACGCCGCGTTTTCAGGAACTGCCTCTACTGTTGTGGGGCTGCTTGCAGGTACTATCGCCTCAACCGTGGCACTACTTTTACTCGGTAACGCGCTTGGTCTCGCTTCTCCCGGTCGCAGCAAATAGGCAATCACTTCCGTCACAGGGACGGTTGCTCCCGCCTCGAACAGTGGGCTAATCAAAGTCCCCGACTCAGGTGCTTCGACCTCCATGTTGACCTTGTCCGTGGTCACTTCGCAAATCGGGTCACCTGCTCGTACGCTGTCACCGTCTTTTTTGAGCCATTGGACAATATCAGCCGTTTCCAGTGTGAAGCCAAATTTCGGGAGAATAATAGGGAGTGGCATAGTTCAGAATTCCATCATGCTACGTCAACATAGGTTCAAGTTCCCTCCCTCGCTTTTAAAGGAGGGTAGGGAGGGGATTGCGACATCACCTAAAAGGGCGCATGTCGTTGCGCCCCTCATTAAACTAATACTCGCCGCGCACTAATTTCCGTGCTTCTGCGATGATATTTTCTACCTGTGGCACCGTGGCCCGTTCCAGTTCGCGGTTATACGGAATCGGAATATCCAAACCCGCCAACCGGCGGATAGGGGCTTCTAGATAATCAAACGCTTCGCTGGAGGCAATCCGTGCGACGATTTCACCACCAAAACCGCCCATCTCAACCGCTTCATGAACCACCATCGCCCGTCCGGTTTTCTTAACCGATTCGATGATGGGCTTTTCATCCAGTGGTTTCAGGGTTCGCGGATCGACAACTTCTAGTTCGATGCCTTCTTTAGCCAGCTCAGTTGCGGCTTCCAGTGCGCGGCTCACCATGATCGATGTTGCGACCACCGTAACATCTTTACCTTCGCGTGCGACCACCGTCTTGCTCAGCGGCACGCGGTACATCTCTTCCGGTACATCGCCTTTGGTCTTGTACAGAAGTTTGTGCTCAATGAAGATCACCGGATTGTTATCATCAATCGCGGCCAGTAGCAGCCCTTTAGCATCATATGCGTTGCTCGGCATAACGACCTTTAAACCCGGCACATGTACGAACCAGTTTTCAAGACTTTCGCTATGTTGTGCAGCCGCACCAGTACCGGAGCCACCCGGCGTGCGCAGCACCATCGGTACGCTTGCCTTGCCTCCGAACATGAACCGGACTTTTGCTGCCTGTAACACCAATTGTTCCATCGTCAGCGTCACGAAATCCATAAACTGTATTTCACCGACCGGCCGCATTCCCGTCAACGCTGCGCCCACACACGCACCCGCTATTCCGGCTTCCGAAATCGGTGTATCAATCACGCGCTGTTCACCAAATTCGGCTAGCAATCCGGCGCTCACACCGAATGCTCCACCATATACACCGATGTCCTCACCGATCAGGAACACCCGCTCATCTTGCGTCATGCTCTGACGCAGCCCTTCGCGCAGGGCCTCTGCATAAGTTAGCTCACGCATAAACACCTTCAAGGATAGTTTTAACATCTGGTGCGGGACTGGCTTCGCTGAATTCGACGGAACGATCAATGATACCGAGTGCTGCGTCTCTCATTCCAGCCGCTTCTGTCTCAGAGACCACTCCTGCTGCAACCAACAGCGCCGAATATCGCATGATGGCATCGCGATTATCCATCCAGTCATTCACTTCGTCTCTGCTGCGGTACGCTTGTCGGTCGCTCTTGGAATGTCCCTTATATCGGTAGGTTTTCGATTCAACAAGGCTCGGACCTTCGCCACGTCGCGCGCGTTCAGCCGCTTCATATACCGCGAGGTATACCGCCAACGGATCATTGCCGTCTACCGTCACCCCCGGGATGTTATAGGATTTTGCTCGTACGCTAATGTCTTCAATGTTGAAAGCTTTGCCCACTGGCATCGACATCGCATATTGATTGTTTTCACACAGGTAAACGACCGGCAGGTTCCAAATTGACGCCATATTGAGCGACTCGTGGAATGCCCCTTCATTTGCGGCACCGTCCCCGAAAATAACCATGCATACTTGGTCAGTTTTGCGCATCTTAATGCTCAAGCCAACCCCAACTGCTATCGGGACGCCACCAGCCACAATACCATTCGCGCCGAGGTTATTCGCGTCCACATCCGCGATATGCATACTTCCACCGCGTCCACGACAAAATCCTGTTTCTTTGCCCATAAATTCGGCCATCATTCGGTTGGGATCAGAACCCCACGCAAGGCAGTGTCCATGACCACGATGGTGATTGAGCAGATAATCGCCTTCCTTCAGGGCGTTGGAAGCACCTACAGCCGTTGCTTCCTGCCCGATCGAAAGATGCATTGTACCGTGCACTTTACCGAGGCTGTAGAGCTGTTCCGCTCGCTCCTCGAATGCCCGAATCGTATGCATATCTTGGAGCATTTCCTTCAGAATTTCCGGCCCCAGCGATTCGATTACTTCATGATATCGTTGTATGGCTTCCGGAAGTAATTGTCCATTGTTGACCATGAACACGTCCTTAATGCAAGTTTATGTAGAACGAGATTTGATGGGTGGGCTGAAAGGCAGCTTGCTAAAGAAGCTGTTGAAGTCAAATTCTATAGCCGCATTACGGGTCACAATCCGATGGAGTTCCCGCAGCAAGGGTAGGGCATCTGCATCTAGTTTCCCGGCTTTAATCATCGCGTCAATTGCTGGCATGATTGCGATTACTGCATCAACACCTTCAATGGTTTCACCCGGCATTTCTTCAACCGCGTCGCTGTACGACATTCCCATTCCGAGCAATCGTCCCATACGGGAATTGCGCCCACCTTGCGTGGTAACGTACAAATCACCAGCCCCCGGTAAGCTGAAAACTGTTTCGAGTCCGCCACCGAGCTTTTGCACCACGATTGCCGTTTCCGCTAAGCCCTGCGCAAATACAGCCGCCGCATAGTTATGCATTTTGGCACTAGCAATGTCATCACCTTGTTTTTCCAGTACACCCGCAGCCAGACCGACTGCCAGCGCGTACGGGTTTTTCATCGCCACGCAAACTTCCACGCCGATAAGATCAGTCGATGTCCAAATGTGATAATAATCGGTTGAGAACAGAGAACGCAGTTTCGGCAATATGTCGCCATTTCGAGAAACAAAAACCACGCTCGTCTGGCGTCGCGCTGCTAATTCACCTGCGATTGATGGTCCACCAATCGCGGCGTAATGCACTTTATCTCTGATTGAAGCAGGTAGGTGATCGTGCAGGACATCAGGCAGAATTTTGAGGTCACCCTCAACACTTTCCATGCCTTTGGTCACCATGATAATGATTTGGCCTTCACGTAAGTGCGAGCCAATTGTTTCCGCTGCCCAATGTACACCTTGTGAATTCACACCTAACCCAACGACATCTGCACCTCTAATCGCTTCGCCGATTTCGGTATGCGAGAAAACCTTCACTGAAGGATGAAGTGGGCGACGGAGACGGGGATGAAAATGGTTTTTTCGCAAACTTTCAATGATTGCTTCGTCAAGATGCGTTCCGACTAAGCGAACTTCATTGTTGTTGTCAGCAGCTGGAAACGTAAGTGCTGATCCCATTACGCCGGCGCCAACGATTGTGATAATGGTCATTGTCTTGCCTTAAAAGATAGTTTCGAATTAAAAAATAATTGTATTTTTGCACAAATGTGAAGCCGCTTCACATTTTGCCAAATTGTATGTGAGCTAGAGAATCCTGTCAAGAAAACATTCATAACCACATTGCTGTTTATCAATAGTACATGAGAAATCACTTTAAGCTGTTTAGGAAGTTACTTGACACTTTGTAGGAATCACAATATATTCGTCACATAGTTGCAAACACTTCACATTTGTGAAAAATAAAACTTGTCAGTTGTTGAGTATATTTTTTTTGGAGATAGTGTTAATGGTAAAACCTGTTGCGACAAGTGATACGTTGTCCGCTACTAAACAAAGTCAAAAGCGTCATCGCATATGGTCGGGTGAAAACCCTTACTTTTGGCTGGCTCCAGCAGTTTTGTTTCTGTTTCTCTACAGTATTTTCCCGCTCCTATTCAATCTTTATCGAAGTTTATTCGAATTCAGCAATAGCAAGCGAGATTGGGTATCTGTAGGATTTCGGAATTGGATCAAACTATTCACAGATGATCCGCGTTTCATAAACGCACTGGGTGTCACATTGCAGTACGTTGCAATTGCACTGGTTGTTCAACTACTGCTGGGTTTACTAATTGCACTACTACTCGACGCGAGACCTTGGGCAGCAGGATTAATGCAAACGCTGATTATCTTGCCGATGGTTACGGCTCCCGCCGTAGCAGGCTTGGTGTTTCGATTATTGCAACACTCAGAATTTGGAGTCCTGTCTTGGGCTGCTTACGCTAGTGGCATCTTAACAAAAAACGAGCCTTTATTGGGTGGAACTGGACGTTATGCCTTAGTTGCCGTCTTGCTTGTGGACATATGGCAATGGACACCCTTCTTCGTACTGATCATTCTTGCGGGACTAAAAGGGATGCCACTAGAAGTTTTGGAAGCCGCTGAAGTTGATGGGGCAAATTGGTTTCAACGCCTTACACAGATCAAGATCCCGCTCTTATTTGGCGTGATTACCGTCGCCGTGCTCTTTCGTTTGGTGGACTTGTTTAAAGTTTTTGACTATATCGCCATCATGACTGCCGGCGGACCCGCGTTACGATCCGAGTCGGTCAGTTATTACAGTTTCGTGAATACTTTCGGCCAGATCAAGTGGGGATATGGCGCGACCATCGGTGTTGTCATTATGGCAATGGGGTGGGTTTCTGCTTGGATTTACCAAAAGGTATTCCGTTTAAAGTGGTAAGTGCATTTAATCTATTTAGTTGAAAGTATTTAAATATGGCCGTTGTAACGAACTCGCAAATGCGCGAAAACCAATTATTCCAGCAGCGCCAACATCGTCGCAAATTCATTCAAAAACTCATAGTCACAATAGTCACTGGCTTTATAGTACTTGTCTTTATTTTTCCAATTTTTTATTGGGCAAGACTGTCAATAACACCGTACCAATATGTATTTACCATTCCACCAAGGTTTGATTTTCCGGCCACAACCACGGCATGGTGGAGTGTAGTTGCAGGTGGACGTTCTTACAGTGACGTTATCCTTGAGCAAGTTGGAGGTAACTCAGGGGTCGGTGGGGCAGGTACAGGTGGCTACGATATTCGTCCTCGCATCTTGAATAGCGTTTCTATTGCAGGCGCTAGCACAGCAATCGTGATGCTTGTTGCTACCTTTTCTGCATACGCTTTGTCTCGTTTTGACATGCGTGCAAAACAAAATATTGTCTTCTTCATACTTTCAACGCGTTTCATGCCTGGTGTAGCAGTGGTGCTTCCACTCTATTTAATGTATCGGCAAATTGGGTTGTATGACACTCGAATAGGTCTTATTTTGGCACACGTCGTTATAAATCTCCCAATTGCAATTCTCCTGCTAAAAAGTTTCTTTGATGATATTCCGCGTGAACTTGATGATGCAGCTATGGTTGATGGATGTACCCGATTTGGCGCATTCTGGAGGATCATTGTTCGCTATGTAGCGCCCGGTTTAGCGGCTGCTGCTGTTCTATGCTTTATCTTCTCTTGGAATGAATTCTTATTCTCACTCTATTTGACCCGCACCCCGGAATTGCAAACTGTTCCGGTAACTATTCGTACCTATGATGCTTCTGCGGGTACGACGGAATGGGGCATGATGGCTGCGGCTGGTACCGCTGCGATTGTTCCTGTATTTATTTTCGTTTTGTTTGTTCAGAAATATCTTGTACGAGGTTTGACATTAGGCGCTGTACGCGGTTAAGTCGAAATCCTTGCACCTATGATTTGAAAGGGGGTGAGGTGACACGGTTCCGTACAGGTTGATAACCTGAGTAGCGGCCGCTCTTATGTGTGAAGTTAAGTTTTGATAAGCCGAGTATTTGAACAAGGAGAATATTGAAAATGAACGTTCGTGATCGTTTACAGAGATTATTTGTTGCTGAACAAGGTCAGAAATTAAAGAATGGTCAGATTAGTCGCCGTGAATTTTTGCGTCGTGCGAGCATGGCGGGGTTTGGTTTCAGTGCAGCTGGGTTAATGCGTATGGAAACTCATGCCAAGCGTGCATTAGCGCTTCCGTCGGCTCAGAGTGTTGGCGCCCCCCTGAATGACGCGCAAATTGCATGGTTGAAAGAGGTTGGTGGTAAGTTTAAGGGAACCACCGTCCGTATTTCGTCTGAGTCTACAGCTCCTAGCCAGATTATTAGCGCTTTGGCAACCAATAAAGATGACCCCAATAGTTTCTCTAACCTGACGGGTATTGAAGTGGTTTGGGAACAAATTCCATTGGACCAGGTGCTTAGTAAGTTGGTTCAGGATACCGCCACCGAGTCTGCTCAAAACGATATTTATTACATGGATCAGGCGTGGGTAGGTCGTTTTGTGAATGATACGGTTGATCCATCCGTGCGTCTTGCAGATGGCAGTGAATTCAACATGCCGGATTATAACTTTGATGACTTTGTTCCGGAACTTCTTCCTGCATTGGCGTCTTACGATGGTCGCTTAGTTGGTTTGCCGTTCGACATTCCGATCTTCATCTATATGTATCGCCGTGATGTGTACGAAAAGTTGGGGCTAAAGCCTGCAACCACAATGCCTGAATTCCTTGCTGCTGTTAAGGCTGCTGATGAGGCCAAGCTCAAGAATGCAGATGGTACTGATATTCGTGGCTATATCGGTCAGTGGCAGAGTGGCCATTATGCGCTCCAATGCGATTGGACTGCGTGGCTTTGGTCACATGGTGGTTCACACACTGGCCCGGATGGCTCGGTTGTCATTAATGATGAAAAGGGTATCGCGGGTGCCGAATATATGATGGAACTTGCGAAGTACGTTCCGTCGGGTGTGACTACTTGGGACTGGGGTGGACAGGGTACTGCAATGGGCGCTGGACTTGGTGCCAATGTTATTTCATGGGCGGAATTTTTCCCCGGTCTCGACAATGATAATTCCGCAACCAAAGGCATGTGGGAGACCGCAGACCTGCCTATGGAATTAGAACTACGTACGACGGATCAGACCTCCTTTGATGAAAAGCCTGCAATTGGTCATCAAGGTGGTTCGTGCATGGGTCTTTCTAAGTACAGCAAGAATGTTGATGCTGCTTGGATTTTCCTCCAATATGCGACTAGCGCTCCTATCCAGACGGCGGCTGCTGCATCAAGCAACACGCCAATTCGCCTGAGCGCTTTTGAAGCCCCGATTGTAAAGGAACGCGCAATCGTCACATCGTTGACAACACGTCATTTCCCTGCGGCACTCAAGGCTATTCAGACACGCATGGGAAGCGAACCTCATTTCCCCGGTTGGGCAACTGCATCAGGCACGGGTGGCCCAATCCCAACTGAGTTGGGTAAGATGACTACAGGGGCGCAGGATATCAAGACTACATTGGATAATATTGCTGGTCATATCCAAGATGCGATTGACGAAGTCTAGTAACTTCAGTTAGTAAAATGCAATGTGAGAGGCAGGTTTCGGCCTGCTTCTCTTGCATTCTAAGATGATATTATTAAGGAATTGGTCAACTCACTTATAACTTACTTAGGATAGTCCATTTCATGCAGAAAGATATTGTCATTGGGGTAGATAGCAGTACGACTGCTGTAAAAGCAATTGCATGGGATCGCCACGGAAAGATTGTCGCCCAAAGTCGTGCAACCTATGAGATGATTTCCCCTCAACCCAATTGGTATGAACAACGCGCGGATGATTGGTGGACATCACTATGTCAGGTGTTGCGTAACCTGACATCGCAATTTGCAGTAAATCGTGTGGCTTCAATCTGTATTACCAATCAGCGAGAGAGTTTTGTTCCGGTTGATGAAAACTGCCAGCCTATTCGCAACGCGATTTTGTGGCTTGATGAGCGCTCCCGTTTGCAGCTAGACGAACTCGATAAAAAGATCGGTAGCGCGGTTATTCAGGACATTACCGGTAAAGGACCATCGACGAAGCAATCGTTACCCAAACTTATATGGTTGCAGCGTTATGAGCCGGATGTAGTGCGGCGAACGTTTAAATTTTTAGAGCCGCACGCCTTTTTGGTTAATCGCCTGACTGGACAATGGGCAACGAGCACCGCATGTGCTGACCCGATGGGGTTGGTTGATATGCGTCGTGGCGATTGGGCCGTTGATTTGATGCGCAAGCTTGACCTTGATCCTGCGAAATTTGTTCCTATCCATCCGCCCGGAAGTGTATTGGGTGAAGTCACCGAGAAAGCTGCCGAGCAAACGGGGTTGTTGGCTGGAACACCTGTTGTAGCTGGCGCAGGCGATGGACAAAGTGCTGGCCTTGGTGCGAATATCACAGTACCCGGTAAAGCCTATTTGAACTTGGGAACGGCCGTCGTATCGGGTGCTTACGCTGAATCATATGTGGTCAGTAAATACTTCAGAACACTTTGCGCCCCGATTCCCGGTGCTTTCGTACCAGAAGAAGTATTGGGTGGCGGGACATTTACGGTTAGCTGGTTTGTAGATCAATTCGGGCCGGATGTCGGGAATTTAAAGCTGCCACTATCTGCTGAAGAACTGTTGGAAGTGGCAGCGAGTAAGTTGCCTCCCGGTGCGTTGGGTTTGATGCTCGTTCCGTATTGGAATGGTGTCATGCCACCTTATTGGGATGCGGCAGCCACTGGTATTACAATCGGATGGACGGGTGCTCATCGGCGCGAACATTTTTATCGTGCTATTCTTGAAGGAATTGCCTACGAACATCGCTTGGCGATGGATGGGGTGGCAAAGGCCACAAACCAGCCCATTGATGAGTATATTTTGATGGGGGGCGGTTCAAAGAGTAGCTTGTGGTGCCAGATCGTCGCTGATATTAACGGTGCTAAGGTGACGCGTGCGAGTACGACCGAGGCAACGAATTTGGGGGCTGGTATTTTGGCTGCTGCGGCCGTTGGTTGGTATTCCAATATTCAGGCTGCTGCGGATGCAATGACTACAACAGAGCGCAGCTTTTTCCCACATGAAAAGACGCATAAGATTTATGATCGTCTCTATCATGATGTTTATGTGGGATTATTCCCGGCACTGCAAAAATATGTTGATCGTTTGACTGAATTGACCTTTGATCAAGAAATTGATTGAGGTAGGTTAATAAAATAGCTACAATAAACAGCCTTTACTGTGTTTTACGCAATGAATTGGGGCGGGATGTATTCCGATAACAGGGAAGATCTTTTAACGCGAGTCGCGTCACTCTACTATGAGTATGACTATAGCCAGCAACAAATTGGCGAGATGCTCAAAATATCTCGATCCAATATTTCGCGTTTGTTGAAAGAGGCCAAGCAAAAAGGGTTGGTCGAAATCCGTATTCATAAACGGATCGCAACTGCTCCACACATTGAGCGTGACTTACAGGAACGATTTGGCCTCCATCAAGCGATGGTTGTGGATCAAACTGACGCGGAATATCCTGAACGCTTAGCGGCTGCGGGACAACTAGCAGCGTGGTATCTCGAAGAAATCCTTCGCCCGAATACGATCTTGGCGATTGCATGGGGAACCGGCGTTGCTGCCGCAGTAAATGCGTTCGCTATTCATCCAGTGATGCACATTGAAGTGGTTCAGATGCTCGGTAGTGTTGGTAATATTGTCTCGGAAATTGATGGGCCGGACTTGGCTCGTAGATTAGCCAATAAGCTCGGCGGACACTACCACTATCTGCATGCTCCATTATTTGTGGACAGCCAAGCAACCCGCGATACTTTCCTTGAGCAGCCCATGATTCAACATACGTTGGTTCAAGCGCGTCAGGCACAAATCGCAATCGTTGGTGTCGGCACTGTTGATCCTGATTCGTCAAGCTTTTTGCGTGCAGGGCACATGACCAAAGATCGCTTGGTGGAATTACAGGCGCAAGGCGTGGTTGGCGAAACCGGTGGGCAATACTTTGACATCAATGGGCAGGATAAATTTGATATTAACAAGCGTGTCATCGCTTTGAGCTTATCTGAAATGAAGGCTATCCCCTATGTGATTGCGGTGGCCTGTGGCTTACCCAAAACACTTTCCATTTTAGGGGCTTTGAGAAGCGGTAACATCAAGGCGCTTGCGACAGATTCGATTACTGCTGCGGCAGTTCTGCGGGAAGATGCTAAGCGCTGAACCTATTCCTCAGTTTGCGCTATTGTTAATCAACACGTGTGAGATATGACCATATAGGCGCAAAACCTTTCCAAGATCGGTTGCGCGCGCCATCTGTGATGTTATCTACGCAGATATTGGGTTGCATGCTTGACTCAAAATTTGGATCTGTAAATTGGATGCTGTTTACGGGTAAATCTGACCGAAGATGCTGCGCTTGAAGGCGAATATTCGCCAGCAAAAACGGATAGCGTATGGTTAGTAACCCTGCATTATTGTAAATTGTGATTCCACACGGTTGACCGAAACGAACCAGAATCCAGCCCATGGATATTGGAGGCTCGAACATCATTTGGATGCGACCAACAGAGGTTTTATCAACCGATTGGTAAAAGGCGATTTCTGATAGCGGAGAAAATGCAATAACGATTTGTTTATCGGTGATCTCTCCCTGATAAACGGATAAGGTGCGTCGGGCATCTTGCCAGAGCGTATGTCCCGGTATGAGTCCCATAATGCAGGGTTCACCGCCACATCGGTTAATATAGGATATAGGGGTATCCGTTGCAGGTTGACTGGCAGCCGATGCTGTTACCAATCCGATCAGACTGAGTGATAGAGCTGAGATAACGACGATGTACTTGCTGATTAGCTTGAGCATGATTGAAATGGGACACACGTGATTATGTGTCCCATTTTGTTATGGCTAGGATTCGAAGCGGGCGAGGGCAGCAAAAGTATCCTTCAAGGCAGGATACAAGCCCTGGAAGGCGGGGTAAAGGCGCTGGTAATCCGAGACAGCAGCGCTATCCGGTTGAACTGTATGAACGCGGCGAACCATATTCGCACAAGCGGTAGGTACATCAGGATAGGCTCCAGCCCCAACGGCCGCGAGTATTGCTGCACCGAAGGCACTGCTTTCACCTGTATTTACGGTGTACAGAGGAATGCCCATAATGTCGGTGGTGAGTTGCAACCAAACGGGACTGTTGACGAGGCCGCCTGCGATGACCGCTTCGGACGGATTTACGCCCAGTGAGCGTAGGAGTTCGAGTTGATCGCGCATGCCGAAGGCGACCCCTTCCATGACCGAGCGTATCATGTGGGATAGACCGTGCCGTAAGGTCAAGCCTACGAACGCGCCGCGCGCAAATGGATCGGGATGCGGATTGCGTTCACCGGTTAAGTAGGGGGCAAACAGTAGACCGAGCGAACCACGCGATACTGACTCGGCGTGATGGTTGAGTTGATCATAGCTAATGCCAGAACCGAGTTCGTCGTGCAACCAGCGCAAACCACCTGCCGCGCTGAGCATGACACCCATATGCAACCATGTTCCGGGGATGGGGCCGCAGAAGGTGTGCAGACGGCCATCAGGTTCAGGAGAATAGCGATTGTTAGATGCGTAGGCGACACCTGATGTTCCTACCGTTAAGCTTGCCTGATTTTGGGAGACGATACCATTACCGACACCACTGGCAGGTTGATCGCCAGCACCACCGACGATGGGCGTTCCGGCTTTCAAACCTGTGATAGCCGAAGCTTCTTGGCTTACGTAAGCGCAAACATCCTGAGACTCGCATAATTCCGGCAGCCACTCACGGGGAATGTCAAATGCGGCTAACATCTCATCTGTCCACGTGCGCTTACCGATGTCCATCAACCCGAAGCCGGATGCATCGGCGACATCTGCGACGAAGGCTCCACTGAGACGATAGCGGATGTAGTCTTTGGGTAACAATACATGGGCGATTTGTTTGTAGACATCGGGTTCATTTTCGCGTACCCACATAATCTTGGGGGCGGTGAAGCCTGCGAGAAGAATGCTTCCGATGATCTGATAAAGTCGTTTTTCGCCTACTTTTTCGGTGATGGTGGCGCATTGGGCGATGCTGCGCTGGTCATTCCAGAGGATGGCAGGGCGAACGGGGTGGCCATTTTTGTCGAGTGATGTGAGGCCGTGCATCTGTCCGGTGAGGCCGACGGCAGCGATATTATCGGCACCGACTTCTTGAACAACTTCGCGGATGGATTTGCTGGCGGCTTGCCACCAATTTTCAGGATCCTGCTCCGACCATAGTGGACGGGGTGTGGACAGTTCGTGCGGGTTTCCTTTTACAACAATGACATTGCCTTGTTCATCAATGGCGAGGGCTTTAGATGCCGTTGTGCTGGTATCAACCCCTATGAAATATCTGCTCATCAAAATAATTCCTTTACCAAAAGCCGTATGACCGTATCTTGATATAAGAGTTTATCAAGCGAAAAAAGTGTGTCAACTTTGTATGACAGCCTCGATGGGTGGTTTCTGCATATCGGGTGGAACTGGAAGGTCAAACAGATTGAGCACGGTTGGAGCGATTTGCATCAGATGGAGATTGTTTAGTCGTTGACCCGCGAGGTCACGTTTAGGATCATTGAAGATGAACATGCCCATTTGTGCGTGGTTGGCATCGTCTGGGCCGGTATCATTTTCAAAGATGTGGATGCTGTTCCAACCGACTGTTCCAACCGAGCGCCACGCTAGGTCACCGAAGTAGACAAGGACATCTGGTGGGACGCCACGCCCATTTTGATATAGGGCTTCGGGGGTGAAGCAGCGCGTACCGATAGGCTGACCGTTTTCATCACCGAGGGCTTCGAGCTTGTGGATGAGTTCGGAGCGCAGGGCGTCGAAGTCAGTGGGTTCAACCGTGCCCTGTGGTTCACGGTCTTTGAGGTTAATGAAGAGTCGTCCGTAATAACCACCATCTCCCCACGCGCGTGTTTTTGTCCAATCAACTTTTAAGTCTTCAAAACGTACCGGTCCCTTTGAGGTATCAGGGGGAGAAGATAGGACTAAGTAGCCTTCTTGGATGAGCCACTCGTTGATGCATATACCCCCATCCATTTTCTTGCCTCCATGATCGGATACCACAAGGACAGCGGTATCTTCGTCAAAGAGAGGTAGCAAGGTGCCAATTTCGCGGTCGATGAGGTGGTAATACTCACGGATGGCATCTTTGAAAGGCGAGTTGGGATCGTGCCGGCGATGGGTGGAGTCCATGTCTTTCCAGAAGCCGTGATGCATCCGGTCAACACCGATTTCGACCATCATGAAGAAGTCCCACGGTTGGGAGGTGAGGAGTTGACGGGCGACCTCAAAACGTTTTTTGGTCATATCGCGGAGATTATCCAGCAACCATTGTTTGTTTTCGGTGCGGAAGCCTTTGACATCAACTTTGTAGTCACCGACCCAATTAGCGATGTCCTGTTTCAAGGAAGGCGGATACGTGTAATCGACGTCGGTTGATGGGGTTAGAAAACAGCTTACCATCGAGCCGTTGATGGCCGTTGGTGGATAGGTGCCGGGGACGCCGAGTATGATGCTATGTTTGTTGTGGCGCGAGAGAATATCCCACAGGCGGGGTTCGTGGATGGCGTCTGAGTTGGCGACGGTCATAGCGTTATAGCCGTGGTCTTTGCGGTTGCGGAAGCCGTATACGCCGAGCGTACCGGGGTCTTTGCTGGAGGTCATGCATGACCACGCGGGGACGGTTATAGCGGGAATTACGCTTTCGAGTTCGCCGTATGCGCCGTGTTTGCGTAGTGCTGACAGGTTTGGGAGTTCATCTTCCCAGCGTTCGAATACGAGTTCGGGAGCCGCACAATCCAAGCCGATGACGGCTACGCGTCGCTTGGATGATGAACCCCGTTTGAATGGATTTTTGAACATACACTCTCCGCTGGTAGCCTACTTGATTGAGAAGGAATAATGGCTACCGGAGCGTGCATGATTATAGAGAATTCTTGAACAGACTTAAACAGCCGTTATTTAAGAACTCAGGCGTTTCATAAAGCGTTCGATGTCTACGATGAAGCGGATATGAGTTCCTTCACCGATGAGTTGTTTAGAGTCCCATGCTTGAACGGTAAAGGTGATCTGGCGACCTTCGATCTGTGTCACTTCGGCACGGGCGCGAATGGTTTGACCCAAAGCGGACGCGGCGAGGTGTTTGATTGATATTGAAGTGCCGACGCTGGTTTGATCGGCAGGTAATAACTGATTGATCGCGGCGACAGAGGCGGCTTCCATGAGGGCGACGAGGGCAGGGGTGGCGTAAACGGGTAAGCTGCCACTGCCAAAGGTTTGGGCGGTGAGGGTTTCTGTTACGGTGGTGGTTTGTTCACCGATGAGGCCAATGGTGATGCTCATGATGTTCTCCGTGTTATGTCGTTTGTGGTAATTTTACCGCTGAGGTGCATGGCGGGAGTGCGGGAGCGTGGCGCTAAACCGACACCCATGAAGTACGGCAGTTTCGGCTATTGCCGCTGAAATTGCACAAATGCAGCGGATGGCTCGCGTATGTCTGCCGCGTCGTCGGTGCAGCGGTTGGAGGGGAGAAATCCGCTGAAATTGCAAAGGCGTAATGCAGACAGAGCGAAACGCCAAGTAGGTATAGAGGGCGCAAAGAATAGGCAACAATTCAACACGGAGACTCCACTACACGAATAGCCAAAGATAGGATCATCGTAGCATAAAACGAGGGGCGAAGGGTTACATTTTGGTCACTTTTTCGAGACGAGTTTACCAACCTTTTGAGGGAGAGGTTCGCTAGGGATCGTAGTGAGATGGTTAGGAAATGGTTTGGCAAACAAAAAGGCGAAGAAAAACTTCGCCTTCTGATGTTGTGGTTACTTGATAAATTAGTCGCGGCCTCGCATTTGCGGATCGAGCGCATCACGCAAGCCATCACCGAGGAAGTTAAAGGCGAACATGATGATGAAGAGGGCGAGTGCCGGAAAGAGCGCCTGATTTGGATAACTTTGGATCAGGCGAGAACCTTCGGAAATCATGCTGCCCCAGCTGGGTGTGGGTGCGTTGACACCTAAACCGATGAAGCTGAGAAAGGCTTCGTAGGAGATATAGGTCGGAATGGTGAGGGTTTCGGCAATGATCAGCGGGCCGAGGATGTTGGGAAGGATGTGCTGAACCATGATACGTCGGTTGGTGGTGCCGATCGCGCGGGCGGCTTCAATGTATTCTTTTTCACGCACTGAAAGCACCTGTCCACGAACCAAACGTGCCATTTGCATCCATGAGGTTAGACCAATGCCGACGAAAATGAACAACATACCGCCTGTGGAAGCATCGAGTTGCCCGATGGTATAGGAAAATGTTCCTTTTTCTGGACTGGCAAAACTGGTTCGAAAGAACGTCATGAGCAAGATGATGAGCAGTAGGGTTGGGAAGGCATACATGAGGTCGACAATACGCATGAGGACGTTATCAATCTGACCGCCGACGTATCCCGCAACCATGCCTACAATCAAACCCACGACGATGCTGACCAGTGGTCCGATGAAGGCTACGGCTAAGGAGATGCGTGTGCCGTAGATGATGCGGCTCAGGAGATCACGCCCGAGATTGTCTGCACCGATGGCATATTTATCTGTTACGGTAATGTAGCCATTGGGCTGATCCTTGGGGATCATGCCGGGGAATAGGTGAGTGATCCATTCCGGTGCAGCATTGTTGTTGACGAGATCGGTATCCCGATCAGAATAGGGCGCGATTTGAGGGGCAAATATCGCAAGGATGATGGCGAGAATGATGATAACGCCACCAATGACTGCCGGACGATTCCGCAATAAACGGCGAAATGCATCCGCAAATAAGGTTTCACCTTTAACGGGTTCTTTAATTTCGACCACTTTTGAGATGGTTTTTTGTGCTGTCGCCATATTATTAATACGCTCCGTTAGTCATAGCGAATGCGCGGATCAAGCCAAGCATAGCTGATGTCTACTAGCATATTGGCGATGACCAAGAAAATCGCGTAAAGCAAAATGGTTCCCATGATGACCGTGTAGTCACGATCTGTGATGCTGGTCACAAAGTAACGTCCCATGCCGGGAATACCAAAGACGGTTTCGATGACGAATGTGCCAGTGACCAAGGCCGCAAACAAGGGGCCGATAATCGTGATCACGGGAATAAGGCTGTTTCGCAAGGCGTGACCAATGATGACGATACGTTCGGGCAGCCCTTTGGAACGGGCGGTGCGAATGTAATCTTCATTCATGACTTGAAGCAGGCTCGCACGGGTTAGCCGCGCCAAAATCGCCGAGTTTACAAATCCAAGTGCGAAGGCTGGAAGGATAAGGTGCTGAAGCGTTCCCCATCCTGTTACTGGAAGTATTTTCCAGACAATCCCGAAGAGATATTGCAGTAGTGGTGCCGTGACAATAACCGGAATTGAAACGCCCATGATGGCAACACCCATGCCTGCATAGTCAATATAGGTGTTGCGCTTGAGTGCAGAAATGATGCCGAGCGGGATGCCCATGACCATCGCAACACTGAGGGCTGCTGAGCCTAAGGCAAATGAAACGGGAAGATTTTCCCGGAAAATGTCATTTACTGAACGTCCACGTTTTTTGAGGGTTGGACCGAAATTTGCCCAGCGAAGTGTGGCTTTGTCGCCCATAAAATCGGGAAGCGGAACGACGATGAGATAATCTTCGGCAGCGCTCGGTTTCACTTTGCCATAGGTGACGCGCGGAATCAAAATGTCGGTCACATAATATAAGTATTGAACCACGAGAGATTCATCTAAATGAAACTTTTTATTGAGTAGTTCTTTTGTCTGTTTTGGAATTGGCTTTTCACTATCGAAAGGGCCACCGGGAACCGCGTGCATAAGCCCAAACGTCACAATTGAAACGCAAAGTAATACTAATACCATCCAAAGAAGACGACGAATAATGAATTTGACCATTGCTCATGCCTCGAAAAAGGGCGAACAATATTGTTCGCCCTTTTTTCATCTGTGTACGAATGAATTAGTTGCTCTTGATGTCCCAAGTTTCGTAACGTTCGGTTCCGATGCCGGAAACAAAGCGTTCGATATTTGGCTTGGTCAGCTGAATGTTGACATAGAAGTAAACAGGAGCAATGGCTGCATCCTTGTTGACCAGAATATCTTCAGCCTGAGCATAGAGGTCGGTACGAGCCTTGGTGTCAGTCAATTGGACGGCTTCGTCAATCAACTTGGTGAATTCCGGATTTTCCCAACGGGTATTGTTGTTACCGCCCTTGACACGGAAAACATCCGAGAGGAAGTTATGGGTGTCAGGATAGTCCGAGCACCAACCAGCGCGGGTAATTTGTGGCGGATCGTCCACACGGGTTTGCAGGTAGACTGCGAAATCCTGTGAGGTCAATTGGACGTTGATACCGAGAGTATCGACCCACATTTGCTGTGCAGCTTCAGCGATGGCCTTGTGAGCGGCGCTGGTGTTATACAGCAGTGAAATCTGGGGCAGTTGATCCACGGTCATGCCGAGTTCCTTCAGACCAGCTTCGAGTTCAGCCTTGGCGCCTTCAGGATCGGACTTAATGCCGGTGCCGGGGTAGTCTTCCTGATGAGGAGCGGCTAACAGACCGGGGTACGAGAAGTAACCGGCTGGTGACTGACCACCCTTGAGGATGTTGTCAATGATGCTCTGGCGATCAATGGCCATGGAGAAAGCACGGCGAATATGAACGTTGTCAAACGGAGGCTTCTCGACGTTGTAGGCATAGTAGTAGGTGCACTGGCGTGAAGCGAATGACAATTCCTTGGAGAGGGCGGCATCAGCCTTCAGACGATCCAGTTCGCTCACCGGGGGTTCAATGACGTCCATTGTGCCGGCTTCGTATTCCTTCAATTGTTCTGGAGCATCAAGGAACTTGAAGAAGACTTCGTCAATCTTCGATTGAGGATGGTTCTTGGTACCGACCCAGAAGGGGTTCTTGATCAGTGTCAAGCTTTGTTCGTGGACCCATTCCTTGAGGGCAAACGGACCGTAGCTGTTGATGTTCTCAGGCTCAGTCCACTTGTCACCGAATTCTTCGATGGCCCATTGGGGAACTGCACGCGACATCCACAGACCGTAGATGCTGAGCGAAACGACAGCCTTGGTGGGGGCGGTGATTTCGAGGGTGTTGTCATCGACTGCCTTGAGGCCGAGGTCTTCGACTTTGCCGGTGCCAGCGTTGAATTCAGCGCCGCCCTTGATCCAACCCGCGAGGGTTAGTGCATAACCACCAGCGGTTGCGGGGTCGAGGGTACGGGTCATGCCGTAGACGAAGTCTTGAGCGGTAACATAACGAACGTTACCGGCTTCATCTTTGACTTCTTCGACTGCGCCGCTGTCGGCATTGTAGCGAACCCACGGAACTTCCTTCATGAGCTTGAAGGTTGTTACCAGACCATCTTCAGACACGGTCCAGCTCTCGGCGAGGCCGGGGGCGGTTTCTAATGAGACCTGATCAATCATGGTGGCACCGAGGAACAATTCATCGATGACCTGAATTGAGTTGGAGTCGGTTGCAAGGCCGGGATCGAGGCTGGGAATATCGCCTGAACCCATGTTACGACCACTGGTGATCACTTTTTTGTCCTGAGCGTTGACGAGGCCGACGGCAGTTAATGCAACTACCAACAGCATCAGCGCAAAGAAACGTACAAGGTTTCTTGAACGAAGCATATGGAACCTTTCCTCCTAAAATAAAAACAAACGGTATTTCTTCAAGCTCGTGGTAATCCTGCTGGCAAGACTATCACTTTTACAAAAGCTTTACTGACGCTAAAACTTAACACATCCAAGTTTAATCTGCAAGATACTGATTCCCGTTAAGCTGTACAGTTTTTACAGTATTATTTCGTTTATAGTGCACAATTCTTGTATATACTCTATAGCATCCTATTGGGTTCAACTATGGCGGTAAAGCGATAACTCGTTTTTAGGTGGAATGCTTGTCTTGAACTGGAATTGAGTGAATCTAGCACGTTTTTACGCTCAAATCTTTATTGGATTAGATGATGCGTGCAGCGCAGAGTATCTCAATCATTCTGTTTCGGTTGCTTGACAAGTAAATTGTTAAATGTTAACCTGAATTTGTTCGTAATATTTACAAATAGATTTTTGGCGTATCTTTTGTTAAAAACTAACCTTGATCAAAAAGCGACACCAACCTATCTTAAAAAGCATAACGAGGCGTTATTGCTTCGCGAGATCTATGCGCGTCCGTCTGTATCAAGGGTACAACTGGCACGGTTAACCAAGCTTTCTAAGCCATCGGTGACCGAACTCACACAGGGACTCATTGAGAAGGGACTCATTTGTGAAATGGGCCCAGAATATGTTCAGGATAAGGTTGGAAAGAAACCGACTTTGTTAGCCCTGAACTCTGATGCGTACCAAATGGTGTGCGTGGTTATTCATAACACAAGCATTGTCGTTTCCTTGTTGAATTTGCGGGTTCAGGTTCTGGAAATGGAGCATGTTCCACTGAACGGATTAACCGGACAACCGCTTGTTGAATTACTGGCAGATGTGCTGGGGCGCATCATCCAGAAGGCCACACGTCCCATTCTGGGTATATCGGTTGGGACTCCGGGAATAGTTGATAGCATTAATGGCATTGTGCACCTGACGGCTAACTTCGGTTGGCAAAATTTACCACTCGGACAAATTCTCACTGATCAATTTCATTTACCGGTTTATATTGGCAACGACTCCAACTTCGCGGCGATTGGCGAGTATCGTTTTGGGATCGCGCAGGGGGTTGGTGATCTGGTGGTGGTTGAGGTCGGGGATGGCATTGGTATCGGCATACTCGATGACGGGCGCATCATTTATGGCAGTAGTTATGCTGCTGGTGAACTGGGACATACACCTTTTCCATTTTTGAACGACGTTTGTATCTGTGGTCAATCCGGTTGCTTGGAGACATTGGTGAGCTGGTGGGGACTCAAACGTCACGCAGAGCAATTAATCAAACAAGGGGCTGCTCCATTATTACGGAAGATCGTGGGTCATGGGGCTGTGACGTCCGAGGCGATATGCAGCGCGTTTGAAGCGGGGGATGCTGATATTGTGGCACTGGTCGACCAAGCGGCGGTTTACTTGGGACGGGCGCTGGTGATCGTGGTCAACTTGCTCAACCCTTATTATGTGGTTTTGACGGGCAGTTTGTTGGCTTTTGGGGATCAATTTATTGACACGGTGCGTAAAACGGTTCATAACCATACGTTACCGTATATTACTAGCCGGACTCAAATTGTTGCTGAGCCGGTAGATGACAAATCCATCATGTACGGTGCAGGCGCTTTTTTGTTGGAACGTGAATTGGGATTGTGACGAGCGCCAGCGTATACCAGTAAGGAGGCAACATAGGGACGCGATACATACCTGTTCGAACTAGACTGCTGCTTGAATGATAGTTATTTGTAATCAGAGGAGTTTGACGATGAAGAAGCTTCTAAGCATTAGTATGCTGATGCTCTTGATGGTGATGGGTGTCGCCCATGCCCAAGACAAGGTTACGCTGACGATTGAAAGCTGGCGTAATGATGACCTGAACATTTGGACGGACAAGATTATTCCCGCATTTGAAGCGGCTAATCCCAACATTCATGTAGTTTTTGCTCCTACTGCACCAACCGAATACAATGCGGTTTTGAACACCAAGCTCGAAGGCGGCACTGCTGGCGACTTGATCACCTGCCGTCCGTTCGACGTATCGTTGGGTCTGTTCCAGAAGGGCTATCTGGCCTCATTGACCGACCTGAAGGGTATGTCAAACTTTGGTGATGTGGCTAAGAGCGCATGGATTACCGATGATGGTAAAGATGTGTTCTGCGTACCGATGGCTTCAGTTATTCATGGTTTCATGTATAACACCGAAATCTTCGCTGAATTGGGACTTGATGTACCCAAGACTGAATCCGAATTCTTCGCCGTTTTGGACAAAATCAAGGCTGACGGTCAATACGCACCGTTGGTTATGGGTACCGCTGACCAATGGGAATCGGCAACCATGGGTTACCAGAACATTGGCCCGAACTTCTGGAAGGGTGAAGATGGTCGTAACGGCCTCATCAAGGGAACCGAGAAGTACAATGCTGGTGGCTTCCTGAAGGCCTTTGAAGAATTGGCAAAGTGGGCTCCTTACCTGCCAGAAGGTTATCAGGCCGAGAAGTATTCGGACTCACAGACTTTGTTCTCGCTGGGCAAGGGCGCGATTTATCCTGCTGGCTCATGGGACATTTCGACCTTCGAAAAGGATCTCGCTGGTAAGTTCGCTGCATTCCCACCGCCTGTGCCGGATGGACAAACTGATTGCTACATCAGCGACCACACCGACATCGCTATGGGTATGAATGCTAAGGGTGCTCACCCAGAAGAAACCAAGATTTTCCTTGACTGGATGACCACCGCTGACTTCGCAACCCTGTATGCGAACGCTCTGCCGGGCTTCTTCCCGCTGGCAAACGTCGATGTGAAGTTGGACAACCCTGTTGCTCAACAATTCCTTGACTGGCGCAAGACCTGCAAGTCCACCATTCGTTCTGCTTACCAGATTCTTTCTCGTGGTGATGTCGCTAAGGGACAGACCAACAATGAGAACGATCTGTGGGCAGCGAGTGCAGCAGTTCTGAATGGTTTATCAACCCCGCAAGAAGCGGCTGACACCGTTCAGAAGAATCTGGAAGCCTGGTACAAGCCACAGTAATTCAATTTACTGGCGCGAACCAAATGAAGCCGGAATAGTATTTTCGGCGTAAACAAGGTGCGGGGCACAATGCTCCGCACTTTTCTCATCACCTGATCTCAACCAACCTCGGGTTGGCATCTTTGGAAAAGTGAAAAACCGAATGAGCAAGAAACCTTTTCCTCTTCACATTGTCGTGTTTTTGGCACCCGCACTGATTATTTACACGATCTTTATGATTTACCCGTTGGTCGACTCGCTGCGGTTTAGTTTGTTCAGCCTCAACGATCAAGGTCAACAGTTTTTTGTGGGTTTGAAAAATTACCAGACTTTATTGACTGATCCTGTACTTGCACCACGCTTATGGGGTGCCATTCGAAATAACTTCATTTTTTTCGCTATTCACATGCTGGTGCAAAATCCGCTGGCGCTGATGCTGGCAGGGTTATTGAGTTCGCAGTTTATTAAAGGCCGTGCGATTTACCGGACGCTGATCTTTACGCCAACGGTACTGTCGGTGACGCTCATCGGGTTCATCTGGCGGTTAATCCTCAGTCCTGTTTGGGGGATTTCCGGCGACTTTTTGAAGATCTTCGGTATCAAGAATCAACCGTGGTTAGGGCAACCGAATACAGCACTGCCTATTCTGGCGCTGGTTTCGGTGTGGCAGTGGGTAGGCGTGCCGATGATGTTGTTTGTGGCGGCACTCATCAGTATTCCCGATGAGGTTATTGAGGCGGCACGTGTGGACGGCGCGAACGCATGGGATGTGTTCTGGAAGATCAAGTTCCCACTGATTTTGCCGACAGTTGGTATCGTGGGCGTGTTGACGTTCGTCGGCAATTTCAATGCATTCGACTTGATCTATACGACACAAACTGCACTGGCAGGGCCGGACTTTTCGAGTGATTTGCTCGGTACGCTTTTCTATCGCACGTTCTTCGGCTTCCAACTCCAACTGGGTAGTCCACCATTGGGAGCAACGGTCGCAGGGATTATGTTCCTGATCATTTTGGCCGGTGTCTTGTTATACCTTTTCGGCTATCAGCGACGGCTGTTACAAGTGGAAATGTAGGGGATATGATGGTGAATGCACGTCGATATCGAACGGGGCAAATGCTGCAACAAATCGGGGCGCATGGTGCGTTAATTCTCTACACGATTATCGCCCTATTTCCGATCTTTTTGGTGGTCATCAATTCGTTCAAAGACAAAAAGTATATTTTTAAGACGCCATACGCTTTGCCGAATGCCGAGAATTTTAATCCGGTTGGATACGAAACGGTATTCCAACGGGCGCAGTTTCCGCACTACTTTTTGAACAGTGTAATCGTCACAGTTGTTTCGCTCGTGATCATTTTCATCGCGGGGACGATGGCGGCGCACGCGCTTTCAGAATACAAATTTCGAGGGAATAGCTTCCTCGGTTTGTATCTATCGCTGGGAATAATGATTCCGATTCGTTTGGGCACGGTGAGCATACTCGGGTTAATCAAGGGTTTGGGGTTGGTTGATACGCTGTGGGCATTGATCCTTGTTTATACAGCGATGGGCTTACCTTTGGCGGTGTTTGTTCTCTCGCAATTTATGCGGCAGATACCGCGCGATCTAAAAGATGCGGCACGAGTAGACGGGGCAAGCGAGTATCGAATCTATTTGATGATATTGCCACTCATTCGTCCAGCAGTCGGAACTGTGATGGTCTTCAACATGATTCCGATTTGGAATGATTTGTGGTTCCCGCTGATTCTGGCTTCATCGGAACAAAATAAGACGGTGACTTTGGGAGCACAAGCGTTTCTCGGTCAGTATGTGAATGACTGGAACGCGGTGTTAGCATCGCTTTCGCTGTCGGCTATTCCGGTCATCATCTTGTACATCTTATTTTCGCGGCAGTTGATTCGCGGTTTGACGTCCGGTGCTGTGAAATAAGCTGATTATTGATCATTTATAACTGTTCTGCGTTGTTATAAGGGATTGTGATTATGAAAATAGGGGTAGTGGGCAGCGGCTTTATGGGCAGCACACATGCCGCTGCGTGGGCTAAGTTACCGATCGAATTTGTGGGTATTTGTTCTGCGGATTTACCACGGGCACAAGCATTGGCGGCTGAACACGGTGGTGCAGCGTTTAGTTCGTTGGATGATTTGTTGGCGCAGGTGGATGTGGTTGATATTTGCACGCCGACCAATTTGCATCATCCGATGGTGATGCAGGCGGCAGCGGCTGGTAAACATATTGTCTGTGAGAAGCCATTGGCACGAACCTCGGCTCAAGGGCGTGAGATGATTAAGGCCTGTCACGAGGCTAATGTGCATTTGTTGGTAGCCCATGTGCTGCGTTTTTCACCGGAATATGTCGGCGCGAAAACGGTGGTCGAACGTGGTGACATCGGAAATGTGGCAGTGCAGCGTTATACCCGATGCAGCGCCTTACCCACATGGACAACCGAGAATTGGTTGATGGATCAGGAGAAATCGGGCGGGATGCTGTTCGATTTGATGATCCATGACTTTGATTATGCACGTTGGATCGCCGGGGATGTGGAAAGTGTTTTCGCCAAGAGTTTGCGCGGTCAATTTCCGGGGACTAAAGCGGATTACGCATTGGTCATGCTTAAGCACAAGAATGGTGCCATCAGCAATATCGAAGGCGGTTGGGCGTATCGAACGGGGATGTTCCGTACGGGGTTTGAAATCGCGGGGGATGCAGGCTTGATTGAGCATCTGACGGATAGCTCGACACCGATCGGTATTTACATGAAGCAAGAACCATCCGAAGTGGCGGCTGCACTTGTTCCGGCCAGTCCATTAGCGGAAGATCCGTATTTCACCCAGATTAAGCATTTTTACGAAGTGCTGACCAGTGGAATTACACCGCGCGTTACAGGTGAGGATGGATTAGCGGCGGTGCAGATCGGATTAGCAGCGATTGAGTCAGTACGTAGCGGACGCCAAGTGGCTATTTCGGAGGTGGCATAATGCGACTGGGAATAATGAGCTTTGCCCATCTTCACGCTGAGAATTATCTGGAAGCGCTGTTGAGTATGCCGGATGTCGAGGTGGTTGGTATCGCCGATGAGAATATCGAACGCGGACACTATTTCGCCTCACAATTTGGCGTGCGAATGTTTGAGTCGTATGCGGCACTTTTGGCCGAAAAACCAGATGGGGTTGTCGTGTGTTCGGAGAACGCGCGTCACTTGCCGTTGGTCAAGCTGGCGGCGGAGGCTGGTGTGCATGTGTTGTGTGAAAAGCCGCTGGCGACCACAGTTGAAGATGCACAGGCGATTGTTGATTGTTGTGCGCAGGCAGGCGTGCTGCTAATGACGGCCTTTCCGATGCGGTTTAGTCCGGTGGCGCAGGAAATCAAGAAACTGATTGATTCAGGGCGATTGGGGCAGATTTATGGCTTCAATTCGACCAATCAAGGTAAGTTGCCCGAATTTCATCAGGGTGAGAACCTGCCTTTCCTCAAGCGTGATTGGTTTGTGGATAAGGCGTTGGCCGGTGGTGGGGCAATTGCTGATCATACTGTGCATCTGGCGGATATGCTGCGCTGGTATTTGCAATCGGAAGTGGTGGAAGTGTTTGCGTCAACCAACGCGATTATGCACGCGGGTAAAGTCGGCGTCGAAACCGGCGGGTTAGTGATGTTGACCTTTGCTAACGGTGTGTTTGCCAGTATTGATTGTAGTTGGAGCAAACCGGCCTATTATCCGACATGGGGTGGTCTGACGCTTGAGTTGGTTGCCGAGAACGGTTTGGCGACGATGGACGGCATGAAACAGTATATGACCGTTTACAGTCATCAAGTCGGACGTCCACTCAGGAATGCCTGGGGATCGAATAGCGATGCGGGGATGCTGGGCGAATTTATCAGCGCTATGCGTGAGCAACGTACTCCTGCGATTAGTGGGGAAGATGGCTTACGCGCGGTAGAAATTGTCATGGCGGCTTACGAGTCAGCGGCCAGTGGGCAGCCAGTACGATTGGCTTAATCGTTGACTAGATCTGATGAGAAGGCGTGTGCGAACACGCTCTTTTATTGTGTAGTTGCTTTCTGGGCGAGAGCGACCACATCCGTCGCACATCCCCACGAGAGAGTGAAACCGATGCCGCCGTGACCGTAGTTGTGGATGACGGTGCACGTTTCGGTGAGTTGTTGGCTTTCCAGGCGGATTTCATGACGTCCGGGGCGAAGTCCAACAAGTTCGACGATCACGGGCGATTGGCTTATTCCCGGTAGTGCTTGTTCGCAGCGCTGCAAGATGTTCTTTGAAACCACTGGATCGACCTCAAGACTCCAGTTATCTTTTTGCGAGATGCCACCGAGCACACAGCCATCTTTGCGGGGCAAGATATAGGTGAAGGCGTCATCATCCATGAAGGCATCGCGGACGTGCGGGGCGTCGACTTTGATGACTTGTCCACGCAGGGGATAGACCATATCATCATGGGCGACCTGACGAGCATAAACGCCGCTTGAATTGACGATGAGGGAATGATCTGCCGCGAGTTCGTTGAGGTCGGTGATGGTGCGCTGTTCAATGCGTCCGCCAGCTTGTTGGAATCGGGCGACGAGATATTGCAGGTAGCGTGGTGTTTCGACAATCGGGATTTCCATCCAATAACCGTCGGCGTAACCAGCGGGTAAATTAGCACTGGCTACTCGCTCAAATGACGGGATGACATCTTTGAACCACGGATCAGGTACTTGCGTCCCGAATACTTCCAACATGCGGAAGGTTGATACTCCGCAATAATCACCTGCTGCCAACCGCAAATATTCGTCGAGCGAGATGGACGACCAGCGATGACGCGCCGGATGTGATGCCAGTTCGCCACCGTACCAATACGCTCCGGCTACTGCCGAGGTCAGGTTGGGGGGTAAATCGCGGGTGATGATGGTGACGTCAAAGCCACTTTCTTGTAGCTTGATGGCGGATGTGAGGCCAATCACTCCGCAGCCAACGACAATAATTGGATGTGTCATGGTGGTTACTTCATGCCTGTGGTGGCGATTCCAGTGGTGATATAACGCTGCAAAAAGGCAAAGGCAACCGTGACCGGCAGCAGCGTGAGCACAGTCATGGCGAGAACCAAATCCCATTGGGTATTGAACTCACCTTGAAAGGAATTCAAGCCCACTTGAAGCGTAAATAAATCGTTGCGGCTGAGTACGATCAGCGGCCAGAGGAAATCGTTCCAGCGCCACATGACCGAGAATATCGCCAATACGGCGAGGGCAGGGCCAGCCAGCGGCAGTACGATTTGCCAGTAGATGCGCCATTCGCTTGCGCCATCAATGCGCGCGGAGTCGAGTAGCTCGTCGGGAATGGTCAACATGTATTGACGGAGTAAAAAGACGCCGGTGGGGGTGGCGGCTGCGGGTACGATGACACCGAGCAGGTTGTTACTCCACCCCACCTGACTAATGACCAGAAATACCGGAATAAGAATGACTGACAGCGGGATCATCAAGGTGCTGATAATGATGATGAATATGGCGTTGCGCCCTTGAAACTGGTATTTGCTGAGGCCGAACGCCGCCATACTGTTGACGAGTAAGGTGAGAATGGTAGCGAGTATCGTCACTACGAGGCTGTTGCGCAAATACGTCCAGAAGTCGAAGGCTTCCACCCCGCGTGTGTAATTATCCAAGCTGAAGAAAAGTGACTCGACCGGTGTGCGCTGGTTAACCTTGATTTTGAGGATGGTGTCCGGCGCGGCGGGATCAACCATTTGTGCTTCCAAACCGATGCGTGAAACTTGGGCGAGTCGCTTGCTGCTGCCGTCCGCCAAGGTGACATCGTATAGTTCGAGCGGCTGGTTATAGCCTTTGACGACGGCGGTTTCTTGCTTATAGGGTAATAGGGTCGGCGGGAAGCGGACAAGTTGCGACTGTGGTTTGAATGAAGATAGTACCAGCCAAATGAGTGGGCCAGCCATCACGATGGTGCCAAGCGATAGATAGATATATGTGAGCAAATCGCTCCGCGTGAGTCCGTACTTGTTGCGTGTTTGGGTGAGGAAGTTGTAGATGGTTCTCACGCCGGTTCAGTCCGTTCTAACTGACTCGAGGTCAGGTGTTTTCTTCGGTTTTGCGTCCAAGCCGCAATTGGGTCAATGTTAAGATCATGAGTACCGCCGCCAACACTACTGACGCGGCAGCCGCTAGGCCCGCTTGCCGGCTGGGGCTGGTGAAACCTGTGTTGTAAATATACTGCACAATGTAGGTGGTCGCCGTGCCGGGGCCGCCGCCGGTTAAGGCAAAGGATTGATCGAATACCTGTACAGCGCGAATGAGTGACAGTACCAGCACAACCAGCATGGTTGGCATGAGCAAGGGCAAGGTGATATAGCGGAAGCTGTTGCGATTCGACGCACCATCAATTTGCGCGGCTTCGTAATATTCAGGCGCGATGGATTGCAATCCAGCTAACAGAATGAGCGTATAAAAGCCCACTTGCGCCCAGATGCTCACCATGATCACCCAAAAACGCGCCCATTCAGGGTCGAGCAAGAAAGGGATACGCTGACCCCCTAATGCGACGATGATGGCGTTTAGAAGTCCGTCACGCTGCAAAATCCATTTCCAGATGAGCGCGACGACTACCGGCGAGAGTAACACCGGATAGAAAAAAATGCTGCGGAAAAATCCACGCGCTTTGATGCGCTGATTGAGGGCTACGGCTGTGACTAACGATACGATCACAATGCCGCCCACCTCAAAGATGACGTAGACACCTGTGTTCCAAACTGCACGCCAGAAAATATCCTGATGACAGGTGGACGGTTGTAAGAAGTTCTCGCAGGTGAGCAGGATGGTGAAGTTGTTGGCACCCACAAAGGGGCGATCTTGCGGAAGGAGATTGGTGCTGCCGGTGAAGGCGTAGTAGAAGTTAAGCAGCATGGGCAGCATGATAAAAATGGCGAAGATAATCAGGTTCGGTAAGACGAAGAACCACGCCATTTTCTGCGTGCCGAAGCGTTTCTGAATGGGAAGCACGATCAGTTCAACGGGATGCATCACCCAATCTAAAATTTCGGTCAACCAGTCTGGTCGGCGGCGGTATACGGTTGACGTTTTAGTAACGGGGACACTAGCCATCAAACATTCCTTACATCATGAGATTGAGAGGCGCAGACCATCCTACGGGATGCTGCGCCCCTGAACAAGTGCTATTTAGCCAGCTTTTTTGGCGGCAATGGCATCATCGACATCTTTTTGGATGGCTTTGATGGCGTCATCCAAGCTGAGTTCGCCCGCAATCACCTGTGCCAAACGACCGTCAATGGGACGGTTGTAGGTGAAGGCGTATTGGCTATATTGCAGCTTATAAGCCTGTTCGCTGATCTTGGGGATTTCAGCCGATAGTTGGTTCAAAATCTCGGCGTTCGCGGTAAATTCGAGACCTTTCTTGGTCAGTCCCAGATGTCCCGGAATAAAGGACGAACTGATACTGAATGCGCCCAACACATCTTCCTGAGTCAAGAAGTCCATCAACTTGGCGACTTCCTGGGGATGCTTGGTACCTGCAAAACCAACCAGTAGTGATCCACCGGGGCTGCCAGTGCTACCACCGACGCCGCTAGGATTGGGAACTGCTGACCAGTCAAACTTGGATTCGATACCGCTTGCCAGCCCACCTACAGCGAAGCTACCGCTATACAGGAAGACAACCTGACCGCTGATAAATTCATCACGCGCCAGCTTCGGGCCGTCCGGTAGATTCGCCCAGATAGCGGGATCACTCAGACCATTCTTCGTCCAATCAACCAGTTTTTGTGCAGCGCTACGGAAACCGGGGGTGTCTACGGTGAGGTTTCCGTCCTTATCAAACCATTCGCCACCTTCAGAGATAGAGAAACCCCAGAACCGTTGACCACGGGGTTCGAATGCAATTGCAAACGGTGTACCGGTTGCATCAGCGACCTTCTTGGAGGCTTCTGCCCATTCGTCCCATGTGACATCGGCTTTGCTGTCACTGGGGACTTCAACACCGGCTTGTTCGAACAAGGTGCGGTTAATGAAAGGCGCAGTGATGGTGAAGTTGAGCGGGAAGCCATAGATACCTTTGTCGTTGGCATCAACACGCAGCGAGTCGAGAACAGCCTGGCTGAAGCTATCCGTCCAATATTTACTGTCCATAACCAGCGGTGTCAGGTCAAGATATGTACCAGCAAGACGGGCAACATCGTTCACACGGGCGAGGTCGGGCGGTGAACCGGATTCGACCTGTGCCTGAATGGTTGAATGGTAGACATTCGGGTCTTTGTAACCAATGTCATCAATGACGACTTTGATTCCGGCATTGGCGGCTTCGAATTGGTCGAGTGCTGTGCGTAAGGCATCACCTTCGGTACCGTCGTTGTACCATGTAATGCGCAGCTCAACCGCGTCCTGCCCACTAACTGTCGCCACACCAAGCACCATAAGTGCTAAGGCGAGCAATATTACTAATTTTTTCATACCTGTTCTCCTTAAAGCAAAAAATAGGCTGCAAACCGCTCCATTATTAGTCGCCTATTCTAGAATAAAACGTCCAAAATTATCGCTTAACAATGTGCCTATTGCAAACCCTGCGGCTTGTCACAATCACTATAACCCTGCGAGGTAAACTTCGACACGTTAGTTCAACAAGTCTTAAAGATTAGTTGAAAGTCGTCTGTTTCACTGTAGGCTTAGCGATCGGTTACTTCAGGTGGTTAGCATTTTGTTTATCTGTGCTAAAGTTTGGCTGCATAGATTGTACAGTTTGAGGGGTTTAGTAGGCTTGCAATGGTATAGACTCGGCTTAGCTATGGCTCTCCCGCGTGCTGCAATGGATGGCGATCAATAACCGGATATATGAGGGACGCGTTGTTGGCGCTGTCTAGATGCGCGAATTCGGTGGAATGATGACTGGGGCAAAGCTGGATAAGGCAGAGTAAACAGGTTAAAGTAATAGGAACCACAGGTCGTCTCTGTTAGATGGCGCTGGGTCATAATCCCACCGAAAAGTGCCTGTTGGTTTACCTGTAAATTAGTGACTATGAGGTAAGCCATGAAGCTATGGAATCATTATCATACTCCCCACAGCATTGACGAGGCGATTCAGCTCCTAAATCGGTACGCAGGGCAAGCGCGTATCGTGGCAGGCGGTACTGACTTGCTGGTTGATGCGCGTGCTGAAGTCCATCCACCCCATGAAGCCCTGATTGATATTACGCATATTCCAGAACTGCTCGACATTCGTGAAGACAGCGACTCGATACTGATTGGTGCGGGTGTGACGCATACCCGTATCGTCAAGTCAGCGGCGATTGCTTCCGGCGCGACCTGCTTGGTCGAAAGTTGTGGCGTGGTCGGTGGGCCACAGGTGCGGAATGTGGCTACATTGGGCGGCAACGTGGCACACGCGCTGCCGGCAGGGGATGGCACAACATCGTTGGTGGCGTTGGATGCAGAAGTCGAAGTTTATTATGAAGGCACACGCCGTTGGTTGCCTGTGTGTGATGTATTTTTAGGGCCGGGGAAATCACTGCTGGAAACAGGACGTGATGTGTTGCTTGGCTTCCGGTTTAAGCGTACTGGCGCGGGTGAGGCCTCGGCATTCAAGCGGATTATGCGTCCGCAGGGCGTCGCGTTGCCGATTATGGGGTGCGCGGTGTGGGTCAAGTTGGATGCCACTTCCGCGACCTATCAGGCGGTGCGGATTAGTATTGCGCCGGTCGGTCCGAAACCAGCGCGTGCGAGCGAGGTTGAAGCGTCTCTGGTGGGAAAGGTTGCCAACGGCGAAAGTATTGAGGCCATCGCTGAATTGGCGCAAAAGGTGTTACATCCACGCACCAGTAAGTATCGGGCGACGGCGGATTACCGCAGTGAGATGATCGCGGTGCTGCTGCGACGGACGTTAACCTTGGCGACTGAACGGGCACGAACAGGTACGGCAGTTCCTGAAGGGGTAGGGGTTTAGGAGTAATCATATGGGACAACTTAACGTAACTGTAAATGGACAAGTGCATGATCTTGAAATCGCAGACTCGCGGACATTGGCGCAATTTCTGCGCTACGATTTGGGACTAACCGGAACCAAGATCGGTTGTGAAGAAGCCGAATGCGGCATTTGTACCGTGCTGGTGGATGGCTTGCCTGTGGATTCGTGTATTTATCCGGCGTTGAAGGCGCAGGGACGCAGCATCACGACGATTGAAGGATTGGCTGAGGGCGAAACTTTACACCCCTTGCAGACCAACTTTATTCGGCATGGTGCGGTGCAGTGTGGTTATTGCACCCCCGGTTTGATTATGACCTCAGCAGCCTTGATCGAAGAAAATGCAGATCCGAACGACCACGATATTAAAGTCGCGCTCAAAGATACCTTTTGTCGCTGTACGGGTTATACCAGCGTGTTGCAGGCAATCAAATCAGCGGCGCGGGAGAAGCATGGATTGGCACCACTGCCTGTCAATGAACCGCTTGTTGACGAACCGATGGATGTCATCAGCCGTTCGGTGCCGCCGCAGGAAGTTACTGAAAAAGTAACCGGTGTTGCGAAGTATACTGATGATTATACGTTTCCTGATATGTTGTTTGCGCGGACGTTGCGCTCACCTTATCCACACGCGCGTATTCTGAGCATCAACACAGATAAGGCCAAGTCGCTGGCAGGTGTGCATGCTGTACTCACCTACAAAGACATTCCGGGCGAGAATTTGCACGGCTTGGTGTATCGGGATTGGCCTGTACTCTGTCATGATGTGGTGCGTTATACAGGCGATGCCGTAGCGATTGTGGCGGCAGATAGCGAAGACATTGCAACTGAAGCCCTATCACTGATAGACGTGGCTTATGAACCGCTGCCGGTCGTCGGTGATCCTGAATACGCGCATAAACCCGAAGCGCCCGTACTGCATCCCAATCACCCCACCGGCAATTTGCTCAAACACATTAAAGTGCGGCATGGCGACATCGAAAAGGGTTTTGCCGAAGCGGATGTTATTGTCGAGCATGAGTATCGTACCCCGACGACCGAACATGCTTTTCTCGAACCGGAGTGTGCTATTGGCGTCCCCAAAGGTTATCAGCGACATGAGAAGTTAACGGTGTATGTCGGTTCGCAGATTCCCTACCAAGATCGTGATCAAATCGGTTTGGCGATGGGCATTCCCTCGAATCAGGTGCGCGTAATCGGTACCTTGATTGGTGGCGGTTTCGGGGGAAAAGAAGATATCGCCGGACAGATTCATGTGTCTCTGCTGGCGACGGTAACAGGTAAGCCGGTGAAGATGCTTTATTCACGGCAAGAGTCGCTGATATTCCATCCCAAACGCCATGCCACGATTATTCGCATCAAGACTGGTGCGAAGAAAGACGGTAAGTTAGTTGCCGTACAGGCTGAATTGTATGGAGATGGTGGTGCATACGCCTCATTATCTGATAAGGTGATGACCCGCGCGACTACCCACGCAACCGGCCCGTATGAAGTCCCGAATGCCAAGATTGATTGTTACGCCATGTATACCAACAACGTACCATCAGGAGCATTCCGAGGATTCGGAGTGACGCAATCGGCCTTCGCGGTCGAGCAGAATATGGATATGCTGGCTGAGAAGTTGAACATTGATCCGATCGAGTTCCGCCGCATGAACGCTCAAAAAGTGGGCGTGACC
This sequence comes from Aggregatilineales bacterium, assembly GCA_044227005.1. Taxonomy (GTDB): domain Bacteria; phylum Chloroflexota; class Anaerolineae; order Aggregatilineales; family Phototrophicaceae; genus CFX2. The sequence goes on from JBGAFZ010000001.1 coordinate 1,897,410, forward strand.
ACCGCGACCGGACAAGTCTTGCGTGAATCAGTCGGCTTGTTGGAAACGATTGACGATGTTCAGGGCGACATGATTGCTAAGTCCAACGGGCAGGGCTTCCGCTGGAAGTGGAGTGAGGGCAACAAGTCCTATGCGTGGGGGATTGCCTGCGCCTACAAGAACACCGGCCTGGGTGGCGGCGCACCGGATAAATCCGAGGCCGAGATCGAAGCTTTTGAAGATGGCACAATCGAGGTGCGGACGGCTGCTGCTGATATGGGGCAGGGCATCGCTCATGTGGTAGCCCAGTGCGCGGCAGAAGAAATGCACATCGCTTACGAAAACGTAAAAGTGTTGCTGTGCGATACGGATTTGACGCCCAACGGTGGTCCGACCACAGCCTCACGCCAGACGTTCATGACGGGGAATGCGGCTCGGTTGGCAGCGGTGGCGCTGCGTGAAGCCATCACCCGCTCAGCCGCAGAAATTATGGATGTGCCGCCGGAGAAAATTTACTATGAAGAAGGATTGCTCCGTAGCAACGGTCATTCGGTGCCGATGGGTGATGTGGTGAAGTGGATGAAGAGTAGCGGCCTATCACCCAAGACCCGCCATGAGTATTGGGGACCGAAGACGCAACCGCTCGGTACGGGCGGGGATATGCACTTCGCTTTCAGTTATGCGACACAGGCGGCTCTGGTTGAAGTCGATACCGATACCGGCGAAGTCCATGTGTTGAAGATTTTATCCAGCACGGATATTGGGCGCGCCATTAACCCTTTGATGCTGCAAGGGCAGATCGAAGGGGGAATCATCATGGCGATGGGTAATTGTTTGAGCGAAGCCTTCATTTTGGAGGATGGTGTTCCGTGGACGCGCTTGCTGTCACGCTATAAGATGCCGAGTATCAAGCAGACACCCGAGATCACCTCACATCTGGTCGAGCATCGCTCATCCGAAGGACCGTACGGCGCTAAGGGTGTGGGTGAAATCCCGTCGATCAATACGACTCCCGCTATCTGCAATGCCATCTACAACGCGACGGGTGTGCGCATCTTCAAGATTCCAGTGGATCAGGATGCGCTGCTGCTGGCGATGAAACGCGGCGAAACCGAAGTGCATCGTGCGTGGCAGGATGTGAAGTAATTCGCAGGGTGTAGAGTAAAGATAATTGTTCAGAAAGGGTCGCTTCGGCGATCCTTTTTGGTTGGAAAATTACGTGAACAAATGTCCCCTTTCAGACGTTAGTAGGCGTGTGCAACACAACAAATGGTTCACCATAGTCAAGGGGATTTAGTATGTATCAGTGGGTCGTATTTATACACATTCTGAGTGCGTTGGTATTTTTCATGGCGCATGGGGCGTCGGCGGCGATGGCGTTTCGGTTGAAGCAAGAGAAGGACTTGGAGCGCATTAAAGCCGTGTTGGATTTATCCAGCGCTGCGTTGCCTGTGATGTACTCGGCACTTATGCTGTTGGTGCTGGCGGGGATTATTGCCGGGGTTATGGCGCACTGGTTTTCATTCGGATGGATATGGGCGGCTTTAGTGTTATTGGTCGTGCTGTGGGGTGTGATGCAATTCTATGCTACACGCTTTTACACACCCATTCGCAAGGCGGTTGGTCTTCCGTGGCGTGATGGTAGTAAAGAACATGAGGCCGGAGAACCCGCCAGTAGCGCGGAAATTATGGCAGCCATTCAAGCCTCGAACCCGATGCTGTTAGCGGGTGCGTCGTTTGCGCTGATTGCAGTGATATTATGGCTGATGGTTTTTAAGCCATTCTAAGGGACATATAGAAGGGGTTTGTGGTTGCAAACCCCTTCTATTGGTGCTGTGCCTATTTGGCTGTCGCCGCCATGTTGTGATACATGCGGATGCCTGCTTCAACTGCGAGGAAGAAACTATCGACCACGACATACTCATTCGGCGAATGGATATTGTCGCCTTCACCATAACCGAAGCCCGTTATGGGAACACCGATCATGCGGTTGAAGGTTCCCAAAATCGGAATAGAACCGCCACCACGTACCAATTTAGCACGCTTGCCGATGGTGCTTTCGAGCGCCAACTGCACCGCTTCGAGGTACGGGCCTTCAGTTTGCATACGGAACGGCCATGCTTCTTCGAAGATTTCGACGCTGACGGTTACTGTTTCGGTAGCGAATCCCAGCACGTAGGCTTTGAATGCCTCAGCAATCGCCTTGGGGTTTTGATCCGGCACGAGGCGCATAGTGACTTTGAAGCCAGCTTCGGCGGGGATGATGGTCTTTGACCCCGGCCCTTGATAGCCGCCCCACATCCCATTGACTTCTACTGTTGGGTAAATTGTGCCGCGTTCAGGATCAGGAGCGATGGTGCGACCCCATACCATCGGCACACCAGCGTCTTTTTCCATACGCTCGGCTTGCCAACCGTCATAGATACGCTTATGTTCTTCGGCGTCAACCGGAACGAGCGCGTCATAATAACCGGGTATCTGGATACGACCATCGGCATCATGGAACGAGGCGATAATGGTGCCAGCGACATGCAGTGGATTTTGGACGAGGCCACCAAAGCCACCGGAATGCAGGTCGGCTTTTGGACCTTTCAGGCGCACTTCGGCACTGATGATGCCGCGTCCTGCGTAGGACATGTGCGGATCATTGGGATCAAAGTCGCCATCGCAGTTCAGCATGACGTCCGCTTTGAGCAATTCTTGGTTGGCTTCCACGAAGGCATCCATATTGGGCGAACCGGATTCTTCTTCGCCTTCGAACAGGATTTTGATGTTGACAGGCAAGTTGCCATTGGCGGCAAGCATGGCCTCAAAGGTTTTGATGTTGCCCCATACACCTGCTTTGTTATCATGAGCGCCGCGTGCATACAGGCGTCCTTCACGGATATCGGAACCAAACGGCTCGGATTTCCACAGGTTGAGTGGATCAACTGGCTGCACATCATAATGATCGTAGACTAGGACGGTTGGTTTATCCGCACCTGCCTTGAGCCACTCGGCATAGACCACAGGATGACCGTTGGTAGGCATGGCGCGGCAGTTGTCAAAGCCGATACGCTTGAGTTCCGTCACGATCCAATTGGCGCAGGCCACAATGTCTTTCTTGTAAGCCGGATCAGCGCTAATGGAGGGGAAGCTGAGCAGCTTGATGAAGCCTTCTAACGCTTCTTCTTTGTGATGGTGGGAATAGGTGATCGCTGATTGAATGGTATCAGTCATAAAGGCTCCTTATGCGATGGCGCACACATGGAATTAGGAACGAGTGCCAGTTTTCATCCGGCACTCTGCACGTATGCATGGAACGAGTTGATAGCGGTAACGATACTACGAAGTTTCGCCCTTGACGATAGCCATCATCAAATGGGCGAGTAGGGCGGTACGCGGAACGATACTGCTCTTGAGGATGTATTCGTCTGGTCCATGATCGAGTCCGCCGACCGGCCCTAATCCGTCCAACACCGGAACGCCCTCGTCTGCGGCAAAAGCAGCATCAGCAGCACCACCGGTACTAGCGCCCTTCACATCAAAACCTAATTCATTTGCTAACCGTTTGGTGACGACTTCCAATGTTTCGATTGCTGCGGTGCGTGGCATCGGCGGATGCACGTCTTCGTAACTGATTTTGAAGCTGACATCATCCAGTGGTTGCGCGAACAGCTTGAGGATGGCATCGGTCACGGCATTGAGATGCTCGTAATCATAGGCTCGCGCTTCAAATTTGATGCTGGCATGTTCGGAAACGATGTTGCGCGCGCGTCCGCCTTCGATCACACCGACATTGACCGATACGCCATTCGGATAGTCATTGAGTTCATGCAGCGCGACGATCTGACGGGCGAGTGCAAGGATGGCGCTGCGGCCTTTCTCCGGCTCGACACCAGAATGGGCAGCTTTACCAAAGGCCTCGGCAAAAAATGAACGCACACCTTTACGAGCTGTTACAATGTCGCCATTGGCACGGGCGGATTCGAGCGTCAGTACCGCATCCTTACCACGGCTGGCGCTGCGGATGAGTGGGATCGAATAGCGTTCGTCAATTTCTTCGTCGGATACGATCAAGAAGCTAATTTCTTCATAGTCCGTGAAGCCAATGCTATCGAGCGCCTCGACCGCGTAGATACCCACCAGCAAGCCGGCTTTCATGTCGCAGGTGCCGGGGCCGAGAAGCGTATCGCCGTTGATGGTCACCGGACGCTGCGCGGTCGTACCACGCGGGAAAACCGTATCACTGTGGCCGACCAACAGGACACGACCTGTTCCCGACCCTTTGCGAATTGCCAGCAGATTGTCGCCAGCTTTGGTTTCCACATGCCGTTCGATGGAGAAGTCCAGTTTGGTCAAGCGGTCTTGCAACCAATCGACCACCTTGTTCACATCCTCACGGTCAAATGAGTACGAGTCCATGCCGGAGAGGGTGGTGAGTTCGCTAATGTAGTGATCAAGTCGTGGCGTGAGGTACGATACGATGTCATTATTTGTCATAGAATTATCCCGTGGCAACTAAAGAGAATGTACGTAGTTTATTGCGGAGTGCTGAAGGTTGCCAAGTTGATGGATTGATACGGTTTATATGCGGTAATAAATAGGGGACAAGAGTTTATGTCTGTCGCGCATAATCCAGCTTATGATCTAGAGCGGCCTGTTGGCTACAGGCAGCTTCTCAAACAGAATCCGCGCTTTCGGACGCTATGGATAGCACAGCTTATCTCATCCGGGGGCGATTGGTTCAACAGTGTAGCCGTACTGGGTTTGGTTTTACAGCTTACACACAGCGGCCTCGGGGCGAGCTTTGTTCTATTGGCAAATACAGTCCCAATGTTCTTCTTGATGCCCATCGCCGGGCCAGTGGTGGATCGTTTTGATCGGCGTAAGTTGATGATCTTCACCAATTGTTGCTCGGCAGGGGTTGCTCTCCTATTCATCCTTGTCAAAACGGAAGATAGTGTCTGGTTGCTGTATGTGGCTAATATTTTGCTGATCGTTTTGGCCTCGTTTTTTAACCCGGCGAGTGCTGCTAGTATCCCCAACATTGTGACTCGTGGCGAGTTGTTTTCCGCTAATGCGCTGAGCGGTTCGTCATGGGGAATCATGGTGATGATCGGTTCAGCTGTGGGCGGGATTGTATCGACACTTTTGGGACGTGACACGGCATTTATCATCAACGCACTGTCATTCTTGATTGCTGCTTGCCTCATCGCACTGATTGATGTCCCGAGCCCTAAGCGGACAGACAAACACATGACGCCGGTCAAGGATTTTATTGAAGGGATGCGCTATTTGCGCGGGTATCTGCCGTCACTGGCACTTGTAGGCATTGAACTGGGGTGGGGTTTTGGAGTTGGGGTAGTGGTTTTGCTGAGTGTATTAGGAACACAGGTTTTTCACGCAGGTGATGCCGGAATTGGCATTCTTTACGCAGGGCGAGGGCTGGGTGTGCTCATTGGCCCGTTTGTAGTCACTGCCGTTGCCGGAAACGACATCAAGAAGCTGCGCAATGCAGTTTGGATGTCATTTATGATGGCCGCCATTGGCTACACGATCGTCGCCTATGCAGGTTGGAACAATACTTTGTGGTTGGCATTCTTCGCGCTGATGATTGCGCATTTCGGTGGTGGAATGGCTTGGGCGGTGGGCAGTATATTGCTCCAGATCACAACACCAGATCGGCTGCGAGGGCGGGTAATGTCCGTCAATGGTGGGCTTGGCACACTTGGATCAGGGATTTCGACCCTATTCTTTGGACTTGCCCTGCAAGCGGGCAGTTCGCCGATGATGCTGGCTGTTGTTGGTGCAGCGATTTTTGCCATATACGGCCTATTCTGGGGACTGATCACGTCACGCGGGGCATTCCATATCTCGGAAGTCACAATGGGTGGTTCAGAAGCGCGCAATAGTCGCACACAGTCGGGGGATTAGCGGTCGTGGGAGTATGAGTTTGTGCCGGAGAAGGTGGTCAGTTCGGCGATGAACTAGTCAGGGCGCGGGGTGAGATAGGAGAGAAAGTTGCTGTCAGTCATCGATTTGTCCTATCATGCATATAAAGAATGATAGTAGTTTAGTCCCCTCATATTGAGGTGTCAAAACTTGAGAGATCTGTAGTCAAATTGGTTCATATTGAATAAGGTTCCATCATGAAATCTTTAGATTGGTTTCGCCCGCAAAAAGGTGAATTTACAATACGCGCCTCATTACAGTCATGTATTCGGTATCTAGATGGATTTCCCGAACAAGTAGGCTGGGATGCTTACTACAAAGGATACTCCGTCAAAAATCGGGAACGTATTAAGCCTAACAAGTTTAGGTATATGTTGATGGTTGCAAAATTTCGAGGTATGCCTACTAATTATCTCGCGAAATTGAATGTTGAGTTAGAAGCCATTGACGATAACACTACGCAAGCTAAATGTGTTGCCCAAATCTCTACCAACCTCGTGATTAATTGTGTAATTGGAATTGCGGTTGGTTTGATTTTGTCTTTTATAGTTTTCCCTCTGATATTTGTGTTTGGCGGACTTTTTCTTTTGTACGCAGGGTTTCAGTCAAGTGTTGAACTGATCGAGTTTCATCATAAACAATGGTTGATGATACCAACTCGATCATCATTCTCGCGGTCGTGTGAGGTAGGAGATAATTGAGTCGGTCATTTGATTATTTGTTTCGTAGCCTAGTGATTATAATTCGTATTTGCTTACAGCAGTTAAGAATGCATTAATATTTTCTTGAGGAAGGTAACTATTTAGCTGACTAGATATAGGCGTACCCATTTTCGGGTTTTTGAAAATTAATAGCGAATGCCACCAGTTGATACCTGCGACATCTAAATATCCATGCAAACCTTCGTCATTCAGTTTCTTGAGGATATCTGAATCGCGCGGTACCAATTCGGAGTGCATAACATATTGAATAAATCTTTTAGCTCTAGCGATCCAAATTTCAATTTCACTTTTGAGCAGTGGGGCTTTCATTGTCGCAAGGGATTCCACCCACGTGCTGATTTCTTGTGGTTTCAAGTACTTCAGACAGAAAAACATGGTGGCGGCCAAAGCATTACTCCACTTGCCACCATCTTCAAACCACTCATTTAGTTCTTCATATATAGGATATGTAATCGCAAGATCGCCATTCTCATAGAGATCTTGCGACATAATATAGAAAGGCAAAACTTTTAAAACATCGTCTCGGAAGCCTGAATATTCTTCAATAATCTCATTTGGATATACGTTGAAGAAATAGGTGAGCGTGAGACAAAGTAAATTACCTTCGGTAACTTTGAGGGAAATTTGAGGTAATAGATATAGATACCAGTTTACCCATTCTTCATAACGGTCAAAGTTTTTTATTCCAGCGCACGTGTCGAATAGGTAATTTTCTAGTTCGTCTATATCATATTGCTCAAAGGGCAGGTCGGTTAACCAATCTATATATGTGATTTCACCGCTCATAAACCATGCAGCATATGATCGCTCAGTGGGTTTGCGAAAATGCTGTTTCATCCGCTCAACAGCTTGTAAATCAACCCCTTGCCCCGGCTTCCAAATGATGTCCAAAGAGATGCTCTTTAATCTAACCCATATAACTCTTTGGCGTTCTTATTCAGAATCATCTCGCCAGCGGTACGTGCTTGTTGGGCTGTGAGAGCGCCCACATCCACGATTTCGCCCAGCACTTTTTCCAACGCAGCACGTCCCCATTTGTTCGCCAGCCAGTAAATCTCCGGCAGACTAAACGCATCCGACGAGTACAGGACTTTGTTGATCGGTGTCAGCGCCAACGCCTCGTGAATCACGGTTGGGATGAGGGTGGTTACAAAGGGAATCGCCAGTGACAAATCCATGTACACATTGGGATACATCGCGGCCAGATAACCGAGATCCCGCGCATACGGATATGCGGCATGCAGCATCACGAACTTGACATGGTTGAACTTGCCGCTAATGAGCAACGGGCGCATGTGCAGCGGGTTGCCCTTGAGCATATCCACATCGTTATCACCAAGACCAGTGTGGAACTGAATCGGTAAATTTTGCTGCTCGGCAATTTCGAGTGCCCGTACCACCAGATAATCGCATAGGGTTTTGTTCGCCAAGCGGATTTTGCCTTCACGGTCGGCTTGATCTTTGACCACGCCGAAGGCTTTGGTGGCTTCTTCGCGCGTCACCCACCCGACATCGAGGCCGGTGCGGTAAGCGATGATGCTCTTGAGGCCAATGTGTCCCGCGGCCTTCGCGCCTTCCACACCTGCACTATAGGCATCCATAAAGCGCGAGAAGGTGCTGTTTTCGAGGATTTTATCCTGTGCGAAGGTTTCCAGCCGCAGCAGCTTCTCAATCTTCTGGTTGAAGGTACTCGCCATTTCTTCGGGCGTGTAATTCATACCACCGCCGAAGCCATAATAGTCGATCATCAGCATTTCGCTGTTCTGCTTCGTCCACATATCATTGGCGTAAGTTTGCAGATCACGGCTGCTGCGGGCGGCTAAGACCGCTTCCGGCGTCGGATCACAACCGAAGTATTCCGCCAGTTCGCGGATGCCCCACATCCACATGATGCTATGAGGCACATCACGCTGTTTGACCAGCGGGTCACCGCTTTCACTGAAATAGACCTGATACTGCGCCACAGTTTGCGGCGGATTGGTCTTGATGAGCGCGTGAGCGTGATGGTCAATAATCGGAATGTCGGCGAGATCGATTTTGGTGGGCATGGTTAGAATTTCCAGAAATGATGTTTAAGTTCGAAAGCATCGTCTTGTTGGCTGAATGTGTCGTATTCCAAACGCTTGACTGCCGCATAACTGCTGGTCAACAGCGGCCCTAATGCTTCGCTCAAGGCCTTGTCATTAACCAGTGCTTCGACTGTTTCCGCCAATGTGGTCGGGAAGCGTTTAATGCCGCGCTTCTTGCGTTCTTCCTCAGTAAAGTTACCGGGGTCAATAGTGGTTGGTTCACCGGGATCGAGCTTGCGGCGCACACCATCCAAACCGGCGGCAATCAGTCCACCAAAGGCCAAATACGGATTTGCTGATAGGTCTGCCGCTTTGAGTTCGGCGTTGGCGGTGCCTTCTTCGTTGCTCTTATAACGTGAAGATACCCGTACCGCGCCTTCACGGTTGTCCGGTCCCCATGCGGTGTAAGCGCTGCTCCAGAAATGCGGTTGCAGCCGATGATATGAATTGTGGCACGCGCAGGTCAGCGCCAACAAGCCGGGCAGATGTTCGAGGATACCGGCGATGAAGTGCTTGCCAGTCTCGCTCATGTTGAACGGCCCGTTGGGATCGTACATCATGTTCTTGCCGTTTTTATCCCACAGGCTGAAGTGAATGTGCCCACCATTTCCCGCTTGATCAAGGAATGGCTTGGGCGCGAGCGAGGCATATAAACCGTGGTTATACGCCACATTGCGAATGGTCTCTCGTATCATGATGTGGTTATCGGCGGCGGTCAGGGGATCGGTATGGTGTACCGACAATTCTTGTTGTCCGTGACCGAGTTCAGGGTGAAACAGTTCGACCTGAATATTCTGGGATTCGAGCGCCGCCACGATGTCATGGATCACATTCTGGGTGATCGTCATGGCGGTGGAGGCGAAGCACAGGCTCTCGTCTACCGGCGAAAAGCCACCGTTCTCGTTTTTCTGCGTCATCGTCCACTCGAACTCAACCACCATTTGCAAATTGATGCCGAGGTCGGCGGCGGCCTTGATTTGGCGCTTCAAGAACGAACGGGGGCAGGCTTCCCATGGTGTCCCATCCAGCTTAATCATATCGGTGGTCATCGCACCCACGCGCGGAGCATAGGGCAAGATGCGGAAGGTTTCAGGATCAGGCACGAGGCGCACTTCACCGACCGGCCCCATACCCTCAACCGATGCCAATTGATCCATCATATTCATGGCCTGCATCGCCAGTGTTAAGCCGATGCCATCATTGATGCGGCTGTCAATCGTATTGATGTGGGTCGATTTGCCGCGGATGATGCCCCCATTATCCGTGTACAGAAAGCGGATCAATTGCAGGTCGGCTTCGCGGGCTTGTTGGGCGACCTTTGCGGCTTTGCTTGTTTTCTTGGTTGCCATAATCATTTCTCTCGGTTATAGGAACTCGAAGTATTCTTCGACTTCAAACGGATCAACGCGGTCGAGGAATCCGGGGCTGGACGCATCGGCTCCATGACTCGCGGCTTTGCCAATTTCGTGTCGCTTGACAGCGAGGAACAATTGCATGAACTCTGGGCCGAGCAAATCCGCCAGCGCATGATCAGCTTCCAACGCAGCTAACGCTTGCGGGAGTCCTGTGGGCAAGTTTTCGACCCCTGCCAGCCCATAAGCGATGCCTGTAGTGGCGGGTGGTGGTTCAATCTTATTGCGGATGCCGTCGATACCTGCTGCGATCACACCCGCCATCACCAGATAGGGATTGGATGCGCCGCCCGGAATACGGTTTTCCAGATGCGCGCCTTCGCCCTTGAGACCCTTCACACGTACGGCGACCGTACGGTTCTCGAATGCCCATGTGGCGTTCGTCGGGGCAAATGACCATTCCTTATACCGTTTGTAGCAATTGATGGTCGGTGACGCTAAGGCCGATAGTGCTGCTAAATGTTTGATTTGCCCACCTGTCCACCAGCGGCACAGATCGTTGAGTTCGGTGGGAGTGTCCACATTGGAGAAGGCATTCTTGCCTGTTTTTAAATCAACCAGACTGTGATGATAATGGCAGCCGTTCGCGGATTGGTCGGCATACGGTTTGGTCATGAAAGACGCCATATAGCCGTTCTTCTGGGCGATTTCTTTCACGCCGTTCTTGAAGCGGAAGCCATGATCGGCTGCGGTAATGCCACTGGCTGGCCCGAAGTTGATTTCCATTTGGCCGGGGCCATATTCGGAGTTGGACGTAATAATGTCTACCCCGATTTTGGGCATGTCCAGCAAAATCTGGTTGACGATATGTTCATCAAAATTGTTGCGTAAGGTCGAGAAAATCTGGATGCCGGGGAAGGGTGCTTGCCGTGTCTCGCGGTTCACCAGATAAAATTCATATTCAAAACCGGAATAAAATCCGTAGCCCATCGACTCCAGCTCGCCCAACATGGCGCGGGCTATTGCGCGCGGGGCGGCCATTGCCGGAGTGCCATCCTGAAAACGCGGTTCGCACAAGAGGCTGGCGGTACTACTCGCCCATGGAACAAGTGTGAAGGTATCCAGATCAGGGAAGATGCGCGAGTCGGGGAATCCCCGTTCCTCTAAGTAACCTGTACCCGGCGCAACGCCTGATTGCACATCAAAGCCGAGTTGACCGAGCAAAAAGTTCAGGCCATTGTTGGCAAAATGCAGGAGGTGGCGTGTCGGAACGGTTTTAGAACGGCTGGTGCCATGTGTATCCGACTGTTCAAAGCGGACGAACTCAATACCTTTGGCATCCAGTTCATCTTTCAGGGCTTGCAGGCGTTCTTTGGTAATGGAAAGTGGTTTGGGCTGCGGCATCATACCCTCTTTTGAAAATGCAGCGGAGATAAGACTTTCTATTGCATCAGGGCGGAGGATGTCCGTCCCGTTTCACTCTGGCGTAGGGGAAAGATGATCCTTCCCCTACAGTGTCATTCAGTGTGTAGCGCTGATTAACCCGATGCTTCAGGATCAGCCGATGGGACGCCTTCGGGCACAACTTCAGCCGCTAGGGTGAACTTGCCGTCCTTGATCTGGATCATCGTCACACCTTTTTGTGGGACATGAGCACCATCCACAAAGCTGATGGCTCCAGTGATACCGGGCAGGTCTTTGGTCTCCAGCAGGGCGGTTTGGATGGCCTTGGGATCGGTTGATTCGGCACGCTTGATGGCATCTACCAACAAATAGACCGCATCGTAACCCAACGCGGCGAACGCGTTTTCGGGATCATGACCGAACTCTTTGTTGTAGGATTCAATGAACTTCTTGATGCCGTCGGTGCCGTTGTCCTTGTCGATCAGGGCGTGGGTGGTGAAGTACACGTTTTCGGACGTGTCACCAGCTACCTTGACCAGATCGGGGGTATCGTATCCGTCACCACCAACCACAGGGGCGGTCAAACCGGCTTCGCGGAGTTGCTTGACCACAGGCCCGACATTGTAGGGCATGGCGGCGATGTAATAGAAGTCAGGCTGGGTTGCCAGTGCCTTGAGCTTGGTAATCTGTGCCGAGAAATCAGTGGCGCTGTCTTCGTAGCTGTCTTCCAGTACGATGGTGCCGCCGATTGCTTCAAAACGAGCTTTGAAGTATTGGCCGAGCAGAGTCGTATATTCGACGCCGAGATCGGACAGCAAATAGGCAGTCTTACCAAATGTCTTGTAGGAATATTCCGCACCGGCTGCGGCTTGTACGTTATCACCGAAGCAGGCGAGGAACATCATATCACCGATTTGATCGGGCAGCTTGGGCGAGGTCGCACCGGCGGTAATGAAGGGCAAACCGGCTTCCTGAATGATCGGACCGGCGGCTAGAACTGAGTCTGAGTCGGAGAAGCCAATGACGGCTGCGACTTTATCTTCTTCAACGAATTGCTTGGCGATGACAGCGGTGGTATCCATCTGATACTTGCTATCGCGGAGGACCAAATCAATCTGCTTGCCGAGGACACCTCCAGCGGCGTTGATTTCCTTAACGGCGAGGATAGCACCGTTTGAGGCGGGCAAATCCAGCGATGACTCTGCGCCGCTCAGATCAAAACCACCACCGATTTTGATGGTATCTTGGGCATGAACAACCGACATCAAACCGGACAGTAACAAAACGACCAGTACTGAAAATACGGACACGAACGATTTATGCTTCATCTCTCACTCCCTATGAACAAATAGAACTTAACACTGCGCTTGACGGTAATAAAACTAAGTGGGGACAGTTCATGTGTTTGACGGTTGCTCGCCTCCCCCTTTAAAAGCTGATTTCGGCGGACGCCCCCGTCGCGCAAACCAGCCGAAATCAATCTCGCGTTCGCCCATTAAGCCACCCGGGCGGAAGATAATGATGAGGATGAACAGCAGTGCCAGAATGATCTGGCTGATGCCGTAGAGCGTGGTCGCATCTTCAAAGCGACGTAACAACTCGGAAATAGCAGTAATTGTTATCGGCCCGATGACCGAGCCAGTGACCGACCCCATGCCCCCCACGACCAGCATGGTAATCACACGGAATGTGATGTCGAAGTAGAAGGCTTTGGGTGAAAATGACGTCAAGAAGTGTGCCCACAAAGCACCTGCTACCGCCGTGAAAAATGCGCTGATGACAAACGCCAATAGACGTGGGCGCATAATCTCAATCCCGACGGACTCAGCCGCCGCGATATCTTCACGTTGGGCGAACATGGCACGTCCATAAGTTGAGAATTTGATGCGCCACACCACGTACAAGGTGATAATTACCCACCCGAAAACCCACCACATATCGGTATAGCTGGTGACATTAGAGAACGTGCGCGAACCGCGGGTGAAGTCGCTGGCATTAATCAAGATAACGCGCACGATCACCAAAAAGCCCAATGTTGCTACCGAAACGAAACTTCCGGAGAGCCGCATCAACACGCCGCCCACCAAAAAGGCGACGATCATAACAATTACACCGGCGATCAAGGTTGCCAGCAGGAATCCCACTGGAAACGGCCCGATCATCGTGTCGAAGTGCATGGTTGCTAACCAACTCGGCAACTTGGGCAAATAGGAGTGTTTTTGAGCGAGAGGAAGCGTCAGAATTGCCGATATATAGGCTCCCAGTGCCATGAAACCGATATGCCCCAAGGAGAACACGCCTGTGAATCCGTTAGCAAGGTTCAACGCCGACGCCAGAATAATATACAGGCCAAGATTGATGAAGATCCCTTGCCACAAGCTGCTGCCCGATTGTTCCAGCCCGACGATCATCAGCCCGAGTCCGCCGAGTAAAATCAGGAAACCGTTACGTTGCAGGTTTGATTTCAATGTTTGTGCCATGACTAAGGACGCCCTTCATGGTCGGTTGTGCCGAGGATACCGCCCGGACGTACCAACAGCAAGAATATCAATGCGAGAAAAACAAAGGCATCACGATAGCTGCTGAGGCTGCCGGGTAAATAGGTCTTGAAAAACGTGATGACGCTGGGAGAGGTGGTCGCCGCTGGTAGAATGTCGCCCAATCCGGGGATAGCGGTTAGCAGCACTTCCAGGAAGGCCAGCGCATAACCACCCACCACCGCACCGGAGATACTCCCAAAGCCACCGATCACCGCCGCGATAAAGGCTTTTAGAACAGGCGAGAAGCCCATATCGGGATTGACCGTTCCCGCTTGCACCGCATACAACAATCCGGCGATGCTGGCGAGAAACGCACCGATGGCGAAAGCCGTCACGATGACGCGGTTCGTATTGATGCCCATCAACTGCGCTGCTTGCAAGTCTTCCGCCGCTGCCCGCATCGAAAGGCCAAGCGTTGTCCGTGTGATGAATTGGTTGAGCAGAAAGAGCAATCCTAGCCCGATTACCAGACTGGCGATGTTGACTTTAGAAACTGTTAGGTCGCCTAACGTAACCACGCCGCGCAGAAAATCAATTTGTGGAAAGGCGATTTGTACGGGTTGTTGCGCGAAGCGTGACGCCAACAACGTGCCGTTCTGAAGGATCTGCCCGACGGCGAAGGACGTGAGCAAGGCCGCCACTGCCGGTGCTTTTCGAATCGGTCGATACGCCACCCGTTCCATTAATACGCCGACCATGACCGTGCCGACCATCATCATAATCAACGCAATCGGGAGTGGAATACCGCTCATCAATGCGAATGTGGCGATATAGGCCGCGATCATCATCAAATCGCCGTGTGCGAAGTTGATCAAGCGTAAGATGCCGAACACCATCGCCAAGCCAACTGCGACCAGCGCATATAGACTGCCGATGCTCAGCGCGTTGATCAGTTGTTGTAAAAAGTAAGATGTGAGGCTCATACCGCGCCCCCCAGATAGGCTTGTTCAACTTGCGGATTGGAAAGGAGTGCTTCGGCGCTGTCGCTGAGGGTGATTTTGCCAGTTTCCATGACGTAACCACGATCCGCGATGTCCAGCGCTTGCCATGCGTTTTGTTCGACCAAAAGGATAGTGACTCCCCGCGCTTTGATCTGTTGAATAATATCAAACACCGATTCCACCAGCAAAGGTGCTAGCCCCAACGAAGGTTCATCCAACAGCAGTAACTTCGGTTGTGACATCATGGCGCGTCCTATGGCTAACATTTGTTGTTCACCGCCGGAAAGTGTTCCCGCTTGTTGATTGCTACGTTCGGACAAGCGCGGGAAAAGATCGTAGACATCGCGGCGTGTGCGTTCAATCAGATTGCCATCGGTTTGTGTCACCGCGCCTAAACGTAAATTCTCGTTGACGCTCAAACTGCCGAAGATGCGCCGACCTTCCGGGCAGTGGACAACCCCTAACCGGACAATTTCATGCGATGGTAATTTGTCGATCGGTTGCCCGTTATAGGTGATGCTGCCTTGACGCGGACGCAGTAACCCAGAAATTGTCCGCAGCGTAGTCGATTTACCCGCGCCGTTAGAACCGATCAACGCCACCAACTCGCCATCGTTGACCGTCAGCGATACACCCCGCAGGGCTTGGATTTTGCCATAGTAAACATCAATGTTGTCAATTTGCAGCATCGTAGATTAACTTTCGCTGGTATCAGGCCGTAGCAGACGGTGCGGCACTGCCTTTGCGTGATTTGCTTGAACCCAAATACGATTCAATGACTTTTGTGTTTTGCCGGATGTCATCCGGATTGCCTTCTGCCAGTACCTTGCCGTAACTCAGTACTGTGATGTGGTCGCACAAACCCATCACCAATCGCATATCGTGTTCAACCAACACAATCGTCAGTTGGAAACGTTTTTGTACATCGACAATCATCTGGTGCAGCAAGTCGGTTTCACTGGCATTCATACCGGCCGCCGGTTCGTCCAACAGGAGCACTGACGGCCCCGTCGCTAGCGCGCGGGCGATCTCTAACCGCCGCTGTGTACCATAAGGCAAGTTAGCCGCTTGGCGATGCGCTTCACCAGCCAGACCGAATGTATCCAGATGAGTCAGTGCGGCTTCGGTGAGGGCTTTTTCTTTGTTGCGGAATGAACTGATGTTACTGATGACTTCGAAAAAGTTGAAGCGTGTCCGCAGTTGTTGGGCTACTCGCACGTTATCCAAAACCGTCATTGTGCCGAACAAGCGAATATTCTGAAACGTCCGCGCGATCCCCAGTTTAGCAATCGCGGGTGCGCGCAAACGGGTGATGTCCTGTCCCTTGAAACTAATGATGCCGTCAGTCGGTATGATTTGACCCGTCAGGCAGTTGAATAGGGTAGTTTTACCAGCACCATTTGGGCCGATGACACCATGAATCATGCCGGGGAACAAATTGAGATCGACATCTTGCAGCGCCTTCAACCCACGAAACGATTTCGTCAGTTGGGTGACGCTCAAAATAGGCGCACGATTGGATGAAGCGTTCACGATATTTCCGCCTTAACAGGTGGCTGGTATGATGAGTAATGCGTGTGTTTAGGTGCACATATTAGCGCCACTTGGGCAATGGTGCAAATATGCACAAACAGGGGTGAAATCGTGCTGCCACCCCTGTTTGGAAGGTATTAGTCGTTTGCTATAAAGACCGATTTTAGTTCGCTGTAATGTTCCAGCGCCGTCATACCTTGTTCGCGTCCGATGCCGCTCTGCTTCATGCCGCCGAAGGGTGCTTCGATGTGAACACTGCTGCTGCTGTTGATCGAGAGCATACCGGTTTCGACTGCACGGGCAACACGCAGTGCACGTCCGATATCGCGCGTCCACAATGAGCCAGACAATCCATAGGGCGAGTCGTTGGCGAGGCGAATGGCATCCGCTTCCGAGTCAAAGGGCATGATGCCGACCACCGGCCCAAACACTTCTTCTTGCATAATTCGCATGCTGCTGGTGACGTTGCTATATACGACTGGCGTTAGGAAGTTACCCTTTGCCAATTCACCACCGGGTACTTCGCCACCACATAGGCGGGTTGCGCCTTCTGAGTCGCCAATGTGGATATAATTCACCACACTGTCGCGGTGCGAAGCTGTAATCAGCGGCCCCATCTCTGTGCTTGCGTCGCTGGTCAAACCGACCTTCATCGTCTTGGTACGCTTGACGAATTTCTCGACGAATTCCTCGTACACCGGACGTTCGACCAGAATACGGCTACGTGAACAGCAGTCTTGACCGGCGTTGTCATAAACCGACCATAACGACGATTCGATACACGCATCAATCCGCGCATCAGCGAACACGATATTGGCTGATTTGCCGCCCAGTTCTAATGACACCCGCTTGATACCATCTGCCGCTTGTTTCATCACGCCAGTACCAACTTCGGTTGATCCGGTGAATGAGATTTTGCGGACAAGAGGATGCATCGCCAATGCGTTACCAGCGACGCTGCCCGATCCAGTGATGACGTTCAGCACGCCTTCAGGTAATCCGGCTTCTAGCGCCAGATCAGCCAGTGCCAGAGCGCTCAGTGGGGTAGCGCTGGCAGGCTTAACGACCACCGTGTTTCCCATTGCTAGTGCGGGGGCGACCTTCCAACCCGTGATGACCAGCGGGAAGTTCCACGGAATGATCAACGCGCACACGCCGAACGGTTCGCGGAAGGTCATGTGGGTGCCGTTGGCATTCACCGGAATAGTTTGCCCGTGAATCTTGTTGACCGCGCCAGCATAGTATTCAAATGTGTTGGCGACTGCGCCCATTTCGCCCCGTGCAGCGCTAATTGGCTTACCGCCATCTTCCGATTCGATTTTTGCCAGCACATCAATCCGCTCGCGGATCAGATTGGCGATGCGTTGCAGAATTTGTCCGCGTTCGCGCGTATGCATATCGTGCCAGCGGCCTTCGCTGAAACGTGCATGGGCTGTTTTGACAGCCATATCAACATCTTGCGCTGTAGCCTGTGCCACCTGCGCGATGAGTTCGCCCGTTGCCGGATTAGTAGTAGGAGCCGTCCGTCCATCGCTGGCAGCAATGCGCTTGCCACCAATCGCTAATCCCTCAAATGCTTCTGTTGCGACCATTTTCGATTGCCTTACCTCATCTACTTATAAAAAAATCCCCTTTACCCATGTGATCGGGCAAGGGGAATAAAATGCTATTCCGGTGTGACGTAAGCGGCAGTAATACCACCATCAACCATGAATTCGGTGCCGGTGACGAATGATGCTTCGTCCGAGGCCAGATACAACGCACCGTAGGCGATTTCCTTGGCTTCACCGAAGCGTCCCATCGGGATATGAACCAAACGGCGTTGTTTCTTTTCCTCAGTGTTCAGATACTTCATCAGTAGTTCAGTACGCAGTGGGCCGGGGCACAGGGCATTCACGCGGATATTCTGACGGGCGTGAATCATAGCCAATTCGCGGCTCATCGAAAGGACAGCACCCTTACTGGCAGTGTAAGCCAGTTGCGGAGTTGCCGCGCCCAGAATAGCGACGAACGAAGCGGTGTTGATGATCGAGCCACCACCCGCGCGCAGTAGCGCCGGAATGCCGTACTTGCAGCCGAGGAACACACCTTTGACATTGATTGCCATCGTCAGATCCCAGACCGATTCTTCGGTAGTCATGGCATTGTCATCGTCTGCGTGGGAAATACCGGCGTTGTTGAACATGATGTTCAGTTTGCCAAAGGTTTGCTCGGCAACCTTGACCATGTTTTCGCAGTCAGCCGCCTTTGATACGTCAGCATGGGCATAAACCGCTTTGCCGCCTGCCGCTTTGATCTCATCGACGACCTTAGCGCCCGCCGCGTCGTTCACATCAACGACCACCACCGCCGCGCCTTCTGCTGCAAACAGCAACGATGTCTCGCGACCAATTCCGCTGCCACCGCCTGTAATCAGTGCAACTTTATCTTTCAAACGCATTTCAAAACTCCTGAATTTGACCCCATTCAAAAATAGTCATGAAACGGGGTATTTCTAGGGATGTGCCAACCACATCCGTTAAATAATAACGATCCTAAATCTGCTCAAAATAGCGAGCGCGTTCCCATGTGGTAACGGCTTTATCATACGCCGCTTGCTCGGTATTGTAGAAGTGTAAATAATGCTCAATCACATCATCACCAAAGGCTTCACGGGCGAAGGCACTGCGTTCCATCGCTGTGATGGCTTCGCGTAAGGTGCGTGGTACCTGTGGCAGTTCCTTGGCTGCATACACATCGCCTTGGAAAATGGGTGGTGGCTCGATCTTGTTGCGGATGCCATCCAAACCGGAAGCGAGTGCCGCTGCATACGCCAGATACGGATTCACATCCGCGCCGGGAATGCGCGATTCGATGCGTAGGGACTTGCCGTGTCCGACAGCACGGAAGCCTGCCGTGCGATTGTCGAAACTCCATGCGAGGCTGGTCGGTGCCCATGAACCGGATTGATACCGCTTGTAAGAATTAATCGTCGGCGCGTAGAAGGGCATGAGTTCGCGCGTGTGGGCGATCCATCCACCGAGGAACCAGCGGAATAAATCTGAGCAGTGAATCGGGCCAAGTGCTTGATCACCATCGAAGACGTTGGTTTTGCCTTCAGTGTCCCACAAGCTCATGTGAATATGGCTGCCTGACCCTGCATAGCGGTCGTCCGGTTTCGCCATAAATGACACTGCCAGATTGAGTTGATGCGCGACTTCTTTGAAGCACTGCTTGTAGATACTGTGATGGTCGGCAATTGTCACCGCGTCGGCATAGCGAATATTTAACTCGTGCTGACCCGGCCCCCATTCACCCTTCGTGAATTCCACCGGAATACCGCTGTTCATCAGATGTCTGCGCACAGCAGCATTTAAAACTTCTTCGCGCGTCCCTTGCAGGATGTGATAATCCTCAATGTAATCGCCAAAATAATTCAGGTCGTTGTAGCTCTTGGCACGAGCACTTTTATACGTTTCGTCAAAAATGAAATATTCCAGTTCGGATGCACCCAACGCCAGATAACCCGCTTTTTGGGCTTCTTCAACCTGCTTATTAAGGATGCTGCGTGGTGCTATCGAAACAGGGGTATGTGTCGATTCGTCTGAAATGTCGCAAATGATCATCGCGGATTTTTCTAACCATGTCGCCATCCGCAGCGTTTTGAAGTCCGGCGCACAGTGAAAATCACCGTAACCCAATTCCCAACTGGCAAATTTATAACCGGGGATTGGCTCCATAGGCATATCAACCGTCAGCAAATAGTCACAGGCATGCATACCGGATTCAGCGATTTGTTGGATGAAAAACTCGCCGGTCACGCGTTTGCCGAGAAATCGCCCGTAAAGATCGGTGAAGACCGCTACAACCGTTTCAATCTCACCGGATTCGACTTTCTGGCGCAGCTCATCCAATGTCAACATGCCGCGCACTGAACCTTCAGCCATACATCCCCCTTGAAGAGAAAAACCCGCAAATGCAATCTATCTGCGGGTCAATAATAGTGTGTGCTTAACACAAACGCAAACGAATCTTAATATCCGCTTAATAGTTCTAGAAGTCTGGAACCACCGCCATGACGATGGCTGTAGCTGGCCCACCTAGATGCATGCCGACACACGCGCTCGCAAATGCATAAGCATCAAACGGCTCTAGTCCGCGCTCATTGATGAGCAAGTTGTAGGCTTCATCCAACGCCACTTGATGCGCCTTTTCCAGCGTATCACCCATGCCGACGCAGTAGGTTTCGGTGCCGACGCGTAAGCGCGGATACTTCAGCTTCTTGTTCTTCTCTAGGCTTATTCGTAACGTCGCACTGCCGGACGCTTCTAAACTGACCCATGTTGGTTCAGCCGTACCCATCGCCGCGTGTATATCGCCCATCGAAAGTAACCCGCCCGCCACCTGTACCGGTAGGAACAGAGTCGCGCCGGGGGACATTTCGCGCAGATCCATGTTGCCGCCAAACGGATACGCAGGCATGAAGGTCGAACCTTTGCCTTCTGCCGGAGCCACACCGATGCAACCGATCATTGGCTTGATGTCCACGCTCAGTCGGTTGCTGATGTAAGCCCGCTCACCCTTGAGCAAGATTTGCTTGACCTCAACTGATTTCGTTTGCTTGCCCAAACCACCGAAGTCCGGTAGCCACACCGACCACGCTCGTGTGACTTGCACATCAAGTACTTCGATTTTCAGTGCATCGCCTGCTTCCGCACCCTTTACCTTGACGGGGCCGGTCACGGCGTTGAAGTTTTCTAGCCCGATAGCCTCTACCGTCTCGCCTTTAAACAAGCGTTCATAGGCCACATCGCCGGTTTCAAAGGTGACGGTATCGCCGCTTTCTATTTCCAAGACATGCGGGATGCTGGCATCAAAAGCAAACGCTTTTTGATCTTTTTTGAGAGTGTAACTGTTCATGAATAACGGCTCCTTTCAAATCACCGCTTCAAATGGTTATGGCTCGTGGCGGCTGATAAATCCGCTCAACACTTGCTTGAAGCGCTCTGCTTCTTCCACATGAGCCATATGCGAACTGTTTTCAAATAATACCCATTCTGAGCCGGGAATGCCTTTATGAACCGTTTCCGCAATCGTTGGGGTGGCTTCGTCATACTTGCCGGATGTCACCAATGTTGGTGCGCTGATCTTCCCCAATTGTGGGATGACATTCCAATTCTTCAGTGTGCCGATCACATGGAACTCGCTCGGCCCGTTCATGGTGTTATACACTTCGGGATGCTCACCGAGCTTGGAGAAGCTCCGCTGCACATAATCGGGATTGGGGACAACACGGCACACATGACGGTTATAGAATTCGGTCATTGCCGTCAAATATTCTGGATCGCTGGTCGTACCGGCTGCTTCATGCTTGAGCAGAGCCGCATTGATTTCTGGTGGGAGTTGTTCGCGCAGCTTATTGGCTTCTTGCACCCACTGGATCATACTGGCGGGTGAACTGGCAATCGTTACGCTGGCAACCCCTGTAGGCTGGCGGATCATATATTCCATCGCCAACATGCCACCCCACGATTGACCGAGCAGGTGGATACGATCGAGTCCCAATGCCTTGCGTACTGCATCGACTTCCTCGACGTACAGGTCAACCGTCCACATCTCCGGCTTGGACACATCAATGTGCGACAATCCGCAGCCAATTTGATCGTAGAAAATCACCCGCCGTCCGGTATCGGCCATCGCCGCCAGTGACCACAAATAATCATGGCAAGCACCCGGCCCACCATGCAGCAGCAGTAACGGTAGCTTACCGGCGTCTTCTTTCTCGCCGACGATCTTGTACCATGTCTTGTAGCCTTTGAAGGGGATATAACCCTCAGTCGTTGGCTGTGTCATGATGAAACATCCTTTCCTTATTGGCGCTGTGACGTGCGTGGATCAAGCGCGTCGCGTACAGCGTCACCCAGTAAATTAAAGCCCAGCGTTGTGATCAGAATAGCCAGTGTCGGGACGATAATCATCCACGGTGCGATGCGGTAGCGGCTTTGACCTTCATTAATCATGTTGCCCCAGCTTGGGTTAGGTAGCGGAATCCCCACGCCGAGGAAGCTCAGCGCCGCTTCAACCAAGACGGTGTTGGCAAAGCTCAAAGTCGTCCATACCACCGTCACCGTGATCGTGTGCGGCAATATATGCCGCGTGATGATGTACCAGTCGGTGGCTCCCAATGCCCGCGCACTCTCCACAAATACCCGTTCGCGCACACTCAAAACTTGACTGCGCACCAGTCGTATCAAGGCTGGAAACGTCACAATCGTTAAAATGAGCACGACGGTCTGAAAGCTGCGTGGCAGCACCGCTCCGATTCCTAGCGCCAACAAAATAGCCGGAAACGCCAACAACACATCCACTAGCCGCATGACGATCCAGTCAGTCACGCCGGAATAATATCCCGCCCACATACCAAGTGCCGTGCCGAGGATGGCCGCAATCACATTGGCGATCACACTGACCGATAGCGAAACCTGAGCACCATATAACATGCGGCTCAGGACATCACGCCCTAGATTATCAGTTCCAAGCGGATATTGAGCGCTTGGCGGCAATGGCGTTCCGTTTGCCGAAAGTCCGTCACGAAATTGTTTGAGTGGGTCAGCCGGTGCGACCAATGGCGCAAGTATCGCTGCAAGTGCCACCAGTAACACCAGTCCGGCACCTATCCACGCGCGGGGTATGCGTCGCAGTTGTACCCAGAACCCACGTTTAATTGGTTTTTCGAGTTCAATCATGTTGGGATGCCCTTATGTGAGTCGGACGCGTGGGTCAATGGCGATATACAGGACATCAACCAGTAAGTTCAAAAAGACAACAGCCACTGAGGCAAATAGCACTGTGCCCATAATCATCGGCGTGTCTTGATTGCGGATGGCGTTCCATGCTTGCAGACCAATCCCCGGCCAACCGAACACTGCTTCGATCACCACCACGCCACCCAGCAGCGTTGCCAGATCAAGGCCAGCCAGCGTCACCACCGGCATCAGCGCGTTTCGCAAGACATGACGGATCAAAACCACGCGCGGTGAAAGCCCTTTTGCTTTCGCCGTCCGCACATAATCTTCACCGGAGACTTCTAGAATACTATTACGCAGTACCCGTGAATAAAACGCCGTTCCACCAATCCCCAGCACCAGCGCAGGTAGCACCAGATGGAGCGGTGTACCGTAGCCCCCTAGCGGAAAGATCGGTATCAGGAATCCAAAGAAATACAGCGCCACCAATCCGAGCGCAAATTGGGGGATTGAAATGCCAAACAGCGCAATAATCGTCGCCAGTTGGTCGATCCATGAACCGGGGCGCGTGGCTGCCAGAATGCCGAGCGGGATACCGATGATCAGTTCCACGAACAACCCCGCCACCGCCAATTGGATTGTAGCCGGCAGTCGTTCGAAAACCGCTTGAAGGACTTGCCGTTTGTCGCGTGTCGATTGTCCGAGGTCGCCTTGAATAGCCCGACCTAAATAGCGGATGTATTGTACGGGCAGGGGTTGGTCTAATCCCCACAAAACACGGATGCGTTGTACTGTTTCTTCCGGCGCGCGCGGTCCCGCATACATACGGGCGGCATCACCGGGCATCAAAAAGACCATCACAAAAGTAGCGGTCGCGACGAGGAAGATCACCCCGACGGTACCAATGAGTCGACGCAGTAGATAAGCGGTCACATTATTACCTGATAAAACTGCATCGGGACATGCTAACCATGTCCCGATGTAGATTCAAATGACGATAAACAGAGTGGGTTACTTCAATGTGGCTTCCGCGAAGCGCAGCAGCACTGCCGGATCAGTCTGGATGTTCAAACGGT
This sequence comes from Aggregatilineales bacterium, assembly GCA_044227005.1. Lineage (GTDB taxonomy): Bacteria > Chloroflexota > Anaerolineae > Aggregatilineales > Phototrophicaceae > CFX2. Next base: position 1,921,685 of record JBGAFZ010000001.1, read on the forward strand.
TACTGGCGAAATAATAGTCAACCGCTTGAATGAGAGGAATATTCGGCATTTCCTTGGCGACCATCGCCTCGAATTCTGCGAACACCTTCCAACGTTCTTCACCCAACGGGGTCAGGTTGATTTTTGCGAAGTGGGCATCCAAATCTGTGTTGCAGTACTTCGCCCAGTTATATGAACCACCGCACATCAACAACGGTTCCCAGTTGTCCGACGGATCTTGGTAATCCATGTACCAGTTGGTCATGACCAGATCCAGTGATTCGGGCTTCTGAACCAATGTGTCAAGGAATTGTGCGTTATCAATGGAGGTCAATTCAACCGTCACGCCGATGTTCGCCAGATCGTTAATGACCGATTGAGCGAATGCGACGTCATCCGGGAACAGGTTCGAGAGCATAGTGGTCGAGAAGCCATTCGGATAACCAGCATCCGCCAATAACTTCTTCGCGCCTTCAACATCCAGTGTTGGTGGCTTCACATCAGGATTATGACCAACTGCGCTGGCGGGTAAGAAACCGCCGATGGGAGTACCACGGCCATTCTTCAATTGCACCAAGCGATCACGGTCAACTGCCATGCTCAAGGCTTGGCGGACTTCCACTTTATTGAACGGCTCTTTGTTGTTGTTCATAATCACGTAGCCGGTGTTCGGGAAGCCTTCAGAAGCGATCAATTGCTTCGAAAGGGCAGCATCAGCCGCGAGGCGCGGATAATCCGAACTCGGAACGAAGTCCAACGCAATATCGGCCTCACCATTTTCAATCTTCAAGATTTCAACTGATGACTCAACACCCAACAGCAGATCAAATCCGTCAAATGCCGGTTGTCCTGCTTCATAGTAATTGGGGTTGCGCGTGCCCGTAACCTTCACACCGCTTTCCCAACTCTCAATCATGAATGGACCAGCACCCAATGGCTTTCGTCCGAATTCATCGCCCGCTGCTTCCACGCCAGCCTTGGACACGATGAAACCGGGGGGCAGGGCAAACCGTTGCATCATCGTCCACACCGGACCATCGGTGGTGAACTCGATCGTCAACGGATCAATCACCTTGATACCGCTAACTTCGGTCGCTGTACCATCCTGAAATTCTTTGCTACCTTTCAAAACGGTGAACATGAACGATGTAGGAGCCTCAGTCGCCGGATTGAGCAAACGCTCGAAGCTCCATTTGACTTCTTCAGCTTCCAACTTGTCACCGTTCGAGAACTTCAGACCGGGACGCAGCTTGAAGGTATAAACCGAACCGTCGTCGCTGATTGTCCATGATTCCGCCAATGCAGGAATCGGTGTGCCGGGGTCTTTAAGCTTGACCAACCCGACATAGAACAAGGACGCCATCGGCCATGTTTCAGTTTCATAAGCGATATGCGGATCAGATGTACGCATATCCTGATTGAATAGAAGATGTAAAATATTGTCCTGCGCACCAACCGTTGTCAGTGACAGTACGAACGTCAGCAGAAGCACTAAGACACTTGCACGAAAATAGCGCATATCCATTCCCCTGTAAAAACTGTCTGTAGATAGAAGAAATAGTCCCTGTAAATCCAGTCAAATCTAACAAATCCGCGCCAACTCGTCAAAGATTGGTTGGGCACGGATTTATCTTGGGGCGGCTACTCTACCGAGAACTCACCTGCTTCTTGGTAGAAGTAGCCAAAATATTGTGTGGTTTATTGTGCGGGAATAATCCGTAATGTTACGATCTCATAAGGCTTCAGGAACAGATCAATGTGGTTTCCATCTGTCGACACCGGTTCTTGATCGTCCTCAATCAAGTTACTGCGCCACACTTCCGCCACGTTGAATCCGCATTCCAGTCGGATTGCCCCGCGCTTCCGTTGGAACTCGTACAACCGCACGATTAAGCCCTTGCCGTTCTCCGCCCGCTTGATCGTCTCAATCATGACGTTCTCTGCGGCACAGGCAAACAGGCTGTCCAATCCGCTTCCGTCAGATGCTTGTTCTGCCGCGTATGTGATCAACGGATCATTCAAGGCATAGGCTTCGCGCGCCGTTTGTTCACTCCAACTTCCGCTGTGCGGCAGCAAGCTGTATGCGAAACGATGCTCGCCTTGGTCAGCCGTCGGATCAGGATAGGTCGGGCTGCGTAATAACGTTAACCGGATGATGTTGTCGCGGATATCATGCCCGTATTTGCAGTCATTCAACAGACTGACGCCATATCCGCCTTCGCTCAAGTCCACCCACTTCTGTGCGCAGGTTTCGAACCGCGCCCAATCCCAACTGCTGTTACGATGCGTCGTGCGCTCCACGTTACCCCATTGGATTTCGAAGGTTGCCGTCGGCGAGAACACATCTACAGGGAACGCCGCTTTCAGTAGAATATGCTTCTCGCGCCAATCAATGTGTGTATCGAAGTCCAAGCGCGGGCTGTTATTCACCAACGAAATACGCTGCGTGTAGGTGCTGTTCAAAATCTGCCGTTGGATTTCAATCGTCGCGCGTAGCGGCCCCGCCTCTACCACCGTGATAGCGCTTGCTGGCTCTGCCAACCACATCTTGTCATCATAGAAAATGTCGATGTCCCACGCGTCGTAATCCATCGGACGGTCTTCAAAGACTTGCCACTGGTTCGCGATTTGTCCCGCCGCCAGCACATCCCGTTGATTAGTCTTGTCGAATATACGTGTGATGTCTCCTGCGCTGTTCAATTCCACCCGCAGGAAATTATTCTCCAACAGGTTCGGCGCAACCGTCAACGTATTTTCGATTGCCGCAGGTGCCGCATTCGTATAACGCAGCGCCGTAATGCTCAAGGCTGGCAACTCGCCGGTTTGGATCAAGGTTCCACCGTCAATTGCTTGTGTGACCAGCGTTGCACCATCCACATTTTGCAGGGATGCTCCCGCTGGTAACGCGCTGACCAATGCCAGATCATGCCGCGCGAAGCTGCTCGGGTTGGCGACGATCACATCACCACCGCTCTTGCTTGCCAGCGATACCAACGCCATATCTCGCACGCACTCTGCCAATTCGCGGATTTGCGCGTACTGCTGTTGCGACTCGACATACGCGTCATGGATGCTGCTGCCGGGGATGATGTCGTGGAACTGGTTCAAGCACACCAACTCCCACGCTTTATGCACTGCCTCAACCGGATATTGGAAACCACCATCAACCAACGACGCATAACTCGCCAAGAATTCCGCATCATGTAGCATGAATTCGCTCTTGCGGTTGCCCCGTTTATTACGGCTCTGTGTAGTATACGTACCGCGATGATATTCCAGATACAACTCGCCGTTCCATGTCGGTAGATAATCACCCAGCGTAGCCAGCTTCTTGAAGAACTCGTGCGCGCTGGATTGCTTCATACGCGGTGTGCCGGGGAAGGCTTTCAATTCGCGCAGATTTTCCAGCATCTCGCGGGTCGGCCCACCACCACCGTCACCCCATCCATATGACATCAACAGGGGCGGTGTCTCGGTCGTACCGCGTAAATCTTTCTGTCGGAAGTTCGTCCATGTGCCCATCACTTGCTTGGGTTCCACCCCTGCGTTATATGTGCTGGCATAGCTTGAATTGCCCAGATCAGGCGTCGGACTAAAGTGCGTCAGCACCTTCGTGCCATCCAACCCCTGCCACCAGAAGCTATCGTACGGCAGGCGATTGTATTGGCTCCAACCGATCTTGATCGTGAAGAAATATTCCAGTCCCGCTTGCTTGATGAGCTGCGGCAAATTCCATGCGTAGCCGAAGACATCCGGCAGCCACAGAATTGGCGAGTCCTCACCAAAATGTTCACGGAAGAACGAACGTCCTAACAAGAACTGCCGTGCCAGTGACTCATTACCCGACAGGTTACAATCAGCCTCTACCCACATACCGCCGATCGTTTCCCAACGGCCTTCCGCCGCACGCTTCTTGATGTCCTCGAACAACTCCGGATAATCCTCCCGGACGAAGTCGTAAAGCTGGGGTTGGCTTTGTGTGAACTTGTAATCAGGGAATTGTTCCATCAAGCGCATCACTGTATGGAATGTCCGCCCCGCTTTGCGCCGCACCTGACCGAGTGTCCACAACCACACCACGTCGATGTGGGCGTGTCCTGTCGCATAAATATCCACATCCATCGGCTCACCAATGGTTTTTAATCCATCACGCAAATAGCGCGTCGCTTCCGGCACGCTGGCATAGAAGGCGTCGCCAAAAGGTTCGCGAATATCCAACAACTTGAACGCTTCATCCACCAGTGTCAGCAATCGAGCATGTTGCGGTTGCGTTTCGGCGACCTGATTTGCCATCCCCAATGTGACACGTGCCACCGCGATGAAATCCCGCGTTGGCTGGTCAATCTGAACCAATGCACTGGTGTTGGCGAATAACCGCGTGTTCGGCTGTTTGTTTGTCCAACCACCCAAACCTGTCCAACCATGCAGCGCGATCAAATGCGATTGCCCATCACGCAGCGAATCCGGCAGCAAGATTTCATAATGGTGACGGTCAGCAGCAGCGAACGGCTTGCCGTCAATATAAGTCAGCGCCTCTGGATGTGAAAAGTCGTCCGAAACACCTAACCGGAAGCGAATCGCCACCGGCATACTCGCATCCCAATCCGAGGGGATTTGAATGTCATTCCGCAGGATGAAGTTCGTCAGCCACCCCGCCCAATACGTTTCTGGATACAGCTTTTCCCATTGGCTGTCATCCACATCCGTCCCGACTGGCGGAACGTCTTCCGGTTTCTCCAATGTCATGTAGCGGAATGGAGCCAATGCTGAAGTGCGCCGGTAAACCAGAGGTTCAATCAGTTCCAGCCGTTGTGCGATTTTTCGAGGAGTCCAATAAATCGTATGTGTCATGTTGTCGTTTTATCCAAGTTTGAATTGATTTGACTGATAAACAATTTTCCCGCCAATAATCGTGAGCATGACCTCCAGTTCGCGATTAAGCAATACAATATCAGCGTCACAACCTGCCGCCAGCTTCCCCTTGTTGGAGAGTCGCATCGCGCGTGCAGGTACAGCGCTTGCCATAGCAATAATCTTTTGCAGAGGTAAATCGGTGAACGACACCATATTGCGGATGGCTTTATCCATCGTCAAGGTGCTGCCAGCCAGCGAACCATTCGCAATCCGTGCGATACCGTCTTTGACCGTGACCGCTTGTCCGCCGAGGCTGTAATCTCCATCACTCAGTCCCGCCGCTTGGATCGCATCCGTGATCAATATCACATGTTCAGCGCCTTTCGCCCGTATTAACATGCGGATCATCGCCGGATGCACATGAATACCGTCTGCGATCAGTTGCGCATCCACACGGTCATCCGTCAAGATTGCCGCCAATGCCCCCGGCTCACGGTGATGCAAACCCACCATCCCGTTAAACACATGCGTCACCTGTCGCACACCTGCGTCAAAACCTTTAACCGCCTCGTCATAAGTTGCTGCGCTGTGACCGATGGCGAATTCAACCCCTTGTGCAGTCAATTCTTGGATCATCTCCAACGAACCTGCAATTTCCGGTGCAACGGTGATCAATTTGCACACGCCCGTTTCCAACCACTGTCCGTATTCAGCCGGAATCGGTGGGCGGAAATATTCGGGCGGTTGCGCCCCTTTGTACTGCAAATTCAGGTACGGCCCCTCCACATGTACACCCAGATGTTGTGCGCCTTTGCTCGGTTGGGGGCACTTTTCCACATTCTCCAACGCCGCTTGGATGGCTGGCGCGGGCATCGTCATCGTCGTGGGGTAGTAACTCGTCACGCCGTGCTTGGCATAAAACGCCGCCATCCCATGAATGGCCGCAGGCGTGGCATCCATCGTATCGTGACCGTCCCCGCCGTGCACATGCACGTCAATGAACCCCGGCACCACATAGCATCCTTGTGCATCAATCACGCTCGTATTTGGACTCGAGCTATCCGATCCTAACCCTTCAATCGTTTGCTCGTTGATGATGAGCGCTTGGTCATGCAGGATCGTTTGTGGCGTAATAATCTTTCCATTTCGGATTGCTGTACGCATGAATGGTTGAACCCTCTCTGCTCGTTGTTGTTAATGCGTCGTTCGCTAGGGCTGCCCTGAAAACGCATTTTGCGGTAGGGGAGTATCTGTGTGTGCTCCCTCTTGAATAATCAGCTTAAAATAGTGTCCCATGAAGTCATTTGTGCAAGCATCCCAAATCGTACCGTGACTTACAGGTCTCCACAACTACCACCCCCATCTCATGGATGGACTTATTGAACCTGTCGCTTTATGTCATAATCGGTTTTCATGCGCGTTGTGGATCGAACCATGAATGCCCGAATGACCAATTCACTGTTTAGACCAATTGCGAGGTATATACCCGATGTCGCCTCAGAAAATTATCATTGATACGGACCCCGGCATTGATGACTCAATGGCGATCTTTTTCGCCCTCTCGTCGCCTGAACTTGACGTCATTGGTCTGACTACCGTCTTTGGTAACGTCCATGTCGAACTCGCCGCTACCAATGCGCTGCGTTTGCTTGAAATCGCCGGACGCACGGATATTCCGGTTGCTCAAGGTGCTGCCGATTCACTGGTTGGTGATTACGGCAATCCTCCAGCGTTCATTCATGGTGATGACGGGCAGGGCAATGTACATTTACCGCCTCCTGCTGGTAAACCGATTGACCAAACCGCCGCCCAATTCATTGTCGAGCAGGTCATGTCCGCCCCCGGTGAAATCACGCTTGTGCCCATCGGCCCCTTAACCAATATTGCCTTGGCCTTACGTCTCGAACCCCGTATCGCCTACAACGTCAAACAAATTGTGCTGATGGGCGGTAATGCTCTCGTCCCCGGCAATGCCACTCCTGCCGCCGAAGCCAACATCAAAGATGACCCCGAAGCCGCTGACGTTGTCTTTGGAGCATCTTGGCCTGTGACGATGGTTGGCTTGGATGTCACTACCAAAGCCAGCATGACCGACCAGCAGTTACAATCCTATGCCCGTTCCAGTAGCCCGCTGGCGCAGCATATTGCCCGTATCACACCTTTTTATATGGAGTTTAGCAAGCGTGTGAATGGCGTGGGTGGCTTGCTCGTCCACGACTCGACCGCCATTGCCTATTTGCTCATGCCTGATGCCTTTACCACCAAGTCGTGGCCGGTTCGCGTCGAAACGCAAGGCATGAGTCGTGGGAAAACGTGGCCGTTGGTGCGCCCCAATCCCCGCGCCACTTATTGGCAAAATCGTCCCGCCATCAATGTCTGTGTCGATATTGACTCAGCCCGTACCATCGCGCTCGAACTCAGCCGTGTCGCTCCGGCCTAAGCAACCGAACTGTAAAAGGGAATTAGCTGTTTCATTTGAAGTTTACCCGCAACCACGTGACAGTGTGATCGTGCTGCCCCCTTGATCGGCGGCTTGAATATCCCACGCGCCATCCCATACAGCGCCGCGTGTACCCGTTTTTGCTAGCGATTCACTCAGTGCCACATAGATGGCTGTGTTGTACCACGTTTTGACAACATCAGGTGATTCAGGTGTGAAGTATTTTGCTTGCCGAGATTGCAAGAATTTGCTCTCGCTTGAAACCAGTGAGGCGTTGGGATAAATCGGCAGATGGGTTTCAAATCGGGCTTGGCATGAGCTTTCTATCAGCGAAACGATCCCTGTCACCATAATAATAACCAATACCGTAATCAGGAAGACGCCAGCAAAAACACTGCGACCTTGTTTTTTCATAGTATCCTCGCAACTTTAACCTATAAGCATGTCATTGTATCTCGCTCAAAGTACCTTATGCCCCCATATGTTGGGGCTAAATCAACTGCCGCAATACCTATTTCAAACTAAACTCGAACTTGACTGAATGTGAACTTTTGTTCTATAATGAGTTGATGATAAATGACTGGTAGTACCACACTAAAAGGTGGAGATATATTTTCGGTGGTAATCACTGAGATGATAACCTGTAAAGATCCTTAAAGCCCCTCCCTGATGCTTTGGGGAGGGGTTGGGTGGGGTGTGTAGGTCAATTTAACCGCCTACCACTTAATGCAGTCTTACCAAATAACTCGTTTGCCGCATTGGTCTATTGTTGATAAGGAATGATTATGAGCCAAAATGCTCCGCAGCGTTTGTACCTGATGCAAGTTGGGGATATGCCGGAATACCAGATTCCGATTGTGTGTTATCTGGTGCAAACAGGTGATGGCAAGAATATCCTGATCGACACTGGCCTACCGGAGATCATGCCTGAAGGAGAAACAGACTTCGAGAATGGGCAGGATATTATCGTTCAGTTGGCGAGTCTTGGCTTAAAACCGGACGATATTGATACCGTTATCTCCACGCACTACGACATCGACCACGCCGGAAGACACGCGGCATTCACCAAGGCGCAGTATGTTGTTCAGCGGGTGCATCATGTGGATGCAGCCACCAACCCTCGTTTTGCTGCCAATCGACCCCAATGGGATCAGCCAATGGATCGCATTCGGTTAGTAGACGGAGATACCCAACTGCTGCCGGGGTTGGATCTGATTGATACAAGTGGGCATGTGCCGGGACATCAATCGGTGCTGGTGCGCTTGCCAAAGACGGGTGCGATTTTATTGACGGTTGACGCTGTACCCTTCGCTGCTGGCTTTACCCGTGACGTGCAGGACGACGGTAACAACCCCGACGCTGAGGCGATCCGCGCCAGTACCATCAAACTGCTTGATCTGGTTGAACGCGAGCATATCGGGTTGGTGATTTTCGGTCATGACAATGGGCAGTGGGAAACGCTCAAAAAAGCGCCGGAGTTCTACGAGTAAAGCAGCACTAAACCTGAAACGCCTAAACAGAAATCGGACACATACCGTGTTTTTATGCCCTATGGGGATTTTGCCGGGATGTGCCAGTAATTTGCCTTGAAATTGCTGCCAATATTGCCATATGTCCGACGACGACGACATCGCCGACACAAACGCAACTGATGGCTTCACACTTGCAACTTAAAATGGATTCTGAATCTGAAGAATTTGCAGAATGTTCCGAATCAAAACCATGATCGAAGGATGTGTGTGTTCTCTTCTTCTCTTCTTCTCTTTTTCTCAGTGTCTCTGTAGATAACATTCAGGATAAGAAAAGTACGCTAAAATCAGCGATATGATTACTTATACGCGACTCAAAGAACATGGAAGTGTGTTTGTAAAGATGACCGGCTTGCGTCCACGCGAATTTGATGCGCTGTTGGAAGAAGTCCTGCCGCGATTTGCAGACGCGGAAACACGACGGTTGGAACGCACGGAACGGCAGCGGGCGGTGGGCGGGGGCGATAAGGCGGACTTGGCGGCACGGGATCAAATCTTGCTGACGGTCATCTG
>JBGAFZ010000008.1:0-253307 GCA_044227005.1 Aggregatilineales bacterium
ATCAAATACCTGCTCATTAGCGCCATGGGATCGCTCTTCCTCTTGCTCGGCATTGGTGCGATTTATGCGACTTTTGGCACTCTCACTTTAGCCGATATTGCCCGCTTGCTCGAAGGTGGTCAGCGTCCCTTACTCGCGCAAGCCTCCGCGGTAGTCTTGATGTGTGCCTTCCTGCTCAAAAGCGCTGTGTTCCCGTTCCATTTCTGGCAACCGGACTTCCACACGGCAGCCCCCACACCGGTTCATGCGGTGCTCTCCTCTGTGGTCGTCAAAGTAGGGGTATATGGACTCATTCGCCTGACCATGTTGCTCTTCATTGACGAAGCGCCGCTAGTGCGAACACTCCTTTTAATCCTCGGCGTGATCGGCATCTTTTTTGGTGGTCTAGCCGCTTTGCGAACTTATGACGCCAAACGCATGTTAGCCTATTCAACCTTTGGTCAAATTGGCTTCATTCTGGTCGGCATCGGTTGGGGAACACCGCTCGCCCTCATTGGAGCGATTGTCTATGCCTTCAACCACTCCTTCATCAAGTCCGCATTACTCATGATTACTGGAGCCATCGCCAGCCGCATGCCCAATAAAAGCGCCGCCCTTGTTGATGTTGCTGGAGCGGGTCGCAGCTTGGGCCTGATTAGCGTTCTCTATCTCTTAGGTGGCCTCGCCCTGTCTGGTATTCCACCCCTCAATGGCTTCATTAGCAAACTGACCATCGTGCAGGCCGGTACTCAGTCTCAAAACTGGCTGGTCTTAGGTCTGGCGGTCGGTGCTGGATTGATCACATTGCTCTATATGTCACGTACCTGGCAGCACATTTTCCAGAAGACACCGGACTCCACCCTCAAGCTGAAATCGGTGGGGGATAGCATCGTCGCCCCCGCATTGCTCATTACCTTGTGTGTATTGCTCGGATTATATGCCGTGCCGTTGGTCGAAGCGGCAACCATTGCCGTGACTCGTTTAGGCGACCCCAATATTTATATACATGCCGTGTTGGGAGGATAGATATGCTTGCTACGCTCTTGCTCGCCATTCCTTTTGCAATTGTTTGGATGATCGTGACCGCGAGTGTAAATCTCGGTGGATTGTTTGTGGGGTATGTTCTAGGATGTGCTGTCCTGTTGAGCCTAAAACAGCAAAAGCTACAGATCAACTATAAGCGCTTACCGGATCAAATAGCGGCTTTTTTCATCTATATGGTAACCCTTGCCCGCGATATTTGGATGTGCAGCGTTGATGTGGCTAAACGGGTACTCAACCCCACTATACCCATGAACCCCGGCATCATCGCTGTTCGCACGCAAGACCCCGAAGAGGGTGATTTTACGGCTGCTTTCAGCGCACATGGGATCACCATTACACCCGGTGAATTGGTGGTTGATTTTGATGGTAGCCACACCATGTTTGTTCACTGTCTGGATGTGGATGCATCCCAAAAGAATGCCGATGCTGCCCAGACAAAACGCCTGCATCTACTGCGCCGCATCATTGGGAGGGACTAACAAATGAGCAGTCTAGTTCAAGTCGGTATTCAAGGCGCCCTTTTAGTTTTAGTAGTGTTGATTCTCCCGTGTGCCTACCGCGCATGGGTTGGCCCAACCGCGCCTGATCGGTTACAGGCTATTGATGCGATTACCACCCTGTTGATCGGCATCATTATTGTGCTGGCTGTGTTGCGCAACACCGTCATGTTTATTGATGTAGCGATTGCACTGGCCGCTTTTGCCTTTATCGGCACCATAGCACTTGCCCGTTATATTGCAGAAGGAAGGGTATTCTAAAATGGACATCATTGGACTGATCGTACTCTGGGTTGGCGTAGGCTTCAGCATTGTCGGTGTCTTGGGTCTCGTCCGTATGCCCGATCTATATTGCCGTTTACATGCTTCCGGTAAAGTATCAACTGTTGGCTTGGCTGGCTTATTGCTCGGTGCGGCCATCCTCATGCCCTCTGCTGCCCTCAAACTGATTGCACTGGCCATCTTCGCTATTCTGACTCTTCCAGTCGGTACACACGCCATTGCTGCTGCTGCCTACCGTCATGGCAACTATAAAGCAAACTTGGTGCGTGATGACTTGGCGCAAATGTCCGCTCCCAAGGTGCAACCTGCGCCTGCTGGCGATTAATTATTCGGCTAACAATCACAGCTAAAATGGATTTTTGAATGGGAATTACTGGGGCTAATTCCCATTTGACTATGAACTTTGTAGCAGTGCTAATGCTTCTTCGGATGGTAGTTGGCCGCTGAAAACAAGTTCTATTACACCTTGAGTAAGGTATTGCAGTTCGTTTTGTTCAACTTTCAATTTATGCAGAGCCTCATCATGCTGTTGCATCAAGATCGCAATCTTTCGCTGTTCGTAAAGTGTCGGCAGTGCCATTGGAAGCGTTTCAATAGCTCTTTCTAAGCTGTGGTGTGGAAAATTATTGGCCGTCTTCGAAAGTTGTTTTTGGTTTTCAAGATAATAGTATAAGAACTGACCATCCAACTCTGCATTCGGCATAATGCCAAACACGGCATCCGATAATTGCGGTCTTTCTTTACAGGGTTGCCCGTTTGCTGTTATATAGACAGGATACTCGACTGCAGCATCAAACCCGATTATTGCCCATGATGCTAAGGCTTTTGCTTCCACTGATGAACTTATACTTCGAAATAGCTCAATTGCAACATTCGATTTAAGCTCCGCAATAGTTCTATATTCTTCGTCTGTGTGATGAAGTGCGCTACCCGTGTATTCCCAAATCTCTGCAATCCGCTTCTGCTCTTCTGGGAGCGGATAGGGCATCCTAATGTTTGAAAATTGCATCATAAACAGTTTCTCTGCTCTAGTGCGGGCCGCCGAGACATCCGTACTAAATTGCTTTGTTGAGAGGTAGGCTGCAAAGTAATTGATGTTTATGTCTTGATGGATATTAAAACAAGCATAGTTTCGATGGATAATGGCCTCATCAAGGTCTGGGGGAACTATTCCCCAAAGCTGCTGATCCATCCCTAGTCTTGAAATGACGAATTGCCCTGTTCGTACGATTTGGTGTTGCTTACCCCTAAAATCTGCCCCCTTTTTTTTACCTTCTAAGAACAAACCGCCCGGATAAGTGCTTAGACTTGCATACTTATATTCAAAGTAATCAAGGAGAGAACAATAACTTTCACTGGGCTGTAATACATCATGTAGTAGTACCTTATTCCATTTCATGACGTATTACTTACCTTCAATCCGTTTCCTGAACATTAAAATGCTCTTCCAAACTCTTCATTAAGCGCTCAACTGCAGCTTCTCGCTCTTTGGCTGCTATGTGATATCGTTTGAGCGCAGATGTAATATCAAAATTTGGTAATTCATCACTAATGCTCAGATACTTATCTACGCTTAATTTATAACCTTGTTCTGCAATCGTAGTGTTGGATACTATACTTGCGTATTCAGGAATGCGTTTCCATGATTCGAATGCATTTATCGCGACGTTTATATCTTTGTTATCAAGCTCATTGTGTCGTGTATAGGGTAGTGGCGTATTCACTGGACGCATAAACATGACTTTGCCTACACGATCTTCCAGTTTTTGCTTGTTGATGACTAATATTGAAGCCGCGGAGTTCGTGCCATGGAGTAGTTTGGCTGGTAAGCTAATGACCGCCTCTAGCCAATCTTGGCTGATAATTTGCCGCCAAAAATCTCCCCTGTCGTCATGTAGTATAGAGGATGGTAGTAGTATAGCGCCGCGACCGTCGTCAGCTATTCCATTAAATGCGTGTTTTAGAAATGCCTCGTTAATAGGATGTATTTCTCTCTTGTTCATTGATTCTATTGGCACAGGAATGTTTTGTAGAACAAGATCAAATTTTCCAAACAAATCATGAGTATTTATTAGAGCATCCTGTTGCTGAATGAATATATTTTCAAGCCCATGGGCCAGTAGATTCATTTTGCAAATTGCCCAGATATCTGGTGCTGTTTCGCATCCGTAAAAAGTGACTGAACTTATGTCTCCACCTTTTTGCTGGATGAAATTTGCACTTTCAGTAAACATACCACCGGTACCAACAGTTGGATCATAAATCGTCATACCCTCGCTCGGCTTCGTTATTCCAACCATCAGCCGGATAACCGAACGAGGAGTATAAAATGATACACCTTGCTTAAGAGTCAACTTAGCTAATTGAGATATCCAATAGTCATATGCCTGACCAAAACTTTCTGTGTTCGAAAAAATGCTCGTATTTGTCTGAAATTGGTCAAGTTGACGTAAGTAATTGCTCAGGACAGTATCGGAAATTACGGTTGCGGGAATCGCAGGAACCAGAACATCTTTCAATTGAGCATTTCTGTATTCAAACTCTGAGAAATCTTCGATCAACTTACCCTGTAAATCGTTTTTTTTCCTTTGAGATGTATAGCTCGCCCCTGTTCTGCTGGTTGAGATGAGTCGCTGCATTTGAAAATGTGAGCTAGATTGTGGCGGCACTGCACTAGTGTGATAAAAGAATAGCATAGCCAGAATAAAGTAACAGTATTCTGCATAATTGAGCTTACTTTTAAGAACTTGTATGCTTTGAAGTAATTGAGTTTTGAGGTCTGATTTTTTGATTTTCGTCATGGGACTATCCAACATGCATAATGATATATTTACTAGTTACCAGATAATGAATACATGTTCTAGGCTGTGAGTGAGAAATGAGTTTGCAAAATTCTAAAGTGTTAAGAAAATGGACCTACAGACCATTAAAACGCGGCACTGTGGTCGCCTGTATAGAATGGAACAAAACTACAATCCATATGAACTCGTCTGTTTTCTTTCCTTAAGGGTACTTTTCTTGCTCAAATGTTCGGTGTCCGGTGGCTAGATATACTTATCGACTTATAGCTATTTTGCTCTAACATCAATGTAATTATAATTACATTGACTTCTATGTATCGTGTATTAGTAACCAAAATTTACCAACAATTCTTGTTGTTTCTTGATACTTCTGGCAACAATCCGAGAATTGTTTCTAAGACTTTGTTATTCGTTGGAATTACACTAGTATCTGGGAGATAGTATTTTAGTTTGTCGTTAATATTTACATAATTGTGTACCATTTAGTGTCAAGAACTCAATTGGCACAATAAGTGTTTCCATTTGATTTGAAACTCTATTACAATGTGATTTACAGGTGTAATTCTAAAAGCTTCGTATAACAGCTATCCAAAAGAACTCTGGTTAGCCTCTGATTTTGAGATACAACTGCGATTTATCATAATAGTACGTGATTTCATTTCTAGTTTGTAGAATGGCCTTATCTCCTCTGATGACTACGCAGCCATGCCAGAAGGTCGTTCATTTTGGCTGGAGGGATTACGCCGCGATACGAGCGCATGTAGGGATTAACAAATCCTTGGTAAATGATCAGTGCAATCTGCGAATCGGATTTTTTCGACAACCATGTCGACTCGATTATCGATGTATGATTGGATCCCATCGGAAGTCCCCCATCCTGACCGTGACAACTCGAACAAGCAAACTGATTGAAATAGAGGAAACCGCGTTCAACATTCCCCTGCGCTGCCGATATCTCACTGACTTCGTTGGCAGAAGTTGAGTCCGTGTTACCAACCACGGGTGGATTGGTTTGCCAGCCGCGTATGTAACTCACCAGAAGGTCGACTTTATCAGAATCCAGTGGGCCGCCGTTCTGCTGCCCGAAGGCACTCATGCCACTTTCCGGCAACCCATTAGAGACTATGTTGAATAATGTGTCGTCGGTAAACGTGGTCAGAAAGGCATGACTACTGATGGGAGGAATGATATTTTCCGGCTTGTTTGGATTAGGACCGCCCTCTCCATATTGACCATGACAACCAGAGCAGTGGTTCAGAAAGAGTGCTTGTCCTGCACTCGCCTGTTGTTGGTTAACGCCTGCGATAGGTGACACACTTACTATCTGTGTCGGTGCGGCCACAAAGGCCAACACTGTGAAACCGATAATGACCGTCCATGTAAAGGTTAACAAGGCCATGATGGCAGGACGTTTACGAGGATGGCTTTCTTTGCTGCAATCCAGCCATGGCAGCAAAAACAGAATGAGAAACACGCCTGCGGGGAGTACGATAACGCCAATGACAATCAAATCACCGGGGAAGAATTTCAGGATCTCATACAGAAATAGAAAGTACCATTCAGGGCGAGGAATATACGATGCATCGGCTGGATTTGCCGGCGGTTGGAGTTCCGCCTTAAAAAATGCTGAAAGACCTACAAGGATGAGGAATACGACCAATGCGACTACAGCATCTTTGACGATGGCATTCGGGTAGAATAATTCCCCGCGCTGTTTGGCCTCTTCATAAATGTGATTCTGTTCGCGCTTTTCCTCTTCATTCATTCTACTGGCTCCGATTTCCTGTCAGCCTGTTGAACAGATTTACCTCGAGGCTTAGATTTCCACGGTGGAGCCGATATGCCAAGACGAATGACCAGATACAGATGCACAGAGACGATCAGCAGCAGAGATGCTGGTAATATCCAAATGTGTGTACCGAAGAATCGAGCTAAGGTGACCGCCGATAACGTGGGACCACCTTGCACGACCATCAGCAGCCAATTACCAATGACCGGTGTGGTGCGCACGAATTGTGTTCCAACCGTAGTTGCCCAGTAGGCTTTTTGATCCCACGGCAGCAGGTAACCCGTAAATGAAAAAGCCATGGTCACCAGCAGCAGCAATACACCCGTTAACCACGTCACTTCACGTGGATATCGGTAGGCGCCGTAGATGACAACCCGAATCATGTGTAGGCCGACCAGAATGACCATCGCGCTGGCACCATAATGATGCAAACCTCGAATGAGCCACCCGAACCAAACTTGATTCTGGATGTAATTGACACTACTCCAAGCATGATCAGGCGTTGGGACGTAATAGACTGAAAGTAAAATACCTGTGAACATTTGGAGAACCATGACAAACAATGTTGCGCTGCCGAGCGTATAAGCCCAACCTGTGCGCGGAATCTTGCGACTCAAAAGGACACGTGAGACATCCTTGATTCCGGTTCGTTCGTTAATCCACTGTCCAAGTCCCACACTACACCTCCCGGCTCAAAATATTGCCATTGTCATCTAGCTTGAATTCAACGCGCTTGAGTGGTCGTGGTGGAGGCCCGCCAGTTACATTCCCTTGGACGTCAAACTGACCGCCATGACAGGGGCACTCGATAATGCCTTCAACATCGTTCCAATGTGTCTGGCAGCCAAGATGGGTACAGATATTGGACATGACACTAAAGGTTTTCCCGTCGTTGGTATAAACGAAATAGGCATATTGCGTCTCTGCCTGAACCCATCCCGTCGTTTGGTTGATGGTCACCGTAAATAACGTGGGCACACCGGGCTTGACTTGACTCGCGCGCCCCAGTTTCACCCATTGGTTATCCTGTTGCTGTAAGGCTGGTGAAATCAAGTAGCCGAGTGCCGGTACTCCTAGAGAAAGGCCAATGAACGCTGTAATCGCTTTTATTGAGCGATCCATAAATGAGCGACGTGAAAGTTCACTTTCAGGATCGTGCTGATTATCGACAGGGGATAGCATCTGATTAAACTTCTTTCTGACCAGCCTCAACCTCGCTTCAGCCCGAAAAACACTGCGAAGGCCAGCAATGCCCCGATGGCGATGATGGCCACAGCATAAACAGTCGCGCCTTTGTCACCCTGCGCCGACGCCAATTGATCTTGGAGCACCTTAATCTGAACTTGCTGGGCGGTGATAGTCGCCAATGCGTCTGACTCGTTCAACCCTATGGAACTCGCTGCGCTATTAGCTATCGAAAGGGTGCTGGTCGCCGTCGGAGAAAGATCTGTTCCCTCAGTTGCAGTTGGGGCTGCTAACTGGGTCAAGGCATTGGCAAATGATGTCTTCGCAGGCGGTAGCGGCGACGGCGTTTGGCTTTCTGTCGCCTCAGCATTTCCTTCTGCGCGCACGAAGTTCGTGTTGCCAACCCGTGCGATGCTCAGTACGCCCAAGCCAATGATGAGGACAACACTTATCCAAATACCGGTGAATGTGTGTTTGTGAGATTTTCTAGGCGACATGGTTAATTGATCGATTCCCGAACTGATAAGCACGAATAAAGAGTCTTATGCCAGACACTAGGTGTTATTGTACAATCAGTGTGCATTCTGGCACAAAATACATTTGTGATCGCATGCCGAATGTAACCTTAACATCCAGAGACTAAACCAATGTTAGGAAATGTCGGCTACTTACAACGGAAAAATGTTGTATTTGTAAAATGCTGTTTGTACTCCATTATTACTACTATTGAAGATTCGAATATCAACATGAAAACATAGCGGAGAATAGTAAGGGTGGATCAAATTTGAAGGAATACGTTATTGGGTTCACTATAGAAATTCGTGGCATGTGATCATAAATATTCTGCCCATATGGCAAAGTGTCGTCTATCAATCAAATTCAATTTAACGTCAACCACAATTGAAGTTTCTACGCCTTTATCATTATTGAGGAATAGTATTGTGGGCAATCAAATTCTTATTGTTGATGATGATATTTTGTTACGGCGCAGTGTCGCTTTTAGCTTAAATAAGGGAGGATATTCCACTGTAACCGCTGGATCTGCAGAAGAAGCACTTACAATTATTCAGAACCGTGCTCCTGACTTGATTCTGTTGGATATTGGTCTACCTGGTGGTATGGATGGACTTCAAGCCCTTCGTCTGTTTCAAATGGAGAAATCAATTCCGATAATTTTCCTAACCGCACGACGACGCGAACTAGATGAAGTTGTAGGCTTAGAATTAGGAGCAGATGACTATATAACAAAACCCTTTGATAAGGATGTTTTGCTTGCTCACATAAGAGCCGTTTTGCGGCGTTGGAAGACTTGGTCTGACATACCGGATCAGCTTTCTGTCATGGTTGATGATCTTCGCATTGACCCCGTTGCACATGAAGTGTTCATAAAAGATAGACTTATCGAGCTTTCACCACGCGAATTCGACATTCTACTTTTGCTAGCACGTAATGCCAACCATGTGGTTAGTGCGACAGAAATACTTAATCGAGTTTGGGGCAAAGAATGGATTGGTGAGTCTCAAACAATCTATGTTCACATACGTTGGTTGAGGGAAAAAATCGAGTCAAATCCAAGCCGCCCAGCTCGGTTACTGACCATAAAAGGGGTTGGATATAAAATTGTGTCTCCAACCGAACAAGATTAGCCACTGTGTTCCAATCACTACGAGCACGATTGACATTTAGTCATGTTATTCCGGTTATTGTTATTGCTCCTATAGTCACATTTGTATTGGTATATCTCTTAGAAACACAGTACTTTTTGAGTAATTCTGCATCTGATTTAATCGTCCAAGCTGAACTCATTCAACATTTCGTGCACAATAATCCTGAATTATGGCAAAACCAGATTGAAGCGCAGAATCTTGTTAACCAGCTTAAAGAATCAATTCCTGCTCGCTTGATGCTATTCAACGGTGAAGGTCGGTTGCTATCATCGAGTCTTTCAACCGATCAAAATCGAGTGGGTACCATAATTGAAATGCCTGTGGTAATAAATGCGCTCCAAGGAAACGTCACATGGCTTATTGCTTACAATCCCTTTATTGAAGAGCGCGTAATTGATGTTGCAATACCCGTTCAAACTAATTCGGGGCGCGTAATCGGAATTATTCGATTATCACATGATTTACGCAGTATCGAGGATAAACTGATCCCTATTTCTATAGTAATTTTGATTTCCCTTTTAATTGCTATAACTGTTGCAATAATTCTTGGTTTCTTGCTTGCCCAATCCTTAAGCGCACCACTGCGAAGACTTGCACAAGCAGTGACAAAACTAACCTCTTCTACACGCCCAGAGATACTCCTTTTGAACGGTCCATCGGAAGTTAGAACGGTTGCGCAGAGTTTTAATCAAGTTTCACAGCGATTATATGAACTGGAACAGAATCGCCGCGATATGTTAGCTAGTTTCGTTCACGAACTTGGTACCCCGCTAGGAGCAATCAAAGCAGCAGCACAAGCTCTTGAAGAAGGCGCATCTGCCGATGCAGAACTGGGGCAAGACCTTGCAGAAGGTATTAGTGTAGAAGTCGATCAATTGCGGCGATTGCTCGATGACCTTGCTTTACTAGGAGAAACTCAGTTACGCACTCCCATACTAGAACCCCAACCTATTCAGATTGGAGAAATCGTTGAAATTGTTTGCCGCTCCTATGCATATTTAGTCAGACAGAAAAACATCCAATTGGATTATGAAACAGACCCGCAATTACCGATTTTATATGCAGATCCAGCCCGTATCCATCAAATAATCTCAAACCTAATTCATAATGCCTATAAATACACGCCTTCAAGCGGTTGGATTAAAGTTCGAGTGAGTACAGAAAAAGTCACAGGATATCTTGAAACCATCTTTGTCACCATTACAGATAATGGCCCAGGTATCGTTCTGTCTGAACAAAACCGTATCTTCCAGATGTTCTACCGGAGTAATGAACAATCTGGGGGACAGCGCGGAATGGGAATTGGGCTTGCCCTCGCAAGGCAACTTGCAGTTGCCCACGGCGGTACACTGATTGTTAAAAGTCAAATCGGAAACGGGGCTTCTTTCATCCTGCGTCTGCCAGTTAATACACCCACATTTAATTCTTAAGATCGTCTTAAGGTCAAATTCGAAGCGATTTCGTATGCTAGAGCGTGGGCAGATTAAGGCAAAGGAGGGTATCAATGGCTGAACTGAATCCATTTGCTATTCAGCATATTGCAGCAGGTGTTGTACGAGAGTGTTCGGCAGATGGCACGATATATATTTACAATGTGGATAACAATAGTCCGTTAACTATCAAGAGTTGGGGTGCCAACGTCAAAGAAGTACTCAGCTTGTGGCCTGCAAACTCTGTTTGTCTATTGATGCATGATCTACACAAGATCGGACAATCCGCATTTGATAGACCAATGACTGACATGCTAGACGAACTTTACTCAACTCGCCCTGAACTTGAACGTAATATCGCATATATTTCCCCCAATACCGATATCATTGCTAACCTCTTTATTACGTCTCATTTATTAAATGTAAATGGGAATAATCGGGTTCACTGGAAACTATTTGATTCACGTCGCGAAGGCATAAACTGGCTAATAAAGTTGAGAAATGAACGCCAATGAGGAAATTAAGACTATACTCCTGGCCTATCTTTGGTCAATTGTCCGAAAGTAATATTTTGCTTGTACTGGCTGTTGTGCTTGGGCTTACGACTGGAGCAGGAGTCTGGTTATTTCGCCATGGCATAGAGTTTTTCCAGACCGTATATCGCGAGGGCTTCCTCGGCAATGCACTTGAAGGTCTCGGTTCGTGGGCAATCGTTCCCATCCTTGGATTAGCCGGTTTAATGGTCGGACTCATTGTAGAACGATTTGTTGGGATCGAGCGCCATCATGGTGTAGCGGGCATTATGGAATCAGTTGCGTTGGCTGGTGGACGACTTCGTTACCGCCGAATGCCAATAAAAGCTATCCTTGCAGCTTTCTCAATTGGGGCAGGCGCATCCGTTGGGCCGGAAGATCCGAGTGTTCAAATTGGGGCAAATATTGGCTCTTTGTTGGGACAAAAACTTCGGTTGTCAGACGAGAGGGTTCGGTTATTGGTAGCAGCCGGCGCAGCTAGTGGTATAGCATCAGTTTTTAAGGCACCAATCGCAGGTGTTTTCTTCGCTCTAGAAGTGGTGCTAGGTGATTTCTCTACAAGCTCATTCAGTGTCGTTGTTCTGGCAGCTGTAATTGCTTCTGTCTTTACTACCGCTATTGAAGTAGGTTCTCCAGAACTTGGTATCCGAGCATATTCACTCGGTGGGCCGCAGGAAATACTGCTTTATATCCTGCTTGGTATCTTAATTGCTCTAGTTTCGGCTGTATTCATTCGAATTCTTTATTGGCAGCACGATTTTTGGCATCATCTGTCAATACCAGTACCCTTCAAAACAATGTGTGCTGGTCTGATTGTTGGACTAATAGCTGTTTTTCTTCCACAGATAATGGGAACTGGTCAGCCCACTATGAATTTGGTGCTGAACAATAACGATGCGGGATTGACCATTGGCCTGTTACTCTTATTAGGAATCGCCAAAATCATCGCTACAACTGTTAGTCTTGGTGGTGGATTTGTTGGTGGAATGTTCGCCCCATCGTTGTTTGTCGGGGCAGTAATGGGAAGTGCATTTGGACAAATTGTTAACCAGATATTCCCTAGAGAATTTGCAGCTAACCCTGCGGCGTATGCCATGGCGGGAATGGCAGCGGCGATGACCGGCGTTATTCGCTCACCGATTACGGCAGTTTTGTTGTTATTTGAGTTAACTAACGATTACAATCTAATTTTACCAATTATGTTGTCTGTCGCAGTTTGTCTTTTTGTAACAGAAAAACTTGCTCCGGATGGCATATACCATTATGGATTAGCACGGAAAGGTACTCGGTTATCGCAAGGGCGGGACATTGACCTAATGCAGACCATCACTGTCCGCGAAGCAATGTCTATTCATCCTCAAACTGTGCATGCAAAGTTGCAAGCGAGTGGGTTAGCAGCAGAATTTGCAAAGACCAACACACATGGCTTAATTGTCCTTGACGATGATGGTTTATTGTATGGAATAGTTACATTGCAAGATTTATCCAGAGCTCAGGAAGAAGGGGATCTGAATAAGTTACAGGTAAGTGATCTATGCTCGAATGAAGTCGTTACCGTGACTGAAGATGAACCAATTGCAAATGCGCTACAGGTAATTGGCGCTCGTGATCTCGGACGCCTTCCTGTAGTCGCTGCCGACAATTCCCGCAAAGTAGTTGGGGTGTTACGTCGTCGAGACCTGTTGCGTTCATATGATTTAGCACTAAAAAATAAACTAGAGGGTGCCTATAAAACTGGCCAAGCTAAGCTAGCGATCTATTCAGGCACTCATGTTTTTGAGGTGCGTATTGAAGAAAAATCACCAATGGATGGGCAGCTTATCCGCGAAATATTGTGGCCAAATGATAGCCTTGTTGTATCAGTTCGGCGCAGTGGAAAATCAATCATCCCACAGGGTGAAACACGACTGAATGCAGGTGATTTACTTACTATGGTAACTAAACCGGAGTGTGAATTTGTCCTAAAGCAACTAGCTGGTGTGATCATGCATTAAGGAAATCGCCAGATATCAACTGAAGCATGATTCACATTACTTGCAATATTAGTCTAAGTATTTTGCATTAACTTTTATCACAATATCAGGAATTGATGTCAATGGGCCTAAAACGTGACCTTCTCCTTAAAACTGCCGCAACTGTACCTGATTGGTGGGCATCGCGATTAAGAAACCCAATTTTCATAGTTGGGTGTGCGCGCAGCGGAACTACCATTCTTAGCAAGTGGTTTCATCATCATCCTGACGTTGCAAATTTGTCTGAAGCAAACGACATTTGGGATCCTACTGGTTATCCTTGGGCAAGTTCTACAAATGGACGATCAAGCCCACCGATATGGATTGACCCAGAGGCACATACAGCAAGATGGTGGCAGGATAATGCTAGTCGGCAAACAACAATTCGCGCGGTTTTTGGTGTGTATCAAACCCTGAAGCATGCCAAGGTATTTTTGAACAAATCCCCTCTAAACACATTTCGAATACCCTATCTACTTACAATTTTTCCGAATGCCCGATTTGTTCATCTTGTTCGCGATGGTCGTGCTGTTGCTCACTCCTATGCCAAGAAACAAAGGCATGATATGAAAAAAGATCTGCATATATATCGGGAGTTGGGGTATGACTTTCCTATAGAGGAACTTGCATTGAAATTAGCTTCCTATTGGCAGCGTACGATCGATGAAGTCGCAATGTGCGATGAGCAATTTGGATTGACGTCGAGTGGTCGCTTGCTAGAGATTAAATATGTTGATTTCTGTACACAAACAGATCTAGTTCTTGACAAACTATGTGAGTATATAGGGATTCAGAAAAGTCGATTTGATACTTTTTCACAGTCGATTCAGATGGTAAATCAGAATCATAAATGGCGAACAGAATTTTCGAATGTACTTATTCAGGAAATACAAAATCGGCAATATTCTGGTCTTGTGCGATGGGGTTATCTTTAAACGTGCCACGATGGTGGTATTGGACTGCTATAGTTTCTGCTAGACTTCTTCAAAATAGTTCATCTCCTCAAATGGAACCGGCCATTCTTCATCATCTAAATTAGATCATTTAGTAAGGTAAGCATCTACGTTGAGTTTTTGAGCTCGGTTACAGCATATAGAATTTGAGTGAATACGCTCATCGCCCTGCAACATCCTTAAAATCCTCATTGGTTTTGGTGCGAGAAGAAGTTACCTACCTATTGAGATGCAAGGCCATGATATACCTTATGTGCGCGGGTTTCATCTAGTGCCAGTTGGATAAATAATGCCGCGGACCATCCAAACATAGGCGCGGCTTTTGGTGGATGCTCACCTGTCATAGGATGATAATATTCATAGATGTCATCGTGCATCATAATTAAGTCCAATGTTTTACGTCGAAGTTGAGTCGCTAATTCGAATTGATTATTGAGTTCAAGTGCCTCAATAAACATGTAATTGATATTTATCCAAACTGGTCCACGCCACATTTGCGTCGGGTCGAAGTCCTGATCGCCAATAGCCACTGTAGATAAGGGATATGGTGTCCAGAATAATTCTGGGTTCATCAGATTTTGTACCACACGTTCTGTAATTCTGGTTGGCAATTTGGTAGTGAGCAAGGGCAGTAGATTAAATGGAGTGAGAGTTGATATAAATTCCCCGTTACGAAGTGCCTTGAACATGCCGCTTTTTTCGTCCCATAAATGCTTGACCATATCATTGACAAGTTCTGCGCCCATATTCATATACCGCACAGCGTCGTCTGTCTTGCCGATGATAGTTGCAATCTGAGCTAAGCTACTACATTGGAGATTGAGATAGGTGTTAAGATCAGGCGAAATAACCGGAACACCGCCATCCCACAATGGGCTGTCGTCCAGACCAGAAGAAAACGGATGATGATATTCACATAAACCATTGGCGTTACGACTAGTTCTCATCCACCATTCGTGCCAGCGAGTCAAAGGCTCATAAACTTCATATAGAAAATCGAGATGGTGTGATATTTCAAATAGCTTAAGTACGCCCCATGCCATGATCGGTGGTTTGGTGACGTCGGCATCAACAGGTTGCGACAGGTGGTTGACTAATCCTTCGTCATGGATAGCATCTGGCAGCATCCCATCTTCCCGCTGATGATCGAGAATGATCCTTAGTTGGTCTTCGGCCAACCGTGTATCCACATGCCGATATGCAATGGCATGAAACACTTGATCCCAATGCCATACACCTACATAATGGATTTTGGATGGAAATAGTGCTTCACGCGTAAAATAGTATCGAGTACTGACAAGACCGGATCGCATGATCCACCAGGCATATTCGTATTGGGTCCGATACTCATCGAGTACTGGCGGCACAGCATCAAACCACGTCTGCCAACTTCGCTTTGCGTTAGCCACAGCTAAGTTAGGATCGGGAATTGAGCGGTTAAAGGCTATGCGCGGCGTTATATTGAGCAAAAATGCATCGCCGGCCTCAGCGTGCAATTGAAGCCTCACCGAAAATTCCTCATTTGCCAAAGGCTCAATTATGTTCTTGAGTACGTTCGCATTCGTTGTATAGGAAATATTGCGTTTCCCGGGCAGTACCCCCCCACGAAGGTCTGTATGACCACGCTCAGCAAAAATATTAAATTCAAATCCGAAAGTGCCAGTGGGCAACCGCATCAGCAGGGTTTCAGGATCCAGAAACACCCAATCAAATCTGCCGATTATGTTGTCGATTTGTACAACATATGGATAGGTTTCTACATCCATCTCAGTGATTGTTTGATTATTTTGATTGAGAAATGTGAAGTTAGTGATTATCGGTGGACGCTTGCGATAATGCCCAACTTTCGATTCCCATTTTGTCCAACGTTCCGCTAGCCTAACAGAGAAGCGATGAGCTTCCTTGAAAAGCAATAGCCTGGACCCTCGATCCGTAAACGGGGTGTTAACCAAATCAATTCGATTGCGTAGGGCTTCCATGCGTACCTTTATTTCTCAGCGTCTAGCCATTGTGTTTGATAAGGTTGTATCGAAACTAACCGCTGATATATCGTGTCGCTAAGCAAATCACGACGTAAAATATCATCTGGCAATTTAACACTTATAGTCTGATTACTTACATTATGGAGAGCGATAATTGTACCGCGCTCAAGAGCGAAAACTGATGAATGCAACTTAAGTATACGCTGAGGTACTTCCAAATCGAATGATTTGGATAGTGCCCGAATGCGCAGGAGTGTACTGTATCGATTAAAGACTTGTTCGTAATGGGATCCCTTCGTATGCAGTAGTTTAAGCAACTCAGATAGCTCAAACTTCTGTCGATTGATACTGCGTGCATGTCCGCTTCGGTTAATGCCTTCATGCCAATTCTTTGCCCCAAATAAGCTCGGCAAATAGATACCTGGCAAACCATTAAGTGTCAACATGATTGCCTGTGAGGTGATAAAGCGGTTTACCGACTGAGTCAGTGGTTCACCGGGGTTCAGCAGAGCATCAAAATAAGTAATATTCATCTCATAAGCACTTTTTGTGCCGTCACTGTTGGAACGATAGGATATTTGCCCACCGCGCTGCACAACCGTGTCCAATAACACATCAATCGCCGACTTCGGCAATATAGCCGCCACAGGGCGGACACCAATGCCGTCATGGGATGCAGTAAAGTTGAAGAAACTCGTTCGCACAGATGGGTTTTTTAAGCTACTTGCCCAATCTGATAGCACCGTAGCATCGCCTGTGTAAAAGGTGTGAAGCAGCATTGGCGGAAGTGCAAATTGGTATACTAGTTGAGCTTCGTTCTCGCCATCACCAAAGTACATAAGATTTTCTTGATGGGGTACGTTTGTCTCAGAGATTAATTTTACCCACGGCGCGGTAGCATCCAACACATCGCGCAGTAGTTGAATGACAGCGTGTGTTTGTGGCAGATGGATACAACTTGTTCCTGGAATTTTCCAAAGAAATGCCACTGCATCTAACCGGATGTAATCTGCGCCTCGCTGTACATATTCCAGCAACACTCGAAGAATCTCTAGCAAAACTGCCGGGTTCGCAAAATTCAAATCTACCTGATCAGCACTGAAAGTTGTCCAAACATAACGTTTCCCAACCGCTGTTTCGAACGGGGTAAGCAGAGGGTGCGTGCGAGGGCGCACGACAGCTGATAGATCAGTGTCTAGTTGCTCAGTCACAAAATATTCGTCGTAGGGGGCTTCATTTCTCAAAAAACGTTGAAACCACTCACACGATGTGGAAACATGGTTCAACACAAGATCGAACATAAGCGGAAAATCGTTGTGTAACTTTTCAATGTGCGACCAATCGCCTAGCGAATCATTTACCTCTCGATAATCAATGACTGAGAAACCGTCGTCGGAAGTATAGGGATAGAATGGAAGGAGATGTATACCGCCGATACTGTCGCGCAAATAGTCTTTGGCAAATCGGTGTAAGGTTTGGAGAGGTACGTCATCTTCAGATTGTAAGTGATCCCCATAGGCAATCAATATGGGCTTTTTCCCGTTATGCAACGCTTTACGTACCGGAATTGGATAGGAATCTACGATATGCTGAATTTTAGAAACCATTTCAGGTCTCTGGTACAAGAAATCCAGCTTGTCCCTAATTCGCCCCTTAATATTCGCGTCCATGTCGCTCCTTGTAGGGTGCTAATGTAATCATTGGGGGACGCTCATAGTCGCCGATTTCAGCAATATCCAACGCAAATCGTTCAGGTTCTTGTATAACCAGTTTCATACTCCGGTTGGCTTTTTTCAACAACTCTACTCCATAACGGCCTTCCAATCTTGCAATAAACACTTGCAAGATGGCAAATGACATTTTGCTCAAGTTAACGAGTGGCTGATTGTGATGAATCCGTGTTTCAAGGTCACTTTGGGCGATATTTTCTAACCCGAACTGATTTAGGATGTCAATCAGCAATCCTGTTTCTACACCGTAGCCACTAAAGAATGGTATTTGCTCTAGCGCATGGCGCCGACCAGCATATTCCCCAGATAGTGGTTGAATAATTCCTGAAAGTTCTGGATAAAAAAGATTCAGCAACGGTCGGGCAACGAGTTCGGTTACACGACCACCCCCATAAGCTTGTAGCTTATCTCCAACTTTTATGGGACGCGTATAAAAGCCTTTGACATACTGCATGTTCTTATTTTTTAGTAATGGGCCAATAAGACCATAGATAAAGCGAGGATGTATGTTCGTAATATCGGTGTCAACCCAGACTACGATATCACTTTTTGTAACATAAAGGCTTTTCCAAAGTGCTTCACCTTTTCCAGTATTGGAACCTGCTTCCTCTGACAGAACCTGCTGATGAATGTAGGTTGGAATTCCAAGTTTTTTAGCGATTTCTACGGTACTATCGGATGATTCACTGTCAATTACGACAATCTCATCAAGTAGTGGCACCTTATCCATTAGTTCTGTTTTTAGTGTTGTGATTACCTTTGCAATGGTTTCCTCTTCGTTTAATGTGGGAAGAATAAGTCCTATAGTTGTGCCTTGTTTTTGCTTAAGTGCCATTAAAGTGTCTAAATCACTAAACTCGCTGCTGTGGAAAGTATTCTGGGCAAACCAGCGATCCACTCGCACAGATAATGGTTCTTCTGCCTTGCTGAGAAGCTGAGGAACATGAAATTCTAGGGATTCCTGTTGAGAGGCACGTACCAAAACGATAGGTTTTTTCGTGCGCTCAAATACACTTTGGATTACATCTCTTTGCTTAAGTGACAGAGTGTTCACACGCTTGAAGCCTGCACCCATCACAATTACATCGTGTCCATCTGATTCATGAACTATTCCTTCGACGATATCGGTTACACCCGTTATTGTGCGGGTGATTTGTGGAACAGATCTCATGACGGTTTCTAAGTTAGGAGTTGAGCGGAAATGATCTACGGCATGGAACAAAGTGATTGAACCTTCGCCCGCGATGGCCGTTGCTACTTGAGTTCCAATAGATAAGTTTGGGCCGCCACGTAGTGATAGGAATACCGTCTGGGCATTGTTTATTTTCGAAATTCCACTGACCAGGATTACATTGCATTGAGGAGCTTGGATGACATCATCAACGCGTAATCCACCTATTTGCTTGTCAAATGTGCCCCATTGAACGAGTAAATAGTTTGTTTCTGTCAGTTGAATTTCTTCTAGTATGCTATTAAACGGTTGATAATCTATATGTACACGCACATCCTCATTTACTATTGGATGGCTTTGTACAACCTGGTTTAGAGCATCTCGCCATTCGCGGGCCGCTAAAGTTCCCTCGCTAAGCGATTTTCCTTCCTCGATAGTCACTAATGCGCGTAGGTGAATTTGACCGTCTTGAGGAATTAGTTTGGTGGCAAATTCAGCCCAACTATCAAGATCGACCTGATCTGTAAGCACCAATATCAGATTGAAAGTTTTCATAACTCCTCCACAATGGGCACAATTTGAGTTCGAACGATGGCATCCCAACGATAGGTCTGGCGCACCCGAGTCTTTAACCGTTGTCTAGGGTTTCCTGTAAAGTAAGTTTGAATCATGAATGCGATATTACTCGCGGATTCATAAACAGGATCAAAATAGATAACATCATCCTGACCTGTCTGATGAAAAGATGGTAAACCAGAACAGAATACCGGAAGTCCTACCAACCCAGCTTCTAGAAGCGGAATCCCAAACCCTTCTTGCAGGCTTGGAAAAATGAGTGCATCACATAATTGAAAAAGATTGGACATCGTTGCATCATCTGGAATTAGGGGCGGAGTAGATAATTCATAGAGAAAATGTGCACTGTTCTGCAATCCGAGTGCGTTGCGAAGTTCAATTAATTCATCTAAATAGTCCGGATTTGTAGAGTTATGAGGGCCGGGTGGACCGGTTACAATAAGTCGATAGTCTTTACCCTTCAGTTGTCTTAATTCATATAACACTTGCAGTGCCAATTCAACATTTTTTCTGCGGGTTAATCGAGCAGGTAACAACAAAAGAATGTCGGCATGAAGCAAACGTAATTTCTCCTCAATTATGCGTGTTGTATGAGTCCATCGAAAGAATGTAGCCGGATCAATTCCAGGCGGTATAACACTAATGTCATCAGCGGCAATATTGATTAATCGTGCTAATTCCATGCGACGTGACTCCGAAACAGTTACATAGCGCGTGTTTGCCCACTGCTTACATAACAAGTTCCAAGGATATCCTTCATGAAGTTCGTGACTATATTGGGGATTGGTCCAAGCTAAATCGTGACACCATGCAATAAAGTGTGGCCGCTCTAAACGATGTAGTGCTGTTGTTAGAGCAAGATTTTTGTTGAGGGTGTGTATGTTGTGGACAATACAAACGTCACAGTCTTCCAATGCTGTCCGAAGTATTTTTTCCTGCTTATCAACCAAGATGTGAAAATCGCTGGATACAATGCCCTCGTCTAGTTCTTTTTTTACAGCCAATACCTGTGAATTCTGGGAACCTAAAAAGGAGTCAATTTGAGTTTCGATACGATTATCAAAAGATGCGTCAGTTCCACTAATTACACGTACTGTATAACCTAGGTCGGCCATAGTCTGTGCATGGTGGGCAATTGTGCTCTCTACACCACCGACAGTTGGTGGGCTAGAATAATGTAACATAGCGATTCTTTTGGACATGATTGGCTCCTTTGTGTGCTGAGCAGTGGTAGTCGATTGCGAAATCCTGTTTGAGATTCAGTGTGCCTCTGAGAATATTTATGAGAAGGAATTATTTTGAGAACCCTGCTATCACCTAGTTGAATGAAATTGGGGACAACGGTTGCTTCGTGTTGGCTGGTTCCAAATAGACCTGATTTGACTTCCGAAACGTTTCGGAATACGCTTTAGTCAGTTTACTCCGAAACGTTTCGGATCGCAAATAGCCGGGAATAGTTCATGTCGATATCTACACTCAAATCAATCGCAAAAGCAACAGGTTTTTCTATTACTACGGTATCAAGAGCGTTGGGGGGATTTAATGATGTTAATGAAGCGTCCCGCCGCCTAATTATTGAAGAGGCTATACGGCAGGGATATGAACCAAATTTGCAGGCGCGTGCTCTGCAGGCGAAAAGAACACAAACGATAGGTTTAATCCTTCCAGTAAGCGGCCCTGATTTTCACGATCCATTTTTCAGTGAGCTAATTGCGGGTATAGGTAATGCGATATCGGGTTCACTGTTTGATCTTCTTCTAATTTCTCATAATCCACTGAACGGCGAGCTTGAACAATACCGCAGGATTGTTGCGGGAAGACGTGTTGATGGATTAATCCTCATTCGTACCCGTTACAATGATCAGCGCATTCAATACCTATCACAAACCCAAATGCCATTTGTTTCATTTGGACGCACATCCAATATTGATAAATTCGTGTGTGTAGATCTGGATGGTATTGTTGCACAAAGCATGATGACGCAGCATTTGATTGATCTTGGACATCGTCGAATTGCTTTCATAACCCCGCCCAAAGAACTGATGTTTTCACATTTTCGTTTGCAGGGTTTTAGGGAGACAATGCAGCACAATTCCATACCAATAGACGAGCTATTGATTGTGGAAGGGGATTTGACTGATAGTGGTGGAAGTGAGATGACAGAAAAGTTGTTACAACTAACAAGCCCGCCTAGCGCCATCATGTGTGGCAATGATTTGATGGCTTTAGGAGCAATGGACGTTATTCAACGACACGGATTACTTGTAGGGTACGACATTGCAATTGGTGGGTTCGATGATATTCCATTAGCACAGTATATTCATCCCGGT
Source organism: Aggregatilineales bacterium (assembly GCA_044227005.1). GTDB lineage: Bacteria > Chloroflexota > Anaerolineae > Aggregatilineales > Phototrophicaceae > CFX2. The sequence goes on from JBGAFZ010000008.1 coordinate 21,962, forward strand.
TTGACAACGATACATCAACCGATTTATCAAATAGGTCAACAATTGGCCCAGACACTTTTGAAGATGATTACTGAAGACTTTTTGGATATTCCGCCAGTCTTGATCCCACCTGAACTAATTATCCGAAAGTCTAGCGATCCACATTTTGAAGCCTAGAGATGGCTTGATAGATTTGTTCTCGTCAGTTATATCATTGCTCCCTATTCGGGTAGCATTGCGAAACTAAAAAGCACATTAACAATGTTTATACCGCTATTCACGGATTTCAGTACCCATTTTGTAATTAACTTACCGCAAATATCAAGCATTTATGAATTCCCCGTAATCTTCACAGTCTAGCTTGTGGAAACCGAATATGATGAAAGTATATGAAGGATCTCAACTTAGAAGTAAGTTGAGATTTTTATGTGAGTAACAATGTGACTCACATAAAGAAAGGCCGGAAACCGAATGTATATGCCATTTGACGCTCTTAGAAGGCGGCCACGCCGTCGTAAACGTTTCAGAAGTCTAGAAATAGGTCAAGGCTTAATCGAATATGCGCTACTCCTCTCTTTAGTTGCGCTCGTGGTGATTATTATCCTCAATACCCTCGGGCATACAGTCTCCAATGTTTTTGAAAACATCACCTGCAATTTAGATACACAGTCTAGTTGTGGCTCGGAAGTTGCAATGGCACCTGACACTTCGGGTACAGGCACAGGTTCCGGTACAGGCACAGGTTCCGGTACAGGCACAAGTTCTGGCACAGGCACAAGTTCTGGTACAGGCACAAGTTCTGGTACAGGCACAAGTTCTGGTACAGGCACAAGTTCTGGCACAGGTACAAGTTCTGGCACAGGTACAAGTTCGGGTACAGGCACAGGTTCTGGTACAGGTACAGGTTCCGACACAGGTACAGGATCTGGCACAGGCACAAGTTCTGGCACAGGCACAAGTGGTCAACCGGCTACAAACCAATCACCCGTTATGGCTACTGTAAATCCTCAAACGGTCAATGAGGGTGAAACACTCACTCTAACGATTACCGCCAATGATCCAGAAAACAATCCTTTGGTTTATTCCGTTGTGGGGCTGACTGGCAGTTTCATGACCTTCACTGATAATGGGAATGGTTCAGCGACCTTAGTAATTGCGCCGGGTTATACCAATTCAGGTACCTACACTGTCAATGTTAGTGTAGGTGATGGCATAAGTGCTCCAGACGCCCAAACTCTTAATATCACAGTACAAGATGTTCTGCTCGACACAGATGCTGATAGCATCGAAGATTCTCTAGACAACTGTCCTAATACAGCCAATTCAGGCCAGGAAGATTGGGACGCGGATGGAGTTGGTGATGTTTGTGATGGGCACTATTACCTTACGTTTGGTTCAACAAACAATCTTCTTGACTCATCCGGTCAAACATGGAAAGCTGCTAATTCTACATCTACAGGGGGAACAATTTATTCGGTAATTCCCACCAGTATGACAGGAATCACTGACCCAGATGTCTGCAAAACACTTGTCGAGTCTCGCAGTGGTTCGACCGGTAAGGATCTCAATGTTGATTTCAGTGGATTGCCAAACGGTGATTACATACTCAACTTATACTTCGCTGAAAACCGTACCAGTAATCAGGGTAAGTTTGATATTGTGGTCGAAGGTGTTACAAAATCTGCTAGCTTCCAACCAAAATTAGCTGGCATCAGAACGGCTCAATTGGTCACAACCAGCGTTGAGACAGTTTCTGACAATACACTGAACCTTAAACTCAAACGCATATCAGGCATTCCGAGTTTATGCGCGATGGAAATTATCCAACAGTAATCTTCTGGAGTCATTGCTGAGGGATAGGGTATTGGTGCCTGTCCCTCACAAAGACTCATGAAAACGTGAGTGTTTTGCTCTATCAAATTGTGTGTCCAGCCAACAGTACACGGGTTGTGACGAGCTAAGAAGTGGATCACGTATTGACGACTGTGTGCATTGTTAGTGAATGCCGTTATGAAATCGATTTCTTGGAAATCGGTATTGATCGGGATCATGTGCTGTTTCGTGTGCAGTTATTACCCAGTTATAGCCCAACAAAAGTGGTACGGGTTAGTCCAAGTCTGGCAGTATGTGAAATACTTGCATGAGTGCCAAGTATAAAGAAACAAATGTGGAGTGGTGAGTTCTGCCGTGACAGCTACTATGTGAGTCCAGTGGCACAACACGGAGATGAGAACGTCATTCGGAACTATGTCAAAAAAGAAGGACACGAACCAGAATATGCCCAACTCCACATTCAGCAGCTACGATTGTTCGATTAACTGATACCCTAAAGCTTACTGCGGGGAGGTTCATTGGATGGGTGTTTTTCACCGCCATTCGCGTCAGCCAATTCGTCAATCCATGTTTCCTTTACCATCTGCACTTGGGAAATATGTGCACTATGTGCCAATACTTGTGATCCTATCGGTGATGTGAAGAAATAAATTCCCATTAAGGCAATCAACTTGATCGTAATTAAAGGATCAGAGAAGAATAAAGCTACGCCAATAATGATCAGTGAAATGCCTAATGTACCGGCTTTCGTCGCCGCATGCATACGAAGGAACACATCTCCAAACCGCACCAATCCGAATGAACTAAGAAGCATGATAGCCGTGCCAGCAATCAGCAGTAATGAGACTAAAATTTCAGGCAGACTCATTGTGATTTCTCCTCTCGTAATGATTGCACTTTGCCCCTAATAGCCCGTTCAATGTAGACCCCAACCACGGCTGTTCCCATAAATCCGACAATCGCGATCACGATCACAAGATCAATTAGGATGGGTTGACCGCTGGCAAGACTGTAGACCCCAATCAGTGCCACCACATGGATTGATACTAAATCACTCGCCACCGCACGATCCGGTAGTGTCGGGCCGCGCACCAATCGAAAAGTAACCAAAGCGAGTGAAAACAATAAAGCGAGCATGACAAAATCCAATACAAGTTTCATCGTAAAGTCTCCAAAAGACGGCGTTCGAGTCCATCCTTGATTTTTTGTCGGGCAATATCGGGATCAGGCACATCGATAATGTGAATATAGAGTGTCCGGCGATCGGGCGAAAGATCAACACCGAGGGTACCGGGGGTCAATACCAACAGGTTATTGAGGAGGACGATCTCTAAATCGGTCTTGGCTTCCAATGGATAGGCGATGATTCCCGGCTTCAGACTCGACGGATGACGAAACTCAGCCTGAATAACATTCCAGGTCGATTCCAGTACCTCGCCGCAATAGTAAATCATAAAGCGTACGACATTGGGCATCCGCTTGATGTAACGTACCGCCCCACTACCCAACCAACTCCGTGTCATCCAGATCAGAACATAACCCACGAAAAACCCGCCCAGTAAATCTATGGGACGAAATTCCTGTAAGGATGCCCACAGCAAAGCCAACAACAAGTTAACGAGGAAAAAGTTCATGGTCTGACCCCTTCCTCGGGTACGAGTTGAACCGCCTGTACATAGGTAGCCGGGTGGGTCAGTTCTTGAGCCGCCCGTCGCGATAGATTAATCACTGGTTCTGCTAACACACCGATCGCCACGATTAACGCGACCAACACCATCACGGGCGCAGTCATGTTGACCATTCGGTTAGGTGCTACAATTTGAGCCTCTTTTTTAGCCGGCTTCCAGAATACCTCGTTCCAGATTTTCGTCATCGAATACAGGGTCAGAAGGCTAACCACCAGAGCAACCGCTGTAATACCATACTGCCCTGCTTCTAACCCGGCTCGTATCAACATCAGCTTTGCCCAGAATCCAGCCAGCGGTGGCAAACCCGCTAACGATAAAGCCGCTACAAAAAACAAGACTGCGAGAAACGGGTGCGATTTCTGGAACCCACCCAGCTGCTTGAGTTGGTAAGTCCCCTGCGACTCATGCGTAATGCCACTGATAAAAAAGAGCGCTGTTTTGGATAGGATCACATGGATCATGAAAAATACCGCACCGGTCAGGGAAAGCGTTGTGAACAATCCCAATCCCATCAACAAGTAGCCAATCTGGCTCACAATATGGAAGGAGAGCAAACGACGAAACTCGGTTTGAGCAATCGCCCCCAGAACACCGGTGATCATGGTCAGTGCTGCTAGGGTCAGAATCAAGGGCTGTAAATAAACCAAATCATGCGGGAAAATAAGCGATAACACTCGCCACAATGAATAAACACCCACTTTGGTCAGCAATCCGCCAAAAAGCGCAGTAATCGCTATGGGTGGGGTGTGATATGAGGCAGGCAACCAGAAGAACAAGGGAAACATCGCCGCTTTAATCCCGAATGCAACCAGAAACATAACTGCAAGTACAGTCGTGATTCCCGGTGAGGGTACGGCTGCCAACCGCTGTGAAAGATGCGCAATATTGAGCGTTCCCGCTACGGCATAGGTTAATGCGACTGCAATCAAGAATATCGTCGAACTAATCAGGTTCAGGGTCACATATTTCAGTCCTCCCTCAAGCTGACCCCGTTCACCGCCAAGTGTTAGCAGAACAAATGACGCCATTAGCATCACTTCAAAAGCCACATACAGGCTAAATAGATCGCCCGTCAGAAATGCGAAGTTCACTCCCATAATCAAGAAAGCGACCAATGGATAGTAAGCGAAGCGTTCCCGGTTCACATTGATGGTGGCGTTTGAAAAAACAAGTGCAGAAAAGCCGATGATCGCCGTAATGGTGAGCATGATGGCACTGAGTTGGTCTATAACAATCGTGATGCCGTAAGGTGCGGGATGCCCTCCCATCTGGGACACAATTGACTTACCACCGACTACTTCGACTAGAAGTACACCGCAAACAATCAGGTTCAGCAACAATCCGATAATCACGACCCGACGACGCAGATCACGATTTCGAATTAAAGCCGTTAAACCTGTTAGGAGTGGGATCAGAAGTGGCAAAATGACTAAACCTGGCTGCATGTCAGACCTCTCCATCTGTGCTTTGGAGCGCATCAAGATCATCACTGCCCACGGCCTGGCTTGCCCGATAAGCCAATGCCAGCGTGAAGGCCAGTACACCAAAGCTGATCACAATCGCCGTTAATATCAGCGCCTGTACAAGCGGATCCGCCATCTGATCAGCCGACGACTGATCGACAATTGGGACACCGCGCTTACGCAGGTCACCCATGCTAAATATGAGTAAGTTCACGGCATAACTCAGTAAGGAAAGACCAATAATCAACCGTACCATGCTGCGCCGGAGCATTAAATAGACGCTGCATGTCACAATAACCCCTATCGTAATCGCAAAGATCAGCAGCATCGTTATTCTTCCTTTTCACCTTCATCAGCCATATTCATGACGATACTGCACGTCACACCAAGTACCGCGAGGTAAACACCAATATCGAATATCAACGGTGTCCCAAATTCCAATTTACCAACACCTTGAATGAAGGGTTTCCACCATGCCGCTGTCAAAAAGGTACCGCTTAGCAACAACCCTACGGCACCTGCAAGGGCAGCAATCAACACACCGTAAAGCATCGTTCGCAGAAAATCGACTTGTAGCTGACGGCTGACTTCATCAGGTCCATAAGCCAACGTCATCAAAATTAATCCGACTGAAGCTACCAAGCCGCCAACAAAACCACCACCCGGCTGGTTATGGCCTCGCAACAACAGAAACAGTGAAAATAACAGTAGTATTGGCAGCATCGCCCGCGCCAAAAACCGTAGAAAGAGTGACTTTGTCATTAATCTCCCCCTTTAGGCAGGAATATCGTCTTCAGCTTGGTCAAGCGCTGGGGTATCCGCAAGATGCTGCCTGCGGGGTTGATCAGGTGGCCGCAAGCGCAGCAGCGCCGCTACCCCCATCGCCGCGATAACCAACACAACAATTTCGCCTTGTGTATCAAGCCCACGAAAATCAACCAGAATCACGTTGACGATATTGTGTCCTTGCCCGATAGGCACAGCATTCGCTGCATACCATGGGCTTATCGATGCCCCAAGCCGATTTTCTCCCGCCATCAATACTAAAATAGATGCGGTTATACCCATACCAATCGCAATCAGCCAATCGCGTCCAGCATGCAAACGCCCTGTACGGATCACAAAAGCATCGGGCAAAAAATGAAAGGCCAGTACGAACAGCACCAATGAAACCACTTCAATCATCAGTTGGGTAAAGGCCAGATCGGGCGCACCAAATAAGGCAAACAACAAAGCCACCAACGATCCTTCAATGCCTAAAACAACAATTGCACTTAAACGCGTCGGTGCCATCGCCCCGGATATCGCTCCGATCATCAACAGCAAGCAAATAATCGCAGTCGGCCAGTCCGGGTCGCGTAGGCTTGCTGCGCCGACAACGGCCACCTTGCCAAGTATAAGCGTCCCTAAAACAAGGACAATCAGCGTCGAGATAACAATGCTGACATAATTTCGCAACCGACCATTCTGCAACCGTGCGGTAATCCATTCCGCGCCGCCCGTCAATCCATCGCTGAAAAACCAATCAAATGCACGGGTCGGATTGAACTCCATACCCGCTTGCAACCGCCCAATAACAGACTGCCGTACATAAAAAATCCCTATGCCCAATGCAATTGCTGCCATGCTCAGAACAAACGGTAGGTTAACGCCTTCAAACAGGTGTAAGTGAACAGCACTGGCTTTGCCGGTGACTGCAGTGATGACCCCATTCACCAGCGGATCAAGTGTCTGAGGCAGTGCCAACGGCAATATCACGGATAGCGTACCGAGCACTGCCGCGCCGCCCCACATCGTCATCGGGACTTCATGTGCCTTGTGCGGAGTGTCTGCCTCTCGCTTACCAAAGAACGTATCCCAGAAGAGCCGTAGTGCCACTGCCACCGTCAACGATGAACCGAGCACTGCCGCGGCCGGGAATAGTAAGTGGAATACTCCGGGCAGCGCTTCATCTAATGAAGCAACCTTCAGTGTCTCTTTGGCGAGGAATCCTAGTAAGGGCGGCAGTCCAGCCATACTCCATACTGCCAGCAGCGCACCTGCCGTGGTAAAACGCATCACCTGCCCTAACTGACCCAATCGGTTGATATCGCGTGTCCCTGTGGAGTGGTCAATGCTGCCAGCTGTCAGGAACAGAGCCCCTTTGTACAAGGCGTGGGCCACAATACCCACTGCCAGCGCTTTTGCCCCTTCCTTCGTACCGGATCCTTGCAAAGCCACCAGTACTCCTAGCCAGCTAACCGTACTGTACGCCAGAATCCCTTTCAGATCAGTTTGCCGTAACGCAATGATTGCGCCATAAATGAACGTCACCAGCCCAATGACAGTCACGCTGTAGAACCATACTTCTGTGTGGTTCAAAACCGGACTTAAACGCGCTAGCAGAAAAACGCCCGCCTTCACCATCGTCGCCGAATGCAAATACGCGCTTGCAGGTGTCGGTGCTTCCATCGCACCCGGTAACCAGAAATGCAGTGGCCACTGAGCGCTCTTTGAAAATGCACCGATCAAAACGAGCACCAGTGCAGGTAGGTACAGCGGGCTACTGTGAACGACATCCCCCGATTGCAGCAGCGTCGGAATATCGAATGTCCCGCTCGCTATCCCTATCAGCAGCACGCCGCCCATCAGCGCCAATCCCCCACCACCTGTAATCAAGAGCGCACGCCGCGCTCCGATTCGGGCTGCCTCTTTTTCGTGCTTGAAACCAATGAGTAAATAAGATGTGATGCTGGTCAGTTCCCAAAAAATAAATAGCAGCAGCAGGTTCGCGCTGAACACAATCCCCAGCATCGCCGTCATGAACATTAGCGTATACCCGCTAAATCGCCGGTAATCGGCCGCGTCCTCGAAGTACCCGCTCGCGTAAATCAGCACCAGCGTACCAACCCCTGTCACGATTAAGCCAAATAACAACCCCAACCCGTCCGCGAACAAATCAAATCCCAGCCCTAAAGACGGAACCCATGGAATAGAGACTGCTTCCAGTCGCGCTGTATTGAACAACAAGTAGGCGAATATAACCGCCGGTACGAGACTTACCCAATGCGGCGCTCGCGTACGAGGCCAAAGCAAGAGCAGAGATGCGCTTAAGGCGGGTATCAGAACAATAAACAACAAATCCACAATTTACCCTTTCCCGTGCGTACTCAGAAATAAAAAACCGGGCATCAATGCCCGGCTCGTTGTCGGAAATAGAAAATGGCTGGAGCGGTTTACAACCGACCGATTACACCTTCTGACCGTAACGGATTTTTCCGGGGAATATCATCAACTCCATAATCGAATGTAGCGCATTATAACAAACAATTTGGCCGAGAACAGATAAATTCGAATTGAACACGAATTGATATCGCGCAAATTCCATTCTCCGTATTAATCAATTCGTGGTATACAATTATAGCTAATCACAACTTCTTCTAAAGTCTCCGCATTCTCGCTTGCTGACTCCGCACGATCAACACCGTAAAGGAGCATAGTACGCCAGTAAATACATCCATATAGAACTTGCACGTCGGTTCCCCTAAGTCGCTACTTCGGCTCATTTCGGATGACAAGTAGAACATTGACAAAGTGTTGGCAATGCTTGCCGACATCTATTACTATTGCGGTTTATTCTCTCGGACAGGGCTATTTGGCGAAATCTAAAAACTTCATCGTTCAAGGACGCATATAGCGTACCGACCAGACTAATGCTCAATAAATGACGCATACTTCCCCGTGATGTATGCACTTCCATCACCCCATGCGTAATCTTCCTTTTCCGGCGTTGAGTAGAATGTCCAATTGTCCACCAACGCACGGATGACATACCCAGCTGGATTATGGCGGTTTTGATCTTCTGTGTGGTTTACAACTTCAAGTACCCGTTCGGCACCATATTTCTGAATGAGTTGATTGGCTTTGGTAGAACTAATACCGAGGCTTCCAAGTGCCTGAATGACTTCATCTGGATTTCGCTTTTGATTATCCACAACAACAGCAGAATACTTGTTGTGTTGTCTATCCTGATGTGGAGTGTGTTGGTGTGTTTGTGAGGGAGAGTCTGTTATGGATTGGGCGGTTTCAGCCGTATTCATTGGGTTATTATCGCCCAACGAATTGGGTTGATAGTGCCCATTGGATTGGTCTGAATCAGCCGCTTGAGATGGGTCGGATTGACCATCCTGATTGGGTGGTTCCGGCCACATCCATGCTGTGATGCGGATCGGAATGATCTCCAAGAACTCAGCGAGTTTCTGAATCAAGCGGTTTTCGTCCAGGCGATAGTGGACAGTCGGCGTGCCATTGGCTTTCATGATGGTGCGTTCAATACCGATGGCTTCAAGTAGACCTTTGCCGTGAACGCGTTTGACCTGTGCCTGTGACAGGTTGCATTCGGCATTCCAGTCGCGCCACGATTTGTAGACCCAGCCACCTAGCTTCTTGGCTTTCGGGAACCAATGCAGTAACCGCACGGCCATCATCGCAGCCTGTTGATCGCCCATTGCCTTGGCGATGAGAGCGGAAACCGTGCGGATGTCAGAACGATTGAGTTGTCGAACCACATTGTGTAGACGTGCGAGTAGATCAGGCTGGTTCTCAAAAGTACCAGCTACGGTGTTGCCATTCATGAGTACCTCCAAGCAAAGCTGAACAGAAGTCGAGTTCACAAAACAGGACTGAAAGGCGGATATTCAGTTGCAGGGGAGGGAGGACTGTGATACATTGTTGCTACCACACAATCAATGTATCCGTATCAGTCCGTCACCCACCTGCATAATTTCGTCGGTGGGTTTTGTTTTCTAGGGCGGCGCTCGGATGTTTTTCATAGTGTCGTCTCCAAAAGGTTCACCTGGGTGAACCTTTTTATTCCGGTGCAAGATATGGCTCTGCGTCCGTTAAGAGCTTCCGCAATGATTGAAGTCGAGCGAGTGCAAAAGTCTTGTCGCCTTCTTGTTTGATTAGTGCACGCGCAATATCCTCTGGCAGTGTTGTATTACTCGTTTGAGCCACTTTAGCAATTTTGAGTGCTGGTCCAGGAATTACGTCTTGATCTTCATAATGATTTTCCTGTAAATCACCCTGGCAAAGATCCTTGACCTGTTTTGCGGTTAAATTGAGATCTATGATTTGCCTAACAACTTCATCGTGATACACTGCTTCTAGACTTACTATTGGCCTTAAGCGACGTTCGTCAATACAGTATCGATCTGCCAATTCCATTGCTTCATCTGAAAGCCTCAATAGGTTTTTGTGATAGCTGAAATATCCCTTTTTGATACCCCCCATCGCCGACAATATTTCTGCTGTATGTTCACGTTTGCCGCGCAGGTCAAGCTCAAGTGCCTGTCGGTAAAAATCATTTGAGACGGCCTCATCCGGAATGGAGTAACCATGCACAGTAAGTAGGAGTAGTGCTGCTTGCCGTGCCATGGCGATCGCAGACAGTCCAGTGCGAGCTGTATTTTCCTTGGCTTGTCGAAAGGCAGACGCCCGTTCGGATGGGATGATGATGCAGGGGATCATGCCATCGCTCTCGTATCCGGGGATGAAATCCCTCAGCAACCATGTTGCCCAATAACGGCGCTCACCTGTCTCGATGCGATACAACCGGGTTACTCCTTGTGTGGTATCAACCACAGTCAACGGATTGACCTGCCCATCGTCTCGAATGGTCACGGCGAGGTTTACCAAGTCTCGGACAAGCTGCTCTTCAGGTGAAAGCTGCGGAGTTTCATTTTCACTCTCATCATCTGAATTACCCAATAGATCGAGTACGTTGCTGAATGGTCGTCCATTCTGTCGCGCAGCCAGTTGCGCGGTTTGGATCAGTTCACGGAGTGCCTGCGTCGGTGTCATCCGGTTGGCGTGAAAAGCTTGGTAGATGCGCTCCGGCAACACGCGACGGGGTTGCACCGGATCCGGTCGTACCATCTCGAGCAAGAGCCGCTCGACCCTCAAACTGTTGTCTTGCATCAAATCAAAACCGCCGCCACCTAGCATGTCGGCCGTGATGGTGTCGAGTAGTCTGGTGTTGGCTTGTCGTTTCTTGCCATTCATGAGCTGGCCACTTTCTGGCTGATGATCTGCCGCACCAACTTGCTGATCATCTGGGCGTAGGCTTTGCTGGCTGAGGCTTTTGGATCGTAGTTGAAGACACTCAAATGGTGATGATGCGAGTAGGACACAGCTTCGTTGGCAGGGATAACCCCACAAACCAATTGTCCCAACACACTGTGCGACTTGAGTTCGTCAAGGAGTTGTTTGTGTCCTTTGACACGACTGTCCATCTTGGTGACGAGGATGCCGCTGACATGCAGATGGGGATGTCGCCAACCTTCTCGAATGTCATTGATCTTGGAGATGACCGACAACAACCCGACCGTTTCGAGGTAGCGTGGCTCAACCGGCACGATGGCATCGGTGGCAGCCAGCAATCCCATCTCGGTCATAAGTGAGAAGGATGGCCGAGTATCTATCACAATCGCAGCATAGTGATTGGCGATACGGCTCAAGGGTTCAGCCAATCGATAGGGTGCACCCGCCACACCCATCAGTTCCCGTTCAGCCCCTTCCAACATAGGAGATGCAGGCAGCACATGCAGATCCTCATCCCATGTGCTTTGCACCAAACAATTCGCCAGCACATTCGACGCTTCTTTCCGATCCGCCATCAGGACGGTGTACAGACTGTTGTCTGCACCATAATCCTTGTGACCAGTGGTCACGAGTGACGCATGAGCCTGACTATCGGTATCCACCAACAGCACCCGACAATTCGCCGCACCGGATCGTCTGAGCAATCCCACCAAACCAAAGGCGATGTTGGTGGCGGATGTTGATTTCCCGACACCCCCTTTGTGATTGGTCAGTACAAATACACGTGTCATTTCTCATTTCCTCCGCAACTCAATGAATGAAAGTTTCGCGTCGGAAATCACCAAGGCTCTCGTCCGTGATACACTGGCAGGTGAGAGGCACTGGATCCTTCCGCAGCAGTGCTTCAAGCGAGCAGGGGAGAGCGGCAAGCCTCTCCTCTGTTCACCGAAAAAGCCAAGCGCTAAGACGTTGAACGAAGTTCAATGAGTTGAGTGAGGTAATCTCGTTGCGGAAAACTGAGAAGGTTAGCGAAATCTGATGGGGAAATAGCCGAGAAATGTTCGGATTGGCTCTCCTCCTGTACAAAAATCAAAACCACTGATATAAATCGGTGGTTTTTTTGTTTTGATGAACCAAGCTGGTTTAAGTTAAATTTAAGGTTTGTTTGAGGCGCAGTTAATTTGCTCCCCGCTATGCCGTGCTATCTTCTATACATGATTTACGAATGTGATGGAGGCCAACATGGCAGCAGGAATGGATTCAGCAAAACGGTTCGCAATTCGCGCTACTCTTGTAGCAGGTAGCTCAGTTGCTGTAATTGTCGGCGCACAAACGTTGATGACTGTGGATGCAAAGACGGGCACCTTTACCCAAAACAGCCGCAATACGACATCCTCTGAAATAACAAACTCCGGTGTAAGTGTTTTACGCCAACCTGATGAATCATCGCCGTTTCAATCCGATGATGATGAAAGTTTTGAGCACGATGGTGAACACCATAATCAACGTAACTCGTTTTTTGGTACCCAGCAAAACTATCGCACGCCACGTACTGGCTCAAGCCGCTAAATCGCAAATCCCCACTTCTCCCCCTGAAAGCCACCGTACAAGCGGTGGTTTTCATTTACTTGAGCATTGTGCCTCATCTGACCGAGTTAAACTGGATTTAAGGTTAGTTTGAGATGTCGTTAAAGCAGGCCATTCTCTTTAGTCGTATCCTGATAAATGTAAGATGACAGTGTCAAGGAGATCAACATGGCAACAGGAATGACCCCCGCTAAACGGTTCGCAGCACGTGCAGCAATGGTAGTGGGGAGTACAACAGCACTTATCGTCGGCGCACAAAGCATGATTTTGTTGGATGCGACATCCAGCAGCGCCGTTATAACCAGCAGCAGCAATGTCACGACGGCTAGCGTCGCCTCAACTGTAGCGACTTCCAGCGTGAGCACCATCCGGCAGGCGACGACTGATACATCAGTAACAACAAACGTTGTGGCAGTTGTGCCAACCGCCACCGTCCAACAAGTGACCGTACCTTCAGTGCCGACTACGCGGTCAAGCCGCTAAAACAGGGGATAGAAAATGGAACGCTACACATTAGCTTTTCGCGCGATGGGATGTCAGGTCAACATCTGGCTGGAAACAGATCAAGATGGCGACCGGCTCCTACGCGAAGTCCCTGCCGAAGTGGAAAGCATCGAAGCCGTTCTCTCGCGGTTTCGCCCGGAAAGTGAACTCTCTCACCTGAACCAAAATATAGGCGAGTGGGTAGAAGTCAGCGAAACTTTGTTGGCGAATGTCCTTGCTGCCAAGCAGGGCGCGCGGATTACCAATGGCCTCTATCATCCGATGTTGCACGATGCTCTGGTTGCAGCCGGATACGACCGCAGTTTCGACCAAATCGAATCGTCGGAATCCGCCATCGCCATTCCGCCTGTGACCGATTGGCAGACTATTCAGGTGAATATCCCACAGCGCAAGGTGCGTATTCCCGCCCCAATCGATGTGGGTGGGGTTGCCAAAGGATGGACTGCCGAGAAGATAGCGAATCGCTTGGCAGTCTATGGCGCTTGTTTGGTGGATATGGGCGGAGATATGGCCGCTCGTGGTACTCCACAGGATCAGGCCGGATGGGTCGTGGCGGTTGCTGAACCCGGTGGACGGGAAGGCGATATTGTGCAGGTCATCGTCAGGAATGCGGCTATCGTGACCAGCGGCAAGGATTATCGCCATTGGCAGCGGGCTGGTAAAAATCATCATCACATTATTGACCCCCGAACGGGACAATCAGCACAAACTGATGTAACATCGGTCACAGTGATGCATCCCTACGCACCCACGGCTGAAGTCTATGCCAAAGCGGTGATGTTGCTCGGCAGTAAACGCGGTCTCGAATGGATCAACGAACAACCGAACGCCTCCGCTCTGGTAGCCTGCGACGATGGTTCGGTATTGGCAACAAACGCCTTTGAGTTGTGTTTCGTTCCGCAAAATCAATAATGTTCAGCCAGAACAATGGCTGTATGTATATCCTCTAAGGGGGCAATCATGGTTAAAGAAGCACGTTGGTGGGATCGTTTATCCCTATTGTTTAGTGTTATTGTCGTGGGTGTCGCAGCGGCTGTCATGCTCCAATCCGGCATGTTCAGCTCGAGTTTGGCTGCCGATACCCAGATTACTTGGCATCTCATTCGCTCAGCCGGTATTCTGGCTTATGTCCTTTTGACGGTCTCGATGTTATGGGGCTTGGCGGTCAGTAGCCGTGCGGTGAATGACTGGTCTCCCGGTGTCTTGACCATGTTGATGCACAGCACCATTTCTTGGCTGGCGGTCATCTTGTCGATCGGTCATGCCCTACTGCTGATGGTTGATAAATACTTCTCCTACCAAATTGCCGACATTTTGGTGCCTTTCATCGGCCCCTATCGCTCATTTGCAGTCGGTTTAGGTACGTTATCCGTGTGGATCATGTTGGCTGTTTCGGCGAGCTTCTGGATCAAAGACCGTATGGGACACAAGAATTGGTGGTGGTTGCACCTCACCAGCTATGTCACCTTCGGTTTGGCAACCGCTCATGGTTTACTGGCCGGTACCGACTCCGAGCGCTTGGGCATCCGTATCTTGCTACTCCTCGGTGTGCTGCTGGTATCCGGTTTCACAGCCTTCCGCGTCTACAAAGCACGTACCAAACCGGCGAAGCCAGCCAAGCGCGTAGCCAGTCAGGCATAATCTGCAACTCTGCATTAACAATCAAGGGGCATCGTCGCCCCTTTTTGATTCTCCTACGTTACCTAAACAGCTATCGTGCTATGCCAGTTCGGGTTACCTATACCTGACTGTAGTAGGCGCTTTGGGATAGAGTAGGGCTAGTGCGCACCTCTACCACCACCGAACATGCGGTCTGCGGGAATCGATATAAGACTGAATATGCTGCATGTGATTATTCAATACAGAGGGCAACTGGGGTGATGGAGGAAACGTTAACCATTCCCTCCACCCAAGACTCGACTATGCTGGCTGATTAGGCCGCAACAAACGGAATTTGTATGCTGAAGGTTGCACCTTGGCCTAAACCCTTACTGCTCGCGCTGATGCTGCCCTTGTTCTGTTTGAGCAGGGCATCAACAATCGCCAAACCAAGCCCATTTCCCGGTATCGCCTTGTTACGGTCAAGATTCGCGCGGTAAAAGCGTTCAAATAGATGCGGGATAATCTCCGGTGAAAATCCCTCGCCCGTGTCGCTGACTTCGAGGAATAAGGTCTTCGCTTCACAGCGCGCCTTCAACCAGATATGACCGCCCGAAGGAGTATATTTGCTGGCGTTCATCAGCAAGTTATCCAGAACGATGCGCAAATCTGCTGCACTTAGCGCGATGTCTGGAATGGTATCTGGTATGTCCGATTCAACAACGATTCCGGTATGTGCAGCCCGAATGCGCCACGAACGCGCCGTGTCGTGTAGAAACGC
Source organism: Aggregatilineales bacterium (assembly GCA_044227005.1). Classification (GTDB taxonomy): domain Bacteria; phylum Chloroflexota; class Anaerolineae; order Aggregatilineales; family Phototrophicaceae; genus CFX2. The sequence continues at coordinate 37,477 of JBGAFZ010000008.1, forward strand.
CGCCGTGTCGAAAGCTTCTAACTTGGTCGAATGTTTGCCTTCATCCAATCGTGCTAACGTGAGCAGCGCCGTTACCAGATCAGCCATGTGTTGCACTTCATCCGCCGCCTCGCTCAGATAATCCTTGCTTTCTTCAGCAGGGATACTCTCATCGGATAGGGCTTCGATGCGCAGTTTCATGCTCATCAATGGCGCTCGGAGTTCATGAGCGGCATTGCTGACAAAACTGCGTTGTGCGATGAGCAATGCGTTCAAGCTGTCCAACATAATGTTAAATGCTTTAGCGAGCTGACCAATTTCATCATCACGGTTAATCACAATCCGTTCGTCATGATTGCCTGCCGTGATTCGAAGTGCCGCCATATGCAACTGGCGGATGGGACGCGTCAGCGCTTGCCCCACCCACAGACTGGCGATTATGATCAGCACGATCACCGGAAGGAGTACGGCTGCCAATTGTAACCAGCGCCTGTTAACCAGATCATAGGCTGGTTGCATCGGTACTGCCAACCACAGTACCGCCCGAACCTTATCGTCACCAAAGCGGATGGGCGTAGCAGAATACAAAAAGACTTTGCCATTCGCATCATTACGGACTGTTTGGGCGTCATTTCCATTGAGTGCCGCTTGAATTTCTACCGTGTTGGTATCCAGATTGGGTACGGTCTGGTCAGGCGCGTTACGATTGGGAACAATTGCGCCGTGCTCATTGACCACATAAAACTGCCAGTCGGGTTCGGACCGTAATCGACGCAGCGCATATTCGCCGAGCGGAGTCGAGAGTCCCGTACTATCGCCGTCATGGTCACCACCCGAAAGTGTCCCTGATAAGGTCACGGCTTCGGTCAATGTATCCCGCTTATAGAATTCTAGGGTTGCGTTTTGCAGGAGTTGACCTGCTATAAAGAATAACGTTAGCCCACCAATAGTCGTGATGGTCGTGAATGTCAGTAATAATTGTCGGCTGATACTGGGCTTAAACATAATCGGTTTCGACGGGGGATGCGAAATGATACCCGACGCCTCGTACCGTCAATAAATACACGGGATGAGCCGGATCTTCTTCCAATTTCGTCCGGAGCCAACTCATATGCACATCCAACGTGCGCGTATCACCTAACCAATCCGTTCCCCAAATGCGGTCAAATAGCTCATCACGTTTGACAACCCGATCAGGATTGGTCATCAACAGCAGCAAAATATCATATTCTTTTTGGCGTAATTGAATGATGTTGCCGTCGCGTTTCACCTCATGCGTTTGCACATTGACTTCGATTTTCCCGCTGCGGAGCAGGCTAGGGGTCACCGGTTGGGTCGTTAACTGTACCCGTCGCAGCATGGCTTTCACATGTGCGTGTAACTCTTGGAACCCGAATGGCTTTACCAGATAATCGTCCGCGCCCAAATCCAAACCGCGTATACGGTCGGTACTATCGTCCAGTGCCGTTAGCATGATAATCGGTACTGGGCTGCGATCACGTATCGCGCTGCATACTTTCCAACCGTCGATTCCCGGCATCATCACATCCAGAATAATCACATCTGGGTTTTCAACCAATGCTTTACTCAGCCCCGTATGACCATCTCCTGCTACCGACACATCATATCCGGCTCGCTCAAAGGATGCCCGTAAGGGAGTAGTGAGTTTAGGGTCATCGTCAATCAATAAAATGTGCGGCATAAGCGTTTCCGTTCTGTACTAGATATACAAACAGCCCCCACAAAGTTGTGAGGGCTGGTAAAGACTGTCACTGAGTTGTTTTATCGTGCGGCTGTTAGGCGCGGTTCGTCGTGCCCCGATGCGTATCCCTGTGCCAGAACCTTGAGCGCCAGAACCACATAAGCACCCTCTACCAGCAATGATAGCACACCAATGGGTTCAAACCACGCGTCATCTACACCTAAACCGGGCAATCCGATGGTGCGGCTGACCACGTACATGACCATGGCGCCACCTGCGACCAATAATCCGAGTCCCCATCCCCATGTCTTGGAACCTTTATAAATGCCAGCCGCGGCGATGAGTGCCAGAAATCCGTTGGCGACGAACATCGCGCCTTTGTAGGCGGCTTCGCTAAAATCATCCGGTGCGGTAACCAGATGGATAAGCCCTGTGACGACGATGAGGGCAATTGCTGCTCCAATGATGGTGGACGAGATGGTAGAGGCTTTGTTGGAGTTCATGCGTATTCTCTGCTTTCACTTCGCGATACCGATATATTGAGAATACATTCACAATCATTCCAGCAAATTAATCGGTTCTCAAATCCACCTTAAATCCGTCTTAAATCCCCATTGGGCTACTCGTAGCGCAACACGCTGGTGACATGTTCCCCGATAGCACTGCGGGCGCTGAGGATAGTCGCAATCCAGCCAATCAGAATAGCGGTTATGAGCAGGGCAATTGCAACCGGCGTCGCATCCGGCGGGATAATCTGTGTGATGCTCGACCCAAACGCGGTCAGGATACCGATCCCCAATGCGCTTAAGCCGATGCCCAACAGACTACCGAGCAAACTGACCAGTGTGTTTTCCAGCAGCATCACCACCAATATGCGCCGACCCTTCAGACCGACCGCCTTCAATATGCCAATTTGTCGCCTGCGTTCCAGTGTCGCCAACGCCACTGTATTCGCCATGATGACCGCCGCCGCACCCAATGACAGTAAACCCACGAGGATTGGAATAGCACTCATCTGGTTGATGAAGCGGCTGATGACATTGTCAATAAACGTGATGTCGATCGAATACACCAGTGGGATTGAGTTGACCGCCAGCAATACTTTGTTGAGTGACTCGGGGTTCACCTGAACCACCGTGAAAGGCATCGACGACGAACCATTGCCGATGACCCCCGTTGGGATTTGCAGCTCCCCGCCAGTCATTCCTCCCATACTGAAGGCGTTTTCATTGGCAGCCTGTGTCAAACCGACGATCTCGAATTCGGTAACCTTATCGTTGATTTCCACACCGATTCGCGTGCCGACTGTGATGTTCAATGGCTGTAAGCGCGTTAAGTTTTCCAGAACCGCCACCGGCTTTCCCTTATCTTCGGCTGTCAGCGCACGTCCTGCGATCAACACACCCGTTGATTTGGTATCGGCGCTCGTTTCCCGTGACCCCAATCGCAAGCTGTAGTCGCCAAACTCCATTTGCGGCTGGTTACCGCGATTTGGTCGTGTTGGAACTTGGACACTTTCAGTCGCTTGTACTGCCTCCCCATCCACCGTTTTGATGGTGCCAAAACCACTCTGGTAACGGGTGCGTGATACCACGCCGTCTTGCCTTGATAACACATTGTCAATCAGCGGGTTAGCAATATTGGCTGGCAGCACCGGAAACACCAGTACATTACCACCCAGTTGCTCGCTTAGCGTGAACTGTATCAGTTGGCGGATACCCGCCCCGAAGAAGGCGATGCTGCTCAGCGCGAACATCCCTGCACCCAACGCCAACAGGGTTGTTGCGGTACGGGTTCGGTTTGTCGTCAGGTTGCGTAGGGCGAGACGCATATCAATATTACCGAAGGTAGGCAGCTTACCCAGTATCCACACGATCACCCACAGGATGCCGATCAAGATGCCTAATATCAGCAACGTTGCCGCCACACCGATGACGCCCACCACGAATGGACTGGTACTCAATCCTGTGGCGACTGAGAATGCCGGCTTCAACATCTGCCCCGCGATGATGCCCAATGTAAACACCACCAGAACGATCATCAGAATGGTTTGTAAGCAGCCAAGTTTCGGCACACTGTTTTCGTTGGGACGCAAGATAATGGCTGGACGCACCTTAACCGCGATCAATACCGGAATGATGCCGAAAACCACCGTAATCAGAAGACCTACCGCCGCACCAAATCCAATCGCCTCGGGGTAAATTCGCCACGTCAGTTGTTGTTGAATGAGCGCTTGCCCGTAGGCGTTCGCCAATCCACTCAGCAGCACACCGAAGAAGCCACCCAATGCACTACCCGCCAAACCGAGCAGCACCGCTTCCGACATGAACATCGCCGCCACCTGCCGCCCCTTCAAGCCGAAGGTCTTGAGTGCCGCGATTTCATCCGTGCGCCGCCGCATCAGCACCAGCATCGTGTTCATAATGCCCACGCCGCCGATCAGCAGCGCGCCTAGGCCTAGCACCACAATGAAGCTGCCCAACACGTCCGCGATTTGCTGATTTTCCTTGATCTGATCCGTAACCGTACTGGTCTGATAATAATGATCAATCTGTAACAAATTATCGAGTTGCTGCCGTGCAGTCTCAATCGTGTCCGCTGATGGATTTTGAAGTGCGACTGAAATCGTTGTCGCGACTTTGGGGGCGGGCAGTGTTGCCTTGAGTGATTGGTCAAAATACGCGAACCCGAAGAACGCCGCAAAGATATTCCGTAGGCCAGCTTCGGCACTTGTAGGGATGATGCCGCGCACCACGAATTCGGCTTCGGTACCGCTTACCCGTACCTTATCACCCAGTTTGAGATTCTGGTTCTGTGCCATATTATCACTGATGACTATTTCGTTCCCGCCTTGGAACAACTCGCCTAGCGGGACACCGGCTGGCTCTAGCGCCCGAATATCCGCTGTTGGTGGATACGTTTTGGGATCAATGAAATAACTCGTGATGAACTGCGGACGCCCAACCGAGCTAAAAGTGACCGCCGTAACCTGAAGATTACCTGCTTTGGTCGATGCCGAAGCGATTGCATTATGTTCTTTCGCCCACGCCTGCACTTTGGCGATGTCATCGTCGGTGAATCCGGGTACATTGGTCGGATCGCTCGACATAAAGCCGCCACCAAAGTTATCCGTCTCCAAAGTGATGTCGCCGTGATTGCTTGAGCGCACGTTACTCGTCAGCGAATCAGCAATTGCCAATCCGAGGCTGCGTAATGCCACGACCGTCGCGACACCTGCCGCCACCGAAAAAAGCGCGAAGGTAGACCATCGACGGCTGCGCCATAAATTACGGAAGGCGTATTGGAGATAAAAGTTGATTTGGGTCATGCTGTGTCCTGTGCTCTGCTGTCACTACTATTGTGCCATTACGCAGTACAGGGCGGAAGGTTGCTGTTATGGCTAAATAAAAAGCGCCCATCGCAGCCGATGAACGCCCATCTGTGACTCTACTCAAACCGTTCTATGACGCCAGCAGCGAACTAACCCCTTTGCCCGCCGCCACCGCCGCAGCGAACAGGGCGCTAAAGTAAATGACTGTTGCCGCCATCGTGACATATCCCAATAGCACGAAAATACCGTCACGTTGCAGCATCCCCGCCGCCAGAAAGAGGATCGCAAAGGCCGGCAATGTGTTCGAAAACGGGATCAAGCCGAATGGAGCCATCAACAGCAGCGCACAACCCACCAGCATAAATCCGTTGACACGGTTGACCGTCGCCCCATGTGTCAGCGCTAAGATGCGCGGACGGATCAGCTTGTCCAATCGCGTGAATAACACCGCCCCTTTTTCGAGCGCAGGGATCAAATGCACGCGCTCAATCGTCCGGTTCATCAATCGCGCCGGTAGCCACGGTACACGGTTAAGCGCCACCCCGATTCCGATAAGCGTGATCACCAGCCCGAATACCGTGCTCACACCCGGAATCGATACCGGCAGCAAGAACGGCACGGTCAAAAACATGCAGAACACCAGCAGTCCCTGTTCGCCAATCAACTCCAAGATTTCCCTGAGGCTAATCCTCTCTTGCGTGATGGCCATGCTGGTCTCGCGTAGGGTTTCGCCTAAGCTCTTTTCCGGATTATGTAACGGTACGGACATGCTTGTGTGCTCCTCAAGTAACTTACGGTAAATAAAAAAGCTGGGTGAACCCCAGCCTTCTTTTACACAAACTGATCGCAAACTCCTTAACCGGAATGATTAATCTCCGGTGAGAGCTGCCGCTTCTTTCTTTCCAGCTTGCCGTTCTTTCCACAAATGCAGCGCTGGCGGAGCAATCGAGATCGCCACGATGAGGACGATGATCGGCAGCAGATACTTGTCAATATTATCCGGTCCGATGACTGCTGCGAGGAAGTAACCGGCTACGGTCACACCGACTGCCCAAACAAAACCACCCACAACGTTAAACATCAAGAAACGGGTGTAGTGCATATCGCCGATGCCAGCGACGATGGGAGCAAACGTGCGGACGACTGGAACGAAACGTGCCAGCACAATCGCTTTACCGCCGTGCTTTTCGTAGAATTCCTGTGCCTTATAAATATTCTTCTTGTTGAAGAAGCGTGAGTCTTCACGTTGGAACAATCGTTGTCCCACCCGCTTACCGAAGATATATCCTACGCTGTCACCAACCACCGCCGCGATAAAGCATCCGACAACCAATATGATCAGCGAGAAGAATGGCTCATTGGCTGGTAGACCAAACTTGACCAGCAGTTCCTTGCCTGATTCTGAGGCCAGAAATCCAGCGGTAAACAGGAGGCTATCACCCGGTAGAAAGAAACCAATCAACAGCCCCGACTCGGCAAAGATGATACCGAAAATCAGCAAATAGCCGATAATAGGTCCTTTAGAGATGATAAATTCAATCATGTGCTTGTTATTCCTTACTTGTTTTGTTCATTGGGTGTGCACACCTTATCACGACAGTGCATTCAATCAGATACACCTTGCGAATGGCTATCATACCCGCTATTCATACTATAAATGCACTTTTGCTTGGGCAAGACTCAAGTTTTTGAATCACAACCACAGTTGGAGTTCAATCTCATCATGGATAGGGATGTTGTCCATGCCGATCTGAGGAATTTGCGGCTTTAGCTCACGTGCTGCATCAATAGCGCCTAAATGCACCGCCACCAACCGGAAGCCGCGCCGTTGATAAAATCCCAATGCAGTGAGGTTATCATTACTCGTAATTAACCATACCCGCTGGCACTGATACTGCATCGCTTCCTGCATCACAGCATTTACCAATGCCGTTCCCACGCCAATTTTGACTATCAAGCTGTCCAATGACACGATTTCGCACACACCGTTTGTGATGTGATACGTCACCAACCCCACCAGTTGTTCATCCCAGATGGCGATGAATGCCGGTAGGGTATCTGCCTCATGAATGCATCCGCGGCTGACAATCTGCACCGAACCCCACTGTGCCTCTAAGAAAGCGGCAATTAGCGGACGTTCATGTGCCTCGGCACGTCGAACCTCGAAGTGAAGCTTGATGGACAATATGACCTATTTATCTTGCTTAGAAGGATACACCTCAGATTATACCGATTTCTGTTGGGCACGGCTCATAACAAATTGTTGCGTAACCCCTTGAGCAAGGTCACTCTTTCTCAAATGGGACGCCGTCAGCTTTCGGCGGACTGGCCTTACCGATCAACCCCGCCAGCACAATAATCGTCACCAGATAAGGCACCATCTGTAAGAACTGTGCCGGTATGGGAACACCCAGGAATTGGAAACGCTGTCCCAACGCCTCAGAGAACCCGAACAGCAAACCACCAGCCGCCGCACCAAAGGGTGTCCAGTTACCGAAGATCATTGCTGCCAGTGCGATGAATCCCTTACCCGCTGTCATTTGATCGTCAAATGAACCTGTAGTTTCCAATGTGAACCATGCGCCCGCTAAACCGGCGATCATTCCGCTGATGATCACGTTCGTCCAGCGGTTGCGGATGACATTAATACCCAGTGTATCCGCCGCATGTGGATTTTCACCCACAGCCCGTGTTCGAAGTCCCCATCGGGTGTAATACAACACCACATGGCTGACGATCACCAGAATGATCATGCTGTAAAAAATCGGCTTGCCATTGAAAAGCGATGTGCCCACCACTGGAATGGTTGATAATCCCGGTATGGCAATAATCGGTAGGGTACTGCGCGCCGCTTCTGAACTCACCAGTACCTCACGCCGTAAGTAGCTCGTCAGACCTATTGCCAGAATGTTGATGACCGTACCGCTGACAACTTGGTTAGTCTTAAACGTGATCGACAACCACGCGTGCAATGCCGCCATCACAGCGCCAGAAATAACCGCCGAAATCACACCAATGTATTGTGCCACACTGATGTCGACACCGCGTGCCACCAACAGGCTGTAAATCACGAAGCCCAGACAGGCTCCTGCTAACATCATGCCTTCAATAGCGATATTCGTTACGCCCGAACGTTCCGCCCACAAACCCGCCAGTGCGCCCATAATGATCGGTGTCGAAAGCCGGAAGCTCTCGGTGAACATGACCGTAATATTGGTTTTGCCACCTGCCGCGATAATGACCAGCATCAACGGAATCAGCAGCAACCCGTTGACCAGTAACCACCAGAAGCGGTAGCGTTTGACTGCCGGTATCGGTAGCAGGCTGAACACCCCACCGCCGATATACATCAGCGCCACCGCCACCGCAAAGGCTAGCGTGGGAACTCGAATGCCTTCGATTCCGGTCGCGTCGATCGTTAAGAGGGTAGTGACATCTGAACCAATGTTGCGCGGCGTGGATAGCAGTACCCATGCCCCCAACAGGATAAACAGGATTGCGAATACGCCGATGCGCGTAATTTTGAAGTTGTCGCGCCAGCTTCCCTCAGATACAGCTAGGTTAATTTTGGGTGATGAAGTTGCCATGAATTAGCCTCCCCAGCCTTTGGCAGCGAACAAAGTACGTTCTTTTTCTTCTGCGCTCGCTTCGGGAATGCGCCACAAGAACCGGATAATCGCATCTGCCGCGATGAACATAATGATCAACGCCTGAATAATCTTGACTAAATCAATCGAAATTTCCGCGCGTGTTTGCATCAACCCACCGCCGGAAATCAACGCCCCCCACAACAACCCCGCCGCAATCATGCTGCGTGGGTTATTACGAGCCAGCAGAGCCACCGCAATCGCGTCAAAACCGACCCCGCCGAAGAAGCCGGGTGTCATATTAAAATGCACACCGGCGATTTCGATGCTACCGGCTAAACCGGCCAGTGCGCCGCTCAGCGCCATCGCCAGCACCGTATTCCACTTCACATTCATACCGGCATATTTCGCCGCGTCAGGATTTGCACCGACCGTACGCAGTTCAAAACCGGGTGTCGTCCGGTCAAGGAACCATTCCGTAAACCACACCGCGCCCACCATTAACACGATACCGATGTGTAACTGTCCGTTGACGCTCACCCATGCCAGCAGCGCCCCCAGTACAAACACAACTACGCCGTAGACTATCGGGCGGATCGCCAGGGTCGGTTGCTGGCGTATTGCATCCCGCCGTTGCCACAAACCAATCAGCAGCACAAAAATCCCCGCCAGCACAAACCAGATCGGCTCGATATGGTTAAAGGTCGGCAGTCGTGTAGCTTCCGGCATATAAGGAGTACGCGGCACGCTGGCTGTCGTATCCAACAAAATCGGCGGATTGGTGGACTTAATCAGCCAGTCAACTAAAAGGACGGCGATGAAGTTCAACATGATCGTGTTGATGACTTCGTGTGCGCCGGTGTACGCTTTCAGTAAACCCGGTATCGCTCCCCACAACATACCCCCGATGATGCCCATGATAATGCAAAATATGATATGGAGCAGGGGAGATAACCCAGCGAACAGAGGTGAAAAACCCACCCATGCCGTGATGATGCCACCCGCGTAAAGTTGGCCTTCCGCGCCGATGTTGAACAACCCCGCCTTAAAGCCGAGTGCCACCGCCAACCCTGCGATGATGAACGGGATCGAACGCACCAGCATACTTTCTAGTGTCGATGGGTAGAAGATCAGCGCCTTCTCGCCCAACTTGAGGTATACCGCGTCAATCTTGTTGTCATCACTCGGATCGTCTGGCGTCTTATTTTCCGCGAGGATCGTCCCCGTTAAACTCTGCTTATTATCAATCAGCGTCTGGTTGTTTGGGCGCAGGATGATATAGTTATTCTGAAGTACGCCTGCCAGTTCATTCGTCAACGCATTGTTGACGTTTGTGTCCACAAACAGTTTGCTGTCGAACAACGACTTAACCAACCGCAGTTGTTCCGAAAGTCTAGCCAGATCACTGATACCAAGTTGTGTGATACTCTGCGCTGTCGTCGCCCAATCGCGTACCTTCGCCATATCCAGTGCCGACATTGCCGCGATGTCCTGTGCCGCTGGAGATGTACTACTCAATTCTTCGCCGGATAACACATCCAACTGTGTCAACCAGCGCTGCATCTTCACGAATGTGTTGGCTTGAACCACCTTGAGTTGTGCCAATAAATCCGCATCACTCAGGCTGGCGACATCCGCTACCTTGTCATTAATCGCGCTGCGGTCATCTGCGCTCAGGCTATCCAATGCCGCATATTTCTCGACCAGCGCGTTAGCATCCGCCCGTTGCAGTTTACCCAGTCCTTCCAACAGCGTCCGCATACCCAGCAGCTTTTCATCCCCGAATGCTGCAATCTCCGGTATCGCCGAACCCAACTCCTTGATCTGGTCGTCTGTCAGCGAACTATGTCGTTTGAGGATTTCACCGTAGCGCAGGGCTGTATCTGCGCCAACCGCCGCGATCTCATCGATCACCCGCGCACCGATATTCAGCTTGCGCGGAGTCAGTTCATTTGCCGCCGCATATTGCTTTGCCAGATTCAAATCGTCACTATGTAACGTATTACTCAGCGTGACGCCGACCGACCCTTCCAACAAGCCGTTATAGGCTGTGCCTGTCGTATTCAAAACCTGCCCGATGTCAACCCGTCCTTGCACCAAAAACTCGGTGATCAGGATGAACAACATACTGACGACCAGCGCTGTGATGACTGCGAACAACGGCACGAGGCTAGGGGAAATTTGCGCCCATCGTCTAGCCAGTGGGCTAAGCGCCGCTGAACCGCGAATCTTACCTTCAACCATGTGTAGCTACCTTTTCTGCTTTGTCGCGCTTCACGCCAGCCATCAGTAAACCGACCGATTCGCGTGTTGCATCTTCAATCTTCACTGTGTCGATAATCTTCCCTGCGTACATCACCGCGATTCGATCCGCCAAACCGAAGATTTCATCCAACTCGGTTGAAATCAACAGCACCGCCATCCCCGCGTCACGCATCGCCACAATCTGCTTATGAATAAATTCAATCGAACCGACGTCCAACCCGCGCGTCGGTTGTGCCGCCACCAACAAATGATTACCCCGCGAAAACTCCCGCGCGATGATCACCTTCTGCTGGTTACCGCCCGACAGTGTACCGATGTTCGCATAAATACTGGGCGTCCGCACATCAAACTTCTTGACCAACTCGCGTGCGTTTTCGTCCTTGGCCTTTTCGTTGGCGACGATACCCGTGCTGAATTCGCCTTTGTAATAGGTTTGCAGCACCAAATTGTCTTTAATCGGGAAGGTTGCCACCATACCATTCTTGCGCCGATCTTCCGGCACATGTGCCACACCCGCTTCTGTGATCGTGCGTGGGGTCGAGTGCGTGGTTTCCTTATCAACGATCAAAATATGACCGTGTTCCACTTTGCGCAGTCCCGTAATCGCTTCTACCAGCTCGGTTTGACCGTTCCCCTGTACCCCCGCCACGCCGAGGATTTCCCCCGCGCGGACTTCCAACGACAGGTGATCAACCGCCATTAACTTACGGTCGTCGCGCACGCACAAGTCGGTGATCTTCAAGACATCTTTGTTAGCGTGTGCTGGTTCTTTATCGACCTGCAACAACACGCTGCGTCCCACCATCATCGAAGCCAACGACTCTTCGGTAGATTGCTTCGGATCAGCTTCGCCCACCACTTTACCCAGCCGCAAAACCGTGATATTGTCGCAAATCTCAAGCACTTCTTTGAGCTTGTGCGAAATGAAAATGATGCTGACGCCCCGCGCCAACAACGTCCGCATGATGCCGAACAAGCCTTCGGTTTCCTGCGGGGTCAAGACCGCGCTCGGCTCATCGAGGATCAAAATGTCGCACTTGCGATAGAGCGCCTTGATGATTTCCACACGCTGCTGCACACCCACTGGTAAATCTTGTACCAGCGCATCCGGATCGACTTCCAACCCATATTGTTTGGAAATATCCATGATGCGTTGACGTGCTGCTCGTCGGTTCAAGAACATCCAGTTCACCGACTCGTTCCCCAACATGATGTTGTCCGTCACGCTCAAGATCGGCACCAGTTGGAAATGTTGGTGAACCATTCCGATACCGGCGGCAATCGCGTCGTTCGGATTCTTAACCTTTAGCACTTTCCCATTGACCAATATTTCACCTTCATCCGGTTCGTACAGGCCATAAATCAAGTTCATCAGCGTGGATTTTCCCGCGCCGTTTTCACCCAACAAGCCTAAAACCTTTCCTTTTTGGAGCGTAATATTGATGTGGTCGTTTGCCAGCACGCCCGGAAAGCGTTTGGTCAACCCGCGCACTTCCAACGCCACTGGAGGAGAATCACTCATACAAACCTCAATATCTCTTACCTAACAGCATAAAGTGGGGCGAGTATAACGATAATTTCTGAACTTGGAAACACGCTTAACATTTGATACATAATGTCACCTGTTTAATATGATCTGCCCCAACCTGTAACTTGCGCTTCTGCTTCGTCTTGCTATGCTTGATATGTTTGCTGACGGATCATGAAAGGATTACCCCTGATGACTGAAGATCGTGCTGCGCTACTAGCGGCCATCGCTGCCGAAGTACGTGCCTGTAAAGCCTGTCGCTTGGTCGAAGGCACAACCAATGCGGTTCCCGGCGCAGGTAATCCCAATGCCGAAATCATGTTCATTGGTGAAGGTCCGGGCTTTAACGAAGACAAGCAGGGATTGCCCTTTGTGGGACGTTCCGGCGACTATCTCGAAAAACTGCTCAAGATGATCAACCTTGAACGCCAGCAGGTCTTTATCGCCAACGTGGTCAAACACCGCCCGCCCGATAATCGTGACCCTCTGCCGGATGAAATGGCCACCTGTAAACCCTTCTTAGACCGCCAGATTGCCGCCATCAATCCGATGGTTATTGTGACGCTTGGGCGCTTCAGCATGGCACGTTATTTCCCCACCGGCAAAATCTCCCAGATTCACGGCAAGCCCAAGTATGAAGATGGACGTGCCTACTATCCGCTCTTTCATCCGGCGGCTGTACTTCGTAACCCCGGCCTCATCCCCGAAATGGAAGCCGACTTCAAGCGCTTGCTGGATGTGATTGCCGAAGTCAAAGCACAACGCGCCAAAAACACCAAAATCGATCCTAAACCTGAACCGCCGCCTTCCGGCCCACCCAAACAACTCTCGCTGTTTTAAGGCAACAAAAAAGCCGCTCGTGTGCGGCTTCCAGTGACAAATAGATGGCTTACAATCGGCTGATAAACTCGATCAGTCGATTGAGTTCGTTTTGAGCAGGGTTCGGGATAAACGTGTTCCCAATCGGCGACACCAGCATTTTCTTAACCGCTTCGGTCAATTCCTGACTTTCACTCCAGTTAATCGTCAGGTACAACCACATGCCGTTCTTGAGGCCGATTCGCACACCCTTGTGATACCCCATCTCGGCTTTGCCCACTTGCGTGATGAACGTACTCGGGATAACCGCCGCTTGATATTGCCGGCGCGTCTGCGGATGCAGCAGCATTCGATAATTGGTGACCAGCATGTTAACGGGTGGTGTCGTCGGAACCCAACCGGATGAGGTACGCCGTAATATCGCTACATGATAGCGTCCCAATTTACATTCGCCCGGTAGCAGCAGCGTATCTTCATCCCACACAATACAAACCTTTGATCACGCAATTGGATATTGGAGCATTATAGCGCCGCTTACTTACGATTCCAATTCGCGTCACACTTCAGCGTGAAGACTGCAAGATTAAAAATCCCCTCGAATGCTTTTGGCGAGGGGATTTAGATGTAGTGACTTTATTTATTGACTAACGATTCGCTAGACCATGCGCGGAGAAATACGCGGCTTAACAGGTGAAATCATCATCTTGTCGATGTCGCGAACCAGTTTGCTACCTTGGCTCCAATCCACCAACATATGCAAGCAGCGATTGTCGCGCAGACGTATGAGAACGCCGTCACGTCCAGCCAACGAAACATTCCACACCTTCGTGATCTCGTTCGGTTGGATCGCTTCGTAATCTTGCGGATAAACACCCAGTTCAGGGAATACCACCAACCGTCGATTGGTGACGGTCGCTTGCAACCAGAATCCGGTACCAGTCCACTCTTCGTTGGCCCACTCTACATATTGCACTTTGTAGCAGCCGTACTGGAACTCGCCCGATTCTAGAAAACTACTACCCATGAGAATTTCCCTGTTGGTGTTAAAATAGTAAACTCAATCTAACAATAAGCATACTCAAATTGCTAGTCGTGGCTATCCCCAGAAAGTGGGGGGTACACTTACGTTTAACCTACGATTGTACTCCGCTTTTATGAAAGTGGCATGCCGTTCGTGCTTCGTAATACCATGTGTAATGATTAGAAAGGTTTATCATGGGGCTTGATGCCAGTGTGATGTGTACCTGTTATAAATTAGGTAAAGCCACGCCTTGCCCTTTCACAGACGATTTCTACATCGATGATGACGGCTTTCCAGCGGTTCGTATAACCTTTGCTGACCCCGATACCAAATCTGACGACTTTGACGAATGGCTAGCCACCTGTTGCCCCCATCCCTACATGGATCATACCGATACCTACATCGCCGATTGGAATGACTATCAGGCCTTCCTCACCGCCTTGGAGCAAATCGGGTGGGATCATTTTCCGACACTTCAACATCATCTCCCCAAAGAAAATCAAGGCATCACCCCCGCTGCTGCTGCCGCTCTCGCCCTTCAAGAATTAGCCTTCTTCAAATCACAAAACGGTGTTTCCAAAACCTTTCTAGTCAATACCGAAACCAACGACATCATTCACACCACATCGCCGAGTGAAGAGGGCATGTTTAATTGGGACGGACGCACTGGCCTCCGCTTAGGCTTTGATGAACAGGGATTCTTTGTTCGTGACGTATGGGAATTCAACCGTGAACTCTTTCGCGCCATACGCCTGCAACAAAAACCAATCGAATCCGAAGAACTCGGACGACCCGACCAGTTTGAATTTACCGACTTGGATACTGGCAAGCAGTTCATATCCGCCACGCCTGTACGCGTATTCAAACGCGCTGAGTTTGGTACGACCCAGGACTATCCGCGCCTCATGCACATCGAAAAACGCAATGTTGATACCAGTTATTTCGACGCGATTTTGAATGCCTTTACCAGCATCTTCACCGTCGCCGTCGAAACCGGTAATCCTGTGCGCTGGAGTTAATCCAACCTATCGCGTTCGCTGATCGCATCGTTATAATGTCTGCGGGGGTGAATGTGTCCCGGTGGATGCCTTGGTCTTCAAAACCAATGATGAGTTGCGTGGCAGGTCATGGTGGGTTCGACTCCCATTCACTCCCGACCTCATATCTAGTGTCTGATCACTGTCTGCTTAAACTGTTTCCCTGTGTCGCTTAGGAGAAGTGCATCGCTCGTATCAAGTTCAAATGTGTTCTCGTAGAGGATAATCCATACAATGCAGCGCTTCCGTCAACCTGTGAATGGTTTTACCCATCTTGCTGCTGCCATCCTGTCAGTCATCGCGCTCATCTGGTTGATATTCATCACCCGCTCTGAACCCCTCAAAATTTTCTCGGTGCTCATCTACGGTCTCAGTCTCATCACACTTTATGTTTCGAGTACGGTTTATCATCTCTCGCACGGTTCGCCCCGAACCTTGTTGTGGCTGGAACGTATTGACCATGCCGCGATTTACATCTTGATTGCCGGTTCTTACACACCCTTTTGTTTGCTGGTCATCACCGGAGAATGGCGTTGGATACTGCTGATCTTGGTTTGGATCATGGCGCTCATCGGCGTCGTCTATAAACTATTTTTTCTGACGCGCCCCGGCCTCTTCTCCTTGCTCTATTATTTGCTGATGGCCTGTGTCGTTTTTATTGCACCCCCATCCGTCATCCTGATGATACCGCAGCAATCGATCGTGCTTTTGCTGGCGAGTGGGGCAGTCTTTGTTGTTGGCGCACTCATATTCGGGCTGGAAAAGCCCAATCCACATCCCTTGCTCGGACACCATGAACTCTGGCACATCTTCGTCATGGTCGGCAGCACCCTACACTTTGTGTCCATTGTCTACTGCTTAATCTGAAACGCGTTGCCCTTCACCTCTCGCCTTCTAGTCGTGCTTCACGAACGACTTAACGCCTAAATGAAAGAGCCTGCATCCATATCAAGGTATATGAAATCATTTCTATTCTGATTCTAGATATACTAACTTCAAATAACTATTTACAATGACAACAGCATCTTCGTCAGATGTTTTTGTTTCTTCCCCAAAAAATTCCGGTTTAGCATGATTCAAATAGACTGAATATAGATTATCTTTTTCCCAATCTATGTAGACTGTTCGTCGTTTATCTTCAAATCCTATTGTTAGTGTATGGGTAGCCATTCCAAGCCGAATATTCGCGAACTCAATTCCTACTTGCAACTTAGGTATCAAATTCAACATACCATGTGCAAATTTTCCATAAGGAGTATCCGGTCTAGCTAATGCCAATTGACTATATCGTTGTGATATGGTCTCCCACGTCCAATTTGCCATATAACAGCCTCCCAAATAAAGGTTTTATCATTGCTAGTACTTTAGCCCGTTCTGTTCTAACTTCTCTCACGGCACATGGTTCTCAAATTTTAAGAACATTGTCACAGATAACAATGGACTAATCAACAAATTGCTCAATCCACCATCTCGCCTGTAAACCCAAAACCTGTTACTTTTGTGCATGGTTTTGAAGCCGCTTTAGCAGGCTTGTCTTCAGTTCAGCATCATGGCTTTAGCCTGATGCGGCGCAAATCAATCCCTATTTATTGTGCGCTCTACACCTGTTGACAGATTGAGAACTTTTGTGCTAAAATGAAATCTATGTTATCAACCACCTCACCCTCTGTTTTTTCTCTGTGCCTGTGCGCAGCCTCCTGTGGACTGTGGTAAAACTACATTTGCCTTTGCAGTTTCAGCGCCAATCTCCCGTCCAACCGCTGCAATGGCACAAACCGACGACGCGGCAGACACGCCCGAGCCAATCGCTGCAATTGTGTCGTTTCGGCAGCAACAGCCGAATATCCCGCACCACAATCGGAGCAGTTTTGCGCCAATCTCCCTTGTTCTCGCCTGCAATTTCGGCAGCAAATATGCAAATTGTGCAATAGGTGTGAATCGTGGGAAAAGTAGACTTTAGAGGACTTCCAACTGCATCTCGGCTGCCCGTGCCGCATCATCCACCATCCCCAATCGGGTGAAGATGATCATCGCCAGTTGCAGCTTCCGCGCCGCAGCCATCTTACGCCCCTCGCGTGCCAGACTGATCGCATGGGCGTACATCGTACGGGCAACTTCGCCCTCCGCATGGATTTCGATGAACGCATCGTTCGCCGCTTGGAAGTAGAAATTCGCGTCATCCACAAAGCGTTTATCCAGTGGAGGCGTACCAGACACACTGATGATCTCCGCCAGCGCCCGATTGGAGAACCCTTTTTCAAATGCTCGCGGGGTTTCCTGTGCCACCTCATACGCCCGTATCGCCGCTTCCCACGCCACGCCGAAACGTTCGCGTTGTATGTAGAGCCGTGTCAGTGCCAGATTCACTTCGCATAGCAGGATGGAGCGATCTTCCGCCCCGACCGGAATTTGCTCGGCCAGCGCTAAACCGTCCGTAAAATCGGCCAGCGCAGTATCGTAACGCTTCATACTCAACCACGCTTGCCCTCGGTTAACGAGAGCAAACGCCTGATCTTCAATATCGTCTTCCGCCTTAAACGCGTCGAAGGCCTTCCCGTACATGTTCAGCGCCCGTTTGAAATCGCCCTTGTTTCGGTAAGACTCGCCGATGTTCATATCGCAGATCGCCGCGCGAATCACATTTCCAACTTGGTTATAGGCCGCTCTTGCCCGCTCAAAGTGATGGATTCCCGCGTTCAGGTTTCCACGCCCAACTTCGATATAGCCAATCACCTGCTCGACCCGCCCTTGGTCAGCCAGATGTCCCCGTTGGCTCGCGTCCTGCGCCAGTGTCATGAGCGATTGGCGTGCCTCAACATACGGGAGTTTGCCCTCTTCCCATTGGTTCGCCACGTCAAGACATTTAGCCTGAAAATCGGACGTGGGTTCTCTGTCTAGCACATTAGTTAGGCTCAAAATAAATACTCTACAGATGCGTAAAAAGAAAGTTCGCGATTATAAGCATCTCTTATTCGTAAGGCAACGTGAAATACGATATTTGAAGAGACTGTAATTTTAAAACTCGTCATGCTTCCCTCTAAGCAGTATAATGGCGCGGAATTTGCAATAATACCTATGGGATAAGGAAATTATGTCAGAAAGCACCATACAAGAACTACGCTCACAGGTTGATGTCATTAACCTTCAAATTCTTGAACTGCTCAACAAACGCGCCAACCTCGCCTCGTCAATCGGTAAACTGCAACAACAGGCTGGATCTTCCTTCTACGATCCTCAGCGCGAATCGCAGATGCTCACGGCGCTTGAACAAAATAATAAAGGTCCTTTTAGCAACGAAACCGTTAAGGCACTCTTTAAAGAAATCTTCCGTGCCTCGATGGCCTTGGAAGAAAAAGAATCCAAAGCCAAAATTCTGGTTCAACGTAAATCTGCTGACGAACGTACCATCATTACGTTGCCCGATGGCGTGACCAAAATCGGTGACGGAAACTTCGCCATCATCAGCGGTCCTTGCGCCGTCGAGAGCTACGAGCAGATGGATGAAACCGCTGCTGCCCTCGCCACACGCGGTGTCAAAATTTTGCGTGGTATGGTTTTCAAACCCCGTACCTCGCCCTATGATTATCAAGGCATGGGCGAACCCGGCTTGAAGATCGCACGTCAGGTCGCCAACAAGTACGGCATGTTCATCACCAGCGAAATCATGGATGCCAGCCAGATTTCCATGATGTCCGATTATGTCGATATTTTCTGGGTCGGTGCTCGTAACATGCAGAACAGCTTCTTGCTCAAGGCGATGGGGCAGGTACGCCAACCCATTTTCCTCAAGCGTGGTCTCTCCGCTACTTTGGAAGAGTTCCTGTACGCCGCCGAGTACATTGTCAGCAGCGGTAACCCCAACGTTATGTTGATCGAACGCGGTATCCGCACCTTCGAGAAAGCCACCCGTAACACCCTCGACATCGGTGGTGTAGCCGTGATGAAACTCGAATCGCATTTGCCCATCATTGTGGATATTTCGCACTCGGCTGGTCGTCGTGATATTGCTATCCCGCTCGCCCGTGTCGCTAAAGCCAGCGGTGCTGACGGCCTTATGGTCGAAGTCCACCCGAACCCGCCCGTTGCCATGAGCGATGCCAAGCAGCAGCTTTATATCCCCCAATTCCACAAGATGATGGATGCGGTCGAACAATTAAGCGTTGAGCCTGTCGCAGCGAAATGACCCCTCGCTTCTCATTGAAAAATGTTCTCGGTCGGGGTGGCACGTCCACTCCGACCCTCCCACCCGATCTCAAGATCACCATTCGTCGCCAGCATCGCCGCAGCCTGATGATGCGTCCGGTTCCCGGTGGTTTTGAGGTCTACATTCCCCGTTGGATGCGTCCCGATAACCACAAAGTGACCGAGTTCATCCAGTCCGGTATTCAAAAATTCGGTTCGCAGCCACCCCCCATTCCGGTCGAGAAAACCAGCCGCGAAGATATTATCGCCATGGTCAAGCTCTGGGCAGTCCGTATGGAACTGCAACCCAAACGCATCAGTTTTCGCGATATGCGCCGTAAATGGGGATCATGTTCCAGCCGTGACAATATCACGCTCAGCACCCGTTTGACGTGGGTTGCGCCCTATCTTGCCGAAGTGGTAGTGGTACATGAGTTGGTACATTTGCGGGTCTTCAATCACGGCAAGGACTTCAAAGCCATGATGAGCCTCTATCTACCCGACTGGCAAACCCGCGAAAAAGAACTAAACACTGTGCGGTTCTAAAGGTCAATCTATGGCGCTGCAAGCGTGATCGTTTTTGAAGCTAAAATCCGATAATCAACTTGCCTAACGTGGATTGTAAACAAGCGGTATTCTCCCAGTAGCTCATTTTTGATCAAAGCGTCAGGTCTTGCTACCGCCGGTCCTAATACCTGTGTCAATAAACCCCAGCATCTTTCTTCAGATGCCGAGTCAATTGCGGCACCTTTCCAACTTATAGGCAAATCGATATAGTGAACCGCACTAAACTGAACCACAAAAGAGGCGTTAAATTCATCAAGTTGGCTAAAGAATTTAAGCGTGAGTTGTTGGTCACCACTCGAATAAGATTCGATGCGTCCTGAATACAACTCAGGGTCATTCAAGTTCAGTACATTCGACCATGAATGAGCCATAATACCAGACGCCATTATTCGACCTCAAAAAGCCTCAACAACTTCAGTGCCACCTGTAGATTCATACGTGTGAGCGGATCACCCAAATCGACCTGACACAGTTCTTTCAGCCGATCCAGCCGATAGTTCAGGGTACTTCGATGGATGTGTAGTGTTTCAGCCGTTTGCACCCCGTTACCACCCGCATCCAGATAACCTTCCAGCGTGTAAAAAAGATCGGTTTCATTGGCTTCCAGTAATCGGCGTACCAAGGGCACATATGGATTGCTGAGCAGGCTGTCTTTCCCCGCGCGGTACAACGCATGGATGTATCCGAGTTCAGTGAAAAATACCGAGTTGCTGTCGTTGCGCAACCGTCGGCTGATGTGCAGCACTTCCCGACACTGATGATGTGCATTGCTCACATCGTCGGCTCCCTGTTGTGCGCCGCTCACCCCTACGCGGAAAGTAATCCCGCCGTTAACCTCGGCCTGAATCTGGCTAATCATCTGCCGTACATCCTGATCGGCTTGCGTCAGGATGACCACTTCACCCGCAAATTGCCCGACCACTGCCCGCCAGCTATGAAGCCCGGCCAACCGATTCACGCGCCTGTAAAGCTGAAGCATCCGCTGGGTATTGCGCTCGTCACTTTCGACCAGCAGCATCACATACTTCCCCGAAAGATCCAGCCCGTAACGCAGCGCTTGATCGGTCAAGATCACTTCGCGCCCGCTTTCACTTTGGATGAGTTGCGACAGCAGGTTACCCTTGAGGGAAGCTTCTGCGCTTTGCACCGACTCTTGATACAACATCATCAATGCCGCTACCGTCGCCCCAATGTTGATAGCGATGCTGTCCAAATCCGTCAGCGGGCGATCATCTGCGATAATCCACACGTAACCGTAGATATCACCATGAACCACAATCGGCGCAAGAATACGCTCTAATTCCAATCCCACATCCGGCATCTGTGGAATATAAACCGGACGCAATGTTTGCCGGATTTCCGGTAGGATGTTGCGTTCTTCCAACGCGGCTACGAGGCGTGGATCAGTACGTCCCTCGCTCACGGTGAATCGTCTGGCTTCATCGACTTCTGCTACGTTTGCGCTCGCCAGAATCTCAAACCGCTCGTTCTCAATGCTGATCGACTGTCCTAGTAATCCAGCCATACGTGACGCCAATTGCTTCAGGTCACCACCGTCCAGTACCAACTGGGTTAAGCGCTGTTGAATATCCAGCGCTCCCGTCACCATCGCCATGTTCTCTTCGGTGATGCGCTCGTTAGCGGCTTTCGCCATATCAATAAACGGACGCTGGTAAGAAATCTCGATCAGTGGGAAATCATTTTGGTCGGCCAGTTCGCGCAAATCATTGGATGCATGGTCAATATACCGCCCGATACTCAGCACCAATCCGGCTACACCTTTGTCAGCCATCTGCTGGATATATTGGCGCTGCTCCTCAGGATTTGCAGGGATGTTATGCCCTGTGGTCAGTACCAGTTCGCCCCCATGCATCCAACGCGGAGCATCCGGTACACTGGCAACATGTACCCACGCAATCGTCTTTTGCAGACCATTGCCTCCTGCTACCAATTCTGCCCCTGCAAACTGCTTTAATTTGAGAACTTCCGCGACCGTCAACATGATTACCGTCTGTGTCCACCTAAACAAAGGGCGAGTCTGAAAGTTCAGCCCGCCCACTTAACAAATCTTATGCTATTGTATCATGTCTCAAGCCCTGCTTAAGCAAACACTGCTAAGTCTAGAAACATACATCCGGTAACGTTGCGCATGGATCTTGCGGTGCTTGGCCATAGCGAATTTCAAAGTGCAAATGCGGCCCTGACGAATTGCCGGTACTGCCCACGCCACCAATGACCGAGCCAGCCGGAATAGACTGTCCACAGCGCACTGCAATCGAACTAAGATGCCCGTACAGCGTCAAGAACGGACCGTGTGCCAGCACAATTAGGTTACCGTAACCCCATGAATTCCATCCTGCAAAGATCACTGCACCGCTGTTAGCCGCTCGTACTGCTGTGCCGATGGGAGCAGCACGGTCAATGCCGGTATGAAACGATGAGAAACCACGTACGTATGTCCCATTTGGGAGCGGGTTAATCCACGCAGCACCACCACCGGGGTTTTGTATATTGCCGCAGCTTCCCGGATCACCCGGAGCAAAGCCAGTCACAAAGCCTTGGCGTGCAGTATCACCTGAACTATCGACTGTCACGCCCGGATTCCATGTAATATCCTCGCCCTTACCACCGGGGATAAAGATATAGGTTCCACTTGCCGGTACGGTTTCAGGTGTTGCGCCAGATAAATTGTTGAATTCCGAATCGATAACAAGATAGGGATCACTGACCTTATATGCGGCTGCCCATTCCTGTATCGTTTTGGTTCCCACCACTTGTAGATAAACACCGTCTGTAGGTGGGATATTGACTACATCACCGGGGCGCAGTACCAACACAATCCGCCGTGAGTTCGACCATGCAATCGTCTCAGGTACCAACTTGAATCGCTCTGCAATCGTATATATCGTATCGCCAGTTTGAGCCGTATATTGAATGGTTTCGCTGCGTGGTCGGTCTTGTTTGATAAAAGTGAATGGGTTGAAGTTGTCCCGCATAATCACCAGTGGATTGCTGATGTCAAGGTTTTGAGGCGTAGACTGGAGTAGCGCTAGTGCGGTATCTGCGCTAATCGTCGGCGCACCTTCTGGAACAATTACCGGAATAGCTGTTGCCACTACAACGGTAGCCGTTGGAAATTCGGTCGCACTAACCACGCTGTTTGCTGTAGGTGCTGCTATCGTCGCCTGTGGTTGCTGAGGGCTTGGCATGATCAGCACAATCGTGGTTGCGATGGTCAGCAACGCTGCCCCAATCAAACTGACTAACCCGATTGTACGACGCCACGATGCCGTTTCCGGCGTTGGGCTGAGCTGCACTTTCCGTATGCTGATCGAGGGGTTGGTATCAGCCAACGGATCAATCGGCGGCTCATGAATCTGCTTCGGATCTACCATAAATGTACTCCAAATTTACCGGACAATTTACCCCCCACCGTGCAGAATGATAAACCCGTTGCCCGTGGCTATACAAGCCTGTGCTTATTTACTTCCCTTTCCATTGTGCTGCTTGTTTAGTCAGCATCGCTTCAATTCCTGCCTCAAAATCTTGTGTGCGAATGAGTTGGCTTTGCGCCCACGCTTCCAGTTGTAAGCCTCGTTCTGTGTCGCTCATACCATCAATGACACGCTTGGCATAGCTGACCGCCATCGGCGCGGCTTGTGAGATTTCACCCGCCAAAGCCTGTGTTTTGCTGATCAATTCTTCAACACTCACCACATAGTTGACTATTCCCCAGCGTTCCGCGTCGTTCAAGTCGATGTTCTTGCCTGTCATCACGTATTCTTTCGCGCGC
The DNA here is from genome assembly GCA_044227005.1 of Aggregatilineales bacterium. Lineage (GTDB taxonomy): Bacteria > Chloroflexota > Anaerolineae > Aggregatilineales > Phototrophicaceae > CFX2. The sequence goes on from JBGAFZ010000008.1 coordinate 61,288, forward strand.
GCAACACCGGCTAAACGCGTTAAGCGCGTGGTTCCACCCACATCAGGGATAATCCCCAATCGTGTTTCAGGTAATCCAATTTTTGTTCCGATGGCTGCAATGCGGAAATCACACGCGAGGGCAATTTCAAACCCTAATCCTAAGCAGTAGCCGTGTAATACTGCAATTGTCGGCAGGCTGCATCGTTCAATCGTCGAGGTCACATGCTGGTAAGCCGCCGTCAATGGAAATAAGTTGTCTCGCCACTGTTCCCCAAAATGTGCCGCTGAGTCCGGAAACGAAGTCACATCAATGCCTGCCGAGAATCCGCTGCCTTCGCCACGTATGACGACCACCCGTATGCCGTTTGTCTTCTCCGCTTCACGGATCGCATTTTCCAGATCCATCATCATCGGCCAGTTGATCGCATTCCGTTTTTCCGGACGATTAAGAATGATCTCGAAGATACTGCCTTGTTGTTGAGTGTGAACCAATTCGCTCATAAGTGTTTCCTCGTAAGGTGACTCGCTTTGCTGATTATAGTATCGTGTACCAGTGCGCAGCTAAAACCCACATAATTATGAAGTGAGCGGTCGACGGTATAGCAAGCGGAGGGTTGGGATACGGTTAGCATCAGGAAGCCTTCTTGGGGATTGGGTATGCTAAGGCAAAAGTACCTAAGTACTACCACTTATTGAGTAAAGGCCACCCATCATGAAGGAGTATTTTTCCCACAGCTATACCGTGATTGTTGTGTTACTGTTTGCGCTATTGGCGTCCGGTTGTCAAACATCGCGGACGGATAGTGTGAATCTCTTGCTTCAATCCGATAATCCGACCATGGTTTCCTTCCCATTGATGGCTGCCTCACAAATCTACGACTTTTCTGCGGATGCGCAGTTACCGATGCAAATTAGTATCGTGCCCATTACCCGCGACCTAACTTATACAGCAGAACTACGCGATGATCATGGTAGTGTACTTGCAACCGTCGCCAGTACTTCCATCCAGAATGCCGTTTTAACCGTAAACCCCGGTGCTCAACGGTATCAGGTTGCCATCAAATCAGACAATACGACTTCACAAGGGATTCTCTCTGTACAAGTCTCACGTACTAACTTCGCTCCAAACCCGACCGCCATAAAAACCACTGCCCAAACCCCGATAGTCGTTCCCTATCAAGCGGTTGCGTTGAATACCACTGCATTAACCTCCAACAATACCTACGTGCCATGTTCAGTATCCAGTAGCACAGGCGTCAGTGTGAATCTCCGTTCTGGCCCCGGAACTGAGTATAGTATCGTGGGGGCACTTTATTACGGAACTGCACTATCGGTCACGGGAACGAGCACGAATGGTTGGTATCAAGTTATCGCTGACGGTCAATATGCATGGGTTTCGGGTACTGTGACAACCGTAGCTGGTACATGTGATAATCTGCCCGATGTAACCCCTGCTACCGCAAACACAACGACGAACGGAATAATCAATCTCGCCATCGCGGACACGGGATGGGGGAGTGTGTACGAAAAGATTACGTCGTCTGATGTGAACTTTGGTGACTTGATTATCGTCACGGCTCCCACCTTGACCACAACCCGGCGTTACGAAGAGTTCACCATTACCTTGTTGTGTTCGGGTACAGGTACTGATTACCTTCGTTGGGGAGCTGTTGAGAAGCCCACTTTGAAGTGCGGTGGATCGATCGTCTTACCGTTGACCACCACTTATAACCAACAGCAAATTGCGGTGACCCTATTGCAATCGACAGTGCCTGTTGAAGTACAGTACACCTTGATGGCTTCTCGACATACTTAAGAGGTCAGAAACTGGCATTAATTCTGGTTCAAGATCATTTCCTGATGAAAGCCAGTCTTGCAGTTTAAAAATGGCTCGGCTATACTACTCTCACGCTGAAAAGCGGGTCAGCCAAGGTAGCTCAGTTGGTAGAGCAACGCACTGAAAATGCGTGGGTCCCCGGTTCAAGTCCGGGCCTTGGCAATCTCACAAAAGCTCATCAAAACGATGGGCTTTTTTGTTGCCCCTTTCTAGCGGCGTTAGAAAATTGTTATATAATGCCAAGTAGCGTTTGACGGCAAACAATAATCACATGGAGCACGTTATGTCGTTGCGGCGATTTGTAGTCATGATTCTAATGGCCATTGCTATGAGCCTCTTGTTGCAGCCTGCACAGGCACAAACCAGTAATCCGGCTTGTCCCGCCTTGGTTGAACTCGCGTTGTCTCAAGTGGGCAATAATTGTGCCGATATGGGACGAAACACAGCTTGTTATGGCTTTAATAAACTCTCTGCAACCTTCAACCAGACCGTTGATGCCAATTTTTTCACCAACCCTTCTGATCGCAGTGATTTGGCGATGATGCAGAATATTCGGACCGCGCCGCTGGATCTCGGGTTGGGGCAGTGGGGTATTGCGGTGATGAATGTGCAGGCGAATGTGCCGGATACATTGCCCGGTCAAGCCGTGACATTTTTATTGCTCGGTGATAGTGAGATCGAGAACGCCGTTCCGACCAGTGCTGACAATGTGGCATCCGTCACGGTGATTTTGCAATCTACAGCGGAATTACGCAGTGGTGCACAACCCGTTAGTGCTGTCATTGGCACAGTTGCCGCAGGTACTGTTGTTGATGCTGATGCCATTAGTGAAGATGGAAGCGCAATCCGGCTAAACATAGCGACAGGAAAAGGGTGGGTGAATCGTGATGTGGTTAATCCGAACCCCACCTTGGACAAACTACCCCGCGTGAAGTTGAACACTGATTCACCCATGCAGTCCTTCTATTTCCGTACTCGTCCCGGTAGAGATCTTGAATGTGCTCAAACACCGTCTGTGTTAACTGTTCAAAGTCCACAACACATCAAGGTGAATTTGACGGCTAATGGTGCGGATATCGAAATGGGATCGCTCATTACGCTGCAAGTATTGCCGGATGGCAAAACCATGCAGTTGACGACTTTGGAAGGTCAGGCCATTATCGGCAAAGGTACGCCTGAAGAAGTTGTTGTTCCCGCTGGCTCAACCACCACCCATTGCTTGACCGAACCTCAAAATTTGGGTGACGACGGTCAGCCAAATGATCAAGTTATCGGGACAGATTGCCAGTGGACACAACCGCGCTCAGCAACGGTCGTAGAGTTGGAGCAGGGGCAAACAGGTCAGGCTATTCTAGATCGTCTTGAATTGAATCGTCCGGATTTAGGCGCGCCTGTCGAACCAACTCCAATTGCTACAGATGTTGCCCCAACCCCCACGCCGGTTCCTGTACCGGATGAATGCCCAATGGGTACGAATATTACGCATGTCGTGAGTGCTGGCGAAAATCTCTTCCGCATTGGTCTGCGCTATCGGACGAGCATGGGCGCGATCATGCAAGCCAACAGCATCACCAACGCCGACCGTGTTTTTGTTGGGCAACGCCTAACGATACCGTGTGGCGTCGATACAGGTATTCCGTCCATACCACAGGTTCCTCCCAATCAACCAGGAGATGTCCCCCTTGCTTTCCCGACTGGTGTGGATTGTAGTGGCTTTCGCGCTACTTCTCCCTTAGACGGATTGAACTACGGTTCAAATACCTTTTATTGGGATGGTGCGACCGGTGCGACCACTTACCGTGTCAACATATTCGGTATTGATGAAGCACAAGGCGCATTAGTAGCCTCATTTGATACCACTGATGCATCAACAAACTTAACCGCAAATATCACCAATGAAACAACTGGTTTTGGGTTCAAATTCGCATGGGAAGTTCAAGCACTGTATAACGGCGTAGTGGCTTGTATTTCTGCGAGAACAACCGTGCCGCGTGGCGTACCAGTCAGTAGCAACACAGGTGCGACCTTTGCAGCGTCATGGTCTTGTATGTCGGTTGCTACCTTTAGGGTCGATTATTCAGGACTTCCAGCCGGAACAACCAGTGTAGTAGTTAACTATACTATTGTCGGGGGAACGCCTACTGCTCCGCCAATAACCAATTCCGTACCACCTGATCCGGGTGTGATCATATTTGTCGGCAGTGGAACCATTACGGCCGGAATTGTGACAGCCAATCCATCAGGAGCCTTTGCCACGCTTCCCGGCACCTTATCTTGTTGATTGCACAATGGGGATTTTGTGCTTCCAATTGAGAATCTAGTGTTCAAGTAGAAAGCTGCGTTACAATACATTGGGAAGTAATGGTGTCAGACATCAATTAAGGATGAACATCTATGCGTCGATTGCCTCTCATCTTATCAATTGTCGTCGCTGTGTTCTTAATGACAGCAACTATTCAACGTGGTTTGACTCAAGATGGTGCAAATTCATGTCCAACCCTTGTAAAACAAGCGTTACAGGCTGTCGGTAACAATTGTGGCGGTTTGACACGTAACAGTGCGTGTTATGGGTTCAATCGCGTAAATGCGACCTTCAGCGAAAATGTCAATGAAGGTGCTTTTAGCAAACCATCTGACTTAGCAGGACTTAAAACCTTGCAAAGCATCGACACAGCCGCCCTCAATGAGAATCTTAAGGAATGGGGTGTTGCCGTGATGAGCGTGCAAGCCAATATCCCGAATTCCTTACCGGGGCAGGCCATATCATTCATTCTTCTGGGCGACGTTGCCGTGGATAACGCGGTTCCGGCTGATCAAGCTGTCGCGCCAGCTGCCAATCCCATCCCTGTGACCACCCTTAACGAATCCAATATTCGTACTTTGCCCACGACCAAATCTAATATTATCGGTAGTGTTGGCGGATCTACCGCTTTGAGTGCTGATGCCACCAACGCGACTAAAGATTGGTTGCGTGTCGTTATTGACAATGCTACTCCCGGTTGGATTAGTCGTGCTTTGGTAAACACGGATGGCGATCTTGATAGTTTACCTGTCTTTGCCAATGATAGTCGCACCCCTATGCAAGCCTTTTACTTTAAAACCGGCATTGGTGCACCCGCTTGTTCCAAATCGCCCGATGTCTTGGTCGTGCAGGGTCCCGAACGTGTTGCCGTTGATATTGGCGTGAACGGTGCTGACATACGTATCAGTTCAACCATAGCTTTGCGCTCAATCGAAGGTAATAAGATGCAAATTATGACCATTCACGGTCAAGCATCTGTGAATGGTGTAATTGTCCCGATTGGCTATCTCACTACCGTCCAATTGAGTGACGATGGCAAGTCAATTATTGGGGAACCCAGTGAACCGCGCCCACTGACTCAAGAAGAACTGGATGAATTGCAGTGGCTTGAACTGATTCCGACTGACGTGCTGAATTATCCCGTGTTAGTGCCGGATGCTCCGCCGCAACCCGAAGTGACTATTCCTGTGACCTCTAATGGTGGAGTTAAGGCACCTGTAGACTGTCGTCCTTTCAAGGCAACCTCACCTTTGGATGGTCTGAACTATGGCATGAATACCTTCTATTGGGATGCTGCTCCCGGTGCGACCAGCTATAGGGTGAGTGTTCAGGGTGCTGGCTATAAAGAAATTGATGCACCGACCACGACACTGAGTTTTGATATATCCAGTGTGGGTTTCAATCCGCAACTCACATGGTCGGTTGACGCGTTGTACAAAGGTGTAGTCGCTTGCAGTAGTCAATCTGTAACCATCCCGCGCCAATGGGCACCACCTCCACCACCAACTGCAGGACCTTCTACACAGGCTTTCACCGCCACGTGGGTGTGCTCGGCATCGGCGTTTCAGGTGAATTTTGGTTCATTACCTGCTGGAACCACGAGCGTAACCATTAACTTCAATGCGGGTGCTGCCTTTATTACACCTGCATCGTCTCATAATGTTCCAGTTCCTCCTGATCCCGGTAGTTTCTTCTTTTCCAGCTATCCGCCGGGAGCGTTTAATTTGTCAAATGGTTCAGTAATTGCAAATCCGAGTGGCGTAACCGCATCCTTGCCCAATATGCTCTGTCCTTAATGGTGTAAGGCGATAGATAGGCTGAATGAGTTAGGATTTTGAGGCGCACTACGATGGTGCGCCTTTTTAACAGGTGTAATAATGCAACGACGATTGATAACTTTTATCTGTTTGAGTTTGACTTTAGCTGCTTTAGCCTTTAGCACCCAACGGGTGTACCCACAAGATACTGGCGGAAATTGCCCCACTTTAGTGAAACAGGCTTTAGATGCTGTTGGCAATAGCTGTGGTGGCTTGGGGCGTAACAGCGCATGTTATGGGTTTAACCGTGTGAATGCCACTTTTAGCGGCGATGTGACCGATGGGTTCTTCAGTAAGCCAGCAGATCAAAGTAACCTTAAATTGCTCCAGTCGATTGATACAGCCCCTCTCAATGAGAGCCTTAAAGAATGGGGCGTAGCAGTAATGAGCGTACAGGCGAATATTCCAAATTCATTACCGGGTCAAGCCATTTCATTTGTGCTCTTAGGTGATGTGACCGTTGATAACGCGGTTCCAGCCGATCAAGCAGTTGAACCCGCTGCAAACCCTATTCCCATTACAACCTTGGGACAGTCCAATATCCGCACACTGCCATCCACCAACGCCAATGTTTTAGGAAGTGTTGCAGTCGGAACAGCATTAAGTGCAGACGCCATCAACCCCACCAAAGATTGGGTTCGGGTGGTCTTTGACAACGCTACTCCCGGATGGATCAATCGTGCATTGGTCGAAACGGATGGCGATCTAGACACGTTGCCTGTTTTTGCGACTGATAGCAAAACCCCTATGCAGGCTTTCTATTTTAAGACGGGTATTGGCGCGCCCTCCTGTAACAAGGCACCGGATGTGCTCGTCGTTCAAGGCCCTGAAAAAGTCTCGGTAGATATTAGTGCCAACGGCGCTAACATTCGCATCAGTTCTACGATTGCTTTACGGATGATCGAAGGCAATAAAATGCAGGTCATTACCATTCATGGTCAGGCCAAAATTAACGGTGTTATTGTCCCAATTGGTTACGTCACCACCGTCCAACTGAGCGAAGATGGTAAAACCATTGTTGGGAATCCGGAACCTCCGCGACCACTTACGCAAGAGGAGCTAGACGAACTTCAGTGGTTGGAACTGATCCCGACAGATATTCTCAATTATCCGATAGATGTTCCCAATGATGTCATTGTTCAACCAACCAATGTCCCGTCCGGCAATAATGGCACAGGAAGTACCACTTTCGTGAATTGCAAGCCGTTCAAGGCAACTTCACCCTTGGATGGCCTTAACTACGGCATGAATACCTTTTATTGGGATGCAGCCCCCGGTGCGACCAGCTACCGTGTGAATGTCCAGGGTGCTGGTTCAAAGGATGTTGATGCACCGACGACCAATACAAGCTTTGATATATCAAGTGCTGGTTTCAACCCGCAGTTGACGTGGTCAGTGGATGCCTTGTACAAGGGGGTTGTCGTCTGTAGCACTGCCCCGGTGACCATTCCTCGCGAATGGGCGCCTAAGCCAGTGACTCCGGTTCCCGGTTTTAGCGCTTTTTGGACTTGCGGATCGGCCGAGTTCACCGTGAACTTTAGTGCACTGCCTCCGGGGACTACTGAAGTGCTTATTAACTTCGATTCATTTGGCGCAGAACCATCACCTGCCCCCCCATTTACGGTTCCAGTGTCTTCAAGTTCCGGCAGTGTGAGTGTACCGGTAGTCTCGCAATTCTTCGCCGTGTTTGGAGGTGCTGTTGTGGCACATCCCTCTGGTGCGGCTGTTGGGCTCCCTTACTTGGATTGTGGATTCGGAGAATGAAAATAACGTAGTTGGTAGCCATAGCTATCTGATTAAAGTTGCGGAAGCAGAAAAACAACTGTACAGTGGGGCGCACAGACAATGTGCGCCCTTTTTAGTTGGTAGGTGCAATCATGCAACGACGTTTTGTAACGATTTTATGCCTATTTTTAACAGTTACTGCTTTAGCATTTAGTACCCAACGCGGCGTAACTCAAGACACAAACGGTGGGACTTGTCCGGCTTTGGTTCAACAAGCCTTGCAATCCATTGGAACGAATTGTGGTGGCTTGACTCGTAACACCGCCTGTTATGGCTATAACAAAGTTGGTGCCACCTTTTCCGAAGCAGTTGCCGATGATTTCTTCACCAAGCCGTCCGATCAAGCAGTATTGAGTACGGTTGCTTCGCTAACCACTGCACCACTTGATACCCAATTAAATGAGTGGGGCGTAGCAGTCATGAGTGTGCAGGCAAACATCCCCGACTCGCTCCCCGGTCAAGCTGTACGCTTCATTCTATTGGGTAACGCGCAGATGGAAAATGTCGTGCCGCCACCGGATAGCCAACCCGTTACTCAACCCATCACCGTTAAAGTGACTACCTCTGCCAACGTCCGTAGTGGTCCAACACGCAACGCCAATGTTGTCGGTGGTGCGCCTTCTGGAACCGAGTTAACAGCTGATGGTTTAAGCGCTGATGGCGAATGGCTACGTGTTGCCTATAGCGACACGGTTGTGGGCTGGATTAACAAGAGTTTGGTTACGAGTACTTCTGACATTACTACCTTACCCGTTGTGACGGGTGTCCCGCAAACCCCCATGCAAGCCTTTCGCCTGAAAACCGATGTTACTGGCTTGACCTGTGAAGATGCGCCTTCACTCTTGCTGGTGCAAGGTCCCAAAAATGTCAAAATTGAAATCACTGCCAATGGGGTGGACGTGCAGTTAGGATCGACTTTGGTGTTCCAAACAACCGACAAGAAAAAGTTGAGGATTGCCACGATTGACGGCTCCGGTCGAGTGGGTAACGCAGTGATACCTGCTGGCTATATGACCGAAGCCCCTCTTGATGATAACGGCGATGTAAACGGTAAGTTTGGCCCCGTATTGCCCATTCCTAAAGATGATCTTAAAAAGTTACAGGTGCTCGAAGACATTCCACCGGATGCTTTGAATTATGAGGTGAATGTTCCTGATAAAGTGACGCCGCTCGCGCCCCGTCCCACGCCGGTACCGACCTCAACCACACCTAACACTACGGGTGGAAAAGCGGATTGTACAAATTTCAAAGCAACCTCTCCCTTGGATGGTCTCGCTTTTGGTGCCAATACCTTCTATTGGGATCCTGCTCCCGGCGCAACCAGCTATCGTCTGAACGTTGTCAACTATGGTGCTGCTGAAACGACCAATACCAATATTGGCTATGATTTGTATGGCGCGGGTATTCAATTCCAGATGTCGTGGTTTGTCGAGGCTTTGGTTGACGGTCAAGTTGCTTGTACATCACAAACCGTGACCGTGCCGCGAGAGGCCGCACCGCCGCCCTTTAGTGCCAGTTGGCAATGTGGACCGGGTACTGATCAGGTAACCGTGTCTTATCAAAATGTACCCCCCGGTTCGACCGGTGTTGCCATCGAAATTTACTCATTGGAAATTGTCGATCCTCGTTCCGTACCGCCGTGGTCAGGTTCGAATACATACAGCAATTTCTATGGTGGTGGTGGAAATGTGACTGCTTCAGGTGGGCAGCGCATTGATCTCCCCAATATCTCGTGCCGCACGCCGATTGGCTAAAATGTGTTAATGTATGGGGCATGATGCTAGCTTGCCCCATACATCATCAGAGAACCTCGCGCTACGTGATGTCTGATATTAAGAAAGGTTAAAATAGGCTTAAGGGGAAAGCGATGTCTTCTCGCATAGAATCAAGATAGACACGCTAATTACCAAAGGCATGGATATGAATCAGCAAGATGCCACGCGTATCAAAGAACTAGGCTTGGTAGCCCTCAAAGATACGAACCCTGATCTTCGCAAAGAAGCCTTGTTGGAACTGCGCCACTACGATACTCCGATTATCACTGAGGTATTGGAACGGGTTATCCAAAAGGATCGCGATAAAACTGTTCGTGATCTCGCCCAAAACCTGCTCACAAAACAGCGTATCAAAGATGCTCAACGGCCTTTTCTTGTAGACGTGTCACCAAGTCCACAAGACACGCTTGAAACCGATGGCCCTGACCTATGGACATGTAGTTTTTGTGGTTCACAAATCACCGATACGCAAATATGCCCAAACTGTGGAGCGGCACGCAAAGAATTGCACCAAAAGTATCCCGCTTCCATTGAAAGCGATGAAGATCTTTTCTTATTAAACCCCTCCCATCGCGACTTTGTGCACGGAAAGAGTAATGTCTTAAGCCGCAGCAGTTTTGCTGGAACAGGCTGTCTGGTGTTGTTCATGAGCTTTTTTGTTGGCATCGGATTGTTCGTTTTGGCGGGCGTTTTTAAAGAAACCTACGAATGGTTCATGATTAGTCAGCGTGGCGTGACTATTACCGCGCAATATACGGATCGACGTATATCTTCCGGTGACGATAGCGACAATTATTATGTATCGTTCCGCTATAACCACAACGATCGTGAGTATGCGCGTGAACAGCGTGTAGATTGGTATACCTACAATGCTGCCGAGTCTGGGTTAAGTGTTCCAATTGTTTATGTGCCATCCAACCCGCAACTCGCGAAAGTCGCGGGTACAAACAACCCTCCAACGGGGATACTCGTGTTTGTGTTGGTGTGGAACGGAATCGTTTGGACTGTGATCTATTTTGGCGTGCGTCAACATCGCCTGCATAAATTCTTGGAGCGTAATGGCAAAATGCTGCGTGGCGAAATTCTTGAAAGCACCCATTCGACCGATAGTGACGGCGATCTGTCGCTGAGGGTCGAGTATGCATTCCAGTCACCTCAATCTAGCCGCCGCCTGACCAAAACCGATCGCGCCCAACGCAACGATCTCAAAGGCAAACGTCCGCCAGCGCCCGGAACACCGATTGTCATTCTATATTACAATGATCATCAGTACATACTCTTGTAGTAACCCGTGACTTGCTTACAAGGAATTAAACCATCATGACACAACCACGCTTACGTGATCTGGGCATTAACATTGGTGTCCTGCCTACTGGAACATATAACGCAATCACCGATGTAGCAGGAGTACGTGTTGGTCATGCCACAATTATTGCCGATGAGCCACGCATCGCTCGTACTGGCGTGACCGTTGTCTTGCCGCGCGAAGAACCGATATGGGATCATCATTGTTTTGCTGGATTTCATGTGCTCAACGGGAATGGCGATTTTACAGGTACTCATTGGATTGACGAATCTGGTCTACTCACGACGCCTATCGCCATCACCAACACCCATCAAGTTGGCATCGTGCGGGACACGATTGTGCGCTATTCCGTTGAAGAATTCGGTGCGCACGAATGGGTCATGCCGCTGGTTGCCGAAACTTACGACGGTTGGCTGAATGACATTAACGCTTTCCATGTTCAACCTGAACATGTGCTCTCTGCCTTACACAATGCTCGCAGCGGCCTTGTACAAGAAGGTTGTGTCGGCGGTGGTACTGGAATGATCTGCTACGATTTTAAGGGCGGTATTGGCACGGCCTCACGTCTTGTTGATACTCCTAGTGGACGCTACACCATTGGAGCACTGGTGCAAGCCAATCATGGCGATCGTTCGCTTTTTCGTGTGGATGGTGTGCCTGTAGGTCGTGAAATACCCACGAGCCTCATTCCCTCCGGTTGGGATGATCCACAGCAACCCGGCTCGATTATCGTAATTCTGGCAACTGATGCGCCGCTATTGCCGGGGCAGTGCCGTCGTTTGGCACAGCGTGTAACCGTTGGCTTAGCTCGTACAGGTTGCGTAGGACACAATGGCAGTGGTGATCTTTTCCTCGCATGCTCCACGGGTAATGTCATCCCAAATCATCTGGACGCACCCTATAGCGTACAGATGCTACCTTATCCGCACATGAATTGGCTTTTTGATGGTGTCGCTGAGGCAGTCGAAGAGGCTGTCATCAATGCGCTGGTTGCGGCTACCACTACTGTCGGCTACAAAGGACGTACCGCCTATTCGCTTCCACATGATTTGTTACAGGCGGCCATGCAGCGTTATAGCCCACATTAGAATCATTAGTACTTTTGTATATGCTTGATACTGTATTGTCGAACATGTGATATAGTAAAGGCTGTCAATTATCGACAATCGCTAAACTCGGCCACACTCGATAGTCATAAATAAGGTCTATCATGGCATCACATGACCGATTTAACGTCACCGCATTAGCCGAAGAAGTCCTTCGCAATCCCAACCCTGGTACGCGCAAAATTGCCTTGCAAGGGTTAAGTATCTACATGTGTTACGAACGAATATTTGAATTGGTACGCTACATCAGCCAGCGTGATACCAATGCGGATGTGCGCGAAACAGCCGCTAAGCTGATTGCTTCGCTGCCTCGAACCTCAGACGTCTAATAACAACCGTACATTGAGTGCCCACGCCAGATACAAAGCGCGGAAGAATTGTTTGAATTGTGTGATGCTGGCATCATCACCCTCATCCGGTTTCAATTGCATCGGATAGAGTTCCGTGACATCTTCCGGTGAAGGCGTCAGTGACATAATCTGGTCAGCATTCATGTCACGGCGAATCACATTGAAAAACATGAGCAGCGTCGCCCCATATGACGGTTTGATGTGCCCCAACAAAAACAACATCTCGAATAACTGATTGGTGTTGACGACATATTCGCCTAATTGTCGCACCAGCACGCCTTTTTCTTGAAAGAATGGCTGTCCCTCATCACGCATCGAATTGACTGCTTGCCCCGCCGCTTTGAATTCCTGCAAACCTTGGCGCAACAGCATCCACGGTAATGTCTCAGTAGGAACGGGCAATTGGTTTAACTGCCACAATTCTGCCTTACCTGAAATCGGATACTCTACCTGACCAATGCAACCAAATGGCCTGCCAGTATTATTGGCAGGACAACCCGCGCAGTAATGCTCATATGGTAGTAACTCATCCGACTGATCGAGTAGCGTCTGTATCATGACGACTTTCGTTTCGGACTCCCCATTCGCGCTTGTTCGTTCTAACTCGAAGCCGATTTCCGGCACGGGTCGGTTATCCCCATTCTCGCGGAACAACTTAATCACTGCTTCAGCACGGGCACGTCCCTTAATTCGCTCAAGGATGCCTTCTGTGGTGAGTTCTTGCTTGGGATAACACTTGTATTCAATGACGTAATCGATAGCCATTTGCTCAATTAATCCATGTATTTTGTAACGGAATGCGGGCAACAATAGCATAGCTTCCCGAAGTTGCATAGGATGGGCGCTTGATGAAAAACCGAGCCAAACTGCTGCTGCCCTGTGCTAATTTACTCCACCGTGAAACCCCACCGTCGGATGAACGTCTGGTTTCCGGTCATGCTCACCACACTAAAGCCAGCGTTTTCTCTGTCTGTTACCGTTTCTTCCAAGCCGACCCATGAGTTGAATTGGTTCCAACTGCTAAGTGCACTACTGTAAAGGATGCCATCTTGGTACATCTCGATATTTTGATGCACATGCCCGAAGAACACTCCCCGCAAACGAGCCTTCGCCTTCAACAAAATTTGGTGCAGATCAACCCCGTTAGTAATCCGCATATAGTCATCTAACCACGGCGAACCAACCGGTAACACATTATGATGCACAGCCACCACCAACGGGCGATCATCCGGAGCTGAACAAACCGAGTCCAGCCATTCGAGTTGTTCAGCAATCACATTCCCACGGGGTGGTTCAGCCGGTCCATTACTATCCAGACACACTATTTGAAATCCATTAACATCGAATGTGTAATTGAAAGGTGTGAGGATCTCAGTGCGTCCAACTAACACGCGCTGTAATGCTTGACCGGAGTCATGATTGCCCGACAAATAATAAACCGGATACTTGAGTTGGCTAAAGATTTCACGGGCGGTCGCATAAGCTTCTGGTACAGGGTCATAAACCACATCGCCAGTATGAAGCACGAAGTCCACGCCAAACGGCAGTGCATTGACCGCGTTGACCAATGCTTTTGCACCCGTTTGGGTGCCATGTGGAGTATGATGTTTGCCGTATTCGGCATCAGGGTGAATGTGTGTATCACTGAGGTGGACAAATGTAAGACGCTGTTCCGACATCGAAGTTGCTCCCTTGTGGCTTAAGTAATCCGTTCATCCTGATTCTTTTGCACTATAATAGCGCTAACATATTAAAATGGTGTGATCCACCCAATGTAGTTGGCTAATAGTCCAGATTGGATTGCTTCCCATATAGTACCTAAAAGGCGTTACTTTTGGACGCAGTCGGGGCAGAGATGAGTTGGAGTGGAGCGAGGAATCGGTATGATACGCATTGGCATTCGTCGGGTCAGCATTATACTCTTGGCATTGATACTGGTGGATTGTACTGGCAACCAACCAAACACGGTAGGTCAATTGCCAACGGTAGCAGCCTTGCCAACCTTGACCGCTACTTTGGATGTGACCGCGACTGTGACCCTAACCGCCAGTCCGACCGAGACACAAACCAGTATGCCTACTGCGACTGTTCTCGTATCCAACACGCCCACGGTCACACCCAGCGCGACCATTACAGATACGCCAACGCCAACGGTGACCAATACACCTATGCCCAGTGATACACCGTTTCCGACCGAGGACAATGAAGGCTTGATGGCACTTGTTGCTTTAGCAGCCAATGCGACTGTTTTACCGTCCAATTTACTGCCCGTCGTTGCCACATCGGTTCCCGGTGTTATCGTGGCTACAGCGCCGCCCGTTGTGCCAGTGTGTTCTGCACCACCCAGTGGTGGATTCGCAGTCGTCTACAACAGTGACCCAGTTCTTGCTTCGCAGATGGGCTGTGCTTTAGGTGTAATCTCATTTGCCAGTGCATCACAAACCTATCAAATGGGTGAGATGATATGGATGGCGGGGCCGCCGCAAGCTATTTACGCACTGTTTAGCTCAGGGCGTTTCCAGCGCTATGACGATACCTACAACGCGGCTGTTGACCCCGCCAGTGGTGGGGAAACACCACCCGCCGGACTCAAAGAACCGGTTCGCGGTTTTGGTAAAGTCTGGCGCACCTTTGCTGAAGTACGCGCCCTCGGTTGGGCGATGACGGATGAGTCCGGTGGACAATCCACCGCCCAAATTTTTGAACGTGGACAGATGGTATATTTGCCACAGCGCGGTATGATTTTTGTCTTAATTACCGATAATGGCGGCCTCAGCGGCGGTTGGCGTGCTGTACCCGGTAGTTATTAATCGTAAAAAATGTTCACAGGAGGAGCAGCATGGGACGACAACCACTTACACCAGAGCATCTGGCCTTTCTGGAACGGCGTTACGTGGATTTGAAGCAGGTTTATGAAGCGATGATCTCCTATTACCCGCCGGATGCTTATGAGGAGAACTATCTGTTTGAAACCATCGTTTGCGAGTTCAATTATCTAGCCGATGCCCTCGGCTATGAAAATGATGAAGCCTTTCTAGATCGCTTGATGGGCGGTGCCGAAACAGATGACGTTGATATGGATGATGACGATTTTGACGATCTAGATTGAGCTATTACGGTGCTGGTGGTCCGCCTTCGCCGTATTGTGCCAATTCCTGCAATAAGTTACGCAGGCTGTAGGTTGGAGTATAACCGAGCCACTCTTGTGTAACCTGCATATCAAGTTTCTCCGGCCTCTGAGCCGGATCGAATCCGTAGCGCAGCACCATTTCGTAATGTTCTGGATAGTATTTACGGAAGGTGCTGCCTGCCCCATCATTATCCCACGCCGCTAAATCAGCATCCGTGTAGTCATATGCGCCGTCTATCGGCAAAACAATATTCTCATCCAATGTTGGTTGCTTCTTGAGCAGGTTGATACTCTGCAATGTTGCTTGGGTCACATCATTGATGTGTACCGCGCCACCCCAGAACCATTTCGCCCATTCCACATATGAGTTGTAAACCACATGGTTCCAATAGGGGATGAATGCCCGTGGTCGCAGTGTAATCACATTCATCTTGTGGCGGGCGGCATAAGTCCGCGCGATTTCCTCACCCAGCACCTTGGTATGCCCGTACACACCATCGCGCTCGTCGATGCTTGTGCTGGAAATATAGACCACCTGCTTGATACCGGCTTGTGCGGCGGCTTCAAATACATAAAATGTGCCGGTAACATTCAGATCCCAGAAGTCGTACACATCTTTTTCGCGGCGGAATTCATGGACACCGTGCCATGCGGCGATGTGTACTACACAGTCAATATCCTTCATGACCTCAGCCAATAAAGCACGATCAAGGATCGAACCCGCCACATAAATTCCATTGTTATCGGCTGGCGGACGCACATCTAGTCGAACGGGGGTGTCGCCTTGTGCGATAAGTTGTTTCGAGAGGGTATACCCAAGATCACCCGCACCACCGGTTAAAAGTATGCGCATTTATTGCACCTTTGTCAGTAAGTTTTGTGCCAACCGTAGATATTCTTCAACATACGGCAAGCGATCGTTAAGAGCTAATTCCGCGAAAATCTGATGTGCTGCCGTGAATTGCTGGACGGCTTGCTCATAATCACCCATGTTGCCATATACAGCACCTAAGCTCGTGTGTAGGTCACCTTCCGCCACTTTATCACCGACTTCTTGCGCCAGTTTGAGTGTCTCGATGTACGTGTCCCGCGCCAGTTCGTAATAGAATCGGGCTTCAAAGTCTGTGCCAGCGTTGCGCCCCAAATCATTGTAAATATTGCCGATAATCCCTAAGCGCAGTGCGGCCTCCGCTGAATTGCCTAGCGATTTATAGAGCGATACAACCTCATGAAAACATTTGATGGCTTCGGTGTGCTGGTTAAACGCCAGATGTGAATTCCCTTGGTTGCCCAATCGCGAAACAAGACTGCGCTGGTCGCGCATCAGCCTTGCCACATTAACGGATTCACGGTGCACATCAATCGCTTCTTCAAATCGCTGAAGATCATCGTAAACCAGTCCGAGGTTTGACAACCATATACCCCGTCCTCTTGTGTCACCAATCTCCTGCGCGATCAACAGTGCTTGATTCAAATAGCTGATCGCCTCGTCATGATGACCGAGTTCGCGCATAATATTGCCCATGTTGCCGAGGATGCCATCTTCGGTCAGGCGATCATTCTCAGCGCGGGCGAGGGCAAGTGCTTGTTCAAAGCATTGCAATGCGAGGTCAGATTGCTTGGTACGATAATAGATCAGCGCCAGATTACCGAGATGACGACCTTCAGCCGCCGGATCATTTAAAGCGCGTGCCAACTCAGTTGACTGTAATAATCCGTTGATAGCCTGTTCGTAATCTTCGTGTTGAAGGGCTTGGCGCACCTGCTGTAATGCCTGACGTACTTGTTGCTGGAGTTGAGTTTGATCAGCACTATCGGGCATCTTATACCCCCTCCTGATGCCTATTGCGTAAAGGGCGAAGCACTGCAACCAGCAGCCCAAATCCGACCATCGCCACCGGCCACATCCAAACACGATCCATAGCCAGCCCCGGAAGCAGTGGTTCGTCTGCAATCATATCCAACCGTACCACCGTGAATTGCGGCGAAACATCCGGTAACTTCATTCCGGTGATTTCGTCGTCTACCAATCGTCCGAGTACGGCATCATATCGCGCCGGTGCATCTCGCCGAAACAGGTTAATCGCCCGTGATGCTTCCGCTGGATCAGTCACGCGGTCAGCCATCGCGCTGAAGACATGCCGACCCAATTGAATCGTCACCAATGGATCGGTCAATAAATTCTGGTACCAATTTGGGCGTTCTTTCCAGCCCGAAATGACATAAATTTTGCTGCCATGTCGTCTGTATTCGACTGCCACATGGCGAGGTTGCCCTGATTTGCGGCCACGTGTCGTCAGTACCATTAGCCGCAGGATATTCAGGAAATCACCTAACCCCAATCGGTACAATGTTAGCGGAATCCGTAGCGCGATCCGTAGAATACCAGTTGGGTAGGGGATGAATTGAGGTTGGTCAGGTTCGATTATCATACGAGTCATACGCGTTCCATCGCAAGAATAGTCAGGTTATCCTATTACAATCATGATCGATTTGTTGATAATTTCAGTATAGCCTATTCCGGTCATTTATGGGGTGACCAGTACCAACCTACGCTTGCCCAACGGCACACAACCGCCCCCTTGTCGTCAGGTTCGCGCCGTACTCCGTTGACCATGTTCTGCTATTATAGTGATAGAACGCAGCGATGCGAACCCATCTGTAAATCTGATAATGGCCTATGCGATATATTGACCACGGTTAACAGCCCGTACCGGGGAGTTTTGAATGCCTGACGAACGCGATTCCCGCCTGCCAGATGAAGTGCCGAACGAACAACCACAGGATGATGATGTTCCGTTTCATCTTCCCTTCAGTGATGATATTGATGCTACCCAACCGGATGCGCCTGTAGATCCCAAACCCATGTGGAACGCATCCAATCCGATGGACGCGCGCAACATGCCCACCATGCCCATTATGCGCGAACCCGGCGTGCCCGATCCCAAGAAAACATTGCAGGGTAGCGGTGGACTAGACCCGAATCCTGACTTTAATACCCGTCCCAATCAATCGGATGTGGGCAATACCATGCAGCATAAAGCCGTTCGCTTGGATAACACCATGCCGCACGAACCGCCACCTGCGCATCGTAATTATGCCCAGCAAGGTAACCCTCAGTATCAACAACCGTATCCACAACCGCCAGCAAATATCCCGCCTGCACCCCAAATGGGAAATGTGCCGTCCCAACCCCTTCAGCGCCGTCAGAATGCCCGTAAGCGCGGTTGTTTAGGCTGTTCGCGTGGTTGCATTGGTTTAATTATTGGATTTTTCGTTATTTTTTGTGGCGGTTTGACTCTTCTCACGCTGGCGATTGGTGGTGCATACGCCTCGCGTGTTCAGCAGCAACTCACCCAACGCGTATCCGAGATCAACAACTACAAACAGTTCCAAAGTACCTTCTATCTTGACCGCAACGGTCGCCAGTTGTACGAAGCCTTTGGCGAAGGCCGCCGTACCAAACTCAAATACACCGATTTCCCCAAGACACTCATTGATGCCACCGTTTCCATTGAAGATGATAGCTTTTTCAGCAACCCCGGCATTGATGTCCAATCGACATTGCGTGCATTTTTGCAATATGCCGGACTGAAGCAGGGTTCAACCGGTGGTAGCACTATCACCCAGCAGTTGGTACGCGGCGTACTCTTTGATACCGAATATCGTGCCGAACGCAGTGTTCAACGCAAGCTTGATGAAATTGGGCTTGCCTTAGCACTCACCGGACAAATGAGCAAAGAGCAAATCCTTGAACTCTACTTGAATGAAATCTACTACGGCAATTTGGCTTATGGTGCTGAAGCCGCCGCCCAAACCCTCTTTGGTAAACATGCCAATGAACTCACCTTGGGCGAGGCCGCACTCTTAGCAGGTTTACCACAGGCTCCGGCTGATCTTGACCCCCTGAATAACGATCCTGCCGTACAGGATAAAGTTGAAGCCCGTTGGCGCTTGGTTTTGGATCGTATGGTTGCTTTAGGCAAAGTCACGCAAGCACAAGCCAATGATGCTCTGGCTCAAGGTTTGAACTATGTCCCGCGTAATATTTCGCTTGAAGCACCGCATTTCACCGTTTACGCTGAAGGCCAGTTCGAGAAGCTCATGGGGGAGATTGGTTACGCTCCCAAAGATGTAGCGCGCGGTGGTTTCAAGGTCTATACCACCCTCGACCTCGACATCAATAACGCTGCTCAAGAGGCCGCCCGTAATCAAGTTGCCACCTTGGCTGCCAATCAAGTGACCAACGCGTCAGTCGTTGTCCTGAAGCCCTTAACGGGTGAAATTTTGGCGATGGTCGGTAGCGTGGATTATAACAACGATGCCATTGATGGTCGTGTGAATGTCGCGGTGTCACTGCGTCAACCCGGCAGTACCATGAAACCCTTCAACTACTCCGGTGCCATGGAAAATGGCATGACCCCCGGTGATGTCATCTGGGATGTGCCGACTAAGATAGGTATTGATGGGCAAGCTCCCTACACCCCGCGCAATTACGACGGCGTTTTCCACGGCCCGATGATTATGCGCTACGCCCTTGCCAACAGTTATAACATCCCTGCCGTTCAGACTCTTCGCCGTTATGGGGTGCCATATCTGCTCGGCTTAATGAAGCGTTTCGGTGTCGATTCGCTCGGTGATGATGCCAGCAAGTACGGTCTTTCACTGACCTTAGGTGGTGGTGAAGTCTCGCTCCTCGACCTGACCAACGGTTATTCGGTTTTCGCCAATCAAGGCTCTTATGTACCCACTACGGCTATCCTCTGCGTACTGGATAGCAGCGACAACATCATCTACAACTACGAAAACGGTTGTACCACTGGCGTCCCGACTGACAAAACGGTCAATAAACCCGCCTATGGCAAGCAAGCTGTTGATCCCCGTATCGCCTTCGTCATCAGCGACATTCTCGCGGATAATGGTGCTCGCAGCACAGCAATGGGCGCCAACAGCCCCTTGAATACGGGTGACTTGAGAGCATCCGTCAAAACGGGTACCACCAACGATGTCAAAGACAACTGGACAGTTGGATACACCCGCAACGTGGCGATTGGAGTTTGGGTCGGTAACAGCAACGGTGATGCGATGGTCAACTCATCTGGTTTGACCGGTGCCGCTCCGATCTGGAACAGTGTCATCAACACCATTTACAGTAACCAATCGCTTCTTAGCAAGGATTTTGCCGTCAACGGTCAGTTACAGCCCGACCAACAGCAATCCCCCGGTGGATTGTCCCGCCGCGAAATTTGTGATGTTCGTCGTCTGCGTGAACCCGCGTCTGATTGCGCTCGAATCAACGAATGGTTCTTGGATGGCCCCGCAGGTATCCCTGATGCTGAAGGCAATCTGGTTTATCCCGCCGCGCCACAACCCGCCCAACAGCAACCCAACGGTGTCCAATTGACTGAAGTATCCCCCGGTGTCTTCCAGGTATTGGCCTTCCGTATTGCGCCGGAAATTGCCAGCTTGATCCAATTTCAAGTGCAACCGGGTCAGCAACCGCCACCTACGCCGCTCTATTGTCAGGTCCCTAATGATCTCGCCCCGTCAGCGGCTGGCGCACAGGCGCAGTTGTTCATCGCCCCGCCGCCTGTTCCCGATGATGCTGTCTCTGCCGAAAACTACGCCCGTAACAACGGCCTAGCCTTCCTCCCAACCATCACCTGTACACCCGATTTACTACAGGGCGGAGGGGGCAGTGGCTATGGCCCTGTGGTCACCACTGCTATTATCACTTCGCCCTCGCCGGGGCAGGTCTTGACGGGCGAAACTGCCATCTTCGGCACGGTACAATTCACTGCCGATCAGGGCAAGTTCTACAAAATAGAAGTCATCGGTGGTGGTTTGGCAGACTGGACGACCATCGGTTCTACCCACACTGAAAATGTGGTCAACGGCCAGCTAGAGAATCTTTATGTACCCGGCTTGGTTGCAGGTAGCTACCGGATGCGCTTGGTCATTGTCGATAACGGCGGTGGCTTCCTCCAAGCCCCTTACGAAGTCCCATTCACCGTCTCGCATTAACCCCAATTTGAAAGTTCAAGAAAGGGCGCTTCGGCGCTCTTTTTATTTCCATGATCAATGTAGCTCGCCAGTCTATTTCGCCATCGTGTACAATCTGCCCATTACTTCACATCTAATAAGGTCAACCGCATGGCAATAATTCAATCCAAATATGATGTCGTGATTGTGGGTGGTGGTCATAATGGCCTCGTGTCAGCCACCTACTTGGCTCAGGCAGGCCTCTCGGTCTTGGTGCTTGAACGCCAACCACAAATCGGTGGTGCTGTTCAAACCGTTCAGGTCTTCAAAGGTGTGGATGCCAAACTCTCGCGCTATTCTTACTTACTCAGCTTATTCCCCACCAAAATCACGGCTGATCTTGGCCTCAAATTTGAAAGTCGCCGTCGTTCGGTTGCGTCCTTCACCCCCACCGTTCGCAATGGTCAGCATATGGCGTTGCTCGTCAGCAATGACGATCAAGGCGCTACAGTCGAGTCTTTCCGCCAATTGACAGGCAACAATAGCGAATACCTAGCCTATCAACGCTTTAACCACCTGATGGAAGTCTTCGCCCAAAAAGTCTGGCCGACGCTCCTACATCCGTTGCAATCACGTTCCGAAATGCAGTCCCAATTTACCGATGCCGACGCACAAGAATCGTGGAAAATGCTCGTCGAAGAACCCCTCGGTATTGGCCTTGAACGTATCCTGCATGATGACCGTGTACGTGGATTAGCGTTTACCAATGCCAAAATAGGCATCCTTACCCATCCGCACGACCCTTCACTGCTTCAAAACCGCACCTACCTCTACCACATCATCGGGCAAGGCACAGGTGAATGGCAGGTCGTCATCGGTGGCATGGGTTCAATTACCGCTGCACTCGAACGCAGCGCTAGATTAGCAGGCGTTCACATTGAAACATTCGCTGCGGTTCAGCACATTCACCTCGGTACGGATAGCGCTGTTGAATATCAGCAAGACGGTCAAACCCACACCATACAGGCCAAATATGTGCTCTCAAATGTAGCCCCCAGTGTCCTCAGCAAACTGTTGGTAGAGAGTCCCATCACCTCACATATTGACGAAGGGGCTGTTTTTAAAATCAATATGCTGCTCAAGCGACTTCCGCGCCTCAAGGCCAAAGGCTATACTCCTGAACAAGCCTTTAATGGCACCTTCCATATGGATGAAGGCTATGCCGCTATGCAAACCAGTTACGATCAAGCCATGCGGGGACTTATACCTGACCAACCACCGGGCGAAATGTACTGCCAAACCATGACCGATCCCTCAACCCTATCGCCTGAACTGCGTGCCGCTGGCTATCACACCATCACGCTCTTTGGCCTTGATATGCGTGCCCAAGCCTTCCACGCGGATAACGCATCGACTCGCGAAAAGGTTCTGCAAAGCTACGTCAAAGCCATTGATGCTTATTTAGAAGATCCGCTTGAGGATTGCTTGGCTGTCGATGCCGATGGTAAACCCTGTATCGAAGCCAAATCCCCGCTCGATCTGGAATCCGAACTCGGTTTGCCGCAGGGCAATATCTTCCACAATAATTTGACATGGCCCTTTGCCGACGATTCCGAGCAGGTCGGAACGTGGGGTGTCGAAACCCCTTATCCCAACCTGTTTATTTGTGGATCAGGCGCGTTACGTGGTGGCTGTGTCAGTGGCGTACCCGGTCACAATGCCGCCATGAAAGTGTTGGAATGTGAAGGGTTGCGCTAAAACAGTCGATTAGGTCAGCCGCAGCAGCTTATCGAACACTTTGGCGCGCCACATTAACCGTTGAATCATAGTCCACATGGCGACGACGCTGAATATGATAACCCAATCGCGTCGGTGTAATTCGGTAAGCTCAAAAGTCTCTCGCAGACTCGGCACAAGTAAGGTGATGACATAAAGAATGGCTAGCCCAATCGCTACGATGGTTGGGCGCCAGTCCCCACTGTACTCATCGCCGCCTGCCCAAAATTGTGTGGGCGGTTCAACGAATACAATCAACACCAGTCCCGCCAGCGTAGTGACAGTGGTTAGGATTGTTCTCGAAACGGCCAACGCTTCTTGTTGCGCTGTATCGATGATCGCGGTAATCGTTTCACCGCGTGCGGTTTCCAACATCACCACTTGCTCATGAGTCAAACTCTTGATGTTGAACACATTCGTTCCCGCGCTATTGGTGAACGTTGCCACAAAATAGATAATGTAAATCGCGACCCCGACTGTCGCCAGAGAAATGCCCGCCGGAATAACAAAGCGCAGCACCGTTCGCAGCGTGCCGCGTGGTGGTTTGCCCGGATGCGACCATGCCGCCAACCCCAGCGTAGGTAGTCCTACCGTAATCAACGACAGTAGGGATTGATGTACGGGGGTAATTGGGAAGCCTAGCCCGATAATCGCAATCGCCACGATGATCAGAGTTTGGTAGATCACCCGTGACAAAAACAGCCGGATAATATCCAGCATTCCCATCACGATTCGCTGTCCCTCGTTAAATGCCGAGGGCAGGGCTGCAAACGAGTCGTTAAGCAAAACGATATCGGCTACACCTCGCGTAGCTTGGCTGCCGCTTTGCATGGCGATCCCAATTTGTGCGCGCTTGAGTGATAGCACATCGTTAACCCCGTCACCGATCATCGCCACATAATGCCCGCTTGCCCGTAGCGCACCCACCAGTCGTTCTTTCTGTTGTGGCGTAATCCGTCCGAAAATCGTTGAACGTTCCGCCGCCTCAGCAAATTGGATCGGGTTCATATGTTCCAGATCAAGACCTGAAACCACATTAATGGTGCCATCTAATCCAGCTTGCTTCGCCAATGCCGCGACGGTGTTTGGATTGTCACCGGAAATAATCTTGAGCTGAATGCCGTTCTCTGCAAACTGTTTGAGTGTCGCTTCAGCTTCCGGTCGTAGTTCATCACTGAACGCGATTGCGCCCAACGCCATCAAATCTTTTGGCAGTATAGGGTCTTCGTCAGCATTATGCAGTGCCACAACAGCGTGATAGTTGGCAAACAGCAGCACCCGCAGCCCTTGTTCTTCCCATTCCGCCAGTTGATTGTCAACGCTGGTACCAACTTTCAGGTTAGGCCGGAGCATTTCTGGTGCACCCAGCACATACACGCCTTTAATCGCATCTGTATCAAACGCGATTGCGCTCCATTTGCGCTCTGATGAAAATCCCACTTCCTCGACTAAAGGTTGCTTGTCTCCATTAAGTGCTTCGTGTAGTGCATCCGATGTGCGATTTCCGGTACTCGCACTCGCGGCAAATACGCCCAGTAATCGTCTGAATTCAGCATCGCTAATCCCATACGGAACCGTCTCAACCAGATTGATGCGGTTAGCCGTTAACGTACCCGTTTTGTCTAAACACAACACATTGACGTTGCTCATCGACTCAACCGCGTTAGCATGTTGAATCAACGCACCCTGTCCCGC
The DNA here is from genome assembly GCA_044227005.1 of Aggregatilineales bacterium. Taxonomy (GTDB): domain Bacteria; phylum Chloroflexota; class Anaerolineae; order Aggregatilineales; family Phototrophicaceae; genus CFX2. Next base: position 86,130 of record JBGAFZ010000008.1, read on the forward strand.
CATCCGTACTGCGCCCATGCCGTAAGCAATCGCCGTCATGAAGAACAGACCGTTTGGAATCAGCCCCGTAATGACCGCTGCGATTCGGGCAGTTTCCGTTAAGGGTTGGCTGGTGACCAGTGCCGCCAGTCCAAACAATGTACCGATCAACATTGTAATCATCACCAGCAGTTGGACGATAAAGTCTACGTCTACTTGCAGCGGGGTTTTTTCGGCTCGATACGCCCGTGCGCCTGCGGTTAGCTTGCTAGCGACGCTTTGTTCGCCCACCATTTGTGCTTCATAGTACGCACTACCGTTCACGCAGAATGTACCCGAAAACACTTGATCGCCATTATGCTTAGCGATCAAATCTGACTCGCCAGTGAGCAGTGACTCATCCACATCCACGCGATTGTCGCTGACCACTTTACCGTCCACGACGATTTGGTCACCGGCTTTCACATACAATATATCCCCGACGACGATCAAGCTCGGATCGACTGTGACGGCTTGACCTTCGCGTAACACAGTTGCCATAGGGCGAGTGAGCAGGGCGATTTTATCGAGCGCTCTTTTGGCCCGTAGTTCTTGGACGATACCAATAACCGTATTCCAGAAAGCGATACCGACCGATGCAAATGCGTCGCTGTATAAACCCAATAGCACCAACACTGCGCCAATGCCAAAAAGCACGAGGTTAATGAATGTGAAAACGTTGGCTCGGATGATGTCCGCGTATGTTCGGCTGCTCTGAAATTGAACAGTGTTCCCTTGCCCGCGTTCGCGACGCGCAGAAACCTCTGTCTCAGACAGGCCGACGATCTGCGAAGTAGGGATTGAGGGAGCCATCTGCATAGTTGCTTCTCAAATACGTAAGTAGATATTTATTGTAACGGATAATGAGCTTGTACGTTACGCTCTTGTAAAAGGTTGCACAATTCCGTTACAAAACCCTGCAATTTGTCATGTTGTTTTCAGACAAGTGTGATTGTTGCTGTAGCATGGATTATACTTTCCCCAACCACTATACTACCTGAGTTGTTCAGTGGTTGTATCATCAAATATCTCATAATCATAGCAGGAAATGTATGCCCCTATTTGTCGTATTCATCTTTGGTGCCATCGTCTTTGGCGCAGGCGCGATGTTGGCTCCCGCGTGGCCGAGTTCCCAACCGCGCATTGGCCTCATGGCTGCTTTGGCACTTGGTCTTGTGATGGGTGGCGCTATCTTTTGGTCGACCCTCTTCGGTTGGGATACCCTCGTCATTGATTATCTGCTCTTCGCTCTCATGACCAGCATCTTCTTGTTTGGCACCTTATCCTATGGGCAAAAACGTGCCGAAGCCAAAGGCGAATCGCTCGCCGATGCCGATCAAGGCTGGCCCGGCCCTCGTGATCTCTTGTTCTTCTTGTTTGTAGCCCTCATCTTTATTGCTCCCGTATTAATCTTGCCCGTTCCATTGGATACAGATGCGCAGGGTTTCGGTTATCTAGGCTTGATGGCGCGTTTAGGCGGCGGTTTTCAAACCTTAGCCCCTTGGCATCCCGAAGTGAGTTATTTGTACTCCCCCGGCTTCTCAGTCTTGATTGCTTATCTCAGCCATCAATTGAATCAAGGTATGCACAGCGTTCAAATTAGTGTGGGCGCTGTGTTGGCCGTACTCAACATCTGGCTTGCTTACGACATGGGATCGGAAATTCGTGATAAGCGCTTGGGTCGCGCGATGGTCTTAGCCATGCTTGCCGGTATCGGTTTACTCACCGCGTTCATGGATTCGCACTACACCACACTGCTTGGCTTAGTATTCGCGCAGGCATTTCTTGTTCTCGTGATCCGCTTTCAAAAACATCCTACTGCTGCCGATGCGGTTGGCGGTGGCTTGATGCTCGGTGCATTGGTACTTTCTCACCCCGATACCACCATCATCTTAATGTTGGGTTATCTGCCGTGGCTCATTACTATGTGGTTTGGTCGGCCCCGCCCGACTTTCCGGATGTGGTTGGTGCTAGCAGTGGGTATGCCGCTGATTGCCCTCATTGCAATTTCCCCGTGGCTCTGGAGCATCAAAGACCTTCTTGGTAGCAATATCACCTCACCCTTCACCCGAGATATTGCCAATCTGCGTGTTTTGCTCTTGTATCACGGTGTCTGGATTATCCCCGTTGCTATCATAGGTGCAATTGTCGGCCTTCGTAATCGGAGCCAATCGGTCATTTTGGCTTTAGGTTGGCTGGTACTCATCGTTGAATTCTCATCACTCGGTATACTGGAACGCCTCGTCCCCAACTTGATCGCGCCACTACTGCGCTATGATTATCCCTTTAGTATTGCGTGGCACGGCCCGATCATCCCCTTTGCCATCTTGGGTGGCATCGGCCTATTCTGGTTATGGGAACGCTTTGCCGCCACACGAACTGCGACTCTATCCCCGCGCTGGTCTTACGGCCTGTTAACAGGTGGAATCATACTCGTCCTAGTAGCGATTGCTTTAAGTCCGCAGTTACTAGCCTTCAGCAAAGGCCGCATCGGATTTTTTGGCACCTTCTCTTCTGCCGCTGATGTGCAGGCGATGGAATGGATCAAACACAACACCCCCACCGACGCCCGTATATTGAATTTCCCCGGTACCCAAAAGGATAATTCGCACGAAAGTGATTGGGTTCCGGTGATCGCCGAACGCGACACAGTCTATTACCGCTGGCAGCCATTTTTCCATAACAATGAGGCCAGCCTTGCGGAGCAGGATCGCCTACGGGTATTTTGGGATGACCCCGCTAATCCCGCTAATGCTGATCTGCTACGAAGCGCCGGCATCAAGTACGTCATCGTGCCTCAACTGGTGAATAATCCCGCCAGCATCGACACCATGTTTCGCTGGCGCGCACCCTTTACTGACCTCATTAAGATGCAGTCCTCCGTGGCTGATGCGCCCTATCTTCAGCGTGTTTTTAACAGTGATGGCGCTGAAGTTTATGAGGTCAAACCCTGAAGCTATGTCTATCCCGTGATTGGCTATATAATCGGAAACATTGACCAGTTAAACATGCGCATATCCATCGTAATAGCTCGGCTGAGAACACTCTATGTCTGACGAATCGCATTTCCCTGACGACAACACCCCCCAGACTCCTGATCAGCCGCAAGCAGAAGGTGAGATTCCGGCTTCGGTTGCCTTTATGGAGATTATGCGCCGCGCCGCAGCCAAGGCCGAAGCCGCTCGCCCTATAAAGCAGACCAACACGAATCCCGTCATCAAAGACCCTCGTGCGACAACTGAACAATCGCCTACTACTCCTGTTACACCCGAAACGCAGCGCAAATACGACTCCGCCATGGAAGCGCAGCGCATCCAGCGTGTGAAGAAGCGTCAGTCGCGTCGTCGTCGCCAAACAGTCGGTGTTATGGGCGGCATCATTCGCTCCACCATTGTCATCACCATTGCTGCTGCTTTGATGGCGACCATTTTCACATGGTCTACACCCACTCAGTTCATTAACGAACAGGTCAAATCACGGTTGAGTGTGGCGCAGGCCACAGGGCAGGCCACCACCGTTCCCACCGTAATCCCCACGCCAAATTGGTTACGTCGGATCGGCATTGTCTCCGGTCATCGCGGCCCACAGGTTCCACCTGATCCCGGTGCGGTCTGCCCTGATGGATTGACCGAAGCCTCCATTACGTTTGCCGTAGCGCAAAAAGTTGTACGAAATTTGCGAGATCGGGGTTACTCAGTAGACTTATTGGATGAATTTGACTCCCGCTTGGAAGGCTATCAAGCGGCGGCGCTCGTTTCAATTCATGCGAACACCTGCAAGAATTTCGGTGAGGTTGTAACTGGCTACCTGATTGCCCGTGCGGCCGCCCGTAGTGGTTTAGGTCAGGATGATGGATTAGTCGAATGTGTCGCGCGTTATTATGCCCAAGCCACCGAGCTTGTTCGTCGCCCTGGTGTGACTCTCGATATGAGCGATTATCACACCTTCCGCGAAATTCATCCGTTGACACCGGCAGCTATCCTTGAACTTGGATTTATGCTTGCAGATCGTGACGTTTTGACCAACAAACAGGATGAAATGGCCAAGGGGATAACCGATGGTGTGTTATGCTTCCTTGAACCCAATCAACAGGCGCTCCCAACAATCGAAACAACCCTAACACCAACAGGATCGAGTGGATGACTAAACAACTGGTAATGTACTCGCGAACCACAGGCTGCCCCTTCATTACGGTGGCAAAGCGCGTTCTAAACGATCATGCCCTCCCATATCAAGAAGTATTCATAGACAAAGACATGGATGCTCGCCGCCGTGTTCAGGAATGGACAGGTTTTCTCTCTGTTCCGACCTTAATTGTGGCTGAATCCGGTCAAATCCTCCCCATTGAACCGCCTTCGCCGCTACCAGTCGGAGCAAGCCCACGCGGGATCAATCGCGGTTCGATGATTACTGAAGGCAGCATCGAGCAGCTCGAAACGTGGTTAGCACAGCACGGCTTTATCGATAGCACCGATGGGACTGTACGATGACGGTACAAGAAAAGACCATTCTGGTTGACGGCTTAAATGTGCATTATTGGGAAGCTGGACAAGGGCAGCCCCGTACCTTACTTTTGATTCATGGTGGCATGGGGGATGCCAAATTGCATTGGGAACCGGTTCTCCCGCTACTAGGTGAAACCTTCCACGTTCTCGCGCCTGATCTTCCCGGCTTTGGTAGTAGTCAACCGCTCCCCAACAAACGCACTGATGTCTTGCTCCATTGGATCAAAGCCTTCATTGACACCCAAAAACTTGAACAGGTTGTGCTGGTCGGCAATTCACTCGGAGCTTTATTAGTCCGTTTGTTTGCAGCCTCTAATCCCAAATATGCACCTGCCGTAATTCTCATCAATGGTGGTGGCGTGCCTGATTATCCGCCCATTTTCAAAATGTTCGAAAAAATCCCCGGCCTATCATCGCTGATTTTTGCCCAGCTTGGCCGGATGGCGACCAATCCAACTGCTTTGCAACGCCACATCCACATTAAGTCAGTCCTGACGAGTGAATACTTGGCCGCCGCGAAAGCAGCCGCACCCGCTTTTGGTCGTACCCTGCAACTATTGGTCACCAGTGGCATCCCTGCCGAACGCACGCCTCTAGTTCCCACGCTCATCCTTTGGGGTGTCGAGGATACCTTTACGCCTCCCGCTGATCGCGAAGCCATCAAGTCCAGCATTCCGGGTTCCAGCCTGACCGACATTAGCGAATGTGGTCATATGCCGCAGCTTGAAACGCCTGATGTTTTCGTCTGGCAGATTACAACCTTCTTGGAAAAGTTAAGCCGCCCACAGTCCGCATCCGGTTCTGGTCCAAAACTGCTGCGAAAACTATCTGGATAAAGGATTCTCTTGCTGTTATAATCTTTTCAGTCATTTTAAGGAGGGGTAGCCTAGTGGCCTAAGGCGCTCGCCTGGAACGCGGGTAAGGGTAACACCTTCGTGGGTTCAAATCCCACCTCCTCCGCTCTTTTCCACATATAAAGACCCATTATGCAAAAACTGAGCAGTATACGCCTGCCGTGGCCGACAGATTGGACGGCGCTATTTGGTGCGGATCGTCCTCTAGTACTCGAAATTGGGTTTGGCTATGGCGGTTTTCTCCAACATCTCGCCCGTACCAAGCCGGATGCCAATGTGATCGGTTTGGAAATTGCTAACCAGTGTTTGGTAGCTGCCGAGCGTGCGATTGAACGTAAACGGCTGACCAATGTTCGCGTCATCCAATCGATGGCCGAAACCGCCTTACACCACTGCTTTGTTCCCGAAAGCATTAGTGAAGTACACATCAATTTCCCTGATCCGTGGTTCAAAAAACGGCATGGTCACCGCCGCCTCATTCAACGCGACACACTCGATGTCTTGGTCAGTCGCTTGAAACCTGGCGCTATGCTCTACTTAGCTACCGATATTATCGAATACGCCGAGATGAGCGCCGAGCTTCTTCGCCAAACACCCGGTTTGGATAATACCTTACCCACCGATTGGGCGAATGAGATGCCGGGTAGGGTAGTCACCAAGTACGAAGGCCGTGCCCAGCGCGAAGGTCGCGCCTGTTATTACTTTGCTTATCGCCGCAATCAAGTACCCGCGCCCGATGTGCCGGTCATCAAGGAGGGTGAAATGACCCATGTTGTATTTAACACACCGATGTCTCTCGATGACATTTTGACCCGCTTTGAGGGTGCCGAGCATAAGTTTGGCGAGACCATTATCCGTTTCTTGCATGGTTATCGTGGTCGCAACGTGCTCTTGTTTGAAGTCTATATCCACGAAGAAACCCTCGATCAACACATTGCCTTGGTGATCTCGCCGCGCGAAAATCCCAATGAGTACACCCTCAAGGTCAGTACCTTAGGCTATCCGCGTTCAACTCCCGCCCTCCAAAAAGCAGTTGGCCTAATGGCTGATTGGATTGTATCGCTCACCCCCGAAGCCCAAATCGTTAAACACAAACTGGGCGAAGGCGACATCTAGAATCCTCTGGTTTTTGTTATGGGCGTATCAATAGGGGACATATTCAGAGACTTCGAACTTGCTATACACGGCTTGCATCGCATTTTGGGGTCTTTTGCGATGCAAACCTGTTATATCCATTTGCCATCGTAATTTGTATTGAAGCGCCTTTAGTGCGCTTGTCCCTCTTGTAGCATCCGCGCTTTAGCCGGATGCGGGATGACCGCGCCTATTTCCCTCTCCAATATCCGCATTTGAATATCCGGCTCTGGTCGCAATGTCACCAATGGGTTCAACTGAATATTCTGGTTGGGAATCAACGACAACGAATAGCGTTGCAAGATGGTTGCCAATACCAACTGCGCTTCCATCATCGCAAACTGGTTGCCGATGCACACGCGTGGCCCACCGCCAAACGGGAAATACGCATATTTAGAGATACTTTCCTCGTTCGCCGTGGAGAATCGTTCCGGTTTGAAGGTTTCCGGATCATCCCAAAAGCGTGGATCATGATGCAGTACATACATACTAGTCATGATCGTGCTGCCTTTTGGAATGGTATAACCACCGACTTCAAAATCGACTTGTGCCTCGCGTGAGGTCGTCCATGCTGGTGGATACAACCGCATTGATTCCTTCACCACCATTTCCAGATAGGGTAGCTTCGCGAGGTCTGCCAATGTCGGCTTGCGACCGTCAAGCGTGGACATGATTTCTTGTGCCAGCCTGTGTTCAATTTCTGGATGTTGACCCAATAAATAGAAAGTCCATGCCAGCGCGTTAGCCGTCGTTTCATGCCCTGCGATAAACAGCGTCATCGCCTCGTCTTTAACTTGCTTGTTAGTCATTTGTCCGCCGTCTTGCTCATCAACCGCCATCAAAAGCATCGACAGCAAATCGCCTTTGTCATCCTCAGAATTTCGGCGCTCGTCAATGAAACCGCGAATCGTCTCGTCTATTACCTTCAGCGCATCCCGTCGCTTACGATTAGTCGCTGTTGGCAGCTTCTCCATCAGTTGAAATGGGCGCGAAATCCGGTCAACAGTAGCCTCGATTCCTACGCTGATCGCCGCTCCGATATGATCAGCCTCCTGCGTCACATCCGTGTCAAATAACGTTTTCGCCACGATGCGCATAGTCAAATGCATCATCTCGTTCAAGATGCCGACTTGCTTCCCATTCTGCCATCCGTCAACCATGTCGCTCGTATATTCAACCATCGTATCTGCATATGCCGCGATACGCTTATGGTGAAAGGCTGGTTGCACCAGTCTGCGTTGACGTTTATGTAGTTCACCATCACTCGTTAACAACCCTTGCCCGATTGAATCCTTTGCTGCTCGTTTGAGCGCGGGTGTCTTCTGGAATTTTTCCGGATGCTTCACCAGAACATACTGCACATAATCAGGATGGTTCAGTTGATATATATGGCGTGGTCCTACGTTGAAATGAACAATGTCGCCATACGTTCGCTGGTTATTGGTCAAGAAGCCAATCCGGTTCTTTCGCAGATCCTGCAAACTACCGATGAAGGGCAACCCTTTGGGGCCGGGTGGGAGTTTCTGTTTTGCGTTCACGCTAACCTACACTTTTTACAATTATGGACACCGTGTACATAATTACGATACGCCAAATCAAAATCTGGGTCAATAGATCGCGCCGAATAATCTGTAAACAAAGTGTAAAATCTGCTTGGATGATCCGATACTGCCACGCGATATTATGCATTAGGTTTAATTCAGGTTTGTTGCCAAACCGTTCCCTAACCATCCTTCAACCTTTCGTTGTTATCTGCTCCCTCAAAACCGTTAGTGCCACCACCCCATAAGAGTGACAAAATGGTTTTCCAAATGGTCACCACTTCGCCCTCCACATCGACTATCATATCTATAGGGTCGTAGGGACACGGCATGCCGTGTCCGTTTATGTACGGGTTTGCCAGCACAATCATAGTTGTGGGCACCATGTACGGGTTTGCCAGCACAATCATAGTTGTGGGTACCATGTACGGGTTTGACGCTGTCAAACCCCACTCGCAAACTCTCTCATCCCAACGCATGTTAACCATGAATCTTCGGAACCTGCACTAAAACGGATTCCGAATCTGAAGAATCCGACTACGAAGTGTCCTGTGGACTGCCAATATTGCCAACCGAACCTTTTTGCTGGTATCTGATGACTACTTTCGACCTTCACCCTTTAACCTTGAACCCTATTCTGACGCCGCCGACGACGACGACACCGCCGACACAAAATGGTTCGCAATTATGCACGCCACGGTTGTTGTTGGAGCACACTTTGAGGCGTCAAACCGTTAGCGGCCTGTTCTGCACGTCGCTCGAGTCGTCGTCTGGCTTGCTCATGGATTTCTTGTACATGGGCCACCTTTTCTTCGATGGCGACCTGTAACCAGCGTTCACCGTTTTCAGCCGTTGCCACGCTTCCGCTTCCATATGCACCGGTCAACGTATCATCTTCCCATGTCGCGGACATAATCAACGCGCCGCCTTCGATCCAGTCCATGTAGTAATTCGGGGTACTAATGAAATTGGGTTCATCAACCACCCGCTCCATCTTGCACAGTTCCGGCCTCAAGTGGAGCAGGTATGCCGTCTCCAATTCACATGCGTGTCCCATGCCGCCAATCGCCGAGTGTCGGTATTTTTCCAACGCCGGTGCGCCCAAATGACCCGATGTATGTAACCATGTGGTCGCCGCAAAAATATGATGATGATGGTCACCCGCGTACTTCACCACATTGTGCAAGAATGATCCATTACCGCCGTGTCCACTCATGAGGTAAAACCGGTCAGCGCCACGTTCCACCAGCCCATCAATCACTTCTAGCAGGAAGTCCTCGAACACGCGCCCCCCCATGTTGAGTGTTCCCGCGAAGGAGTCTCTGTACATACTAACGCCGTAAGGTAACGTAGGTAGTGTTTCGGCCAAATCTGGAATAGCTTGTACCGTCCCATCCGCGATTGCCCCGATAATGATCGTGTCTGTACTCAACGGCAGATGATAACCGTGTTGCTCCGTATGTCCACATGGAATCAAAATCACACGTTGTTGGTCTGCAACCAGCCCTTGTGGGTCAGAGGCCATACTCCGCGGAATCGTAATCTGTTTGATCAGGTTGGTCGAGCAGTCTTCCTGCCCATCATGGATCACATACAGCTCGGTAAATCCTTGCTCAATCAACCCTGTAAAGATACCGCTGATCACACGTCGTAACATGCCTGATGAAACAGGCGCTACACTCGTTTCCCATCCATAGGGGAGCGCAGGCATCATACAAAATTGATCGGTCTCCATTTGGTCAGCGATACTTTGAAGGTTATAACCGTCGCCCAGAGGCAGCACAAATGGAATCGTGCGGGGTAAATCGACCACCTCAGGCCATGTGAGGTCATCGTAGAAAATGATCGTTTGCATAATAGATCCTCCTGATCCGCAGATGATAGCGGTTTCGCTCGCTGCCCGAAAGTGCAGTAGCACCATTACAGTTTGGATCGTTATAATTACAGACTCCATAAATCGTATGCATCGAGAAGGTCATATATGCTGGATTTGCTCGTAATCCTGTTACGGATACTATTGTTTGTTGCGGGTGCATATCTCTCTGCTTGGACGGTAATGTCTGCCATCCGGAGCTTTGTGTTGCCGCGTGGTGATAACGTTGCGCTGACTCGATTTGTGTTTCGCCGCATGTCCAACATATATCGTGCGCTGGCTAAGCGTGCCAGGTCCTACGCTGAACAAGATCGTATCATGGCGCTGTTCGCACCCGTTTCCTTGCTCATCTTGCCCGTAGTCTGGTTATTTATGATTCTGATCGGCTACACCATGATGTTTTTTGCGATGGGGCAGGGGACACTTTACGAATCCTTTAAAATCAGTGGGTCATCTTTATACACCTTGGGCTTTTTTACGATCGAGTCTATCCAGCCTAACGGCTTATCTTTTATCGCTACCATCCTTGAATTCACTGAGTCAACCATCGGTTTGGGACTGATCGCTATCTTGATCTCCTACTTGCCCACCATGTATTCCGCTTTCTCCACCCGTGAAACATTGGTAACTTTGCTAGAGGTACGTGCCGATTCGCCTCCATCCGCTGTCCAACTCCTATCTCGTGCCTATCGTATCCGTGGCCTAGAATCTCTCAAAGAATTGTGGAGCGCGTGGGAAGTCTGGTTCGCCCAGATTGAGGAGAGTCATACCTCTCTTTTTGCTCTGAACTTATTCCGCTCACCTCAGCCGGATAGGTCTTGGATTACCGCTGCTGGCGCGGTTATGGACGCCGCTTCATTATTGAATGCTGCTGTGGATGTGCCCCAAACACCGGAATCTCAACTGTGTATACGTGCTGGTTTTGTGGCGCTGCGCCATATTGCGGATTTCTTTCATATCCCCTATAAATCCGATTCGGACTATCGTGATTACATCAGCATCTCCCGTGAGGAATTTGAAGATGCTCTCAATCAACTCGCAGAGGTCGGTGTCCCTATTAAACCGGATCGTGATCAGGCATGGAAAGATTTCGCCGGTTGGCGTGTCAACTACGATACTGTCCTGTTGGCTTTGTGCGAATTAGTGATGGCTCCCTACGCACCGTGGTCATCGGATCGTGGACTACAACGTAGTGTGTTCAAAATCATGAAGTAGAAACGCGGTATCTATCTTTAGTGTATACTATCAGACAAATGTATAGAACTTCTTGGGTATACCCGAAATGACCAAACGACCGGATCGTCGCGGACCTCGCACCCGCCGTCTGTTGCGCGATGCCTTAATCGCCCTAATTCTTGAAAAGGGCTATGATGCTGTGACCGTACAGGACATTACAGACCGTGCTAACTTGGGACGGGCAACCTTTTACCTGCACTTCAAGAATGGTAAAGACCAACTTTTGATGACCAGTTTGCGCGAGATGTTTGATGATCTGAAATCCCGCATTACGCCACCAAACGCGGAAGTACCTGCCGGTGATATGACCATGCGGATGGTTCCGTTCCAACATGCTTTCGAGTATCGTGATCTCTATCGCGTGACGTTGCTCAGCCAACAGGGAACAGCCGCTATCGTGAATGGTATTCGTGAATATTTGGCTGGTAGTTTGCGTGAGCGTATTGATGTCTTAGTTGGAGATCGCCAGCCGTCCGTCCCGCTCGAAGTTTTAGCGAATTATCTGGCTGGTGCAATGATTTCATTGATTAGCTGGTGGCTCAAGCAAGAGTCTAACTACACCGCTGAGCAAATGGCCGATATGTTTCGGCAGTTATCCATACCGACCATAAGTAGTGCTTTAGGAAATGGCTCTTCGCAATCCTAACGTTCAATCGGCTTGGTCTCGTCGTTGCCCCATTCTTTCCATGAGCCGTCATAGACTGCGCCGTTGTTGAGTCCTGCTACCTGTAGCGCCAAAAGTCCGTAACTCGCAGACACGCCACCGTTGCAATAGACAATTACTTCCGGAGTAGTTTCACTAATGCCAATGGCTTCAAATTTTTTGAGCAGTTGATCAGGTGAGAGCATGGTGCCATCTGCGTTGACCAAATTATTACGCCGTTGGTTGACTGCACCGGGAATATGACCTGCACGAACCGCCCGTGCATAATCACCTCGGAACTCTTCTTCCGAGCGCATATCCATTAATTTGGTTGTTGTACCTAATGACTTAATCACCTGTTCTGCATTGCGATGAAGCACCGGATTAGGTTGAGCCACGAATGATTTCGGTGAAATTGTAGGAATATCAGAAGTAGTAGGTCGATTTTCAGCTACCCATTTAGTCCAACCACCGTCTAATATCGCCACATTATTGTGCCCGTAATAGTTGAGCGACCACCACAGACGCGCCGCAAACATACCACCCGCATCATCGTAAGCGATGACCAGTGTGTCTTTATCAATCCCGTTCCGACTCATGACTTCAGCGTATCGATCCGGTTTGGCGATTTGTGCGTGTCGTGGGTCTGCTGGATCTGTTATTTCCTTTACCCAGTCGATGAAAACTGCACCGGGAATATGTGAAACATCATAATCCGCGCGATGATTATAGTAGTGAGGTGTCGGAGCGTTAGCCGGTAGAACATGCCCACGAATGTCGACAATGCGCATGTTTGAATCGTTCAAGTGGTCGTATAACCATGCGGTAGAAACGAGTGGTTTTCCCAACATAATTGATGCCTATTCTATGAATCTTCGATGACTAGCCGAACACCAATTATTTGGGCATAGGCCACGTAAATCGGCATTCATCGTTACCACCACGTGCAATCGTATTGCATCGGGCGATGACGCTGCCATTGTAACGTACTTCGAATGATTTCGTCACGTTGCCATCTTCAGTTTCTTGACGCCAGAAGAAGCGTAGAGCATTGCTCAGTTGCTCACTTTTTGGGGTGCCTGATCCACATTCTGGAGGGGCTTTAGTTTGATCACCTTGTAAGATGATGCGAAAGCATTTCTTGCTACCTACAATATCCCCCGGTACGCGGTCTCCACTGTAATCATCATTTGTGCCGGGCACACCACGTACAAAGTCTGCCTTCTGTAAATTGATGTCACCATCACTAGCATTAAAGAACGTGAAAGTAGATTCATTGTAATAGAGTGTGATGGGGACGCCTTGTATTGTACCCCCCTGATTCGACGAAAGGACGAAACCCACAATGCCAACGATAATGAGCACTAATATGCCAGCAAAAATAAACTTTCTGCTACCACCTTGCCCGCCTGACTTGGATGATTGTTCGCTCTTGTTTTTCGCCGGTCCTGTTTTGGATGCAATATCCTGTGGACGGGTTGTCATCGTTGAGATAGGGGGTAAGTCTAACGTGTCAATTCCATAACCCATCTGTACAGCATTAATGAATTCGACAGCATTCCGATGTCGATTTTCCGGTTCTTTGTCGAGCGACTTCAGTATTTCATGCTCTACTGCTACCGGAATCTTAGGGTTTTTAGTTCGCGGAGGCGGGGGAGGGTCACTAATGTGGCTGAGTGCGATTTCCATCGGTGTGTCGCCTGTGAACGGAGGCTCACCCGTGAGTAATTCATATAGCACTACACCTAACGAATATATGTCACTTTGGGCAAGCGCTTTGTGAGATGCTGTAGCTTGTTCGGGCGCGATATAGCGCGGTGTTCCAAATGCTGTGCCCAACGTAGTTTGCGTAGACGACTGCATAACTAAGCCGAAGTCTGTTAGGATTGCACTGTCGTCATCTGTTAAAAGTATATTGGAAGGTTTTACATCACGGTGAATAACACCATGTGCGTGAGCATAGTCGAGGGCAGCCGCAACTTGCATTAAGATGCGTACAACTCGTTTGACTTCCATAGCTTGCCCATCGCTTTTGAGGCGCTTGAATTCTTGGGCAAGATCACGCCCCTTGATAAGTTTCATGGCTATGAAATAAAGGCCATCTAACTCACCATATTGATAGATTGTGATGATATTAGGATGCTCAAGCTTTGCGAGTTCACGTGCTTCGCGTTGAAAACGCTTTGTCAATGTATCATCGTCGCTTGCATCGTCATGAGCTAGAACCTTGATAGCAGCTGGTCTACCGAGTTTCGTATCTTCCCCGCGATAAATGCGAGCCATTCCCCCCGTTGCCATCAACGCATCAAGCCGATAGTCGCCTACAAGACGACCGATCAAAGGATCTTTTTCTCGACCAGCCGAACGGGTTTGTTTGCTCACAACCTTATCCTCTTCTCTGACGATGTTCGTGTTCCTAAATCCATTATACTGGACATATAGGACGCGATAGCTTTAAGGGTTTTGTAATTGTTACTCCCACAATAGAAAAGCGGTTGGGGTTTAGCCAACCGCTTTTGCATTAAAGTCAATCGAAATTACTTTTTCCCATCGCCTTCTAGGTTCGGTAAAACGCCTAGTTCAATTGCTTCGTCGAAGGAGATTTCCTTGCGACCTGACCCGGTGTTGACCATTTCAGCCATATGGTCGAGGTCAAATATGTCTTCGCCTGCACCAGTATCCATATTGCCTAACTGATCGAATAAACCTAGATCGAAATTTTGAATGGGGGCGAGCTTGACTTGTTCAGGTTCTTCAGCTGGAATTTCCGGCTTCACCACTAATTCAAGCTCAACCTTTTCCACTTCTTTGGTTACTGGCTTGCGTTTATTGCTAGCCGCATGACTGCTGGCGACCGCAACCTTAGGAGCATCTGGTTGTTGAATGAGGAATGCTGAAGCGCCAAGCAAAGCAATGAGGTCTTGTACTGCACGCCGTCCGTAACGTGTGATGCTGCCAAATTGCCGACTTCCTGCCTGACCGTCATACACAACGCACATAAAGTGATGCAAGCCAACAGAAAGAACAAAAACATCCTTATCATCACCGTCATAGAAATGAATGGTCTGTGCTTGCCCACCGACGAGGGGCGACATTTCAATTGTGGTCATGACGGTGGGAATGAGCGCTTTTGTCAATAATTCACGGTTAAGGTATCCCGGTGCACCGTCTTCTAGCAATACCTCACCATTACGCGCCGAGAGGATAATTGCCATTGCACCCACATCGACCAGCATTTGCTTAATGATCGTTCGCGCATTTTGTAAGTTGAGCGGCGGAAGTGGACCATGATCTATGACTGGTGTTGCGTTTCCTGTTACCGGTCTGGCAGCTTCAATAATATTCTCATTATTTAAGCCAGCAACGAAGACTCGTAATAATTGCTGAATATCCACAGGACGGCGCAAGTACACAAATGGTGATTCTCCATCTGTTTCTTCTTCAACTGTTTCTGGGTCACTTTCATTGGCAAGGATAATAACGCCAGTCTGTGGCGCGATTTGCTTTACTTCAAGTGCCAGAATAAGACCCTGCATTTCGTCATCCAGTTCCCAACTGGTAATGACTAAATTGGCATTGCCGTGTCGTAGTTCTTCAAGTGCATCGATTCCACTGGGCGCATCAATCTGAATGATGCCGATGCCTAGTAAATCTGCAGCACTCCGAATAATCCGGGATATATTCCGTGTAGGGTCTACTGTAATAACGCGTGGCAGAGAGGGCATATTAAATAGGCGTTGAGGTCAAATTCAGATTGCTGATGACCTGTTGATCGCCTCCACTCCTTTCCGAATTGGCTGCAACATTAATTATACTGCACTTCATCGCTTCGGATAGGTGTCTAAACTGGATAATGAATTAAGATTTAAGGGGTACTTTTGTACTCATTTATACAGCATATGTCCAACGATGTCGTATTAACTCTAAGTTGTGCAGCGTTAGTTCGCTACTATAGCGTAATTGAGACTTATAGAAGTGAATCGAATGGGCATGTGCTTTATGATAACTATCTTCCTTAGACAGGATATATTTTAACCAGTGCCATAATTGCTTATGTACACTTTCACTGGTACTGGTTGGTGACATGAATGCCAAAATCTCATTTTCGAATGGTTGATTTTGTGCCTGTTGGTCTACTTTGGCCCGAATGTTTTCCCATGCTGCTTGCCTATTCTGTTTGCTCAATGGAATTTCTACATTAAGCCGAGAGGAAATCATCTGATCAAAATCTCTATCGTGCAAATTCATGTGCGACCTCACCGGGGATTTGAGTAGGTTCGAGTTGATGGCGAAGATTTTCACGGGCGTAGTGTAAACGGCTTTTTACAGTGCCCAATGGACAGTCCAGAACATCAGCGATTTCTTCTAGACTAAGCCCACTGAGATAATGCAATGCGACAACTACCCGTTGGTTCAGGTTTAACTCCCCGATTGCATCTCGAACTTGGCGTTGTGTTTCATTATGCTCTGCGAGGTGATCGGGTGATAGCCAATTAGGACTGATGAGTCGATCAACGAGTCCCTCAAGCGAAATGGAACGTCGTTTTTGTCGGGTAACCCATGTATAGCTTAGATTAACTGTAACACGGTAGAGCCAAGGAATAAGGGGTAAATTAGTATCAATGCGATGAGCATAACGGTGAATTTTTAGGAAACATTCTTGTGCGATGTCTTCAGCAGCAGCATTGTCTTGAGTAATAACGATTGCAGAACGGTATACTTGGGCATAATAGCGGTCGAATAAGTTTCCAAGTGCGTCTAAATCATTTTCGCGAATACGCTCAATCAAATGTGCATCACTGAGTTCACTATCCAAATACGGCATGTTAATTGATCCCCAAATGATGGGCGAAGAAATAGTTACTTTAAATTAGGTTCTTGGTTTCATTGTATTTAGTATTTACACCGTGCTACAGATCAAGGTTCAAAACACTCATACTCTGTTTTATTCCAAAGCACTTGCCTAAGATAGCTATTTCCGGGGGCTTTGCCGTCCTATTTCGATATTCCACAGAGGAGCACGATCATGGCCTCTCTGTGGAATGACCAAAGATTAGGCCGTTTTCTATTGAGGAATAGGTGTTGATTGAGTATTAGCCACGCCAATTTTGGTACGCGCTACCAAAAAGAGGACACCCATCAGTACTCCACCGATGAGAAACGGTGCGGTAGAACCTAGTAGCTTAAATACTCCACCACCAACGAGTGGATTGATTGCGTTTGCAGCACTTACCAGCGCAGCGCTTAAACCTAGCGTACTACCTATTTCACCTGCTGAGTTTTTGGTTAAGAGGCTATTGATACTAGGCGAGAGCAACCCTCCACCTATGGAAGTTGGGATCATTGCCACCATGATCCAGACTATGCCAAGCCAACCACTGTTCCCATTCTCAGGCAGGGGAACTGAGAGTTCAGCAGTTGAGGTGCTCGAGTTGTTTTGAGAAAGTTCCTTGATAACTGCTTCTTTGCTGTAACCCGGTAAGGTCTGTGATGGTGTGAGCGCAGTTAGAACAAGTCCTGTGGACAGCAGTATTAATCCAGCGAAGATTAACTTGCGTTCACCATATTTTCTGCTCCATGGTCCGATATATTTCCCTTGTACGAGTACAATAATGATCCCGACAAAAACGAAAATGATCGCATTGCCGGAGGCATTAATACCTAAACGGTTCAGGTTGAATAACGCGATGAGGTATTCAAATGCACCAAAGATAAATTGCTGGCAGAACATGAGAACTAACAGCGTACCGATAACTGGCTTACCAATGGCACGGCTGAGATTAACAAGAATGTTCCCATCCTTCTTCTTGGCGCCTCTTTTCTCAACTGGTAAGGTTTCCGTGAACCAAAATGCCGTGAGTAAAATCGATATTGCTGAAAAAGCTGCCGCAACAAACGCAGGTACATGGTAATTGTTCTGGCTTAGCCCCAGGGAAACAAACGCGATTATCGGCCCGATGATGAAACCAAGTCCGAATGCAGCTCCAAGTAACCCTAAGCCTTGAGCCCGTGTCTTTTCATTCGTGCTATCCGTAATTGCTGCTTGTGCGGCGGCGATATTCGCACCAGACAGGCCATCAATCACCCGTGCGATGAAGATCATGATAAGGTTATTGGCCAACCCCAATACCAGAAAGCCAATTAATGTACCAATTTGGCTTACCAGCAAAACAGGTTTGCGCCCGAACCGATCTGATAATCCCCCAAGTAAGGGAGCGCCAATGAATTGCATCAACGGATACGCTGTCCCCAAGAAACCAATCACCACTGGGTCTGCTCCAAACGAAGCAGCATAAAGTGGCAAGAGTGGAATGATAATCGTTAGGCCAAGTAGATCAACCAAGATGATTACGAATATCGGAAGTATTCTCTTGAAATCCAACTTTTCGTCTGCTGTTACTGCTGTTGGTGTGGTCATGGGTTTATTGCCAACCGTTGACCAGGCTTACGCCGACAATCACCAGTACCAGTACGGCTATGACCACGATGAGGCTCATGCGATAACGGACAGAGTCTTCCGATTTTTTCCAGCGATTGTGGAGATGTGACACTGCTACCGCGATAGTCATCGTGCCGGCATGGCTCCAAATCTGACCACTGCTAAAAGTGCCGAGCACGACCATTAATATGATTCCAAGGAGCCATTGGAGTGAGGTTAATCCACTGAATGCGGTCATGATTCGCTGAGTAAGGGCATCGTAAGATTGCTTTTGGACGAGTCCTAGTATCAATTTCACGAGAGCTACAATCGTAATCAGTACTACTAACCAGCGTACACCAGAATGCAATTGTAAGAGAAATGCAGGCATGTTGTCTTTCCTTTTTATGCTAACGAATGAGTCACATCGATACGAGATATCACCTTGTCCAACCACTGGAGTTCTGATTCAAGATGGTGGCTAAGGTGTTCAATCACAAGTTGGGAACTTCCTGTATGCTCAGGAACGGATTTTGTATTTGCAAGGGCATCCAAGATTGCAGCGCGACGGCGATTTAGAAGCACCAATGCTTCAGGCGGAGAGAGCGTGTCAAGGAACGCTAAACCGATGTCGTCAGCGAATTGAGGACTGTGATATGTACCAATATTGTCTCTTAATAATTGTTGAAATGCAGATTCTCCTTCATTGGTAAGTTGATAAACGTTGCGAGTAGGCCGATTACCTTCTTGTTCTTGGATCTCGTTGATCCACCCCGCATCAGCCATCTTCTCTAAAAGATAATAGGCCGTTGGTTTTTTGAGGTCAACACACGATGACATATTACGGTTGATAAACTCATGTAGTTGATAACCATGCATATTTTCATGTCGTAGAAGACCCAGTAGCAATAGCTCACGGTTCATATATACTCGATTCTGATTAGTCAATTCTGACTAGTCAGTACTGATTATTCCTAAGATTGTCAGTTAATGCAAGCCCCTCTATCGCGATATCCCTAAAAAGAGATGGAATTGTTATTTTTCGCTGCTTAAGAGTGGGGTAGGCGTTGGGCAGCAGTGTATAAAACCTGCTAGCATACAGAGAACTATTGATGAGGAGCGTTCTTGAAAACACGTTTTGGTTCTACGCCAATCCGCCTAATTGTTTTGTTAGCATGGGGTGTGCTGGCGATTATTCTTACTACCCAGTCTGATCGAGTGCCGCTCGTTCATTTGATGACCAGTACCATTGGTAGCACTGAGGTTGGTGATGCGCTTGGCCATGCTGGTTTGTTCGGCGTTTTTACCTTTGTCTTGTATAGGGTGTTTGCCCTAAAATACAGACGTGAACGTGCACTTCTAATCTCAATGGTTATCGTATTGCTGCTGGGAGGCTTGACCGAACTAGGACAATTTGGAGTATTACATCGCGCGCCGTCCATAAGCGATTTACTGGCTAATTCGCTTGGCGTATTTACGATCGGCTTCACTATAAGTTACCTATCATTGCTGCGCTCATATGATCCATCTTATCAAACCTAGCCTTGCGCCATTGCGCTCATTTCGTCGCTTGTCAAGACGTCGCAAACTCCTTCTAGTCTTTTTCATGGCCATGCTGATCGGCGGCATCTCAATCTATGCTTGGTTGTTTTCAGATCTTCCATCGATTGATCGATTGCAGGCTGGTCTAGCCTTACCATCGACTCGCATATATGACCGTAACGGTCAGTTGCTATATGAGATTCTACCTGTAGAAGGGGGACGCAATACCGCGCTCCAATTATCCGATATTCCAAAACATTGTGTGCAAGCAGTTATTGCAACTGAGGATGCTAATTTCTATAACCACCCCGGTGTGGACATCGTTGGAATATTCCGCGCATTATGGATCGATTTTCGCGGAGGAGAAGTGCTGGCTGGTGGTAGCACTATTACTCAACAAGTAGCCCGAAACCTTCTCCTTGATCCTGAGCAACGTGCAGAACGCACTTTACGACGCAAGTTGCGCGAAATGATACTTGCGCTGCGCCTTCAAAATGTTTACAGCAAAGATGATGTTCTAGCGTTGTATTTGAACCAAAGTTATTTCGGAAATCTTGCCTACGGAATTGAAGCTGCTGCGCGTGCATATTTTGGAAAGTCTGCGACTGAATTATCACTTTCTGAATGCACACTACTAATCGGTTTAGTACAGGCTCCTGCAGCCTATGACCCGCTGACAAACCTACCAGCGGCAAAAGATCGACGAGATTCAGTTTTGGAGTTGATGGTAAAGAACGATTACTTAACTCCTGAAGACGAACTTCTTGCCAAACAAGATACACTTCAGTTTGCATCGAGCCCATTTCCTATAAAAGCACCCCATTTTGTGATGGCTGTTTGGAAGCAGTTGCAGCGCGATTATCCTGAAGCACTTTTTGGTGGTGGTCTAGATGTTACAACTACAGTTGATCTGAATTGGCAAACCAGCGCTGAAGCCATTGTGCGCCAACAGCTCACTTCATTGAATAATCCGGTTGTATCTGGGAAAGTACCCGCTGATGCTCACAACGCAGCTTTAGTTGCCATGGATCCCTATACTGGTCAAGTGCTGACCATGTTAGGTAGCCCAAACTATTTTGATGAGACTATAGACGGTGCGGTAAACGCAGCAGTTGCGCTTCGGCAGCCGGGTAGTGCATTGAAACCATTTACGTATGCAGCCGCCTTCGATCCTTCCAAACCTGTCCCATGGACGGCTGCAACCATGTTGCTAGATATTAAAACGCCGTTTATTACCCGAAAGCTTCAAAGTTACACACCTGCTAATTTTGGTTTGGTCGAGCATGGTCCCGTTTCTGCTCGAGAAGCTTTGGCGTCCTCATTCAACATTCCGGCCGTAGTTACGCTGGATCATATAGGACTTCAAACATTAGTCGAATTGCTCAAAAAAGCGGGTGTCGAAACACTTGCACAAAACAGTAATATTGACTTGGCAATCACGCTGGGTGGTGGTGAAGTGCGCCTGCTTGATTTGACTCAAGCCTATAGCATATTCCCTAACGGCGGTTATCGGATTCAACCAGTTTTCATACTTAAAGTAGCCGATCATAACGGGAAAGTATTGTTTCAATGGCAGCCGACTGCATTATCGAATCAGGTCATTGACACACGTGTTGCATACGTCATAACTGATATTCTTAGCGACAATGGCGCACGAATTCCAGCTTTTGGCACGCATAGTGCCTTAAATATTGGACGTCCTGCCGCAGCCAAAACAGGTACAACAACGGACTTCCGTGATAACTGGATTGTGGGATACACGCCAAATCTGGTTGTAGGCGTGTGGGTTGGGAATGCCGATAATAAACCAATGGTCAATGTAACTGGCGTAAGTGGTGCGGCTCCCATTTGGAATGCGTTTATACGTGATGTGCTGAATGGTCAACCTGAAGTGCCTTTTGCAGAGCCTGCTGGAATAGTTCATCAGAAAGTCTGTACGCCCAGTGGCTTGTTGCCAACACCAGCCTGTCCCTTAACAAAAGAAGAAGTTTTTGTAGAAGGAACAGTACCAACAACACACGACAATTTGTATCAGACGTTTATGATTGACAAGCAGACAGGTTTTTTAGCAGATGCATCTACTCCAGTTCAGCGCCGCCAATCACAGGTTTACTTGGTACTACCTCAAGAAGCACGCGATTGGGCAGCTCGAAATGGTATTCGTATTCCCCCGCAGAAGGTGGCTGTACAAATCACTGATCAAAACGATGATTTGCGCTTGCTTGCTCCGGATCCATACACGATATTTCAAATCAGTCCACTGACGCCCGCTGAGACCCAGCGCTTGCGGCTAACGGTGGCCGTTCCACCCAACACACGCTCAGTGAGCTATAGTATAGATGGCAATATTATAGGTACATCAGAAGCCTCACCTTGGGTAATATGGTGGCCTCTCGCATTGGGTAATCATGAACTTGTTGCAACCGCGATTTTGGAGGACGGTTCTCAAAAAACAAGTAGCCCAATTCCATTTAGCGTAACAAATTATGCTCCACCGTAGATGGCAAAACCCAAAATCCCCCACTTGGCTACGCCTTGACACCACTTAGCCAGTCCGCTATTTTTGAGATGAGTGTTGTTTTATAGGAATGTAGTATGCAAATTAAACGGGATTATTCACAACCGTTTTTCAGTAATCGTCGTCGCAGCCGGATAACAGGACGTTTCCTGTTCTTTTACGGCGTGTTGATAGGTGCCTTTTTGGTTTTTGTGAGTACCCAGTTTGGCAAATTGCAGCTTGTTGCACTTGATGCCGTTGGGTTAGCGCCTACTGCTACTGCATTTGCGAGTACGTGGGCGTCGCAAGGCTATGATTTCTTTCTACAGGGAAAGATGGATGAAGCATCTGTTGCTTATGCACAGGCCGTCAGGCAAGAACCCGATAACATCAATTACTTATTTGAATATGGGCGCACGCTCATTGAACTGGATCGCGCTGCAAGCGATGCTCAAAACAGGCCAAAATCGGATGCGCAACTGGCATCGGAAATTGGCGATCATGCGATTGAAGTAGCTCCCCAAGATGTACGAGCTTACACCCTTAAGGCTAAAGCACTTGTCTGGCTTGATGATTCCCAATCGGCCATTCCTGTAGCCTTAAAAGGCTACGAACTAAATAACAATTTTGCCCCCTTATTGGCGGTACTCGCGCGTGCCTACACAGATATTGGCCGCTATCAGCAGGGCCTAGATTATGGTGCGGCAGCAGTAGACGCTGATCCCAAGAATGTGGATGCGCATCGTGGTTATGCCATCGCTTTGATTCTAGTCGGTAGGCGTGATGAAGCCATTCGGGAATTGGAAGACGCCATTAACATCAATCCCAACCTCGCTGCTCCTTACTTTGAATTGGCAGGGCAATATAAAGGCGCAAATCGGCTAGAAGATGCGATTGCAGCCTATGAGAAGGTATTGACGATTCAACCCCGAAACACCAAAGCACTGCTTCGCCTATGTGAAACCTATACTCAGGTTGGGCAGAATGAACAGGCAGAAGGGTTTTGTGATGATGCCCTAACCATTGATCCAACCTACGCGGATGCGTATAAAGCACGCGGGGGTGTCCGCTTCCGACGCCGTAATTACGAAGACGCCATTGTGGATTTTAAGTCTTGCCAGGCTAACGACTCTCAGGCGATTGAATGTTATTATCAGCAAGGACTTGCGTATTATTACATTGGTGGACCAACTAATTGTGATAGTGCGTGGGGATTATTGAACAAGTCACTTGAATTGAAACCCGAACCACAAATCGTGAGTATTATCCAAACAGGTTTGAAGCTCGTTACCGAAAATTGTGTGAAGTATAATAATCAGGCACTTCCCACGCTCGAACCGACGGTCATTGTGCCTACGTTGATAGGGAATTAGCCATGTATCTGAAAACGCCAAAGCGATACTCGAAAGGGCGACAACAGCGTCGTAGTCCGATTTCATTGCGTTGGTTGTGGCTATGGGTTTTGACTCCGATTGTGGTGGTTGTTGGCATACAACTCTATCGACGTCGTGACGAATTTGCGCCACCTGTTCAGCAAGCGATCAATTCTGTCGTCGAAAGTGTGCAAAGTGGTGTATCGACGGTCATTGCACCTACGGCAACGCCTACCGAAAACCCCGGTGCGAAGTTGAATTCTGCCGAAAACGATTGGAGTGAGGGGCGATTTGAAGCAGCAGTAAATAGCTACGCAGTCATTGTGAGCGCCTTACCGAATGACGTTCTTGTCCATAATCGCTTAGCCTTTGGCCTTATGATGCAAGGCCGTGATCAAGAGGCGTTGACTGCCGCCGAGTCAGCGGTCACTGCAAATCCATTTTCATCGGATGCATGGGCATATAGAGCATTAGCACTAGACCGCAATAACAGAGCGGGTGAAGCAATTGCCAGTTCGTTGCGTGCGTTGGAACTGGACGCGAATAATGCGCGTGCGATGGCTTTTTTGGCACTCGCTTATTACAACGATGGTGAATTCGACTTAGCCAAAAGTACAAGCGATCGCGCATTAGAAATTGACTCAGGTAGCTATGAGGCCTTAAACGTACGTGGTGTAATTGCCCAGAGCATTGATTTTGACCGTGATGCTGCCAAGAAGTATTATCAACAAGCTTATGACATTGCCCCTCGGGTTCCCTATCTAGCTGTTGATTTAGCGAATATTCTTTACACCTTGGGTGTCAGTAGCGGTGATACTGCAACCATTAATAAGAATATGGACGATGCCATTTCAATATTGAGTGATGTCATAGAGGTTAATCCGAAAAATGGATTAGCACTTTTTGCTTTGGGAACACTTTACTTCAGAGGGCAGGGGAATTTCTCTCAAGCGGCTGAAATGCTTAATCGGTGTGTTGATGCCAATCCCGATAGTATTGATTGCAATGCTTATCTGGGGCGTGTTCAAAGCAGTTTAGATGACAACGAGAGTGCTATCCTACATTTACAGAAGGCCATTGATCTTGGATCGCAATTTCCCTACTATTTTTTCTGGTTAGGACGTTCTCAAAAAGCGCTTGGTTTATGCACGCAAGCCTTACCTAACTTGCATCAGGGGCGAGAATTGGCTGTAAAAGCAGACATCAGTGATGTGGTTTCTGCTGCTGATGACTTAATTCGCGAGTGCGAAGCTGCAACAGGAATCATAAGTGCGACCCCATTGCCGGAAACAACCTTGGAACCGACCTCTGCCCAGTGAATTTATGGGCTTGGCGACAAGCAACTAGGCAAATCGCCGGCATTCCGTGGCCAATTGCGCCCGTAAAATGCTAAGTATTCTGACACATGTGCGGACCAATAGGTTTCGTCATGATTTCCTACTGGATTGATCACATATGTATGTGGAATACCTCGATCAGTAAGTCTGCTCGAGAATAACTCCAAGTTTGTTCCTGATGGATCTTGAGCGCCGTTATCGATATACATCCTGAGCTTTGCATCTGGTAGGAACGATGAATCATTTGCTAATTCTAAAGGGTTAAAAGCAGGCGGTATTTCATTCAAATCCTGAGTGAGATATGCACTGTGTCCGCCAAGAATTCCAAATACATCGGGATGCCGTAAACCAATACTAAACGCCCAAAATCCGCCGCGAGATACCCCGCCGATAGCTCGGTGTTCTCGGTCACTCCATGTGCAAAAATCACGCTCAATAGCTGGAATTAATTCTTCAAGGACAACCGTTTCGTAAGAAGGATCTGGCGGAAAAAAGCTGTTGTTCCCGATGGTGCCTGTATAGGGCATCACAATAATCATGGGTGGCAAAATACCCAGTGAAAACCCTTGATCTTCACTAGCCAACAATCCAAGTTTTTCCCATTCGTCTTCTTTTTGCCCCGCACCATGTAGAAGAATGATATAAGGATAACGTTTCTGTGTTTTTTGATAACAAGGTGGTACATAAACTCTGTAACGTAGATTCTCATCTGCGATTGTGCTTCTGAACTGATCAATGCGTAATACTTGCCCGATCGGTTCGTCACACGCTGGTGACGTCGCTGTTGGCAGCACAACAGGCGTTAACGTAGGCACCGCTGTTGCAGTGGCTTGTGGAGTTTCAGTTGGTGCCGGAGTTTCGCTTGGTATCGCCGTGATGATTAACACAGACGGAGTTGGTTGATTGCTCAGTGGATCACATCCAACCAACAAAAAGGTTAAGAGTAGAATAACAGTTGGGATTAGTGGTTTGTTTTGTCGCATAGTCTGATATTATAGCGTTATTCGACCAAAGAAAAACCGTGTATTTACCCATGACAGTGAACATTCGTGCATTGATATTTGATTTAGATGGTGTGCTTGCGGATACTCCTATGTTGCACTATGAATCATGGCGACGTCTTGCAGAGGACGAAGGCATTGATTTTAGTTGGAGTCAACATGAAGCAATGCAAGGATTGGTGCGTCGCCATAGCTTGGAAGTTTTCCTTGGTGGTAAGCCCGTTACTGATGCACAAGCGCAAGAAATGATGGATCGCAAGAATGCTTATTTTGTTGAGCATTTGCAGAATCTCACTCCTGCGGATTGTTTTCCCGGTACAACTGAAATCATGCAAGCCGCAAAGTCTCGAGGAATCAAGGTCGGTTTAGGCTCATCAAGCCAAAACGCTCTTAAGGTAGTCGAGAAGTTGGGTTTGCTACAGTACTTTGATGCGCTTGCCGATGGTAATACTGTCAGTCGTAATAAACCTGCACCGGATATTTTCATATGGGTTGCTCAACAACTTAATGTGTCACCATCAGAAGCGATTGTCTTTGAAGACTCTGTCGCAGGATTACAGGCTGCAATCGCAGGCGGTTTTTGGCG
The DNA here is from genome assembly GCA_044227005.1 of Aggregatilineales bacterium. GTDB lineage: Bacteria > Chloroflexota > Anaerolineae > Aggregatilineales > Phototrophicaceae > CFX2. The sequence continues at coordinate 112,688 of JBGAFZ010000008.1, forward strand.
GGTTGGCTTAGGTGGCAAGCATGGGATAGGTGCACACGTAGAACTCGAATCACTTGCACAAACGACTTTGGATGCCCTAATTCATCGGTTGAGCGAGTCTTCAGTTCAACAACAACCAAATCCAAATTAGTGGCAAAATTGACTCTTGCAAACTAGTGATGACGGATTATAATGTACTTCATCTTGCGGGCGTAATTCAGCGGTAGAATGCTTCCTTGCCAAGGAAGATGTCACGAGTTCGAATCTCGTCGCCCGCTTCAAAGCTCCGAATTTTCGGGGCTTTTTTGTTACCTCTTTTTCCCTGTTCTGGGGCTACTTCAATGACCTTTGCTAACTTAACTTACGAGCAGCAGGTCGTCCATTTCACACGAGCCGCACGTACTGTTTTGATGCGCTATGGATTAATTAATGCGCACGTGGAATTGCTTTCCTACGCTAACAATGTTGTATTTAAAGTGAGTACATCCGAAAAGCAGTATGTTTTGCGCATACACCGCCCCGGTCACAAACAGATCGAAATAATTGCTTCAGAACTCATGTGGCTACATTCATTGCGACAACAGACTGCCGCTCTAGTTCCTCTACCCATAGCTGCGAGCACTGGCGAATGGCTGACATTTGTTGATGTCGAGTCCTTGGAATATCCGTTGCCTTGTGTCTTGTTTCAGTGGATTGAAGGGCACTTCTTTACCGCATCAGATATATCAATCGAATCTGTGTATCAAGCCGCAGCTTTTATCGCCCGACTTCACGAATATTCAGCTCAATATATTCCACCACAGAATTTCTACCGCCCTCGCTTGGACTCGGAAGGGCTGTTCGGTGAACATTCACCATATAACCCGGGTGAGGGTGCGCGAATTTTTACTGCTGAGCAAAAAGTCGTATTTGCTGAGGTTGAAAATCGTGTAAAAACGGTGTTTAACGAACTAGATAGTTTGCCTCAATCCTTTGGGGTTATTCATGCTGATTTCTTGCCGAAGAATTTTTTGTTCACTGAATCGGGTGTTGCAGCGATTGATTTTGACGATTTAAGCTGGGGATACTTTCTTTATGATTTAGCTCCGTCGCTCTTACTCTTTAAGTCAGAGAGCCGCTATGAAGCCTTGCGCGATGCGTGGTTAACTGGTTATGCATACATACGACCGCTTCCTGCTCGCCATATAGAATTTCTAGAGGCTTTTATGGCAGCACGTCATCTTGCCTCGTGTCGCTGGCAGGCTGGTCATTTGCATAATCCTCGTATTCGCGAACATGCAGCCGAAGTAATCGCCCGTCGTACAGTGGATTTGCGCCGTTTCCTTGAGATAGGTACGATCTAAGCTGACTTATGGATAAAGTCGAAAACTTTCTAACGGGCTAACAAAAAACCGCGGATAAAACGGTTGACAAATATGAACTTTTGTTCTAAAATTAGAGATGGAGTGATTGAAGAAAGTCGTGTCCTTGATTGCCCATCAGCTACCTTTAAAAGTAACGGCAAAGATGGCATCAGACACAAATGGCACAGCGGTGGCCTTGACCGAACTTCCCGCCAGATTTATGTCATTTCGGTGGCAGTGAACCGACCACCCGCTGGCATAAACAGACTCTTCGGTGGCAACTCCCGTACGAGCCGCAGCCAATTCAGCGGGAATAATGCGATTTTTGCGACAATCACCGCATTTTTCAGCATTTTCGCATTAAAGCTTGTCCATAATGAACACTATTTAGGAGCCACATTCGCATGTCTGAGATCTTACATATCACACATCAAAATGAATGGCTGTCCGCGCTAGAAAATGGGAGTTATGAAACCCCCACGCTCGCAAAAGACGGATTTATTCACTGTTCAACCGCTGCCCAGGCCTTGCGTGTTGCAAATACGTTTTATACAGGCCAGACCGATTTGGTTTTATTAGTAATTGATACCGCTAAGCTGGTCTCTTTGCTCAAATTCGAGGGGCCAATTAATCCCAAAACAGGTCAAGCTGAAACAGGTACTGATGATCTCTTTCCGCATGTTTATGGGGCACTGAATATCGAATCAGTGACAAAGGTGGTTGGTTTTCCACCTAATGCAGATGGTACATTTTCACTGCCTGAGATCTAGCCTGCACTGAGTAAGAAATCACCGTAGATCTGTTGAAAAGCGTTCCGCTGCTCATCATGCACTGGATGTCCGCACGCAAACATTTCCAACCGTCCATTTGGAGCGCGGTCTAAAAACTTGAGCGCGTATTCTGCCGGATTGAGGGTATCCGTGTCGCCTAACATGATAAGTACTGGACATGTGATGTTATGCGCCAGACTCAAACTAATGTCGCCACCAGTATCGATGGTGTGTTTCATCGCATTGACCCATTGCAGGATGAATGCATCCCCATCTGGAATTCCATGAAATTGCTTTTCGTCTTCGCTGATCCACGTCGCAGGGAATAAACTTTGGATGCGCGGTCGTACGGCAGGGGTAAAATTCCCGACCGCACCGATTACCGCTACTGACTTGAAACGAGTTGGCGCTAATCCTGCTGCCACAAGTGCGGTTTCACCGCCGTCTGAATAGCCTAATATATGCGCCGAAGAAATATTCAATGCGTCCATGAAAGCTAATACATCTTTGGCATCACGGTGATAAAAATCTAAGGGGAAATCGCGGGGTTTGGGAGTTGATTCACCGTATCCGCGTAGTGACGGTCCGTAAATGTGATACTTGCTGCTTAACCATTGCATAACTTGGGGAAAATGGAGTTTTGCTGTTCCCAGCAATCCATGTAAAAGAATCAATGGTTCGCCCTGACCAACTTCCTCATAGTGCAATCGCGCATTGGTTGCTATATCGCAGAATGCCATGCTTTATACGCTTTCTGACGTCTCAACTTTGCGCCCTGAATTCATAACGTCACTCAATGAGGCTCCTGTAGCCAACAATCCGATAATTCCCCAGACTGCGTAGCCCAGAATGTTGATGCCATGGAATAGAAAACCGAGCGAAAGAGCCATTTCATTTGGAATGCCGACAGTTTGACCAGCAAGTAAAATGGTCGCTTCAAACGGCCCGATTCCAGCAACGCTTACTGGAACTGCGTTGCCCAACGAGGCCAGCGCCAAACCCAATAACGTGAGTAATATGCGATTGTTCTCATCCAGTGCGGCACCATCTATGCTGGTAATATTCAACGCGCGCACCAGCGCATACAAGGTGACAAACGAGAAGCCCCATGAAATTAATGTCCATACGATGGCAAAAATAGCGCTTTTCAGATGTGTAAGCGGCTTTAAGCCATCTAACAATTGGTCGAAAAGTTTGTTTAATCCAAGACGTTTCAGGAATGGTAGAAACCGCTCTACGAACTCCAACACCTGATGACCGATGGTCGGAAAGCGAGAAAAGAATACCATGACTGCGAATGCAGCAACTACTGCTGCACCAAATAGTGTTGTAGGGCGGATGATTGCCGGTGGCGTGTTAGGGATTCTTGTAATGGAGAAAACGAGCAGCACGACAACCAATAGCGTATCAATCAAGCGCTCTAACACTACACTGGTAGCCGCAGTCACGACGGGCACGCCTTCCCGCATGATCAGAATACTGCGTGCCACTTCGCCAACACGCAATGGCAGTAGATTTAGCATGAAACCTAGGTTTAGAATGTGGCTTGTCTTCAAGCGAGGTGGTTTGAAATCGAGTAGACCATGCCAACGGATACCGCGTGTCCACATGCCAGCTGATAAACAGATGGCCGCCACAATGATCCAACCAATTTCCGCATGTTGAATACTGTTGATGACTTGTTGGAAGTCAACGCCTTTTAGAGCCACCCAAAGAAAAAAAGCACTGACGACCACACTGGCAATCAGAAAAATGGCACGACGCATAGAACCCCTTTCTTGAGCTGTCTTTTCAAACAGCAGTGTGTTGGAGCATTGTAATGTAATGATGCTGATTAGCCTAGATTTTGCACCAACTCTAGACCACTTTGCATAACTTTACATTACACATGCCTAAACATCATAGGTCTTTTAGTGAATGCTTTTAGTGTGGTTTTTTACTCTTGCCCAATGCCACTTGACCAGTTTGTCCATTTACCAACGCCATACGATGATCTTTATCTTGCTCGATTAAGTGCGCAATCCATACTGGGGCGAGAATCAGCCGGAAACTCATCTGTTGAATATTGGTGAATACATTAATCGTTACATGTTCATCCTCATTCACTTCTCGCCGATTATATTTGTAACGCATAGAAGCAGATATTTGACTTCGTACTTCTAAAGCGGCTTGGTCAAAATCCTGTGTGTACAATTGGGCAGGGTAGGTTGCCAGCAAGTTTGGAGAGTATTCCAATAAGTCAGATGGAAAATAATCACCTAAGCCTCTAGTAAGTTCTTTAGGTGGTGACGCAACTCCACATACTTCCATATCATCGAAAATTTCACTGTACTTTGTTTGTACATATGCTTCCGCGGGTGACATACTTCGCGTGTAACCGTAGCGACTATACGACGCTTCTGTACCTATACGTGTTCGCGTAACCTCAACGGTTGCGTCAAACATCCAGAACGGCAAGTAAAATCCATTTAGGGTAGCAGATGCAATCTTATTATTGTCGAACCAGCCCTTGATTCGCTCAGTGATGTGCTTAAGTTGCTCTTTCACCAGCTTTCCCGCTTCTTCCCGTGAAACCTTAAAGGGAATGATGCCGTCTGGTTGATCGAAAGAATTAAGAGCATCTTGTTGAATAACCTGATTTGAACCACAGAATGGACATCGACTGGAAAGTTCAGTCGCGGGAATGGCGCGTTCTGCCCCGCACTGCTTACAATGAAGTAACCGTTCTCCGATTAACCACTTAACAGGTTTTGCGCGTCGTTCTAGTAACGCTGCCAGAAGTGAGTCGCCATTAGCAGTATGTTGTTCCCCTGCTTCAGGGACGTACCCGCAAAAACCACATTCTATACGCCCCGTATTTGCATTAGCTGTAAAGCTGCCATTGCACTTGGGACAGCGTGTCCCAACTAATGTTGTCGCGACTGCTTCTGTGGCGTGTTTGATGATAGGCTCACTGCTAGAATTAGCTTTTTCGGCTTGCTCTACAGTCAATCGGCCGTTCAATACAAGCATCATGCGACTTGCTTCACTGTTTGATGCGTCAACTGCAAGAATGCTGCTCAGATGATCGCGCTTAATGGCCTCATCGTCGCTAATCTTTGCAATCCAAAGATGCGCATCTGCAAAGTCCGGCTGAATATCAATCGCATCCTCTAAAGTATCGATAGCAGCTTGTTTGTTGCCATCAAACAGATAATCATGAGCAGTGTAAAAGAGTGCAACAGCACGTGCTTGGATTTGGTCTATGTTGCGAATCGCAACATTGGGTCTTTTCCCTTTGGCTTGAATTTGAGAAATGCGCTCATCAATTCCAGTGTTTGGTGTATAACCGCAATTGTGGCAAACGACACTCGTAGAAGCTAAGTCAAACGTCATACGTTTGCCACAAGTAGGGCAGTCAAGTTTTATTCCCATCCGAAAACCCTTTGATTAACGCTGTGTCTTATTTCAGTATAGGGGCGAATGTTTGCCCATAAATACCTGAATAATGGGGATTTCGGCTCATCTGTGCACTATTTTAATGTGCCTCACTCAAGAATTGTTCGACTACTGCCCGTGTTGGGAGAGCTGGGATAGCCCCCAATTGTGTGGTTGTGATTGCACCCACAGCGTTAGCAAAACGCACGATACTTTCGAGATGCACCGCGTAGTCATCTTTGTGTTCTAATAATCCGACGAGCAGTCCTGCTACGAAACCATCCCCTGCGCCGGTTGTATCGATGGCCTTCACCTTGAATCCCGGCACAAATTGTTGACCCGTTCGCGTGTATACAGTTGCACCATCCGCGCCTTGGGTCACTGCAATAACCTGAATTGAATCTCGCCATAGGGACGTAATATCATGACCGCCAGTTAGAAATTCAACTTCTTCATCGCTGACTTTTACAACTGTGGCGTAATCAAGTCCTGCTAACATTCCGGCGCGAGCTGCATCTGCATCCTGCCATAGGGCCAGACGTAGATTAGGGTCATAAGAAATCATTAAGCCATTTGCGCGCGCAGATTCCGCTGCTTTTAATGTTGCTGAACGACTAGGTTCATTGATCATAGTGATGGAACCGAAGTGGAAAATCTGCTTTCCCTTCAAAACTTCAAGTGCCACGTCTTCAGGACGCATGAGCATGTCTGCACTGGGATGGCGATAAAACATGAAACTGCGTTCGCCGTCAGCTCGTAGTGATACAAATGCTAAGGCAGTGCGAGCATCGGGTGAAAATCGTAAACCACTGACATCAATCTTGTCTGCTTCCAGAACCCCTGCTAAATAGTGACCGAATGGATCATCACCAACTTGTCCTAAAAACGCGCTTGGATGCCCTAGACGTGCGACAGCCACAGCGACATTTGCTGGTGCTCCACCCGGCGCTTTTTTGAAACCGGATGCATCACCAACAGCCACGCCATGTTCCAGAGCTACAAAATCGATTAATAGCTCGCCTAGACAAACGATGCTCATAAGAAACCCCCAAATTAAGCTTGTATATTAGTCAAGTGTGATGTGATGGCCTCACCTACGGCCAACCCGGACAGGAAAGCACCTTCAACCCGTGCTTCTCCAAACCCGTCACCTGCAAAAGCGAGTGGCGGAAGTCCATGTGCCATCAAGTAACGTTCCGAATGTAAAATAGTTGGTTGTGAATAACGCCAGCGCTTGAGCTGCGCTTCAACAATGGTTGCACCCCTCGCAAGATAAGCTTCAAATTCCTGCTGAATGAAAGTTAAAGCTTCAGTTTCTGGTAGATCCCATAAGTTTTGGCTGATGCTTCCTGATGCATGAACCGTGATCATGCGAGCATTAGGCGATATGCCTTTGCGCTTGTTGTCAGCTATCCAACTGAGTACAGCATCAGGGCGTTGCAGTGCTCCCGGTTCTGGAAGATTCACATCTCCCTCAACGCGGAACAATCCAGCTACGCAGGGTGTATAACTAATTCGCTCCAGTGCTTTTCGATCTGCTGCTGTGAATTGCTCCCGTATTGAATTAAGCAAGATAAGCGATTGAGGTACAGGTGACGTCATCAAAAGTGCTTTTGCGCTAAAGACATTTCCTTTTTCATCGTTTGCCAGCCAAGTAGCTTGACCTTGTACGATGGTCGTGATTTTAGTATCAGTGTGAATGGTTGACTTAGCGCCTAGTTCCCGAGCTAAATGTTTACTGAGCGCATTCATGCCACCAGTTGCCGCATAGCGTGGATGTCCATCAAATTGTTCTACACTGCGGTTTCCATCGCTAAACCCGCGTGACCATTCAAAAATGACTTTTTCAGTCAACCATTTGTCGACATAACGTTGTAGTTCGTTGGAACGAACCGTAAAGAATTGTGCCCCATGATCAGCCAAACCTTCTCCAATGCGACGGGTTGCCAATCGACCACCGACACTTCGACCTTTGTCCACAAGTGTTACTGTTAATCCATGTTCACTTATTTTGCGCGCCGCCATTAAGCCGCTTAGACCTGCGCCAACAATCAATACATCAGAGGTAAATTCAGTCATGCGTGTTTCAACCTTTCAACCATTAAGAACGATTGATCCTACGTAACAATAAAAGAATTCCCATGACACCACACAACATAATCACCAAAACAAAAGGTACACCCCACGGTACATCAAATGGTGGCCAGTTAATTGTGAAGTTCATTCCGTAAAAACCACTAACCACCGTCAATACACCAATCACCAGCGTAAGAATGGTTAACCGGTTGACAATTCGATTGAGCCGGTTGGATACTGAAGACATATAGAGGTCGATGACTGTCGTCAATGTGTCTCGATAGGTGCTAAGCATATCAGCAATCCACAACAAATGATCTGCCACATCGCGTAAGTAATATTGGCTGTTGTTTTGGGCCGTGAAATTCAAAATGTGAGGTTGTGCAAGCGTGCTAAGCATATCACGTTGCGGCCACACAACCCGCCACATGTGTAACATCATGTGTTTGAGTTCAAAAAGACGATTCAAATGCTTTTGGTCAGGTTTTTCAAGGATTGTATCCTCCAGGCTGCCGATCTCCTCCTCAAACATGTCCATGACCGGGAAGTACTCGTCAACCACAATATCCAATAGCGTATATAACAGATAACTGGTCGTGATTGTTACCGCTGCACCTAAGTTAATAAAACGCCGCTTCGCTTCTTCGATAATGTTTTCATGATTATTGTGGACTGAGACGACATAATTACGTCCGACAAATAAATCGATTTCACGAAAGCTTAGATCGTGGAAAATAGAATCGCCAGATTTGAGGGCGGTGTTATCGGTACTATTGATAACCGTGATTGAATTGATAATCAGGAATAAATAACCCTCATATTCTTCAATTTTTGGACGTTGGCGGTGATTGCGCGTATCTTCAATTGCCAACGGATGGAACCTAAAAACATCTAGCAATATTTGGGCTTCAGCATCGGTGCAGTCAAAGATGTCGACCCAAAACACATCGGCTTCGGATTGCAATAGGGAGCTGATTTCATCTGTTTTGGCTTTACGGGTTGTGCCCTTGTTAAAAACAGTAATTTCCATGCGAAATCCTACCAACATAAGGAATAATTACGCTAATTTAACCCCAATTGCGCCGCGTTTACGAATTTCTATGGGTTCACATCGACTGCTTGCAACATGAGGACATCACCCCAACCAATCGGACTGTTGCCACTTGTTTCAACGATGTGCATTCGTTCGAGAGTTGCCCAATTGTAAATCGTTAGTTCAAGATGATAATGCCCACTTGGTATATCATTACCGATCGCTAGGCATGGCGTGATTGTAACTGACTCATTTGTGGCATGTTTACCAAAACCTTCATCCCATTGAGCTGCATTGATATTGCCAGTAAGATCAACCAGATGGAGTCCTACTGAATATGAATTATCAATATCGGTCAACGTTTTTAAATTGACCTCAGTACACAATCGCTCACCGGATTTTGCTTGTAAAAGATGTTGACTAGGTAAGCTATCCTCGTAACTTATTGCATCGCCAAATTGAAATGCTAACTGATTCGTAGCGTCTCTTGATCGATCAAACCGATAGAAAATCATGTTGCCTAAGCCACTTCGGTACCCAATCGTATGATTTACATTGAGTTGACTGACAACCTGCCAACTCTTAGCCGTATTGACTGGAAGCGCAACCCATATAGATTGTTCAGTGTCGAGCTTTTTAACAAGGTTTTGCACCTCATCCGGCGTGTGCAATCGCCATGAGAGATCCAGCCCGATACCGCGTTTCAGTCCTAATTGACGATCATAATAAGCCGATGGACTATATGCTGCTAAGTCAGTTATTGTAGCGTCAGAAAGTGTGCGTGCGGCGATCATCTGCCGAATAGTGGCGTCCCATGCTGGTTTTGGCGGCCATAATTCTTGGAATATGCTCAATTGAATATAGACTAGCCATATAAGCAATAGACTTGCTACCAGTGTAGAGACCTTGCTCGGTGATAATTTGCTTATTGTGAGCCAATTTGGTAGTTCAATTTGGCGTAAACCGTAGGCCGCTATCAATGCGCCAGCAGGCAACATTCCAATGATGTATCTAACTTGGTAAACCGGAGCAAACCACTGGTTCAGTGCCAATAGTGCAACTGGAGTGATGACCAACCATAAAACTAGCAGTAAAACGAAATTACCATATTGACGTAATTTGGGGACTGCTTTGCCGACTACAAATGGCGCGATGATCAGCCCCCAGCTACCACCGGTCAAAATCAGTATGATTGCGGCGACAGTTGCCCAATTAGTTGGCACAGGGATTGCCAGTGGCCCATTGGGATTTGTTCGCATCTGATGCAGAAATATCGGTAACCACGGAAGGAATAGAATAGCGCCAATGAAATAGGGCAGTGAAGTTATGAGCAGATTTTTCCGCAACCGTGTACATGGAAAAATTTGTGAAATAGTGAGATGTATGACATGGGTTGTAACGATGAAGATGCCAGCGTAATGTGTATAAAGCAATGCCGCCATCATTATGCTGTAGGATATAGCGCGCCACATGGATGGAACAGTGCGCCATCGGACATACATTAAGGTTGCTATGGTTGCAATTGCCATGAGCAAGCTATACATACGTGCTTCACGTGTGTAGTACACAAAAAAGCTGGCACTACCCAAAAGCATGAGTGCGATGAGTCCTGTGCGCCGGTCAAATAAGAATTTTCCAAGCGCGTATATACCTGCGAGGCCAACCATCCCAAATAACGCAGATGGCCAGCGCAGCGCCAACACCGAATCACCCGTAAAACGTCCTAACCCGGTCAGTAGAAGAAAGTAAAGTGGTGGATGAACATCTGCTTCTACCCGCTGTAAAGTGTCGCGAACATAGGGAGATCGAACTGCCCAGGCAGTCCATGCCTCATCGTTCCATAAACTCTCACGTTTGAGATCAACAGTGGCAATTAAGAATGCTGCTAGCAGCAACCCTGTTATCAACAGAATTGCTGCGTTGGATGTGGTCGAAGAACGAACAGGGTGAGGCACGCGAGGTTACTTATTCAGGTTGCGGAGGACGACCATACAACCACCAGAAACTATCATGTGGGTAAGCAGATTGGAGTGCTTGTGCCCAAATAAACGGTACTTCGCGGATATTACGCCGTAAGCCCCCATCTACACTTCGTATTTTCGAAATGAGCGCTTTACTGTCGATATCCGGGGATAGGGCGGCGATAATCTCAGCCACGATTGTGCGCCGGAGTGCTTCAGGGTTGTAGGCATTTGCGCACAGTTTAGGGTCTTCTTTGCATTCGTTGATGTAAGTTTCCAAATCACGCAAACGGGATTCAGCCTCTTGCACCATTTTCTTACCGTAGGCGACTCCCCATTCCTTGCGCACGGCTTCATTTTGTGCGTTTAGTTTTTCATATTGTGCTGCTTGATTTGAATTCATCTGATCCTGCACCGCGCTTAAGCGTCGCAAGCGTAGCAATATAGAACCGGGAGTAAGCCGTGCAGAGTCTATAGTGATTTTGCCGTACAGTTCATCCTCATAAATATAAGGGATGAGGTTGTCGACCATCGCCTTGACTTCTTTGAGGTCAAGATCAATTGAGTAATTGAGTTCAGCCATTTTTGTTTTCCTCTCTCAACAATATTGAGTGTAACCCAATCTACCTAAACAAAACACCCCTTAGCCTAAGGGGTGTTTGAAACAGGATCGGATCCCTTATGCGCCGTTAATGGGTTCCCCATGTGATGCCACGAAGAATGTGGGATTTTGAAGTATGCGCCGCACAGGACACTTTGTGGAGATTTCGAGCAAACGGGTTCGTTGTTCTTCAGTCAATTGATCACCGAACAATGTGATATGCTCACGGATCTCAGTCACGAATTGAGCATCCCCTTTATACGCTGGATATTGGTCGCTCTTGTACCGTTCCAGATGCAATTGAATTTCCATTCTTTCGAGTGGCCACTCTTTACGCTTTGCATACAGTTGTACCGTTATTGCCATACAGCTACCAACAGCACCTAAGAGTTGCTCGACCGGATCAGCAGCTGTTTCCGTTCCGCCATTTTCGACCAATTCATCTGCGTGCCATGTATGATGTTCCGATTCAATCGTGGTCTTTAGTCCTTGGTCAATGGTAACGGTCAATGCAGCCATATTTTCTCCCTAAGTCGAATGAAGTTTCGTATTAATAGACAACTACCGATGATATTCTCTTACAGCCCTCCGCTGATGTCCAGACTGACACCATTTATAGCACGGCTTGAATCGGCTGCCAGAAACAAAATCGCGTCCGCAATTTCTTCTGGTTGAACCCATCGGCTATAATCGGCATTAGGCGATCCTGCTCGATTTTGAGGAGTATCGATAGTGCTGGGGACAATACCATTAACAGTGATCCCGAATTTGCCGATTTCCGCAGCCATGCTTTCGATGACGCGTTGAGCCGCTGCTTTGGAGGCTGAATAGGCGGCATGATTATTCGTGCCTTTATAAGCATTTTTCGCAAGAATTGCGATGATACGTCCGCTAACCTTGTGGTCAACCATATGCTTCGCGACACGCCCGCAGCTAACGTAAACCGAACGTGCGTTTAAATTCATCATTTTGTCCCATACATCCAGTCCTGATTCGTGTACCGGAGTGCCAGCAGCGTAGCCACCAACCGTGTGCACCATAATGTCGATGTTGCCAGTGTTAGCTTCTACTGTTTTGACGAGGGCATCAACACTGGTTGGATCGGTGACATCTGCGACGCCAATCTGGGCACCAAGTTCAGTGGCAAGTGGCAAGAGTTCGCTTTCGTTGTGCCCAACTAAAATTACCTTAGCGCTTGCTGCTGCAAATTGTCGAGCGACAACTTGACCAATATTACCGCTAGCACCTGTTACCATCACGATTTTGGTTGCGAAATTAGTTGTCATATGCTTAACCTCGTTGTTTCTTACAGTCGTTGATTTTGTATGGTCTACTATTGGTAAAAAGTGTTACGTATTGCGCTATTCAGGACACAGTTCTACCACTAACCCATCACTCCATTGATATTTGGCTTGCATTAAGCCAGCGACGAGTCTTACCAGTTCAGTTTCGTTGATTGCGTCAACCGATCGACCTGTGCCCTTGAATATTTCCCCGTGTACTCGGAATGATATATCTTGATTCCGCTGGATGTTTTTGACCCAGTGTGCTTGTTCTCTGTGTTCTGCGACTAGGTAGTAACAGAGTCCATGTTTGACATACCAAATTTCAATTTCATGAGGTTTTCCACTATTGCGACCGATGGTAGTTAGATATAAGTACTCATCTTTGTATTCTCGCGATCCGACCATCGTTTTTCCTCACGTCTTAAATCTTCAATTCATTGAGAAGTGTAATGCTTTTATTTGCCTAATGCATTTGTACCTCTGTTCAATCGGCAATAATTAGGGAATCAAAAGAGGCATCTCCACTAGGGAGATGCCTCTCGGTATTACTAAAATAGCTACGACTTAGCCGCGGCCAGTGTATGAACCATCACGGCTATCAACAGTCACCAGATCACCGACATTCACGAACAAAGGAACTTGAAGTTCAAGACCGGTTTCAGTCTTGGCCTTCTTCATAACCTTGCCGCTGGTATCGCCTGCAATTTGGACGTCAGATTCTGCGATTTTGAGGGTAACGGTGGTGGGCAACTTGTAGTCGATCGCCAGACCTTCGTAAAGACGGAGTTCCAATTCAAGGTTCTCGGTCAAGTAATGAGCATCATCACCGAAAAGTTCCGCGCCAGCTTCGTATTGTTCAAAGCTTTCGGGATTCATGAAATGAAGGTGCATTCCATCACTGTACAAGAACTGTACTTTTTCGGCTTCCACGAAAATGTTGTCAAGACGTTCTTCGACACCGAACACACGTTGAATGGTGTGACCGGTACGAATATCCATGAGCGTAGTATTCATGGATGCCTTGCCGCGACCGGGTTTGTTATAAAGGCTCTTGGTGACACGGTACAAATTGTTATCCAATTTGAGGGTCACACCAGTTTTCAAATCGCCTGCTTCAATCATCGCCAAACTCCTCAAACTCTGCTGTCCAAATATGGTTATTGGATGTATTCTACCAGACGACTATTTCATATTAAATCCTCTGCTTTATTTTTGCATCCAAACCTCAACAACCGGATCGCGCACCCGAACCACATGGCGGTATGCCCCCCAATCCAGCCACGAAGCCCCGTAGTGTTTCAATCGATCTTCAATTTCCGTGGCACAGTCAGCAATCAGTTGTTCTGTTTCATGGTTATAGTGTCTAAATCGCGGGTTGATAATCATGCGCAATCGTCCTGACCAATCCAATGGCGTATTGAGGCTGCTCCCACCAACTGTATCGCTTGGGATATGGAGAGAGTAATGCAGCGTTCGCTCAATTACTTTTCGAATTCCTTGGCGATCAAATATCGGCAAGGCTTGTTTGTACACATGAGGATTGCTGATCCATAGGCTTCGGACGCCATATCCCGAGTCTCGAATGATGCGATCAATATCAAGATCATCTTCCCACAGCGTTTTTTCTGCCTGTCCACGTATCGTTCCACACATGCCAAATGGTGTCATGCTCATTTTGCCCCAGAAAGCTTGTACTGCATCCCGTTGAATTTTCCATCGGAACCACGTGTCGCGGTTAAGCGCTGTGTTAAGCAGGTGAATGATGTCAGGGGGAATATTGACACCGTTTGCAGTCGAATGCTGATGATAGGTATAAGGACTGACTGCTGCGGGTAAGCCATTCTTGGCATAATGCTGGCTAAACTGTTCCAGCATAGGTAATAAATTTCGTCCCCATACAGCATCATGCGCTGGCATCAGTACATAACCACCACCACTAATGAGACTTCCGATGTGCAATGCTGTATCTATCCGTGCCCAACGATCAGTTGTCTGCATCTTTTGCCATCTATCGGGCTTATCCCACCGGAGGTCAAATGGCGTTGGACGAGGTTTGCCCGAAATCGGTACTGGATTTGTGATGATGGCCGTTTTTGTGAGCTGTGGAAATTCGATCTCGAATGGCTTAAGGCTGGCAATCGTTGTTTCACTATCGCAGATAAACACCACTGCATCGTTCGTGCCCAGTGCTGCTAATCGGGAGCGTAGGCCATAATCAAACACGATTTGTTCTCGTCCCCCATCCGGTCGTGGACGATACATGAACTCCGCATCAATAAAATGCCGTTCTCCTAAGTGGTTTGCTGCTTCAAGCGCAGAAGTGAATAGCTGCACAATTACGGAATAATAGACTTGCGAAAAGCAAAATCGATATAGGCTTTAGTGGAGTTCGGTAATCGGCCTTTAGCTAGTATGATCACATCAGCAATCCCGTTCAATTTATGAACGCGTTCTTCAAACGTCAATACTTGAAGAGGTGCTAATATTGCGCTAAAAGTATGATCGTTATGCTGGTGAAGTTCGGTAATGTGTAATCCGATTTGTCCCAGTAACATCAGTGCTTCTTCGCGTGTAACTATCGAGAAGCTTCCTTCCGCTATTTTGGTTGGTGGCTGATCATCAGTCTTGAGAAGTGTTTCAATATCTGCCAATGCCAGACGTAACCCTTCTGCAATCCCACGCTGATATAAGGCTTGCTGGACGTTTCCGACACCCATCTGCCGACCTTTTTGGTCAGCTTCTTGTGCTTGGTTGGTCCACTTCGTAGTCAACGCGCGCAATGCTTTTGTTAGATCGTCTTGCAGGTCGTGTTGATCATTCATCGTCGGGTGAGTTGTTCAATCGCGCCACGTCCGACGATCTCCAACGCGGTGTCACCGGATGGTGGTTGCATAAGTCCGGCGCGGGTATCACGGAAGAAACGCTCTAGCGGTAAGTCACGCGTGAGGCTGGTACCTCCCGCGATTTGCAATGCCTTGTCTGTGACCATGTTGGCAGTTTCAGTTGCCATATGTTTTGCGGCCGCAATACGTGGGAATTGCCCCTTGCTGCGTTCATCGCCAGTCCATTGACCTGCTACTTCTAAGAGAAGTGCACGCGCGGCCATCAACGCTGTATCAATCTCGCCGATTTGTCTCTGGATTTTAGGGAGCGTCGTAATCGGCTTGCCCAATGCAGTAGGGATGCGCTCTAGCCCAAATTCTATGACCGCGTCTCGTGCAGCCATCGCCGTACCCAGATAGACGGACGCCATGATCATCGGAAACCACGCGTTGGGCGTTTTATCATCACGCTTGCCTAGCTCGAGAAGGTTTTCTTCTGGAACATGAACATTTTTGAAGTACAGGTTATGGCTATCGCTTGCCCGTAAACTTAGGCCATCCCCCCATGTTTCAACCCACTCGACTCCTGCTAAGTTCGCCGGAATCAGAATGACGCCCGAATCATCCCCGATGCTCAACCGAACTACAATATGAGTAAGGTGTTTTCCGCCTGTTGTCCATGATTTGTGCCCGTTTACGATCCATCCGCTATCGGTATGGTCGGCATAGGTTTCGAACATTCCGCCGCGTGAAGGACTTCCGAGCGTGGGTTCGCTCGCTGCCGTATTGAATAGCCCCCCAGCAACCGCATCCCGGCAGATACGCTCGAATGTGGCTTCCGGCCACGGACGATTTTCGCTAACGTTGCCGAACATATGAATTTGCATCCCTGCCACCATGGCGCTGGATGTACTGCCTTTTGCCAGTTCGAGTTGTGCAGCAACACATTCTCTGAGCGTTAACCCCATACCACCATATTCGCGCGGAACACTCATTAATAGGTAACCGGACTCGGTTAGCGCTTTTACATCTTCCGCTGGCAACTTGGCTTGTTTGTCGGCTTCTTCTACGCGTGTGGCAAAATCTGTTGCCAGTTGTTGAGCGAGTGCAATGATGTTGGTTGTCGAAGTGTAATTCATGTAACTCACGTTATCGGATATTGAACGATTAGCCACGGATAGTAGGGTTCGGGTTCACTACGGGTGCCCTGTAATTCGTCTTCTGCTATCCATTCGTAAACTTGTTTTGCTTCTGCATAACTATCAATAAGGCCATATTGGTTAGGGCGTATATTGAACAATTTGAACATGTCCCTATCTATTCCATTGCATAGCCATGAGCAATTCATATCAAAATATGAGTAACTAATGATCTCAAATCCTAGTATAGTTCCGTTTGGGTCAAGTACCTTGTGCTGGGAAAGAGCCAGATTGACCCCGAGAATTTCTTTTTGCCATGTCTGTGTTCTTGTATCGAAGGATGACTGTTGATTATCGATCAGAAATTTGTCCACCATCTGCTTGAGTAACCCGACCCCAAAGATTGTCCAGCTAGATGTATCGGTAATAAACGTGCAGATGAATTCCCGCGCTGCACCCAGAGTGTAAAATGTACTGGTATAACCCACCTTGTCAGAGGTGCTCCATTGTTGAAAATCACTAATCTTGCTAGAAGGAACTCCTAGGTTCTCAATCGCATTATTGTGCTCTTCTATATCCCATCCCCAATAAACTTGAATCTTCGAATTGTTGAGACAGCTCGAAACGCTGATGATTGTTTGGGGCAATAACTCTTTTGACATCCATGGTTCACGTTGGATTGGTTTTGCGACGAAATATCCACCCGAAACATAATCATTTAAGTCGATCGCATCCATAAAAATTGCCAGTTATTTCTTTACGATCACTTGGATAATTCCGGGTCCATGAACGCCATAAATCAATTCCATTTCGATGTCGGCTGTTTTGCTCGGCCCGCTGATGAAACAGACGTTGGCGCTATTCCATAACCCGTCTAGCCCATGCGCCCGTTGATAAGCGACCCAATCTTCAAGGCGTGGAATAATTTGGTCGAGCGTGATCACCACAATATGCACCGGTGCCAGTACCGTAGGAATACGACCTTTACCAGCTCCCGTACTGACCACCAGTGTACCTGTCGCTGCAATCGCTGCGTCCGCGCCTGTGAGTCCGGCCTGTGCACTATGGATGGTTTCGAGTGTTTCACTGCGAAATTCATCATGCATCTCTGGATAATGGATGGTGATACCAGCATCTTTTATCGCGGCTTCCAGCTTTTTCACCGGAATATGTTTGAAGTCCCACGCGAGCAGGTTTTTGGTATTGTGCGATTTGAGCAATTCGATCACTTTATCACGCGCAGCATCATCACCTTTTACGACGAAAACGCTGCCTTTTAGCTCCTCCATAATGCGTGAGAATTGTCCTAAAATGCTGTCGGGTGATACATCATCCAACAGTGCGACTGGTAAGTAATTCTGTGGGCGCGGTGGTGCGTCGGGAAAAGGTTTCTGTGCTTCTCGTAGTTTGTTTAGGATGTTATCGCGTGATGAAGTCATATCGACCTTGCCTTATTGACAGGTAATTATTTTCGACTGAGTACCCAGATGCGCGGGTGCATACCACCTACTGTCACCCGTAAATTCTGTTCGATCTTCCACTGTTCAGAGTCTTCGAGTAATGAATCCAGCAAGCGTACTTCGTGCGAAATTAGCACCATACGTCCGCTTTGTTTGAGCAAACGCGAAGCCTCTTTTAACACCCGCGGATACAGCTCGATATTCTCGTCATGACTGCCTACCAATTGCCCGAATGGCAAATCCGCAGTAATTACATCGACGCTTTTGGCCGTTAACGGCAAGTCGGTGATGTTGCCCTGTCGCCGTTTGATAATCTCACTGAAACCGGCTGCCTCGATGTTTCTGCCCGCACATTCTAATGCCACTGTATCATTGTCATAGCCGACGATGCTTTTGACCCCACCGGCTTCCATGCGTTCAATGAGTAGCGTGCCGGAACCGCATCCAATGTTCAGGTAAACATCATCGTCTGTCGGTTGCGATAGGATATTCATAGCATAGGCGACCGGAGCGTTCAATGCGCCTTCTCGGTTGCAGACGCGCCAAGCCCGTGTGGCTTGAGGACGTGGGCTGATACGTACCAGTGTTTCCCATCCTTCTTCCTTGCCGGATGCCCGGCGTACACGGATGAGTAAGTCGCCTTCTTCGTCGCCAATTGCCAATCCTGTTTTGGTAGCCAATTCTTCTTTGAGCCGCACCATGACGGACGAGTCCGACCCTGCCGCGCTGATATAGAGCGTTTTAAAGGCATCCGCTGGTGATAGATCACGCGCCACAGTGATTTGCCCGAGGAGCTTCTTAAAATGCTCGTCTCCTAGCAACGCTTTTGGTCGCGGCACGTTGTATTGTTGTACAAAATAAACAGCTTGTACTGTGCGTAGCTTGAGCAGTTGATAGGGATTCCCCACATACTCGAAGCGCAATGCACCTGCTCGTGCCGGAACAGCAGTCCGCTCGATGCGATCATCGAATAAGGTTTTCATTTCGCGCCATGCTAATCCCTCCAATCCTTCCGATACATCGGCTTCGCATTGGTATACAGGGATAGTTGCTATGGGTGCAGGCTGCTTTTGGATGTCAGCAGCGCGTCGGTTTTGTTTACTGATTTGAAAGACTCCGTTGATTGTCAGACTTCATTCGGTTGAAGCCTAATTGATTGACTGATTCTACTTGTTACGATTGTGGCGCCACCACTCATGGAATGATTGGTCAGCAAATGATGGGAAATCACGATGATCCGTCCATCCACTGAGCGGGTAGGGCAGCGAATTGAGTGTGTTTTCACCCATTGATTTGGTGATGGTGCGTGTAGCGATGCTGGCCGCCTTACCACCTACTTCATAGAGCAGCGGGTGACTATTGCCAAAGTTCCACGCTTTGATACCCATTTTCCAGATCGTATCTTGCTCTTGCTCCAAATCGCGTCGCAACTTCAAGAGCATATCCGGAATATTGATATCTACCGGGCAGGCTTGTTTACATGCACCACACAGGCTACTTGCAAACGGTAATGGTTCTGCGTTGGCTTTTCCTTGCAGCAAGGGTGTGACGATTGCACCAATGGGACCGGAATAGACCGAACCATAAGTGTGCCCACCGACATGTTGATAAATGGGACAGGCATTTAGGCATGCGCCGCAACGGATACAGGCCAACGCCTCAGTATATTCCGTGCCATAAATGTTACTGCGTCCATTGTCCACCAAAATGAGATAAAACTCTTCCGGTCCATCTGGTTCTTCGGGGCGTGCTGGCCCGTTGAAGATGTTCACATAAGTGGTCATGCGGTGTCCGGTAGCGGCGCGGGGAAGAAGCTGCACCAGCGTGGCGAAATCCTCCCATGTTGGGACGATCTTCTCGATGCCTACCACCGCAATGTGTACCGGAGGCATTGAGGTCGATAGTCGCCCATTACCTTCATTGGTGACGATGGCAACCGTACCAGTTTCTGCGATCATGAAGTTACCACCACTCATACCGAAGTCGGCGCTCAAGAACTCCTCGCGCAGTAGTTTGCGTGCGAAGGCCGTCATCTCTTTGGCTTCATTGGTGAGCGGCATATCCAGCTTATCAACGAACAGATCGCGCACTTGCTCTTTGGTCATGTGCATCACAGGCATGACGATGTGGCTAGGATGGCTTTCATTGACCTGTACAATATACTCACCCAGATCAGTCTCGACCATCTTTATTCCGTTGGCTTCCAGAACGGGCAGCAGGCCAATTTCTTCCGTGGCCATGCTCTTGCTTTTGACACCCCGTTTCAGGTTGTGCTTACGGCAAATATCCAGCACATGTTGGTTGGCTTCTTGAGCATCAGTCGCCCAGAGGACATGCCCACCTTTCTTGATGACGTTGCGTTCCATCTCTTCCAGTAGGTCTGGGAGTTCAGCTAGGGCGCGCAGTTTGGCACCACGCCCTTGTTGGCGCAGCGCAAGTGCTTCGACTTCGCCCATCACTTGGCGTCGTCGACCATCAGCATTACCCGTACCACGTTTCAGCGCTGTAGCCAGTTGAATATCGTCCAGCGCGATAACGGCGTGTTCAACAAATTTATTGGGGATCATCTCTGGTGTCATAGTTTTCCCAATGCGCAACCGAATTTGTGTCTATTCTAGCGCCAGACACCCATGATCGCTAATCTGAATCAAAAATGAGGACTGCTGTCCTCATTGGTTAGTTGATTGTGGGCGATGAGGGGCTCGAACCCCCGACCTCACGGATGTGAACCGTGCGCTCTAACCAGCTGAGCTAATCGCCCTCACGACCGTGTAAAAAACCAGCCTACGCTGGTTGGATACGCCGTATGGGCAATAGAGGACTCGAACCTCTAACCCCTCCCACGTCAAAGGAGTGCTCTGCCAATTGAGCTAATTGCCCTTAATGAAATCGAGTATACAACATTTCATTTGCTTTGCAAGAGTCATTCGGTGATGTCTTAATCAAGCTTTTTGGGTTGTTTCAATATTCTTTTGGGCTGTGACGCGTTCCTGAATTTTAGTGATCACTGGCTTGAGATGCATAGAGTCGTTTGCGCCCAATGCTTTCTCCAATCGCGTTAGTGTGTCCAGCAGACTTTCAAACACATACGGCGAGTCTTTTGGCGCAATTTCGAGTACGGATGCTAGGATGGGTTCGGCCTCAGCGACTTTTCCCAATGCCAAACGGGCGGTGAGCAAATCGGCATATGCCCAATAATTATCAACATCAGCCTGTACCTCACCGAACGCCAATTGTTCAACGCGCAGGTAGGTTTTCAGCATCTTTTCTTTATTTTCTTTTTGCATATAGAGCAGCGCCAAGTTGCTGAAGGCATAGGATGATTTCGGCGTGACTTCGGATGCGCGTTCGTAAGCGGCTATGGCCTGATCAATCTGTCCACGACGGCGGTACAACCCGCCCAATGAACCCCACCACGATTCGTTATCGTCATCGACCAGCTTGTCCGAAATCTTCAACCCTTGGAGTAGTAAATTCTCGGCTTTGTTGAGGATTTGATCGCGTTCAAGTCCCGCAGTCATTTTTTCACCGATACGCCGATACACATAACCCTGGGCAGCTAAGGCCGGCGCGAAGTCTTTTTCGATTTCAAGCGCCTTATTCAAATGATACTCTGCACGTTCCAGAATGCCGGATTGGGTGTAAACATAACCGAGTCGGTAATGGGTAATCAGACTGTTGGGATCAAGTTCCAGCGCACGCCGGTAAGTATTGAGCGCCCCTTGAAAATCTTGTGAGCGATACTGCCTTTCACCTAGCGTCAGTAGGGATAGGGCGAGATTGGCATTCGCTGTGTTTTCGCGCTGCTTTTCACTGCTGGCTTCAACTTCTTTACGAACCTTCATCAGATCGTCTTGTTTTTCGCGGATTTCTTTTTCGAAGCGTTCACGTGCTTCAGTGAGTTCTTTTTGTGCGGCGTTCAATCGGTTAAAGCCGAGATAACCAGCCGCGACCGCTAATACCGGACCTGCGATGCCGAAGATGGCAAAAATAGATTGGGTCACGCTTTGAAACAGACCTAGCAGGTTGTTGGACAATGCCAGTTGGGTTTGCGCCTGTGTTTGCGCATCCTCGGCATAGCGGCGTGAGTCATCGGCTGCGCGGCGAGCATCGTCGGCATTAGCCCAAACTTGGGTCGCAAGATCGGTTAACGATTGGGTGGGCGCGGGGGCAGGAGTCTCAGTGGCTTCTTGAGCCAAGGTAGCAGAAACGATCCCAATCAAGAGTGTTAGCGTGACGATGACCGCAATACGTTTCATGAGTTTGTCCTTAAAAGCGTTTATTGCCTCTAGGCTGGCAGAACGCTGGTGCTAAACTATGTTCGAACCGTACATCAAGTGTAGATTGCAGGAACCCAATGACTTTTCAATCTGATTTGTTGGCCTGGTATGATCAACATGCCGCTGATTTACCGTGGCGCGAAAACCACGATGCGTATCGTGTTTGGCTTTCGGAAATCATGCTCCAGCAAACACAGGTTGAGACCGTAAAACCGTATTTTGAGCGTTTTCTGGTTGCATTCCCCACCGTTAATGATTTGGCTGCCGCGCCGCTTGATCATGTACTCAAGTTGTGGGAAGGACTAGGTTATTATAGCCGCGCCCGTAATTTACACCAAGCCGCTCAAAAGGTTTCAAAGGATTATGACGGTCAGTTCCCTCAGTCGGTAGATGGGTTGATGATGCTTTCCGGTGTGGGGCGCTATACGGCGGGAGCAATTGCGAGTATCGCATTCGGGCAGGCGGCACCGTTGCTCGATGGAAATGTGATCCGTGTATTTGCGCGCCTAACGGATCTGGAAGCCGACGTCACCCAACCGGCGGTAAAAGAAGATCTTTGGAAATTGGCTGAACAATGGCTGGATCATACCCGACCGGGTGATTACAACCAGTCCTTGATGGAACTGGGGCGAGTGGTGTGTAAACCACGTGCGCCTTTGTGCGCTGGGTGTCCAGTGCAGAAGCATTGCAAAGCGTTTGCCAACGGGACACAGCAAGAACGTCCGGTCAAAAAGAAGAAGGCTGCGACCCCGCATTATGATGTGGCGGCGGGGATGATCTGGAATGATGCGGGTCAGCTTCTCATCGCACAACGTCCGTTGGATGGATTGTTGGGCGGCCTATGGGAATTCCCCGGTGGCAAACAGGAAGCGGGTGAGACTTTACCGGAATGTTTGCGGCGTGAACTGCAAGAAGAACTGGCGATTGATGTTGAAGTTGGGGCGTTATTTACCACTGTTCAACACGCTTTCACACACTTCAAAATCACTTTACACGCGTTTAGCTGCCGGTATGTGGTGGGGCGTGAACCCCAGTCTATTGGCGTACGGGATTGGAAGTGGGTTCACCCTGAAGAACTGAGCCAGTATTCCTTTGGGAAGGCTGACCGTGAGGTGATCCGTGCTTTAGAGGAACGTGGACGGATGTTGTTGTAGAGCTAACCGGATCGATCAACGTCCATCTTCACATTCTTCACTTTCACCGATGCAGTTTGGGCTGTAGGTCGAAGATGTGGCTGTTAAGCTATTTGACAAGTTTTTGTCATATTTCGTTTATTTGATTGGCAATGATGGCGAAATTGACACCGTTTTGGCGGCTAGTTCGGCTGAAGTTGCCGATAATCTGGTCAACGTATTTCCGACGCCACGATTGACATTGGTGAGTCTCGATTGGGAAAGATTAAGCCGACTAGGATGTTAAGGTGCGTCGGGCTGAGCGTGTTGGTGGTCGGATTTTCTTCGGCTCTATGATCCCATATCCATAATAATTGATTGGCGAGGCAAAAGGGTGACCATTTGGAAGAACATTTTGTAACTCTTTTGCTGCTTGGGCACTAACGATTTTGAGAGAGGCGAATTGTTAAGCCGGTTGGAAAAGTGTAGTAAATGTGTTTGGCATGGTTTGTGGGATTAAACCTGAGAACGAATAAATAACATTCAAAGACCAGTGCTACAACAAAAACGAGGCGACATATGGTACGTGAAAATCGGTGGGAGCACACATAGGTGCTCCCCTACAATCTATTCTTTGAGAAGTTGTATATCACGTATTTTTCAACCACTATCACAATAACGAGGCGACATATGCTGCCGCCTCGTCTACATTTGGACTGACTAGCTGTTACTTCACCGTGAAGGTGCAGCTTCCGGATTCGGACGCACGATTGGTTCCCGGCCCGAATACATCGTAACCGTCAGTGATTTGAGCCTTCCATGACACGTTGTAGGTGATGGAATGCTGTCCTGCGGCGAGTGGTCCGACTGGAACGTACCAGAAGATGTAGAAGTTGCCATCATTGCCTTTGCGGACGGAGGTGGCAAACTCGCGCCAATTGTCCAGTGCTTTGCCATCCACTTTGACATCGTAAATCACATTATCGAGGTGCTGTTGGATCAGTGCCTTATCGTTGACGTACCAACTCCAGAACACGTCGATGGTGGCTCCACTCGTCAAGTTGTTGGGGGCAGGACGTCCGAATACTTTGTTATCGCAGTAGGCCAATACATCCACGCCGGATTGTGAGCCGGTATTACCTTCACCACCTACACCACCCGCTGATGGGGTAAAGGTGACACCCACAAACGGCACGCTGGGTGTTGCGGTGTCGGCACCAATCGGTGTGAAGCTGGGCGTGATGGTCGGTAGTGCTAAGGCCGTAGCCGTTAGCTGGATTGCATCCACGTCGATTACGGGCAAGGGCGGCAGCGTACCATCAACGGCTGATGCGGCAGGGGTGTCCGTGGGGACAATATTGCCGACTTCCGTGGGCGTGACGACCGAGCGCGGCGGGGTGGGCGTGACGGTTCCACCACCTAATACAGCGGTCGGTAACTGGGTTCCCTGTGCCAAGGCGGTTAAGTCCGGTGACGGGGTAGCCGTCGGCATGAGCGTGGGTAGGGGATTAACGCGCACAAGGGCAGCGGCAATCCAACCTTCGCGTCCGTCATCCATACGAATATTAAACCATTTGCCGTCGGGACTGGTCGCCAAAACCTGTACGCCCGTTCCCGGTTTGAGCGCCACAATCGCACCAGCACCCACACTCGGCCCTTCGCGCACATTGACTGTTTCCAACGACGCGACGATCCCTGTTACCGGCGGCGTTGCGCTAGGCGTGGGGGTATCCGAGGGCGTCGGTGAGATGGGTGTTTCGGATGGGGTCAAGGTAAAGGTCGGCAGCGGTGTTCGCGATGGAACGGGTGTTGCCGTAAAACGCGGCGTAAAGGTCACCAGCGGGGCTAGCGTATCAGTCGGGATGCCAACACTTTGTTCGCTGGTTGTGTTGGGCGTACATGCTGCCATCAACAGCAAAATGAAGCAGGCCGCGACGATCGAATAACGTGAACTGAAGGTATTTATTCCCAAACGCATAATTCAACCACTTCACTTTCTCAGTAACCCCACTCAATTTAGCAGCAAACTGTGTATTACGCAAAGTGTCAGCGTTATCGTAGGTCAATCGTCAGTATTTCCTTGACAGCTTTTCCCAAACGCGCTAACCTAGTAACCATTGGATCAGGAGAAATCTCGTGAATCTGCGGATTACTGGCATCATGACTATGGGTATGATGACTACTCGGCGCAATAGTGCAAGAGGGGTTTTCCGTCTGTCCTGAGCCAGCCAATATCGGTGTGCAAACAGAAGCGTGTGGAAACCCCACACGCTTTTTTATTTATTCAACCAAGGGATCAAGTGCTATGAAAACCATAACCATGAAATTCGGAGGGACATCAGTTGGCAGTCCAGAAGCGATCGCCAATCTGGTGAACATCGTGAAACAGTCGCGCGATGAAGGGAATCGCGTGATTGTGGTCGTTTCGGCGATGTCCGGCGTGACTGACCAATTGTTGAACTCGGTCAAAATGGCGGCGGGTGGCAACAAATGGGGGTATCTATCAACCGCGAACAAGATACGTGATCGTCACGATGATGCCATCAATATCCTCGTTCCGCCCAGTCAAGTACGTGAAAAAGCACTTGGTCAAATCAAAGCGTTGTTGGATGAATTTACCGAGATTTGTCAGGCCGTGAGCATCCTTGGTGAAGAAACCCCGCGTATCTCCGATGCGATTGTTGCCTATGGTGAACGTTTGAGCAGTCGCTTGGTGGCGGCAGCATTGAAAGCCCGTGGTATCGAAGCGGCGGCATTCGATGCCGGTGAATTCCTCGTGACAGATGATCGCTTTCAAAGTGCCAACCCATTGTGGGAAGAAACCCAATCGCGGATTGATAGCAAGCTTATGCCTGCTCTGGTGGATGGCGTGACTCCGGTCATCACCGGCTTTATCGGCGCGACACGTACCGGAACGATCACCACTTTGGGACGCGGCGGTAGTGATTACAGCGGTGCGATCTTTGCTGCTGGTAGCGAGAGTGACGAACTGATCATCTGGACGGATGTAGATGGTGTGATGACCACTGATCCGCGTGTGGATAAGCGGGCGCGGGTGCTGCCGTATGTATCCTATCAAGAAGTGGGCGAGCTGGCGTTTTATGGTGCGAAGGTCTTGCATCCCAAGACGGTTCAACCTGTGCTGGATAAGGCCATCCCGATCCGCGTGCGTAACACGTTTAATCCCACTTATCCCGGTACCTTGATCGGCGAAATGGGCGAACCGAGTGCCACCGTCATCAAGGCCGTCACCAGCATCAAGAAGGTCAGTTTGCTCACCGTCAGTGGCAAGGGCATGATCGGCGTCCCCGGTATTGCCGGACGCACGTTTCACGCCACCGCCAGTGCCGGAGCCAGTATCCTTATGATTTCGCAATCTTCATCGGAACAGAGCTTCTGCTTTTTGGTGACGGATACCACTGCTGATGCGGTGAAGCACTCGATTGAATCGCAGTTATCCGCCGAAATCGCCAGCCGTGACATCGACCGTGTGGATGTGCGCGACGATGTGGTGATTATTACCGCTGTAGGGGCGGGTATGAGTGGTATCCCCGGCGTGGCGGGGCGCGTGTTTACGACGATGGGCAGCAATAAGATCAATGTGGTTGCTATTGCGCAGGGATCGTCTGAATGCAGCATTTCGTTCGTGGTGGCGGAGTCCGATTTGGAACGCGCGGTCATCGCCTTGCATGACTTGGCGCTGGAGTCTGTTCCTGCGTAGTTCAAGATGCGATGTTTAGGTAATCGTAAAGGGAAACATTTGTCAATCGAAGCTGAACATGTGCGCATGCTTACGTTGCCAATTTTGCCGATGGTGGTTGATCCTGTGACGCTTGATGGGCACTTTATTCGTTTAGAGCCACTTTCGATGGATCACTTTTCAGGGCTATGTGACGCTTTGCTTGATGATGATCTTTGGCGTTGGATTTTTATCCCTGTGAAGACACCAGTTGCGATGCAACAATTTATCGAAACTGCAATGAATCAATGTGTAGAAGGTCGCATAGTTCCCTTTGTAGCCGTACATAAACTTACAAACCGCGTGATCGCAACTACGCGGTATTTGGCTATTGATAAAGTGCATCACCATCTAGACATTGGCACAACTGTTATTGCGAAGCAATGGCAGCGTACCGTTGTAAATACAGAGATGAAATTCCTGATGTTACGCTATGCATTTGAGTCTCTGGGGTGTTTACGCGTAGAATTCCAAACGGATTCATTAAATGTACAATCGCGTAATGCGTTGTTACGTCTCGGTGCTACACAAGATGGAGTTCTTCGAAACGATAAGATTTGCCTAGATGGACGTGTTCGGCATTCTGTATATTTCAGTATTACCGATGAAGATTGGCCCCGAGTGAAGGCCAATCTTGTCGATAAACTTGCCCAGCCTTACCTGACGAAATCTTGAGCTTATTCCCCATTCTACTTGGTAATGAGTCAGAATAGGGAAAGTATTAAAGTCTATAATCCGAGTACGGATTGCAAGCTGCTCAGCAAATGTTCCAAGTCGTTCGAGGTGTTGTAGCCCTGAAACGATACACGGATGCCGACCGTATCGTTCCACATGATCTGTGGCAGTTCGATCTTATAGTCGTCGTACAGGCGGCGCTTGATCTCGTTCACATCGCTACCGGCTGGCAGTGGGCACAAGGCCATTTGCGCGTACCATTCGTTACCTTCGGGGGTGGCGACAGGCACTCCGGTCATGGCGGAAATGTGGCTGCGGGCTTCACGTGCCAACTCGTGACAGGTTGCTCGTACAGCATCCCAATTGTTGTCGGCTTGGAACTTGATCGCGGCGGGAACACTCAAGAAAGCTGAAATGTCGCGCGTCCCTTGCCATTGGTTCTGGACGATAAACGATGGGTCTGTCCAACCGTGACTGATGACCAGCGGGTCAATTAGGTGTTGGAAATCACGGCGTGCGTGAAAGAAGGCTGATCCCTTGGGCGCACAGAGCCACTTGTGGAGATTGCCGGAGTAGAAATCGGCATCAATGGCGCTTATGTCCAGCGGGATTTGACCGGGGACGTGGGCACCGTCCACAATGCTGATGATGCCAGCGGCACGTGCGCGGCGGCAGATTTCCTCGACGGGGAAAATCAAGGCGGTGGGTGATGTGATGTGGCTGATGTAAACCACCTTGGTGCGCGGGGTGACTCCCTTCCAGAACTGCTCAACAAATTCTTCGTGGGTGGTCATGGGGAAGGGCATCGGATAATTGATGTACTTCGCGCCGGTCTTTTTGCAAATGAATGCCCACGCGTTGTTGAGGGCGCCGTATTCGTGGTTGGTCGTCAGGATTTCGTCACCCGGTTCGAGCTTGAGTGATTTGATGACGGTGTTCAAGCCCAGAGTCGCGTTGGGTACAAACACAAGGTCATCAGCATCGGCATTCAGATACTTGCCGAGTTCGGCGCGTGCCTCGGCCAACAATCCATCTGACTTGCGCCCCAAGAAGTCGACAGGTTGCCATTCCAATTCACGCTGCCATTTCTGGTAGGTTTCAAAAACGGGAATGGGGCAGGCTCCGAATGAACCATGATTCAGGAACGTAACAGACGGATCAAGCAAGAATTGGTCGCGTAGTGTTGTCAACGTGTTTTTTCCATAATAAGCAAATGAGATAGTCCGAAAATATCTAACGGTGTACCTTCAAAACGGTACAAGCTATCGCGTATCACCTTTCCCGTTGTCCCTAAGCGCGCGATGATGTTGTCGTACCCGCCATAGATGCGCTGGTGATTGACCCGCTTGACCGGACAACCATCAAATAAACCGCGTAAGCCGTGTCCGGTATACGCCCGTACATGGGGTGCGAGGCGGTTGCGCAGGGCATCGGGCAAATAGTTAATGAGAGGGGTGTTACCGAAATGATACTCACCCTTCCAATAATGCCCATGAGTTTCAAAAGGATACCAACGGTTCGGTACGAAAATAATAACCCGACCAGCGGGCTTCAGTACACGTACCATTTCTTGAATGGACTTACGATCATCAAGGACGTGTTCCAAGACCTCGTGTGAGAGGATGGTGTCGAATTGATTGTCGGCGTAGGGGAGTGATTCGGCAGCAGCTACCAACGCGTGAGGGGTTTCCACACGGGCTTCTTGTACGCGTTCAGCCTCAATATCAAAGGCTTCGACGTGTGCGCCGTAACGTCGTGCGATCTGGGTGGCATAGGTTCCTACGCCGCAACCCGCGATTAGCACATCGGCATTTTGCAGTTTTGTCCAACGGGCAATCATCTGTAAACGGCGCTCTTGCCCCGCGCGCCACACAAGACTCGGTACGCCGCGTTCAGCCGCGTGGTCATAATGAGCAGCCATATTGATTTAGATTCTCACTTGTTGCCGGATTGTTGCCGCACCCGTTCCAGCGCCGCAGCTTCCAATTTACTGGTATTGCCGGACGTCTTTCGCATGGCTGGCGTTTGCGCCTTTAAGGTGGTGCTAGAACCTTCAACTTTATCCTTGATGGGGACAACCACCGTGATCGAAGTGCCTTTGCCGGATGCACTTTCCATACGCAGGGTTCCGCCCACCATTTCAGCGCGTTCACGCAGGTTGATCATACCCAGATGACCACCGCGATCCATCGCTTTCCTTTCTGCTTCGGAGGTGTCAAAGCCGACGCCGTTATCACTGATGTTGACCAGCACCACATCTTCTTGTTTATAGACGTTGATGGTAATCATGCTGGCTTGAGCGTGTTTACGGGCATTGCCAGCGGCTTCTTCGATGATATAGAAAATGACGCCTTGCTGATGTGTATCCAGCGCGCGTTCGGCATCACGGCTGACGCGGACGGTTACCGGTTGGTCATAAGACTCTTTCATCTTGTCGGCAAGTTGTCCCAACGCGGCTGTGATACCCTGATTTTCGAGTACCAGCGGACGTAAGGTGAACAGCATATGCCGGATTTCTTTGGTGGTCTTACGTGCCAGATCTTCTATCTTCTTCAATTCATGCGGCACTTCTTCGGGGCTGCGTTCCAGTAACTTCTGGATGATGCTCATACGCATGGCGATGGCTGCCACGTCTTGCGTGGGGCCGTCGTGAAGATCACGCGCGAGTTTCTTGCGGGCTTCTTCTTCGGCGTCGATGAGTTTGTCGCGCTCGTCCAGCAAATTCTGGTACAGGTGTGCGTTTTGCAGGGCGATGGTGGCTTGTGAACCAATCGCCGTAAGCAGTTCTAGATGTTCATTGGTGAAGGCGTCCGGAAAGGGACTTCCGTAAACCGTGATCCCGTAATTGTCGAATCCGGCGCGTAAGGGTACACACATCACCGAGCGCATGGTTTGGAAGGCGACGAAATTGCCTAACTCAACATCTCGTTTCGGACTTTCCCCGAAGATCGGAATTGTTTGTTTGAGCGACTCGCCGATAATGCCATCGAGGCCGGGGGTTACCCGTTGTTCATCGAGGCGCGTTAATCCACGCCCGACGACCACGTGTAGTTGATTATCTGATGCGCGGAACAGTAACACCATGCTGACCAGTTTTTCGGGGATTTCGCGCTTCTTATCGCGGAGTCCCAACCAGCCGACATTCATGGCTTCCTGCAAGATTTTTTCGTAGTTGAGGGTGGAACTGAGTACGGCGGCGAGGTCATAAATGGCGCGTGTGCGTTCCTGCATATCGGACAACTGATTTTCGCGGCTGGTTTTTTCGGCGATCAATTGAGCTTCTTGAGCGCCAATTTGTCGTTGGATGGCATATGACCAACCGTTGGCTATCACGCCGAACATCGCCAGTATGAACACGGGAAGCCGATCAGCCAGTACGGCTGCCTGTGCCGGAACCAGTTTGGCGACTTCGTTACGCGCCAGCACCATCACGATGATAATGCCGATCGACTGGACAACCCCCCAGTAAACGCCGACCCGCAAAACACTTGCGACAATCACCATCCCACCAGCCGCCACACTGACCAGCATATCACCACGGCTGATGTAAACGATCAAGCCCATCATGATCCAATCACTGATCACCACAAGCGGCGGCATGATGATCCGCAGCGCGGGAAACATGGCCGGAATAATCAGCAGAATCGTACTGGCAACGCCTATCACCAACGCGATTGTGATTTCATTCTGGGCAAACAGCGTGCCATCACTGGTACGCAACGTGGGGAGTTCAACCGCCGCGACCACCAATAAGAGGCAGCGCATCGCGACTAAAGCCCAATCTTGCCATTGTGATGTTTTGGGTTGGTTTTCCATAGACGAAGTTGTGGCCACTCAATCCTGATTACTTCAGTTGCCTACATGCTTAAAGTACCATGTGGTTTAAGTTTGTTCAAGGCATGAACAATTAATTCTACCTGTAATGGTACCTCATCATCTCATTGTAGTCTTGCGGAAAACTAAAAATCGTAAAGGTTTATTGTACAATTCTTGCCAAAACCAATACAAAACTACCTTGCGTGTTAGGGTTGCCGTCCGTTCCGCTAAATCGCGCCGCTTTTATATAGTAGGCACCGCTGGTTGGTAACACAAAGCGGGTGATCCTCGCGTTCTGCCCGCCGCCGCTATCGTCATCTTGCTTAATCACCGTCTGGTTACTATCCAGCAAGTAGAGTGTCGGGTCGAGATCACCGTCGCCACGATTGAGCGAAATGGTGATGGCATCCCCTTTGGTACCAAAGAATGCGAATTGCACATCGGGCGTAAGTTCGTCAATGCGTCCGGTGATGGTCGTACCGTAGCTGATGCGCTGCGTTCCTTCGGGTACACCGTCGAAGGCGTTGCCCAAGCTCTGGAAACTCAGCTTATATTTGCCGCTGGTGGTTCCTGCCGCACGGTCGGCACGGGTGGCGATGATGTAATATTTGCCGTCTTGAGGAATGCGGAAGTTGTCGATCTTGGCATTTTGACCACCACCGCCATCATCGTCGCTCACCAACTCTTGCAGGTTTTGATCCGCAATTACGAGGAAAGCATCGATTGAGCCACCGACGCGGTTCATCTGTACGCCGACCAGATCATCTTTCCGTGCTTCAAAAGTATAGTACTTCTGCACCTTATCGTCGGTGATTTCGCCTTCGGCGGTTTCATTGACAGTGAGGTTTACGGCGGTTTCAAAGGCGTTGCCCAGTCCGCTGTTATCGGCCTCGCCAATCGTCAGGATATAGCGCCCTGAAGAAGTCCCCGCAGCTTCACCGTAACGTGTCGCCACGATGATATAGGTGCCTGTCTCCTGAATAACCAGATTTTTGACACCGGCATCCAGCGAACCCGAACCACTCATATCATCACTTTCAGCGATCACATGGGCACTGCTATTGACCACCTGCAAATAGGGATCAAGGTTGCCGGAATTGCGCTGCATAGTGACATCAATAATATCGCCTTGATTGGCCTGGAAGCTGTAGTAAACCTGTGGTGCCATGCTGCTGATGCTGTTGATGACCGAGTCGCCATACCGCAACGCGCTACCCGATTCACCACTGACACCAATCCGTTCGATGCTCAGGTTATATGATCCGGTAGTGCTACCTAAGCTCATGCCGAAACGCCCGACGATCACGTAATAGCGTAGGCTCTGGGGGATGGTCAATGCTGGCATGCTGACGTTGCGTGAACCATTGCTATCGTCACGTTGGGCGATTACCCGACCATTCGCATCAATCAATGTCACGATGGGATCGAGCGTACCTTTGGTCGCGGTGACACCGATGGAAACCACTTCGCCGCGCAGCCCATCAAAGTAATAGACATTGCGGGTTTGGGTGCGGGTGATTTCGCCGGTGATTTGCGCCCCATAGGTTAAGTTGGTTTGTTCAGTGGGAGTGTCTTGGGCTTGAGTGGGAAAAGCCATGAGTACAGCAGTCAGTAACGCTGCTATCAGCACGGAGAATAATAATCGTCGATACAGTCTTTTCACGCCTCACCCATCCCAACGGTAATCACGAGTGTCTGTTATAGACTACCACACCCCATAGCGACCTGCATATACCCCCCAAATTATGGGGTTGGCGCGACCCTCATACTTGCCTAAGCTAAGACTATTGAATGATATTGTGTAAAGGTAAGCAATCTATGTCTGTAGAACCTCAACCAGATCGTTTTCCCGGCTTACCACCTACCCCTAAACCTTTTCACATCACTGAACCCACTTTACAGAATGGCATCTGGATATTTTGGCTCACCGCCGACGATCCAGTTTTGCGATATGTGAATCACCTCAACTGTGTTCTCGCTGTGTCACAATCACCGTTTGCGCGGCGTGCCAATGGCAGGGTTATGGTCAGCATTAATCCCCGTTATGACCATATGGAAGCATGGACATGGATACGTCAATTGCTTGAGTCGGAAACCCAAATTGTTGATCTTGGCAACACATGGGAAGAAGCGATTGAATTGGCCTTTGAATCCGATGATGAACCCTAGTTTACGCGGAGAAACTAGGAGGAGATGCCACCGCTGACATCTCCTCGTGTAGTAGAGTCATTTGGTCTTGCTGTCGCTTTTCTCAGGGATGTACTTAGCCGCATATTGCACATCACCGCTCAAGATTTGACGTAATCGGAACATATCGGTGCGTGAAGTCAGATCAAGGCTGATGGGCGTCACCGATACGACATGATCGTGCAGTACGGCATAAACATCCGAGTCGGGTTCGGTTTGGGACGGATCAGCATCGAAGTGATACCCCAGTCGCCCAATATCCGAGAGCGTGGCACGTTCGGGGCGCGTGGGCCAGAACACACGTCGCCGTGATAAGCGGGTGGTGCGCCATGCCGTCTGCGGTGTGGCATTCGCCGGAATTTCGATCTTTAGCACATCCACATCATCTGGACGCTGAGGATTCTCGATCAGCCATTTCCCGAATTGCAAACCAAAGCCAGCTGCCGCACTAAAATCAACATCGGTTGAGTAGCTCAGGTGCAAATCTTGTGGCATCTGCTGGGAGATGGCTATCGCGGGGATACCCAGGCTGGCTGCTTCCAATGCTGCACCGACAGTTCCCGAAATGGTCACACCATTGCCGGTGTTCTCGCCGTAATTAATGCCGGATACCACCAACGATGGCAACCGATCGGAAAGTTCCAAGACGCCGTGTTGAACGGCTTGAGCAGGGGTTCCATCGACGGCATAGGCTTTGTAGGCATAGGGCTTACCATTGGTGGGCAGTTCGTAAGGATAGATGCGTCCTTCGCTGGTGCTGGGCAAACTGCGGCCCATGCCCGATTGCTGTTCGCGTGGGGCTACGACGAGGATATCACCCACTTCGGCAAATGCACCCGCGATTGCCCATAAACCGGGTGAAGCGATTCCATCGTCATTTGTGAAGAGTATTAACGGACGTTGACTCATAATCTAGCGTGTTTCCTAACTGTTACAGTGTCATCAAGCGATGACATGAATTCTTACCCTTAATATGAGCACAGAATTTTTAAGAGCTTATCAAGACTTTACGCGATATTTAATTAAAGGTTAGTTAAGGTTAAGAGCGTAAGCTAAAAACACCACCCACATAAAATGGGTGGCGCTGCGTTGTAAAGCATGTGATTGTTGTTGGTTGCTTACTTCAAGCGTTGGTCGTATTGGCAGGCGATGCCGAGTGTTTGCGCGACGTGCAACCCCGCCATTTGCAGGTCAGTTTGTGCGTTGTAAAGTGTCAACGGTACGACACCCTCTACTGACTCTGTTGGCGGATAATCCTCTTCAACCGAGTGAGGTTGCTCAAGGATCGAACGGAAGCTGCCATCCTTCAGATGAATGTTGATTTCCCCGTGATAGATGACGCGCTTCTTGCCTTTGCGGTTGACGATCTCGCTGACGTATACCGAGTCGATCTGGCCTCTATCGACCTGCCATGCGGTGCGTTCACCGCGCCGTCCTTCGACGCCATTGTTATCAACCACGATGCGGCTGGGGCGGTTGAGCAATTCGCTAAATGTGTAGAGCATCATCCCAACGAGGAATACGCCCACGACTAAACCCAGATAGGGTAGGAACTCCGGTTTCGGCAGGGCGATCACCTTGGTCAGTGTGATAATGCTGAGGACAAAGTAAGCGATCACCAGCAGGGCATACCAGAGCACGCGGATGACACGCTGCCGCGCCCATTGACCGTCACGCACGAATTGCAGCGCCGATTGACGGGTGAGTGCCCATTGGTCAAATTCGAGTGGCAGACTGCGCAGCGGTGGGGGTGGCGCACTGGTGGTTTGGGGTGCAGCAGCGGCGGCTGACCGATCCGGTTCGATCAAATTGAATGGACGTTGTACCACACGGGCTAATGCGCGTCCGGCTTCGGTGGCTACGTCATTAAATACAGTGGTTTCTGGGTCAGGCCAGCGTGCTAATTCGCACCATCGGCTGCCGCGTTGCTCAGCGAGTTCCGGCTCCACAAGGATGCCCAGATGCCAGCTTTCGTCCTCGTTTGACCAGCCCAGCACAATGCGTTGGATGTCATCCAGCGCCAGCTTCCCGCCTTTGGGTAAGCGTCGTTTGCTGCCGAAGATATCCATGTAACTGATCGGCTTACCCGATTCAGTATCCAGCAGCGTGCGCTCTTGCCCATTACTGGAGCTTACGAGCCGCCAGTGATTGATGTCGTGCTCGATTGTCAGGTTGCCAGCGGCAGAAATTCGATCCATGCGGTTCATCGCTTTGTTTGTCTTTAGTAAGATGGTTCAGTTTACCGCGCACACTCGTCACTGACCAGACTCATCTTCTCACCTTCTAATCTACAAAAGAAGAAGCCGACGGGCTTGCATCGGCTTCAGTGTATTACAAGTTGTTGATAAATCTTACAGGCGTCGTCCGCTGAAGTAGCGCGTCAGTAAATCTTTCCGCACGAACAGGAAGATCACCAGCGCGGCTAAAAAGCCTGCGACGTGTGCAATGTGGTTGGTACCACCCACATTTTGTTGTTGTAGGAACGTGAAAATAGAGGATAGGAATTCTTGACCGAGGAAAAATAAAAGCAGCAGGAATCCCGGTAGTTTGATTGTCCAACGCCAAACGGGCGCGCCCTGTACCCACTGTACACCCGCCAGCTTGAGTATCGCCACCACTGGTACTCGCAAAATGACGCCGATGCCCCAGAAGCAGTTGACCATCGAACCGGGGAATAGAACCAGATACGCCCCCATAACGCCGGCGATAGCACCGCTTGCGCCGATGCTTGGAATATCGGTGTGCGAGAAATTCAAGGCTTCTGAACCAATGCCAGCCACCATCCCCGCGATAATGTAGAAAACGAGGAAGCGCCACGATCCACAGGCATCTTCTACACGCCGCCCGAACGCCCACAGATAAATCATGTTGCCGATTAAATGCCACATGTCGCCGTGCATGAACATGCTGGTAAAGGTCGAGAATGCCCCGATGCTTAGTCCCTCACGCATGAAGATGCCGCGATAGCCGAGCGTCCATACCTGTGCAATGTAATTGTTGATGCGTACTAAACCTTCGGGATCACCCGCTTTGAGCAGCGACGACCCTTGATAATAGTCCGGCCCTTGGAAGATCATAAATATCAGCGAGTTGGCGATGATCAAGAGGATGGTCATTACCGGAATCGTACGATAACGCACATTGCCCGTATCGCTTAAGGGTGTTGGCGTGACGAACGAGATGAAGAACAACGTCAAGATCAAATAGAGTAAGAAGTCAAGCAAAAGAAACATGGTTAGCCTCGGTTAAGCCCTACAGCATTATTGATCTTTGATCAAATCTTCGATGGTCGGCACATAGAATGGTTTCGGCGTTGGATTGCGGAGTAAGGCAATCGCGGCATTAAATACCAGCACGAAGGCCGCCACGAGGATGACGATCCCCGCGATGGCAAGTACCACCCGAATAGCCAATGGGATGATCGGTAATTGCGTAGGTTCTTCTTCTGGATCGCCCATCACTTCTTTGACCACATCGGTCTTTTCATCTGCTTTTTTGACTTTCGGCTTCGGTACCGGAACGCTCCCACCAAACCACGCGGCGATCCGCTTCTGTTGAGGTGATGATGTCGCCGTGATGAGCAGGTAACCGCCGATGATGCTCATGCCAATACCTGCAATCCGGTTTGTCCCCAGTTGCAACAGGTTCAATCCCGCGTCTTGGAACGCCATCAGCAAATACAGGAAACCGATGCCCAACGCCTCGCGGAAAGCCAGCGCGAAACTGCCACGTTCTTTGTCCGTCATATGCGGCATGAACTCGGTCAGTTTTTTATCCGCGAGTTGGCCTTCTTTGCTGCGTGTACCCAGTTGTGCCGCTTCTTCATAGTAGACGGCGGCTTCTTTGCGTAATCCCAGTTCCTCGGCTAATTGCGCCCGCCGGAAGGTTAGCTTCTGGCTCTTGGGATAAAACGGAATCGCGTAGTCCAGTGCTTGCAGCGCCTTTTGTGGATTCTTTTCCACGAAATGGTCAACTACGCTGAACACAGTCTTTTCGCCAGCTTCTGGTAATTGCACCAGCTTCAAGCGCAGGTCATCGGCCTCGCCCTCTTGCCCTTGATACTTGGCGATGTCAATGGCTGTCAGATAAATCGAGGGGTGTGTTGTTCCGCTGTCGAGCGCATTCCACACCAATTCGCGTGCATCGTCGATATATTTCAAACGGGACAAATAACGCACCGCATTGCCGAGTGCCGCCTCATTGTCGACTTCGATTTCCAGTACACGCACCCATTGCTCAATCGCTTCTTCAATTTTGTTCTTGTTGAGCAGCGCTTGTGCCTGCGTGAGAAAATTCTTGATCTGTGTGGTTTCCGCGTTGGTCAAACTGGGCTTGGATGGCTTTGCCGGTTGTTCAACGGGTTCAGGCGCGCTTTCTTCTTCTTCCGCTTCACCGTAAACAGCCCGCAAATCCTTGATGCCTGTGCTTGTAGTCGTCGTCGCTCGCTTGGAGGGTGAGCGCATTTCGCTGGTTGCACTGAGCACATGACCCAGATCAGGCGTAAGCCCCATGTCTTCCATGTCGGCTGAGACCTGTGGACTCGTCAAACCACCTTGCGATATGGCTTCCATCTCACTGGTTGAAATTCGCAGCGCACCCCAATCCCCACTATCGCCTTTCTGTGGCGTGGGCTTGGCTGCGACAGGTACGCTTTCTTCCTCGCCATAAATCGCGCGTAAATCCTTAATGCCGCTGCTGGTCGTGCTGGCGCGTTTGACAGGTGCTGGTTTGGAAGCCGCCCGCATTTCACTGGTCACATTGAGCACATGCCCCAGATCAGGTGTAAGCCCCATATCTTCCATGTCGGCTGAAACCTGTGGATTTGTCAGACCCCCCTGCGATATGTCTTCCATCTCATTTGTGGACATGCGCAGCGAACCCCAATCACCCGTATCACTCTTTTGAGGTGGGGGAGTGGGAGCAGCTTTCGGTTGTGCCGGTGTCTTAAATACCGCTTCGGGCGCAGATGGAGCGGATGCTACACTGCCGGATAATTTGCTAATGAGTGCTTTTGTTTGCTCATTGCCCGGATTGAGCTTTAAGGCTCGCTCAAGACACTGGATCTTCTTCTGTGGTTCAGGCATCGTTCGGGATAGCCATAACCACGCCAGTTCGTTTTTCGGTTCAATCTTCAAAGACTGCATCAGAAGCTCACGCCCTTTTGCAGAATCTTTTTGATCACGAATGGCAACGACCCCTTCTTGAAACAGGGTTTTCGCGTCCATCTGGATAATTTCCCCCGCAACACATAAATACGTCCTACTACCGATTGTATTATAAAAACAACATTTGCATCACAAACATTCAGGAATAACTGTGAATGTATGTAACGGTTAGGTTGGTATATATGCCGATGTAAAAGTTGCCGTAGGATTGTTGTTTGTTAGTGGGGGTAAAGCTTGGGATTCTCGTGCACTGTTTGTGAGTATGGAATTTTCTGTAGGATGGGCTTACGGTGCAGGTGTCGGGATTCGCTCGGTAATCGGTGTAGTGAATACACCCAAGACTCGAAAATTTCCTACCCCTTCCGTGACTTTGACCACATCTCCCGTTACAGGATCAAAATCATATACACTTTGACCAATTTGAAAAACAATTTGGTGATCCGAATTGAGGTTCATCTTAGAAATATCATGATTAGGATTGTTTGTTACCGAATTATCTTGAGTGTTTAGCACAGTTTGAATTTGAGTCGTCTGTAAATTGATTGAACAAATATCTTCATGGCCGCCGATACTACAAGCTGCATAGATTATATTGGGATCCGAACTCCAGATTGACCGTGTAATATC
The DNA here is from genome assembly GCA_044227005.1 of Aggregatilineales bacterium. GTDB lineage: Bacteria > Chloroflexota > Anaerolineae > Aggregatilineales > Phototrophicaceae > CFX2. The sequence continues at coordinate 152,176 of JBGAFZ010000008.1, forward strand.
GCGATCATCAGGTGTAATGATCCGCGCATTTGTGCCGTCACGATTAATCGTGACGAGATGATTAATGGGGGGTAGATTGGTTTCTGGATCACCAAGTTTATGGACATAAATAACTAATTGCTGACCGTCTGGTGACCAATTGACTTGTCGGATTCCGCCGTAAGCTACGTTACTTTCATTAGCGGGTTGTCCGATATAGCTAAAGCTATTTTTTAGGGGCGCAAAAGTTTCCTGGGTACCGACATCATAAATATTTATATTGGCAGCATCACTTTCAGGTTTACCTGTTAGATAAAGGAGATGTTGCCCATCCGGTGACCAATTGGGATTGCTGTTTTGAAGTTGGCTGTTGGGGGTGATATTAATTACCGAACCATCGTGCAAATTGAGTATGAAAATTTCACCGTGCTGCCCTTCAAGATAAGCACCTATGAGATCAACAAATGCCAACAGGCTTCCGTCTGGAGATAAACTTGCCTGTGTGATAACACGTCCTTTACTAAATTGGTAGGGATCAAACAGACGTAAATCTGAACCATCCGGTTGCATGAGGTATAGTTTTGGTTGTTTAAGCTCACCCGAAAGAACCAAGATAACTTGATTGGAATTCTGGGCGGCAAGTAATCCTGATGTCAGCAATACGATCAGTATAACCAAAATGTATGGAAAGCGTCGCCACTGAACACGAATTACTCTTATTTTCTCGGTCTTGTCTTGCATTTCACGATTCTTTACTGGTTTGGATGTTTATCATGACCCTCGTTCATATTCGGCGGCAATCTCTCGCATAGCCGCAGTTCCTTTTTCCCACTGCACACTAAGGCGGAAAATCTGCACTAAATGAGAATGATGACTACTTGCGCTCTTTGCGTTTCTTGAGCAGCTCACCCGCCACATTACCGGGGTCTTTTGGCGTAATTGTTGTGACAGGTTGGCTGGGACGTTGCTCGGCCTTTGGTGATTCGTTAGGTACTTCCCGTCGTGGTTCTACGCCGCTTCCTGTTGATGGCGAACCACTCTCATCCGTCCGTGTACGCGCCCGTTGTTTGGCATCTAAAAGTGTACTCATACGCTCGGAAGTTGCTTCCACCTGTACTCGCCCAAACAGCGCTTGTCGTAGGCGCATGAGATCCGTTCGCGTGACCACCAAGCGCCGTACGGCAATGTCAAACGGCAGCAGCAGCATGGCGATCAACAACAGCAGCGGTGAAATGCTGGTTCCGGCCACAGTCGCCCGTAAATTGTGGTTAAAGGCCGCGCCAGAATCATCGGCTATCGAACGCCCGCCGGTTAGGTCACTGATGCTCTTGAGCAAAGCCGCTCCGTCCGAACGGTTGCTGCGGTCGTATTCTGCTGAATAACTCATCACCCATCCGGTCGTTTGGGTCAACTTCACATTTTGATCAGTGGTGCTGTTCCCTTGTATCGACAGCAAATAAGCCCCTTCAGCATTCGGCGCAAAGGTCGCCTCATAGCGGCCGGGTGCTACTTGTTGTAGGCTTTGTAGGCTCGGCGTCCCGCTTGGATCAACCAGTGAGAATTGGAGATTCAGGCCATTGAGGAAGGCTCCATCGTTATCACGAGCATCCACAATTAGATGGGCTTGCTCGCCTTCCATCACCACGTGGCTTTCAAGATTATTGGTCGTGCCTTCGGTGATTGTCCAGCGAACGGCTTGATCCCAGAAGCGCACGAACTCCGACCAACTCACCCAGTTCGCCCCCCAGCGTGCGGTTGCGTCACTGGTAAATGCGACCGAGCGTCCAAGCCCATATTGCCATGCCGCTAACAGTGGATCTTTGAACGGTTCCGGTCCACGCAAAATAACCTCAGCAGTTTGTTTCGCTGTGGTCGCCACATATCCCAGCAGCGAAGGTGCGCTGGTAATCCCATCCATAATCGGGCTATTGGATGACAGCAGCGGTGTAAATGGATTTTCGAGGATATAGGAGCGTGTCGCCAGTACGGTTTCTTGGGTAAAAATCGTCGGGATTTCGTCAGCCGTAATCACACTGTGGAAGTTACCCCCGCCTGCAATCGCCATCTGTTGCAAGAAGCCCGGTGCTGCGCCACCGATCGCAATCACCGATGTTGTGACGCCACTTTCATCATTCAGTTTCTTGCTGATCTCGACCAATCCGCTTGGGTCAGCCCCACCATCTGTCAACAGGATAATGTGTTTCCGTGCTGAAGGATCACTCCCGATTTCCTGCGAAATCAGTGTCATACCCGCCAGAATATCTGTGCCGCCACTTGCCCGTAATGATCCTACCAACCGCTCTAGCGCCAGTCGGTCACGTACGTCTTGCAGATGGGCGATCCAATATCCCACCGAATCGAAGGACACCACGCCAGCGCGATCAGTCGGCTGTAGCAAATCTACCGACCGGATAATGGCTTCTTTTGCCAGTTCAATGTTCGGTACACCGCTTGGGCTAGGGGCATCCATGCTGCCTGAACGGTCGATTACGTAAGCAATCGTCAACTGCGGAATACGTTTCTGGTCTTTGATCTGCGATTCGAGCGGTAGGGCATCTTCAAGCGGGGTCTTGAAATAACCTCCCGGCCCATAAGCATCCGGCCCGCCGACCACCAGTAATCCACCACCTAGATCCCGCACATAACTCTGCAAGATCGTCATGCGCTGCGGTGAGAGATGGGTGGCGGGAACATTCGCCAGTATGACACTCTGGTAAGGGGCGAGTGCGACTAACGTGAAGGGGAGTTCCTCGGGTGTGGTGGTATCCACTGTTAGTCCGGCTTGCTCTAGGGCAGGCTTGAGATATTGAATTTCGGCAGCCGTTTGGGACACCAGCAGGATTCGAGGCGGTCCTACCACACGACTGAATGCTGAGAGTTGATTGTTCTGGTAGAAATTGTCGTTGCTAACGGGGTCAACCTTCACTTGAAAGTCTTTGAAACCCGCGCCAGTGCCTTGCAGCGATAGGCTGTAACTATTGCTTCCCTGCCGTAAATCCACATTCTCCTGCTGTATGATTTGTCCCGCTTGAAGGATGGTCACACGGGCAGGGGTATTGGCTTCAGAATTGATGGTGAGATTCAGGTCAAAACGTTGTCCGGCGTTGATCGCGCTCGGTACGTTAACGCTCGTAACCTGCACTTCCGGTTTATCGGTCGCGATGTAAGGTACATAACTGATTTCGACTCCGGTTGCGGCCGCCAATTCAGCCGCAGATTGGGCATTGCCAATGGTCGGTTGACCGTCGCTGAGGATGACGATGCGCTTAGCGCTGTCGCCGGGGAACATCCCCAACGCCAGCCGAATAGCTTGTTCAAGGTTGGTGTTTCCGCTCGGTGGTGCTGATTGAATACGTCCGATTTCACGCGATGTGCTGACGGGACGTTCAACTAAGGCTTTGCCCCCGAACAGCACAATGCCTGCTTGGTCGTCAGGACGCATACCGCTTATTGACTGCCGAATGTAGGTGAGTCCATCTTCACGGGCTTGCTGTCCCATGCTATCGGAAACATCTAACAAGAAGACCACCGTGAGTTTGTCAGCTGCTTGGACAATCTGCGCTCCTGCTAATGCCAGCACCAACAACAGCGTGATAAGAGACCGTAGAATCAAGCTACTGATGTCACGTGCGCGGCGATAGGCCAAACGCGGCCATCCCCAGTACAGGATAAGCGGAATGAACAACAGTAAAACCAAAGCGAGAGGGGTTGTAAAGGTCATCGTGCTGCCCCCTGCACTGGCTGTCGGAAAAAGGGCTGGAATACAGTCCGTGCCTGCATCCGCCGTTGATAGACCAGCCACTCGATCATTAGGACTAATATCGCCAGTAATGCTGCCCATGGCCAGAATTCTTGTTGACCGACCTCATCCCGTGTGGCTGCTGCAATCGTGTTACCGCTTAAGGCGATAGTTTTTTGTGGCGTGATATCGCTTTCATTTGGCGCGAATAAATTAACCGCGAACGCTGCTGATTGAATAACCTCGTTGCCTTTCAACACATCTGCTTGATACAGCCCCGGAGTTTGTGTATCCGCAAAGACCACTGTTTGCCGGTTAATCGGCAATGCTTTGGTGCTTCCGTCGGGCAGGGTAACGCGTACATCTGTTGCCTCAAAGGGCGGACGAATGGTCAACGACGCGCCGACCTGTAGCCCATTCGGCACTGAAATGATGCTGCTGGGTGTGAACCATTCCAATAAGTTCGACATCAATATCGGCCACGTAATCTGTAACGGCAAATCCGAGTCGTGAATATCAAAGGTGAAAATGGCAATCTGTCGCCCGTCTTGTTCACCTGCTAGAACCAATGAACCTGCGCTGTTGGAAATGAGCGGGTCTGCCCAGTCCACACCTGTTAACGCCTTGAACTTCAAGATATTCACGTCTTTGAAGTCCACGAAGGTCGTTCGCGCATCATTGCCCTTAACCGAGATTTCTCCGTTGGGTTTGGTTTCTGCCCCGACTGTAAACAATGATGTGCTGCTCGGTGGGTTGATAATCAGCAAATCGCCATCAGGTAATTGACCATTTGCCGGAAGCCAGCCATCGAGAATATACAAATCGTACTTGTCGGTCGGCAACTGGCGTTTGATGTCACCCTTGAACGCTTCTATTGAGGGAACACTGCGCAAGACTTGTTCAAGGAATAAATTGCTTTGGGACATCAGTAATGCGCGCCGGTTTCCACTCCCGCTCGATACCGCCCATGCTGTATTATCCTCGGCTAGATAATCGGGCACGGTCGAGTCGCTTGGAGTGGTCAATCCTGCTTGCAGGAGATTAAAGTTTTCGGGTAACTTAGCGCTGACAATCGGCAAACTGCTGCCCGCCTTCACCGTGTAACGCTCGGCACTGAACAACGTCCCATCTACTCGCAAATCGAATATCACCGATGTATCTTGCTGCCCATAATTAGTGATTTGTGCGAATAGTTCCGGTGTTTGACCCGGTAGCGCCCGTGTGGAAAGAGCAGTGATGGCTAGATTATCGCTGGATTGTCCCACTGGAATGTACTGCACTTTACCCGGCACACCCGGTAATCCTTGCGCGTCACCCAACCCGCCGTCACTGATCACCACCATGTTAAAGTCACTGACGTTGATGGCGTCTGCTGAGGCCAATGTTAACGCACCTACCCAATCGGCTTCGGCTTCGCTGGCTTGGGCATTGTTAATCGCCGCACGTAGTATCGCTGTATCGCGGGTGGCAGGGGCGATAACCTCCGCCACGTTGGATACCTTGATGATGGTCATGGTGTCGTCTTGTCCCAGCGTATCCACAATACTCAAGGCTTGGCGCTTGGCTTCCTCAAAGCGTGTTGCTCCGTTGGGATAATCACTGGTATTCATGCTGGCGGATGCATCCAGCAGCAGTTCGATCTGTCCTGTGCTCACGGCTGGAACGGTCATGAATGGTCGTGCAAGAGCCAGTACCAGCAACGCCAGAATAATCAGTTGTAGCAGCAATAATAAATTGCGGCGTAGGCGCTGCCACGGTGTATTTGCCTCGCTGTCACGTACAATTTGTTGCCACAGGAAGGTGCTCGAAACCACCACCTCACGGCGTCGTAACCGCAGCATATATAACAGGACAATCGGTATTGCCAGTAACGCCCCAAGCAGCGCAATCGGTGTCAGAAATGCCATCGCTACCAACTCACTGACATGTTATTTTGCACCCTGTTTTAGTTCGTCGCGTATTTTCATGAGTATTTTTCCGAGATGATTTTCGCCAACCCACTCATTGCGTGTAGTATCGTAGACTGCGCCGTAAAATCGATCATTCCAGTTATTACCTTCGATAAGAGGTATATCGCCAGTCTCCAAGAGTTTGGCTCTTAGTTCTGGATACGCTGTAAATTTTTGTCGCACCAAGCTTTCCATGATTACAAGGCTTACATCAAACCAATCAGCGCGCCGTTTAATCCTGCGCCCCAGACGCTTGGCTTCACCTGCTGTTTTCGCTTGTTTGACTGCACGACGTTCTGCAAAATCAAGTGACTTAGCGGCTTGGAAAGCATGTTCAATTGTCGGGTATACAGCCCCTTCATAATCGATTTCTACAGGAAAGAAATTCGACAGAAAGTCATGTTGCCCTCTGAAATCACTAATCACGCGGTCAGTCATTGCTCTCTGAATCCTCTATTTTTGCGTCCTTGCGCCTTTGCGTTCAATTCTTCCGTGTTCATTTCACTGCGCCCAAGCGCCGCAGACTTTGCAGGATGACCTTTTCCCACGGCTCGCTGGTATCCACAGTCACATAATGCACGCCGCGTTTGATGCACTCGGCTTGAATACCATTACGCCACTCACCAAACCGTTTCAGATACAAATCACGCATACCACCATCTACGGATACTTCTTGAGCGCGTCCGGTTTCGATGTCAACCAGTCGCAGATCACCACCGATCGGCGGCACAATCTCATCCGGTGACAGCACTTGTATCAGCCCGACCTCATAACCTTTGCCAAGCAGGGCATTCACGCCATCCTGAAAACCAGTTGGACACATCAGATCACTAATCACGAAGCACAAACCGGGACGTCCGCCGCGCAAGGCATAGTTCTTGAGCGCACTGTTCAGATCAACCGCGCCCTGTGTCTCTAACCGGCTCACAAAGTTCAACATGGCTAATCCGTAACCACGCCCACGTATTGGACCATATTGGAGCGGTTTGCCTTCTCCCAATGTCGAGAGAGTCAGCCGATCATTGGTTGCCAACGAGATATACGCCAGTCCAGCGCTCAACCGTTGGGCATACAGAAACTTGTTAAACTGCTGGTCACCGCCCTGCGGCCACCCCATACTACCTGATGTATCAATCAGCAGGTGAACCGCCAAATCCTCTTCATCTTCCAGCAGCTTGATGAAGGGGCGTTCCAAACGGGCATAAATATTCCAATCCAACCGGCGTAAATCATCACCCCGCGCATAATCCCGATAATCCGCGAATTCGATGCTAGTGCCGCGTTTTGTCGAGCGCCGTTCACCCTTCATAGCACCCGCTCGTACCCGCGTGGCAACCAACATCAATTGTTCCAGTTTGCGCCGCGTTTTCTCGTCAAATAGTTTTTCATCAGCCATTAGGATGACCTCACCCTGTCAACCCTAATCGGTAGACCAATTCACCCTCTTCGATTTCACCAGTGTCTTTGAAACCCAACGCGCTATACAGTTTTTTCGCCACTTCATTTCCCTGTACGAAACTGATGAGAATGGCTGTATAACCTGCCTGCGAGCGTAAGTGCTGAAGCAACGCAGTCATTGCTGCACGTCCATAACCTTTTCCTTGGTGGCCTTCAGCGATCATCAGGCGGTCGATAAACCAGACTTTCGCCAGTCCATAATCTTCAGACCGGTACATGATGAATCCGACCATTTGCTCATCATCATAAACTGCCAGCGGTACACATTCCGGCTCATAATGAGCTTGTGCCAGCGAATAAGCATTGGATGCCACCAGATGCGTTTGGCTTGGCGCGACCTTTAACCGCGCACACTTCTCCCAATTATCCCGTGTAATCTCGCGCAAGGTTACAGCCATCTTATTTCACGACCGATTTCAGTAAATCCGCGATGATATCATCGGTCGAGATGCCTTCTGCTAAGCCTTCAAAATTGAGTAGTAAACGATGCCTCAAGGTGGCAGGTGCAACCGCCGCAATATCCTCGAACGAGACATTAAAACGGCCTTCGAGCAGGGCATTGATCTTACCGCCGACGATCAGCGCTTGCGCACCGCGTGGGCTTGCGCCGTAACGCACGAATTGTTTGACTTTTTCCGGCGCGGTCGGGTCTTCTGGATGAGTAGCGACGATCAAACGCGCCACGTACTCATTCACATGACTGGCGACCGGTGTATTCAGCGCTAGCTTGCCCATGCTGATGATTTCTTTTCCGTCAGCTACCTTTTTTGCGTGCGGAACATCGTTGCCTGTGGTACGTTCCAACACCGTGACCAAATCTTGCTTGGTTGGGAATTTCACATGCACCTTGAACATGAAGCGGTCAAGTTGGGCTTCTGGGAGCGGATAGGTGCCTTCCATTTCCAGCGGATTTTGGGTCGCCAGCACGAAGAAGGGCGATTCCAGTTGATAGGTGCGGTTAGCTACTGTCACTGATTGCTCGGCCATCGCTTCTAGCAGCGCGGATTGAGTCTTGGGTGTGGCGCGATTGATTTCATCTGCCAGTAGCAAATTGGCGAACACTGGGCCGGATTGAAATTGCTTGACCTTACGCCCGTGATCGTCCTCTTCCAAAATATCCGTACCGGTGATATCCGCTGGCATCAGATCAGGCGTGAATTGAATACGCGCGAACTTCAAATCGAGCGCATCCGCTAACGAGCGAATGAGCATCGTTTTGCCCAACCCCGGCACGCCTTCGAGCAGGGCATGTTTTCCTGCCAGAATACAGATGATGACACCGCGTACAACATCTTTCTGCCCGACGATCACACGCCCTACTTCGGACTCGATCGCTTGCGCCAGCTTACTAAACTGCTCTATGTTAATGTCTGCTACTGGAGCATCAGTCATCTTGACCCTCAACTTTGCATAAATGGTTATATTGGTTTACGGGGTGCTGGTGTTGCCACTTTGCCCCGGTTCCAAGGATGAGAAATAATCGCGTACCACGTCCCGCAATCCCAACGGAATGTAGTCGTTTTGCAGCGCTTGATTGGCTGAATTACTGTAGTCGCTAAACACTTGGTTATACGGAACGCTTGAGTTTCCGGTTGGATTGTCGCTGAAGTTGCCTTCTTGTACGGGTTGGTTTGACGAGTTCGGATCAAGTTGAATTTGCTCGGTGCCTTCACCGCCAATGCGTTGCGGGGCATAGACTGGGTCGAACTGTCCCTCACCTTGTCCATCAGGATTATTACTCTGGTTGGGATTGCCACCCGGTTGGCCTTGACTACTATTGCTGCCAGCGTCACCTTGTGCGTCACCTGCACCACTCGTTTGGACACCTTGTTGACCCTGTTGCGAGGTCGATTGACCTTGTCCATTGGGGCTTTGTTGACCCGTTTGTCCGGCCTGTCCTTGTTGACCACCTTGTTGGGGCTGTCCGCTCTGACCTTGTTGCCCTTGCTGACTATTTTGTCCCTGCCCTTGTTGCTGGCCTTGTGACTGCTGTTGTCCTTGTTGTTGCCCTTGCTGCTGGCCTTGGGATTGCTGCTGTCCCTGTTGTTGTCCTTGTGACTGTTGTTGCCCTTGTTGCTGACCTTGCGCTTGCTGCTGCCCCTGTTGTTGGGCGTTTTGGTTTGATTGTTGCTGCTGTGATTGTTGTTGTCCGTTTTGACTAGACTGCTGTTGTTGCCCTTGTTGCTGTTGCGATTGTTGTTGTCCCTGCTGGCTTTGCTGGCTAACTTGATTTGCGGCTTGTTGTACGTTCTGGGCGGCTTGGTTCATCTGTTGCGCCGAGTTTTGTTGGTTCTGGGCGTTCTGCTGCGCTTGCTGGAGCTGTTGAGTCGCCTGCTGCATGGCTTGCTGCGCCGCTTGTTGGTTGCCCTGTTGAAGTTGTTGTGCCGCTTGCTGGAGCGCTTGGGCTGCATTCGGATTCGTTTGTTGGAGTTGTTGCGCCGCCTGCTGCAAGGCCTGTGCCGCTGCTTGCATCTGCGCCGCGTTCATAGTGGACATATTTTGTTGCAAGTCACTCAGTGCCTGCATCAATCCCTGTTGCCCACTGGACTGTGATTGTTGTGTACTACTGTTATTGGGTTTAACCGCGCTATTCATGGTTTGGCTGGCGGCACTTAATGCGGCCTGTTCAGCTTGCTGCTGCTGATTCATTTTTTCAGCTTGTGACTGTAACGCCGATTGAGCCGTCGACAGGGTTGCTAAGGCTTCTTCCGGTTTGATGTCCGGTTCTTTAAGCGTGTCGGTGCTGGACTGCAAGGCTTCAAGAAGTTGCTTCCGTTCTTCTGGCGTCAACGAAGGATCAGCTGCCACATCTTGCGTGATCTTTTGTAATTCGTCACGGGCGCTTTGCAAGGCCGCTTGCTGTGCGGAATTGGCTGCGATTGCTTTAGATTGTGGGTTAGGAAGCAAGGTCAAAAGCGCGAGGATGACCACCAGTAATCCGACTACACCCCACTCGCGCCAGCGCCACATCAGCGGTAAATATTGGCTGGCGCGAATGCTCTGTGCTTGTTCCAAAGCATCATCAAGCTGCAAACTGACCAACTCTGGATTGGCCTGAATGCGCCCCTCGATCAATTCCAGTGCGGTTGAGACACGCTCCTTTAGTCCGAATTGCACATCGAAGCGTCGCGCTGCCGTGATTTGTGGTCGCGGCCACAACCACACCGCCAATAACATAACGATGAGTCCCACACCCAGAAGGATGCCTGTAATCGCAAAGAGTTGTGGTGCAAGGAATAATGGACGAACGCGCGAAATGATCGCTAACCCGATGCCGATGGCTAAGCCGGGCATTAAACAGCGTGGCAACCATACCGAAAGCTGTTGTACCCGCAACCGTCGATCCCAATGACGCACCAGTTTGCCTAGATTGCTGCTGCGTTCCTGTACCAGAAGTTGAGTCGCCATTGCTAACTGCCTTTGATTACGGTGTTCTGTCAAATACACCGTCGGGCATGGATTGGTTCACGCTTATTGTTCGATCTTGCGTGTCCGCTGAATTGAAAGCACGATCAGCACTGTAGAAATCACCAGATAAATAATCGTGAGGGTGATCCACGGCGAAACGCGTGGAATAGTCGTTCCATCTCGTAATGTATCTGTCCAAAAGCCGATGCCGCGCTGTTGGATCAACAGTTGTTGGGTCGCCAACGCGGTTGCAATCGGGTTCAAACTGGTTAGAAAATCATTGATATAAATGAGGATGGCTTCAATCGTCGTTGGCAAGTTCCGTAATGCCCCGCTGATGAAGCTCAGTACCACCGCTAACACCAATGGCACAGCAAATGTGGCTACCAACGTAGTCGTATATGCCCGTACACTGGCCGATAAGGTGCGGGTTGTTGTAGCCGAGAAGTAAATGCCGACTGTCCCTAGCGCAACCGCCGTGACCACTAGAATCACTAGCGACAGTACCAGTTCCAATTCGGTGACCCCACCAAATAAAAAGGCGATACTTTGCAGAGGAATGGCTGAAAGCAATAGCAGCAACACATACCCCAGTGCCGACTCCAACTTGCCGATCACAAACGAAGGGCTAGGGAGCAGGGTAGTCTTTAGCAAGTCATACGTCAGCCGTTCGCGCTCGCCTGTGATCGCCCCTGCGGTAAAAGCGGGTGCGATAAACACAATCAGCATCAGTTCGATGCCGACGATACCCATGAACAAAATCCGTCCGACTTCGCCAGCCGCCGCTGATCCATTGCGTTGGTTAATCGGTTCGTATATGAGGTACAGCAATGCCAGAAACGCACTCATCAGGCCGAGGTATACGCTCAAGACTACAAATGCTCGCACGCCGCGCATACGTCCGCGCAACTCTTTGAGCATCACCGGATTGACGCGGAAGGCTTTAACATCTTGGCTGACGATGACGCCTGCCCATATGCCGACCACAATTGAGACAATTGCCGGTGTGAATCCCATCAAGATCACTGCCAGTACGTTCGCAATCACCAACAGCCACACGCCGACCAGCGCCCAAACTTCTCGCGCCAGTATGCCGACCGCGACCACCAGCAAGAAACTAATATCCAGTTGTAGGAGCAATATCACTTCGGCAACCGCTGCATCATCGCCAATCGCTACCCGTCCGAGCAGTAATGAGTGTAAGGTCGTGAACAGGTTGGGCAAAATGCGCAATCCACCCAGCAGCGCCAATACAAATACCAAACCTGCCAGAATGCCGTTAATGATGGCACCCCAGCGCAAGATTGTTCCGGCGCGTTCCAGCCGAAGTTCGCGCGGACTAAGGGCTTCTTCGGGCGACTCGACTAATATGACGGATGCGCTGTCTTCTACCATGAAACAGGTTCCTTAGCTTGGATGATGTCTGTATTCGACCTAACGATATTGACGGCCAATTCACTCAAAATGTTCCAATAATCAGTTGGCACTTAGGTTACGAGTCCCTTGGTCACACGCATGAACATCGCTTCGAGGTCTTTGGTCTCTTCGCTGAAGCCCAAAATAGCGATGCCTTCACTGCTAATTTTCTGATTGATGGCTGACACACCATCATCGTCACCTGTGAAGTCAATCCGTACCCGCGAGCGTCCGCCTTTGGGTTCCAGAATCTCAGCGTTGATTACACCTGCAATCCCACCGACCAGACTCTTTACCTTGTCAGCGATCTCGTTATCCCGCACTGTCACCATGATTTCACGGTGGGGCATCAATTGTGCGCGCATCGCTTCCATGCTGCCTTGCGCCACCATCTTCCCACCTTCGATGATACCGATATGTGTACAGATTTCACTCACGTCTGCCAGAATATGCGACGAGAAGAAAATCGTCTTGCCCATGCGTGCCAGCTCAACCAGCAGTTCACGGATTTCAACACGTGCGCGTGGATCAAGTCCAGACGCCGGTTCATCGAGGATCAGCACTGCCGGATCATGTGCCAGTGTACGTGCCAGTGAAAGCCGCTGCTTCATACCACGGCTCAGCTTATCAACCATATCATCACGGCGATGGCTCAAATCAACCAGTTCCAGCAAATCATCAATTAATTTCTTGCGGTTAGCCTCTGGAATGTCGTAGCAGGCTGCAAAAAAGTCCAGATATTCCCAGACGCGCATGTCATCGTACACGCCAAACTCATCCGGCATGTAGCCAATCGCACGGCGCACAGCGCGCGGTTCTTCTGTCACTGAATGTCCCGCCACCCGCGCTTCGCCTGACGTGGGACGCGTGAGGGTCGTCAGCATCCGCATGGTGGTGGTCTTGCCAGCGCCGTTCGGCCCTACGAACCCATAGATTGAACCGGCAGGCACTTCCAGCGATACACCGTTTACGGCCTGAAATTTGCCATAACGCTTAATCAGGTCTTTTGTTTCAATGATGTAATCCATGCGGCATCACTTTCTACTCAACACATGACCACTACTTAAAAATAAAACGATCCTTAGCCAAATAATCCCGTTTGCTCGATGCTCAAGTCATTCAAGCGCGGATAGCCACCGATTGTATCGGCTGTAATCCGCACCTGTACTGCATTTTCCGGCCCAATAAAACGGCTTGGATTGCTGACGATCAATTCGTTACTGCTACCCGTTTCCTGATCTTCCCACTCACCACGATCCCAGTTCCAGAGCTGCAACACGATATTTCGGCTGGTTGCCTGATTGCGATCCACAAAAACGCGTAGTTCGTTGACCTGCTTCAGTATTGCATCTGGCAACGGTGTGAAACGCAAAACCGCTTCATCCCCCGGACTCAGGTTAACATCCAGCGGCCCAACTTCCGCCAGAGCAGTCCGGCTTTGTGCGAACCATGTGAACTGATCGGCTGTGATGACGGTTGAACCTTTCGGTGGTGTCGTCTCAACATCCAGTTGTATAACCATTAACGTGCTATCGATGGTCTTTAGATTTCCACCATCGACACTCGTGTTAACCGGCGCTTTATTCGTCCATGCGGTTAGATATGCATGGTTGCCGCGACCGGTTAATTGTTTGTATGGTTCATCAATCAGTCCGGTTAGGAAAGCCGTTCGCCGGAAAAACTCCTGTTGCTCAATGCTGCCATCCTGTTTGCGGTAAACAAATCCATTCCGCAGGATACTGATGTCCCCACCAAGAATATCTTCCACACTCTTTGACGTGTCGCTGTAGTAGTTGTAAAGCCGTGTGCTGAAGGTGCTGTAATCCCCCGATGTATACGCTAATGGGGAGGCTGACGGCATTCCTTCGCCCGGGAGTGTGATTTCAAACGGAACGACATCACCGGGTGCAATGGGCTTTTCAAACCGGACGCTTTGCCCGCGTACCAGAACCGCCGCATCTTGTAATGTTTCACCACTATCATTGCGAATTGAGCCGCGCATGGTTTGCTGACCGTTTTCGCTATCCGTGATTAATGTCACCTGACCGTTGATGTTTGGCTTAGGGATACTCGTCTTACCATCAAATCCTGCGATAAAGCTGGCATCAACCGGAAAATCCAACGCCTTAAAAATATCAGTTTGCTCGATTGTTGTGCTGGATATGATGTTTCCACCCAACAACGTACCTTGCGAACTCGAACGTGGCACTGTTCGCAAGAAACTATTATCGCTGTTGCTTAAGCTGTACTGCGTCCGTCGTGGCGAGAGCAGTCCGACAATTTGTTGAACATTAGCCCGGTCAACATCCGGCCAACTTTGCACGATACTGATTCGGCTGAGTGTAACTTCACTGCCTCGCAAATTGAAACCATATACCCATGCCAATCCGCTGAACAACAAAATAAACAAGGGGATTGTTACCCATGCATATTCGCGGCGATTAATGCGGTTCAGCACGTAATAATTGAGCGGCCCGATTAAGGCAATGTATAACGCGAGGAATGCACACAGTGGCAAAATATCCGGTAGTAGATTGACACCCGGTAAGATGTTTATTGCGCTCGAAATTTGATCCCAGTCTACGATACCGTGTGCCCAACCTGGTTGTGGATTGACACTGCTTGCCAGCGCCAACCACATTTCACCTAAACCGCCCCAGCCACGAAGGGGTAGGGCACTGGGTGTAGCCGTCAGATAATCGACGGTTCCTGCACCCAAATCACCGCGCACCAGCAAAGGTAAATCATTTTCAGTGTTCACCAGTACCCGTGCGCCTTGTTGCAGACTTCCTGTTGCGATAACACTTTGCTGGGTGAGTTGATCGCCACTAAAGCGCAGCCATTTTGCCAGCGGGGTCAAGTTGTCGAGTGTTTGACTGTTATCAGGCTTCAGTGGCAGTAAATCAACGAAGCTGCTTGCAGTACTCTGCCAATCCACGCCGCCGGTAATCACCAGATGACCGCCTGCCGCCACCCAATCGATAATCGCTTGCTTCTGTCCTGCGCTCAGGTTTCCCGTATCGACATCGCTAAAAACAAACGTATTCACCGCTTCTAAGGCTGCCGCATGGTCGGGGATATTCTCAATACGCCAATTGGATTGGAAGGCATTAAACGACCCGTCATGTACGCTGCTCAGGTCTATCGCACCACTGGCGGATTGAGTTACCACAACATGAATTTGATCACGGGGTTGAACAGATCGCAGACGTGCCGGTTGAACCGCCGCCACAACGCCTTCATTTGTGATCATCTCGACGCGGACTTCGTTCGCAAAACTTTCCGCTGTGATATACAGGAAAACAGCTTTTTGCGCCCCTGTTGGCAAACTAATTGGGACGCTGTAGGTATCCCGAACCGCGCTGGTCGAAGTTTCTGGCCGGACCACGAGGCGACCCTCAATACCCTCGCCACTGTTGCTCGCACGGATGTAAAGCGGTATCCATGCATTGTCGCGGAATGTACCATCAAAACCCGCTTCAATGCTGAGGTTGATGGATGCTGATGACCCTTGCGCTTGTACGAACCCTGTTACCAAAAATACAATAATCAATAAGCTCGCGAACCGTTTGTACATGCCTTTATCCCAACATCATCTGACCCGGTAGAGATCCCCCAACGCGAAATTTTCAAAACATGATATGACATATTACTAAAAAAACACAACGCCACATCCGTAGTTTACCCACGGATGTGGCGCTGTACAAATTAATCTATGCAGTTGTGTTGATCTTTACTGCTTAACGATAGGGACGTTGGCGCAATCCCCAACCTCGGTGACCAAATCTTCTCTCACCCAAGTCTCATCTTCCAGTTGCCACCAATTCTTGCCATCAGTACCTTTGCTCTGCCCGCTGACCAGCACTTCGTCACCGGCAGTCATTTGTCCTGCAGCATCAAAAGTAGTGCCTGGACCAGTTCGTTTGTTTGCCGCACGTGTTGAACTAACTGCACATTCACCCGGCTTTACACTCGGTACACTAAATGCCCACAGGTTACGTCCCTCGCAGCGTGCCTTCGGACCACGCCCGATCAACGAGATACCATAGGTGCCACTGCGTTGCGCAATCTCGAAATTGGAAATTTCAAGTGTGCCATCCACATACACATTTGCGCGGTCATTAATCATAGTGAACAACAGATGATGCGGTTGTTTCAAATCGAGCTTCGTTGTTCCGACCTCAGATGTACCATCTTGCTCCTCTGAGAAGCGGTCATAGATATAGGCGAGACCGTCATTTCCGAGACCTACATCAATGAACGTGGTAGCGTCACCCTTATCGTTCTTCTCGATGCGTCCCGTCAATAAGCACGACTCAAAGTCGCTGCTAGAACCAACTGTGAAGGTCAGTTCACCTGCCATAACGATATTCTTGTGAGGCGCACGGCTTGCCAAAGGCGTGAACCAGCTTCCCTGTCCGGTGAAGAAGGCATAATTCTCATTAAAAATCATGCTTGAACCGGATGGGATCACTCCTAGCTGTTCCAATTCTGCGACGGCTTCTTTGGGTTTGCCATCATAACTGGTCAGGCTCTCTGGCAAATCGGCAGTTGTGCTTGGTTTGCTGGAAAGGGTTGTACCCTTGCTCATACTTGCTGACCAAATCCGCGCATCATCAAAATGAACTTCGACCTTAGCGTTATCAGCATATCCACTGATCGTAAGCCCTGTATCGCCCTTGGTGAATGTGTCATCGGTTGTTTCTGCCACCAGCACATCATTGACGTACATAGCGAGGTAATTCTTCACGCAAACAACCGTAAGCTCATTTTCGTCCCGCCCTTGGTTAATGGCTTTGGACTCGGTCCAATCCACGAGCGTTTTGAACTCACCCTCAATCTTGCTGATGCTATACATGCCGTCGCCGCTAATCTGGAAATAATAACCGTCTCCACTTGCATTACTGTCACCGCGGCACACGACACCGTATGAATTGTTATTGTCTTTCGAAATCTGCTTTGTCTTAACCTGTATGACCGTATCTGTTTGGGATTGGTCATTCAGTCCAAAACTATAGATGTTGCCGCTGAGGCTCATCTGGTAAACGCCATCTGCTACAGCCAATGTGACGTCTTTGTCCTCATACGCTCCCCATTGATCTTTGCTATCAAAGGGTACATCCAACAGCAATTCGCCTGCCGTAACTTCTTGTTCGCCGTCCGACAATAACTTGTTCAATGCGGTTGGATCGCCGCTGTCCTGTGCGACAACCTGCGCCGCCAGTAATGTTGCGAAGATCGTGATAAGAATACTTCTCCAAAACAGCACTTTCATAATATCTCCCTAATCGTGATCATCGTGCAAACTACGATGGTCTGAATACATAGCCTACGCCCGGTTGAGTATGGATGTATCGGGGAGTGTCAGGTGTAGGTTCTAATTTCTTTCGCAAACGGCTGACGTTCACCCACAAGTACTGCGTTTCCGCTTGATATTCGGGTCCCCACACCTTTTCAAGCAATTGTTTGTGCGTCAGTACTTGCCCTTGATGTACCGCTAAGGTGTGCAGCAAGTCATACTCAATCCGCGTTAATTCCAATGGTTTGTTATTCAGGAAGACCTCACGTCGTGCGAAGTCCACGTACAGGTTCCCCAGATCCAACGGTTCGCGTGTGCGATCCGGAATACGGCGGCGTTTGAATATCACGTTAATACGTGCTAGCAACTCTTCATCACCAATCGGGTTTGCAATGTAATCATCCGCACCGATCATGAATGCCCGTACTTTTTCAGCCTCGGATGCTTCGTCCGCCAGCATAATGATAGGTACTTCGGTGCGCTTGCAGATGCGTTCGCAAATGTCCAATCCGTTGCCGTCTGTCAAGTTAGTGTCGAGGAAGATCAGATCCAACCGCACGGTGTTCAAATCCCGCAGCGCTTCCTCTGCTGATTTATACGGAATGACTTCATATTCATCGATCAACATTTCATTTAAGCGGCTAACCAGTTTGGATCGCCCTTCAATAATCATGATCGTCTGCATCGGTCGTTCAGATACACGCCGTCCACCCAAATTGCGGTCATCTGCTGGCGGACTAGCGATAATCGGTCGGCGGATAATCACTTCTTGTGGGATCGCTGGCGTACTGATTTTGACTTCTGTGTTCGCGTGAATCGGGAAGGCCATAATCACGGTTGTGCCGTTGCCTGCGTTGCTTTCCACGCGCACATCACCACCATGCCGCGTGACCACTTCGCGTGCTAGATACAAACCGAGACCAACGCCTTCCTCAGTCGTATTATTGGTCGCTTGAAAGAATGGCTCGAACACACGGCTCAATTGTTCCTGCGGGATGCCGATCCCTTGGTCATGGATGCTCAGTTGAACACTTTCACCCTGTGCCTCCAACTTGATCTGTATACCCATGCCGCGCGGTGAAAAGCGTACGGCGTTATACAGCACATTGGTAATTGCCTGTTCCACCCGTAGCTCGTCAATCTCAATCAATGGGAGGTTACCCGGTGCTTCAACCTGCATTTGACGTCGATATTCAGCGAATGATCGGTTATCAATGATTCGTTGGACAATCTCGTACAGATCAACTTCTTCAGGACTCAACGACAAGCCAGAGGCCTGTAAGTTATACGTTTCGAGGATGTTGTCCCACAAGTGTCCCATCCGCTCAACATTATCCTCAAGCTGCCGCAAGAAATGTGCCCGTTCGCGATGGGTGAAGCGGCTGTGTTGCTCATGCAATGTATGCACCAATCCGCGTACCTGTGCATAGGGAACACGGATTCGCTCGGACATCATATCCAGCAGCAAACTCTGTCCGGTAAAAGTCTGCTTGTAGCGTGCGTTATCACGGATCATACCTGCCCATGTATTCAGTTCGGCTTCACTGTCGCCAATCTGCATGAACTCCACATCAATATCCCGTGTCGGATTGATCAGGTTGATTTCGACAATCGGATAATCTTCATGTTGGTTCGGGTCGGTACTAAACAGGCGTTCCACGGCTTCACGTAAACGGCTTAATGTTCCTGCGGGATCGTCACTCTGCGCGGCGACTCGCTCCATTAATACGTTGGGAGTTTGGCCCAACACTTCAGATGGATTGACGCCCGTCAATTCGGTGAACTGCGGATTACAGAAGGCGATATAGCCGTTCGTGTCGAGGAAGAAGATACCTTGAGGCGTACCGCGAATCAGTGTCTCCAAACGCGCATTCTTTTGCGTCGTTTCTTGGATGAGTGTCGCTCGTTCCAATGCTAAACCAGCCACATGTGCGATACCCGCTGCCAGATAAATACTATCTTCACTGCGGTATTGACTACTGTTGGTCACACTCGCGATGATGCCACCGATGAAACGCGCCGAGTCCATGATCGGCACGACCATAATTTCTTGCCCTTGTAATGCTTTGTAGAGTGGGGCAAGCGGGTCTTTTGATCCATCTTGCGTCTTGAGGATTGGTTGCATCCCCTGAGCATCTAGACTTTGAAGTAATTCCGCTAACTGCCCATTGGTTTCAAATTGGCGGAAAACTGCTTCCATTTCACCATGTGAAGCTTTGACAATGCTGTCCATTGCATTCGGATTGCTGTTGTACATCCAAACCAGTGAACGGGTGATGTTCGGTATATCCCCGATGAACTGTTGCAAACCTTCTGCAATTTCAATTTCATTGTGTAGATTGTTAAACCGCTGCCAACCTTGGAGTAAATGTTGGCTCGATTCAGCGTTAATCCGCTGGTTGTGATAATGCTGCGCGTTGTTCAGCGCTACCGTGAATTGCGATGCGAACAATTCGTAGATCAGCAAATCATCATGGCTCAAAGGATTTCGGTGGGTGCCAAACACGCCCAGCGCACCGATTTTGTATTCCTGAAACGTTAGCGGCAGTACAATCGCTGATTCGGGGGTTGGGAAAATCGGAATATGCACATAATTTGGATCAGCGACGATGTTCCCCAGTACCTGAACAATGCCGCTTTGAATGACGCGCCGGAACGGATCATACGCACCCAGCTGAATTGTCGCGTGATAGAAGCCCTCGTTAGCCGTGGCACCTTCACGTCCCGCGTACATCTGGAACGCATTTCCATCCGCCAACACAATCACCATGCCGTACAGTTTGAACGTGCTACATGCCCGCTCCAACGTGTCTTGAATCAAGTCGATTGGCTCGACGGCGCTGTGCATCCGGCGCGCGAGGTTATTGATCGACTGGAGATTCTGTGTACGTTGAACCAACGCTTGGGCTTGTTTACGTTGCCGCATCACCAATTGCAACCGGCGTTGTAACTCCTCTGCCGAAAGCGTGGTCGTGAGGATGTCATCCGCACCTGCTTCCATCAAGCCCGTTTGATACGCTGTGTCCGTATTCTTGGAAAACACCAACACCGGCATCAAAGGAACGCGGCGCTTGATCTCCTTGACCATCTGGTTGATGTCGACCGAAAAAAGCTCGTCTTCCAGCAAGACAAGGTCGATTTTTGCGTTGCGCAGCATCTCCATGGCATGACCCGGCTCATTAACCGTCTGCACATGGTAGAGCATCGCATTCAGCGAAGCAGCGATGTCGCTCTTAGTACTACTTACCAATAATGTCTCAATGAGTTGCGATGCCATTCACTCACTCGTTTCTAGAAGTTTAGTCATATCTCACCTCAATTATAAACAGTTCCGACTATTCCACATACTAATTATTGGATTCTTTTCAAATCAATCCTTATACATTACAAAAACGAAATGGATTTTAATGGACTTCCAGCCTTTTATTGTTGTAGTATTAGAATTGGATGACAGTCCTTATGGTGAGGTGTTTGAATCATGGCTGGTGAAACTCGTAGATTGGATCACGACATCAATGTGCAGTTGGCTGCTGATCCCGAGATCAAGCCGATTGATTTGGGGATGCCCCGTCCATGGCGTATTGCGCTCCGACTGGTTGATTTTCAATTGCAAATGATTTTTGACCTCGCTGGTACGGCTGTTGTAGGGCGCGCCCATCCTGAAAGTGGCTTTTACCCCGATGTTGATCTTGGCGGTTTCAAAGGCAGCGAGATGGGTGTTTCCCGCGAGCACCTCTATTTTAAACTAGATGGTGACCGTGTTACCGCCATCGATAATGGTAGCGCCAATGGCACCCAATTAAATGGTGTTTGGATGAAACCCCACGAAGCTTACCCAATTCGGCATGGTGATGAGATTACGTTAGGGCTAATGAAACTACAGATCGAACTCTTGACCAACCCCTATATGTAATCCCGCTAACTCATTTTTCGTTAACCCATTCGTTATCTTCTTGAAACATCCTTACGCTATAATAGACTAACTATTGTCAGAATATAGCGTCAGTGTGTTTTGGGTGTTCATTTCCCCCTTACGCGCGACGGTATTACACTTCTCAATTAACTACTATTCGTTGGCTGATGGTTCAATCTTTAAGGACGGTGGTGCTGTGGATTTCCTTAATCGACGTAAGCAAGAAGAAAAAATTAAAACTGAAGGGCGTTTACCCCCCGGTCAATCCCTCACGCAGAAGTTTCCGGTCTTAACCTATGGCCCGAATCCGGTATTCGATCCTGCCACATGGGATTTGCGTGTTTTTGGTGAAGTCGAAAAAGAAATGCGTTGGTCGTGGGATGAATTTACCAAGCTGCCGACCACTAAGGTCAAGGTAGATATTCACTGCGTCACCCGTTGGAGCAAGTTCGATACCAACTGGGAAGGTGTTCTCTTCCGTGATTTCGTCAATCTCTTCGGCATCAAGCCAACCGCCAAGTTCGTGATCGCCCATTGTGATTATGGCTACACCACCAACACCCCCTTGGAAGCCATGATGGAAGATAATGTGCTCTTGGCCTATAAATACGAAGACCAACCCCTTGAGCCGGATCATGGTGGCCCTGTGCGTACCTTTGTCCCCAAGCTCTACTTTTGGAAGAGCGCCAAATTCTTACGCGCCGTCGAGTTTAGCCCTGTCGATAAGCCTGGTTTCTGGGAAGTCAACGGCTACTCTAACTCTGCCGACCCGTGGAAAGAAGAGCGTTACAGCCGTCGCGGTTGGTTCTAGTCCCGCTTGAGATGAGAATTGGTATTTGAATGTGTAATGGAGCACCTCTGTGTGCTCCTATTTGATTTTCACACTCTTTTTCTTTGAACCCATCAGCACTTCCGCTTCATATCCACACGCTACCCAAAATGCCATAACACACGCTTAATATTTCCCCCTAATTCTTGGGTTCATATCAGTTTCGGTTTGCCACCACAATGTGGATAGCGATCACATTTACCTACTGGAGTAAACCATAGTGGGATCATTAAGTTTTTTGATGCTCTTATTGGTCGGTATCGGATTGTTGATGGGAGGATGGGGAGCAGTTATGCTCTTTGATCCCGACACTGCTTGGAACTTACAGGAATGGAGCAATCGTAATAACGGCGTAAAGTCTGAACGCACACAGGAGTGGGAAGCAGGGCAGGGTATTGGAGGAATCGGGCTGATCATATTTGGCATAGTGATGTTTGTTTTAGCGATTTACATATACGGTGAATTTAGTTCATCCACAGCCAGCCATGAGTTAACGACCAGCGAAATTGTGGCGACCAACCAATCGAAAGCCTCCCAACTCGATCAACTTTTTGCCACTACCTTGAGTAATTTAAAAGCCAATGATTTGCGCGGCGTACAGCATACTACTTGGCAAGATGCCCAACATTTCAACATTGACATTGTGTACGGACGCTGTGAGTCCGGTGACTTTTATGCCTATTTTTTCCATATCAATGATTTTGGTTACCAAGAAATCTACGGTTATGTTCCCAACAATACGCCTCAAACGTGTAAACCACTGGGTATGGCGATGAGCACATATGTTACTAAACCTGTGATTGATTTGGGTGCTGGTTGGTATCAGGTCTATGCAACTGAACTCTTGGAAAGGTTGATTACTCCAACACCGCTTCCACCCACCATCACCCCTAATGCGACCCAACTACAAACAACGCTGGACGTAGCGATTCAGCAACAGGTGGCAACTGCCCGAGCCAATCCCGACTTTGCCATCACACAGACGGTTGCTGCTGCCGTCCAAGCCACCATTCAAACGCTGCCTAAACCTAAATAAAACTACCAACGCTGTACAGGGGATAGGACTCCGTTCTTGTTCCCTGCATCCTTCGACTTGTACATAATAGATGGTATACAGCTTTGCCATAACATCTAATGGTTTGGATTATCAAACCCGTTCTACCGCTTTCCAACCGTCCATCAACCAATGCCGCTTGATCCTCGCCTGTAAAGTTAGTGCCGACCCCGCCAAAGAGTTACAAAATGTTCTTCCAAAATGTAACCCAATCGCCTTCCATCTGTGTTACCCTGTTTATATCGTTGGCTCATGCTGCCCCGGAGACTTTGTGCTAAACCCCTCTATCTTTCTCTGTGATCTCTGTGTTCTCTGTGGTAACAATGTCTTTGCATTTTCAGCGCCAACCTCCCTGCGATCCGCCGAATCCGCAGACGCGGCAGACTCACGCGAGCCATCCGCTGCACTCAGTGGCATCTCCCTTGCTTCCACGCCGCCAAGTGTGTCCATTCAGCGCCAACCTCCCCTCTTCCCGCGTTTCACTGCAGCGGCAAATGTGCAATTTGTGCACATTGCGAATCAGAGATGACTCAACCGTTTCACCAAATAAAAACGACCCCCGTAGGAGTCGTTTCCAGTTTAAGTCTGCGCCTTACTCTTGTGTATCCGTCCCGCCTGCGGCCAATTTCTCGGCTGTCTCGCGGGTCGAAAGCTCATCAATGAACAGGTCAATATCACCCACCATCACCGCTGGTAAGTTATAACTGCTCACGTTCACCCGATGATCAGTCACGCGGTTTTGCGGATAATTATACGTCCGGATTTTTTCCGAGCGATCACCCGTACCAATCTGGCTCCGACGTTCGCCTTCTTGCTCGGCTTTCTGTTTTTCCATTTCTAGATCGTATAGACGCGAGGCCAGAATCTGCTTCGCACGGAGGCGGTTTTGAAGTTGACTACGCTCGTCCTGTACTTCCACCACCAACCCGCTAGGGATATGAACGACTCGTACAGCCGTCGAGTTCTTCTGCACATGCTGACCACCAGCACCACTCGCGCGGGTGAATTCTTCCTGAAGATCCTCAGGCCGAAGTTCAACTTCCAATTCCTCAACTTCAGCCAATACCGCTACCGTTACCGTGCTGGTATGGATGCGTCCTTGAGCTTCCGTTTCCGGTACGCGCTGTACACGGTGAACCCCGCTCTCATACTTGAGTCGACTGTACGCTCCCTTGCCCTTGATCTCAAATGTGATCTGCTTGAAGCCACCTTTTTCGCCTTCGCTCTGGTCGATGACTTCACATTTCCAATTTTGATTTTGGGCATAGTAGCTGTACAGGCGGTACAAATCCGCAGCGAACAAACCAGCTTCATCACCACCGGCACCTGCCCGAATTTCAACGATAACGTTCTTGCTGTCACGCGGGTCTTTGGGCAGCAGCAAGAAAATGAGCTTCTCTTTAAGCGCTTCCGTGCTCGCCGTCAAGCTGACCACTTCTTCTTTCGCCATCGCGTTGATTTCAGGGTCGCTTTCCTCGTCCAACATTTGCTTGGCTTCTGCCAACTGTTGAATCTGTTGTTTGTAAATCTTGTACTGCTCGACGATTTCCGAAAGGCTTGAACGCTCCTTCGAATATTCAACCACCTTGGTGTAATCCATCATCACTTCAGGGTCGCTGATTAGTTGTTCGAGTTCATCATAGCGTTGTTCGATGCCTACCAGTTTTTCTAACATAGGCCTTAAAGTTCCTTATTTCGGGTGGCAGTGACCAACCCCATTGATCAATAAAATGTGTTGACGCCCAAAATGTGAGTCCCTCATAATTGCGTCTGATAGAGGGCAAGCGTGATGATATTATACGTGGAGTAGCGGATTGCGTGTAGGGCGTTAAAACGGAAGTCGCATCAAGTCCATCGGAATAGGTATTGCTCCTCCCGCAATCAAGGCTTGGTTCCCGCTCGCGTTGTTCTCCACTGCGTACACGGGCCGCCCCTGCTGGAGTGCAAATCGTGCTGCGTGCATCGCGCCTCCATCTATGCTGGTTTCTACCACAATCAGACCGTCACTCAAGCCAGTGATGATCCTGTTACGCGCCACCAGACTCGCCGGACTGGTCGTAACATCAGGGTTGATCTCGCTCATCACGAAGCCCTGTATCTGAATCCGCTCAGCTAGTCGTTGGTGTACCGATGGATATATGTTAAGCACCCCGCATCCCAACACGGCGCCAGTCTGCCCTTCAGGGTGCGCAATTGCTCCTAAATGGGCTGCCGAGTCGATACCCAGCGCCAGCCCACTGATGATGGCGTAGCCGCTATCAACTAGATACGTACTCATGTTTTGTGCGAAGTTTCGAGATACATCGGTCGGGTTGCGTGTTCCTACAATCGCGAGACTCTTCTCAAAGCTCAGGCATTCGCCACGTATAAAGAGGGTAGGCGGTGCGTCGTCCAGCATCTTGAGTTTGGCAGGATAATCGTCATCCAATAACGTCAAAACCCGTATGCCTTTTTGATGCCAGCGTTTGAGAGCTGCCTCGACTTGTCGCAGGTCAATATCACAGATGCTTTGGGCGATTTTCGGCCCAACACCTTGAACCTTTCGCAAAGCCTTTGCGTCTGCTTTTAGGATCGCTGTTGTATCACCATCAAAATGCTTGAGGAGCGCCTGTAACGTCTTGTTGCCTATGCGTCCGGTCAAACTTAAGGCAACCCACCCGACATTGTTCATTCGGTTTCGTAGTACTCAATGATAGAGAGCAGGATGCTGTTGATAAACGTGTTCACTTGGCGTAACAGGTGGCTCCAGTCCGAAACCGAGTTGCGCGGAGGCGTGATTTCCGACCAATTCAGCACCGAATTCACCACGAAATCGCTAAAGTAGAAGAAGCCTCGCACGGCGTCCGGCAGTTTCAAGCCTTCCTTGCTTAATAACGCCGCGTAATTCTTACCGGTCGTAATAGCCGTCGCCAGTTGTTCGTCCGGTGCGCCTGCCGCGAGATATTTGCGCAGGTTTTCCATAGTATGCATGCCTTCTTGGCGCAGGTTGTTTCGGGTCAACTCGGATAAATTTTCGTACCATCCGACGCGGTTCAGTGTTCCACCCCCAACTTGCATCCGTGTGTGCCCCAGCGCATTCTGGATGATTAATTGCACCTCGAGCGGTTCCGTTTCACCTGTTGACTGTGCGTGACGCAGGACATCCGTTTTACGAAAACGCCTGTGACCGCCGGGGGTTCGGCGTGAAGCGAGGTCGCCGTTATCTGCCCATATGCGTACGGTAGCAGGATGCACGCCTAATAATTCGGCTGCGTGACGCAAACTAATCCATTCTGTTTCGCTCATATTGCTATCCGCTTAATAGTCTCATTGTTAATCTTGCATAGTATAACATTTGTGCGCAAATGCTTTCAGGCTCAATCATAAGCCGAATCAAAAATCCCGGAAACTTGTATTCCCGGGATTTTGAAATGTAGGGGTTTGTGATGCTTAGTTGCTGGCCGGGCGTGCCGCCAACGTTACCGGGATAGTGAGTGTTTGTCCATCACGGAGTACCGTCAGGTTAATTTGTTGGCCGGGTTCCGTGTTGATCGCTAAGTAAGACACTAGCCCACTCATATCTGTGATGATTTTGCCGTCAATTGCCGTAATGATATCAGCCGATGTCGGCACGTTCTCACCATTGATTTCGGTTGGCTTGGAGGCGCTCTTCAACCCTGCCTGTGCGGCTGGGCCACCTTGTTCGACACGGCTTACCACTACACCACGTGTGTTGTTCGGGATTTTAAGTGCTTCAATCAGGGCTAAGTCAAGATTGGATGCACCTTGAATACCCAAATAGCTGTAGTTAATGCTGCCTTTGTTGACAAGGATTTGTGATACACGCTTGACTAAATTACTCGGGATGGCAAACCCCACGCCTGAATTACTGCGGGTCTCGCTCAGGATTTGTGAGTTCACACCGATGACTTCACCCTGCAAATTGAGTAACGGACCACCGCTATTGCCGGGGTTAATCGCCGCGTCGGTTTGAATGACGGAACCGACGGAATAGCGTGTTTGTCCGGAAATTGTTCGGTCAAGTGCACTGATCACACCGGTTGTGAGGGTCCAACGTTGGCTGAATGGGCTACCGATTGCCAGCGTGGTTTCACCAATGAACAGTTGATCCGAGTCGCCGAAGGTCACCGGGGTGAGTAGCTCGGCTGGTAAATCAACTTTAATAACAGCCAGATCAGAGTCGGGATCAAGACCGACTACACTACCTTTAACAATCGTGCCGTCAAGAAAATTGACTTCAATTTGGCTGGCATCAGCCACAACGTGATCGTTAGTAACGATGTTGCCGGATTTATCGATTACGAAACCGGTTCCACTAGCACCAAATTGTGTTCCGTCTTGATTGGTGCCGCTTACATTAATCGAAACAACCGAGGGACTAACACGGTTGTAGATGTCGGCAAAGTAACGTTCGTTTTCGGTAACGGGTGCTGATACTGGGACTGCTGTAGCTTGTTGTTGGGGCAAAAGGTAAACGGAACTGGCTGACGTGCTCATTACCGTCGTGCCAATAATGAATCCAAATGCTACCAAAAATAGTCCCACTACAGCGAATAGCATTTGTTTTGGACGATTACTGGGCATTGTTTTCTCTCCATGGGTAGATCTATAGCCTGACACAGTAGTTTAACAGTCTTAGATTATGCCAGAACCATGAGAGCCTGCTGAATTCAGTGTTAAGTCTGTATCAATGGGGACTACTCATTTTGGTTGAGAAACGATTCAAAACCAATACAATACCTGATTGTCATATTAAGGAATCTAATGTTCTACTACGTGCATGTGACAACAGAAGATCAATGCACTCTTGGAGGTTGGTTTGCAAGCCTAATAAGCTGCGGGGTAATTCTGTTTCATTTTGGGCGTGGGCAATTGCGTCTGCGATCTGATTGGCATAGCGCAAATAGAGCTTCTCATCCCCATGGATCGTTTCGATGCATGCGGCCGCGCCCGCCCCGATCACGCAGACATATGACTCTGCCTCAACTTGTTTCCATTGGAGGCTTGACGCATCTTTGTGGAGGGTAGTCGCAATAGCATCGACAAGACTACCGTCGAAGTACTCTCGGAGATGAATCCTTGTGTCGAGAAGTGTGGCGATAGTTACAAATTCAATGAGCGTTGGTAAGGCACGGGCAGCCGTCACCTGGCCTAACGCGTAGGCTGTTTGCTCTGCGGATAGAAATTGTGTCCAGCATCCGTTCGTCTGTACTGCATTGAGCAACAAAGAATCTGAACCTCGCAACGAGCCTTTATCCATAAATGGCTGATAAACCATCAACGACCCATGCGTCAACGGTGTGGTTATTTCGGTGAACCACAAATGGGGTTGGAACAAGCTCGTCGGTCGGAACACATATCCTCCAATGCATAACAATAATCTCCTTAAATTGTATGCTTAGAAAGGCGCTGCAATTCTTAAGATCAATAAAAACAGGGAGTGAGTTGCTCCCTGTTTTGTGTCTACTGTTGGCTGTGGAAAATATTGGTCGGTTTATCCGAGCGTGGGGCAGTTGTCGAAAGGTGTGACGGTATCTGCTCGCACCCAACCCTTAATTTCACTGCTACCTTCGATGACGGCGTAGATGTAATACCAGACGCGCCCATCATCAACGCTACGATCCTGCCGTAGCACGTCGGCTGATGCACGAACAGGTAAGTTGCCGATCAGGATGCCCTTTACACTGGCTTGTGCTCTGACCCGTACACCGTCCGGACTATTGTTAAACACACGGCACAATACAGGCGGTGTATTGGTGACAGTGGGCGTCAGAGTAATAGTCGGTGTCAAACTTGGCGTGAAGGTAGGCGTAACGGTAGGCGTATGCGTTGGTGTGGCAGTTTCAGTCGGTGTGAGCGACGGCGTTACCGTAAACGAGGGTGTAATCGTGGGCGATGGTGTAAATGTCCACGTTGGCGTATTGGTTGATGTTGGCGTGAAGCTCGGTGTATAGGTCGCGCTTGGGAGCGGTGTATCCGTTGGTAATGGTGTGATACTGGGTGTCATAGTGATGGTCGGTGTAGCGGTTGGTGGTGGAAACAATACAGGTGACCAGATGCCGCGCGTTGCCAACAGGGTAATCAATCCAAAGATGATGATCCCACCAATTAGGCCACCGATTCGTAGTGAGCTACGGCGCCGGAGTGCCTTAAGCCCATTTTCCGCGCGGATGATTTCAGATCGCCTGCCAAGTACCCTAAACGGATCTTCGTGCAGTGCTGAGATCCACGCTTCAGCATCACCGGTGTGGCCTTCTTCAATCGCAAATTCTGCGCGCTCAATATAGCGTGCCAGTAAATCGCTTACAACATTGCGGTAACGCTCATCTTGGGCATAATCCCGCAACCCAGCCAACATAGATCGTGCTTGGGATAGTTCATTATCAAAATTCTGGGCAATGAGTGCAGCAGCACGTTCGATGACTTGTTTTGCCCGTTGCATGTCACTGGTTGTGGCGCGGGTTTCCAAAAGTTGTGACGATAGGGCGGTATCACTCGGGTCTAATTTAGTTCCCAATTCAAGTAATTGCAGCGCTTCATTGGTGACTGCAAGACGCTCATCGAGGCGGTTACCATTTTGAGCGCGGTTAAGTGCTGTTTGTGCTTGATCGTTGAGTTGGGTTTTAATCCCGTTGAGGCGATTATTGGCGGTTTGAGTAAGCTGGGCGAGTCGCTGGCTGTCGGGTAATACTTGCCGGACGCGCATCAAAATACTGAGCACGTTTTGAAGTTGTGCGACTTGTTCCTGTAACGGCCCGTTGAGCATACTCAATTGAACGGATGCCTGATCGGTATCTTGTTGCAGGCGGCGCAGGGTTTCAATACGTTCCTCAGCTTGTGGATCGTTCGGGACAACCCGTAAGGCTCCCTCGTACTTGCGAAGGGCGTCTGTCCAATTGTCCGTTTTGATGAGTCTGTCACCATCCATCAGAAGTTCGCGTGCTAGTGCGAGATCCTGTATGTCTAGTAATGCTTGTTCGGCATCTTTCCAGCTTAGGATACCACTGCGCTCGGCTAAGTCTCGCGCTTCCCGATATAGTTTTTCGGCCTCGTCATAATTGCCTGCGCGAACCAGTGAGTTAGCACGGTTGTAGGCGACACGGGCATCAAATGGAATTCGGTGATCGGGTACGACGCCCCGTATGAGGTTGTCTTCAGCTTTTTGCCGATATTCCAAGGCAGTCGGATTGCCCGGTTGATGGGTCAGGATACGGTTGGCATAGTCAACTGTTTGCTGATACTCACCGGAATAATATGCTTGCGTCAGGTCAGAGACCATTTCGTCAATGTCGGGGGCGCTATTGAATCCCGAATTTCTACCGGGCATTCGCCGGTTTGGTGTCTCTTGATAGATTTCTTCTTCGGGCGCTGGATAGCCGGAAGAAGTTGGATATGACCGGCTAGGCTCGACTGCTGTTGGTATAGCTGGAGCCAAGGCTGTTGTAGTCGATGTTGCTGCCGGGCGCTGAATACCATAGCGCGCGTACAAGTCATTTACGCGTTGGGCTGCTTGTTGGCTACGGCCTGCGGCCTCTTGCAGCAAGCTGATTACATCAGGGTCTTGTGGATTTAAGCCTAATGCTTCGGCGAGAATATCAATCGCTTCATCAATATCATCATCATCGCCAGCTATTTCGATACGAATGCGGGCGCGCCGTACCAAGCCGCGAACGGTTGCTGCGGTTGGGGATGTTGGGCTGCTGAGCCGTGCTAACTCGCCGAAAAGGGCTTGTGCTGCGGCTTCGTAAGCAGTGTTTTTGGCATCCGTAAGTAACGTACGCGCAGTTCGTTCCAGTTGTGTGATTTCACTGGAGTCCCCTGACTGTGACGCATTTTGAATTTGCTGTCGCAGGTTATCCAGACGTTCTTGTAGATTGCTTCCCATGCGTTCTTGTCCTCTTTATTACACTTGAAAGTTACCCTATTAAGGGGTTAGGAGCAAGTGACACCTTTTTATATGTATGGCTTGGCGGGTTGTGATAAAATAGAGGTTAGGGAGAAATGGGAGCAAATATGGCTTTTCCGATCCGTATCGTGCCGCGCTATCGTTTAATACTCAGTTATGACATTCGTGCTGAGGTAATGGACTCGTATTATGAGTTCGTGATGAATGAATTTGTCCCTGCACTGCAAAGTATGGGGTTATATATGGCTGGTGTGTGGCATACGGCATATGGTTCGTATCCCAACCGGCAGGTCGAGTTTATAGGGGATAGCCGCGAGATTTTTCGTGAGGTTCTGCAGAGCGAGCGTTGGGAAATATTGGAAAGTAAATTGCAAACATTTACGTTGCGATATGAACGCAAACTGGTTCGCTATCGGCAGGATCGTTTTCAATTTTGAGTCGCAACCTATTTATTGCACTATCGATATTTAGCAATTGTAAGGCCACTTTCTAATGGATCATCTGGCTCTCATCGTGGACGACGATCCACATACGCTTATTCTTTGGAATGCCATGCTAAAGACCACTGCTATCGAGGTTCTTAAGGCAAGCGATGGTGCGCAAGCATTAGACATACTTGGCACAAAGACCCCCACCATTCTGTTGTTGGATATGTTGTTGCCGTACGTCAGCGGGCATGATGTTCTTGATTTTGTGATCAATACACCACGTTTGAATGACATGTTTGTTGTTGTGATTAGCGCTCATCACCAATCAGGATCACCGCAACTGGATCGTGCAAATGCTGTGCTGGTGAAGCCTATACGACCGACTGAATTGCGCGAGTTACTTGAGCCAATCATTGCTCGTACCCTCTAAAGCAAGTAATCACGTATATTGATGGGCTGAGTCATTTCCGTGATTTGGGAAGTGGCGGGTTGCTTCATTACTGGTTGTCCCCAATTCCAAATCATGTAGAATCAATGTAAGGGTATTTATGGTGGCTAGCGAGAAGTGTAATGGCTTTTGACTTTGAGGCTCTGGTAGGACATTTATATGTAGTGGGTGGGCGGTCTTTGTCGACACAGCCTCCCGGCATGTTGGTTGAGGTTGCACCCAAAAAGGCTGCGCGTGGGCGTGAACTGGATACTATTTTTGTGCTGGTAACCCCGTCGGGGGATGTGACTGCACCGGCGGCGTTTTATGACCAGATGGCGAACCTTGCGGCAGAACGCTACTTCAACAGTTCTGGCAGCGTAACAGCCGGTTTGCGAACGGTTTTTAATTCACTTAATCAAGATTTGGTTGAGCATAACGGGACGGGCACCCGTCACTACGAAGCCAATCTGGTATGCGGCATCTTAAAAGACAACGAGCTGTTTCTTTCACGCGCTGGTGCAGGCATTGCCTTATATCGGCATTTAGGTGAGATGCAGCCGTTCCCAAGTGATTTTAGTAATGACGAAGCATTATATGGCCCGCCGTTAGGGGTGCAACCTGTACCCGATATTAAGATGACCCGTTACGGCGTGATGCAGGGTAGCCGGCTGGTGCTCTCTGATTCACGCCTTGCTGACCTGGAGATGGGGCGGATGACGTCTGCCCTATGCTCCAACGACATCGCTGATGCACTGGCTGGTTTCAAAGAAATGGTTGCCTCTCAAATAACGATGATGGCGATTGAGTTTGTCCCGCCAGAAGCGCCATCACCGGATACTGTAAAAGACGCACGCTCATCAACACGCGCGCCTGCAACCCCGACCACATCACAACCGATTGCTACACCTGCTACCGGCGATACCCCTGCGGGGGAACCCGAAGGTGATAGTCCGTCACGGCGTGTAAGTGGTGTGCTGGCAGCTCAATTAAAGAGTGCCGGTGGGGCAATTGCGTTGTTTGTGGCTGGCATATTGGGTGGGATTAATCGGGTTTTGGATCGAATCTTACCAGCACCTCCAGACGGGAATCGTGGTTGGTTTAGAACTTCGACGGCTGTAGCGATTAGTATTCTGATTCCGGTTGCCATCGTTGTACTGGTAGCGGGTTTGGGATTGGCGAGTACAGACCAGACCGAGTTTGAAACTTGCATCAATGAAGCTGATAAAACAGCAAACGTAGCCCGTAGTATTAATTCTACAGATCGGGCAGGAACATTGGCGGCGTGGAACGCGGTGATTGGGAAGGTCAGCGAATGTGACAAGATGCGTCCTAATGACCCGACCATGATTTCTTTGGTTCGTGAGGCGCAGAGCGTCAAGGATCACCTGTTCCAAATTGAGCGTCGTCATGCGGTAACGCTCAAGTCATTCCAGAATGCGAACCTGACCCGCGCGGTGTTACAGGGGCAGGATTTATACGTACTTGACTCACAAAACCAATTGGTCCAACGTATTATTTTAAAGACCAATGATGACGGTACGGTCGAGGCTGCTTCAAGCGAACCGATGGCTGCTATGCGGCGCGGTGCGGTGATTGGTCAATATCGCGTATCTGATTTGATTGATATTGTGTGGTCGGATGATACAACCCAGATCACAGCGTTGGATAAGGAAGGACTACTTATCCAGTGCTCGCCACGCTTCCGACAGGACTGCCAAGTGCAGAAGTTGCTGCGGAGCGAAAGCTGGATTAGCCCGATTAAGATGACACTGTGGGAAGGTCGGTTGTATTTACTTGATCCGGGTGCTAACCAGATCTGGCGATATGACAGTACGGGTGGGAGCTTCGCGAGTTCCCCGATTGAGTACTTTGCTGGCGATGTGCGTCCACAAATCCAGAATGCAGTGGGGTTTGGAATTTACTCGAGCGGCACAACGGGCGGTTCTATTTTCATTTTGACGGCTGATGGACAGACTACGAAATGGTTGGGGGGCAAACAAACCCCATTTGTTTATGCTGGTTTCCCTGATGGTCAGCAATTGGCCGGAGCGGACTCGTTTTATTTGAATTCTGATCCGATTGGGCAGGGATTGTTTATTACGCAGCGATCTAGCAGAACGATCTTTGAGACGTCACTTTCCGGTACGTGGTTCGGCAGTTATCAAGTTTATGAAGAGGATAACTTTGCCGCACTAAACACGGTCGTGGCCGACTCGAATTTACAGATTATTTATGCGCTGTCCGGCAATTCGGTGTTCACGATTGACCAGAAACGACCTGCTCAGTAGGGCAAGCGTAGGCTACACATGCGGATGAGTTGCGCTATAATGCCGATAGTTTTGGCTATGTAGAACGAGTGATTTCATGCGCATTCCCGCTTGGTTGTTCATCATTGGTGTTGTACTTTTAATGGCGATTACCGCCATTTTATCGTTGGTCGCTTTTAGTGTGGCGCGGCAGGTGGCGATTGATATTGGTAACACGACAGGTGGAACCAGTGGTATCAATACTGCGGCTTTGCCCACGCCGACCCATGTTCCCGTTCAGTTGTTAGCGACCCCGATTGCGACCCTAAATGGGGCAGGGGCGGGTGCTGAGGCGACGGCTGTTTCGACCTCAGTTGCTCCGGTGGCGACCGCGACGGTTGACCTTGCGCCGGTGTGGACGGATACGAAGCGCATCAATATATTGCTGTTGGGTATCGACCAGCGCAGTGCGTTGGATGATCCGGGGCCGTTCCGTACTGATACGATGATGATTGTGAGCATTGACCCTGTACGAAAGACGGCAGGAATTTTGTCGATCCCACGCGATTTGTGGGTAAGTATCCCCGGTTTCAAGCAGGAACGTATCAATAATGCTAACTTCCTTGGTGATCTAGGTGGATACCCCGGTGGTGGGCCGGCGTTAGCAGCCGAAACCGTACATCAGGTGTTCGGTATTCCGATTGATAAGTATCTGTTGATCAACTTCGATGTGTTTACTAAAGTAATCACGACGCTGGCACCGGATGGGGTGCAGGTGTGCCCACCAGCCGCGATTAATGATCCGAATTATCCAGATGCGGGTAACGGGTTTATCACGGTGAGCTTCCCCGCAGGATGCCAAGTGCTGGATGCGGAAAAACTACTTCAATATGCCCGTACACGGCACGGCGCAACCGATTTTGACCGCGCCGGACGACAGCAGGAAGTGATGCGCGCAGTACGGGATAAAGTGTTGAGCGTGGGCGGAATTACCCAATTTATCGGGCAAGCGCCAACCTTGTACAGTGAACTAACGGGTGGATTTAAGACCAATCTCTCGTTGGATCAAATTCTCCAATTGGGTTCGTTGGTGACACAGATTCCGAAAGACAATTTCCACTTCGGGGTGATGAATTATCTGTATGTTGATCAGGCGAAGACGACAACCGGCGATGATGTGCTGATCCTCAAGACTAATGCAGTACGACCTTTGTTGCAGCAGGTGTTTAACCCTGAAGTGAACGTGTCACTGTCTGACTTGCGTTCACGTGCCGAGGCCGAGAACGCGAGTATTGTGGTCTTGAACAATACGGATACGGCGGGATTGGCTGGTAAGGTGCGGGATTGGCTGACGGGTAAACAGGTGACGGTCGCGGAGGTTGGGAATACGCCTGCGGCCACGAATACCAATACAATCATCCGTGTTTATACGGGTAAGATTTGGACGGGCAAATACCTAGCGGCCTTGATGGGTTTGCCTGAAGACCGGATACAACCGGGGGGTGATGGCCTGACGAGCAAGGATGTTTCGATCGTTGTGGGCGTGGATATTGAGCCGATTTTGAGCAGCCCCTAAGTCGCGCCCGGTTATTGGTTCTTCTAGTATATTAGTCGGAAACGCTGTTCGAGAGAGCGGCGTTTTTGTTTGAGAAAGTATGGCGCAAAATGCACACATTTTGCAGATTTTGCATATTTCTCGCTGAAATTGCAGACGGGAGTGAGGGAGATTGGCGCTGAATCCGCACCAATTCGTGCGTGGAAGCTCGGCTATAGCCGCTGAGTGCAGCGATTGGCTCCCGTATGTCTGCCGCGTCGGAATCGCCATTATTGCATTGGCGGCTATACGGGAGCGAACTGCCTCAGGGATTATCATAGACGTAGAAAATGTAGTCCTGTGACACGGTTTTGGCTCCTAGATCGTGGAGGACGCGGAGTAGTTGGGCACGATGATCTGTACCATGATTGACGACATGGAGAAGCACTTGCCAGAGGATCAGGTCTTTGTCTTCGCCATCGGCAAAGGGTTTTTCGAACAACATATCGTCACGAAGGTTTGAGAGATACTCACGCATATTTTGTTCAATCGTATCCCAATGGGCACGAATAGTGGTTCGATCGTCAAAGTCAGCAGGGTTTAGTGTTTCGGGCACTTCGAGGCCGCGCAACGGGCTGAACCATGTGTTATCTACGCTCATGAGATGGACAATCTGGTTACGAACTGAGCCGATTGAATAGGCGACTGGCTGAACGAATTGTTCTTGAGACAGGGACATGATGTGGGTATCCCACAGGTTACGATTCTCGGAGAAGTGGTAATTGTAGAAATGGCGAAAGGCATCGGCGTTCATGTGGATAGTTGCTCCTATAGGTGAAGCGTGATGTGAGGTTTCGTGCAGTAAAAGTAGTTGTGATTTGGTAGATGATGCGGGATCAATTCAATTGGGAGCACACACAGGTGCTCCCCTACATTTTCAAATACCGATCAATATCTCAACTTATCTACTAATTGTTTACAACCAAAACCAAAATCAGTATAGAACAAAAAGGCTGATTTGTAAATTGGAAAATGGTTTGAAATGGGCTTGAGAGGGTAAACAAAAAGCGCACGTATGAGGTGCGCTTTGTTGGTGAAAAGAGTGGTCGTCGGTTTAGCGGCGGCGACCGAAGAGGCGCAGCAGGTAGAGGAACAGGTTGACGAAGTCCAAGTACAGTGTCAATGCACCTATGATGCTGATTTTCATGAGGAGGCTGCCATCGTCTTGAATTTCGGGATTGGCGGCAAGGCGCTTGATCTTCTGGGTATCATAGGCAGTGAGTACGGTGAAGAGGATGACGCCGCCCATGCTGATGAAGAGATCAAGACCGCTGCTACGCAGGAGCATATTGACCAGACCGGCTACAAGCAAGCCGATGAGACCCATGTACAGGTAGGTACGATATTTCGAGAGGTCAAGCTCGGTGGTGTAGCCGAGTACGGTCATGGCTGCGAAGGTGCCTGCTGCCGAGAAGAAGGCAAGCTGGATGGTACCGATCGAGTAGACCGCGAAAATGATGGACAGGGTTACGCCGTTCAAGATGGCATAGGCGAAGAACATGATGGCTGCCGCGAAGGGCGAGAGTTTTTGCAGGAAGAAGCTGAGACCAATGACCAGCGCTAGTTCCAGCATGATAGCGCCAAACATGACCGATGAGCTGTGTACGGTACGGGCAAGCGACGGGTTACTTGTAATCGAAAGCGCCACAACGGCAGTGATGAGCAAACCGACGGTCATCCACGTGTAGACCATACGCATGAGCGGGCGAACTTCAACTCGAAGTGCGCCGACCGGACCCTGATTGCCTGATCCAAAGAAACCGGACATAACTTCCTCCATAGATTTCTAAAACTACAAGCCTAATGATACTCCGTTTTTTATAATAACACCCCCGCTTTTTAGGAGGTTCTCACCAACCCCATGTTCCTGCGCCGCCTTTGAATGGGCCGACGATGTCTTTGGTGATCCAACCACCGTAAAAGTCACCTTCCTGCGCTTGCACCAACTCGTCGTTGACATAGCAGGCATCAACTCTGGATGGGTAAATGGCAAGGTGATTTTTGATGGCTTCGTAACCGCTATTGGGTTTGGCATAGCTCCATGCGAAGTTTTCTGATATGCGCCCGTTTAGCTTGACTGTCCAATAACTGGCGGCACCTTTGAATTCGCAAAAGGTACTGCGGTTGGTGGAGGTCAGGCATTCCATGCGGATGTCGGCCTGCGGGATGTAATAGGCTGGCGGGTGGCTGGTTTCCAAGACACGAATGGCGCGGGTCGTTTCGGCAATGGTTTCGCCGTTGAAGACGACGCAGATGTGCTTGTTGGTGGCTTCTACACGCGGGGGGCGGGGATAGTCCCAAACGGATTCTTGACCGGCTAGAAGTGGCCGACGTTGGATATTGGGTGACATTGTAGTAAACCTCGAAATGTGAATGGGATACAGGTTTAGCTTCTTACGTTCAACTGTACGCAGATTACTTTTGTGTTTTGTAGAAATGATATTATGCTGATCTATAAGGGTACTTAGCGCAACTTTAGTTAATAATGAGGAAAGTATTATGCGGCAGATATTTTTTCAGCCGGATGGGGCAGGTGGATATACGGCTGAAGTTCCGAGTTTACCGGGGTGTCGGGCTGCGGGTAAAAACATAAGCGAAGCTTTTTCCAACATAAG
The DNA here is from genome assembly GCA_044227005.1 of Aggregatilineales bacterium. Taxonomy (GTDB): domain Bacteria; phylum Chloroflexota; class Anaerolineae; order Aggregatilineales; family Phototrophicaceae; genus CFX2. Next base: position 190,439 of record JBGAFZ010000008.1, read on the forward strand.
GAAGGCAATTTATCAGCATTTGGATGCGTTGGCATCAGCAGGATTGCCTATTCCTGAGTCAACTGTCATCAGTGCCCCATCTGGTCAAGGCATCATCAGTGATAAATTGCTGCTGCATGAAGATGTTATTCAAGCTATAAAAGACACTTTCCCGAACGAAAATACACAAACAATTCTCGACATCATAGATGAGTATGGCAAACGACCGTTTGACATAGACACAGAGCGGGTGCAGGTGGCAGCTGTGCATCTGAGCGAGGGCAACATTGAACAGCTGAAACGTTTTGTAACTGATGCCAAGAGGGACTACCGCGATGTCATTGCATACTATGGGATTAAGTATGGGCGCTATCCTTGATTAGTTCACTCGTTGAAAGATATAGACATCGGCCATTTTGCGGAATTTGAAGCCGCGCAGATGCTTATCTACCCAACTGGGCGTAAGGTCGGTGTCGGCTTTGGTGACAAAGTAGGTATCCAGATACATGTCGGAGAGCGTGAATTTGCCCTCGGTTTGGTTGGCGATGGCGATCAGTTTGAAGTCGGGATCAAGCGAGGCAAGGCTGGCATCACCGTGACTGTCATTGACGAGGAAGATGCCACCTTTTTTCAGGTAGCGTTTGCAATGGCGGGAGACGAAGCCTGTAAACAGTGAAATGAGGATGTCGAAACTCTCGTCGGGTTCTTCAATGCCGACTTGGAAATCAACGGCGTGGAAGCGAATGGTTGAGTCTTCGGCATAATGTTTGCGTTTGGCGACGAAGGCGTAGTTGGTAGGGTTGGCGAAGAACTGTTGGGCTTCGGGATCTTTATCCACAAAGACGGTTAGTGGATAGACAAATGCAGGTGTGATGTGGACATAGCTGCCGGGGTAGAGGGCGCTGGTGCCACCGTGTCGGGCTTGAATCTGGCGGAAGAGATTGAGCCGCTCGACTTTGCGGTCGATGTAATAGTGATTGTAGAGTTTGGGCGTGTGGACTTTAGCCATTGTTTGTTATCCAGAGAAGCAACTTCGAAAAGTATGGGACTGCTAAGTAATTGGTAAATACAAATCGCCAAGTTGGGCGAAAGAACTAACTCCAACTTAAAATCTTTTCAAAATATCTAGCTTAGGTCAAAAGTCTTGTATTGTGTGAGCTCTATGGTTTTAATTACTTCAGAGTATTCATCTTCGGTATCAAATTTAAACCTAATAGGAGGGTTACTGTTAAGTTCGATATATGGTCCATCGGCCCATGGTAGGGTTAGGATATTTCTGTTCCCAACTAATTTAATTCGTTTGGTTCTTTCAACATACATATCCCAATCTGCATCAGTTAGATTGTTCACTCTTTTGAGATGTTCCCATTTTTCAGGGTTAAGCTGTTGATTTATGTAGTTTTGAGTGCATTGTTCGAAATCGATGAACTGTTCGACATTGTCTTCGTCGAAATATCTTATACCTAGACTTGTGATTTGACTGATTTGTTTGCCATTTACCATGTTGTGTCATCACTCTATCTTGTCAGAACGAGTTTATTATACAGGTTTGACGTGTCCATCTGTACCACGTTGTAGACCGGCGGTCTGGGCTAAGGTATCCAAGTAGGGCAGCATGTTTTTGCCGGGGCAGACGCTTTCGTGATTGAACTCGTGATGGGCGGCGAGGTGTGAGAGGGTATAAGTGGTCGCCAGCCAATTGACGAGTGTTTGCAGGGATGTTAGTTGGACTTCGAGGGGTGAGTCTAGTTCAAAATTGCCCATGACGACCACGCCGATGGTGCCTGTGTTAAATCCGGCGACGGATGCACCGCGCACGTGAATATCACGACCTTCATATATGATGCCATCTTTATCAATCGCGTAGTGATAACCTATGTCTGCCCATTGGTTGGTATCCATGTGCAGGTCTTGAATGCTGCGCATGGTTTCATTGGTGAATAAGGGGATGGCGCTGTGGTGGATGGCGACGGTGTTATAAGCATCAGCGAGGTTATCGGGATAGACATACCACGCGGGATCAGTGGGATCGGTGCTGATGCCGAATTCGTTGGGGGCATCGTGATTGGGTGGGCGTGCATTCCATTCGGCGCGGGGGACGATGTGCAAGGCAGATGCTTGTGAGGCTTGCGTGGGTTCCAAGATGACGATGATAGGAGCGCGGCGGCGCGTGAGTAGGGCGATCAATGCGCCGAGGGTTGCGACACAGGCCGTGAGCAGAACTTTGCGGCGAGAAATCAATCGTGCCAATGTGAGGGATAACCTCCAGAGATTTTGAAGGGGAAAGTGCTGTACTCTCCCCTAGAGTGTGCTTTATTGACTGAGGCTGGCTAGCATGTCGACAGTCGCTTTTACCGTTTGGGTGTTCTGGTCTTCACGGCTGATGGTGGCTTCGTTGTCACCGGGTTGCAGACCATACCAACCGAATCCACTGTGGGTGCCACCTTCGATGGCGACGAAGGGTGTGTTTGCGGGAAGATTTTTCGCACCGGCTAATACGTTATCCGGTTTGGCTACACCATCCAATGTGCCGTAGATCGAGACCGCTTTGATCGGCAGCTTGGAGAGGTCAGTGGCAGGATAAGATGCCCAGAAGGCCAAGCCCTGTACTTTGGTGCTGGTGGATATGTATTGCGCGGCCATTGATCCGCCGAGCGAGTGACCAGCGATGCCCCAATGTTGAATGTCAGGGAAGGCTTTGAGGACGTCATCTGCTTTGTTGATGCCAAAGACTGCTAGATAGAGCGGCATGGGTGTGATAACGGTTAAGTAACCTTCTTGGGCGATGGCGTGCATCTGGGGGGCATAGGCACGGGCATCAACTTTGCCACCGGGATAGAAGATGAGGCCCGTGGTCGGTTTGGCGGCGGTCGGTGTAAAGACATACCAACCGTTGGTTTCGGTGACCTGTACCTGTGCATCGGATTGTAGGGCGGCGAGGGCTTCGGGCATGGGTTGAAGTGCATTATTAGCCCAGACCACGAAACCGATCACTGCAACGACGAGAACGATTAATATGCCGAGGAGTATTCGCTTCCAGTTGAGGAACTTACGCATGAGTATCTCTTTACAATAGGGCGGTTAAAAGTGGTGATTCTTATACCACAAACTATTACGTTGATGGGTAATTTCTTAGGGACGGCTCATTGTTAGATGTAGCCGTTTTGTTTGTACCAGCGGTAAGTATCTTCGAGGCTGGTGCGCATATCGACCTGCGGTTCGCCAAGTTCCGACCACGCTTTGCTGGCATCGAAGTGAATATTCCGTGCACCGAGGCGAGTTTGATCACCATCGATGGGGACTTTTAAGCCTAGTCCGCGCAGCCAATCGATTATGGTGGCGGCAATGGGCAGTACGAAGGCTGGTGCTGGTATGAAGGGGTGAGGTACTCCGACGATATCCGCGATCATTTCCATCCATTCACGCTGGCTGTAGTTCTCGGTGTTCAAGATGTAGCGCTCACCTGTGCGACCGAATTGGGCGGCGGCTAGGTGATAACGGGCGACGTCGCGGACGTCGATCACGGCGATGCCACCGGGTGGGACAGGTACGAGGCGGCTTAGCTGCTTAATCTGGACGATATAACTGCCTGAGATCATGTTTAGATCGCCGGGACCCATGATGACAACCGGATTAACTGTGACCACGTCTTGCCCGTTGCTCACTGCTTCTTGTACAACTTGTTCCGCTTGGACTTTGCTGTAGCCGTAGGGGAAATGGTCAGGAGAGAGGTTGAAGGGGACGCGTTCGTTGGAGGGCTGACCATCGGTGCGTAAACCGACCGCGGCGGCGCTGCTGGTAAAAATGACGCGTTTGACTCCGGCGGTTTGTGCAGCTTTGAGGACGCGACGAGTTCCTTCGACGTTGGCTTCAAACATTCTGGATTGATCGGCTCGCCAGTAATCGGCTACGGCAGCGACATGAAATACCCAATCACAGCCCTGACAGGCGGTTGCTAAAGCGGTTTCATCGAGGATATCACCCAGTGCGGATTCGTAGGTGAGGCCAGCAAGCGCATCAAGTTTGGAGGATGAACGGTGCAAGACACGGGCTGTATGACCTGCCTCGTTGAGCGCACGGACAATATGCGATCCGACAAAACCTGTTCCACCTGTTACCAATGCTTTCACGATGCGGTCTCCGATGAGATTAGTGTTTGATAGTGATTTCGACATTTAGGAGTAACTGCGGGTTGCTATTCGCTAGGGCGGATAGGCTTTCCTGCATGTATACAAGACTGGCAGTCGGATTGGCTTTCTCGGCAAGCTGTGGGGGTAAAGGTTTTCCTTTGCCTTCGACCAGAACAAGCGGGGCGTGATCGGGTAAATTGGCTAAGGCGCGGGCTTTGGCGAGTGCTGTTCTTAGATCACCGAGTTCATCAACCAGCCCGTTTGATTTGGCCTGTAAACCTGTCCAGACACGACCACCCGCGATGGCGTCTACTGTGTCGTAGGACATGTGACGACTAGCGCTGACCAATTCGACAAAGTGTTTATAGATGTGTTCAATGGTTTGACGCATACGGGCGCGCTGGGTGTCGGTGAAGGGAGCATGATCACTCATCATGCCAGCATTGGCACCACGCGTAATCTCGGTACGGTGGGCATTGAGTTTTTCGTAGAGGCCATTGGTGACCACTTTGGCACTGATGACACCGATTGATCCGGTAATTGTGCCGGGTTGCGCGACAATCCATTGGCTGGCGGTGGCAATATAGTAACCACCCGATGCGGCTACGCTATCCATGTAGGTGACGAGTGGGCGGCTCTTGGCAAGTTCTGAGAGCGCGGCGTACATGGCTTCACCAGCGATAACTGCTCCACCGCCACTGTTGATGTAGAGGATTACGGCAGCGGCTTGTTCGTCTTGCATGACGCGGCGCACTTGCTGCACGACGGTTATATCACCGACACGCTCGCCACCAATGAACGGAATGGGAATGTCGATGGGTGGTTTAGCGCTATTGCCGGGGGTCATCATGCCGCTGACGTTGATGAGGGCGACATACTTGTCGGCGCGTTTCGTCCATTTCTTGAGGAGCTTTTTGTTGGCCTCTGACCAAGACAGGATGTGTTCACTGGCAAGGCGGCGATGGAGGGCTTCTTCGGTTTCGACGGCATCAACATAACGGGCAGCGAGGGCTTCAGTATCGAGATGCGGGGCGCTATCAATCATGGATTTGACTGCATCAGCGGACATTTTGCGGCCTTCAGCGATTCCGTCTACGATCATGCCAAATTGGGAGTCGAGTAACCAATCGAGCTGGGCTTTGCCTTCGGGTGACATTTCGCTGCGGGAGAGTTGGTCAAAGGCACCTTTGAATGGGGAAATGGCAATGCTGTCGAGCTTAACCCCGATTATATCGAGGGCGTCCTTGAGGAAGGTGGCTTCCGCACGGAGGCCAACTGTTTCGACTTCTCCGGTCGGTTGCAATACGATTTCATCTGCTGCACTGGCAATATAATACACGGCGTTGCTGTAGGATTGGGCGTAGCAGATGACACGCTTGCCCTGACTGCGGAGGCGAATAATACTGTTCCGCAATGTTTGTAAGTTGGCTAAGGGCATGGCAAGCCCGTGTATTTTGAGGATGACGCCTTTGGGGCGCGGATCATCGCCGATGCGCTCAAAGATGCGTTCGAGTTCGGTGAGGCTCATAGGTGCAGAGCCGATAGCCTGCTTGAGTACCCAATTCCGAGATTCGGGGAGCGTTGGGAGTTCTTGGGGTAAGTCCAGCACAATATAGTCAATTTTGCTGCGCTTGCGAAGGCGGTTACGAAGACTAAAGATCAGCCAACGAATGGCGGTGATGGGGTTTAGCAGGGCTAGATATTTGGACACGCGCTTGAGAATATTCACGACTATTACAACTCTGAAATCTAAACGTCTGTGATCGGTAGACTGATATTATGATTGATAAAGTAGAGATAGCAATCTCTTACTATCATTTTATTGGTTAACTCTAAGATGAATTACACTTTTTCAGCGGAGAAATCAGGTCTGACGGTATGGAGCGGTAAAATCATTGGTTAAGTCACCTGTTTATCAAGCTGTTTCAAGATATCTACGTGATAGTTGGGGACTTCTTACGTCTCCTTCACATACACTTATCAATCCAACCCAACGGCGTCAGGCACAATTTTTAGCGGCTGGCGTGACCATTATGATGCCGGTTGTACTGCTTGCGAGTGTTTTTCGAGATGTATCGTTTGCGCAGGGAAAACTTAGTATACAAACCCCGTTTTGGATCAATATTGCTGCACTGTTGGTTGGTGTTGTCGTTTATTGTTTGAGCCGTACACGATATTACTTAGTGGCTGCTTATCTTACTGTTATTGTCGCATCCGTTTCTATTTTCGCAGCAGTATTGACCAGTGGGATAGCTGATCCGAATGCGTTTGTATTCCTCATTTTACCGATACTCATCAGTAGTATTTTGTTGTCGTTTCGCGATACGCTGTTGTGTATCTTCATTCAAATTGGTTTGTTAATCGGGGTCGTGTATCTCCATAGAGAACTGAACGCGAGTGTCGTGCTTTATCAAATGGTTCGGTTTCAGGTGTTTGCAGGCATATTTATCTTAATGGGAATGTATTACCGCGACCGGGTTGAGCGCGAACAAAATATCCTTATCAAGCAAAATGAAGAGATGCTGCGGGCTTCAAACGAGGAGCTTGAAAAAGGTGTCGCTGAGCGCACGGCGGCGTACCAGATGGCAACCGAGGAATTGGTGTCGCTTTTGACCGAGCGTGAACGATACGAGCAGGATTTAGCTAAAGAGCGTAACTTGCTGCGAACGGTGATCGACAATGTGCCGGATCACATCTTTGTTTTGGATACAGACGGGCGCTACATTCTGGTCAATAAGTCTTTAGCAGATAGTCTGCTGAACGGTGAACGCGATGCCATTATCGGCAAGAATGTATATGAGATTTCGCCATCAGAGCAAAGTGCCGCATATTTAACGCAAGAAAAAGCATTGATTGAATCCGGTCAAGCGCTGCTTAATATTGAACAGAGTAGTTTCCTCCAAACAGCCCCCGTTCAATTTTTCTTAGCAAGCAAATTGCCATTACGGGATACAAATGGGCAAGTCATTGGACTTGTAGGAATCGCCCGTGATGTGACCGAGCGGAAGGAAACTGAAAAGCGGCTACAACAGTCTTATAACGAGTTGGAAAACCGAGTCGCTGAACGTACGGCTGAATTGTCACGCAAGAACAGTCTGTTACAAGAATATATTGTTGACCGTGAAAAAGTCGAAAGTCAACTGCAATATCAAGCGAACCTGCTCGAAAATGTTTCTGACGCTATTATCTCGGTGGACTATCGGTTTAGTGTTCGCAGTTGGAATCGGGCTGCTGAGATTATGTACGGGTGGGATGAAGCAGAAGCCATAGGTCGCAATGCTTTTGAATTAACGTCGGCGAATATCACACCTGATATGGCGGATGCGATATTCGACCAAGCTTTAACTTCTGGTTCATGGCGGGGTGAGACAGAATATAAACGGCGTGATGGGAGCATATTGAATGTTATGTCGTCCTTGTCGTTGTTGCGCGATGTCCATGATGAAGTGTTGGGGATGGTGCTGGTTAACCGCGATGTGACGGAGCGTAAGCAGGTCGAAGCGGCTGAACATGAACAACGGTTATTGGCTGAAGCACTGCGGGACACATCAGCCGCAATCAACAGTACGTTGAAGCTATTCGAAATTCTTGATTTGATCTTGAGTTACGTCGGGCGTGTGTTGCCATACGATTCGGCTTCTATCATGCTGTTGGATGGGGATGTCGCGCGGGTGGAACATGCACGTGGGTTTGTCGCGCGCGGGATCGACATGAGGGATATATTGGCACTGCGTTTACCCGTACAAGATCATACCAATTTGGAGCATATGTATAGGACTGGAACAGCATTTATCATTCCGGATACGAAATTGTATCCCGAGTGGAGGGTGGCTACTGAAACAACATGGATTTACTCGAATATGGGTGCGCCGATTCGTGTTGGGGGCAAGGTCATTGGGTTTGTCAATCTCGACAGCGCGATTCCCAATCATTTCACGGAGAAGGATGCTGCAAAGTTACAGGCATTTGCCGACCAAGCGGGTATCGCCATTCACAATGCCAATCTGTTTGCAGCGATTACGCGACACGCGTCTGATCTGGAGGCACGTGTTACGGAACGCACGGCTGAGTTGGTGAATGAGCGGGCACAAGTTCAAGCGATTATGGATGCGATGTCCGAAGGCGTATATGGGGTGTTATTTGGTGAAAAGCCGATCCGCTATGCCAACCGGTCATTTGTAAATTTGACAGGATATAGGGCTGACGAGTGGACGTTTGATTTGTTGAAACCTGCGTCTGCTGATGTGCAGTCGGATTTTAGGCGTGATCTGGATGACCTCTACGATTCGATGACTTCCGGTATGGTGTGGGAGGGGCGTGGGCCGGTTCAGTGTAAAGATGGCAGGGTGTTTGATGGACATCTCATCTTAACGCGCATTGATAATCAGGATGGCAAGCCAGTTGGCGTCGTAACGATTTTGCGGGATGTGAGTCAAGAGAAGGCACTTGAACAGCAAAAATCATTGTTTGTCGCTAATGCGTCACACGAACTGCGGACGCCAATCACCAACATGATGACGCGGTTGTATCTTATCCGCAAGCAACCTGAAGCGCTCGAAACCCATTTGCAGGTATTGGATGAAGTGGCACGCCGGATGCGTACACTGGTTGAGGATTTGCTCGATCATTCGCGGTTTGAACGGGGTGTGATTCCGCTCGAACCTCAATTGATGGATGTGTCGGCTTTGGTTAAGCAGGTGGTCAATTTGCAGGTTACGGAGGCCGACAAGAAGCTGATTAACCTGACCTCAGCGCTGCCTGAAACGCCCTTGATAGGTATGGTTGACCCTGAGCGTATGATACAGGTGATCACCAATTTGACCATCAACGCGATTCATTACACTCCTGAGGGTGGGCAGATTCACATCGAGGCTGAGTTGGTTCAGGCTGCTGATGGTCAGGGTGAACGTATCCGTATCCATGTCAAAGATACGGGGGTTGGTGTACCGATGGCGTTACTGCCTAATTTGTTTAAGCCATTTTTCCGTGTGAGTGAAAAGACAAAAGGAACTGGTCTCGGGTTAAGTATTGCCCGCGATATTGTACGTGCCCACGATGGTGATATTATGGTGGAAAGTGCGACTGGCTCTGGAAGCTGCTTCACCATTGATATTCCGGCAGCCGTCAAGTCGATTGACATCGACTGAAAATCTTCGCGTCCGAATTACATTACCAACAGTGAGATAAAACTCCATGAATGCTCATACGCCACGCCCAGAAGTTGACCCGCTGGAACATACCCCTTTGCATACGCTGTTGGTGAATACCAATCGGTTACAGGCGATTCCCGCTTCGGTGGTGTCGCTGATTATTGTGTTTAATGCGATATTGGTGGGGGCGATCTGGTTGCCACGCGGACTAGAGGGTTCATTGGTCTTCATGGCGTTCGTGCTGCTGATCGCTTTGGACTGGGCATTGCTGTTGGGGTTGCAGCGTACTGGTCGCAGTTTCGGACCAGATCGTCCCTCGGTGATTGCACTGGCGATTTTGTGTGGGGCGATGTTGGATGTGATGGGACTATTCGGTGCGCCGTGGTGGTTGGGTGTGGGTGTTTTGGTGGTGATTACCGCGGTCGTTTATTACTCGACATGGGTTGAACCTTTCCGGTTGGGTGTTACGAGGCAGACCCTACAGACACCAAAATGGAGCGCTGATGTTCCACCGCTGCGCTTGCTTCAAGTTGGTGATATTCATGTAGAGCGAATCGGGCCGCGTGAACGACATCTTAACCGGTTAATTGCTGAAATTAAACCTGATGTCATTGTATTCACAGGGGATTTTGTCAACCTGTCCAACACGGATGATCCGATTGCTGAGGGGGAGATCCGCGCATTGATCAGCCAATGGGAAGCGCCATTGGGCGTGTATTGCGTGTCGGGCACACCGCTGGTCGAGCCGTTGGAACGTGTCCAAGCCTTTGTAAAGGGATTGGATAATCTGAAGTTTTTGCCGAATCAATGGTTTAGTTTGAATACACCGAATGGTGCGCTCAACATATTGGGGTTGGTGGTCACGCACGATATGACGCGCGATCGTGATTTGTTGACGAAAATGATGCAGTCCGCTCCGTCAAATGGATTGCATGTGCTGTTGATGCATCCGCCGGATATTGCACCGGAAGCGAATGAACTGGGGGTTGATCTGTACCTGTGCGGTCATACACATGGTGGACAAATCCGGTTGCCGTTGGTCGGAGCGTTATTTTCTAGCAGTCATCTCGGCAACCAGTTCATTATGGGGCGCTATGAGTTGGGGACGACGACGCTCTATACCGCGCGCGGCGTAGGATTAGAAGGACTGGGCGCTCCGCGCGCCCGTTTCATGTGTCCGCCGGAAATCGTGCTGTGGGAAATCAGCGGTAGTGCGACTTGAGTTTTATTTGCCGCCGTCAATCGCGATGGTTTGTCCTGTGATCCAACCAGCGTAGTCCGAGGCGAAGAATAAGACACCGTGAGCGATGTCTTCCGGTGTACCGAGTTTCTTGAGGGCGATGCTATCGACTAACGCCTGCTGCCCATCCGCGCCGTAGGATTCCCATTGACGTTCCGTGTTGGCGTTGGAGCGTACAAAGCCGGGGGCGATGCAGTTGACGGTGATGTTCCATGGGCCGAGTTCATGCCCGAGCTGGCGGGTGAGGCTGATGAGCGCGGCTTTCGAGGCGGCGTAGGCCTGGATACCTGTGAGGCTGATGGTCAGTCCCGCCCCACTGGAAATATTAACGATGCGTCCTGATTTGGCGGCTTTCATTCCGGGGGCGACTGCCTGACTGAGATAGAATGCACCGCTGACATTGACCGCGAAAATCGCATTCCATTGTTCAGGGGTGACTGTTTCCAAGGGGCGGCCAACCTGTCCCAAGACTCCACCTGCGTTGTTCACTAGAATATCAACCTGACTGCTGGAACGCTCGATTTCTGCAACGAGGGCTTTGACAGCATCCGGATTGGTAATATCCACAACACGGGCTTCGGAGCGACCACCGAGTTCTTCACAGAGTTGATCGGTTTGTTCCAATTCATCGGCGACGATGTCCACGATCCACACATGGGCGCCATGTGCGGCGAAGGCCATGCTGATGGCACGTCCAAAACCGTGTGCCGCGCCGGTCACGATAACTGTTTTACCTGTAAAGTCAAAGTTCATGATGGATGTTGCTCACTTATGGAAATAAAAAGGACAGATCAATGTCTGTCCTTCAATCTTAAATCGGTTGGCTTAAAACCAGCAAATACCGCTTAGTACTTGGGCATCGAACGATCGACTTCGTCCGACCACGCCAGAATGCCACCTTTAACATTGACGAGCAGGTTCTTGTAACCGGCATCTTGCAGGAACTTGATTGAGTCGGCACTACGCTTACCTGAGCGGCAGTGTACGATGACTTCACCCTCGGTTGGGATTTGGGCAAGGACGGTCATTTCGCGGGTTTTGCGTCCTGCGAGAACGTCGTTCTTGGCGGCTTCGATCTGCCCCTTGGGGATGCGGAGTGTGCCATCGAGGGCGCTGATTTCCCATTCATGGGGGTCGCGTACATCGACAATGGTCAGTTTTTCGCCGCTGTCGATACGTGTTTTGAGTTCGGTTACGCTAATTTCAGGCATGGTTTCCTTTTTCTCAGTGGTTCCGTTGGTGCTGGCCTTAAAATCGCTGCGATCATGCGCTGGCATACCGCAGAACATTTCGTAATCAATCAGTTGTACCTGTTCGTGCGGGATACCGCAGACAGGGCAGTTGGGGTTTTTACGGACTTTGAGCTTGGTGAAGCTCATTTCCAAGGCATCGTACAAAAGCATCCTGCCAATCATGGGTTCACCGATGCCCAGAATGAGTTTGATGGCTTCAGTGGCTTGTAAGGTTCCAATCGTACCGGGCAGAATACCGAGCACGCCACCTTCGGCGCAGCTTGGGACGAGACCGGGAGGCGGCGGTTCAGGGAACATGCAACGATAGCATGGTCCTTCCTTGGCATAGAACACGCTTAACTGGCCTTCAAAGCGGAAGATGCTGCCGTAGACATTGGGTTTGCCCAACTTAACGCAGGCGTCATTGACCAGATAGCGGGTGGGGAAGTTATCAGTGCCATCGATGATGACATCGTAGGGCGTGAATAATTCGATTGCGTTTGCGGAAGTCAGCGGTACATTGTACTTGTCGACCTGCAAGAAGGGGTTGATGTCCTTCATGCGTTTTTCGGCACTGTCGATTTTGAGGACACCGACGCTGGTTTGCCCGTGAATAACCTGACGTTGCAGGTTGGTTTCGTCGACTACGTCGTAGTCCACGAGGCCAATTCGACCGATACCTGCCGCTGCCAGATAGAGTGCCAAGGGACTGCCGAGACCGCCCGTGCCGATCAAGAGAACGCTGGCAGCTTTCAGCTTTTTCTGCCCCTCAATGCCGACTTCGGGCATGATGAGGTGGCGACTGTAGCGCCTTATTTCTTCATTTGAGAGTTCGCTAACCGCATCAACTATCGGTTGCATCAAAAAACCTTTCTGATAGTACACAAATGCACCCTGTGGGGTTGGATATATACCGCATTATGGTAGCCCATTATGGATGAATAATGAACTATCTATTCTGTGCTAGTATGCGGCCTCGTTCTTACTTTTAGAGAGCTTCAAGTTGGCGAATGAGTTTCGGTGTATCTGCCACACCGTAATTAACCTCACGCACTTTTTTCTGGTGATCAAGAATAAATGTGGTTGGCGCAGAGAATACGCCCCACCGATCGGCGACCTCGCTGTTTTCGCTGGCGTCGATCTTGATCACCTGTACGCCCTCTCCAAGCTGTGTTTGCAGCCGATTCAAGGCGGGTTGCTGCTGAGTTACGCAGGGGATACAGCCCGGTGTGGTGAAGTATACGACAGCCGGTACGCCCTGCTTAAGATCGCTTAAGATGGGGTCGTGAAGGCTGGTTGCGGTCGTTTTGTGGATGTGATAGTGCCGCAACACTTTATAGGCCGCGAAGCCAAGAACCAATAGTACACTTGCTAACACCAGACGTTCAATCATCGTCATACCCTTTGCTTATTCAGTAGTGATCAGCTCGTTTGGATGGGTGTTTGGGTAAAGCCGGGAATACCGAGACGGTTCAATTGATAATACATCCAGCAGCCTGCGCAGAAGTTGAGCCAGAAATTCAGGTTCGCTAGCACGATGACGATTGCCACCAAAATCCATGCGAGCGTAGGGGCGTTTGCCAACAGTGCCAATGTTGCTACTCCATTGAAGATCGCGCCCACGAGCATCGCGAAACGATGGGGTTCGGGATTATCGGAGATGACATGGGGTTTGACCAAACCACTTGGCTTGAGTACGCGTTGGTACAGCAAGCGGTAGGGTGCAAACGGGACATCCAAAGCCCCTAAGAGTTGGGCGAGGGCGACGAACGCGACCAAAACTGTGCTGTTCACCACGAAGGCGAGAATCAGCAACAGAATGGTTGCTGCCTGACCTGTTTTGAGACCGGAATGATCAACTTTGCGTAGACTTAAAGCTGCCACAATCGTTACTCCTGTAAGCTGCCCTTATTTACGAGACACCACCGGCGATGCTGGGAATAATACGCAGATTGTCGTCTGCTGTGATTTCAGTCTTGAGGCCATCTAGAAAGCGAATGTCTTCATCATCCAGAAAGACATTCACGAAATTGCGCAAGTCAGCGCCATTAAATAGATGCTGGCGTAACTCAGGGTATTGTGTCACCAGATCGTTCAATGCTGCGCCGACGGTTGCCCCACTCACGTTGATTTGTGCCTGATTGGCGGTATATGCACGTAAAGGGGTCGGAATCTTGATACTTGTCATCTTGTCTCCTCAAACGCTTATCCATTAACCACGATCCCGGATGGGAGTTGAACCCATTGTTACGCACGTGTGCGTTGCCTCGCCGTCTGGCTCCCGGGACAATATATCGACTAGATTTGTGCTGCCTGCATATTCAACTTCTCGACGGTACTGAGATGCTTTCGCCATAGGCGATCCAGATAGCCACCGACGATGGTCGTCATGGTTTCAACTTCGACCAGAAACGAGTCGTGACCAAAGGAGGCTTCAACATGGCGATATTCAACATCATGCTGAAGGTCACGCAAGACGTTCACCAATTCCATACCCTGCGCCGCTGTATACAACCAATCGCTGGAAATGGTCAGCACGAGGAACGGGCATTTGGTACGTTTTAGCGCTTCGTTCATCGAGTGATAACCATCGGCTACATCGTAGTAGTCCAAGGCTTTGGTGATATACAAATAGGTGTTCGGATCAAAACGTTCAACGAACTTTTCACCTTGATGTTGTAGGTAGCCTTCAACCGCGAAATCCGTATCGAAGTGATAGGCGAGTTCCGTACCTTTTTGGGTGCGACGTCCGAACTTTTCGTCGAGTGACTTTTCACTCATGTAGGTGATGTGACCGATCATACGGGCGACAGATAGACCGGCTGCCGGAACCGCTTTGCCATAATAGTCACCACGATTCCAATTCGGATCGGCATAAATGGCTTGGCGACCGATCTCATTGAAGGCGATGTTCTGGGTGGACGAGCGTGGTGTACTGGCTAAGAACAGTACTGAACCGACGCGTTCTGGATAATCAACCGCCCATTGAAGTGCTTGCATCCCGCCCATGCTGCCACCGGCTACGCTGAATAACTTGTCGATGCCAAGATAATCGAGCAGGTGAAATTGTGCGGCGACCATATCACTGATGGTCACGAAAGGAAAGCGCATCCCATAGGGCTTGCCGTCGGGTGCAAGCGATGATGGGCCGGTGCTTCCCTGGCAGCCACCAATGACATTCGAGCAGATGACGAAGAACTTATCAGTGTCGAACATTTTGCCAGAGCCGATGGAATGATCCCACCAGCCTGGTTTCTCACCTTTTTCGCCGGTGTAAAAGCCCGCAGCGTGTGAGTCACCGGAGAGGGCGTGGCAAATCAGGATGGCATTGGATTTGTCGTCATTCAGTTTGCCGTAGGTTTCATAGGCGAGCGTAAACCCTTCAAGTTTTTGACCGCTGCGTAAGTTCAGGGTTTTGTCGAATTGGGCGTACTGTTTTTGGACAATACCGACCGAGCCGAAGCGTTCCCCACGCCAGCGCAGCGCTAAACTCTCAAAATCTTCGTAAGTATCTGTGTCGTCTTGAAATATCATGGGCAAACCTCGACCTACATATGCAATTTCACGATGGCATTTATTCTGCCTCTTTGCCGTGCTTCTATGCAAGCTAGGCTTATCTTGAAATGGTCGCATATGCTTAACTGCTCTCGTGTCCTAAAAACCCCTTCAGCCAGTAATTGAATCGGAGGGGAGGATCCTAGACCCTCCCCGTTGCTTATGTTTTAGCTGGTTGCGTGTACGCTGACACCTTGGGAAATCGCCAAGGCTTGGTCGAGATCCCAGAGGATGTCGTTGATGTCTTCGATGCCGACTGCCAAACGGACATAGTCATCGGTCACGCCTGTAATGGCTTGTTCTTCGGCGTTCAATTGGCTATGTGTTGTGGTCGCGGGATGAATGGCGAGTGAACGGGCATCACCCACGTTGGCAAGGTGCGAGAAAATCTTGAGGTTGTCGATGAAGGTTTTGCCAGCGGCCTTGCCACCCTTGATACCGAAGCCGATGACCGCGCCTGCGCCCTTGGGCAGATACTTCTGTGCGCGTTCGTAGCTGACGTGGCTCGGCAAGCCGGGGTAGTTCACCCATGCGACTGACGGATGTTGTTCCAGCCACTTGGCGACGGCCAGCGCGTTGTCGACGTGCCGTTGCATACGGAGGGGCAGTGTTTCAAGACCGACAATATTCAGGAAGCTGTTAAAGGGAGCCTGTGAACCGCCGAGGTCACGCAGACCGACGACGCGGGCGCGGATGATGAAGGCCAGTGATCCGACCAAATCATGAATGACTGCGCCGTGATAGGCTGGTTCGGGGGCGATGATGCCGTCATGACGACCGCTGCCCTTCCAGTCGAACTTGCCGCTATCGACAATCGCACCACCGATGCTCAAACCGTGACCACCAATCCACTTGGTGGTGGAGTGGGTTACGATGTCTACGCCGTGGTCGAAGGCCCGCCACAGGTAGGGGGTGGCGAATGTGTTATCGACCACAACCGGCACACCATGAGCATGGGCGACTGCACTAATGGCTTCGAAATCAGGGATTTCCAACTTGGGATTGCCGATGGTTTCGAGGTAAACGAGCTTGGTCTTGGGGTTGATGAGGGCTTCGATCTTCTTGGGATCGGCACCTTCGACAAAGTGGGTGGTGATGCCGAGGCGCTTGAGGGTGTGCAGGAGCAGTGTGTAACTGCCACCGTAGAGCGCACTGGTGGAGATGATTTCGTCACCGGAATTTGCCAGCGACAAGATCGCCAAGGTCTGTGCGAACTGTCCGGAAGCGGTTGCCAGCGCACCGACGCCGCCTTCAAGGGCTGCCAAACGTTGTTCAAAGACATCGCTGGTAGGGTTCATGATGCGGGTATAGATGTTACCCGGTTCTTGTAGGCCGAACAGCGCGGCTGCGTGATCGGTGCTTTTGAATTGGTAAGATGTTGTCTGGTAAATCGGCACTGCGCGTGAGCCAGTGGTCGGGTCAGGTTGGTAACCTGCATGTAACGCCAGTGTATTAAAGTGCAGTTCCTTACCGTTTACGTTTGCCATTGTCGTAGTCTCCTCGATACAAATAGGGTTTGCTAAAACTGCCGAAAAACCAAACAGAATACTTTTTAGTTTTCAACAGTCAGCTCTTTCCACTGGCAACCTATCCCGTAGATAGATAAGAAAATGGAAAGCGCTGACGGCTGACAGCTAGTTACCGACTGTCAATGTGCCTTCATCAAACTGGCTGCGATCATCACGCAGTTGCCAGACCTTCTGATCTACCGCTTTGCCATTCACCACCGATGTAATAATGTAGGTGAAGTTTGGAAGGGCATGGTCACGGTCATAAATCGACGCAATCGCTGGTGAATCCGGATGGCTGTGGTAGTAACCGACCAGAGTTAAACCACGTTCATCGGCTTGATCTTCCAAGCGTGCCCAATCTTGCGGCTTCATGGCGTAGCGGTGGAATTGTTCTTCCTTCTCGAACACATTCTCGATCTGAATAATTTCTTGGACGGTGGTCGCGCCAGCGTTGACGGCGCCGAGCAAAAAGCCGCCGACTTCATTCGGATAACCGGCTTCCATCTGGCGGAAGATTTGCTGTTGTAATGTGCTACTCAGAACTGCTTGCATCAGAATGTCATTCCCGTGTGTAAACGCTCAGAAACAAAAAGAGCCAACCGATTAGGGTTGGCTCTTGGTTTTGTAAACCTGCGCTGGCTATCAGTCCAGCGTAACCTCACCCCGTGTGGTATTCGGCGTCATGCAACACATACCCATCATCATGGGCTTACATGAGATACACATCATCGAAGGGGTGAAATAGACAGAATATTTGCTCATGGGGATTACATTAACATGCTTTTAGATGGAAAGCAAGGAATTTGTTCAAAGTACATTAGGCCGCTCTATTTTGGTATCCGTTATCGAAATAGGTTATGTTAAATGTTGTAATATTGTGCTTAATTTTTCGCGTGCAATCTGTGCTTAGCGGGTGAGAGTTCGTTAATTTTCGTTAAATGGCACCAACCGGACGTTGCTTCCAATCTTGACGCAGTGCTATACTTAGACATTAATTAAGTCTATGCGTCACCTATGCAAGTAAGAATTGTTCTGTTCCAACTCTCAAATTTGTACAACATGGACGATAAGACAGCGAAAAACGCCCTCTAAGGGCTTTTATTGTGTGTAGTCACCACATTCTCAAGGAGATATGATCATGGCTGAAGTGGCAAAGAAAGGTCTTGAAGGAATTGTAGTCGCCGAAAGCAAGACCAGTTTGGTAAATGGCGCTGACGGTAAATTGGTTTATGAAGGATATTCTATTGAAGATTTGGCTGAAAATGCCCTTTTTGAAGAAGTAGCTTTTTTGTTGTGGAATGGTCGGTTGCCGAATAAGTCTGAACTCGAAAACCTGCGCTCTGCCATTGCGACAGAAGCCGCTTTACCGGCAGACATGATCGCTCAACTCAAGAGCTATCCGAAGACCGCTGATCCGATGGCGATGCTGCGTACCGCCGTCTCGGCTCTGGCGATGTATGATGCCGACAGCGAAGATCAAAGCGTGGAAGCGAACCGTCGTAAGGCTATCCGCCTGACCGGTCAGATCACCACGATTTGCGCGGCGTGGGATCGTATCCGTAAGGGGCAGGAACCTGTTGCACCCCGTGGGGATTTGAACCTCGCCCAGAACTTCATGTATATGTTGACGGGCAAAGAACCGGATGCGACCGCCAGCGAAGCCATCAATGTGTATCTCGTGCTGTTGGCTGAACACGGTATGAACGCGAGCACTTTCGCCAGTCGCGTTACTGTCGCCACTGGTTCGGACATGCACAGCGGTATCGTCAGCGGTATCGGTACGCTCAAGGGGCCGTCACATGGTGGCGCAAACGCTGAAGCCATGCACATGTTCCTCGAAATTGGCGATCCGTCAAACGTTGAATCATGGTTCAAGAAGAACATTAAAGAAGGCGACCGCCGCATTATGGGTATCGGTCACCGTATTTATAAGGCGCTTGATCCCCGCGCTGCGGTATTGGAAGAGAAGGCCAAGGCTTTGGCTGAAAGTTCCGGTAACGAGAAGTGGTTCCAGATCGCCAAGAAGTTGGCTGATGCTGCCCGCGCCGATAGCTACTTTATCGAACGTAAGCTGTTCCCGAACGTCGATTATTACAGCGCGATCGTGTTGTACACCATCGAACTTGATGTCGATATGTTCACCCCGCTGTTCGCGATGGCGCGCGTGGTTGGTTGGTCAGCACACATCATGGAACAGTTTGCCAATAACCGTCTCATTCGCCCGGATGTGAATTATGTCGGCCCGATGGGCCTGGCATGGACGCCGGTTGACCAGCGCTAAGCGCGGTTCAATTAGCTAGATTGGAAGAGGGGATGTATCACAATTGCATCTCCTTTTTTATTCCCCCAAACGATTTCTCATGTCATCAAATGCTGTGAACGACCCCTGTAATAATCGCGTCTTGATCTGTTCGGCGCATTCCTGTGGTGTTAAGGCAGAGGTGTCGATTTCCAGATCGTAAACGCAATTCTGGTGGACGATATTGGCCTGTCCTTTGGCATGACCGAGTGTCCGATCACCACGTTCTTTTTCGCGCGCTTGCAACACATGGATGGGGCAGGTGACCCCTACGAACAATACTTCCAGCCCCGCCAAGGCAGTGACACAATCTTTGCGCCACAGTTGATCCAGCAGCACATGATCTGCAACCACATGATTGCCGGATTGGGCTAAGGCGGAGATGGCACGGTGCATCCCACGTATCAGTTGATGCCCATGTGCGCCGACGGTTGGTAGGGTGTCGCCCTGATCTGTTTTGCGATAACCGATAATCTCGTGCCACAAGTCTGCGCTCGTCAGGTAGTGGGTAGGTAGCATAAATAAGAACTTGTCGATACCGGCTTCCAGATAGGCTTCGTCCAAGATGGGTTGTAATGCTCGAATGATGCTGGTTTTGCCCGCGCTGGTTGCGCCGTTAAGCAGGATGATTTTTCCCTGTGCCATTGATCTGACCCTTTGATGAGGTGTGCAACTAAACGGAACGGTTGTACGTATTCACGTACAGAATATGATGTGCTGTTGAAACTATAACGCTGATTAAAGCTAAAGGTTCACTATGCTTCCCGTCAATACACTTCATCCCGTTCGTAAGCCAGCTTATGCGACCTACGGCCTGATCTTACTGAACGCGCTGGTTTTTCTATGGCAGTTGACACAATCTGGTGTGCAGCTTGATGCCGTTTTTGTGAATTATGCGGCGGTCATTTGTAAGGTCGCTCAGAATCCTATTTCTGTTGATACCACCGTTGATATTTTGCGCAGTATGTTTTTTCACGGCGGTTGGGCGCATCTGGTCGGTAACATGACCTTTTTGTGGATATTCGGACGTAACGCTGAGAACTATTTCGGTTCCAAACGTTTTCTGCTGTTTTACCTGCTATGGGGTTTCATCGCTGCATTTGCTGAAACGATTGTGAACGCAGGTAGTTGTGTTCCGATGATCGGCGCGAGCGGCGCGATTGCAGGTGTATTGGGTAGCTATCTTATTCTGTACCCTGGAACTCGCGTTCGGGTGTTGATTGTCTTCTTCCGTTTCTTTCCGAAGTTTTATGATATTCCTGCGCTCGTCGTGTTGGGATATTGGTTCGTGCTTCAATTGTTCAATGGTGTGCTGTCACTCGGAGCGAATACACTCGGCGGTGGGGTGGCATTTTTCGCCCATATCGGTGGATTTGTAGGCGGGTTGCTGGTGGCGTTCGTCTATATGATGTTCAAAGGACCGCCTGAACGGGTTACTTATGTAGATTAGCGGTTGCTTCTCATTCAAGGATATAATTAGGCGTGAAGAATTTATATTCTTCGCGCTTTTTGTTTCCTCACTGGAAAGTAGAGTGCTCCTATGATCCCGCTCAAAGATGATAACCCTACAACTGGTTTTCCCATAGTCACTTACAGCCTAATTGCGATCAATGTAGTGATTTTTCTGGTTCAGTTAAGCATGCCTCAACGACAGTTAAATCAGATTTACATCACGCAATCAGTCGTGCCGGTGCTGGTATCACGCGCCCCGTTTGCACTTGACAACCTATTAGACTTCATTCGCAGTATGTTTTTCCATGGCGGTTGGGCGCATTTGCTTGGAAACATGCTGTATCTGTTCATTTTTGGTGACAATATTGAAGATCGCATGGGCAAAATTCCCTATCTGGTGTTTTATCTTATCTGCGGGTTTGTGGCTGGTTATGCCCAAGTGCTGATTGATCCGACTTCGCGGATTCCGCTCATCGGGGCAAGCGGCGCGATTGCCGGCGTGTTGGGGGCATATCTCGTGTTGTTCCCGAATGCCAGTGTCAAAACTCTGATTACGCTTGGTTATTTTATGAGACCCATTGATATACGTGCTTTATACGTACTGGGCTTTTGGTTTGTCTTGCAACTTTTTAATGGGGTTGCGTCAATTTCACCGAGTAGTGGATCTGACGCAGGGGTGGCATTCTTCGCCCATATCGGTGGATTTGTGGCGGGGGCGGTACTGATCTGGATTTTTAAGACGCTGTTTCCACGTCCGATTGATGCAGCGATGTTTTGAGTGAGGGAGGGCGTATACCGCACTATACGCCCTGCTATCATCAGAACTTAGAAGTCGAATAGATCGTCCAGAAACGATTTTTTCTTGCGTTTCTCGTACCCATATTGATTACTGCGTTCATAACGGTCGTCATCATAATCGCGCCGTTCTGGTGGCGGAACAACCTGTGGTGGCGGAATCTGTTGTGGAAGCGAGCGTTCAATTAGTTTGTCGAGTTCACCTCGATCCAGCCAGACACCGCGGCACTGGGGGCAGTAATCAATCTCGATGCCCTGTCGATCTGTGATTTTGAGTTCGTTGCCATCAATGGGACATTTCATTGGTATTCATTACCCCTTTCGTCTTAAGCGCGTTTTGAGCGGTCATAGTTTGCAAAACGCTGTTTTCTGTGCTTGCTTTCATGATTGTTATCGTCGTAATCATGCTTGTGTTTGCGATTGAGTCGGTACAACTTCTCATCTGTGATGAGGCTGTCGAAATAGGCGGCCTTCCGGCGTGCTATGCGGTCATCCGTGGTATCGGATTCCAGCAGTTCCAGCAGGTCGTCGAGTTTCATGATACAAAAGTCCTTTCAGCGTTTTAGCTTATGTTTGTTTGAGAGGGGCAACAAGTCGTTAACCCCTCATTGATACGTGGGTGATTAGGTTGTTACGGTGGTCATCGTCCAGTTGGTGTTACGAGCCATCGCGCGCAACCGTTGGACGCGTTGTTCGGTGGGCGGATGTGTCCTAAACAGGCTGAGCATTCCACCACCCATCATCGGGTTAACGATGTAGAGATGCGCGGTAGCCGGATTTACCGGGTTAACCTGCATGTTCGCGTGACGGCTGTGCGACCAGTTTTCCAATTTCTCCAACGCATTCGCCAGTGGTAGCGGGTTACCCAAGATACGTGCGCCACTTTCATCAGCGCTGAATTCTCGTGAGCGCGATATGGCAAGCTGAATGAGCAAGGCAGCAATTGGAGCGATGAAGATCATAGCAAGGCTACCAGCACCCCCACCCTCCTCGTCGTCGTTTCCGCTAAATCCACCGAACAGCGCCGACCACATTGCCATATCGGCAAGCATACTGATCGCCCCGCCGATGGTGGCGGCTACGCTAGAAATGAGCGTGTCCCGATGTTTGATATGAGCTAGTTCGTGTGCGACGACACCTGCTAGTTCATCGTAGGTCAACAAGTTTGTGATGCCTGTTGTTACGGCGACAGCCCCTTTTTCTGGGCTGCGTCCGGTCGCGAACGCGTTGGGAGCAGGGCTATCAATCATATAAACGCGCGGTTTGGGAATTCCTGCCCGCTGCGCCAATTGTCCAACCATGTGGTGCAATTCCGGTGCGGCTTCCGGACTGACTTCCTGCGCACCACTGAAGCGTAGTGCGATACTATCCGAAAACCACCATGCACCCATATTCATTACTATGGCAAAGACAAACGCAAGTATCATGCCGCTTGTTCCGCCTAATGCCGAGCCAATCAGCACTAGAAGTCCCGAAAGTCCTCCGAGCAGTAGTGTTGTTTTGACGGTATTGTTCATGTCTCCTTGTTCTCCATTACACTAAAATTGTTATCCGTGATTCGATGCATGTAACACTAAGCCTGAATTTAGGCTGTTATCACTAATGTTTACTTCAGCCAACCGCGACGGACCATCCACTTCTCTAGTTCCGCACCCCAGAAGACGATAGTACTGAGCACGATGCAGATCAGAAGTTGGCTTCCGGTGAGCGGGGTGGTGTTAAAGATGCCATTAAAGAAGGGCAGATATACGGCTGCCAGTTGCAGGATGATGGTCACGACAACCGCGCCCAAGAGCATCTTGTTGCCCAAAAAGCCGATCGAGAAGGTCGATTCGCGGTGGGAACGCAATCCCAAAGCATGACCCATCTGGGCAATGGTCAGAAAGAAGAAGACCATCGTGTTCCATGTATTGGGTGCGAATGTCGGCACGCCGTTCTTGTAGTTATAGAACGCCCATAGTCCCAACAGAAGTCCCGTACCACCGAGCAACAAACCGACGATGACAATATGACGGGCTAACCCGCGACCGAAGATACTTTCGTTGGGGGCGTAGGGAGCGCGATTCATACCACCACGTTCGGCCTGTTCGACACCCAAAGCCAGTGCCGGAATACCATCGGTAATCAGGTTCATCCACAAGATTTGTAGCGTGGTGAGCGGAATGCCCATGCCTGCAACCAGTTGGGTTGCCAGCAGTACGAATAATTCGCCGGTGTTGCTGGCCATCAGGTATTTGACGAAGCGGCGTACATTGTCATAGATGGTACGGCCTTCTTCAACAGCGCTGACAATCGTAGCGAAGTTGTCATCCACGATGACCATGTCGGCGGCTTCTTTGGAAACGGCAGTTCCGGTAATACCCATCGCCACACCGATATTAGAACGCTTCAGGGCAGGGGCATCGTTCACACCGTCACCGGTCATGGCAACGATATGACCTTTATTCTGGAGCGCTTGTACAATTTGCAGTTTGTTTTCCGGTGACACACGGGCATAAACAGGTACGCGTTCAACAACGGCTTCCAGTTCCGCTTGTGATAATTTGTTAAGTTCAATCCCTGTCATGGCGGTATCAGACTCGGTGGCGATGCCTAAATCACGGGCGATATTGAGCGCGGTTAAAGGATGGTCACCTGTAATCATCACCGGGCGGATACCGGCGGTGCGGCACTTGGCAACGGCGTCACGCACTTCCGGGCGTGGCGGGTCGATGATGCCTTCCATACCGACGAACACCATATCCTTTTCGACAGACTCCGGTGTCAATTTGGGAGGCAGTTCGTTGATTTGATAGACTGCCATACCCAGTACGCGCAGCCCTTTTTTCGCCAAATCGTTGTTGGCATTTTCGATGCGTTTGCGGAGTTCCGGAGTCATCGGGACGATTTCACCATCGACCCACACACGGTTGCAGACTTCCAATAGACTATCAACCGCGCCCTTGGTAAATGTGATGTAGCGCCGATTGATTTGCTGCATGACTTGCTTGAGATAGCGCTCAATGGCTCCGGTTGGGGTGACGCTTTCATTGATCTGATGGATGGTCGACATGCGCTTGCGTTCAGATGAGAAAGGTACTTCGCCCACCCGAGGGAAGATTTGATCAAGATGCGGTTTTTCGATGCCGAAGCGGGCAGCCGCGACGACTAATGCTCCTTCAGTTGGATCGCCAGAAGCCTTAAAGCCTTGTTCCGCATTGCCTTCCAACTGGGCGTCGTTGGCTAAAGTGTTGCCTGCTAGCAGAAGGGCTTGCGCTGTATCTTGGGGTTCGGGGGCAGCACTGCCGTTCATTGAACTCAAGGTTTGGCTACGCTTGATAACCTCATCAATTGAGGCACTGCGACCGGCGATATCCACGATGGTCACGGTCATCTTGTTTTCGGTGAGCGTGCCTGTTTTATCCGAGCAAATTGTTGTGACGGAACCCAATGTTTCGACGGCTGGTAGTTTGCGTATGAGCGCTTTACGACGGAGCATACGCTGTGCGCCCAAAGCGAGTGCGACGGTGACCACGGCTGGTAGGCCCTCTGGCACGACCGCGACCGCGATGGCGACCGCGTTCAGCAACACTTGATCTAAAGCTTCACCTGTTGTTAGGCCGATAACGAAGGCGATACCCATCACGGCCAACGCCAGAAAGAGCAATACTTTACCCAATTCATTGATGCGCCGTTGCAGAGGCGTGACTTCGTCCTGTACGGTTTGGATAAGTTCAGCGATGCGACCAAGCTGGGTTTTCATGCCTGTTTCGACTACAACGGCTTCACCACGCCCATAGGTCACGGCGGTGCCCATGTACAACATGTTGCGACGGTCGCCCAATGGCATATCCGCATTGTGGAGGACGGGGGTCGATTTCTCAACAGGTTCCGATTCTCCTGTGAGCGAAGCCTCTTGTACTTGTAAATTGGCTGATTCGGTTACGCGTGCGTCTGCCGGAACAATACTACCTGCTTCCAGCAATACCATATCACCGGGTACGAGATCACGCGCGGCGATCTCCTGCACCTGCCGATTGCGGCGTACCCTAACCAACGGTGCTGCCATTTTCTTGAGCGCGGCCATAGCCTGTTCAGCGCGATATTCTTGAATAACGCCTAGTACCGCATTCAAGATAACGATTGCCATAATGGCGATGACGCTGTCAACTTTGCCCAATACCAATGAGATGCCTGCCGCCAAGAGCAGGAGTAGTACCAACGGGTTTGTAAGTTGTTCCCAAAGGATTGCCCACGGACTCGTGATCCCTTTTTCAACCAGTTCGTTGGTGCCATAAGTTTCCAGCCGTTTTGTGACGTTGGTTGCATCCAGACCTACGTCCGATTGGACAGTAAGCTTATTCAAGACGCTACTGACCTCTTGTGTATGCCACACGCCAGTTGGCTGAGTCGTTTTAGTATCGACTTGTTCGAGTGTTGCTTGTTTAAGTCCCATTCATAAATTCCTTTATTGGCAATACGGTCAAAATACGACCGTGATGAGGTAGCAAAAAGGCCGACATCCCCACGATGGTTTAGGGTCTATCCATGTTCGCACTGCACGTTGCGTATATGGATTGGCTCTGAACAAAGATGGGACGTCGGCCTTCTCAACAACACAGCTACAAAAGATGGTTTGTTGTGTCTGCCGAAATCACAGTCAGATATGAAAGCACTATAGCATGAGGGAGCGAATGCACGCCCCCCTCATAATTGGGGGTATGAACCTGATTTGGATAAGTGTTTGGTGAGTTTGATGAGGCGCCTACTCATCAGATGTGAGTGAGTGAGAAGCATGGGCGGTTGTGCGACCATGACGCAGGTGCGTTTATCAGCCATCTTGATACGATAACATGCCAAGTTCCAGAGGGAACACAGGTGCTTAATAGGTTTCCCAGACAGGTTCACCGCTCAAAATGCGGCGGAGTTGGCGTGGGAAGCGTGAGCGGCTGATCGGTTTGCCTATAAAGCCATCAAAACCAGCGGCCATACATTTCGGGATTTCGGTGTCGGCATCTTGCGCCGTGACTGCCACCACTAAGACTTTCGTCAGTTGCGCTTCTTTGCGGATTTGCTGCAAGATGTCGTAACCGGTCGTTTTGGGCAAGTTAAGATCAAGGAAAATGATGTTGGGACGCGGTTTCATGGCTAATGCTAATTCTACGACGCGTTCGCCCGTCGCGTTCATGTAGGATTGCATACCCAAGTAGCGCATCATGACGCCGATGATCGCCATGCCACCGATGTCATCTTCCACAGCGAGCGCACAGTATTTGGTAAAATCAATGTCGAGCGTTGCAACCATGTTCAACCTTCACTACACAACCGAAAAATGAATAGTAAATTGTTCAATGAATATGTATTTTTATGATTGTTTGCAGTATACCTAATTGAGATTCAATGCTGCAACAATTTCGTTAATATTAGAGGATATTCCTTGCATTTAGCCAAATTCATATTTTTCACACTCTTTGCATGGTTGTTAGGCGGTTGTTTTTCGATTGCCATGCAACCGATGTCAACACCACTACCAGCACCAACCAGCACCCCCAACACAGGTTGGCAAACCATCGCGACTGGTCTTGAACGCCGCAATTACGATCCTGACCCTTTAAATCCTGTAACGCGCATGACTGCTTTGCGAATTGATCCTGCATATTACACGTTTCGTGCGCATTATCGCCCCGGCCAACCACTTAATACATTGGAGTGGACTATGGCGTTGCCGGATGCTGTTGCATTTGTGAATGCCAACTATTTTGATCCCGATGATATGGCATTGGGTTTGTTGGTGGCTGATGGCACGGTCTATGGGCAGTCGTATACCGATCGTGGTGGGACGTTTTTGGTTGAGAATGGTCAGCCGCGTATTCGTGCGAATTTGCGCGAACCCTATCAAGGTGAGGCTTTGGAACAGGCAGTACAAGCCTTTCCGATGTTGGTGCTGGATGGTGTCGCAGCGTTTACGAGTACCATTCAGGATCGATCAACCCGTCGCACGATTATTGCGCAAGATACGTCAGGGCGGATTATTTTGCTGGCTACGCCGGTTCTAGGCTTAACGTTGCGTGACCTTAGCGCCTATCTGCCCACCACCGATATGAATATTGTGACTGCTTTCAATCTCGATGGTGGACGATCGACGCTAATGGTTATGAATATCGCGGGTTCGCCGGAAAGTATTGTGACGTCAATTGACTCTGTTCCAGCCGTGTTGGCGATTCATAAACGCTAATCATCACTTACGCACCCGGATCGGGCGTGGTGGCAGGCGTTGGCGCTTGTGGTACTGATGTGCTGCTGCCTGAGTTCGAATTGTTGCTTGATTGGTTATTACTTTGCGGAAGGCTGATTTCCGGTAAGGTCACCGTTGGTGTGGTCATACCGATGATCGGAATATCGGCGTTTGCGGGACTGATTTCGACCACAATAGCCGAGACCCAAGCGTCACCAAAGGCACGCAGCGTAATTTTGTACCAGCGTTCGCCTGCCTCGTTCACATATTGACCGGACACAGGCAAAAGAGCGCCTTTACGTACAGTTCCCCAGATGCCATATTGCGTACCGGGGCCACGTCGAATGTTTGCGCTTGATCGCTGCACAACCGCAAACATAGCAGTCGATGAGGTTGATGCTTGAACAGGTGACAAGCCGATATTGAACAGTGTCCAGAGAACTAACAGTAACAAGAAAATAATCGGGGATAGTGCGACGAGGGTGTTACGGTTAAGGACGCTCTTGTGAAGCTCGAACTTCTGTAACATATCGCTCTCCTAATAAAAATTGGTTATTTATCTAGCTCAAAATAATTCGTGCCCTAGAGTCTTATCGAAATTATGGATGCAATTGGATGTTTAGCCTTCTAGCATCGGAAAAGCAATCTGAATCAAAATATCTGGAAGATGGTGTCATCGTTCCAGATATTGATAGGACTCAGTTGAAGTCAATTGAGATGATGCTTACTTGCCGTTGATCCACACAGGCAAATGACCGAGCGCGATGATGTTTGACCATGCCGCACGGTCGCCTTCGGTGAAAATTGCGGCTTCCGCCACGATTTCAGCTCCGGCCTTGCCCAAAATCAAACGCATACCTTGAAGCGTGCTGCCCGTTGAAATTACATCATCAAGAAGTGCGACGCGTTTGCCCTTAATCAGTTCGCGATCTTTTTCATCGAGGTATAAGGTTTGCGGTTCGCCTGTGGTGATGCTCAATGTTTCGGAGCGCAGTGCATCGCCCATATAGGGCTTGAGCGACTTCCGTAGCACCACATAAGGCTTGTTGCCCATCAGTGCTGCGATCGCGTGGGCTAACGGAATACTCTTGGCTTCCGCGGTTACCAAAATGTCGGGCTTTCGTGCGAGGATTAGTGGTGTCAACTCGCGGCTTGCTGCATCCACAAACTCGGTATCCCCTAGAATGTTCAAGATTGCAATCTGCACACCCGGCTTGATCTCAAATTTGCGTAGTTCGCGCTTCACGCCAGCTACTTCAACTGAGAATGTCTCGTAATTACTCATCCTAACTATCCCTCTATTTTCTGTGGCGCTTATCGATTTTAATCGTGATCGTGAAAGATGATCTGTTCGTGTCCAACCCGTACCACATCGCCCACGCTGAGCATATGCGGTTCGGTGATGCGTACTTCATTCACAAAGGTGCCGTTGGTGCTGCCCAAATCCTCTATGACCAGTCGATCATTTTCACGTTTAATCTGACAGTGGAAGCGCGAGATGTTTTTCGCTTCGAGGATGATTTCATTTTGGGGTGCGCGTCCCATGCGGATCAGTTCGCCATGCAGGGGCATGGTTTGCTCGCGCCATGTGATCGCCACCGGAGTGACCCCCGGCTTCTGTTCTTCTTGAGGGGTTTTCAACATGCGCTCAATTTCACGCGAGCGTAAGGATTGGGTGCTTTCGTGGCGGTCGGTCATAGTATAGACCGCTTGCGTCGCCATCATTTTGCGGCTGCGACTGTCATAGAATTCTTCGCCGCGCTGCATCTCAGTGGCTTGTTGGAGCAGGGCATCATGTTCTTCAACCAACGCTTTGTGCAAAATCTGAGAGTCTTCGATGGCATTCGCGGCGAGTTTCAGAATTTGCGATGCGCGGTCATAATCCCCTTTATCGGCTGCGGCCACGGCGTCGCGGCGTGCGCGGGCTGCCTGAAGCAACAGGACGCTGCGCCGGACTTCATGATTACCCTCGGCTTCTGCTGCCGCCGGGGTGACATTTACCATAATGGGCATTTCCAACACTTGATGTTGGCTGGACTCATGGTCGATTTCGTCATACTCGAAGCGCAGTCGTGCGATTTCGCACTCACCAATCTCGTTTAGTGCAGGGATCGACAGTTCGAGCAGTAACGTTTTGACTTCGTTGCCATAGATGTCACCCAAGCTGAACGAAATGCGCTTACCGTCACTATGCATGTTATAAGCATTAAGCTGATTAACCGTTGTGATGTGGTCGGTCATGTCGATGCTGACGGTTAAATTCTGGCCGACAACGTTCAGCAAATCACGCAGTTCTTCTTTGAAGATCGTCGGTGCGACTTCAGGACTTTCAATGAAATAAAAAGCGCCGCCACCTGCATCTGCCATCGCTATCAGCAAATCTTCGTTAAAGTCGGTGCCTAAGCCCATCGTTGTCGTGATCACATTGGCTTGTCGTTTTTGACGTGCTAATGCGACGAGTTGCTCGGCATTAGTTACGCCCCGGTTTGCTAACCCATCCGTCATCAAAATGACGCGGTTCATCGAATCCGCACTAAAACCTTCTTCTACCCATTTACAACCTTCGAGCCAACCACCACTTAAGTTGGTCATGCCGCTGGCTTTAATTTGATTAAGGCGTTGGTTGATGACGTCTTTTTGGGATACGGTGTCTGGAGGGATGAGCGTGGTAACTTGTTCGTTGTACAGTACTATCGAGAGTATGTCGTTACCACCCAGATGCTGTACCAAAAACTGAGCGGCTTGACGGGTATAGTCGAGCTTATTGCCAGCCATTGATCCACTGCGATCCAATACCAACGAGAGGTTCAGTGGACGGCGGGTGTGGCTGTTGGGGGTCGCGTTGGATACCAAACGTGCCATCAAATAGAGTTTTTGTGGGCGCTCAACTGTCAATACATCGTAATCAAGCGCGAAGTCCGCTTTCATGCAGAAAAAGTCCCATGTGTATGTCGCTTCACATTACGTATTGTATTGTAAACTATTCCTGCGCCATGTCTACCACAACTGATCACATTTGCACGTTTTTCATGATTGATTCTGCGCGATAAGTGCATGAATTGACATGTGTTATTGTGTTTCGACCACGCCATGAACCAGCGTTCCATCAACCAGCGTCAAAACACGGTCTGTTTGCTGTGCGATGCTGGCGTCATGCGTCACGATCACCACTGTTGTTCCTGATTGCTGCCGGATGTCACGCAGCGTTTGCATGACCATCGCGCCCGATTCTGTATCGAGGTTGCCGGTAGGTTCATCTGCCAGTAGCAATGGCGGATTATTTGCTAGCGCACGCGCAATCGCAACACGTTGTTGTTGACCACCTGAAAGTTCTGACGGACGATGACGCAAACGATCGCCCAATCCAAGCATGGTCAATAACTCTTTAGCCCGTTTATCGGGACTAAATTGCGGCTTACGTGCGAATTGAACTGGGAGCGCCACGTTTTCCATAGCCGTCAAGGTTGGGATCAGGTTGAAGAACTGGAAGATAAAACCAATCTTCTCGTTCCGAATTTCGGTCAGCCGATCTTCACTCATGCGGCTGATGTCGATACCATCTATTTCGATTGTGCCGCGCGTGGGGGTATCCAAACCGCCCATCAAGCCCAGGAGGGTGCTTTTACCGCTGCCCGACGGCCCAATAATGCCGACAATTTCGCCAGCGAAAATTTCCATATCCACGCCGCGCAGCGCATGAACCGTATAGTTACCCAAAGGTAATTCTTTGACCAGCCCTTGCGTACGGATGATTGTTCGTGTTGATGCCATGCCTATCTTTGCTCCTGAGTGTTCGTGACTCTCTACGCTTATCTGTACGCATCGGACGCGGGTGAGTTGCACATTATAGGCTGGTTTCGACTTCCAATTCAATCCTGCCTCTCATATTGCTCTTATCTGCAATTGTTAAATTATTCACAATTGGGTGTAATCATTATCGGAATAACGTAGGTCTATAAGGAGGAATCCAAAGGATGCAACAAACACGACTTCAGCAATTTGAAAGTGTTGACCGGCGTATAACGCGCTGGATGGCTCATAACGGGATCACACTCTTACGGATCAGTGTTGGTATAGTCTTCTTCTGGTTTGGCGTGTTGAAGTTTGTACCGGGTCTCAGCCCTGCAGATGAATTGGCAACTCGCACCATTCATACCCTGACTTTTGGCATCGTCCCGCCGGAAATCTCTCGCCCTGTACTCGCTGCATGGGAATGCCTAATTGGGTTAGGACTGATTTCAGGGCGTTTTATGCGAGCTACGTTATTCTTGCTGTTTGTCCAGATGATGGGAACGGTTACACCTCTGGTATTGTTTCCGAATGAGACATGGACGCGTTTTCCAATAGCGCCGACCTTGGAAGGGCAGTACATCCTCAAGAATATTGTCTTGGTGACAGCGGCTATCGTTATTGGCGCGACGGTACGTGGAGGAAAACTCGTGGATGATCCGGCCTTATTGAAAGGCCAGATATAGCAGAGCAGAAAAGAACAGTAGCCCTAGAGCTGCTTATCTAGGGCATGTTATTTGCGGTGAATCGATTGTTCACGCTCGCGTTTGCCGATAAAGGCCATGAGAATATCTGAACGGGTGACTATTCCCACTAGCGTTTCGTCACGCATTACCGGAAGGCAGCTAATACGCCGGTTCAGCATCAACTTGGCTGCATCTTCCGCGTTTGCATCCGGTGGGATGACAATTGGTGCAGGGATCATAATCATGCGGGCTGTCAGATTATTGACGAGTTCTTCGTCCTGCCAGCGCTCGCGCATAATATAGGGCGAATTCATCGCTAAGCGACAATCCCGATCACTAATGATCCCGATCAGATGATTTTCGGTACTAAGCACAGGGACATGATGGCATCCCACTTGTTCCATCAGATCAAGTACTTCGCGCAGGGAGCTATGTAGTCGCACCGTCGCGGGACGTTCGGTCATTATGTCAGATACATTCATGTCACCCGTGCCTCTCCAGTTGAATCAATCTTCTTCCCATAAATGCATCACAACAGGCTTTTATGCCGCCAGAACTCATTTTTGCAAGTTGAATGCAGCTTCCAGCGACAAAATGGAAGAGGCATAGCAATATATCTTGCACTTAACGTTTAGCTTATTGAGAATCTGGGTGCTGCTTGTCCTTAGGATGTCTCAGCAACGCCCATTCGAACCACCATCCGAAAAATGTCCGACTCGGTGATCATGCCTAGCAACTTTCCGTGTTCATCAATTACCGGTAAGCCGCTCACTTTATGATCCAACATCAGTTTTGCTGCGGCTGACATCGTATCATCAGGACGTATCGTAACAACATCATGGCTCATGATCTTGCCAACGGTCAATTGCGCCCACAGATAATTCAGTTCCCAGATACTTAATGTTGTCGCATCCGATGGGCTGGCTTCCCGCACATCGCCGATGGTAATAATTCCAACCAAGCGTTCCTGCTCATCCACGACCGCCAATCTTCGCACCTTGCTTTCCTTCATGACAGAGTGCGCTGCGCTAATGGGTGACTCAGGTCGAATGGTTAGTACCGGACTGCTCATCCACTCACGAATTGTCGTCTTGTCGAGCATCATTACACCTCTCAAGTTAGAGAAAATTGCACTTAGCTCTTTTCATCGATGTGTAGTGGCTATCAACAGAAATCTCTCTTATATGGAGAGAATAAATCTGCTACGAGCTAATGTTCACCATGCTCTTAACATACACTGCAAGATGTTTTGTACCTACTGCCGAACATAACGCCTTTATTATGACGGATGTACACCTAATAGGCACGTACCGGCATGGCAATCGTCAAGCGAGTCCCTTCTGTGGCAACCGAATGAACGCTGACGTGCCCGCTGAGCATTGCTGCCCGGTGCTGCAAGTTACGTAACCCCAATCCTTCAGCATGAGTCAACTTGCTTACATCAAAGCCTTTGCCGTTGTCCTCTACGTTAATGATAAATTGATTGTGATTTTGAGAAGCTGTTACCGTGATTAGGGTGGCATCTGAATGGCGAACGGCGTTGCTAATTGCTTCGTGTGCCATCTGGCAAATCGCCTCAAATACAGCAGGGGTGAATGGCGGAGCCGATTCGGGCGCCTCCAAAATAATCTGCAAGTCTTCCGGCGGGTACAAACGGCTGATGACGTTCAATAGGCTAATCCGGACGCTCTTGGTGTTTTGGTTACCACCATGCAAGTTCATTATGTAGCGGCGGATGTCTTCAATAACTTCGTTCAGATTTCCGACCGTTTCACCTAATTCAATATCGGTTGCACCTCCCGAAAGGCGCATCAGTTCAAGGTGCATACCGATTCCATAAAGCGATTGAATTACCCCGTCGTGCAATTCCATTCCGATGCGTTCGCGATCTTCTAACAGGGCAAGCCGGCTTTGGCGGTCATTGAGTTGCGAACTGGAGATTGCTACAGCCGCGTAACCGGCCAGCATTTCCAAAATCCACTCATCTTGTTCATCGAATGGCAGTCCATCTTTGCGGTCACATAAATAGAAGGTTCCGAAAAGCTGCTGCCCAATTTGGATCGGTACGCCCAACAAGCTCGTCATATACGGATGTGCAGCGCAAAACCCAATAGAACGAGGGTCATCCTGCATCTTCGATAACCGGATGCTTTTTCGATCCTGCATGAGTGCGCCGATTAACCCACCACCACGCGGAAGATGTGTCAACCGTGCCGCTTCTTCTGCCGACAATCCGGCAGTTTTGAAATAGCGTAATCCGCCTTTGCCATCTGGTATGCCCAGCGCTGAATATTGTGCATTCACCAGTTGCAATGAGACCTGGGCGATTCGTTCCAAGACCATCTCAAGCTTACCTGCTTCCGCCGCGTACATTACGGCCGATGCAATTTCCTTAAGTTGAGTTAAAATGACAGATGTATTACCTTTATCTGGATGGTTGTCACTTGGCATGATGTTTCCAAACTCATATATTCGAAATATTGTCTCTATTCTAACCTTGAATTTTCTCCTTAGCTTGTATGAAAGTGGGGCATATGACTAATTCGGTGAATATTCTCATTGCGGACGATCACTCCGTGGTCCGCGCAGGACTCCGCGCCCTACTTGAGCGTCAAGGACGCTTTCGCGTTGTGGCTGAAGCTGGCACGGGCGAAGAGGCAATCGCCAAAGCACAGGAATTTCATCCTGATGTTGCGGTTCTCGATGTGCGTATGCCCGGTGTTTCTGGTATCGAGGCTTGTCGCCAAATTGTCGCGACTGTGCCGGGTTGTCGTGTCATCATCCTCACGTCATATGCTGAAGATGAATTGTTGTTCGCTGCTATCCAAGCAGGTGCATCCGGTTACGTGTTAAAGCGTATCGGTGACAACGAATTAGTCTTGGCTGTGGATCGTGTCAGTCGTGGTGAGGGCATGCTTGATCCGTCAATGACCACTGCCGTCTTTACCGAAATGCGCAAGGCGGGTGAAGCCCAAAATGCCGCCGCGTTTTCGACTCTTACATCTCAAGAACTGGTTGTGCTGGCCTTGGTCGCGGATGGCTTAACCAATCGCCAAATCGCCATGAAAATGTACTTGGGCGAAGGTACTGTGCGGAATTATGTCAGCAGCGTGTTGTCCAAGATCAACGTCGCAAACCGTGCTGAAGCCGCCGCCTACGCCGTGAAACATAACATCCGTGAACTGGTGCCGCCGAACGCAGACAACCAGTAGGAAATCTACACCTAAAAGTCCCTCGTAATCAGTTACAAGGGGCTTTTTGTTCTTAATCGTTATGCACTGTGCTCGGCGACTTTGACTGGCTTTTCGTGAGCAACGGCTTCTTTGCTGGGTACCACGAACACCGGACAAATCTTCGCGCCCAAAATCTTGTTAGTGACACTGCCGAATAAGAAGCGGCTAATGCCTGAGCGACCGTGGGTCGACATCACAATTGCATCGACGTGCAGACGTTCTGCCGTCTCGGTGATAATTGTGACCGGATCACCCATGGTGACTTCGAAGACTGTCTTCACACCATTCTTGGTGAGGTCGGCTGCTAACCCATCCATATAATGGCGTGCAATCGGCAGCAGTTCGTTCTTGGTGGACTCATAGTCGGGAACAGTCACCGGTGGATAATAGCCGTAAACTGGAACATCAGGCACTTCGATCGCGCAGACCAGTGTAATTCTGCCATCAGGGGCGATGATATCTAGCGCGTGGGAAATTGCTTCTTCTGCCAGTTTCGAGCCATCCAGTGGAACGAGTACATGCTTTAACATGTTATTGCCCTCCTAAACCGCTAACTTTATGATTACAGTGTAGGCTTGTACCTTCTCGCCCCGTAGTACCAAATGTCACGATCGTGCCGTTGCCTTTTTCACTACGCCCTTCATTCACTTCACCATAGACTCAAAACATAGTGCTTACATGATGATAGGGACTGAAATGAACTGGAAAGATCGAATCGTCACTGCGGAACAAGCTGCTGGAAAAGTATTGTCGGGTCAGCGCGTATTTTTAACAGGCAACTGTTCCACCCCTCAGAAATTTTTAGCCGCCCTACATGATCGTTATCAGCAACTGCATGCTGTTGAAATTGTTCAGGTGCTCGATTTGGGCGCTGGAGAATACATCACCCCTGAAATGTCTGACCACATACGCATCAACAGCCTGTTCATCAGTGGTAAGGTGCGTAAGCTCGTTCATGCTGGTCTCGCAGACTTCACACCCGTTTTCCTATCCGATATTCCCAACTTGTTTCGCAGTGGGCGTCTCGTCCTCGATATTGCCGTCATTCATGTCAGCCCACCGGATGACCACGGTTACTGCTCGTATGGTGTAGAGGTCGGTGTGACCAAGAGTGCCGCCGAAAGCGCCGGTCTTGTGATCGCTGAAATCAATCCTAATATGCCGCGTGTGTTGGGCGACAGTTTCATTCATGTGAGCCAGATTGACTATTTCGTTGAGGTTGATTACCAACTGCCTGAAATGTTCCCTAATCCGCCATCAGCTGTACAGGACAAGATCGCCAGCTACATTGCTGAACTGATTCCGGATGCTGCAACACTCCAGACTGGTATAGGTGGTATTCCCGACGCTGTGTTACGCCGCTTGACCAACCACAAGAATCTGGGTGTACATAGTGAACTATTCTCTGATGGCGTTATGGAAATGATTGAAGCCGGTGTCATCACCAATGCATCCAAATCCTTGCATACTGGTAAAGTCGTTGCGGGATTTGTACTCGGCACACGCAAACTCTACGACTACATACACGATAATCCGGTTTTTGAACTCCACCCGACAGAATACGTCAATGATCCGTTTGTGATCGCCCAGAATGATCGTATGATTTCGATTAATTCGGCGCTGGAGGTTGATATTACGGGGCAGGTCTGTGCAGATTCAATTGGCACCAAGTTCTACTCCGGTGTGGGTGGGCAGGTTGATTTTGTGCGCGGTGCCTCCCGCAGCAAAGGGGGTAAGTCGTTCATTGCGCTCCCCAGCACAGCCAAAGACAATACCATCAGCCGTATTACAACCCAATTGAGTCTCGGTTCTGGAGTCACAACTTCCCGCAACGATGTCCATTACGTGGCAACCGAATACGGCGTCGCTGATTTGTATGGTCGTTCAATTAGCGAACGCGTTCAATCGCTGGTTAACATCGCCCATCCCAACTTCCGCGAACAACTCATGGCGTATGCCCGTGAACAAAACTTTGTCGGTAAGATTTTCGCCATCTCCTAGTTGAGACAAGGGGCGAGGTTACGCCTGCTCCGCATCTTTCCACAATCTGAATCGAAACCGGGCATCATTACGATGCCCGGCTTTATTAAAGATCTATTCAATTGTTTTAATCGTAAACTTTAGCCTAAGTAATCACGCAGATTGAGTGCCAAACGCGGATGGCGTAAACTGCGCAAAGCTTCTTTTTCAAGTTGACGAATTCGCTCACGGCTCAGACCGAACTTGTTGGCGATTTCTTCCAACGTGTGCGGTTCACCACCACCCAGACCAAAACGCAGTCTCAGAATATGGCTCTGTCGCGGGGTAAGCTCACTCAGTACTTCTTCAATCGTTTCTTGCAGCAAATGCTGTGTTGCGGATTCGACGGGGCTGGGCGAATCTTGGTCTTCAATAAAATCGCCAAACTCGCTGTCTCCATCATCACCCACTGGACGTTCCAGAGCAATTGCATGTTGGCTTGCATCCATCATGCCGCGCACGCTGTCCGCTGGCAAATCCATCTCAGACGCAATTTCCTCAGGGGAAGGACGGCGACCCAATGATTGTTCTAGGTTTTGTGCTGTCCGGTACATCTGGCGGATACGTTCGGTCATGTGCAGGGGAATGCGGATGGTGCGGGTTTTCTGAGCGAGGGCACGTGTGATCGCTTGGCGAATCCACCACGTTGCGTAAGTGCTGAAGCGGTTGCCGCGTTTGTAATCATACTTATCAACCGCGCGCATCAACCCTACGTTGCCTTCTTGAATAAGGTCAGGGAAGGGCAGTCCTTGTCCCATGTAGCGCTTGGCGATGCTGACGACCAAACGGGTGTTGGCACGTCCTAGATGTTCGCGGGCATTCTGACCTTCAGAGATCATACGCTCCATATTGGCGACCCACGAATTGCCGTTCAGTTCACTTGAACCGGGGCGGTTCAAACTATGTCGCGCTTCCTTACCCATCTCAATCCGCTTTGCCAGTTCAATTTCTTCTTGAGCTGTCAGTAACGGTTCTTGCGCCATCTGCCGGAAGTACAACCCCACAGGATCATCTGCGGAAACCGCATTGATATCCCCGACACCGGGGTCTTGGGGCATTTCTTCTGGCTCGAACTCCATCTCAATGTCGTCTGCAAGGACCATGCCACCGCGTAGCGACTGGTCACTTTCCTGTCGAACTTCGATTCCTAACTCGTCTAATTCAAACAGGAGGTTTTCTACAGTGTTTGCGTCTTCTCCTTCTTCATCTAGTAACTCAAGGACATCGTCGAACGTCAGATAACCCCGCTGGTCGGCCCGGTTCATCAGTTCTTGTATCAACTTGGCACCCTCTTACGTACTCGATGGTTAATAACTTCCGGTTGTTAATTACATAAACAATTTGTAATGTTTTTAACATCCGCCTAAACGTCAATATTTTAACATACTTTGGGTACGTTTGTGAATAAACCATTAATGGACACATGCGTAAGAAATTCTGAATAAAGCGTATAACGTTAAGGTTTGGTAATGTTGTATGAGGGTCAATTCTAAAAAAAACTGAATTAGTGCTAGAATAGCATATGTTAAGGTTGCTTTCTCCAAATCATTGAATATGATAACAGTATAGATTCTGTTATATGGCGAACATAAGGTAAAGATATGGCGACTCGACGTTTTACTGGTGATTTACCGCCTGATGAACCGGATGATTTCAGCAATGATCGGCAGCCACCGGTTCAACCGGCACCTGCCCAGCCCGCTCGTCCTGCTGCGCCTGCACCACAGGCACGTCCCGGTCCGCAGCGGCCTTCTGCGCACCTTCCGCGCACGCTTACGCAGGTTCTCAATGAGGCCAACGAGCGTGTCATTCAAGGTGATCTGGTAGATTATGTTCCCATGTCAACCGGTTTTGATCCTTTAGATGGATTTATCGGTGGCGGATTACGCAAAACAGAACTCACACTTTTGGGAGGCGCTCAAGGTATCGGTAAGACCATCGCAACCCTTCAAATTGCCCGCAATATCGCCATGCGGCCTGATCAGTATGCGTTCTATCTATCGTATGAACATACTGAAACCCACCTTATGCATCGTTTACTCTGTATGGAAAGCATCAATCCGCCCGAAGTGGATATTACGCGCGGTGTAAAGCTGCGTGATCTATACCAGATTATCGTTGCGGAACGGGCGAAGGGTTTCATGGGGCGTGACCCCAATTCCCCCGGCTCACTCCAAGCCATTCTTAAAGAAAACCCGCGCACAGCACCAGCACTCGCTCGTATGGCGCGTTATGCTGACCGCATGATCTTGGTCAAGGCCAGTCCTGCCGTCACCACCTTGAAAGCCATCAAAGAAATGACCGCTCGCTTGTGCGATGCGACCGGTGGTAATGTCACTGTGTTTGTTGACTATCTGCAAAAGATTGCTGTTTATCCTGAACGGCCTCGTGACGAAAACGACAAAGTGACCATCATCGTTGAAGGTCTTAAGGACATCGCCCTTTCACTAGATGTTCCAGTTTGGGCCATCGTCGCAGCTGATCGTGAAGGTCTCAAGAGTAAGCGTATTCACTTGTTCCATCTGCGTGGTAGCAGCGCGCTCGACTACGAATCGGATATCGCGATCATCATGAACAACAAGTACCACATTTTGTCAAAGGATCATGTGGCCTTTAATCCCTACACGGCTAAACAATTCCGTGATTGGGTGGTCTTTACCGTCGAAAAGAATCGTGCAGGACGCGCCATGCAGGATATGGAATTTCAACTGTATGGTCAGCATTTCGCTTTTGATCCGCGTGGTCAGAAGGTTCAGCAGCAGCTCATTGACGATAAAGTCATCGAGAGTTAGACTTCGCACTACCCTTAAGAGTTCAAAGGGCGCATCAATTGCGTCCTTTTTGTTGTATCCTACTGGCAACTAGTAACGTTAAATCTGACACTCCATCCAAATCCTGTCTGCAAAGTTTTAGCTGTCGTTTTGATTTGAGAACTGTTCTATGAGCTTGCAAACTGTCACCCGCTATTTAGTCGAAAATCTCCGTTCGGTAAAAAATATCCGCTCGGTAAAAATACTCGATGTGGGTTCCGTGTTGGTGAATATCACGCACGGCTATTTCACCGAAGACATCATGATATATTTGTTGGCAGGGGAGTTATCGACGGGATTCATCAAGAAAACCCTCAATGCCAATACCCGCGCTGACCTACACACCCTTTACATCCTCTCCTTTGATCTCATCAGCGAAGACGGTAAAACACCCTTGATGAGCGATGGCTTACGCCTGTTACTGCAAGCCTATAGTGACAAAGTCTATGCATTCACTACGGTGCAGGGTGCAGTTGTTATATTTCCGGTGGTGGTCAATGAGGGGAAGATTACCCGCTTGCCACCTGTGCGCTTAGGTGATCTTAGCGGAGATTTCGCAGCCATCGAATCCGATTATATTAGGGGTGTGCGCAATGTTGCTGGTTTCAACCCGCCGCGCGAACAAAAAGTCCATGTCGAGAGTCCCATGCCCAATCCTCTCCAAGACCTTTATGATCTCTTAGGCGTTTCTCCTGATGCCAGTTTGGATGAACTCAAACGTGCATATCGTCACAAAGCCCGTAAACATCACCCCGATACTGATAAAACCCCCGGCGCAACTGAGCGTATGCAACAAATAAACGATGCGTATGCCCGAATCTTGGAAACATTAGAGTAAACACATATTTACGCTTTATTCAGTTTTAATTTGTGAATCGGCTGTCTATTCACCCTACAATGATACTATCTTGCATTCCAAAGTCCTTTTTGGAAGTTTCGGTAATTGATTATTGAGGCGATGGTAAAATGACAACTTCCAGACCGCAAACCCTCGTCGTTACATCTGATGCTTCAGCCATGGATGGTATCCCGAAATTTGGCGAAGTCCATTTTCGCGCTAAGAATGAGTTGGTCTTATCCTGTAAAGGGTTTTCGGATCATCTCACACTTCGTGTTGATACGCGCTTGATATTAGGTCGTAAGGGTGACGGAGATGAAATCGATAGCCCTGATGTTGACCTCAATGTGTTCAATGCCTACGCTTACGGGGTCTCAAAACAGCACGCTGTCATCGAATTTTCTGAACGTGTTTTGACAATTCAGGATTTGGGGAGTCGCAACGGGACATTTCTCAACATGCAGGCGCTTCCGCCCAAAGCACACCGTATCCTGCGTGACAATGATGTTATTCATCTGGGGAATCTTGAGCTACTGGTGAACTTCCGCGCCCTAGCCAAAGTCTAACGCCAATCAACCGACTTCTCGCTGAAAAACTTGGCGGGAAGTCGGCATGTCGAATGATCTAACGGTGAATTCTATTCCACCACTTCACGCAGCCGGAAATGGTTCAACTTAGAAAGTTCACGCACCTGTGCATCTGCCCGATAACTACTCCGCACCAGTGGCCCACTTTCCACCCACTTAAAGCCGATTTCGCGCCCGATTCGCTCAAACGCATCGAATTCTTCCGGCAGGTAATAGCGCTCAACTGCCAGATGTGACTTACTGGGTTGCAGATATTGCCCGATGGTCAAAATATCCACACCCTGATTAACGAGATCATGCATGACCTCGACCACTTCCTCAAATGTCTCACCCAAACCCACCATGATGCCGCTCTTGGTCAATACCAACGGATCCATTTTCTTGGCGTTTCCAAGCGTCTTCATCGCCCATTCGTACTTATCTTGAGGCTGCACTTTCTTGAACAGACGCGGTACAGTTTCCACGTTATGGTTAAGAATTTCTGGTTGCGCATCAATGACCGTTTTCAGGTTCGCCTCGCTGCCTTTGAAGTCCGGTATCAAAACCTCGATACTGCATCCGGGTTGTACTTGACGGATGCGCTTGATGACCATCGAGAACAACGGAGCGCCCCCGTCTGGACGTTCATCGCGGTTCACGCTGGTGATGACCACATGTTTGAGTCCCAACGCCCGTACAGAATCCGCCACGCGTATCGGCTCAGCCCAATCAATGGGATTGGGTCGCCCTGTCTTGATGTCGCAGAAGCCACACGAACGTGTACAGGTATCGCCTCCCATTAAGAAGGTCGCGGTGCCTTTTCCCCAACATTCGGCAATATTCGGGCATTGGGCTTCTTCGCACACCGTATTGAGCTTCTTCTCACGCATTAATTCGTAGACTTCTTTATAGCCCTCGCTACTCGGCGCACGTACCTTAATCCACGGCGGTCTGCGTCGCGGATGTGCCGGATCAGGTTGCCACCCCTCGCTGGGTGTCATGGGTATCGCGTTCGGATCAATCAAATTCGTCACAGTAAACCTCATATCTCTCTATCAGGGTTTGATTTCCCTGACCAGTTATTGGGTAATGTTTACCTTGTTGTCCTATCATTCATAACAGGCCTGATTATAGC
Source organism: Aggregatilineales bacterium (assembly GCA_044227005.1). Lineage (GTDB taxonomy): Bacteria > Chloroflexota > Anaerolineae > Aggregatilineales > Phototrophicaceae > CFX2. The sequence continues at coordinate 233,072 of JBGAFZ010000008.1, forward strand.
CCCATCAGCGTATGAACTCTACTTCCGATGGTGTGGCATTTGTCTCCCTTACCAGCCGTTTCCAGAGTACTTGGATAATCACCTCACGGCTTCCTACGAACACCAGCAACCGCAATATAGGCAACAGTAATGCGTTGGCGAGGTTGGATAGCTGCAACAGATCAAATAACTTCGGCGCAATTGTGAAGCCGATCAGCAACGTCAGTACAAATGTGGAAAGCTGAATCGCCAGATAGAGAACGAAGGCTGCCGCTCCTGCGTCCAACCGTTTACTTGCGTAGCTCGGCACGAGAATACCGATCTCGGCTGACAGTACAATCGACTGAAGGTGATCGACATACATGGCGATAGCCATCGTTGCCAGATAAACCATCACCACGAGTCCTCCTAAATTGGACGCGTCCTCTGGAATCAATGGTGGTGTAATACTGGCGGCGATTAAGATCAACACCACCGTAAAAAATCCTCGCATCATCCACGTGCCAAAGGCCTCGGTCTGCTCCAATGCCTCGTTCCGGTGCATACAGGCCGACATCACAATCCGCCCGACGCCCAATGCCCCTGCGGGTGCGATCACCAATAAATCATACATGCCCGCTTCACGTTCGTTCGCAATACTGCTGGCGATTTGTACTGCCCATCGTAATCCATACACCGCGCTCAAAAACACGATACCGGGTAATAGTAGGAACGGTGAAAACAAGATCAATGCGCACCCCATATACCACGGCATGATGTACGGCGCTTGGGTGACAATTCGTTGGTATAGCGGGTGTCCGGTTAAAGGGCGTTTAATCCAACGCCAGAGTGTCCAAGTGAAAAACAACATGAGTCCTTAGTTTGTACTACTTAAAGAACGAAGCGCCAGATTTGTTTTCATGAAAACACGTAATCAGTTTCGTGCTCTAATGTATTCGTCCGCTGAATGATAATCCGCCACAACCCGCGTATGATGATGTCTTGTACTGCTACAACAATCATAACCCGCATCACCGTTAAGAAGATGTCCATCAATCCATTATGCAGCGCGAATTGCGTATAAACCTGTTCGAGCAACGTGAATCCGATGAGCATACTAATAACCCAACATCCGATTTTCACCAGCAAAAACAGGGCAGGGGCATACAGCAGCGAGTCCAATGCTCCTTCACTGAATGTCGGTATGATCAAGCCGACTAAGCATCCGATGACCGTCGATTCCACAAATTCACTGTAAATCAATACCAGTACAGCGCCTATGTTGATAACCGATACATAATCGGGAACGGTCAGTCGTGATGCTGTCACGATGATTGGAATGCTCACACAGGTAAACAACAGCAGTACCAATCCGATGAGACCGACTGCGATTTGGGTGCATACACGTATAATCTCGTGTAGACGCGTGAAATAACGATGCTGATGAATCGCACTTGTGCAAATCACCCAACAAACGGCCAGCGCTCCTGCCGGACACAATGCCAACAGTGGGTAGGTATGGTTACGCCGTTCAGTCGTGATCAGTTGGCTAACTCGCATAGCACAATCTAGCCCATAGACGAGTCCTCCTCCTGCCAACAGGAACGGCATAACGATGATCAGCAATGTGGGCATGAATTCGCTCAGCCTGATAACCAAACTGATAATTAAGCCCGCTGCACTAATTCCCCATCGCTTGCCGATCCCGACGCGCGGAAGTACTACTGTACGAACAAAAATAGGATGAGTCGCAGGGGGATTGTTAAGTGCGCGCCACAGGTTGAGGGTCATCGCGCAGTGTGTACGGAATATAAATAGATTTTGGCGCTAGAAATGTGATGTCATGCGGTTGGGCGTTGGTTATCACGAGCAGACGTCGCCATCCCAAAACGATCATCCCTTCACGTACAAAGTAGAATAGGGCGACTGTTAAGAGCACGTGGCTAAGTTCAGCTTGAATTCCAATAAGAGTTAACACGCGGCTGATGTCAGGCAAAACAAAAATGCTGATAAATAGCGTTAGTAGATAGGTGCCAATCTGAAATCCCGCGAATGTGACCGCCGACCATAGCCGTTGGTTAATGTTGGATCGGTGTTGTGCCGCCAGCATCCCCGATAGGCAACCAAATACAGTTGCCTGTACATGGTCAATATAAAACAAAACGACGAAACCCACTGCCCATATAACGGTCACGCCGCCCTTTAACCCGAGCATTCTTTCTAAGAGCAATTGGCTGGAAATAACGAACGGTAGAAACATTCCGAGCCGTACAATCCATGCTTCCTGCGAATTCAAGATGTCAAACGCTTGCTCACGATGCAAACATCCAGTACAAATCGCCCACAGCATACGTATGGTACCATCCGGCGTCAGGCACAATAAATCATAAGTGCGGCTTTGTTGCTCGCATGCAATCCTGTTACTTATGCGCAGTGTCAACACAATGCCGCTTAACGTTCCACTTAACACCATCAAGCACACCAAGCGCATATCAATGATAAACAGCAGCGGCCATAACCAGATTTGCCCCTGCAAAAAGACATGTTGAATCAATCGGCTAATGCGTGTCGCATCATCGTAAATTTCATCCTGAATCCGCCGATACATCGGATGTGCATCCTCGGGATGTTTGAGTCCTTTCCATAATTTCCACATGGTCATGGTGCAAGTCCCCACGCCACCGGATCAGGCCCGATTACCGTTGGAAACAGCCCTTCACTCAATTGGGTAAACACACCAGTATTGATGTCTAGTGCCAGTAGTAAATAACCTTTATCGTCGCCGGGAACATTTCCCCCGAACGCAACATGAGAGCTATCCGGCGACCAGATCAAACGTGGTGGGTTAGGTGTGTGTTCGGTCGTGCTGAAACCACAGTAATGATGGGTTTCGCCGGATTGCACATCCAAAACATAAATGCTGGCGGCCTCTGCGTCCGTTTCGGGATTTGCACCCTTGAGCTTCATAACCCAGAATGCGATGTGTGTACCATCCGGTGACCAACTCAAATCGCCGCTAGTTAACCCATTGATGCGAATCGCTCCGTATGCGTTGGTAAAATCTGTCCACTTAGCCGGTAAATAGGTCGTTCCCGGTTGTGCGCCATAGATTTCGCTGCTGAATTGTCCGGTCGCACTATCAATCGTCACTGAGTTGACATACGCTAGCCATTGCCCGTTCGGTGACCATGCTGCCGAGTCGTAATAGGGACGGTCAATGCCAAGGTCTACCGCTGTCAGGTCGATATTTTCGCCTGCCGCCAGATTCACCATCAACCGCTGGAAATCATCGCCATCTTGCTTGAGCTTTACGCCCCAACGACCATTTGGTTGGACGCTTGCCACACCCAGCGTATTGAGGTAATCGCGGTCACCCCCACTTTGAGGTTGTAAATAGGCATCTTTCCCCGGTGTCCATACCAACAGTGTGTCGTTTGACCACCACTCCACATCCGCCGCGTAATCTATTAAAGGTGTGCGCTCGGTTCCGTCCATGCGCATTTTGGAGTACGATTCAGTAATCGAGTCCACATACGTGATCCAGCGCGCGTCCGGCGATAATCGGCAGTTCGTCCCGCAGGGGCGGGTATCCGGCAGCGGATACCGTCTATTGGCGTCGATGTTGTAGACCCACATACTCGCCTTATCGAACGCCGTCAGGATGATTCCCCCCGGTGTAAACTGACCACCCCTTACCTGTATGCCACCTGATGGACACACATCCGTGATGGATGCCGCCTTGGTCACCTGTATAGCGCCAATCAAAATGAGTGCTAACCCCATCCAACTGAGGATGTGTAGAACGCGACTTTTTGGAATAAATGGATTGGAAAACAGTGTCATGGTTGGTCAAATTATGGACTGAATTGAGCCAAGCATAGCACAAAACCATGCGGCTTGCTTCTGTCCTTTAGAGCTTGCTTTTGACTGGTACAGATACCCGGTAACAACGACGATTTTGAAGCCAATCCAGTACAGCCCCGAGTGTTATACATTGTAATATTGTTAGAATTTGTTGATGTTGCATAGAAACATGTGTTTTAAATCGCTAATTTGGTACACTTAAGGCTGTGATTATATAGAGCTATGCTATAGTGTCTACAGAGTACCTGTGTTGGCAGATAGGGGCATTCGATGAATAAGAGCCTCGCAACCAATTCATCCCATATACGCGATGAAATTGGTGAAGGATCACCTGACTTGGGGGAAATTAAAGAGCCGGTTAACCCGCTCACCACCACCACGTCGCCCATCATTAAGACCAGTGGGGGATTTGCGCCAACCGCTGAAACAGGTATGATTCCTGCTATATTCATTGTGCCGCATGAAGGTCAGGATAATGCAGAAAGTCAAGATGCATCCCGCACGACGGCCGAAATTCAGGTTGCGCCTCTCAACCAGAAAGCGACCCAAACAATGACAGAACATATGCCGTCAGTACTCATTATTGAAGACACAACTGAATTGGCTGAGGTCATTCAGGCTACGCTTGAGCGTATGAATATGCACACCGTACACGAAACCCACGGTGGTAAGGCCATCACGCGCTTTGATGAGATGCACCCTGACGTTGTTTTGTTGGATATTGGCCTGCCCGACATGACCGGATGGAAGTTCTTGGAAGCAGTCAAGGAAAAGCACAAGGATGAGATGCCCATCATCATTGTCATCACCGCTTACGGTGATCCAGCCAATCGTCTGGTTGCCAAGTTCCAAGGTGTCTATAACTACCTGATCAAGCCTTTTACGGCTGATGAAGTCGAGCAGGTAGTCATGTCTGCACTCCGTAGCAAGACGGCATGAATCGCTTTCGATGGATACGCGCCCTCGCCATGAGGGCGTTTTTATTGGCATTAACGTTGCCCCTTTTGGCATCGACCACTCCGCCGCCTCCGCCTGTGTCCGCTATTGCCAACAATATGAACGCCAAACGCCCCATGCAAGCACTCTACCAGATCGAGGCTTTAGCTGCTCAATCCGGCTGGACGGCTGACCTTGCCCGATCGGCAGGCGACATCTGGGAAGCGCTCAACGACTTGCCCCGCGCAGTGTCCTACTGGGAAATCGCACTCCGCTTCCAACCCACCGATGCACAACTCACGCGCCGTCTCGCGCAAGCCTATTTGGATTTAGCGCGTTGGTCACAAGCGGTCATCACCCTCAGCAATTTGCTCAAAGTTTCAGATGATAACTGGGCACATTTCCAATTAGGTATCCTTCAGGGTGTGCTTGATTCTGCATCCGCTGCCGAACACTTCCGATTAGCCGCCCGTGATCCACAATACCAATCGGTTGCCACTGAACTATTAGCTCTTCAAAACGAAGTGGCCGATTTGAATCATGTTATGCACATGGGAGCGATACTCTCTGCCACTAACCAATGGCCTGCTGCCGAGTATGTGTTTCAGTTTGCCTCATCCCTGTCGCCTGCTACTCCCGAAGCCTTGGCCTATTTCGGTCTCGCTCGTGATCAGCAGGGTAAAGATGGACACATCCAGATCGAACAGGCCGTTGCTCTTGCTCCGGACAATGCGCAGGTTCGCTATGTTCAGGGCTTGCATCTCCATATTGTTCAGGATGACAACGCAAGCTTATTGGCCTTGCAAGATGCTGCCCGACTCGACCCCTTAAATCCTGCCTATGCTGCCGAACTTGCTACCGCCTACGATCGCACTGGCGATGCTGTCAAAGCCGAATACTGGTATAAAGCCGCCGTTACCTTGTCCAATAACGACCCCCGTTTTCAGGCCTTACTCACCGCTTTCTATAATCAGCCCTCGGTACCTATCATCACAGCCACACCCTAGTTCCACGTTTACGCTCTATTACCTACGTGCTACAATCCCTTCATATCACCAACTCAGTGAGGTGTTTGAATTTGCGCCGGTTCCTCATAATTGTTGTCCTCCTGCTTCTCCTAAGTCTCGCATATTTAGCCAATCGCTTTACGGCTCATCTGCACTATATCCTCCCTGTAGAAGCTGGAAAAGTTGCTTATATTGCCACCTTCGATGATTTCAAATCCGATTGGGTTTTGGCGGATGGACGCCTCAAAACCCAAATCTTGGATACAGGCGTACTCCGTATCGAAGTGGGGGAGGCTGATAAATTGCCATTTTCGCAGGCCAAACCCTATTTTGCTGATTTTGATGTGCGTGTTCAAACCACTGCCGTCGACGGGCCGGAAGGCAATGGCTACGGTCTCATCTTCCGTTTGCAGAACAAAGATAATTCATCACCTTCGGATGACGACTTCTACATGTTCGAGATCAGCAGTGATGGCTATTATCGCGTCCTACGTTCATTTAAAGACACACAAAAAGAACTCAGTACGTGGGTTCCATCGCCAGTCATCAACCAGCACATCGGCGCGACGAATTTTATTCGTATCGTTGCCAAGGGTGATCAATTTCAGTTTTTCGTGAACAATCAACTCATGCAGTTGTGTATACCTGATGACCCTAACGGTGTGAGTACCTTTCCCGCGACAGGCCAATGCGTCGGCGGTAAGATGTTGGATACGCTCGTTGATCCGTCTATTCCCAATGGTCAAATCGGTGTAGTGGCGCAATCACTAGATGAAGCGGGTGTTGCAATCGATTTTGATAATCTGGTGGTCTACGGCCCATCTTAGCCAGCCACATCAAGTGTCCTGTGCAGACGGTTTCTGCATTCTTCGCTATACTACTACCATATTTGTGAACTATACGATTGAATGTGCTTACCATAACAGCGCCCTAAGTGCTGATGAAATAGGAGAGACAACATGGCTGATCCCAAAGAAACTCTGCAAGCGGCCCTCAAAGAGGCCATGATCAACAAGAATAACCTGCACCGTGATGTCATTCGCGGCTTGCTCAGTGCTGTGAAACAAGTTGAAATTGACAGTCAAAAAACGGTCGCTGGTGATGATGTCATTGCGATTATTCAAAAAGAAGCCAAGAAACGCCGCGAGAGTATTGATGAAGCTGTCAAGGTTGGTCGCAGCGAAATCGCCGATGCCGAAAAGCTGGAATTAGCCATCATCGAAGGTTTCTTACCTGCTCAACTCTCTCGTGAACAGGTTGCAACCATCGTCCAAGAAACCATCGCTCAGACTGGTGTGACCTCTGCCAAAGAGATTGGCAAGCTCATGGGTGCGCTCATGCCCAAGGTCAAAGGACTTGCTGACGGCAAACTGGTCAATGAAGTCGTGCGTGAATTGTTGAAATAAGGCCGCTGGTACCAGCATGATTGATTGGCTGATGAGGCTGTTGAATAGTACATTCCGAAGACAATCATGGGATTCTCGTAATCTCTTGCATTGGATCGGTACGATTATCGCGACTGCCTCATTTGTCCTGATCAGTACCTTACTGGTCGTTTATGACAGTGTTTTCTTGGGGTTCAATAATTTATCCGCTTTACAAATTGGCGACATTTCCCCACAGGATATTCGCGCCCCAATCAGCGTGTCTCCGTTTGTGAGTAAAGTGCTGACCGAGCAGCGCCAACAAGAAATCCGACAAAGCGTTTCTGATATCTATTTCCCTCCCAATCCGGCTGTTTCCCGTCAACAATCTGATATGACCCGCCAGATTTTGGAGTACATCCAGAACATCCGGCACGATCCTTACGGAACGCCCCAACAAAAAATTGAAGATCTCCGCGCTATCAGTGATCTCAAACTAGAAGACACAACCATCATCCAACTTTTGGGTTTGGATGAAAAATCGTGGGCGGATATAACGGATCAAATCAGTAGCATCCTAGAGCGAGTCATGCGCGGTGAGATTCGTGACTCTAACCTGCAATCGGTCATCACCCAATTACCCATGCAGGTTGGTGTCCGTTTTTCGGAAGATCAAGCCGATGTGATTGTTCAAGTCGTTAAGGGTTTGATTCGTCCGAATACGCTGTTGGATGCGGCTGCCTCTGATCAAGCGCGACAGGATGCAGTTGCCAATGTCACCGTTCGCCGTAGCTTTGAGCGTGGGCAGGTCATATTACGTGCCGGAGAACAGGTTGATGCCGCCGCATTCGAAGCGCTCGGTGTCTTAGGGTTGTTGGAACCAACCAACCAACGTGTGCAGGAACTCCTACGCGCTGCCTTAGCGAGCATTATTGTATTGGTTGTTACCGGCCTCTACCTCAGTCGTTTCAAGCCCGAACTCTTGCGTTCCTCTCGCTTCATGATGCTATTGGCCTCTTTATTTCTAGCCACTTTGTTTGGTGCGCGTTTATCCGTTATTTATGGTCTGATCTACCTTTTCCCGACTGCCGCTATGGCGATCCTGTATGTTGCACTTGCTAGCCTCGAAGTGTCTGTCATCGGTGTGATCGGTATGGCAACCCTTGTCGGGCTGATGCAAAACAACTCGCTTGAAATGACATTACTGGTTGGGGTAGGCGGTATGTTAGCCAGCCTAACACTGCGTCACCCTGAGCGTTTCAACGGTTATTTTATGCCCGGCCTCTTGGTTGGATTAGCCAACGTTGCGGTAGTCCTGATTTTCTTTCAAGGGGATTTGTCATCCAGCAGTAACGCTTCTGGCGTGGGTGAATTGATTATCTCTAGCTTGGTCAATGGAATTTTGTCGGTTACCGTTTCATTGATTGGCATCTACATAGCCACTTTGATCTTTAACGTGCCTACTGGTTTGAAACTGGTTGAACTCAGCCAACCCAATCAGCCGCTCCTACAACGTTTATTGCGCGAGGCTCCCGGCACCTATCAACATTCGCTACAAGTGTCGAATATGAGTGAACAAGCCGCCAATGCGATTGGCGTGAATGCTGATCTTGTTCGTGTTGCCGCCTTGTATCACGATGTTGGCAAAATGACTAATCCTGCTTTCTTTACCGAGAATCAGGTTGAGGGGGTTAATCCGCATGATGCCCTTGCCGATCCGGCACGCAGCGCGGCGATCATCATCAGCCATGTGACTGAAGGCGAGAAAATCGCCAAGAAGTATCGTTTGCCCACCCGTATTCGTGATTTCATTCTGGAACATCACGGCACACAGGTTTTGTATTTCTATCAACAAGCGGTACAGCGTGCGGGGAGTGATCAAGGGATTGACATCGAGCAATTTACTTATCCCGGCCCTAAGCCACAAACAAAAGAAACCGCTATTCTCATGCTTGCCGATAGCAGCGAAGCGACTGTTCGTTCGCGCAAGCCCACCAAGAAGCAAGAAATTGCAGAGATTGTGCAGCACATCATTGATGGCAAAATTCAATCCGGTCAGCTTGATGAGTCCGGCCTAACCCTCAATGATCTCAATACCATCCGGCGCATTTTTGTTGATATGTTGCAGGCTGTTTTCCATCCGCGCATCAACTATCCGCCGCAGCTCAAATCACCAAACGACTCATCGCCGGATTTGCCCCGTCAGTCACCAATACCAGCCATCACGCAAGAAACGGCCAGCAATAGCACACTTCAAGATGGAAATGGAAATCGTACCACAGCGGTTGTCGCACCCGTTGAACCGCTACCTGCCGAATCGCCGCGTGCCGTCACCCAAACCAAAGAAATACCAGCCATCAAGATCATCCTTGATGCTGAAGACGAATCACCGTTGCCGGATGTACCACCGCTCCCGCGTACAGGCGAATATCGAACTGTGCGAAATGGCGAAAATGGTAAGCCTCAGCCAAAGAAAGATGCACCTGAAGAACAGTAACTATGACTTTTACCATCGACATTCAAAATGACTCAAACTATCTTGTGGATGCCGCTCGCTTGCAAGCCGCATCACAACAAGTCCTTAGCCAACATGATGTTGACCCCGACACCACCTTAAGCGTCGTTTTTGTGGATAACGCCTACATCCAGAACTTGAACCAACAATTTCGAGGGATCGACGCACCTACCGACGTGCTATCGTTTCCAGCCGACGAACCCCCCGTCGATATTGATGATGAACCGCCCTACATTGGCGACCTCATCGTCGCCTATCCCTACGCATCTGAACAAGCCGCGCGTGAAGGCCACCCGCTAAACGATAGTCTATCGTTACTTGTTGTGCATGGTACTTTGCACTTGCTAGGCTATGACCACGACACACCTGAAAATCGTGCTGAGATGTGGGCAGCGCAGGATGCCGCCTTAATCGCGCTTGGCATATCAACAGCTATCGTTCCCGCACTAGAAGGGGGCGATCATGACCAATCGCACTAAGAAAGTGCTGGATGAACTCACCAGCACCATGAAGATCAATCCAGATGCCTACAGCCTGAACACCAGCCCCAACCGTGTGAAAAGTTTGGGCTATGCGCTGGCAGGCTGGTTATACATGCTGCGCTTTCAGAAGAATACCCGCATAATGTCTGTATCCAGCGTGATCATATTCGGTTTGGCACTCTGGTTACGGGTGGATTTCATGAGTTGGGCGATCCTTATCCTAACCATTACCGCAGTTTGGATGGCCGAATTTCTGAATGCTGCGGTTGAGGCCGTCGTTAATCTGGCCACATCCGAATTTCATCCGATGGCGAAAGTAGCGAAAGATGTAGCTGCGGCTGCCGTGTTGCTTGGCGCAGTCGCTTCTGTCCTTGTGGGTTTGCTGATATTAGGGCCACCACTTCTACAAAAGTTAGGCTATTGAGACACACACTATGGAAGAAACTCCACAATCGTCACCTGCTCGTAAGAACAGTGCCCGTGAACGCCACCAACGCCGTAAGCAGCAAGGCATGGCAGCCCCAACTGCCACCTCGCGCCAACTCCGACCATCGGGCGGGGTAAAGATGCCCGAAGTGCGAATCCCCACCAATCGTTTGGTGATCTATGGGATCGCCGGAGCCATCTTCCTCATCATTGTGATCATGTTCATCGGGCGCTTGAAGAATACTGCCCCCAAGACCAGCGCCAACGCCATTTGGATCAGCACCCAATGGACATACGACAGTCCGGATGATGCCACCTTGGCTGCGCTGGTTCAAAAACTTCGTGATCATCAGATTGGTATCGTGTACGCGTGGGTGAGCCTTTTGCAATCTAACAACGCGTGGTCGGATACGGGCAAGCTGGACGCGGTAAAAGCTTTTGTTCAACGCTTTAAACGCTTGTATCCCGAAGCACAACTCTACGGTTGGCTCAGCATTGACGCCCAACCTGTGGATAGTAACACCCGCCTCAGCGACACATCCATGCAGCAGATTGTGGCTGATTTTAGTCAGCGTATGACCGCCGAGTTCAAATTCGACGGCGTCATGCTCAATGTCGTTCCGGTATTCAACAATGATGAAAACTATTTGTCGATGATCCGTAAAGTGAAAACGGCCATCGGTGAGAAATCTTCACTCGCGCTCGCCGTCCCCCCCGATTGGACGCCCACCGATGTCAGCATCCCCAAACCGCCGCGTATCGAACCCGGTACCATCTGGGATGAAGCCTATAAGCAGCGTGTCGCCCTCATTGCCGATCAAATTGTCGTGACAGCCTATAACAGCGGTATCGCTTCCAACACCGACTATTCGGCATGGATGGCTTATCAGGTCAAGACGTTCACAAAAGCATTAGAGGGGTTGCAAACCTCAACCGGAATCCCTGCCTCGACTGAATTGCTCGTTGGGGTTCCCGCCTATGCCGCTCAACCGCTGACACATGAGACCAGCGTGGAGAATATCGCTTCAGCCGTTGCGGGTATTCGCACTGGATTAGCAGATAGCGGAACTGCGGGCAAATATGTGAAAGGTATCGCTGTCTACTTCGAATCACAGATGAGTGATGACGATTGGAACCAAATCAAAACACTCTGGGCGAACTAAAATAAGGGGCAAGTTTTTGGCTTGCCCCCGTGTCAACTTATTCTTGCTTGCCCAACTCTTCGTAGAAGTAAATCGCGGTATCAATCCCTTTGTGGAACATCTCCAACGTGAAGCTTTCGTTCGGCCCATGTGCGCCATCACCTGAAAGCCCCAGTCCCATCAGGATTACAGGCAGGTTATCCAACTGGCGCTGGAAATCTGCGATGATCGGCAGGGTGCCACCACCCCGTTCAAAGATCGGTCGTTTGCCCCAACCTTTTTCAAAGGCTGTCATGGCTGCCTGCATAGCCGTAGAGTGTGTATCCATGACAGCAGGGTAGGCCGCTGCTTGCAGCCGTACTTCGCTGCGGACAGTGGGTGGAGTCAGCTTCAATAGTTGTGCTTTGACCAGTTCAAAAACCTTATTCGGATCTTGATCCGGTACCAGTCGGCAGCTCATCTTGGCAAGCGCTTTGGCTGGTAAAACCGTTTTTGACCCTGCGCCATAAAATCCGCTGACGAACCCGTTAATCTCCAACGTCGGACGTCCTCCGATCCGCTCGTGCAGATCGTATCCCGCTTCACCCCAGAACGCGGGCACGCCCGTTGCCGCTTGCCATTCGGCTTCTGTCGCCGCATGTGAGCGCAGGTCTGCCCGTTCTTCCGCGCTCATCGCCAGTACATCATCATAGAACCCCGGCACATTGACGCTGCCATCCTCGTTATGCAATTGTGCGATGATCTCAGCCAGTGCTTGCGCCGGATTATGGACGATGCCGCCGTAACCGCCGCTGTGTAAATCTTGCTTCGGCCCGAACACCTCAAAGTCCAGATACATCAACCCGCGTGTCGAATAATCTACCACGGGTTGGTCAATTGTCTTCATACCCGAGTCCGATATGACGCACACGTCCGCCTTCAACTTGGCGCGGTTTGCCACCACGAACTTGCCCAGATTCTTTGAGCCGATTTCTTCCTCGCCTTCGATCAAGAACTTCATGTTGACGTTCGGCTTGCCACCGTTCGCCAATAGTGCCTCAGCCGCCTTAAGCTGTGCCAGCATCTGTCCTTTATCATCGCTCGATCCACGCGCCCAGATCTTGCCGCCGTGAATCACAGGTTCGAACGGTTCATTATTCCAACCATCGCTTTTAACTGCCGGTTGCACATCATAATGTCCGTAGACCAATACGGTTGGCGCGTTGCTGCCTGCTCCCGACCATTCGCCATACACCACCGGATGCCCACCGGTCGGTAAAATCTCCACGGTCGTCAAACCGATCCGGCGCATATCAGCGGCAACCCATTCCGCCGCTTGTTGCACATCAGCGTCGCATTCCGGCAGTGTGCTGATGCTCTTAATTTTGAGCAGATCTATCAACTGTTCTTCAAACCGTGATCCGTTCGCCTTCGCATATTCATGTGCAGTTGTCATGCCTTATTCTCCTGCGCCTATTGCTTCGTAGAAATAAATCGCTGTGTTGATGCCTTTACGGAACATCTCAACCATAAAATGCTCATTTGGACTATGTGCGCCGTCATCATTCAAGCCGAATCCCATCAATATGACTGGCGCGCCCAATTCTTTCTGGAAGTCGCCGACAACCGGAATACTACCACCCTCACGCATGAAAACGGGCTTTTTGCCCCAACCTTGTTCATATGCACGAATCGCCGCTTTCATTTCCGGTGTGCGAATATCGACAAATGCTGCTGGCGCACCCCGTACCACGCTTACTTCGGTGCGGATAGTCGCCGGACTGATATTCATGATGTAGTTGCGCACCAGCATCCCGATCTTCTCAGGATCTTGGTTGGCCACCAATCGGCAGCTAATTTTTGCCCATGCCTTTGCGGGTAACACAGTTTTGAATCCCGGTTCAAAGTAACCGCCTGCCATACCATTAATTTCCAGTGTTGGACGCGCTCCCGTTCGCTCATGAATAGCGTAACCCGGTTCGCCCCATGGTTGCGCTGCGCCGGTCGTTTGCCGCCACACCGTTTCCGTCATGCCTGTTTTTTGGAGTTCGGTGCGCTCCTCGTCCGAAAGCGGCAGCACATCATCATAGAATCCCGGTACTGCTACACTGCCATCTGGCTTATGCAATTGTGCGATGATTTCCGCCAGCGCCTGTACCGGATTATGCACCGACCCGCCATATGTGCCGCTGTGCAAATCAGTCGCCGGCCCGTACACCTCAACCTCCATCGTTGCCAATCCGCGCAGCGCATATACAATCGACGGTTGGTCAGGCTGAGGCATCCCGCTATCAGAGATCACGCATACGTCTGCCTTCAATCGTGCCTTATTGGCCGCCACAAATTCACCGAGGTGTGTCGAGCCAATTTCCTCTTCACCTTCGATCAAGAGTTTGATGTTGACAGGTGCTTTACCACCATTTGCTAGCAATGCTTCTACAGCTTTCACGTGTGCGAAAACCTGTCCCTTATCATCAGATGAACCGCGTGCATAAATCTTGCCGTCACGAATCTCTGGTTCGAACGGTTGATTAACCCAGCCATCTGCCTGTACCGCTGGTTGCACATCATAGTGCCCATAGATCAGTATCGTTTTGGCATCGACTCCCGCGCCCATCCATTCAGCATAAACAATCGGATGACCTGCTGTTGGGATGACCTCAACCGTATGCATACCAATCCGTTTGAGGTCAGCTTCCAGCCAATGTGCTGCACGTTTGACATCACCGGCGCGTTCAGCCGATGTGCTAATGCTTGGGATACGCAGGAGATCGAATAGTTGCTCCTGAAATTGCTCAAAATGCGCTTTCACATATTCATGCGCGATGCTCATGCCTGTTTCATCCTTTTGCTCAACTCGTCATAAAACCCGATTGTGATGGCCATGCCCTTATACCACATGTCGAGGTATACATGTTCATTTGGCCCGTGTGCCGCACATCCTTTGTAACCGAATGACAGCAACACCAGTTGTGCGTCGATTGCCTTTTGTAAATCGACCACCACCGGAATGCTGCCGCCTTCCCGCACAAAGTGGGGACGTTTTTCCCAGACTTGCTCATAAGCTGTAATCGCCGCTTGAACGGCTGGACTATGACGGTCGATCAGTGCTGGTTCACCGATCTCAATCAAGCGCAGCTCTGCTTTGACCGTCGGCGGTGTAATCTTTGCGATTGCATCCCGTAGCCGTTCATAGATCACTTGCGAAGTTTGGTTCGGCACCAACCGGCAGCTAATTTTTGCCAGTGCTTTCCCCGGCAGTACCGTTTTAAACCCATCACCGGCGAAACCACCGCGTATCCCATTGATTTCGAGCGTGGGTCGTGCCCCGATGCGCTCATGTAGATTGTATTGCATTTCGCCCCATTGTTCCGGTGCGGCTGCCACATCGGTCCATTCGCTTTCAATCCACGGCAGTGCTTTTGCCAGTTCTGCCCGTTCTTCTTCATCCAACGCCAGCACATCATCATAAAAACCTGCCACGTTCACACTGCCATCTGCATCATGCAGTTGCGTGATGATCTCGGCTAACGCTTGGATCGGGTTATGCACTGTCCCACCAAAATGCCCGCTGTGTAAGTCCTGTTTCGGTCCGCTAACCTCCAACTCCATCGTGACCACACCGCGCAGTCCGTATGCAATATCGGGTTGTTCACGGTCAGCCATGCTTCCATCACAAACCACCGCCACATCACAGGCTAGTTTGTCGCGGTACTGTGCCACGAACGCCGTCATATTTTCAGATGCCGATTCTTCATCCCCTTCGAACATCAGCTTGATATTTACCGGAGAACTGCCCGTTTTGATGAGCGCTTCCGCCGCTTTAAGCTGTGCCATCACATTGCTCTTACTATCAATCGCTCCACGTGCGAATACCTTGCCCTCGATTTCGGTTGGTTCAAATGGCGGTGTATGCCACCCATCACTGACCTCTGCCGGTTGCACATCATAATGGCAGTAAACCAACACCGTCGGCGCATCTTTTCCCGCGCCCATCCATTCGGCAAACACTACCGGATGCCATTTCGTGTGGATGACCTCTACCGTGTCAAACCCGATTCGCCGCATATCAGACGCCAACCATTCCGCCGCCCGTTCGCAATCTGCCTGATGTTCAGCCAATGTACTGACGCTCGGAATGCTCAATAATTCCTTTAACTGAGCCTTAAATGCTACCTCGTGCTCTTTTACATAATTCAATGCTTGATTGTTCATTTTTCCTCATTTCCAACCCGATTCATACCAACCCCGAACTTGACCGTGTGAAACTTATGTTCTAAAATTAACTAAGGAGGTCAGCTCAATGCCTACAAGTGTTATGCCTCATACCAACGAAATTCGCTGCTCTGTGACGTTGAGTCGTTGTGTTAAACATACTGTTGCATATTCAGCGCCACCCTCCCTGCGAGCCGCCGAATCGACACTCGCGGCAGACATACGGGAGCTAGGCGCGGTATTTGTGTCGTTTCAGCGGATGTAGCCGGGCTTCCACGCAGCATTTTATGTCGTTTCGGCGGCTTGTCCCGTCGTTCCCGTTTGTCATTTCAGCGGTAAAAGTGCAATTTGTGCAAGTTCTGAACTTAGCTTTTATGTTTTCAAACTGGTAACTTGCAGCTAATAATTACCGCCCAAACACTTTCGCCGCCTGTTCCCAAATCACCCGCTTATCAGCCTCGTCCGGCACAAACGGAAAATAATACCCGACTCGGTCAAGCAATCCCTCGTAACGTTCTTTCACCTTGTGCGCCAATTCATCCACAGGAGCAACCACTGCGATTTCATTCAACATCTCATCGCTAATTTCCGTCCACAGTTCGCTCCACCGATTTTCTCGGATCATCTTGCCCAATCGTTCAGCCAGATCGCCCCAACCGTGCATCTCCAACACCGCCTTATAACTCGGTGTGCTGGCGTAAAACGCAATCTGTGACTTGGTCGCAATCGTGCTTTGCTGGATTTCCTCGGCTGTTCGACCTGTAACCACGAAGATCATGCACGTCAGTTTCACGTCCTGCCGTGTTCGACCCGTTTTCTGCGCCCCCGCTTCGATGTTCGGGATAATCATCTCTTTTAAGTAACGCGTCGTATGGAAAGGATGCACATGAAACCCTTGGCACATCTCTCCGGCCAATCGGCATAACCCCTCATTCACCCCCGCGATATAAATCGGAATATTCGAGTAGGGCATCGGTTCAGGTGAAAAGAACGGCGTCATCAAAATAAACCGATAGTGTTCTCCTCTATAACGCAGAGGCACGCCAGTCTGCCACGTATCCCAAATCGCCCGCATCGACTCGATATATTCACGTAGTCGTGGAACCGGAGCACTCCACTCGCTGCTGAAGCGTTTCGTGATATGCGCTCGCACCTGTGTGCCCAACCCGAGGATGAACCGCCCCTTCGATTGCTCGGCTAAATCCCATGCGGTGTTTGCCATCACCATCGGGCTTCGCGGAAACGCGACCGCAATTCCTGTCCCGATGCTGATCCTGTCGGTTACGCTGGCAGCATGCGTCAACGGCAAAAATGGATTGTGAGAGGTTTCGGCTGTCCACAACCCCCCGAATCCGTAATCTTCAACCTGTCTTGCGATTGTGCCTGCCGTATTGAGGTTTTTGGGGAGTGTCGTGACATCAAAAAGCATGGGTTTTCTACATATTTTACAGACTGCGATTGCCAAATAGTAAATCGTCTCTATGCAATTCGCTAGCCCACCCCGCAGATGCTATAATCCCCTCATAAATCACAGTTTCGCAAAGGCCAACTATGACAGCCCCCACACTTTCTACCAAGCTTAATCTCGAACATCTCACGACGCTCTATCAAATTTCGATGACCATGAACTCCAGTCTGAAATTTGATGAAGCCTTAGCCAACGTGATTGACGCCATGATGCTCGCGACCAAAGCTGAACGGGGCGTCTTGATGGGATACGAGGAAGAAACCGGCACACTCCGGTTGTTGGGTGCTCGTGGTATCGCGGGGGAGCAACTCGCGCAGCAAGAAGCCTACAGCACCACCATCGTCAATCAAGTGGTGTCGACGCGCCAACCATTGTTGACCAATAACGCTATGTTTGATGACCGTATCACACCCGGCCAGAGCATCATTATGCGTGGTTTACGCGCCATCTTGTGCGCCCCCATGATGGCACAGGATCGGCTGGTTGGTGTCGTTTATGTGGATACATCCATGCGTACGGGTGCTTTTACCGAAGCGGATCGTGATTTGCTCAGCGCCATCGCTAATCAAGCCGGTATCACCCTCGAAAACTCACGCTTGTATACCGTTGCGGTCGAAAAGGGGCGTTTGGAACACGAGCTTCAACTTGCGCGTGAAATCCAGCAAGGGCTTTTGCCCCGTCGCAAACCGAATTTACCTGGCTATGAAGTCGAAGCCGTGTGGCAGTCTGCCCGTGAAATGGCTGGCGATTTCTACGATTATTTCATGCTCAATGAAGAGTCTTTTGGTACGGTTATCGCCGATGTATCCGATAAAGGTGCTCCCTCAGCATTATTCATGGCTGTTGCCCGCAGCATGATCCGCAGCTATGCCTATGCTGGTCTCCCCCCGCGTGAAACCCTTAGCCAGACCAATGACCTCATACTCGATGATGCCGAAAGCGGTATGTTTGTTACCGTTTACCACAGCGTATTCTATAAAGATGGTCGCAGCATAAACATCAACGCTGGTCATAACCCGCCCGTCATTTATCGTGCAGCTACCGGCACGACATCCTTGATGCCACAGGGTGGACGAGCGATTGGTTGGTTCCCGCACAACCCCTTGTCTGAAGTCGAATTAAAACTCGAACCCGGTGATGTCATTGTCTACTACACCGATGGCCTAACCGACGCCGAGAATCCCAATGGTGAAAACTTTGGGGAGGCGCGCTTGTGTCGCGTTATCGAAGAAATTGCTTCACACTCGGCTGCCGAGGTTCTCCAATACATCCTGCATTCCATTGACCAATTTGCTCAGGGCGTTGTGCCATTTGACGATCTAACGTTATTGGTCGTTCGTTACCTTGGATGAATATAGTGCCTCTCATCGGAGGTTGATATGTCAGCATCAGGTTTCAATCTAGATCCCGCAAGCAACCGGATTATGCGTTGGGTACTGACTTCGGTCAGTACGGTAATTTTACTCCTCGCTGTGTGGGAGGTTCACGCCACACTCTTACTCGTCCTCGCCGCTATTATTGTAGTAGTTCTCGTGACCATGCCCATCCGCTTTTTGGTGAAGCGTGGTGTGCGTCGCACCCCTGCCGCGATAATTTCACTATTTACTATTTTTGCCATCATAATCCTCCTGATCCTCTTAGCCTTACCTTCTCTGCTTGAACAATTTGCAACCTTGAGTAGTGATTTTCAGCAGGGCGTCTCCGAAGTGGTGTCGCAATGGCAGTTGATTAAGCAAGATCCCAAAATGAGGGAAACCTTCCCTTACGTTGCTACCCTTCAGGATGTGATGAAGAACTTTTTTGGTCAGGATGATCTGAATGAGATTTTTGCAGAAGTCACGCGCCAGTTGGGGCAGGCGGCAGGGCAGTTAGGGGGTTCAGTACTCCCTGTCGTCAGCGGTCTTGCCAGCACAATTTTGAGCCTCGTCATCGTGATATTTCTCAGTTTGTATCTGTTGGCTGAACCACGAAAATATGAAGAGGGTGCGATTAAGCTCTTTCCCGTCTGGTATCGCCACCGTGTCCGCTTCATCATGGATCGTATTGACTATACCCTGCGTCTGTGGCTTCAAGGCCAACTCTTATTGATGATATTTGTAGGCTTTGTGACGTGGCTTGGACTGGCAATTCTTGGCCTTGATCAAGCCTTAGCCCTAGGCGTTCTTGCCGGGCTTTTTTCGTTTGTACCGAACTTCGGCCCGATTGCTGCGTTGGTTCCCTCTTTGGTGGTCGCCTTGGTTCAGGCGCCTCAGCATGTTGGTTGGATCGTGCTCATCATATACGGCACATCATTTCTTCAAAGCCAACTGATCGCACCACTGCTCTTCGAAGAAAGTCTTAACCTTCCACCCGTCATCGTTCTAATCGGTCAGATATTTGCAGCCATCTTCTTTGGCTTCCTTGGTATCATGCTTGCTGTGCCCATTATTGCCATATTACTCGTACTGGTTAGAGAGGTTTACATCAAGGATATTTTGGGCGATAACGGTTCAATTCCACCCATAATTAAACCGGTTGATATGCTCCCAAGTGGTGATTAATCAGCAGCGCTTTTAAGGCTCTTTTAAATTCGTTTGAAAGTTAGGGTTGACAGGTATATTTTCGGTTGGTATCCTTCTCTCATCGCGCACAAACAAACGCGAAACGCAACTTAACAACAGAAGAGTGAGATGGAAGAAACACAGTGGATTGACACTGTGGATAAACGAAAAAGCAATCAGCCAAGTAACATAACAAGGCGAAAAGCCTTGTCAGTTTCGAGAGTAAAATCAAACGGAGAGTTTGATCCTGGCTCAGGATGAACGTTGGCGGCGTGCCTAACACATGCAAGTCGAACGGAAATAGCAATATTTGAGTGGCGCACGGGTGAGTAACACGTAG
>JBGAFZ010000009.1:0-239752 GCA_044227005.1 Aggregatilineales bacterium
TCGCTCCACCAACTCCACTGCTTCTGCCTTAAATTCGTCTGTATGATGCTTACTTCGTCTGCTCATTTTCTGTCTCCTTGCTCCTTGTTTGAGTTTACCTGTGCAATTTCTTTCTCTCCACTCAATCGGGGCAAGTCCATTTCGACCCTACGCCCCATAGATATGATAGACGATGTGGAGAGCGAAGGGATGATGTCGCCATATTGCCTATTCCCGATGTTAAGGTGCGGTGGGTGCGAGAAAACCGGACACGGCATGCCGTGTCCATACACCCCATAGATATGATAGTCGATGTGGAGGGGGAAAGGGTGACCATTTGGAAAACCATTTTGTCACTCTTGCGGGGTGTTGGCGCTAACCATTTTGAGGGAGCAGAATTGTTAAGTGGGTTGGTGGATGGTTGGGGATTGGTAGAGCGGGTTTGGAAAAGTAAATATTGTATCGAATATATGACTATTGAATGATTGATGAGGTTGTTGATTGGTGAGCTATTTGGTTAGGGGAGGAATCATCGCTCCTCGCCACTAGAATTCAGTTGGGCGAATGGTCATCTAGAGCAAATTGATTGCAGCGCATTGGGGCGACGACAGGCGAGTGCCGCCTATCGTCATGGCCGTGAGTCGTGTTTGGTTTACCAGACAACTTTGCGGGTGCGGAAAAAGCCATCTACAAAAACTTCTTCTTCGATGCCCCAACTCCAATGGGTGGTTGGCGTAATTTTGAGCCACGGTTCTTTGGCATAGTCCTGCGGGCGTTGGACAACTTCGGCAATACCAAAGACTTTTACCCCACGGGCACGCCACGGATCATTTGAAATCACGTCGTCGAGGACCAGCGCGGCTTTGGTGTGACCGTTGGCTACATTCTTGTATTTTTTGGTGGTCGAGTTCACTTTGCCGCCAATATAGAAGCAATCGTCTTCAAAAATAAAACTGACCGGTGATACATCCGGTTGACCGTCTTGCGCTACGGTGCTGATACGGGCGATGGCTTGTGATTTAATAAAGGCTTTTTCGTCGTCGGTAAACATGATTTTCCCTTTTTAGCTGAAACAAGAGCAGTAAGTTGTGAAGTACCTGATGGAGTTCATTCTAACGCTTTTTTGTTTCAGTTCAGCAAAACCATTTCGGCGGCGTTGGTGATAAGAGGCTGTGTGGCTCCGGTTCTCAAATCACGGAGGATGTGGATTAGACCGTCGGATGTTGACAGTGGGATTATCACCGATTGTTCATCCGGTAGAAGCAAAAAGCCTCTGAATATCTCATTCGTATTTTGGACGATGACATGACGATTTTGCCAACTGTTTGGGCTTAGGTCTAGTTTGACAAATTGGAATGGATAGCCCATGGTGTAAAAAAGGTGCTGGCTGTCCGCAGTGATGGCATATTCTGGGCTGCCATAGCGGGCATAAGCGACGTCAATTACGTTATAGACTTGGGCGAAATCGGTCAGTTGGCGTGTTTGGTGACTCGTGACATCAAGGATAAATAAGTTTGGATGGCTGTAATAAATGATGGACTGGCCATCTGGAGTCCAGCGAGGTGGTTGACATATGAAACACGAGTCGAGATGAAGAAGTTCTTGAGGATTGGAACCATCTGCATTCAACATGGTGATTTGATAGCTTGAATCCTTATTTTGTCGTGAAACCACAATATGTTTGCCATCAGGTGACCAACTGAGGCCGGAACCTGCGAATGTCGAATTGGTGAGTTGGGCGCGGTCGGTACCATCTCTATTGATTCGGACGAGTTCGTAGGAGGGGGAGTAATCTTCATGATGCGTGAGGACAGCAAAGAGTAGGTTTTGACTATCCGGTGACCACGTGAGGCCATTGATGGCTTCTTGCCCTGTGACCATGCGCTGCTCTCCGGTGGCAATATCGAGTACGATCGCAACGTGATAGATGAGGTAGTTGGCGTTGTCATACCAAGTCTGGGCGTAATATGCGATATAGTGTCCATCTGGAGAGGCGATGATCTGCTCTTTGTCGGCACCGTCATGTGTGATTTGACGTGCATCCGTACCATCAGAATTGATCGTCCAGATTTCTTTGTCGGTAGTCGAGCGAAAGGCTAAACGATAGATAGAGGAATCCGCGGTAACTATTGAATAGGGTAGGCAAATGAATAGTACCGCGCATAGTAGTGAGATAGGTAAGATACGCATCGTCATGTCCATCCATCGGCTACCTTCATGTGGTAATCAGTGTAGGGGTTCTGGTGTACCAAAACTTGACGATTGACCGACGCTAGAGGGGAATTTAGTCGAGGGCGAAAGTGTTGTGGTACATGCTTTCGCCTTGATGCGCGAGAATTGGACAATGGCTAACTTGACGTGTGGTAGGGTATGCTGTTGGCCTAAAGTTTTCACTTTGTGGTCGATAGGATACCCATAATGCAATGGCACAAGCGAACATCGATGCAGCTTCTGGTTATTTTTGCGGTGGCCTGTGCGCTGCGTTTTGGTGTCATTGTGGTGCGCTATACGCCGGATTTGCAGCATTTTTCAAACGGTGATTACACGTTGTACTCTGTTGGAGCCGAGGATATTCTGCAACGAGGTAGTTTGGATAACAGCCTGTTTTTGATCCGCCCGCCACTTTTTCCGGTTATGGTTGCCCTGCTCAATTTGAATGGTCTGGCGGTGCTGGCCGTTAATGCGGTATTGGGGGCGCTGGTTGCGCCGCTGACTTATGTTTTAGCGCGGCGATGCCGATTGTCAACCCTCTTGAGTTTGTTGGCGGCTTTGGTCGTGGCAGTTGATCCAGCCAGTATCGTTTATAGCGCTTTCTTGGGCGCAGAGGCGTTGGCAAATGTTACGCTGCTGGCGGGCGTGTATTTGCTGCTTGTCAGTCTGGAGCGATCCGGTTTGCGAGCTAGTGGAGTGCTGGTAGTCATTGGCGGCGTACTACTGGTGTTTTCGTCTTTGAGTCGTCCGGCGACGTTTTTACTGTGGGGTGTGTTGGGCGTTTGGGCGATTGTGTTTTATCGCAGGCGATGGGTGGTGTTGGTGGCGTTTGGGCTGATCAGCGTCATCGGTGTGGGGGGCTGGATTGTTCATAACGGTGTCGTTTTTGGGAATTACACTTTTTCCACGATAGGTTTGTATAACCTGCTCTATTATCGGGCGGCGTCGGTAGAGTCACGCGGGGCGGGGTTGTCGATCGACGAGACTTACACAGAACTCAGCCGACGGGTTGAAGCTCGATTGGGGCATGATACGTCAACTGTGGATGCGGGAACACGGTACCGGCATGAGGCCGTAACGGCTGAACTGCAACCCATTATGCAATCGGTGGCGATAGAGACCTTTTTAGCTTATCCGGTTGTTTATGTGTCGACTATTCCGATCGGTTTGTACCGCATCCTTGCGCTTACCCAAGTTGAGCCGTCGTGGGTGAGAATGCTCGTCATGATTTGGAATGTAGTACTCGTGGTTGGTACGGGGATAGGACTCATTCTTTTTTATCGGGCAAAACAATGGGATGTGTTCTGGTTGATTGTGTTGATTTGTGCGTATTACATTGGTGGTACGCTGGTGGTGCAGACATCCGGTATTGATACCCGCGCACGCACTATGATTACGCCGTTCATGGCAATCGCTGTCGTTCGCTGTTTAGAGGGCGTAATTCGACTGCGCTTGAAGCGGAGTGAGGCGGCGGTGGGTAGCGTCAAGAACGGATAGGCGTGTTAGTCCATTGGTGGCCACTCTGACCAGCGGGCGAAGAAGGGGCAGACATGGGTTTCTTCGTAGGCGAGGTGGTCGCGGAGGGCATCTGATAAGCGGCGCAGGTCGTGATTCATGACGGCGGGTTCGATGTGGGTGAGATTCTGGATGGAGGCGGCAAATTTGTCGACCAGCATTGAGATTTCATCATGCTCGATGTTGAGGCGATCGACTACAGCTTGTTCCATGCCTTCGGCTTTCAAAATGGGGAAGACATAAATGGTTTCGCGGTTATGGTGCGCATGCAGCAATTGGGTGTAATCCATGCCAGCACGGATGAGCGCGTGGATGCGTTCTTGAGTTAGCGCGTCGGTGAGTTGTTCGTGACCGGAGAGCAATCCGTCGATGTGGCTGACCATCGCTTGAAGCTGCTTCCGGAACACATCGTGAATTTCTAGAAACTCGTGGACGAGTGGGCTGCTGAGTTGTTCGGGTGTGGCGTTTTCGTAGGGGGTATCCATCAGCGTGAGTCCTGTATCCTGTCCGTAAGTGACGTGTTATGGACGCGTTATAGATACTATACGGCTGAGTGGTCGTAAGAAGTTATAAGATTTCGGTGGGATAGGGAACGAAGGGGCGCATGATACGCCCCTTGTTTGATGGTAGCCGGAGTATTAAGCGCCGTACTTGGCGAGGCGGTTAGCGTGTGCGAGTGCTAACTGCATCAGGTCGGCGGCAGGGAATTGACCGAGCGCACCAGTCATGCATTCGCGTTCGCCATAGGATTGGGCACGGTCGGGCATGTGTGTCTTGGGAGCGCTTAAGAGTGTTGGTACCGGATGCCAGCTATGGGACTTCAAGGCGGCAGGGGTGGAGTGGTCGCCAGTGATGATCATCACAGAGGGATTGAGCGCGGTCAAAATGGGGAGGGCGGCATCGACTTCCTCGATAACCTTGACCTTCGCATCAAAGTCGCCATCTTCACCACGGCTGTCGGTGTATTTGATGTGGCAGAAGACAAAGTCATAGTCGTTCCAAATGGCGGCGACGCGCTTGAATTCATCAGCCGGATGGTCGTGGTTATCGGTTTCGATGATGTCCATGCCGACGAGGCGGGCTACACCTTTATACATGGGGTATACGGCGACGCAAGCGGCCTTGAGCTTATAGACATCTTTGTACTTGGGCAGAGCGGGATCTTCAGCGAAGCCGCGCAGGGTGACCATGTTAGCGGGTTCATGTCCCTTGAGGACTTTACGGGCTTCTGCCAACCATTGGTTGATGATCGCTGCGGTATGTTCGGCTTCGGGCTTGGTGGCGCGAGCTGGCAAGGTGGCGAGTCCGGTGGCCTGCGGGTCGGTATCGGCGATGGCACCGCTGAGATTTTCACCACGCAGGAGCAGG
This sequence comes from Aggregatilineales bacterium, assembly GCA_044227005.1. Classification (GTDB taxonomy): domain Bacteria; phylum Chloroflexota; class Anaerolineae; order Aggregatilineales; family Phototrophicaceae; genus CFX2. The sequence goes on from JBGAFZ010000009.1 coordinate 5,074, forward strand.
GCGAAGCGATAATCTTGAACGGCTTCGACGGTGATTTCGACACCGGGAATTTGGATTTGCTTGAGGAGTTCGACGCGCTTGGCACCTTCTTCGGTGGGGATACGTCCGGCGCGACGGTCGGTGATGAGGCCGTTGGCGTCGACGGTGCAGAAGTTGCCGCGTACGGCGACATCACCGGGTTTGACTTCGATGCCGATGCCAGTGGCTTCGAGGACACCACGTCCGATTTTATATTCGATAGGGTCATAGCCAAAGAGTGCCAAGTGGGCAGGGCCGCTGCCGGGGGCGATGCCACGGGAGACGGGAATTGTCATGCCGGTGCTACCTGCCTTCGCCAGCGCATCCATATTTGGGGTGCGTGCGGTTTCCAGCTCGGTCAATCCATCGGGCGTGCGGGGCAAGCCACCCAGTCCATCCATGACGAGCAGGAGGATTTTGCCGCCTGCGTCCTGTACCAACTCGCTCAGGAGTTCAAAGTTTGCCATTGGAGTTTCCTCTCTTAGTGATTATTCAGCTACGGTTGTAACCGCAGGGGGCAATGGTGTCAAGGGCAGGCGCAGTGATAAATGTGTGTTTTTTACCCATGATAAAACGCTGAGATCGGCATGGGGCATGCATGTATAATTTGGAAATATCGATTTGTAGTAAATGCGTATATTGCACAGCATTAAACATTAGTGATAGATGGCGTCAATGTTCCGACCAATCCGTGGGTAAATCTTGCACATCAATGGTGTGATGGAAAGGCGACTGATATGCGAACATGTGGCGGGGCACAATCCAAAACCTGTGTTGATGTAGATCGTGCAGAAGCAGGTTTACATCTTGCAGAGATAACCATCATCGATAAATCCAATCAATCACTCTCATATCAATGGGCGTTTCGTATGGAAAAGGATATGTATAATAACTATGTGACTCCGATGTACTTGCCACCTACGCCTCCACGGCATTAAATGTCATGAAAGCTTGAGTCCAATTTGGGGATGGTACTTGAGAAGGATTCGGGGGTGGGAGTAATGTATAACCATGTCGGTTAGTGCCTCGACAACCTCGTTTATGGTATCGCTTGAAATCGATTTGAGAACCTTATGACACCATCTGCTCCAAAAGCATCCACTTCGGCTTGGTCGGTGCTGCGGCATCCGGGCTTCCGCTGGTTTTTTCTCGCGCAAATTTTTTCGATTACGGGGTCGTCTATGCAGTTGGCTGCGGTCAACTGGGATGTATGGCGAATTACGCATAATCAATTTGCGTTGGGTTTGGTGGGATTGGTGCGGATCGTGCCGATTATTGTGCTGTCGCTGTTAGGTGGCGTGGTGGCGGACGCGATGGATCGGCGGAAATTGCAGTTGGTGACGCAATCGATGATGTTGATTTTCGCGGGGATTCTGGCGCTGATTACGATTGCTGGTGCGGAATCGCTGGCATTGATTTATGTGCTGACGGCGGCCATTTCGGGGATGTCGGCATTTGACCAACCGGCACGTAACGCGATGGTTCCGAACCTCGTGCGACCTGATGAGATTTCCAGTGCGGCGCGTTTGAATGTGGTGATGTACACGGTGACATCCGTATTTGGACCGGTGATTGCCGGACTGATCATCGGGCGATTTGGGTCGGGTGCGGCGTACTTGTTTAATGCCCTGTCGTTTATTCCGGTGGTGATTGTGCTGATTGGTTTGCGGCGGGTGGTGATGAGTTCGCCGGTGGGAATTAAGCGCGATATTAGTTTCGGAGCCATGTTTGAGGGGCTGCGATTCGTCAAGAGTTCGCCATTGTTATGGTCGACGATGCTGGTGGATTTTTTTGCTACGCTGCTGGCATCCGCTACCGTGCTGCTGCCGGTTTACGCAACGGATGTGTTGAAAGTGGGGGCGACTGGCTACGGCATTTTGAGCGCTGCTCCGGCGGTAGGGGCGACCTTGGGCGCGATTGTGATGGCACAGTATGGTGGACGGATTATGCGGCAAGGGGTGGTCATGCTATGGGCGGTGGCATTCTTTGGCGTGGCGACCGTAATCTTTGGATTTTCAACCATATTCTGGTTGTCGCTGCTGGCATTGGCGGGAACTGGTTTCACGGATTCGATCAGCGCGGGAATCCGGTCACCCTTGCGGCAGGTGCTGACACCAGATCATTTGCGCGGACGGATGCTTTCGGTCAACATGATTTTCTTCATGGGCGGGCCGCAGTTAGGGGAATTTGAAGCGGGTGTAGTGGCGCAGTTATTCGGGCCGGTGGCTTCGGTGGTGACGGGCGGCGTGGCTACTGTGCTAGCGGTCGCGTGGATTGCTTACAACTTCCCAACGCTGACTCGCTACCGAACGGGCATGGAATTGGCAGAAGTCGAAGCCCGTAAGGCGGCGGTGGTCAGCCCGTGACAATCAGCGAATTTAACGTTCATCTTTTTCGGTGAAGTAGTGTAGATCGACATTGGCGGCATTGATAAAGGTGTACTCCATGTAGACGGCAGGCGGAACGGGTTCACCTTTCAAGATATTGAGGGCGAGATCGATTAATTTCGTGCCGTAAAGTTCGGGGTGGAAGGATGTTGAGCCGACGATGCGGGAGTTGCCTTTACGGAGTTCTTCGCGCATACGGCGATCCGCACCTTGACCGATGATCAGCACATCAGACGTGCGGTGGACTTTGCGAGCGGCATCTAAAGCACCAATGGCGGCGTCATCATTGAAGCTGATCACTGCAAGCCGATGTTCGGTTGGCAACCCTTGAAGAATTTGAAGCATCTGGGTTTCGCTGATGCTGGTGGTGTTGCCACTATCACGATGAATCATGATATCGGGATTTACTTCACCGATGATTTCTTGAAATCCATCAATTTGGCCTTTGATGCGCGCGGCGGGGAGATGTCCGGCGCGCGGGTGTTCCAGAACGATGAGGCGATCTATGAGTCCGCGCCATTCCTGCTGTACTGCTTTACCTAGTTCCAAACCCGCTACATAGCCTGTCTGATAATTATCCACACCAAAAAAGGTCGCGCCGACCATCGGAATATCAATGGCAATCACCGGAATACCGGCGTGATTGAATTTGTTCATGAGGATATTGCCAACCTGCTCGACAATTTGGAACTCGATCATCAAATCAATGTCGGTGGCGATGAGGTTATCGGCTACCTCAATGGCGATTTCACCGCTCATCTGGTTGTTGGCGACGAAGAGTTCAATCTGGCTGCTGTCTTTGGCGGCACGTTCCAAGCCACGGCGAACATCACGGGGAAAGGCCATCTCTTCGCTCATGTTGGCAAAGCCGATTTTGTAGTTCTTCTGGCTATTTTGATCCGGCGTGTAGGTGGTGGAGGCGTGGTCGGTGCAAACGGTGACAGTGATGTCCGCGTTTTGGAGATTCGATATGATGGTATGGTCGGCATCTTGATCGGTCACGACATGGTGAATCTGGTTCAAGGTGGCGAAGGAGGTTAAGCCTAACTGCTGGAATTTGCTGGAATCCACCAAGGCGACTACGCGTTGGGCGGATTGAATCATGCGGTGTTTGATCTGGGCTTGAGGGATGTCAAATTCCATGAAACCGGCATCCCACGAAAAACCGGCACAGGACACGAAGGCGGTGCGGACGTGGAGGTCATTGAGTAGTTCTGTTCCGAGCAATCCGGTGACGGCGTTGCCGTCGGTGCGTAGAATGCCGCCGACCATGATAACCGTGTTGGATGATGATTCGGCAAGGCGACGGGCGACTTCTAAGCCATTGGTGACGATGGTTAAATCGCGGCGGGTTTGGAGAAATTCAGCCATATGAAGGACGGTGGTGCTGGCATCCAGAATAATCGAGTCGCCGTTTTCGACCAGACCGGCCGCCCATTGTGAAATACGTTGTTTGGCGTCGAAATTGACCTGCGCCCGTGCAGCGATGATCTGATTGGCGTGTGGGGATTTATTGCGGGGTACAGCACCGCCGCGTACACGCATGATTTGTTGTTCTTCATCGAGCGCGGCAAGATCGTTGCGGATAGTGCCTTCGGAAACGTCTAGCTGCTGCGCGAGTTCAGTCACTTTGATGCCGGATTGATCTTCGAGAATGCGAAGAATAACCTGACGGCGTTCAAAGGTGGTCAAAGTTTTGGTGGTCAACGGTTTCCTCTTTCGCTCTTGAATACTCTGTTGTAGCGCTTTTCAACAGGTTGATGCAAATTGTCATTTTTATTGACAATTCGCAATGTACATGCTACATTATCAACGGTTTTCAACAAAATTCAACAAAATTCAACAAAAATACACATGGAGGTACCTAGAAGTCGTCATAAAACAGTACCCGACTGCCGAAAGTATAAATCCTTTAGTTTTGCAGGAGAAATTTGAATGATAACAAAAAGTAAGCTCGCTCTATTTGCAATTCTCGCTACATTAGCTATTAGCCCCCTGGGGTCCATCGCAGCATCCAATTCGTCCAAGTCGGTTGCTTCGGCTGCCGCGCAGGATGCCTGCCCAACCAAAAAAGACAGCTACAAGATTGGTTTCGCCAACTTGACCACAGGCGTAGACTTCATCACCGCCGTTGAAGAAGGTATGAAGAGCGCTGCGGCTGATGCCGGTAACATTGAATTGGTTATCGCCAACAATAACCTCGACGGCGCGACCGCATTGAACAACGCTGAAAACTTCGTTGCACAGGGCGTCGATGGTGTGGTTGAATTCCAGACCGACGAGAAGTTCGGCAACGTCATTATGAACCTGTTCCAGAGCCAAGACCCGCAAATTCCGGTGATCGCGATCGACATCCCGATGCCCGGCGCGACATTCTTCGGTGCCGACAACTACCGCGCCGGACGTATGGCCGGTGAAGCTGGTGGCGATTATGCCAATGCAAACTGGGGTGGCAAGGTTGATTACATCCTCGTCCTCGAACTGCCACAATCTGGCCCGATCCCCGCAGCCCGTATGCAAGGTCAGGTCGAAGGTATTCAGGCTAAGTTGGCTAACCCCGTACCTGAAGAAAACATCATTCGTCTTGATAGCAAGAACACCCAAGATGTGGCGTTCAAGGCTGTTGGTGATGCTCTCTCGAAGATTCCTGCCGATGCTAACGTTATCGCTGTCGAAATCAACGATGACACTGCACAGGGTACCGCAGCCGCTCTCGAAGCCGCTGGTCGTAGCCCTGCCAACTCGATCGTCGTGGGTCAAGGTGCTGTTGAAAGCGGTCTGACCGAAATGTTGAAGCCGAACAGCCTGTACCTGGGCGCGACTGCTTACTTCCCAGAACTGTATGGTAGCAAGATTATCCCCGCGATGATTAACCTGCTGGAATGCAAGCCAGTTCCTCCGGCAATCTATGTTGACCATGCGTTCGTGACTGTGGCCAACATGTGTGAAGTTCTGCCCGACAGCAAGGGTTGCGCCGCTTTGATGGCCGCGACCGAAGCTACCGCAGAACCAACCAAGTCCAGCTAATTTCGGTACGCTCGTGAGGGCGGACACGGTTTCTGGATCGACATAGAACTTCAGTAGGGGCATACGTTTGTGTGTCCCTACTCAAATCATTGTCGTATCCGGATTTCAAAAATAGCAGCCCTCAACATTATTCCCAAAAATCATCTACAAAGAATATTATGTTACAAGAAACGGCTTCCCAGCCTGCCAAAGCGGCGGGTTTCAAAGTTAACCCTACAATGGCGCTGCTCGGTGCTTATATCCTGATGTGTGTGTTGATCGGGGTGCTGGCGCCATCGTTCCTGCGTACTGATAACATCGTCACGATTGCAAGCACACTGGCTACGGTTGGTATCTCGGCCATCGGTATGACGATTGTGCTGATTACCGGCGGGGTCGATCTTTCAGTCGGTTCGGTGGCAGCACTGACCGGTGTGGTCGCCAGTTCCTTATGGCCGAGTTCAATGTCTATTTGGGCGGCGGCAGGGGTAGCACTCCTGAGCGGTCTTGTAGTTGGTTTGTTTAATGGGTTGATCATCACCCGATTACGCATCAATCCGTTAATCACCACTTTAGCGACATACTCGGCAGTACGCGGAATCGCCTTTGTGATGTCCGGCACCCAAGATAATCAATTGGGCGAAGCCAGCTTCCAATTCCTCGGACGCGGCAATATTGCGGGTGTTCCCTTCTCCTTGATTTTGATGCTGGCGCTGTATTTGTTGTTTGCCTTCGTTTTGCGTTACACCCATTTTGGACGCAATTTGTTCGCTATCGGTGGCAGTGCTGAGGCAGCGCGTCTGGCGGGTATCAATATTAAGTTGAATCTGCTGATCGCCTATGGATTGTGCGGATTGTTGTCGGCACTATCCGGTTTGGTGAGTGCTTCGCAATTGGCGGCTGGACGTCCACAGGCGGCGTTTGGTCTGGAATTCGCGGTGGTAGCGGCAGTGGTTTTGGGCGGTACGACACTGGCCGGTGGTAAAGGTACTTTACTGGGTACGCTGATTGGTGTGGTACTGCTGCGTACGCTGGATAACGGTCTAATCCAATTGAATGTGTCGTCCTTCTGGCAGGATGTGGCGCGTGGTGCGGTGCTGTTATTGACGGTTGGTGTTGACCAAATCCGTATCCGCTGGGAACAGGCACGGCAACAGGGGAAACAATCATGACAAACCCCTCATTCTTATTGCAAATGAAGGACATCGATAAGAGCTTTTACGGTGTCCGCGTATTAGACGGTGTTTCGCTCGATCTCCACAGCGGTGAAGTGCTGGCACTGTTGGGTGAAAATGGCGCGGGTAAATCCACCCTGATTAAGATATTGAACGGCGATTATCAAAAAGATGGCGGTAGCATCTTGATTGATGAGAAGCCGGTACAGATTAACCAACCGCGCGATGCCGAGGCGCTGGGTATCCGCATGATTTATCAGGAGCAACATTACGCACCTGAACTTTCGGTGACGGAGAATTTGTTGCTTGGGCATTTGCCGACACGCGGTTTTATTGTGGATTGGAACCGTGCGCATAACCAAGCGCGGGAACAACTCAAACTGCTCAAGATGGATATTGATCCCACCAAGTTGATGATGAATCTGACGGTGGTTGAACGGCAGATTGTTGAAGTGGTGAAGGCGATTTCCGGTAACGCGCGGATTATCGTGATGGATGAGCCGACGGCGGCATTTCCCCCAAATGAAGTGGCGCTGCTGTTCGATAGCATCCGGTTTCTGGTTAAGCAGGGCATCTCGATTATTTATATCTCGCATCGATTGGATGAGATTTTCCAAATTGCTGACCGCGCGACTGTGCTGCGGGACGGTAAGTTGGTCGGAACCAAGCGGATCGCGGATATTACGCAACGTGATCTGGTACAGATGATGGTGGGTCATGATGTGACACGGGGTACATCGCAGGAGTCCATCCCAACTTCTAGCTCTGATACGAAGCCAGTGCTAACGGTATCCGGTTTGGGACGCGGCAGTGTGTTTTCGGATGTTAATCTCCAGCTTGTCCCCGGTGAGATTGTGGGGATATTTGGTTTGTTGGGCGCGGGGCATGATGCGATTATTAACTCGATTTTCGGTGAATCGCAGCCTGATCGTGGCAGCATTATGATCGATGGTAAAACGGTGACAATTTCAAATCCGCGTGATGCACGTCGGGCAGGAATCGGGCTGGTACCGGCTGATCGTAAGGTGCAGGGTTTGGTGCTGGACATGAACGTCCGTGAAAACGTGACACTTTCCAACTGGGGGGCGATGTCCAACTGGGGATTTATCCAAAATGGCACGGAACGCAACCGCGCTCAACAGTGGATTGATCGGTTAGGCATCCGTATGGCAGGTGGCATGTCGACCAAGCTGCGCTTTTTGAGCGGTGGTAATCAGCAGAAAGTGGTGTTGGCGCGCTGGCTAGAGGCGAACGTCAAAGTGCTGTTATTGAATGAGCCGACATGGGGCGTGGACGTGGGGGCGCGTGGCGATATTTATACCCAGCTTGAAGCCTTAGCCAAACAAGGGCTGGCAATCTTGCTGGTGTCATCCGATTTGGATGAGGTGCTTTCGGTTAGCCATCGCATCTTGACGATTTATAAGGGGCGGTTGACCGGACAATTCAGCCGCAGCGAAGCATCCCGCGAACGACTGCTGCACGCAGCGGCAGGAGGAACATTGTGACCGAAAATACGAAACCAACATCGAACTCATTCCTCTCGGGATTGCCGCGTGTGAATTTGAGTGGTTTGGGATTGCTAGCTTTGTACATCATTATGGTGATTGTGATTTCGCGATTGTCGCCCTACTTTTTGGGATCGCGCAATCTGGTGAATTTGCCGGTATCGGTGGCTGTCATCGGTATGATCGCCGTGTTTAGCACGCTGTTGATGATTGGCGGCGGGCTGGATCTTTCAGTGGGGGCGAATACGGCGCTGGTGGGTGTGGTAGTGGCCTCGTCGCAGACGGCTTTGGGCATCTGGGGGGCGGCGGCGTTTGGTTTGATGATCGGTGTGCTGATCGGGCTGATAAACGGCTTGCTGGTGACGCGGGTGGGCATCAATCCACTAATTACGACACTGGGTATGCTATCGGTGGTACGTGGGTTGGCTTTCGTGTTTTCCGAGGGGTTAAGCATCCTGATTATGGATGAGAACTTCGGGCAACTCGGACGTGGGAAGATCGCGGGTGTGCCGACGCTGGTGGTGGCAGCTGTCATCATGTTTATCATCGCGGTGATTGTGCTGCACCGCACTACTTACGGGCGTGCGATGTATGCCGTGGGGGGTAACAGTCGTGCGAGTTATCTGGCAGCGCTGCCGGTCAAACGCTATCAACTGATCGCTTATGTGTTGTCCGGCCTCAGTGCAGGAATCGCTGGTTTGTTCTTGACCTCGCGGTTGGGGGCGGCGGCTCCGCAGGCTTCGACCGGATTGGAATTGAAAGTGGTGGCAGCCATCATTCTGGGTGGTACCAGCCTAACGGGCGGTAAGGGTAATCTGTTTGGAACGTTACTGGGTGTGCTAATCCTCGGTACGTTGGATAACGCCATGACATTGCTTAGTGTGTCAGCATATTACCAGCAAATCGCGCTAGGAATTTTGCTGCTGCTGGCAGTGGGATTGGATCAACTGCGGGTGGGTAATCTAGGGCGTTTATTGCGCAGTAAATATTAAATAGTGGAGCATTTTTATGGTTGATATTTCGGCAGAAAGTGCCTTCCAGATTGATTTTAATTTTCAGCAAGTGCCATCAGCGCTAGGGGTGAATATTCCAGCGGAAGCGGCTGCGGCGATGCTGAATATTACGCAAGAACAATTTACGGGTTATACGGCACAGGCTTTTGCAGCGTGTACGCAAGTCGCGCAATCGTTGTTAAGCGAAGCGGGTACTGTGGATGCGATCCGTAAGTTGAAGACGCCGCTTAAGGGCAGCGCGAACACAATCATGACGGTGGGTGATTCGATCACCACTTATCGGTACGGGTACGCGGAGATTTTACGGGCGCTGGTGGGGTTGGTTGATCCACAACAAGCGGCCAATTTTATCAATCACGGACGATCCGGTTATACATCAACGCACGGGTTGGAACATACTTTTACGCTGTATCTGGCACAGAAGCCGGATTGGGTGTTTTTGAAGTACGGCGCGAATGACACCAAGCGTTTCGGTGGTCAAGCGAGTAAGTTACTGGTTTCGCTGCAAGAATACACGGCGAATTTCACACTGATAGTCGAGGCTTATGTCAAGGCAGGCGCGCGTGTGGTGTTGATTACACCGACGCCGGTCGTTGAATCCATCGTGAATACCAGCCCTGATTATCAGGCCATGCGGATGACATGGGAAAACAGCGATATTCAAGGTTGTGCCGACGCACTCAAGGTGATTGCTGGAAAGCATCATATCCCGCTGGTTGATCTGGTGTCGTTGTTCACGGTTAAGCCTGATCCGGCGCTGTATTGTCCAGATGGGCTGCATCCGGGGCCGGCAGGTCACCGACTGATGATTGAACAGGTCTTGAAGGCCATAAACACTTACTAATTAAGGACGAAAGCATGGCAAGCAAAGCAATACGAGCGAAGGTAGGCGTGTTTGGCATCGGTTTGGCGGCTTACTGGCCTCAGTTTGAAGGATTGAAAGAACGGTTGGAAGGGTATCAGCGCGAGGTGGAGCGCAAGATTACGGCCATGAACGCGGATGTGATTTCGGCGGGGTTGGTGGATAATGCCCCTGCTGCACAACAAGCGGGTGAACTCTTTGCCAGCCACAATGTTGATTTGATCATTTGTTATGTCGGTACCTATGCGACGTCATCACAGGTGTTACCGGCTGTGCAACGGCGGAAGGCACCGGTGCTGATCCTCAATTTGCAACCGTCGGCAGCGATGGATTATCCGAATACGGATACCGGCGAATGGTTGGCGAATTGCTGTGCGTGCTGCGTGCCGGAAATTTCGAACGCGTTCGCTCGAAGCCGCATTCAGTTTAATGTGGTGTCGGGTTTGTTGGGTGAGGTTGAGGGGCGGGCGAACCAATATTATGTACGGGCGTGGCAGCAAATCGAAGAATGGGTGACGGCAGCACGTATCTTGCGTGAGTTAAGCTACAGCCGTATCGGTTTCCTCGGGCATACGTATCCCGGTATGCTCGATATGTACTCGGATTTCACTATGATGCATGGTCAGCTCGGCGCTCACATCGAAGTGCTGGAGATGGATGATCTGCATAAGCGGGTCAAAGGTGCGAGTGAGGCGGCGATCAATACCAAGATCGAGGAAATTCGGAGCCACTTCCAATTGGTGGGTAAAGGGAATGACAAGATTTCACAGGATGTCACACCGGAGGCGCTGCGCTGGTCAGCACGGGTGGCGTGCGGGTTGGATCAACTGGTGGCAGATTTCGATTTAAACGGGTTGACGTATTATTATCGCGGGTTAGATGGCAACGAGAACGAAGAATTGGGTGCGGGTTTGATCGTCGGGAATTCGCTGCTGACGGCACGCGGAATTCCTGCATCGGGTGAGGGCGACCTCAAGACGTGTTTTGCCATGTTGATCATGGATCGCTTGGGCGCAGGCGGTTCTTATACGGAATTTTACGGGATGGACTTCGAAGAAGATTTCATCTTGATGGGGCATGACGGGCCGGGGCATATCGCGATTTCGGATGGTAAGCCCATGCTGCGCGGGTTGGGCTTGTTTCATGGCAAGCGCGGATATGGGTTATCGGTGGAAATGCACGTTAAGCAAGGGCCGATCACCATCCTCGGTGTGACACAAACGGCAGAAGGTCAGTTGAAATTATTGGCGGCTGAAGGGGAATCTATCCCCGGTTCGACTATGCAAATTGGTAACACGAATTCACGCCTCAAATTCAAACTTGATCCGGCGGAGTTCATGAACGAATGGTGTTCGTTTGGACCGACGCATCACTGTGCGTTGGGGGTTGGTCAACAACTTGAGAAAATTAAGAAGCTAGCACGTTTGCTTCAACTCGAATTGGCAGTTATTTAAACTATTAGGGGATCATTATCATGAATCGTGTTGGATTTTTGCTCAAGGTCAAGCAAGATCGTATCCCAGAGTACAAGAAACATCATGAGGCCGTTTGGCCTGAAATGTTGGCTGCGCTGCGTCGTCAAGGCTGGCATAACTACAGTTTGTTCATGCGCGCAGATGGGTTGATGTTCGGTTATTTCGAAGCGGCTGTGAGCTTTGATGCTTCGCTAGAGGGTATGGCGAAAGAAGAAATCAATCTGAAGTGGCAGGAATTCATGGGGCCTTTCTTCGAGTCGCCAAGCGGACGACCGGATGAAAATATGCAGTCGCTAGAGGAAGTTTTTCATCTCGACTGATGAAGCGATAAGTTGACGACGTATGAAAAGCACCTGTAACGGGTGCTTTTTTATTTGGGCAGCGGGAACTAAATATTGACGTTGTTCCGATACTTGTGGCGATATTCACGCGGGCTAATGCCGAAATACTGACGGAAACGGCGGGAAAAATAACCGGGTTCGCCCCACCCGACGTCTTCACCGATTTGTGTAATGGCGTTCTCACTGTGGAGTAGTAATTGGGCGGCTCGTCTTGCCCGTAAACCAGATAGGTATGAGAGAGGGGATTCTCCTATTTCACGTTTGAACAGCCGAATGAAATAGGGGGTGGTTAGCGCAAAATCGGCGCTTAAATCCTTGATCGACCAATTGTGGGCTAAGTTTTCGGAGAAATGGAGCAGGGTTTTTTCGACGGGTGTGGAAAAAGATGTTTGTTGGCGATTTTGTCCTGCTATTGGGGCATTGATAGAGATAAAGTCGGCAATGTCGGCTAGAAAAGATGTCAGGCGTCCGATTTGTTGGGCGCGAGCTTGTAGAGAGTCTTTACTTTCGATTTCTTGAAGCATGAAGAAGGATTTACTACAGCGGTTGATTTGTTGCGCCCAAAGGTAGTGAATTGGAATGGTGTTGTGCAAGGGGGTGATGGCTTGATCCCAGAGTAAGCTGTTGAGTAAGGGGTTATCGCGCAGCCATTTGAGTTCATAATCAAAGACGCGGCGGTCGATGGCACAAACATTGACGAGAAGTGAGTCACAATCGACATAACCGTGCCAAACGCCGGGTTGCAATACGAAGAGTGCGCCGGAATGTATTTCTATGTGACCATAGGGGGTTAATTGGGTTCCGGTTCCGCCGGAAATGAGCACAATTTCCACAAAATCATGGTCATGCACGTTGTTCGTGTGATCGCCATTGACTTGGTGGCGATAGATGGCGTAAGGGGCGTTTTTGTGGAGAAAAACCTTGTTGTAGGTGAGGTGTTGCAGTGTTTTGGGTGTATGCATGTGTTCAGGAGCCTAAAAGGTAAAAAGTCAATTTTGTACAATTATACTGGCAAATCCCGCAACTTCTACACATCCGCTTTTGACCAGGACTGGGTACACTTGCGTTAGTTTCCGGCTTTGTGTCCGTGTTTGTTTTGTTAGGAAATGGTTGTATGAATTTGTCAGTTTTCAAGACGGATAAACAAGATGGAGAAGCGGCCTGATTGCGGCGTTTACTGCGTCATTTATGAAGCAGGATCGCAGTTCGTGATGGGTTTTGTATAAGGCGAGTTTTTGAATTGCCCTGACCTATGGGTAAAAGAGAAGAATCAATCATAGAGGGAATGTTATGGCAACTATTACCAATTTGGTTTGTGAGTATCGCGATAATCCGTTAGGGATTGACATTACGCGACCGCGTTTTGGTTGGCAACTGCAAAGTGATAAAACGGGTGCGCGACAAACAGCGTATCAGATTAAGGCGGCGAGCAGTGCTGAGCAGCTCAAGGCTGGACAGTCGGATGTGTGGGACAGCGGCAAGGTTGAATCTGACCAATCCATTCATGTAATGTATGCCGGAAAAGCACTGAGTTCCCGTCAGCGTGTGTACTGGACTGTGACAGTATGGGATGAATCGGGCAGTGCTATTCAAGGCGATACGAAGTGGTTTGAACTCGGCTTGTTGGAACGCACTGACTGGAAGGGCGAATGGGTCGGCACCGCGTTGCGGGGTGGCCCACGTAGTTTGATCCCTGCACCTATGCTGCGCAAGACTTTGACCCTCGCCAATGCACCAAAATCGGCTCGTTTGTATGTGACCGCGTTGGGAATATACGAGTGCTCGATCAACGGTAAGCAGGTGAGCGACGATGTATTCAACCCCGGTTGGACTGATTATAACAAGCGAGTGCAGTATAAGGTTTACGATGTCGCGGATTTGCTCCAACAAGGCGAGAATGTGATCGGCGCGATGTTGGGAGATGGCTGGGCAGTGGGTCATTTGTTTTCGCAGCATCGGCAACAGTATTATGATCGTCCCCGTTTGCTGGCACAGCTTGAAGTCACATTGAACGATGGCAAGATTATCACTGTCGCAACGGATACCAGTTGGAAGTATCAGTTTGGCCCGATCGTGAGTAATGATTTGTTGATGGGCGAAGATTATGATGCGCGGTTGGAATTGCCGGGTTGGGACGCGCCGAAGTTTGATGATAGCGGTTGGTATACCGCCCAGCGGTTTGATGACCCCGGCATCGCGATTGTGGCGACTAACGGCCCGACGGTGAAGCGCATCCAAGAGTTGAAGCCGATCAGTGATCCCGTCAATAAGCCATCATTCACGGCACCACGAGTGATTTTCGACCTCGGACAGAATATGGTCGGGCGTGTGCGTTTCAAGGGGAAGGCACCAGCCGATACTACCCTTACTTTTCGGTTCGCAGAGGTGCTTAACGAAGATGGTACGCTGTATACCACCAACCTGCGTAGTGCACGTGCGATGGATTACTATACATTCAAGTCTGATGAGGAAGTTGTTTGGGAATCGCACTTCACCTTCCACGGGTTCCGTTATGTAGAAATCCAAGATTATCCCGGTGAAGTCACACGCGATACGATCACTGGTATCGTGCTGCACTCCGAGATGGCACCTACGGGCGAGTTTGAATGCTCTGATCCGATGCTTAACCAGCTACAACGTAATATTGTGTGGGGACAGAAAGGCAACTTTGTTGACATCCCGACTGACTGCCCACAGCGTGACGAGCGTTTGGGCTGGACCGGTGATATTCAGGTGTTCGCACGTACGGCTGCTTACAATATGAACGTGGCTAGCTTCATGACTAAATGGGCGCAGGATGTCACAGATGCCCAATACGACGACGGGATTGTGCCGATGGTAGTACCCCGCATCAAGTCATTTTTTGCCGATGGTGGGCCAGCGTGGGCGGATGCCGCGATTATTTGCCCGTGGACGATGTATTTGTGTTACGGCGATACGACTATTCTTGAAACCAGTTATCCAACGATGACCAAGTTCATGGATTTCTTGGAGGCGAGCAGCCCCGGTGATATCCGTTGTGCGCCGGAATTTGAAGGTTGGCCGGGATTCGGGGATTGGTTGTCCATTAATGCGGCGACCCCGCGTGACTTATTGGGGACGGCGTTCCTCGCTTACGATGCGAATTTGCTTTCACAGATTGCCGATGTTTTGGGCAAGAGTGCGGATGCCGAGAAGTATCGCAAGCTGTTTGCGAATGTGAAGACCGCCTTTGCCAATCGGTATTTGGTGGGGAGTAAAGTTCCGCCTGTGAAGTCGATGCCTTCGGAAGCACGTCGTCGGATGGACGAAGCAGATGCGATCTCACGCGGGAATTTGAAGAACGTTGATTACGGAACTATAAGCTCGAAGGTATTCAATACCGAGGTGTTCCAACCTACCCAAACAGCTTACGTGTTAGGACTGCATTTTGATCTGCTGCCAGAGGCGTTACGTCCGTTAGCGGTTGAGGAATTGGTGGCGGATATTCAACGGCGGAATATGCATCTTTCGACTGGCTTTGTGGGCGCGCCGTATTTGCCGCATGTGTTGAGCAAGAATGGTCGCCTAGATATGGCCTACACGCTGCTCAATCAAAAGACATGGCCTTCGTGGTTGTACTCGGTTACGCAGGGTGCGACGACCATCTGGGAACGGTGGGATGGGTGGACGGAAGATCGTGGTTTCCAAGATCCGGGTATGAACTCGTTCAACCATTACGCTTACGGTTCGATCGGCGCATGGATGTATAATACAGTAACAGGCATCGATATTGATCCGAAACAACCCGGTTATAAGCACAGCATTCTGCGCCCACAACTGGATGGTAATTTGACTTCAGCCTGCGGCCAACTCAAGACTCCCTACGGTGAATTGGTCTCTAAGTGGACGCTGGAAAACGGGACGTTTGATTGGGAAGTGGTGATACCACCGAACACGACAGCGACCGTTACCGTCCCCATGATCGCTAATGGCAAGATCACCTTGAATGGTGCGCCTGTCAGTGGTGCGGTTCATGAGGTTGGCGCAGGGAAATATCACTTTGTAGTTGCGTAATAAGGTAGCATTTTATGGCAGAACAACTCACCTTCCCGAAGGATTTTTTGTGGGGTGTGGCGGGCGCGGCGCATCAGATTGAAGGGAATAACGTCAATAGTGATGCGTGGTTATTGGAACATGTTTCCGGCACAACCTTTACTGAACCTTCTGGCGATGCGTGTGATCATTACCATCGGTATCCAGAAGATATTGCGTTGATTGCCTCTTTGGGATTCAACAGCTATCGCTTCTCGTTGGAATGGGCGCGGATTGAACCGGAGGAAGGTGAGTTTTCAAAGGCTGCTTTGGAACATTATCGGCGGATGCTGGTGGCTTGTCATGAGCATCATCTGACGCCGATTGTGACATTTAATCACTTCACCTGCCCACGCTGGTTTGGTGCTAAGGGTGGATGGGAAGTAGCGGCCAATGCAGCGCTGTTCGCGCGTTTTTGTGGACGGGCTACGGCTTATCTAGGCGATTTGATAGGGGCGGCTTGTACTTTAAACGAACCTAATCTGGGTGTGATGTTACAGCACATGGGTATTTTGCCAGCGGATGACATCATCGCTCAAGCGCCGTGGCGATCGGCTGCTGCCCATGCTACTGGAAGCAATACGTTCTCGGCTTATCCATTTGGATGTCAACAACTTCCTGTGCGCGATACGCTTTTGAAGGCTCACCGTTTGGCTTACGAGGCGATCAAAGCGGTGCAGGAGGAACTGCCAGTTGGTATTGCGCTGGCGATGTTTGACCATCAAGCGGTGGAAGGTGGCGAAGTGTTGCGTGACCGGATACGGCATGAGGTCGATGATGTGTTTTTGGATGCGGTCAAGGATGATGATTTCATCGGTGTACAGACCTACAGCCGGACACGTTATGGAGCCGAAGGTATCCTGCCACCGGAAGCTGGTGTTGAACTCACCCAGATGCACTATGAATTCTGGCCTGAAGCGCTTGAGGCGACTATTCGTTACGCAGCCAGCTATACCGGACGACCGATATTGGTCACTGAAAACGGGATTGGTACGGGCGACGACACGCGCCGTATCGAGTATGTGCGGCGGGCGCTAATGGGTGTCGAACGCTGTTTGCAGGATGGGATCGCGGTGAAGGGCTACTGTTATTGGTCGGTGTTTGATAACTTCGAGTGGGCGATGGGGTATCGCCCAACTTTTGGTTTGGTGGCTGTCGACCGTGAGACACAAGTCCGTATTCCAAAACCCAGCGCGTCATGGCTGGGGAATGTCGCACGGACGGGTACGTTATAAACTAGCGGTCACCGATTTCCTTCTTGACGGTTTCGTAGAGTATTTCCGCGCGGAGTTGGCCTAAGCTGTAGCAAGGGCCACCCATGCGTTCCGCCAACTTGGACGCCAAGCCTTGATCAAACGCGACGTGTTCCATGTTGATGGTCACGGTTTTGATATGTTCATGCTTGAATTGGTCGGCAATACGATTGCCTTCTTCTTGAGGCGGTAAGTTCCCCACAGATACGTTCCCCGCACCATCGGTCAACAGAATCATCAATGGGACAATATCCGGATGCAGGGTCTTTTCGCGCTTGATGGTGTCATAGGCCAAGATCAAGCCTGCTGACAGGGGTGTTTTACCACCGACCGGAATATTCGCGAGCGCTTTGGACGCCAGAGTTACCGAGTTGGTGGGGGGCAGGATCATGCTGGCGCGGTCTTTTTGGAAGACGATCAAGCCGACACGATCACGGCGTTGGTAGGCATCCGTCAACAGGGACATGATGGCGCCCTTGGTGGCGTTCATACGTTCAGAAACGGCCATACTCCATGAGGCATCCACGACGAAGAGAATGAGGTTGGCTGTGCGGCGGACACGGATCTTGCGATAGAGATCACTCATTTTGAGGGCGTAAGCCATACCGCTGGCTTTGAGTTGGTCGGCGCGGCCTTTCTGGAAGGGAGCGGCGGCGCGCAAGGTCGCATCAAAGGCGATGTCGTCGGTTTTGTTTCCGGCGGGGCGTGCCTGCACATAATGACCACGTTTGCGGTCGGTGCGGGTGCGCGAACGGCGTCCGGCATGTTTACGGGTGAGTTTGTCGAGATTGGTTTGCAGCTTGCGAGGGGCAAATTGTTCGCCAGCTTCGACCTTCTTGCCCCCTTCCCACCAATACGCATCCTTGTTATCGAATACGCTTTGGGGGCTGGGGTCAGTCTGGCCGAAGTCTGGCTGTTCTTGCTGACTATCAGAGGCTACTGATTGGCTTTTTTTTTGACTGCGTTTTGTTCGTCACTCTCGGAAGGTTCGGTTGATTCTTCGCCTTCACCCCATTCAGACGATACCTGTTCCATCTTTTCTTGGAGGGCGGCGGTGCTCATCTGAGCATCCGAGAATGGGCCGCGCTTCAAACGGTGCGGCAGGGCTAATTCAGCCGCGAGCAGAATGTCGCTGTTTTCGAGATGGGTGCGCTGCATCCACGCGGCGTGGGCGCGGGCGGCCTTCAAGATGACCAAATCTGCACGGTGACCATCAATGTGTAAGCCGCTGGTCAAGGTTGCGATGGTGTACAAATCGCGGCGGGAATATTCGACCTCGTCCACGATTTCGCGGGCGACTGCGATTTTATCGGTAATCTTTTGTTCTTCTGGCGACCAGACTTCGCGGAAGCGGTCGGGATTTTCTTCGTAGGCAATATGGCGTTGGAGGATTTCCATACGCTCGTTGGCATCGGCGATACCGTGAACATCGACTGAGAGGGCGAAACGGTCGAGCAACTGCGGACGCAGATCGCCTTCTTCGGGGTTCATTGTGCCGATCAAGATGAAGCGTGCGGGATGGCTGAAGCTGATGCCTTCGCGTTCAACGACGTTCACACCCATCGCTGCCGAGTCGAGCAGGAGGTCAACGACATGATCGTCGAGCAAGTTGACTTCATCGACGTACAGGATGCCGCGATTCGCCATCGCCAACACACCGGGATCAAAGTGGCGTTCGCCCTTTTGAATGGCTTTTTCGATGTCGAGCGTACCGACAACACGGTCTTCGGTGGCGCTCACGGGCAAATCAACAAAGCGAATCTTGCGCTTGGAGACAGGGAGGTTCTCGCCTTTTTCATGGCGTTCCCGCACCATATCCGACCAAGTGTCGGGGCGCTTGGGATCATCGCCGAAAGGTGAGTCTGCAATGACTTCAATTTCGGGCAAGAGGACGGCTAAGGCACGGGCAGCGGTTGATTTACCCGTACCGCGTTCGCCGCGAATGAGTACGCCGCCGATGCGGGTGTCAATAGCGTTCAAAATCAAGGCGCGTTTCATGCGGTCTTGCCCAACAATTGCGGTGAAGGGGTAAATCGGTGGTCGTTTGCTCATGCTTAATTGGTGTCCATTTGTGATAATTGCAACTCTCGGATTATACATAATGCAAGCAAGAGGTCAATTGCCAGCGTATACCAGCGTTAATGCAAACTGATTCCCCGACAGCTTTTTAAGGCTATCGGGGGGATAAGAGAGAACTTATTTCGTGGGGATTGTTTGAGTATGAATTACAGATGGGGTGACAGTCGCTAAAATTTGTTCTTTGAGAGCCGTATCGAGCATTCCAGTCTCGCGCACGGATTTGACGATATTGTCATGGACATAGGTTTTGACCTCAGCCGTACCGCTCAGTTCGAGCCAGAGTTCACGATCAACGATGAGGGTGAAGGTAAAAAATGAGCAGCAGAGACGTTCATTACTGATGAAGGATGCTACTTTGTAGAGCATGGGTGGGTTCAATGGCAGTTGGAAGGCATAGCCGTTGGGCGTTTCTTTGATGCCCAAGACGGATGTGAAAATATGGTCACTCGCGGCTACGTGTTCTGTACGTTGGGCAGGATCAATCGCGCCGAGGTTGCAGGCGATGACGGGATTATTTGGGTTGATGGACATGGGGTTGTTCTCCTGTGGTGGTGTGAATAATCGGAATATCTAAGGGACGGACAAGTTGGGACTGGCTTTTGGGTTGCGTCTGTAGCCAACGAAAGGCAAGGGCGAAACTGATGATGGATAGGACGGTTAATCCGCCATAGACCCACCCAAGATTGTGATTCATCCAGAAGGCAACGGGTGTTCCAGCGAAGAGGATTAGCAGGAACGGTACGACGAAGGGTGTGCAGCATGGGCTGGCTGCACAGGCGATCCCAAACATGACGATGCCGCGAAGTTTCTTTAGCATGATGATCCTTTCTGCTCGCCGATGGTTCGCGATGGGCGAGATGTTTATACGGATGTAGTAGAGCCTACAAGTTCAAGTGCACTTGATGTCAAGGGGTGTAACGATGTTGAAAAAGATGAGTATTGGTGAGGTGGCGCAGCAAGCGGGTATCCAGCCATCAGCTATCCGGTATTACGAAAGCGAAGGTTTATTGCCTGCGCCGGAACGGGTAAATGGGCGGCGTAAATACGATGCGCGTGTTTTGCAGCGACTCGCGTTGATCCACATGATGCGGCAAGCAGGGTTTCATATTGCTGATTTACGGACGTTGCTGGTGGAATTTCCAGCACAGACCGCACCGTCTGTCCGTTGGCAGCGCGTGGCGGCTGAGAAACTCGGCGAAATCGAGGCTGTTATTGAGCAGATGCAGACCCTCAAAGGCTGGTTGGTAGAGGCGCAAAAATGCCAATGCGCAACCATTGAAGATTGCGCTGGTGGTGTAGAGGCGTCGCTGGCTTGTGGGAACTAGTCATTAGCCCATCTCACCTCCTGCCTCGAGCAACTCTTTGCCCTGCTTTCCGGCTTCAATGGCAGGTTTCAATTGGCTAAACATAGTGCGGAAATGTTTCTGTTGGTTACCTGTAGTCAAGAGGATGTCGAGATAGCCAAGTTGGGCGGGAAGTTTGATATTGAGGGTGGTCAAGATGTTGTAGGAAGTGGTGACGATTTGCCCGATGACATTGGCATCATTGAGGTCGTTTACTTCTGCACTGAGGTAGAAATCGGTGGTCATGGCGGCGAAGTAGCTGACGCTGCCGTCGGCTAGATTACAGTTTTCGCCATAGGCATCTACACGCAATAAAGTTAGCTTCGCCGAGCTGATTTGTTCAAAAATCGGTCGGACTGCTTGAGCAATATCGGGTAAATCTTGATGCGCCCAGTTAAAGGCACAATTGCTATTGTGGACGGTGGAGGTCGGGCTTGCTGTTGGTGATGGGAGCGGCGTGGCAGCCATCGCGGTGACGGTTTGTGCGAGTTGACCGAACTCCGGTGCTTTGGCGCTGGCCATCAAGACATAGATTTCCTGTACCGGACTCAAGGTGGCATTACCGCCGGGGCAGATTACATCGGAAGGTGGGCAAAGGGTTGGTGTGGTGCTAGGCAACAGTATGGCTGTGGGTGACATGTCGGCTGTGTAAGGGATGGGGGTTTGTAATGGGGTTCCTTGATAGGTTGCGACCACTGCCGTTTCAGTGGCATAGAATATGGCGTACTGGGTTGGTCCCGCACCAGTTTGCAGCAATGCTTCTTGATGCCGCCGTTGAGCGTAAAGTGTCGGATCATAGGGATATGTGGTTGTTTTGGTTTGCCCCAATGTGTTCGTAACCTGTGTAGTCTGTGTTTGTTGAAGTAAAGCCGTTGCTGTTGGATTTCCGGCTTCACTTTCCAATGCCGTGGTAGGAGTTAAGGGAGTAGGTGGTAATGCACAGCAATTACGTGATCCTTGAAAAACCCAATAGATCACACCCAGAATAGCGATCAGGCCAATCGCGCCAATAATCCAGTTTCGCTGCTTGTGGTTCATATGCTGCATCCCCTTCTCAATTGCATACTTCTGATTATGACGTTCGAGTCGGGCTAAAAGTTCCGGTACGGTGTCAGGTGGTATTTTACATCGGTTGTCGTACCTTCTAGAATGAGCCTACTCAATTTGGTTAAAGGCGATATTTATGGCGGAAAAACGGGTGCTATTTGATTTCGAGGTGGATTTTTCCAACGAAGGCGGCATACAAGGGCAGAAGTTTCGGCTGGATATTGAAGGCGATGACATCAGCGATGCGGAACTGGCGGAGTATATCGTGCGTGATATGCGGTTGTTAATGGTTAAGGAAGTGCGGATATTGAATAAGCAGATTATTGAAGAAGCGCATAAGCGTATAACACAGGCTGGAGATGGTTCATGACAGCACCTGATGTAGGCGTTCCGGTGCCACAAACTGGATTTTGGAGCCGGATTGACCGTACGACGTTGTTGGCAGCACTGACGACGATTGTGCTGTGGGCATCGGCATTTGCAGGTATACGGGCGGGATTGAAAAGTTACGCGCCGGAGCATGTGGCGCTGCTGCGGTATCTGGTGGCGGCGATTGTGCTGGGGGTGTATGCGCTGCTCACACGGATGCCATTACCGGAACGGCGCGATATTCCACGGTTGGCGTTGCTGGGATTTTTTGGGTTTAGTGCTTATAACGTTGTGTTGAATGCCGGAGAAGTGGGTGTATCAGCCGGTGTCGCGAGTTTCATCGTGGCGTCCGCGCCGATATTGATGGCACTGGCGGCGACCACATTTTTCGGGGAAAAGCTCAAACGCTGGGGTTGGGTGGGGATCGTCATTTGCTTCGTGGGTGTGAGTATTATCAGCCTGAGCAGTGGTGATGGATTTCGGTTGGAACCGGCGGCGTTACTGGTGTTGGCGGCGGCGGTTTTCCAAGCGTCTTATTCGGTCGGTCAAAAGCCGATGCTCAAGAAGTATGGCGCGCGGCGGTTTGTGACGTATGCAATTTGGGCAGGGGCGGCTTTCTTGCTGGTGTTCCTGCCGGGATTGGTGAGTGAGATGCAAACGGCCAGCCTGAGCGCGACTCTGGCGGTGGTGTATATGGGGGTGTTTCCGGGGGCGCTGGCCTATCTGACGTGGTCGATGGTGTTATCGCGCGTACCGGCTTCCATCGCGGGGACGTTTTTATATACCGTGCCGGTATTCGCGGTGGTGATTGCATGGTTGTGGTTGGGCGAAGTACCGGGGGCGCTGGCGTTGTTGGGTGGCGCGTTGGTGGTCACGGGCGTGATCGTGGTGAATACGCGGGGACGATAGGGGCGATCCAATCGCCCCATTACGCAAGCATCATTAGGATTTGTGGAAGTGTGGTAGGACGGCTTTCGCGAGGGCTTCTAGACCTGCCATATCGTCAAAGTCATATATGCGCAGCATGAAGCGCTCGACGCCGGCCTCTACAAACTTGCCGATGTGATCAATTACACGGGATGCTGTACCAATTACGCGGATCGGGTCGGCATCGGTTTGTTCTTTACCGGGGTGTTGTGCCACAAGGGCTGCTACCTCGGCATCGGTTTTGCCGAACAAGACGCTGGTCATTAACGAGCGTTTGACGTCGGTGGGTTTGCGTCCGTTTTCGATGAGCAGATTGTCGAGCAGCGCGTTCCGTTCTTTGACGGCTGAGACAGGGATACCGACCGCGTTCCATTCGTCAGCGAATTTGGCGACGAGCGGGAGTGTCTTCTTGGGGCCGTTACCACCGATGAGTAAACGTGGGCCGCCTGTGCGCTGTGGACGGGCAAGCAAGATGGCTTCATCCAACGAGAAGTGTTTGCCGGTGTAACTGACAGGGTCATCACTTTTTAGGAGTCGGTTGGTAATTTCCAGCGCGTCTTCGAACATTTCGAAGCGGATGGCTTTGTCGTAGAAGGGAATGCCGAACTGTTTATGTTCGCGTTCGTGCCAGCCTGCGCCCAAGCCGAGCACCAAACGGCCTCCGCTCAGGTCATCAATGGCTGAGGCCATGCGGACGGTGAGGGCTGGTTGACGGAAGGTGGTGGGAGCAACCAGTGAACCGAACTCGATGCGCGAGGTGTGGCTGGCGGCGTAGGTCAGGGATACAAATGTTTCGAGCGATTCGTTATCCGGTGGCCCGATGGTGTAGTGATCGGAGCGGAAGAGACATTGAAACCCATAGTCTTCGGCGGCTTTCAATAAGTTTTTCCAGCGCGCCCACGTTAGACCGTCTTGTCCTTCAATCATCAAACCTATTTGAGTCATCAATCAGCCTCCTGCTTTAACGCAAAACATTTTGTGGACTTTTGCGTATCATCTTGTAGTAAGATTGCGGAATGTACACTGTCATTCTAACGAACTCTGGCTAAGGATGCTCATGCCGCCCACGTATATCCACTTTTTGCTGATCCCTCATCCCCATGAGTCAAAACTGCTGCTGATTACCGATGAGTCAGGGAGGCAGGTGCCACGCTATGAGACGGATGAGCCGCATTACTGGCAAACGGTTCAGCCTGTAAATGCGTTGGTGAAGGAACATCTTGGCCTAACATTAACCACGCTGCGGTGTGTGAAAACCGAATATGTGGATGGGTGTATTCGTATGTTCTATGCGATGGATGGCAGTAGTATCCCCGCCGATTGGTCAGTGCCGGAAGGGGCTGAATGGGTGGCTTGGGATAACCTTGAAGCGATTCCAACGGAACAGCGCGGCGTCATTGAGGAGTGGATTGCGTGGAATAAGGATAGCAGTCTCATTCGGACGGAGTGGTATCGACCGGGGTGGTTTGCGAAGGCAAGCGCGTGGATGGAAGAACAGTTTGATGACAGGGGTATCATGTTGACCGCGCCGATTGAACAAATTCGGTCATGGGAACGATCGGCTATTTTGCGGGCTGAGACCAGCTTTGGACGGTTCTATTTTAAGGCGCTGCCTGCTATGTTTCGGCATGAGCCGGTTCTGGTCAAGTGGCTGGCGTACACCTATCCTGAGGCTTTCCCGAAACCGCTGCTGGTTGATGGTTGGCGACGGTGGTTGTTAATGCCGGAGTATGGTAGCCAAACACTGGATACGGTTCTGGATATTGAGTTGTGGGAAGCTGCGCTGCGCCAATATGCCGAATTGCAGATTAGTTTATCGGTGCGCTTCAATGATCTGATTGGCCTCGGTTGCCCCGACTGGCGTTTGTATACGTTGGTGGATGCGATTGAACCATTGTTGATGAATCCGGCTGACAAACTTTCAGGGACGAGCCTGCGCCTCTCGGATGAGGAGTTGGATGGGTTACGTGGTCGCATCCCTGAGTTCAAGCAAGTGTGTGTTGATCTGGGAAAGTACAGCATCCCTGTTTCTTTGGAACACGGAGATTTTTGGGCGGGGCAGGTGGTGATCAACGGAGATAAGTGCGTTTTCATTGACTGGTCGGATAGTTCGGTCAGCCATCCATTTTTCAGCATGTATTTCCTGCAAGACACGGATATTGCTTTGCCGGATGTGCCCAACGTACGTGAACGGCTTCGAGATGCCTATTTGAAACCGTGGCAAGCCTATGAGCCGCTGCCGAAATTGATCGAAGCCTACGATCTGGCAATGAAGCTCGCTCCCCTGCACCACGCGTTGATCTATCAACGGCATATCCTGCCGCAAATGCAGGTACAGTGGGAGATGCATAACATGATTCCGTTTTACTTACAGCGGTTGCTGTAGGCCAACGAATTCCTAAAATGTGTCATTACCGCAATCTGTACCGATTCTGAATATCTGATAAACATCGTAAAAAAGTTCACAAATGAGATTGACAGCTTACTTTTGTTGCGATATAAAAGAGTGTAGAACGAAAGCAAACGAAATTGCATCGCAGATTCACTACACATGGTTGCTTACGTTGATGCCGCACACATTGCACTACATTGTACTCACCCATACATTGTCACCTACGTCTGCTTTCGTGAGGGGAGGATGAAAATCCTCCCCCTCAAAAATAATAATACGAAAAAGTTATCAGTTTCATTTTTTACGATACCGGGCAATATAAGCTCTAAAACTTAAATAAATCGAACGAAGTCGGTCACTTGGTTGAACGTGATGGTTTGACTACTTGTAGTGATCTCGCGCGGCAGTTGTACTACGTGGGTGATTTGGCGGTGGTAGTGAGCATCGCGACGATTTGAACGTGTTCTGCTAGCGGTTGGTCGATAGCATATGTGCAGTCGGAAATCAAATCTAAAGTGATGCAAAATGTACTAAGGGTTTGCTGACGAATGGTAGACCCGTGGTGTGAGAAACGCGCTACAATGGTAGCGTCATGGTAAGCAGTTTGTTATGCTTATCATTATATTGAAATAATTGACTTAGCTTTATTGATACAGGTTATTGATGATACCAAAACGCGTAATTTCGATTGATTTCGGTGCCGAGTCTGGACGTGTGATGCAGGTGGCCTATGATGGCAGTGCATTGCATATTGAAGAGTTACATCGCTTTGCCAATACCCCTGTTACCGCTAATGGAACCCTGTATTGGGACGCACTCCGTTTGTACCATGACATTCTGACGGGTGTGAAGATGGCCGCCCCGAACGTGGCTTCGATGGGAATTGATACGTGGGGTGTCGATTTCGCTTTTCTGGATCGTGACGGTCGTTTGCTGGCTAATCCGGTGCATTACCGCGATAAGAGCTGGGAAGGCATGATGGACTGGGTGTTCGAGCGCATCCCGCGTCGCGAACTGTATGCCCGAACCGGCCTACAAGTCATTCCTGTGAATGGCATCTGGCGCCTCGCAAATATGGTTAAGACCAACAGTCCATTACTTGATGTGGCTCATACCTATCTGGCTATCCCTGATCTGTTTAACTACTGGCTCAGCGGGAGCAAGACCTGTGAATTTACCCACGCCAGTACGCATCAGATTTATAACCCTCATTTGAACAATTGGGACTTTGACTTGCTGGGCAAGCTGGGTGTGCCGACGGGCATGTTCGGTGAGATTGTTCCGCCGGGGACGCGCCTGGGAGCCTATAACGGTATTCCGGTGATTGCTCCTGCCACGCATGATACGGGCAGCGCGGTTGTTGCTGTGCCGACGACCACCGAAGATTATGCCTACATCAGCAGTGGTACGTGGAGTTTGTTGGGCTTAGAGCTACCACATCCGGTGATCAATGATGCTGCTTATGAGGCAAACGCCACCAATGAAGGTGGTATGGATAACCGCTGGCGCTTCCTGAAGAACATCGCGGGGATGTGGTTGGTGCAGCAGTGCCGTGCGACATGGGCTGCGGCTGGACAGGTTTATGAATACGCTGAACTGGCGCAGATGGCTGAACAGGCCGCCCCGTTCCGCGCATTTGTTGATCCTGATGATGGTGATTTTTACCAACCGGGTGATATGCCGAGCGCGATTCGTAACTTCTGTAACCGTACCCACCAGCATGTGCCGGTGAATGTTGGTTCGCTGGTGCGCGTCATCTATGAAAGCTTGGCGATGAAGTATCGCTATACGTTGGAGCAGTTGTGCCGTGTGGCAGGGCGTAAGGCCGAGACCATCCATATTATTGGCGGTGGTTCGCGGAATGCGTTGTTGTGCCAGATGACGGCAGATTGTACGGGACGCACGGTAATTGCAGGGCCAGCCGAAGCTACGGCTTTGGGTAATGCAATCGTACAATTGGTGGCGCTGGGCGAATTCAAGGATGTGGCGGAAGCTCGCACCTTGCTCAGCAAAAGCGAAGGTATGTTGATGTACGAACCTACCAATACCGCTGCGTGGGACGATGCTTACGAACGCTTCTTAAAAATTCTGACGGTCAAGTAACGTGAAAATCCCTGCGCTACCGTTTCATACTACCCAATGGGAAACCGTCGAAAAGACTGTACATCAGGGAGAAACGGGTGAGGCGATCTGGCAGACGTTGATGTTGGGTGAGATTCGCATCCGTAAAGTGGAGTACTCAGCCGGTTATCTGGCTGATCATTGGTGTAACAAGGGGCATGTAATCCTGTGTTTGGAAGGGGAAATGCAAACCGAATTACAGGATGGGCGGGTTTTCACCCTTAGCGCTGGCATGACATATCAGGTGGGGGACAATGCGGAGGCGCATCGCTCATCGACACAAGCCGGTTGTAAATTGTTTATCGTTGATTAAAGTTACGTTTATTAGAAGATATGATTGTTGAGTAACGAATATGTCTGATTATGCTAATCGTTCGGCCTATGTGAAATCACCGTGGCATTTTGCCGTGCGTGATAATCCTGTGCCCCAGCCGAGTGCTAGCCAAGTGCTGATCGAAATAAAGGCTTGTGGCATATGTGGCACTGACTTGCATATCTCTGACCGGACAGCCGATTATTGGCAGCCTTTTGGGCATGAGGTCGCGGGGATCATCAAGGCTGTGGGCGATGGTGTGCCGCTGTTCAAGGTTGGGGATCGGGTTGCTGTTGATAGCTCGGCTCCCTGCGGAACCTGCGCCAACTGTGCGCCACCACCGCTTGGACGAGCAAGACCCGACTTATGCCTCACGCCATTGACCTATTGGTTGTCGCAAACGATGGGTTTTGGGCAGTTATTACTGACTCCATATCAGTTGGTCGTGCCTATTCCCGACTTGATGCCCTTCGATATTGCCTCATTATGTGAACCGCTAGGCGTTTGTATTGATCTGGTTCAGGTCGGTCAGGTCGAAATTGGTGATCATGTGCTGGTCATCGGTCCCGGCCCCTTAGGCTTAGGTGCAATTGCTTTAGCGAAACGGGCAGGCGCAGCCCATATTTATACGGCGGGGCGGTCAACGTCCAAAGCGCGCATGGATGCCGCTATGGCGCTGGGTACGGACACGTTTATATCGGTAGACAAAACGCCGCTCTCTGAATACGACTTTGGGGCACGTAAACCTGATAAAATCCTCGTCACCGCGCCACCGGATAATTTGCCTGATGCGATTAAGGTCGCGGCTTATGGTGGCATCATCAGTTACATTGGTATCGCTGACGATAATTCTAAACATGTGACTATCGATGCCGATGCTTTACATTTTAGCAAAGTGTCCATTCGTCCGTCGCATGCTTCGCCCGGAACACATGCTGCCGAAAGTATTCGCTTATTGCAAACTGAACCGGTGATTGGTACGACTCTCATTTCTCATCACTTTGGTTTGGAAGAAATCGAGCAGGCTATGCTCCTGGCGCGAGATAACCGAGTGTCAGCCAAGAAAGTTATTGTTGTAACATGAATCAACTTCAATTGATTGATCTGAGCCACACGGTTGAAGATGGGGTGATTACCTACAAGGGATTACCCGCGCCGATTATTTGCGATTATCTCAGCCGCGAAGCTTCGCGCAAGGTGTATGCCGAGGGAACTGAGTTCCAAATCGGCAAAATCGAGATGGTTTCCAATACGGGTACATATCTTGACTCGCCGTTTCATCGCTTCGCGGACGGCAAAGATTTGTCGGATCTGGCGCTGGAGCAATTGGCGCACCTCGAAGGCGTATTGATCCATGTGCCACAGACCAATGGACGGGTGATTGATGAAAGCTGGTTTACTGGTCTCGATGTACGTGGTAAAGCGGTGATCATTCACACCGGATGGGCGCGGCATTGGAAAACGGATCAGTATTTTGAGGGGCATCCCTATTTGACGGAAGGCGCTGCACAAGTGCTAAAAGCAGGTGGGGCAACGCTAGTAGGTATTGATACCTATAACATTGATGACACTGCGGATGGTCGCCGTCCTGTCCATACGGTATTGCTTGGTGCAGACATTTTAATCGTCGAGCATATGTGTAACGTTGAAGCAATTCCGGTTGATCGTCCATTCCGGTTTTATGCTGTGCCAGTGAAGGTCAAATCGTTTGGCACTTTTCCGGTACGGGCATTTGTAGCGGTTGAGAACTAAAGGCCTATCATGACACCTATCCTTGAACTCGAAAATATCAGTAAGCATTTTCCCGGCGTAAAAGCGTTGGATAATGTGCATTTCAATATGGAGCCGGGTGAAGTACACGCGTTATTGGGTGAAAACGGGGCGGGTAAATCCACACTGATTAAGATTATTTCAGGTGTGTACCGACCGGATTCGGGTGTCATCCGTTTTGACGGACAGCCGACGACCTTTAGCAACCCGCGTGAGGCACAAGGACGGGGTATCGCGACGATCTATCAGGAACTCAGTTTATATCCGGAACTGACGGTTGCTGAGAATATTTTTATGGGACACGCTCCTAAACGCAGTGTCGGGCCGTTCAAATTGATCGATTGGAACACGATTAATGCGCGCGCCAATGAAATCCTCCACTCGCTCAACATCACCGATATGGATGTGCGGCGGAAGGTGGGTTCGTTGAATGTGGGTAATCGTCAGCGTGTGGAGATTGCCAAAGCGCTATCCATCAATGCGCGTGTGCTGATTATGGACGAGCCTACGGCGGCGTTGACCGAAGCCGATGTTGAGCGCCTGTTTGACATCGTGCGCTTGCTCAAACAACGTGACGTGGGAATTGTTTATATTAGCCACCGTTTGCAAGAAGTTTTTGAATTGGCTGACCGCGTGACGGTGCTGCGCGATGGTCAGTATGTGAATACCAAGCCGGTTAGTGAAACTCAGGAACCTGAACTGATCAGCATGATGGTGGGACGTACGATTGAGAATTTGTTCCCGAAGCTGCCGAGCAATCCGGGCAAGACGGTCTTGGAAGTGCGTAACCTTAATCGTGGTTCCACGACACAGAATGTCTCGCTGACGGTGCGGGCGGGTGAGATTGTAGGGTTGGCGGGGTTGGTTGGTTCTGGACGCAGCGAATTGGCACAGGTGATCTTCGGCATCACACCGGCTGAATCAGGCGAGATTCTGGTCGATGGCCAAAAGGTTAGCATTAAGAGTCCCGGTCAAGCTGTAAAACTCGGTATCGCTTATGTCCCTGAAGATCGTGGTACGCAGGGATTGATCAAGCAAATGAATATCCGCGAGAATGCATCAATGGCGGTGTTACGCCACATGTCACGCGCTAGCTTTATCAACTTTGATGGCGAACAGAAGCTGGCGAAAGATGCTATTAAGCAAATGAGTATTCGTGCTTACAGTGCCGAGCAGGTGGTCAATAAACTCTCCGGTGGAAACCAGCAGAAGGTGGTCGTCAGCAAGTGGTTGGCGAGTAAGCCCAAGTTGCTGATTATGGATGAACCCACGCGCGGTATTGACGTGGGTGCCAAGTCCGAAATTCACCGCTTGATGAGCGAGTTAGCCGTCCAACAAGGATTAGCAGTTCTGATGATTTCCAGCGAACTGCCGGAAGTGTTGGGCATGAGTGACCGCGTGTTGGTGATGCGTGAAGGTAAGCTGGTGGCGGAGTTTAGCCGCAAAGAAGCAACGCAAGAGCGGGTTGTTTCCGCCATGATGAGTGTGACGGCTCAGGTTTAAATATGGATATTTCGACGGTGTTGAACCTGCGAGAATTTGAACAACTGGCGCGTGAGCAACTCAGCCAGATGGTGTTCGATTACTACGCGGGTGGTGCCAACGATGATCTCACTTTACGCGAAAACGAAGCAGCGTTTCATCGTATTTTCTTGCGCCCGCGCATGATGACGGGCATGGCTGAACGGACTATGCAGACCACCGTCTTAGGTCAGCCGATGAAAGTGCCGATTTTGATCGCGCCGATGGCATTCATGCTGATGGCTCATCCAGAAGGTGAAGCGGCAATGGCGCGTGCTGCTGCCGCGCGAGGCGTTCATATGGTAGTGAGTACCAGCGCGACTACATCCCTAGAAGATGTCGATACTGCCGCACCAAACGGATCACGGTGGTTCCAACTGTATCTGTATAAGGATCGTGGGGCTGCGTTGGAATTAGTCCAACGTGCTGAAGCGGCTCATTATCAGGCGCTGGTGCTGACGATTGACCGTCCGTTATTGGGACGCCGTGAAGCCGATATGCGTAATAATTTCGGGTTACCGGCGCATCTGCAAATGATGAACCTTCCTGTCGGTGCGAGTCGTTCAGGGCTGGAAGGTTATAAGTCGGTGATGTTTGAAGAGAACTTGCAGTGGAGCGATGTGCGCTGGTTGAAATCGCATACACGCTTACCTGTTTTGGTCAAAGGACTACTGCGCGGTGATGATGCGCGTTTTGCGCTGGATCACGGTGCTGATGGTGTGATTGTTTCTAATCATGGTGGGCGGCAACTTGATGGCGCACTGGCTACGATTGATGCGCTGCCGGATGTGGTGCAGGCTGTTAACGGCGCGGCTGATGTGCTGGTTGATGGCGGCATACGACGCGGTACGGATGTGCTTAAGGCGCTGGCTATGGGTGCTAAAGCGGTGCTGCTCGGTCGCCCGCTGATGTGGGGATTGGCGCTGGATGGTGAAGCAGGCGTTGGACGCGTTCTTGACATATTAATCGAAGAATTTGATCTGGCGATGGCTTTATGCGGGTGTCGTTCACTGGCAGAGGTCACACCGGATTTATTGGCAGACCGTAAATTGAATTTGCAAAATACACAATAGGCTACTTTATTCGTGAGAAAGTAATGCGATATGACTGCAACCCCATTATCGAAGCCCTCTGCATCAGATGCCGCGCCAAATCGGTGGCGCAGCCTGCGAAATTTGATTATGTCGCAAGAAGGGATCTTGTTCCTTGTTATCGTTGTGTTGATGGTCGGCGTAGGATTAGCATATCCCCGTTTCCGCGCACAGAATAACCTCGCGGACATTTTCCAAAGCGAAGCCTATATCGCAGTAGCTGCCGTAGGCATGTCTATCCTGATTATCTCCGGCAATATTGATATTTCTGTTGGCGCACTGGTGGGTGTACTCGCCATACTCAGTGGCACACTGTCTGTGAATGGTTTTCCGGGGTGGTTATGTTGGCTTATCCCGATACTCGTGGCCATGCTCTCAGGGGCTATTAACGGTTTCTTTGTGGCTTATTTGCGGATTCCGTCGATTGTTGTGACTTTGGGCATGATGAGCATCCTTAAAGGCGGTTCGATCATCTTACTTGGTGGCACAACGATTATCGATATGAAACCTGATTTCTTCCTATCCCAGTGGGACTGGTTTGGAATTCCCACTCCTATTTGGTTAATGATCATTGCCAGTGTGGTAGGGACATTATGGATGCGCTATAGCGCTACCGGACGCGCCATTTATGCGGTTGGTGGTAATGCTGAAGCGGCTCGTTTGTCAGGTATCGACACCCGACGTGTCACCATGACCGCTTTCATCATCAACGGGTTTTGCGTGGGTGTGTGCGCCATTATGTATGCCACCCAACTCAGCTCCCTGCAAGCCAGTCCTCCAGTTAGTTTAGAATTACGCGTGATCACAGCTGCGGTAGTGGGAGGGGTTAGTATCCTTGGTGGTATGGGGCTTGTAGCTGGCTCAACGCTTGCCGCTATTTTGCTGAGTGTTATTCGCTCGGCGATGATTTTTGTCAATATCCCCGTAACATGGATTAACGCAGTGCGCGGAAGCCTTATTTTGGTGACGGTTCTGGTAGATATTTTCCGTCGCAATCGTGTCAATCGTCGCTAAAAGAGAAAGAATAATATTATGGCTGTTAGCGAAAACCCAATCGAATCAACACAGCGTTCCGGTGGCACAGGCTTCATGCGGTTGCTGTTCAAACAGGAAACCGTTCTCGCTATTATTATGGTGATCGGCGTCCTGTTACTTTCAAGCCAAACCGATAAGTTTTTGACGGGCAGTAACATCCTTAATCAAGGGCGTTTGCTGACAGAAGTTGCACTGATGGCTATGCCAATGACCTTTATCATCATTACGGGTGGTATCGATCTTTCAGTGGGATCAATTCTGGGGCTTACGGCAATTGTGCTGGGCGTGTTTTGGAAGAATGTAGGTATGCCTCTGGAATGGGCGATTATTGCTGCCATCGCAGTTGGCACGCTCGCCGGTTTCATCAATGGATTGTTCATTGTGAAGATGGGAGTGCCGCCGCTCATTATGACATTGGCTACGTTGGCGCTCTATCGGGGTTTGGCTGAAGGTATTAGTCAAGCCCGTTCGGTTCGTGGATATCCTGATTGGTTTTACCAGTTGGGGCAGAAGGATTTTATGGGGGTGCCGTCGCAGGTGTGGATCGCTGTGATTGCGATTATCATCACCGGCATTGTCCTCGCGCGGACGACTTTTGGCCGTAGTTTATACGCCATTGGTAACAATGAACTCGGCGCGCGTTTTTCGGGTATTCCAGTTGATCGGGTTAAACTGCTTATTTACACCTTTTCCGGTTTCATGGCGGCGCTGGCTGGTTACATTTATGTTTCGCGCGTGAGTACAACCCGTTCGGATATGGGTACTGGTTTGGAGCTTGAGGTGATCGCCGCTGTTGTTTTGGGTGGAACGAGTATTTTTGGCGGTAGTGGCACTGTACTAGGTACAACAATTGGTTTGATCATGATCCAGTTGCTCAAGAATGGTTTGTCACTATCCGGTGTTAAGGGTGATGCGACCATCGTAATCGTCG
Organism: Aggregatilineales bacterium; assembly: GCA_044227005.1. GTDB lineage: Bacteria > Chloroflexota > Anaerolineae > Aggregatilineales > Phototrophicaceae > CFX2. The sequence goes on from JBGAFZ010000009.1 coordinate 39,101, forward strand.
GTATTATTCTGATATTGTCGATCATGGTCAATAATTTTATCCAACGTCGCACAGGCGCCAGCGGATAATTAGGATGCGCTATAATAGTAACCCTGCAAATGAAAGCCCTTTGAAGGAGGTGATGTGAAGGCGGGCGTATAAAACAAAAGTATTCCGTATCTTGTTTCGTTATATGTACTATCTGAGGAGAATATTGCACATGTCGAAGAAACTCTTTTTAGTAGTCGTTATCGTTCTGGCGATGAGCGCGATCGCTCTGATGCCAGCTAATGCCCAAGACGCCAAGCGTTGGGACGGTGCGGATGATCTTCCCACCAGCCCGTTGGAATGCGCCGGTGCCGCTGCCGCTCCTGATGCAACCCCAGAAGCAGCCATGGAAATGCCCGCTTATGATGGCGGTTCAGCAACCAATGCTCCTGATTTGGCCGGCAAGCCCATCACCTTGATTGATGTGCCGAAATTGATCGGTATCGGCTACTTTGATGCTACCGCCAAGGGTATGCAAGACGCCGCTGCTGAACTCGGTAACGTCACCGTCAAGACCGACGGCCCGACCGATGCCAACATCGACAAGCAGATTACCTTCATCGACAACGCCATTACCTCCGGCGTGAACGGTGTGTTGTTCGCCGCCAATGACCCGGTCGCGATTTCGCCCGTGTTGACCAAGGCTCTTGAAGCTGGTATTCATGTTGTCGGCTACGATGCCAACAGCACCCCAGCAGCCCGTGAATGGTTTGTGAACCAAGCTCAATTCAATGGTATCGCCAAGGCTCTGATTGATGATATGGTCGCTGAAAAGGGTGATGCCGCTAGCTTCGCTATCGTCACCAGCACCTTCACCACCCCGAACCAAGCACGTTGGATTGCCGAAATGCAATCCTACCAGGAAAAGTGCTATCCCAACATGAAGTGGTTGGAAACTGTTGAAGCGCAAGAAGACGCCAAGCTCTCCTTCGATCAGGCCACCACCCTGCTGAACAAGTACGGTGAAGACCTGCAAGGTCTGTTCGGTATGACCAGCGTTGCAACCCCCAACTCAGCCGACGCTGTTACACAGGCTAACATGTGCGGTAAGGTCGCCGTTGTCGGTTTGGCAACCCCGAACCCGATGAAGCCCTTTGTTGCAACTGACTGTGTCAAGTCGGTCGTTCTTTGGAACCCGGTTGATCTGGGCTACGCCGCTGTCTACGTTATGCGTGCAGTGGTTGATGGCAAGCTCAAGCCCGGTGATGCGACTGTTGAAGCTGGCAAGCTCGGCACACTGAGCGTCATCAATGGCAGCGAAGTTCTGCTTGGCCCGGCTTTCACCTTCACCAAGGAAAACATCGACGGCTTCGACTTCTAAACCAGTCGTAAGTTGATCTGAGCGACACGATTAATCGTGTACACATACAGGGGCAGGTACGATATGCCTGCCTCTGTTTATTTATCCGGAGCAATAATGATTTACCAACCAGTGCTTGATTACATCACCAGTTTTTGGCCACAAATTATCCGTCAACAATTGCAGGATGAACAAACCCGCATTGGCTTGCCTCGTCCGTATATTGTGCCAAGTAACGGTGAGATGTTTCAGGAGATGTATTACTGGGATAGCTTTTTTGAGGCGCTGGGTGTGGTCGGAACAGCCCACGAACAACTGGTCCTCGATATGACCGAGAATATGCTTTACCTGTTCAACCGCTTCGGTGTGATCCCGAACGGGAGCCGTTATTACTTTCTCTCACGCAGCCAACCACCGTTGCTGAACGAAATGATCTGGCTGTCTTATGATTTGCTTGCTGAAAAAGACAAACAAGCTGCCCATGATTTTCTCGTCCGCGCTATGCAAACCTCCGAACGGGAACACGAAACCGTCTGGTTAGGGACGGTACAACCGCACAAACGGTTGGCGCATCAAGGGCTTTCACGCTACTACGATATTAATGTGCTCGATATGCTAGCATCCTGCGAAAGTGGTTGGGATCATTCCACCCGCTGCGATGATCGCTGGCTCGAACATTTACCGGTTGACCTCAACGCCATGCTCTATCGCCGTGAGCGTGACTATGAACGCTTTGCCATGCTGCAAGGCGATACTGCCCGTGCTGAAAGTTGGGCGGCGCGCGCGGCTAAACGTCGCGAGACCCTGCTCGACCTGATGTGGGATGAGGGGCAGGGCTTCTTTTTTGACTATGACATCACCAACCAAGCTTGTAATCTGCTGCCTTCGTTGGCGGGTTTTTATCCGCTGTGGGCGAAGTTAGCCACGCCGGAACAAGCCGCGCGTATGGTTCGGGATTGGTTGCCACGATTTGAATTCCCCGGTGGGTTGGTGACCTCGCTCGATTTGAAACCGGGACGACAGTGGGCGTATCCCAATGGGTGGGCGCCGCTCCAATGGATTGTGACCGAAGGCTTGACCAACTACGGCTATCAAGAAGATGCACAGCGCATCATGCGTAAATGGTGCGATAACTGTACAACTGTCTTTGCCCAGACCGGCGGCATGTGGGAGAAATATAATGTCGTCGAAGTGGGTGGCAGAGAAGAAGGCGGTCTGTACGGTCTGGTGCGTGGATTTGGTTGGAGCAACGGCGTTTTTGTCGATTTTGCGCGTAAACTCGGCTAAGAAATTCTTGGCTATACGTTTATATAGTTACTTGACCCTATATTGACTGGTGAATTCAAACGAAGGACAACTCACTCATGACAACCCCCTCTACTCTTACACCACTTCTTGAAATGACGCGTGCCATCGGTCAGCCTGAAATGGAATATGTCATCATTGGCGAAGGGAACACCTCCTGCCGTATTGATAATGACTCCTTCTGGATCAAGGCCAGCGGTCAGCAAATGAACGGCATCGGCGAAAATGGATTTGTCGCGGTCAAGTTCGCGCCAATTCTCGATATGCTGGATAAACCTGCCGGTGATCTTGCTGCCCAAAAAGTTGCCATGCAAGCCGCCAAAGTGGATAGCGCTGCCCCCGGTGTGCCTTCAGTTGAAGTTACGTTTCATGCCATGTTGTTGCACGAATGCGGCGTCAAATATGTGGGGCATACCCATGCGTTGGCTGTCAACCGTTTGACATGCAGCCCACGTGGTCGCGATTTCGCTACCAACCGTATGTTCCCCGATGAAGCCGTATTGTGTGGGCCGGAATCAGTATTCGTGCCGTATGTTGACCCTGGATTGCCGTTGGCGCTCGCCATCCGTGACGGGGTTCGTGGTTATATGGCGAACTGGGGCGAAGCACCCAAGGTGATCCTGCTTGCCAATCATGGTGTGATCGTCCTTGGTCAAAGCCCGCAGGAAATCCTCAACATTACTGCTATGACGGTTAAAGCAGCGCACATATTCTACGGTGCTGCCACCCTCGGCGGACCGGTCTTTATGACCCGCGAAGATGTTCTGCATATCGTCCGTCGCCCCGACGAAATTTACCGCCGCAGCCTGTTTGTCGAGAAGCAATCTAACTAAGTAATACAAAAGATCGGTTCATTATTTTGTCTTTTCCTACTCAAGCACTTTGGGTAGGAAAAGATAAACTGCGCACTTAGGGAAACTATACTAGGAGCGCAGAAGTGTTATGACTGATATCATTATTCGTTATGCCACGATGGACGATTTTCCCCGTATAAAATTATTGCTGCAACGCTGTCACCTCATCAGCGAAGGTCTCTTTGAACCCGATACAAAATGTTGGCTGGTAGAAGAATTTGGCAAGAAGGCCATTGTTGGCGTTGCCGCTATAGAACTCGGCGATCGGGCTGCATTACTGCGCAGCGTAGGTGTTGATCCGGTGTTCCGCAGGCAAGGGCTGGGCGCGACACTGACCTATACTGCTTTTGAAGGGTGCCGGATGGCAGGGCGGCGTATTGTATATTGCTTCAGCACCGGCGCGGGGAGCTATTGGCAACGGTTTGGTTTCCGCGAGGTTTCGGTTCGCGAAGTGATTGATGCCTTGCCGGATAGTCCGCAGGTGAATCATTTTGACCGTATCGGTTGGTTGCCCACTGAAATTGCATGGCGTAAAGATTTGTAGAACGGTTGGCTTGGGCTAATATTGGGTGCGACTAATAGTGACTTTTTGCTAAAGGATTTCAAAATGAATGCTCCCGAAGGTTCGACGCTATGGTTTATCCCCGATGGCTATCTGGCAACCCCGCTTGAAAATGATCCGGTCTACAAAAATCATGAGTCCATTTGTGTGATGAACGTTACCGGACAAGATGCGCACTTGCTATTGGACTTTTACTTCGCTGATCGTGAGCCGATTGAAGATGTGCCGGTGACAATTCCGGCCAAGCGTTGCATCCATGTGCGTATGGATGATCCTCAAAATACGGGTGGGCAACCACTTCCGCTAGACACGCCTTATGGCACCCGAATCCGCTCTGATGTTCCCGTTGTAGTGCAATATTCTCGGCTGTACAGCACCACCCGTAATATTAGTTTGATGACAACGATGGCCTACACTGGATAGGTGTAGGCAGGGTAAATCTACCGCCAATTTCACCAAAAGGTGTCCAGAAAAGTTTGGCTACAAATCATGGTATCAGTTTTTGACACCATGACTCAATTACGGTAGACTGACATTCTCTTTGGCAAAGCAAGTACCATATAAAGCCGCGCCATAAATGATAAATTGTTTTGTGTCATTACAAGGAGTAAGTTAGATGCTTAAACGTCTTTCAGTTTTATTCGTACTCGTCGCCATGATCGTTGGCGTATTTAGCGTTGCAACAGCGCAAGATGCAGTCAAGGTCGGCCCGATCACCCAACGTATTCTAGACCGCAAGGAACTTATTTGCGGCGTGAGCAAGGGTACCCCCGGCTTTACCGTCATTAATCCTGATGGCACCTACAGTGGCTTTGACGTGGACTTCTGCCGTGTCATTGCCGCAGCCGTTCTCGGCGATGCTACCAAGGTCAGCTTCCGTCCGTTGGAAGCCAGCCAACGCCAGGCCGCTATCCAGTCCGAAGAAATTGATGTGATGTCGCGTAACACCACTTACACCCTCAGCCGCGATGCGGTGTGGGGTGCAACCTTCGCCCCCACCACCTTCTATGATGGTCAGGGTATGATGGTCGCAGCAGACAGCGGTATTACCGACCTCAAGGGTCTCGAAGGTCTGACGATTTGCGTTCAGAGTGGTACCACCACCGAACTCAACCTCGCTGACCAAATGAGCCTCGCCGGTGTCAAGTACACCCCCAAGGTGTTCGCTGATGCCGCCGCAACATGGGACTCGTTCAGGGTCAATGCGATGCCTTCACCACCGACAAGAGCGGTTTGATTGGCTACAAGGGTACCGCCGCTGATCCCACCAAGTACACCATTCTTGATGTGACCATGAGCAAGGAACCCCTCGGTCCTCTCAGTCCACAGTCTGATCCTCAGTTCGCCGACATTGTTCGTTGGGCTGTGTATGCAACCATTCAGGCCGAAGAATACGGTATCACCAGCAAGAATATCGATGACTTCACCAAGAGCGAAGTGCCTGAAATTCAACGCTTCCTCGGTCAAGGCGACAATGCCATCGGTTCACTGTATGGTATCGCCAATGACTTCACCATCCAGATTATCAAGCAGGTTGGTAACTACGGTGAAATCTTCGATCGCAATTTGACTGCTCCGTTCGGCGTAGGCCGTGGCGTCAATGACCTGTGGACCAAGGGCGGTTTGATGTACGCCCCTCCGTTCCGCTAGGCAATTGCTGACGGATTAAATGATATAAGCATAAGGGCGACGCACTCCGTCGCCCTTATCAAATTTAATAGTTGAATATTTTTTGTACATTTAAACACTATTTGTCATTCTGATAGTTCATAAAAATCGACGGAATCTGACAAGTTTAGGTCACGATTATGGCTGATCTGCCTTCCACTACTCCTCACCATACGCCCAATCGCAGCATCATTCCGGCATTTCTGCGGGATGAACGTATCTTGTCGGCAGTCGGTCAGATTATCTTCGCGTTTGTTTTGGTGTATCTGATTTCATTGTTATGGGGCGCTATCCTCACCTCGCTCAGTTCCAAAAGTCTCACCCCTAGCCTGAACTTCTTAAATGACCGAGCGGGCTTTGATATAAGCGAACGCCCCGATTGGTATACGTCGAACAGCACTTACGGCCAAGCATTTGTGGTCGGGCTGATTAATTCGCTGCGGATCATCGGCATTGGTTTGGTGCTGACGACCATTTTGGGTGTGATCGCGGGTATCTTCCTGCTCAGCACGAATTTCTTGTTGCGAAATGTCACGCGTGGCGCGGTTGAACTCCTGCGTAACACGCCTATTTTGATCCAGTTGATATTCTGGTACGCCATCGTTATCGCCTCGATGCCTGATTTTAAGACGCCGCTGACCCTGTTGCCGGAAGGGCGTTATGCGGTTCCCATCCGCTGGTTGATCGAACTCGCACTGGTCGCTTTCATCTGGTTTATTTACATCGCCAAATACAAGGTTGGCACGCCTCGTCGTTTGTTTTGGGTATCCGCTTTGACGGGTGCGGTTGTCGCGATTGAAGCCGCGTTTTTGTTGGCGTCATCATCGTATGGGGCTGCTAACATCAGCAATATGGGTTTCATATTGTACGTCGTCGTGAGTATTGTCTTGATCGGTGCGGTGAGCCAGATTAAGAATGTGCAACGTTGGCGTGGTTTAGGGTTGGCGGTTGGTCAATTGGTGGGGGGACTGGTGTTCTTTCTGGGAATAATCCCGTCGAACGGCTTCCCGCTGGATATTTACCCGACCGTTTTTATTAGCCGACGTGGGTTTGCCTTCCCCGAGTTATATACCACAGGTCGCTTTGCCGATTGGCTGGCTTTTATTGCCATCGGCGTCTCGCTGGCTTTGGTCATGTGGATTTATCTGGGACGGATTACCGAGCAAACGGGACGCGCCTATCCACGAGTTCGTTTTGCCCTATTATCCGTGATTGCCTTTGCCATCGTCGGTTGGATCGCAGTAGGGATTGAACCCAACCCTGCTACCATACCGGTCACGAAAGATGGTCAGACTGTTTTGATGAGCATCGTGGATGCACGGGCGGAAGGTCTTTTAACTCCAGCCGATGAAACGCTCTACAGTTCTAGCCCGATTTTGTATGTTCCTCCGGTGCAGCGTGTCAACGCGGCGGGTATTGTTTCGGGCTATGTGAGCGGTACACAGGTATCACCGGAATACATTGCCCTGTTGTTGGGCTTGGTGGTTTATACTGCGGCATTCATCGCTGAAATTGTGCGTTCCGGTATCCTCGCTGTTCCCAAAGGGCAAATCGAGGCTTCACGGGCGTTGGGTTTTAGCACCACCCAAACGCTGTGGATGATTATCCTGCCGCAAGCCATGCGTGTGATTATCCCGCCGCTTGCCAGCCAATATTTGAACCTTTCTAAAAATTCGAGTCTCGCGATTGCGATTGCCTTCGCCGATATTGTGACCATCACAACCACCATCATGAACCAATCCGGTCAGTCTGTGACGGGCATCACCATGATTATGTTGACCTATCTCACCATCAGCCTCGTGATTGCCTTCTTCACCAATCTGGCAAACCGTCGCTTCCAGCTTGTCACAAGGTAGCGCTCCATGACCACCCTCAACGAACAAAGTCCCATTGGTTTTAGCACTACCATCGTCAGCGGTACCGATAATTCTCCCCGTAACCCGCCGCTCTTGGCAGTCGGCCCTTTAGCGTGGATCAAGCGGAATCTTTTTAATACCGTTGGTGATACCATCCTGACGATCGTGGTGCTTTTGATCGTCAGTGCGCTCGCTGTTTCTTTTGTGTCATGGACGGTCGGGCAAGCCAATTGGTACGCCATCAACTTTAACCTGCGTTTGCTCATGCTCGGGCAATATGAACCCGCTGCCGAGTGGCGCGTGTCGATTGTCGTGTTGTTAACGACCTTCACCATCGGTGTCGCCCTCGCTGCATGGCTGCGACTGCAATTTGCCCATGCTGCCATTATGGCGATTATAGTCGTGCTGACGCTGGTTATTCCGCCTGTTGTGACTGCCGTTATACCCTTACCTGTGTATTATGCTTCGGTGGGTACGGTGAAAATCGGTGGCGATTCGGGGCAGGCTCCGCAGGGACAAGTGGCTTTCTTGGGACGCGCCAACGAGACCATTACTGTGCGGTTGGCAAAACAGTTTGACTCGGATGAAACATTATCCCAACTGCAAAGCTTTGCGGACGCGGCAGCCAACGCGGCGATGAATGCGGCTGGCACACGCCTCACCACCTCCGCGCGCATTGAGGAACTCAATCGGTTGCTGGCTTCCGATACATTGACACCCAATCAGCGTACCCGTGCCGAAGGCGAACTCAAACGCTTGAAAGTGGCTGATCCTGTGGTTGGTGCGTTGAAGCTCAATCAATCGCCGGTGAAGGTTTCGATCTTGCAGGGTTCGACAATGCAAGCCATCCCCAACGGTGATGTCACCATAGCAGATGCTGATACGGCGCTCACCGTGACATTGCCTGAAGACGGATGGTATGTACTGCAAAAGTCAGTGGATGACGCGGCATCGGTGGCGCTGCTGGAAATCAAGGGGATTTACCCCGTCCTGTTGCGGAACACCAGCCGTGGTGCCGAGGATAACAATGCGGCTGTTGGTAATGTGTCGCAGTACATTCGCATCACCGACACTTATACGACTGAAGTGACCGTACCGGCTGACAAAGATGGCAAAGCACTACCGTTTGTGGTGGTGACCAGCAACGGCTATCGCAATACGGCGACCTTCAGTGATTACCTGCGTTTGTATGTCGCACCGTTCCTCAAGCAGATCAACATCTTCTTGTTGGTTGTCTTCGCAGTTGGATTGCTAGGATATTTTATAGCGCAATTCTTGGATCGTAGATTTTCGCCAGCCATTCGCCGCCGTGCCACCTCAACCCGCTTGGCGACATGGTTACTGGTTGTCGTGCCAGTCATCGGCTTTATCCTGATTTATGGACTAACCGATAGCACTGGTTTCTTGCCGTTGACGGATACACGCCGTTGGGGCGGTGTTTTGCTGACCATGATGCTCACGATTGTGGGTATCATCGGGTCGCTGCCGTTAGGTATCCTGCTGGCGTTGGGACGCCGTAGCAAAATGCCAGTTGTGAGTATCGTCAGTACCATCTACATCGAGTTGCTGCGCGGTATCCCATTCATTACCGTGTTGTTCATGGCGCAATTGCTCATCCCGCTGATTAATCCGGCGCTCTCCAGCTTTCCCGGTGCGTTCCGTGCCATGATCGCGACTGTTTTATTCTCGGCAGCTTATAATGCCGAAGTGGTGCGCGGTGGCCTACAAGCCATCCCAAGTGGACAGGATGAAGCGGCTAAAGCGCTCGGCTTAAATGGTCTGCAAGTCACCTTTTTCATTACCTTACCCCAGGCACTGCGCTTGGTCATCCCACCCATGATGGGTAACTTCGTCGGCATGTTCAAGGATACGTCACTGGTGGCGATTGTCGGCTTGCTCGATTTAACGGGCATGGCGCAAAACATCGTTGCCCAAACCGAGTTTTTGGGTCTGCGCCGCGAGACTTTTGCCTTCATCGCGATTTTCTATTTCATTTTTAGCTATATCATGGCTGCCATCAGCCGTCGCATCGAGTCGACCGGCGCGGGACAAGCCATCAAGACGCAAATTTAGCAGTCTGAACTGGCAGTATTTAATAGGTACTTTTTAACGAGGCTCAATAATCATGGCAGAATCTAACAATGCTGTTTCCGCATCCGGTGAACCGATTATTCATTGCAAAGATGTGAATAAATGGTTTGGTGAATTTCACGTACTGCGTGACATAACCGTTGATATTGCCCCGCGTGAAGTGGTGGTGGTCATCGGGCCGTCCGGTTCGGGAAAGTCCACCTTCATTCGTTGTATCAACCGCCTCGAAGAACACCAATCCGGTAAAATCATGGTGGATGGCATCGAATTAGGCAACGATGTCCGCAATATCGCGGCGATCCGTCGTGAAATCGGCATGGTGTTCCAGCAGTTTAATCTGTTCCCGCACAAAACCGTCGCCGAAAATATCACGCTTGCACCGATGAAAGTGCGCGGTTGGTCGAAGGATAAGGCCGAGGCCAAGGCCAAGGAATTGCTCATTCGCGTCGGTATTCCTGAACAAGCCAACAAATATCCCGGTCAGTTATCCGGTGGACAGCAGCAGCGCGTCGCGATTGCCCGTGCCTTGGCGATGGAACCGAAAATCATGCTGTTCGATGAACCAACCTCGGCGCTTGACCCTGAAATGATTAAAGAAGTGCTGGACGTCATGAAAGAACTGGCGCTCAGCGGTATGACCATGATCGTCGTCACGCACGAAATGGGTTTCGCCCGCGAAGTCGCAGACCGGATTATCTTCTTTGATCAGGGGCGTATCGTCGAGCAGGGCACGCCGGAAAACTTCTTCGAGGCCGCCCAACACCCCCGCACCAAACTGTTCCTCAGCCAAATCCTGTAATCATATCCATCATGAATCAAAAGGGAGCATCGTTGCTCCCTCTTGGCTTTCTCTCTGTTTGTTCTACGCCCCTCTGCGGTTTAACTGAATTCCTACGTCTGCAACGGACGGCGTTGTTCCGGTCCACCGGGGTTCTTCATAATGATGAACTGCGCCCGTTCGTGCATCTCGGCAATAGTACGCGCGTTGCTGTAGCTCATGCCGGATAACAACCCGCCGCGCAGTTTCTTAACCACTTTGCTGGCCTTGCCCTTATACGGGGTGAAGGTCGTGCGGCCTTCGGGAACATAATCTTCAAGATTGGTTGTGGTTGAACCCAGCGCCAGACGCTTCTCAAAGGCCGTTGCCGAGGCCATCCCGCGTACCATCTTTTTGAGGATGCCGTCCTGCTCGACTGGTTCACCGGGGCTTTCTTCGGTACCCGCGAACAGTGAACCGACCATGATGGTATCGGCACCGGCAGCGATCGCTTTGGACACATCCCCCGGCTTGCGGATGCCACCGTCACTGATGATCGGAATACGGTCGTGGTCATTCTTATAGGCTTCTGCCGCGTTCATGATAGCGGTGATTTGCGGCACACCGACACCGGCTACATCGCGGGTTTCGCATACGTATCCCGGCCCCACGCCCACCTTGACACCATCTGCGCCGCTGTCACGCACATATCGCGCCCCGTCGATGGTGGCGACGTTTCCGGCAATGACCGGAGTCGTGACGCGCTCGGTGATTTTCAGCCGGTGGAGAATTTCTTGCGTGTAATCCAATTCACCGTGGGCGATATCCAGCACCAGCACATCAACACCGGCTTCTACCAGTGCCAGCGCGCGCTCGATGTCGCCATCCTGCACACCGATGGCCGCACCCACCAATAGCCGCCCTTTGCTATCCAGCGATGCCTGTGGATACTGATGATAATACTTGTGGTCTTTGATGGTATAGACGCCCACCAGCTTGCCTTCAGCATCCACCACCGGCATTTTCTCGACGCGATATTTATGCATTTCGGCTACAGCTTGTTCGCGATCTGTGCCGACGGCTACGGTCGCAATACGCTCACGCGGAGTCATAATCAGATTGAGTGGCGTATCTGGTGTTCCGGCTTCGAAATCACGCGGGGTTGCGATGCCGATGAAGTTGCCATCGTAACTGCCGCCATCATACACGATCACATAACCGCGTTCGCGCTGCTTGAGCAAATGACGCGCATCACGAATGGTGGCGGTGCTGGGAATCACGGGCGGATGTTCTTCCATCACCCGCATGCGTTCTTTGACTTTGCGGACTTCATTGACCTGATCTTCAACGCTCATGAAGCGGTGTAGGACGCCAAAACCGCCCAAGAGTGACATGGTGGTTGCCATACGCCAATCAGTGACCGTATCCATGTTGGCGGATATGATTGGAATGTGGATCGCTGGCGCGCCCCGTGCGACACGTGCGCTGGTGTCGATCTCACCACTGAAACGGGATCGGATAGATGAGCGCTGTGGAACCAGCAGCACATCGTCAAACCCTAAACCTTCACCAATAATTTTGGGAGTTCTGGTCATTGTTTTACTTCTACATGATTTTATGTTTGGTTGAGAACTATATTGTAGAACACAATCGACTACTTATAGAAGGGGAATATCGTTTTGGATGTTTACCCAGAATGAACTATTGTGTCTCATAACCCAATCGACATGTAAGAACGCCGCGCTGATTTGCTCGGTGGCCTGACTTTCAAAACCGGACTACACTTCTTTTATCACCACATGAGGAGTGTTTATGGACAGCGAAAAAGCAGGCTTCACGACGATTGACGAGTACATCGCCACCTTCCCACAAGCAATCCAAAAGTTGTTGCAGGAAGTACGGGCGACCATCAAAGCTGCCGCGCCGGATGCCACCGAAAAGATCAGTTACCAGATGCCCACCTTTTTCCTAGAAGGCAATCTGGTACATTTCGCAGCCTTCAAAAATCACATCGGCTTTTATCCCGCACCGCGCGGTATCGAGGCTTTCAAGGACGAATTGGCTGTGTACAACGGTGCAAAAGGTTCGGTGCAGTTTCCGCTTGACCAACCCATGCCGTTGGACTTGATCAGCCGCATCGTCCAGTATAGGGCTGCCGAGAATCTACAGAAGGCCGCGCAAAAATCACGCAAGAAAAAGTAGACCTTCTGTAGTGTTCGGCGGGTTGCTATCGCGTCGAAAACGCCAGACTAACTGGTGTTGCCACTTCGGACACAATTCCGGTTTCTTCCAAGACACCGCTTGTCGGGTTGATCTTGAAGGTGACGATTGTATCTGTGGCTTGATTAGCCGCTAGTAACCATTGTCCGGTGGGGTCGATATTGAAATCGCGCGGTACTTTGCCCAGCGTGGACTGATATCCGAGCGAGGACAATGTGCCGGATTGCCCATCCACTGCATACATGGCAATACTGTCGTGCCCACGATTCGAGGTGTACAGGAATCGCCCATCCGGTGTTATACGGATGGCCGCCGACCACATTTGTCCACTGTATCCTTCAGGTAAGGTGGAAAGTGTTTGTAAGGTCTGCATAGTTCCGCTGGCAGCATCATAACTCAAGGCGACCACGCTGGCCGTTAGTTCACACACTACGTATACAAACTTGCCGTTGGGATGGAACACGAAATGACGCGGCCCTGATCCTGCTGCTAATTTCACGCTGCCCTCGTAGGCGGGAATCAATTTACCGTTGGCACTGTCCAGCCGGTAACGTACCAGTTGATCGATGCCCAAATCGGCCACGAACACATAGGTGTTGCTCGGATCAACTGCTACACAATGCCCGTGTGATCTTTCTTGGCGTTCTTTGTTGATACTACTCCCCTGATGCTCAGCTGAATCGCTCACCGCCTCGACCCCTCCGTCTGGGCGTATGGGTAACATCACCCACGTTTTACCGTTGGTGTAATTTGCCACCAGCACATACTTCCCGCTGTGATCAAGCGTCACGTAACAACTGGCATTGCCCAAGGTTGGCTGCTCGTTAATCAAACTGAGTTCGCCACTTTCCCGATTGACGCTAAAGGCACAGCAGGTATTCGCGCGTCCGTCTTCCAACTCTTTAACGGCGTACACATGTTGACCGCTGCCGTCCACAGTGACGTAGGTAGGGTTGTCGATGCCTTTCTTGACGCTCAAGTAGCTGATCTTTCCGGAGGTGGGATCAAAGCCATAGCTATAAATCCCCTCAGCGTGGGCGGTTGGAACATGGGGCAGTGGTATGGTATAGGTGCCAATAAATAACAAGGTGTTGGACATTGTTTAGACTTTCGACTAACCGATGGATATATGCAGGGAATTGTACCGCAGAAGTGACGCAGCACGACACTTGCTTATATAGCCTGTGCCATTGGACTGACGATGGTACGAATGGTCATGCAGAAATCAGGTACACTTTGCGATCTGAATTCTGTGACTCAGGTATTTCTGGATAAGGTCAGGGTATGCATCAATTAAGGCGGGTACTGAAGCCAGTCTCTAACCGCCAGGTGACGTTGTTCTTGGTATACAGCTCGATTTTTCAGATCGGGTTATTTGGCATTACCGATGTCATCTTAAACTTTTATTTCACCAGCCTCGGTCATTCGCCCGAAACCATCGGCGTGCTGCAATCCTTCCCGCGCATCGGCGGACTCTTAATCAGCATACCGGCGGGGTTAATTGCCAGCCGATTAGGTGCTTATCGGGTGATCTGGTACTCCACAATCGGCATGGGCGTGGCGTTGGTGCTACCGTTATTGTGGCCTGCGCTGCCGGTTTTAGGATTGAGCCGTTTCTTGTTGGGAACCTTTTACGGGTCGCAGCAGGTGGCGATCAATCCGTTTATTGGCGCGTTGGTATCGCGCGATGAACAGCCCTTTTTATTCTCCTATCACAACATCATCACGATGGTGGCAACTGCGGCAGGCAGCTTTTTAGGTGGTTATTTGCCAGCGGTTGTCGTGCGCTTTTGGCCGCAAACTGGTCTCGATTTGCACCACGCGGCACAAACCCCATTGGCCTACAGCACGACTTTAGCGATTGGGTTGGTGGTCATGCTCAGCAGCCTATTTCCGCTGATGCTGGTCAAGGACATGCAATCAGCCAACCTTGAGACCAAAGCCAAAACCGGAACCTTCAGCCGTATGCCGTGGCGCTTGCTGATACTGTTCGCTGTCCCCATGATTTTCTTTGGTTTTACAGGTGGACTCACCTTTCCGTTTTATAACCTGTTCTTTCGCGACACCTTCAAAATCGGTGATGAGGTGGTCGGGATCATATTGGGAATTGGTTGGATCGGGATGGGTGTGGTGCCGCTGATCAATCCGGTATTGGATAAACGTTATGGTCGTGCAGAGGCGTTGTTCATCGTACTGACGGTGGCGGCTGTGGCCTTTTTCGGCTTGAGTATCGCGCCGACTTTGGCCTTAAGTGTCGTGGCCTATGTGATCGCAGCATCCGCACGGAACGCCATGCAACCGTTGTTTCAACCATTGGTTATGGCCGCCCTGCCTGAAGAAGCCCACAATATGGCAAGTGGCATTGGCTTGGTAGTGTGGAATGTGGGTTGGTTTATAGCCACCACCTTCAGTGGATTTTTACGGGCGGGACACGGCTTCGGCTTTCTGATGCAGATCGTCGCGGTTGGTGTGATGATTACCGCTATATGTGTGGTGCTGATCTTCCGCAATCGCCCCACCTATGAACAATCCAAAGCGTCCGCTGATACGGTGCTTCAAGGCAACCTAACGGACGTGTTGTGATGCGTTATCCCTGATATTAGTCCGCTAGATGATGGCAATCGTTGGTGCGTTCGAGATTCCAACGTTCTTCCCCCGCGTTTTTATACCAATGGGTGATCGAAGTGCGCCGGATTTCGGGCATGGCACGGTCGAGGTTGGCTTCACCATAGCCGAAGAAATACATAAACGACATCTGGATAAACGCGCCATGCGTCACTACGACGATCGTTTTCCCCTCGTGCTCTTGTAGGATGCGGTTGATGGCTTGATGCACCCGCAACGAGAATTCCATCCGGTTTTCGAAGCCTTCAATCCAATGGTAATAGGGCTTTTGCAACTTGGGGACTGCGTTCCAACGCCGCATGAATTCCTCGGATTCGATGCTGCCGTCATCACTTTTCCATTCCACTACATCGTCATCCAGTAGGGCGGTCAACCCGAACGCAGTTTCCAGAATCGCGGCGGTTTCATGGGCACGACGCTCTGAACTGGCGATGACCACATCAGGTTTGATCTCGCCGCTGCTGGCGAGCCGATCCCGTAAGCGTTCGGCTTGGCTGATGCCTTCCGGCGACAAACCGAGGTCTGTCATTTTGCCATCGACAAGCCCATCTGTATTGGCAGCGTGGCGGATGAAATAGATATGCGTCATCTACAAACCTCCCTATGAATCCCATTACCAGCAGTCTATGGGAATTCTGGGAGGCTGTCAAAGTTAGGCGAGAAGGGTATCCAACGGCAATCCGTCCTGCGGGATGAACTGACGCCAATAGGCCGCCGACTCGCGGATGTTGGCGAGAATTTGGGCAGGATGTTCGGCGGTTCCACTGAACACTTCCAGCGTCAGGTATAGATCTGTGCAGGGCGGTGGATAGCTGGTGTCGGCTGTTGAGTAGGACTCGCGAATGGCGGTCAACACCTTGATCGGATCAACGATGCCGGTGCGGTTGGTGGCATCCGTGAAGGGACGATGTGCCGAGGCGCTGCCATCGGTTTGTTGCAAATGGATGATGGGTGAGTAACAACCCAATGTCCGCAGCCAATGATACAAATTACCGTCGGCATCCGTTGCGAACAGGTATGGACGCTCTTGGACATATTCGGTCAGACCATCGACCGTCAGCTTAGCATCATCACCGAATAGCACCGGCCCAAGCCACACAGCCGGTGGACGTTGACCGTTGTTGACTGCCGTGACATACGCTTGGATGTCTGCGGGTTGAGGAGTCAGGTGGCGGCGCTGCCCGATTTGATGACCAGTATCCAACGTCAGATATAACGGCGCTTGGTGAAGCTTATAGACATCCTGTAGCAATTGCTGCGAACCACTGACCGTCCACGGGATTTGATGGGGGCTGTACATCTGCTCGACCGAGATTGTCACATTATCAGACGCCGCGACAACCGCTAATTCTGCTAGTCGTGTATACAAATCGGCTGTAGCAGTGGCATAACGTTGGGGATCAGCCAGTACGGATTGCGAGAAGGCATGGCAAAAGAAACCCAATCCAGCACCCAACGAGGCCGCGCTGCGAATCATCGGTTCGAGCCAGTGATGTTGGATGTGGTCACGGACTCGCACATCCGTATGCGCGAGTCCCAGTGTGGCGTATGTGCCATGCCCTGAGTACAGATTAACGACCTTGCCGCCGATTTTTGCGGAGGCCTCTTGGACATCATCTAGCCAACTACTGAGTGTGTCGGGCGTGTTGTAAAGCGGATCAGACTCGTTGTCAGCGCTGGCTTCAATGCAGGTAATCCCCGCATCGTAGGCGATTTGCATCCACTCAGCCGGCTTCGTCCACCGTTTGGATGCGAAGCAGTTATCGACGGCCAGATGTATCCTTGGTAGCATGGTTCGTTCCAATCAATAGTAGCGTTCAACATCCAACACGTTTTGCAGCGGTTCACCCGCTAAATAGTGCTTGAGGTTGTCGCAAAAAAGACACGTGATTTTGGCGTTTTCAGTATCGGCGGTGCTGGCCGAGTGCGGATTGATGATGACATTCTCCAAGTCCCACAGGGGATCATCAGTCGGCAGCGGTTCGGTGGCGAAGACATCCAGTGATGCGCCACGCAAATGACCATTGCGCAGGGCTTCGGTCAGGGCAGGTTGGTTAAGTACCGCGCCACGTGCGATGTTGATGATAACCGCGCCTTTGGGCAGTTGGGCGATCTGTGCCGCGCCGATCAAGCCTTCGGTTTCGGGGGTATGCGGGCAGCACAACAGCAAATAATTCGCTTGTGTCAGCAACGGTGTGAGTTCGCCCGGTGGATAGAGTTCGTCCACATTGGGCATGGTGCTATCAGTAATGACGCGCCGGTTGCCGATCACACGCAGGTCAAAGGCTTTGGCGAGGCGCGCAGCTTCACGCCCGATTTTGCCGAGGCCGATAATCGCCAGTGTTTTGCCAGCCAATTCGCTGGTGGCGTTACGTGCCCAATGATGGGCGGCTTTTTCGCGTTGCAGGTATTCAAAGTTACGTGCGAAATACAACATCGACATGATGACGAATTCAGCTAAGGGTCGGGCGTGTACCCCGCTGGCGGTCGTCATAATCCAGTTGGTACGGTCATAACCCATTTTCTTGACGAATTGACCAATCCCCGCGCTGGTGGCTTGTATCCACTTGAGCTTGGGTGTCAGTTGCGGCAACTCTTTGGCGTGAGTGTGGTCGAAGTCAAACAGAATATCGGCCTGTGCCAGTAATGATTGCCACTCGGCTTCTTGTTCAGGCGTGCGGTTGACTGGTGCGCTGTGGTCGGCGATGTAACGCGGTTTGCCCAACAAGTCCGGTCGATTGATGACTTCTACCTCTGGTACTTCGCGGCGAATTTGATCCACGAATTCAGGTTCGAGATAAGACGTGACGAGTATAGTTAATTTAGATGAAGTCATAGCCTATTCCACGAGTTGATAAACCGACTAGGGTGTGAATTTATAACGCAATTGGAGCAACAAAAATAGTGCCGCGAAATGAGGTGCTTGACATATTGATGAATGTCGATATAATGGTTTTATGTTGACTTCATTCATCCGGTATATTCAGTACTGTTGAAATAGTCGAATCATATAAGCCTGAATGGCTTTTTTTTAACATGATATATTGACAAGTGTCGATACATTTGGGGAAGTGACAGAATCATGTTGGACGTAATCGTGATCGGTGCAGGGCAAGCAGGCTTAGCAGCAGGCTATCACCTCAAGCAAGCAGGTGTGAATTTTGTCATTTTGGAGGCGAGTGATCATCCAGCAGGTTCATGGCCTTCGTATTACGACAGCCTGCGTTTATTTTCTCCGGCGCGCTATTCGTCATTGCCGGGGATGCCGTTTCCCGGTGCTGCGGATCACTACCCAACGCGCGATGAGGTTATCGCCTATTTGACAACCTTTGCCGCGCACTTTCATTTGCCGGTCATCACTGGCACACGGGTTGAATCGGTGACGAAACAGGGTGATCTTTTTGAGGTTCTCGCAAGCGGTGGGCGCACCTTCACCGCGCGATACATGATCGCTGCAACCGGTTCATTCAGCCGCCCCAAAATGCCAACGATCACAAACCAATCCCTGTTTGCTGGAGAGATCATTCATTCGTCAGTCTATCGTTCGCCGGATGCCTATATCGGCAAGCGCGTGATTGTGGTCGGTGGTGGCAATTCTGCTGTGCAGATTGCTGCTGAACTGGCACAGGTTGCCCATGTGACCTTGGCTACCCGTCATCCGCTGCGCTTTATGCGGCAACGGTTCTTAGGACAAGATTTTCACTTCTGGATTAAGCTCATTGGTATTGATGATCGCAAGCCGCGTAAGCTTCCTGCCGAGCCACATGTGTTAGATGCAGGTATTTATCAACAGGCTGTGAAGTCGGGCAAACCAGTGACACGCTCCATGTTTACAACCTTCACCCAACAGGGTGTCCGCTGGGATGATGGCCAAGAAGAAGCCATCGACGCGGTGATATTTGCGACTGGCTTCAGGTCGAATGTGGACTTCTTGGCCTCGACAGGCGCTCTAAGCGATTCCGGCGATCCCTTGCATGATGGCGGTATCAGTACCACTGTCACAGGCTTAGGCTACGTCGGCCTAAATTACATGCGCTCGTTCGCATCAGCCACCTTGCGCGGTGTCGGGCGTGATGCACAGCATGTCGTCAAGCATGCCACACACTATTTGGGTATTCGAGCGAAGACCCAGCGCAGTTTATGTTGCTGGCCTACGCTTTCAGCATCCGGTTAAGGTCTTTATATGGAGGAGTTTGTCATGTCTGAAATAATCGAGATTCATGATGTGGTTAAGGAACGCTACGGAGCGATTGCCAGTGGAACATCCGCCTCATGTTGCGGACCTGATGGAGGGGATTGTGGTTGCAACACACAACTGTACGACAGCAACCTATTGGTGGGATTGCCCGCCGATGTTACCAATATCTCGTTGGGTTGCGGCGACCTGGTCACGATTGCGGGATTGCATGCCGGGGAAACCGTGCTCGACCTCGGTAGCGGTGGCGGCATCGACTGTTTCTTGGCAGCGCGGCAGGTGGGCGAAAACGGGTACGTTATCGGGGTAGATATGACTCCCGCCATGCTCGAAAAGGCCAACTCCAACAAGCTCAAAATGGGTGTGCAAAACGTCGAATTTCGGCGCGGGCAGATCGAAGCCTTGCCCGTACAGGACAACACCATCGACGTGATCATGTCCAACTGCGTGATTAACCTATCACCGGATAAGCAATCGGTATTCCGCGAGGCTTTCCGTGTATTGAAGCCCGGAGGACGGATTGCGGTCAGTGATATTGTGACTGAGGGTGATTTCAGCGCTGAACTGCGAGCAGATACCGCACAATGGGCGGAATGTGTGACCGGTGCGATTGACGTAGCCGCTTATACTGGCATGATGCGCGAAGCAGGTTTCAGCAATATTCAAGTCGTTGATAAGAGCAGCGCTGAGGGTATCATCGAGGTCAAGGCAGGCATGCCACGTATTTACAGTGCACGCGTGACGGCACAGAAGATCGTCTAGTATGGCAGCGAAACGGCGTGTTTTGATTTTATGTACGGGCAATTCGGCGCGATCACAGCTCGCAGAAGCTTTGGTGAACGCACGTATGGGCGACTATTGGGAAGCACATAGTGCCGGAACTCAACCCGCCTCACGCGTGAATCCGAATGCTTTGGCGGTGCTTGAGGAAATCGGCATTCAAACCGAAGGCAGTCATCCTAAGCATCTGAGCACGTTTATCGGTCAGCCCTTTGATGCTGTGATTACGGTATGTGATGATGCCGCTGAGAACTGTCCCGTATGGTCAGGGCAAGGGAAGCGGCTTCACATCGGCTTTCCTGATCCGGCTGAAGTGACCGGTGACGCAGAAACCATCCTGTCCGCTTTTCGTCAAACGCGGGAGGCTATCGTAGCGCGGTTGCTGCCTGCTCTGGTTGACTTAGACTGACACAACGACGCTAGGGCAAGCCTGTAATGGGGAGAAGATCGTGATTTTCTCCCCGTATATCAGCAACAAGAACTTGCCCCCTGCTGCATATGTTTTGGATTAGCCCACGTTACACAGATCAAACGCCTGTTTGAGCGATTGGATAGGCTCGCCCAGCGGGACGAACTCCTGCCCAACATAACCATCATAGCCGGTAGCCACGATGGCTTGCATGATCGGTCTGTAGTTAAGTTCTTGGCTGTCATCTATCTCATTACGACCTGGGTTACCTGCCGTGTGGTAATGCGCGAAGTATTGATGATAATCGCGTATCGTGCGGATCACATCACCTTCCATGATTTGCATGTGGTAAATGTCGTACAACAACTTGACGCGCGGTGAATCCACCATCTGGCACACCTTCACCCCCCACGCGGTGGTATCACATTGATAATCGGGATGGTCAACCTTGCTATTGAGCAATTCGATGACCAGATTCACACCCGCGTCCTCGGCTACTTTCGCCACTTTCCGCAAATTCTCGGCGCTGATTTCTGCCCCCAACGCATCCGCCTGACCGTTGCGGTTACCGCTGAAGCAGATCACATTCGGAATCTTCCATTTGGTCGCACGTTCAATAGTGGTGATCAATTCGGCTTCGATGCGCTTGCCGTTTTCGCGGCGATTCAACCCATCTACAATCGACTCGTGACCGCGTATAGAAGCAATCGCCAGCCCATGATCTTTGATCATCTGGTAATCTTCCGGTTCGACCAATTCAATTGCGGCGTACCCAATCTCAGCGGCAGCCTTCACCAGTGCTTGTGGCGTCAATTTTGCGGGTACAAAACACCACCACGAAATAGATTGTTTAATTGGACTCATGAATAAAACGGCTCCTCTTTAAGAACAAAAATAACCTAATCAGGCCGAAAGTTGTGTGCGGGCGCGGTTGGCTGCCCACAGGCACACCTCCCACAGATTAGCGACCGGAACATTGGTATGTGGCAGCGTATGTAAATACGGTTGCGGCCCGTATTCCGGCGTGAAGGTCATAGTTGCCTCACCGCTGGCCTGTTGCGCATCACGGATAGCTTTCCACTGTGCCTCGTGCCATGCCAGTTGCGCCGAGTATTCCGGCGCGGATGGATCAGGTACTTGCGGTCCTTCTTCATACCCCACGCGTCCGTGAACATGTCGCGCCCGTGAATTTGCCAGCGTCATCACGTCAGCCAAATCAAGCGGCAAACGTTCGCAGACATTCACCCAATGGCTGTAATCGGCTGTGATATGCAGCTCAGGAAATGCGTTCAAATAGGCCGCTGCCACCCATGGCGCATACAGCAATTTGCCACGATGAGTCTCTTGGTTGACCGTCACGCCGACTTTTTGCTCGGCTTCCATCGCGGCCTCGACATACCGCTTGCCCTCATCGAAGTCCATCGAGTCGATGCCACTTTGGACATTGATCTTGACCGGATGATAATCGCTGAAGGATTGGAGTGTGGGTAGTAAATCGCTACGGTTGAGGATCGCACCGGCGGTGATTATGCGCAGCCCATATTGCTCGCACAGACGCACAACCGTGTTGCGGTTAAAGTGAGAATCGGTCAGCCAGACTTCCACGCCATCGTAGCCCGCCGCCGCGATGCGCTCAAACTGATGCTCCAGTGAGCCTTCCATGCCCCACAGTGCACGATAAACTTCAATTTTCATACGCGTAAAATCACTTTCCTAAGAACAGTTTAGTTCAGTGATTTTACCCCGCTTTATCGACTTTGACCTTTTTGGCTTTTGGCTTATGTTCGTCTTTATACGAGTCGGCTTGCGCGAGGATTGCTTGTGCGCTTAGCTTGCCACTTTCGCCTTCCGTACCAAGCATAGCGGCCAATTCCACGATGCGGCGGTCTTCGTCATCGAGCGCTGTCACGATGGTTGATGTGCGCTCACCTTTGACCTGCTTGGTGACGTGATAATGCTTATCGCCGTAACCGGCTAGTTGGGCGAGGTGCGTGACCACCATTACTTGATGCGTCGCCGCCAGTGCCCAAAGTTTCTCACCGACCACGCTGCCAACACGTCCACCGATACCGGTATCAATTTCGTCAAAAATCAACGTAGGCGTTTGGTCAGCGTCCGCCAACACACGCTTGAGCGCCAGCATAATACGCGCCGTTTCACCACCCGAGGCCACCTTCGCCAACGGACGTAGCGGTTCACCGGGGTTAGCACTCATCAAAAACTCGACATCATCCACGCCGGTGTGGGTGAAAGCAAATCGCTTATCACCGATATAACACCCATCATCCGCTTTGCTGCGTTTGATGGATACTTCAAATTGAGCCTTCTCCATGCGCAGATCAGCCAGTTCAGCCACGATCCGTTCGCCCATCTTCTGCCCGATCATGACGCGCACTTTGCTCACGCGCTCGGCCACTTCACCGATCAGCTTGAGCAGTTTTTCTTCTTCGGCACGCAGTTCCTTCAGTCGTTCATCGCTGTTACCGATGCTTTCCAACTCGGTACGGGCGCGTTCGGCATGTTCTAGAACTGCTTCGATAGTCGCCCCATAACGGCGGCGCAGCTTATTGACGAGTTCCAGCCGTTCTTCAACTTCTTCCATGCGGTCAGGGTTGAATTCGACACGATCCGCATACTTGCGCAGCACCAGAGCCAATTCCTCAGCTTGTTCGGCTAATTCGTCCGCCAACTCCGAGTCTTCTTTCATATCAGGATCAATGTGGCTGAGCTTACCCAGCAGCACCGACACCTGACCGAGTTGATCCACCGCCGACAGTTGTTCGCCGGTTTCGTCCCCATGCAGCAGGGCATAGGCTTCGACTGTCAAGTTAGCCAGTTGTTCACTGTTGCCCATGCGAGTACGTTCAGCACGCAGAGCATCTTCTTCACCCGCTTGCAAAGCCGCCGCATCAATTTCCTCGACCTCATGGCGCAATTGATCCGCCCGTCGCTTGAGCGCTGCTTCATCTTCCGTCAGTCGTTTAATCTCACGGCGGGTGATATGTACCTTATCGACCAGCGCCCCCAATGCCAGACGCATCTCGGTCAACTCGGCGTAACGGTCGAGCAGATCAATATGCGATTTGGGATTGAGCAGGGATAAATGTTCGCTCTGTCCGTGTACATCCACCAGCAAAATCGCCACCGCTTTGAGCACATCAGCATTCGCTGTTACTCCGTTAATGCGGATGACCGAACGACCATTGCTCTTAACTTCCCGCGCCAGTGTGACGTAATCATCACTCTCGCCTTCCAATTCCTCACGCTTGAGAATCGGCAAGACTTGGGCGCGAACCGTTTTGTTCAGCGCGAATGTTCCCTCGACCACGGCTTTATCCGCGCCAGCCCGTACAAACGAGCCATCGGCTTTACCGCCCAGCAGCAAATCGACAGCATCAATGATGATCGACTTACCAGCACCGGTTTCACCCGTGATGACATTAAAGCCGGTATCAAAGGTCAGTTCAAGCCGGTCGATAATTGCGAAATTTTGGATGCGTATTTCTTCAAGCATTTTTACCCGTTTTACCGTGCCCGTTTAGGGAAACAATAAGCCGCTCATCGAGTTCGATATTTTTACCGCTATTATATAGCACAAACGTTTCGCTTGTAGGGCTACTTGGTTGGAAAAAACAAACCAAGTAGCTCATTTTGTTGTTTTACGCCCGCCCTCTAAACCGACCATAGACGAAGAACGCCATGATGCCGATCAAAATGGGAACGCGGAAATCTGAAATGATGTACTGCACCGCGAAATTAAGCGGCGGGAATTGACCAAACAGCATCACCAATTGGATTGCAGCGCCTATAAGCCCACCGATAATCACCGCGCTGATGGCGATGTTCGCCGTTTGTCGCCCACGCCGCCGTTTGGTGACTCGCAGCGCCAATTCGGCAATACCGCCGCCCAACGGAATAGCGATGAAGATCAGGAACAGCGACGGAATGTTAATCTGCATGACAATCGCCGTACTGATCGCACTTAAAATACCACATATCGCCGCGATGATGATGTAATCGTTCGGTTCTGCCGTGAAGAATTTATCATCATGCTTGCGGACACACTGCTTGCACCGATACCCCACCGGAGTCGATACCGCGCAATCCGGACACATCAAGCGTCCACATTTGTTACAGCGCAGCGAGGTTTCGCGGTCGGGATGTACCTCACAATACGTGAGTTGCTCTGCCATAAACCAGTCCTTCAAGTTGTATTTATACTCTGATTAGCATAACATGCAGACTATATATTTCTGGATAAAGTTTGCTGATGGTAAGCTAAATCCGAGTACAATATGTAAGTATATCCTGAAATTGTGTTTCAACAGCGACTACCGCCGTCATTTTTAAGAAGTGAGTTACTTTTTCTCTCATGCCCAAGCGTTCTGTTCTTGTCGGGTTATGCTTTCTGATCGTGCTGCTGGTGTTGGCTTTCGGGTTGCCCCTTGCGGCACAGGATGCCACCAACACCACCCATGTGTGGGAAGTCTTTTTGCGTCGTGGCGAGTCCGGCAGCGCTGATACCCTCACATTTGTTGATGTGATCACTGGCGACGAAACCCCTGTAACCATCAGTGGTGAACGCTACACCTTGGTCTCTGGCGCAGTGCTCTATTACGACCGTATCGCCAACCGTGTTATGCTGGCCTATCCCAATGGCGAAACGGGGGAGCACCCCTTCATCCAACCGGGTACAGAAACCCGCCGTATTGATTGGCAGCTTTCCGCCGATGGCAAGAAAATCGCGTGGACGTTGACCGATGGTAATCCCACCACCCTCACCACCTTGACCAGCATCGCCAATATCGATGGTACTGAGGTGCGCCAGATTCTTTCCGATGGACCGCGCAATGCCATTCGTGCCTTACCCATCGCCTTCAGTCCGGATTACGCCACCCTCTATATGGATTTCCAACCGGACGGTTTTGCCGACTTCACCCCTATGCCTCAATATGCGGGACTCATCGGCGTGGATGTTGCCACCAGTCAGTGGGAATACTTGCCCGATGAACCCAGTTGCTTTTGTGGCGCGGGCTTTGGAGATGGCTCATTGTTGAGATTGCGTGTCTCGCAGGACTTGAGCGGTTTTGATCTTCATATCTATAATTTAGCAGGGCGCGTAGAACAAACCATTCCGGCGCAGCCCATTCGGGGCTATACACAGGCCGGTGATGTCATTGTGTCGCCGGATGGGCGTCAGGCAGTCTATGCGTTGGCGCAGGTACAAAACTTTGGACGTGCCGATCAAAACGTCCGAACAGTCTTCATGTTGGTTGATATGGATTTGAAAACACAAACCGCCTTGACCGAACCGATCACCACTTTTGTAGAGCCGCATAGCTGGACAGAAGATAACAGTGCTATACTGCTTACAAGTCGTCAACAAGACGGCACGTGGAAAATAAATTTAAGTGATGGCAAATTGACTCGTGTGGCGGACGCAACCTACTTGGGAACCGTTCGTTAAGGGATCATGTGTTTTTTGAGGCCATTGAACCGATAATCGTCTTAGGTTGCATGAAGAAATGCAGACTTCGATGTAACCTCAACGCTTTCGGTTTGACCGCACCGAGATAAACCCTTAAAATATAGTAAGTTGTTGTTTCTGACGTTATTCATTCATCTGTTGCTGCAGTAGGGGAGGACGCCGTGGGTCGTTGGGCGAACAAATATGTTATTGGCCTCACGGGAAATATAGCCACCGGGAAAAGTGTCGTTCGCCAGATGTTACAACATCTGGAGGCGTATACGATTGATGCGGATAGTCTTTCGCACCGGGCAATGGCTCCGGGCGCGCCTGCTTATAAGCCAATCATTGATACTTTCGGACAGTTCATTCTGGACGCGGATAAGAATATTAACCGCGGCATGCTGGGGAATATTGTATTCACCAGCCCCGAAGCATTAGCCCGTCTGGAAGCTATTGTGCATCCGGTCGTCACTGGTGCTGTTTCCGCATTGGTCAGCCGTGCGCCACAAAAAGTGGTGGTCATTGAAGCCATCAAACTTCTAGAAGGTGATCTCGGTCAGGCCGTTGATGAAATTTGGGTCGTGGATGCCAGTCCCGAAACCCAGTACAAGCGCTTGATTGAACGGCGCAAGATGCCCGAGGCGGAAGCCCGTCAGCGCATCACTGCCCAGAATGCACAGGCGCTAAAACTGGCTAAAGCCACAGTCGTCATTAAGAACGATGGCAATATCGAAGAAACATGGAAGCAAGTTCAGGCTGGATTTGCCAACATTGCCCGTAAGTTGCAGGGTGCTCCTGCCGCGCCGGCACCAGCCGTACCGCAAGCTGCTGCTCCTCAACCAGCACGCCCTGCTGCGCCAGCCGTACCGCAAGCGCAACCGCGTCCCGCTGCGCCACAAGCTGCGCCACAAGCTGCACCGCAACAACCTGCTGCGCAACAGCCACCGCTCCGGCAGACACAACGCCTGACACCGCCCGATGCTGCCTCAGCCGTGAGCATCAATGTGACGGTCAAGCGCGGTATGCCGACCAATGCCGAAGCCATCGCTAACTTTATCAACACCACCACCAATCGTAATATCACTCGCATGGATATTATGATGGCCTTCGGTCAAAAGAGTTATTTGCTGGCACAAGATCAAACCGACCGTGTTTTAGCCGTTATGGGTTGGCAGGTTGAAAACCTCATCACCCGCGTTGATGAGTTTTATCTGGCTGCCAAAATCCCCGCTAAACCTGTGGTCGAAGGCTTAATTGTTGCCATCGAAGCTGCCTCCAAGGATCTTCAGAGCGAAGTCGCCTTCTTCTTCCTGCCGCAAGCCGTCGCCCTTGATCTGGTGGATACCTTCGAGCAAAAAGGCTACGAGATCATGAACGTCGAGCAGATCAAGATTCCGGCATGGCGCGAAGCCGTCCAAGAAATTGTTACTCAGCAAAAAGGCGCGGTCATTCTCGCTAAGAAGCTCGGAGATCGTGTCCTCAAACCAATCTAGTCAAAATGCGGATTGGTTTGTTGCACAGATTATTATCTGAATGGTATAAAAGGCGTCATAGACGCCTTTTATGTTTCTATCCCAATACAGTTAGATTTAGTGTTCGATTTAATTGAGATTGCGAAATCTCAAGCTATGAACTATGGTAATAATGTTACGATGAGTGTATATTCATTACGACATATGACGAAATTTTATGGAGTCAGCAAACTATGAACAAGACAAAAGTACTTGTCGTTGAGGATGATTCGAATATCTGCAAACTGATCAATGATTATATGTCTGGTCATGGCTTTGATGTCACCACGGTGATGGATGGCCCTGACGCTCTGGAGTACATCAAAGAGCGTGGATTACCCCATATCGCCTTGATTGATTTGTCTCTGCCCACCATGCATGGTTTCGAATTGAGCAGCAAGCTCAAAGCCATGGCCGATGTCCCGATCATTTTTGTGACCTCGACCAGCGATACCGATACCATTGTGCAGGGGTTGCGCCGTTACGCCGAAGACTTCATCGTCAAACCCTTTGAACTGCGCGAACTAGAAGCCCGTGTAACTGCCGTTCTCGCACGCATGCCCAGTTTGGATTATGCAAGTGAACCGGTTGTACAAATTGACGAACATTTGCAGGTCGATTTTGCCCATAATCGGTTAGTCTTAAATAATAAGGGCTATAGTCTGACCCCTACCGAGTCTATTTTGCTCCATGTCTTGATGCGTAATGCCGGACGTGTGGTTGAAAACCGCATGTTAATCGCTCGCGTGTGGCCGTCTGAAGATGTCTATGAAGACACGCTGCGTGTTCATATGCACCGTCTGCGCCGTAAGCTGGAGTCAGACTCGCATCACCCGCACTATATTCGAACCGAACGCGGTATTGGCTACATGTTTACTGTCCGCCCGCCCGATAGCAAGGCTGACGGCAAGTAATACACGACGCGTTTGAATTGAATAATCTGTACTATAAAAAGAATTGGTGGCAATCTGAATTAGGATGTTTCCTGATACCCAAAACCCTCGCAACCACGTGGTCGAAGAGGTCTGTTTATCAGATCTCTTGAATCGTGTCTTAGAAAACTTCGCGCAAGATATGTTAGCTGATACGGTTGCCGTATATGCATACAGTCAGGACTTGCGTGAAGCCGTCTTGTTAGCGAGTACACCGAACTCTCCCCATCCCCAAATGGTGAATGCAGTCGAAAAGTTTTGCGCAACGGGTGACCTGAGCGTAACACTGAAAGAAGATGAACTACCGGATGCCACTTTTGCATCGGCGCAGTTTGTATTATTCCGATTGTATGATGAACCGTTAGGCGCGCTTGTATTGCTTTCGCACTCAAAAGCCGTGGATCATCTCTCTCATCCCGGCATTCGCTATCACTTTGCGGCCATTGAAGCCATGCTTCAAAACCAGAATCGCAGTGATTGCGAAAACACCCTGCGTGCCGTTCAAGAGTTAGCCCGTCAAGTTGGCGAAGGGGCTACACCCCAGGATCTGATCACCATATTTGGCGAACAGTTACTGTCGCCACAAATACGCTTTTGTTCCATGCTCCTGTTTGGTCCGCGCCGCGAAGATCGTCCTAACGGTCCTTATGCCTATCTCGATATGCAGGGTGTCTGGTCAAACCGACTCGGTCCCGGTGTCGGCCTTGGCATGCGCCTCTATCTTGATCAATATGCCGACTTGGTGCAAAAGCTTGAAGAACGTAAGATGTGGCACATTCCGGACGTACGCGCTATTGAAGGTATGTTCGATCCACTCGTGCGCGGCTTCATTCGCAATGCAGGCGTTCATTCGATGGCGCTCTTCTTGCTCGAATCGGGCGGTCGTAACTTGGGTATTATGACGATTGGCACTGAGCCGGATTACGAATTCACACAGCAAGATCTACGCACGTATCAAACCATCAGTGAATTCCTTGGCCTTAAAGCCATGTCGCATGTCTTGAAGCAGGAAGAAGATTATGTGTTGCGCGGGCGCGCGGCCTTGCTCGAAGCCATGACGGACGGCGTGTTAATGGTGCTCCCCAGCGCAGGTGCTATGTCGGGCGATACCACTAAAACATCCGTCTTGACCATTAATCAGGCCTTCACCGACTTATTCGGTATCACACAAATACGTGCGCAGGGCTTGACCTTGCCTCAACTGCTCGAAAAGCTACAACTTCCTGAAGAAGTGCGTCAAAATTTAACCACGCATTGGCTTGCCACCAGCATGCGCGATCCGCTGACCCAACGGGGCGATTTTGCCATGATTCATCCCGATGGCTACCACACCACCATTGGTTGGTATAACACGCCGGTTACGCAGGGTGGACGTATCATCGGACGAATTTTCGTCTTTCATAATGTCATGGATGATCATTCCGCCGTCAGTTTACGTGCCAATTTCGTCTCCCGTATGTCACATGAACTGCGCACGCCGCTCACCTCCATCAAAGGTTTCGCGCAGTATATGCTGGAAGAACTCAATGATAGCCTGACACCGGCTGTGCGCGATTACTTGGAGATCATCCTTGATAACTCCCAGTTATTGAACACACTCTTCTCCGACATCATCGAGATTACCCGTGCAGATGTCGGTGATCTCAAACTGAATATTGGTCCTAGCCATCTGGCTGAGCTAATAGAACAGGTCGCCATCGGTTTTGAAGTTCAGGGTACAAAAGAGCACAAATGGATTGATCTTCAGTTGGCGTCTAATTTGCCACCTGCACTCATAGATACCAATTACATTAGCCGTGTACTGACTTTGTTGCTCAGAAACGCCTTCCAACATGCACCGCCCGATAGCCAGATTCGCATCTCGACGCAAATTGTCGATGGCACGCATAAGTTGCCATTTGGTGCGCCTTCCGATGTGACTCTTCCCTGTGTGGTGATCACCGTCGAAGATCAAGGCGAGGGGATTGCCGCCGAGGACGCCGAGCTAATTTTCCAACCATTCTATCGGACGCGTGATGCGCGGGTTGCACGGCTAGAAGGCAGCGGCTTAGGCTTGCCCTTAGCGCGGAGTATCCTTACACTACATCGTGGGAAAATATGGGCAGAACCACGCAGGCGAGGTCGGCGTGGCGCACGAGTCTATTTCAGCGTGCCCATAGCGACCGAAAAAGCCTAGCTGTTATTTCACCATGCCCATGTTAAACGGTTGGTTGCCTATCACACCATGATTTCTGGCGTACTGCACGCCGACCGTATAGCCTGTGTAATTTCGTCCAATGACTGTCGTGCTTGTGGCAGATCCGGCGCGAGTTGCCACACGTGCCACATGCGCGGATATATATGCAGTTTCACATCCACGCCTGCTGCTTCAGCCGCCTTTGCAAAGCGCTCTGAATCGCTCGCTAGCGCTTCAATACCACCTGCATACATCAATAGAGGCGGTAACCCTCGCAGGTCAGCGAAAAGCGGCGAAATCAGCGGATTATGGGCATCACCTCTGCCCACATAAGCTGTGGTGAAGCGATCCACCGTACGTGGATGCAAAATGTCATCCGGTAAGCCATGTGCCGGATTCTCAAGTGTCAAATCAGTCGGCGCCGAAATACTCACGCCGAGGCTTGGTAACGGCATCCCCTTATCCCGCACGGCCACCATCAACGCCAACGCCAGATTACCACCTGCCGAATCACCCATCACCGTAATGCGCTGCGGGGCAATCCCTTCATCAAGCAGATATTGGTACGCCGCCATACAATCATCCAACGCCGCTGGAAACGGATGCTCAGGTGCCAACCGATAATCAATCATCAGCGTGCGCCCTTTGACATCATGCGTCAACTTTGCCAGCATACTACGGTGCAGTGGTGTTTGTGGGAACACGAACCCCCCGCCGTGCAAATACAAAATGACAGGCGATGTTTCACTTGCTGCGTTGGACGTGAACCATTCGCCCGCTGGTTGGCTGATGCGCTCTGTGCTCACTGGCGCAGGCAGCTTGACGCGATACAATGCCGCCGTCTGCAACCGTCGCGCCACATTGAACGGCGCATACGCCACGAATAAACGCGCGACCTTCAACCCCGCTCGTATGGTGTTTTCGGTGACGAGATTTGCCTGTGTCGTCATGATGCCTTACCTTCAAATTCAAAAGCCCTTGCAACCGATTGTAGCACAGCACCTTGGCGCTTTGACGGTTAAATCTGAATTTGTTTTTCTCCAAAATCTCAGTGTCTCTGTGGTTAAATCTATCCCGGAGTCAGATGAACCGATCACTTGGCGTACTTGGCGTCATGGCGGTTAAATCCTGATTTTCCCTCTCTCCGCTGCTCTATAAATTTCATGCCAAATCTGTTAAAATATCGTAATACTTAATATTCTCCTACCGCTTCTTATAGATCACTTCCACCAAAAGATAACCGCACCTATGACCCCATTTGAACTGCCTGAACTCGAACAAACCGTTGGCGATCTCGTGCTTGACTTGTTACGGGCACGTGCCGAACACCCCGAACTCGTACTCAGCCCGCCGCAGGACGCACGCGGAGAAGTCTCCTCCAATGCCGTCCGTGTGACACAGCATTACACCGTCGCACTGCTGGCCTATGGTTTCGCGGCCGATCAACTTGAACTGCGCGAGGCCGCCGATTGGTTCGCCTCCCCGTTCCCCAGTGAACTGCACAAACGCATTGATCCGGTCGAGATGAATCGGCTAGAAGCCTTGCTCAGTTTGCGTCCAGCCAGTCCCTATGTACTGCCGCGCTTGGAACAACTTGCCCGTCAACGTACCGCTGATGACTACTTCGACATCGGTGGCGCGCCTGCCTTCGATACGCTTTGGGCCATCAAAGTTATGGCACAGGCGCGGGATATGAAGGTGCTCAACGGCATCATGACCGAGGAAACCCTGCGCGAATGGGCAGCCCGTATGGTGGAAGTCAACCACCGTGATAAAGACTTGGCCTTGGCGCTTCATCTGCGCTACGACCTCAAGAGCAAATTGACGCCCACCCAGCAAAAGAAGTACGTCGAGAAGCTCATCAACATCGCCGAACAAAGTGGTGGCTTCTGGGGCTTACCACAGGATATGCGCAGCTTGGCCGAAAATATGCAGCGTGGACAACTCACCGCCGACCAGATTGCCGACCACCGCGAAATTTTCCGCGAGATGATCATCTCCACCTGCTATGTCATCGAAAACATGATGCCCATGGTTGAGGCTTATCCGCAGATTGAGCCTGTCTTACGCCGCGCGATGGAACTCTGGTGGAATGTCTTCAGCGGCAGTGGTGCAGTGAATACCTTACGCATCCTGTTCCCCAACCCCTACGATTATCTCTTGATCGTCTGCCGCACGCTGGTATCCGTCCGTGCTTACGTCGGTCAACCCTTGATCAACTGGGTCGGCATGTACTTCCATCGCAAACTCGCCCTCCAACAAACCCGTCCCGTTGAACCGCCCGACACCGAGAGCATTCGCCGCGCCCTCAAAAACTGGATTCGCGTTGATCTCGACAAAGCGCCTGAACCGCTGCGCCTCGGCATGTCCGATAGCAACGTCGTGCGTATTCATCCCTTCATTGCCAACCCCATGCAAACCGAGGATGATACCTTTAAGCTCAACATCCCCAATGCCGACTCGTTGGTGGTCAAGTACGGCCCGATTGAAGAGATCGATCTCGAACGGGATAACTATGCCCGTTTGCCATCCGGTATCCGTGATTGCTTCGTCAACATTCCGCAGCCGAGCTATGTCGATTCAGAACGTCGCCGCGCTTTCGTCATCATGGCGGATTTGAACCGTTACCGCACCCTGTCTGACGCGCTCGTCAAAGTGCCACAAATTTACGAGGCCTTGACCGCTGAACTCGGCCCATTCCTCCTGCGTGTACATCATGGCGATGGTCACAGCCGCCGCTATGTACAGGAAGGCTTGCTCTGGCAGCTTTACCTCCAACCCATGCAGCAGCACATTCGCCGTGTCTTCAACTACATCCTCGAAAATCGCCTCTTGGATGTCGACGATAAGCTCAAATACGCCAACCAACTCCAGCGTGATATGCTCGACCGCATCGGTAGTCTGGTGCGTCACCAACTCGAACTCGAAAACTTCCCCATCGCCTGTATGCATGGTGATCTGCACTCACGCAACATCATGGTACGCCGCATGAAACGCCGTGAAGATGGCGAGGGCGAGGTGGATTTCAAGCTCATCGACCTCGAAAAATTCCGCCGCAGTGGCGATGCCGCCCTCGACGCGGGTGAATTATTGGTTGACTTGGAAATCCTGCGTGCCACCCGTAACAACGATCCCGCTCGTGATCCGCATGCCACCTTGATCCACGCGATCCAGCAAACCTATACCGACTTCGCCGCCGAACGCGAAGATAAAACCTTCGCCATTCGTATGCAGTTGGGGCAGGCGCGTAGCATCATTCGCATCGCCAAAGGCCGCACCAAGCAGGGTGAACTCTCGCTCAAAGAAAGCCGCAAAGGCCCTGCCATCCGTGTCGCCTTTGATGTGCTGGAATTCGCCGAACAAGCCCTCACGCATCTCGACGCAGTAGTCGCCGTATTGGGATAATAAGAGAGTGAGGCGTGATATGCGACTCAATCCAGTGGATAATCATTGGTATTTTGGTAATCATAGTACTGTATATCGTGATGATGCTAAGTTTTGTCGCGAAGTATAGTTAATGTCGTCACCCTAATGATTTTATGAATATCCTTCGCCTTAAACTCGGCATTCAGTACTTGCTACTCGGTACGCTCCTCCTGCTCGCCGCGTGCCAACCTGCCACGCCCACACCAACCCCCTTGCCCCAATCCGCATGGGGATCGGTCATCACCCTTGCTCGCGCTGAACAAACCGATGCCCCTGCACTCGCCATCACCAATAACGGCTTGATCGCCGCGTGGGTCGGTGCTGATGATAGCGGCGTCTTTCAAGCCCTGCGCGCCGTGACCGCCGATGGCATGAATGAACCCATTCGCTTACCGTTGCCCGTTCGTCCGTATGCCCAGCAGTTCGCACCCGCCAGCGCTGACCGCCAACACCTTTTCTGGCTGGACTCTAATGTGGACGGTGAAACGCGTCTCTTCACCGCCTTACTCAAACCCAACCTTGAACGCGACCGCGAATTGACCATCCTTACCCGCGCCGCCACCCGCCGCTATACCTTGTTACCCATTGGGCAGGGTGCTGTCTGGGCGATAGCCTCTGCTGGATTAGCCAGCGAACCCGCCTTGGTTGCTCATTACGTCGATGGTGATGGCCGCTGGCGTCTCAGCGAAAAAGATCAAATCGCCGCCTATGCCGATTGGCCGACTGCACTCCAGCACACCGATGGCACATGGTCACTCTTCTGGTTACGCACCACCGATTCGGCTGTCATGCAAGCCGGTTTCATTGATGGTCAGCTCGTCAACCCGCACACTGTGGTTGAAGGCCTTCAACTCAATGCCGGTGATCGCCTCGAATCGTTCAACGCCGCACAGGATACCACCCACCTCTACCTCTTCTGGAATGTCACCCGCGCCGATGGTCGCCGCGAAACATGGTTCACAACATCTCCCACCGCTGCGCCATCATGGCAGTCTCCCGTACAACTGCGCATCGCCATTCCCGAAGATACCAGCTTTACCGCACCCGCCACCAGTGTTTATCAGCCGGGGAGTGGCTTCAATTCCGGCGTGGTCTTTACCGCCAGCGCGGGCAACCTGAACGTCAGTTGGGCGAAACCAGCCGCTGGACTATTCCCGATTTTGCCCATCGCCGCGCAGGTTGGGCAGCAAATCGGCTTGATCTTCTTTCGCACTGGTCACATCGTCGCCTACCGCCCCATGAATCTGGCTACCCAGATCAACCTCATCGGCGCACCCACCCTCATCGTTGATCGTGACCTCTACCTCTATCTCGCATGGTCACAGCCCGATCCCGCTGGCTATGCCAACCTCCAACTCACCAGCCTCAAACTCGCCCTCTGGCCGTGGATCACAAACCCCCACGCCGACTAACGCACGAGAACTAGTCTATATTGTTGGATAGCTTGAGAGGGTAGCGGGGATTAGCGCGTACAGACCGTCATCGCGTTTGATAAATACGCACCAACTGGAATGATCAACAAACCAACTGAAAACACGAACAAATATAACCGCTTCAGGTCTATTTGTGGGACAAGATACTTCAACAAGATCTGTGAGTATCTTGACCGCCAGTCATT
Organism: Aggregatilineales bacterium; assembly: GCA_044227005.1. Lineage (GTDB taxonomy): Bacteria > Chloroflexota > Anaerolineae > Aggregatilineales > Phototrophicaceae > CFX2. The sequence continues at coordinate 74,883 of JBGAFZ010000009.1, forward strand.
CTCCGCCGCAATGGGTTGAGTCGTGGGATCAGTTGCAGCATTTCGTTTCAATCTCATTAGCCATATAGTACTGCCTATAGCTGAGATGACAGATGCAAAAATATAGGATGACCCGAAAACACCAGAAAATTGATAGCTAAAGAAAATGGAGCCGAAACCACAAACGAAGGCAAACCCTTCCAACAGCCGTGAGTCATAAAAATCATAAAAATAATACCATGCAACAGAACTCTGTAGATAAATGCCAAAAATAGCCCCCCAAACAACAATAATGTGTAACTTCCCTTGAATATCTTCTATCAGCCATGCTTCAGTATTGGTTGAAGGACACAGCCCTGTGAAATCCATACCAAACACATGACCGGAACCAACCACTCCGCCTATAAAGAACAAAGCCATTCCCCAAAATATTGATTTGATGAATAGATTATTGCGCCGGCCTCTGAAGTCCCGCACGCGTTTGTAATTGTACGATTTCGGGTCGAAATAGGGGTGCATAATGAATGTACCCGCAATGCCCGTCCAAATCCCGGCTACGGTATTAATCACGTGTCCTGTTAGGGTGCGGTTGAATACACTCAGAATTGCTACGCTGACCAAAAACACACCGCACGTAACGATAAGCGGCTTAATAACTGTGGACAACAGGTGAATCGACTTCCGCATTTTCTCGCTTGCCTTTTGATAACCCACTAATCATGTTGTACTTATAACACATCATAACAATAGACCAATCTATTAACACTAAACACCCTATTACAAGGGGCGTTTATCGCATCGCGTAGGGACACGGCATGCCGTGTCCGCCAACTTTTCCCCTCAATGTTTGCACATTCTAACCACCGCATAAGAAAATTTGTGCTACACTATATACTAAACGATGGTAACCAATGAGGCGATAGTCCATAATGATCTTTAAAGCCCCTCCCTGACGCTTTGGGGAGGGGTTTGGGGTGGGGTACGTAGGTTAAATTAACCATCCACCACTTAGGGTAGTCTTACCGATGAAATAATCACACACCACCACTGCACCAAACCTCACCAAAAACACACCCGCCAATGTCATTTCAGCGCCAACCTCCCTGCCACCCGCCGAACTGCATCAGCGGCAGACATACGCGAGCCAACCGCTGCAATTATGTCGTTTCAGCGGCACTCACCGAGCCTCCACGTAGCCTCTCGTGTCGATTGCGCGCCAACCTCCCTCATTCCCGCCTGCAATTTCAGCGGCTACTATTCACAACTGCAACATCTATAGCCTTGTTCTCCCATCTATCAACTCCAAGCTGTTGGCTGTTAACTCCAAGCTGTTGGCTGTTAACTCCAAGCTGTTGGCTGTTAACTCTAAACTGTTGGCTGTCAACTCCAAACTATTGACTGTCAACTCTAAACTCTTGACTGTTAACTTTAAAAATCTACCCCTCTGTACTCAGACCACCCCCTTTGTGCTATGATAACGATGTTATCCGTTCCCTATGAAAGGTTCAGTAATGCCGCCGGAGAAATCCGACCTCACGCAGTCAAAATCGGTTCAGGATTTCCTGAAGGCCGTTTATAGCCTCCAACAGGGCGGAGAACGTGTGTCCACCAATGCCCTTGCCGAAGGGTTAGCGGTTGCTGCCCCCTCCGTGACCGATATGGCGCAGCGCCTCGTCACGGCTGGCCTCATCGACTACGAACGCTACAAAGGCGTGCTGCTCACCTCAACCGGTGAATCCGTCGCCCTCAAGATGATTCGGCGTCACCGCCTGATCGAACTCTATCTCGTCAAAGAACTCGGCTATACCCTTGTCGAAGTTCACGAAGAAGCCGAGAAGTTGGAACACGCCGTCTCGGATCGCTTTGTCGAAGCCGTTGCCTTCAAGCTCGGTGATCCTGAACTTGACCCGCACGGCGAACCCATTCCCGCACCGGATGGCACCATCGTCAACCGCATCATCACGCCTTTAGTCGAATGGCCGTTGAATACGCCCGCTGTCGTCTCGCGTATCAAAGCCGACGACCCGCAAATGCTCCAACACATCTTGGAACGGGGCTTCAAACTTCAGGCCCATGTCGAAGTACTCTCCCGTGATCCGTTTGATGGCCCCGTCATGGCAATGGTTGATGGCAAGATGCGCATTGTGGGGCATCAGGTCGCCATGTGTATTATGGTCGAAGGGGAAACAAAGTGATCGATCATGACTATGATGTCATTATTATTGGGGCAGGTGCAGCCGGATTAGCCGCAGGTCGCAAGCTGCACGATGCGGGCAAGAAGATTTTGATCATCGAAGCCCGTGACCGCATCGGCGGGCGTATCCATACCAGTTATGATTTTGCCGATACCCCCACCGAGTTCGGCGCGGAATTCATTCATGGCGAAACCGCTGTGACTCACGACTTGGTTAAACAAGCTGGTCTGCACACCATTCCTGTTGATCGTTACGGCAAGCTCCGTTGGGCGCAGTACAGCCGTCCTGCCGTGCCCATCGCCGAACTGCCTACCGAACTCCGTGCCACCATTACCGGCCTCTTTACCCATTATCGAACCCTACCGGATCGCGCTCCCGTACCAGATGTGTCCTTAGCCCAATATCTGCGGGATCGTGGTTGGAACGAAGACGCCCTCAAGATTGCCGATGTTCTTTTCGCGCAAACCTACTGCGCCTCCATCGAAACACTGAGCTGTGCCGATCTCGTCCGCGAGATGCGTGCCGATCATGCCGGCAAGGAAGAATTTCGCATCAAAGAGGGTTACGGCGAACTCCTCAAATGGTATAGCCGTGACTTACCCATCCAGCTCAATACGTCCGTTCGTGATGTCAATTGGGGCAGCACAGGCGTAACCGTCGTCACCACCCGTGATGATTATCGGGCGCGCCGTTGTATTGTCACGGTGCCTGTCAGCATTCTTGCACGTGGATCAATCCGCTTTAACCCGCCCCTTAGTCCTGAAAAACAACAGGCTATCGGTGCTTTCCGTACCGACTCGGCCACCAAGTTAATCTACCTTTTTCACGAACCCGTCTGGGACTCAGAACTCACCTTCATGGCGCACACAGGCTTGGCTTCTCGTTGGTGGACCCCCGGCTATGGACGGGATGGGGTAGCCATCATCGCTTGTTTTGCCACTGCCGAAAAAGCCCAGATATTAGATGAGCAAGAAGAGAATCGCGCCCTCGCGTGGGGCTTGACCGAGTTGAATTGGCTCTTAGGTACAGGCGAGCGCGACCTTCGCAAAGCCGCTATCGACTCGCGCCGTGTCTCGTGGGCATTTGATGCTTTCGCCCGTGGTGGTTATGCCCATCTTCCCCCCGGTGAAGAATCCGCCCGTCCCGAACTCGCCCGTTCCGAGGAAGACCGTCTCTTTTTCGCTGGAGAAGCTACCGCCTACGACAGCAACCCCCAAACCGTACACGGCGCTATCGAATCCGGTTGGCGTGCCGCTGCTGAGTGTGGCGCCTAGCTACTGCGCTCCAAAAACCTCGAGCACCAACGCCAGTGCGGCTTCCGCGCTGGCCGCTTTGACGGCTTCTCGGTCACCGTTCCATACATGCTGCCGTACCACCAGCACATCATTCGGTCCTGCCACCCCGATGTACGTCAACCCGACTGGTTTCTCGGCAGTACCGCCCCCTGGCCCTGCAATCCCTGTGATGCTGATCGCGACATCCACATGCAGCAGCGCCCGCAATCCCGTTGCCATCTCTTCCGCCACCTGTTCGCTGACCGCCCCGTAAGCCATCAACGTACCTTGCCGCACTTGCAGTTGGCTTTGTTTCACCTGATTGGAGTACGCCACCACCCCACCTAATATATACGCTGAACTGCCAGCCACGTTCGTCAGCCGGTGCATGACCAATCCCCCCGTACAGGATTCAGCCGTCCCCAATGTCCAGTTTCGAGCCATCATCAACTCACCGACTCGCGCCTCTAACCGTGTATCCACTGCCATCGATGCCCCCTTTTGCGAAGTACCTATATCCTAACCAAATCATCCGAATTCGTCATTTATTTCCGTAGTATAGAAAGCCAAATAAGGCTATACTGTGGGATAAAGAATGCCCTTTGCGGGATAACGAGGGATACACGCGGATGGGGTACTGGGGCTGGCGACGGATGCTCACCTGTTGTGTGAGTGTTCTGGTTGTGGGGTGTAGTACAATCCATGATGCTGCTCCTACCTTCTCCCCCACTCAGTTGCCACCTGTCACCTTAATGGCGCGAATACCAACCGAATCGCCTCCCCCTGCTGTGGCGATGATTCCCCAATCTTCCCCTGCGAGTGCCCCCACCCCCATCTACTACACCATACAAGTAGGAGATACCTTATTGGGAATTGCCGCCCAATTTGGGGTACCGTTCGAGGTATTAAAGACCGCCAACGCCGAATTAGACCCTTTAGCCTTACCCATCAACAAAACCATTGTTATTCCCTATCCACAGTTCGATGTCGTCGGTACGCCTATTCTCCCCACCAGTACACCCGCCTCGCTCGAATTGCCGTCCCCGACCTGTTACCCATCCCCCACCGAAACCATCTTATGTATGGGCTGGGTCGCCAACAACATCCTGCAACCTGTCGATCGTGTCCTCTTGAATGTTCGCCTAATGCGTCGTGATGGCAGTCTCTTAGCCGAAGGTGATGTTGGCGTCGAACAAGGTGTCATACCAACTGGAGCCAGCGCCCCTTATCGCATCTTGTTCACAGCCAATTGGCTTGACTATTCCAGTGCCATCGTAACCCTTCGCAGCGCTGATATTGCCACCACCGAAAACCGCATCGCCCTCCAAATTGAGGATGAACAACAGCGCTTTGAAAATGGCGCGTATATCGTCTCGGCAACCTTGCGCAACACCACTTCTGATCAAGTACGCCTAGTACGGGCATTACTGACCCTGCGTGACGATCAAGGCCGCATTACGGGGTATCGCGTTATGACATTGAATGGGGAATTAGCCGGTAACGAACTCATGACCATAGACATCGGCGCATTCTCTCAAACACCCGATTCCATCGGTCACACCTTATTTGTCGAGGCCATCAAATCTAACTAACGTGGAATAGAGCAGGGCGCATTTTATGTACGCCCTGCGGAGATTTTCTTGGGATGATTCGTGTATTGGTTGGCTACCGTCTCCGCCAACCAATTATCGCCCGAACCTAATTCGAGATCAACGTCCCGACGGACGTATTCCCCTGAACCGCCTTGAACAAATCACCCTCTGCCCAGAAATCCACGACGAGGATTGGCAGGTTATGTTCTTGGCACAATGTAAAGGCTGTCATATCCATAACTTCGTATTTGTTCGCCAGCACTTCGTGATACTTCAAGGTCGCGAAGCGTGTAGCCGTTGGATCTTTCTTCGGATCAGCCGTATAAACACCGTTCACCTTGGTCGCCTTGATGACGATATTCGCGTCCATTTCCATCGCGCGCAAAGCGGCTGCCGTGTCCGTGGTGAAGTACGGGTTACCCGTCCCACCGGTGATGATCACGACGCGTCCCTTTTCCATATGGCGTATCGCCCGCAACCGGATGTATGGCTCAGCCACCGCGTTCATTTGGACTGCCGTTTGTACGCGGGTCTTTACGCCAGCTCGTTCTAACGCATCTTGTAGCGCCAGCCCGTTCATCACCGTCCCGATCATACCCATATGATCAGCCGTGCTTTGTTCCATACCTCGGCTGACACCGATGCTTCCGCGCCACAAGTTACCCGCGCCGATCACGATACCAATCTGGATACCCAGCTCATGAATAACTTTTATTTTTTCGGCAATAAAGGCTGCGCTGGATGGATCAATGCCAAATCCCTGCGGCCCCGCTAATGCTTCACCGCTCAACTTGAGTAAAATACGTTGATAGGCCAGTGGGGCCTTTTCGTTATCGGTCATGCCTTGTACCTCCATATTCATATGACCATGCGTTTGGGTGATTGTGCTTACGGCGTATCCCTGAATGTACTTGGTTACGCCTCCGACAGACAAAAAAAAGGGACTAGCAAACGCTAATCCCTGAATACAAAAACAGGTGAATGAGTCGAGGAATAGCGCTGGTGCGCTTATTCGTTCGACTCGGCATCAGAATTGGCGCTTTCACCAATCTTGAAGCGGGCAAAACGGCTAATCTGGATGCTTTCGCCCAGTTCAGCCACAGTCTCTGCCAGCATTGCCGAAATCTTCTTGCTGTCGTCCTTTACGAACGGTTGCTCCAGCAGAACGATTTCTTCGAAGAACTTTTCCATACGCCCGTCCACAATCTTTTCGATTACGGCTTCGGGCTTCTTGCCTTCATTCATGGCGCGATGCTTTTGAATTTCGCGTTCTGCGGCAACTTCTTCCGCTGGAACTTCTTCGCGGCGCACGTACTTGGGCGTCAAGTTGGCAACATGGATAGCCATGTTACGGGCAAATTCTTGGAACTTCTCGGTACGGGCGACGAAGTCTGTTTCGCAGTTCACTTCCACGATAACCGCAAGACGCTTGTCGTGGTGAATGTAGCTGCCGATTACACCGTCATTCATCGTACGGCCAGCGCCGAGCTTCTTGGCCGCCTTGGCGATGCCTTTTTCACGCAGCCAGTCAGCCGCCTTCTGCACATCACCGTTATTGACTTCGAGTGCCTTCTTGCAATCCAACGGGCCAGCGCCTGTTGATTCACGAAGGTCTTTTACCATTTGTGCTGTGATAGCCATGTCCTACTTAACATCCTCTGCTGGTGTCTCATCTTCAAAAAGTTTCGCATCGCGCATCTTGGCAATGGTCGATGCACCGAGGTACGCTTCGTCCGGTGCTTCTTCGGCATCTTTGTCGTAGAAGTAAGCCGTATCTTTCGAAACCGCCTGTTGCATATCGGTGTCATCACCCTTACGCATGGCCATACCTTCAATCACGGCTTCGGCAAACGCGCTGATAACCAGCTTGATCGCGCGAACTGCATCATCATTGGCCGGGATAATGAAATCAATCGACTGAGGATCAGAGTTCGTATCGGCCAGCGCCAGCACCGGTACATGAAGGATGTTAGCTTCTTTTACAGCGGTAGATTCGCGTACCGTGTCGACAATCAGAAGCATGTCAGGCACCTTCTTCATGTCGCGGATACCACCTAGACGCAGTTGCAGCTTCTCAATCTTACGGGTGAGAACCAGACCTTCTTTTTTGGTCAGCAGGTCGAATTCACCAGCATCACGGCGCTTTTCCAGCTTCTTCAGGGTTTCAATCCGGTCACGGATGGTGCGCCAATTGGTCAGCGTACCGCCCAGCCAGCGATGGTTCACGTAAGGCATACCGCAGCGTGCAGATTCGGTTGCAATCGTTTCCTGTGCTTGGCGCTTGGTTCCGACGAACAGCACTGTGCCGCCCTTGGAAACCAGATCCCGAATTTGATCGTAGTAATTGTTGATGTTGACCAGCGTTTGTTGCAGGTCGATGATGTGGATACCGTTACGTTCGGTAAAAATATAGGGCTCCATGCGGGGGTTCCACTTGGGCGTGCGATGCCCGAAGTGTACACCGGTCTCCAGCAGGGCCTTCATCGTTACATTGGAAGGCATTGAACTATTCTCCTGTATGGTGTTTAACAATCACGCCGTTCATCCCCGAAAGCAATCCTGTGAAGGACAACACCTTCAAGTCCGGGCGTGTGAAATTTTGGCTAAAAGCCGGAAGGCATTTTAGCATAAGCCCCCTTCACTTGGAAGTGGCGATTAACATGCTCTCTGCTTAACACGGCTTCTCTTCTGTCCGAAACGCTTTGACGCTGGTTAAAGCCAATCCATTGAACACATTAAAGTATCCAACGGATTGACGATAGGGTTTGTTTAGAGATCACTTACCGCTGGGATGATTTCCTTTGCAAAGGTTTCGAGTGGCGTAATCTTGTAAACATCCGGCATATTGATTATCGCCTGTGTAAATCCCATCTTCGCCAGTGCTTTGAGGCGATTGATGACGCTACCTACTGTATCTTCGCCTGAAAGATGCACGGTAGAGAGTGACGTTTTCTCGATGGTGTTGTAATCACGTCCCAGATCCGCGCAGTGTTTTTTGAGGGTGTCGACAGCTTTCTGCATGTTTTCTGCGCCTACCCAATCCCCAATATTGCAGGCATCGGCATATTGTGCAACCATGCGCAATGTTTTGTTCGGACCTGTACCACCGATCATGATGCGTGGATGTGGGTTTGAGAGAGGGCGGGGATTGTTGGTGATTGCAGGAGCAGAGAAATGTTTACCCTCAAACGAGGTTTCATCTCCACTCCAGAGAGCCTTCGCGAGTTGTAGGCTGTCCTCCAATTGCTCAAACCGCTCTGAGGTTGATGGATATGGAATACCGTAGCCTATTGCTTCTTCTTCATACCACGCTGCCCCAATACCGAGATAAGAGCGACCACCTGAAAGAATATCGAGTGTGTTGACCATTTTCATCAGCACCGAAGGATGCCGATAAATAACACCTGTGACCAATACGCCCAGATACGCCTTCTCCGTGAGTCCAGCGAAATATCCGAGTGTGGTATAGGCTTCCAACATCGGATCGGTATATGCCTCGCCGAATAACCCCTTGATTTGATAGAAGTGATCCATAACCCACAGGCTGTAAAAACCTGCTTCTTCTGCTGTCGTGACGATTTCTTTTAATTTGGGTCGGATTGCAGCCGTTCCACCGGGATATTTAAAGGATGGGATTTGTAATCCAATGCGCATCATCAATCTCCTATTGGGTCATTTTATTTTCAAGAACAAGATTGAAGTGTATCTGCTTCATGCGGTGACCGAAAGTAGCTTATGTTCCCAAACTAAATGTGACCGCAACATTCCCACGCCCAAACGCGGCCACAAAAACGCTTTGTATTTCTTCGTGCCGTTGTGATAAGTCTGCGTTTCCTTTATCCCGCGAATGTCTGCCGTAAATTTCGTCGCCGCAAGATAATCCAGATCACCACCGGCGCACCGATTAAGGCCGTCACCGCGTTCAACGGCAGCACCAGTTGGTTCCCCGGCAGTTGGGCGATCAAATCCGCCACCAGTGCCAGTGTTGCCCCCAGCATCGCCGTCGCCGGAATCAACAACTTATGATCCGATGTGCCCAATATCGCGCGGCACAGATGCGGCACAGCCAGCCCCAAGAAACCAATCGGCCCACAAAACGCTGTCACCGTTCCCGCCAGCAGCGCCGTACTCGTGATGATCACCAACCGCGACCGCCGCACATTCATTCCCATGCTCCGCGCATAACCTTCGCCCAACAGCAGCGCATTCAACGGCTTGCTCAACAGAAAAGCGCTCCCGATACCCACCACAATCACAGGGATGAATATCGGCATCTGCCCCCATGTCACCCCGCCGAAACTCCCGAATGTCCAACTCATATACGCCTTGATGCGGTCATTCAGGCTGAAGTACAACAACAGCGTGACGATCGCGCTCGTCGCATATCCGAACATCAAACCGAGGATGAGTAGTGTCATCACACTTTGCACCCGCGAGGCCACGCTCACCACCAACACTAATGTGACCGCCGCCCCTATAAAAGCCGCTACCGTCAAACCGAAGTCGCCTGTGAGTCCCAATCCCGCCAACAGTAGCGATCCGGTTGTCCCCACGCCCAATACCACCAGCGCCACACCCAGACTTGCACCCGAACTCACCCCCAGCACAAACGGATCAGCCAGCGGATTACGGAATAACGTCTGCATCTGCAACCCGCTCACACCGAGAGCCGCTCCCGCCAGTAACGCCGTCAGCGCCTTGGGCAAGCGGAAGTCCACCACAATCGTCGTCCATGTTGCCCGTGATGGTTGACCCCCCGTCAGAATTTTGAGGATATCCCCCAACGGAATCGTCACCGATCCCGCCACGAGGCTCATGATGAATGCGCCCACCACCAATCCGAGCAGCACCAGCAGCAACCCGCGACGGGTTCGCGCGTGTGCCTTGAGTCGAGGGATTGCCGGTGTCTGTTGATAAGGTGTTGCCATACTGGGAGTTCGTGTTGTTTCCATAACCTATCGATTGATCAAGCCTTCATGCCTAAAGCCGCCAGCACACCCTTGTCCATGTTGCGACCACCTTGTGCGCCCAGTCCGAACGCATCGTCGTAACCCCATATCGTCCAACCGATGCCGTATGCCTCGACTGCACTCTTAACGTCCATAAACCACTGCAACCGATCTTGGTAAGGCGCTACTTGGGGATACACGCCGAACTCATTTACCGTCAGCGGGACGCCATACTGTGCCGCCCAATCTGCCGCTTGCTTGATGCGTGCCTTCAACACCTCTGCATCCCACGTTGTATTCGTACAATAATCAGCCGCCCAACCATTTGCCGTCGCATTATGAAAATCGGGCAGGTCACCACATCGACTCTCGCTGGATGGATACGGGATGCCGCGCAAACTCGCCATCACATCATCTATCCAGCTCGCCCCTTGATGCGTGAAGATGAACGGGTCATAGAAATGAAAGTTGTAGACGATATTGCTGTCATCCAACGGCTTCAAAATCAACAACCCATCAATCCCGTTCCAGTTCGGCCCACCTACGATAATCGTATGTTCTGGTGCACCCGCTCGCATCGCCTTCACAAATGTTTCCTGTAATGGCGGCCAATCCGCTGGTGTTTCCGGTGATGGCTCGTTCATCACTTCCAGGTACACCATGTCTGGATCAGTCGTGCTCAGATGACCCGCGAACGTTTGCCACATGGTCGCGAAATCTACTTGCGTAGATGTATCGCTCATCAAGCGCTTCTTGAATGCATCCTCCCACGCATGGATGTCCACGATCACCGCCAAATCGTGCGCTATGAATCGTGCAATCGCCCCGTCAATATACCCGACCAACTTACTGTTTAGCTTTGCCGGATCAGCTTCGTTGAGCAGCAGCTTCGGCTCAATCACTAACCGCACGTGTGTAAATCCTGCATCGCGTATAGCCTGTATTTGCGCATCGCTCATGTACGTCTCGTAATGCTTGTCTGATTGGTCATCGTTCAACCAGAACCACCGCGTGATATTCACACCGTTCGCCAATCGTGCTATGCGCGTCGCACTTACACCGCCGTTCCCTGCAAACACCACTGTGGGCAGCAATAACAGCGTGATCAGTAATGCTAGTATCCGACTTGTTGATTTCATAATGTAGTTCTCCTGTGTCCATGCTCTTATCAGCCTAGCACAGAATAAGGTCTATAAATGTGACTCTCTCGTCATACTTATAATGTTCTCGTCACAACCGTTCCCAACCGTATCCCTCATGCCCGTAATCGAACGAGTCAGGATGAAAAATCTCCGCCAATATCTCCAACGACTCTGCCAATCGCGGCCCCGGTCGGTTGAAATACTGGTTGCCATCCGTCACATAAACCTGTTGATTTTGCACGGCGCGCAGCGTTGACCATTCTGGTCGGTTTTGCAAGACACGTAATTCTTCCCGCGCCTTCGGGATGTCATAGCCACACGGCAAGATCACGATCACATCCGGATCAGCCGCTTGTAGTTCATCCCAACTCAACCATGGTGAATGTACTCCCGCCTCGCCAAACAGATTAACCGCGCCTGCTATCTCGACCAATTCCGGTATCCAGTTTCCCGCCGACATCAACGGATCGAGCCATTCCAATGTCACCACCCGTTTATAGGGCAGGTTTGCTGCCCGTTCGCTGATAACTCGCACCCGTCTTTGCATCTCGTTGACCAACGCTGTTCCTCGTTCAGGGACGCCGGTCACCTCCGCGACTCGCTGAATGTCACCATACACATCCGCCAGCCAATTCGGTTCCAGTGCCACAATCGCCGCTGACGAATGCAGTTGATCACACACTACCCGCTGCACCTCGGCATAACTCACCGCACACACCTCGCATTGGGTTTGTGTGATCACCACATCCGGTTGCAACCGTTCCAGCATCTCCGCATCAATCGTGTATACCGATGCTGTCTCTTGCAGTACCGCCTTTACCCGCGCGTCCACCTCTGAACTGCTCCCCGTTGGATCAAAACGCGGTGCGGTCAAGATGGGTAAACGTTCGATACCTGCCGGATAATCACACTCGTGTGATCGTCCTACTAGATTTGCTTCTAACCCCAGCGCACATACAATCTCGGTGCTGCTTGGCAATAACGATACAATCCGCATGCTGCCTCCTTCCGCGCCCAGCCATCGCTAGCTGATGTTTTGCTCCCTCTTTCTCCATGTAATGGGGAAAGAGGGCTGGGGAGATAGGGGAGCTTTGATCACAACCACTCCACCTATCTTCCCTAACAATCACCAACCAAAAATTACTTCCCCAATGGCGCGTAAAAATACAGCGTGTAATCCGGCAGTAGCTGTGGATGGAAAATCTTGACCATATCACTCAGGATCACATCCGGATTCGCATAGCCAGCCTCATAATAATCACTGCCACCATTCGCATTCATACGGGCGTTATTGGTATACATCTGACCACTCTTGAACGCCCCGAATTGACCCAACCGCTCGTCACCTGCCAGCACATCCGCTGCACTTGTCGAGAAAATATTCACCCAATAATCCGCATCCGCCGCCTTATCTAGCACATCCTCAAGACTCAGCGCGATGCTGCCCGTAGTCGTATCATCCGCCCACACATACGCCGCCCCCGCATCCCGCAGCAGCGTTGCCACATAGCTCGCGCCCCCCGGCATATACCACGTCCCGCTGAATGGCGTATTGACGAAAACACTTGGTCGGCTATTGACACTCTTTGCCAGTGTCGCCACCTGTTCGTAACGCGCATTCACATCACTAAATGTCTGTTGTGCGATGCCTTCTGTGTTGAAAAACACGCTGATGAATTTGCCCCATTCCGCCACACCCAGCGGTGTTGTATCGAGGAAATCCGCGTCAATCACCACCGGCAGTCCCGCCTGCAACATCGCTGGATACGCTTTGTCCTCATCACTAAAACGTTGCGATAACACCAGCCCCGGCTTCAGATCAATCAACTTCTCCACGTTGACCTCAGTGCCACCCCCACCGCCACCAACTTCGGCGATTTTGCCATCTGCCACTGCCTTGATGACCGCCTCGTTGCTGCTGTACAACGCCGTGTCCACCCCGACTACCTTATCCAACAGGTTTTGGCTGGTCAGATGCGGCAGGAACGAGGTCGAGAGCGAAACCACGCTCTGCACAGGCACCTCGATCACACGGTCGCTCATGCCCAACACTTCCGGCGCGGGTGTGCCACATTGCACCAGCACATACACCAGTGGCTCTTGAGCACCCTGCCACGGGGTTTTAACCGTGACCACCTTATAATTGCTGCGATACTCCACCGTGAAGCCTGACGCGGCCTCTACCGTGACTTTTTCAGGGAAATAATCAGTCTTGTCGTCAAATGTCTTGACGCATTCCGTTGTCAGATTAGCAACCGGCACTTGTGCGGCGACCGGAATCACCACGCCAACCGCTGCCAATAACGATAACACCATCACCAATAAACGGGATTTCATGAGCGCTCCTCCTCGAAGCATAAAAAGAATGATGCTCAAATACCGCGCTTCTTGCGTAGGAGGATGGGATTGGAGAATAAATCGCCCCCTAACCAGCCATTTGTCCCTAGGAACAAAAAACCCGCTGGTCAGCGGGGAGCATGTGTGGAGAATGTCCATGCCCGACCCCCCTTTGCCTCGAAGGTGGTACTCGAGAGAGCAATGAAGGCGGGTAATCGGGCTTAGAAATCTATAGTCTTTGGTCGTTAAGTTCTAGAATGCCCCGAATCGTGTCTTAACTCACTCCCTCGCTTGCGGGGGAGGGTTGGGGTTCTATGAACTACTGGCTATCGACTATTAACTTCCATACCGTTGCGGGACAGCGCTGGACTTCAACCAGCTTCCCCCATTGTGCGCGTCGCATCCGGGCGGTGGGCGCACCTTCTTGCAGTGAATACTCCCTATACCTTAACACTCCTACATACCCTTGTCAACGCGGTTCTGAAATGAATTCCCATGATGTGTAGGGACACGGCATGACGTGTCCGCCTGCTAAATACTACACGAGTTGGAATACGGGGCTATATTGCGCCCTCTCATACCTCCTACGATAATGTGTAGACTTGGCCTACTTACCGGATTAATTATTCAATATCAATCCTTTCAGTTGGAGCTACCTTAGGGGATTTCGTATTGCCCGCTCTTAGTTTTCTGATTTACAAATATTGTTTTCCTAATATAGTGTCCATTAAAGCCCTTGCGTATCATGCCTCCTAACTGTGGTAAACTCTATAAAATTCATCAATGCATGGGTATCAACCGATGATTGATTACACACACTTCATTACTCTCGAACCCGGCAAACGAAAGGGCAAACCCTGTATTCGTGGACTTCGAATCACCGTTTACGATGTCTTGTCGTATCTGGCTGCTGGCATGACACCAGACGAAATCGTGTCGGATTTCCCCGCATTGACTCACGAAGATATTCTGGCTTGCCTCAGCTATGCGGCAGAGCGCGAACGCCATACCGTTATTGCCCAGTCATGAAACTATTGCTCGATAATAACCTATTTCTAGGATGGTCAGTCTACTGACTTGAGACTTGTAACTTAAGGCTTGAAACTATTTCCTACGTTTACTTTCGGTTAACCCGACAAACCTATCTCTAACCACCCATCAACACCAACTGCTTTTGCCTCCCTCAAAACCGTTAGCACCAACCCTCAAAAACAGTGACAAAATGGTTTTCCAAATGGTCACCCTTTCCCCCTCCCAATCCACTATCATATCTATGGGGGCATAGAGGTTTGACGCTGCCAACCCGCTTACCTCGCCGCACCTTAACAACTCCCCATATACGACGACCTGTACGGATTTGCCGCTGGCAAATCCTCTTCCCTGACGCGAACGTCATGAATTGATCTGATGTCTTTAGTCTTTAGTCTTCAGACTTGAAACTTAAAACTGATGACTACTTTTAACCTTTAACCATGAATCTTCGGAACCTGCGCTAAAACGGATTCTGAATCTGAAGAATCCGACTACGAAGTGTCCTGTGGACGAATGTTCCGAATCAGAATTGGTTTTGGGGGGAATGTCTGGTCTGTGAACTGATGCCTAAGCACCACAATTAGCAATCTTGGCAACCGACATTCCGGACCACAATTGCCGCGTTTGCAACCGACCGTCCCGCCGTCTAATTGGCAAAATCGCCATAAATCAGGTGGTTATGAACCGTGTTTTGCCAATGTTGCCAATCGGGAGTTTAACTGGCCTGTTCTAGGTCATCGCTCAGAGGCGGGAGTGTGATGTCGATTTTATTCAGAAAGTGCAGTGCTTCATCCCTGTTGGTCAACATTTTCGACCGCATGTTGAAGAAATTACTGCCAATCACAAATACGAACCGTTCGAATGCGTTCGTCGCGCCGATCAAAACCGTCCAACCCATTTGGGGGTGTTTAGCGAATTTCACTTGTGTAACCGCTTTGGCCGATGGGGCGAACTTATCTTTCGTCGTATCAATAATCATGTGAATCTGTGGGGCATCACTTTGTGCAAAGTACTCAAGTGTCAGCTTGTCGAGTTCAAACATATCTTGATCGGTACTCTCGCCTTCATTAACCACTAAGAGAACGCGATTTTCGAGATACCAACTTAAATGGAGAGGCATGATAATTCCTTGATTAGTGTAATATTTGTTAATTATCGCACGAACCAAAGAACCCAAAGCTTAAGATGTTGAGGATCTTGTTACAAAAAATTCATGCCGTGCCTGTGTCTTAACCCGTTGTGCTTTGTTCACGGTCTCGCAGCCGGGGTAGGCTGCTGTCCATATCATTCAAGAAGTCCAACGCTTCGTCAAAAGTTTCAAACATCCGGTTTCGCGTCTTGAAGACATTCGAAACCACCGCGTTTACGAAGCGCATAAAGGAGTTCGCCGGACCAACCAATAACACCCATCCACACTTCGCATGTTTAGGAAACTTTGCCTTTGTCACTGCCTTAACCGACGGTGTATAGCTCGCATTGCTGTTATCAACAATCAGGTGAACCAATGGCACGTTACTCTCGTTGAAGTAGTCGATGATCGGTTGGTCAGCATCGAGCATATCTTGGTCAGTAATCGTACCGCTGTTAATAATCTGAATGACATGATGTTCAAGGTACCAACTGAGTTGCACAGGCATAATACGCCTCTTTGTTAATAGTTGTTGTAATTAATTATGAATCAATATCCCGTTCGTAAATAATTAAGATTTGGATTTCTATTAACGATCTGTATTATTGCTGGTGGCTGAATTGTCTGTATTGATTTGCCCATCAACCACTTCCCAGATCGTCGCCCGTTCCACAAATGCCGGAGGGAAAACATCCATATCAGTCGTGGTCAATACGGTCTGTGTTGCCCCATTGATTCGCTCAAGCAGATATTCGCGTCGGTGGGTATCCAGCTCGGCCACTACTTCATCCAACAAGAGGATCGGCCACTCACCAATGCGCTCCCGCATCCATGTCAGTTCCGCCAGCTTGAGCGCCATCACAGCCGTCCGCGCTTGCCCTCGGCTCCCGTACAAGCCCGCGTCCCTGCCGTTGATGTTTAGGCGCAGCTCATCCCTGTGCGGCCCACATAAAGTCATCCCGCGGTCAATCGACTCTTTTTGTTCCTTGACCAGTTGCTCCTCGAATTGGGGCGCGATCTGCTCCGCGCTCAAATCACGGTGCAAATCGAGGCCGAACATATCGAATGACATCTGCCCGTCACCCTCAGCCGTCGGTAAAAAGTTGGGCTGGTAGCGTAAAGTCAATGTCTCTCTCTTGCCTGTCAGATCAAGATGAGCTTCCTGCGCACTCACTTCCAGTTCCCGTAGGAATCGCTGTCGGTTCGCGATGATCACGCTCCCCGACGACACCAATTGCTGGTTCCAATAGGGCAGTTCATCCGGGCTGGCGTGTCCATCACTAATCCGTTTGAGGAGGGCATTTCGTTGGGGGAGTGCCTTCTCATATACCGTGAGTGCCTGCACATAATCACGGTCAACTTGAGACAGTGTGCTGTCCATAAATCGTCTGCGCTCGGATGGACTGCCTTCGATTAATGAGAGATCTTGTGGGAGGAACAACACGACCGCTAACAACCCGACCAGATCCATCACCCGCTTATCGACCCCGTTGATGCGGATGGTTTTCTTAAAGCGCTGTCCACCATCCTGTGTCCGTTCCAGTACTAGCGCCATCTCGATCCGGTTAAAACTCCCTCCGCGCCCGTTGACCTCGGCTGCCAGCCGCGCAAACGGTAACGGTTCATCTTCGGTCCGCCAGTTGATGAGTTGTCGGTCGCTCGTCGCGTGGGGTGAATGCGATGCCGCAAGATAATAAATGGCTTCCAATAAACTTGTTTTGCCCTGCGCGTTCGCCCCGTGTAAAACAATCGGGCGGTTCGCCGGTAATCCCAGTTCCAGCCGTGCGTAATTCCGGAAATTAGTGAGTGAAAGATGTTCAACGTACATGAATGATTATTGGGCGTCGTGGCCTTGAGAGTATCCTGTTCAGGTACTCATAACGAATGGTTTTGTTTATCACATGGGGAAACATAATGGCTGAAGTATAACCTATCAAACTCAATCGAGTCACCCTTATAGTCAGGTCATAAAAATGGGTCTATACTGTTTCTTGTTCTTCTTGCTCAACCATTACCCTTAGAAAGGCTAAAACCTATGTTTCGCCGTGGTAATCGTATTCAAAATGGTGTTGAAATCACCCGTCAAAGTTGGGCAGCTTTACGCGCCAACCCCCAATTAATGATTTTCCCTGTCATTTCACTTATCGGTATGATCGTTGTTACTATTCTGTTTTTCATTCCGGTCTCCGCAACCGGTATTTTTAGTGCCCTCAGTGAAGAAAACGGTCGAAGCTCTGGTAATGTCAGTAGCACCTTGTTCACAATTGTCATGTTCCTATATTACTTTGTGACCTATACCGTCATCATTTTCTCGAATACGGCCTTGGTGGGTGCAGCCCTCAAACTGGCACGCGGGGAAACCGCAACCGTTCAAGATGGTATCAACATCGCCATGTCGCGCTTAGGTAAAATTTTCGTTTACGCCTTCATCTCGGCCACCATCGGTATGCTTGCCCGTGCCATTCGCGAATCTTCTTCCAATTCTCGTAACTTGGTAGGAGCTATCATTGGTGCGATTATCGCCGGCATTATTCAAGGTACATGGAATTTGGTCGTGTTCTTTGCGATTCCGGTGCTGGTTGTGGAAGATGTTGGCGTTATGGATTCGCTCAAACGGAGCTTGGCTCTTTTCAAGCAAACGTGGGGTGAAAAATTCACAGGTAGCTTTGCTATCAGCGCGGTTTCCTGCCTTGTGACCTTGGCGCTCATTGTGGTATCCGCTGTCCTGATTTTCTTGGCTGTGGCTACCAAATCGATCGTTGTAATCGGTATCACTGTTGCAGTTATCGTACTGGGCTTTATCTTTATCAGCCTCATCAACGGTGCTGTTAATGGTATCTTCCAAGCATCCCTCTACCAATACGCGACTACCGGTGACGCCGGCAAGTTGATTGATACCCAACTGGCTCGTGATGCCTTTGTAATTCCCCCCAATTAAACTAATTGCTCAGGCTGGATGCTTTTATAGTCCAGTCTTGCTCATAAGATTTTTTCCACATACAAAAAGAGCAACCGTGTATAGTTGCTCTTTTGCATCTCATTATTGAATTCGGTGATGGTTGGCTAGACGCGGTGGCAGGCTACCCAATGTCCCGGTGTAACTTCTTCCAAAACCGGATCTGGTTCTTCGTGGCACAGCCCGAATTCGACCGGGCAGCGCGTGTTAAAGTTGCAGCCCTTCGGTGGGTTCGCCGGACTGGGGACATCACCACCCAGAATGAAGCGTTGGCGCCTGGCTTCAACCAACGGATCAGGTACAGGTACAGCTGAAAGCAATGCCTGTGTATAGGGATGCAGCGGGTTATCATATAACTCATCGGTTGTTGCGAGTTCAACGATCTTGCCCAAATACATCACAGCCACGCGGTCGCAGATGTGGCGCACCATGCTCAAGTCATGGGCGATGAACAGATAGGTCAGGTTCAATTCGTCCTGCAAGTCTTCCAGCAGATTGACGACCTGCGCTTGAATGGATACATCTAGAGCCGAGATGGGTTCGTCTGCGACAATGAAGCTCGGCTTGAGTGCCAACGCACGCGCAATACCAATACGCTGACGTTGACCACCGGAGAATTCATGCGGGTAACGGTTGACGTAGTATGGGTTCAAACCCACGCGTTCCAACAACGATTCGACGTATTCCTGTTCTTCTTTGCGGTTAGGAATGACGTTGTGAATACGCAGCGGTTCGGAAACGATACGCCCAACCGACATACGTGGGTTGAGTGATGCAAATGGATCTTGGAAAATCATCTGCATACGGCGGCGCATCTTGCGGAGTTCTTCAGCAGGCAGGGTGCTGAGTTCTTTACCCTCAAACACGACCGAGCCAGAGGTCGGCTTGTAAAGCTGAAGGACGGTACGGCCCGTGGTGCTTTTACCGCAACCGGACTCGCCTACGACACCGAGTGTTTCACCACGGTAGACATCGAAGCTAACATCATCAACGGCTTTGACCGCACCAACTTGACGTTGGAAAATAATGCCGGAGGTGATCGGAAAATGCTTCTTGAGGTTCTTAACGCTAAGCAGAACCTCGCGGGTACCACTGTTAGCGGTTGATTGAGCTTGCGCGACTGTACTAGCCATTGGTAGCGACTCCTTGAGGTGCAGCCGTGCGGACGTCAACCCAGCAGGCCTTCAAATGTTCGGGTGTACTTTCGAGACCGGCTTCCAACGGGGGCATTTCCTCGGTGCAACGGTCAATACGATAGGTGCAACGTGCTGCGAATGGGCAACCTTTCGGTTCTTTACGCATATCTGGTGGTGATCCTTCGATCTGAACTAATTTCTCGCCACCTGAACGCTTATCATGACGGGGGAGTGAGCGTAACAGGCCAAGCGTGTAGGGGTGACGGGTATCTTTGAACACTTCTTTTGAAGGACCACGTTCAACGATACGACCACCATACATAACCTGTACGGTATCAGCCAAGCCAGCGACGATACCCAAATCATGGGTAATCCAGATCATTGCCATGCCGATTTCATCACGTAGGCGACGTACCAGATCAAGAATTTGGGCTTGAATGGTGACGTCGAGCGCCGTGGTGGGTTCGTCAGCGATCAACAACTTGGGATTGCACGACAGGGCCATCGCGATCATGGCGCGTTGGCGCATACCACCGGAGAATTGGTGGGGGTAGTTGTTCAAGCGTTTGGCTGCGTCTGGAATGCCGACCATGGTTAGCAGGGAAGCCGCGCGTTCGTTGGCTTCTTTATCACTCATACCCAGATGCAGTTTGAGCGCTTCGGTGATTTGTGTGCCGATGGTCAAGACGGGATTGAGCGAGGTCATCGGGTCCTGGAAGACCATTGCGATTTCCGCACCGCGTACCGCACGCATTTCTTCGTGCGTTAGCTTGAGGAGATCACGTCCACGGAAAAACACCTCACCACTTTCAATTCTGCCGGGGGGGCTGGGGATTAACCCCATGATTGAAAGTACGTGGACGCTCTTACCGCTACCGGACTCACCTACTACACCGAGTGTTTCGCCTTCATGGAGTTTGTACGATACGCCGTTAACTGCGTAAACTGTACCCTCCTGTGTATGAAATCGTGTGACGAGGTTTTTCACCTCCATCATTACGGGTTGTGCCAAAGTCTAGCCCTCCTGCGATTACGACCTTTAAAGGTTTTTTTACAAAGTAACGAATGGTCTATTATTCTTCCGCAAGTCTTGCGAAAATGCAAAATTTCTAACAGCCAATGGTTTGCACGTTCATTTGTTACTTATAACCAATGCGAATGGTTCAGAATCAAAAGGGCGGATGTTCCTCCGCCCTGCGATGAGATGAGACATCAAACCTATGGCATTGGACACTATACAGTGATTTGTGGGACAGCGTTTAGCATATCCGTTAATATCCGTTCCATTGCCATGGTGTGGCTGCACACACCGCGACTCTTGAAAAAGTCACAATCACAATGCCATTTCTGATCGGTGTAGCCGAAATGGTGCTCACTATTTTCGCCGTGGAAGACTGCTTCAAAAGTTTGTACCTGAATCCGATCTTTCTCGTTGGCGTAGCGGTTGGCTTTATCGACATCACTGACAACATTTTGGCCGGGTGCATAATGCAGGGGGTCGCGCTTGAGCATGGGGCGGAAGAGTTTCTCTATCGCCATGATGTGCGGGCAAATGTGATGTGAGTGAAAGCCGGGGCAGGTGCATGACCAACCGGATTCGCCCAAGGCAATGACGTAATCACTATTACTTCCCCGGAAATGAGCTGTGAATGACTTAAACGTGATGCGTTCCGGTTCTTCTGAATAACGGCGAGCTTTCTCGACTTTACCGATCATTCCGTAGTCCATAGCTGACTCCTCTTGATTAAGCTACACTAACTTGAGGATAAATAAAAAGCGCGCGGCTCGTATCGAAACGGTACCGCGCGCTATGCGTCCAATTGGATTAAAGACTCAATTATTGGCTTTGAAACGCTCATAGGTCGAAACCTTCTTTTAATGCCAATATTATCTAGAGTTTAAGTCACATCAAAGGTCTTGTCAATTCAGGTAGGAACTCCTTAACACAAGTATGGATGAATGTGAGGAAAAATGGGTGCTGAAGATCATCGAATGAAAGCTGGTAAAGGTTCGGTAACGATTGCTATCGTGACTGTGAGCGATACACGCACCCCTGAAACTGACCAAAATCGTCAGTACATTGAGCGACGGATGGGCGAATTGGGGCATCGTGTAGCGGCCTATCGTTTGATTAAGGATGAGCCGGATCAGGTGGCAACCGTCATCCAAGAATTGGCAGGGATGCCAGAAGTTCAGTTGGTTTTGTTCAATGGTGGTACAGGAATCAGTCCACGGGACACTACCTATGATGTGGTGAGTAAATATCTCGAAAAAACATTACCCGGTTTCGGTGAGTTGTTTCGTATGTTGAGCTTCCAAGAAGTGGGTGCTGCGGCTATGTTCAGCCGTGCGACAGCCGGTGTATATCAGGGTACGTTGATTTTCTCGATGCCCGGCAGCCCGAATGCGGTTGAGGTTGCTGTGGAGAAGTTGATTATCCCCGAAATTAACCATCTGGCATGGGAGGTTGCACGCAAGGGATGATGCCGACGTGCAACCTCTGATTACAAGCGTTAATGCCTAACACGCTCCTGCATATTCATGATGATTTTGGTCGCCATACCACGCGGTACAAAGCGAGGCAGTAATGAGCCGAGTTTGTTCATAAAGCCGGGGATGATAATCGTTTTGCCTGCGATCAAGGCTTTGTAAGCTTGCTCGGCTACGGCAGCCGACGTCATTACGGGCAAGGTGGCGTTACTGATGAGTTTGGAGTCTTGCATCGCGGCGCGTTCCTGAAAGCCGCTTTCGGTGGGGCCGGGGCAGAGCGCTGTTACGGTGACGCCGGTTCCATCTAGCTCGCGGGCGATGGCCTCTGAGAAGGATAAGACGTAGGCTTTGGTGGCGTAATAAACAGCCATTAGCGGGCCGGGTTGGAAGGATGCGGTCGAGGCGACATTCATAATTTGACCGGAACGGCGTTCGACCATCGGCTTGACGAAGAGCTTGGTGAGCAGGGTGAGCGTGACCATGTTCAACTGCATCATTTGAAGCTCATCTTCAAGTTGGGTTTCGGTAGCGAAGTGACCGAAGCTGGCAAAACCGGCATTGTTGATGAGGACATCCACTTGCACACCATCACTGGTCAGTGTATCGAAAATTTCCTGTGGAGCGGTGATGCTGGTGAGGTCTTTGGCGATGACCCGTACCTGCGTGTTATGGTTAGCTTTAAGTTCTTCGGCTAACTGGTTGAGTTTGCCGGCGCTGCGAGCGATTAAGACGAGTTTGTAGCCTTCACGGGCGAAGACGCGTGCAAGCTCTAGCCCGATACCGCCTGATGCCCCTGTAATTACTGCTGTTTTAGCCATGTTGTTGTCCTTTTGCCTATTCAATTGGCAAGTGTGCGTTAATTGACATGTGTACGTTATCTATGCTAATCTGAATAGCAAGCTTGTCAACAAGCAACTTTTGATGGGCGTACGTTTATAGATTGCTGTCTATGTTTTAAGGTTGGCGAAGTGTGGTTGGTGATTCACAAATTGCACATTGTGCATATTTAGAGATGGTTTGGACGGCGAGAATGAGGGAGCAATGTGCCGAATGTTCGCAAAATTCTTCAAATTCTTCAGATTCAGAGGTTTGAATTCCCCGTCAATTGTCGTCTGTGTCGTCGTCGTCGTCGGAACGCCAAGACCGTTTTTAATGGTTTCTATCAACAGTGGATATTTGGAATGCCATTTACAAGAGGTAGGTCTGCGTTCAGTGGTGGACGGTTAAACTGAACCCTCATCTCCCAACCCCTTCTCCCTCATGGCGAAGGGGAGCAAATGCACTTGTAAGGGAGGCAACCTATAGGATTTCACCAAAAAACAACGTCCACCGTTTAGTGTGGTGTTACCTTACAAGAATACACTATCAGTGTAAGAACAAAAGAGCTAAAAGTCAAGTTCGGATTGGGTTAGAAGATGCTTGAAAACCAGTTAAATGAGAAGGTTGATCGTCGTAAGCAACGCACACGGCGGATGCTGCGAGATGCCTTGCTGGCATTGATCGTCGAAAAGGGATATGACGATTTGAGTGTGCAAGACATCACCGAACGGGCTGACCTGCGACGAGCGACGTTTTATCTGCATTATACCGACAAGAACCAATTGCTAGAGGCGGTGCTGCGCGAGATTTTTGATGAGTTGGTGGTGGAATTGGAACCACTTATTCAGCGTGATGCGTTGGGTGGGAAAACACAGGTGGAAACCTTTGCAGTCATGTACCGCCACATCAGCGCAAACCATGTGCTCTACCGGATTATCCTCGGGGGGCAAGGTGGTGCGGCTATTTCGCGGAGTATTCGTCAGTATCTGGCGGGGCATGTTACGGCGACGTTGAAACGCCTGCCTGCGGGTCAGGTTTCACTGCCGATTGATGTGCTGGCGAATTATATGGCAGGGGCAGAACTTAGCCTGATGACATGGTGGTTGGAGAGCGGAATGGGTTATTCTGTCGAGCACATGGCAGCGATGACGCAGCAGTTGATTTTGCGGGGTGTGCTGGATGTGGTTGAGGAACACAAGTCGTAAAGCAAACGGCTTACCAGACTTTATCCAGATAGGTTCGCACTAGCGGATGCCCGAAACGGCCAATATGGGTTGCTACGCGCCATGCAGTTTGTTGGCTGGGGTTCAGCATATTTTCGCTGACATCCAGCTTGGCGAGACTGGGTGTGATCACCGCTACCGGATTATCAATGTACCCAACGCTGTAGGTTTGGATGAGGGTGGTATCGCGAATTTGGTAAGCGATGGGCGGAAGATTGGCTTCAATCGCGTAGGTCTGGCTTTGGAAGAGCAAAGCCACTTTGTTATGGGGTATTTGTACGCGCAGACGACCGAGTTCCGCGCCTAAATAGGCTGACCAGATGTGGATAGACTCAGGATCAGCATTTTCTTCGGTTAAGGTTTTCATCAGACGTGATTGAAAACTGGCTTGATAGCGATAAAGTTGCGCTATGGAATCTAGTACATGCTGGCTGATGCCCAAGATCATGTCTAGTGCGGCTGTCGGCGTCTGGCAACTGCCGATCAGATAGCCTTCAAAACCTGTCCCCTTGTTGAAGTAGGGATTGGTCTTTAGGCGAACGGTTTCCCACGCCAGATAACGTTTCTCGATGCGGCTTTTGGCGGTTGAGTGTTCAAAGCGAATATCATACAGATTTGAGTAGACAAATAGCGTATGACCAAAAGGGACGGGATTTTCAATTTTCTCGATGTGAAGCATGTTTCGTCACAACCGACTTGTTATATCACCGTCCATTGTACGCTTGGGATTGGCTCATTCGAGCGTATGTAAGCCCTGATTCTGATGTGTCAGACATCATGTTTGTGTAGAGGATGGTGTGGATCAATAGAGGGCGAACTGATCGCTCGCCCTCATCACAAGATGCGGAGTTAGTTGCGCTGCGGCATTTGTGGGTTGCCGGGGTTGAAATGCTTGAGGATCACCAGCGGCTCGGTTGAACTGAGGTTGGTAATCTGGACTCCGGCGGTGGCTGCACTATGAGTCACAAAGAGTTCGTCTTCGGTGAGTTCACCGTAGCGGATGAGGGATGGTGCTGAAACGGCGAGTGCACCAAATCGACCGTAGCCCTGAACACAAATCAGGCCGTAAGCCGCCGGATCGGTGATGGTGACGGTGCGTCCCGGATAGACGGTGAGTTCTTTGGCGCTGTACCATTCGCTGCCGTAGGTGATCCAGTTTTCGTGGTAACCAGCGTCATGCATGGCGGCTACATCACCAGCCGGACGCGGCGCGGTGAAGTGATTCTTGCCGAATTCAGGATCGACGTTGGCTTCCCAATCGAGCATGGACATGATGTAGTCGAGGTCGTGATGTTTGTCTTTGGGCACATCTTTGACGACATAGTCCCATGACACGACTTGATAATCCGCCACGAGTGACTGCCACATCGAGGAAACATCACTGGCGCGTTGAGGTTCATAGGTGCAGAAGGTTCCGGGTGCGTGGAGAATGCCGGGGGGAACATCCCAACCAGTGCCGGGAGTAAGTCGGTAGGCTTTTGACAGGGCGAGGATGTGGTTATCCCCTTTGCCCCAATTTTTGAGGCAGTCTATCACTTGATCTTTGGTCGTGCCGGCTTCGAAACCGAAAAAGGTGTAGGGGTAGGTATCCAGTGCAAAGTTGTATTGTGCCGGATAGAAGTAGGCTTCCGGTTTGCCTAATTTACCGACATTGGCGGCCATCTCATCACTCTGGTGCAGGTGATGGGGCAGTGGATACATGTTGTCAAAGAACTTGCTGTACATGACCCATCCACCATATTTGGTGATGGCTTCTTTGCCGAGTAAGGCTTCGCCCATACTGTTGATGGCATCGCGCAAGGTGGCTTTTCCATCGGCGTTAACGATGTAGCTGAGGCCTTCATCAGCAGGGGTGCCAGAGCCGTTATCCGCCGCGGTGGTGGAGGAAAACCAACGTTCGTCAATGCCGCCACGATGGGCACCCAAGGCGTAGAGGTCATTGGGGTGTAGGCGCAGACGGCGACCGGGAACGCAAAATGCGCGGGGAACCCACGTGGGTGCGAGCCTGAGGACGCCTTTACCCTGTTCCAGTGCTTGATTTAAAAACTGTATTTGCTGCTGATCGTTCACAATGAAATCCTTTTGAGGTTGTAAATTCATAATTCACAACCGTTATTTTACCGCGTTTCAGTGCCCGTAAAAGGAAATTGGTTAGGCAACGCTCATGTGGAATAGGTGACAC
Organism: Aggregatilineales bacterium; assembly: GCA_044227005.1. Lineage (GTDB taxonomy): Bacteria > Chloroflexota > Anaerolineae > Aggregatilineales > Phototrophicaceae > CFX2. Next base: position 101,318 of record JBGAFZ010000009.1, read on the forward strand.
TTGTTGCGTAAAGGTGCTGCTATAGCTCACTTATTGACTTACGTTGTCTCAACTATACTAAATTCATTTTAGGGCGAGATGTTTCTTGATGCTCCAATCCGCGTTGCTCTATGCTTTGTTGTTGTTGGTTGCAGCGGGGGTTTCCCTGACAGCCTGTGGAATTCTGTGGACACGTCGAACGGTATCCGGTGCGATCCCGCTATTTGCGTTCATGGGGGCGCTATTCCTGTGGTCATTGTTCTACGCGATATTCTGGTTATCTACGACACCTCAAAGTCAGATATTTTGGCTCAATGCGACTTATTTCGGCGTCGTCTTTGCATCGCCAACATTTATGGTATTCACGCTGTATTTCACTCATCGGGAGGCGTGGGTCAATCGCTACACTTTGGTTTGGTTGTCGGTTGAACCGATCTTAACGTTGCTGCTGTTGTGGACTGATCCGATGCATGGTTTGTTCTTTGCTGGTAAGCGAGTGGCTAGTTCAAGCGCATTTTTGGAAGGCGGGATATGGTTCTGGTTTAACATCGCTTATACCTATGGCATGATTCTAGCCGTGAGTATCATGTTGGTGCGCTATTACCGACGGGTACAAGCTCCGTACCGACAACAAGCACATATGATGCTGTTTGGCATATTATTTCCGTGGGTGGGTAGTGTGATCAGCCTCTCCAAGCTAGATCCATTGCCCGGACTCGATTTGACCCCAGTTATCTTCACTGTCACGGGCTTGATTGTGACGTATGCCCTGTTCTATAACCGCTTGTTTGATTTGATGCCGATCGCGCGGGATCGTGTTATGGAAACCATGCATGAGCCAGTTTTCGTATTGGATGTGCAGGATCGGATTGTGGATGTTAATCCGTCGGCGCAGCGGTTGTTAGTGGATATGCGGAAACAAGAAGGTAATGATTTTATCGGTGCGGTGATCCATACATTTTTCCCTGCCGAAGCTGATTGGGCAGTCGAGGATACGGCGCATCGTGAAATCCAGATTCAGATTGATAGTCAGAACCTGTATTACGAATATCGGTTGTCACAATTGAGTGATGCGCGAGGGCATCAACAGGGCAAGGTGCTGGTTCTAAATAACGTCACGCGACGCAAGCAGGTTCAACAGCGTGAGTTGGAAATCAAACTGGAAAAGGAGCGCGGTCGGTTGCTGGCCGAGTTCATCAAGAATGCCTCGCATGAGTTTCGAACACCACTGGCGACGATTAGTTCGACTGCGTATTTGATGGCACGGTCGGATGATCGAACAAAGCGGATTGAAAAAGCGGATTCGATCCAAGGGGATGTGTCACGCATCACCAAGTTGGTCGATATGATGCTGACCACGACGGCACTGGATACAACTCCGCCAGAGGCCGTGCTCGTCAACGTGGATGATGTGTTGCGGCAGGTTCGCAAGTCATTTCCGCCGTCACCTAAACACGCGAGCATCACTTATGATGTGCGCGCGAGCTTGTCCGCTATCAAAGGATTTGACGGGTATTTGGAAACTGCTTTTGCGCAGATCATCGAGAATGCTGTACGGTTTACGCCTGTGGACGGTCAAATTATCGTGCGGGCATATCAGACCGGAGATTGTGTGATCGTGGAAGTTCAAGACACGGGGGTTGGGATTGGTGAGGCGGATTTGTCACGCATATTCAACACGTTCTGGCGTAAAGATGCGGCACATTCGACACCCGGCCTCGGTTTAGGCTTGTCGATCGCACAGAAGGTCATCCAATCGTACGGCGGGGATATTGACGTGGAAAGCAAACTTGGGAAGGGCAGTTTGTTCCGCGTGAAATTACCTGCGGTGTTGTGAAATTAACTTAAATAAAAAGAGTGCATTGCTGCACCCTTTTGTATACGGTCATTGGTTTCGAGACTATGCGCCGCGACCAAACTTGTTGGCACCACCGAAGATGTTGGCGGGCAGTTTGAAACCGGCTTCTTTGAGGCGATCTTCGAAGTTGGGGCGGAAGCCAGTGCCTTCCAATGTGCCACCACCTGCGTGTGAGTAACCCTGACCCGTTTGGCCGGGGGTGCGGTAGAGGAAGACATCCTGCAAGGTGATATTTTCACCTTCCATACCCTGAATTTCGCTGATCTGTACCACTTTACGACTGCCATCCTTCAAACGGGATTGTTGGACGAACATGTCAACAGCGGCGGCAATCTGGCTGCGGACGACCATGATGGGCAAATCCATACCAGCCATCAAGCAGAGTGTTTCGAGACGCGCAATCGCATCACGCGAACTGTTGGAGTGGACGGTGGTCAACGAGCCATCGTGACCGGTGTTCATCGCTTGGAGCATGTCGAGCGCTTCACCACCACGTACCTCACCGACGACGATGCGGTCAGGGCGCATACGCAACGCACCTTTTACCAAGTCGCGGATCAAGAGGCGTCCGGTGAGACCATCACCACCGGCGATCGGTGGGGTGGTTTCGAGACTGACGACATGACGCTGCGTGAGTTGGATTTCGGCTGCGTCTTCGATGGTGACGATACGCTCATCTTCAGGAATGAAGGAACTGAGTACGTTGAGCAGGGTGGTTTTACCGGAACCGGTACCGCCTGAAACGACGATGTTCAAACGTGCCACGATACAGGCTTCAAGGAACTGCGATACTTCGCGGGTGATCGAACCGAAGCGGATCAAATCTTCAACTGTGAGCGGCTTGGCCGGAAATTTACGGATGGTCATGGTGGTGCCCTTGAGTGCCGAAGGTGGCATGACCAGATGCACACGGGAACCATCAGGCAGACGACCATCTACCATCGGGTTGGAACGGTCAAAGACACGTCCCAAGGGGCGAATGATACGCTGAGCGGTCCACTGGACATGGTCTTCATCATCGAAGACATATTCACTTTCGAGCAGCTTACCTTTTTGTTCAGCGAAGATCATATCCGCGCCGGTGACCATGACTTCCGAGACGCTCTTGTTGCGTACCAGCGGTTCGATGGCACCGAAGCCCAAGAGGTCATTGAGCAAGCCTTCTTTGAGTTCTTCAATCTCGCTGGCCGAGAGTTGGACACCTGCTTTTTGAACGATAGTCTTCAAGCGGGTGATGATGATCTGTTCTTTTTCGGCATCACCGCGTACCCAATCATCGGCTTCATCGGGTGCAGCCAACAGCTTGGGACGGAATTGCTTGCGAAGCTGTGCGATTTTAGGCGAGGAATGCTGCTTAGGCGGGACGACATAAGCTCCTTCGGGCGCTTTTTCTTCCTTCACCTCGGCTTTAAGGGGCATAGGAGGAGGCGCTAATGGCACCGGTGCAGAGCGTTCAACCACTGCTGCTTCCGCATTGTTTGCATTTTGCCGACCCTGCTCATTACGACGCTGTAGAAAAGACATATGCACAAACCTCTAGCGATAATTACGTTCCTATATTTTTAGTCTACAGGTTAAGTGATTAGGAAAGTAAAAAGATTACACTTCTTCATACGATCTTCATGGTTGCTACACTTATGCCTGCCCGTTACACTACCAGCGGTTTACTACATCTGACCTCCAAGGATATTTACGTGACTCCGCAAGAAGCAATGATTGAACGCTTGCGACAATTGTGTCAAACCGACGAGCGCATTATGGCGGCGTTGCTCTATGGTTCGTTCACAATCGGTGAAGCGGATGGCTTTTCGGACATAGAGTGTGTCTTGTTTTTTGATCCAACAGCACTCAATGTTGTGAACAAGCGAGCGTGGGTCGAGCAAATCGCCCCAACACTACTCTTTTTTGCGGATGATTTTGGGCATTACACCGCATTGTTTGACAATCTTGTACGGGGTGAATTTCATTTTGATTCGGCTGAAGACATGGGGAAGGTTGCAAGTTGGAAGGGGAACGCATGGTTCCCATCCATTGAATCCACACTTCTGATTGACCGAACTGATGCTTTGTCGAAAGTTTTGCGACCATTGATTGGTGCGCCCATTGAACGTGACACCGCGCAGACAGTCAAACACATCGTCAATAATTTTTTCAATTTGATGGTGTTTGGCATGAATACTTGGCAGCGAGGAGAATATGCTCGTTCCCATGAAATGCTTCAATTGATCCACCGTTCACTGCTGTGGATGGTACGATTGGTCGAAGGCAGCACCGTGCATTGGCCGACGCCTTCCAAAGCTCTGGAGAAAGATTTATCTGCACAAAGCTATGCTCGTTTTGTAAGCTGCACATCGGCTTTAGGTAGAGACGATTTGCAACGCGCCTATCGAAATAGCTGGATTTGGGGGCAAGAACTGATCACTTATCTTCAGGAACGGCATCCGATGGCGATTATGACCAATTTGTTTCTATTGATCACTGCGAAGTTTTTTGAATAATACAGCGTCCTTTAATAGACAGCCTTGATTTGGCTGTTCGCAGGAGCCACCATCTTTTGTTAACGCGCATGAAAATTTCGTCTCGCTATTGGTCATTGGTTGTATTGGTGCTGTTTGTCGCCGTGACGCTGGTATTTTTCTGGCGCATCACATTTAGCGGCATGATTCTGGCACGCGGCGATGTATATAACTATTTTTATCCGTTATGGGATGTGCGCAGCGCGGTGTTTCAGGCAGGTCACATTCCGTTGTGGTCGCCGGATATATTCATGGGTGTGCCGCTGCTGGCGAACAGCCAACTGGGGACGTTTTATCCGCCCAACTGGTTGGTGACACCGTTTGAAGCACCGACCGCGATCACGCTTAGTTTGCTGGCACATACAGTATGGGCACTGTTGGGAACCTATTTGCTGGCAAGGCGGACATTGGCGCTGGATCGTGTGCCAGCGATTGTGGCGGGGGTGGTGTTTGGATTAGGCGGCTATCTGGGCGGGCAGAGCGAACACATCAACCAATTGCAAGCGCTGTCGTGGATGCCGTGGGTGTTTTTAGTCGTCAGCTATCAATCTACTGGTGATGAGCCATCAGTCAATTTGAGGGGATGGAGACGCTACCGCGTATCGTTAGGCGGGGTGCTGCTGTTCGCTGCCTGTGTGGCGCTTCAACTATTGGCAGGGCATCCACAAACCGTATTTATCACGCTGGTGGGAATAGGTTTATTTGGACTGAGCAGGGCTTTTGGTCGGCGGTCTTCAGCAACCAGCCGATGGAATGCCTCATTTAGTGCTCCCGACTTTATTCGCTTCGTTGTGTTGGTCGCCCTCGGCGGTATCTTGGGATTGATGTTGTCTGCACCGCAACTCATACCCATGCTGGAACTATCGGGTTTGGGCAATCGCGGTGGTGGACTTGACCCGCAGAAAGTGTTGGCCTTTTCGTTCACGCCCTTGTTGATGGGACGCGGATTGCTGCCGAGTTATGACGGGTTGCTGTTCGGTGAGTATATCGCCTATAGCGGCGTGATCGGGCTTGGGTTGGCGATTATTGGGTTGTTGAGTCGCCAACCTGAAAATCAATCGCAAAGAATACCATACAGACGGTTGCCGTATATCCTGCTAATCGTGGTCGGTTTCACGTTCGCGTTGGGTGCGTTTAATCCACTGAATTGGCTGCTGGCAACCTTGCCCGGTTTTAGTTTTTTTCGTGTCCCCGCACGTTGGATGGCTTTGGAAGCTTTGGGCGTGGCGGCTTTGGCGGGTGTCGGGTTGCAAACGTTGAAGTCGAGCCGTCCTCAAGTGAGAACCCTGGTTGTTGTCGTTGTTGTGATCGGGGGATTAGCCGCTGCTAGTACATTAGCCGGTCGACAGGCGGTGGACGTGATCGGTTCTGCCGTGCCGACGGTACGTAGTTGGGTGGGTTGGGGCGTGGCGCTGGTTGTGCTGCTGCTTGTGAGTATCGGGCGAACACGGTTAGGGGCAGGATGGGTAATTGGACTGATGGCATGTGCGGCAGTCGTGGAACTGTTTATGGCTTCACAGATTATGCCAATCAATTTGACTGCGCCGCGTGATGTGTATACTGCATCCCGTTTCAGCATTCGCCAGCTGCAACAATACGATTCGGAATACAATCCACCGGGGCGGTTACTTAGTATTTCACCACTGGAATTTGACCCCGGCGACAAAGAAGCGCTGAACGCCCGCTATGCAGCGTTGGGGATGGATGCGCTGTCAACACGGATTGCGTTGGTGGCGACTAAATTGCGTGAAGTGGTGGGGCCGAATCTGGGTATGCGCTGGGGCATACCCAGCATTGATGGCTTTGACGGCGGTTTGCTGCCAACCCGTTATTACTCGGCTTTCTCAACGCTGCTGCTGCCTGAGGGGGTTGATTCATCGACGGATGGACGACTGCGCGAGATGTTGGCGCTGCCAGAATGTAGGGGCGCGTGTATCCCCGATCAAGCATGGTTGAATTTGAGCAATACCCGTTACCTGATTACCGATAAGACTGCGGATGTGGTCAATGACGGTGTGTTTTATGACACGTCACTATCGCTGCTATTGGCTCCAAATCAGACTGTTCAGCCGATTCGTGTTGATCCGGTTTTTACGACGACGGTGATGGATGTGCTGTACAGTTCTGAGAGTTGTACACCCGCAGCGGATTGCACACCGCTGTATGAAGGGCAAGCACCGACCAGCTTCGTCAGCATCGGCGATTTTACGCGAGCACGTTGGGAATTAGCCGCGCCGCAGAAGATCAGCAGCATCACGCTCGCAGCCAATAATAAGCTGACGGTTCATGCTGTGACGCTGGTTGATAGCCGCAGCAAAGCGTTTCAGCAGGTGACGCTGCCACCGTGGAAGCGGGTGCTTTCCAGCGACATCAAGCTGTATGAGAATGCCAATGTGACACCACGTGCGTTTTTCGTGGCTCATCAAGCCGTGCAGGTTGCGGCGGACTCAGGTGCGGCGGTGGTGAAAATGCGTGAGGCCTTAAATACGCTGCGTGAACAGGGTGGCAATAACGCCACATTCGCACCTGCGTGGGTTGTGCCGGATTATGTGCCGCAAGAGGCTGTCAACGTATCAGGCAGTGCCGAACGGGGAGTCACAATCACCAGTTATTCGCCCGAACGGGTTGAGGTGCATGTCGAGGCTGGTGACGCGGCAGGGTTGCTGGTGCTATCCGATGCTTATTATCCGGGTTGGATAGCCAGTGTGAATGGCAGTGCCGCATCGATTTACCGCACCAATATTATGTTTAGAGGGGTGGCGATTCCAGCGGGTGAAAGCAGTGTGATTTTTGAGTTCAAGCCGTGGTGGTGGCCGGGTATTCCATTGTTGGGACTGGCCGCATGGGGGGGATTACTACTGCTAGGATTAGGGTGTTTAGGGAAGTATCGTCCATTTGTATAATTATTTGTTTGTGACAAATATCACATCCTGCCCTAAACCCGGTATGATTTGGGAAGATAGGTGCTAGAATGTCATCAATTGGACAATTATATGCAGATGTTATTCTGCAAAGCGAATATTATGGTCAATAAACCCACCCTCTGCCCCATCGCACGCACTGCATCACTCGTTGGTGATACGTGGACGATCTTGATTGTTCGTGATTTGATGAGCGGTTCAAAACGGTTTGGTCAGTTGCAAGAATCGCTCGGACATGTCAGCCCCAAGACACTGTCTCAACGGCTGAAGACTCTGGAATACGCGCACATCCTTACCCGTGAAGCCTTCGCGGAAATTCCCCCGCGCGTTGAGTACAGCCTGACCGATAAAGGGCGTGCGCTGTCGAGCATTATCGACGCCATGTATGCCTTTGGCGACCAATACCTGCCTGTCGAAGAAGAAACGCTTCTCCGCGCCGCAGGTGACTGAGGTTTCTAAAAGCTAGCATTAACTTTATCCGTTACTGCTAAGTTGCCCATTTCCACCGATAATATGACATACTAATTGGATTTCATATAGGAGATGGGCACTTGAAGCGAAAACGTACTGTCTTGATCGCTGTGCTAGCACTTGTGTCGGTCATCCTCGTGGCTGTGCCGTTGTTTACCGTGCAGGCTGATTATGGAACTAATTGGACAGGTACATTCTTCCCCAGCAACAACTTGACAGGGACAGGTGTTTCTATCGGTAATATCCAGGGTTTGAATTTCAACTGGGGAAGCGGAGCACCAATCGTAAATGGACAAGCCGTACCCGGAATGCCCTCTGATAATTTCTCTGCTCGTTTTACGTCTACACAAAACCTTACGCCAGGGCAATATACTTTTGTTATTTCATCAGATGATGGCGTTCGACTGTATATCAACGGCGCATTAGTGCTGGACAAGTTTATAGGTCGCACACTAGCTACTGATAATGTTGTGGTGAGCATTGCTACATCGCCTGTTAATTTGACCGTCGAGTATTTCGAAGGTATTGACCAAGCCGTTTTACAAGTTCAGTGGTTCCGCGGTGCGATTAATAGCACTGCGACACCCTTACCTACAGCTACTCAGTCTGCCCCAATTCGTAACTATTTTGATGTTCACTCTGTACCGTTAAGTTGGAATTCAATTTCGTGGGCAATAGGATATAGAGTTCAAGTAGCTTATAACAAGCTATTTACCAATGTTGTTTGGGATGATGACACGCTTCCAGCAAATTCCTTAAGTGTGACTACGCCGTATTTGAATAATGGATTTTATTATTGGCGCATACGGGCAAAGGTAACTGCAACCACTTGGGGCGGATGGAGTGCTGGTGACACGTTTACTGTAGCCACACCTGATCTGGGTACGAATTGGACAGGTACTTTTTTCCCCAGCGATAACTTGACAGGAACAGGAGTTCCTATAGGTAATATTCAGGGTTTAAATTTTAACTGGGGAACTGGTACGCCAGTTATCAATGGTGTGGCCGTACCCGGTATTCCTGCTGATAATTTTTCCGCTCGTTTTACTTCAACACAGTACCTCGCACCGGGTCAATATAGTTTTGTCGTGTCATCGGATGATGGCGTTCGCTTATATGTGAACGGAGCACTTGTTTTGGATAAATTCGTCGGGCGACTACTAACTACCGATGTTGTTCCGGTTACTATTACAACTTCACCAGTGAACCTAACAGTAGAATACTTTGAAGGTGTCGACCAAGCTATTTTGCAAGTAGAGTGGTTTAAAAGCTGATATGCTCTTAATTGTCTCAGGAATATTATTGCTGATTTAGGCCACTACTGTTCCACCATCCACCGCCATCGCGTGACCTGTCACAAAGGATGAGTCGTCGCTGCACAGCCACAGGATGGCTTGGGCGATTTCTTCCGGTGTGCCTAATCGCCGCATGGGGATCGCGTTGATGTTGGCCTCGACCATTTTGGGATTGGTATCAGTCATACCGGCAACCATCGGCGTTTCGGTGAAACCCGGACAAACCGCATTCACACGGATATTTTTACGGGCGTATTCTAGGGCTGCCGAGCGGGTGAGTCCCACGACTCCGTGTTTGCTGGCGGCATAGGCCGAGGCATAACGGAAACCGACCAATCCGGCAGCAGAGGCGACATTCACGATTGATCCATAGGATTGGTCGAGCATGGGCGCGAGTTCGTATTTCATACTCAACCACACCCCTTTGAGATTGATCCCTAAGATCATGTCCCACGTGGCTTCTTCGCGCAGATCGGTGGGGGTCATATCACCACCCACACCGGCATTGTTGACGGCGTAATCCAAGCGTTTGAAGGTGCTGATGGTGCGCCGTACCATCGACTCGACCTGTATTGCCCGTGTGACATCGCAAGGGATGAAGATGGCTTGATGACCGGCGGTGGTCAAAAGATGGGCGGTTTCTTCACCGTCTACGATATTGATGTCACTCACCACAACGGTTGCACCCTCGTTTGCCAGCACGATTGCGGTCGCCCGACCAATGCCGGACGCCGCGCCTGTGACCAAGGCAATACGATTCTCGAGTTTCATAGGGATCAATCTTTCACTGAGTTCATCAGTATTGAGTCGGGTTAGGCGTCCACAACCAAGGCCATCGCAAAGCCGTCATAGCCTTTGCTGCCGACGGTTTGTAAGGCGACACTGACAAATCGCTTGTCTTCCGCGAGCATCGCCAGCGCCTTTTGAACCCCTTTGACGTGTATGTCTGTTACTGTGGGGTCGGCAACCGCGCCGTGACGCACCACATTGTCGATGATGATCAAGCTGCCCGGTTTTGTTAGGCGCAATGACCAGGCCAAGTAATCAGGTGTGCTGGCTTTGTCGGCATCAATGAAGACCAGATCAAATGGACCGGCATCCCGCTCCGCCAGCTTGGGTAGCGAGTCGATGGCTTTGCCGACGATCACTTCAACCTGCGAACTGAAACCAGCGCGTTCAATGTTGGCACGGGCAACTGCCGCATGTGCAGGATCAATTTCGAGGGTAACGAGGTGTCCATCAGCGGGTAGGGCGCGGGATAACCAGATGGTACTGTAACCACCGAGCGTACCGATTTCTAGAATCGAGCGAACTTTGTGGGTTCGCGCCAGAAAATAGAGCAATTTGCCTTGACTGGGTGATACGTTAATGGCAGGTAGACCAGCATCCGTAGTAGCGGTGAGTGCTGATGTGAGGACATCATCGGTTGGCGCGAATAGGCCATCAAAATAGGTATCGACAGTCGTCCATTGGTCTTGAGACATAATGACTCCATTGCTTCTACATTCAGGGATGTTTGCGCTGCAAACGCAAAGCGGTTCATAGTATCGCTTATTGATCCGCTTGGATCAAGCACCATGCCGGATGTGAGGGGAATAATCGAGGGGCAAGCACATAAGCCTGCCCCTCGTGATTGCCTATTTAGGCGGGTTTGAAGGCGTCCACGATGGGGAGGAAAATCTGCTCGTATAGAGCGTCTTTTTCTTCAGCGTTGGTGAGGAACAAGATTAGGTAGACCTTGCCATTGCTATCCGATAACGCCATGTTGACAGGGATGCCCTGCAATTCGCCGATGAGCAAGCGCCATTTCAGGCCGTTGGCTTCGCGGGTGACGATGTTCTTCTCATCAATCCCGAATTGCTTGCCAATCAGCGGGATGACCATATCCACATTCCCGCCGGGCACCACTTGATATGAAACTGCCACAGCATCCAACGGACTGGACGCACGCGCAAAAGTGCCAGCGGCGGCTTCTTGCCAGCCTTTGGGCTTCACACCGGAATAACCCGCGTCCGCATTGGTGAAGGGTTCCAACTCAATGGCAGCAGCGGTTTCATTACCGATAGTGAAGGTTGGTTCCTTCATGGCATCAATGCAGGATGCATTTGGCTTGGTGGTCGGGTCTTTGAGGAAGGCTTGTGCGATGCCCAAAGCACATTCACTGGAAGGAATCACGCCGTGACCTAAGCCGGGGAACTCGAAGAAATAACTGTTGCTGAGGGCTGCGGCTGTAGCCTTGCCGTATTCCGGTGGGGTGATGGGATCATACTCACCGCTGACGGCCAAGGTGGGAATGTCGCTCTTTACGATTTCATTTTCAATTGGATTGGGCTTGGCTTTGTTCCACACCGAACACAGATTGAATTGCGTGTCATCAATGCCGTTGCGGCGGGCAAAACCTACCAACTTTGGATTGAGTTTGGCAAGCATAGCATCGACGCTGGCGGTCGTATCGAAGGCGATTTCTTCGGTGCATTGTACGGCGTAGTTCATGCCGACAGATACCGCATCCAATTGGCTGAGTTCTAACAGTGTCCACAGACTGAGGAAGCGTGAGTCGCCATTATGCACCCCGTAGATGTTCTTGGGCATCTCTGGAATCATTTCGGTGGCGTACAAGGCTTGGAACACATAACCTGCAAATCCATCGCCATCCATGACCACATTGCGTTTTTGTGCTGTGGTGGGGTCGAAGACTTCAAACGTAATCGGTTTGGCGTTCAGTTGGTCAATCGTATCGTAGAAGACCTTCTCCAAGTCAGGGAATGCCGTATTGCACTCGGTGTTGGCAGCACAACCTTTGAAGAGAACATTGAGCGACCGCTCGAAATTCAACGGTGCGTCATTATTGGTGATTTGTGGCGGGAAAATTGAGTCGATGATGGTGCTGCGCACCGCATCCGGATGATCGCGCATGATGGTCAACGCCAATTTGGTGCCGTACGAAATACCGTACAAATCCAGCTTGTCGTAGCCGAGGGCAATCCGCAGATCGTTCACATCGGAGGCGTTTTCGGCACTATTATATGAACCGAGGTTAATACCATCACCGGCGAGGCGAGTGGCGCAAGCTGTAACCGCCGCATTCATTTCGGTGATGCTTTGGTCGATGGTCAATACTTTATCCAGCGAACTGAAGGTTAAGTCTGTAACCTCCTTGCAATCCAAGGCAGGTTCTGAACGACCAACGCCGCGCTGGTCAAAGATGATCACATCCTGATTTTCAAGCAACTTGGCATAGCGGCCTTCGAACGTTTGCGCCAGAAATTCGAGGGCACTACCACCGGGGCCGCCTTCTAAATAGATGAGTGGTGTCGTGGACTTATCGGGATTGTCACTGTGGAAAACCGCAACAGCGATTTTGATGGTGCGTCCGTTCGTTTGGCTGCGATCTTCGGGTACGGTTAAGTAACCGCAATCCGGCGTTTGACCTTTCGGTACGGCGAACATACAGTCAGCCGCTTCAAAGGTAGCGCTGGTAGCATCCTGTGCTGCGACCGGCAGTGCCAGCAGTACACACAGGCTCATAAAGAGGACTATTGTTATTTTACGCATGGGCTTCCTTACTGTAGGTTTCTCGTTAGGATGTAAACACACCCATCTTCAGTATATACAAATTTGATAAAAGTTAAGGTTGATTAAGTATCAAGTGAGCCTATCATGTAATAAGCGTATGATAGATACATTCATACCATTCTGAACCAAGTTAGTGTTAAAAATTTGTAATACGGTGTAATATTTCATTAGATTTTGTTATGTTGCATTGTTGGAGAAGTTAGTTAGATAGAGTGGTGATTGAATGACTCCCATCCGAATCATGATTGTTGATGATCAAGACCTTGTTAGACGTGGGTTGAGTTTGTTCTTAGAAGCCTTCGATGATCTTGAATTGGTCGCTGAAGCGGTGAATGGCCTTCAAGCGGTTCAACTGTGCGAGGAAATCCAGCCTGAGGTGATCTTGATGGATTTGATGATGCCTGAAATGGATGGGATCGCTGCTACTCGTATTATTCGTCACAAATATCCCCATATTCAGGTTATTGCGCTCACCAGCGTTCAAGACGATGCCTCTGTGCGCCAGATGTTAGCCGCAGGTGCTATCGGCTATTTGTTGAAAAACGCATCTGTTGATGAACTTGCCAATACCATCATTTCCGCCAGCAAGGTTGCGCAGGCAGGTCGATAGTCTCGATAATTGGTTTCAAGAAAGATTGATCGCGTAATATGGCTGACCAATTGCCCGTTCGTGCGTCTGCGGTTGTCTTGTATGCACGATTTTTTGATAGCGAAGATGTAAGTCCGCATATGCTGGTGGTATTTGTCCATACATTGCAATATGTGTTGGAAAAATACGGCGCGACCATTATGGGGCAGGACAGCAGCTATATTCTGGGTGCATTTAACATTCCTGTGCAGGTTCCCTTACCGTCATATGTGGCTATGAAATGCGCTATGGAGATGCAGCAGGTCTTTAATGGCTTGCGGCGCGAAATGGGCGGCGGCGCGATGCGCTTGTCGATTGGGATCAATCGCGGTGTGGTCAGTATTCAAGATGTGAATAGCGATGCGGTACGGACGGCGGAATTCATCGCGGAGCAGAACACCGATGAGTCAGGTGCGATTATCGCTTCCGGTGCAGTCTATGAAGAAATCAAAGCGCTTGCAGATCAGTTTAAGCTGGTCGCACAGAATCAGAAATTATTCCCCCCTAAAGTAGATCCAATTTCACTGTATCACTTCACGTTGCCGGATAATACGCAGCCGGTTTCACGCAACCTTCGTTCGATTATCGAGAACAAACAAAGTAGCGCTAATTCACGCGTTTTGATCGCGGAAGATGCTCCGTCGCTACGATCACTCTTCGCCAAGGTGCTTAAGAACGCCGGTTTTGATGTGCACATTGCCGTCAATGGGCATGATGTGCTGGCGCAAATTGAGCAGCAATTACCCGATGTGCTGGTGATTGACCTCGGTATGCCGGGGATTTCGGGTGAAGAAGTGATCCGTCATGTGCAGCAGCGTGCGGACGAGAAGCGTGTGAAAATCGTGGTGGTTACGGGTAATCATCTGGCGAGTCAGAGTGCATTGGCCGATGAGGTTGATCTGATGCTGATTAAGCCGGTGAGTCCGCGTGATCTGGTCGATTTCGTAAAGCGCTTTATCTAGCCGTTCCCCATCTATCCCGCATAAATTTCTCTGTGGATGAGAGACTTTAGCACTCTGTGTATGAGTTTGCTAATAAACTCTTGACGCTAAAACGCCGTTTTGATAGACTGTGCATATCAATTTAGCACTCTACATGCCTTAGTGCTAACGAGGTTCTAGTAAAAGAGCTTTCGTGGCAATTTCGTGTGGGGTTGTCTAGTTTACATTAAGACAAAATGGAACTGAAGGAGGAGTTTGAGATGGCTTCAAAAGGTATAAACCTGCGCCCATTGGCTGACCGTTTGATCGTGGAAGCGATTGAACAGGAAGAAACCACCACCAGCGGTCTGTATATTCCGGAAACCGCTAAGGAAAAACCCCAACAGGGTAACGTACTCGCTGTTGGCCCCGGCCGCACCGATGACAATGGCAAGACCATTAAGTTGGATGTCAAGGTTGGCGACAAGGTTCTGTTTGCTAAGTATGCTGGAACCGAAGTCAAGACCGACGGCAAGAAGCTCCTCATTATGAAGGAAGCTGACATCCTGGCCGTTGTTGAGTAATTATTGCTCGACCTCATAATCCGAACAATTATCACCTGTTTTAAGTGCAGCTTGGAGGAATAATCAATGTCAAAGCAAATCATATTCAATGAGGCCGCTCGTCGCAGCCTGAAAATTGGCGTGGACAAATTAGCAGATGCCGTCAGCACAACCCTCGGCCCTAAGGGTCGTAACGTTGCGTTGGACAAGAAGTTCGGCGCCCCGACCGTTACCCATGATGGTGTGACCGTCGCCAAGGAAATCGAACTCGAAGATCCCTTTGAAAACATGGGTGCCCAGCTTCTGAAGGAAGCCGCCACCAAGACCAACGACATCGCCGGTGATGGTACCACCACCGCCACCGTTCTGGCTCAGGCTATCGTCAAAGAAGGTCTGAAGAACGTTGAAGCCGGTGCCAACCCCATGCTGCTCAAGCGTGGTATTGAAGTCGCCACCGAAGCTGTTGCCAAGTACATCCGTGCTTCCGCAACCCCCATCGAAACCCGCGAAGAAATCGCCAAGGTTGCCAGCACCAGCGCTCAGGACCCCAACATTGGTAACCTGATTGCCGACGTGATGGACAAAGTTGGTCGTGACGGTGTCGTCACCGTTGAAGAGAGCAAGGGTCTCGAATTCGAAACTGAATACGTCGAAGGTATGCAGTTCGACCGTGGTTACCTGAGCGCTTACTTCGTCAGCAACACCGAGACGATGGAAGCCAGCATTCAGGACCCCTACATTCTGATCTACGAAAAGAAGATCAGCGCTGCACAGGACATCGTCCCCATTCTGGAGAAGTTGCTCCAAATTGGTAAGCGTGAATTGGTCATCATCGCTGAAGATGTTGACGGTGAAGCTTTGGCAACCCTCGTGCTGAACAAGCTGCGCGGTATGCTGAACGTTCTCGCCATCAAGGCTCCTGGCTTCGGTGATCGCCGTAAGGCCATGCTGAACGACATCGCCATCCTCACCGGTGGTACCGTCATCAGCGAAGAAACCGGCCGCAAGTTGGAAACCGTTACCCTGCAAGACCTCGGTCGCGCAGCCAAGGTCTCCAGCACCAAGGAAAACACTGTCATTATCGACGGTGCCGGTGAAGAAAACAGCATCAAGGGTCGTATTGCTGAAATCCGCAACGAAATTGATGCCAGCACCAGTGACTACGACCGCGAGAAATTGCAAGAACGTCTCGCCAAGCTCAGCGGTGGTGTGGCTGTCATCCGCGTCGGTGCAGCAACCGAAACCGAACTCAAGGAAAAGAAGCATCGCGTGGAAGACGCTTTGAGCGCCACCCGCGCCGCAGTTGAAGAAGGTATCGTTCCCGGTGGTGGAGTGACCCTCATCAACGCCATCAGCGCCCTCGATGGTCTGAAGCTTGCTGGTGACGACGAAAACACCGGTATCGCCATCGTCCGCAAGGCTCTCGAAGCCCCGATGAAGAAGATTGCCGCCAATGCTGGTCAAGACGGCGCAGTCATCATTCAAGAAGTTCGCCGCCAACAGAAGGCCAAGAAGAACCTGCGCATTGGTTACAACGTCCTCACCGACGAATACATTGACACCATTGACGCTGGCTTCCCTGACCCAGCCAAGGTGACCCGTGGTGCAGTCGAAAACGCAGCTTCAATCGCTGCCATGATCCTCACCACCGAAGCTCTGATCACTGACGTGAAGGAAGCTGCTCCTGCTGCTCCTGCACCTCAGATGCCAGAGTACTAGGACTGAGTTCGCGCCGAAAAACAGCGCGTCTGATTTGAAAATGACAGGGCGTATCCGCAAGGACATGCCCTGTTTTTTATTGGATATATGGTGACAGTGTTCTGCTGAAATTTGCTATTTGTCTAAAGTGTCCATAATTTCTGTAATTCGTTGTAACGCTAGCGTTCTTTTGCAGTATGCTGTAGATGATCACTAAAATATTTTATGGGTAAGGTGAACTCATGTCCCCGCTTACATTTACATTTACGACTCGCCCCGGTTTGAACGAGTTTATTGGCGAATGGTCGGCGAAACATGATGTTAAACCCCATCTTGAAACATGGGGGACTCTGTGGGATACGATACGGGATGCCGCCTTCGCTCGATATGGCATCGAAGTTGCTGAAGTCGGTACCACATGGATGCCTACGCTGGTAGGCATGAACGCCCTACGCCAGTTTCAACCCCGCGAAGTTGAGTATATCGGTGGTGAGAAGTCTTTTTCCCCGCCGGTTTGGAAGAGCACCCATCTGGAAGATGATCAACGAATTTGGTCGATTCCGTGGACGGTCGATGCTCGTGTCATCTATTATTGGGCGGACATGTTGGATGCGGTAGGTTTGGATGCGACGACTGCTTTCGCGTCACCCGAACAGATGCCACTCTCTTTGGAACGATTACGTAGTCAGGCGGAAACCCCGTGGGGAATCACCACGCATTGTGAAACGATGACAGTGCAAAATGTCGCCTCATGGATATGGTGCGGCGGTGGTGATTTTGTGGCAACCGATGGAAGCAAAACACGCTTCACCGAGCCACAGGCTTTACACTCCATCGAGCAGTTTTATAGCCTCTACGACTACATGCCCCATAGGTCCACACCCATTGATAGTGATATCCTCGCGGATTTATTTGTGGAACGCCGCATCGCCGCCGTGATGAGTGGTCCGTGGTTTACTGAACGGCTCCATACTCGCCTTGGTCACTCGGATGCCTTTAAGAATATCCGCACCACACTACCGCCGGGACCACCATTCGTCGGCGGGACTAATCTGGTTGTTTTGGCAAACACGTCGCCCAGTAGTGAACGGTCTGCCATCGAACTGATTAGGTGGTTGGTCAGCAAAGATGTGCAGCAACGTTGCTATGAGGACTTTGGCTTGCTGCCCGTGCGTTCCGATATATTTTCTGTGGCACTTGCCAGTACCGATCCGATCACCATCGGCTATATGGATGCGGTTCGTTTTGGTCGCTCGTATACGTCTATTTTACGTTGGGGCTTGGTAGAAGATCGCTTGGTGGACGTATTAGGTGCTATTTGGGCGGATGTCCAAACGACGGATAAACCAGTCAAAGACATCATTCACGAGCGCTTACAGAGTGCGGCACACAGTTTGGATAGAGTTCTGGCACAGTAAGCCCATGAATTTTGTATGAACTATACAAAGATTGCGTAATGTTATGTAACTTTTCACTAGCTTAAGGATATGATGTAAATAGTACAGCGTTCTATTGTAAGGCAAGATCATGGCTCCGCTAACGTTTGCATATGGTACTCGAATCGGTCTGGATGGAATCATTAGTGAATGGGCATCAAAACGCGCGCTTGAACTCCGTCAGGAAACATGGGCGACTTTGTGGGATAGTTTACGGGATGCGATTTTCGCCCGACATGGCATCGAAGTCAGTGAAATTGGGACGACATGGCAACCAACTTTAGTCGGTATGAATGCCCTGCGTCCGTTTCAAGCCAATGAAGTTGCCTATATCGGGGGCGAGAAAGCCTTCCCGCCGTCTGTGTGGAAGACTACCCAGATCGATGGTGACAAGCGCATCTGGTCCATTCCGTGGTCGCTCGATACCCGCGTGATTTATTATTGGGCAGATATGCTGGAGGCCGTTGGCTTGGATGCGGCGACTGCCTTCTCGACACCTGAGCAGTTGACCACTACCTTGGATTTGTTGCGCAGTCAGGTAGAAACCCCGTGGGGCATCAATACTCTGCGCGAAACCATGACCGTGCAAAATATCGCCTCGTGGATCTGGCAAGCGGGGGGTGACTTTGTGACGGCTGATGGACGCAAGACCCGCTTCACCGAACCGCAGACGCTCCATGCTATCGAGCAGTTTTATAACCTCTATGCCTATATGCCGCAGCAAACTGCACCGTTTGATACCGAATACTTGGCAGATTTATTTGCTTCGCGGCGTATCGCTGCCGTCATCAATGGTCCGTGGTTTACGTCACATCTGCATCAACGTCTGAGTAATTCAGAGTCTCTTGGTCTAATTCGCGCTGCCTTACCCCCCGGCCCACCTTTCCTCGGCGGTACGAATCTAGTTATTCTGTCGCATACCGCACCCAGTAGCGAACGCGCAGCGATTGAATTAATTAAGTGGTTAGTCAGCCAATCGGCACAGGAACAATCTTATAAATCATTGGGGATGTTACCGGTGCGTCCAGATATTTTCACCAGCGAACTAGCCAACGAAGATCCGATAACGGCTTGTTACTTGGAAGCGGTTCATCAAGGACGTTCGACTTCATCCATATTCCGTTGGGGCTTGGTCGAAGAACGTTTGGTAGATGCCTTGAGCGCTATCTGGGTTGATGTCCAGACTACCCAAAAACCAATTACAGAGATTGTCAAAGATCGCTTGCAACGTGCCGCCCAGAGCCTTGATATAATTCTGGCACAGTAATAAATTAGGCTCTGGATATAGTTCATCTTGTTCGGATTTCCACAATCTCGCCGCTGACCAATTCCACTAATGTCAGCCCCGCCCATTTGCTGCACGCCAGATGTCCGCCATACGGTGCGTTGTAATCGTCGGACGTCGGTGATACATCATGATAATCGCGCCCTACCAATACCGTGATATACCCCAAGTGGGGAACACGGTTATTGATAGGGTCAAACGGCGGGGCTTTCTCGCAGCCCAATGACCAACATTGTAAAACATACAAACACAAACCAGATTCAAATGTAAACCCCCACCAATTGTGGGGCGCGCATATTCTAAAATACGTTATACTTCCTTTAGGAAATTTGTGTAAAAAGGACAGACTATGAGTCCAACAAATGATGTTGTCACCGCACGCCCTCAAATTTATCAGGCGCGCAAATGGACTGATCGGCAGTTGGTAGAGCAGGGTTTTCAATACTATCGTCCCGTTAAGCGTGTGACAATGGCGCGTCCGTTGCCGGATAGCGAAGCACCAAAAACGATTAAAACTGCTTGGGATACCATTGTGGCGCGTACCGGTTACATCATCGCCTATGTGGCGGGGGATACCTTAAAATCGGTGTTGGATGAATATGAGCCGCGCCCCATCGAACCCAAAATCTTCGCCAAGACCTACAAACCGTGGGATGATCCGCGCTGGAAACCGAGCATAACCGAGCGCCACTTGATCGCCTTGGGTTGCAAACCATATTTCAAAGTGGCGGGTGTTTGGGCCAAGAAGCTCAAGCACGATACTTATGTTCAAAGTATCGAAAGTTCCAAGCCGGTCATCGCCCCCGCTGGCGCATGGTTATGCGTGGGTACCGAGGGCGAACCGTGGAGCGTGGATGACCATTGGTTCCACACGCGTTATCTGTTACCGGGCAGCACCATCGGCGGCGTGCGCTAAGGCTGTCAGTTAGGTAAGGACACGGCACAATCGTGTCCTTTTGCTTTCCTCCAATAGATTTCAGGTTCACACAAATGAAATACGTAGCGCCTTATATTCCTGAAGACGGGATATGGTATCTAGCTGAAATTCTCATGGAAACTAGATTCGATGGCGATTATGAAAACATTATCTATAACAATTTAACCTTAGTTCGCGCTGACTCCCCAGAAGAAGCTTATCAGAAGGCGCTGTTATTAGGTAAAGAGGGGGAGCTAATCTACGATAATACTGATGGCAAAAAGGTTAATGTGACTTTTCGTGGCTTGAGAAATCTCCATGTTATTCATGATGAAATTGAACACGGAAGTGAAATACTCTACGAAAAGTATGAAGGTGTATCAGAAGATGACCTCGCAAAAATGATCAAACCCAAAGAGCAGTTAAATCTATTTAAGCCTCGCGAGGTCTCACAGGATGAGTAAACGAAAACAGTTAAAGAATCATTTTCAACTTGTCGCGGTCGATGTTACCGCCGGATAGGATGCAAACCACTGTGCTACCTGCCGGTACATTGACCTTATGCGTCATAAGTGCGGCAAAGCCAGCCGCGCCCGATGGTTCAACGAACAACTTACTGCGTTCCATCACCAACAACATCGCTTCTTTGATTTCCTCGTCTGTGACCAACACCACTTCATCGACGTAGTGTTCAACATGTTCCAGCGTATGCTTCCCCGCGAAGGGAGCCGCTAGACCATCGGCAATCGTGTTCAGTTTTTCCGCTGCCACGGCTTTATGCTGCTGCAAACTGGTCAGCATTTTGACCGCGCCAGTCGGTTCGACCCCGATAATCTTGGTTGACGGATGCAGCGCCTTGATAGCCGTGGACACACCAGCGATCAATCCGCCACCACCGACCGGAACGAACACATAATCCGGCGCAGGCGTATCCTCGATAATCTCCAAGCCGACGGTGCCTGTCCCCGCGATAATCATCGGATCATCAAACGGATGCACAAACGTCAAATGCTGTTGTTCGGCCAATTCCATCGCTTTGGGCACGAGGTCTTTACCGACACCGTGCAGGATGGCAGTTGCTCCATAGGCGCGGGTGGCTGCGACTTTGCTTTTGGTTGCCGCTTCAGGCATCACAATTGTCGCTTTGATCCCCATCGCCGCTGACGCGAAGGCCAACCCCGCCGCGAAATTTCCCGCCGACATGGATACCACGCCGTTGGCTTTTTCTTCAGCCGTCAGACTGTTGAGCTTATTGATTGCCCCACGCGGTTTGTATGACCCTGTTTTTTGCAACAACTCGGCTTTGAACAACAGGTTAACGCCCAGCATCTCGCCCAACACGGATGCCGTCAGCATCGGTGTACGGTGTAGGCGGCCATCAATGACCTGCCGTGCTTTGTAAATATCTTCAAGTGTAATCAACGTCATGAGTATTTATCTTCGCTATGAATTGAAAATAGGAATTGCTCTATCTTTGCGTCAACGCTCAACACGCTCTGTTGCCGAGTCTAAGGCTGATTCGCTGTTCTTGATGACGTGGCGCTTTATTCCTGCTTGGGTTCGGTTTCTTCCGGTGCAAGGAACATCTGCCAGACGCCGTGCATTCCGCTGTCCGTGACACCGTAATACACGTGTAGTTTTCCCTCGATTCGCTGCACCAGATCGTAGCGAGTTTCGCCGTTTTTGACGTAACGCTGCCACAGTCCGGCATCACCTTGCCATGTCACTTTATCGGCGCGTGGCATGTTGCCCTCGTGCTGTTTGATGGCGTAGTGCCATAGCCGCCGTGCCGATGAACGTGTGACGTTTTGGACGATGTTGCCATTTCGCAAATCGCGCATGGTGTAATAGCGTTCCTCGCCGCGTTGTTCCTCACCAATAATCTCTACACCGCCTGTCGGAGGTGGATTATCAGGAATCACGCTTGCGACAACTGGCGTCGGTTCTGGCACAATCGGCGCGAAGCGTTTGGCTTTCGGGCGTGGCGGTTCCACTGGAGCAGGCGGCGTTTCTGGTTTAGCGACCTCAATCGGCGGCTTCATGCCTTGCCCCTGCCGTACCAGACTCACAATCTCATCACGGACAGCCAGCGTGGTATCGGCCTCGTCGCGCACATAAATCTTGTTGTCTTCGATGGCATACGGACGGTCAGAACCCGATGGCACTTGAATGCGAATGATCGGCTTGCCCTGTGTTTCCAGCACATCGATTTCCACATCGAGGCGCGGACTAATCATGCGGCTGATTTCCTGTTGCAGCGCATCCACCCCTTCCTGTGGACGTTCCACGCCGGCGGGTGGACGTTTCGGGTCAGAAGTCAGCCCGATGTAAACCGTGCCGCCATTCGTGTTGGCAAAGGCGCACACATCCGCGATGATGCTGTACAACCGTCCGCCTGCTTTGGCCATGCTGTCATGGAAGGATTGCACCAACGATGCGCCTTCTTCCCGCGCTGCTTGAATATAATCAAGCGGTTGCAGGCTTGGGCTATAAGGCCGTGTGCGCGAGAAATCCGTCCCTTGGAACATTTCCAGCAAGGCTTCAAAGCTGCGTTCCGGTAACAGTACCTCGGTGACACGATCACCCACGCCAAGGTTCGCATTCTTCGCGTTCTTGTCTGGATTGGGAAGGGCGTTTAGACGGTGCGCGTCTGATCCCTGTATACAGCGCATACGGCGGTCATAACCAGATTTTGTACCGTTGAAGAAGCGTTCGGTGCTGGTGCGGTCTGACCGTCCCAGATCGGTGACTTCCAGCGCGTGCAGATACCGGTCTTGCGTATAAGCAATCTTGGTTTGTCCACCAAAGTCGAAGCCGCGCATGGCGACCCCGTGGCTGCTGTTGACGTGTGCCGCAATGCAAATGCCTCCGGCCTCATTGATTGTTTGATAGGCGGTGAGGACATCCGCCGACGCGCCGACTTCCGAGTTCCCTTCATCCAGCACATGTGGCGGGACGTTCAAGCTCAATAGCAGATGCTCGGTCAGGCGTACAGGAGTTGTTGGTGCGAAGATGCCCAGAATGTGAAAACCGAAGGTCGCTGTGAATTCAAACCCCGGCAGTACCAGAATTTTTTCCAGCAGGCGACGGTATTCGGCTAGTCGTTTGAGTTCGTCGGGTTGCGCCCGCCCCAAACCTTCCAAATAACTCAGTTGTTCGATGTCGTGCATCATCCGCGCATAGCCAGCCACCGAGTTATGATCGGTGAAGGCAATGATGTCGATGCCGCGAAATTCGGCTTTGCGCAGGATGTCTAAATACGTGATATTCGGTTCTTGATAGTCGGCAGAGGCAGGGGTATGCAGATGTAAATCCATCCGGTACCACTGATTGCGCGACTTTTTGCGGGATGACATATCGTTTAAGATTCTTTATTCATTTCTAGATAGGATACTATAACTCATTGTTTGAGTAGCGGCATTAAATCGGTGATGTATTCGCCTAAACAGGCGGGATCACCTTTGGGTGGCAGTAAGATAATCGACTCGGCGCCTGCCTCTGCCAAGCGTTTGAAGGTCGCCGCACCTTGCGCTGGTGTGCCGGAAATCGAGAGTTCATCCAACCACGCTTCGGGCATCAATTCGGCGGCTTTGTCGGCACCATGTTCTTTAAAAAGGGCATCGGCTTCGTCGGCAATTCCCAGTGGAGTCAGATGTGGGCGCGCCCAACTCAAGGTTTCACCGAGGATTTTGCGGATGGGCTGGCGGGCAAGTTGGCTATCCGCCCCGATCTTGGCATAGGTGAAAACCGCCAGTCGATTACTCGTCCGTCCCGTTTGGCTCATACCTACGTTGATCAGGTTGCGCGCCCAACGTACATAAGCGGGTGATGCCATCTCGGTTAAGATGGTGCCGTCACCGGCGCGTCCTGCCAGCTGCATGGTCTTTTCACGGATTGCCCCGATATACAGCGGCGGTTGTTGCAGCGGGATATGCTTCAATTGCACCTTGTCCATGTGCACATGGTCGCCCTCAAGGCTCACAGTTTCGCCCAGCAGCAGCCCCCGTACCACGTTGACCGTTTCTTCCAGTGCCTTCAGGCTGGATTTCGGCGC
The DNA here is from genome assembly GCA_044227005.1 of Aggregatilineales bacterium. GTDB lineage: Bacteria > Chloroflexota > Anaerolineae > Aggregatilineales > Phototrophicaceae > CFX2. The sequence continues at coordinate 125,434 of JBGAFZ010000009.1, forward strand.
GGCTCCGATTTGCTTCAACCAGATATCCACCCCGTGACCAAAACCCGGCATAAAGCGTCCCGGATATAAGCGTGCCAACGTCACGATTTCCATTGCCACGAACAGCGGATTGCGTACCGTGGCTGGCATCAGGCCGATGCCTACCTTAATGCGTGATGTGCCTGCCAGCATGGTTGCGGCGGAGGTCAATGCACCCGCCCAGAAGCTATCTTCCCACAACCAAACCTCATCAAATCCGCCCGCTTCCGCGCGTTGTCCGAACTCGACTAACTTTTCCGGTGGATTCGACGGGTGATAAATAACGCCGATAGATGGTTTTTGCATAATAATCTCGCCTCAAAAATAATCTGTTAACTTGTGATGACCGTAAATTGTATCTGAATTTGTCTCTACGCGTCTCTGCGGTTTAATTGTCTTTCTGTGTCTTCCACGCTGCCAGCATTTCGGCTTCTTTCTCCAGCGAAAGTGACCGCGCCGCGATTCGTTCCATCAACGTCGCATTCTGCAATCCTTTGTCGCGTAGCCACGCCAATGTCTCACTGATGGTCTGCTTGATCGGACGTTCCACGAACCCCGCCGCAAACGCTTTGTCCACGTTCGCTCGCATGAATCCTTCTGCCTCGCTCGGAACCCAATAGCCTACGCCATCCACCGGCATGATCTCGTTCTTGGTCAGCAACGCATCATCTGTATAGGTAATTGAGGTGTTTTTACCTGTCACCTCGACCACCGTGTTCAACAGGTCGTTCATCACGATCGGGCGTCCGGTTAGGTTATAAGCACCGTAATACCCCGCCTCAACAGCCTTAATCAACCAATCCGCCATATCCCGCGCGTTGATGATCTGCACAGCTTGATCAGGCCGACCGGCTAACCGCTCACCGTCGCGGTCATAACGCCACAATAAACCGGGCATACGCGGCACGGCATCATACGGGCCGACGATGAAACCGGGGCGTGCATTCAAGCCACGATCCCCAAAAACCTCCGTGACGATATTCTCACACGCCACTTTGAGCGCACCATAGAACTGAGGAATATTTTCGCTGGTCGGATCTTCAAGCACGTGCAGCGGAGCATTTTCATCCGCGCCATCTGAATCCACATAGACCGAGATGCTCGATATGAACACGTAACGCCCGACCGAGTCGCGCAGCAGTTCAGCCGATTGGCGCACGATACGCGGCAGATATCCGCTTGGATCGAACACCACATCCCATCCGCGTCCCGTTAGCAGATCCAAACCACCGTCGCGGTCACCGCGCAGTGATTCCACTTCAGGGTATAAATCCGGTCCTGTGCGTCCACGATTAAACAGCGTCACCTGATGTCCTGCCGCCAACGCCGCTTCGACCAGATGGCGACCGACAAATTGTGTTCCACCAATGATCAGAATATTCATATACACCCCGTTATGTGATTGATGTTACTGTCAAAATGGAAGTCAAAGATGCCCATCCCCGCTGACGAGGATGGGGGTGTAAAGAGGTACTAAATCCCAAGCAGGCGATTGAATAGAGGTGCTAAATCACTCGGATCAAAGGGCTTAATCATGAAATGATTAACGCCTGCGTCCTTGGCCTCATCTTCTACATCCAAACCGGAAGCCATCACGATCGGCGTGTTGGCAAATGCAGTGGTCTTACGCAGGTCTCGTACCACATCGACGCCATCCATATCAGCCAGATGATAATCCATCAAAAAGAGATCCGGTTGGGCTGTTTCTGCAACGGGTAATACGTCCGCACCACGTCCTGCAACCACGACTGTGAATCCATCCAGCTCCAGCAGAGTTTGCAGCAGCTTCACGGTGTTCCGGTCGTCATCTACAATCATTACTTTGGGCACGGGGGTTATCTCCATGTCTTATGAATAGAAGAAGGGATAAGCAATGCCCATCCCTTCCTGAATATACACTACTTTTTGACCTTCTGCCCATTTCTTAACGGTGCTTTAGGTACTAAAGCGGCTGTCAGCACATCTTCGACATGTTCCGCCAGCACAAACTTCAGTTGCTTACGCACATCCGCTGGCAGGTCATCCAGATCATTCTGATTCTTCTTCGGGATAATCACCGTATCCACTCCGAAGCGATGTGCCGCCAGCACCTTATCCTTGATGCCACCGACAGGTAGTACCTGACCTCGCAGGGTGATTTCGCCAGTCATCGCCACATTGCTCTTGGTCGCTCGTCCGGTAATCAATGAGGCCAGCGCCGCCGCCATCGTCACACCGGCTGATGGCCCATCCTTGGGCACAGCACCCGCTGGCACATGGATGTGGATGTCGTTCTTTTCGAAGAAAGTTTGGTCGATGCCGAACTCATCCGCTTTCGAGCGAATATAGCTCAGTGCGGTTCTGGCACTTTCCGCCATCACATCGCCCAACTGCCCTGTGAATTGGAAACCCTTGCCACCCGGCATCCGTGCCGCTTCAATGAACAGCACATCGCCGCCCACCGGCGTCCATGCCAATCCGGTCGCCACACCCGGAATATTCGTGCGTTCCTCGATTTCTTCGCGGTAGCCATAACGCGGCTTACCGAGCAGATCGCGCACCTGCTTATCCTTGATGACCACCTTACGCGTTTTGCCCTCGGCGATACGGGTCACCACCTTACGCGCCGCCCGTCCGATTTCGCGCTCCAGCGTACGCACACCGGCCTCGCGTGTGTAATCACGGACAATCGTGGTCAGCGCTTCGTGCGTGAATTCGATTTCCTTGGGGCGCAGACCGTTCTCTTTGGTCTGGCGCTTCACCAGATATTGCTCGGCAATCGCCACTTTTTCGGCTTCGGTGTAACCGCTCAGTTGGATGATCTCCATACGGTCACGCAGCGGGCCGGGGATTGGTTCCAATTCGTTCGCGGTGGTGATGAAGAACACATCGCTCAGGTCGAAGGCCACATCCATATAATGGTCGCGGAATTCGGCGTTTTGTTCGGGATCAAGCACCTCTAGCAACGCGCTGGCCGGATCGCCACGGAAGTCACGTCCCAGCTTATCCACTTCGTCCAGCATAATCACCGGATTACGGGATTCAGCACGGCGGATAGTCTGGATCATCCGACCCGGCATCGCGCCGATGTACGTCCGGCGGAAACCGCGAATTTCAGCTTCATCGCGCACGCCACCGAGGCTCATACGGATGAACTTGCGCCCCATCGCCCGTGCGATCGACGCACCCAGCGACGTTTTACCCACACCGGGCGGTCCGACGAAGCACAGGATGGCCCCGCGTCGTTCGCGCCGGATGTTATATTGCGACTCGGCTTCTTGGTTCAGCTCGGTTTCGCGTTCGCTCCGCAGCTTACGCACCGCCAGATATTCCAGAATGCGTTCTTTAATATCCTTCAGCCCATAATGATCTTCGTCCAACACGATCCGCGCATGGGCAATGTCGAGGTTGTCGTCGGTGGACTTCGACCACGGCAGGGTAGTCATCCAATCAAGATACGTGCGAATGACTCCATATTCAGCGGCAGCCGTCGGCAGCTTCGATAGACGATCCAGTTCGCGCTCGGCTTCCTTTTGTGCTTCTTCAGGCATACCGGCTTCTGCGATCTTCTTGCGGAAGGTTTCGACCTCCACCATCTGCTCGTCGGATTCGCCCAGTTCGCGTTGGATGGCCTTCAACTGTTCGCGCAGATAATACTCGCGCTGCACCTTTTCCATCTCAGTTTGCGCTTCGGTTTGGATCTTACGACCCAGCTCCAGCACTTCCAATTCTTTGCTGAGGATGGTCATCAACCGCCGCAGTTTGGCGTCGGTGCTTTCCAACTCAAGGATCACTTGTGCGTCAGCCAACCCGATGCGGATGTAGGTCGAAATGGCATATGCCAATTGCAGCGGATCGAGTTCTTCGACGTTCACCGCGTTGGTAATCAATTCGCTGGGAATATTCGGCACCAGATCAGCCAACCGTGTGAATTGGTCAGCCACGTTGCGCACCAGCGCCTCGACTTCCACCGTGTTCTCTAGTTTTTCGGGGATGGCGGTCACCTTCGCCCGTAGATACGGTTCGTTCTCGACATACTCATCAATGCGGATGCGTGCCAGACCTTGCACCAACAAACGGATCGTGCCGTCCGGTGCGCGGAACAAACGGTGAATGGAAGCCAGCGTACCAATCTGGTACACATCGTCAGGCCCCGGTGTTTCCATATCAGGATCTTTCGCCGCCACCAGCCCGATCAGGCGGTCGCCGGAAATCACATCGTCCACCAGCTTGATGCTGCGCGGTTGCCCGACCGTCAACGGAATTGCCGTCTGTGGATAAACTACCAATCCCCGCAGCGGCAAAATCGGGATGATCGCCGGAATATCGCTCTTGGGTTGTTTGTCTTTCTCGGCAGGAGTCTCTGCGCCATCACCAACCGTGATATCCAGTTCGGTGGTGGCCGTCTTTTCCGGTTCTTCGTCTGCGAAATAGCGTGCTTTGGTCACATCTGCTGATCGTTTGGGTGTCATCTTTTCGCCTTTATGCGTCACCGCTTACATCCACAACTGGGATGGTGCGGGAAGTCTTACGTGGTAGTTCTACCGCCAATAAACCGGCTTCATAGGTGGCTGTAACTGCATCCCGTTCGATTGTCCACGGCAGTTCAAGCTCCACCTTGAAGTCACCGAAACCAATCTCCAGTTGATGGTACGCCGCCTGATGATGCTCGGGCTTCTTTCGTTTGCCGCTAATCGTTAACCGTTTCTCGTGTAGGCTGATGTTTAAGTCGCTGGTTTGCATCCCCGCGATCTCCACCAGTACCAGTATCTTGTCCGCCAGTTCAATCACATCCGTCGGCGGACGGTGCGTTCGTGTTGAACGGATCATAAGGTTCTACTCTCGCCAATCGTGGAATACGAATAAGTGATGATTAGATGTGTTACAGGCAAGCATAGCTTACGTCTTACACGTAAGAACCTTATTAGATTTCACAAAGGGGTGCATTATAACAGAAACGAGGGTAAACCGTGTGCAAAAATATAGACTCAAGGTGCTCTGTATTTTGGCATACTTACGGCCAGTGCGTATAATTCAAACTAATAATGTGTTTCTTTAAAGTTAGCGGAACCAAAATGTCAGATAGTATTCGTCGAATAACTTATTTTGTTTTTATTGTTCTTCTTATCCTTACCGCTGTTACAACGGTAGCGTCTAGCGAATCATCGACTACTCAATCGCTTCATATCTTTTCTGAACCTGATTCTCTGACCCTCTATGTGCCGCAGACCGTCTCATTGACAGGATTCCAATTCGGCGTCATTGAAAATGGCAAACTCAAGCGTGTGGTGCTTGCCGACAGTTTTAGCGCCTTATTGCTGACCGGTGGCGTAGCTTCATCCAACGATTGTTATATTTATCAAGCGAATGGTGCGACCTCTCCCGTATCTCAATCGTGCAAAGGACAGGTTTTTCGTACAACTTTCGCTAAGGCAGATGTTTTTTGGTATGACCCTGTAACAAACCAACCACGCGATCTTGCAGTATTTCGTGATAATCAACGTATCTCTGTTTGTTCAGCAACTACGCCTGACTGTGTAATTGAATGGTCAGAAATTGATGAAATTTCCTCGACCCCGTTGCCACTCACGTTAGTACCAACCGCTACGCCTATTCCCTTAGGCCGTCACGGCAATCCTGTGACCAAGAACACAGATTGGACTCCTGTTTACCAACCCTTTTATGGTATTGAAATGGCACTCGTTCCAGTGGGTTGTTTCATGATGGGCAGTGACTCTAAAGAGGACAATGAAAAACCTATCAACCAGCAGTGTTTTAATCAACCCTTTTGGATAGCGCGCTATGAAGTCACCAATGCTCAATGGGCGCAAGCGGTTAAGGCTGGTATCGTGGGGTTGCCAGCAGATGGAAATAGTCTCAAATGGTACAACGATCCCGCTAAGGCCAACGCACCGGTTGTCGGTATACGCTGGCTTGACGCGCACAAATATGCACAATGGTTAGGTTTTCAACTGCCGACCGAAGCGCAGTGGGAATATGCCGCCCGTGGCCCATCTGCTTGGGTCTATCCGTGGGGTGATGACTTTGTGCCAGACAATCTGGTTTTCTCTGACAATTCTAGTAGTCAGCCAGCAGCGGTTGGTTCTCGCCCTGCTGGTAATTCTTGGGTAGGAGCATCTGATCTCGCTGGCAATGTTTGGGAATGGGCTAGCAGCTTATATCGTCCCTATCCTTACAAGGACGATGATGGACGTGAAGACGATACCAACACAACAGGTTCTCGTGTTCTGCGGGGCGGGTCGTGGCTCGTCAATCTAGATTTCGCGCGTTCGGCGTACCGCGACGACTCTCATCCTGACGTTCGTAACTTCAATTCCGGTTTTCGGGTGGTGCGTCCATATCAGTAGGTGAGTGTTCACTCCGTCCTTTCAAAGTAGCTCTGATCTGCTTGTTCGTTGCGCCGTGATATGTGCTTGGTTATAATTTCAACTATTACAGATTTAGACAATTTTAGATTGGCAATATGGCTACTGCCTTCATCTCCTACCGCCGCGTTGATAGTGCCGCTTTAGCCACGCTCATAGCCGTGCGCCTGAAAGAACTCCACCGTATTGATGCCTATGTTGATACCCGTAATACGGACGGCGGTGGCCCATTTCCGGATCGGTTGCGCAGCGCGATAGAGGCTTCAGAAGTTTTTGTTTGTTTACTTGGAGCAACCACACTCGACTCGGCTTGGGTATTGGTCGAAATTGAACACGCCCATAATCTGCGTAAGGTGATGATTCCCGTTTTTCAAGAGCGTTATATTGCCCCTGCGCCCATACCTAATGACCATGTAGAAGCATTGTTGCAATCGGATGGTGTCCAATTTCTGGATGTCCGAAATCTGTATATTGATCAAGCCATCGCGCAACTTGCGGACATGATACGCAATTCTATGCCGCGTCCTGTGGTGACTCCCTCAGCACCCAAGACTCCTTTTTATCGTCAACCTGCTTTTATGATTGCCATTCTCACGATCATTGCGATAGTCGTTATCGTTGTTATGCTTCCGAGCCTCACTTCGCCTCGAGCAACCGCGACACCTGCTACCAATGCAGTACTTAATCCCACTGAATCAGCTACTTCAACACAACCCAAATCCACTTATGGCGTAACCTTTACGGCTACCAAGTCGCCAACACTGACTCCCACCATCACGCCGACACCTGCGCCAACCTTAACGCCCACGCCTACTTTGGAGATCGCCTTCATCGTTCAAACATTGGATGCGAATGCTACCGTTGAACAGGCAACACTAAATGCACAGGCAACGGATTATGCCCGCGTGACTGCTTACGCAGCAGCCACGCAAGCCGCCATTGATCAAACCGCCACTGCTACCCGTTGGACAGCCACCCCCACGCCCAACATGACCGCCAGTATCGAAGCCTATCGAACCCAACAAGCTTCGACTGCAACAGTACAATTCATTCGTGATCAAACCGCCACCGCCACTCGCTGGACTGCTACTCCGACTTCTACATGGACACCGACCAATACCTTAACCCCAACACCCAAATGGACACCGACCAATACCTTAACTCCAACACCTACACCAACTGCCACTGTGACACCTATTCCACTTGGTTTTCCCGGCAATCCAGTTACAAAGAATATTGATTGGAAGCCCGTTTACAAAAACTTTGACGGAATCGAAATGGTACTTGTTCCAGTAGGCTGTTTCATGATGGGTAGCAATGATGGTCGAGATGATGAAAAACCTGTCACTAAGCAATGTTTCGACCAGCCCTTTTGGATAGGGCGTTACGAAGTGACCAATGCCCAATGGGCGTTAGCCGTCAAGGCTGGAGCAGTGGATTTGCCACAGGGGGATGGCCTCAATTGGTATAGAGATCCCACCAAAGCCAACCGGCCTGTTGTGGGCATTACATGGTTTATGGCGCGTGATTATGCAGCTTGGCTCGGAGGTCGTTTACCTTCGGAATCCGAATGGGAATATGCCGCCCGTGGTCCGTCCAACTGGAACTATCCGTGGGGAGATGATTTCGTTGCCAGCAATCTGGTGTATTCTGATAACTCTGAAGTTCAGCCGGCTGATGTCGGTAGTCGCCTAGCTGGTAATTCATGGGTGGGCGCATCTGATCTAAGTGGCAATGTTTGGGAGTGGGTTAGCAGCGTCTATCAGCTGTATCCTTACAAAGCTGATGATGGTCGAGAAATCAATAGCGATAACACGGATGTTTGGCGTGTGTTGCGGGGCGGGTCATGGTACACCAGTCAGAACAGCGCACGTTCTGCGTTCCGCATCAAGAGTGTTACTAACGGTCGTAGCTACGATAGCGGTTTTCGTCTTATGCGTCCGTATTAGTAGGTGGGTGTATAGGTCAGCTTCTTTAAAGAATTTTCGAGCGCTAATGGATGGCATGGCTGTTGCTGCCGCCCCATACCATTCCCTAACTAAAAACCAACCTTGACGGCCTTCAGACTCCCTCAAAATGGTTAGCAACTTCCCTCGCCAAAAGCTACCAAAATGTCACCCTTTGCCCCTCAATCTGTGCTACGATGGTCTTATCTTGCCGTCATGGTGCTTTGGAGTCGCCGTGTTAAATGTTTTGCTGCAATGTCCGCGCATCTCTGCTTCACGTCCACTACAACCACAGTGGCATATGGCAAAGGTGGCGTCGGACATCCCAACAGCCGATTGCCGCGTTTCCAGCCGGGCTATCCGCCGAATAACTGGCAAATCCGCCATCATGACCAAACGTTTCGCCTCTGTTTTGACATCATTCTGGACACGATCACCTAATGGCCGCTAACGATTTGCTCCCACTCCGCCGTCCCCACCAAGCTCGCCACATCCCGCGTCGGAACGGGTACTGCCGGAGCCGCTTGTAACGAAAACTCGAAAAAGGCCACATCATGCCACTGCCCGAACTTGTATCCCGCGTTGCGCTTCACCCCCATATCCTGAAACCCCACCGCCCGATGCAAGCCCACGCTGCCCTCGTTCGGAAGCGTAGCCCCCGCTACCGCCTCCACAAACCCTTGCAGGCGCAGCACACCGAACAACGCCTCATACAACCGCCGCCCGACTCCGCCCCGCCGCGCTTGGCTGTTCACATAAATCGTCGTTTCCACCGTCCAATCGTAGGCCGCTCGATCCCGCCAGCGTCCCGCGTAGGCATACCCCAAAAGCATCCCCTCGCGCTCCATCACCAACCACGGATGATGCTCCAACTTACTCCGGATGCGCTTCCGCATCTCATCCTCGCTCGGCACCTCGTACTCAAATGAGATCGCCGTTTCCTGCACAATCGGTGCATAAATCTCAAGGATGCGCGGGGCATCTGCCTCCGTCGCCAACCGTATTACTGATGACATGCTCTTATCCTCCCCAAGAGTGATACCGACCTCAATCATGCCGCCTTGTGATGACCAATACTATCGGATGTCTGCCCAAATGATGCATAACTACTTTTGGTGACTTTACCCCAAAGCGTTGCTCACCGTTTAGCCTACCCTTCACCGTCGCTTTTCGCCCGTTCTCGCTTGTCCTACCGAAGCGTAGCCCCAACGTTGGGCAAAAGTACCACTGTCCGGCTTTCCCGTAGCCCCACGTCCGGTTACAATCAAGAGTGTATGGTCTAACACGGAGCGATAGGGCTATGGCATTTGGTCGATTAGATGTATTTTGGCCGGAAGGTCAGTTCATGACTTTCCAGCTTGTTGAAAACTCGATCTCGGTCGGGCGTTCGACGGGCAATACCATCGCGCTCGATACCAACACCATTTCGCGCTACCACTTCGGCTTGACTCATGACGGTCAAAAAACCTTCATCACCGATATGGAATCCGCTAACGGTACCTTTGTGGATGGTGAACGCCTCGCTCCCAACACCCCCCGTGAACTCGACGGTGGTGATGAAATCCAAATCGGTCACCTGCGTATGATTTACCACCAGCTTGATGAAATGGCCACTCAACCTGTCAAGGTCATTGAGGAAACCACCCAGCGTGTGGAAGCCGTTTCCCCCACCTTTAAGTTGGATGTAATCGGCCCACCTGCGCCGTTTTCCCCGGGTGCGCACATGTCTGCCGAGATCAACATCACCAACACGGCTGATAAACCCCAGCGCTATCGCATCGAAGTGACTGGAATGCCCGCCGAGTGGATACGCCTCGATCATGCCGAACTGCTGGTTGACTCTCAACATAGTGAACAGGTGCTCATCAACTTCCGTCCCGCCCGTCGTAGTGATAGCCGTCCGGGTGATTACAAAGTGCTGGTGCGTGTCTCGCAGGCGGATAAGCCCGACGCCAAACTCGAGGCGGTTATGATCGTGCGTGTGCTGCCGTTCGGTGGTTTCGGCATGGCGCTAGAGAAATCTGTCCTTAATCGGGGTGAGCGTTTCCGCTTACACCTTCACAATCAGGGTAGCGCACCGTTAGCCCTTACCGTCACCACCCGCTCTCAAGATAATGATCTACGCTTTATCTTGCCTGCCGCGCAATCCACCTTGATGCCCGGTGCACGTTATATCCTCTCCGGTGAAATCACCCCCCGCAAACCGATTCTGTGGGGTAAGCCGCGTCAACATAGTTTTGATTTACAGGTGACCTCCGGTGATGCGGCTCACTTCTTGGCGGTCACACGCGGTAAATTCATCGAGAAAGCCATCCTGCCAGCATGGACGCCCTTCGTCTTGGCTGCTGCCGCTATCGTCGGCGCGATTGCCGTATTCTTGGGACTCGCCGTCTTATTCCGTCCCGTTCGTCCGCCTCAAATTAGCGCCTTCACCGTCAATAAAGCACAGGTCGCGCAGGGCGAAGACATCGCCCTCAGTTGGGCGATTAAAGATGCCAGCAACCTCAGCTTGAGCGTCAATAGTAAGATCGTGATTGAACGGATTAGTACCGAGACCACTGGCCTAACCCTCGATACCAGTGGATTATCTGGAAATGTTGTGCTGGAATTGGTTGGTGAAAATGGCACGCAGAAAACATCGGCTGTCCAAACGATTACCGTATATCAACCGCTCGGCGAGATCACCTTTACCACCACCCCGACTCAGCTTATCCGTTATGTGGTCCAAAACTTGACGATAGATTGGTCAGCTTCCGGTGCGGTTAAAACCCGCCTGACAGGTTTGGAGTCCTTCACCAATACACCCCTTCAGGCCGAGTATGGGGCGCAGGGGAATCTCTCCGGTTTGGTTGGTATCCCCGATCAAACCTTGCATCTGGTGTTGTACGCCGAGGACGCAGCCGGTAACCAGCAACAACAAATTTTGGATGTGCCGGTCATCAATCCCGAATGTCTGCCCGCTGGCCCACCCGTGACGCTTTACAACGGCCCTGACGCTCGTTATCAGGTCGTGGGAACTGTTCCCTCTGGCGCTGCTGTAGTCGTGGATGCTCAGGATGGTAGCGGGCAGTGGCTCCGCGCTCGTCTACAAGGGGATCAATCGGGTTGGGGTATTCGGTCAGAGTTTGCCTGTGCGCAGACTTTTAACACGGCTGACTTGGTCAAAGAGTTGAACGTGCCGACTCTCCCACCTCCCACACTTTCGCCCGTTCCATCACCGACGCCCACCGCGCGTCCTGTGACCGCGACTCCGCTCATCACCTTGACGCCCAATGCTGCCAAGCAGGCCGAGTCTAATCTACAACAACCAACGACCCAACCGACCGCTGCTGGTTGAGTGTCCTTATGGATAGGAGACAATGCGCATGAAATTAGGTGTAGTATTCCCTCAAACCGAAATCGGTTCTGATCCCAACGTGCTGCGTGAGTACACCCAAACTGTCGAAGGTTTGGGATACGATTATGTGATGATTTACGACCATGTTTTGGGCGCGAATCCTGTGCGTGCCGGTGGCTGGAACGGCCCATATACCCATCTGACCCCCTTTCATGAACCAATGGTCTTGTTTGGTTGGATGGCGGCCTTAACCCAACGTATTGAATTCATGACTGGCGTGCTAATCCTTCCGCAGCGCCAGACCGCCCTCGTCGCCAAGCAATCCGCACAGATTAGCTTGCTTTCCGGTGGACGTTTTCGCTTGGGTGTAGGCGTGGGCTGGAATGAGGTTGAATATCAAAGTCTCGGTCAAGATTTCCACACGCGCGGTAAACGGATTGATGAGCAGGTAACCTTGTTACGCGATTTGTGGACGAAACCGCTGGTGAACTTTGCCGGTAACTTCGACTCAATTCCTGATGCGGGGATCAATCCCTTACCGCTACAACCCATTCCTGTTTGGTTTGGTGGCGATGCTGATGTTGCTATTCGGCGCAGCGCTCGGTTGGGTGATGGCTGGATTCCCAACTATTTGCCCTTGCCAGACTTGGCCGGACGCTTGAATTCACTGCGTACCTATTTAGCAGACGCCGGACGGGATCCCAAAACATTCGGTATCGACGTGCGCATCAACGTCAACCGCACCCCGCAAGATCAGTGGGGGAGCGAGGTTGCCCAATTTGTACAAATGGGTGTTACCCATGTCGCTATCAATACCATGGGTGGCGGATATAAAAACCTTCAGGAACACTTGTCTGCCATCAAGACTTTTAAGACAGTTGTGGACAAGGGCTGAAAACAGGTCGAATTTCTTATCATTAGGATAGTAAACATATGAAGCGAATATTGGTGTTGTGCCTCGTACTTTTACTCACTGCTTGTGGTAGTGGTGCGGCCAATAGTGGCACGCCTGTACCCACCGTCGATGCGACCGGTCTGACCGTGGGCGGCTTTAAGGCAACCGTGAGCGGTGCTGTGAGCGGTGAGTTTACTGGCACAGGCAGCTACTTCAAGCAAGAGCAGGGCGGCTTACTCATTAGTTTAGTAGGAACATCCGGTGTGTCCGGAGCCACCGTGACCATCATTCTTCCAACAGGAACACTTGCGGGACTCTACACACCCAAATCCTATAACGATGCTTACGATAGCGCCGCCAACAAAATCACTGGTATCGGTGCCAGCTTCAGTGGACTCAATCAATCCAACGGGGTGGATGCTTACGCAATTATCAGCGATGGCTCACTCACCCTGCAATCGGTTGATCCGATCACCGGTAGTATTCATTTCAAGGCCAAGCTCGAATCCGGCGCTGAGGTCGAGGTGACCGCCACCTTCTATCAATTGACCGCCGTGTAGTCTAGCTACAGGTGTACATTTCAGGCGACGATGTTTTTTTAGGGCGGAGTTCAATCCGCCCGAACTGTGTGCGGATTAGTTGCGAAGTTCTGCAAGCTGCTTGTCTAAATCTTTGACAATGTGCTTCATGCCGAGGCTGTCAAAAATATTACGCGCTTGCTGGAAATAATCGATTGCCTTTTGCATCTCGCCCAGTAATCGATAATCGGTCGCCAGATCAGCCAACCCGTATCCTTCGCCGCGCTTATCATCCATTTGTCGGGCGAGGGCCAGACCGCCTTCGTGATGTTGAATGGCGGTTCCGATTTGTCCTTGATCGCGGCAGGCATCCCCCAAACGACCGAGGTTAATCGCTTCGCCGCGCTTGTCTGCTGTTTCACGGGCAATTGTGAGCGCTTGCTCCAAGTATTCAGCTGCGCGGTTGTACTGTTTCAATCCGCGATACGCATCGCCCAACCGTCCGAGGTTGATACCTCCACCACGTTTATCACCGGTAGCGAGGGCAATCTTCAACGCTTGCTCATAGGTGCTGATAGCCTGTTCCAGTTGGTTTTGTTCACGGTAAATATCCCCGATATTGCCGAGATTAATTGCCTCACCGCGTACATCCTCACGGTCTCGAGCTATCTTTAACGCTTGCTGGAGATATTCAATCGCCATATCCGACTTGCCGACCAACCGGTATGCGATGCCCAGATTCGCCAGATTGATACCCTCGGTGCGCTGGTTTCCCACCTCACGGGCGATAGCCAGCGCTTGTTCCAGATGCTCTATAGCGGGTTGTGCTTGTCCCGAAAGCCGATGTGCGATGCCAATCCGACCGAGCGTGATGCCTTCTCCGGCTTTATCGCCCAGATCACGATACACCTTGAGCGCTTGCTTATAGTGCTTCATCCCTATTTTGATCAAGCTCAAATCACGGTATGCACTACCTAAGCTGCCCAGATAATGTGCCTGATTCAACGGTTCTTTGAGCATTTCGCTGGCGTTAGCGGCTTGCTCCAGTAAGGTGGTTGCGATGTTGCCGTAACCTTGCAGATGCAAGAACCCTTCGGAGGTGTCGCTGTCAAAGTTGCGGTAGAGCCAGTTAGCGAATTGTTGCACATCACTATAGCGTTCGGCGCTCATTGCCCAACTGCTGGCTCCGATGAAGTTATCCAATTCACTACGCAGCGCCGCGAAGTTTTCCGGTTTTGGTTCGCGGTAGCGCTCCAAATAACTCAGACAGGCATCCAACGCGCGGTGATGTTGGTCGTTGTTGGCCTGCGAACGGGCGTAGCTATAGGCTAGATCATGGATGCGATATTCAACTGCTCGATCATCACTTTCTGATACCCGTTCTGCCAAACCTCTACGTTGTAACCGATTCAGCGCTTCATCAATCGCTGTTGGCGTTATTTTCATGTAAATCGAGAGCATTTCCGGTGTGACGCTCGATGTGAAAAATGCGCCGAACGCCAGAAATACCACCCGTGCTTCTTCATCTAATCCATGTAGACTGGTTGTAAGCAGTTCTTCAATGCTGCTTCGGCCTTCTTCAACCGAGCCTTCAGGTGCTGTCAATTTCCAAGGGGCAGATGCGATTCGCTTGAGCAGTTCTGCCGGTGTCAGATCATCCAGCGCTAAGGAGTGTGCTGCGATCTTGATTGCGAAGCTGTGATCACCCAATTTCTCGCAGAGTTGTTGTGCGTCGGGGTTATCCATCCAATCTTGCTCACCATAATGGCACAGCAATTCCAATGATGATTTGCGTTCGAGCTTTCCCACATCGAGACGTGTTAATCCGGTGAAGCGGTGGCGCGAGGTGACAATAATCGGCACGCCTCCCGGCACCGCATTCACGGCCAAGAGCTGTGTAAGGGCGCGCGCATTCCAAACGTCATCCAGCACAATCAGTTTGACGTTATGTTCGGTCAAGAGCAAGCGTACTACCCTTGCTTGGTTGGCGATGCCCGTTTCTTTGGTGATGCTGTGTTGTGCATTAAACGGTCGCGCCAACGCCAACATCAAGCCATCGCGGTCTTCCGAACCAGCCCGTAGCCATAACACGGCACCTTTACCAGCCTCGATTCGTTCGGCTGCGATCGCTGCGGCCAGCGCTGTTTTCCCCATGCCTCCAAACCCTTGCAGGAGGACGCGTTTACCCTTATCGAGCATCCCGTTGATTTCAGTTGCCAGCGCTTCACGTCCAACCAGACGTTCCGGTTTGCCCGGTATGTCGTCCGCTTCGGTTGCCAGAATTGCGTCTAGCTCACCGCTGCGAGCTGTGCGCCACTCTTGCCAGTTAACCAGCGCCATTGTTAACTTTTGGCTGAAATCCTTCACATCCGTAAATAGGTTGCGGATGACCGATTTCTCAATCTTGTTTTTAAAGGCGTTAATCCGGTCTGCTTGCCGTTTTTCGATGGAACGGGCAGGCCAATCGTGATTTGGATCTACGATGAAACACAACCGATCCAACCCGCGTTCACCGGCGTAGTCGAATTCGATCTCGGTCACGCTGCGATCATGCCCATCTTCGACATAGCCGTAGCGGTGCGCGATGATCCCGATGAAAAGATCAGCCTCACGTAGTTTGCGCTTGCTGCCTTCGGTTGCCCCCACGCCCATGGCCTCAAAGTTCTCCATGGCGATTGGTGCGAACCCCAAATCTTTGCACACATCAATGGCTGCTTTGCGGTATCGTTTCAGATCAAGACTGGTGCTGCTAATGAATACGCTTTTGGTCATAGGAATTCAGCGGTTACGATTACATTCATAAGTATTAACGTCATGGTACGACAGGTAAGAGTCTCACACAATATGAGAAATCCAAACAAAACAAATGTTCTTGCAATGTTCTGTTCTATTATGATGGTACAATTGCAACCCAGTGTTTTAGAGTCAGATGTGGTCTAACGCTTATGACAGGTTATCCCTCTAACGATTACTATATTCCGCAACAACGCGAGTCCAGTCTCAATCCATGGCTGGTACGCATCCCCATTTTATTTATCAGTGGCACTGTCTTGCTAGCAATGGTGCTGCTGGCCCTGTTGATGGCTTTCCAAATTCAATTTGGCAATAAAGCGCTGCCGGGGTTGTCCGCGTATGGCGTGAATCTCGGTGGTATGACGCGTGAACAAGCCAAAGCTGCTTTAACCAACGCCTTTACCTATGACAAGCAGGCCGTTTTTACCTTCCGCTACAACGATAAATTCTGGCAGGCGACTGCCGGTGAACTCGGTATTACTTTTGATGTTGACAAGACACTGGATGCGGTCTTTTCGGCAGGGCATTCGGGTAGCATACTCAGTGATTTAGGGACTCAGGCCAGCATCTGGTTGAATGGGCGCAGCGTTGCTCCTATCGTGCGCTACGATGAACAAATTGCCGTTCAACGCTTGAGCACCATCGCATCCGAGTTTGATCGTCCCGCCGTAGATGCGACACTCAACATGAGTGGCACTGTCGTCACTACCACACCACCTCAAACTGGCTTGGCATTGGATGTGACCAGTACTCTGAATTCGCTAGAAGAATTGATGCGCCAGTTACAAACCGGCGGCGAGATTCCATTGGTTGTGAAAGAAGCTCGACCGCTGGTTATCGATGCGAGTGCTGCCGCTGCCAAAATCAACGCTGCACTAGCCTCCCCATTAACCTTGGTGACCGACGACCAGAAAGGTGGTTCGCTCGGCCCGTGGACAGCGAACGTCGATCAAATCAAGTCATTGTTGGTACTCAGTCTCGTGCCTAATACTGATGGCACGCAAAGTTATGATGTGACTGTTAATGCCGAACCCTTGCGTGGTTTTCTCGCCAGCCTCGCGCCCGGTTTGATCAGTCAACCGAAAGATGGGCGCTTCCACTTTAACGAGAGTAGCCGCCAGCTAGAGATGATCAAAGACAGCGTGAATGGGCGTTCTCTTGATGTTGACACCACCTTGCAGCGCGTACGTGACACCGTTTTTAGTAGCACCAACCGGATCGTGCCGCTGGCCTTCTCTTATGATCTACCTAAATATAGTAGTAACGTCACCGCCACGGAACTTGGCATTACCACTCTGGTAGCAGACTCGACAACCTATTACACCGGCTCGACACAGAGCCGCGTCAAAAACATCATCGAAGCCGCCTCTCGCATGAACGGAATCATCGTCGCCCCCGGCGAAACCTTCTCGTTTAACACGTATCTCGGTGACATCAGCCCTGAAGAAGGCTTTGTGCAAGGCAAGGTGATTTTCGGTGGGCGCACCATTGATGGTGTCGGTGGCGGTGTTTGTCAGGTCAGCACGACTGCTTTCCGTGCTGCCTTGAAAGCTGGTTTTCCAATAGTCGAGCGCAATTCGCATGGTTATCGTGTTGGCTTCTACGAACTGAACGGAACACCCCCGGGGTTGGACGCTGCCATTTTCCAACCGACAGCGGATTTTCGTTTTCTGAATGACACGCAATTTCACTTGTTAATCGAAACCTCAGTGTTTCCGGCAGATCAATCCATTCAGTTTCGCTTTTATAGCACTAACCCCGGTCGGCAGGTGATTTTGGAAGGGCCGGTTATTCGTTCAGTAGTACCTGCATTGCAAACCGTTTATCAGGCGAATCCTCAGTTACAGTTGGGGCAGGAACAGTATGTCGATTGGTCAAAAGAAGGTGCTGATGTAACCTTCACCCGCCGCATTTTAGATACGGCTGGCAAGGAGATTCGCACCGACACTATTTACACGCATTATTTACCGTGGGCAGCAGTGATACAAGTTGCCCCAACAGACCCACGCGTTAGCCAACCCTCGACGGGGTAGGAATAACGTTTATGCAACTGCTGGCTTCCATCTTACGTATACCCATATATTTGCGTACTGAAGTAGGATGGACAACTGGGGGTTGAATCATGAACAATATTAGTCGAGTATTTGCAACGGGTTTCATCTGGGCAGCCATGACCATTGTGGGTGTATCAATTATGGTGACCCGGGCAACGTCGGATGGTGGCGCGTTGGCCTTTATGATGACGGTACTCATCATCGGGGCAACTTTTGGTACATCAGCCGTATGGAAAAGCGGCGATTCTGATAGGGCTGTGCGCGAGCAAAGTGAGAAATCTAAACGCCGCAGCCGTGTTGAACGTTTGATGAATGATTTGTCCGAGTCGGATCTTGATGAACTGCGCTATCGTTTGATGAGCGGTCATGACGATGATGACCCTGTTACATTGGAAGAATTGATCCATAATGACAAAAGACGTTAGTACCTTAGTCATAAAAGCGTGTTTTGAGCGACGAATTTACTTTCGTTAGGACTCCTGTTATGGATTTTTTAGGTTGAAGTAATACAACTAATAACATTTACAGTCAGTTAGAGAATTGTTATATGGCGGCCCTTCGTGAGGAAACGCGGAATCGCTGGTCAGCACTTGCGCCTGATAAATTTATCAACACAGTGTTGTACGGTGCCTTGGGTGATCAAATGAAGCTGGCTTACACATTTATTGCGGTGTATACCCAGATCATGCATAACCTCCCGCGTACCCAACCTCTACGCCTAACAAATCCCCAATCAGTTGCACAATTGCGCATGCTCCTCAAAAGTCTGCGAACCTCAATCAGTGATGCCCGGGATGTTCTGCATGGGGACAACACCCCCACCATGCAACTCTCCACTTATACCGATGAAGGCTTCATTTTGTACATCATCGGTACGATCCGCCACTATATTCGCGAGATTGAATCCGGTGTTACGAAGATTGAAACTAACCCTGAACTGATGGATATCCCGATGCCTGGTTCCAACGGACGCCTTGCCAGTTCGGTTGCTAGCGATATTCGCGGTTATATGTTCGAGATCAACCAGATCCTCGATTTTGGTCAACAGTACGCCCAACGTATCGTAGACCGTGCTAGCCAACCCCCCAAGAGCCATTGCTAGAATATTGCGAAAAATTTACTTTAATTTAGCCCCACGTTAGGTTTTTTGGGGTATATTCATCACTAAAGTATGTGTGAATATGAGTTTAAGCGCTCTGAGAACCTGTCGTGACCCTGCTGCATGAAGAAACACTTGCCCGTTATCAGGAATTACTTCCTGCCCAATTTATGGAATCCGTTATACTTGGCACCTTGCGTGACCACGTTCATACCGTCTACACCGTAATCAACGTCTATACCCGTATTATGCTCAGCCTTCCGGGAACTGAAGATCTGCGCCTGACCTACGTGCCAAACACATTTCTCCAATTTCCAATCGAACTCCACGATATTATGCAGAACATACAGGTGTGTGCGGTCGAAGCCTACAATCTGTTGCAGCTTAATGACCTGCGCTACCTTGATCAGGCCGAAGAACAAATTCTGCAAACTGTCAATAATGTACGCCGGCCAATCGAGTCTATTGACCGTTGGGCAGCAGCCATCGAAGGCGACTTGATGATGAGAAACTGGGTGCTGCCGGAACTACGTGGGAAGACACCTGCGCGGGTTGCCAGTGAGATCCGGCAATATATGTTTGATACCAATCAAGTGTTGTTGTTTTCCCAAGCCTACGCGCTATGGTGGAGTCGCAAGCTGCCGCGCTAACCTAACGCGGTATTTTGCTCAAAAACGTTTGGATTTGTGCTTCGGCCTCATCTATGCCAATTCCATCTCGCATCCAATCCCAATCAATCTCATGACTTCCCGCCACCCCACGTTTATCAACCGATGTGGGTTTCCACAGCGCGATACTGTTCGCTGTGAAAGGGGCATATCGTACAGGGTCGGATGGCCCAAGGATCATCACGGTAGGCGCTCCGGTTGCCGCCGCAAGGTGTGTCATCCCCGTATCATTACCGATATAGACATGGCTGAGGCTTGCTAGCGCCGCGATTTGCCCGAAGCTCAGTTGACCAACCAACGATACATGAGCTTGTGATATGTCTTTGGAGACTGCCTTGACGATGTCCGCATCGTTCGGCCCGCCTACAAGTACGATTCTGGCGTTCAGAGTGGCTGCAAGGCGCTTTGCGAGTTCTGCAAAATGAGCAGGTGGCCAGCGCTTGCTGTCCATCGTCATGCCGGGATTACGCCCCCCTGTAGGATTGATGACGATAAATGGTGAATTCACACCGGCTTCCGCCAAAATCATATTGATTGACTCAAGCTGTTGCACATCAACAGGCACATTGGCACTGCACCCTGCCACATCCAAACCGAGTGCGCGGGGTACATCCAGATAAATATCGGCTTCATGACGTGGTTGGTTTGGATCAATCGGTGCGCGAATGGTATAACCAAAACCGCGTTCAGCACTATCTAATCCTGCACGATGTGGGATGCCGGATAGCAACAGCGCGGCGCTCATCAATGGCGATCGTACAAGCGACACGGCTAGATCAAAGTGTCCTGCGCGAATCTGACGCACAAATTGAAAAAAGCCGCTGACGGATTTAACCGGCAAGGCTTGTGCGCCTGTATCAAGGACTTCGTTAAGCAAGGGGTGATGTTCCACCACCCCTTTTGACCATGTTCCGACCGCCCACGTGATATGACTTTGCCGATACCCACGCCGCAAGGCCATCAGAGTCGCGGTAGCTAGCACCACATCCCCGATACAACAGGGGAGAATGAGCACGATGCGTCGAGGGGAAAGGTTGGTCATCAGCGAATGCCCCTGTTTCCCCTAAACGCGATTAATCGTGAGGTGCTACGTTCGAGGCCGTTCATTTCACAAAATAATAGAGTTCGCCCGGTTGCAAGATCTTATAGGGCTGACGTGGGGCATGTTTGGCGAATGCATCCGCGATGCTGCCCATTGGGATCGTGTTGTTGGGATACAGGTCGTTGTGCCCTGCGATAACCGTTCCCCAACCGATTTCATTGGAAAGTTGGGCGGCCTCTTCCGGTAATAAATTGCCAACCGCGCCGACCAGTGTTTCGCGATACCAATCTCGCCCATTGATTGGCAGCATGGCGACATCCGCGATCGGCAAACTCTTGAGGGTGTCAACATAACCGGCATGGATAATCGTATCACCTGCATGATAGAAGGTAACGCCGTTCCACTCGATCAGATAGCCGAACCAGCGATACCCCTTTTTCTCATCATATTCTTTGGCGTAATGTGCTGATGGAATCGCCGTCAGTTTGATGCTCGTACCGGGGAGCGTAATCGGTTCCAGGCCTTTGGGCACAATCACACGGTCAGGTGTCACACCTGCATTTGCCAATAGTTCATTGCACCATCCGGGCGCGACGAAACGTGCTGAGGGTGAGGCTTTTGCCAGAGGCTCAACCGTGCGTGGGTCAAAATGATCGGTGTGTTCATGCGTGCTGAAGTGAAAGGTTGCATGAGTGACCGCTTCGGGTGCGATGGGCGGTGGATATGCCCGATACCACCATTTGCCGAACAAATCTTCAACCACATTGGTCAGGCACGGGTCGATATAGATGATAGCATCCGGCCCTTTGATGGCGATGCCCATCTGTCCCATGCCCCAGATGGCGAGGCTGTTGGGGATGATGGGTAGGGTATTCATTTGGTTAAGCAGGGCGTTTCCGGTCGGCATAAGGTTTTCTCCAAAAAAAGACTTTAAGCGCACATCCACAACGAAAGATTTTGAGTTCATTTATGCTGGATAAGCATACCGCAATGCCAGATAACCATCTACTCATAGTTACGCGCTTAGGGTTGTATCAACGCCAGTCTTGCAAACACAGGCCGATGATCTGAACCGCCTGAAGTCCGCCATACGTGGGCTTCAATCGGCAAGAAAGAACGATTGTGAAAGATGTAATCAGCCCGTTGATGGATTGGAATCAATGGCGATCCTTCCTGCGACTGCGGATGACTCCAATCAGGTCCTGTAAAACCCATTCCCCAGCCGACTTCCCGAAACGTATCCTGTAGTGCCGTGATGATTTGAGGGTAGTTCGCATCAGTATCGTTGGTGTTGAAATCGCCCATCCAAAGTACTGCACCATTTTCTTGGGCGATCATGGCTAACACATCCCTAATTTGCTGACCACGTGGGTGAATATCAAACCCTTCGCCGTAAATTGGATAAGAGGGTGGTGCATGGAAGTTGTAGATCGTAATCGGCACATTGTTTATAGTAACGATTGCACGCATCAGCCGTACCGGAATCGGATACTCAACCGGCCACGATATTGCTTTACTGATCGGGTAGCGGCTGAGTAACCCCCGCCCATGATAGGGGTTGCCATCCGGCGCAGGGTACAGGGCGCGATACTGGTATTCTGTCGCCAACTGACTCTCAAAAGTTGTGCTCGCTGCCGGACTCATTTCCTGCAAGGTCACAATGTCCGCATTTGCTTCACGGATGACATCGACCATCGGCGCTAAAATGTGTTGCTCGGCGTGGAGGTTGTACGTCATTAGGCTGATCTGCTGACTTTCCGCAGGGATGTTGAAACTGCGCGGGAGAAAAAGTGGCAAATAAGCGATCATAAATGCGACAAATGTAGGCGCCAGAACAGCCGACAACCACCAGCGCTGCAGCACCAAACACAACGGAAAGAGCAGCAGCGATGGCATCATTACCAGTGTGATTGAGACATTGATACGCGCAATGACATCCGATTCAGCATCACCAACGGCTCGTACGATGAGCATCAGGCACACGATCAGGCCATATGCTGTGACCAGCAAAACTGCCCCATAACCGAATGCCCGTTTAGTATGTGTCACGGGGTGTCAATCAGCGCGAAAGTAGCGACAACTGGATAGTGATCCGACCCACCCGATGTGGGTAGAACTTGCATCTCAAGTGGCTGAAAGTGTTCATCGTGAAAGATGTAGTCAATTCGGGCGATGGGCGGGAGATATTTGATGTTAAAGGCATTGGCGAAGTTCGGAAATCCAAAGCCCATTCCCCAACCCACTTGCTGATAGGTATCCCCATAACGGTTGGCTACCCGCGCGTAATCATCACTCAAGTTCGTCATATTGAAGTCACCAGCGATGAGTAGCGGATCATTAATTGAAGTGGTACGGCTTAAAATCTCATCCACTTCCTCAGCGCGGGAAATGCCATCAAAGTGCAAGCCACGTAGGGGATGAACCGGATGCACATTGTAAAAGCTGATAGGCTGTCCATTCAAATCAATCTGAGTGCTTTGGTGTCCCAAATTAATCTGCCAGAAAGTGTCATCCGACAGTGGAAATCGGCTCAACATACCCTGACCGGAGAAATCAGTTTGCGGGTGAAATGCACGATATGGATATAACGCTGCCAGTTGATCATCGAACGAGCTAGCCATCCACGGACTCAGTTCTTGAATGGCGACCACATCGGCGTCCGTGGTTTTGATAATCTCAATAACATCCGTTGTGTGTTGATTGTCCTTATTGATGTTGAATGACAGCACTCTGAGACGCGGTGCTTCAGCCGGTGCGGCGAGACTGCGTGGGAGAAATTGTCCGCCATAAATCGAGATGAAAAAGAAGAACGGCGCGGCCAACTCAATGACCAACCAGCGACGGCGCAAGATCAGGCTAATCGGCAACAAGATAACAGCCGGTAAGATGAGCAAATGGAGATACGAATTCATCAGGCCGATGATATTCCAGCGCTCGCCCACAATTGCCCGTGCAATCAGCAGCAGGCTCACATTCAGCCCATAGGCACCTACAATTACGATATAGGCATTCATCAATACCCGCCGCGCCATTTGCTGGCGAGAGGGGGCTTTATGCGAATGGGTTTTAGTCGGAGTTTGTTTGTCGGTCAATGATGATCCTTATCAAGTAATGCCAGTTCTGCCCACATCGGACGATGATCTGACCCACCCGCTGTCGGCCACACCCGTGCTGCGATGGGCTGAAACGCCGCATTGTGGAAGATGTAATCCAGTCGTAGGAATGGAAACAGCCGGATTGGCAGCGGCCAATAATGGGGTAGCGATTCAAAACTACTCAGGTCAGGGAAGGTGAAGCCCATACCACTGCCTACCGCATGGAACGCATCTCCAAATTGCATGGTAATGCGTTGATAATCTTCATTTTGATCAGTCATATTGAAGTCGCCCATAATCAACACCGCCCCGCTATCTTTTGCGGCTTGTTCCAGTACGATGTCGATTTCTGCACCGCGTGGCCGTGTGCTGAATCCATCGTTTGCCATGCCGGGATGCAGTGGATGCGTGTTATAGACGGTGATAGGCGCGCTTGGGAAATCAACCACGACCCGCAAATGCCCTAACGAATGACGCGCCACATCTGGATTACGCCAATAGGTTTGTGCACTGATCGGATGGCGGCTCAGTATCCCTTGTCCACGACTGGCGATTTCGTCCACAAATAATGCCTGATGTGGATATTGGTCAGCGAGTACGGTCTTGAAACAATCGGCAGCCTCAAGACTCAGTTCTTGGAGTGCGATTATCTCTGCATCCGAATCGCGCAAAATATTCAGTATGGGCTCCAAAACCTCGGATTCGCCGTGGAGGTTGAAGGTCAATACCTTGAGTCTGTTGGTGGATATAGCTTGTATCGGTGCTTGTTTTTGAATAAATCGACGTCCATACGCTGCTATAAAAGTCGCAACAGGCAAGACCTGAAACCACGCCGTCCACGGGCGTATCCATAGCGTGATGGACACTAGTGCCACGCTCGGCATCATCAGTACATGAGCGAAGGAGTTGAAAATCCCGATGAGTTTATTATTTTCGGTAAGCCGATTACGAACCAGTAACAGCGCTGTCAAAATAAGACCATAAACAGCGGTGAGGGCTAAAACTAAATTGAGGAGCGTACGAAATGGGTGCTTTGGGGATGAGTGATGGGGCATGTAAGGATGCTTTTCCTCAGATAACGTTGTCGTTGATTATACGATACAGCTGGTGAGATGATGGCAAAGACTTTTGTTTTATACCCTGCCATATTAAGTTTTACTCACCACCCCCAAATCATTTTCCCTATTCACTGTCTCGAAAATGATCTAAACTCGGCATCATTAGGATGAGTTTGACTGAGGCTTACAGCATGACCTATCAATACGAAATAGTGCAGGCGTTAATCGACAGCTTGCAAGATGACAATCATATGATCCGAAGCGCAGCCGTACGGGCGTTAGGGCGGACGCAAGATCCGATGGTGACCCCTGCT
Source organism: Aggregatilineales bacterium (assembly GCA_044227005.1). Lineage (GTDB taxonomy): Bacteria > Chloroflexota > Anaerolineae > Aggregatilineales > Phototrophicaceae > CFX2. The sequence goes on from JBGAFZ010000009.1 coordinate 150,636, forward strand.
TTGTTGGAAGCTCTGCGTGATAAAGCCGGGTTGGTATATGACTTCGCGCTGCATGCGTTGGGTGAGATGAATGATGTATCCGCCATTCCTGATTTGGTCACCATGCTCGAGAGTCCCGATGCTGATTTGCGCCGCGCGGCAGCAATCTTGTTAGGCAAACAGCACCATGTAGAGGCTGTTCCTGTTTTGGTAAAGCTTTTGAAAGATGATGTGTTGGCGGTGACGCATGCGGCAGCCGAGGCGCTTGGTGAACTGGGTGATACGCAGACCGTTGCACCACTGATGGAAGTGTTGGAAAGCCCCCACACCGACTGGGCGATGTGTATGAACGCTGCCGATGCGTTAGGCAAGTTGGGTGATGCACAAGCTGCACCTGCCCTCATTAATGTATTCCGCCGCCGTTGGGACCCTGTTCCCGGTATGAACACTACTCCTCCAGTTCGTAAACATGTCATGGAGGCACTGGTCAAGTTAGGAGATGGCGCGGTACCCCATCTGCTGACCGCACTGGCAGATACCGATGTGAAGGTTCGACACGGAGTGGTGGAAACGTTAGGCCATTTGGCTGTCACGGGCGAAGCAAGCAGCTAAGCGAGGAGAATGGCTTCGCCCGTGCGAAGTTTAGCGACCCAACAAGCGTCGATTGTTTTCCATTGCGACTGGAAGGGTAAGTACCGGGCTGTATACACGGGTTCCGCAGTGTGAACACACCTTTTCATGACCAATTTGCTGCCACATGGCAGGGCGGTGGCAGTATTGGCACGCTTCTTTCGCGTGTTCTTCGTACTGTTTTGATTGGTGACGGTCACTGATCATGATCTTGTTACCTTTGAAGTTACAGCGTACAAAGCCGATGTTTATTAATCTATGCAAATTACCTTGCACGCTCCTTACGGTATATCAAATTATTATTATGGATAATGCGCGTTTTGGTTAAGAAATGTGATTTCTTCCTGTACACTTTCTACAAATCTCGGTATTTAATCCATTTTCCCGCACTCAAAATCTCGCTCTTATGGATAACAAACGCATGATTATTCCTATACAAACCGCCTTGCAAGAGGCGCGTAAGGCAATTCAATCCGCATCAGACTCGGCTTCACTAGATGCTCAAGTGCTCTTGTCGCATGTCTTGAATGTGAGCCGCAGTTACTTGCTAGCCCATCCTGAACATGCGCTGACACCCGAGCAATATCAACACTTCTTGGAGTTGGTGAAACGCTGTGCGGAGGGCGAACCACTCGCTTATCTGATCGGACGGCGTGGATTTTATGACCGTGAGTTGATTGTCTCTCCTGCTGTTTTAGTGCCGCGTCCAGAAACCGAACTTTTGCTTGAACGTGCGCTGGCATTTGCCCGAACGCGGGAGTCGTTGATGGTTGTGGATGTTGGCACAGGGAGCGGTGCGCTGGCAGTAACCTTCGCCGCACTTTGTCCCCATGCCACCGTTTTCGCCACCGACGTGAGTGCTGATGCGTTGAATATCGCCCGCCAAAATGCCACCTTGCATCAGTCGCAAATTACCTTTTATCAGGGCGATTTGTTGCTTCCTCTAATAGAACAGGGTATCCAGATTGACTTAATCATGGCGAACCTTCCTTATATACCCAGTGCCGAGGTGCCCACGCTGGCAGTCAGCAAACATGAACCTGTGCTGGCTTTGGATGGCGGTGCTGATGGGTTGGATTTGGTGCGGCGACTACTCCTACAAGCCACCAAGCTGATTCGCCCCGCTGGTTTAACCTTGCTCGAAATCGGTGCAGGACAAGGTGTTGTCGCCAGTGCTGTTGCGTGTGAGGTTTTCCCTGATGCATCTGTCACGGTTAAACTGGATTACGCGGGGTTGGATCGTATCGTAGTCATTGACCATAAATGATGCCGCCAGTATCTTTCGACACTGGCGACATACCGTTGGGGGAGTTGGAATATAGCTCTGTTGGAGATCAATATAGTTACTGATCTGTTTTTATTGTATGTCAATTCTATGTCAATGAAGTATTGAGATATGCGATCATGTAGGAAAATTTACTTTTATAGGAGGAATTCATGAATACCATTTTGTGTTATGGCGATTCGAATACATGGGGGTATCCGGCGCGTGAGCAGCGCCCTTTGCCGAATACTGTCCGCTACGGCACTGAAGTCCGTTGGGGAAGTGTGATGCGCACTATTTTAGGCGAAGGCTATACGGTTATTGAGGAAGGCTTAGGTGGGCGTACAACCGTTTGGAATGACCCCATCGAGGGAGAACATCTGAATGGAAAGCCCTACCTCTTGCCTTGTTTGCGCAGTCATTCTCCCCTCGATTTGGTGATTATCATGCTCGGCACCAATGACTTGAAAAGCCGTTTTGGCTTATCTGCTGCTGATATTGCCGATGGTGCAGGTGTATTGGTGGATATTGCCCAACGCAGCGAAACCGGCCCCAACGGAGTTGCGCCGAAAGTGTTGTTGATCGCTCCTGCTCCCGTAACTCGCCTCACAGCTTTTGCCGAAATGTTTGCTGGTTCTGAGGCAAAATCTCACCAGCTTGCAGCCCAATATCAACGCGTGGCAACCGAGCGTGGTTGTGCCTTTTTCGATGCCGGTAGCGTTATTCAAAGCAGTGACTTGGATGGAATCCACTTCTCGCCGGAGGCTCAACAAGTTTTAGGACGTGCAATTGCAACCGTCGCGAAAGCCCTTCTGAGCTAAGTGTAAGCTCTTTACCTTTTATATCCGAAAGGTTTAGCCTTAAGTTTTGTTATTTAGGTTTATGATATGTCGTGAAGCAATACTAAAACTGAATTCGGATTATCAACTTGATTGCAACGAGAAAGGCGATTATGGCGTTTATCCATCCAAGTGCGGAAGTTGAGGCTGATGTAAGCATTGGCGATGACAGCAAGATATGGCATCTGTGCCATATTCGGCGTGGGGCGCATATCGGTAGCGAATGCGTAATCGGACGCGGTGTGTTTGTAGATGCGGGTGTCCAAATCGGCAATCGTGTCAAAATTCAAAATTATGTTTCAGTCTTTCATGGTGTCACCATTGAAGACGGTGTGTTTGTTGGCCCACATGTGTGCTTTACCAATGATATGTTCCCGCGTGCAGTCAATGCCGACATGTCATTAAAGGCAGCAGACGATTGGGTTTTGAGTGAGACCTTGATTAAAGCGGGTGCAGCCTTAGGCGCTAACTCCACTATTGTCTGCGGTATCACTATTGGTCGTTGGGCGATGGTTGGTTCAGGCAGCGTAGTGACCAAAGACGTACCCGATTATGCTTTGGTCGTCGGAAATCCCGCCCATATTATCGGATACGTAACCCCCGAAGGTAAACGCGTAGCCACTCAGGAAGAAGCAGCTAAGGGAAAGTAAGCGCTGCCTAGTCATACTCTACATACCCTGCAACACACGCCAACAGCATTCCTTATTCTGTTGCAGGGACGGAAACTCAACGCGAGAAGCACAAGCGTTTTTTAATTGTGCTAGAGAAGTAAGGTTATACAATGCAAATTCCAATCGCAAAACCCTTTATTGGGGAAGAAGAAAAACAAGCCGTCATGCAGGTGTTGAGCAGCGGACAGCTCACCTCCGGTCCGAAAGTTGTCGAATTTGAAAAGGCATTTGCCGCCTATCATGGTGCCAAGCATGGTGTTGCCGCCAGCAACGGTACCACTGCCCTCATGGCCGCCATGATGGCGCATGATATCGGCCCCGGCGACGAAGTCATCATCCCATCGTTTAGCTTTTTTGCGACTGCCTCGTGCGTCTTAAGCACAGGCGCGCGTCCGGTTTTCGCGGATATTGATCCCGATACTTTCTGTATGTCACCCGAAGCTGCCGAAGCCGCCATCACCCCCAAGACTAAGGCAATTATGCCCGTCCATTTGTATGGCTTGCCTGCTAACATGCCCGCTTTCGAGGCCATTTGCCAGAAGCACGGTCTCGTCTTGCTCGAAGATGCGGCACAGGCTCATGGTGCGGCCATCGAAAAGCGTCACGTTGGCACATGGGGTACCGCTTCCTTTAGCTTCTATCCCACCAAGAATATGACTACCACTGAAGGTGGTATGGTCTTGACCAACGATGACGAAATTGCCCGTAAATTGCGTATGATCCGTGCGCAGGGTATGAACACTCAGTACTATCATGAAGTAGTAGGTTACAACTTCCGCCTCACGGATATGGCCGCTGCCATCGGTATGGTTCAACTCGGACGCTTACCAGAATGGACTTGCTCGCGCGTTGGCAATGGCAATTTCTACAGTGCCAACCTCAAGAGCGTGAAGACCCCGACTGTGCCCGAAGGTTACACCCACGTCTATCATCAATATACTGTGCGCGTCCCCGATGGTGTCGATCGCGATGCGGTTGCCAAGCACTTGAATGAAAAAGGTATCGGCGTACGTGTTTATTACCCGCTGCCTATCCATCAACAACCTGTTTTCAAGAACATGGGTTACACCGATGTCCATCTGCCAGTGACCGAGAAACTGACGAAGCAAGTCTTCAGCCTGCCAGTCTATCCGACGCTCACTGAAGAAGAACGTGCCTACGTCGTGCAGGAGGTCAACGCAGCATGCTAAAAGCAGCCGTTATTGGTGTAGGAAGTATTGGTCAAAATCACGCGCGTGTTTATCGCGAAATGGATGGCGCACAGTTAGTTGGTGTGGCAGATGCCAATGCCAGCAATGCCGCGAAAATCGGTAACCGTCTGAATGTGCCATATTACAGTGATGTTGAAAAACTGCTTGAAGAACAGAAGCCGGACTTAGTTTCGATCTCTGTTCCCACCAGCTTACATTTCAGTGTGGGTATGGACATGATCAAGCGTGGCTTGCATGTGCTGGTCGAGAAACCCATCACCAGTACATTAGAGCAAGCCGAAGAATTGGTCGCTGCTGCTAAGAAGCAAGGCGTGATGTTGGCTGTCGGTCATATCGAGCGCTTTAATCCTGCTGTGATGGAATTGCGTCGCCGCCTCAAAGAAGGCTATGCCGGACGCGTCTATAAGATTCATGCCCAGCGCTTGAGTCCGTATCCTTCACGCATTCAGGATGCCGGTGTCGTCATCGACTTGGCCTCGCACGACATCGACTTAATGCGCTATTTGACGGGTGAAGAGATCATCCGCGTGTTTGGCGAAACCTTACAAACCATCAATTCCGATCGTGAAGACATGTTCAACGGCTTGCTGCGTTTCCGTAACGGCACCGTCGGCGTGTTGGATGTCAATTGGATGACACCGACCAAGATCCGTCGCTTGACGGTAACCGGTGCGCGCGGCATGTTCGATTGCAATTTGATCTCACAGGAATTGTTCTTCTATGAGAACGAAGTTGCCCCTAGCCAATGGGATGCCTTGAGCGTCTTGCGTGGGGTTAGCGAAGGTAACATCATCGGTATTAAGCTTCAACGTCACGAGCCTCTGGCCGCCGAATTGGGTGACTTTGTTGCGGCAGTTCGCGATGGTCGCCAACCGACCGTCACCGGACAGGATGGTCTGGAAACCTTGCGTTTGGCACTCGATTTCGTCAAATCTGGCAAGACCAACGACGTAATTGATGAACTAAAGGTCGCGACTTAGTTTCGTCCTGTATAGGCTTCGTACAATTTGAGTGACATAAGGGCAAGCTACTGGCTTGCCCTTACAATTATGAACCTTGGAAGTGAATTATGAAAATCATGAACATTGTTGGGGCGCGTCCGGAATTTATTCAAACTGCGCCTGTGACCAAAGCCATTCGTAAACGCCACACCGAAATTTTGGTACACACCGGACAGCATTATGACGATAACATGTCCGCTGTGTTTTTCAGCGATCTCGGCATTCCAGCGCCCGAACTGAACCTCGGTGTAGGGGGGGGGAGCCACGCCAGCATGACTGGACAGATGTTGATCAAGCTGGAACAGGCCATGCAAGAGGTGAAGCCGGATTATGTTTTGGTCTTTGGCGACACCAACTCAACTGTGGCCGCCGCATTGGCCGCCGCCAAAATTCATATTCCGGTGGCGCATATTGAAGCCGGATTGCGCAGTTATGACCGTAAGATGCCTGAAGAAATTAACCGTGTGATGACCGATCATCTCAGCACGCTTCTGTTCCCACCGACTCAGGTTGCTGTGGATAACTTGAAGAATGAGGGCATCACGCAAGGTGTACATCTGGTCGGTGATGTTCGTGTTGATGTGGTTATGGATACCGTGCCACGCGCCAAAGCACGGCAAGCCGCCTTATTTGCGGATACCAAACTCAAATCCGGTGAACCATTTGCTTTGGCAACCATTCACCGCGCCTCCAACACCGATGACAAGCAACGGTTGACCGATATTGTCAACGCCTTTAACACGCTTGATTTGCCTGTGGTTTTGCCTGTGCATCCACGCTTGCGGAAGATGATGGGCGAATTTGGATTGAGCTTCACTGGTAATGTGCGCGCCATCGAGCCGATTGGTTTCCTTGATATGGTTGCCTTGCTTGATGCTTGTACCATTGTCATTACCGACAGCGGCGGCTTGCAAAAAGAGGCCTATATGATGAAGCGCCCCGGTGTGACTGTGCGCGATACCACTGAATGGGTCGAAACTGTGAACTCCGGTTGGAACCGCCTAACAGAACCCGATGCTTTTAAAGCAGCCGTTGCCGAAGCCTTGCGCCCGCCTCCTGCTGCCCATCCTGATTTTTACGGCGCGCCTGGCGTCTGTGACCGGATTGTTGATGCCCTAGAAGCGGGCAAATAACTGTCGTTGGTCAGTTTCATACACGAAAGAGCGCTAGCCGGCGCTCTTTTTATTCCAAGTTACGTCAAACAATACATAGCGCATTGGATAGCGGTTCATTTTCGAGTTTCACCAAATAGGAAATCATCCAAGTATTTTGGCTTGATCATGCTTTATGCTTAAGCAAGGTCGTAAATCGTTAAGGAAATTACCTGTGACAACTCTAGATTCAAATTATAAAAACGCTGCTTCTCGCAAGCGTGTATCACCGCTGGCCATAGGCGCATTAGCGATTTTGATCTCGCTGATTTTTGCGCCTATCATTTTGGAAATGCTTAAATCAGGTAATGACTATCCAATGCATATTTGGTGGGCATCATATTGGGATAAAACTGGTATGGTGACTGCGCCACTTCCCCATTTTTTGTATCAAGTTGTGCTCATTGGGGTTGAACACATTTTGCCCGGTGGTAGCTTTGCTTTTGCGGCTGCATTTGTAGGAGTTATTTGTTATGTTAGTGTAGGTATAGTGCTTTTTACGATAATCTATCCATTATTTGGGGCGGGTTCGGAAAGTGTCAGAACTTTAGCGGCCATACTCGTTAGTTTGGTATTGTTGTTAGTAGGGCCTATCAATCTATTTACATGGTCAGGCAATAACCTCTTATATGGTTATATACCCACGAATGTCTATCATAATCCGACAATTGTGCTGCTCAAACCTTTCGCCTTGCTACTCTTTTTGCACGGTCTGCGTATATTTAGCACCTCCCATCCCTCACGACTCATCCTGATTTCAACGGCTGCTGTAACCGTTTTGGGCACAATTGCGAAACCCAACTATGTGATCGCATTTATACCTGCATTGGTGCTTTGTGTTGGATTTGCGTTTATTAGAAAGCAGCAGATTAACTGGGCATTGTTGTTGATAGGTATTTTCCTACCAGCTTGTGAAATCTTGCTTTGGCAATTGAATTATGTTCGTGGCTCAAGTTTAGGGGGATTCATATTTGCGCCATTTCAGGTTATGCAAGGTTATTCGCCTCATAACCTGTTGCCGAAGTTTATACTGTCAATTCTTTTCCCATCAACGGTTATCGTCATTTATTGGCGCTATGCCCGTGAGGACATCGGACTGCGGTTAGCTTGGATCTCATTTGCAGTTGGGGCTTTTTATACTTATTTCCTCTCTGAAAGTCAGAATTATGCTTCTGGGAATTTTACATGGAGTGGGCAGATAACCCTGTTTATTTTGTTTGTTGCCACTACGATGTTCCTAATTCGTCACAATAGAGATTTTTTGAGCCAAAAGCGTTTGAACCTACGTCTTGGATTGAGCCTTATATTTTTATTGCTCCATTTATTAGGTGGTGTGGCTTTGTATCTTGCACATTTGAATAGCAATTGGCGAATGTTTCTTTAAAAATGCAATCAGCACTTGCACAGTGGCTGTATTGGAATAAAAAAGATCATTCCTAAAAAAATTCATTTTAGGAATACGTTAGGTTAGACATGGCAAAGTGTAACGTGTAGCGCATACGCGAGAGGGTAAAGCATTCATGAGTAACATTTTATCGATTGTTGTCCCAGCTTATAACGAAGAAGACGGAGTCGCTTCGGTCATCGACCGTACGCTGACTATTGAACCTGAACTTCGCAAACTGGGCTTGGACGGTTTGGAACTGATCATCGTAGATGATGGTTCGAAAGACCGTACTGCCGAGATTGTGAAGGGGTATATTGATCGTGGTGTAGTTCTGATCCAACACAAGAAGAACCGTAACTATGGCGGTGCTTTGAAGACTGGGTTCCGACATGCGAAGGGTAATCTGCTGGCATTTATGGATGCCGACGGCACCTATCCGCCTGAATACTTCCCGCGTATGGTACAGGCGATGCTCGAGCAGAATGCTGATCTAGTGATCGGTTCTCGTATGGCAGGTGTCGAAAGCGATATGCCATTGACCCGTCGCATCGGCAACACACTGTTTGCCGGTTTGGTCACCATGATCGGTAACGTTCGCATTACCGATAGTGCTAGTGGTCAGCGTATTTTGAAGCGTGAAGTGCTAGAGAAGTTATATCCGTTGCCAGATGGATTGAACTTCACGCCGGTCATGAGTACCCGTGCCTTGCACGAAGAACTCAAGATGATCGAAGTGCCTATTCGCTACGAAGAACGCGAAGGCGAAAGCAAACTGAGCGTTGTGCGTGATGGCTTGCGCTTCTTGTTCACCATTCTTGGCACAGCCGCTACCTATAATCCGGTACGTTTGTTAGGCGGTTTGGCAATCGTCGCCATGGTGCTGGCAGTCTTAGCATTGATCCCTTGGTTCTCAGCTTATTCCAGTGGTGTACAGGATCGTTCGGGTTACACCTACTTTGTGATCGCTGCCATGATCGGCATCATCACCGCTGTAAACCTGTTTAGCATGGGTACAGCCTTTAACTGGCTTGTGGGTTTGTTCCATCGCCGTCCGGTTCGTCAGGGCTTATTCGGTCGCCCCATTTTTAACAAGCCACTTGAAATGAAGTTTGGAACCATCGGCGCAGCCTTGATCGTCTTCGGTACAGTACTCTTCCTCTTCGGTGTGATTACTGCTAAGGGCGGTACACCTGAGTGGATTATCTTGGTTCCAAGCGCGATGTTTGTGATCACTGGTGTCCAACTGGGTACCGTCTGGATGATTATCAAGACGCTCGCTACCTTGAGCGAACGGGATACCAAAGCCGCTGGTGACTTGATCGCTAATGACGTGAATGACGAAAATGCTGTGATTATTCGTCGTACCAATGAGATGCGCAAAGTAACTTCTGAAATCAACAAGGCCTTAGTCTAACGCCGGTATATCGTAAAGTTGTAAAACTCGTAGGGGAAACCCCCTTACTGAAACATCCTATTGGAATGAGGAGTATGGTGTAATGTCTGACTTAAACTATGACGATCGTAAGAAAGAGCATCCGAAGTCTCCCGAACCGTTTATGGGCGGTGAGATTTCCGGACGCCGTGATCTTCCCGATGAACTGCGTGAAAATTTGGGTTCACGCCGCGTACCCAAGCTGAGCAATGTACGCTTTCCAGATGCGGATGGTGTGGTAGCCAAGTTCACCGAAGAATATCGCCAGTATGGCGTAGATGTGCTCTTCGTGAATCCGCCCTCACCGGATGGTGGTATCTGGATTCGTAGCCAGCACCGTGTAGGTCGCCGTAGCCGTGAAAACATGATATGGGGGCAGGTATCCTTGGCGCAGATGGCCGCCGTGATGCATCCTGACTACAAGGTTGCCGTTATCGACGCTATTGCCGAGCGCATGAGCTGGGCGGACTTCGAAAAGAAACTGCGTGAACTCAAGCCGCGTTTCTATGTCACCCAGATGACCGCTCCGACGCTCACCAATGACAACTATGGTTGCTTCCTTGCCAAGTCCATTGGCGCGATTACCATCGCCTTTGGTACACACGTGACACCCTTGGCCGTGGAAACCATGCGTCCTCATCCTGCGCTCGATTATTGCTTGCGCGGTGAGCCGGAAGTCACCTTGCGTGAAGTGGTCGACACCATCACTGGCCGTACCGAACTCAAGGATGACACCCTCAAGCTCTACAAGAGCTGTGATCCCGAATGGGAACCGAAGAAGGCTGAACTGTTGCCGAACAGTGACTTTTACGACATGTCCCATGTGAAGGGTCTGGTTTGGCGTCGTGGTACAGAAATCGTCCGCAATGTGGATCGTAACTTCATCCCCAACTTGGATGATCTTCCGCTGCCGATGCATCACTTGCTGCCGCTCGACAAATACCGTACCGCCGTCCTCGATGGCTCGTATCAGTTCATTGTGACAAGCCGTGGTTGCACCGCCGGTTGTATCTATTGCATCAAGCACGTCAGCTATCAAGCGGGTTTGCGCCTCCGCAGCCCTGAGAACGTTGTGGCTGAAATCGAGATGTTGGTCAAGCTTGGCGTCAAGAACATCCACATGTATGCCGATCTCTTCACCGCTAACCGTGATCAGGTTATGGGCATTTGCAAGTTAATCATCGATCGTGGTATCAAGATTGGCTTCACCGCCAACAGCCGCGTGGATTATGTTGACAAAGAAATGTTGCAGATGATGGCGAAGGCTGGTTGCACCGTACTCTCATGGGGTATCGAAAGCGCCAACGAGGAAATCCTCAAGAAAGCCCGTAAAGGTACCATCCCGGAACGCGCTCGTCAGAGTGTTAAGTGGGCGCATGAAGCTGGTATCCGTAACCTCGGTTACTTCATCGTCGGTTTGCCCGGTGAAACCAAGGAAACCATTCAGGAAACCATCGACTTCAGCAAGACCCTGCCACTCGATCTGGCGATTTTCCATATTGCTGCACCGTACCCCGGCACACCTTTCTTCTTCATGGTTATGGAGAACAACTGGTTCAAACCCGGCACCCGTTGGGAACAGGTCGATATGGATCAGTCAACCGTGTTGCAATACAGCAACCTCAGCGCGGAAGACCTTGAGCGTGAAGCCCGTCGTGCTATGCGTGAATGGATGTTCCGCCCCGGTCCGATCATCACTTACTTGAAGTCGCTCCGCAACATCGGTGCGTTGCGCTCGGCCATCAACGTCGGTATGCAACAGGTCAAGTGGACACTGTTCCCCAACGCTGCACACTAAACGCTCTGAGAAGGGTGGGTTCTAAATCCACCTTCGAACCTGATGGAATCCCAATTTATCCCAAGCATATCCCAAATGGAACATCGAACAGGGGGCTGCAAAGCCTCCTGTTTGCTTTTATAACCACCGCGCCGAAGCCAGTGCCGCGTGTGCCACCCGATAGGTGCCTTCATTTTCACTGTCGAGCGATGCCTCTAGATATGCCTTTTCACCCAGCCGCACTAGAGCTTGCGCTGCGTTATAGCGCACATCCGGCGACTCCGTATCATCAGCCTGTACGATTGCCAGTAGTGCAGGGATAGCCGCTTTGTCTGAAAGCTGCCCCAGTCCCCATATGCAATTGAATTTAAGCTCATACTCGGCGCCCACACTCGCCCGTTCCAGTGCCGGAATCACCGACACATCACCAATCCATGCCAGTGTTGCCGCTGCTCGCCAACGGATCTCCTCCTGATTGGGAACCAGTGCGTCACATAATACCTCGACGGCCTCGTGCCCCGCGTTGATAAATCCCTGCATCGCCGCGTAACGCACGTGCATCTCTGGATGGTTTAAGTCGTCAATGGAAGGTGTCATGCTTCATCCTTATGGGTCTAAAGCGGAACCGCTGCAATAGCTTCGATTTCAATCAACACATCATCACGAAACAATTTCCGTACCTCAAACGCGCTGCTGGCGGGTGGCTGTGCCGTGTTAACATACTGATCACGCACACCGCGCACCACCGCGATTTGTGATATATCCAGCATAAACACGCTCACCTTCACCACGTGACTAAAATCAGCTCCCGCTGCTGCCAGTGCCGCTTTGATATTCTCAAATACTTGTCGGGTTTGTGCTTCCAGATTATCTTTGCCCACGATATTTCGGTTAACATCAAACGCTACCTGACCGGACAAATAAATCATCTTGCTGTTGGAGACTTCCACCACATGCGTGTAACCATTCCCCGCAGCGATCTCCGGTGGGTTGATAAATCGTGTTGCCATTGAATTGTAGCCTCAAAATGATGATCAGAATAATAATCCTACCATCAGTTTAACAAGTAGCCCAATTGCCTCAAAGCATTTTGAGCCGCTTTTCGCACCCGTGGATTACGTCCTCTGCTCGCTAACATTAACGGCGCGATCGCCCGAATATCACCGAGATGACCGAGTGCATCCGCCGCACTGAATGGAACCCAATCGTCTTCGTCGTAAATCAGTCCGATCAGTCCATCAATCGCCCGTGTATCCCCGATCCATCCCAGTGCTGAGGCCGCTTGCATCCGTACTTCTGCATGTTCATCATAAAGCGCTTGAATCAATGCGTCCACCGCTTGCGGGCGTCCCATCCAACCCAGCGCCAATGCTGCTTGTATCCGCACCTGTGGATTGGAATCCCGCAGTGCATCAATCAATGCATCCAACGCCGTATCATTTTGCAACCATGCCAATATCGCCGCCACCTGTGACCGTGTGCGCGTATTGCCGTTATAAAGGGTATCCAGCAGCGCCTCAATCGCTTTGTCACCGATTTTCACCAGCGCCATCCCCGCATCGAATCGCACCTTGCCATACGAGTCATTCAACGCCGCCACGAGGCTTGGAATCGCCCGTGAATTTTGCAGATGACCTAATCCCCATGCCGCATACCGGCGCACTTTACCATCTGAATCGCTCAAACACTGGATGAGCGCGTCGATGATTTGCTCATCGTTATTCATGTACAGCACCCATAACAGCTTTTGCCGCACACGAATCGGGCAGCTATCCAATTGGCTGAGCAAGGGCTTCACCGCCACCCTGCCGATTTTCTGGAGCGCATAAGCTGCAAGGACTTGTGTAGTCTCGTCATAGTGATGCATCGCGGCGATTAGCGCCTCTACCGCCATCGTCCCAATCGCCGCTAGTTGCAGTGCCGCTTGGCGTTTCTGATAAGCATTGCCCGATGTACAAAGTTGTTGTCGCAGGAACTCAACTGCACTCTGGATCGAACCGACTTCAGGTGTGGGGGAAGGGCTTGTATCCTGTAACAACCACGTCATGACAGGTTTCTGATTAATCTGTTGTCCTGAAAAGAAGACTAATTCCGTGTTCGGCATGACGTGTATACCTGCTCAATATTTTGAAACGATCCTTATGGCATTCTCACTCACATTTATCAACTTGAATGGTGCGTCACCATTCTCAATACAGACGTTCATCATCAATCTATAGTTCCGACACGGAACATCATATGAGAGAGCAAGCAGTATCTCACCCCCACAAATAGGGGGTTCATGAGTAAACGAGGGTTATAACCTGCAATTACCCCCAGTTTATAGGGGGTATATCACGTAAGATTTGAGAGCTTAACGACTCACCAGCGTCAGCAGTTTGATCACCGCGAACAATCCAAACGCCAGATGCGTCAGGAATGTCGCACGTGTGGAGCCGGTATACACCCGCACCGCGCCAAAGATCAGCCCACCAATCAGGGGTTGTAGGATGCCGATCCAGACGAACGCGGTTGTACTAACGCTTGTTGGGGGTTGATACGCCACAAAGTGAAACATCGTATACGCTGCCGCTGATAATAAGTAACCCGCCCACGGCGCGATGACCGCCCGTAATGAAGGCAGCAGCAGCCCTTGGAACACCAGACTCTCTGCCAGTGGTTGCAGCACCACCATAAACAGAATCACCAATATCCACGATCCAACCTGAATCGGCTGTCCGTACAGTTGCACATAAGCATACAAATTCAGCAGTTCGGGATCAGGAATGATGAGGCCAATCACTGGTCGTCCAATCAAATCCAGTAGGATCGCTAACCCGATGCCAATCAATAAATACCAGAAAATGTTCTGGGTGAGACTGTCTTCATTTTTGCTTGTGTCGTTCCATAGCTTCGGCCAATAACGCGCTGACTGTCGTGTGAACCATACATATGCCACCACAATTGCTGCTCCAACCGTCCAGCCTGCAAGGGCAGTATATTGGTTTTCTCCGACCAAAATGATAGCAATCGCCGTACCAATAATGATCGCCAAAAATGACGCCATCATCGCCCCAATTGCGCCCCATATACCCCACGGCGGTTGGGCTTCAGTTGCCGCAATACGTTTCATGAGCTGTCTAAACATAACTGTCCTCGTCTTGTGCTGATGTGGATCGAAACTCCTCAATCCACCCACTTGTTTTCTACTGAATACTGTTAAGTCAGGCCGCGCTTGCGTGATGCAACCATCGTGTCTACGCAGGATAATCCATCAGCAGCATACCCATCATATACACATCAACGTACCGGCCTTCTTTGTAAATCGAGGCTACTTTTTTGCCCTCAATTTTGAAGCCTAACTTCTCATAGACATGGAGCGCACGCGTGTTGTGTGTCATCACTTCCAGTTCAATTCGCTTGATGATCCCGCCCTGTTTCGCCCACGCAATCAGGTGTTGGATGATCGCTGTCCCCACACCCTTGTTACGCCAGTCGTGGTTGATCGAAATGCCAAATCCACCGGTATGACGTACCGCTCGGCGTTTGCCACCATGAAAACCGGATAAACCAATAACTTCACCGCTCGGCAGCACCGCAATCAGCATAACCGAATTGTCAGATGCGAGGCTCGCCGCCACATACGCCCGTTGTTCTTCCAACGTCATATTTTCACCCGGCCCACGGATGATACCGTTGTCCGCTTCATGGACGATCAGCTCATTGTGAATCAGGATTTGTTCCGCATCGTCAGGCGTTGCCTCACGGATGGTATAGGCTACCATGATCCCCCCGCTCTTGTACTTTTCATGTCGATTGTATCAGGCTGTGTCCTATTTGTTGAGCGTTTGCCATCTACTACTCGAGGCTAGTTTCTTTATCTTTTCGTTATCCTTGCACTGAACTAAGTGCAAATTGGGCAATCAGCGATAAAATATCGAGCTGACTGTTCTAACCCTACTGTTTGCCCGACATCGTAAAAACGTAAACACATTGCAAAATTCAAACGATAGTGGTATATATTACGAAACATTTCAATCGTTCAAGACGTGTCAGTGATCGGTTGAAATCGTGAATAGATTCGAACCATTATGGTGTCAGAAAGGGAGTCGAAAATGCTAAAAGAATTTCAAAAGTTTTTGATGCGTGGGAATGTTATGGATCTCGCAGTCGGTGTGATTATCGGTGCGGCTTTTAGCGCCATAGTCACTTCATTGGTGACCGATATTATCGGCCCAATCATCGGGTTGTTGACTGGTGGGGTCAATCTTGCGGGGCAAACTACCACTATTGGTCCGGCGATATTTGGTACAGGAAACTTTGTACAAGCCATTATCAATTTTGTGATCGTTGGATTTGTCCTGTTCATGCTTGTACGCGCTATGAATAAGATGATGCCACCCCCCCCACCGCCTCCACCTCCCGGCCCATCAACCGAAGAGAAGATGCTGGCTCAACTTGAAAAACTCAATGATATGATGTCGAAGAAGTAATTCGATTTGTTGAGTATAATGTGGGGTAAGTTTATCGGCTTACCTCACATTTTACAGTGTACCTATGAATGACAATCGGCCTACCGAACCGTCGCCGCGTAATACCTTCATTGCCTTTTTCATCATTCTTGTTGCACTCGTCGCGGGTGCGGTTCTTCTGCTCTCCACCCGACCGCAGCCTGTACTCATTACGGTCAAGCCGCCTGTCCCCACTTTTACACCTGCTCCCACCAGCACTTTTGCCCCCATAACTGTCTATGTCACCGGTGCGGTTCAAAGGCCGGATCAAACCATTACCTTACCCTATCGCAGCCGTGTACAGGATGCGCTTTCCGCTGCCGGAGGCACAACCACTGATGCTGATCTCGCGCAGGTCAATCTCGCGGATTTCCTCCATGATGGCGATCAGATTCACGTGCCACTTAAAGGGCAGACGGTTGTATTGCCAACCCCCAGCGGAGGCGTAGTTGTCCATATTAACACCGCCACCATCGACGAATTGGATGCTCTACCCGGCATCGGCCCAACCCTTGCTGCCGATATCATCGCCTATCGTGAGGCCAATGGTATGTTCAAGAGCATGGAAGATTTGGATAACGTAACGGGTGTCGGCCCATCATTGATGGAACAACTTCAAGGCTTGCTCGCTTTTGATTGAAGCTGATGCGCGGCATGAATAGCCGCTCCTGTGAGGCATACATCATCCCCCAGTGCTGCCACCTTGAGCAAATCCGCATGGTTAAACAGCGGATCAATTAGAAATTCCGCCAGTGTTTGACGTGCAGGGGTAAAAATCAAGTCGCCCAAATTGACCACGCTTCCCCCAATCACGATCACCTGCGGATTAAATAGGTGTACCATCGCCACCAAACCTAATCCCAACCATCGCCCCGCTTCGTTCACAACCTCTAGCGCTAATGCATCGCCTTGCTTGGCTGCTTCTCCGACTGCTTTCCCATCGACCATATCAACATCACGCAATCGGGAAGAGGTATCACTAGCTGCTAATTTTTCGCGTGCCAGTCGTCCAATTGCCGTGCCCGAAGCCAGTGCCTCAAGGCTATAAACCTTTCCGTCACGTGCCGGAAATTTGATGTGTCCGGGTTCGATTGCCAGTCCGTGCCATCCGGTAAATAATTCGCCCCCGATGATCGCACCGCCGCCAATGCCTGTGCTGACTGTCAAATACAGGGCGGGGTCAGCACCTTGCGCAGCGCCAAATTGATACTCTGCCAGCGCCGCTAAATTAGCATCATTCTCCATAAATGTCGGGGCATTTCCGAAGGCCGTACTGATCTGTTGCGCCAGTGGCACATTGTCCCATGTAGGCAGCGTATTCGCGTATCGGATGTATCCGCTATACGCTTGTGGGCCGGGCGCACAAATCCCAATCGCCATCGGTATTTCACCCGCAGGTACCACCCGCCGCGCCAGTTGGATGATCCGCTCAATCACCGCCTCGATTGACTCTTCAGTGTGCGACAGTCCCTCGTCCCGCGCCAACAACTCAAGTGTAGACGAATACCAACCTACGCGGGTACGGGTTCCGCCGAAATCAATCGCTAATAATCCCTCGGTCATGGCTGCACCATGATGATCGCCATATCGAGTGGGGCATCTGCAACTGCAATTTCGCGAGTTGCGAAGCTCTGCAAATCCATGACGGTGATGCCATCCCATCCACCATCGAGCAAGTAACCGCCTGATAAGAATGCTTGCTGACCATTCGGACTGACAAGCACTTTTTCATGCGCACGTGTGAGTGGCATAATCATTTCCTGCATCGTTTTCATGTTAATGAGCGTCAGGCTAGGGTCGTTGCTGACTTCGCCCGCCGCCCCCGTACCTACAATCAGCAATTGTGACTGATCCGGCGAGAAGGCTACCCCGTGCTGATGTGTGCTTGCATTGAGATTGAACGTGTTGTATTTGCCGCTGAGGGGATCAAAGTCGAGCAATATGCGGCCTTGATACGGTAGCCAGAGATGACCGTTTTCGGCTACAGCAGCGTAATGCGGTTTATCGAAGGCGGCACTACCCAATGGCGCAAGTGGCATCGTAATCGGCTGTAAAGTACTCGTATCAATGACTGTGGCCGAATAAGAGTCGTGGTCGATACTAATGACATGCCCTCCATCTGGCATCATGACCACATCAAATGGGCGAATCCCGATAGGGACTGAAGCGATATTATCGAACGTTTTTGTGCTGATAACTTCGAGTTGATCAGCATGACCGCCAGTATATACGCCTACATATAGCGTTTGTTGATCTGGCGACATAGTGATTCCCATGCCGCCCTGTCGATATTCGCCAAACTGGTTCGCACGAACTGGTGTGCGGTAGCTGACGAGTGTGATCAATTTCCATGCGTTCACATCCACGACTGCGATACCCTCCGCCGTGGATACGAATGCGCGGTTATCGCTATCGAGGGCAATTCCCCACGGAGCAGACCCGACTTCCAACGTTTTGATGACACCGACTTGTGGATCAACCAGCGCGATAGTATTGGCGAGCGATTGAGTCACCAGCAAATTGTAAGCTGAGTCTAATGTGGGTGGCTGACTTTGGGCAACGGTCTTGTGTGAAGTAGCGAAGAGCGAAGTTATCAATAGGCATAACATCAAGAATTGAAAACCTCTCCGCATAAACACTCCTCGTGTATCTAGATCACTCATTCGGCTCGCGATAGTGCGGTACTACTGCTCCGTTTGGGCATAATGCCGCTCGCTAAATATAGCATCCAATAGACCACACAGCAAAAGGACGAGGCCATGCAAGCACCTCGTCCTTTAATGGCCAGACTCTAAACGTTACGGGCAACCAGCTTTGTTGAGCAGGTAGATAGCCTCTTTAACGTTGTCATTTTCGTTGGTCTCAAAAATCAGATTGCTACCATCGACTGTCATCAAGAGACGATGATTCTCGTTATAGAACGTGCTGACCGTCAACGGGATCGGCCCGATATTCAGCGTTTGACCAGGGGCAATTGCTGGGAATGCGCCGACCGTGCTGGTCTGGAACGAGCCATCAAGCTGTCGGTAGTCATTGACCGAGATCGTCCCGCTGGGGCTGAAGCTGCTGCCGAAGTTGGCGACGTCCATATAAATGTTAAAGGTTTGTGCGCAGTTCGGTGAACCCGGATCGAACCGGAAATTCCCCGCCACCAGATTGATCGAGCTAACAGGTGTCGCCGTTACTGGAACAGCGGTCGGGGCTGGCGGTGGAGGCGGGTTGACACGCGGCACAGTGCCAAAATTACCCGTCACATCCACGACGCTTGGTGCTACCCAACCTTGAATCCCGTTAGGCAGAACAATCAGATACCAGTTTGTGCCCAGTGCGCTCAGACCGATGATCTGTACAGTCGTACCTGCTGGCAAGTTACCCACGATTTCATACATTGTTCCATCGCCGCGCCGTACATTGGCATTGATACGCGCCGTTGCTTGCGGAATGTTGCTGAAAGCCGTCGGTGTTGGGATCAATGTTGGTAATCCCGCCAACGTGGGCAATGCGCCGGGCTGTGCGGTAGCAATACCTGCGAATGGAGGCGGGTTATTCTCAATCCGGATCGGATTAATTAACGCATACACCCGTGTCCCGTTTGCCAGGGAAACATTGAGTCGTAAGCTGTAGATGCCGTCATCAGAAATCGTAGTGTCCCAAACCCCTAGGACGCTGTTTTGTGTGGGTGTACGGCTGACCAACGTTACTGGCGTCCATCCTTGATCTTCAGGGATCGCCGCATCGACTAAGCGTTCTTCCAGAAACCAACCACTGGTATTCGGCAAGTTAGCTGTGCCGTAAACCGTGAAAAGCCCGCGCACCACATAGACAGGTGGCGGCCATGTGATATTAGCGTTAGGGTTCGGTGGTGGGGTCGCTGTCGGTGCCGACTGCGCCGATACACTCGCGCTCACTGATAGAATTGCTGCCAGTAGCATCAACCCCAGAATACGAAGTTTTTGTGCCATGTTTATTCCTCCGTTGGAAAAGTAGACCTAATTGATAAGCTCAATACTTTCAGCTTACGCATGAACGGGTATAGGCGCAAGATGCTTGCCCTACGCCTTCCCCCCTCCATTGGTACTATCTTGATGGAGGTATACCGTCGGTGCTATGGTCTGCTAATTCAATCTCGGCATGGCGCAATAACCCCTCTGCCTCCTCACGATTTGGGTCTACCAACCAAACAGGCCGCGTAACCCAATACTCGCTCGCCATCAGTCATAGCGCTTGTAGAGGGCTGCCATCCACAATTAGGCCTGTGGCTTGTACGGCAGTGCTTCAATCGCTTCTGCCACCTTGAAGTCAATCAATGTCACTTTATTACCCGCATCATGCGTATTGTAGGAGACCGTCACCTTACGCCACTGAATCAGGATGTTCGGATGATGGTCGAACCCTTCAGACACGGTTCCGACGGTAGTGGCAAATGCTAAACCCGCCAGATACGACGTGAAGTGATATGTCTTCTGGATGAAATCACCCTCATGTGACCAACCGTGTAATGTCTTGAGCGCCTTGGCAATCGCTTCATCGGTCATTGGTTTACGTGCAGGTGGTGTCTTGGGCTTCGAAGCAGGTTTAGAGTCCGGCTTTTTGGATTTTTCTTTAGTAGTTGTAGGCATATTGATAAGCTTCCCATATTGAACTTTTGCACGATCCATCTTGTACATTATAGTCGCTACGCTAGCGATTGAAAGCAAACCTCTAATCCAGTACGATTGAACGAATTTCCCATAATACGATACGGTATGATGGTTTAAGTTCTTTATTGAGTATGAGAAAGTCGAGAACACGAAACATGGTTGATATGCCACATCAGAAAATCACAGGTGCCGAGAATGTGATCTGGGATCTTTCTATTTTCTACAAAGGTACTGACGATCCGGCAATCGAGCAGGATATGCAAGCTGTCGCCAAAGATGTCGATGCTTTCGCCGCCGCCTATAAAGGTCGTGTCGCATCCCTATCTGCCGATGAACTGTTGACCGCCATCAAATCCGTCGAACAGATTTATGACAAAATGGGGCGTTTTCAAAACTTCGCCTCACTGAATTACAGCACCGATACCGCCAATCCACAGTACGGCGCACTCGTCCAAAAAATCACTGAAAATGCCTCCACTTTGGGGCAAAAGATCGTGTTCTTCGATCTGGAATGGAACGATATGGATGAAGCCGCAGCCCAAAAACTGCTGGATAACCCCATCATCGCCCCCTATCGTCACATGATGGAAGCGACCCGTCGTTATAAGCCTTACCAACTCAGTGAAATCGAAGAACAATTGCTGGTCGAAAAATCAGTGACCGGACGCAGTGCATGGGTACGCTTCTTCACCCAACTCACCAGCGCCATCCGCTTGGATTGGGACGGTCAGAAGTTAAGCATGACGCAGGTGCTCACCAAACTCCATGATGCTGATCGCGAAACGCGTCGCAAGGCCGCCGAAGCCATCACCGCCGGACTAAAAGACAAATCGATGGAATTGACCTATATTTTCAATGTCTTGGCGGCGGATAAAGCTTCTGACGACAAGAAGCGGAACTATCCCTCGTGGATTTCCTCGCGCAACTTGTCCAACAAAGCCCCTGATGAAGTTGTTGAGGCGCTCATCAAATCAGTGACCGGCAACTATAGCATCGTGTCCCAGCACTATAACCTCAAGCGCCAGCTTCTTGGCTTGGATGAACTGACCGATTATGATCGCTATGCGCCGCTCCCCATCAAAGACAGTGACTCTTTCTACACATGGGACGAAGCCAAAGAAATCGTCTTGACTGCTTTCCGTGCTTTTAGCCCGCGTGTTGCCGAAGTATCCCAGCGCTTCTTCGACGAGAATTGGATTCACGCGCCGGTATTGCCCAATAAACGCGGTGGTGCTTTCTGCGCCTTTACCGTTCCGTCAGCCCATCCTTTTGTACTCGTCAACTTCGAAGGTAAAGCGCGTGATGTGCAAACCTTAGCCCATGAATTAGGGCATGGTGTTCATGCTTATCTGGCTGCCGAGGCGCACGGCTTGTTCGGTATGCACACGCCTTTGACCACCGCCGAAATGGCCTCAACTTTCGGCGAGATGTTGGTCTTTACCGACTTGATGAACAAAGAGACCGATCCCGAAGTTCGTTTGGCGATGTTGGCGCACAAGGTCGAAGACACCTTTGCCACCGTCTTCCGCCAGATTTCAATGAATCGTTTCGAAGATGGCCTGCATACCTCCCGCCGCACCGAAGGCGAACTGACCACCGACCACATCAACGAAATTTGGATGAACTCCCAACGCGCCATGTTTGGTGACAGTGTCAATTTGGGCGAAAACTATGGCCGCTGGTGGAGCTATGTCCCGCACTTCTTGAATACCCCCGGCTATGTCTATGCCTATTCATTTGGCGAATTGTTGGTTTTGGCCTTGTTCAATATTTACCGTGAGCGTGGCGCTGCTTTCGTCCCGCAGTTTATTGATGTGCTAGCCGCTGGTGATTCCGATTGGCCGGAGAAAATTCTCAGCAATGTAGGTATTGATCTGACCGACTTGAATTTCTGGAACGAAGGTTTGGCCGCCATTCGTGCTCTCGTCGATCAGGAAATCGCGCTGGCGAAGCAAGTTTATCCTGACAAAGTGAAATAAATAGCCCCTTTTCGATAGGATTGTGGTATAAGAGGGCGAGAAATTAATCTCGCCCTTTTTGTTGCTCTAGTTCTTTCTATTTGAGGAGCTTGCATTTTGAAACGTATATCTATCGTGCTGGTAGCCGCCGTTGCCATTACGCTGCTGTCGGCCTGTGCCAGTGCCAACCCGTCCACTGTGGCTATTTTAGGAACAACCGACGCCAATATCGCCCTTAGTACCAAGGCCGCAGGTGACTTGGCAACCAGTGTCGTGATGACCCAGAATGCACCGCCAACCTCTACACCCGCACCAATCGTTCCTGTAGTCGTTGCCGAATATACAGCTTCTCCTGATGCGCAAACGCCCGATCAACTCTGTGCTGCGGCTGTTCCTGCCAAAGACCCCACCACCCGCACCTTCACGCAGGCTGATCAAGTGACTAAAGAAGGTATCGATTACCGTGCCATTTTCTGTACAGCAGTCGGTGCGGTCTATGTGGATTTGACCGAAAAAGAAACACCTGCCACGGTCAATAACTTTGTATTCCTTGCGCAAAATGGGTACTACAATAACACAACTTTCCACCGCGTTTTGCCAGATTTTATGGCGCAGGGTGGTGATCCTACCGCTACCGGAACCGGCGGACCCGGCTATAAATTTAACGACGAAATTCTACCGTCGCTCATCTTTGATGCCCCCGGTAAGCTTGCGATGGCGAACTCCGGCCCCAATACCAACGGCAGCCAGTTCTTCATCACAGTTGCCCCCCAACCCAACCTCAATGGTGGCTATTCCCTGTTTGGTTTGGTGGTAAAAGGGCAGGCCAACGTCAGCAAGATTGAATTGCGTAATCCGGATGAAAACCCGACCAAGCCCGGTACTTCCCTGAACACCGTGTTGATCGTGACTGATCCGACCACCGTACTGGTGACCGATAACCCGCCTCCCACACAGGCTGATGTTGTCAAAGCCTTGGATGGTGTCGATGCTCTTATCTCGGCTGAGATTGCAGATACGCTCGAAAACAAGAAGATCAGCCAAACGACTGCCGAAGCGGTCACCGCAGCGCCCGAAGCTGCCCAGAAGGATCTGGAAGCTTTGTTCAAGGCCTACAATCATCAATACCGTGTGGGTAGTGTATTGAACAACAAAGCCTGTGATGTGTCACAGATTGGCTTCTATTCGACAACCTACACCTTGGATGCCTATGCGACTGCAAAAGACGCCGCTGCCGCTATTGCTGACGCCGCGATGGAAAAGATCGCCCTCGAAAGTGGTTTTACCGATAAAGTGGTTTCGCCTAACTTAACCTTCCCCTATTTCACTGCAACTGGAACCGCTTGCGACAAGCCGGTAATCAATGCCATGACCTACTGGCGTCACGGTAATTTTATCTCCATCGCTCAGGTCGCGTGGCCTACGGATGCTCAGTCAGGTGCCGATGTCTTAGATAAAGTGCTTGCTCAATTTGTGGGTGGTCGCTTATACGAACCCCTCCTGACATCCGTCTTGTACAGCAGCATTCAGTAATCCTCTGAATCGTTTGAACGTCTTACAGGGTGAACATCGTTTCACCCTGTTTTTATTTCACCCCTGTCTCGACTCTTCCCGATTGTTTTCTCCTCAGGTTTGAAAACTCGAACCGATTCTCGTTGACTTGGAAAGAACTTTAGTTCTATACTGATATTATGTCAAGAAACCGGTAGCACAACACTAAACGGTGGAAATCTATTTTCGGTGGTAATCACTGAGATGATAATCCATAAAGATCCTTAAAGCCCCTCCCTGACGCTTTGGGGAGGGGTTGGGGTGGGGTATGTAGGTCAAATTAACCGCCCACCATTTATTGCAGTGCTACCAGAAACCGGTGGACGTTGTTTTTTTGGGTGAAATCCTATAGATCGCCTCCCTTACAAGTGCATTTGCTCCCCTTCGCCATGAGGGAGAAGGGGTTGGGAGATGAGGGTTCATTTTAATCATCCACTACTCAAAGTAGCCCCTCCAAGAAACCGGAGACCACACATGCTACTGTCCTGTATTTCTGAAAACTATGAACTGACAACTGTAAACGATTTGACTGAATCTATGGCAGCACAACCCCAAAACGGCGCGCGGCAGCCATGACCGGGCCATCCGCTGCAATCCTGCCATTTCAGCGCTTACACGCGGGACTCCCGCCGATCTAAAATGTCGATTCAGCGCCTGCTTTCCTGCTTGCCGCCTTGCAAGTCAGCGGCAAAATGTGTCACTCTGAAGTTTGTGAAATGAGGTTTTTAATCGGGGTATGAATCATACGGGGCGAACATGCTGCTCGCCCCGTATCGTATCACTGTCTCTAGATGACCTTAGCGGGTCTAGCACCCACCCTGAAGGTTGTAGCTCAATTCACGGTTGTTATCCGCGTTGCTGGTTTCCGGTACAGCCCCATCAGGATTTAGACTAATAATCAGTTTGTGATCTTCGCCAACGAAGCTGGTTACGGTCAGGAATATCCCGCTGATGTTGATGGTTTGACCATTCTGGATCGGTCCGAACGCGCCGGTGGTCGAGGCCACTTCCTGATTATTCTTGACGTAAATATCACGGATCTTAATCGACCCACTCGCAGTAGTCGGTTGCCCACCGAGGTTCGCCACATCAATCGAGATGGTTACGGTTTTTCCGCAGGCGATCGGTAGCGCAGGGCTGATGTTCACATTACCCAACACCAGATTAGCCGATGTTTGTGCCGGAGGAGGAGTTGCTGTGAACGGAACTGCCGTTGGGACGACCGGAGTCAGCGTGGGTACGGGCGGCCCCGCATCAACCTGCAATGAGTTGGGATCAACCGAGGGCTTAGTGTAAGCCGCGAATATCCATCCGGTTCCGTTGTAATACTTGACTTTGAACCACTGTCCATCCGGTGACCGTGCCAGCAGATCAACCGCTTGATCAGCCGCTAAGCTTCCAATTGGAGGATTGAAAAGCGTGCTTGGCCCACTACGCACGTTAATACCTTGTGTCGTGGTTGCGTACGGCGCACTCGGAGTCGCGGTTGCGGCCGGTGGAGGAGGGTTAGTCGGTTGAGGCGGTGGGTTGGTCGGATTAGTCCCGCCCGTATTGCTGTTTGTGGTCGGTTGAGGTTGTGGATTGGTATTCCCGCTGCTGGTGGGTTGGACGGTTGTACCGCCTGTCCCTTGTGTAGCCTGTGCGGTTGGTGACGGTTGCGCACTAATGACATTGATCGCCACGCTAGCCGGTGCGCTGCTCGAACCATCAGCCCGGAACGCCGTAACACTAATCGTATGTTGACCTGCACTGGCTGCTGGCCAACTCTGCGCGATGCTAAAGCTGGGCGCGCCACCCGGATTTGGTGTCTTAAGCGTTTGGATGATCGTCCCGTCTACCAGAATCTCGATCCGGTCAATATCCGTACCAGCGTTACCAATCAGTGCTTGGATATTCACCGTGACGTTTTCGAGGTACGTTGCATTCGCTGGCGGTGCTGCAATTTGTACAGTTGGAGGGCCACTGATAGCCGTTTCGCTTTGATTGGGCGAAGAAGCTAGGTTACACCCGCTGACCAGTGTCGCAAGTGCCACTACGAAACACAGGGTTAGCCATCGCCCTGAAGGGGTTTTGAGCATATTTATTCTCCTCTTTCGATCCCGCCAATTCAAAGTCTTTACTGTAGCGCATTCGCCTCAATTGTGCGAGTTGCAGCCTTGAAGCCGTTGGGTAAGCGTTGGATTGGGGCTTATTACTAAAACTGACGTTATATTAAATGATTGCCCTTTGCTACAATTGTTGAGGGGAACATTGAGGAGGGAAACACTGCTATGGAACTGTACTTTTTCCGTCACGGTCATGCCGAAGATGCTCAGGGACCAGATTTTGACGACTTTGCCCGTAAACTAACCGATAAGGGAGTCGAACGCACCGTTGCGGCTGCTCAGGCTCTGCTGAAGCTAGGGGTTAAGCCTGCTCGCATTTATACTAGCCCTCGCTTGCGGGCTAGGCAGACTGCGGAGATATTAGCCACTACTTTGGGTATGGTTGCAGAAGCGCGTGATGAAGTTAATTTCGGCTTCAATCAGCACCACATTCCGGCGCTCATCAATGAGATTCCTAACGACCTCTCGGTCATGTTCGTTGGTCATGAACCCGATCTCAGTATCACCGTTTCGGCACTGATAGGCGGGGGAGAAATTGAGATGAAAAAGGGTGGTATCGCGCGGGTTGATCTATTAGCACGTACACCTTTGCGCGGGGTTTTGTTGTGGGTTTTGACGCCCCGTGTATTAGAAGTTGCCGCTAGCTAATGCGTTAGCCGATAAAATGCCGTTGATGATTGCCAATCATTGCGTTCCAACCCATATGAGATCAATGTCGTGTGATAATAAATATCAGTGAGACCCACATATTTCATACCTAGTTTTTCCATCCCGCGTTGTGATGCTCTGTTATCCGGATAGGCGAGGGCAATAATGCGTTGAAGCCCTGCGGTTTCAAATCCAAATCGTAGGCTGGCTTCAGCGCCTTCCGGTCCAATGCCTTGTGCCTGAAAATCTCGCCCCAGAGCACAAACCAATTCAACTTCCTCCGAGTCTCCGGGATGCACCAATCCACAATGACCGATGAACCGTTGATCGCGCTTGTCGAGTAACGCCCAAATCGAAAAGCCGTAGCTCTTTTCATGGCGTATCGCAAACTGAAGAACATCGTTGGTTCGTTCGCGTGATCGTGCCATTCCCCCTGATATATACTTCATAACCTCAGCGTCACCATAAATCTGCGTGAAGTAGTCATCTAGATCATCTGGAACAAAGGAACGTAATATGAGGCGTTCAGTTTCAATCACCATAATCAAACCTTACCCGTATTAAAATTGGTACAGTCATGCCCACCCGAATCCACCATTGGAGTGTATAACCTGTCCCGTCACCCATTCAGCCGATTCACTGGCTAGAAAAGCCACCAGTTGGGCGGCATCCTGTGGTAAACCAATTCGTCCAGAAGGAAATTGGCTTCTCAATAGGTCTTTTAGTTCCGGATTCATCCAACCTGTGTCCGTCGGGCCGGGATCAACTGCATTGACTGTGATTCCCAGTTTAGCCACTCCCGCAGCAAGCGAGACTGTAAAGGCTTCAACAGCTCCCTTTGTAGCGGCATACGCCAATTCATCCGGCATCGGCCCTAGAGATTGTCCCGATGTTAAGTTGATAATCCGCCCGCCTGTTCGTGCTCTGAATCGGCGTGCAAATTCAACACTCAAAAGGAATGTCCCGCGCATATTGACCGCATAGTGAGCATCGAGTGCTAATGCGTCGAGCTGTTGATAATTACCATTTACCGAGTATGTAGCATTGTTGACCAGAACACTCACTGAACCGAGTTTCGCTTCGATTTGGGCGAGTAATTCAGTCGGGGTAGTGGGTAGGCTCAGGTCAGAAGATAAAGCGAGTGAACGTCTGCCCATGCTTTCCAATTCCGATACTAACAATGTTGGGGCATCTTGATCATCTCCCCACTCCATTTGCTGATCGTATGGGTGCCAGTAGGTAAATGCTACATCCATGCCTTGTGCCGCAAGTGCCCGACAAATTGCAGTACCGATACCGATTCGTCGGCTTGCTCCTGTTACCAGCGCGATACGGGGTTGTGTCATCATCTTATAAAAAGGGCGACCGCGTTGGTCGCCCTTCCTTAACTAATCATTGCACTATGAGGTTGCATCGGGCTTCGGATCATCAATCCTGAACCCGTCTAGCATGATGGTAAAGGTCTTGCTAAACACCTCACCGAATTGATCAGTGGGCGCTTCAAACCACAGGACATATGGAACATTGTTCTTGATAGTTACATAAACGCGTCCGGTTATCTCCTCGCCGTTGTCTCCACGATGCGTAAAGGTAGCGAAGTTCCACTCATTCTTCTCACCGTAATATACATCCTGACTGACCAGCTTATAGCCTTTCTGGTCAGAAACTTCGGCGTCCAAAACATCGGTTAACCATGTTGCGGCATCATCTTCCGATTCCTTATAAACCAATACACCCGCAAAGGTTGGATCTGTCTTGTCGTCGTTCGGATGATAGAACCACCAGTTAGCATCCTTGATGTCTTCTGCACCCGGCATCCATGTATTCGGTACCGGATAGTGCGTCTCATCAGTGAAGTGATCGTTCGACCAAATGCCAGTGTCTTTCGCCTTAAGGGCTGCTGCATCGAAGAACGTGAGATGATCGAGGAACAACTGATAGTTATTGTTCATATCATCTTTGCTCATGGCTTCTGAGGAGAACACCATGCCGTAACCCAATTCTTCGCGATAGACCGCTACTGCTCGTCCAAAATAATCACCGGCGTCATTGGTATATTTGAAGGTGAATTCTAATCCATCCAGCCCATCAACAGTGACTTTCTTAAACTTACTTGTGCTCGTCAGACTGAACTTATCAATCACACTTTGTGCAATCGCTTTAGGATCTTGGACATCGTTGTCACCGGGATACACGAACATATATTGTGCGTTATCGCGACTGGCTGTTTGCAGGAAGTTTTGATCAGGGAAGTAATCCACTGCGAACCAACCTGCCGGACGTTGGAACGTGAAGCCCCAGTCATTGTCTACGTAACCGCGTAGGGTGGTGTCCACTGTGCTGTTGTCGACATTGACCTTTGCGGACGAGAAGCCCGTTGTACCACCTACAGATTCAATCAAGAAGCCGAGGTTATATTGTCCGGTGGGGGCAGGTGCATAATCCCAAGTGATGCCGTCCTTCGGCCATGTGAAGCTCGTGCCTTCCTGCTGTAGTACACGACCATCTGGCGTAACCACAGATTTGAAGGTCTGGAATTCGCCGCCTTCTTCTACACGAACACTGCCGAGCGCATTGCTGCTTCCGTTGCTGCTAACAACATTGGCGACACCACCGTCATCATTAAACATCACGGTGACGTTGACCCATTCCTGACTGCCCGGATAGCGATAGCGTCCTGCCAATGAGGAGACCCCTTCGGATGTTACCACCTGTTCAAAACTGGTTGTCGTACCATCTGTGACTGAAGGTACCAGCGCATCCCATGTGAAGTCGCTGTCATCCACACCGGGATTCCATTGGTTGACTTCCTGAGTCACATTGTCAACGACAATTTTCGTGATGATACGCGAGGTTTCTAAACGGACAGCCGTACCATCATCTTCAATCTTATCGACGGTGAATTTACCCTGCGAAATATTGCGCCCTGTGACTTCCATCGAAATCGTGATCGGTATAGCAATGCTCGTCACATCTTCAGGGTAAATGTTGGTGATATTAACCACCGGAATGCTGCTCGGAGCTAAAGCGGCTGAACCTTGCGGACCACGGAAAGCGCGCGATTGCGGACTTGCTCCACCGTAGAAGGTGCGCAGCATTTGTGCCCAATCTTGTAACGGGCTTTGCTCGAAGTACGACGGATCAAAATCCGTGCTGCGTTGCGGGAAGTAGATGTTGTAGTAGCTGGTATATTTGCTGAGTTGCTGACCAGCAGTGCCGTAAATGCGCACACTATCCAACGCGATATCGACGTTATCAGCCGCGTTTTTCAACTGCTTGTCATTGGTGCTTGCGGAAACACGCCGCATAAAATCACCAATATCAATGTTGGTCGGTGGGCCATATTGATCTTCGGGTAAGAAGAATGAGTAGGCATAGGTATTGGAACGCGCTTGCCCGAGCAGCGAAACATAAGCGCGTGGGTTCGCATTGACGACTTCAGTGAATTGGTTGAGCGCATCCGTTACATTACCGAAATCCTGCAAATTAGTCACATTTGCGCCAAGTACAGGTTCTGTATCAGAAGAGATCGATTGCATATCTTCTATGTATTTATCGGTAATTTCTTTGCCCAACCGTCCAATATCCATATTGGGATTATCGTTAAGCAATTGGGTGAGCAGCGTCATATCGAAGCTAGGGTTCAGTGTGATTTCCGGCGAACCAATGGCGTAGTCAAAGTAACGCGCCATAGCTGCATAATGCTCAATACCACTCATCAAACAGGCATCGTTAATGAGCAAGTCGAACTTCTTCACACCTGTATTTTTGAGGGCTGCATCAAAGGTTTGTGATAGGCTGGGAATAGTAAGCAAACCTTGCCCTGTCGTTTCGTCCTGAACTGTGCCGTACCATGCACCACCGTGATCATTCAGGATGATGGCGTAATGTTGAGAGGGATAGGACTTAACACCCCACACGATAAAGTCGAGCAAGTTGCCTGCGTAGCTGGTGTCAATTTCACCAATGTCGCCTAAAGGTTGTGTATCGATGGTGGGTGGATAATTGAATTGTGCATCCTTGCTACGGTCACGCCCCGGCTCGAAAAGACGGGTATCCGTCCAGTCGCCATTGGATTGGTCGTAGCCATCACTGCGATCGAGCAGTGCCAGAATGCGTACGCTATCGGTGCTGCCACCCGCACGTTCAAATTCGTCAAGGTCATTGATGAGGCCGTCCTCAAGATTGTTATCCGCACCCATATACACCAAAACGGTCCAATCAGCGATATTGGACGTAGGTGCTATAATCGGGTAACCAGCCGCGATGGTCGCGTTATTATTATCGTTGTTGTTGGAGGCAATGGTTGTCGCGCCCTTACCGACTTTGACATTCGCTTCAAACGTACCGCTCGTTTGCCCCTCTTCATAGCCATAGCGCGTGACGACGACAGTGTAATCGCCTGCTTCAGCTTGTGGATATTCCAGATAAGAATCTTTGGTGCTGTTATCTCGATCATCATTTTCTGCGACAACTGTGTCGCCGAAGAAGATACCCGTGTAAAGATCAAGGTCGCCGCCTGTTGCTTTGGCATCGATGGTGATGGTATCACCGGCCTGAACATTCGTTAGCGGGTACTGAACGTAATACTGCTTATCATCGATTTTGTCGCTGAATGTGTCGCCTTGAGAGCCAGTATCGGACACCGGAACGGTACCACCACTACCGCTACCACTTTCAAGCGTTAACTCAAAGGAGCCTTTTTCGTAGCCAAATACACCGATGAGGTAATCGCCATTTGCAGGCAGAACCGCCTCGACGTACGAGTTGGTGTTGTTGTTATCAATATCATCGTTTTCAGCAATCGATTTACCGTTGAGATCGGCTAGCACCAAATAAGTATCGACCTCTGAACTACTTAAAGAGATATTGACTGTTTCGTTGGCTTTGCCGCTAAACGTGAATACCACAGGTGTATTGATGTCAATTGTTTGACCGTTAACCGTGTCGCCATAGTTGATGTTGGTGTTTTCACTCACGCTTGTGCTGGTTGCACTGTCGCTTTCCAATGTAAGCGTAAACGGCCCTTTGTCATAAGCTAATGCGGCGATGATGTACTGACCGTTCTTTGGAATGGTGTATTCAATCCGCGCGCTGACGTTGGTTTTGCTGATGTCATCATTTTCTTCCAGCAAATTGCCTTTGGGATCTCCTAACCGTAAATAAACGTCCACTTGGTCGCTATTCAGGCTAATGGTGATTTTGTCACCTTTTTGTCCGTCAAAGGAATAAAGAACACCTTGATCGGGATTGGTTACTTTTCCACGAACCGTGTCTCCATATTGAATGGGTGTGACATCTTGCGCGTGAACAACAGGTATGACACATAACAAAAGGAGTAATGTGACGAGTATAAATTTCGGTCGGAACATGCGTACCTCCAAAGTGACAGTGCTGAAACTAACTATATAACAGATTTGAGATAGGGGGAATTGCAATTCACACGCATCGATCGATAGACGGGGAATATAAATGAAAAGAGGCGAGTGGTTAAACTCGCCTCAATAAAAGACTGCTGGGTGGAATAAAGGGATAAAAACGAGCCCAGCCGATAAGTGCGTAAAACGATAATTTGCAGATACGAGAACTAGCTACGCATGAATTAGCTGGCAGCGCGATAGGTAACTGGATTACCTAGAGCATCACGGATAGCGTCAATCAGGTCATAGGTATCGAATGGCTTGGGCAAATATTCGGCTGCTCCCAAATCCAACGCGTACATTAGGTCATGCAGTTCATAACTTTCCGACATCACGATGAAGGGGATGTTGTGATAACGGCGGTCAGCATGAATACGACGGAGGGTAGTGTAGCCGTCCATAACCGTCATGTCGACATCACACAGAATGAGGTCAGGTGTTTGTTGAGCTAATGCTTGATTAATTTCTTCAGTGCTGCTGGCAGTTATCGTATGAAGCCCTGCAACTTCGAGCAAGAAAGCCATGCTGCGCATGAGTTTAGGCTGATCATTAATGATGAGAACATAAGCGCCTGCGTTTAAGTGATTTGTTGTCTTCATGTTCTTCACGCTTCCTTAATTAAATCTCTATACCTTCAAGATAAAGCTGAACGTACTACTTATTCATTAAGATTTCGTCTTGAAAGCTACAGCGACGAAAACCTAAAGCCAAAACTTTGTAATGCTCTTACAGAAGGGTGTGCAACCGAGAAAACTTGATTTATTGCTTAACAACTGCACACTCTACTCTGTATACGAGCATACAGGCATATGTGTTGCATGCATCTCAATTCTTGACCTTTTTCACAAAAATTTCGTCTTTTCGTAAATGGCACATGAAAAAGCATTAAGATGTAAGCGCGTTACAGCTCGATTTCAGACAACAAAGGCAGCAGATAAATCACCGGTTCTTCATAGGGATGGGCTGCGCGGATAGCTTCGACTACAGCTTTTGCAGATGCTCGTGGGCAGAATGTTTGAATTTGGGCTTCATCAACTGCATTGACTTGTCCGATTGCGCCAATATGGGGATTGGCTATCGCATTTGGTTTGAATCGTCCTTGTCCGTTGACGACAAAAGCGCAATGAGAATAATTTCCAATGATCCCACCACCTGCTTTCGAGATGGCTTCGAGGATACGATCAACCGCTTCATGCGGAGTACCGACTATGATCATTAATTCCATCTGTTGTGATGACATGCCATAATCTCACATTCTTGGATCAACCAGCGTGATGAAATGGGAGTTGTACATCAGAATATTCTTTGATGGCAAACGTGAACCGGAGTTCTAAGACATCCTCATAGCAACCATTTGATGGCTTCTTCCCAGATGTCGTCAAGTTCGACATAATTCGCAACATCTTCGAGTTCGCTCCGAATCCAATGCCAGGCTTCGTCGGGGTCATGGTCTGTGCCGATTTCGACGAGTACACGGCCAGTAAAACGGTGACGCTTCATACTCGCCACACAGCGCATCGCATACACAGCGCTCAGCAACCGTTTTTCAGTGGTGGAAAGCCAGAACCCATATTGATCGTGCTGTTTAGAAACTCGCGGAATACCCATAGCAAAGCGTTGTTGGGATTGTTGATTGGACATAACACAGCTCCCAAAATATCTGATGCCTCTATTATAGCATGTCACGTTTTTTGACCCTTCTTGTATAAATATACTTACGAAAATGTGATGTGAAATAGCGGCATTGTGACCATAAATCCGTTATGCTTAAAACCATATCAATCCTGTTCTCAATTCAATGAGCAATCTCAATATGCGCATCCACCGAGATCAATCCCGGTTATCGTTTCGTCGGCAGCGTCGGCGTTCTAGTGGCTTATCCATGATGGTCGTAATCGGGATACTCGTTGGCATTGTCGTCATGTCGTGGAATTGGATTGGGGAGCGCTTAAGTTTCGGTAGTGCGCCGGTTAAAGACGACTTCTTGGGTATGGCACAGGCCGCTTTTGCGAAAGGTAATTTGGATGATGCCATCCGTTATGCCCAGCGGGCGCTTGATCAAAACACCAAGAATGATGATGCTCTGATCGTTTTAGCGCGAACACTCATTTATCGCAGTTATAGCGATTATGACCGCGCGGTTGACCGCGAATCAGCGCTTGAACTCACTACGGAGGCGTTAGCTCAATCACCTAATGATCCGCAACTGCTAGCTATTCAAGCTTATGCCTTACAAGCAGTCGGGAAAGTCGCTGAGGCGGCAAAAGCGGCAGATGATTCCTTACGATTAGACCCCAATAACGGTTTGGCACGGGTGGCACGTGCTTTAGCATTTGGTGGTGCAGGTAGCTTTGAGATTGCTTTACGCGAAAGCCAAGAGGTGGCACAGAATAATGAGTGGCGATTAGAAGGCCAGCGTGCGATGGCGATTAGCTACGGCGACTTGGGCGACTACAAACAGGCAATCGAGTCGGTTGAACGGGCGATCAGCTTGAACCGGTTTCTGGTGCCATTGTATTTTGAGCGGGCGTTATATGCTATGCAACTCGGTGATGCTGATGCTGCGACGGCGGCCTATTTTCAGGTGCTAACATACCAACCCGATAATGTGAAAGCACGCCTCCGTCTATGCGAGCTTTCTAGTTTATTACGCGAACGAGATGCGGCAGTTAAGTATTGCCATGAAGTGACGGATCGCGCACCAAGTTTTTCAGATGGTTGGTATCAACTAGGGATGGAATATTTTCTACAGGGGAATTTCAAAGCGGCTCAAGAGTCCTTGCATCGCTGTTCATCACTACAGGTGATGCAGAATGTCCCAGCCGGCCAACGCAAGTTTGAGTGCTGGTATGTACAAGGGCAGGCCGCAGAAATTCTGGGTGACTGCCCCAATTTATTGGCTACGTATAACGAATTTCGGGCGATGGCTAAAGATGTCACTGTCGAACAGACATGGATTTATCCACCAGAAGGACCGCCCGGATGCACAGGGGCACGCTTGATAACTGCTGTGCCTACTGCACCTGCCTGATACTTACCAGCGGTGATGAACCTGTCGCGCGATATATTTGCCGTAAATCTCGCGCACTTTAGCCATCTGAACTTCGCTCAAGGCAGGTAGGTCGGACGCACTGATATTTTGTTCGACCTGGTCAGGGCGCTTACCACCGGGAATGGCGCACGTTACCGCATCAAACATCAATATCCAGCGCAGCGCGAATTGTGACAAGGTGACCCCTGCCGGAACCAATGCTTTGAGTTCTTCGACAGCTTGCAAGCCTGTATCATAATCCACGCCGGAGAAGGTTTCTCCGCGATCAAAGGCCTGTCCATAACGGTTGAAGTTGCGGTGATCATCGGTCGTGAACTGGGAGTCACGGTTCATTTTGCCTGTGAGCAAGCCGCTCGCAAGCGGAACACGGGCTAATATACCCACTTTACGCCGTTTTGCTTCTTGGAAGAAAAGTTCTGCCGGACGGTGGCGAAACATATTGAAAATGATCTGGACGGTTTGCACACCGGGGTACTCAATTGCCTTGAGGGCTTCTTCGACTTTTTCAACGCTGACGCCATAGTACCGGATTTTTCCTGCCCGTACGAGGCTGTCAAGCGTGTCAAAAAGCTCAGGAATGTAATAGGCAGACGTTGGTGGGCAATGCAGTTGGACGAGGTCGAGGCAATCCGTCTCCAGATTTTGAAGGCTGCGATCAATCCACGCATTTAGATTTTCAGGGTTATATCCTTCTGGCACCTGCTGGGGAAGGCGACGTCCAGCTTTTGTGGCGACAATGATTTCTTCACCGGGACGCTCGCGCTTGAGTTGTGCAATCAGTTTTTCGCTATGACCGTCACCATAGACATCAGCGGTATCAATGAAGTTGCAACCGAGGTCGATTGCCCTGTGCATAGCAGCAAGTGAATCGCTGTCGTCAACTTCACCCCACGCTGATCCGATGGCCCACGCGCCAAAACTAATATCGGATACTTTCCAGCCTGTACGGCCTAATTCACGATAGTGCATATAAATAACTCCTATTTGGACTATAGACCGATCACGCCAGTATAGTGTTTTGCTGGCATGAGCCTACTTATAACTAACCGAGTGCGACGTATTCCTTGCCGCATTTTTCGAGGATACGTTGGGCGTCACGGACATTAATTCTGGGGGCAACTTCTGCATAAAAACGTGCTGCAATACTCGCCACTGTTTTTTGACCTGAGGCAGAAGTATCGGCTAGGTTCAAGGCGTAGTTGGCTTCATCTAAACCTTCAATCGGTTCCAGCGTGATTTCCAAAACGTACAAACTGCGAGCGCGTTCAAGCTTGCCACGACGTTTATCGGCAGCGCTGGCTTGGTCGGTGTTGCCAGCATTTTTATAGTATTCGGCGAGGCGCGCTTCTTGCTCGATGGCATACGTCAAGATAGCGCCAAAGGTGTTGAGAGATGACATAGTATTCCTTTTGAAACGGGATTTTTAATCAACAATAAGCGTAAAAAGGAAATATAACTAACGCAAGTCCAATTTTAGGCTAGATTAATCATTCAAGGATACCGATAGCAGGTATGTTTAGCAACAGGCCGCAGTGTAAGTTGGTTGATCGGAGATTAAGCTCCAGATTGGCGATCGTAGTTCCTCAAGAGCATAGCGCTATAGGGCTTCATCCCGAAACGCTCATAGAATGGTTGCAGGTCAGTATCGCAAATCAAGTCAATAGCGTATAACTGGCGTAGCTTGTCAAGCATTTGGCGCACCAATGCGGCTCCGACGCCTTGTTTTTGATAAGTCGGCACCACTTCTAACAGCGGAATAAACGCGTTTAGAACCCCATCACTGATGGCATTGATAAAGCCGATCACCTGTCCTGTTTGCACATCAATTGCCAATATGCAGTGAGAACTACCTTTCAATATTCGTAGATGGGTTTCGGGGCTAGGTGGATTCGGCCAGCCGACAAAAAAGCCATTGAGCTTTTCAGCCGTTATCCCATCGAGTGATTCGGTATACATAATCATGGTCAAACGTCCTCATCAAAATTG
The DNA here is from genome assembly GCA_044227005.1 of Aggregatilineales bacterium. GTDB lineage: Bacteria > Chloroflexota > Anaerolineae > Aggregatilineales > Phototrophicaceae > CFX2. The sequence goes on from JBGAFZ010000009.1 coordinate 187,828, forward strand.
ATAACTTCAACCCGTCCGGCAGTCATATCCGTGACGCGATCTGTGAATGGTTTGATGGCAGATTTAGGGAAAGTGATGATCAGCGATGCATCCTGCCCAAAGGTTTCATCATCAATTGCGCCTTCAAATTCAATAATCAGTAATTTGATGCGGTCATAATAAGAATAGGCGAATTCGAGGCCGATCTGCTGGCGTGAAATTTTAAGCTGGCGCGGAAGTGCTTCTAGAACCTGCCGGGCAGCATCTGAATAGGCTCGAACAAGGCCGCCTGTGCCGAGCTTGGTGCCACCAAAGATACGAGTGATGACTACTAATGTGTCACCGATGTTGGCGCCACGCAGTACCGCTAAAGTAGGAGGGCCGGCTGTTCCGGTCGGTTCTCCATCGTCACTCATACCTTCAATCACACTGTTGCCGTATCCAATCCGGTAGGCGTAGACGTGATGATTGGCTTCGGGGATGGATGCCCGAATACGCGCCAATGACTCGCGCGCAGATGCGACTGTATCCGCGAAAAGGGCAGTTGCAATGAAGCGCGAATTGACAACCAGCAGTTCAATCTGCGTTTCTTGGCTTGGAATGGGATAGGGTTCGGGTGGCATATGCCGAAAGAAATGGAGCGTACCGCGATGATACGCTCCACCAAATAATTAGACCCAGCGTTCGATGACGATTTTGCGTTCGGTGTAGAACTCAATCGAGTCCATACCTTGACCGTGCAAATCGCCGAAGAAAGAGTCCTTCTGACCACCGAAGGGGAAGGAAGCCGAGGGTGCTGCAACACCGATGTTGACACCAATGTTACCAGCGTTCACGCGATACTTAAATTCGCGGGCATGCCCACCGTTGGTGGTGAAAATGCTGGCGGCGTTACCGTACTTGCTACCGTTGATGATTTCGACTGCACCATCAAGGTCATCAGCTTTCATCATGGCGAGAACCGGCCCAAAGACTTCTTCTTTTGCCAGAATGTTATCGGGCTTGATGTTTTCCATGATGGTCGGGCCAACAAAGTTACCCTGTTCATAGCCGGCAATGTTCTGGTTACGACCATCAAGTGCGGCTGTTGCACCTTGTTCAATACCTTGCGTAATCATGCGCTCGATGCGTTCTTTGGCGGCTGCTGAAACGACAGTACCCATCTGGGTGTTTTCGCTGAGGCCATAGCCGACGCGCAGACCACTGGCCTGCTTGACCAGCTCATCCTTCAGCTTGTCGTAGGCATCACCGACTGCAACCACAACGGCTGCGGCAAGGCAGCGCTGACCTGCACAACCATAGGCCGCGCCCATGATGTTCTTGACGGAAGCAGTCATATCGGCATCAGGCATAACGGCGATATAGTTCTTGGCACCACCCTGTGCTTGTACGCGCTTACCCGCTTTGGTACAGGTTTCATAAACCAACTTGGCAACCGGGCTGCTGCCGACGAATGATACACCTTTGATACCGGGGTGTTCCATGACGGCCATGGATGCTTCTTTGCCACCCTGAACGAGGTTGACGACACCTTCCGGCAGATCGAGATCATGGAGGACTTCAAACAAGATTTCAGCGCTAATAGGTGTTTGCGGCGAAGGCTTGAGGATGAATGTGTTGCCGCAAGCGATTGCGGTGGGCAAGAACCACAGCGGAACCATCGCCGGAAAGTTGAAAGGGGTAATCGCTGCGAACACACCGGCGGGTTGGCGCAAGGTTGTTTCGTCAATGCCAGCGGCGATATCTTCGACACCGTCGCTACGCATGAGTACTGGAACGCTGGTGCCGAAGTCGATGCTTTCGATACCACGGCGAACTTCACCACGTGCTTCATCACGGGTCTTGCCGTTTTCTTCAACAACCATTTTGGCGATGTCTTCGAAGCGATCTTCAATAATTGTTTTGAAGCGGAACAGATACTGAACGCGGTTCAGTACCGGAGTGCGACGCCATTCTTCAAAGCCTGCTTGGGCTGCCTTGACGGCTGCGTCAACATCAGCACGGGTTGAGTCCGGGCATTCCGCGATAGTTTCACATGTAGCGGGGTTGACGACCGGGGTGTAAACACTGGCAGAAGAGTCTACCCAGTCGCCACCTACATAGTTCTTTAATTTTCTTGCCATTGTGTACTCCTAAAGTTTCTATTTTTGCTACCTTCTAGCGCGAATCTTAACCCTGCGAGGTGGAAAAAAGCAAGTGCTGTACAGTCCACAAAACGCCGGATTGGTTTTCGATATGGTAATGATATTGTAGCGATGGTAGCATCCCTCATCTTTGGACGAGATCATGATGATCTTTAAGTTAAGGTAAAAGCCTCCACATGCCTCCTCAGTATTTGACTGTTATTCCGGTGCGTGCTCCGGTTCAACAATCCACATTTGACCTGTACCGTACATTGGCTGAAGCGATCGATACAAGCGGTGAACATCTTCAAGACGGTGATATATTGGCTGTATCCAGCAAATACACGGCTATCAGTGAAGGACGTGTGGTGAAGCTGGCGGATGTGTCCGTGAGTGAAACAGGCGCAGCCCTTGCGGCGCGTTACCATATGATTCCGCAGATGGCAGAATTAGTACTGCAAGAATCGGATCATGTTCTGGGCGGTATTCAAGGGTTCATGTTGACGGCTCAACATGGGATTGTGCAGCCCAACGCGGGATTGGATCGCTCGAATATTCCAAGTGGGTATGTGGTGTTGTTCCCTAAAGAACCTTATAAATCCGCGGCTGGAATACGTCGGGCAATGCGTAATTTGCGAGGTGTCGATATTGGCGTGATTGTGACGGATAGCTGGTTGATGCCGGGACGCCTGGGGACAACCGGCGTGGCTTTAGCGACCGCTGGTTTCCGTCCATTACAGGACGAGCGCGGCAAAGCAGATTTGTTCGGAAATCTGATGCAGGTGACTGTGCGCGGGGTGGCGGATACGATTTGTGCTGCGGCTGAACTGGTGATGGGTGAGCGTGACGAGGCGACCCCACTAGCGATTATCCGCAATACCGGTGTGAAGATTGAGGAAATCGAACTGAGCGCAAAAGATGTGGCGATTGATTGGCACCAAGACATCTACATCGAGTCGTTGACGCGTGGACGTTGGCTAGACACATTTGGTGGGCAAGATTGAGTGCTGAATATCAGCCGTAGAATATTACGGTTTGTTCACCAAAATTTAAGCATTTAGCGTCATACTGGATGTGGTTATGGAGCATCTAACGGAAGGGAAGCTATGAAACGCTTATTTGGGTTAGTGGTCGTAGGGATATTGGGCTGGCTGACGCTCAGTGCATGTTCCCCGACTGATAATTTGGCAAAGGGGAATGCAAGCAAAGCCCCAACCGCTGCGCCAGAGGCAACCGAGGCTCCTAGCGCGCGTGTGCCACAAATTGTCGGTGCAGAAGGTGGTTTGTACCCACCGCAGGACATTTCGCTGGTGACCAGTACTGGAAAACCGCAGTTCCTCGATTCATATGCGGATTGGTGAACGACTTGCCAACGCAATCATCCCATCGTGAATGGGATTAAAGAACAGTTCGGGGACAAGATAGATTTAATCGCTTTGAATATTGAAGTGCCAGAAACGCAGTCTATTCGAGATCGTTTTGGCTTTACAGATCGTTCTCAGTATGCGTTTATTGATCCCACAGGAAACGTCATTCAGCGCTGGTACGGGTATCTCGACCAAACTGAAGTGGCGCAGGTGATACAGGATTATCTCGCGAAGAATAGCTAGCTAGCATCAATTGTCACTTGGCAAGTATTTGCAAAACGCAGATGATATACGCGCATCTGCGTTTTTATTTGGAGTTGTTTATGAAGATTCGTCCTTTTCAGATCGAACGATTTTATGCTCAATATGAGTTTTCTGCGCCGTATTTGTTGAGCCAATCTGATTGCGAAGCTATGAGTATTGGCGAGGTGCTGGCGCTTGAAGCAGGTGCAGGTGAACGATTTCAATCTCATTGGTTAGGGTACACAGAGTCACAAGGTAGCCCTGAACTGCGCGACGCCATCACAACCATCTACAGCACTATTCGACCGGATGATGTTTTGGTGTTTAGTGGAGCTGAAGAAGGTATTTTTACCTTCATGAATGTCGTGCTGGATGCAGGCGATCACGTGATTGTGCATACCCCTTGCTATCAATCGTTACATGAGGTGGCGCGGGCGATTGGCTGTGAGGTGTCGGATTGGGTGACGAACGACCAAGACGCCTGGGAACTGGATTTGAATTGGCTAGAGGCCAATATCCGCCCCAACACGAAGGCGATTGTGGTCAACTGCCCACATAACCCAACCGGCTATTTGATGAGCCCGGAAAAACAGGCAGCAATCATTGAACTCGCGCGTAAACATAACCTGTGGTTGTTTTCAGATGAGGTTTATCGAGGCTTGGAGCATGATCCGGTTAACCGCCTGCCAGCGGGGTGTGACTTGTATGAGAGAGCGGTATCGCTAGGGGTGATGTCCAAAACTTATGGGCTGGCCGGGTTGCGGATTGGTTGGTTAGCTACGCGTGATCATGAGCTTTATCAACAGTTGGCGGCTTTCAAGGATTACACGACGATTTGTAACAGCGCACCGAGTGAATTCTTGAGTATTGTTGCCCTGCGTCAGCGCAACCAGATTGTAGCGCGTAACTTGAGCATCATTCATGCCAACCTTGAATTGCTGGATTTGTTCTTCGCGCAACATAGCGACGTGTTTATTTGGGAACGTCCGCGCTCCTGTTCAACGGCGTTTCCACGTTTACGCGATGGCATTAGCGCAGAAGCATTTTGTATCGGAGCAGTCCAGAAGCAAGGAGTGCTGCTTCTGCCAAGCGTACATTACCATTATGGAGACAGTCACTTTCGCATCGGTTACGGACGCAAAAATATGCCACAGGCTTTAGAACAGTTTGAGGAATATCTGGCTACATACAAGCCTTATTAAGTACGTTGCCAAAAGTAGGTGGTGAGACCGAGACTCGCAAAAATGGCTTGGACTTCAGCGATTGTCCGTCCGCGAAAGTCAGGACTCATACGGTTGTGATACCAGAGTTTGGAGAGTTCCCAGACTTGTTCGAGCGATAGTATGGTTCCCTGTGCCACGCCTGTGGTGGAACACCATGTGCTGATTTCATCTTCCGACCGGAAGAATAGGATGGTTGCTCAGGTGTGGATTAGGTCATCGTACCAGTGATTGAAAGGTAAGGGGAAATGTACCAGTCCACCGTCGGCCTTGAGCTGATCATTCTCGATGGCATAGGAAATGGTTTTACCATCGGATAGAGACACTTCGATGTGGGCGTCCGTATGAAGCATGGCAGGAATGCCGAGCGAATCCCAAGCACAGTTTGCCCATAATAGACGTCCATTGATGTGGACTTTGAAAGGGGTTTCCACTGCTGATAATGGATTTGCCATCAGAATGTCATGCGTTGCGGGAGCTAGGAAAAGTGTGTGGTTATCATGTAAGCGCTGATAGGCGTTTGTGGCTTCTTCTGTGGATAGCCCAAAATGAGCGACAGTTTCGTTGACGGTTGGTGGTTGTGTATGATCGACAAAATGCTGATATACGAACAGCCGAATTGCCCAATCTTGTTCGCTTAGTGGTTGAGCCATTTTTTTACCCTACTGCTGTGACTTTCTCCGGCTAATTATCCACGTCGGGGTGCAGCGACTTCTTTGGTCAGGCAGTGTACCGCACCACCTCCGTTAGCACCCGGCGCGCAATCAATCGGGATGATTTCGAAATCCGGCATGGCTTTTCGGTAAACGGCGAGTGCTTGGGAATCGCTTGGAATATCAAACACAGGGACGAGAACCCGTCCGTTGACCGTGAGCGAATTGGTATAGCTGCGCCACACCGGATACACACCCCAATTGAGATAGAGCGGTGGGTTGGGAAGCTCGAAGATGCGATAGGGTTGGCCGGAGGCATTGGTAGAGCGCCGGAAGATTTCTGCTGCTTGCTGAAGATTGGCACGGTTCGGGCCGCTGGCATGGGTGACAAGCACGGTTTCGGGATCGGCCAGCTTGACCAGCAAATCAACATGTCCGGTTTCCTCGCGTTCGAGGCGCGGGATGATGATGAGTTTGGAGAAGTCGAAAACGTTATGAAGTTGCTCCATAAGCTTGCTGCGAGTCAGACCCGGATTACTGTGAAAGATTTGCTCGGCCATGATGAGCGTGCCACGTCCATCTGACCAGATGTTGCCACCTTCCAGATGTAAGTCGAGGTGACGTACCGGGATTTCCTCATGTGTAGCCCAGCGCAGGGGCATGGCATTATCGCGTTCCTGTGGATAGCTCGGCAGAGGATCAAAAACCAGCTTGACACAAATTTGTTCCCCTTTGTCATTTTGCGCAACAACTGGCCCGTAGTCACGCACCCAAATATCATCGGTTGGCAGGTAAATGAAGCGAGCACGGTTCAACAATGATTTCCCGCGTTTGCTCAGATACAAACGCGCGGCTTTTGCCCACATGGCGGACGAGACAAGGATACTGACTGTTGAAACTGGCGTGATCGCTTCAACCATCTGGGCGTGTTGTTCCCAGAGAGGCGGATAGAGCGAAGGCCACGTGAGCAGGATAGTTTCCATTGGCTCCCATTGAGCAGGGAGGCGGACTTTTCCTATGGGGCTAAAAGGGACAGCCGGTTTGATATGTTCCGGTTGGGTCACTTCGAGGGGCGGGATATCTGTAGCCAAGGTGGTCGTGGCTGTAGCGAATTCATCAGCGGATAATAAGCCCCAGCGCACCAGATAAGCCGCCATCGTTTCGGGAGTGTTCGGTGGATTGCGATCTGCCTCAGCAGCTAAGTAGCGCTCGGCTAGGGGCTGTAAGTATTGGCTCAATCCAAATGGTAAATCGCGCCGCCAAATGGGATAAGGAATGGTGTTAAATTGAAAAGGGAAATTACTACCCAAGATCTCTGCCTTTGTAGGTGACCAATGCTGAACGAATACTATACCTGATTGTTCAGGTGTTGATATAGATGTGGATGCTGTCGGCTTGGTCGCGAACGAGAGCTGTCAGTGGGTAGCGGCGAACCACAATCGTCATCCATAAGTCGCCAATGCTATTGGCAGCGTTGAACATCACACCGAGGCCAACATAATAACCGAGTGTATCCGGCAGCACATAAACCAGTAGGAAACCAAGTAGTGTGATCCCAACGATCGGGGCAAGTGCGATATAAATAAAATCATTGCGCCAGAAGAGTGCGTTATCAGCTGTGGCATAAAAGGCACCTTTACTGAGCATGATGCCGTAGCGGGGTTTGTGCCCAGCACGGCGAATGGCAAGCCCATGTAAAAATTCGTGGAGTGGGATGCTTATGATGAAAATCAAAATAACCCACAGCCACGACGGCCAATCTGCACCGAAACCACCCGTAATTGATCCGCGAAGGCGCAGCACAAGTGCCCACCACAGCCCCATTACGACCAAGGCGATGACCAACGGGATAAGTGCTAGCACATTAATCAGTAGCAGCTTGCGCGGTTCGAGCAGAACGAGATGCTCGACCTCATGATAATCTGGTGGCAGTTCATGGATAACAGCGTGTGGCATTGTTCGCCTCGATACTCATCAGTTTCTCTTTGACAGGGCTTCTATTTTAACCTCATAATGAGGGCAGCGCTTATTATACGAAGTGAGACCGCATGACTAGACGATTAGTTTCTAAGACTGTAATGCTGATGATGGCGTGTGGATTGTTGATGGCCACAAGGTTACCTATCACACATGGCTATGAGGCAAAAGCTACTCCGACGCCTGATGCCCCATCCACCGAAGCCACTGCCGAGGCCACCAGCGAAACTCCTATGGCCACCTATGAGAATCCATACGCGGATATTCCTTTTTCGCGTACCGAGGATGGAGCGCCTGTATTGGGCAATCCTGATGCACCGATTACGATTATTGAATTCGCAGATTTTGCGTGTCCCTATTGCCAGCGCTACGAGCCAACTATGCAGCAGTTCATCAAAGAATATGTGGTGACAGGGCGTGCTAAGTACGAATTTCGTGTGTTCCCGACAGCCGGTGGACGTATGACGGTATTTGTCGGCAGTATCGCTAGCTGCTTTGAAGATCAACAGGCGGGTGTTTTTTGGCCGCTACATGATTTGTTATATGCCCATGCCGAGGCTGAAATCTATAACGAAGATATGCTGAAAGCGATGGCGACGGTATTCAATTTGAATTTTGAAGATGCGCTCACTTGCATTGGCGATCGTGGTAAAGCGCTCCAAGTGGAAACGGATGTTCAGTTAGGGCACTCGTTGGGAGTAGGGGGAACTCCGGCCATCCGTGTACGCTATAAAGGGCATAACGACGAGCAAGCTCAAAGCCTGATCGTTGACGGACAAAGCCATGATCAAGGTGGGCCACCCCTGAGTGTGTTGAAGCAGGCGGTCGAAGATGCAGAAACGGGTAATATCCCGACGCCGGAAGGAACTCCCGAAGTGCCTATTTTGCCCGGTGACCCGATTTAAACGGGATGATTATCGCGGACTTTCAACCCACTCTGGTTCGGGCGTGATTTGATCGTGGGGACGGTTTCCGGCAGAGTCGTAAGGGCTGCCTGCAAGATGGTTAATGGTGGCTAGGGTCATATCGTGCTCGCACATGATTTGGCAGCTCAGGCGGGCTTCCCCAAAGAGTCCAATAATCGCAAGGCGATCACGCTCGGCTGACGTCATGACGTCCGGTTCGCCTGAACTGAAGCTTACACGGCAGGTGGTGCATTTGGCATAACCGCCACAGCGGTGCAGGATGTCGACACCACCGTCTTCTAGGGCGAGGACGAGCCGTTTGCCTTGCGGGGCTTCGATGGTGGTGCCGTTGTCGAGTGTGATGATGGGCATGGATGAGTCCTTAGTTGGTCGAAATTGAGAAGATGCTATTCCCTGAGCCGTCCCAATAAGCCTGAAAAGCGGTCGCTGACTTTGTTGTTGCCGACTGCGATGTGTAGGGCTTTGTGCGTGCCGACGAGGACGACCGTTTTACGAGCGCGTGTGATGGCTGTGTAGAGCAGGTTGCGTTGCAGCATCATGTAGTGTTGGGTGAGTAGCGGGATAACCACAAACGGATATTCGCCGCCCTGACTACGGTGGGTACTGATGCAGTAGGCCAGCGTGAGTTCCTCGGCTTCGGTGAAGTCGTAGTCGATATAACGCCCGTCGATGATGACTTCGAGCATGTTGTTATCCATGTCGATACCACTGATGCGCCCGATGTCTCCGTTATAGACTTCCTTCTCGTAGTTATTGCGAATTTGCATAACTTTATCACCAGCGCGGAAGAGACGTCCGGCCAGCTTCTTTTCGGCAATTCTGGAACTGCCGTTGAGTGCCATTTGCAGCGAGTCGTTTAGGGCGGTGACTCCGGCAGGCCCGCGATACATGGGAGCGATGACCTGTACATCGGTGAGGGGGTCGATGCCGAACTTATTGGGCAGGCGATTTTGAACGATGTCCACCACTAACTCGGCAGTCCGTTCGGGATCTTCTTCGCGGAAGAAAAAGAAGTCGCTACTCTGGTTGTTAAGTTCGGGCATCTCGCCGTGATTGACACGGTGCGCGTTGTAGACAATCAAGCTGTCTTCGCTCTGGCGGAAGATTGTATCGAGGCGGGTGACGTGGGCGAGACCGCTATCGATCACATCCTTAAGGACATTTCCCGCGCCGACGCTGGGTAGCTGATCAACATCGCCGACCAGCATGAGATGGCTATGCGGACGGATGGCTTTGAGCAAGTTGTAGAAGAGAACGAGATCAATCATCGAGGATTCGTCCACGATGACAATATCGGTGTCGAGCGGTTCATCTTCGTCGAGGTTGAAACCGCCGTCGGGCATGAATCCCAACATGCGATGGATGGTGCTGGCAAGCTGTCCGGTGGCTTCGCCCAAACGTTTGGCGGCACGTCCGGTTGGTGAAGCGAGGCGGAAGCTGCGTTTTTCGGCGAGCAGGGCATTAATGACCATTTGTAAGGTGGTGGTTTTGCCTGTGCCGGGGCCGCCTGTGAGCACCGAGACTTTACTCGTCAAGGCTGCTTTGACCGCGCCTTGTTGTTGATCGGTGAGCGAGACATTATTTTGTTTAGCCAGTTTGCGGAGGAAGGCCGGCCAATCGGTTTTCTTCCAGACGGAGGCCATGATGGAGGGCGAGTTCGCGATGCCACTGAGGCGTTCAGCCGATCCGACTTCGGAGTGATAGTAGACGGGTAAGTAGATGGCGTGTAACTCATTGCCGTGTTCGTCATAGGCATTGCTGCTGATGAGTTCTCCGGCTGAAACCTGTACATCAAGGGCTGCCGCGAGACGGGTAGGGTTATCGACCTTGAGCAGTTCGGCTGCGGTATCAAGAAGGACCTGGCGCGGGGCGAAGGTGTGACCATCCTGCGCGAGTTTGTTGAGGGCAAAGAGCAATCCGGCGCGGATGCGAATGGGTGCGTCGAAATCGACCCCCATTTTCTGAGCGATGACATCGGCTTTTATGAAGCCAATTCCAAAGACTTCGTCGGCGAGGTTGTAAGGATTCTCCTGCACCTTTTGAACGGTGGCTTCACCATATTCGTTGTGGATGCGGACGGACATCCGCGAACTGATGCCATACCCTTGCAGGAAGATCATGGTGCGGCGCACGGATTGATTTTCCGACCATGCGGTGATGAGGGCACGGGCAAGGGAGGTTTTGAGGCCGGGGACTTCTTCGATGCGCTGCGGATCAGTATCCAGAATGAGCAGGGTTTTGAGGCCGAAATGCTTGACGATGCGCTCGGCAGTGACCGGCCCGATGCCTGGGACGATGCCGCTCGAGAGATAGTTTATGAGGCCGTCGGTGGTGGAGGGCGGTACAGGGCGCACTTGCTCGGCGCGGAACTGCATCCCCCACTTGGGATCATTGAGCCATGTCCCTTGAAATTCGACAGATTCGCCGGGGGCGAGTTCCGGCATAGAGCCGACGACCGTTACCGTACCGTCGCGTGCTTCCGAGCCATTGTTGACCTTGGCTTCAGGCATCATTTTGAGGACGGTATAGCCGTTTTCTTCGTTATAAAAGGTGATGCGCTCGATGGCGCCGATAAGAGTTTCCATGCGGAGAAGTATAAAGTTGGACGATGTAAGTTACAAGTCGGTTGGTGGAAAACGGATTGATCTACTATTACGAATTGTTACAAATATGTCGGCGGTGTCGTCGTCGTCGTCGTCGGACAGTGGTTAAAGGTTAAAAGGTAAAGGTTGAAAGTAGGCGTCAGTTACCAGCAAGAGCATTTGGTTGGCAAAATTGGCGACCCACAGGATTTCCTTCGGTCACAATTTCGGCAATGGTAAATGTGGGATTTGTGCCGAATTTGCCAATCAGCCAAGTTCAAATTGTATTGTTGATGTTGCTAGAAATGGTTTTGATGGCGGATGTGAGTGAGCAACATGCCGAATCGTCACAAAATTCTTCCACAGGACACTTCGTATCCATATTCTTCAATTTCACAGGTGAATTTTGAAGGAAGTTATTCTATTCTGACCCGAATACGTATTGTAGTAGTCATAAGGTACATGATGCTCTTTGGGAGCACACATAGGTGCTCCCCTACAATCCATTCTTTGAGAAGTTGTACATCACGTACTTTTTAACCATTATCATAAGTATTTTAGAACAAATGTGTTGAAAAGTCAAGCCGATGGCTAGGCTATAGAGGTCATGAGAGAAAAGTCCAAGTGGGAGCACACATAGGTTGCGATCGTATTATCAAGTTGGGGATGAAGTCGGCAGGTTAGGCCAACGTTTTCTACGAGACACTATCGCGGGGCGTGTTTTTTGAACCTAATTTTTCTCCAAGCCTGAATTGAACCAGACTAAAGATGATGGTGTTTACGATGAGGATATAGATGATGAAGCTGGAATTCGCAAAGGTTAGCTCTTTAAGTGTTAAAAGGGTGAGCACCACGCCAACTACTGAGGCTATCCACGGCCATGCTAGCTCGGTATCGGGATATTTGTAGGCTTTCACGAGTGTCGGGATGGCGGCTAAGGCATCTGCCACTATGCTGAAGGTTATGGCGATATTGCCTACTTTGGTCACCAACCACAATATCAACCCGAGAATGGAGAGCAGGCCACATACTAAATCGAATCGGGTTATTTTCCATTCGGCTTTCTTGTTTACGAATGAAGCTATAAAGGTGGTCAGGGGTAAAAAGCCCGTACTGAAGGTCATCAGCGATTCTATGCCGATGCCTTGTTTTATTTGTGCGGCAAATGCGATCAATGGGGCAATTGACCAGAGCAGGAACGATACTCGATTGGGTTTGACTTTCCCTCTTATGGTATCAATCAGATAGGCTAATGAGCCTACCGCACCGATTAAAGCGCCAATGATGACGAAATTTTGATTGAGCATATGTGTCGGCCTAGCCGGTACTCTATGTTATAGAATTTGGGTTTGCGCCACAGGATATTAATTTGTTACCACGCGCTGTGCAATCACGACTGATCATTTTGAAGGTATGGGTGAGTTTTGTAAACCCACCCAGCGTTCAATGCGGTTCTATTTCTTGGACTTGTGCATCTTCCAAAAGGGCATACGCGGGTCAGCCATACGCACAACTTTTGGATAGAATTGACCGATGGTGAAGGCGCATTCGGCCTGTGCTGCCATCACTTTTTGGATGTCTTTGTAGGCGCGTGGATCTTCGTCAGAATCGCCACCGATTAAGCGGACGCCAGCTTCATGCAAGACATAGTCGTGCGTGTTGCTAAATTCTTGCAGCGCTTGACCACGACTGTGGGTACGTCCGCCACCATGAGAAGCGCTACTAAACGACTCGGGATTACCTAAGCCGCTAATGATTTGAGTGGGATGCCCCATCGTGGCAGGAATAACGCCTTTTTGATTGAGATCAGCGGGCGTAGCTCCCTTACGATGCACGTAACCGTCATTGGTGATCCACATACTATTATGACGGCTAAAAACACGTTCGGTCGTGCTATAGGTAATGTCGACGCGTTCAGCCAATTGTTCCAGCAGATAGACATGAAGCCACTTATGTCCGGCTTCGGCAAAATCACCCGCCCAATTCATCAGGGTGATGTAATCCTGCCCATCAGGACTGTTTGGGTCAAGCGGCGCATCTTTGACGCCTTTCGGCAGTTCGTACAAGTCATTCGCCAAGCTTTCATAAGCTGAAGCAATGGTACTGCCCACCGCGCGGCTTCCAAAATGTGACAACAGCGCTAAGTAACGTTTGCTGTTGTTCACAGGCACGTATCCAAACTCAAAGAAGTGGTTGCCATCACCACAGGTTGCAAAATGGTTACGCGCGATTTTCTTGACTTGATCATAAATCTTTTGACCGAAGTCTGTTTTCAAATCCAGTTTTTGTTTGTAGAAGTCCATCTCAAAAACGACAGGGTCAGGTTGGATTTCAAGACCGAAACGCGCTTTATTTTTGAGTACATACTGGATCGAGGGAAAGGCGTCGTCGAACCAGCCATCATCCACAGGCATATTGGTCATGGTGAGGTTGACACTGCATGAAATATCAGCGCCCACATAGGCTGGAACCACGGCATCACAGACAATCACACTACCGACAGGTGGTTTTTCGGGCGCAACCCGATGACCATCTGGCATGAGCGCACCGCCTAATACGAAGGGCATAGACATCACCGAGTCCATGTCATCAATGGCGTTCTGGGTAATCAAATGCCTACCGAATACGGTGTATTCTGCCGATTGGGTATTCCGTCGAATCGTCGGCTTTTGTTTTTCGGCTTGATCCGCAATGAGCTGATTAATCATGGCATCTACCTGCTCATAGGCAGCACCGCTATTAATAAGATCAAAGACGGGCTTTTTGGATTTCACCCGACCTGCGGACAAGCGCTGATTGATGGTGGCTTTTTCTTCCGGCGTAAACATAGTTGTTTGGATTTCTTGAACGATTAAAGGAAACGGGCGCATCAGGTTGTGATGGAGAGCCAACCTCATTTATATCGGAAGAAAGCGGTGAAGTCAATTGAAATATGGTTTACAATGGGTCAAATAGGACTTTTGAGGGTTTTTGCGTGCTGGATTTAGGAGCGTTTGGTTACGTTTCGGGTGTGGCTGGATCGTATTCAGTGGGCTGTAAAGGTGAGCATTTGAAAGCCCTTATCATTCCGAGTTGCATGAGCCTTTACACATACGTATAATGCACCTACGGGATGCGAGGGGTGTAAGGTCATGTCGGTCGCCGACGAAATCAAAGCCAGAATAGACATTGTGGACTACATACAACGGTATGTGCCGCTCAAACGCGCCGGTCGGACGTACAAGGCGTGTTGCCCCTGGCATCAAGAAAAAACCCCTTCCTTTAATGTTGATCCTGATCGTCAGTCGTTCCGGTGCTTTGGAGCATGTGCAACCGGCGGCGATGTGATTGGCTTTGCCATGCGCCATCATGGGTGGTCATTTAGTGAGGCGCTGGTTGAACTGGGGAAGATTGCTGGCATCGAGGTCGAGAAGCAATCTCCGGAGCAACGCCAGAACACTGAGCGTTTAGATATGCTGCGGGGTTTGATGCACACGGCGGCAGATGCTTATCATAATGCGCTGCTGGATGCGAAAGTGGAAGGTCAGCCGGAAGTCCTGCGTTATACGCGTGAGAAACGGGGCTTCAGTGACGCGACCATTACCGCATTCAAAATCGGGTATGCGCCTCCCGGTTGGTCGCATATGCTGGAACATCTCAAGACACTGGGTTACAGCGACGCGGATATTATTGATGTCGGCCTAGCGGTTAAAAATCAAGATACCGGACGGGTTTACGACCGCTTTCGTAATCGGTTGATGATCCCGATCCGTGACGAGCGTGGTCGCGTTATCGGCTTCGGGGCGCGGGCGCTGGCGGCTGAAGATAACCCTAAGTATTTGAATTCTCCACAAACCGCCCTGTTTGATAAGAGCCGGACGTTGTTCGGGTTGGATGCCGCCAAGACGAGTATCCGCGAGAGCGAAACGGCGGTGATTGTTGAAGGCTATATGGATGCGATTCAGGCGCATCAGGCCGGATTCAAGAACGTGGTGGCGCAGATGGGTACGGCGATGACCGAGACTCAACTGCGGTTGCTGACACGATCCGCCAAGCGGATTATCCTCGCGCTGGACTCGGATGCGGCGGGACAGAGCGCAACACGGCGCAGTCTGGAAACCGCGCGGACAACCTTACAGGCGGATTTTGGTGGTCGCTTGTCGGTGGATATTCGGGTGCTGCAAATTCCGGGTGCCAAAGACCCTGATGATTTGATCCGCGAGACACCTGCACGTTGGGCGGAGTTGGTGACGAATGCGCTCCCTGTGGCGGATTTCGTGATTGATATGGAAATCGCGGAACTGCCCGAAAATGTGTCCGCGCATGATGTTGAAGCTCTGGCGCGTCGTTTGATGCCGATTTTGTTGGCGTCAGAAAACGATATGCAAACCAAGGGTAATATTCAACGGTTGGCGACGCAGTTGATTAAGTACAAGCAGTCGCATCCGTCCTTGCGTAATCTGGTTTTGACAGAAGCCCAACTGTTTGAATGGGCTAATGAGCAAATTCAGATCGAGAAGGCCAAGAAGCCGCGAACAGCCGCACCTGATAAGCAAGTCGATACACAACCCCAGCCTAACCCTCCCCATAAACAGGGAGGGAATCAAACAATCCCATCTGATTACAACGATGGTGAGCCGCCGGATGTGCCGCCACTGGATTATGAGGGTATGGCACCGCCGGATGTGTATATCGATGACGATGGCCTTGAGCCGTTTATTGATGCGCCGATAGCGCCGATTACAACAAAGCCGGTGGTGGTTGCACCTGTCGTGCGCCGGACGGCTTCTATACAAGAGTCGGCTATCGAGATCATGGTGCTGCGTGGATTGTTCCGGCAGCCGATGGCTTATTATGTGGTGAATCGCAAGCTGCGCGAGATGGCGAGCGATGACCGGACGATGATTGACGGGCCGTTATGTGATTGCTGCGCTGACGATTTTATGCATGTGGATGCACGGGCATTGATGCAAGCCTTCCAAGAATCGTTGACGCAAGATGCGCTTGATCCACTGGATTATCTACGACTTGAGGCGGACATTTCGTTGCAGCCACAGCTTGATGTTATACTAGCGGACGACATTACGGGGATGAAAAAGCGGGTACGCGAAAGCCATACCGCTGATCTCGAACGTATCTATAACCACAACCGTCGTGTACTGGAAGGGGCAGATAGCACGGATGCTGTGGTCGAAAAGGCGCTCGAACTGCGGGCGCGGCGGTTGAAGCGCGAACGGGAAGAGTTGGTTTTCTTGCAATTGGATGCACAGGCCAACAATGATGAAGATGCTATGATCCGTTATGGGCAGCTCATCTTCTTGTTTAATAAAGCGCAGCAAATTTTGGACAAAAACCTTCAAAAGATTAAGAGTTCTGTGCGCGAATAGGTGAACACAATGCCAAAAAGACGTAAGGGCAGAAAAGAAGAAGTCGATGCTTCGCAGGAAATGCAGAAGGTTCGGGTAGAGGACTCAGAAGCCGAATTCGAGGTGGATGACGAACCGCTGGATGATGATGACAATTTGTTTGACAGTGGCATCACGGATACCGGCGAGTTTCCTGCGGATGACCCTGACGACTTCGATGAAGACTTTGAAGATGAAGACCTAAGCAGCGAAAGCCTTTCGATTGATACGGCGGCACTGGTGGATGATCCGGTGCGTATGTATCTGAAAGAAATCGGTTTGGTGCCGCTGCTGGATACTAACCGTGAGACGTGGTTGAGTACGCAGGTGGCTGCTGAACAACTGCTGGATAACTTCATGCACACCCTGTCGAAGGTCGAGAATGGTGCGTCTGAGGGGGGATTACCCAGTCCGGTGCAGGTGGTGGAGCTATCCTACCAACACATCAGCCGTAATTGGGAAGAGGCGGTTGAGGGTGCGCAGGCCTTTGGTGTCGAGCCGCCTGATCTGCGGAAGATCATCGAAGAAGTGATTCTGGTGAATGACAATTGGGACAGCACCAGCCGTTCATATGTCCGTGATTATTTACGCCAGCGTGAATGGGGTCGGGATGAATTGTGGACGGAATTGGCGCGTCGTATGTTTGACGTGTTCCAGGGCTTCTATCTGATTCCGTTTAATCAGGTGCTTTTCATCCGCAACGAATACAAGAAGACGCAAATCTTGCCGACGGCGGAAGCCTTTCACGCACAGCTTGCTGCTGATACGGAAACCGTCAATGACCTGCCGGAATTCTTCGAGCAACTGGAACAGCGTGCAGAATTGGCCGCTGAGTCTTTGACACGCGCGAACTTGCGGTTGGTGGTGAGTGTCGCCAAGCGGTATATGGGACGCGGCATCAACTTCCTTGACCTGATTCAAGAGGGCAACATCGGTTTGCTGCGGGCGGTGGAAAAGTTCGACCACACCAAAGGGTATAAGTTTAGCACTTATGCGACGTGGTGGATCCGGCAGGCGATCAGCCGTGCCATTGCTGACCAAGCGCGTACCATCCGTATTCCGGTGCATATGGTTGAAACCATCAACCGTCTGATGCGGGTGCAGCGTGATTTGATCCAAGAATTGGGTGGTGAACCGAGTGCTGAGCAGATCGCTTTGGAGATGGAATTCCTCACCAAAGACGAAACTGAGGCGATCCGGATGCTGCGTTCGAGCGGCGAGAAGATTGATCCCGGTTTGCTGCGGAAGCTGCGGCGTGCGGCGCAAAAAGTTCGTAAGATCATGCGTATTAGCCAAGAGCCGATGAGCCTCGAAATGCCAATCGGTCAGGAAGATAGCAGCTTGCTCGGTGACTTCATTGAAGACGACAAGATCATGGGGCCGGTGGATGCTGCCAGCCGCCAACTGCTGAAAGAACAGATCCGGTCGGCGCTGGGTGTCTTGAGTGAACGTGAGCGCGAGGTGTTGGAGATGCGCTTCGGTTTGCAAGATGGTCAAGACCACACGCTAGAAGAAGTCGGTAAGCATCTGGGTGTGACGCGTGAACGTATCCGCCAGATTGAGGCCAAGGCACTGCGGAAGCTGCGGCATCCGACCCGAAGCCGCCAATTGCGAGACTATCTGGAAATGTAGTTGGGGCGTTTACGTTAGAAAGTTAAAATTAAAGGACGTGCTGCGGCATGTCCTTTTGGTATACTTAGGTAAAGTATTGTAGTTCGGTAGGATGCCTCTATGGTTGACCGCCCACTTGAACAAACTAAACTAATGAGTCTGGATGAGTACATTAGTGCTTATGAGACAGAAGGCCCTTTTGAACTCATTAACGGCGAGCACATTACATTGAACCCGATGGTCATGAAGCATAATATACGAGCAAAAAGGTTGTATGATGCGCTTGTTAGCTTTTTAGCTGGTCGGTTTTTAGGTGAAGCTTATTTTGAAGCCGCGTTTGTGTTGACTTATCAATCTGATTGGGTGATGGGTTCACGCGTGCCTGACATTTTATTTGTTCGAGCACAGCGGCTGGCGGACTACATCACTGCGTTTCCGAATTGGGAAGATATGCCGTTGGTGCTGGTTCCTGATTTGGCTGTGGAAGTTATTTCCACCAATGATCATTATAGTGATGTTGATGCTAAGGTTGATCTGTACCTTGATGATGGGGTTGAAATCGTGTGGGTGGTTGACCCTAAACAGAAAGCTGTCATTGTACGGGGACGTGACTCGTATCAGAAGCTCAAGGTTGGCGATGTGCTGACTGGTGGTAACGTCATACCGGGGTTTGAATTAGCGGTTGCAAAGATATTTGAATGATGTTTCAAGAGCATATTTCGACACCCTATCGACAAATAGCTGATTTTTGCCAGCGTCATCATATTATCAAGCTGTCGTTCTTTGGCTCGGTGCTACGCGATGATTTCAAGGCTGATAGCGATATTGATGTGCTGGCGGAATTTGACCCAATGCACATTCCGGGTTGGGAATTTGTTTCGATGCAGGACGAACTGAGCGAGTTATTCGGGCGGCAAGTTGATTTGCACACGTATGGTTCTCTAAGCAGACACTTTCGAGATAAAGTAGTCGCGAATGCTCAGGTTGTTTATGAACGAATTTGATGAAACACGGTTACGAGATATGTTGGATGAAACAAGGCATGTTGCGCAATTCATCAAAGGCCGTACCCGCAGCGATCTCGATACCAATATGATGTTAGCGTATGCAGTGGTGCGAGCCATTGAAGTAATCGGGGAAGCTGCTGCGCGTGTGACTGAAGAAACACGACAAGGACTCGTAAATGTTGAATGGAAGAACATTATTGGGATGCGTAATCGTATTGTCCATAACTACAATAATGTAAATCTGGATATTGTGTGGCAAGTGGCGAGCCATAATTTGCCTGAACTTGGGCATCAACTTTTAAAAATTCTGAGTGATAACGAATAAGAACAACATGGTAGAACCTTTACAGGCGCGGGTAGCGCGACAAATTGAACAGGCATTTGGAGAGACTCCGTATCCGACTGAGCCATTAGTTGGATCGGATGGGGAGGCGTTGGCGGCGGCGTTGCATGGTCAGCGCTGGCAGGATGTGAATGATGAACTGCTGTACAAGTTCCGTTGGGATATGTTCTTGCTGACACCTGCGGGATTCCGTTATTTCGCACCGGCGATGATGCGAGCGGCGTTGCTGCATCACGACAAAATTGGCACGGTGACAGATAACTTGATTTTCTGCCTTACGCCACAATCCGAAGAACAGATTAATAACTATGTGGCGGGTGAGTACAACGATTATTTCTCACGGCGGGCGGCGGCCTTTAATGCAGCCGAGAAGATTGCCATTCTCGCCTTTCTCGATACCTTCGCAGCGGTTTATCCGTTAGGCTATTTGTTATATGACATTGATTTAGTAGGGAAGACGATTGAATTCTGGCGTTACGCTTAATGCTTCTCGGAGTCTATTTCGGTTAAAATTGTGCTATAACAAGAATGTTATACAGTTGCACGGAAACGCACCATCCCCCCGACAACATGCAACTGGAGAGTGCAAGGCGAGGAATTTGCAGTATGTCCAGCACCGAACTTTTCCCAAAGGTTGAACTTTCCCCCGCACATGAGATGCGGCAGCGTGTCGCTGCACAGATCGAAGAAGCGTTTGCGCAGACACCTTATCCCGGTGATAGTAATATTGCCAAGCCGGATACGGATGGTGCGTCCTTAACACGTGCGTTTTGGGGTAAGAACTGGCGCGACGTCCAACTCACCACACTGTCAAATTACCATGTCGATTTGCCACTGATGACACCGGAAGCCTTCCGCTATTATGTGCCGGCCTTCATGCTGGCGACGATGTTTTATTACCACCACGTCAGTACGCTGCCGATGGGCTTGATGCACAGCCTGACGCCACCTGATCCGACGCTGCTGCAAAAGTATCTGGATAAGAAGACTGACCCACTTAAACACTCACAGATTACCGATTTTCTGAATCGGGTAGGGGCTTTCAACACCGGCGAAAAGGATGCTATTCGTTCCTTCCTCGATAATTATACGAAGTGGCAACCGGACGCGCGCAGTGAAATTCGCCATCTCCAACGGGCGATCGAGTTCTGGCGCACTGTCTAGTCGGACTTTTGGGGCGCATCAACCTGCGTGATATGTTCGAGACGGGGTTTCACTAAACCTACATAATCACTGGCTTTTAAGACCATCGAGCGATCTAAACGTGCTGCGTTGAAGTAGATGTCCTCGTTTTCCAACAATGACGGATCAACCATTAGCTCCAACTCAGGGGTAAATGAAAAAGGCAGTACGGTTCCGGCCTCGCTGCCTGCTAATCGTTCGGCAATATCTTTGGACGCAAATGAGGCATAGGTTCCACCGAGAAGGGCTTTAACGGCGTTCAGGTCTACACGTGCGTGGCCGGGGACGACCGCCAATATATAGCGGGTAACTTTTTTGCCGATTTTCACCATCAAGATAAGGCACTTGGCGGCCTGAGACACTTGATTGCCGCGCATGGCACTGACGATTTCGGTGCGGCCTTCCGGCGCGTGGTCGATCAAACGATAGGGGATGTGATTCTCATCAAGGTAGGTTATTAGCTGTGCATAGGTGTCGTTGTTGGACATGGTTTTTGAATACTCCTTCTATCGTTGCCCATATGCGGGGATAGTATAATCGATGGGCGAGAGCGTGATACTCCAGTTATGGCAAAGTTTAATTGAGAAATGACTGATTTGATTTACTGTCCGGTATGTGGACATGCGCTGGGTGCAAAGGAAGTAGGCGGTAGGGTTCGGCAGGCTTGCCCGAATTGTGGCTATGTCCATTACGTCAATCCGGTTCCGGCTGTCGGCATCCTAATCGAAATGGATGGCGGCGTGGTGTTGATTCGTCGTGGACAACCGCCGCATCAAGGCGAATGGACGTTGCCAAGCGGTTTCATTGAGGCGGATGAGAGCGCCGAAGCGGCTGCGATCCGTGAGGCACATGAAGAAACCGGTTTGCAAGTTGAAATCCTTGAGATGATGGGGATTAACTCGTTTCCGGAAGGGCCGCCGATGAGCGGCATCATGATTTTCTACCGCGCGAAACCTGTGGGCGGGACGTTGCAAGGTGGCGATGATGCGATTGAGGCGAAAGTATTCCCTGCCGACAGTTTGCCACGGTTGCCCTTTCGGACGCATCGCGAAACGATTGCCTTGTGGTTAAAGCACCAAAAGCAATATAACGAGATGTTCCCTAATCGAATTGAAGATGATGAATCAGCGAGTGATGCTGCACCGGAATTCCATATCCGTCCGGCAGAGGCGGGGGATGGCGAAGAGATCATGGCGCTGCTGGCGCTTATCCCTGCCAATTATGGAATGAACGAGGATGAATGGCGAGCCGCGGCATTACGTTTCCGCGAGTCAACCGGATTTGAGGTGTTTGTCGCGGTGGCACGTCAAAACCCACCCATCATCATCGGGTTTATTGCGCTGTCGGTGGTGCGAACCCTAACCGGTGGGCAAGGTTTCATAAATGATATGGCGGTGCTACCAACCTATCAGCGGCAAGGGATAGGGGCGGCGCTATTGGAAGCGGTTGTTCGGCGGGCTGATCGGCTGAACCTTAACTCGATACGAGTCAATGTGCATCGCGGCAGCGAACGGGCGCAATCCTTCTACAAAGCCAGTGGGTTTAACGAAGATTTATTACTCCACTTTAAGATTCGCTAAGGTTAAGATACGCCTTGCAAGGCATGTAAGTCGCCTTACGTTTTTCATTTACACACCTTCATAAAATTCATGAAAACTTGATACCTTGCATGGTTACCTTGCGTCGTATTTCAATTTCTCAACCTTTCTAACGGGAGAAGGGTTAAATTTACGCAATATTCATAACAATTGACATTACGGGTTGGAAAAAGGTTTGAAGAAGTATCAATCTTCTATCCAAACTCCTTACCTAAGTCCTCTTCCTTTTAGGTACTCTTTAGGTCGTTACGTTAATTTCATGCTTACAAGGATTGGATCAATAGACGGGATAGCAAATTTTTTGCATGTCCACTTATTGGTGTAGGTGGCGGGGGAGTTTTTTATGACAAGCTTGTTACAGATTTTTAGACAACGAAAAATGCGACTCATCGTTTTACTGACTTTTTCGATGTTGGTGATGTCGGTTTACGGCGTCATCCATGCGCAGGAGACAACCAGTGCTCCAGCCTGCGCTGTCACGCCGAATATGCTTGGTGGACAGGGTTTCTCGGTCTCAGGGCAAGGGTTCTCGGTGTCCGGACAGGGTTTCTCGGTCTCAGGACAAGGGTTCTCGGTCTCGGGACAGGGTTTCTCGGTCTCAGGACAAGGGTTCTCGGTGTCCGGGCAAAGTGTAAATCTTGATCCGCTGGCTGTGGCGGCAGAGATCCGTGATAATCCGGTTACAGTCGGTCAGTGGACGAATCAGCGTCTAGATTTCTTCACTAACCGTCTGGGCTTCAATACGGATGCCACCGTAATACTGGTTGTGGATGACTTCTCAGCGCCCGATGCACATGGTTTCCTCGTGCAGAAGGTGGCTGAAGGGTCAATTACTGAAGTGCAGAAGCGCTACCAGTCGCTGAACGCAGATAACCCCCCGCTCAAAATTAGTGTTGTGCCGGTCAATATTGCCGGTGTAGACACCCAATATAATGCGGATGAAATTGCTGACCGGATCACAGAGGCTATCGCCGCGTTGCCGGATGTACACCATTTCGTGCTGAATATGAGCTTCGGCCTCATTTCATGTACCAGTCCTGCCACGACAATCGGTGGTGTTGCTGTACCGGCCTTCGATTTCCAACAGGCTATTCAAACGGTTGCCGCTAACAATCAACCTGATCCCATTTTGGGTGTGACACCAATACTCGAATGTGTTGTGCGTTCCACCTACAGTGATGATGAACATGAACACGATTATGAAGGACGTTCACGGGTATCCGATAACCGTGGTGGGAGTACTTCTGGTTATATCGCCTACTTCGGCTATCAGAATGACAACGCCAAGCTGACGAACATTGCGGTTGGTAGCAGTAACTTCTTCAGTGGTCGCTATCAGAACCACTACCAACCCACTCAATTTGAGCCGGGGCGTCAGAAATTTGTGTTCAAGGTGAAGTTTAGTAGTTCAAGCAGCCTGACGTGGTCGGTGACTGGCCCAGATGGCGTGGCGCACACAGTAACTGCCAACAGCAGATCACCTCTTTGTAACCCAACGCCCGCCGCACCAAGCCTTCCGGTTGTACCTGTGGTTGAATGCGTGGCTGATCTTGGTGATAACATGTACGAAGCACGCTTCGGTTACAACAACCCGAATGCAGTAGGCAAGCGCATCGCTGTTGGATACAAGAACAAATTCCTACCCGACCCTGCGGATCGCCAACAGATCATTACCTTCTCGCCCGGTACGCATAAGGGCGTGTTTGAAGTGTACTTCGATGGTACTGATCTTAAGTGGACGCTCGACGGTACGACCGTGACCGCCAACGCCGAAAGTGCTCCTTGCTTTGAGCAAGTAGGGTTTGGTATCAACCAATATCTGACGCAGAATCTCGGTGTACCTGCAAATCTGGTTAGTGCTTACTGGAATCAATTGGCGAGTTCAGTTGCAACCGATGACTTCCAGAAATTGCGTAAACTGCTTAATCAATATCTGATTGACAGTAATGTATCCCCTGCAACCTATTCTGTGGTGACGGTTGCTTCGTCTGGTAACTTGCGCCCATGGATGGAAGGCACACCACTCGCCCCTGCCGTTTGGAATGAAGCGATTGCAGTTGGCGCTACACTGGATAATAGCGACAAGCCGTGGTCGTTCTCTCAAGATGGAAATGTGCTTGCCCCGGGTGCCGGTTATGTTCAAGCTGACGGTAGTCTTGAAGCGGGAACGTCCTTTGCCGCACCTACATTCAGTGTCCTAGCGGCTATGTGTTCGACTGTGCCGAATGGCCTGCAAATTCCGACGCCTGTAATATTGCCAAATGGTGAAAAGCAGGGTGTACCTCCGCTGGTTTTGGACAGTAATGGTAATAAGACTTATGGTGTTACGTCGGCATTTCTTGTTAATCCCAATAACCTGACACCCTTTACCTGCTCGCCCAATCGCCAGCCGACGATCAACAGTCTTGGTGATCGCAATGATAAGGCTGGAACGAGTGTATCCTTCAGTGCTTCAGCCAGCGATCCTGATGGCGATACGTTGAAATACAGTGCCGCACCGTTGCCAACAGGTATCACGATTGATCCGAACACTGGTTTGATCAGCGGAACGATCGCCAGCAACGTGTCCGGTAGCTTCGTAGTCGTCGTGACCGCCAGTGATGGTCGTGTCCCTGAAGGCAAGATTACCACGACATTCAACTGGGTTGTTACACCGGCAGAAGCGACCGTTCGGATTGACATCCGACCGTTCTCAAGCCGCAACCGTATTAACCTTGGCTCACGCGGTCTGGTTGCTGTCGCCATCTTCGGTAGCTCAACCTTTGATGCCACATCGATTGATCCTAGCACAGTAACATTGGCCGGTGCGCCAGCCGTCAAGCTGTTCAATAAGTACTATAGCTTCACCAAGGATCTTGACCGCGATGGCAAGACTGACCGTGTGCTCTGGTTCAGAGTGCAGCAGTTGCAATTAACCCCGACCTCGACACAAGCCGTCTTGCTCGGAAAGACAATCTTTGGAGCAGCGTTCCGTGGTGTTGATAGTGTGACCATCGTGCCACCCCGTCCTCCACGCGGCACCGGTCCATCGGAAGGTTGGAGCTCACGTGACTCGTTGGTTAAGTTGACCTGGGCAGACGATGAAGATTGGGAAGTTGGCGATAATGTCTGCTACTCGGTGCAAATCTCGAAGAGCACTGGCTTTAGCACCATCATCCAAAGCGCTATCGTTGTAGACCAAGAAACAATGATTACCGCTCCGCTAAACAATGGTACTTACTACTGGCGTGCGGCGTTCTCCGACTGCTCATCGGGACTCGTTAGTCCGTGGAGTGCAACCGGAAGCTTCAAGGTTCAACGCTAAGCGTGTTGATATAGCGGTAGAGATCGGCTGTCGGTCTCTACCACAAGTAGAAATAAAAATGCGGCGATCATCACGATCGCCGCATTTGATTCTCGGTGGGCAGGGTTATGGTTTACTGCAAAATGGCTTGAATGACATCTTCGAGCGCGAGGTCTTTACCAGACTCAATCGTGGCATCAATATCCCCGGCAGGTTGGTTGGCGTTGAGTTGATCGAGGGCTTTGGTCGCCATATCGCGGGTTTCTTGAGTGGCGGCAGAGTGATTGAGGATCATCCCTAACCACGCGACCGCTTGCGGATCATTGGCTTGGAGGCCAGCCAGTCCGCAGATGCTTTCCAACATCATCGGGGTAGCATCAATTTCACGTGCGCTGCGCAGGGCTTGGCGGAACAAATCAGCCGCGCGTGGGGCGTCTTTCTGGGCGGTAGCGACATGGCCCAGGTTGAGCAGGGTGTTAGCCATCCCTTGCCGGTTGCCGATGGCTTTGGCGATCGACAAACTTTCTTCAAGATAGGTCGTAGCCTGATCAAGTTGACCGCGTAACTGCGCGACAAAACCGAGGTTATCCAGCGCCAGACCGATACCGCGCCGATCCCCGATACTGCGGCAGATTTGTAACGAGTCGTTGAAGTTGTGGTCAGCACCTTCCAAGTTACCCTGTATACCCGCCAATGTGCCGAGGTTGAGTAAGGTGCTGGCGACTTTCCAGCGCTCACCATTTTCGCGATGCAGGGAGAGCGTGGTTTCGAAGTAATGTACTGCATCGGCGTAATTGCCTTGTCGGAGCGCGACCAACCCTAAATTATTGAGGCTGGTGGCACGTGCTACCGGATTATTGGTGGACTCGGCGATTTTGAGTGCTGACTGAATCTGTTCGTTGGCGCGTACATAATCACCTTGTTCAAAGGCCACCATGCCGAGGCGGTTCAGGGTACGGGCTTCACCTTCCGAATGGTGCAAGATGCGGTAGAGCACAAAGCTTTCAGAGCAGGCTTGGCGTGAGGCTTCATAATTGCCCGTTCGCCAGTAATTATCCCCACGCAGGCTCAGGGCACGGGCAGCACCCGCTTGATCCGCCAGTAATTGGTAGAGTTCCAATCCGGCGGCGATTTCGGTATCTGCTTCGGGATAAGCACCTGTGTATTGCAGGGCTTCGCCTAACTTAATATACAGCCCCGCCTGTACCTTCTGGCGTTCCTTCTCATTGGCAATGACGTTTGAAAGCAATTGCTTGCAGCGTTCGAATTGTTGGATGGCTTCGGAGAGCGCACTGATACCGAGCGCGTAATCACCAGCGGCCTGTGAATAGCGGAATTCATTGGGTTCATCACCGGCTGCATGCCAATGTTGTGCAAGCACGGTGGCCTGTTCAGGCATATCTGGATAGACATTTTCGAGCGCTGTTGCAATTTGACGGTGCAAACTGGGTGCAACGCTGGGCGGAATATCTGCGAGTGTAACCTCACGCAGTTTATTGTGAGCAAAGCTGTAACGGCCATCCTGCACATCCAGCACTGCCGAATTGACACAGGTTGTCAGCCAATCGGTTATATCCTGCCCCTTGTTGATATATTCCAAGAGTGTGAGATCAATCTGCCGACCGCTGACGGCGGCTAATTCAAGCAGTTCGCGTCCTTCCCACGGTACGCGTTCCAAACGGCGGCGTAGGATGGTTTGGATGCCACCCGCCAACACATTCGCAGGAAGGCTCATGCTGCCGACGTGGCGCAGACCACCTGCTTCTTCAGCCAGTGCGCGTACGACTTCCACCAGAAAGAGGACGTTGCCTTCTGTCTCACGCTTGAGCAAATCCAGCACGTCTTTTTGACGTCCGGCTTCACCCAACATGGATACGCTGAGGGCTGCAATATCATTAGCTGTGAGGCGCTCCAAACGCATAAACTGCATACCGGGAAGTTCTTTGGGCAGCTTGGGGCGTTCTTCATGGCGATAGTTACCGATCATGAGGACTGGTAAGGTCGCAATGATGCCATACAATAACTTGACGATTTCCAAACTTTCGGTTGACCATTGCAGGTCTTCCAAGATCAACAGGATCGGTTGTGTTTGGCTTTGGAAGAGGTTGGCGATAGCGCCAAACAAACGCCGTTGATGGGCATCACCATCCAGCGCAACCGCGTTGGTGATGGGACGACCGAGTAGATCATCAATGTCGGGTACGATGGTCATCAAGATGCCCGCGTCAAGATCACTGATGTTGCTGGTCAGAACCAAGCGGCGTAGCGGTTCACGCCACAATTGAAAGGGCAGCCCGCCATCTGCGACGGCTTCACCCCTTAATACGGTGACGCCTTGTACCAAAGCACGGATGCGTAGTTCTTCGATCAAGCGCGACTTGCCGACACCACTTTCACCTGCGATGAGCCATGCGCTCCCTTTTCCGTCGACCGATGCGGTGAGTGCTTTTTCGAGCTGCTTCAGTTCTGCTTCGCGGCCTACGAATGTCGCCGCCTGCAAGAAACTCTCGCGAATGGCAGCCGACTCGGGTGGCACATTGATGTTCATCGCCGTGGCTAAATCAGCGATGACGCGGTTGCTATCTTTGTAACGATCATCGGGACTTTTCGCCAGCAAGCGCCCGATGATGCCAGCGAGTGTGGAAACGTCATCACTATCAAAGAAATCAAAATTGAGGTTGTCGGTTGGCGATACGGGCTGCGTAATATTGGGATCGAAGGCAACCGTGTCAAAATTGCTGAGGATATTGGTTTGCAGATTGTCGATTTGCAGCGTCTTAAAAGTGTCGTTCTGGGCTTGCGTGTCGTCCGAAAGCTGCACTGGAAAATGGCTGGTTTTGGAATAAATTGTCGTCAGATCAGGATCGCTAAACAACACATCTTGAAGCAATTTTTGGGCGTTGTCGGTATCGAAAGGATGCTTGCCCGAAAAGATTTCGTAGGCCATAACGCCAACTGCATATAAATCAATGGCCGTGGTTGGCTCGCGTCCCTGAATGACTTCCGGTGCCATGTAAGCCAGCGTGCCGACGACATCGCCCTCGGCTTGTTCGGGTTCCATCGCCAAGCCGAAGTCCAGCACCTTGACTTGTCCCGCGTCGGTTACCAGTACGTTGCTAGGCTTCAGGTCGTGGTGCAGGATGCCGCGCCGATGCAGGTAGGCTAGGGCATGGAGCAATTGAATCAGCAGGTCAATTTGCTGCTCAGGGGGTTTTCCACGGGCGGAATCGACAAAATTGGTTGCACCTTCAATCAGTTCCATGGTGATGTACGGTTGGCGCGTTTCGTCGAAGCCGTAATCCAGCACACTGATGATATTCGGATGCCGTAAGGAGGCCAGCACTTTGAACTCGCGTGCCAAAGCCATGCGGAAATTTAAACTATCGTTGACCGATGAGAAGTTTTGATTTTCAGTGAGTCCTGTAACCCGTTTAAGCGCGATGGTTTTGCCGGTAAGCCGATCCAACGCCTCATAAACTGAGCCCATTCCTCCCTGACCAAGCATTTTTCCGGTTTGATAACGCCTGCCGAACAATGTTGGCGCAGCCGCAACCTGAGTCATGTGTTTACTTTCCTTTGGCTACCGTCCATACCATTCTATCGCAAATGGTAAATCTCTGTATGGAAAAGTTAACCCATTTTGAAATATTAGTGCCTACAAACGCCTAAAAACGAACTTTGTATAGCACCTTGCACACGCGATTCAATGCCTCCATAATTGCGCGATTTGATGCTGTGGCTAAGGAGTGCTATGAATCGAGGACGGATTGTGGCAGCTATTTTCAGTCTGCTCGTGGTTGTTGCGCTGGTAGGAGCGGCGTATCGATGGTTGCTGCCTCGTTTGAGCAATACCCGCAGCAATAGTAATCCAGTCATCGAGCAATGGTTTACTGATCCGAGCACGCGTCCCAGTTTGACAACCGATATGAATAATACAGCATGTTCCGGTGCGCCGTTCAGCCTACCGTCGAATGGCTTGATAGGCCTGCTGTGGGGTGACCCCGCCGCGCCGTATACCGTTTTTAATCCGCACACGGGTATCGATATTTTTGGAGATGGTGCTGCTGGTACGGTGCCAGTGTTTGCCGTTTATGATGGCTTGTTGACACGGCGCAGCGATTGGTTATCTACAGTCATCATCAAACATGATGATCCGCTGCAAGCAGGTCGTACCATCTGGACGTATTACACCCATATGGCAACAGTTGATGGTTCGCGCTCGTTCATCGCATCCACATTTCCGGCAGGTACAACCGATGTACCTGTTCGGCGCGGTGATTTGTTGGGCTATCAAGGCGAGTATGCCGGAGTAGGGCGTGCGCCGATTGGGATGCATGGTCACTTCAGCATCGTGACCAGTGAGGCCGACGGTACATTCAAGAACGAAGCAGTCATCGGCAACACGATTGACCCCTCACCTTATTTTGGGATGCAGTTGAATATCGCGGATTTACCAGAGCGTCCGATTAAATGCACCAGCTAAGCACCTTGAATCCGCGTCGATGGATAGCGTTGTGTGTGGCTTTGGGATGCAGCCTAGCCTTAACGATCATTACAGTAAATACACCAATGGTTGCGGTTGATTGGGCACGACTAGACAAATTTGGGAAATATATCCCAAATGTCGTGAATTACCATTGGCCGAGTTATACGCTTCAATTCTCCCTGTGGTTAGCCTTAATGATAGCCTTATGGTCGGCATTCAGGGATTCAAAAGTACAATATATCCCAAATATCCCAAATCGTGCCGGTTTGCGATATATTACACTCGTAATTATCATTACCCTGCTTGGATTTGGGCTGCGGTTATACAGCCTTGATCGGTTGCCGCTGCTCGTTGATGAGATCGGATTTGCTGCCCACGCCTCTGATATGCTGCATGGTCAACCTATTCCCATTTTTGCACCGGCACATAATGGCAATCCCGCGACGTTTTCGTGGTTATTGTCCGGTTCGATGGCGATCTTCGGACAAACTCGCTTCGCAATGCGCTTAGTATCGTTGGTGTTCGGGACACTGAGTATTGCGGCGGTCTATACTCTGGGGCGGGTGTGGTGGTCGCGACGGGTCGGGTTGATAGCGGTGGTTTTTGTGGCTACTTATCCCGCGCATGTCTATTTCAGCCGTATGGCACTCTATAACCTTATTGATCCGTTTTTCGCGTTGTTGGCCTTAATCACATTAGGTCGGGCGGTTCGCCGGATGCGCCTATCTGACTTCGTGCAAGTTGGCATCTGGGCGGGTGTCGCCCAATACTTCTATCATGGTTCGCGCTTGCTGCCTGTGCTAATCATCGTCTATCTGATCGCCCATGTTGTTAGTCGCAAAGACGTAAGTGGTCGCCGCGCTTCAGTGGGTTGGTGCCTCGCTGTTATGGCTTTCGCGTTCATACTGGTGTCCCTGCCGCGGTTCGCGCCGATGTTGAAAGCAGGTTTGCCGGTAACGGGTAATCTCAATACGCTGCGTTTACCTACCGATCTCAATGCCAATGCGTTGCGTTCAATTTTGGCGTGGGTCGGACAACCGGATATATCGCCTTTTTGGCTGAGCAGTGCGCCCTTGCTTCCTTTATTAGCGTTGGTAGCAGGGGGAGTCGGGCTGATTATGTGTATGCGCCGTCTGCGTGATCCACGTTATGCCTTGCTGGTGCTGATGTTGATCTTAACGACCATCTTTGGCGGGGTAATTTGGATAGCTTCACCTCTCTATGTGCGATATATGACGGCTTTGCCTGCTATTGCGGTGATGGTGGCGCTGCCTTTCGAAACTACGTTCCTCAAAAAGCGGCGTTGGGCGTGGATATTGATCGCGGTGATGGTTTTGCAGGGCGCGATAATCAGCGTGCAGCAACCTGCCGAAGCCTATGGGCGTGTTCCCGTAGGTTTATGGGAACAGGATTCGTTGGCGCGAGCAGCACTACAATTGCCAGACGGTATGGTGGCACGGTTGAAAGTGTCGGCTGACTTCGGGCAGGTTGATCGGATCACAATCGCGGATTATATAGCTGCTTATGGAATGCGGCGTTCGGTAACCTTGATTACTAAATAGGGGTGTGACGATGGGCAAATTAACTGGTAAGGTGGCGTTAGTTACGGGTGGAAACAAGGGCATAGGGCGAGCTACAGCCCTGTTGTTCGCCAGCGAAGGGGCGCGGGTGATGATCGCCGCGCGGGATGTGAAGGCCGCACAAGTGGTAGTAGATACTATTCAATCGGCTGGCGGAACAGCCGCTGCATCCGCGTGTGATGTGCGCCAGATGGATGACTGCCAGCGTGTAGTCGACGAGACTCTCGGTCACTTCGGGCAAATTGACGTCCTGTTCAACAACGCTGGTGTTGTACTAGGCGGAACTGTGTTAAGTACTTCGTTGGACGTTTGGCAGGATACTTTTGCAACCAATGTGAGCGGCACTTTTTATATGAGCAAAGCGGTTTTGCCCCACATGATCGCTCGGCATAGTGGCGTGATCGTCAACAATGGCTCGGATTGGTCAATAATTGCCGGTCAAGGTGCTGCTGCTTATAGTGCTAGCAAAGGCGCGGTGGGATTGCTCACTAAAGCAATGGCGCTCGATCATGGGCGGCAGGGCATCCGTGTGAACGCGGTGTGTCCGGGGGATACTTATGTGGAACGGTGGGATAGTTACAAGCCGCCTCATCTAACGCGCGAAGCATGGTTTGCTGAAATGGGTAAGGGTTTCCCGTTGGGTCGGATTGCGGATGTTGAAGAAATCGCGAAGGCCGTTTTATTTCTCGCCAGTGACGACTCCAGCTTTATGACCGGACATCTACTGGTTGTGGATGGTGGTAATACTGCCGGTGGTACGACGGCACAGTATTGAGCGCGATGCTTGGCGACCAGTATAATAAACCGGATGTGCTGATTATCGGATAGGCGAATCATGGCAGATGAAATTGATCCCATTCCTCCCCAACAGGCTCAAGAAATCTTGGATGCCGCCATCCGCGAACGCTTGGGCGATGATTGGGACGACGAAGAAACGGGCTGGACGCGCGTAACCGGACACAATTATATGGCGCGTTTGACGCGTGGACGGGTCAGCATCGATTTCTACGTGGATCTCTTGGGGAATGTGACTGTCGAACAAAGCAACTCGGCGCCATTGTTGGAAACGGGACGCTTGCTGCTGATGATGTTGATTGGACTTTCCATCGTTATTGCTCTTCTCATCGTTAAAATCGTAAGCGGCGGATAAAGGACAGGTTTGTCATGACACCAGAGACGTTCCCAATACGCGTTGCAACCTTGGATGATCATCGCGCGGTTGAAGCCTGCGTTCATGCGGCGTTCCGTGCATGGGTTCCCTTGATCGGTATCAAACCTCTGGCGCTGACGGCTGATTACGAGGCGCATATCAAGCGTGGTACCACCTACTTGGTTGAGGGTAGCAGCAAGGACGATTTGGCAGGGGTACTGGTTTACTGGCAAGTGGATGCCGCCCTTTATGTGGATATTCTGGCTGTGAATCCGGGTTATCAAAAGAATGGTTTGGGGCGGCGATTGCTGACTTTTGCCGAACAGAAAGCCCGCGAACTCGGTCTGTTGAAGCTCAAATTGGTCACCAACGAGAAGATGGTCGCCAATCAGGAGTATTACAAGCGCTTTGGTTATGTCGAAACCCATCGCGAAACATTTCAGCCGGGCCGTGTAGGTGTGTGGATGGCTAAGATCCTCGCCGCAGACTGAGCCGTTGAGACTCCAATTCGGCACTTCAGCAGTATACTGAATTCAATATTATTCTTGTTACGAGCGTGAGACGCAGATAGGAAATTGCTTCGTATGGCGACGGAAACCACGGTGACTGGCATTCTCATTCGCACAGCAACCGCAGACGACTTGGAACAATTGACCACGTTTTTGGTTCCGTTTGTGGAGGCCGGTAAATTATTGCCCCGTACGCTGGACGAATTGCGCGAATTGTTGCCGACGCTCTTTGTTGCCGAATACAATGCCGAAATTGTCGGCTGTGCCGCGCTTGAGATTTATTCGTGGAAGCTGGCCGAAGTTCGCAGCCTCGCTGTAGCGTCCTCGATGCAAGGGCAGGGCGTAGGCAAACGGTTGGTAGAAGCCTGTTTGGAACGGGCGCGTGCAGCCAACATCCTCGAAGTGATGGCGATCACCTCATCCGATGGTTTCTTTATGTCCTGTGGTTTTGACTACACCTTACCCGGTGAAAAACGGGCGCTTTTCATGCAATTGCGGGAGTTATAACCCATGCTCCCTAGCATTCGGATTACCGTTGGCGATTTGGTTTTTAAGGCGCGTCTGGAACAAGCATTCGCGCCCGCTACCTGTGCAGCCTTCTTAGAGGTGCTGCCGTATCACCAGAAAATTATCCAAGCCCGTTGGAGTGGTGAGGCTGCTTGGATACCCCTAGGCGATTTCAAATTTGGTGTGGGTTATGAAAACGCCACCAGCTACCCCTCGCGTGGTGATATTTTGTTATATCCGGGGGGATTGAGCGAAACTGAAATCTTGTTCCCCTATGGAAATTGCTCTTTTGCCAGCAAGGTTGGACAATTGGCGGGTAATCACTTTTTAACGGTGATCGAAGGTCAAGATCGACTGGCGGAGCTGGGTCAGCTAGTCTTGTGGCGTGGCGCGCAAGACATCATATTTGAGGCTGTTTACGGCGAGAATCTCAGTTAGCATTCTCGCCACTATCACGTCATGCTCATACACCGCACCCATTCTATAAGTCTGCTAACTTTTATTGTATAAACCTGTTGTGTCTGGAGTGTTTCATGATTCAAGTCATGCTGATCGGATTATTAGTCATCATGACCTACATGACGATGATTTGGCTCGCGAGTCTGCGCCTAAAAAATGCGGGTATTGTGGATATTTTCTGGGGGCCGGGCTTCGCGCTGGCAAGCTGGGTTTATTTTGCTGCCACCCCCGATGGATTTTTGCCGCGCAAGCTGCTGATTACTGCCTTGGTGACCATCTGGGGATTACGCTTGGGTTGGCATATTGGCCGCCGCAACATCGGTCATGCTGAGGACTATCGCTATCAAGCATGGCGCGAGTCAAATGGGGCGATCTGGTGGTGGAAGAGTTTCTTTCAAGTCTTTGTTTTGCAAGGGGTCTTAATGTGGATTATTTCCACACCCTTGATGGTTGCTCAATTCGCCTCCGAACCTGCATCGATCACCGTGTTGGATGTGTTGGGGCTAGCGGTTTGGCTCACAGGCTTTGTCTTTGAGGCACTTGGTGACTGGCAACTCAAGCGTTTCAAAGCGCTGGCCTCTAACAAAGGCAAGGTAATGCGCACCGGCTTGTGGCGCTACACCCGCCATCCAAATTATTTTGGTGATGCGGCTTTGTGGTGGGGCTATTTCTTGATCGCGCTGGCCGTTCCCAACGGATTCTTAGCCTTCTTTTCGCCGCTTCTGATGACCGTGATGTTGATGCGTGTATCCGGTGTAGCGCTCTTGGAGCAGAACCTCAAAAAGACCAAACCGGAATATGCGGATTATATCGCCAGCACCAACTCTTTTTTCCCCGGCCCACCGCATTGATTATTGTAACAACTGCGGTAAAATCGATCAGAACTCTTGTGAGCCTCAAATACCCTTTGAGGCTTTTTAGTTGTGTTGTATAAGGTACAGATGCCAACAATTCATACATTGCTTCCTGAACGGCGCACCTTGCATGGTCATTTTTCGCGTGATCTCGATCCGGTGCTGACGATCCAATCAGGCGACACCGTGCGCTTCACAACCCTCGACTCGAATTGGGGGATGGAACCATTTGTGGGGGGGGCCTATGCGCCGCGCCGTGAATTTGCCGGACGTGATCCTAAGCTTGATGACGGTCACGCCTTGACTGGGCCAATTGCCATTCAGGGCGCTATGCCGGGGATGACGCTCGAAATCCACGTCAAGGATATTCGCTTGGGGGCGTGGGGTTATTGTTTGGGGGGTGGATGGCCGAGTGCCGTCAACAAACGCTTGAACATCACCAGTCGTGGTATTGTGCATGATTGGCAATTGGATGCCGACCGTATGCTTGGACGCAATCACCTCGGTCATACAGCGGCGTTACGACCTTTCATGGGCATCATGGGAATGCCTCCCGCCGAGCATGGCGTACATTCGACCATTCCCCCGCGCATCTATGGGGGCAATTTGGATTGCAAAGAGTTGGTGGTGGGCAGCACGTTATATTTGCCGATTGCGGTTGAGGGTGGCTTATTTTCCACGGGTGATGGTCATGCCGCGCAGGGTGATGGCGAAATTGGCGGCACGGCGATTGAATGTCCGATGGATTTGGTCGAGCTGACGTTTCATGTCCGCGAGGATTTTCCGGTGTCGGTTCCGGTTGCCAATACACCGGCAGGGTGGGTTACGATGGGCTTCGACGCCAGCCTCAATGAAGCTGCCTTTATGGCCGCCGAAGCCATGTTCACCTTGATGCAAAAGCTCTATCAACTTGACCGTTGGGAAGTGGTCGCTTTAGCCAGCCATGCGGTTGACTTGCACATCACCCAGATGGTCAATGAATTGTGTGGCGTCCATGCCATCTTGCCGCATGGTAAAGTGCGTTAAAACGCTTTCCTTACAACGATACGATCTTGGCTGCGATTTTGAACTGACGTGGGAAGGATGGCAAGAAATCGATTAGTTCTTTGTACTTGCCTTCTTCAAACGCCGCCAGATACCGCCGCAACACACTAATCATCCCCGGTAGCGACGTCATGCCGTGCATTTTGCGTTCCATCAGCACATAGGCATTAATTTCGGCTTTGCTCAAGTGCTTTTCCATATACAACGCCGAGATAGCCGCCACGAACAAGACCGTGAATTGTTCCTGCCACGTCGGGTATTGAGCGCGGAATTGATCGCTCACCGGCAGCGGTGTTTCAATAACGCTGGTGAGTTTATCGGCGTGCGTACGCAGATACTCATGCACCAACAATTTGCCATATTGTTGCAGCGCTGTCCGGTAGATATAACCGGGGTCTTCATCATAAGGCCACGGTGGGCTATCACCCCAAGCGAGGCGCGGCGGTGCGATACACACCAATTCATTCTTCAAACGCACGGCAAGGTCAATATCAGTTGGGTACGAGATATTGGGTATAAACACCAATTCATCGGTGATGTCGCCAAAAAAGTTCTTGAGCATGGGCTTAAACACCATGTCTTTGAACATTTTCTGGGATTCTTTTAGCGCAGCCTGCCAGACGATGTCTTCATTGCGCCACCAGACTTCCAAACGCCCCTTCACGTAGAAATCGGCGAGGTGCTCATTCCAGTTTGGCGGTGCCCAACTCGGTAATTCACCGATGGTCATTCCCGGCCAGTAGGATTGTAATGCCAGCGTGAAGAAGGCTTCGAGCGGCGCGTTTTGATCCAATAGCCCTTGCATACCGAGCACCGCGGGGTGGTTTTTAACCACTTCCAAAAATTTGCGCGTCGAGCGGCTATGCAAGTGCGTTCCGTGCGGTTTTTTGGCTTGCGACTTCAGCGGCCAGTCGGTCGCCGACAGCACTGCCGACATCAACCGTACACGATCATCTAGTTTAACAGTCACATCCTGCGGATTAGTCATGCGTAAACCTGATCATAAAGGGGAATAAATCTGTCACTGATATTGTAGAGTGCAAAAGCGCTAACGGCAAGAACGGGCATCTTAATCCTTCAATTTTGTTTCTAAGAATACGCTCATTTGACTATTTTTTAGATTCACCTAAACTGTTGTCTATATATATGGAAAATGCGATTTAGTAACCGTAAAATCGCAATTAGCTTGAAAGGATGTCTCAATGCATTTTAAATGGTCTTTGTTTTTGATCGGCTTCGCACTCAGCTTGATGCTCATATTACCTGTGGCTGCTCAGGATGCGACGCCTATCGCTGCCGAGACGATTGAGCCATGTCCCGCAGGTGGTGCGCCGGATTCCGCACCAGTTGAAGGTGCTCCGAAAGTATTGACCACCTTTACGATTTTGGCTGATATGGCACGTAACGTCGCCTGTGGATTACTCGACGTGCAATCAATCACCAAGCCCGGTACCGAGATTCACGGTTATGAACCTACCCCGAGCGACCTCGTCAAAACGCAGAATACCAATTTGGTACTTTTCAATGGTCTCGGATTAGAGCGCTGGTTTGAGAAATTCATGGGCAGTATCAAAGATGTGCCGACTGTAAACCTGAGCGATGGTATCGATCTCATTCCGATTGCTGAAGGGGAATATCAGGATAAACCCAATCCGCACGCGTGGATGTCACCAAAGAATGCCCTGATCTACATCGAGAACATTCGCAAGGCATTTATTGCGCTTGATCCGGCGAATGAGGCTGCTTATACCCAAAATGCGGCAGCCTATAGCCAGCAGATCGAGCAGGTC
The DNA here is from genome assembly GCA_044227005.1 of Aggregatilineales bacterium. Lineage (GTDB taxonomy): Bacteria > Chloroflexota > Anaerolineae > Aggregatilineales > Phototrophicaceae > CFX2. The sequence continues at coordinate 225,685 of JBGAFZ010000009.1, forward strand.
AATGCATTTCTACAATCCAATCTTGATCAAGTACCGCCGGAGCAGCGTTACCTCGTCAGTTGTGAAGGTGCTTTCTCGTACATTATTCGGGATTACGCCATGCAGGAATTGTACATGTGGCCGATCAATGCCGATCAAACTGGCACGCCGAAACAGGTTGCCAAAGTGATCAATGGCGTTCGTAAAAATATCGTGCCGGTAGTCTTTTGCGAAAGTACCGTAAACCGGCGCCCCATGGAAGAGGTCGCCAATCAAACAGGAGCACGTTACGGCGGTTATCTGTATGTCGATTCGCTTACGGAAGCCGATGGCGAAGCTCCCACCTATATCAAATTACTCGAATATGATGCCACGACTTTAGTAAATGGCTTGCTCGGTAAAGGGGAATAACGATGAAAACTGTAGGTATCCAAGTTGAAGATGTCACCGTTGACTACAGCGGGAATATCGCTCTGCGTGACGCGCATCTCAAAGTCTATACCGGTTCCATTTGTGGACTCATTGGTGTGAACGGCAGTGGCAAGTCCACGTTGTTTAAGGCCATCATGGGCTTCTTAACCCCCACCAGTGGTCACGTTTTGATCGAAGGACTTCCTGTCCGCAAGGCGCAGAAGCTAGGCTATGTGGCCTATGTGCCGCAATCAGAAGAGATTGATTGGGATTTTCCAGTGAGCGTCTGGGATGTGGTGCTAATGGGGCGCTACGGATACATGAACTTCTTGCGTATGCCCAGCGCTGAGGATAAACGGATTGCAACTGACGCATTGGATCAGGTGCACTTGTTGGAATATAAAGACCGCCAAATTGGTGAGCTTTCCGGTGGGCAAAAGAAACGGGCTTTTCTGGCGCGGGCTTTGGCACAGAAAGCCAAGATCATGCTGCTGGATGAACCTTTCACGGGGGTGGATGCTACCACTCAGGCCACGATTATTGACTTGCTGGTGAAACAACGGGAGATGGGACACACCGTACTCATTTCCACTCACGATCTCGCGTCGGTAGAAACCTTCTGTGATCATGTTGCGCTGGTGAATCGCACGGTGTTGGCCTATGGCCCGACATCTGAGGTCTTCACGCCGGAGAATTTGGATCGTACTTTCGGCGGGATGCTGCGGCATCTCAGCATGTTTAAGCGCGAGTCCGTGTCGGTTGCACCAACTGTAGATTTGATCGAGGTGGCTTCATGAGTCTCGAATCCCTCTGGCAGTGGTTCATTGAACCTTTGCAGTACGACTTTATGCTCAAAGCCTTGGCGATGAGTGCTGTTGTCGGGTTGGTATGCGCCGTACTGTCCTGTTACATGATCCTCAAAGGCTGGTCATTGATGGGGGATGCGGTGTCGCATTCGGTCATGCCCGGTGTCGTGATGTCCTATATTTTAGGGATTCCATTTAGTATCGGCGCTTTTGTATTCGGATTGCTTTCGGTCATTTTGATTGGTTTCGTCAAACGTCAAACGCGTGTAAAAGAAGATGCGGTGATTGGTCTCGTCTTTACCGGCTTTTTCGCGCTCGGTTTGATCCTGATTTCACGCACACCCAGTACGGTTGATTTGACCCATATCCTCTTCGGTAATGTGCTTGGCATCACCAACGCCGATATGATCCAGACGGTCATCATCGCCGCCATCACCATGATCGCCATACTGGTGCTACGTAAAGATCTGATGTTGTTCTGCTTTGACGAGAATCATGCCCGCGCGATTGGCCTGAATACCAGCTTCCTCTATTATGCCTTGCTCGCGCTGTTGGCCTTGACCATCGTGACAGCCCTACAGACAGTCGGCATCATTCTCGTAACCGCCATGTTGATTACGCCCGGTGTCATCGCCTACATGCTCACCGACCGTTTTAACCGTATGCTGGTGATCGCTGCCACCGTTAGCGTGTTGTCGAGTTTGATCGGCGCGTATGCCAGCTATCATCTGGACGCTTCAACAGGTGGTTGTATCGTCGTCCTGCAAACACTGGTTTTTGCTGCTGTGTTTATCTTTGCCCCTAAGCAGGGGATGCTGCGTCGGATGCAGCTTGCTCGTCAAGAACGTCAGGTTGCGGTTATCGGACTAGAAGGCAGCGCACACGGTCGTTAGTCGCCTACTAGACACTGCACTATGAGCAAAGAGGTTGCATACTCCGCAGCCTCTTTCTATTTATGAATGACGTGACCATATGCAGGCAGATGTGGTATTGTTGTCGCCTAGCTTCGTGGAGTTCAAGTGCATGCGCGTCGCCTTTTTCACTGAAACCTTTCTCCCCAAAACAGATGGCATTGTCACAGTTACCTGCTTGCTGTTGGACCATCTCGAACAGCGTGGCATCGAAACAGTCATTGTCGCTCCCAAGATGGGTTGTGAGCAGTATCGCAGCACCCGTGTGATCGGCGTTCCTGGCATCACCATGCCACTGTATCCCGAACTGAAGTTTGGTCCACCGAATTATGCAACCTATCGTCAGGTGCGTGACTTCAAGCCGGACATTATTCACACCATCAGTCCTGCACTCGTCGGCGGGGCAGGTCTCATGATGGCGAAGTGGTTGAATGTGCCGACAGTGGCCTCATTCCATCTCGATCTATCGCGCCTCGTCCATCATTTCCACATTGGCATTATCGAACCCTTCACCAATTGGTTTACTCGCACGGTTTACAATCAGGCGGATTATGCCCTCGCGCCTTCCAAAATGATCCAGCGCGAGATGCTCGAACTAGGTGTTAAAGAAGTGGGGTTGTGGCGGCGTGGTGTAGATGCTGAGCGTTTCAATCCTCGCCATAAAACCGCTGACATGCGCCATCGCCTGAGTGATGGTCATCCTGATGATTTTGTTTTGCTGTATGTCGGGCGGCTCTCGACCGAGAAGCGCATCGCTGATTTACGCGCCGTGTTGGAACAAATCCCCGCTACCCGCTTAGCATTGGTTGGCAATGGCCCCGCCCGTGATGATCTGCAAAAAACCTTTGCCGGAACCAACACGGTCTTTATGGGCTACCTTCACGGTGAAAAACTCTCGCAAGCCTATGCCAGCGCGGATTTATTTGTGTTTCCTTCAGCATTGGAAACTTTTGGCCTCGTCGTCGTTGAAGCGATGGCGGCTGGATTGCCAGTCGTAGCCTCGCGCGTAGGTGGCATCCCTGATGTGGTGGATATGGGTCGCACCGGATACACCTTCGACGTTGGCGATGCCGCTGGACTGGTGAATGGCGTGCGGTTAGCACTCGCCAATCGTGACCATCTTGCGACGATGGGGCAGACCGCCCGCGCCTTTGCCGAAACCCAATCGTGGCCTGAAATGATGGATGAAGTGGTTGATCTCTATGTTCGTTTGCTCCAAAGCCGTAGCGCAAAATCAGCTTAATGGAACTTGCGCCAATCCTCCAACGTCTATACAGTGGATATTAAGGTTCATTACAAATGGAGGTTGACGTGCGACGAATATGCGTTACTTTGACCATTATGTTTTGCAGTCTTTTGCTCATTGCTCCGATGCGTGCTGCTGGATGGACTGCTACTGCCACCACCCTTGACTTGACCGCTGGCCCCGGTGCTAAGGCAGCCTATCTCGCGCCCGATGGCAGTCGTTTTGCCTATGTCGATCGCGACGAACTCTGCCTGTATTCGCTTTCTGGCGAAAAAGGCAACTGTGTCACACTTGATTTGCATACCAAGATGGATTTTGAAACTGTGCGCTGGTCACCGGATAGCAAGAAATTAGCTTTTTCCGAAGACTTCCTCATCACGTTTCGCGATTCAGATATTTGGGTCTATGACACGGAAACCAATACGGTCAAAGATATGACACCGGCCCCAAATCGTGAATTGAATTTCATATCCAACAATGATTCAAAGGTAATTTTTACAGTCGATTTGGTTCCGCAGTGGTCAGCGGATAGCCAATTCATTTACTTCATCCGCTATACCTTTAATAAACCGGCGACAGCCCTCGCCAAGTTCTTTAGGGTGAGCATAAATGACGGAACGACTGAAGAAGTTGCAGCGGTTAAAACGAATTATGCAATATCGACCTACGCCTTTGCGCTATCACCAGATGGCACTCAGATTGCCCATAATGTCTACTCGCTTGACAGTAGCAAGGACAGTACATGGTATCTCGACCTAAGCACCCAAGATGACAAATTCGCCGCCGCTTCGATTGAGGGAACTGCTCCCTGGGCCTATCAGTATTCGCCGGATGGCAACTACGTCTTGTCTATCGGTATTGATAATAAAGGGGGTGGTTTGGCCGTCCGCAAACCGGAAACCAGCGCGATTTATACGCTGCCTGTGTCCGGAGGCCGCCAACAACAGTTGAACACCGAATCTTACGTCTTTGCGGCAGGCTGGGGACAAACCGGCTCTGATTTAGTCTATACGACTTTTGACCAATTAAATCCGGACAAAGAAGGGCTGTATATCACAAGCGCACCCGGCCAGGCAGGGGAGCTTGTTTTGCCCGGACGCTTTATCGCGCCAACACCGCGCGTTCGCATGCCGATTAACTGGGCTGCCAACAACACCGTTTTGCTCAGTCAAGCGCCCAATTTCAAACTCGTGGTCGTCCAGCTCAGCCAGTCCTAACCCATCAGCGCTAGGCAGGGGAGAACAGGTTTCTCCCCTTTTCAAATTTGTGCTTATGCGTGGTTTTCCACAATCGCTTTGATCCATCGGGCATGGCTATCATAATGATCGTAGCTATCCCCGATGATCGTTTCATAAATCGGTCTACTGCTGCTGGAATTGGCTTGGAAATCGCGTACCGGACGGGCTAGATCCGCCTCGCTCAGTGCATCAATCTCACTCACAAACTGCTTGTGTATAGCCTGCCGCTTCTGCTCGACTTCCGCCCATGATGCACTCGCGTGGCGCTGCCGGATGACTTCATTGATCTCCTCAAAATCCCACCGTCCCCACACGTCAGCAGGGACACCCATGTGCGCCGGACGGTCTTGCTGATGGAGCAGGGCGCACACCCCGTCTTCCCATACCGCCAAATGCATCAGATGGTCTTTCACTGTCCACCCCGCCGTGTCCGTCAGTTGTGTGATCTGCACCTCGCTCAAGGTCGCCACATAGGCATTCAGCGCGTCCCAACTCACCTGCGTTTTGGAAAGCAGTTCAGCTTTGGCAATCATCACTGTCCCGCCACAATCGCCGCCATCCACGGAATATGCTCCGCATAATGGTCGGCTGTCGAAGCGATAATGTTATCGTTTATCGTGTACTTGCTTTTCGACTTGGGGTTTGGACTTTGTAGGGCTTGCTCACTCATCTCATCAATCTGCTTGAGGAGGTAGGCATGTATAGTCTGGCGCTTCTGCTCGACCTCTGCCCATGATAAATCTTTGTAGCGCTGCTGAATCACTGCGTTAATCGGATCATCGCCGCTTTTCCATGTTTCTTCGTCAATATTCATGTGGCTGCGCCGATCTTTTTGGTCGAGCATCGCCGTGAGGCCATCCTCCCACACTGCCATGTGCACCACATGATCTTTCACCGTCCAACCTCCCGCATCAGTCAGTTGTGTCTTTTGCGCGTCACTCAGCCCCTTGAGGAATTTATCCAGCGCATCCCAACCCTTGCTGACGATGGCCAATAAATCAACTTTGCTCAGTGCTTTCTCACTGGCCACAATCGCCTCGATCCACGGCTTATGTTCTTCATAATGCTCATAGGTATTCATCTGCACCCATTGGATGACCGGTGCTTCACGGTCAGATTGCGGTTGGTAATACTTATACGGACGCTGCAAATCCTCATCGCTCAGGCTTTGGATTTTCTCCACGAATTGTTGATGAATACCCATCACGAATTCGCGTGCTTGGAATATGCTTTTGCCTTTACCCTTTTTCTGTAAAATGTCGTTGATCTTGTCGAATTCCTGAGATGCCCACGCTGCCGAATCAACACCCATCGCCGCAGCACGATCCTGTTTGTTGAGCATTGCCAGCACACCGTTCTCCCAATCCGCCAGATGGATCAGGTGGTCAAGCACGGTCCAGCCTGCCGCGTCGGTGGGAACCGTCACTTGAGAGGGTGTGAGCGTCATCAGATAGGCGTTGAAATCTGTCCAACTTTGCTCTATCTTCGCCAGCAACTCGGCTTTGCTCATCGGTTGTGTTTCAGTCATTGTTTCCCCCTTGCGATGCCCGCAGATAACTTCGTTACCAGTAGTCTGGAACAAAAATTCGCAATTGTCAACCATTTTTCTGACCATGCTGATTTTATAATGGGTATTGTGGGTTGGTTCCCGATGTGAAGTGATTGTTCTGGAGGTCAACGATGTGGAATAGCCGTAGCAAACGCAAGTCGTTTCAATATGGGGATGAGTCCCAACCCGCGTGGAATAAAGAAGAACAACACGCCAAAATGGAGCATATGCGCCATCAGATCGAAGAGGGACGGCTGGATGGCAAACCGCGTCTTCCATCGTGGCCGTTTACCATTCTCGGCGTGCTGCTGATCATCACCGCTTTTGGATTGCTCATCTTCGGCGTGTTCGAAATTCGTCGGCTGCAATCCGGTGGCGAATGGCCGACTATCACCGCTAGAGTTACCAGCACCAGTGTGTATGGCTACTGGGACGATAAGCAAAAAAAGACCGACTACGGCATCAATCTCATTTATACCTATACCGTGAAAGGTCGCACCTACAGCAACACTGACACTGAAAATAGTTATGGCTATAAAGAACTGGCCGAGAAGCACCGCGGCGACTTCATAGGACGCACGAAAACACTCTGGTACAACCCCGACTCGCCCGACCAAAACGCCTTCTTTCCGGTCGTTGCCGTGCTCAGTGTCGCCTCGATTGTCGGGGCAGCAGTCGCCTTAATCGTCGGCATCTTCTTCTTCATGGAAGGTGATCCGCGGCCTCAAAAACCTGCACTTGAGTCGGCTTGAGAGTCAATCAGTGTTGATTATTTAGGAAACGCATCAAAGACCGTTTGAACCGCTTCTAGGTCAGCGCACTTTGCGGACTTAAAGGTTTTTGCCAGCTTCACGATCATACCCAGATGATCGCTGTAGCGGTCAAAATCAATAATCTCCAATGAACCGCCGTATGTCGCGTTAACATGCACAATACAGATCAGCTTGTCATCTTCATCCCGTACAGATACGGTTGCAAGGTCTGTAATGGGTGCGGGTTCGGTATTCAGATTATAGGAAAGAGGGAGCTTCATAACACTTTCTTTTCGGTTAAATAGGTCAACTCAACTGCATATCCAATATGCGAACCAAGTTTACTACGGCAGACGCACTTTTGCAGTTGATTCTATTGTTTCTGTGCTTTCCGTCTAAAAAATAGCCTCACATGACATTATTCATAAAATAGGGTACTGTGTATTGAAATATTTCCGGTGACATTACAGCCTTCGACTTCGCCTGCCATACTTTGCAAACTATATGAATAATGATTTAAGAGGATAATCTGATGACGCAAAAGATCGCTGTCGCAGTGGTTCATGGCATCGGTAGACAAGCTCCTAAATTTGCAGAAGAGGTGAATGAAGCCATCCAACGGCATTGTCACGGCACTTGTGGTACGGATGTGGTTATCCGTCCGGTATATTGGGCACCCGCTATGCAGCAAAAAGAAGATGCCCTCTGGGATCGGTTGACGGCTGGTGGTACAGGTAACTTCAAAGACTTGCGCCGCTTGATGATCGACTATGTTGGCGATGCATTGGCCTATCAACCTACTGCCTATGACCGCAAATCCTATGATGATATTCATGTGGAGTACGCCAGAACGCTGCGAACTTTAGCCGCCGAAGCGGGCGAAAACGCTCCGCTCTGTATCGTGTCTCATAGCCTCGGCACAGTGATTAGCAGTAATTTTATCTATGATTTGCAGAAGCCCGAACTCATCAGCGACCAAGTGCGTGCCGAGATGGGCGATACACCGCTCGAACGGGGTGAAACCCTCAATTTCTTGTATACGCTCGGCAGCCCTTTGGCCTTATGGAGTCTGCGGTTTCGCGACTTTGGACGTCCAATCGCGGTTCCGCCGCCGCAGCTAGCCGACCATTATCCGGATCTCCAAAGCGCGTGGATTAACTACTACGACAAAGACGACTTGATCGGTTTCCCGCTGCGCGAACTGAATCCCGCCTATAGACGAGCCGTGAGTGCGGATCGTGAAGTCAATGTCGGCAACCTGCTCACCAGTTGGAACCCGCTATCCCACACCGCCTATTTGGATGATCAAGATGTCATTCGCCCGATTGCTGAATCACTGACCTACTCGTGGCAACATATCAACGGATTGATCTAGGTTTCACCGCCAGCTTACTTCCATGACCCTAAACAAAAAGGACACCTGCATGGGTGTCCTTTAAGATTAAATTGCTGGCGATCGACGCTTAGTTCACCGTAATCACGGTTTGGGCGCTTCTTGAGCCGCCCGGCCCGCTGACCGTCAAGGTGACCGTGTAGACACCTGTCGCGTTGAACGTGTAGGACGGATTGGCGTCGGCACTGCTGCCACCATCACCGAAGTTCCACGAATACGACGTAATGTTCCCTGATGACTGGTTGCTGAAGCTGATCGCTGCGGGTGCCACACCATCGGTCGCGCTGGCTGCGAAACCAGCCGTTGGCGGCACTTCGGTCGGAGCAGGGATGCTGGTCGGAACTTCAGTCGGGATAACGACCACAGTCGGTACGGGTGTGCTGGTCGGGACATCAGTTGGGATGACCACGACAGTCGGTTCCGGTGTATTGGTCGGAATATCAGTCGGGATAATCACAACAGTCGGTTCCGGTGTGTTGGTCGGAATGTCGGTCGGGACGATTGTCTCAGTTGGCAGAACGACTACGGTTGCGGTGGGTACCAGCGTACTGGTAGGCGCAACCGTAGCGATTTGCGTGATAGGCGCTGCGCTCACCAAACTTTGTGCTTGGAAGCCCTGAACCACTGTCGTGCTGGTGCAGGCGAAGGCGATCACATCCAAAACCGGTGTCTGTGCAGTGTTAGCCGTCGACAGGCTCGCTTGATATTGGATGTAACGACCGGTCAGGTTGGCGCTTGATCCTGAAGCGGCAATCGGTGTGAACGCTGACCATGTGCCATCCGGTGCGGCAGTGTTACCGCTACGGGCGCTGATGCTCAGTGTCGAACCTGATGCCGTCCATGTGACTGCACCCCAGTTCTGGCTGCTTCCGGCATCAAAGACGCGGGAAGTGAACAAACCGGATGCTGCATACGGGGTAACCAGTGCCCAATCTACTGGCAGTGATACACCGGAGTTTTCGCTGGCGATCACCTTCATCGCGCCGCTGACTGCGTAGTTCAAGGTAGCGACTACCGCACCGTCGATGTAGAACACGAAGCTGGTTGCGGTGTGGTCGATGCGGTAACGATGTGCGCTGCCGACCCAGTTACCGGCGATCAAGAAGTTGGTGCCGTCGCTGGTACGGGCATACAGGCTGTTGCTGGTATTGAAAGTACTAAAGATCGCGTAAGTTGAGCTGAAGTCCAGATCACCAACCCAACCGACATGCTGCCACGCGGCGGCTTGGAAGGTCGCGCTCACTTCGAGGCTTGCTCCAACGGCGTAGGCTGCGCTTGAACCAGCGCGTGAACGGTTTGTCAACAGATTGCTACCGGAGACCGTAGTCGCGCCACCGGCTTGCCATGCGCCACCATCCACCCAACCAGAGGGCAGGCTGGTTCCAGTGAAGGTTGATCCCAACGCCGGGTTGAGGATCAGCTGACCACCATTGGCTTCGCTGACGAATGTGCCGCTGGTCGTACCCAGGCTGAAGTTGGCGACGGTGTCATCGGTCAAGCAAGCTGATCCGGCTACAACCGTAGCGGTTGCAGTGGGTACCAGTGTGTTGGTCGGGACAACAGTCGGTGTATTGGTGGGAACGGCTGTATTGGTTGGCACGACAGTTGGTGTGTTGGTAGGCACAGCCGTATTGGTCGGGACAACGGTCGGTGTATTGCTTGCTACGACGACAGGCGTGTTGGTCAGTGCAACTGTCGGTGTGCTGCTCGGCACAACGGTTGCCGTATTAGTTGGAACGGCTGTATTGGTCGGGACAACAGTCGGCGTATTGCTCGGTACTACGGTCGCTGTGCTTGAACCACCGACATCGGTACAGGCGAAGGCGATCACATCCAGAACTGGTGTCTGTGCAGTGTTAGCTGTCGACAAGCTTGCTTGATATTGGATGTAGCGACCGGTCAGGTTGGCGCTTGATCCTGATGCCGCAATCGGTGTGAACGCTGACCATGTGCCATCCGGCGCGGCACTGTTTCCGCTGCGGGCGCTGATGCTCAGTGTCGAACCTGACGCTGTCCATGTGACTGCACCCCAGTTCTTGTTCACGCTTGCATCAAAGACGCGGGAAGTGAACAAACCGGATGCTGCATACGGGGTAACAATCGTCCAATCAATCGGCAGTGACAATCCTGAATTGTCGCTAGAGATGACCTTCATCGCGCCACTGACTGCGTAGTTCAAGGTAGCGACTACTGCGCCATCAATGTAGAACACGAAGCTGGTTGCGGTGTGGTCGATACGGAAGCGATGTGCGCTGCCCACCCAGTTACCGGCGATCAAGAAGTTGGTGCCGTCGCTGGTACGGGCATACAGGCTGTTGCTGGTATTGAAGGTGCTGAAGATCGCGTAGGTTGAACTGAAGTCCAGATCACCCACCCAACCAATGTGTTGCCATGCGGCGGCTTGGAAGGTCGCGCTCACTTCGAGGCTTGCTCCAACGGCGTAGGCTGCACTTGAACCAGCGCGTGAACGGTTGGTCAGCAAGTTGCTGCCGGAGACCGTGGTCGCGCCACCAGCTTGCCATGCGCCACCATCCACCCAACCGGCGGGTAGGCTGGTACCACTGAAGGTTGATCCCAACGTCGGGTTGAGGATCAATTGACCACCATTGGCTTCGCTGACGAATGTACCGCTGGTTGTACCGAGGCTGAAGTTGGCGACGGTGTCATCGGTCAAGCAAGCTGATCCAGCTACAACCGTAGCGGTTGCAGTGGGTACAGTCGTATTGGTCGGGACGACAGTCGGTGTGCTGCTTGGCACAGTTGTATTGGTCGGAACAACAGTCGGCGTGTTAGTTGGGATGTTGGTCGCTACTGTTGTATTAGTAGCTACGACGGTCGGTGTGCTGCTGGGTACAACGGTTGCTGTATTGGTCGGCACAACGGTTGGCGTGTTGGTTGCTGTCGGGTTAGGTGTATTGGTTGGAAGTGCGCCGCCCGAATAAACCGCTGTAAAGCTATGGTTACCTGCCGGAACAGTGATGAAGGCAACGGTTGTGCCCTTGATCGTTTGCGTGCTGAAGCTGGCGGCTGCACCATCAACCGTGACAGTTTGTAGGCTGCTGCCGCCGTAGGTCAACGGTAGAACAGTCGATAGGGTTTGGCTGGAGCTAGCGGCTGCCAGATTAAACGACAGGGTCTTGCTCGAACCGTTCCATGCCACATTCGTATAGGTTGCACCGTGGCGGGTTTCAGTGAAGTTCAGCCAGTTATCGGCGCTCCACATCGGGATACCCTTGCTCTGCGCGTAGGCCAATGTGCCATCCACCCAACCGGCGGCTTGGCTGAAATAATCAACATGGAATTGCGTCATGATCGCCGCGTAATCACCGGCTTCGCTGGCGTCAATCAATTGCTGTGAAACTTGCACAGCGCCTGCTGTGGATAGATTTTCGCTGGTATAACCCGAGTCGACTTGGAACATCTGCTCATCGACCAACTGGGTCACCTGTTGGTAATAGGGCAGGATTGTGCCGTCAGCCTTCATGAACTTCATCGGCTGGCCGCTGCCATTCACATAACCATGTGCCCAGCTACCATCCTGCTTCCGCAACCACGGCCCCCATGCATAGAAGTTCGTGTCCATGCCCATGCCGTTCGCTACGGCGATGTCTGCTGCGTCCGTCCATCCTGTCCACGCAACTTGGTGGTTACGAACAGTACGTGATGCAGGGCTGCTGAACGTCATGCCGTACCAGCTCATATAAACACTGTAGCCTTGGGCTAAGTTAGTGATATTGAACGGAGGATACGGATCAGGTTTGTTAGCATAAGGATGAATACCGAACTCATGACCCTGTGCGCGCCATGCTTGCACGCTGGCATCCGTCAGGCCACCACCAATTGACAGGTAGAAGGTTGCCTTGGCGTTGTGATTATTCAGCGTGTTGATTTCGTTCTGGTACCATGTAGTTGGGTTAGCGTGCGCATCAGCGGTTGAAATCAAGACGGTCTTGCTGGTGCCGGGGAAGTACCACAATTGTGGCATCGGTTGGTAAGCATTGATCGCCTGTTGCACCAAACGTGCGAACAAGCGTTGTTGTTCGTCAGCCTGAGGAATAGGCATCTTATCACGGTCAATCCACGGGCTGCCGCTGCTCGATTGGAACAAATCAATCGTACGCAAGATGGTGTCGCCATCGGTATCAACATTCGCGTTTGCCGGATTACCTTGGCGTGTATAAACCACGTTGCGTGCAAGGTCGTATAGGAAAGCTGTCGCATGGGCGTTCGCGCTTTGGGCAACTGCTGGGAAAGCGGTGCTGCTATTGGCGCTGCTGTACAGTTGTGCAAGGGTGGTTGCGCCGGCAGTCGCGTACTTATCGACTGTGCCATGAATTTGTAAGGTCGCGGTTGAAAGCCCTTGGCTCACACCACTGCCGTTCATCTTCAGGTAGCCATCTGTCTGTGTACCTTGGTTTGCGCCGAGACCAAACAGGCCAGCAATCTGGCTGTCAGGACGCATCGCAATCAAGTAACCGCCGCCATTCACATAAGTGCTGAAATTTGCCGCGTCACCAGCGCTTAGCGATGTTTCCGCCAGCACCACCACCTTATATTGGCTCAGTACTGAACCATTGGCTGCCGAAAGTGTGGTCACATCGTAGCTGTTCAGACCTTCAGCGATCAGAATTTCACCCAGATAGCGCCCGAACTTATTCGCGACAGAGTCATTAACCACCACGAGAATGGGCTTGGTCGGGGAACCTTGCGCCTCTACGCGACTCATGTTGCCACCGCCCACGACGATGAGGGCACAGAAAATGAGAGCGGTGAAAAAACGAACGTGTTTAGCCATAAACTTTTCCTCGGCCTATTGATGATGACGGTTCATGTCACGCGACATGACTCTTCCCAATGCAACAGTTTGTTACAATGTGACTATTGTTGCGGAAATCGCCTTTCATCGACCTTTCAGGCGAGAATTGCAATTTCTAAGGGAAAATTGAACCTAAACCGAAGAACGCGTAAAGGTCTCGCTTGATTGCTTGCAAGGTCATGAATTTTGTATAAATTTTTGTTTCTTACGCGGGATTGTCTTATGAAGAATCTGTAAATAAGCGGACTAAATCGCCTAACAAACCTGAAAGTAGCCCTGTTATGGGTGGGGAATTTACATTTGGTGGAGGGTCACTGACCCTCCGGCTCTAATCCATCGCGCTATCAAATCACTGAACGGCCTAAACCTTAATCACCTTATCGACCACCAACCGCAGCACTACCAATTCCTGCTGCGACCATTCCGCCAGCATCTTATCCGCGCTTTCCTTGTTAGGTTCATACGCATAGGTGATACTCTTCGCCCAACGGTGATCAACATCCGCTTCAATCGAGAACTGCCCCTTGATCATATAGCCGTCGTTCCCTGCCGGATCGCCTCCGATTTGCACAGTGCCTTTCGGGTTTTTCTGGATGTAATCCACCTTGCGCGTCGCCTTGAATCCAAAGATGATCACATCGTCGCCGTCCAGCCCGTACCATACCGGCACGACATGTGGGTAACCATTTGAATCAATCACAGCCATTCGGACGATTACCGGTTTTTGGAGCACAGCACGCACAGCATCAGAAAGTTTCATCGTATTTTCTCACTTGTTAGGACATATTTTGTGCCTATCATAACCGATTTTGATACGCCCCCGTATGTGGACTTGCCCCGATTGAGTGGAGAGAAAGAAATTGCACAGGTAAACTCAAACAAGGAGCAAGGAGACAGAAAATGAGCAGACGAAGTAAGCATCATACAGACGAATTTAAGGCAGAAGCAGTGGAGTTGGTGGAGCGAA